>DASXVA010000001.1:0-958333 GCA_036504515.1 Rhodocyclaceae bacterium
CCCGTCCAGCGAATCAACTATCTACAGCCCGCAAGTGCCTACACCTATCGGCTGTTCCAATTTTTAAAGAGCTGCAAAACAAGTACTTATCTACTTCGTTTCGCCGTCTGCGTCATCAGCAGAGGAACGAGATTATAGGGGCTAATTTTTATTGGTCAACACTTTCGTGAAATATTTTTGAAATTACTACTCTGCGTGCTCGTCACTAAGACACCGTGACGCGTGCAAACTTGCGCTTGCCGACTTGCAACACAACCGTTTGACCAGCAGCCAACTGAAGCCCCTTGTCCTCCAGCTTTTCCCCATTCAGCCGCACGCCACCGCCATCAATCATGCGTAAAGCCTCAGAGGTACTTGCAACCAGACCTGCCTGTTTAAGTACTTGGGCTACCGCCGCCGCCGCCACTGCAACTTCTGGAATATCGTCAGGAATCGCCCCACGCTGAAATCGAGCCTCGAAATCGGTCAATGCATCTTCTGCGGCTTTCCTTGAATGGAAACGCTCCACAATTTCTTGCGCCAACAATACCTTGGCATCTCTGGGATTGCGTCCAGCGACTATCTCTTGCCTCAGCTGAGCAATCTCAGTTACGCCTTTGAATGAAAGCAGCTCATAGTAGCGCCACATCAAGTCATCCGAGATGGACATCAACTTGCCAAAGATTTCTTTGGGATGCTCTGCGATGCCGATGTAGTTGCCCAAAGATTTGGACATTTTATTAACGCCATCCATCCCCACCAGCAGCGGCATCATCAATACACACTGCGGCGCTTGACCGTAATGTTTCTGGAGTTCACGTCCGACCAGCAGGTTGAACTTCTGGTCGGTACCCCCCAGTTCGACATCGGACTTCATGGCGACTGAGTCGTATCCCTGACACAGGGGGTAGAGAAACTCATGGATAGCAATCGGTTGATTTGAGGCGTAGCGCTTGGAGAAATCGTCACGCTCCAACATGCGTGCCACTGTCTGATGCGCTGCAAGCTTGATCATCCCAGAAGCACCGAAGCCATCGAACCATGCAGAATTGAAACAGACCTCGGTTTTCTCCGGATCGAGGATCTTAAAAACCTGATCCCGATAACTTTGCGCATTCTCGACAATCTGCTCCCGCGACAAGGGAGGACGGGTCGTATTTTTGCCAGTAGGATCACCAATCATGCCGGTGAAGTCCCCAATAAGAAACATGATGTGATGACCCAACTCTTGAAAATGCCTCATCTTGTTGATGAGCACGGTATGCCCAAGATGAAGATCGGGAGCCGTCGGATCAAAGCCAGCCTTAATGCGCAATGGACGCCCCGTCTTCAGCTTTTCAACAAGCTCGGCTTCGATCAGCAACTCTTCGGCACCACGTTTAATCAGTGCCAACTGGCTTTGAATATCGTTCATTTTCAGGTAATTAGGAAGGATTTGCAGCCATGATAGAATGCGCCGATCTATAGCCTGACCGACTATCGCATGGACCATCAGAAGAGCCGGATTCTAGCGCACCTCAGATTACCCACTTTCCTCTCCGCTGCGACATCACCGCGATTCTGGGTTGGTGGCGGCTTAGCCCTCCTGACCCTATCGGGCGCTGTGATCGCCTTCGGCACTTCGACTTCAACTTTGACATCCTCTGTTGCACGAAGAGATATCGTCGAAGAATTGCGCCCCGACAACCTCATAGCCCTATCCAACTCCGCCACGAATACAGAACAATTCATTCGTGAAGAGCGGGTTCGCCCCGGTGATAGCGCGCAATCATTGCTGAAGCGAATCGGTGTAAATGAAGAGGAAACTTTGGCGTTGTTGCGTCAAACACCAGAAGCTTCAGCATTTTTTCGCCAGATTTCCCCGGGGAAAATTGTTACTGCCGAAGTAAGCAAGAACCAAGACTTGCAGTCTCTGATGTTCCCACTCAATGGTCAAAGTGACCGCGCCATCATCATTAAACGGAATGGTCAGGGTTTCACTGCCTCGGAAACAGCACTACCCGTCGAAACACAGACCGTACTGAAATCGGCAGAAATACGTTATTCGCTTTTTGGTGCTACAGACACAGCAGGAATTCCTGATGCGATCGCTACACAACTTGCCGACATTTTCGGCGGTGATATCGATTTCCATCGAGATTTGCGCAAAGGCGACAGGTTTTCCGTCATTTATGAAACCGTAAGTTATCAAGGCAAGCTCCTTCGTACCGGCCGCATTCTGGCAACGGAGTTCATCAATGATGGCAAATGCTATCGCGCACTCTGGTTTGGCGACACCAGCGGCAAAGGCGGTTATTACACTCCCGATGGGAAAAATCTTCGCAAGGCATTTCTCCGCTCCCCCCTGGAGTTTTCGCGAGTCACCTCCGGTTTTTCTTCTGCCAGATTTCACCCAGTCCTCCAAACTTGGCGCGCCCACAAAGGTGTTGATTACGGTGCCCCAATTGGTACCCGGGTACGAGCTACTGCCGATGGCACTGTCGAATTTGTTGGAACGCAGGGTGGCTACGGGAAAGTGGTGGTCCTGAAGCATCAAGGCCGCTATTCAACGGTTTACGGCCACCTATCCAACTTTGCCCTCGGCCTAAAACCCGGCAAGAAAGTTAGCCAGGGCGACGTCATCGCTTACACCGGCATGACCGGCCTTGCCTCCGGCCCGCATCTTCACTATGAGTTCCGCATTGACGGCATTCATCAAAACCCGCTAACTGTTGCCCTGCCTGGATCGCCACCTTTGGCGCCCCAGCAACTCTCATACTTCAAGTCGTTAGCAGCGTCGCAAATGGAGCGAATCGACATGATTCATAGCGGCAACATGGCTGCGCTGGACTAACTCACTTGGCAGATGATTTGTATATCGGCTTGATGTCGGGCACTAGCCTTGATGGTGTCGACGCCGTGCTTGTTAGCTTTGGGCCATCAGGCCAGAGAACCATCGGCACCTACTACCAGCCCTATCCGGTCGACATCAAAGAAGAAGCGCTCGCCTTGCATGAGCCCGGGCACAATGAATTACATAGATCAGCGCTTCTAGGCCAAAAACTTAGTCAGCTTTACGCCTCCGCATGCAATCAACTTCTGGTGCAATGTTCTATCAATGCAAAGTCCGTCAAAGCCATTGGCTGCCATGGACAAACCATTCGGCACCGCCCCGAGGCAGGCTATTCTCTTCAACTGAATAATCCCGCACTGCTGGCAGAACTGACTGGCATCGCTGTAGTTGCCGACTTCCGCAATCGAGACATTGCGGCAGGTGGACAGGGAGCGCCACTGGTACCAGCCGCCCATGCATCCATGTTCAATTCCGCAAGCCGAAACCGAGTGCTATTGAACCTTGGCGGGATAGCCAACTTGACTGTCCTGCCAGCAAGCGAACCAAGTGGCTCGATAACTGGTTTCGACTGCGGCCCGGCCAATATATTGATGGATGCGTGGATACAAGAGCAGCAAGGGCACCCTTTTGATACGGATGGCACTTGGGCAGCCACCGGCAAAACGATCCCGTTATTGCTGGAGAAGCTGCTGTCCCATCCCTTCTTTACTCAAGTGCCTCCGAAAAGCTGCGGCAGGGAAGAATTTAACCTTTCTTGGCTGAAGGGATTCCTTCATGGCAATGAAAATGCCTCTGACGTACAGGCAACGCTGCTCGAACTGACGTGCAAAAGTTGCATCGATGCGATTCAACGCTGGGCGCCTCAAGCAGAGGAGATTTATCTCTGTGGCGGAGGCGCAAACAATGCTGCATTGATGCACGAATTTTGCATTCGACTCCCAGCCTGCAGAATCGGAACAACATCTGAACTGGGTATCCCGCCTGATTGGGTGGAAGCCGTTGCCTTTGCATGGCTTGCACAACGCCACGTTCTCAATCTACCTGGCAATTTGCCCCGCGTAACGGGAGCAAAAGGTGACCGAATGCTTGGTGCCTTTTATCCGGCGTAAAACTTAGCCAGTACAAATAACAAGGGGCACCGAAGTGCCCCTTGTTATTTCATTTCAATAAACTCATGCAGAAAACGATGAGCCGCATCCACATGTACTTGTGGCATTCGGATTCTTGATGACGAACTGAGAGCCTTCCAGGCTTTCGGTGTAATCAATCTCAGCGCCAACCAGATATTGGTAGCTCATGGGATCAATCAGCAAAGTCACGCCATCCTTAACCACGGCAGTGTCATCTTCATTGCTGACTTCGTCGAACGTAAAACCGTATTGAAAACCGGAACATCCACCGCCGGTGACAAATACCCGCAACTTGAGCTCGGGATTACCTTCTTCCGCAATGAGATCTTTTACCTTGGCAACAGCACTATCGGTAAAAACAAAGGGGCTTGGCATTTCTGTAGGGGCATTCATATTTTTCTCCTGATTCATTTCGTTCAGTGTGATTTGCTATACATCTCTTGGTGGGGACCAATCAATTGTTGCTGGCAAGCTTAAGCTCAACTGACTTGGATGACAATCCTTGATGGATCAGCCGCCCTTGTACAACGGCTCCCAAGTGGATTTCTATCGTCCCATATTCCACATCACCTGTGACACGGGCTTTGGGCTGAAGTTCGAGTAACTCCGTTGCATGCATTGGGCCAATCACCGTTCCATTAATAACCAGATGAGAAACATGGATTTCACCTTCGATCCTTGCATGCTCACTGATCACCAGCGTACTAGGCTGATCTCCCGCGGCCTGGACATTGCCTTTGATCTCGCCATCAACCCTCAAGCCGCCAGTAAAGGTAACGTCGCCAGTTACTTTTGTTCCAGCGCCAATCAAACAATCAATCCGGCCTTGGGGCTTTGGTTTCTTGGAAGAGAACATGGGGATTCCTTTTTCCTTTACAAGCTCACAAAGAAAATTTGGTAGTTGCCATGACGGAGCCACCGACTAGCAACTGGGCTTCGACGTCTTTGAGTCGCGCTCCTGGCGCGAGCTGAAAACTACCAGCGTGCCGTAAAAATCGGCGGAAGCTGACCCGAATTTCTTTTTCACCAGCCTGCGGGTAGTTCAGGATAACAGTTTTGTCGCCCAGGACGGCATTGATGACCAGTTGGACGTTGCCAACGAGCTCCTTGTCTCCCTGTCCGCTACCAGAGGTCAGCAGCACATGATAGCGATACAACCCGGTTACGCCATCCGGCTCCACAGACAAGCGTGATGCTGTCGCTGTTGCCGTTTTACCTCCACCACTGGCAAGGCTTTCAAATACAGCCAGCTCTTCTTTGAGCTGCCCATTCTCGGCCACCAAGCGCCGAATCTGCTCCGTCAAACCTTGCTGAGCCGTCTGCTCCATTTGCATGCTGCTTGCGTTGGCATTGACCGATTTACGTAACTGACTATTCTCTTCCTTCAATTGGAGAATTTCGTTGCGTAACTCGCTAAGTGCTTGTTCGCTTTCTCGCCAATCAAAGCCGGCAAGACTGCGTCCTGCATCATAAATCCAATGCCCCAAGGCCAAGGCCACGCCAAGAATGATAACCAAGGCCAAGGAACGCCAGTACCACGGAACATGAGGGCGAATGGCCAAGCGGGGAGCGGAAATACCAAACCGCCCCTTCAAACGTCTCCACTTCACGGCAGCACAGGAATCTGCGTCAGCCCAGTAACCTCATCAAAACCGAACATGATGTTCATGTTTTGAACCGCTTGCCCGGCCGCACCCTTTACAAGGTTATCGATCACCGACAATACGACCACGGTGTCACCCCCTTGAGGACGATGCACAGCAATACGGCAAATATTGGCAGCACGCACGGACCGGGTTTCAGGATGTGACTTGGCAGGCATTACGTCCACAAAGGGTTCGTTTGCATAGCGTTGCTCAAACAGTGACTGTAAATCAACATCCTTGGTCAAGCGACCGTAAAGCGTTGCATGAATGCCCCGAATCATTGGCGTCAGATGAGGAACAAAGGTTAAGCCAATGGGCTTTCCAGCAGCCCTTGCCAAGCCTTGCCGAATTTCCGGCAAGTGCCGATGTCCGGCGACGCCATAGGCTTTGAAGTTGTCACCAGTCTCAGAAAACAGGATGCCGACTTCGGCCTTGCGTCCTGCACCGGAAACCCCGGACTTTGTATCGGCAATTAAGCTGCTCAGTTCAACGCACCCGGCCTCGACCAAAGGCAAGAATCCCAACTGGGTTGCCGTTGGATAACAACCAGGATTAGCCACTAACCGGGCATTACGAATTTTCTCGCGATTAACTTCAGGCAGGCCATAAACGGCCTCGGCAACAAGGGCTGGACTGGCGTGAGTCATCCCATACCACTTCTCCCACTCAACAACATCTGTAATCCGGAAGTCGGCAGCCAGATCAATAACTTTCACACCAGCATCCAACAGAGCATGTGCTTGCTGCATGGCAATGCCATTGGGAGTGGCAAAAAACACCAAGTCACATTGATCAAGAGAGGAAGACGCGGGGTCAGTAAATGCGACGGAAACTCGCCCGCGCAAGCTTGGGAACATATCGGACACCGCAGTACCCGCTTCTCCACGAGAGGTTACAGCGGTCAAATTCACTTCCGGATGCTGGGCCAGCAACCGTAGCAACTCGACACCGGTGTAGCCTGTTCCACCTACCACGCCAACTTTAATCATTACCAACTCCAGTACATAACCAAGCGGACAATCTTATCAGTCTGAGGCAGCAGTATTGCTAAAAACAAAAAGCCGCCCGAAGGCGGCTTTTCTGGCAGGGACTCTGCAGCGATTAACGCTTGGAGAACTGCTTGCGACGACGGGCGCCGTGGAGACCGACCTTCTTCCGTTCCACTTCACGGGCGTCGCGAGTCACGAAGCCGGCGTGGGATAGAGCAGACTTCAGTGCGGCATCGTATTCGATCAGAGCGCGAGTGATACCGTGCCGAACGGCGCCAGCTTGACCAGATTCACCACCACCGGTCACATTGACCATGATGTCGAAAGTGCTGGAATGTTGAACCAGTTCCAGAGGCTGACGAACCACCATCCGACCAGTTTCGCGGGAGAAGAACTCATCCACGGGCTTGTCGTTAACAGTGATCTTGCCAGTACCCGGCTTCATGAACACACGAGCAACAGCAGTCTTGCGACGACCGGTGCCATAGAAATAATTGGTAGCCATGTCGATTCCTTAGATGTCCAGCGTCTTGGGTTGCTGGGCAGTGTGGGGATGCGCAGTGCCAGCATAAGACTTCAACTTCTTCAGCATGGCGTAGCCCAAGGGGCCCTTTGGCAACATGCCCTTGACGGCTTTTTCAAGAATCCGTCCAGGGAAGCGTTGCTGCAGCTTGGTGAAGTTGGTTTCGTAGATACCGCCGGGGTAACCTGAATGGCGATAGTATTTCTTGTCTTGCGCCTTGGCACCGGTCACGCGGAGTTTTTCCACATTGACGACAACGATGTAATCACCGGTGTCAACGTGGGGAGTGTATTCGGCCTTGTGCTTACCGCGCAGGCGGTGAGCAATCTCGGAAGCCAGCCGGCCCAGAACTTTGTCCGTCGCATCAACGACGAACCAGTCCCGCTTGACCTCGTGCGGCTTGGCAGAAAAGGTTTTCATGGAAGAGTCCCTGTCTCAAACGCCCCCACCGAAAAGCAGGAGCAAACGCAGAAAAGCCGCGCATTCTATTTCACGTCTTTAGCTGTGTCAAACATGTGCCAAAAAAAACGCAACCCATGAGGGGGTTGCGTGAATCCACACCAATTGGAGGAGGGTGGAGGAGACAACGGTAGAACCAACCGCCAAGCCACTGGCGCCTCGTTCAACATGGAGCGAATG
This sequence comes from Rhodocyclaceae bacterium, assembly GCA_036504515.1. Taxonomy (GTDB): domain Bacteria; phylum Pseudomonadota; class Gammaproteobacteria; order Burkholderiales; family Rhodocyclaceae; genus AWTP1-18. Next base: position 7,740 of record DASXVA010000001.1, read on the forward strand.
GTACACCGATAAATATCACAATGCAAGATTGAATTTCATATAGAGAAATAACGAAATATTCCTTGCGCGACTAGAATCGGCCACCAACCCTGAACAAAGGAAATCTTGAAATGGAATGCACGGTACGCTGGCACGATGGCATGAGCTTCATTGCTGAAACAGGAAGCGGTCACTTCATCACTATGGATGGTCCACCGGATGCTGGCGGCCGCAACCTTGCTCCGCGCCCCATGGAGACAGTGCTTGCTGGCACTGGTGGCTGCACTGCATTTGATGTGGTGATGATCCTGAAAAAAAGCCGCCAGGAGGTAACGGATTGCTCAGTAAAAATGAGCGCAGACCGTGCGGAAACAGACCCCAAGGTATTCACCCGGATCAATATGCACTTCGTGGTTAGCGGCAAAGGACTGAAGCATGAGGTGGTTGAACGCGCCATCAAGCTGTCCGCCGAAAAGTATTGTTCGGCATCCATCATGCTCGGCAAGACTGCCGAGATCACGCACAGCTTTGAGATCATAGAAGCCTGACTGCGTTACAACCCGGTTAGAGGTGGTACGCAGTCCCGGTCATGACCTTGGACATGGCCCTCATGGCCAGCTTGACCGGCAGTGGTAATTCCCTCGCGCCGAGGGCTATCGCAGTCTCGGCATGGGCAATTTCGTCATCCTTCATCCGCGAGACGACTTCCCGCGAACGGACATCCTGAGCAGGCAGAGACGATAGATGGCTGTCCAGATGACCCTCAACCTGCCGCTCAGTTTCGGCCAAAAAACCCAGGTTCCAGTCATCGCCCAGAATTCCCGCCGTAACGCCAATGGCCAGTGAGCTGGCATACCAAAACGGGTTGAGCACGCTCTTGCGACCGCCCAGTTCCTCAATCCGCTTTTCGGTCCAGTTGAGATGCTCGGTTTCCTGCCAGGCCGCGTGCTCCATGGTGGCCCGAGTCTCGGGATTCCGCGAAGTCAGGGCTTGCCCTTGATACAGGGCCTGCGCACAAATCTCGCCACAATGATTGATGCGCATCAGCGCGGCAGCATGCCGCTTTTCACTTTCACTCAAATCAGCCTCGGGCAAATGCTCGCCAGGACGCATCCTGGTCGTCGGCGCTGCAGCAAAAACCGCCCTAAGGGCCTTGTCAAATTCGACGATTACTCGATCCATCATGGCAATCTCGTTCAGCGGGCAGGGCCACGTTTGAGTACTGCCACACCTTCAGCCTGATTCCGAATAATGCCCTGAGTACAGAAGTACTCCATCCGCAAGGCTGCATGGTGGCGATTGACGAGCTTATTTTCAATGGGCTTCCAGTCAAGATTGCGGGGACGGACCCAGGTCCCGTCATTGTGCCCAAGCCCATAAGTCTTCACTGCCCCCGTATCGCAACGAATCCCCTCATAGGTCACGTTGGTTGCGCCGCCAGAAGTACGAATCACCAAGGTGTAGCGAACAACGCCGTCCTCTCCTGGCTCGATGGAAGTCTTGTCGATGAAAAAACGATTGCTGACATTTGGGCCAACGTAGAACTCAAGAAGGTTCTCTTCCTTGGGATAAGGAGGCAGCTGCACAGCCTTTTCCGCCCAAGGGGCATCGTCAGGAATATCGCTACTCCAGATTTTCGGGTCGCCGGAAATGCTTGTCTGCTGGGCAAGCGCACTGCCAGTCATCGTCACCGCGAACAGAAGAGTGCAAAAACGAAGGAAAGTTTTCATTGCTGTTGCTGTACCTGCTGCTCATCCTCAAGATTGAGGCTGGTGGTAACCATCAACTCTGGCGCCCAGCGAGGAATACGTTCTGCCGGATCGATAAAGACGTGCCGGGACAATTCGGTCAAGGCGGACACATAAACTTGCCGCTTGAACTCAATGACGGCTTCCAAAGGGATCCAGAAATCATTCCAGCGCCAAGCGTCGAATTCCGGCTGTTCCGTCGCCCGCAAATCAACGTCAGCATCCTTTCCCACCAAACGAAGCAGGAACCAGATCTGCTTCTGGCCTTTATAAGTACTGCGCCATTCGCGACGAATCCATTGTTTCGGCACTTCGTAGCGCAGCCAATCCCTTGTACGGCCCAGGATACGGACATGTTCCGGCTTGAGCCCGATTTCCTCGTGCAGCTCGCGATACATGGCCTGCTCGGGCGACTCGCCCTTTTTAATGCCCCCCTGAGGGAACTGCCATGAATGCTCGCGAATGCGCTTGCCCCAGAAAACCTGATTGTGGCTGTTGGTCAGAACGATGCCGACATTCGGGCGAAAACCTTCCCGGTCGAGCATGATGAAACCTTTGAATGTTGAATTGGGTTCAATTCTTTCATAAACGCCCAGACGGGGAAAGCAGCGCGGCTTCGGTAAAATCTGCCCTCTTCTGAATTAACCACCGGATTCCGCCATGCGCGCCACACAGTTTTTCATTTCCACCCTGAAAGAAGCCCCCTCCGACGCCGAAATCGTCTCCCACAAGCTGATGATGCGGGCGGGCCTGATCCGCCGCTTGGCCGGTGGCATCTACACCTGGACTCCCCTGGGCTTGCGTGTGCTGCGCAAGGTGGAAGGCATCGTACGGGAAGAAATGAACCGGGCCGGCGCCCTGGAAATGCTCATGCCAGCAGTCCAACCCTTTGAGTTATGGGAGGAATCCGGCCGAGGCCCCAAATACGGCCCCGAACTGCTGCGCTTCAAGGATCGCCACCAGCGGGATTTCGTCATTGGCCCCACCCACGAAGAGGTCATTACCGATTTCGTTCGCAAAGAAGTGCGTAGCTATCGTCAATTGCCCCGTCACTTCTATCAAATCCAGTCCAAATTTCGCGACGAAATCCGCCCCCGTTTCGGCGTCATGCGCGGTCGCGAGTTCCTGATGAAAGACGGCTATTCCTTCCACACCAGCTACGCCGATCTGGAACGGGAATACCGCAACATGTACGACACCTACCATCGCATCTTCAACCGTCTAGGCTTGCTCTTCCGCGCGGTAGCGGCGGACACCGGCTCCATCGGCGGCACCGGTTCCCATGAATTCCACGTTATCGCGGAAACCGGTGAAGACGATATCGCCTACAACCCCGATTCCGACTACGCCGCCAATGTGGAACTGGCAGAAGCCTTGGCGCCTGCCGCAGTGCGAGCTGCCAGCAGCCAAGCCATGGAAAAGAAAGCGACTCCGGGCAAAACAAAATGTGAGGACGTGGCGGCATTCCTCAACATTCCCGTCACTCAAATGGTCAAGGCTGTCGCCGTCATGGCTGGTGAAGAGAATCCCCAATTCGTCCTGCTGCTGCTGCGCGGCGACCATGATCTCAACGAAATCAAAGCGGCCAAGATCATTGGAGAATTCCGCTTCGCCAAGGACGATGAAATCATCGAGGCCCTCGGTTGCAAGCCCGGCTACATCGGCCCTGTTGCCATAGCGGAAAAAATCAAAGTTGTGGCCGACCGCACTGTGGCCGCCATGAGCGATTTCACCTGTGGCGCCAACGAAGAAGGCTTCCACATCAGCGGGGTCAATTTCGTTCGTGACTTGCCTGAGCCTGAAGTAGCAGACATCCGCAACGTGGTGGCTGGTGACCCTTCTCCCGATGGCAAAGGCACACTCGCCATTTGTCGCGGCATCGAAGTTGGCCACATCTTCCAGCTCCGGACCAAATACGCCGAAGCCCTGAAGTGCACCTTCCTTGATGAGCAAGGTAAGGATCAGGTCATGGAAATGGGCTGTTACGGCATCGGCGTATCCCGTATCGTCGGCGCTGCCATTGAGCAGAACCACGACGACAAGGGCATCATCTTCCCCGCTGCCATTGCGCCTTTCAGCATGGTGATCGTACCCATGGGTTACGGCAAGTCCGAAGCCGTGCGCGAGGCTGCCGACACATTGCTGGCAGACCTGCTGGCCGCCGGTGTGGACACGCTACTGGATGACCGCGACGAGCGTCCCGGCTCCATGTTTGCCGACTGGGAACTGATCGGCACCCCTCATCGCATTGTGGTCGGCGAGCGCGGCTTGAAGGAAGGCCAACTGGAATACAAGGGCCGCCGCGATGCTGAGCCGACCATGATTGCCAAGGATGGCGTCGTGGAGTTCTTGCGCCAGAAACTGTGCAACTGATCAGATATTTCATTGCACTACTGCTCCTGACCTGGGCTCTATTTGCCCAGGCAGGAGCGCAGAAATATGAACCTTTAGCAGCCAGCGTTCAGGCGGCTCTGTCCCGCATCATTGCGGACCAAAAGCCCCCCAATAGCTCCTTCAAAAGCCCCATGGATGCGGTGGATTGGCTTTCGGAAATGTCCCGCCGCCTGGAAAAACGGCTGCCCGAGCAAGAGTACCGACTGGACTTCCTCCGCTCCGTTCATTACGAAGCCACCCGAGCGGGTCTCGATCCGCAACTGGTATTGGGGCTGGTACAGGTGGAAAGCGGCTTCCGCAAATACGCAGTTTCCGGTGCCGGTGCCCGGGGCTATATGCAGGTGATGCCCTTCTGGGTCAAGCTCATCGGCCGCCCCGACGACAGCCTGTTCGAGATGCGAACTAATCTGCGCTATGGCTGCACCATCCTGCGCCACTATCTGGACATTGAGAACGGTGACATTTTCCGCGCCCTGGGTCGCTACAACGGCAGCCTGGGGCAGGCCGAATACCCGAATATGGTGCGTGGAGCCTGGGAGAAAAACTGGTCCTGGGGACCAAGGGTCATTGAGCCGCGCCGCTGAGCACCTGGGAAATCAGACCAGTAACTGGGGCTGCTCAACCATCTTCTGATAAATCATGCTTTGCAGGATCAGCTGATCGTTGGGCTCCAGCTTTTCGAACTGAACGCCGTGGAGCATCACTCCCACTTTACCCTCCTCGGCGAACACGCTGCGTACTACGGCATTCACCGTCAGCAAGGCATCCACATCGTGCAGATTCACGCGGAAGGCAAGGCGAAGACGACCACCTTTTTCAGTCAGAGCCTGCTTGGCCTGAATCAACGTACCATCGGCGCTGATGTTGAGGAGAATGGCAGAGAAACGCTCCTGTTCCAGTGGGGTATTGCCCTCCGGCGGCAGGGGTGACACGGTCGTGATCAGGCGCATTCTGATGCGGGGTGACTTGCGGATGACCGCCCCCTGGATTTCCGTCGGGAAGGTCAGGTGAAGATAATCCAAGGGGATCTTGATCCCCCGCATCACATCGGTATTGAAGGCAAAAGCGTTCTGGTTGGTGAACATGCGAACCACCACTTTGTCGCCATCGCGAAAAGGGACGCGTAACCCGCCAACCGTCGGGGTAGAAACCAGAAGGCTGAAGTTATCCACCCAGCCAATCACTTTGGCGGTGTGCCGGTCGGTACTCACCGTGGCCGGCGGCTCAATCTGCAAACGATCCCCCACCCGAAGACGCATATCGCTGAAGCTGTAGACCTTCTGCTCGGTCGGCTCAAGGGGTAGCACCACACCTTCTTCAGTGTCGCGCATCGGCCCCAGTGCTAACAACGCGTCAATATCGTCCAGCGATTCAAGCTTGGTGCCGGCTTCCAGCAGTATGTTGCCGTCGCGGTCATACAGCATCCAGTGCAGAGGAACATCCAGCTCAAGTTCGTGACGATCAACAGGAATCAGATTCATGGTCTATCCACTGGTTTCAGGCATCGAGTGCACCGGCAGAGCGCCGGACATCTGCTACTTATAAGCTAAAAATCAATATCTAGCGCATTCCCGGCATCATGCCCTTCAGGCCGCGCATCATCTTTGTCATACCGCCCTTGGAAAACTGCTTCATGACCTTCTGGGTCTGCTCAAACTGGTTCAGCAGGCGGTTCACTTCCTGCACCTGAACCCCAGCCCCTGTGGCAATGCGGCGCTTACGGTTGGCCTTGATCAACTCTGGCTTGCTGCGTTCCAAGGGAGTCATGGAATTGATGATGCCTTCCAGACGGCGCACCGCCTTGTCCTCCACAGCCCCCCCTGCCTGCTGGGCCAGGGCGCCAAACTGGGCCGGCAACTTGTCCATCAGGCTGGAAAGGCCACCCATCTTGCGCATCTGGGAAATCTGATCCTTGAAATCGTTGAGATCGAAGCCCTTGCCGGACTTCATCTTTTGTACAAACTCTTTGGCCTTGTCCTGATCGACGTTGCGCTGGGCTTCTTCCACCAGCCCCATGATGTCGCCCATGCCCAGGATGCGGGCGGCCATCCGCTCGGGATGGAATTCTTCAAGGCCGTTGAGTTTTTCGCCGACACCCGCAAACTTGAGAGGTTTGCCGGTCACATGGCGCACCGACAGAGCGGCACCACCGCGGGAATCACCGTCCAGCTTGGTCAGGATAATGCCTGTCAGGGGCAGGGCTTCATTGAAGGCCTTGGCCGTGTTGACCGCATCCTGACCCAGCATGGCATCCACCACGAACAGACATTCAATCGGATTGAGCTGAGCATGGAGCTGCTTGATTTCAGCCATCATGGCTTCATCAATGGCAAGGCGACCGGCGGTATCGACGAAAAGGACGTCGTAGTAATGGCGCTTGGCCCAATCCAGGGCAGCGGCAGCAATATCAGCAGGCTTCTGGCCGGGCTCAGAAGGGAAGAAATCGATGCCGGCCTGTTCGGAGACAGTCTTTAGCTGTTCAATAGCAGCAGGGCGATAAACGTCGCAACTGACCGTCAGTACTTTTTTCTTTTGCCGTTCCTTGAGCCACTTGCCCAGCTTGGCCGTGGTGGTGGTTTTCCCCGCCCCCTGCAAACCGGACATGAGGATGATGGCGGGAGGCTGGCTGGCAAGGTTGAGGCCGACGGCAGCACCGCCCATCAGCTCGGTCAGTTCCTTGTGTACCACCCCGACCAGCGCCTGACCTGGAGAAAGGGAGGCAATGACCTCCTGCCCGATAGCTTTTTCCTTGACCTTGGCAATGAAGTCCTTGACCACAGGCAAGGCCACATCGGCCTCCAGCAGCGCCATGCGTACCTCACGCAGCATGTCGGCGATATTGTCTTCGGTCAGGCGGGCCTGGCCGCGCATGGTCTTGACGACCTTGGCGAGACGTTGGGTCAGGTTATCGAGCATGGATAAATCCGGGAAAGCGTTGGGCAAGACGCCAGCCAGACAACCGGCTTGCGTTAGACTTGCGGGATGCCTGCAATTTTACTGCATCTGATCCCCGCCGCCCTTTATGCCGGCCTGGCCATCTGGTTATGGCGTTGCCGCTGGCAAGGCGCCGCCTTGGCCCGTCCAATCCCGATCATTCATCCGGCGGAACGGGTGGGGCTGCTGATCGCCCTGCTGTTCCATGCCGTCAGCCTGCGGGAGGGTATTTTCCCGGCCGGCGTCATGCACTTCGGCTTTGCCACCGCCCTGTCGGCCATGCTCTGGCTGGCCCTGTCCCTGTACTGGGTGGAAAGTTTCTATATCCGCATCGATGGTCTGCCCTTGCTCGGCTTGCCTGCAGCGGCTATTTGCGTTCTGCTGCCGTCTCTGGTGCCGGAAGAGCATGTCATTGCCAACGCGGCCAATCCCGCCTTCCGGGTGCATTTTTTAATGGCCATGCTGGCCTACAGCCTGTTCACCATTGCTGCCTTGCATGCCCTGCTGATGACAGCCCTCGAAAAAAATCTCCATCGCGGCCAGCTATCCCCCCTGCTTGCCAGCCTCCCTCCCTTGATGACCATGGAACGGCTGCTCTTCCGCTTGATCCATGTCGCCTTCGTCCTGCTAACCCTGACGCTGCTTTCCGGAGTGTTCTTTTCTGAGGACTTGTTCGGCAAGCCCCTGACGGTCAGTCACAAAACGGTATTTGCCCTGATTTCCTGGCTTACCTTTGGCGCCCTGTTGCTGGGTCGGCATTTACGCGGATGGCGCGGAAAAACCGCCTTGCGTTGGACTTTGGCCGGCTTTGCCACCCTGTTGCTGGCTTACGTGGGCAGTTACTTCGTGCTGGATGTGTTGTTGCACCGGGCCAGTTGATCCCCTTACCGGCGGCATGCTCTTGACAGGTATCGGGGCCGCCGGAATACTCACCCGCTTCTTCATTCCCCGACCCATCCTTTGGAAGACGTTCCCCTCGCGGCCCAGGTCGCCATTCTTGCCGCACTCCTGATTTTTTCCGGTTTTTTTGCCATGGCTGAAACAGCCATGATGGCTTGCAATCGCTACCGACTTAGGGCCCAGGCTCAGTCCGGCCATCGTGGCGCCCAGAAAGTCATGGCCCTGCTGGCCAAGACCGACAAGCTGCTCGGCGTCATCCTGCTTTTCAATACTTTGATCAATGCCGCCATCGCTACCCTTGCTGGCCTGGTGGTTGTGCAGTTTTTCGGCGAAGAGAAGTGGGTGCTGGGCGTGGGCACTCTGGTCATTTCTTTTTTCATCCTGGTCTTTGCCGAAATCACGCCGAAAGTCATTGGCGCCGGCATTCCCGACCGGCTGGCGCTGGCCTCCGCTTATGTGTTGGGACCCATCCTCAAGCTTTCCGACCCGGTCATTTCCACCATTAATCTGCTGGTTAGCGGCATGCTCCGCTTATTCCGGTTGCGTGGCGGCAACGGTCACGACCCCAAACCTTTAAGTCCCGAGGAACTTCAGGCTATCGTGCTGGAGTCGTCCAAAGACATCCCGGACAACCATCGGGAAATTCTGCTCAACCTGTTTGATCTGGAACAGATCACGGTGGACGACATCATGATTCCCCGCGGAACCATGGAAGCGCTGGATCTGGAAGCGCCGCCGGAAACGATTCGTACCCAGTTAAGTACCAGCTATCACCGCCGTCTGCCGGTTTATGCCGGAGACTTGAACAACATGCTGGGCATCCTTTCCCAGCGTCGCCTGTTGTCCCAGGTTATGAACGGCGATGAACTCGATATCGATGTCCTCAAGGAACACCTGGCGGAGCCTTACTTCATCCCCGCGGGCACGGGCATCTATGCTCAGCTGCAGTTCTTCCAGGAAAACCGCCAGCGCATGGGGCTGGTCGTTGATGAATACGGCGAGATCATGGGTTTGGTAACACTGGAAGATATCGTTGAGGAACTGATCGGCAAGTTCACCACCAGCACGCCCGGTAGCTCCCGAGAGCTCGTTTGGGATGAAGACGACACGGCCATGGTGGAAGGCAGCCATTCCCTACGGGAAATCAATCGCGACCTGGAACTGGATCTACCCCTGGATGGCCCCAAGACCCTTAATGGCTTGTTACTGGAACATTTCGAAGACATTCCGGAATCCGGCATCAGCGTCCGCATTGCCGGCGTCCCCATGGAAATCGTTCAAACCCAAAACCGAGCCGTGAAGTTTGTCCGTATCCATCGACCAGTGCCCACTCAGGCGCCGATACCATCTGTTACCATCCCCGAATCATAGACTTCCACCCTGTCAACGCTGTGTCTGACGGGGTCATTGACCGGAATGGAATGCTGTCATGGCGACTGCGAATAGAGCCAGCGTAAAAGAAGACAACTTCACCTGGGAAGGCAAAAACAAAGCCGGCAAGGTTGTAAAAGGCGAGATGCAGGCTGCCGGGGAAGCGATTGTCCGTACCACCTTGCGCCGCCAAGGCATTTTGGTCAGTAAGGTCAAAAAACAAAGGCGTAGCAGCGGCGGCTCAATCGGTGAGAAAGATATAACCCTGTTCACCCGGCAACTGGCCACGATGATGAAGGCCGGTGTCCCACTTCTCCAATCCTTCGACATTGTTGGCAAAGGCGCCAGCAACCCAGCCGTAGGGCGCCTTCTACTGGACATCAAAACCGAAGTGGAAACTGGTGCCAGCCTGAATCAAGCCTTCCGCAAACATCCTGACTACTTTGATCCACTATTCTGCAATCTAGTAGCAGCAGGCGAGCAGGCGGGGATTCTGGAAACGCTTCTTGATCGACTGGCAACTTATAAAGAAAAAATCCTCGGCATCAAAGCCAAGATCAAAAGTGCTCTGTTCTACCCGATCGCTGTGATCGTGGTGGCTTTCATTGTCTTGGCGGTCATCATGATTTTTGTGATCCCCCAATTCAAAGCCGTATTCACTAGCTTTGGCGCTGAACTGCCAGCACCGACAATATTCGTGATGACTATGTCGGAATATTTTGTTGCGTATTGGTACGTTATTTTCGGTGGCATTGGAGGTGGAATTTTTGGCCTCAAATTCGCATTGAAACACTCGGTTCCGTTGCAAATAGCCAGAGACAAAATGGTCCTTCGCCTACCTGTTTTCGGCGAACTCCTCAAAAAAGCCACCATCGCCCGATGGACACGAACCCTCTCCACGATGTTTGCTGCGGGAGTACCCCTGGTTGAGGCATTAGACTCAGTAGGGGGCTCTGCGGGTAATTATGTGTACAGCTCGGCGACCAAACAAATTCAGAATGAGGTCAGCACAGGTAACAGCCTGACTGTATCCATGCAAAACACCAACGTATTCCCTCCGATGGTGATCCAGATGGTGGCCATCGGCGAAGAGTCTGGCCAAATCGACAGCATGCTAAGCAAGGTTGCCGACTTCTTCGAGGCGGAAGTAGATGATGCAGTAGAAGCGCTGTCCAGCCTGATGGAACCCATGATCATGGCTTTCCTTGGCGTGGTCATTGGCGGCATCATCATTGCCATGTACTTGCCTATTTTCAAACTCGGCGCAGTCACCTAAACCCCATGGTCAATGAACCCGCCCTGCTGATCGCAGGCTGCACTCTGCTGGGCTTGCTGATTGGCAGCTTTCTCAATGTTGTCATCCATCGTCTGCCGCAGATGATGGAACGGGAATGGGCGCAGCAATGTGCCGAGCTTCGCGGGGAAGAACCTCCGGCCCACGACACCCCCCTGAGCCTTGCGCAACCCCGCTCCCGCTGCCCTCACTGCGGTCACAGCATTACAGCCTTGGAAAACATCCCAGTTCTCAGCTACCTGTTTCTTCGGGGTAGATGTCGTCAATGCCAGGCAGCCATCAGTATCCGCTACCCCTTGACTGAAGCCCTGACCGGATTGCTTTTCGGCTTCGCGGCCTGGAAACTGGGGACAGGCTGGGCCTTGCTAGGAGCGCTGCTGTTCCTGTCGGCCTGCATTGCCCTCACTTTTATCGACTTTGACACCCAATTACTGCCGGACGACATTACCCTTCCGTTGATCTGGCTTGGGCTTCTGTTCAACATCAACGACGTTTTCGCTAATCTGCAAAGTGCCGTCATCGGCGCCATTGCCGGCTATCTTTCGCTCTGGGCCGTATATTGGCTGTTCAAACTAGCCACGGGCAAGGAGGGGATGGGTTATGGCGACTTCAAGCTACTGGCTGCCATTGGCGCCTGGGTCGGCTGGCAAATGCTGCCGCTCACCATCCTGCTTTCCTCCTTGGTCGGCGCATTGGTTGGCATTGCCCTGATTGTCCTGACCCGCCAAGGGCGCAACATTCCGATCCCCTTTGGTCCCTATCTGGCCACAGCCGGCATCATTGCCCTGTTTTGGGGCAAACCCCTGACGCAACTCTACCTGGGTACCCTGGCGGGTTGAAAAACCCGGGAAAGCCCCCACACCCAGCATGAATCCGCCGATTGGCGGAAGTCCCTGCGTTATAATTTCCTTCTTTTTTGCGGAGGTGCATATGCCCATCTACGCCTATCGTTGCTCCAGCTGTGGTTTGGAAAAGGACGTCATGCAGAAAATGGCTGACGATCCCCTCACGGTCTGTCCCGAATGCGCCAAGGAAACTTTTTCCAAACAGCTGACAGCCCCCGGTTTCCAGCTCAAGGGTTCCGGCTGGTACGCCACTGACTTCAAGGGCGGCAATTCTGCTGCGCCCAAGGCCGAGCCTCCTCCTTGCCAAGGTGGCACAGGTTCCTGCCCTTCCTGCTAACCATCGCCAACTTTGAAAAAATACTTCATCACTGGCCTGCTGATCTGGGTACCTTTGGCGATTACCGCCTGGGTGCTTTCCCTAATCGTCCGCACCATGGACCAGTCGCTGTTGCTACTGCCGGAAGTACTACAGCCGGAGCGTCTGATCGGGTTTTATATCCCTGGTATCGGCGCCCTCATGACCCTGTTGATCGTGCTGGGCACGGGCCTGATCACGGCCAATATCCTGGGGCAAAAGCTGGTGCGCTTCTGGGAAGGGGTGCTATCCCGTATCCCCGTGGTGAAGTCGGTTTATTACAGCGTCAAGCAAGTCTCGGACACTTTGTTCTCTTCCAGCGGCGAAGCCTTTCGCAAGGCACTGCTGGTGGAATACCCGCGCAAGGGCAGTTGGACCATCGCCTTCATGACCGGTACCCCCGGCGGTGATGTCGTCAACCATCTGACCAATCACGTCAGCGTCTACGTCCCCACCACTCCTAACCCGACCTCCGGTTTTTTCCTGATGATGGACAAGTCCGAAGTCATCGAACTGGACATGAGTGTGGATGAAGCCCTCAAGTACATCATTTCCATGGGTGTCGTCACGCCTCCTGCCCCCTACCCGGCCACCAGCCTGGTGGCGCGCGCCCAAAACGAATAAACCCCTTTCAAGCAACCTCCCGCCGCCCACGATTGGGCGGCTTTTATTTTGAGCACGAAGACATTATGCGTACCCATTACTGCGGCCAACTGAACGCCGGACTTGTTGATCAAACCGTCACTCTCTGCGGCTGGGCCCACCGCCGTCGCGACCACGGCGGCGTTATCTTCATTGACCTGCGCGACCGCCAAGGCCTTGCCCAGGTCGTCTGTGATCCTGATCGTGCCGAAATGTTCGGCCTGGCTGAAACCGTACGTAACGAATTTGTATTGCGGGTCACCGGCAAGGTACGCCGCCGCCCTGCGGGAACTGAAAACACCAACCTGGGCTCCGGTGAAATCGAAGTGCTCTGCCACGAACTGGAAATCCTCAATCCCGCCGTTACGCCCCCCTTCATGCTGGACGACGAAAATCTGTCGGAAAACGTGCGCCTGACCCATCGCGTCATCGACCTGCGCCGCCCCCAGATGGTGAAGAATCTGATGCTGCGCTACCGTGTCGCCATGGCTTTCCGTCGTTTCCTCGACGCCCACGACTTCGTGGACATCGAAACCCCCATGCTGACCAAGAGCACGCCGGAAGGCGCCCGGGACTACCTGGTCCCCAGTCGCGTCCATGATGGCCAATTCTTCGCCCTGCCCCAGTCCCCCCAGCTTTTCAAACAGATGCTGATGGTGGCCGGCTTCGACCGCTACTACCAGATCACCAAGTGCTTCCGCGACGAAGACCTGCGCGCCGATCGTCAGCCTGAATTCACCCAGGTCGATATCGAAACCTCCTTCATGGGTGAAGACGCGATCACGTCCCTGATGGAAGAAATGATCCGCACCGTCTTCAAAGAAACCATGGCGGTGGACCTGCCCAATCCCTTCCCCCGCATGAGCTACGGCGAAGCCATGGCCCGCTTCGGTTCCGACAAGCCTGACCTGCGCGTCACCCTGGAACTGACCGACGTTACCGATGCCGTAGCCGATGTAGCCTTCAAGGTTTTCTCCGGTCCTGCCACAACGGGCGGCCGTGTTGCCGCCATCCGCGTTCCCGGCGGCAACAGCCTGACCCGCGGCGAAATTGACGGCTACACCGAGTTCGTCAAGATCTACGGAGCAAAAGGTCTTGCCTACATCAAGGTCAATGACGTTACCCAACTCAACGAAACCGGCCTCCAGTCCCCCATCGTCAAGAACATCCATGAACAGGCCCTGAAGACCATCATGGAACGGACCGGCGCCCAAAACGGCGACCTGATTTTCTTCGGTGCGGACAAGACCAAGGTAGTCAACGACGCCCTCGGCGCCCTGCGCAGCAAGATCGGCCACGAAAAGGGCTATCTCAACGGCAAGGCCTGGGAACCCCTGTGGGTCGTCGATTTCCCCATGTTCGAGTACGACGAGGAAAACAAGCGTTGGTCCGCCTGTCACCACCCCTTCACCAGCCCCAAGGATGGTCACGAGGAATACCTCACCACCGATCCCGGCAAGTGTCTGGCCAAGGCCTATGACCTGGCCCTCAACGGCTGGGAAATCGGCGGTGGCTCGGTGCGTATCCATAAGGCAGACGTGCAAGCCAAGGTGTTCGAAGCCCTGGGCATCAATGAAGAAGAACAACAACTCAAGTTCGGCTTCCTCCTCGATGCCCTCAAGTACGGCGCCCCACCCCACGGCGGTTTGGCCTTCGGTCTGGACCGTATCGTCACCATGATGACCGGTGCCGAATCCATCCGCGACGTGATTGCCTTCCCCAAGACTCAGCGCGCCCAGTGTCTGCTCACCAACGCACCCAGTCCTGTGGATGAAAAGCAGCTGCGCGAATTGCACATCCGTCTGCGTAACACCACACCCGCCGCAACCCAGGGCTAAACCGCCCCGATGTTGCGCATCCTTCTCGCCCTGCTTCTGGCTGCCCTGTGCAGCTTGGGGCTGGCGCGGGAACCTTGGGGAATGTCATCAGATATTCCCCAAATCAGCCAAGCAGAACTCCCCCCGGAAGCCCGCCAGACCCTGCGTCTGATTGAGCTGGGTGACCCCTTCCCCTATCACCGGGATGGCATTACCTTCGGTAACTACGAGAAACGCTTGCCCCTGCGGCCCAGAGCTTATTACCGGGAATACACTGTTCCCACACCCGGAGAACGGGATCGCGGAGCCCGGCGCATCATCAGCGGCAATGGCGGCGAACGTTATTACACGGCCGACCATTACCAGCACTTCTGGAGCATTCGTCCATGACGGTCCTTCAGTCCTATACCCGGTTGTTGCAGCGTAGCGACCTGGCCGGTGTCTATTGCCAACCCGATGCAAAAGTTGAGGCGCTTACCCTGGCCGCTGAAGCCAATGGCTATCTGGTGTTCAAACTGGACTTGCGCAAAGCCAAGAACAAGGAAACCCTGCTCGACACTATTGCCCAAGGCATGGCTTTCCCTGAATGGTTTGGCCACAATTACGATGCCCTGGGCGACTGCCTGGCTGATCTGGCCTGGCGTCCGGCAGAAGGCTATCTGGTCCTGCTGACCCATTGCGAAGGACTTCTGCAACGGGCAGGCCAGGACTTCGCCACCACCTTGCAGGTGTTTCAGCAGGCAGCTGATGAGTTGCGCAGCAAGGGGCTATCCTTCTGGTGTCTTATCGATGGGGCGGCAAAAAACATTCCCCAACTCCCCTCTGATGTTGGCCCGGAATGAAACACAAAATCCCGGTTTCCGTTCTGGTCGTGATTCACACGCCGTCCTTGGAGATTTTGCTGTTGGAACGGGCAAAGCAACCGGGGCTCTGGCAATCGGTCACCGGCAGCCAGGAGCCAGGAGAAACCCTGCTGGAAACGGCCCGGAGGGAAGTGGGCGAGGAAACAGGTCTTCGCCCGGCAGCCGAGGACTTTATCCCCTGGAATGTGGCCAACAACTTCCGCATTACCCTGACACCGGAACGTTTTGCGCCGGGCACAAGCCATAACCGGGAACACGTTTTTACCCTGTGCGTGCCCGAACCTGTTGCCGTTACCCTGGCGCCGGATGAGCATCTGGCCTGGCGCTGGCTCCCCTGGCGAGAAGCGGCCGCGCAATGCTTCTCCTGGAGCAACCGGGATGCCGTTCTTATGCTGGGTCTGCGAGCGTCTCCGTCAGTACCTTGAGGCAAGCCGGGCAATAGCAGCTCTTCCCTTGTCGAAACTGAGCAGGAAGACTGGGGAACTCCATACACCAACATCTTGATTGCCCCTGGCTGACACCACAGCCAAAGCTTGCCCCACAACGGTGGCATTGACTCATCGCATCTGCACCCTTCTCGGGCAACTGGTTCATGACACTCATCCGCTTCTTCCTCCCGCTTGTCCGGCGCGCAATCTACGGCGAAGTTTGATTGATCACAAGACCAGTAACAACAGGACTTGAAATTTTTTGTCCTGGGCCTATTTATAGGTCGTGGGCAATGGTGCCCGAGTTCACAGGAGATTAATCATGAGCAACCTCACCCGCCACGATCCGCTCGACGATTTCTTTCGTGGTTTCTTTGTCCGTCCCGTGGAATTCAATGATCCCGCCAGCACTCCGACCGTGAAGCTGGATATCAAGGAACAGGACAAACAATTTGTCGTTCACGCAGAGCTTCCCGGCATCAAGAAGGAAGACATCCACGTTCATGTGGACGGGCCGATAGTGTCCATCAGCGCCGAGCGCAAGCAGGAAAAAGAAGTCCGGGAAGGCGAGCGAATACTGAGAACGGAACGCACCTTTGGCAAGGTTTCCCGTAGTTTTCAGTTAGGCCAAGAGGTGGATGAAGCGGCAGCAGTGGCGCGCTTTACGGATGGAGTGTTGGAACTGACACTACCCAAGAAGACTGCAGCACAAGCCAAGCGGCTCACGATCGAATAAGGATCGGTGGTGTTTCCCGTCGGTCAGACTTCAAACAAGCGGCTGACGGGAACGCTCAGCGCCACAGCAATCCGCTCGATATTGTTCAGGGAGATATTGCGGGCGCCACGCTCAACGTGAGCCACAAAGGTTCTGTGCAGCCCCGCTTCAAGGGCGAGCGCTTCCTGCGACCATCCGCGGGCCGCGCGTAAAGAGCGAATATTTCGGGACAAGGTTTCCCGGGCGCTTTCCACTCTTATGATTCCAGACAGTTTTACTAGGGCATCCATTCTTTTTTGATAGTGACGTACTCGGGTATTTAAGTCATCCGTTTTCGAGTCACATTGAAAAAATATAGTTTAATTCTGTCTTCTACAAAGGGTCAATGATGTCCCTTTGGCAAAAACGAGCAAAGATGACGCTACTCGCCTCCCTCCCCAATGACATTGAAAAGCTGAAATGGGTCACCCAGGCTTTTGCAAATTCTCACAACGGAATCTTGATTACGGATGCTGAGGGCGTTGTCATTGATGTGAATCCGTCCTTTACGGCCATTACGGGCTATGAGCCAGCCGACATTATCGGGCAAACACCCAAAATTTTGAACTCCGGCATCCACGACATAGCCTTTTACCAGGCGATGTGGCGTGCCTTGACTGAAGAGGGGTCCTGGCAGGGCGAAGTTTCCAATCGTCGTAAAGACGGCAAAATCATCGTCGAATTGCTCGCCATTCACGCCATCCGTAACGCCGAGAATCAAATTACCCATTACATCGGCAATTTCTCCGACCTGACCCAACTCAAGACCTACCAGAGTTCTGGCGAACAGCCCGATCACCACGATTTTCTGACCCAGTTACCGACACGGACTCTGCTGACCGACCGGATCAGGCAAGCCATGGCCTGGACCCAGCGGCAAGGAACGCTGGTCGTCCTATGTAGCCTCAACATCAATAATTTCCAAAACATCAACACCCATTTCGGCCGCGCTACCGGCGATGCTGTTTTGGTCGAAGTGGCGGGCCGGCTGCGTAAATCCATCCGGGAAGGGGACACAGTTTCCCGTCTTGAAGAAGACAAGTTCGTCGTGCTGCTCTCGGACGTGGACAGCATTCAAGAAATTGAACTGGTGCTCGACCGGCTTTCGACTTCCCTGCTTGAAGCGCTTGAACCCATTGGTGGCGAATGCATCACTGCCAGCATTGGGCTTGCCGTGTACCCCATGGACAGCCTGACGCCTGAACAGTTGCTGAGCAATGCCGAACACGCCATGCACACGGCCAAACGGTTGGGAGGGCAGGGACAAGGGAGCACCCATTACCTGTTCGACCCCGAAAGCGATGCAACGGCCAACGCCCTTCAGGATGAGATCCCCCAGTTGCGGGATGCCCTGAATGCAGGGGAGTTCCAACTCTATTACCAGCCGGTTCTGGACCTCAAAACCAGCCGCATTGATGGTCTGGAGGCCTCGTTGCGCTGGCAGCATCCGCAGCGCGGCTTGTTGATGCCGGATGAGATCCGTGCCTGCATTCCCTACAAGTTGGAAAACTCTTCACTGTCCATCGAGTTCGACCTGTGGGCCATCGAAACCGCGCTCACCCAGATGAAAGCCTGGGAAAAGTTAGGCATTTTCCTGCCTGTCAGCCTCAACATTTCCATGCGGCTACTGCGCTGGAGCGACTTCACCAACTACCTGACCGACTTGCTTGCCCAGCATCCAACCACCGCATCCCTGCGGCTGGAACTGGATATGGACGATAACGCCCCCTTGTCCGATCTGACCTTGGCCAGCCGCATCATTGATGAGTGCAGCAAACTGGGCGTGACCTTCGTTCTCGACAATTTTGGTACCGGTTACTCCTCCCTGACTTACCTCAAATACCTGCCGGCCCAGTTACTCAAGATTGACCCAACCCTGATTACCAGCATGCTTGTCAATGCCGGCGATATGGCCATGGTGGAAAGTATTTTGGGGCTGGCCAAAGCCTTTCAGCGCAAAGTCATTGCCGTTGGCGTAACGACTCAGGCCCAGGCACAAGCCCTCTGGTCCCGCCACTGTTACTCCGCCCAAGGTGCGGGTATTGCGCTGCCCATGCCAGCGGATGCCCTCACCGAATGGTTTGCCCACTACCGGCTCCCCGCCGACTGGACTTGCAACGACTGAGGGCCAGATACTGTCCCGCTACCGCCACATCTGCCCGCTAAAATGCGGGCCTTCTTTCCTCGTTTCCCACTGCCATGACCGATACCACCAGCCCCCTCGTTAAAGCCGGCATCCTGGCCGAGGCTTTGCCTTACATCCAGAAATTCCATGGCAAAACCATCGTCGTCAAATACGGCGGCAACGCCATGACCGACGAGCACCTGAAACAATGCTTCGCCCGGGACGTGGTGCTACTCAAGCTGGTGGGCATGAATGTGGTGGTCGTCCATGGTGGTGGCCCCCAGATCGAGAGCCTGCTGGCCAAGGTGGGCAAGAAAGGGGAATTCATCCAGGGCATGCGCGTCACCGATGCGGAAACCATGGAACTGGTGGAAATGGTTCTCGGCGGCCAAGTGAATAAAGACGTGGTCAACCTCATCAACCAAGCTGGCGGCAAGGCCGTGGGCCTGACGGGCAAGGATGGCAACCTCATCCGCGCCACCAAGCTGATGATGGAAGACAAGGACAATCCCGGCGACCTGATCGATATCGGCCAAGTGGGCGATATCGTCTCCATCGACCCGGCCCTGATTTCCCTGCTGGACCATGGCGCCTTCATCCCCGTCATCGCCCCCATCGGGGTCGGCGCAGAAGGCGAAACCTACAACATCAATGCCGACGTGGTTGCCGGCAAGATTGCCGAAGTCCTCAAGGCCGAAAAATTGGTACTGTTGACCAACACGCCCGGCGTGCTGGACAAGGAAGGCAAGCTGCTGACCGGCATCACCCCCAAGCAGATCGACGACATGGTCACCGATGGCACCCTCTCCGGCGGCATGCTGCCCAAAATCGGCTCGGCCCTGGATGCGGCTCGCAGCGGCGTCAAGGCGGTACACATCATCGACGGCCGGGTAGAACATGCCCTGTTGCTGGAAATTCTCACCGACGAAGGTGTGGGTACGCTGATCAAATCGAAGTGAGCCTCAAACCATTCCCCGTTCAGGGCACAAGGCTGATCAGTCGCCTCTTCCTTGAGGGAGGGGATGGAAGAAGGTGGGGCAGCTTTACGAGTCAAAGAGCCAAACGGAGGGACTCATGAGTTCCCCCGTTTGGCTCTTTGACCTCGATGACACGCTCCACAACGCCAGCGCCCATATCTTCCCCCACATCAATCGGGCCATGACGGCCTATGTGGCGGAGCATCTTCAGGTGGACGAGTCGGAAGCCAACCGCTTGCGCATGGCCTACTGGCAGCGCTACGGCGCTACCCTGACCGGGTTGATGCGTCACCATGGCACCGACCCCCATCATTTCCTCTGGCATACCCATCAGTTCCCGCAGCTTCAGGAACAGCTCGTGTTTGATAGCGCGGTAAAAGCCATGCTGCGGCATCTGCCAGGGCGAAAGATTGTTTTTTCCAATGCGCCCAGCCACTATGCCCGGCAAGTGCTCGACGCCATGGGCATTCGGCAGGTGTTTGACCGGGTCTGGTGTCTGGAGCAATTGCGCTTCGTCCCCAAACCCTTCGCCAGCGCCTTTCGCCGGCTGCTGCGCCAGGAAGGACTGGTCGCCAGCAATTGCATCATGGTGGAAGACAGCCTGCCGAATCTCGCCACCGCCCGGCAGTTGGGAATGAAGACGGTCTGGATTGCACGCCGTCCGGGCAAGCCGGACTGGATTGATGTCAAGCTGAGATCTGTCCTAGCCTTACCGCGCCACTTGGGACGCGGCCTTTAATACTGGCTATCGATTAGCGCAGAACCAGGGGTTCCATGCGCAGGGTCAGGGGGCTAGCAGCAACCCCTTCCAGCCATACCTGCACCGGTTGCCGGGCCAGCTTTTCCGGAATGCCCTGCTCAAAGGTGCGGTACACCCCGGCAATCGAAACCAACTCTGCCTCGAAGCAGGTGGAAAACACCCGGCCCCGCTCATCGCCGTTTGCCCCGGCCAGGGCCCGGCCCCGGAGGGGGGCGTAAACGTGGATGCTGCCGTCGGCTATCACTTCCGCACCGGCAGACACCATGGCGGTCAGGATCAGATCGCCGCCCTGGGCATAAACCCGCTGACCAGAGCGCAGGGGTTTGTCCACGATCAACGTGTTAGCCCTGGGCGGTTCTGGGGCCTTTTCAGGCGCTGCGGCTTTTTTGGTGGGGCGGGCCAATTCGCTGGCGGCGATGCTCACCAAACCTGCCTCCGTTGCCGCCACAGCCAGGGCCTCGTCGCCGTTACAGAAGCCCACCGGTTGCAGTCCGTAATCCTTCAACAGGGTCAGCAAGGCAGGCCAGTCGGCCTGACCTCCAGCCACCGCGCCTACATCCAGCACCGCCGCATCACCATCGAAAAACCGCCGCTTGCCGCCGGGCATGGCCGCCACCGCAGCCTCCAACTCGGTCATATCCAGGGAAGACAGCACCACAGAAACGACGGACAGGGAGGTGCCTTTGAATTCGATGGCTTTGGCAGCAGGAGCGTTCATGGCGATGGGGTAAGGCAAAGGGAAGGCTAGAAGTCTAGCAGCCGGATTTTCAGCCTAAGGAGGGGAAAGCCATGGAAAAACTACGAATCCCTGGCCTTGTCTCAGGCTCAGCCCGCAGGCTTGAAACGGGCCAGCATGCGCTGGTCCTGGCCCAGCAAACGACGATCGGTAATGTGCAGAACCTGCTTGCGGGACAGGTCGCTCAACTCGGCCAGATCGAACATGCCCCGGGCCTTATCGCCCAGCAATACCGGGGCCTGGTAGATGATCAATTCATCCACGCAGCCTTCCCGCAGCAGAGAACCATTGAGTTTGAAGCCGGCTTCCACCATGATTTCGTTGATGCCCCTGGTGCCCAGTTCGGCCAGCAGGCGCGGCAAATCCACCTTGTCCTGCCCATTGGGCAGAACCAGCACCTCCGCCCCCCGCTGTTGCAGGGCGGCGATACGTTTTTCATCCTGAACGGCAGCGGCAATCAACACGTTGCCGCCCTCCAGAATTCGGGCGTTGAGGGGAGTTTCCAGGCGGCTATCCACCACCACCCGTAATGGCTGGCGCGTTACCGGAATATCCCGCACGGTGAGTTGCGGATCATCGTCCCGCACTGTGCCGATACCGGTCAGCATGGCACAGCTACGGGCGCGCCAGCGGTGGCCATCGCGCCGGGCATCGGGGCCGGTGATCCATTGAGAAACGCCGTTGTTGAGGGCAGTCTTGCCGTCCAAGCTGGCGGCCACCTTGAGCCGCAGCCAGGGGCGGCCCCGGGTCATGCGGGAAATGAAGCCCACATTGAGTTCCTCTGCCTGGGCCTGCATCAATCCGGAGGCCACGGCGATACCGGCTGCCCGCAGTTTTTCCAGACCGCGGCCCGCCACCTGGGGATTGGGGTCCGTCATGGCCGCCGCCACCCGGGAAACACCGGCGGCAATCAGGCCATCGGCGCAGGGCGGGGTACGGCCAAAATGGGAACAAGGTTCCAGGGTGACGTAAGCGGTCGCTCCCTTGGCCTTGTCGCCAGCGGCAAGCAGGGCGTGCACTTCAGCATGGGGTTCGCCAGCCTTGGCATGCCAGCCTTCGCCGACAATCACGCCATCACGAACGATGACGCAGCCGACCCGGGGATTAGGCGTGGTGGTATTTAGCCCCAGGGCCGCCAGGCGCAAGGCCCGGGCCATGTAGGCATGGTCATCGGCAGAAAAAATCATTCCGCGGTATCGGCTTTGCGGCGGCGGGAAACCGGTTGGAATTCCCGAATGGCATCAGAGAACTCGTCCACATCCTCGAAGTTGCGATAGACCGAGGCGAAGCGGATGTAGGCCACCTTGTCGAGCTTCTTCAGTTCCCGCATCACCAGTTCGCCCACCCGGTCCGAGGGCACTTCACGCTCGCCGAGACTGGCCAGTTTTTCGGCAATGCGATCAACAGCACCGTCGATACTTTCCGTGGTCACGGGACGTTTGCGCAGGGCCAGCATCATGCTCGCCAGCAATTTGTCGCGGTTGAATTCGGTACGGGTGCCATTTTTCTTGACGATCTGCGGCATCTGCAACTCCACCCGTTCATAGGTAGTGAAGCGTTTGTCGCAGGCGGCGCAACGACGACGACGACGAATCGTGTCGCCATCTTCGTTAACCCGGGTGTCAATGACCTGAGTATCAGGATCATTACAGAAAGGGCACTTCATGGAAGTGCCCTTTCTGTAATGCAAGAAAGTGAGCCATCCCCTCGCCGTCCTTGCGCCGACGAGGCTTGGTTGAAATGATGACTCACGTTCATGACAGGCTTAGGCGCCGTACACCGGGAATTTCTTGCACAGGGCAGAAACTTCATCCCGTACCTTGGCCAGCACCGCTTCGTCGTGGGGTGCGTCGAGCACGTCGGCGATCAGGTGAGCGATCTTCTCGGCTTCGATTTCAGTGAAGCCGCGAGTCGTCATGGCGGGGGAGCCGATGCGGATACCGGAAGTCACCATGGGTTTTTCCGGATCGTTGGGGATGGAGTTCTTGTTCACCGTGATGTGGGCCTTGCCCAGCACGGCTTCGGCTTCCTTGCCGGTGATCTTCTTGGCGCGCAGATCCACCAGGAAAACGTGGGATTCGGTATGACCGGAAACGATACGCAGACCACGGGAAGCCAGCACCTTGCACATGACGATGGCGTTCTCGACCACTTGTTCCTGATACTTCTTGAATTCGGGAGTCGCTGCTTCCTTGAAGGCCACAGCCTTGGCTGCAATCACGTGTTCCAGGGGGCCGCCTTGCAGACCGGGGAAGATGGCGGAGTTGAGGGCCTTTTCGTGCTCGGCCTTCATCAGGATGATGCCGCCGCGAGGACCGCGCAGGGTCTTGTGGGTGGTGGAAGTCACCACGTCGGCATGGGGCACCGGGTTGGGGTAATAACCGGCAGCGATCAGGCCGGCGTAGTGGGCCATGTCTACCCAGAAGATGGCGCCGACTTCCTTGGCGATCTTGGCGAAACGCTCGAAATCAATACGCAGGGCGTAGGCAGAAGCGCCGGCGATGATGATCTTGGGCTTGTGTTCCCGGGCCAGGGCTTCCATCTTGTCGTAGTCGATGGCTTCATTAGCGTCGAGGCCATAGGCGACAACGTTAAACCACTTGCCGGACATGTTCAGGGGCATGCCGTGGGTCAGGTGGCCGCCTTCGGCCAGGCTCATACCCATGATGGTGTCGCCGGGCTTGGCAAAGGCCATCAGCACGGCCTGGTTGGCTTGGGAACCGGAGTTGGGCTGAACGTTGGCAGCATCGGCACCGAACAGGGCCTTCAGCCGATCGATGGCCAGTTGTTCCACCACGTCCACGTACTCACAGCCGCCGTAGTAGCGCTTGCCGGGATAGCCTTCGGCGTATTTGTTGGTGAGTTGGGAGCCCTGGGCTTCCATGACGGCGGCGGAAACATAGTTTTCCGAAGCGATCAGCTCGATGTGGTCTTCCTGACGGCGATTTTCATCAACAATCGCGGCCCACAGTTCGGGGTCAGTCTTGGCGAGGGTGTTCTGCTTGGAAAACATGGCGCTATCCCTGTTTCAAAAGAGGAAAGCGCCGAATTTTAACACTGGCAGACGCTTCTCCGCCTTAGAGCCTATTTCAGCAGGGCTCGCGCGTCGCGTTGAGGCCAGGGGCGGATGGATGCAAGGCGCAGTCCGCCGCCCGTAGTCATCTACGGGCAAGGGCTGCAACGCCGCAGACGCCGCTCCTGGCCTCAACCCGGAGGGCAGTGGGATGGCGGGCCCATTGCGGCGTTGCTCGTCGCTTGTGCAGATCACTGCACCGCGCGCCGGGCGCCTTGCACTGCATCCCGCCATCCCGCTGCGCGGCACGCGATCCCTGCTGAAATAGGCTCTTATTCCTTTGCTGTTTTTTCCAGCAGGCGCCGGCTTTCCTTGGGGTCGCGGAACACCAGGGGCTGCACCGGCACGATGCTCTGCTCGGCCCGAGCCACAGCGGCCTCCACCAAGCCGTGGTTGGGGCTCTTGGGGCAAACCGGGTCGGTGGCGGCAGCGTCCTCGGTCAGCAGATAGGCCTGGCAGCGACAGCCGCCCAGGTCTTGCTCCTTGTGCTCGCAGCTGCGACAAGGGTCTCGCATCCATTCGGTGCCCCGGTAGAAATTAAAGCCGGGGGAATCGTTCCAGATGACCGCCACATCCATATCTTTGACGTTGGGGAACTCCAGACCCGGCAACATCCGCGCCGTATGGCAGGGCAAGGCAGTACCGTCCGGAGTCACGGTGAGAAAGACATTGCCCCAACCGTTCATGCACTTCTTCGGTTTGCCCTCGTGGTAGTCGGGGACGACGAAGAGGATGCGCATCTTGCCCGCCAGCTTTTCCTTCCAGCGGTCGGTGACTTCCTCGGCCCGGCGCAGTTGCTCCCGGGACGGCATCAGATGGTCGCGGTTTTCCAGAGCCCAGGAGTAGTACTGGGCATTGGCCAGTTCCAGATACTCGGCGCCGAGGTCGGCGGCCATCTGGATGATGCGGTCCATGTGCTCAATGTTGAGTCGGTGGATCACCACGTTCATCACCATGGGCCAGCCCCGGGCCTTGATCATGTCCCCCACCCGCTGCTTGAGATCGAAGGTGCGGGTGTGGGTGAGGAAGTCGTTGATCTCCTTGGTCGAATCCTGGAATGAAAGCTGGATGTGATCCAGGCCGGCAGCCTTGAGGGCGTCGAGGCGGGCCTCGGTGAGACCGACGCCGGAGGTGATCAGGTTGGTGTAGTAGCCCAGCTTGTGGGCCTCGGCCACCAGCTGCTCCAGATCCTCCCGCAGCAGCGGCTCACCGCCGGAAAAGCCGCACTGCACGGCCCCCAACTCCCGCGACTGACGCAGCACCCGCAGCCAATCCTCAGTGTCCAGCTCCGCCTCGTGACGGGCGAAATCCACCGGGTTGTAGCAGAACACGCAGTGCAGCGGGCAGCGGTAAGTCAGCTCCGCCAGCAGCCACAAGGGCTGGCCTATGCTGCCCAGCCTGCTCGGCGCGTTCATGCCGCCACCTCGATGCCCAGCACCAGCCAGTTGCGTTCCACCGCCATCTTGAGGAAGGCGCAAACGTCGGCCTCAAGGCCCGGCTGGCCGCTCATGGCGAAAGTCTTTTCCAGGTCGGCAACGATGGCCGCCACCGTGGTCTTGCCATCGCAGCGGGCGAGGATTTCGCCGCCGCTCTGGTTGAGCTTGACCATGCCTTCCGGGTAGAGCAACACATGGCAATCCTGTGCTGGCTCCCACTGGAAGCGGAAGCCATGGCCAAGGCGGGGCAGCGCCGCCGTAATTTCTTGCGTCATGCCGCCACCGGCAGCACAACACCGGCTGGCTGTGCCGAGACCACGCCGTTGGTACCGTAGTGCTGGCCCATAGCGTCGTTCATAACCCAAAGGATGTCGAGCTTGAACTTGAGGATCTGCAACGCCCGCTCCTGCAGGGCCCGGGTGTTGAAGTAATCGAGGGTCACGTTGAGGCCCTGGATCACGTCCCGCGGCGCCTGGCTGGTGCGGTTGCGGAAGTACTGTAGCCCTTCCGGCTCAATCCAGGTGTAGTGCTCGGGCCAGGTGGCCAAGCGCTGCTTGTGGATGTCCGGCGCGAACAGCTCGGTGAGGGAGGAGCAGACCCCTTCTTGCCACGGGGCGCGACGGGCGAAATTGACGTAGGCGTCTACAGCGAAACGCACGCCGGGCAGTACATGGCGCAGATCCACGATCTCCTCCCGGCTCAGACCCACCGCCAGGCCGAGTCGGATCCAGGCTTCGATGCCGCCTGCGTCCATCTGCTTTTCGCTGTTGGGAAGACCATACTCGAAGCCGTCGTGGTCGAGGATGCGCTGGATCCAGCCGCGGCGCATTTCCCGGTCGGGGCAATTGGCCATGATGGCGGCATCCTTGACCGGTATCGCGATCTGGTAATAAAAGCGGTTCGCCACCCAACCGCGAATTTGCTCCGGCGTCGCCTTGCCAGTGTTGAGCATGACGTTGAAGGCGTGGAAGATGTGGTACGACTTGCCGTTCTCCCGCAGCTGGGCTTCAAACTCCTCCCGGCTCCAGGGTTCGCGGCCGTCGGCCACGGGGGCGGATTCAGCAAGAAGGTCGGCTCGGATCATGGTGTGGGTCTCCACAGAAAAATCAAAAAGTGATGCGCATCCCGTCCTCGGCGACTTCGATACCGCGCCGGGTCAGTTCGGCCCGTTGCGGCGAGTCCTCGTCGAGGATGGGGTTGGTATTGTTGATGTGGATCAGGATCTTGCGCACAGACTTGGGCAGTTCGCCGAGCCAGTCCATCATGCCGCCCGTGCCGGACTGGGGCAGGTGGCCGATGTCGCGGGCAGTCTTGTCGGATAGTCCGGCAGAGATCATTTCGTCATCGGTCCAGAAGGTGCCGTCCACCAGCACGCAGTCGGCCTCCTTCATACGGGCGAATACCTGGGGATCGTTGGCGCCCAGGCCCGGTGCGTAGAACAGGCGTTTGCCGCTGGCCTGGTCGGTAATCGTTAGGCCGATGTTGTCGCCGTCCACCGACTGCTCTCGGTGGGGCGAATAGGGGGCGGCCTTGCTGGTCAGAGGCAGAGCGGAAAAACTCAGGCCCTGTACCTTGTCCATGGCAAAGGGGCTGCCATCCAGGGGCACGGAATGCCGGACCACGCCGCTGTAATGGGCCAGCACCTTGAGTACCGGATTACCGGTGGTCAGGTCTTCGTACACCGGATCGGCGCACCACAGGGGCAGAGGCTGCTTTTGTTCGCGCAGCATGAAGAGGCCGGTGGCATGGTCGATCTGGCCATCCACTAGCAACACGCCGCCGATGCCGGTATCGCGCAGGGCCCGGTGAGGCTGCAGTTCCGGGGTGGCCTTGATCTGCAGGAGGATGTCCGGCGAAGCATTGAGCAGTGCCCAGTCGACGCCGTCGGCGCTGACGCAGATGGAGGACTGGGTGCGCGGCTTGGCTCGCACGCTGCCATCCCGCACTCCGGCGCAATTGCGGCAGTTACAATTCCATTGAGGAAAGCCGCCGCCGGCCGAGGCCCCCAGTATGATCAGTTTCATGGTGGTTTGCTAACGCGTGAAATCGGAGGAAGAAGTCTGAGCACCGCCACCGGAAGCCGAGGCTCCGATGACGGATCACCGTCTGCCGACGTTCGTGAATAAATCGTAGCGAGCGGTCCTAGCCTGGCCCGAGAAGCGCAGCCGTACACGAAGTACGGCGAGCATCCCAGGGCCGGGATCGGGCCGCGCAGTAGATTTATTCGCGGACGTTTTAGCGGGCGGCGATATACATGGTGATTTCGAAGCCGAAGCGGAAATCACAAGCGGTCGGGGTTTCCCATTTCATGGCAAGTCTCCTCAAGGTTTCATTAAGTGCCGTGGCAGCAAGTTGCTCCGGCCCGGACCCATGCCGCAAATACTTTAGGCTTCACAGGTCTGAACGAACTATCCCCTTTTTGGCGACGGCCCTCCCCCAGAAAACCATGAATTGGGTCTCATGGTTTTCATGAGATGGCGGCGGGCAGCCCATCGGTAGAATCCGGCCATGACTGCCGCCACCGATCTGCGCCCCCTTTACCCGCCCAGCCAGCCCTACGACGAGGCTTGGATCAATGTCTCCGCCAACCATCGGCTTTATTTCGAACAATGGGGCTCAGCGAACGGCATTCCTGCCCTGGTGTTGCACGGCGGCCCCGGCTCGGGCTGTACCCCGGCCATGGCCCGCTTCTTCGATCCGCAACGCTACCGGATCATCCTGCTCGACCAGCGCGGCGCCGGACGGAGCGAACCCCAGGGCAGCCGCGAAGAAAACACGACAACCCTGCTGCTGGAAGATATAGAAGCCCTTCGTCGCCAACTCGGCATCGAACGCTGGCTGTTGCTGGGCGGCTCCTGGGGCGGCACCCTGGGCGTCCTGGCGGCGGCAGCCTATCCGCAGACAGTCAGTGGCCTGCTGCTGCGCAACCCATTCCTCGCCCGGCAAGAAGATCTGGACTGGTTCTTTGATGGCGCGCGGCCCCTCCACGCCGAGCGTTGGCAACGCTGGCG
Organism: Rhodocyclaceae bacterium; assembly: GCA_036504515.1. GTDB lineage: Bacteria > Pseudomonadota > Gammaproteobacteria > Burkholderiales > Rhodocyclaceae > AWTP1-18. The sequence goes on from DASXVA010000001.1 coordinate 36,182, forward strand.
AGCTTTAGGGGCCCCCGAATCGGCAGGGGCGATGCTGCCTTGGCTGGAACAGCGTTTCGAATTGGCGACGGCGACAGAACTAAAGGCCCTGGTGCTGGCCTGGAGTCAGTGGGAAAACGCCCTGGCTCAAATAAGCGACGCAGCCCTGCCCAGCGAGGAAGCGCTGCCCCGTCTGGCAAAAAAGTACCGTCTGCAACTCCATTACTTCTGTCATGGCTGCCGACTGGAATCGAATGCAGTACTTACTGCTGCGGCCAACCTGGGAAACCTGCCGGTGCACATCCTCCAGGGCCGCATCGATCACGTCTGCCCCGCCCCCGGCGCGGAGGCCTTGCACCGAGCCATCGGTGGCAGTTCCCTGCAATGGATAGAAGGCGTTGGTCACGATCCCTATGCACCGACCATGATCGATGCCACCGTGACGGCCCTGGACCAGTTTGCCCTGTCGGGTCGCTTTCGCGGGGAATAAAACCGAGAGAAGGTCGCCCCGGCAGGCACCTACTGCGCCACTTCGTCCAGGCTGTCCTGCAGATGGCGCTGGTCAGCCCAGCAATCCACTTGCCAGCCATCGGGGCCGATCTGTACCCAGTTGAGAGCAGCGTTGGGGATGGGGAAGTCTCTCGGGCCCTCCAGGCTTCGGCCCTGGGCGCGGCGATAGATCACATCCAACACACCGCCATGGGCCACCAGTAGTACGGTCTGGCCCGCATGGGCATGGGCCAAACGGGCCAGGGTTTCGGCGATGCGCTGATCGAAGGCCCGCAGGCTTTCGCCGTCGTCGAAGCAGTGATCAATATCCCGGCTTTTATAGGCAGCGAAGGCTTCGGGGAAATCCCGCTCCACCTCCTCCGTCGTGCGGCCCTGAAACAGGCCGAAATGCCGCTCCCGCAGACCGGGCTCCAGTTGCGGCTTGAGGCCGGTCACCACGGCAATAGCGATGGCGGTTTCCTGGGTACGCTTCAGGTCGCTGCTGTAACAGGCGTCAAAGCGATGGGGCTGCAATCCCCAGGCCGCTGCCTCGGCCTGGCGCAAACCCGTTTCGTTGAGGCCAATGTCGATATGGCCTTGCAAGCGACGCTCGGCATTCCAGTCGGTTTCGCCATGGCGAACAATGCAGAAACGGGTAATGCTCATACCAAACTCAGTTGCCAGCCACGGTCATCTGGTTGATCAGGACGGAACCGATCTGCTTGGAGCCCCGCACCAGTACGTCGGTGCCAATGTCGGCAATGCCCAGGAACATGTCCTTGAGGTTGCCGGCGATGGTGACTTCATGGACCGGATAGGCGATTTCACCCTTCTCGATCCAATAACCCGCAGCGCCGCGGGAATAGTCGCCGGTGACGTAATTGACGCCCTGGCCCAACAGTTCGGTCACCAGCAGGCCAGTGCCCATTTGCTTGATCAGCCCCTGCAGGTCGTGCTTGCCGGAAGAAGCAATCAGGTTGTGGCTGCCGCCGGCATTACCGGTGGTGGGCATGCCCAGCTTGCGGGCGGTATAGGTGGACAGGAAGTAGCCCTGCAACACGCCGTCCTTCACCACTTCCCGGTCCTTGGTCGCCACGCCGTCATCATCGAAGGGGCTGGAGGCCAGGGCCTTGGGCAGATGGGGACGTTCCGAGATTTGCAGGAATTTGGGGAAGATCTGTTTGCCCAGGGAGTCTGGCAGGAAGGTGGACTTGCGATAAAGAGCGCCACCGCTGACGGACTGGACAAAGCTGCCGAGCAGGCCAGCAGCCAAGGGGGCTTCAAAAATCACCGGCACCTTGCGGGTTTTCACTTTGCGGGCACCCAGGCGGGACAAGGCCCGGCGGGCAGCGTAGTCGCCGATGGCTTCCGGCGGGGCGAGATCGCGAGGGTCCCGTTTGCTGGAATACCAGTCGTCCCGCTGCATGTCGTCCCCTTCGCCGGCAATCATCGAGCAGGACAGGTAATGGCGGGAGGTGGCAAAGCCGTCGAGGAAGCCCAGGCTGTTGGCCGAAACAAAATGGGACTGCTGCACCGAAACGCTGGCCCCTTCCGAATTGGTGATGCGGGGGCTCACGGCAAAAGCGGCTTCTTCGCAGCGCCGGGCCAGATCGATGGACTCTTCCACCGTGATGTGCCAGGGGTGGTAAAGGTCCAGGTCCATGGGCGCCTTGACCAGCAAGGATGCGTCGGGCAAACCGGCGCAGTCGTCTTCGGCGGTGAAGCGGGCGATGGACAGTGCCGCATCCACGGTGGCCTTCAGGGCGCTGGAAGAAAAGTCGGAAGTGCTGGCATGGCCGCGGCGCTGGCCCATATAGACGGTAACGCCGATGCCCTTGTCGCGGTTGTACTCGATGGTCTCCACTTCGTCGCGGCGCACGGTGACGGACTGACCGAAACCTTCGGACACATCCACCTCACAGGCGCTGGCGCCTTTTTCGGCGGCGTGATCAAGGACTTGGCGTGCCAGGGAACGCAAATATTCCTGGTCGTAACTGAATTCGGAAGCGGACATGGAGATAACCGTCGGAAGTTAGGCTGCTAGGGAAGCTTATAATCATACCCGTGGATACAAAACTCATAGACCAAGACGACCTGCCCGAGGATGAGAATCCTGAAGAGGCAAGGTGGGAAGAAAACCGCCGCGGCCCAACCAGCAGCCCTCCCAGCAAGTCCCGCAAGAAGCGGGAAGTGGAAGCATTGCAGGATTTGGGCGTGCAGTTGGTGGCCTTATCGACAGACAGGCTGAAGAAAATCAACCTGCCGGACAACCTGCGGGAAGCCGTGCGCGACGCCCAGCGGATCACCGCCCATGGCGCCAAGCGCCGCCAGTTCCAGTTGATCGGCAAGCTGATGCGGGAAATCGACCCCGCCCCCATTCAGGAAGCCCTGGACGAGGTGAACGGTGTTTCTGCCGCCGCGACCGCCCGGCTCCATGCCCTGGAACGGCAACGGACCCGCCTGCTCGAAGACGAGAAGGTGGTGGGTGAAATCGCCGCCGAATATCCTTCTGTGGACCTGCAGCAACTGCGTCAGCTACGCCGCAATGCCCTCAAGGAACAGGAACAGAACAAGCCCCCCAAGGCCTTCCGCGAAATCTTCCGGGTCCTGAAAGAGTTGCAAACCCAGGCCCTGAAAGAAAAAGAGGAAGCTGAGGAAGCCATTGATGACGACGATCAGTGACGAACTGATCATCGGCCTGGTCTCCATTTCGGACCGGGCCTCCTCCGGCGTCTACGAAGACAAGGGCCTCCCCGCTCTGCAGGAATGGTTCGGCGCCGCCCTGACCTCCCCCTGGCACATGGAGTCCCGCTTGATTCCTGATGAACAGGTGGTCATCGAGCACACCCTGATGGACCTCTGCGACACCGTAGGTTGCCATCTGGTACTGACCACCGGCGGCACCGGCCCCACACCGCGGGACGTCACCCCCGAAGCCACCCTGGCCGTAGCCCACAAGGAAATGCCCGGCTTCGGCGAACAGATGCGGCAAATTTCCCTGCACTACGTCCCCACCGCCATCCTCTCTCGCCAGACCGCAGTCATTCGCGGCAAGAGCCTGATCCTCAACCTGCCGGGGCAACCCAAATCCATCAAGGAAACCCTGGAAGGGGTGAAGGATGCCGAAGGCAAACAGGTGGTACCCGGCATCTTCGCCGCAGTGCCCTATTGCCTCGACCTGATCGGAGGTCCCTACGTGGAAACCGACGAGGCCGTGGTCAAGGCCTTCCGTCCCAAGTCGGCCATCCGCCCACCAAAATAAGCCCGCCTAGGGATGGGCTCAACAGCGAGTCCAGAAGACGCTCATCGTATTAATCCAGTAGTGTCTTGCGCATGAACATGCCACTCGCCGCCCCCATACAAGGGCGGCTACCGACCCAATCCCGCCGTTCAGCATTGGGCAGGTAACCGAGTACAACGGGCATTCAGGAGAGCTTTGGGGCATATTGGCTTTGAGAGACAGCATCCCATGCTGACGCACTCACCCTTCCACCCGGAGTCATGGCTGCTTACTGCAGCCATACCAGAGAAACTGGGGGAAAAGCTGCCATTCGTATCCAAAAGCCAATTGTTACGTCTAACGGCCCCATCTTTGACAACAGTGACCATCTTCGCTGACTTGGTGTGAGTCGGTCCCCAAGCAGGAACTGTCTGTGCGTCGGTTCGGTTTGGACGGGAATAACCGATTAGACTCCTGACCGTTATCGCAAGACTCAACAAAAATGGACAAGGAAAAAGCGGTCAGCCTCACCCAAGAAGATCAATTGGAGGTTGACACTATTTGCGTGACGGCTCTGTTTGAGCGTGCTCGAAAGGCGACGATGTTGTCGCCGATAGGCACAGGGTTCGTCTTCTGGCTGATGCACGAGATCGTGGCAGCGAAGCTGATGCTGGCCTGGATGATCATCAATACCTTGCCAGATACCATTACCTTCGTTCTGACTTCGCTGCTGATAAAGCACCCACGTCACAAGCAGCAGCTAACCTATTGGCTCAACTTGCAGATTGCTCTTCGGTCCTTGCAGGGATTGTGCTGGGGATCCACCGTGATTTTCTTCCATGTGGTGGGGCCCCTTTCCTTAGTTTACGACATGACCATCTTGGTGGTGTTGGTTGCCGTCTCCGCAGCCGGCATTGTCAATACTGCACCTTCATTTCGTACCTCGTTCGGTTTCACCTTCTGCGTACTAATAATCCCGATTTGCTATTACTTCTGGTTAGGTGACCCGATCTATATCAAGCTGGCTACAGGTTCCACCATACTGCTGCTGGTCATACTCCAATTTGGGTGGGACGCTTACCAACAGTTCGTCGATGGTGCGAAACAGTTAGTGTTGAATCGAAGAATCTCCCTGCAACTGGAAATGCGTAACCATGAGCTTGATGAACTAAATAGACAGCTCAGTATTACTGCCACTCATGACAGTTTGACTGGCCTTTACAACCGGCTTTTCATCGTAGATCAACTGGAGCAGCAACTTGATCTATTTGAGCGCCATGGCAATCCATGCAGCATCGTTATGATTGATATCGATTGGTTCAAACTCATCAACGACCAGTTTGGGCATGTCTTGGGCGATGAGGTACTGGTTGCCTTCAGCCGGCGGATTGAGTCGCAAATACGATTAGGCGATACTTTCGGACGCCATGGCGGCGAAGAGTTCTTGCTAGTATTGCCGATGACAGAGTTACCCGCTGCACTGAGTCTCACCCAGCGCATACGTGACTATTTGGCGAGTACGCCGCTGCTTGAGTTTCCTCGATCTTTGACGATCACTGCCTCATTCGGCGTTGCACAACTGAAGGCTAACGATTCGATCGATACCTGGCTTATCCGAGCCGATCAGGCACTTTATCGCGCCAAGGAAAATGGTAGAAACTGCGTAATGGCTGATTAATTTCGACCAGAATTTTTAAGCGCACGCGGCATCTTCTGGTGTGTTGTGCGGGGTGCCCCCTCATGCCACTTAACCAAAACTCGCCGTTTTTATAGTGTGCCAACGGCGGATTAGCAGCAACGCAGTTCAACGATCACTCTCGACCAGAAGTGGACGGTCGTCACTAATGCTAACCAGCCATTCGATGAACAGTTTCGCATCGGGTCCGGCTGTTGATCAAACAGGTAGCAGCTATTGATCGCCTTCTGCGCCTGAACGACAGCAAAGGCCGAGCTGTGTGAATTGACCGACAGGTTTCTGACGGCAACTGCCGCTCAAATGACAGCTATAGGAATGACCTAAAGGTCGGCAGATGGCCGGTAGCTGTCATCCCGCAAGGAAGTTCACCAGCAATTACCGACGCCCCGCCTCAACCCACCTCAATCACCCGATACGCCCCCACCAGATAGTCACCGTCCTTGGCCAGAATGGCTTCCGGCTGGAGCTTGGCCTGGGTGCTGTTTGCGCTGACGATCATGGGCATGAAGTCTTCCCATTGGCTGGGCAGCATCAACAGTCGGGCTTCGGTGCCGACGTTGAGCCCGGCATCCAGCAACAGGGCCGGGAAGCTGGCGCCGCCGCTGACTGTCGTGACGGCCTGGGGAGCACGGCCCAGGGTTTCTATTCCTACGGAACCGGTGCTGTTGTTGTCCCGGCTGAAGCGGCGGATCACGCCTACCAGCCAATCGCTGCTGCCTTCCGGGCGCATACCGACCAGGGTGCCGACCTTGAGCCAGTCGTTGCCCACCAGGGACACTTGAGCGCCCAGGCCTCCTTGGCTGACGTCTTCCGCCAGCCAGGTTTCACCATCCTGAGTTCCGGCTTCCCCTTCCAGGCGCAGCAGGATTTCCTCGCGGCCATGGATCACGGCCAGCATGGATTTGACCTGATGCCGGTTGTGGTTGCGCTGGGGCGGTGTCGGTGCGCAGCAAAGGACCAAGTGCTCCAGCACCCGGATCACCGTCCCCAATGGATATTGCCCGCCCAGGGGCAGGTTGCCGGGAATGGTGGCGGTCTGGCTGATCTGGGCCCGCAGCATGTCCATGGCATCCTTGGCGGCACCAGTGCGGAAGTAGCGCAGCCCCGGGGTCGCTACTGGAGGACGCAGCACCCGCGATGGAGGTTGGGCCTGATTGGCATCCACCCAATACACATTGTCGACACTGCTTTCCGCAGTCAGCACGAAAAGGGACATGAAGTGGGCCAGCAACCGTTCCGCCAGTTCGATTTCCAGGGGCAGCAGGTTGTTCATGGAGGATGTGTGGAACACCAGCAGCTTCAGGTATTCCCGCTCGACGCTGGTTTCCCCCGGCCAGTTGGCGTAGAGGGCGAGGGTCTGGGTCGCCAGTCGGGCTTTGTCTGCCCGCAGATAGGTTCGCCCAGCCGCCTGCCAAAGCTCGCCTTCCACGGGACCGTAACGGAACTGGGCCCACTTGTGCAAACCGCCGTAGGCATGGAGCAAGCGGGCATAGAGCAAAGGTAAAAACAACTTATTGAGCAGGACCTGGCCCTTGGGATCGGCCTCGGCTCTTTCCAGGCAGTTTTCGTAGCAGGCAATCAGGTGCCGCCAGTAATTGGTAGCCGCCTGCCAGTAGCGAAACTCCTGGCTGCGGTTGCGCACCACGGTCAGGTAATCCCGGGCCAAACGCCGGGCGAGGGGCGCGGCGGCGTCATCCAGTTGCAGGATCAGTTCGGCCCGTCGTTCGAGGGGAATGTTGTCGGCCCCGGGCAGGGGCTCCAGCCAGGCGGAAATGTCTTCCAGAGCAGTCGCAGGGTCGGTGCTGCCTTCCTGCCCAACGTCCTCCAGGGCCGTGCGAGCAAGCTTGGGATCGGCCAGGGGATGATCGCCCCAATCCTTTTTGCCGAACAGACCGAGGATTGCCATGTCAGCGGCTCCAGTCCTGAATCACATGCAGCCCCCAGGCCACGCCGAAGCCGGTGATGTCGCTACTGATGGCGCCCAGCCCGCCTTCGCTGGTGGAGGCGGACAAGTCCACATGCAGCCAGGGCCGGCTGCCGGTAAAGCGCTTGAGGAAACGGGCGGCCAGAATGTGGTCGGCCTCGCCATCCATGGTGCATTGCTTGATGTCGGCCACCTTGGATTCGAGGCCGGCTTCGTAGTCCTCGTCCATAGGGAAAACGCAGACCCGCTCACCGCTGGCCCGACCGGCGGAAACCGCGAGCAGGGCCAGGGCTTCTTCGCTGGCAAAAACGCCGGAATACAAGCTGCCCAGAGCCGTGTCCATGGAACCGGTAAGGGTGGCAAAGTCGATCAGCAGATCGGGCTTTTTCTTCGCGGCCAGGGTCAGGGTATCGGCCAGCACCAGGCGGCCTTCTGCGTCGGTGTGCACCACTTCAATCGTGGTGCCGTCCAGGGCGGTGATGATGTCGTCCTGCATGAAGGCCGTGGGCGAAATGTGGTTGTGGGCAATGGCCAGCCAGGCATCCACCACCACCGGCAGCTTGAGGGCGCTGATGGTTTGCAGCAGGCCCAGCACCACGGCGGAACCATTCATGTCCTCGTGCATGCCCTGCATGTACTTGGCCGGTTTCAGGTTGTGGCCGCCGGTATCAAAACAGATGCCCTTGCCCACCAGGGCCACGGCCTGAATGTTGGCCCTTTCGTTGGCCTTGGCGCCCCCCTTCAGTTCCTTGGGTTCATAGCGCAGATGGACAATGGCGGCGTCCTCATGGGCCGAGCCCTGGGCCACGGCACAGAAGGCCCCGGCCCCCATTTTTTTCAGCTTTTTGAAATCGAATTCTTCCAGCGCCCAGCCCTGGGTCTTGGCCAAGGTTCGGATGCGCTGGCGGTAATCGGCGGGGGTCAGTTCATTGGGCGGCAAAGCCGTCAGGCTGCGGGTCAGGCTGTTGCCCTCGGCCAGGGCGATGGCCGGCGCAAAATCCGCAGCGCTGCCGGGGCCGTAGTAATTGAGGGTTTCCAGGGCCTTGGCCGGTTTTTTCTTGCGGGCGGGCAGGGGCAGGCCGTTGGCCAGCACCACATAGATGCCGTCCCTGGCAGCGGACTGGTCGACGCCGGCATTGACCAGGGTCAGTTCCTTGGGGTTTTCTTCCAGTAACAACGCGGCACCCTTGCGCAGGGCAGTGAGGCGGCTGAAACGGGGCTTGCTGTTATCCACCGCCGCCAGCACCATGCGCCCGCCGTCGGGCAGGTCCAGGGCTTGGGGATTCTTGGTCAATTCGCTGACCTTGACGCCACGCCGGGCCAGGACCGCCAGCCATTGCTCCCGGGCGGGGAGCTTTTCCGGCAGTTCCTTGCCGCTGGGCAAGACCCAGAGCTGATGCTTGCTGTCTTTCGACTTGGGGAAAGCACTATGGCAACTCAGAGCGGCAATGGGCATGGGGAACATTCCGGTGGTTTACAATCTGGGCTGATTATAGGTTCCGGACCTTTCCCCATGAAGCAGTACCTCGACCTGATGCGCCATGTGCTGGCGCAAGGCCACGAAAAATCCGATCGCACCGGCACCGGCACCCGCTCGGTATTCGGCTACCAGATGCGTTTCAATCTGGCGGATGGCTTTCCCCTCCTCACCACCAAGAAGCTGCACACCCGCTCCATCATTCATGAGCTGCTGTGGTTCCTCAAGGGCGAGACCAACATCCGTTACCTCAAGGAAAACGGCGTTTCCATCTGGGACGAGTGGGCCGACGAGAACGGCAACCTGGGCCCGGTGTACGGCCACCAGTGGCGCCACTGGCCCGCGAAAGATGGCGGCGAGATCGACCAGATCACGCAACTGATCGAGGGTCTGAAAAAGAATCCGGATTCCCGTCGCCACATTGTCAGCGCCTGGAATCCCACCGACATTCCGGACATGAAGCTGCCCCCCTGTCACGCCCTGTTCCAGTTTTACGTGGCCGGCGGCAAATTGAGCTGCCAGCTCTACCAGCGCAGCGCCGACATCTTTCTCGGGGTGCCCTTCAACATCGCCTCCTACGCCCTGTTCACTTTGATGGTGGCCCAGGTCTGCGGCTACGAGCCCGGCGAATTCGTCTGGACCGGCGGCGACTGCCATCTGTATTCCAACCACATGGAACAGACGGAAAAGCAACTTGCCCGCGAGACCCGCCCCCTGCCGACCCTGAAGATCAATCCCGAAGTGAAGGACATCTTCGCCTTCCGCTTCGAGGACTTCACCCTGGAAGGCTACGATCCCCACCCCCACATCTCGGCCCCGGTGGCTGTCTGATATGGCGTATTGCCCCACCGCCGCGCCTGCCTGGCAGGCCCTGACGGCCCATGCTGCACAGATCAAGCCGCGCCATCTGCGGGAACTGTTTGCCGAAGACGGCCAGCGTTTTCAGCATTTCTCGCTGAGCCAGGGCGACCTGCTGCTGGACTTTTCCAAGCAGCGCATCACGGCGGAAACCCTGACCCTGCTGCAAGGCCTATGGCGCGATGCCGATGTGCCGGGCTGGATCAAGCGCCTGCGTGGCGGCGAAGCCATCAACCACACCGAAGGCCGCGCCGTACTGCACACCGCCCTGCGCCGCAGCAGCCCCGAACCCATCCTGTTCCAGGGCAAGGACGTGATGCCGGATATCCGCCGCGTCCTCGACCAGATGCAGGAGTTCTGCGCTGCCGTCCATAGCGGCGACTGGAAAGGCGCCAGCGGCGAATGCATTCGCGACGTGGTGAACATCGGCATCGGCGGTTCCGACCTGGGCGCTCGCATGGCCTCCCTGGCCCTGGTGGCCGAACAGGTGCCGGACCTGCATGTGCATTACGTCTCCAACCTGGACGGCGCCCACCTCGCCACCACCCTGGCCAAACTGCACCCGGCCACGACGCTGTTCATCGTCGCCAGCAAAACCTTCACCACCCAGGAAACCATGCAGAACGCCCGTTCCGCCCGGGACTGGGTCGTGCAGAAGCTGGGCGAAAAGGCCGTGGCCCATCACTTTGTCGCTGTGTCTACCAACCACGCCGAAGTGGCCAAGTTCGGCATCGCCCCGCAGAACGTCTTCGAGTTCTGGGACTGGGTGGGCGGTCGCTTCTCCCTTTGGTCCGCCATCGGCCTGCCCCTGGCCCTAGCCATCGGCTTCGAAAAGTTCCGCCAATTCCTGGCCGGCGCCGAAGCCATGGACAAGCACTTCTTCAACGCGCCGGTAGAGGAAAACCTGCCCGCCACCCTGGCTCTGCTGGAAGTGTGGAACACCAACTTCCTTGGCGCCGCAACCCGGGTGCTGCTGCCCTACTCCCAGTCCCTCGAAGTGCTGGTGAGCTATTTGCAGCAACTGGAAATGGAATCCAACGGCAAGCAGGTGGATCGTGACGGCGCAGCGGTCAGCTACGACACCGCCCCCATTCTTTGGGGCGAATCCGGCACCAACGGCCAACACGCCTTCTACCAGTTGATCCACCAGGGCGGCAGCTTGATCCCCTGCGAATTCCTGGTGCTCAAGGAAGCCGACTATCCCCTGCCCGGTCACCACGAAATGTTGCTGGCCAACTGCTTCGCCCAGAGCGACGCCCTCATGCGCGGCAAGACCGTGGAGGAAGTGCGGGCTGAAATGGCCGCCTCCGGCCTCAGCCCCGAAGCCGTGGATGCCCTGTCGCCCTATCGCGTCTTCCCCGGCAACCAGCCTTCCACCACTTTGCTGATGTCACGCCTGACTCCCCACACCCTGGGCCAGTTGATCGCCCTCTACGAACACAAGGTGTTCACCCTGGGCGTGCTGTGGAACCTCAACAGCTTCGACCAATGGGGCGTGGAATTCGGCAAGCAACTCGCCAACAAGCTGCTGCCCATGCTGGAAGGCAAGGCAACCGTGACGGGGCTGGATAGTTCGACGGCGGGGTTGATTGAGGCTTGTCGGAGTAGCTAATTTCCCTCTTTGAAGGAAAACCAAATGGGTAAGCAAATTCGCATTTATCTAGCCGATGGGACCTCTACTGGTATTCGGCATGCAGAAATTACCAATTGGTCTGGCCAAGCACTCGCATGTCCTCGCTCTCGATTTTCCGAACTAAAAGACTGGGAAGAGATCAAGAGGCCTGGCGTTTACTTCCTCTTTGGAATTGACGATGAGACTGGAGATGAGGCTGTTTACATCGGCGAGTCAGAAGTAGTACTTGACCGTCTTTCATCGCATTTAACTGGGAAAGATTTCTGGAGTGAATTAATCGCTTTTACTAGCAAAGACGATCACCTCACTAAAGGGCACGTCAAATATCTTGAATCAAAATTGATTCAACTTTCGACATCAGCCAATCGATACCTAGTTACCAACACCGCTGCACCTCAGCTTCCCAGTCTTCCACGTGCAGATAGGGATGCAATGGAAGAGTACTTGGAATCTGTAAAGTCCTTATTAGGTGTTCTGGGTCACCGTGTACTTGACCCATATGCATCACCAATTCGTGCACCGCTGCCTACAGATACCTTAAAAACTTCGCCTCAGAACAATACTGAATTTTCAGTTTCGTCGGACGCTCTGTATGGAACCACCCAGCCACTTACCTTTTCTCTCCAAACCAGCGGATTAACTGCTCGAGCTACTCGTACTGACGAAGGGCTTGTTGTTCTTACTGGCTCTGAAGCGGCCACTGAAACGAGAAACAGCCTGTCTAACGGGTATCGATCTCTTCGTGAAAGTCTTATTGCATCAGGCGTATTTCAACGCGTTGACGGGAAATACGAAACAACTAAAGATTATCTGTTCAAAAGTCCATCGCAAGCTGCAGCAGTCCTAGTGGGCTATTCAATCAATGGTCGTGACCATTGGCGCCTGCCAGATGGCACCTCGTATGGCGCATGCGAGCAAGAAATTTCCAACAGTCTCCTCAATCAACTTAACGACAAAAAATAGCAAACAACCCCATCAGTTCTTCTTCGTGCTCTAAAAATAACAAATACATGACACAGATAAATTTGTCCCTCATCGTCGCCCTAGCCAAGAACAACGCCATCGGTCGCGGCAACCAACTCCTCTGGTCCATCCCCGAGGACATGGCGCACTTTCGTACGGCTACCAAGGGGGCGACGGTGGTCATGGGGCGCAAGACTTGGGAATCGCTGCCGGCCAAGTTCCGGCCGCTGCCGGGACGGCACAATATCGTCATCAGTCGCCAGGCTGATTACGTGGCGGAAGGCGCGGTGCTGACCCATAGTTTGGCGGAAGCTCTGACGGAAGCGCGGCGCAAGGACGCGCCTATCTTCGTCATTGGCGGTGCGGAGATTTACGCCCAGGCGATGCCTCTGGCCGACCGGTTGGTGCTGACGGAAGTGGAGGACGTGGTGACGGATGCCGATGCCTTCTTCCCCGAAATCTCCCCCGTAGAATGGGAAGAGATCAGCAAAGAAAAAGGCCAGAGCGCGAACGGTCTGGCCTTTGCCTTTGTCACCCTAAGCCGGCGCAAGGCCCCTTAGGTTTTACTGGAAGGACAGCGCGCCCTTAGGGCTGCTCACTGCCTTCGCCCCACTAATGCGGGGCACGCTACCGATACATCATCAAGCGCGGAGCTTTGTCGCCACTTCGGCGATGCGCTTGCCGTATTGCTTGGCTGTTTCCAGATCGGAATCGCGCATGGCTTCGGCGCCCTGGTCGGCATTGGCTTGGGCCATGGCACCGCTGAAGCTGCCGAGGCGGTTGAGGTCGTCCACGCTGCCGGTGCTGGAGTTGTTGCCGGGCAGGATGTTGACGCCGGCCCAGATCATGCCGTGCTGGTTGGCGTAGACCATCAGCTGTATCAGGGTGTTGAGCTTGTCGCCGGACTGGGAGGCGGATGTGGTGAAGCCGCCGGCCACTTTGTTTTGCCAATCGCGGGTGTACCAGGGCTTGCTGCTGGCATCCATGAAAGTTTTGAAGGGGGCAGAAACACCACCCATGTAGGTGGGGGAACCGAAGACGATGGCGTCGGCGCCCTTCAGTTCGTCCCAGTCGGCGTCGACAATCTTGTCCACGGCCAGCAGGCGGCCAGTGGTGCCGGGGTTGGACAGGGCACCGTCGAGCACGGCCTGGGCTTGGCGGGCGGTGTGGCCGTAGCCGCTATGGAAGGCGATAACAACATGGGTCATGCTTTTCTCCTGAAACGATGGGTTGGGGTTGTTTGGGGTGAAAGGTAGTAGGAATTAGGGGGCTCAGGGCAGGTCGAACCAGAGGAATTCAGCCCCCGCAGCGCTGCTCAGCGAAAACTCGCATTCGTCGGCGATCTTGGCGCCGTCACCCTTGGCGAAGGGTTGTCCGTTCAATTCCAGGCTACCGGCCACCACGTGCAGATAAGCCCTTCGGCCCGGCGTGAGGGCGATGGACAGGGACTGCTCTGCAGCCAGAATGCTGGCGTAGATCAGGGCGTCCTGGTGGATCACCATGCTGCCGTCGCGCCCGTCGGGGGAAACCAGGGCTTGCAGGCGGCCCTGTTTGAGGGTGTCGGGGAATTCCTTTTGTTCGTATTCGGGGCGGATGCCGCGCACGTCGGGCTCGATCCAGATTTGCAGCAGGGTGGCGGCCTCGTCTTCGGAGCCGTTCATTTCGCTGTGGAGAATGCCCTTACCGGCGCTCATGCGCTGCACTTCGCCCCGCCGCAGCAAGCGGCTGTTTTCCATGCTGTCGCCGTGACGCAGGGCGCCGTCGCCCATATAGGTGACGATTTCCATGTCACGGTGGCCGTGAGTGCCGAAACCGGTGCCCGGGGCGATGAGGTCGTCGTTGATCACCCGCAGCGCGCTCCAGCCCATGTGGTCCAGGTCGTGGTAGTCGGCAAAGGAGAAACTGAAGCGGCTTTGCAGCCAGCCCAGATCGGAAAAACCTCGGTCTTCCGCCTTGCGGGGAATAATCATGTTAATTTATTTCAACTAGTTTTTCGGTGCAAACAGCTTAACCACGCCCGATGATTTTCTCAACCGAGTTTTTTTGAACGAATTGTTGAATTAATTTCACATGAAAATAACCCTGGAATCGCTGCAACTCATCGACGCCATCGACCTCAAGGGCGGGTTTTCGGCGGCGGCGGAACACCTTCACCGGGTACCCTCGGCGGTCACCCACTCGGTACGCCGACTGGAAGAAGAACTGGGCGTGGAACTCTTTGACCGGGGCTGGCGTCGGGCTGTGCTGACGCCCGCGGGGCGCATCCTGCTGGAAGAGGGCCGCCACCTGCTGCGGGCGGCAGGGGTTCTGGAAAACCGGGTACAGCGGATCTCCCACGGCTGGGAATCGGAATTGCGCATCGCCGTGGATGCGGTGGTGGATCTGACGGCCTTGATGCCCCTGATTGCCGAATTCGACCAGCAGGAAAGCGGCACCCGTCTGCGCTTCAGCCAGGAAGTCCTAGGCGGCGGCTGGGATGCCCTGGTCACCGGCCGCGCCGACTTGGCCGTGGGCGTCAAGGATGAAGCGCCCCCGGGCAGCAGCCTGACGGTGCAACCCTGGACGCAAGTAGAGTTCGTTCTGGCCGTGGCGCCCCACCATCCCCTGGCCGATGCGGCGGAACCCATTCCCACTGAAATTCTGAATCAGCACCGGGTGATTGCCATTGCCGATACCTCCCGGGAACTGGCGGCCCGTAACGTGGGCCTGCAGACCGGCCAATCCACCCTGACCTTTCCCACCCTGGCGGCCAAGGCGGCGGCCCAGATTGCCGGCCTGGGCATCGGCCACCTGCCCCGCTTGTTGGCGGAAGCAGAAGTGGCGGCGGGACGCTTGGTAATCAAGCAGGAAGCGGAGGCCATGCCCATCAGCCAGATCAGCCTGGCCTGGCGCCACGGCTCTTCGGGCAAGGCCCTGGAATGGTTTCGCAAAAAACTGATGACGAAGGAATGGAAACAAAAGCTGGTGCCAGCGCCCCTGTGACGGGTATCAACCGGTAGACTGTGACCCATAAGCATATCGCTCCATTCTCAGACGGCCTCGGCGCGCCGTCCCATCGCAGCCCATGAACGCCCTCCTCACGCATATTGAAACCATGACTCGCCAGCGGGATCGTCTGCAGCTTGAGTCCTGTCTCGTCAATGCGCTGTTCGATCTGTTTCAGGCAGAGCGGGTACGGCTCTACAAGCTTTACCAGCCCCCCGGCGACATTCTGGTGGGCATCTGCGCCGAACGGACGCCGACCACCATCGAGGTGCACAGCGATGGTTTGACCTGGCCCGAAGGCACCGCCTCCATCGACCATTACCGCTTTCTGCAAGCCTGCCTGACCCAACACATGCCTCTGTCGGCCCGGGATGATGACAGCGGCCACTGGCGCCATATCCTGCTGGTGGAAGGCAGTAACGGTATGCCCTTCGGCTTTGTCAGCATCATTCGCCCCACGGCCCTGGAGCCCGAACAACTGGAAGCGGCCCAGAGCCTGATCAGCATTTTTCACAACTGCGTAAATCTGCTCGATTACAGCGAATCGGACACCCTGACCGGCCTGCTCAATCGCAAAACCTTCGACGAATACCTGTTCAAGATTCTCGCCTCCCTGCACCCAGAGGGCGACGAGACTTCCCAGGCCCTGCATCTGCCCAAGCGCCGCCAGCCCCATCCCGACGCCCACGACCATTGGCTCGGGGTGATGGACATCGACCACTTCAAACCCATCAACGATAACTTCGGCCACCTCATTGGCGACGAAGTGCTATTGCTGATTGCCAACCGCATGAGGCAAAGCTTTCGTACCCTGGACAAGCTGTTCCGCTTCGGCGGCGAAGAATTCGTGGTGCTGCTAAAACCCACCGAGATCGATCACGCCTTTGCGGTGTTCGAGCGCTTCCGGGAAATGGTGGCAGAGCAATCCTTTCCCCAGGTCGGGCAGATCACCGTCAGCATCGGCTTCACCCGCATCGGCCTTGGCGATACCGCTTCGGTGGTGCTCGACAACGCCGACCGCGCCCTCTACTGGGCCAAGGAACATGGTCGCAATCAGGTTTGTTCCTATGAACAACTGGTGGCCGATGGCCACCTCGCGCCTCAGGGCACCCTGAACACGGAAGCAGAACTGTTCTAGACCTAGCTGTGCGGGTCAGCGCCCGTATTGTTTGAGGGGGCCGGAACCTTTCGCTGCGTTGGCAGGGCAAGGCCCCACGTAACGCCCCGTCATGGTTTGCTTGATGGTCATGGCGTAGGGTTCCGCGGTCTGAATCACCATGGCGCTGCTCAGACTACGACCGCCAAACACCATGATGCCCTCGCCGTTGGAACGCATCGGTCCCTGTTCACACTGGAGCTTTATCCGCAGCCGCTGCCGGGTCACGTCCAACACCTCTGCCTGGCAAGGCGAGTTGGGGGGCACCACCAGCTTGGCTGCATCTGCTGGTCGCAGGCAGACATCATTGGCAATGGGGCCCGTTTGGGGGCCCTTGCCGGGAACATCCATCTGCACATTGAGATGCCAGAGCCCCGGCTCCAGATCGATCAGGGATAAATCCACCGCGGCGGCCTGTTGGCTGAAACCAAGCAGGACAAGACTGAGCACAGACAAGTAACGATTCATCGCCATCCTTAATTGCTGAAACGGGCCGGACTTTGCATCCGTACTACCGCCTCGGCCGTGACCGGAATACGGTAACGGCCCATGCTCCAGTTGAGGCCGGGCAGGTTGAAATCCGAGATGAAACTGGACACGGCATTCAGTCCATTCGTCACCGCCGTGGTATCGATATCCGCCTTGTCGGCCCCATCAAATACCGCGCTGGCCTTGTCCAGGACCCGGTCGGCAATCGTGCTGCACATATTGCTGGTGGTGGCGACCTCACCGTTGTCGGCATACATCTCGCCGGCCAAGTTCTTCACACCCTTGATACCGTTAACCAGAGAGTAGATGGTCACGTTGGCCAGGGGAACCACCATCTTGGCGCAATAGGTGACGCGGATCTTGAGCAGGTTGGCGTCCTGGATATTGATGCCGGAGGAAGCGCCGGTGGTGACGGGGCGATAGGTCAGGTTGTCATTGGGAATGATGCGCTTCGAACCGGCGTTTTCCGGGTCGTCGATGGCAAAGTCGTCCGCCATTTTCTTTGTCGGACTGAGTACCTCCACCTTCATGGTGAGGGGATTGAAGGTCTCGATCATGGCAATCGCCCGTCCCTTGGCCAGACTGGTCAGGTCCGGGCCGTAGGTGAAGAGGGGCGTCATGCTGGCAGAAATGCCGTCCTTGATGGAAGTGCTGCTGGCATTCTTCAAAGCACCCTGCCGCGCGCCGATGAAGACGGCGTAGTTGAGGGTGCTCTTGATCTGATAAAGCAAGGCAAACTGCACCGCCCCCAGCACCAGCATCAACAACAGGGGCAGGATGATCAGGTATTCGACCAGAGCCTGGCCCCGGCTGATGCGTAACGGTTGCGGTGCTGTGATCATGGCTGAGGTACGACCTTGATGCCGTTGGGCACTCGCACCTCGGCTTCGAGCATGGGCAACTTGCTCAAATGTTCCAGGGTCGCATCCACCTGACTCGACAAGCCGCTCTTCGCTTCGGCAGTGGCCTGGGCCTGAATCAGTGCCGCCCAGGCCTGGCGCAGACGCACCACGCCGAGATTGTTCCAGGCACGGGCTTCGCCGCCGTTGATGGACAGCGCTTTTTGATAGGCGGCTGCCGCTTCTTCCGGGCGATTGTTGCGGGCGTAAAGGTTGCCCAAGCGCATCCAGGTTTCACCGTCGTTGGGCATGCGCCGTACCAGATTCTTGTAGAGCGCTTCGGCCTTGGCTGCCTCGCCGCTTTCGTAGGCCAGCTCGGCCTCACGGTTGATGGAAACAATATCCTGATCGTTGTCCAGACTTTTGATGGCGGTACTGACCGCAGCGGTACAGCCGCCCAGCATCAGCACAAGGACCATGCTTAACAGCAGCCGAATGTTCATGGGTTCTCCCTCCATTCCAGATGATCCCCCACGGCGATACCGAGCCGACTCAACTCGTCGGCAGCGGTTTCCAGGGTGACACAGGCGGCAATCGACATGGAGACCCGGAGCGGCAACAGAGCATCGACACGCTTGCGCACAACACCGTCCTCATCAATGAAAGCCAGGTCCAGGGCATAGCTCATGCCGATGGTGTGCACCGAACCACAGGGTTCGAGCCACAGGCCCTCGCCAGCCACCAGGGGTGGACGAAAAAGCAGGCCCCGGGCACGATCCCAGGCTTTGTCCGCTTTCCACACCCGGGGCAGTACGCAACGCTTCCTGCAATAAACGGCGCCAAGTTTCATAGGATTCCCGAGTTGAAAAACTTCATGGCAATAGGGAAGCCCAGCACAATGAAGGTCACCGGGAAAATGAACATCATCAAGGGCCCGATCAATTTCACCGGCGCCTCCATGGCCAGTTTTTCCGCCCGTTGAAAACGTTCGGTACGCCGCTGCTCGGACTGAGCCCGCAACGCTGAACCGAGGCGTGCCCCCATTTTCTCGGCCTGGATCACGGTGCCGACAAAGCTGGTGATTTCCGACATCCCCAGCCGGGCATCCATGCGGCGCAAAGCTTCGGAGCGGGACAGGCCGGAACGCAGGTCGCGCACCACCAGAAAGAACTCGTGACGCAGGGGACCCGCTGGTCCTTTTTCCATGGCCTGATTGATGGCGCCGGTCATGTTGAGACCGGCTTCCACCGCCATGGTGACAAAGTCCAGATAGACCGGCAGGGTACGCTGAATGGCTTTGATGCGGCGCTGCTGGACATCGTTGAGCCAGATGCGGGGCAGGAAGAAGCCTAGCAGCACGGCTCCCAGCAAGGTTTCGGTGGAGTCCCGCTCCAGCATGGCGTTGGCGTAAACCGCAATACCGAACAGGCCCACCACCGAGAGAATGCGGATGGCAAAGAACTGTTCCGCTGTCATCAGATAACCGACGCCGGTTCTTTGCAGTCGTTCATGGGTCCGTTCCAGGGCCGATGTAGGGATAAAGGCGCAGACGTGGTACTCCAAAAAGCGCACCAGGGGCCAGACGAAGCGCAGCAAGGGCGGCAGCGGGTCCATGTATTCGCGGTCTTCTGATGGCACCTCGCTTTTGAGCCGCGAGATGGCATAAAGACCCAGCACCACAGCAGCGCAGAACAGTAAACCAATGATGAGAACGATGAGGTTGTCCATGATTTATACGTCGATGGTGACAATCTTGCGGATGAAGAAATAGCCCAGGCACTCCATCACCGCCACCACGGCCAGAACGCCCCAGCCGATCATGGTGTGGAACAGGGGCGCCATGGCATCGGGTTCCATCTTGTAAAGCACCAGCATGAGAAACAGCGGCAGGGCCGTCATCACCAAGCCCTGAATCTTGCCCTGGGCGGTCAAGCTGTTGATCTTGCCTTCCATGACATGTTTTTTACGCAGGGTGTCGGCAATGGATTCCAGGATGTCGGCCAGATTGCCCCCCACTTCCCGGGCGATGCGCATGGCGGATACCACCATCACGAAATCCTGGATGGGCAGGCGCTTTTCCATATTTTTGAGGGCGCTTTCAAAGTCCACACCCACCCGCATTTCCCGCAGCAACAACTCGAACTCCTGGCTCACCGGCGGCCGCGACTCGGACACCATGGACTCCAACGCTACATTGACCCCGGCCCCGGCCCGCAGGCTCCCGGAAACCATGAGCATGGCATCGGGCAGTTGCTTCTCGAAGGTGGTGTAACGCCGCTTTCTCAGATGGCTGGCCAGCCATTTCGGCAAAATGATCAGACCGATGGCGGCCCCCAGGGGCAGCACCGGATTGTCGAACATCAGCCAGAGCACCGGCGGCACCAGGAAAATGGAGCCAATATTCCAGTACAGCATCTTCGCCGGGTCCACGAAGATGAACATGTCCTCCAGGGTGGTCGACGCTTCGTGCTGGATCGTTGCACGCTGGCGCCGGATCAGGGCGGCGACCAGCTCCCACAGCGTCCAGCCGATGAAGAGGGCGGCAATGGTGATGACGCCGATGACCAGGCCGAGATTGTTCACAGTTCGCGGTCCTTCTGGAAGATGGAAAGATCAACGCCGATGCCCCGTTCCTGCAAGCTCTGGTAAAGCTCGGGGATGGCACCGGTGGCGACGAACTTGCCACGGATTTTTCCGTCCGCGCCGTAGCCCTGCATCTTGAACAGGAAGATGTCCTGCAACTGGATCATCTCTCCTTCCATGCCGGTCAGTTCGGTGACGTGGGTCACCCGCCGGGAGCCATCGGGGAAACGGCTTTGCTGGATGATGATGTGCACTGCCGAGGAAATCTGTTCCCGAATCGCGCGGATAGGCAGGTCCAGGCCCGACATCAGGGTCATCACCTCCAGCCGGGCGATACAGTCGCGGGGTGTATTCGCATGGGCTGTGGTCATGGAACCATCATGGCCTGTGTTCATGGCCTGCAACATATCCAGGGCCTCGCCACCGCGACATTCCCCCACCACGATGCGGTCAGGCCGCATCCGCAAGCAGTTCTTGACCAGATCACGAATGGTGATAGCCCCCTTGCCTTCCACATTGGGCGGACGGGATTCGAGGGACACCACATGGGGCTGCCCCAATTGCAGTTCCGCCGCATCTTCCACGGTGATGATGCGGTCATCCTCGGGAATGTAGTTGGACAACACATTGAGCAACGTGGTCTTGCCCGAACCGGTACCGCCGGAAATAACAATGTTCGCGGCGTGGTGCACCGCCTGCTGCATGAACTCCATGATCTCCTTGGTCACCGAACCGAAGCGGATCAGGTCGGTATCCATCAGCTTGCTCTTGGAGAACTTCCGGATGGTGATGTTGGCCCCCTTCAGGGCCAGGGGCGGAATCACCGCATTGACCCGGGAACCGTCCTTGAGTCGGGCATCCACCATGGGCGAAGATTCGTCGATACGCCGGCCCAAAGGTGCGACGATACGCTCGATGGCCGACACCACGGCCTTCTCGCCGGAGAAGGTGATATCGGACAGGGTCAGCTTGCCGCTCTTTTCGATGTAGATCTGGTCATGGCGGTTGACCATGATTTCCGAAATGCTGGCATCGGCCAGCAATTCCTCCAGGGGGCCGAGGCCCACTGCTTCGTCCAGGACGGCCTTAGCCACCCGGGCTTTGTCCACGCCGGAAGGCAAGTCGGTTTCCGAAGCGATGATCTCGTTGATCAGGTTCGAGGTACTGGCCCGCAGTTCCTCCTCGTTCATGCGGCTGACGTCGACCCGCCGCAAGTCCATGGTCTGGATCAGTTTGCGCTGGACGATGTTGCGGGCCTCGGCCAGTTTGTCCAGTTCGCTGTTTGACAGGGGCTTGCGCGGAGGGGGTGGCGGAGGAGCGGGTGCAGCAACAGGTATCGGCGGCGCTGCCTCAACGGGTGATGTCGGCGCCGGTACAGTCACCGGTAGCGGCATGCTGGCGTTGGCCGGTGGCGCCACAAAGGCCGGCGGTGCCACCGCGCCGGGGGGGGGCGGAGGCGGCGGAGGAACAGGCGCAGCGATCGGCTTCGGCACGGGTGCCGCCACTGGCAGGATGGTCACTGCCGGGACCGGTGCGGGGGCACTCACGATGGTGGCCTCGTCACCCCGCTCCACACGAATCTTGTAACCGGCGATGCCGATTTCATCATCGGCGTTCAAGGGGCCGTACTCGCCGTTCAAAGTTTTACCGTTCAGTTCCGTGACGGAAAGGCCACCGTGGTCCACCACGTAAAGGTGGCCTTGCCGGCTTTCGATGGTGGCCTGGTGCTTGCCCACCGTCCAGCCCTTGAGCACCACGGTGTTGTCGTCGGAGCGGCCGATGGTGGCCACATCCCCGGGTACTGGCAGTTCACTGCGCAGCCCCTTGCTGTCGATGACGAGGACTCTCATGTCAGTCAACAATGCCTTTCTTGCCAAGGAAGTTGTCGAGGCGTTCGCGCATGTCCTTCACCTTTTCGACCCGTTGCTGATTGGTCGTGGAGTTGGGATCGCTGATGACCGGCGTTACGAAGATCACCAGATCAGAACGGTTGTGGATGAAGTTCTCCGACTTGAACAGGGCGCCGAGAACAGGGACATCTCCCAGGAAAGGAAATTTGTTGATGGCGCTGCTGGTGCGTTGATTCACCAGCCCGGAAATAACGATGGTCTGGCCGCTCTTGACGTTGATCTCGGACTCGGTGGACCGCATCAGGAAACCCGGATTGCCCTGCACCGCCGTAAAGCTGGAGTCGATGTCCGACACTTCGGTATTGATGCTGGCAGAGATGAAGCCCAGATCGTCGGCTACCGGCTTGATGTTGAGCTTGATGCCGTAGTCCTTGTAGGTCACCGTGGTGGCGCCCAGGGCGCCGGCGGTAACAATGGGAATCTGACCGCCAGCCAGGAACTTGGCTTCACCACCGGAACGGGTGGACAACTCGGGAGAGGCCAATACCCAGGCATCGCCGTTGTTGATGGCCATGTTCAGGGTCGATGCAATCGTCGAAGCAATACCCAGATACATGCTGCCGGCCTGGGAAGGCACGCTGAGGGCAGTCAGTGCACCCTTGCCCACGGTGAAGGTGGCCGGTACGGTTTCAGGGCTGTAGCGGAACTGCTTGTTGCTGACCAGATCGGTGGTAAACGCCAGGGCGGGACCGGCAGCCGAGGTGGACCAATCGACCCCCAGGTTCTCGATGGCGGACTTCTTGAATTCCATGATCTGGACTTTGAGGAACACCATTTTCTTCATGGTGACGTCCTCTTCCTTGGCCAGGTTCAGCACCCGCTGCTGGGTCTTCACTGCTGCTTCGATGCGGAGCAGGTTGACCTTGCTGGCATTACCGTTGACCACCACCGTATCGCTGACCTTTTCCAGCGTGATCCCGGGAATGTTGCCGATCATGGCCCGCAGGTTATTCAGGGTTTGTTCCGTATCGCTGGCATGGACCGTCAGCTTGTAACGTTGCAGGCTGCCATCCTTGAGCCAGAGGTAAAGACTGCTTTCCCCGGCGGCTTCCGCCAGCAGCAGCACTTCCTTGTCCAGCACGGTGGAACTGACCAGCTTGCCGTTGCCGACAGCAACCCGGGTCACCCCGGCTACGGGCAGGGTTTTGACCTCCCCGGCAAACATGGTGAAGGGCATGATTTCGGAAATCACGGGTTCCTTTTCCACCCGGGCGGCCCTGCCGCCTTTGATGCTGGCAACCTTGATCGCGGTCGGGTATTGCTTGACCACGGACTGGAGCGAAGAGGCCTGGGGCGCCGGAGGTGTCTCGGCTTCCTTGGGCTCGGCATGAACAGCCAGGGCGCACAGCAGGGAAGCAAGAAGAAAGGATGTCTGGAGTCGGATTGAATGAATGCTCATGGTATCTACCTGATTCAACTTGTCGGTTTTCAACGGGTGCCGTTGGGAACGGAGGGGGCGCCCTGAGGCAGGCCGGCGCTGCCGGTATTTGCTGCCGGAGCGCCCAAGCCGGGAATGTTCAGATTGGGCATGTTGATGCTGATCGGCGCGGCGGAACCGCTACCGGCATTCTTGCCGCCCACGATGTATTCCACGGAAGGCGAATTGCCTTGGCGGAACAGGGCGGCCGTGGACAAGGTGGTGAATTTGGCTTCCTTCACATCATCTGCATTGCGCAACAGGGCACGGATGCGACCGACCTGTTGGGCCAGGGCGATGCGGGCGGCCTGGGCCGGTGTCACTTCCACCGTGATGTTGTTGTAGGTGCCGACAGCCCGGGGTTGGCCCGTTAGCGGATCAATGGGCATCTGGGAAGGATCGCTGGCGGCCTTCATGGTTTGTCCAGTAGCCAGCACCTTGACTCCGGGCAGTAGGGCGCGCACTTCCTGGGACGAGGGCGGCGGTGCTGTCGGGTCCTGGGCGATCAGGTAGAGATCGACAAAATTACCGGGACGCAGCATCTGGGCAAAGGAGTTGAGTTCGTCGATATCGAAGGTCAGGGCGCGCAGGCCGGGTTGCAGGGAGGTGGACAAATCCTTGGCCTTGTCATCCTGCACATCCGAGAAGCGCAGGGGACGCCCCTGCAACACAGCCTTGAGCAGACGCTTGCCGGCAATCTTGTCGAACTGGTCGGCAGTCACCACATCGTCGTAGAGCAGGTCGGCCACCACTTCCCGGGCGGCGACTGAACGCTGGTCAATGAGAGCGCCCTTGGCCAGTTCCCTCGTGGGCACGGCCACCGCGATGGTCGGCCCGCCCTTGGCTTTTTGGGCCAGGTCAGCCGCGATGCGCTGTTCGCGGTTTTTAAGATAGGTCGTGGACAGATACGCGGCGAGCAGGCCCAAGACCAGAGCGGCGCCCAGGGAAAGCCAGAGACGGTTGAAACGCAGACGGGGGAATCGCAACGGCATGTAGGTCTCCTAAAACGCCATCAGGGTGGAGGAATAGGAGATCGCATAGGCGAAACCCTGGTAAGCATTCTTGAGAGCCGTCACCACTTCCGCCACGGGGGCAGAGTCGCCGCCCTCAATCAGGATGAGGATGCCGAAGGCGGTGACGACGATGTACTCGACCGATGACTGGCCGCGTTGTCGGCCGGGCCAGGCCCGGCGTAGGGAATTGAACATGGTGGGGCTCCGGGGATTCATGGCTTGTCAACAATATTGATGACCACTGCCGTGCCGGTGGCACCCTGGCTGATGGTCATGCTGGTTTCTTCGAGATCCCGCTTCCAGGAAAGGACGCGGGTGGGTCCGGCTGCGGTGGTAACGGCCCGGTCCACCGTCGCGTGCCAACCGCTGTCGCCCAGGGCGCTGCGGTAGTAACCGGCATTGGCTTCGATGGAAAAACGGTTGCTCAAAAGCAGGGTACGGGCATTGCGCACACCATCTTTGTGGCGCAGATCGTTCATGACCTTGCTGCCGCTGAGCATGGGGAAATTGCTGCCGGCCTTGGTCACGGTAGTGGAGGACTTGCGGGTGACGCCGATCAATGCGTGACTACCGCCACTGACGGCCCGGGTCTGCACCGTGTAAAAGCAACCACCCTCCCAGGTGCCGATGGTTTTCCACAGACCGGCCTCGGTCTCCACCACCTTGTCACCGCGGCCTTCCCAGTCGAGACGGAAGAATGCGCGCAGACGTTCTGGCGTACCGCTCCAGTGCAACTCCCAGACGCCCATGGGAATGCCGTTGAACTCCATGTCATCGGCCACGACCACGACCTGGGCACCATCGGGATAACTGAGGGTGCGGCAGGCAGCGGCAGCGGGCAATGCCACTGTCGACAAAACCAGCCCCGCCAGGCAGACGCTTAAAAGAAAACGGTAGTTCATGGCGTCACCAATCTGTCGGGGGGCACCGTGTCCGGCGTCACCTTGCCGATTTCCAGCAGGAGCAATTCCGGGGCGGCAACCGCACCGAAAATGCCAATGGCCGCCGACCAGATGGTCTTGACAATGGGATTGGCAAAAATGCTGGTGGGCGTCAATCCTTCCACCTGCGACTTGACGTGGCTGGCGCCATTGGCCGACCAAGTGTTGGAAAGCACGGCGCTGTGATCAGAAAAGGTCAGGGGGCCGGGATTGAAAGCCTTGCCCGGATCATCGTAAAGGGACATGCCGATGGGCAAGGTCTTTGCCGTGACCGAAACATCGGCCACCTGCAAGCCCTTCAGTTCGAGATTGAAGGAACCCACGGCGCTGGTCACAGTGACCACCAGATTCAGCAAGTCATTGACGATGCCCGGTGTATCGACATTCTTCAGCCCCTGCTCCACAGCATCGTACCCATCCAGCATGGAGGAGCCGTCGCGGTTGTACCAGGCGGCCTTGGCTCCGTTCCCGGTCCAGTTGCCGGCGCTCTTGTCATTGGCAGCAATCCCGCTATTTTCGGAAAACACCCGGGCGCGCAATTCATTGCGGATTTCATCATCGCTCTTCGAGGCACCGGGCCAGGTCACGCCGGGGCTGGCGCTGCTGCCGCCATACCAGACGGTTCTTTCCCAGGCGGCGTAACGGGCGCCCTGAATCGCATCCGACTTCATGTCGATGTACTTCCCCAGGGTGGGCACCAGGAGAAATATCGGGATCAGGAACAACACCGCAACGATCACGAATTCGGCCATGGCCTGGCCTTTTTGGCGTAGGGGTATGGTTTTCATAGGTCGGGGAAAACGGTGGGGGTGAGGATGGAGGCGGCCTGCTCGGCCAAGCCGGTGGGCAAAAGATGGACCTGCCAGTAAGGGCTGTAGAGACTGCCGTATTCGATCTTCTTGTCGGCCCGGGGGAACAGTGCCTGGGGCCGGAGGAAGTAGGCCTGGGCTTCCGCCATGGCGCGGATCTTGTTGCCGACGCTGCCATCTTTCAGGGTGAGCTGGCCATCGTCTGCCCCCACATGGAAGGTGTTCGAGTTGCTGGTAGCCACTGACTTTGTGTCCCGCTGGATTTCGACAAAGAACCAGGGAGCCTTGGTGTTCTGATTGTTGTTCTTCGTATCCTTGACGTCGCCGGTGGCCTGCTTGCTGGTCTGTTTGTCCGCGTTACCGGAAACATCAAGATAGGTCATCAAACCGGCCCGGGTATCCATATTGGTGCCGGGACCTTCGGCGGCCTTGATGAAATAGGGAATCGCGGTAAAGGGGTTGATGTAGGCCGCGCCGAAATCGATGGCGGCAAAAGGGTCAACGCCGGTGTTGTCGCCATTGCGGTGTTGCAGGTAGTTGCCCGGCATCAGCAACTGCTCGTTATCGTAGTTACCGGCCCCGGCTGCACCGTAGCCCGCAGGCAAGGGGGGCAGTGGAAAGGGAATGGGAATCGGGACGCCCAAAATATTGATCGTGATACAGAAGATGACAAAGGTCCCGGTGGCGTCGATGCTGCCCCAGGACTTCAGGTTCTGGGCGGTATTGCTGGAAGTCTTGTTAACAGAACCGCCGCTATGGAAATTGAACATGAGCAGGGGACCGACACCGGGTTCCACCAGTCGCGCCGGGTCGATCAGCATCGGCGTCGGCCACAGCGTCAAAGGCAGGGTCCGATTTTTATAGAAGAGGTCGGCGGAGGCATCCACCACATTGGCAAAACGATTGTCGCCGTCGGTATTCTTTTCGGGGGTGTAACGGCTGGCAAAGATTTCATGGCGACCGGTGCTGACGGCCATACCCAGCCAACCCAGGGGCGACAGGGAGGCGTTTTCGTCGTTTGCCTTCATGACCCCGGCCACGGTTTCCGGCAGGGTGGCGAGCATCGCGTAGTGATAGCCCTGGGATGCTGCAGACAGGGCGGTAATCAGCCCATCCAGTATCTTGACCATGCCCGGCCCGACGGAATCGAAGACACTCTTCAATCCATCGCCGATAGGTTTGTAAATACTGAGGGGCACGGTCCACATCGCGCTCATGGGCGACAGGTCGGCCAGGGTTTCGGCGATTTCCGTGTACTCGCCGTTGTAGGTGTTATCGAATGTTCTTGCCCAGCCGGTGATGCTGACAACCTGGGCTACCGCTACCTGATTGGCGATCATCGCCCGATTCATGTAGGCGGAAAAATTGAGGTCCCGGGCCTGGGTCAGGGCCGCGCTGTAGGCCATGGCATCCGCCGTGTTCTGCAGCTTCATGCGTTGGGTCGTCAGCTGGCCGCTGCTGTACAAAACCAGCAGGGCAAGCAGGACGAACACCATCGTGACCGTAACGAAAACCATAGCCTGCCCCCGCTGCCGGGAAGGCAGCGAAAGGGAAGGCGATGGAAGGGCCCGCAGGCCCGGGACGAGGGCGGCCAATTTACTTCTGTTCGTTGCCGTAAGTGCCCAGATTGGACGTCTTGCCGGCACTGGTGGCAGCACTTTGCGCAGCACCTGCAGCAACAGCCTGACCGGTCGAGGCCTTTTGGCCAGCCATTTCAGCAGCCATGCCGGAAGTCTGGCCCTTGATGGTCTGACCGAAGTAGGAATACACACCGATGGCGGCTACGGCGATCAAGGCGACAATGATGATGTACTCGGTCATGCCTTGACCCAGTTGGGCGGACTTGCGATTGAACTTGCTCATGAATATCTCCTGATTAAAGTGAAACAAAATGAAGAACTACATCTGCGCTAGGGGACGGACAAACAGCAAACGGCTGCTGCACTACGGGGTACATCGAAAAAATTGCTGACCGGGGCATCATTTGTTTCCTCCTCCGGGTCCGGCACCACAACTGCTGCTGGAAAGCCGCGCGCCGGGGCCTTTGACGGCAACCAAGGGGCGCCCGCCATCGGGACTGCTGGAAATGGTGCGAACTTCCTGGCTGCGGTCCGCCGCGCATTCGGGGGTATCAACCCGGGGCTTTCCGCTGAAGGCGGTCGAGCCGGCACCGCTGGTACGTGCTTGATCGGCGGCGCTCGCATCGCCTTCACCACCACCGACAAAACTGAGGGCGGAACCCTGCTCGCCAGCGCTGCCGCTATCGCGATCACTGCTGCCATTGCGGGAACTCATGCCGGAACCGGAGTTGCCTTGGGTCGAATTGGCGGTGCCTTCGTCGTCAGCGCCGTTATCATTCGCGTCCTTGCCCGAAGCACCGCCCAAGCCTGAACCTGTAGCACCGGAGGAGGCGCCATTTCCGGCAAGACTGTCACCATCACCGCCGGCTGAGTTCTGGTTGTTGCCGGCACCGCTGCCATTGCCGCTAGCCGCAGTACCAGAGTTATTTGCGCCACCGCTACCGTTGCCGTTGTTTGCGCCGTTACCAGAACCGGAGCCGCCACCAAAACCGGAACCGTTGGACCCGGAGGCACTGCTGTCACCAAGCAGACTGTTGCCACTGCTTCCGTCTCCGGTAGTACCTGAGCCATTACCAGCACCGGCATCGTTGTTGCCAGAACTACCGCCCGTGCCGTTGGCTGATCCACCGCCAAACCCGGACCCGCTACTGCCGGAGGAAGCGCCGCTACCCGCAAGGCCATTCCCGTCTGAGCCAGAGCCAGAGCCAGAGCCAGAGCCAGAGCCAGCAAAATTATTGCCGTCGGCGCCACCATTGCCAGCGCTGCTTCCATTGCTACCGCTGGTGTCGGAAAGTCTGCTGCCTCCGCTGCCGCTACCCGCACCATTGCTCAAGCCGGAGCCGTTGCTACCACTGGCCGAGCCATCACCAATCAGACCATTGCCGCCAGTGCCATCGGCGCCGGAACCCCCGGTGGCGCCATTGCCTGCGAGGCCACTGCCGCCAGAGCCGGTGCCCGAACCGTTACCAAGACCGGAGCCATTGCCCCCTGTTGAGCTTCCATCGCCGCTCAGATCGGCACCACCAGTCCCACTCGTGCCGCCAGTACCGCTACTACCGGCGCCACCAGCCCCGAATCCATTGCTGCCGGCAAAACTACTGCCACCGCTTCCTGTCCCGGCTCCGCCGGTCAAGCCCGAGCCATCGCTACCGGAAGAGTTGCCGCCATTGAGCAATCCGCCGCCAGAGCTAGTCCCGGGGTCGGTACCGGCAAAACCGGAACCGCCGGTGCTGCCCGACGTGCTGCCGGTATTGCCGTCGAAACCACTGGCACCGCCGCCGCTACTGCTGCCGATGCCGCTGAAAGAACCACCGCCGCTGCTGCTGCCGCCATCCGGTGCCAGAGCGACGGGCGCGGCGGGAGTAGAGGGTGATGCACCGCTACTGCCGCCGTCATTGCCAGCGGTCACGGTACCGGCACTGGTGGAAGGCGTCGTCACCACCACAATGGTGGTCGCCACGCCCCCCGGACTGCCCTGATTGCCACCGCCGCCGGGGCTATCGTTGCTGGGGCCGCTGGAACCGGAACTGCTGGACCCGCCGGAACCGGCATTACTGTTGCCACCGCCGTTGTTGCTGCCATTGTTCCCGCCGACGGCGCCGCTGGGCGGGGTGTAACCGCCGCTGCCATCGCCCTGTCCGGCAATCCGGATATTCCGATTGACCCCGTTCTGCTTGAGGCTGTCAATGATGATGACTTCCTTGGTGCTGATCTTGGCAATACAGGCCTGGCCGTAATTGCAGACCACCGTGGGGTATGGTGTGTAGGGAGCCGATCCTCCCACCCAGTTGACCGGACTGTTGGGGTCGGCGGAATAGAGGTTGTACACCCGACCGGAGGTAGAGAAGGTCACCGACATATCGCCCAGGCTGAACTGCTCGCTGCTGAGCCAGTTTCCGCCGCTCTGGCTGCCGATGGTGATGTTGCCCTGATAGCCGCTACCGCCGATGATCAGCGTTGCACTGGGATTGAACTGGTTAAGCAGGCCGGAAGTGCCGGCGTAGTAATAGGTCGTGCCGGGATCGGTGGTGCCCCCGGGCTGCTTCTTGACCACGATGGGCCGGTTGGCGGTGTAGGGGCGCAGGGTGATGATGGAGTCTGCGCTGAGACTGAAGGCCCCGGGGGTTTCGACGATTTTGTCGGTGACCAGGGTCAGGACACGCTTGCTTCCGGCGCCCAGCAGATTGCCGTTGAGATCCCAGACACTGCTGCTGTTGTTGTTGAGGGAGAAGGTGGTGAGGTCACCGCCGGTGGTAATGGAAATGGCTCCTACGGGTTTATCCACCGCCGGTATCACCTGTCCGGTGGTGGGGTCCGTCGTTGCTGCGGAAATACGCCCGATCACGGTGGCCAGCAGCATGCCGGTGTGGACGCTATTGTCGATGGTCAACGCTCGGGCCCCCAGCACCTGCAAGGAGCCGATATCGGTGGTCAGATTGAAGACGCCCACGTCCCGATCACCGGTGAGACCCAATTGCTTGGCGGTGACCCGAGCCCCATTGATGGTTTTCACCACGCCAGCGGCGGCTGTGGTGGACAAACTGATGCCGTCATTGGCCGTGGTGCTCAGGTTGGCACCGATGGTGATGTTGTTCTGGGCCGAAATGGAGATGCCGTACTTGCTGGTGGTGGTCAGGTAACCGTTGCTGTTGGTTGTGACGTTCCTGCCGGAAATCAGCAGGCCTGCCGTGGTGCCGCTGGCCTTGGTATTGACGTCCACGCCACCGGGTTGATCCACCGTGACGCTACCGCTGATGGTGATGTCGCCGGAGGACACCAGGTTGCCGTTGCTGTTCTGTACATCGCCGGTGAGACTGATGCGGGGCGCCGTCTGGCCCCGGGCAGTGAGGCTGCCGGTGGCGTTCAGCCCCAGGGGTGCAAACACGTCGATGATGGCGCTGCCCCGGGAGGACTGGGCCAGGATGTTGCCCAGAGTGACTGAGCCGCAGCCGCTGTAGTTCGTGTTGCACTGGTTGATGCTGTAGCCCTTGTCCAGGGCATCGGCCCCGGCGCGCACCGTTACCTTGGCGCTATGGGGCGCTGGCATGGGCGTGCCGATATTGGCGGCACCATCGTCATAGGCGCTGATGGTGCCGGCGGTCTGGCTGACGTGGCCGCGGGTGGACTCCAGCAGGATTTCGCTGCCGACGGTACTGGTGGCCGAACCGCCCCGGGCGGTGACGTTGGCGGAAATATCAATATGGCGATCGGCCCGTAACTTCAGGTGTGCCGGCGCCGCGTTGGGATCGACGCTAGAAGCCGTGACCACACTGACGTCACTGGTGACGCTGAGATTCTTCCCGCTGTAAATATCCAGCGTTGATTCGCCGGGACCGGTCAGGGTAACCCCGGCAAGACCATCCACAGTGCCGACGATCAAATCATCGACATTCTTGAGGGTGAGCTGATTGGCCTGGCTGACCTGGGCGGCGAACTGGCTGACCTTGTTGTCATTGCCCAGCAGCACCGAACCATTGGCAATCACCTTGAGCTTGCTGGCATTGATGATGGCGCCGGCAGCTTCGCTCAAGCCTGCCGGCGAAGTCAGGGACACCATGCCGCCGCTATTGATGATGCTGTTGGAAAGCACAATGCTGTTGCCGCTGCCGGTGGCGACAAGCTTGATGTCACCGCCACTGCCGGTGAAGCCATAGCTGGGCAAGTTGCCGTTGTTGTTGATGCCGACAAAGCTCTTGCTGCCTTCGGTCCAGGTCCAGTTGACGCTACCTTCCTTGTGGGTCAACTTGGCGTTCCAGGTATCGCTACCGATGGCAAAGGCATCGCTGTCGGTATAGGAAACCTTGTAGCTGTTGCTGTTGCCCCAGGGGCGGAACACCACCAGGCTACTGACGTTGTTGCCGACGTTGTCCAGATAGAAACTGCCGCTGCCCCCCAGCATCAGAGAAGAGGCGGTGATGGTGTAGCCGCTACCGAGCTTGAAGCTGGTCGCCCCATCCAGGCCGTAAATGATCAGCTTGTTGGCCGACAGATTCTCGTTCAGGATCGTGTCGCCCTTGAAGTAGCGCACCAACTCGCCTAAGGGCGCTGCACTGCGATTGAAGACTGCACTGAGGGGATCGTTCTGGGCGCCCAGCAGCAGCGAATTGGCTTCCACATAGCTTGGCGTGCCGGAACAGGGAGGGGCTCCGCAGCCGGCGGCGTTTTGTACAAGAAGGCCTTCGCTGTTGATGCGGACTTCGGCACCTCGTACATCGTGATTCAAGGTAAGCGTTGAACTCTCGCCCCCGGCCACCACGGCCACATTACCCCGGTTCCCGGCGGTGCCGCTGATGACCGCCTGGTTCACGGTCAAACTGCCGTCCACCGTGCGCAGACTCACCGTGCCTCCCGTGGTGCTGTTAACGCCGCTGACGCCGTTCACCGTACCGATGGTGAGCCCGTTGCTGTCCACGTAGGAAATGTTGCCGGCCACATTGGCCGCCAGGGTATCCACGTTGTTGCTGCTGCTCGGACTGCTGACACCGCTGCTGCCGTTGGTCAGGACAAAATCTCCCGTCCCCTGCAACAACAAATCCCGCGCCGTAATGCCGCCGCCGGACTGGGTGATACCGGCGCCGCTGACGAGGCTGACCCGTCCTGTGCCGGCATTGACGCTCTGGGTCAGGGTCATCCCGCCAACACTGGTCAGGTTCACGTTGGCGTTGGAGCTTCCGCTGCTGACACCGGCGCCGGACACGGTAAATGTCCCCGCATCCACATAGTCCACCTGCCCGCCGGCCATGAGGGAAACATTTCCGGCATGGTTGCCGGCCTGACTGAAATTCACCGCACCGTCACTGACCGCCACCAGGGTGGTCGCCGTCAATGTTCCGGCGTTTTGCACAATGCCGGCATTATTGGCGGTGAGGGAAATCAAGCCGCCCTGCAAGCTGCTGTTCAGATTCAGGGTACCGCCCACCGTCGTTGTGGTGGCACCGGTCTGGGTCTTGGTGCCACCGCTGGTCAGGCTCAGGCTGTTGCCATGGGTATTGATTCCGGTAAGACCCGACACAGTGCCAATCAACAGGGCGTCTTCGTCCCGGTAATTCAGGCTGCCGGTCACATCGGCGGCCAGGGTCGCCACGTTGTTGTAACTGTAGGTAGTGGTACCGGCTGCCGTGGTGGACTTGACGTTATTCAGCAGAAAGTTACCGGTGCCAGACACGCGCAGGGAATTGGCGGTAATGACGCCGCCGCTCTGAGTTAAGCCACCGCTACCGACCCGCAGGTCCACCGTCCCTGCCCCGGCACTGATGTCCTGCAACAGGGTCATGGCGCCGCCGGATACCAGACTCAGATCGCCGCCGCCGGTGCTGATGGGGGCCGCACTGAGCGCCAGGGTCCCGGTATTGGTAATCGAAATGTTGCCACCACCGGCTTGGCTGACGCTGTTGATGGCGAGGACCGTGGCGTGGTCGTTGAACTGGATATTCCCGCCGCCACTGTTGGCCAGATAAAGGGCAGAGACGGCGTTGTTGCTGCCGCTGAAGGACAGCCCCCCCACGGCATCGACACTCAGGCTGCTGGCACTGATGCCGGAAGTGCCGCCGACATCAGTCACAGTTCCGCCACTGGTCAGGGTCACGGCACCGCTACTGCTCAGAGTGTTGCCCAGCTGGATACCGCCTGTGCCGTTGACCAGGCTGACCGGCGAACTGAAAGTGAGGGCACTGCTGACCGTGATCTGGCCATTGATGCCGGTACCGCCGAAGGTTTGCGTGCCGGTCCCGGAAATCAGGCGAGCAATTTCGGCGGCGGAAATCTCCAGGGTATTGGCGGTGGCATCGGAGGTGGAACCCAGGTCGATGGCCGTGCCGGCCGTCAGGGGCTTGAGGGTGATGCTGCCGTTGCTGGTGGCAATGTTCTGATTCACCGCCAGACGATCCGCCGTCAGGGTCACGGCACCGCCACTGGTGCTGATGCCGTTGATGCCGCCCACACTACCCACTTGCAGCAAGCCGCTTTCGGTCAAGCTGAGGGCGCCGTTGATCGAAGCCGCCACCGTGCCCACCTGATTGCCAGTTTGATCCAGGGTGAAGGAACCGCTGCCGCTGAGCTTGAGGCCTGTCGCAGTGAGGACGCCCCCCGTCTGCGCAACACCGTTGCCCACCGCTGCCAGGGCAATGGTGCCGGTACCGGCATTGACATCCTGCAGCAGATTGAGGCGCTGGGATGAGGAGAGGGAAATGTTGCCGCCCTGGGAACTGATACCAGTCACGCCATCGAGGCTGGTGACGGTCAGGTTAGCCAGAGTGCCGGAGCCGTAGTTATAGGTAACCGCACCGTTGCTGCGAATAGCCACCGTACCGGCACTGGTGCTGGTATTGGTCAGACTGACAGGTCCCGCCCCCAGAGCCTCCACCGCCAGATTGGCGACGGAGAGTACGCCACCGGACTGGGTCACGGTGCCACCGGTTTTAAGGGACAGCGTGCTCCAGGTATTGGGCGCGGCGGCGATGGAGGAAGACAGGTCGATGCCACCAGTCTGGGTCGTAGTCCCGATCCGCAACAGGCCGTTGGCGCCGGTTTTGACCATGGCCAGTTCGGCAACGGTGAGGGACAGGGCCGTTGCCGACTCGGTACCGAGGTTGATGGCGCGGTTGTTGGCGGAAGTAGACAGCAGCACATTGGCCCCGGCAATGGCACTGGCATTCAGCGTCTGGGCCAGATCGAGACTGTCCGCCCGCAGGCTGATGTCGCCGCCGCCACTGTTGATGCCGGCAACACCGTCCACAGTGCCCACCTGCAAAGCAGTGCCGGCGCCGTTGCGGAAGCTGAAACTGTTGCCCGCCGCCGTGGCTGATCCAGTGACGGCCGCCGCCAGATGCTGCACCTGATTGTCGGCCTGGGAAAAATCAACACTGTCCGCATTGCTGCCGGCGGCGTAGCGGACCACCAGATTGTTGGCGCTGATGACGCCGGCGTTGGTTTGGCTGAGGCTGTCAGCCGCCGTCAAGCGGACCGTGCCGCCGGTTACCGTTGCATTGAGAGCCAGGGGTTGATTGCCGGTGGTGGTGGCTTCCGAAGCGATGAGGTCCACGGTACCCACGGTGGCGCTGCCGGTGGTGACGGCGGCATTGACCTGCAAGCCGGCGGTGCTGTCGCTATAGACGGCGATGTTGCCACCATGGCTTTGGATGCCGCTGATGCCGTTCACCGTGCCAATACTGAGGAAACTGCCGGCACCGTTGTTGACGCTGGTGACACTGACGTTGCCCGTCACATCGGCGGCCACCGTGGAAAACTGGTTGTTGCGGATGTCGCTGGCTTGGCCCAGGACGAAATTTCCCGTGCCCTGCAAACTCAAGCCCGCCGCCTTGAGCACGGAGCCGGCCCCCTGGCTGACGCCGTTGCCGGCGCTGAGCAGCAGGTTGCCGCTGCCCAGGTCCACCTGCGAGCCACCGTTGAAGGCGATGGCACCGTTGGCGGTCAGGGCCAGGTTGTTGCCACTGCCGGTAATGACTGCAGCACCGTTAACCGTGATGTTGCCAGTGCCAGCAGCGGCACTGGCAGTGCTGATGGTGACGTTGGTGGCTATCAGGTTGGCGTTGATGTCGCCGTCGGTAACGCTGGAAGTGGCGGTGGCGCCGTTGTCGTAGAGACCGCCGCTGAAGGTCAGGGCTGTGGCGGCGCCATGGCTGATGGTGATGTCGGTGGGATCAAGCAACCACTGCCCCCGGGCACCCAGCAAGGCACTGGTATCTACCCGAATACCGGCCACATCAAGAAAGGACTTGGCAGAAGTTTCGACGAACCCGCCGTTGCCGCTGTTGCTGCCGCCCCTGGCGGAGAAACGGCCATAGGCCCGGGTGATGTTGTCGGACCAGACCACGATCTTGCCGCCGTCCCCCGACTGGCCAGCATCAGCCTTCAGCGTCGTGTTTTGGTCGATATAAACCGCCTGGGCATTGGCAACGGCAGCACCGGCCACGGTAGCCTGGGTCCCCTGTTTGTCGCCGCCTACCAAAATAGTGCCGCCGCCCTGCTGGCCCGAAGCATTTAGACTGGCGCCGGACAGCAGTGCAATACGCTCGCCGCTGAGCTGGATACGGCCACCATGAATCCCGCTGGCATCCAGACTGCCGCTGAGTTGAATTTCGCCATCGGTCGCCGTCAGGATGATTTCCCCATCCTGCTCGGCAATACCGCCAGCCCGGATCACGCCGCCGTTGTTGATGGCAGCGCCAGCGGCTTCTCGCGCAGCCCGGGCGCTCAGGATCACGCGACCACCATCGGCGGCAATCAGTCCCAAGTTGGTAACGCCGCCGAGGCGGTCGGCGGTGGCGACATCCACCGTGAAATTGAGCAGCCGGTCACCCTGAATATCCACCGTGAACTGTCCGCCGGCAGCCATGGCCACCGTGCCCTGCCTGGCTTCCAGGGCGCCGCCGGCCAGATTGCTGACCCGCTCGCCAGCCAACAGGATGTAGCCGCCGTTGGCCGCCCGCAGCAGACCCGCATTGCTGACGCTACTGCCGTCTACGCTAGTTGCATCCCGGGCAAACACATAGCGCCCGGCCAGGAAATCTTCGTTGCGGATGTTGAGGGTGGAAGCGACCAAGCCCCCGGTATCCAGTACGGCGCCGGCGCCGAAGAAAATCCCGTTGGGATTCACCAGAAAGATCTGGCCGTTGGAGCTGATGCTGCCAAGGATGGTAGAGGCATCGCCGCCCACCACTCGATTGAGAGCGATGGAACTGCTGCTGGGCTGAATGAAGCGGACGGAATTTCCGGCCCCGACGGAAAAGCTGTTCCAGTCGAGAATCACCTTGTCGCTCACCTGCTGGATGACCTGCTGGGTGGCTGTCTGGGTCACGATGGCTTGGCCCGACACCACATTCGCCCCGGTGGGTAGCTGGGCCTGGGCAGTACCAACGGCAAACAACAGCCCCGCCACACCACTGCCGGCCCGGGTGCCGATACAACCCAGCGCCTCTGCCAAGGGGCGGAGGCGGAAGGCGCGGCGGGAGGTGGCGTAGAAAAGGGCCATGATCGTCAGCGGCCCTTCAGAAGCTGACACTGGCAGAAAGCCAGAGCCGCGGTTTGTAACGTTCACTGCCCGCGGCCGGCGTGCCGGGGGAACTGGGCCAAGCCATGTCAGCCCGCAGGCGACTGTCTTTTCCGGTGAAGACCGTGGTGCCGACGCCCCAACTGGCCAGTCCGTCCTGACCGGAGAAGCCCGTGTTGTGTACCGCGCCTCGATCATGGAAAAAACTGAAGACACCCACGAGGCCCGCCATTTGGAACTGACGCCGGAATTCGGCTGTCATCAGATAGCCCTTGTCGCCCCGCAGTTCGGCAACGCGGTAACCGCGCACGCTGTCCGGGCCACCCAGGCTGAACTTTTCAGTGTCGGGTACGGAATCGGCACTGACCATGGCGCTGACACGGGTGAACAAATCCCAGTGGGGAGACAAGCCCATCAAATGACTGAACTCTCCTTCCAGCTTGCCGGCCAGGGCCGTTGGGTCGGCGCTGTTGCTCTTGCGGAAATTGGTGCTGAAAAGCGTCGAAACAGAAGTACTGGAGGAGTCGCTATGGACCCAGTTGGCACTGAAGCCTGTGCTGGCAATCCTGATACGACTATTGGACAGGGGCGCACCGAGGGCCGTCTGGGTGGTCTCGGTGGACTTGAGGCTGGCCGTGAACAGAATGTTGGAGGCGCGGCTTCGACGCAGGGGATAGCTCAAACCCAGTTCGCGACTATTGACCAGACCTTCGATATTCAAGGCGGCAAAGCTGCCGGCAACCTTGTAGTTCACCGATGTCGCTCCGGCGCTGATGCGCCAACCGTCGCTGCCGAGGGGAATGCTGTAGCCCAGCTTGCTGAAGGTCATCAATCCCATTGATGCCTTCATGCTGCGCCAAACCAACTGGTCGCCGATGCCGAGGGGATTGTTGATTTCCACACCGACATCGAGCCGATTTTGCCCAGCTTCCTTGCGCCCCCAATTGTTGACTTGCACGGTCAGCGCCACCGGCTTTTCTGTCAGGGCAACACTGATGTCGGTATCACCCTGCTTGCTGCCCGGGGCCAAGGTTGCCCTTGCATTCAGGCCGGGCAGGTCGTTGATCAAGAGCAGGCTGCGTTCCAGTTGACCGATGCCAACCACCGGTTGCTCCTGCAGGGGCGACAGATAACCGGCAAGGAACTCGTCGCTGTAGCGGCGGCCGCCATCGAAATCAACGGTCCCGATGCGGCCTTCCACCACCTGGATTACCACCAGGCCGTCCTCGATTTTCTGGACGGGAACAAAGGCGCTGGAGACGGGAAACC
Organism: Rhodocyclaceae bacterium; assembly: GCA_036504515.1. Classification (GTDB taxonomy): domain Bacteria; phylum Pseudomonadota; class Gammaproteobacteria; order Burkholderiales; family Rhodocyclaceae; genus AWTP1-18. The sequence continues at coordinate 74,920 of DASXVA010000001.1, forward strand.
CGGCATCCCGATAAAACCGGCTGACCGCATCGGCAGCCTTGTTCAGGTCGTAGAGGTTCAGTTGCAGGTCGGTGTAGCGCTCGACCAGCCGGCGTAAACGGGCGGAGCTGAAAACGCTATTGCCGACAAAACGGAAACCCTTGACCAGAAAACGGCGTCCATTCTTGTCATGGGTGGAAGGGGAAACACCTTCTCCCGGAAACAAAAATTCTGCGGGCTCCGGCATGCTCAGGGGCCTCCTTGCCTCAAGCCCTTCGACCAGGGTTCCGGCCGATGGCGGCACTTGACCCTGTGCGCGCAGAGCGAACAAGGTCAACATGACAAACACCAGACGGAAACCGTTGGAAGAAGGAGTTACCTGCATCATCTGTCGGAACGTGCGCCACAGGTCTGCCGAAAGGTCATGGGCGGCGGGCGGACTGTCGGGTCTGCCATTCCGCGAGGAGCTTCTCGACCTGCTCGCGCTGGGCAGGGCTCAGACGACGGGCGGTGTTGTCACGATTGGTAGTGCCGTTGTTACTGCCGCCAGTCGCCGCCAGAGTGAACCAGTAGTTGGCCTGGACCACATCTTCGGTCACGCCACGGCCTGTGCCGTAAAGCACACCCAGATTGTTCTGGGCCGCCGGATTACCTTGCTCCGCAGCCTTTCGATACCAGATGGCGGCTTGACTGTAATCCTGGGCAACACCTTTGCCCCGCTCATAGAAAACACCAAGGTTGTTCTGGGCCTGGGCCAACCCTTTCTCCGCAGCGCCGCGATACAGCTTGATCGCTTCATCAAGACTCTGGCTCACGCCCTGGCCGCGCTCGTACAGCACGCCCAGATTGTTCTGGGCGTTGAGGTCGCCCCTGCTCGCTGCCTTGCGATACCACTCAACGGCTTTGCGGTAATCCTGGGGTACGCCCTGACCGCGCTCGTACAGCACACCAAGGTTGTTCTGGGCCGAGGCGTTGCCCTGGTCCGCCGCCTTGCGATACCACTCGCCGGCCTTGGCGTAATCACGGGCCACGCCCCAGCCTTTTTCGTAGAGCACGCCAAGATTGTTGCGGGCGTTGGAATTGCCCTTGTCCGCCAAGGGCTGCCACAGCTTGATGGCGCTTGTGTAATCCCCCTGATTGGCCGCCGCAAAACCGGCATCAAGATCAGATTGCGCCCAGGAGGAAATAGCGGCGCAACAGGACAGTGCAACCGCAACCATTCCGCGCTTGAGCAATGATTTCATGTGAAGTGCCATCGTCTTTTTTGCCTGGAATCCGTTTATCCAACCACTGCGAAACCACCCTTAACCATCCGATCCTGGCCTTCGTCGGGCAATGACATCCCCAACCAGAAAATCGGCATCCACACTTTGTACCGGGTCAGCGTAAGAGGAGCGTAAGAGGCCTTACTTCAATAGCGGCTATGCCTTGCCAACAGGCGTGGTTGAGGCAAAAAATCAGACGCTTCGCAATTTTTCCGCAATGACAGGAGCGAATGGGAACAGTAAAAATCCGCTTGCTAAAAAGTCGCAGGAACCTGAGGTCGCAACGCCCCCCCCTGGGGTGACGCTTCACCCTTCTTGCATCACCCGGGAAATGCATCACGTTCAACAAGCAGTAACGGAATAAATTCGACGAACACCCCGTCGGATGAAAGTTCACAAAGTATGATTGCGCCCATCCGCACATCCATAGCATCCCAAATGGAAATGCCATTCGGGAAAATGGACGCGAATTTTTCTTCAACGTCACCTCACCAATATTTTTCCTCATGATGGTTTCCACTGTCTTCAATCAGCTTTTCCCAAGCATTCATTTGGCATTGGGTGAAGAAAAAACCAGTCAACTTCTTTCGAGCATGACGACGCTTGATTTGCCCGCAGGCAGGAAATTGATTCGCGACCGTATGCCGGTTGATTCGCTTTATTTCCTGATGCAAGGGGAAGTTTCCATTTCCGTTGAAGAGGGTGGCCGTCAGATTGCCCTGGGGGAACTCGGCCCCGGTCAATGGCTTGGTGAAGTCTCGATTCTTTCCGGGGAACTGCTTGCCAGTTCTACCGTCACGGCAAACACTGCTATTCAGCTGTTGCGCATGAAACATCAGGCCTTTGCGGACTTGATGGCACAGCACCCCGACATCAGCCAGGTGTTGCTGGAGCAACTGACAAAAATGATGACGGAGCGTTTGCGCACTTCCCTTGAAGCCGGGACGGCGCCGATTGCAGCGGCTGACCTTGAAGATCCACCCAAACGCGGCCTGCTCTGGGCGCTGTTTGGCAGCAACGGAGGTTGACCCATGGAATTCCGTCAATTCATCGCATCACTACCAGCCTTTGAAGGTTTGCCTGAACAGGACTTTGAAGCCTTGTTGCAAGTGCTTCACTACGAACCCCACATCGAGGGTTACGAATTCTTTACTCAAGGCACGCCTCACGGTGCCATGTATGTCTTGCTGGAGGGCAGCGTACGAGTCACCCACCGGGATGACAACGGCAATCAGGTGGACGCATTGGAACTACGCAGCGGCGAAGTCTTCGGTCTACTTGGTCTTGTGGAGGATGGCCTCCCTGCCACGGCAACGGCGACAGCCACAACGCCTGTCGGCGCAGTCACCCTGACCCGTGAAGCCTATCAATGGCTATTTGCCGCGGCACCCACCCTTGCCCATCGGCTGCAATACATGATTGCGGTTCAGCTCGCGAGGGAGTTGCAATATCGCAACCGCTTGCTACGGATTCGCATCCGTACCGGCGCCACCGCTTGACGTTTCATTGCTGTGCGCTGACACAGCAATGAAACTGAACTTTCCTTCCCGCAGTTTCTGTCCCGCAAGGAAAATCTTGCTGCCTGGTTGCCGCTTACAACCAGGGTTCCGGACCGTTGACCCAGTCGATCAAAGGTTGCCACTGGGCCTGATCCTGGGCCGCCCGGGAAGGTGACAGATCAAAGATGGTCAGGCCATGGGCTGCGGCTTGTACGTAGGTCTGGGTATCCCGCAAATAGGTCAACACCGGCAGCCCCTGGCTTTCAAGAAAGCGTTCCAGTTGCGCCGCCGCCCGGGTTCTGGCATCCACGCGCATACCCACGACAGCAACGTAAGCCTGATGCTTGCGGATTTCCTTCTCCTCAGCCAAGGCTTCGAGAAATTGCTGGGTCGCCAAAATGTCGAAGATGGAGGGCTGCAAAGGCACGATCACCCGGTCCACTACTTTCAGCACCTGACTCAAGCGCTTGCCATGGAGTCCGGCTGGCGTATCCAGCACCGCATGGGTTGTTTCCTTGGGAGGGCGGGCCGGTTTGTCTTCGTCAATCTCCCAACTGGCAATCGGCGGCAGTGCCGGGGACCGTAGCCCCAGCCAGGCGCGGGAAGATTGCTGGCGATCAATGTCGCCCAGCATCACTTTGCGCCCCTGGCGAGCGAAGTAACCGGCCAGATTGGTAGCGAGGGTGCTTTTGCCAACACCACCTTTGGGATTGGCAATCAGGAATGACTTCATGACAGTACCTGAGGGAGTCCAGAAGAAGCCGTAAGCATACCCTGCCCAGCCCAGCCTTGACTCCCTGAAAATCCAAGACTTTTATCCTCTACCGCCCAGCTTTCCCGGGCTGGCGAAAGCGGGTAAAGTCGCCCCTCTTTGTCCCTTTCCTGTTCCATTCCATGCGGCTGCTGCGTCTTGCCAAAATAATCCGGGTCGGTATCGCCCACGGTCTTGACCAGATGATTCTGGAACACGAACCCTCCGGGCTGCTGATGCGCGTCGCGCAAAAGATCCTGTTCTGGCGCGATCTGTCGGCACCTCCGGCAGAACGACTGCGCCTGACCCTGGAGGCCCTGGGCCCCATCTTTGTCAAATTCGGCCAGATGCTGTCCACCCGCCGCGACCTGTTGCCGCCGGACATGGCGGACGAGTTGGCGCGATTGCAGGATCGGGTACCGCCCTTCCCTTCCGAACAGGCAGTCGCCCTGCTGGAACAAAACTTCGGCAAACCCCTGGATCAGGTTTTCACCAGCTTCGACCAGAAGCCCATCGCCTCTGCCTCCGTGGCCCAGGTGCACTTTGCCGTGCTGCCCGATGGCCGTGAAGTGGCAGTAAAAATCCTGCGACCCGGCATCGCCCCTGTGATCGAACATGATCTGGCCCTGCTCGATGCTGCCGCCTGGTTGCTGGAAAAGGTCTGGTCCGACGGCAAGCGACTCAAACCCCGGGAAGTGGTGGCCGAGTTCGACAAATACCTGCACGATGAACTGGACTTGATGCGGGAAGCCGCCAATTGCTCCCAACTGCGGCGCAACTTCACCACCGGCGATGCTGCCTCGAAACTGCTCAAGGTGCCGGAGGTTTATTGGGATTGGTGCAGCGAATCTGTCATGGTGATGGAACGCATGAAGGGCGTACCCATCTCCCAGATCGACCTTCTGCGGGAGCGGCAGGTGGACATTCCCGCCCTGGCCCGGGCCGGGGTGGAAATTTTCTTCACCCAGGTTTTCCGCGACGGCTTCTTCCACGCCGACATGCACCCGGGCAACATTCAGGTAGCAACAGAAGGTGCGGACAAGGGCAAGTACATCGCCCTCGACTTCGGCATCGTCGGCACCCTTAACGAAACCGACAAGCGCTATCTGGCCCAGAACTTCCTCGCCTTTTTCCAGCGGGACTACAAGCGCGTGGCCGAGGCCCATGTGGAATCCGGCTGGGCCCCGGCGGATACCCGCATCGACGAATTCGAAGCATCAATCCGTGCCGTGTGCGAACCCATCTTCGACCGCCCCCTGAAGGAAATTTCCTTCGGTCGCGTCTTGCTGCGTCTGTTCCAGACATCTCGCCGCTTCAACGTGGAAATCCAGCCACAACTCGTGTTGTTGCAAAAGACGCTGCTCAATATCGAAGGCCTGGGTCGCCAGCTGGACCCGGATCTGGACTTGTGGAAAACCGCCAAGCCCTTCCTTGAACGCTGGATGAGCGAACAGATGGGCTGGCGTGGCCTAGTCAACAATTTGAAGAAGGAAGCGCCGCAATGGGCATCCCTGCTGCCGGCCTTGCCGCGACTGGCCCATCAGGCCCTGGCGGAACGGGAACCAGCGCGCCTGCTGGCGGCGATTGAGACCTTGGAATTACGCTCCCGTCAGCGCAACCGCTGGTTACTGCTGATCGCCGCTCTGCTCGGCGGGATTCTGCTCATCCTGCTGAAGCGCTGATCCTTCTGCCACTTCGGCAGCACCGCTGCTGACTCGCTGGGCCCAGGCAATGGCTTCGTTCTGGGCCGTCATGATGCCTTCTTCGCTGATCTGCATTTCTTCAGCCATCTCCGCCACCAGATCAAGGTCGCCCTGTTCCAGGGCTTCACACAAAGTGATCAGATGCCCCAGGGGCCTGTCCCGGCGCACCAGGGCACTCTTGAGTTCGTCGGCCAGATGCAGGCGTTCCACCACCTGATCCATGGGCCAACCCATCAATACGTCTGCCAGGGAGAGCAAGCCCACCATATAGGCCTCATCCTGCAACAGGCTGCTTTCATGGTGGGTGCGGTAGGTCAGCACGAATTCCATGAAGCGGGCCCGGCGCAAGGCCAGTTCCAGCAGAGGCGAATGACTGCCGTGACCGTCCAGCACATACAGCAGCACCTGTAACCAGCGCCGCAATTGCTCCCGGCCCAACACAGCAAAAGCGTGCTTGAGGGATCGAATCGGGGTTGGCATGGCAAAGGCGGAAGAATTCACCAGTCGCAGCAAATGCACGGACAGCACCGGGTCGGACTTGAGCACTTCTTCCAGGGCCTTGTCATCTTCGTCGGCCAGCAGCTTGGCCAATAAATCCAGCACCGCGATCTTCTGCGGATCGGCCCGCTGTCCTTCCACCTGGACCCGCTGGGCGAAGTGGTAACCCTGGAACAAGTGAAACCCACGTTCATCCAGGGCGGTAAAGTCTTCCGGGCGATTCACGCCACAGGCATAGAGCTGCACGCCCTGAGCCCAGGCTTCATCGATCAGCCCGTCACTTTGTCCGGACAGCACCTGTCTGGTATCAAGTTTGAGCACATCGGCCAACAACACGGCGGAGCCGAGACTTTCACTATTACGCAGTTCCGCCGCCCCCGTGGCATCGAGTACAAAACGGTAACCCCGTCCCTTGAGTTCGCGACAGCGATCACTCATAGCCCGAACCAGAGCGATTTTGACTTCCAGGGCAAACCGGTCCGGCGGTAACAGATTGAGCAGATCGCTAGCAAGCAAATCGGCAGACACGGGAAGGAATGCCCGGCGCATGCGTAGCAGTTCGTCCAGCCCGGAGTGAACAAACGCACTGAGAACAGCATTGGCCGCTCCCTCCGCTTCACCTTCCGGCAAGGAAGACTCCGTCAAGGGGGTGTCTTTATAAAGCAGTTCCACTGCCACTGTGGCGCCGGCACCGTTGAGCACGGGTTGCCAAGCAAAAGCGTAACGGGCGTTTTCCATGATTTATTCCCGCCCCAGCCGCTGGTTCAGCAAAGCTTGGGGCATTTGTAGCGTGTCCCGGTCCCAGCCCTGCAGGGTCAGCACATCGGCAAGACATTTTTCAAGGGTGGCATGAGCCTCTTCAACGGATTCGGCGATTCGGTCATGAACCTGTATATCCAGGGGCGTAGCACGACCGCATTTCTGTTGGTACTCGAACAGATCGCGCAACTCGGTAATCTGCCGGGATAACTGCGCCGGGCAGGCACAATCGTAAATGGCCGCCTGATCACAGATGTCGTGCAATGCCTTGTCTTCGAACACCAAGTTCATTTTCGCCTCTCCTCCTTTGGCCAAGGAATCGGACCGTTCAGCAGTCTCTTTGCCTGACAGGCCTTGAGTATAATCGCGGCTCTTCAAAATTCTCAGTTGCAGCGCGACCTTGTCGCTGATACGTCACGGCCTGCGCGTTGTCTCTCTCCCGGAAGGACCACCATGCTGCTCTGGTTCGTCATTGCCTATTGGGTCGTTTCCGTAGGCATCGGCCTTTACGCCGCCACCCGCGTACACAACACCAAAGACTTCGCCGTTGCCGGTCGCCATCTGCCCTTCTACATGGTCACCGCAACTGTGTTTGCCACCTGGTTCGGTTCCGAGACAGTATTGGGCATTCCGGCGACATTCCTCAAGGAAGGATTGCACGGTGTCGTCGCTGATCCCTTCGGCTCATCCCTCTGCCTGATCCTGGTGGGCCTGTTCTTCGCCGCCCCCCTCTATCGCATGAACCTGCTCACCATCGGTGACTTCTACAAGAAGCGTTTTGGTCGCGGCGTGGAAGTACTGACCACGATTGCCATCGTGGTCTCCTACCTGGGTTGGGTCGGCGCCCAGATCACCGCCCTCGGTCTGGTATTCAATGTGGTTTCCGCCGGCGAAATCAGCAAGCTGGCGGGCATGTGGATCGGTTCCGGCACCATCCTGATTTACACCATCTTCGGTGGCATGTGGGCCGTGGCCATTACCGACTTCCTGCAGATGATCGTCATCGTGCTGGGCATGCTCTGGATCGGTGGCGAAGTTTCCGGTCAGGTGGGCGGCATCGGCGTGGTGATCGATCACGCCGCCCAGAATGCCAAGTTCGACTTCTGGCCCGCGGCCGATGCCAAGGAGATCATCGGTTTCGTCGCCGCCTGGATCACCATGATGTTCGGCTCGATTCCGCAGCAGGATGTGTTTCAGCGAGTACAGTCCTCCAAGACCGAAAAAATTGCCATCTGGGGTTCCGTTCTCGGTGGCAGCCTCTACTTCATCTTCGCCTTCGTGCCCATGTTCCTGGCCTACTCTGCCACCCTGATCGACCCTGAACTGGTGACCTCCTTGATCGACAGCGACTCCCAGATGATCTTGCCGGAACTGGTGATGAAGCACGCCCCGCTGTTCGCCCAGGTGATGTTCTTCGGTGCCCTGCTGTCTGCCATCAAGAGTTGTGCATCCGCCACCTTGCTGGCTCCTTCGGTGACCTTCACCGAAAATCTGCTCAAGCCCATGATGCCCTCCATGACCGATCGCAAACTGCTGCGCACCATGCGTATCGTCACCCTCAGCTTCACCTTGCTGGTGACGCTGTATGCCATGAACTCCAAAGCCAGCATTTTCAAGATGGTGGAAAACGCTTACCAGATCACCCTGGTCATGGCCTTTGTGCCCCTGCTCTGCGGTCTGTACTGGCGTCGGGCCACCAACCAGGGCGCCTTGCTGTCGATTTTCCTCGGCCTGGCCACCTGGCTTTCCATTCTTGTCGCCGGGCCTGATGATCCCTTTCTGCCGGCCCAGTTCGCCGGCGTGCTGGCCAGTGCCATCGGCATGATTGCCGGCTCCCTGCTCCCCCAATATCTGCATCACAATCCGGACATTCACGACCAATTGCGCTCGGGTCACCACGCCGCAGCACAGACCCACCACGCCGAATCGATCCATCATCACCCAGCAGCCTGAGCCTTTTACCCTTCGCAGACGCCCCATGAAAAAACGCCCTCCCCTGTACGACCGAAGAAGGCTCATCCTCATGCTGGGCCTGCTGCTCTGCGCGGGGTTCATGGCTACCTCACTGCTCAGCTACTTTGTCTCCCGGGATTCGATTCGCAGCTCCATCGTGGATCTGGAATTGCCCCTGACCTCGGACAACATCTACACCGAGATCCAGAAGGATCTGGTGCGCCCCATCTTCGTCTCTTCCATGATGGCGAGCGATACCTTCCTGCGCGATTGGGTCATCCACGGTGAAAAAAATGTCGATCAGATGACCCGCTACCTGAAGGAGGTACAGGAGCGTTACGGTGCTTTTACCAGCTTCTATGTTTCCGACAAAACTGGTGTTTACTACCAGTCCCATGGCGTTCTTAAACAGGTAAAACCGAACGAACCCCGGGATGCTTGGTACTACCGCGTGCGGCTGATGGATGTGCCCTACGAGATCAATGTGGACCCGGACCTAGCTAACGGCGATCAACTCACCATTTTCATCAACTACCGGGTCTTCGACTACGACAAGCATTTCATCGGTGCAGCTGGTGTCGGCCTGACCGTTGATGCCGTGCGCAATTTCATCGTTGACTACCAAAAGCGGTATCAGCGCAGCATCTACTTTGTGGATACCAAGGGACAGATCGTCCTCTTCGGCAACCACTCCGGTCGTTCGGCAACCAGTCTGCAGGAAATGGATGGCTTGCGCAACCTTGCACCAAGCATCCTTAGTAGCAAGACCGGCTCCTATCGTTACCGTGGCGATGGCCATGACCACCTGCTCAACGTTCGCTTCATCCCCGAGCTGAACTGGTACTTGTTCGTCGAAAAGCGGGAAGACGAAGCCCTGGCCGACATCCGCCAGACCCTCTACCTCAATCTTGCGCTCTGCCTGGGCATCACCGGCCTCGTGCTGTTCATCACGCGCCTGGCCTTGAACCGCTACCAGAACCGGCTGGAAGAGATGGCCGTCACCGACAAACTCACTGGCCTCTACAACCGGCAGGCCTTCGATCTGCTGGTGGAACAAGCCATGGCGGAACATCGGCGCAACCCGAATCCGCTGTCCATCCTGATGGTGGATATCGATCATTTCAAACAGGTCAATGATCGCTACGGCCACCAACAGGGCGACGCCATTCTGCGCAGCTTGAGCCCGGTGTTGCGGGATTGCCTGCGTCAATCGGATCTGGCCTTCCGCTGGGGCGGTGAAGAGTATCTGGTACTGCTCAAGGGCGACACGCAACGTGATGCCGTCGGCGTTGCCGAAAAACTGCGGGAAAGCATTGCCGCCCATGTCTTTACCCTTGGAGATGCTGAACCCGGTGCCCAGATTTCCATCACCCTCAGTATCGGCGTCGCCGAATACCGGGAAGGTGAAACCATGGAAACCTTGATCGCCCGGGCCGACGGTTGCCTCTATCTGGCCAAAGCGGCAGGACGTAACCGGGTCGTGGTGGCAGAGTCTGCCGACGACAAACCCGCGCACTAACGCTCTATGCCCCGTCGCTCAGCGCTGGCCCTGCAACTGGCCCTGGCCTATACGGCCCTGGTGGTCTATGCCAGCCTGCATCCCTTTTCCGGCTGGCGCGATACCGGCATTCCTCCCCTGGAATTTCTCACCGCAGCCTGGCCCCGTTACGTCACCGCCTTCGATCTGATCACCAATGTGCTGGCCTACATGCCCCTGGGTTTTCTTTGGGTGGTCTATTTCCAGTTGCCCCACCGCCGCTGGCCCATTGCGCTGCTCACCACCCTGGGTGGCGTCTTGCTCAGCTTGGGCCTTGAAACCGTGCAGAACTATCTGCCCAGCCGTGTCTCGTCCAATCTCGACCTGGGTTGCAATGGCCTCGGCACCTTCCTCGGCGTCCTGCTCGGCGCCTGGCGCGGCAGGCTGTTACTAAGCGGCGGACGGCTCCACACCCTGCGCCATCACTGGTTCACTCCCGGCAGCGGCGGTGATGCCGGCCTTACCCTGATGGGGCTATGGCTGCTGACCCAGCTCAATCCTGAAATCCTTCTGTTCGGCAATGGCGATCTGCGGCAACTGCTGGAACTGGAAGATGCCATGGGCTTCGACGTGGACCGCTTCAGCCGCATCGAAACCTTCATTGCCGCCGCCAACACTTTTGCCGTGGGCCTCGCAGCGTCCTGTCTACTGTTGCGGCGGCAGTGGATCGGCGTCTTGATGCTGCTCGGCGGCGCCCTGCTGATCCACACCTTTGCTGCCGCCCTGTTAATCAGCCCGCAGCAAGCCCTGCGCTGGATCACCCCGGGCAACAGCGAAGGCGTTGCCGTCGGTCTGTTACTGCTGCTGCCCTGTCTGCAATTATCCGTCACGCCGCGCCGGGTCCTGGCCGGCAGCGTCTTGCTGTTCGCTACGGTGCTGGTGAATCTTTCCCCCACCAATCCCTACCTGACTCAGGCGGCTCAAGCCTGGTGGCAAGGACACTTTCTCAACTTCAACGGTTTGACGCGGCTCACCTCCATGCTGTGGCCCTTCCTGGCCCTGCCCTGGCTGCTGCTGCCGCAACGGGAACGCCATCATGAATACGAATAAAGACCGGCTCCTGGCCCTGCGGGACGAATTGCGCGACTTCTGCGCCGCCCGCCATTGGCAGGGTTATCACACCCCGAAAAACCTGGTCATGGCCATGATCGTGGAGGCCGCCGAACTGGTGGAACATTTCCAGTGGGCGACTCCGGAGGAAAGTCTCACCCTCTCCCCCGAGAAGAAATCGGAAGTACAGGATGAAGTGGCCGACACCTTCATCTACCTGCTGGAACTGGCCGACGTTCTGGGCATCGACCTGATCGACGCCGCCCGACTGAAAATGAAAAAGAACGCGATCAAATATCCCGCACCGGGATGAGGGGCAAGCAACAAAGGGGCGGGCCGCAAGGTCTGAGATAATCCGGTCTTTCCGCCCGCACTACCCCGGAGTCCATCATGAGTTTTTTCAAGCACCACGTTTTCTTTTGCACCAACCAGCGGCCCAACGGCGACCCTTGCTGTAACGACCACGGCGCCGAAGCGCTCTGGGCCCATGCCAAGGAAAAAGCCAAGGCTGCCGGGCTCAAGGATGTGCGTATCAACAAGGCCGGCTGTCTGGGCCGTTGCGACCAGGGTCCCGTAGCCGTGGTGTACCCGGAGGGCGTCTGGTACACCTTCGTGGACAAAGAGGACATCGACGAAATCGTGGACAGCCACCTGGCCCAGGGCAAGGTCGTGGAACGGTTGAAGGTCTGAATCATGAGCATGCACGAACGCGTCCTACTGGAAGGCCCCACGGGCAAGATTGAAGTCTTTGTCGAGCCCCGGGAAGAGGCCAAAGGCATTGCCCTGATCTCCCACCCCCATCCCCTCTTCGGCGGCACGGCGGATAACAAGGTCATCACCACCCTGGCCCGCACCTTCCGCGATCTTGGCTACATCACCCTGCGCCCCAGCTTTCGCGGCGTCGGCGGTTCCGAAGGCGAACACGACCACGGCTACCAGGAAACCGATGACCAATACGCCGTGCTGACCTACGCCCGGGAACGCTTCGGTGCGCAGTTGCCCACCCCGATGCCCGTGGTACTGGCCGGCTTTTCCTTCGGCGCCTACGTCACCACCCGCCTCGCCAAACGCCTGCAGGATGAAGGCACGCCAGCCCGTCGCCTGGTCCTGGTCGGCACCGCCGCCGGTTATGTGGAAGGGGCTCGCAGCTACACCACCGAGGCCGTGGCTGCCGACACCATCGTCATCCACGGTTCCAAGGACGAAACCGTCGCCCTCGATAACGTGCTGGCCTGGGCTGAGCCCCTGGACTTGCCCATCACCGTCGTCGCCGGTGCCGACCATTTCTTCCATCGCCGCCTGCACATCATTCGCCAGATCATTCAACAGGCCTGGCGTCCCGGCGAATGAGCAATCCGTCACCCCTGCTGGTCCACCAGTTACGCAAAACCTACGGCGAGCGGGAAGTTGTCGCCGGTCTGTCCTTTGAACTGCAGCCCGGCGAGTGCTACGGCCTGCTCGGCCCCAACGGTGCCGGCAAGACCACCACCCTGCGCTGCTGCCTGGGGCTGACCACGCCGGACAGCGGCGACATCACCCTGGTGGGTGAGCCCGTGCCGGCCCGGGCCCGGGAAGCCAGGCAGCGGGTCGGCGTCGTTCCCCAATTCGACAATCTCGATCCCGATTTCAACTGCGGCGAAAATCTGCTGGTCTTTGGCCGTTACTTCGGCCTTGATGACGCAACCATCCGCGCCCGCATTCCCGAGTTGCTGGAATTCGCCGGTCTTTCCGGCAAGGAAGAAGCGCCCCTGCGCAGCCTGTCCGGCGGCATGAAGCGGCGCCTGACCCTGGCCCGGGCTCTGATCAACGACCCGGACCTGCTGGTGCTGGATGAACCCACCACCGGCCTCGACCCCCAGGCCCGCCACCTGATCTGGGAACGGCTCAAGCGTCTGCTGGCCCAGGGCAAAACCATTCTGCTCACCACCCATTTCATGGATGAAGCCGAACGGCTTTGCAACCGCCTCGCCATCGTGGACACCGGCCGCATCGTTACCCAGGGCAGCCCTCAGGAATTGATCGCCAACGAGATCGAGAACTCGGTGGTGGAAGTCTTCGGTGAAGACGCCCCGGCCTGGGCAGCAGCCCATGCCGCTGAATACGCCCATCGCTTCGAGATAACCGGCGAAACCGTTTTTTGCTACCTTGACAATGCGACACCCTTGCTGGCCCATCTGGCGGAACGGCCTGCTATGCGTACCCTGCACCGCCCCGCCAATCTGGAAGACGTGTTTCTCAAACTGACCGGGCGGGAGTTGCGCGATTAGGGCTTACAGAGCGTTACTCGCGGCAGACCGATGGCCCCGGGCGTTCTCCCCTAGAATCCCCCGTTACGTCGCCCGGGATACGCTTCCCCGAATCGACAGGGTTCAGCGGCATCAGATGGTCGCCCCAGACTGAAGGTGAAAAAATTGCGAACCACCCCGTTTCTCTGCATCACATCCCTCCTCGTTTCCCTGCTGCTGGCCGGTTGCAGCAGCAACTCACCAAAGCTGTCGGAACTGTCCGTCATCAATGGCGAGAGTTTCGATGTGATGAGCCCCTACGCCTACCAGACCTCCGCCACCAAGGAAAAGTCCTGCGACGCGGCGCGCAAAACCTTGCTGAGTCAGGGCTACCAGGTGGACATGAAGGACAGCCTCACCATCATGGGCACCAAGTTCTTTCAGCCCTCGAAGGAACACCACACCAAACTGGAGGTGGGACTGGTTTGCGTCGACACCGACGAAGGCACCATCATCTACGCCAATGCCAAGCAGAGTTTTTTTGAGCTGAAAGCCAGCAGCAATAGCGCCGGCCTCGGCGTTGCCGGCATGGGCTCGATCTCATTACCTTGGTCGGCCAGCGTCGATAACCTGGTGAAGGTGGGCGAAGAAACCGTGGCGGATAAAGGTTTTTACCGCCGCCTGTTCAGCCTGTTGAGCCAGCAGCTCTGATGAGCGTTACGGTGTTAAGGTAGCCCGTTCCCCAGCCCCCGTCTTTCGCCCTCATGTTTTCCCTGTTGATCAACACCCTTGCCGCCGGCCGCTTTCTCACCGTCTGGCGTCGCAACTTCCTGGTCTGGCGCAAGCTGGCCCTGACTTCGGTCCTGGGCAATCTGGCCGATCCCATGATCTACCTGTTCGGCCTCGGTTACGGCCTGGGCAGCCTGTTGCCCGAAGTGAGCGGCGTGTCCTACATCGCCTTTCTGGCGGCGGGCACTCTTTGCTCCAGCACCATGAACGCGGCCTGTTTCGAAGCCCTCTACAACGCCTTCTCACGCATGCATGTGCAGAAGAGCTGGGAGGCCATTCTCAACGCGCCCATCTCTTTGGAAGACGTGCTGGCAGGGGAATGGTGCTGGGCCGCAACCAAGGCCTCCTTCTCGGGCGCCGCCATCCTGCTGGTGGTGACGGTCCTGGGTTATGCCGACCCGGCCCATGTGCTGTGGGTGCTGCCCCTGACCTTCCTCATCGGCCTGTGCTTCTCGGGCCTGGGCCTGATCGTGACGACCCTGGCGCCGTCCTACGATTTCTTCATGTACTACTTCACCCTGTTCATCACGCCCATGACCTTGCTGTCCGGGGTGTTCTTCCCCCTGACCCAATTGCCTTTGGCTTTGCAGATCGTGGCCCAGGCCCTGCCCCTGACCCATGCCGTGGCTCTGGTGCGGCCCCTGTTGCTGGGCACAACGCCGGACAACATCCTGCTTCACGTCGGGATGTTGCTGGCAGTGAGTCTGGTGAGTTTTGCCGTGGCCCTGAAACTGGCCCAGCGGCGACTGTTGAGCTAAGGAAACCGCCCCCTCAACGGGCTGCGGATTGCAGCTCGCGGTCGAGGTGTAGCACCGGGACTAGCCCCCGGTCACTGTCGGTGTAGATGGCATCGGCCACCGCTGAAATGGCGGCAATGCTGCCGTCCCGGTGGTACGAGGAATAGACGTAACCCGTCACCAGCCCAACCATCAAAGTAATGGCCGCCAGCTTCCAGGCCGCCATGAGCCGCAGGGACAACCAGCGCGCCTTCCAGCGCAGACTGCTTTCCGTCCGCGCCGCCACCTTCATGGCCTCCAGGGCAAGACGCTGCTCGGCCTGGTACTGGGCAAGCTGTTCCAGGGCTGCGGCTTTCTCCTTGGCGGAGACCGCTGCCGCTTGCAGGGCGACATTCTTGGCTTCCGTGGCGTGACGGGCTTGCTCCTCCAGCTCTTGTCGGCGCCGGGCTTCCTTGGCGGCATCCAGATCAGCGGTGCGGCGCTCGATGGCCACCATCTCCGCCTTGTGCTCCGCATCCCGCAATGCTTCCGCCTGCTTGGCCAGCATTTGATCGGTCTGGATACGGATTCGGGCCAGGGACAAGGCCTCGGCTTCCGCCAATTCCCGCGTCCGCAAGGCCTCCAGGGCCTGCTTGCCGTCGTCCAGCCGCGTACGGGCGGCGGCCTCTACGGCGGCACGGTGCTCGGCGGGGGTCTGGTCACGGCTGGATGAAGTCACGGAAGCTCCTGAAGTATCCCGCCAGCCTAGCCCAGGACAGCGCCGGGAAAAGCCCGAATAAAAGGGCCCTTCCCGGCACTGGTCTGCGACTGAAGGCGCAACCGCCTCAGCCCTTGATCATGTCCCGGTTGGCTGCCCCCGGCGGCACGATGGGATAAACGTGGCTGTTCACATCGATGCTGGCATGAATCAGCACCGGCCCCGGTTGGTCCAGGGCCAGGCGCAGGGCGCGATGGAAATCCGGCGCCAAGTCGAGATCCACGGCTTTGAGACCGAAGCCCTTGGCCACGGCAACGAAATCGGGGCCGTGCCGATAGCGGCTGGCATAGATGCGTTCGCCGTAGAACAGGGTCTGCTGCTGATTCACCAGCCCCAGGGAATTGTTGTTCATGACGATGATCTTGAGATTGACGTTTTCCTCCGCCGCCGTCACCAGCTCCTGCACATTCATCAGCAGGCTGCCGTCGCCGCTGAAACAGACCACGGTGCGCTCGGGGCAGGCCAGGGCAGCGCCAAGGGCGGCGGGCATGCCGAAGCCCATGGTGCCCAGACCGCCGGAAGTCAGCCATTGGCGGGGACGGCGCAGGGGGTAGGCCTGGGCCGTCCACATCTGGTGCTGGCCCACATCGGTGGAAATCACGGCTTCGTCGTCCAGACAGGCGGCCACGGCACTGATCAGGCCGTAATGGCTGCGGGGATCTTCATCCTCCAGGCAAAGGGGATGATCTTGTTTCAGGGCGGCCACCTGTTCCAGCCAGGGGGTATTGAGGCGGGCCGCCACTTTGGGCAGCAGAGCTTCAAGGCTGCCCCGGGCGTCGGCAGCAATGGCTAGTTCTGGTTCCCGCAACTTGCCCAGTTCTTCGGCGTCAATATCGATGTGGATCACTTTGGCGTGGGGGCAAAACTCGGCCAGCTTGCCCGTGGCGCGATCGTCGAAGCGGGCGCCCACAGCCATCAGCAGATCGCATTCTTCCAGCACCAAATTGGTATAGGGCGCTGCGTGCATGCCCAGCATGCCCAGGGACAAGGGATGATCTACAGGCATGGCGCCCAGGGCCATGAGCGTCATCACCGTGGGCAAGGAAGCCTTTTCCGCCAGGGCCACGGCGGCCTCCGCTGCACCGGAATGGATGATGCCGCCCCCCAGATACAGCACCGGTCGCTGGGCCGCAGCGATCATGGCGGCGGCCTCCGTCAGGGCCTGCGGCGTTGCCTGGGGCAGCGGGTCGGCCACGGCAGGGGCGGGCCAGTGGCTGACTTCCACCTTTTCCATCTGCACGTCCTTGGGCACGTCGATCAGCACCGGACCGGGCCGGCCCGACAGGGCGATGCGGAAGGCCAGGGGAACGGCATCCAACAGATCCCGGGCGTGACTAACGAAAAGCACCTGCTTGGTGATGGGGGCCGCTACGGAACAAATATCCATTTCCTGAAAGGCATCGGTACCGATCATGGACAGGGGCACCTGGCCGGTGATGGCAACGATGGGGATGGAATCGAGCTTGGCATCCGCCAGGGCCGTAACCAGATTGCTGGCACCGGGGCCGGAAGAGGCGAGGCACACGCCCACCTGCCCCGTAGACCGGGCCACCCCTTGCGCCATGAATCCCGCCCCCTGTTCGTGCCGGGCCAGCACGTGGCGCAGGGCTGGAAAACCGGCCAGGGCATCGTAGACTGGAAGAATCGCGCCGCCGGGAATGCCGGTAACGAAATCCACGCCCTGTCTGGCGATCAGCCGGACAATGATCTCGGCCCCGGTCAGGGTTTCAGCGGCGTGGATGGAATTGGACTGCGCGGCGGCAATCTCCCGGTCTGGTGCGTTCATGGTGTGGCTCCTCTGTAGGGTTGAGGTGCCGGATCACCGCCGGGAGTCTGAAATGAAAAAACCCCCGCCGGTTGCACCGGCGGGGGTTTTTGAAATCTGCTGTTTAGCGAACCCTGGCCGACGCGGTGCTTACGACTACACCTACGGTAATTACCCGTACGACAGCGATGACATCAACCAGCAGCAAAGCGCCTGCACCGGCGGAAGGCCGGGAAAGGTCAAGGCTGGAAAGGTGACGTGACGCCATGGAAGGGGCTCGGGGTTCAAAAAATCGAAGGGCAATTATGCCCGGCCTTCACCCGAAAAGACAAGTCCCAAAGACAAACCCCTTTCCGCAAGGGATGAAACGGGGCCGGTAGAATGGCCCGATGAGCACTGCTGCCGAAACCCTGCTGGTCATCACCAACCTGCCCGATGCAGAGGCTGCCCGCCTGCTGGCCGGCGCCCTGGTGGAGCAGCGGCTCGCCGCCTGCGTGAACATTCTTGCCCCCTGCACCTCGGTCTATCGCTGGCAGGGAGCCATCGAAACCGCGACGGAAGTGCCGCTGCTGATCAAGACGACCACCGCCCGCTATGACGCCCTGGAAGCAGTCATCCGCGCCCGGCATCCTTATGAACTTCCCGAAATCCTGGCGGTCCCAGTTGCCTCGGGGCTACCGGCGTATCTGGGCTGGGTAGCTGAAGAAACCACGCCAAACGACAACACCACCCCATGCTGATCCGTCTGCTTTGCTGCATCGCCTTTCTTTTCATGCCCTGGCTGGCCCAGGCCGGCAACGAACCGCTGCCGCCGGAGCAGGCCTTCCAGGCTTCCGCGGTCGCCCTTGATACCCATACGGTGGAAGTCCGTTTCGACATCGCCCAGGGCTATTACCTCTACCGGGACAAGTTCCGCTTCGCCGTCGAAGGCAGCAAGGCCAAACTCGGCGAGCCGGTCTTCCCCAAGGGTGAAACCAAGGACGACCCCAACTTCGGCAAGGTGGAAGTCTTCCATCACTCCCTGGCGGTCAAGCTGCCGGTAGAAGGCGATACCGCCCAGCTCAAACTCAAGCTCAGCTTTCAGGGCTGCGCCGATATGGGCATCTGCTACCCGCCCATGAACCCGGTGGTGGACGTGGAAGCAGCAGGAGCTCCGTCCGCTGCCACCACGGCCCCGGGCACAAGCAGCAGCAACGATGCCGGCAATGAAACCTCCCGCATCGCCAAGCTGCTCCAGGGCAGCCTGTGGCTGGCGCTGGTGAGCTTCTTCGGCTTCGGCCTGCTGCTGTCCTTCACCCCCTGCATGCTGCCCATGGTGCCCATCCTCTCCGGCATCATCGTCAACCACGGTCATGCCGTCAGCCATGGTCGCGCCTTTCTGCTGTCCCTCACCTATGTGCTGGGCATGGCCATCACCTACGCCATCGCCGGTGTCGCGGCAGGCCTTTCCGGCACCCTGCTTTCCGGCGCCTTGCAAAATGCCTGGGTGCTGGGGGGCTTTGCCCTGATGTTTGTGGTGCTGTCCTTTTCCATGTTCGGTTTCTACGAACTGCAATTACCCAGCAGCCTGCAAAGCAAACTCTCCGACACGGCCAATCACCGCGGCGGCAGCCTGCCTGCCCTGTTCATCATGGGCGCCCTCTCCGCCTTGATCGTCGGCCCCTGCGTCGCCGCCCCCCTGGCCGGTGCCCTGCTCTACATCGCCAAAACCGGCAACGCCCTACTCGGCGGCCTAGCCCTGTTCGCCCTGGCCCTGGGCATGGGGGTGCCGCTGCTGGCGGTAGGTCTGTTCTCCCGTTCCCTGCTGCCCCACACCGGCCCCTGGATGGAATCGGTGAAGAAGTTCTTCGGCGTACTGCTGCTGGCCACCGCCCTCTGGCTGGTATCGCCGGTGCTGCCGGTCTGGCTGGTGATGCTAGCCTGGGCTGCCCTGCTGATCGTGCCCGCCATCTACCTGCGGGCCATCGACCCCCTGCCCCACAACGCGAGCAACTGGCATCGCTTCTGGAAAGGCATCGGCCTGCTGATGCTGCTGGCCGGCGCCGTGTTGGTGGTGGGTGTGGCAGGTGGTTCCCGCGATCCCTTGAAGCCCTTGGGCTTTCTCAGCGTGCCTGTCGCCGAAGCCAAGGAAGCCAGTTTTGAAACCATTCACACCATGGCCGAACTGGATGCCCGCCTGCAACAGGCCGACAAACCGGTACTGCTCGACTTCTATGCCGACTGGTGCGTGAGCTGCAAGGAAATGGAACGCAACACCTTCAGCGACCCCGCAGTCAAACAGCACTTTGCCAAGCTGACCCTGCTCCGGGCCGACGTTACCGCTGCCAACGATGCCGATTACGAATTGCTCAAACGCTTCGGCCTGTTCGGCCCGCCGGGTATCATCTTCTTCGACAAGTCCGGCAAGGAACTGCCCGAACTACGGGTAGTGGGCTACCAGCCCCCGGCGGAATTTCTCCCGGTTCTCGACCGGATTCCCTACTGATTTCACTGCTTTCGGAGATTCACCATGTTCACCGGCATCGTCGCCGCCACCGGCAAGATCACCCATGTGCAGCCCCTGGAAAAGGGCGTTCGCCTCACCATCAGCGCTCCCGAGCTTGGCCTTGACGATATCGGCCTCGGTGATTCCGTGGCCCATAACGGCGTCTGTCTGACCGTGATCGAAAAGACCGGCGACAGTTACAAAGTGGATGTTTCCCGGGAGACCCTGGATTGCACCGTGGGTCTGGACGGCACCAGCAACAACGCCGAAGTGAATCTGGAAAAAGCCATGCAGCTCACCGACCGCCTCGGCGGCCATCTGGTCAGCGGCCATGTGGACGGCGTGGGCGAGGTGCTCAAGTTCGACAAGATCAGCGAATCCCACGAACTGGTGATCCGTGCTCCAAAAAGCCTGGCCAAGTACATCGCCCGCAAGGGTTCCGTCACGGTGAACGGCGTGTCCCTCACCACCAACACGGTGGACGGCACCGACTTTTCCATCAACCTGATTCCCCACACGGTGCAGGTCACCACCCTCAAGTACCTGAAGCCGGGGGCCGGCGTGAATCTGGAAGTGGATCTGATCGCCCGTTACTGCGAACGGCTGCTCACCGCCGAGAAGGAACTGGCCAGTTAAGGTCACCTTCGTCATTCCCGCACCGGGCGCCGGGATTTAACGGTCGGCCCCGGGCGAGATTTGGGGCGTAAAATGCGCCCCCTTCCCCATTGCCCTTAGCCAGCGACCCGCCCATGAGCGACATCAGCCCCATTAACGACATCATTGCCGACATTCGCGCCGGCAAGATGGTGATCCTCGTGGACGAGGAAGACCGGGAAAACGAAGGCGACATCGTGGTCGCCGCTGAATTTGTAACGCCGGAAGTCATCAACTTCATGGTCAAGCATGCCCGCGGCCTTGTCTGCCTGACCCTGACCGAAGCCCGCTGCAAGCAGCTCAACTTGCCGCCCATGGTGCAGGACAACCGCACTTCCCACGGCACCGCCTTCACGGTTTCCATCGAGGCGGCCGAAGGTGTCACCACCGGCATTTCCGCCTTTGACCGGGCCCGTACCGTGCAAGCCGCGGTCGCCCGGGATGCCAGGGCCAGTGATCTGGTGCAGCCGGGGCACATCTTCCCCTTGAGCGCCCAGAACGGCGGCGTGCTGGTTCGCGCCGGCCATACCGAGGCAGGTTGCGACCTGTCCCGTCTGGCGGGGCTGGAACCCGCTTCCGTCATCTGCGAAATCCTCAAGGACGACGGCACCATGGCCCGCCTGCCGGACCTGATCGTCTTCGCCAAGGAACACGGCCTCAAGATCGGCACCATCCGCGACCTGATCCATTACCGCAATACCAACGAAAAACTGGTGGAACGGGTAGCGACCCGCGAAATCAGCGGCCCCCATGGCTCGTTCAAGCTGGTGGCCTATCTGGAAAAGACCAGCGACGAAATCCATTTCGCCCTGGTCAAGGGTGAAATCGTGGCGGGGGAAGAAACCCTGGTTCGGGTCCATCAGCCGCTATCAATCCTGGACTTCCTCGATTTCCACGGCTTGCCCTATTCCTTCAGCATCGACCAGGCCATGACCATTCTGGCCAAGCAGGACAAGGGCGTGCTGATCCTGCTCCAGCGCAAAGATATCAACCGTGCCATGATCTCCGCCCTCACCTCCGAACAAGGTACCGATCCCCAGGCTGCCCGCTGGGACAACCGCCTGTTCGGTACCGGTGCGCAAATTCTGCTCGACCTGGGCGTGACCAAAATGCGCCTCATGGGCCGCCCCACCCGCATGCCCAGCATGACCGGCTTCGGCCTGGAAGTGACCGGCTACCTGACGCCCGAAGACATTCAACAATAAGGAAACATCATGGCTCGCCGCGAATTCCGCGAACTGGACCCCAACACCTCTGCCGCTGGCTTGCGCTTCGGCATTGCCCTTTCACGCTTTAACGAAGAAATCGGCGACGGCCTGCTTTCCGGCGCCACCGACGAACTGGCCAAGCTTGGCGCCAGCAACGACGACATCACACTGGTTACCGTTCCCGGTGCCCTGGAACTGCCCCTGGTATTGCAAACCATGGCCAAGAGCGGCAAATACGATGGCCTGATCGCCCTGGGTTGCGTTATCCGCGGTGAGACTTATCACTTTGAAGTGGTGTCCAATGAAGCTTCCCGTGGCATCACCGAAGCTCAACTGTTCACCGGCGTACCCATTGCCAACGCCGTCCTGACCGTCGAAAACGACGACCAGGCCCGGGTGCGCATGGTGCAAAAGGGACGCGAAGCGGCCCAGTGCGCCGTGGAAATGGCCCAACTGCTGAAGGCGGTGCGTTCATGAGCACCACCAGCAAATCCGGCCGCCGCCGCGCCCGGGAGTTCGTCGTCCAAGGGCTCTACCAATATCTTGTAGGCGGCCAGGACGAAGCTTCCATCCAGACCCAGACCGAAGCTGTCGCCGGTTTCGATAAGGCCGACACGGAACTATTCAAGTCCCTGCTGCATGAAACCCTGCTTCACGCAGCCGACCTGCAGGGCTTGATCACGCCCTACATCACCCGGGCCTGGGATGACGTTTCCCCCATCGAACGGGGCATCCTTTTGCTGGCGGCCTGCGAACTCAAGCACCACATCGAGACGCCCTACCGGGTCATCATCAACGAAGCCATCGAGCTGACCAAAACCTTTGGCGGCACCGACGGCCACCGCTTCGTCAACGGCGTGCTGGACAAGCTGGCGCCGACGCTGCGGACGGCGGAAGCACGCAAGTAAGTCCTGACCCGGAGGCGGCCCGTGCCATCCGAGTTCTCCCTGATTGATCGCTATTTCACCCGCCCGACACGGACCGCCGTGTTGGGCGTGGGGGATGATTGCGCCTTGCTGCAACCCACGCCGGGTATGGAGCTGGCCGTGTCCACCGACATGCTGGTGGCGGGCACTCACTTCTTTGCCGATGCGGAACCCGAGGCCCTGGGCTGGAAAACCCTGGCGGTCAATGTGTCGGACATCGCCGCCATGGGTGGCACGCCGCATTGGGCCACCCTCAGCCTGGCCCTGCCAGCAGCCACCGCTGCCGATGAAAACTGGCTGGCCGCTTTTGCCCGGGGCTTCTTCGCCTGCGCCGATGCTTTTGGCGTCGAGCTGATCGGCGGCGACACCACCCGCTGTCCGGCCGGACAACTCACCTTCAACGTCACCATCTTCGGCGAGGTACCCGCCGGTAAAGCCCTGCGCCGCAGCGGTGCCAAGGTTGGCGACGAGGTCTGGGTTTCCGGTACTCCGGGATTGGCAGCTCTTGGTCTTGCCCATTTGCAGCAACGCTGCGTGCTGCCGAATCCTGCTCCCAGCCTTGATGCTTTGCTGCGGCCACAACCCCGGGTGGCCCTGGGTATCGCCTTGCGTGACCTAGCCTCGGCCTGCATCGATGTTTCGGATGGTCTCTTGGCAGACTTGGGCCATATCCTCGAACAATCCCATTTGGCTGCCACTTTGCACTTCGATTGGCTGCCTGACGACGCATTAAAGAACGATGTCGATCAGTCCCTCGCCCGCCAGTGCCTGCTGGCCGGCGGTGACGACTACGAGCTGGTCTTTACCACGGCCCCTCGGCATCATGCCGAAATACAAGGACTGGCCCAGTCCCTGGCACTGAACCTGACCTGCATCGGCACCTTGAACCCCGGTGTTCCAGCGGACATCCTGTTGCTGGACAATGCCGGCACCCCCCTTCCCGTCCCACGACGGGGTTACGACCACTTTGCATAAGACCATCATGGCCAAGAATCCCGCTCCGCCCATCAAATTCCTCTTCGCTGATCCGGCCCACCTAATTGCCTGCGGCTTCGGCAGCGGCCTGTCTTCCTTTGCGCCAGGCACTGTCGGCACCGCCTTCGCCTGGGCCAGCTATCCGCTGTTGCGATTCGCCTTCCCCGGCGATCTGGTCTGCCTGGTGGCCCTTGCCGTGATGTTCGTGTTTGGCGTCTATGCCTGCCAGATCACCGGGCGTCGTCTGGGCGTTGTGGACCACGGCTCCATCGTCTGGGATGAGATCGTGCCCTTCTGGGGCATCCTGATGTTCTGCCCCACCCCCTGGATTCTTTCGCCCCATGGCACCTTCTTTTCCCTCAACGGCCTGCTCTGGCAAACGGTGGCTTTCTTCCTGTTCCGCCTGTTCGACATCATCAAGCTGCCGCCGGCGGGTTACTTCGACAGCAAAGTGAAGAACGGCTTCGGGGTCATGATGGACGACGTCATGGCCGCCGGCCATACCATCCTGACTCTGGCCGTCCTCAAGTACCTGCTGGGCTGATGCGCAGTTTCGATCCGCAACTGACCGCCCTTTCTCTCAAGGTCGGCGCAGCGCTGCAAGGGGCCGGATTGACGCTGACCACGGCCGAATCCTGCACCGGCGGCTGGGTCGCCCAGGTCGTCACCCATACCGCCGGCAGTTCGGCCTGGTTCGACCGGGGCTTCGTCACCTACTCCAACGAAGCCAAAGTGGACATGCTGGGGGTCTCCCTGGAAACCCTCGCCCAAGCCGGGGCCGTGAGTCTGGAAACCGCAAAAGAAATGGCCCTGGGCGCCCTCGAAAACTCCAAGGCACTGATTTCATTATCAATCACCGGAATCGCGGGGCCGACGGGTGGCTCACCTGGTAAGCCAGTGGGTACCGTATGCTTCTCCTGGTGCTTCCGGGGGAAAACGCCTGTCAGTCGCCGTCGCCGCTTTGGCGGCGACCGGGAAAGCGTGCGCTATCAAGCGCTTGTTTTCGCCCTGGAAGAAATGCTGAAACTGATTGCCAAAAACTCATAAGCTGAACGGCAAGAAGCGTGCCATTCATGCAATAATCGGATCAATTCTCGAAAGGACACACCATGGACGACAACAAGACTAAGGCCCTCCAGGCAGCACTGGCCCAGATCGAAAAGCAGTTCGGCAAAGGCGCCATCATGAAGATGGGCGAAGGCCAGATCGAGAACGACATTCAGGCGGTTTCCACCGGCTCCCTCGGGCTCGATATTGCTTTGGGCATAGGCGGCCTGCCCCGCGGTCGCGTTGTCGAAATCTATGGTCCGGAATCCTCCGGCAAGACCACCCTCTGTCTGCAGGTGGTGGCAGAAATTCAAAAGGCTGGCGGTGTCGCCGCCTACATCGATGCGGAAAATGCTCTGGACCCGGTCTATGCCGGCAAGCTGGGCGTGAACGTGCCGGAAATGCTGATTTCCCAGCCCGACACCGGCGAACAAGGTCTTGAAATCGCCGACATGCTGGTGCGTTCCGGCGGTGTGGATTTGATCGTGGTGGACTCCGTCGCCGCCCTCACCCCCCGCGCTGAAATCGAAGGCGAAATGGGCGACCAATTGCCCGGCCTGCAAGCCCGTCTGATGTCCCAAGCCCTGCGCAAGCTGACCTCCAACATCAAGCGCACCAATACCCTGGTGATCTTCATCAACCAGATCCGCATGAAGATCGGCGTCATGTTCGGCAGCCCGGAAACCACCACCGGCGGTAATGCCCTGAAGTTCTACGCCTCCGTGCGGATGGACATTCGCCGTACCGGCGCCATCAAGAAGGGCGACGAAGTGGTGGGTAACGAAACCCGCGTCAAGGTGGTCAAGAACAAGGTGGCACCTCCCTTCCGCGAAGCCCACTTCGACATTCTTTACGGTGCTGGTATCTCCCGCGAAGGTGAAGTGGTGGAACTGGGCGTCGAGCACAAGATCGTTGAAAAGTCCGGCGCCTGGTATTCCTACAATGGCGAGAAGATCGGCCAGGGCAAGGACAACGCCCGCGATTTCCTGCGGGAGCATCCCGAACTGGCGGTAGAAATCGAAAACAAGGTGCGCGCAGCACTGGGTGTCAATGCGATCGCCGTCGCAAAACCAGAAGAGTAAGGAACCCCTCAGCGCCGGCGAGCTGAAGGCCCGTGCCATTCGGCTCCTGGCGCGACGGGAGCACAGCCATGCCGAGCTGTTGCGCAAGCTTTCCCCCCACGGCAGCCTTGAGGACATTGAATCCGTGCTGGCAGATCTGCAACGTAACAACCTGCAATCCGATACCCGCTTCGCCGAAAGCTACCTGCGTAGCTATGGCGAGCGTTTCGGCGTTGCCAAGTTGCGTCACACCCTGCGCAGCAAAGGTATTGCCAGTGAGTTGGTGGAAGCCGAACTGGGTAGCAAAGATCTGCCGGAAGAAACCGAACGGGCCAAGGCTGTCTGGGCCAGAAAATTTGCCGCCGCCCCCGAGGATGCGCGGGAATGGGCCAAGCAGGCCCGATTCCTTCAGTCCCGGGGCTTTTCCACGGACGTCATCCGCCGTGTGCTGAAAGAAATGGAATGATTCAGACCGATTCTTCAAAGTTGCCCGGCGTGCGTTTGTCTGCCAACAATCTGCGCAAGAAATACAAATCCCGCACCGTGGTGAAGGATGTGTCCTTCGACGTGGGCAGCGGTGAGGTGGTCGGTTTGCTGGGGCCCAACGGCGCCGGCAAAACCACCTGTTTCTACATGATCGTCGGTCTGGTTTCCGCCGATGGCGGTGAAATCCGGATGGAAAGCGAATTCGCCCGGGAGCGGCTGACGCACATGCCGATCCACAGCCGCGCCCACTTGGGCCTGTCCTACCTGCCCCAGGAAAACTCGGTTTTCCGCCGCCTCACGGTGGCGGAAAACATTCGCGCCGTGCTGGAATTACAAGACCTGACGCCCCAGCAGATCGAGGGGCATCTGGACGAATTGCTACAGGAACTGCACATCTCCCATATCAAGGAGAGTCCGGCTATTGCCCTTTCTGGCGGCGAACGGCGGCGGGTGGAAATCGCCCGGGCCCTGGCCACTAATCCCCGTTTCATTCTCCTGGACGAACCCTTCGCTGGCGTGGACCCCATTGCCGTGCTGGACATCCAGAAGATCATCGGTTTCCTCAAGGAGCGGGGCATCGGCGTCCTGATCACCGACCACAACGTGCGGGAAACCTTGGGTATCTGCGATCGCGCCACCATCATTAACGAAGGTGAAGTACTGACTTCGGGCACACCGGAAGAAATCATCCATAATGAAAACGTACGTCGGGTCTATCTCGGAGAAAATTTCCGCATGTAGGGTGCAGAACCCGGCGGCAGCAAACACACGATGAAACAATCGCTTCAACTTAGAGTTTCCCAGCATCTGGCGCTTACGCCTCAGCTGCAACAGTCCATCAAACTGTTGCAGCTTTCGACGCTGGAGTTGAACCAGGAGATTGAACAGTTCCTGCAGGACAATCCCTTGCTGGAACGGGATGAACCTGCCAGCGACATGACGACCTACACGCCGGGCGGCGACGCCCTGCAAACACCCCAGACTGTCACCACGCAAAACGAAAGTGAAACCACCCCGGCCACGGACAATACCGAGGATCTGAACTGGGGCAGTGACTTTTCCTCCGGCAGCGGTAGCGGCAACCGGGACCCCAACAACGACGACGATACCGATGCTGGGGAGATTCAAGCTGCAGCCACCAGCCTGGGAGATTACCTGACGACCCAACTGGCCATGACCCAGTTGCCGCCCCGGGATCGGGCCTTAGTTGGCTTCCTGATTGAAGCCCTGGACGACGACGGTTATCTGAGCCCTTCCCTGGAAGAATTGGTGGATGTCCTGCCCGACGAAATGGGCGACGATCCGGAAGAACTACTGGAAGAATTGCGTATTGCCCTGCACCACGTGCAGCACTTTGATCCCGTCGGCGTCGGCGCCCGTAATCCTCGGGAATGCCTGCTGCTGCAACTGGCAGTACTGCCCAAGACACCGATCCAGGAACTGGCCAAATCCATTGTCAGCAGTCATCTGGATCAATTGGCAGCCCGGGACTTTGCCCGCATCAAGAAGGCCCTCGGTTGTGGCGATGATGCCCTGCGGGATGCCCAGAACCTGATCAAGAGCCTCAATCCGCGTCCCGGTGCCCAGTACACCACCCTCGACACCCGCTACGTCATTCCCGACGTGATGGTGAAGAAGGTCCGTGGCCGCTGGACCACCAATCTGAACTCCGATGCCATGCCCCGCTTGCGCATCAACCGGCTTTACGCCGATCTGTTGCGGCAAAACCGCGGTAGTGCGTCCTCCGGCCTGGGTGGGCAGCTGCAGGAAGCCAAGTGGCTGATCAAGAACGTGCAGCAACGCTTCGACACCATCCTGCGCGTCAGCCAGGCCATCGTCGATCGGCAGCGGGCCTTTTTTGACCATGGTGAAGTAGCCATGCGTCCCCTGACCCTGCGCGAAATCGCCGACACCCTGGGCCTGCACGAATCCACCATTTCCCGGGTGACCACCCAGAAATATCTGGCCAGCCCCCGGGGCGTGTATGAACTGAAATACTTTTTTGGCAGCCATGTTTCCACCGACACCGGTGGCGCGGCTTCCAGTACCGCAATCCGTGCGCTTATCAAGCAACTGGTTAGTGCGGAAGACGGCCAAAAGCCACTTTCCGATGCCAGGATTGCGGAAATTCTCGGCGAACAGGGTATCGTAGTAGCGCGGCGGACTGTCGCGAAGTACCGCGAGTCCCTGAACATTCCGCCGGTCAACCTGAGAAAGACTATTTAAAGAGAGAAGGAGACATCATGAATCTCAACATCACCGGTCATCATGTGGAAGTCACCCCCGCCATCCGGGAATACGTGAGCCAGAAGGTAGATCGGGTAATCCGCCACTTCGACCACGTCACCAGCACCCACGTCATTCTCTCCGTGGACAAGCAAAAGCAAAAGGCTGAAATCACCCTGCACGTGAAGGGCAAGGACATTCACGCGGACGCCATCGACGACAATCTGTACGCGTCCATTGATGCCATGGTGGACAAGCTGGATCGCCAAGTGGTCAAGCACAAGGAAAAGGTCACCGACCACAGCCACGACAAGCGCAGCGCTGCAAACCCCGTCGAGTAAACGGGATTGACCTACGCCGGGGAACTGCGCCAGCCTCTACACGCTGCGGGTTCCCCGTTTTTTCATCCTGCTTTACGCGGGATTCTTCAAGGGTTGTCCATCCACCCATGAATCAGATCATAAAAATCCTGCCCCTCGAAAACGTGGTGGCAGACCTGGAAGCCAGCAGCAAGAAGCGGGCATTCGAACAAGTGGGCCTGCTCTTCGAAAACCATCACGGCATTGCCCGGGCAACGGTTTACGATGCACTGTTCGACCGGGAGAAGCTGGGCTCAACCGGCCTTGGTCAGGGCATCGCCATTCCCCACGGTCGCATCAAGGGGCTGAAGGAAGCCAAGGGCGCCTTTCTGCGCCTTTCAGCGCCGGTGCCCTATGAAGCCCCGGACGGGCAGCCGGTGAACCTGATGTTCGTGCTGTTGGTGCCGGAAGCGGCGACGGAAAAACATCTGCAACTGTTGTCCGAACTGGCCCAGATGTTTTCCGACAAGGCCTTCCGCGAAGCCCTGCTGGCCGCTCCCGACGCAGCAACCCTGCATACACAATTCAATCAATGGCACGCAAGCTAACCGTTACCGATCTCTACGAAGCCCAGGGCGAATTCCTCACCCTGAGCCATGTCTGCGGCGATATCGGCCGATGCGTCTCCACCCCCCGGGATGACATTTCCCCGGCAGATATTGTTGGCCACTTGAACCTGATCCACCCGGAACGGATTCAGGTCTTCGGCATCCCGGAACTGGTCTGGGCAGCCAAACAGCCGGAAGACAAGCTGCGCCACCAGATTCACGAAATCATGCTGGCCCCCTGTCCCGCTGTCATCGTTGCCGACAATTGCGGCGTCCCCGATGTGCTGCGCCAGGAATGCGAACTCACCAACACACCGCTGCTGGTTTCCCCCCAGTCGGCAGCTGTCGTCATTGACGTGCTGCGTCTACATCTGTCCCGGGTCTTTGCGGAAACCATCGCCCTTCACGGCGTATTCATGGATGTGCTGGGCCTGGGCGTGCTGCTCACGGGCGACTCCGGTGTCGGCAAGAGTGAACTGGCCCTGGAACTGCTGACCCGCGGTCACGGTCTGGTCGCCGATGACGTGGTGGAAGTGTCCCGCATCCCGCCTGACGTGCTCGAAGGCCGCTGCCCGGAGCTGCTCAAGGACTTCATTGAAGTGCGAGGCCTGGGGCTACTCAATATTCGTACGGTGTTTGGAGAAACTGCCTGTCGCCGCAAAATGCGCCTGCGCCTGATCTGCCACCTGCAAAAGC
Organism: Rhodocyclaceae bacterium; assembly: GCA_036504515.1. Taxonomy (GTDB): domain Bacteria; phylum Pseudomonadota; class Gammaproteobacteria; order Burkholderiales; family Rhodocyclaceae; genus AWTP1-18. The sequence goes on from DASXVA010000001.1 coordinate 104,858, forward strand.
CCCAACCCGGCGTGCCCCAGGCGGCGCGCTTGCCCCTGGATGCCCAGAACGAAAACATCATCGGCGTCCCCGTACGCAAGGTCACCATTCCCGTTGCCGCCGGTCGTAACCTGGCAGTACTGGTAGAAACCGCCGTTCGCTCCACCATCCTCAAGCTACGCGGCATCGACTGCATGCAGGAATTCCTCGATCGCCAGCACAAGGCCTTGTCTAACGACGTTAACTGATTTCAAGATTGCTGTCCCACTCATCCAACGAAGGAGAAGCATCCATGAAGAAAATCACCCTGTCCTTGATCACCGCCGCCCTGGCGCTAGCCTGTCAATCCGGCTTTGCCGCCTCCGAAGCGCAAAAAGCCCAGCAGGAAAAAATGAAGGGCTGTAATGCCGAAGCCAAGACCAAGGCCCTGGCTGGCGATGCCCGCAAGGATTTCATGAAGGGTTGCCTGAGTGGCGGCATGGCCGACAAGGGCGATGCCAAGGCAGCCCCTGCTGCCCCCAACGCTCAGTGTGAAGAAAAAGCAGTCGGCAAGAATGGCAAGAAATTGGCGGGTGCCGCCAAGGGTACTTTCATGAAGAAATGCGAAGCTGACGCTGCAGCGGCTAAATAAGCCAGCTCATTCAAGCTGCACAAGTAAAGCGGCAACAACGACAACGGCGGCGGATTTTTTAGTCGCCGTTTTCATTCCTGAATACGGAACTCCACGCATTCCACGCCGATCTGCCAGATCTGGCCGAAGCTGAGACAACCGCTTCCCCTCAGTACCGCCTCTTCCCGGCGCAGGAGAAAGTTGGTGACGCGCCCGTCGGTATCCGACTTGGCACTGACGAAGGTGCCATTGGTGCTGCAATCCACCAGGACAAAGTTATGCTGACGCAGTTCGATGCGGGCATGGCTGCGGGAAGCACGGCCATCATGAATCACCAGATCACTGGTGGCATCGCGCCCCAGAGTGAGAAAGGGCTTCTCGCTGTTGAGCAGCCAGCGGCGACCTTCATGGTGCAATTCCAAGCCCAGCGTTTTGCCGGCACCAGGGCCGCCGCTCTTCACCAACAGGGTCAGGTTCTCTTCATTGTCCTGCCAGAACAACTCGACGATATGCAGGGGCTCGCGCTTGCCCTTGACGGTCACCGGTGCCAGCACCCGCGACTGGGGCCGCAGCACATCGGGTACCGCAGCAATGGTCTCAGCGCTGGATAGCACTTGCTGCGCCTTGGCCAATTCCACCAACCGGGCCGCGGTGTTCACCGTGTCGCCGAAAAAATCCTTGCCCTCTTCAATGACCGGCCCCCAATGGCAGCCGACACGAATCGCCAAAGTGTTGCCTGAAATAGGCGGCAGTGCAGTGATGCGCTGCTGTATCTCGCAAGCGGCCAGCAAGCCTTCTTCCGCTGACGGAAACACCACCATGATTTCATCACCGATGGTCTTCACCACCCGGCCCTGATACAAAGCCGCCGCCCGGCTTGCCGTCTGCAAACAAAGATCCACTGCGCGCAGAGCATTCTGGTCTCCCAGGCGCTCATACAGTTGGGTGCTGGCGGCAACATCCGCAAACAGCACGCAACGGCTTGGCAGGATCGTCTCCATCTCAGTCGTCCAGGCTATGCAGAGGGATCACGTCGGGAGCGATGGGCACTTCGTGATCGAAGACCAGATCGCCTTCGGCATCAGGCACGCCGGTGGTCTTGAGATTCTTGAAGTCGAACAATGTGTGGTCCATCAGATGGGACGGCACAACGCGGCCCAGGCTGCTGAACATGTTCTTGATGCGGCCAGGGAAACGCTTGTCCCAGTCGTTGAGCATTTCCTTCACCACTTGCCGTTGCAGATTCTCCTGGCTGCCGCAGAGGTTGCAGGGAATGATGGGGAACTGTTGCACCTCGGCCCAGGCTTCCATGTCCTTCTCGCTGCAATAGGCCAAGGGCCGGATCACCATGAACTCGCCGTTGTCCGACACCAGCTTGGGCGGCATGGCCTTCAAACGACCGCCGAAGAACATGTTGAGAAACAGGGTCTGGATAATGTCGTCCCGGTGGTGGCCGAGGGCGATCTTGTTGGCCCCCAGCTCCCCAGCGACGCGGTAGAGGATGCCGCGGCGCAAGCGCGAACAAAGCGAACAGGTCGTCTGGCCTTCGGGAATCACCTTCTTGACGATGGAATAGGTGTCCTGCTCTTCAATGTGGAAGGGCACACCGAGCTGCTTCAAATAGGCTGGCAGCACTTCCTCGGGGAAGCCTGGTTGCTTCTGGTCCAGATTCACCGCCACGATGTCGAATTTGATCGGCGCGTGGGCTTGCAAGTGCATCAGGATGTTGAGCAGACCGTAGGAATCCTTGCCGCCGGACAGGCAGACCATGACCTTGTCGCCATCCTCGATCATGTTGTAGTCGGCGATGGCCTGGCCCACATTGCGGCGCAGGCGCTTGGCCAGCTTGTTGGCTTCGCGTTTGGCTTTTTCCTGGGCCGGCGTCAGGGCAGGCTTTTCTTCGGGGGAGGGGGCAACGGCGGCTTCGGTCATAACTGAATCTGAATGCTCAGGAAGAAAGGGGCAAGGACAGGTGGGCGGAACGACCGCCGTCCACATGAATGACCTGGCCCGTAATGTAGGGGGCGTCGAACAGCAGGAACTGCACGGTACGGGCAATATCGTCGGCGGTGCCCGGCCGCTTCATCAAGGTGCTGGCGATGATGGCCTCCCGGGCTGCCATGGAAAACTCCGCATCGTCCTCGGGCCATTCCACCGGCCCCGGGGCCACGGCATTGACTCGCACTTGCGGCGCCAGCTCCACGGCCAGGGCCCGGGTCAGCCCCAACAGGCCGGCTTTGGCCGCCGTGTAAGTGGCGTAACCACGATCCGGCTGGCTGGCATGGATGTCAGTGATGTTCACAATGCTGCCGCCACTGGCTCGCAAGGCTGCTGCTGCGGCTTGGGAAAGAAACAGGGGGCCCTTCAAATTACTGCCCATCAGCTCGTCCCAGTCCGCCTCGGTAATCGCCCCCAAGGGTGTACGAAAAAAGCTGGAGGCGTTATTCACCAGTCCGTCAAGGCGACCAAAGGTAGACAGCGTCGTCGCGACCAAGGCCTCCAGGGCTGAGGCATCACTCAAGCCGGCCTGGGCCGTTGCTGCCGAGTTCGGGCGCAGGGTGTTGAGGGCCAAGGCCAAGGCTTCGGCTTCTGCCACTGAACTGCGATAGTGCAGCATGACCCGCACCCCGGTACTGTGCACGCGCCGAGCGATGGCAGCACCAACCCGCCGGGCGGCGCCGGTAACAAGCACAACAGGGGCGGTAGCAAGTTCAGCCAAGAAAACGCGGGACCAATGGAAATAGGGGGTAACCCACTGATTTTACCCGTACTGCCTATTTCGTCCCAATTTTCTAATGTTTCAAAACATGGGTGAGGGCCTGGGATGCCGCGGCAAAGCCGAAGGCCGCCGTCACCGTCACCAAAGAGCCGTAACCGGCGCAGTTGAGCCCCCGGGGTGCCTGGCCATCAGTTTCGCAGGCGGCCCCGGCCTGGGGCCGGATGATCTGCTCATCTGAATAAACGCAGGGCAGATTGAACTTCTTTTTCGGGTCCCGGGGAAAACCGAAATCCTTGCGCAAACTGGCCCGTACTTTGGAGGCCAGGGCGTCCTGGGTAGTTCGGGATAAATCTTCAACCTTGACCCGAGTCGGGTCCGTCCGCCCCCCGGCACCACCAGTCGTCACCAGCCATTGCTTGTGACGACGGCAATGGGCGGCCAGGGCCACCTTGGCCCGCACCTGGTCAATGGCATCGATCACCGCATCGCAAGCGGGAATCAGGCTGGCGATATTGTCCGGGGTAATGAAGTCATCCACCTGAACCACCTGACAGTCGGGATTGATGCTGGCGATCCGTTCGGCCATGGCCTGCACCTTGGCCTTGCCCAGGTTTTCTTCCACCGCATGCAACTGCCGATTCATATTGCTCTCGGCTACATGGTCCAAGTCCACCAGGGTCAGCTTACCGATGCCGGACCGAGCCAGGGCCTCCACCGCCCAGGAGCCGACCCCGCCAATGCCAATCACGCAGACATGGCCCGCCTGCAAGCGCGCCAGGGCCTGGGGGCCGTACAGACGGGCCATGCCGCCAAAACGGCGCTCGTAGTCCATCCCTTTGCTATCCATCGCTTCACTCATGGTCGGCATTGTAAGATGCTGCGCCATGGAATCCCGACTGCCTGAACCCTCTGCTGACGCCCAAGCGGCTAGCCTGCAACTCTCCCGTCTGATTGCCGATGAAATCCGCGCCAGTGCCGGCTGGATTTCCTTTGCCCGTTACTGGGAGCTTGCCCTCTACACACCCGGCCTTGGCTATTACGCCGGTGGTGCCCAGAAATTCGGTTCATCCCAGGAAGGTGGCGATTTCGTCACCGCCCCGGAACTGACCCCGCTCTTCGGCCAGGCCTTGGCTCGGCAGGTAGCGCAGATCATGACTGCCTCCGCCCCCGTGGTGCTGGAGGCCGGTGCCGGCAGCGGCAAACTCGCCGCCGACCTGCTGCTGGCGCTGGAGGCCCTTGGCCAGACCCCGGACAAATATCTGGTGCTGGAACTTTCCGGTGAACTGCGGGCACGGCAGCGAGCCACCATCGCCGCCCTGGCGCCCGCCCTGCTGGACCGGGTTGAATGGCTGGACGCTCTGCCGGACAGTTTCTCCGGTTGCGTGGTCGGTAATGAAGTGCTCGATGCCATGCCCGTGCAGCGTTTGCACTGGACCGAGGAAGGCTTGCTGGAAACCGGCGTGACCCTGAACGAGCACAACGAACTCGCCTTCGAGGATTGCCCCGCCTCCGACTCCTTGAAAGCTGCCGTCTCCAACCTCAGCTTACCGGCGGGTTACCGCAGCGAAGTGGGCCTTGCCGGACAAGCCTGGATGCAGTCCTGGGGGCCACGCATTGAAAAAGGCGGCATGCTGCTGATCGACTACGGTCTGCCCCGTCACGAGCTTTACCATCCCCAACGCAATGGCGGCACCGTGCGCTGCCACTATCAGCATCGCACCCACGACGACACCTTCTGGTGGCCAGGCCTGTCCGACATTACCGCCCACGTGGACTTCACCGCCATCGCCGAAGCCGGCTACGAAGCCGGACTGGAAGTGCTGGGCTACACCACCCAGGCCGTCTTCCTGATGAACTGCGGCATCGGCGAACTACTGGCCCAACGGCAACGGGATGGCACGCCCGCCAGTGCCGTCAAGGCCAGCGGTGCTCTGCAAATCCTCATGTCGCCCAATGAAATGGGGGAGCTGTTCAAAGTCATCGCCTTCGGTAAGGGGATTGCTGAGCCGCTGCTGGGCTTCAGTCGCGGGGATAAGACGCATACGCTTTGAGCATGATTTCCTCATAGATATAACTTAATCTAATGCCATAATCGGAACCCCATGAGGTATTTATTCAAATAAATAGGTTACGTTGCTCCCTCATGAAAATCCCTATTTTTCTAAGCCCCCTTCTTCAGGTAAAGCCATGCATATTCACATCCAGTGGTCTTCCCCGCTCAAATATAGTGAAGCATTAAAACTGAACGATGAGTTCATTGATTATGGCGTTTATCAGGTTTATGGCACTCATCCACTCTATGGTTCAGATGTATTGATTTACATTGGCAAAGCAGATAAACAGACATTCGGCAAAAGACTGTCACAAGAAGGATGGGGAACATATAACCAAGATGCAGCGCGAGTACTTGTCAGCGTTGGGAGGCTTTCGGGATACAAAGAAACCCCGCCGAACGATGAATGGTCTAGGCAAATATCTGATGTCGAGCGACTTCTGATTTATTCACATTGGCCTGCAGGAAACTCTTCTGGACTAAATGTTCAATTCGGAAAAGAACATCATGATGTACATGTGTTCAATTGGGGCGAATACCGCGACTTACTCCCGGAGGTTTCTGGAGCAAGATACTCAGATCGTTACCAATCTCAGGAAGGCTATGTTTATTACGGAGAGTCTCGCCGCCATAGCTAACCTTTCAGTCACAACCAGCTCCTACCTGCTCAGCAGCAAGGGCTAGCTAAATTCAAAACGCAATGACATTTGGGCGCTCTACACCGCCCGAATGTCCTACTCCAGAAACCCAATACTCTTACGCCCACCACCGCGCAAACTGCTACGGCCCGGGTCCAAATCCTCCGTACGCAAGGTATCCCGCCCGGCCAGTTTGGCGCTGCCAAAAGCTGCCATCAAACGCTTGCGCATATCCCGCGGTGGCACCGCAGCCAAAGCTTCCATCACATCAGTGGGCGGCTCTTCCGTGAAGCCCCAATCGTGGTCGGCGAGAATTTCACGATAGAGGCGGCAGGCGATGCGGTAGGCGGCATCGCCGTCGGGACGCAGCACTTCGTACACATTCATGCGATTGAGAATGGGCTCCGGCAGGCTGCGATCATCGTTGGCGGTGGAGACCCAAAGCACATGGCTGGCATCCATGTCCACTTCCACATATTCGTCGCGGAAGGCCCGGGCGGTGTCCCGTTCCAGTAAGCCGTAGAGCGCACCCAAGGGGTCGTAGCGGGAATCGCCACCGGCCTTGTCCACTTCGTCCAGCACCATCACCGGATTGGCGTATTCGCCGTTGATCAGGGTACTGGCCACCTTGCCCGGCTTGGCGTTGTTCCACTGGCTTGAGGCACCGGAAAGAATCCAGCCCGCGGTGAGGGAACTCATGGGCACGAACTCGTAGCCGGTGCCCAAAGCATCCGCGAGACAACGGGCAAAGTGGGTCTTGCCGATGCCCGGTTCCCCCAACAACAACATGGGCGTGAACTGCACCGGCTCATTGCCGGAGACGGCCAGGGCCAAGTACTTTTTCAGATCGTCGATGACTTCACTGAAATTGGGGCACTGCTCGTACAGATTATCGAGGGCATCGGCAGCGGAGGGCTTGATGGCATAGCGGCTGCCACCAAGTTTCTTCATCTTGCCGTAATAGGTGGCCAGGGCTTCGTTGCGGTTGACTGGCGTTTCTTCCAAGGCGCGGTCGACATCGGCCAGGGAATAAATTTGCCGTACATCGGCAAGGGGAATGTGAAAGTCCGCGTCCATGATGCTGCCCTCCTCAGGTCCGTACACCTATAACGAACTGACCCGGGCCGCCTTGAGTCCCCTGCGAGCATTCTTTGCGGGACTCACGACACAGGTCTAGCCCTGGGTTTGGTTGAGCATTTTTGGTGCCAGTACAAAACCGGCAATCATGGAAATCATGGAAATCCGCTCTCTGCGCTAGGACCAGAGCCAGGCCGCGCCACGTACACCGGAGGAATCACCATGGCGATGGCGCACCAATCCTGTCGCAACGGTGTCGGAAAAGACATGGGTGCCCCATAAGCGGGGCACGTTGCGATAGAAACGCTCCACATTGGAGAGACCACCGCCGAGGACGATCACTTCCGGATCAAGGATGTTGATCACAACGGCAAGGGCTTGGGCAAGCCGGGCTTCGTAACGACACAGGGTAGCTTCCGCCGAGGTATCGCCCCCGTCGGCAAGAGCGATGATGGCTTCCGGACTCAGAGCCTGCCCGGTAACGCGCCGATGATCAGCAGCCAGCCCCGGACCGGAGAGATAGGTTTCAACGCAGCCACGCCGGCCACAGTAACAAGCAGGGCCTTCACCCTTATCTACAGGAAGCAGATTGTGCCCCCACTCCCCGGCGATGGAATTCACACCCTCCAGTACTTGACCATTCACCACAATGCCGCCACCGACGCCTGTACCCAGGATGACGCCGAACACAGTCCCCGCTCCCGCTGCAGCGCCATCGCTGGCTTCCGACAGGGAAAAGCAGTTGGCATCGTTGGCGATGCGAACTTCCCGCTGCAACAGGGCCTGCAAGTCGCGCCGCAGGGGCTGGCCGATCAGGCAGGTGGAATTGGCGTTCTTGATCAAGCCGGTGGATTTGGCTTCGGTGCCGGGGATGCCGACACCCAAGGTGCCGCGCAGGTGCAGGGCGTTTTCTGCTTCTTCCACCAAGGCCACCATGGTCATCAAAGTGGCCTGGTAATCCCCTTTCGGGGTTGCCACCCTCTTGCGCCATAGCTCGTTTCCCGCAGCCCCCAGGGCCAGCAATTCGATCTTGGTGCCACCAAGGTCTATGCCCAGCCGCAGGGGCGAAACCATCAGCAGCCTCCGTGGGCGATGGTTTCCAGGGCGGAGTTATAGAAAACTGAAATTTCTTCCGGGCGGGAGATGCTCATGTTCATGTCCCGCGCCAAACCATCCTTGAGTCCGTAGACCCAGCCGTGCACAGTGACTTCCTGTCCCCGGGCCCAGGCATCGCGAATAACAGTGGTCTGGGCGACGTTGACAACCTGTTCGACCACATTGAGTTCGCAGAGGCGATCAACACGATCCTCTTCGGCAGTGCCGGCCAGAATCCAGGCGTGTTTGTCGCGCACATCCTGAATGTGGCGCAGCCAGTTGTCGATCAGGCCCAGCTTCATGTCTTCCAGGGCGGCACGAACACCGCCGCAACCATAGTGGCCCACCACCATGACGTGGCGCACCTTGAGCACATCCACGGCGAACTGGAGCACAGACAGGCAATTGAGATCGGAGTGCACCACCACATTAGCAACATTGCGGTGAACGAAAACTTCACCCGGCAACAGCCCGGTAATTTCGTTGGCCGGCACGCGGGAATCGGAACAACCGATCCAGAGATATTCCGGATTTTGCAGCTTGGCCAGCTTGGGGAAAAACTCGGGGTCTTCGGCACGAATGCGGTCGGCCCATTCCCGATTGTTCTTGAACAGGTGAGACAGGTCAGAATTGCTCATGGGGAAGATGACTCTCTTTCTGGGTGTTACAAAACAGGTTTACGCATCGTCACCGACATAGGGATTGGTCTGCCGTTCCCGACCAAAGGTGGAGTTGGGGCCGTGGCCCGGGATGAACTCCACATCATCGCCAAGGGGAAACAGCTTGTCGCGGATGGAGTGGGCCAAGGTGTCGAAATCGCCGTAGGGCTTGCCCTTGAAATCGAAATCGGTACGCCCCACGGACCCGGCAAAGATCACGTCGCCGACGATGGCCAGACCACGGCCACGATGGAAGAAAACAATGTGGCCCGGCGTGTGGCCGGGACAGTGAATCACTTCCAGGGTTTCGTTGCCGAAACTCACGGTGTCGCCTTCCTTCAACCACCGTGGCGTGAAGGTGGGGAATGAAGGAAAGCCATAACTGGCACATTGATTGGGCAGGTTGTCGATGAGGAACTTTTCGTCCTCGTGGGGGCCTTCAATAGGAATTCCGCCGAGGCGCTGGGACAACTCTCCCGCCGCCGAGGCATGATCCAGATGGCCATGGGTCAACAGGATGCGTTCGATGGTGATACCGTTCTTTTCGGCAGTGGTGATGATGCGATCAACGTCGCCACCGGGGTCGATCACAGCGGCGCGCTGGGTTTCATCATCGACCAGCATGGAACAGTTTTGCTGGAAGGGCGTAACGGGAATGATGGCGTATTTCATTGGGAGAATTTCCACCAGGCAAAGGCTGCTGCGCCGATAACGACGAACAGCAAGACGACACGGCCCCAGGGGAAGGGCTTGTCCGCATAGGGATCTGTCAGGGCGCGCTCGGAGCCCACAGGAAGCTGGGCTAGTCCGGTAAGAGATGTGCCAAAGGGAATGTTGACCCGGGCCCGGGCATTAATGGCCCAGCCGTTAGCATCCAGCAGGGGGCCAAGATTACGGGCTCGCAATTTGAACCAGGCAACAACCATGGCCGGGCCAGAAATGGCCAGCATCAACCCCACCAACACCAGGGGCATCTGCCACCAGTGCAGGCCGAGCAAGCCGGTGACCATGGAGGCTAAGGCTGTACCCACGGCACCAACAGCCAGACCAATGGCAGCAAAGATACCGGCGAATTTGCCCACATCAAAAGCCTGTTGGGCAGGGGCCTTTGCAGCAGGTGCTTCGATTCTTTTACCGGTAGCGGTCGCGGCCTCGGCCAGCTTTGTTTCTACAGCACTGGCCTTATTGGCGGCCACCTTTTGTAACTGCTCGGCGACCAGACGGGCAAAGCGTTTGTAGGGGGACCAGAAAGCCTGGCGCAGGCTGATGGGGTGATCGACAATGCGAGTGATGGTGGCATCCCAATCGCGGCCCTGACGGTCGTAAAACACACCATTGCGACCGACCATGAGCTGGTCCGAATCTCCGGCAGTGAAGGCAGCGGCGATGGATGTTTTCTCGATTCCGGCCTCGCCTTTTCGCACGCAGTCGCAATAGACCAGGCACATGCGGGACAGGCCAGCCAGGGCTGCATGTTTTGCCGGGTCATTTACGGCAACACACAACTCGGCACTGCGGCCATCCAGATAGAGGGTTCCCACTTGGAAAGTTGCTTTGGCTTGCCGGGTATAAAAATCACGGAAGGCGACAAAGTTATTGGCAAGGGGCAGCAGGTCCCGTACGTAGCGAGCCAGACGTTCCAAGTCCCGGGCGACTTCCAGTTCGGGCACCGGATCAGTTACCGTTGCAGGGTTAGCAGCCAGCCAGGCAATGTAGGGGGCAAATTTTTCTTGCAGAACCAGCCACTGGCTTTCGCTCAATTCGGCGCGGCTACCGATACCCGTGCCGAGCAAAGGACGCACGACTTGTTCAGCAAACCTTGCGATGCGGACAGCCCAGGCAGGATTGAGGCTGTCCCGTAACGGCAGGCTGCGATGGGCTTCGATCCGGGCCAAGGGAAGAACCGCTATGGCTTCGGCTTCCCCATGCAGACTGACACTACCCAAAGCACGCAGGGTGTCTTCGTCAGCATTGAGGGCATCCGCTGCCCGCGCATCGAATGCAGCAAGACGGCAGCGGGCAAAATAGTCTTCGATTTTGCCGCGCACGGCTTCAAGGCTTGCATAGGCATCTGCCGTTGCGGCCCCCAGAACCAGGACATCGCTACCGGCTTTTTCCCATTCAGCCTGCAGTCGATTGCGGCAACGAGCCTCTGCATCGGCGGCTTCGGCGACAGTAAGGATGTCACTCTCGTCCTTGCCCAACTCGACCAGCAAACGATGAGCAAGCTCAAGCAGCACGGCCCCTTCGCCCTCATGGGCCAAGGCCAGTATCGGCAACCCGGACAACTCCCGAGAAAGAACGTCTTTATTGTCCAAGCGCTCTGCCGCCCATTTGATGGCGGCGATCAATTCGCCGGCACGGATATGGCCATCGCCATCCGTATCGATCAAGGCCAGGGTGCGGGCATCGAATTCAATACCGGAGGTGGGGCAGGACAGGGCCACCCAAAGCTTTTGATCCAACTGCTCCAGGGCCAGTAAATCAGCGGCGGAATCAAGACGCACCTGATCGAAGCCGCCCGCGCGGAAGAACCGCCAGTTGTAGGGGGTCGTGGTCATGGGATATCCAGAAATTCGGGGAGTCAATGCTAACAGGCTCGTCATCCGGTGGCGTATTTTCCACCCTCTGTTGGACAGTTGCCTTACAGGGGTCGTGTGGCCTGCTCCAGTTCGGCCAACCAGTGCAATGCCTGGTCGCGGCTGGTGCCACACATTTCGAGAGATGGCTGCAATCCCGAGCAACAGTTGGGACGTTCGGGGCGTGAAAAAATTCTGCAGCGAAGTTCCGCATCCAGATGCCGGCAGGGCTCTCCAGCAGGTTTGTTCAGGCTACTGATGGAGGGCGAGGTGCAACAAGCGCCACAGCCCGGACGGCAGTCCATCAGGCCGGACGTCCATCAATCACCCGTTGCGGATGACGGCGCAGGCGGGAAAAGTCCTCACTATCGAGAATGTTTTCCAGGTAATCGAAGTTGCGCTCGATAGCTGCGGTATAGGGACACGCTCCGCCGAAATGAGCAGCCATGTAGCGATCCGCATGATCGTATTCATCGACGATGCGTTTGCGCAGCAGGCCTGAATAAAAGGACGGCGTTTTACGCAGCAAGGTTTCCTGGTCGGGATAGGGGTTCCCCGGCCCGGTCAAGCCGATGGCAGAAAACTCGACGTACAAGAAATCCCGACACTTTTCGAGATAGCAGCGATCAGACAACTGACTCATGAGATCGGCTGACCCAAGCAAGCGGGCCAGGGCCTTTTCCCAGGGCGGCCAGTCTTCCCTCATGCGAAAGTCCAAGCGGGTAATCATGATCAACTCGGCGTGGGAAGAAAGTCTGGCGAGGATGGTATGGGGCAGATACGCCTTCATGAAATTAACCCCACGCCGCTCATGGATAGGCGTCAGAGAAGCCCCCTCAAGATCCTCTTCATCGGGCTTGCGCAACAAACCGATGTCATGGGTAAGGGCTAGCAGCACGCCAAACAACGCTTGGTCGGCGGTAAGGGATATGGGGGATGTAGAGTCGGCACAGTAGCCGTCTACCAGTCGGGCCATGGCAAGACTGGCATCCAAGGCATGACGGAGGTCGTGATAGTGAGTATCGCAGCGAAGCAGGCCGGGGTACTCGCCACGAAAAGCACGAGTGACATCATCAAACATGGTCGTCAGCAAATTGCGACGATCCGGCGTGTAGTCACTCCCGAACCGTGTGGCCAAAAGATCATCTACCACAACAAGAACAGCACCGGGACTTTCGAGGTCTACGGTGCCTGTCGGATCTAAGGAGTGAAGGTAGATGTCTGGCACGTTTGCTAATCCGCGTTGGCTGCTTTCATTCTATCTTGAGGCAAGCATTCCGCTATTCGTGTCCTCAAGCCAAGACTCAGCGCAAGCCTAAATCTTTTAGCTTACGGTACAGATGGGTGCGTTCCAAACCTGTTTTCTCGGCCAGGCGGGTCATATTGCTGCCGTCAATATTCAGGTGATATTCAAAGTAGATACGCTCGAACATCTCCCGCGCTTCCCGCAATGGCAACTCCAGCATCTCGGCAGAAAAACCACCAGGCGTGGCATTGCCGCCATTAGCCGGCGCGATCAGACGATAGACATCTTCCGCTTCCATCTCTTCAGCCAGGGCCGAGAGAGCCAAGGATTTGATGGCGGCCTTCAGTTCGGTATAACCGCCGGGCCAGCCATGCTGGCGCAAGGCATTTTGGGCTGCCACGGCAAACCGACGCGGCGGCACTTCTTCCGCCTCGATCAACTGGGTCAACAAGTGGCCGGCAATATCGGGAATCTCGTCCTTCAGTTCCGCCAGGGCTGGCAGGCCCAGGCGCCCTGGAAAAATGCGGGCCAGTAACGTTTCATCCCAGCCCTGTGCAGCCAAGGCAGTGGCATCGGCTTCGGTTCCCACCACGAGGTGCAATTTGTTCTTTTCAAGCCGGTCAGCAGCAAAGAGCAGATTCTTGTGCTGCAAGCCTTTCAGGCGGGTCAGCTCCTCAACATAGACAACACCGCCCGCGGCAGCCTCCAAGGTTTCAAGGCTCAAGGGATTGGAATCGGCAATCAGATCAATCCAGACTTTGCCCGGAGCCAGCAGGCTACGGGCAGCCAGTTCCACAATGCCGCCTGGTGCGGAGCGAAGCAGGATGGATGCACTACCGGCAGCGACTTGATCCAGTCGTTTCTTCAAATCCTTGAGGGGAGCAGATCGTGGAAAGGCTGCCAGGGACAACCCTGTTACAGGACGACGGCCGAGATCAAGGCCGTGCTTGACCGAGGCAAGCAGCTTTTGCATGCCGATAGGTTTCTCAAGAAAATCCACTGCGCCTATCTTGGTCGCTTCTACCGCGGTATCAATCGTGGCGTGACCGGACATCATGACAACAGGCATGGTCAGCTGACCTGCTGCTGCCCATTCCTTGAGCAAGGTGACGCCATCGGTATCCGGCATCCAGATGTCGAGCAAGACCAGATCCGGGCGTCCCGACTCCCTGGCAGTCCGCGCTGCTGCTGCATTCTCGGCAAGAACAACATCGTGTCCCTCATCCCGCAGAATTTCTGAAAGCAATTCGCGGATACCCACTTCATCATCAACGACTAGAATTTTCGCCATTTTTAAACCTTAGGAGACTTCATTTACCAGGGGCAGTTTAATCAGCACTTCGGCACCACCTTGCTCTCTGTTGGAAAGCTGTACTTCACCGTTATGCTCGTCCACAATCTTTTTCACAATGGCCAAGCCGAGACCGGTTCCCTTGGCCTTGGTCGTCACATATGGCTCGAATGCTTTCCTCAAGGTGCTCGGTGGAAAACCGGGGCCATTATCGGCAACGACAAGCACAGCCTGCGGTCCATCTTGCCGCGTGGCAATCATTACTCGCCCATCATCCACGTCAACAAGGGCGTCCTGCGCATTGGCAAGAAGATTATGAATGACTTGTCGCAGTTGGTTGGCATCGGCCTTAACCGGGGCAAGAGAATCAACCAATTCTGATTCCACTTTTGCTCGGGCGCTTTCATATAACCCAAGCACCTCTCCGATCAGTTCATTCAAGTCCACTGTAGCCAGCACAGGCGGGGGCAAGCGTGCGTAATCCCGAAAGTCGTTAACCATGTTTTTCATCGATTCAACCTGGTTGACGATGGTTCTGGTTGAACGCTCCAGCATCTCCCGATCAGCGCCTTCCAGCTTGTCAGTGAGTTTCATCTGCATGCGCTCGGCAGACAGTTGAATTGGTGTCAGAGGGTTCTTGATCTCATGGGCGAGGCGGCGGGCGACTTCACCCCAGGCAGCAGAACGCTGGGCGGAAAGAAGTTGGCTGATATCGTCGAACACCACGACATAGCCTCCGCCTGTTGGCAGAGTCGACCCACGAACCAACAGTGTCTTGAGTGTTCCTTGGGGGCCTTCCAGTTCAAGCTCTTGCTGCCACTCGGCACCCTTTTCATGGAATCCTTGAAGCGCGGCTTTCGCAAAGATCTGTTGCCGGGGCCAGTGCTCGAGGGTGACTTCCTCAAACCGCAGCAAGTCATCCGACAGAATCTGGGTTGCTCCCTTGTTTGCGGCTCTCAGACGAAACTCCTGATCAAAGGCCAATACGCCGGCGGACAGATTGGCCAGCACACTCTCCAAGTAACCCCGGGCTGACTCCAATGCTTCCCGATGTTTTTCCGTCTCTTTGCGGGCATCGGACAATTGGTTGGTCATTTGATTGAAGGAATGGGTCAGCACCCCCATTTCATCCCGGGTTTCAACCGTTGCTCTGGGAGTGAAATCCCCCGCTGCCACGGCCCGGGTTCCTTCAGCCAAAATCAACAAGGGTTGAGCAAGGCGACGCGCAAGGAAAAAAGCCAGCGCAACGGCAGCAAAAAGAGCCATCAACAGGGTGATGGTGAGCGTAAGGGTATAGATCCGTTTGAGACTCTCACGACCCAGTTGCAGCCCCTGATAATCTCGATAGGCGGACTCAACGCTATCGGCACTCTTGGCAATGGCTGATGGTACTGGCTGTGTCAGCTGTAGGTAACTCTCACTCCCTAAGCCGGTAATCACGGGTAGGAGGACATATACCGTCATGCCTTGAACTGCATCGCCTTCAACCCAGGTACTACCCTGAGTCTGCCGTGACTGCCGTAACTGGGAAACACTGGGAATCGGCGGTGACAGATTGCCTTGATCAGAACCGCTGCTGTAGGCCAAAACTTTGCCGGCACTGGTAAATAAGGTGGCGGACTGTACCCCGGCTTGATCACGCAGACGATTGATTCTCGTAAGGCTGGCGTACTCATTACTATCCAGCGCCAAATCCAGCGCCATACCCCGGGCTTTACTGCGAAGCTCAGTCTGCAAACTGCCAAGAACATTACGCCCTAGTTCAAGGCCTCCCTCCAGGGCGCTATCTACCCGAACATCAAACCATGAGTCGATACTTTTGACCGCAAACTGCATGGATACGCCATAAACTAAAACCCCTGGCAACACGGCCATCAAAGCCAGCATCAAGAGCAGTCGGGTTTTCAGCCGGGATCCAAAAACACCTTGCCGATATTCCCGCCAAAGCTTCTGTAATTGCACGCCCACCAAACCTAGGAGAACCAGTGCAACTACACCGTTGATCCCCACTAACACAGCATAGTGCTGGGCAAAAAGATCTGTATTGGATGTAGCTGATGCCAGCAAAAAAAGCAGAAGTGTCGCGATTACCGCAGCAACGACGGTCATCGTCAATCTCACTTGTTTTCTCCCGGAACTGCTCCACTCATAGCCATGGGTGCCGGTTGCCAGCGCAATGTTTTGCTCTGGATATCCCAGTCGCGGTTTGCAAAGGCATCAAGTTGAAAAGGCTTGGGTAACTGATTCCGATCAAGGGACAACCGTACTGCAGCCATATAGATTTCGCCTGGCTTGATTACTCCCTTCTCCATAACAGGCAGGGCACTGACCCGACCTAAGGCACGTAGCGCTTCGCTGAGTGTATCGAAGCTTCGATACAAAGCTCCCGTGGCCAACCTGTATTGGCGTGTCAGAGGTGTATAGGTAAGGCGATAGGTAAGAATGTGGCTCGCAACATGTTCATTGGCCCAGTACCAACGGTTGCGGGTCAGTTCAAACTCCAGATTGAAATATACGGGAACACCTCGTGTTACCGCTTCTTCCACCCGATGACCGAGATCAACGTTGAAATCGGCTGAAAGAGAAAATCCATCTTCGGTGACAACCAGAGCTGCTCTTGTTGGCTCTATGGATCCGGCTAATGTGATCGGAGATACGAAACAGACGAGTATCGACAGCATAGCCATCACACACCATCCCGACCACCGTTTTTCAGTGGCTGCGCTTTTGCAGGATGGCGTAATAAAAACCGTCATGGTCGATATCGGGCAGAAGTTGTAAGTCTGGTTGCTCACCTATTGGAACAGGCAAAGCATCGTCATGACGTGCAATAAAACTGGCAATCTGTTGCCTGTTTTCTTCGGGAAAAATTGAACACGTACAGTAGAGCATTTTGCCACCGGGAATCAGCAGCGGCCACAAGGCATCGATGATTTCCCTTTGGGTTGCAGCAAAACTGTACACATCTGTAGGGCGGCGTAAATATTTTGCATCGGGATGACGGCGAACAACGCCTGAGGCCGAGCAGGGAACATCGGCCAATATGCGATCAAATCGTTGTCCATCCCACCACGTTTCAACCTTCCGACAATCCGCGGTTCTCACTTGAGCTTGCAAGCCCAACCTTTGCATATTTTCTGTGATTCGCGCAGCACGGGAATCTTCAGCATCCAGAGCCAGCATATGAACATCGGCCAGCTCCAAAACATGGGCTGTTTTACCCCCAGGCGCCGCGCAGGCATCCAATACATATTGGCCTGGCTGGACATCCAGAAGCTCCGCTGCCCATTGAGCGCCCAAGTCCTGAACAGAGGCATCCCCATCAAAAAACCCGGGAAGCTTGTCTACATTGGCCGGTTTCGCCAAACGGATACCGTGTTTACTGATACTAGCAATCTCGATACCCACATGTTCTAAGCGCTTTACGTAGTCCGCCACGGACTGTCTCCGTCGATTGACTCTTAGACTCATGGGGGGGTGCGTATTGCTTGCCGCCAGGACAGCCTGCCATTTTTCCGGATAGGCTTTTCGCACCGCAGCTAGCCACCACTGTGGATGTTGCCAACGGGCAACTTCATCTTCATTTACAGTCGATAACAGTGCCTCTTGCTGGCGCAGGTAATTTCTCAGGACACCGTTAACAAGTCCCCGAAAACTTCCATTTTCCATTGCACCAGCTGCAGTGACAGCTTGGTTCACTGTTGTATGCGCTTCCTGCGGCCTAGTCCCAAGGCGATTAATGGCCAACAGCAACAAGGCCTGTATCTCATACACCTTGATAGGGCTTTTAAGGAGCTGCTTCAAGAAGAACTCACCTCGCCCGTAGGTGCGCAAGGTGTTGTAGCTCATATCTGTGACGGCAGGTCGGATCGCTACGGGGACTCGTGCCGACACCATGGCCACATCAAGATTCCGTCCCTTGAATACGCTGCCGACAACATTGGCTGCTATGAGAAATGCGTTTGCCAACGAATCCTCAATCAGTCGATGGGGTTGTTTTCTCGATGAAGGTGACGATGATCCGGAGCGCAAGTGATGCATCCTGTTAACACAAGGCCGCAGATTCTGGGGCTTGCTGAGCATTCCTGCAAGCCAACAAGCCGAAGCTCCTGTTTTTAATTTTGAAAAGCGCCGTCCAAAACATCACTCTTGATATGTGATGCCAACCTAAAACCAAAGGGCACTAATGTGCCCCTTGTTTTAAAGCGAAGAGCTCACCATCAGAGAGAGCATTCACTTCCACCAGACTTACCAAGCCCCTGTCCGCTCCCCCTGTTCTGACTGATATTCGGTGGCATTGTGACTTGAATACCCTGGGCTGGAGGCACAATGACCGGTGGCGTATTCATCGATGCGACATAACCAAATTGCCCCGCAGAGAACTGTGCCGTACCTCCAGCATTAGTCAATTGAATCGCACCTGATGCAACATCTACATGCAAGCCATTTGGAGGAACTTGGCCGTTCGCCGACGGAATTCCACCGCAATCGTTCTGACAGAACAAAGCCCCAAAGTGTGTGCCTCGAATACCTATGGTTGCTGTCGGAGTACTAAAACTCACATTGTCTTTGTTTCGTTTGCCGATCAGCCCGGTCACAGCCCGAAATCCCCCTTTAACCAAGCTCATGAAACTGCTCCCAGCCTCAGGCTTGGTTTCGTCGTAGACATAGGACTCCACCTTCATCTGAGTACCAGGTCGCAATACGATTTCGCCACCATCTGAAAACTTGATTCGGGCATAGGTTTCCTGTTCGGTCGTGAGTAAATCTCCTGGTTGAACCTCAGATTTCACTGAAAGCAATTTAGTCACCCCATCTGCCCTCTTGACTGACAGAGTTCCAGAAAGGTGCGTAACTACTCCCGCTCCGCCAGCTGCAAACGCCGTAGTTACCAGAAGCATCAACCCCATTAATAGGCTAGCTGCACTGATTCTTGGGAGCTGATTTACCATTACCCTTTTCCTTTGTGTCAGTGTTGCTACTTTTCTCTTTGTTTTTATCGTCTTGCTTTTCATTTCCACCAAAACTATCCGCATCCCCGCCGGTAGTCTGTGCCGCACTCGTCGATGTGGTCGTCCCACTTGATTTGAGCACTAGCTCTGTCGTTGCGCTGGTCTTGTCACTCAAGTTACTACTAGTGGTAGTTTTGTTAATTTCTGTAGTGATTGTCGTCTCAACTGAATTTGAATTAGTCTTTTCAGTTGTACTTGTGACTGATGGAAATGCAATATCGAGGCCGCTGCCAGGTCCTGCGGGGGTTGAAGAATTAACTGCAAAGAAGCCACTTTTCCCCAACAATGTTGTTGTTGTTGAGGCACCATCGATCACGACGCCGCCAGAGGATCTGTTCGTGAAGTTCAAATGTGTTGTGCCAATAACGCCTGTTGCGATATCTGACACAATCTGCACCGCCCCCAGACCAGTTACCTTGTTCAGAGACAGCGTTGATGCACTACCCTTCATATTGAAGATGACGTCATTGCCCGTCTTCACCCAAACGTTATCGCTCAATTCAACATTTTCAGTAACCGCTACCGTCGCGTTGCCGTCCTGATTGACAAATGAATCACTGTCTTTGTCATACCCTGCGTAGAGGGCTGCGTAATTGCTGGCAAAGACGTTGCTCGCCGTAATTTTTAAATTCCCGTTGGCATACAGACCTGTCAGGTCGCCAGCACTACCCGACTGCAATCGAACAACATTCGCATCAACGATTAAATCACCTTCCGTTGCCTGGACATAACTACCACCACTCAACAGAACGGTTCCACTCGACGCTGTCAAGCTGACACTTGATCCCTTTACCACGGTCGCACTGCCATCTGCTAGCAGATCAATGTCTTGACCTGCTGTTAGGGATAAAGCTGAAATATTGTCATCAATATCTGTTGCCGTTACATTTGCACCGGCTCCAGTGATCGTTCCGTCTGCATGAAGTGTCGTTGTTTTTCCCACCCCGGACTGGATATTACTTAGGCTGCCTAAGGTGAGATCGCCTGCAGTAGACAAGGTCACATTCCCACCATAGCTAATCAGCGTCATAGCGCTGATGTTTGTTAAATCTGACGTGTTAGTAAAGCTGATATCGCCGTTATAAGTAGAGTAGTCAACAAGTGTCACTGTAGAAGGCGCTGTTGTCCCAAAGTTTTTCAGCCGAACACCACCATATGACCCTTGATTCGCGGAGCACAGCTCCCCGCAACTCGCGCCAACGTCAGCAATAAGACTCCCCGTCGTTTTTACATCCAGATCCAGTGCTGGCCCCGTACCATCACCACCAAATGCGGAATTAAAATAAATTCGTCGCGCTATAACGTTAACATCACTACCATTGCTGTCCTGAATGACACCATTGGCATAAACATAAACTGAGCTTGAACTGTTCCCGTATCCGGAACCGGAGCCCTCTCCACCTGCGATAACTTTATCTAGATAAATATTCCCATCGGTGCCACGAGTATTTGTTTGGCTATTCGCTCTCAATTTCACATAACCACTAAAGGAGTTTTCACCTGCCTTTATGTAAGCATTGTTGCTCATCCGAATATTGCCACTAGCATCATAGGCAGAAGAGTAACCGGCGGTCACTTCAACCCTATTACCTGACTCTGTTGGCGTTCTCACCCCAATTAGCGCACCCAGACCTCCACCACCATTCATGACAACATCCCTACCCGCCTTCACCACGATATCAACAACATCTCCAGAATCATCATTACTGCCAATCATTGCACCAAATTGAGTACTGGAGCTCGCGGTTAGTGTGATGCTTCCGCCGCTGGTAAGGTGCACAGTTCCACCTCCTGATTCATCCTTATCAGGATCGGCATGGGAACCAATTCCCACGCCTGCATGCGCAGCATTCAGGGTGACATCCCCCGTTACATCAGCGTACACCCGTGCTGTATTTTCGAGGGACCCAATCATGACCTTCCCGCCTTCATTACTACCGGAGTTCATGATCAAATTGCCGCCAACGGTAAGGTCAACCTCAACATCTTTATCGCTTCCAATAGCGACCATGCTAGTCAGTGCTGATGTCTTTGTTCCATCATTTACTGTTGCGACACTGCCGCCGTTACCACCAGTCATGGTTACATTTCCTGAAGCGATTACCTCAACCCAACCATCACCGCTAATCGAACCACCTCCGATAAATGCGCCGGAAACGCCGCCACCGCCATTCATGGTGATATTGCCACCATAAATTTTCATGTGGGAATCGGAGGTAATTGACGCTTGATTGCGGATGTCATATATACTGCCATCCAGACCATAGAGCAACTTCCCGCCGGAGCTGCCTCCCTGCAAATAGATGTCTGGATTCATTGCATTTCCTGTGACATCGCTCCCGATTGTCTGGTTATTTGGTGTTGTTGTCCCATCAGCAGATTGGTTGCTAATTTTTGCACTGTTTCCTGCCCCCCCGCTCCCACCATAGAGAGCGATCCTTCCGCCAGTGCTCGCAAAATAAATATTCTGCCCATACGCATTGTTGGTTGTCCGGTGGAGGAGTTGGGCAGAGTTATCGCTACGGTAGCAGTAAATGGAAGAACCAATTGCCGTAGCACAGTCACTATCGGAATGAACGCCACTGCCTCCGTTTGCCGTTGCGTAGTCACCGCCTGAGCCTCCATAAAGCGTGATGGACCCATTGCTTCCCGTGACAGTAATGACTTGGGCGTCGTCTAGAGAGTAAATCAGTGCACTGTCGTTGTAATCATTTACCCCAGTGCCACCGGCCTTGAGCAAAATTCGATTAGCACTGATTGACTGGTTATTGCCCAGGGGAGAGCTATTTGAAATATCTGCCCCATTGTCATGTCCTGAGGCACCGCCGAACAAAGCGATACTATCTGTCGCCGTAATGGCCTGACCGCCGTAACTGACGATGGAAGCTTTATTATCGTTGCCAGCGGAACCGCCGTAGAGAGTGATGCTATTTGCACTTATTGATTGCAGACCCTGCGACTGCAGTTTTGACACTCCATGGTCATCTGTATTTGCTGCCTGGAGAAGTAGGTTGCCTGTGCCGAGATCAACATCCATCGTTCCCGTCGAGATCAGGCTACTGTGGTTCAGGGTAAGGTTGCCACCATTGGTCGCAAGCTTGATATAGTTAAGTGTTGGGGCACTTACACCGGTAAACACAACATTATTACTATTGCTGCCTCCCCATGCTCCATAGTTTTGGGGCTGCGTAATATCAATCTTTAACGTCCCGGTACCATTAAACGTTGTATTCAGAAATTGAATAGCGCCTGTGCCTTGGTGGTGCTCCGAAACCCAGAGAGTTCCCGAACCGTTAGTTTGAACAGTACCCGATACCTCTCCTGCATTTTGCATAGACAGTGTCTGGCCATCAGCAATGTTGAGCAGCCCCGTTGAGGTTTGGTTGTAGGCTGCCTCAATTGCGGAGCTAGCATTAACATTGATCGTGCCGGAGTTATTGACCACACCACTATCGTTTGTGTTCTCGCTGTAAATAAAGAAACCTGAACTCGAGTTCGAAGAGACTGTGCCACTGCTCTTATTGTTGAAGGTGGCAGCACTCGTCCCATCCCAGAGGTGGAGTTGGGAATTGCCAGTGAAATTCAGGGTACCGTAGTTATCCCAGCTTTTCCCGTGCAGGATATTGACATTCAGATGCTCGGATCCCCCTTGGAGGTTGACCGTGGTATTCGCTACCGTCTGAATCAGTCCGCCCGCATCCAGATTCAGCGCCAGGTTTTTATTGCTGAGGAAAGAGATGGACCCGGTCGCTCCCGTTCCAAAAACAATGTTGCGGTCTGCTTGCAGGGTCAACGACCCACCACCATAGGGTGATAAGTTATGGATGGCAACCCCGGTCTCGATGGTGATGTCACCCGATCCAGCACCACTGCTTGCTGTGGTAATCGTAATACTGGTGTTGGTCAGTGCGTTGTTGATGTCACCATCTGTCAATGTTGACGAGTTGGCATTGGAGGTTGCAAAAACATCCCCAGGGAAGGAAGCGGATCCTGCACTACCTGCGGTGATCGTGATGTCGGTGGGGTCCAGCAACCACGTCCCCGTCGCGCCAAGCAGAGCCCTGGTATCGACCCTGAGCCCCTTCACATCAAGGTAGTTGTGGCCGGAGGTTTCAATGAAACCGCCATTTCCTCCTAGAGAGCCACCTCGTGCAGAAATATTGCCAAAGGCTCGCGTTGTGTCATCCGCCCAGACGATAACCTTGCCGCCATTACCGTTACCGGTTGCATCGGCCTTGATGCTGGCATTGCTGCCGAAATACGTAAAAAGACTGTTCTGGATTGCGGGATTCTTGCCTTGGTAGTCGCCCCCCACCAGCACCGTGCCACCGCCATTGATCCCGCTGGCATCAATGCTGGCGTTATCCAAGACGGCGACGCGATTGCCCAGCACCTCCACCGTCCCTCCCTTGGTCCCGGTGGTCACAATACGGCCATTGCCATCCACATAGGCATCCTGGCTGGCCCTGAGGAAAACCCGGCCACCTTCATTGACCACGCTACTCGCATTCAGGGTCCCGCGGTTATTGATCAGAACCCCGGCCATGCCGATACGTCCGGCGTCGGCCAGGATCGTCCCCAGATTGCTGACATTTCCTTCGCTGCCCGTCACTTCAACCTTGACGCCAGGTGTTGCAGTGTCAATCAGGGAAACGGTCTGCCCCGCAGCAAGAATGATCTCGCCGCCGGGCGTGGTGATGATGCCTTCATTGGTGACATTAGGCGCGATCAGGTAAACAGAGCCGCCACTGGGTGTCGTAATGCTGCCCTGATTGTTGACGGCTCCCGCGCCAGGGGTTGCATCGAACTGGAGCTTCCCTGCCAGAAAATTGGCATTACTGATATTCAAGGTGGAGGCAACAAAACCTGCGACGTCAATTTTGGCTCCGGCGCCAACCATGATCCCCGCAGAATTGATCAGCCAGACCTTGCCGTTAGAGCTCAGATTCCCAAGGATAACGGAGGGGTCCGATGAAAGAACTCGATTCAGCACTGAACTGCTGGCCGATGACTGAAGGAAATATGTTGTTTCACCTGCGCCGATGGAAAATGAATTCCAGTTGATGATTGCGCCGTTGCTATTGGTGACTGTAAGAACTTTTCCAACTTGTGAAAAAGTTGCTGACCCATTTACCACTGTCGGCGTTTCCGGATTGGCATATCCGATTGAAGGAACTACGCCAAGGAAACAAGACGAAATAGCCACGGCCAACAACCTGCCACGGGGACGAAACTTAAGCTTAGCCTCAACAGATCTCATGGGTTTCATGGAAGCCCCCTTGGGGGTTTATAAATCAATGATTTAAATATACGCGCACCCTCCACAATCCTGTGGTGATGCAAATCACAACCATCAGAAGCTATGACTCAGGCCAAAATGGGCACGCCAATCAGAGTCAATGCGATCCGATGCCCCACTTATTGAAGGGGGGGCCTGCAGAATACGAGCCCAATCAAATCGAGCAGTCGTACTTTTACCCAAAGAATAACGAAGACCAACACCAACGCTAGACAGGGAAACACGCTGATTCGGCGTGCCGTTGGCCAACACCTGCCCCCCTGTTTCATTAAAGTAAGTTGCGCTAGGTGTTAGGGTATTAAACCCGTTGGCAATATCGTAAAAAGCCAAAGCCCGTAAAGAGCCTGGCAAAATTTCAATTTTCGGGGCCAAGTCAGATGAGTACACCTCGAAGTTCCCAACAAACCCACTGTCGGCGGTCACAACACGCTCATTGAACCCTCTTACAGCTGAATAACCTGCCAAACTGATCTGGTCAGATGCTGGCAAAGGGTCTTCACTGTACTGCGCGTTAACTGCCACTCGAAATATCCCGCCCCAGTCAAATGCGTATGACACACTGCCACCCCCTTGAAAATAGAGGAAGTCTTTTTTTGCGGCTCGATTGCCTGCAGCATAGACATAGCGCCATTGGTCTTGCCACTCCCCAGAGGAGAGGTTGTAAAACACGCCCATACTAAAATCAGCAGAGAATTTAGGCCTTTGCAATTGTCCCGCGTATGTCGTGGAAACCACCCGTTCAAGGGTAGAAACACAGCCTGCACTAACAAGTATTGCTCCGTTGGATGTGCATGGATTCAGTGTGGTTTTCTGATCAAAACCAAATACTACCTTGGAGGTAAACTCTCCTTGCCTAGCAAACAAGTGGTTCCAGCGAAGAGCTAGGACATCGCCCTTACCATTCATAGCCAAAGTACCGCCAGGTGCAATGACATTGGATGTCATGTTGACTGAACTCCAGCCCCAAATCACATCAAGACTGTCACCCAATTCATAAAATGGTTTGCGAAACCCGATACTGACTACATCCATACTTACTCCGCCAGGAATATCAGGCGCAGTGATATAGCCAAGTGTTAATACCTCGTCATCCCCCAACAGATTAGAGTCACGATAGGAAATACCTGTACGGTATTGGCCGGTTTTGTCTTTATCTCCAGTGTTATCTAAGGTCAGAATGACTTTGCGTGGAACATCATCTTCGACCTGAACTTTGGCGTCGACCTTGCCTTCTTCTTCGCTAACCCCCAGTGTTACCTCTACCTGTTTTGCGGGATTCTCGTTGGCCAATTGAACATTTTCTGAAATCTGCCGGAGGTTCGGAGATATTCCTTCTTTAAGAAGGGGGAGTGTTTTGCGAATATTCTCTGTAGAGAAATTCTTATTTCCAATAATGCTAATCTTGCCAATGGTGGCCTCCGTCACTTGAAGCTTGACTACTCCGGCGGTCAACTCCTGTTCTGGGACATAAACCTGCACCGTCCCATAGCCCTTGACCCGATAGGCCTCCTCAAGGGCTTCAAGGGCGCGCTGGATATAGGCATACACCCGCTTGCTCCCAACAAAAGGAGCGATCAGTCGGTCAACTTCGTTTGCAGGCAAAATCGTATTGCCTTCCACTTGGAAACGGACAATATCGAATTGCTCATCGGCGGCAAAAGCAGACATCTGCCATGTAAGCACGCAGATGGCCGCAAGTAACCGGAAACTTTTTCTCATAACCCCTACCCATGGGACGTATTGCCTGATCCTCCGATCATACTTCAGAGGACTCTATCCGCAAAGAGAACTGATACGCTAAATCAGTGGGTTAGGTTAATTTTTAACAGACTTTCCCGGACTTTCTCTGTTTCCTCAAGGCGAAGAAGGCGATTCACCTTCACTGTTAGCTGACTAACATCTGCCATCAAAATATTTTGTTTTATTTCAAGTATTTGTGACGGATGCATGGAGAAAGTCCGCAATCCCATTCCCAGCAAAAGCCGTGTCATTCTGGGGTCGCCGGCCATTTCACCGCAAACGGATACGGAAAGCCCCGCCCGTTGTCCGGTTTGAATCACCAGAGAAATCAGGCGTAACACAGCAGGATGCAGAGGGTCGTACAGATGGGCGACCGCTTCGTCGGTGCGATCAATTGCCAAGGTGTACTGGATCAGGTCATTCGTTCCGATGGAAAGAAAATCTAGTTGTTTGAGGAAGGGACCCAGTGCCAGTGCCGCAGCAGGAACCTCCACCATTCCTCCGATTTCAATTTGCTCATCGAACTTGATTTTGGCTGTCCGCAACTGGGCCTTGGCTGATTCGATCAACACCATGGCCTGTTCCACTTCAGACGCGTGAGCAAGCATGGGAATCAGCAAGCGCACCTTGCCGTATTGCGAGGCACGCAGAATGGCGCGCAGTTGGGCCAGAAATATCTGGGGCTCCGCAAGGCAATAGCGAATGGCACGCAAACCCAGCGCCGGATTGGGCTGCGAGCGCTCAGCCCTGCGCAGGGCTTTAGCTTGCTTGTCGGCGCCGATATCCAGGGTACGAATGGTGACAGGTTTGCCGCCCATGGCCTTGGCAACCGTTTTATAGGCTTCAAACTGCTCATCCTCATTCGGCAGATCGTCCCGATTCATGAACAGGAATTCGGTACGGAACAGGCCCACGCCATCGGCATCGACGGCCTTCACATCGGCCATGTCCTGCGGCAGCTCAATGTTGGCCTGAAGGGAAATCTCGACGCCATCCAGCGTTGCCGACTTGGCGGTTTTCAGACGCTTGCGCTTTGATCGCTCGAGTTCAAGGGCAGTTTTCTTGAGCCGGTATTCTTCAAGGATCCGTTCATCAGGATCAATGATGAGGGCGCCCCGGGTACCGTCAACAATCAGCAGATCATCGTCCTGAATCAGCGGACGGGCATGATGCATCCCAACCACCGCCGGAATGGCCAAGCTACGAGCCACGATAGCTGTGTGAGATGTCGCCCCACCTAAATCGGTGACAAAGCCACCAATACGCAAATTCTTGAACTGGATCGTGTCTGCAGGGGAGAGGTCATGGGCAATCACGATCAAGTCCTCATCGCGCCCTTCCTTACCCCGCTTGGTCAATTTGCGCGGCTTGCCCAATAGGGCCTTGATGACCCGCTCCACCACCTGCACGACATCCTGCTTGCGTTCCCTCAGGTAGGGATCGTCGAATTCCTCGAATTGCGCCACCACCTGCTGCATCTGTTGCACCAGTGCCCACTCAGCATTGCAACGGCGCTCCCGAATCAACACCTTGGGCTCTTCCACCAGCATCGGGTCGGACAGAATCATGGTGTGCAAATCGAGA
This sequence comes from Rhodocyclaceae bacterium, assembly GCA_036504515.1. GTDB lineage: Bacteria > Pseudomonadota > Gammaproteobacteria > Burkholderiales > Rhodocyclaceae > AWTP1-18. Next base: position 132,439 of record DASXVA010000001.1, read on the forward strand.
AAGGCCAGCAACTCGGTCGGCGATCCCGGCGCACTCGCCTCTTCTCGCAGGGATTCCAGTTCCGTCTTCGCCACAGCAAACGCACTATCCAGTCGCGTCAACTCGGCAGGAATATCCTTGTCTCGCAACTGGTACTGCGCCACCTCCATGATGGCGTGGGACACCAGATGTGCCCGCCCGATGGCGATGCCCTGGGAGACTGCGAGGCCGAAGATCGAAAAAGTCATGACAGGGTGCTGACTCGATTACTCGCCTTCGCCGAACTTGTCGGCGATCAGCGCCAGTAGTGCCGCCAAGGCTTCGTCGGCATGCTCCCCCTCGCAATCAATAGCGACGGTAGAGCCCTTGCCTGCGGCCAACATCATCACACCCATGATGCTCTTGGCGTTGATACGACGACCATTACGTTCCATCCATACTTCACACGGAAAGCTACCCGCGAGTTGGGTCAGCTTGGCTGAGGCTCTTGCATGGAGTCCCAGCTTGTTCACAATTTCTGCATCTGCTTTCGGCACTTCTTTTCTCCCGGCCCAAACACTTTCAGGTCAATCCTTGCGATTTTGCCTGATGACGGCTCACCCTGCATGGTCCTGTGGCAGTAATGTGAGAATATTCGCTTTGCTGCATTGCATCACCAGCACAAATAAAAATCCGGAGACAAGACCATGCCCCTGAGCGCCCCCTCCCCACGGGACCCTATTCATCGTCGTCACATCACGTGCGAAGGCTTTCGCCGAGCTGACGGTTTAGTCGAGATCGACGGCCATATCACCGACATTCGCCCCTTTCCCTATCACGGCCACTGGGATGGCGAGATTGTGGATGGATCGCCGGTGCATGAAATGTGGCTGCGCTTGGTCGTTAACCAGGACAAGTTAATTGTCGACGTCGAAACCGCCATGGACCACACCCCCTTCCCCAGCTGCATGGAAGTCACCAATCATTACAAGCGCCTGATCGGTCTGACCATTGGCCCCGGACTTGGCAAGCATGTCTTCTCTGCGGTGGGTGGCCCCAAGGGCTGCACTCATGTCACCGGCCTGATTCAAACCATGGCAACGACCCTTCTGCAAGCACTGGCGTCGGAGGCCACCCGGATATTGCCCAATACCGAACACCTGACTGGCGATGCCTTGATGCAAAAACGCATGCAAAAAGTCAGTGACGTCTTTGCCGACTCCGCTGCCCCTGGCTATCCCCTCCTCAACACCTGTTATTCCCACGCCTCAAGCAGTCCGGTGGTCAAGCGCCTGGCACCTGAGTTTCACAAAGCGGATACCAAGGACAAGGACTAAATCAAAAGCCCGCAAAAATGCGGGCTTTTGATTGGTGCCGTTGCCGTACAAGCGGCGGCGGTTCAGATTCCGTTGCTAGGGCACACCGACAGCAACCACCTCGACCTTGAGATCGGGAGGATCAAAGGTCAGGCGGGGCTTGATTGCCGCTGTTACTTGAATACGGTTGTTGGCATCCACTCGCAAAGCCTGGGTAATGCCCAGTTTTGTCGCCAATCTCGGCCAGTCATCTCCAGCGATGAATAAGGGTTTGCTGGCGGCATCGGACCACATGCCGGCCTTGGGTCCTGGCGGGATCAGCACCGACACTGACTCGCTGGCAGTGGAGGGCTCACCGGTTCTGGGGTCGATCAAGTGGCTGTAGCGACGGCCATTCAGTTCGAAGTAGCGCTGGTAATCGCCGGAAGTGCCAATGGCCTCGCCATCCCGCAACTCCAGCGCGGCCAAGGGGCTTGTGTTGCGCGGGTGTTGCAAGCCGACCTTCCAGGGCTTTCCCCCTTTGCTGCCCAAGGCCATGATGTTGCCGCCGATATTGATCAAGGCATTGCTGACGCCCTGCTGGTGCAGCAAGACTGCGGCCTTGTCGAGAGCGACGCCCTTCAGGTAACCACCAAAATCCAGAGCGACGCTTTTATTGCGGCTGCTGATCGTCAGTCCATCAATACGCACATCGGCCACAGAGGGATGGGCCGCTTGCAAAGCCTTGAGCTTGGCCGGGTCCGGCAGTTGCGGCTTGAACGTGTCGTCATGAAAACCCCAAAGTTGAATCAACTGACCAATACCGGGATCGAACAAGTATTCACCGTGGGCGGCAAAGTCCTGGGCTTCACTGACAAAGGCAGCCAACTCCGGAGACACCTTGAGACTACGGCCAGCAGCAATGGCATCGTTAAGGGCGGTCAGTTCCGAAGGTTGCCAGGCGTGATACGCCCGATGCAGCCGATCGAATTCACGCAGTACGGTATTGGCTGCCGCATCGGCCTTGACTTCGTCCTCGCCCCAGATCAACACCTGCACCCGGGTGCCGAAGACAAAGGACTCCTTGCTCACCAGAGGCTCACGGCCACAGCCGGCCAACAAGCTCACCAGCACCCAAAAGAAAAACAGCTTACGCAGCATCGGATAATTCCAGGGGCTGGCTTTGTTCCAGTTCATGAGAGGCAGCCAATAAAGCCATGCGAGCGACGACACCGTAAGCATAGAAACGGTTGGGCGGTGCATCCGGATCCAGGCAGACATCGGGCAGGGAGCAACAGGTCTCGAAATCCAGGGGCTTAAAGGTCATGCCCGGTGCATTCAGGTTTTCGTCAATGCCCCGTGCCGTATTCACCCGGTAGAAACCACCCACCACATAGCGATCAATCATGTACACAACAGGTTCGGCAGTACCTTCATCCACCCGCTCACAGGTGGGCACGCCTTCCTGAATCAGCACCTGACTGACTTCCATACCCTCCTTGATTACCGACATCTTGTTGCGCTGCTTACGGTTGAGACCTTTGACCTCGCTGGCATCCCGCACGGTCATGATGCCCATGCCGTAGGTACCGGCATCGGCCTTGACGATGACGAAGGGGTCGGCGTCAACGTGATGTTCCTTATAGCGTTGGCGAATGCGGGCAAGCACCATATCCACATTGGCCGCCAGACACTCTTCGCCGGTACGCTCCTGAAAATCCACACCGTCACAAACGCCAAACTCGGGATTGATCAACCAAGGATCGATGCCAATGTGATTGGCAAATTCTGTCGCTACCTGTTGATAGGCCGCAAAGTGGCGAGACTTGCGCCGCGTCGCCCAGCCAGCATGGAGAGGAGGGATGACAAGCTGTTCATTGAGCCCCTGCAAAAGGGCAGGAACGCCAGCAGACAGGTCGTTATTCAGCAGCACGGCACAGGGATCAAAACCCTCTACGCCGAGGCGGCGCCCGTCAGTCCCAATACGTTTGAGAGGTTCCAGAACCAGTTGCTGACCATCCGGCAGATCCAGAGTCGTGGGCTCGGTAATGTCCGGCAACAAAGAACCGATGCGGACGTTAAGGCCGGTACGGCGCAGGATGGCCGCCAAGCGGGCCACATTCATCAGGTAAAACTGGTTGCGGGTGTGGTTCTCCGGTACCAGCAACAAATTACGGGCGTCGGGACAAATCTTTTCGATGGCCGCCATGGCTGCCTGCACGCACAGGGGCAGAAAAGCCGGATTCAGATTATTGAAGCCGCCGGGGAAAAGGTTGGTATCCACCGGGGCCAATTTGAAACCGGCATTACGTAAATCTACTGAGGCGTAAAACGGCGGCGTGTGTTCGTTCCACTGGCTGCGCAGCCAGTGTTCAATCGTCGTCGCGTTGTCGAGGAATTTCTTTTCCAGCCCCAGCAGGGGGCCGGTCAGAGCAGTGGTCAGATGGGGGACCATGGGTTCGCGCAGAGCCTATCTTCAATGGACCGGCGATGTTACACCAAGCCCCCGGTCTCCTCAGGCTCACTACGCCCCCTGCCCGGGCCTTGCAGCGGGTAGAATTCCGCCCTTTGCCCCTCCAGTTTCCGGGAATCCACTACCGTGCTCGTCGCATCCAACATCACCATGCAGTTCGGGGCCAAGCCCCTGTTTGAAAACGTCTCCGTCAAATTCGGCGAAGGCAACCGCTACGGCCTGATCGGTGCCAACGGCGCGGGCAAGTCCACCTTCATGAAGATACTGGCCGGCGTCCTCGAATCTTCCGCCGGCAACGTCTCCATCGACCCCGGCGAGCGCATGGCTTTCCTGCGCCAGGATCAGTTCGGCTTCGAAGATGTGCGGGTGCTCGACGTAGTGATGATGGGCCACGCCGAAATGTGGGCCTGCATGAGCGAACGGGATGCGATCTACGCCAACCCCGAGGCCACCGAAGACGACTACATGAAGGCGGCGGAACTGGAAGGCCAGTTCTCTGAGTACGACGGTTACACCGCCGAATCCCGCGCTGGCGAGCTGCTGCTCGGCGTGGGCATTCCCACCGAACAGCACAACGGTCCCATGCGTGAAGTGGCCCCGGGTTGGAAGCTGCGGGTGCTGCTGTGTCAGGCCCTGTTCGCCAACCCGGACATCCTGCTGCTGGACGAACCCACCAACAATCTGGACATCGACACCATCCGCTGGCTGGAAGACGTGCTGAATCAGCGCGAATCCACCATGATCATCATTTCCCACGATCGCCACTTCCTCAATCAGGTCTGTACTCACATGGCCGATCTGGACTACGGCACCATCAAGGTTTACGGCGGCAATTACGACGATTTCATGGAAGCCTCCACCCAGGCCCGGGAACGTCAGCAATCGGCCAATGCCAAGGCCAAGGAACGCATCTCCGATCTGCAGGACTTCGTTCGCCGCTTTTCTGCCAACAAGTCCAAAGCTCGCCAGGCCACCAGCCGTTTGAAACTGATCGACAAAATCAAGCCCGAGGACGTCAAGCCCTCCAGCCGTCAGTATCCCTGGATCCGTTTCGAATACGACGACAAGGACAAGCTGCACCGGCTAGCCGTGGAAGTAGACAATATCAGCTTCGGCTACGATCCCAAGAACCCGGTGATCAAGGGCTTCTCCACCGCCATTGAAGCTGGCGACCGAATTGCCATCATTGGTGAAAACGGCGTCGGCAAAACCACGCTGCTGCGTCTCCTGGCTGGTGAAGCCTTGGGCGGTCTCACCCCTAATTTCGGCACCATCAAGTGGGCGGAAAAAGCCAAGCCAGGCTACTTCGCCCAGGACCACACCGACGACTTCGCTGGCGGCGAAAGCCTCACGGACTGGATCGTGCAATGGGTGCGAGAAGGCGGTTACGATGGCGGCGACGTGGAAACCCTGATCCGCGGCACCCTGGGTCGTCTGCTGTTCTCCGGCGACGAAGTGAAGAAATCGGTCAAGGTGATCTCCGGGGGCGAGCAGGGCCGCATGCTGTTCGGCAAGCTCATGCTGCTGCGCCGGAACGTGCTGCTGATGGACGAACCGACCAACCACTTGGACATGGAATCCATCGAATCCCTCAACGGCGGCCTCGACAAGTTCCCCGGCACCTTGGTTTTCGTCTCCCATGACCGGGAATTCGTTTCCTCCCTGGCCACCCGCATCATCGAAATCAAGCCGGACCACAGCATCATCGACTACCGCGGCAACTACGAGGAATACCTCGCCAGCCGCGGCATCGAGTAAGCAAGCATGGCTGCCTACGTTCTGGACGCGCCCGCTCAGCCGGCCCTGCCGGTGCGAGGCAGCACGGCGCTGTACCCCGTGCGCCGCATCTTCTGCGTTGGTCGCAACTACGCTGCTCACGCCCGGGAAATGGGTGCCGCCGGAGACAAACCGGCTGGTGGCCCCATGTATTTCACCAAGAGCTGTCACGCCCTGGCGCAATCCGGTGAAACCCTGCCCTACCCGCCCGGCACCAGCAACTACCACTACGAAGTGGAACTGGTAATCGCGCTGGGATCGCCCGCTTTCCGGGTCAGCCCCGAAGCCGCCGCATCGGCTATCTACGGCTATGCCGTTGGTTTCGACATGACCCGGCGCGATTTGCAGAACGCCGCCAAGGACAAGGGTCACCCCTGGGATCTGGGCAAGGATTGCGAAGGTGGCGCTGTTGTCTCGGAGATCGTTCCCTTTGCCGAACTGGGTTTGCTTGAACGGGGCGACATTCGCCTGACCCGCAACGGCGAGCTGAAGCAACAGGGCAACCTGGCCGACATGATCTGGTCTTTGCCGGAAGTCATTGCCCACCTGTCCCAGTACTACCATCTTCTGCCCGGCGACCTGATCTTCACCGGCACCCCGGAAGGGGTCGGCCCCGTAGTGGCAAGCGATACCATCGTCGGCATGGTGGATGGCGTCGGCAGCGTTACCCTTCACCTCGGCCCCGCCGAATAACACCCGATAGCAGCTCATCATGATTCAGCTTCGCCGATTGGCGTTTTCCCGCGGCGCAGACCGTCTTGTGGACGGTGCATCCTTTCAGCTTCACCCGGGCTGGAAAGTAGGCCTCACCGGCGCCAACGGTTGCGGCAAATCCTCCTTCATGGCCCTGCTGCGCAACCAGCTTCATGCCGACAGCGGCGATCTGGAAATGCCGCCAGGCTGGGTTATTGCCCACGTGGCCCAGGACACACCAGCCCTGGCGGAAGCCGCCCAGGATTTCGTCCTCGGCGGCGATGAAGAACTGGCCCACATCGAGGCGGACCTGATCACGGCCGAAGCCGAGCATCAAGGCGAAAAGATCGCCCTGCTGCATGGTCGTATTCTTGAAATCGGCGGCTACGGCGCCAAGGCCCGGGCCGCAGAACTGCTCCATGGTCTTGGCTTCAAGGACACTGATTTCCTCCGCCCAGTGGCCGAGTTCTCCGGCGGCTGGCGAGTACGGCTCAATCTGGCTCGCGCCCTGATGTGCCGTTCCGACCTGCTGCTGCTGGACGAACCCACCAACCACCTGGACCTGGACGCAGTGTTCTGGCTGGAAAACTGGTTGAAGAGTTACCCCGGCACCCTGCTCATGATTTCCCACGACCGGGACTTTCTCGATGCCGTGGTCAGCCGCATCGTGCACATCGAACAGCAGCAGATGACCCTTTACCAGGGCAACTACACCGCCTTCGAACGGACCCGGGCCGAACGCCTGGCCAACCAGCAGTCCATGCATGAAAAGCAGCAACGGGAAGTGGCCCACCTGCAAAAGTACGTGGACCGTTTCCGCGCCCAGGCCACCAAAGCCCGCCAGGCCCAGAGCCGGATCAAGGCATTGGACCGCATGAAGGAAGTGGCCGCCGCCCACGTGGACAGCCCCTTCAGTTTTACCTTCCTCGAACCGGAAGCCTTCTCCGATCCCTTGCTGCAACTGGATCGCGCCAGCGTCGGTTACGGCGCCGTGCCCTTGCTCAACAGCGTCAGCCTGAGCGTCCGTCCCGGCATGCGGATCGGCCTGCTGGGACGCAACGGTGCCGGCAAGTCCACCCTGGTCAAATGCCTCTCCGGCGAACTGGCGCCCCTCAGCGGCCAGCGCACCGAAGGCCGCCACCTGCGCATCGGTTACTTCGCCCAGCATCAACTGGAACAACTGCGCCCGGAAGAATCGCCCCTGCAACACCTGTTGCGGCAGGAACCCCAAACCCGGGAACAGGAGATGCGGGACTACATCGGCGGCTTCGATTTCCGCGGTGACATGGCCTCCACCCCCTGCCGCAATTTTTCCGGCGGTGAAAAGACACGCCTTGCCCTGGCCCTGCTGATCCGCCAGCGCCCCAACCTGCTGTTGCTGGATGAACCCACCAACCACCTGGACTTGGAAATGCGCGAGGCTCTGACTCTTGCGCTGCAGGAAACCGACGCCGCCGTGATCCTGGTCTCCCATGACCGCCACTTGCTGCGCACCACCTGCGACGACCTGTGGCTGGTGGCGGACGGGCAAGCCAAGCCCTTTGACGGCGACCTGGACGACTACGCCCGTTGGCTGGCGGAACAGCGCAGCGCAGAGAAAGCAGCGAGCCAGCCCCTGGATGCAGACAAGTCCGCTCGCAAAGAAGCTCGGGCTGAATCCCAAGCCCAGAAGCAGGCCCTGCTGGTCCAGCGCCGCCCCCTGCTGAAGGAACTGGAAAAACTGGAAAAGAATCTGGCGGCCTGGCAAACAGAAAAAGCCGACGTGGATGAAAAGCTGGCCGACCCGGAACTCTATGTGGCAGCGGACAAGGTCCCCATGGAACGCCTGCTCAAGCGTCAGGCTGAACTCGGTAACAACGTCGATACGGCGGAAATGCGCTGGCTGGAGATTCAGGAAGCCCTTGAGGCGCTGGTATAGGACCTCCTGTTGTGACCAAAGCAAACTTTTCTGCGTTGCCATGGTCTCCCTTCAGGTCCTTGCATTGATAACGAAAACCGATGAACCCAAGCGACGGCCAGCCTGACCCGACGGCCCCCACTCTTCCCCCTCAATCGACCTGACTTTTCAAGTACCGCGATGAACGCCCTAGACTGGTCTCTGCTACTGCCCCCCTTCCTCGCCGGACTCCTGGTGCTGTCCACCCACGTGCCCCTTGGCCGTCGGGTCTTGAGCAAAGGCATCATCTTCATCGACCTGGCCATTGCCCAGGTGGCCGCCCTTGGCTTCATGATTGCCAGCAGCCTGGGGGAGCATTTACCCCTGCACAGCAATATGACGGAAATGGTCTTCGGCCAGATCGCCGCCGCCCTCTCGGCAGCGGGCGCTGCGCTACTGCTGACCTGGTCCGGACGCCGCTGGCCGGAAATCCAGGAAGCCTTGATCGGCCTGTTGTTCGTCGCTGCCGCCTGTACCGGCATCCTGCTCCTGGCTCACGACCCCCATGGCGGCGAGCATCTCAAGGACCTGCTGGCCGGGCAGATACTCTGGATCAGCATTGCTCAACTCGCCATCCCCGCCCTGGTCTACCTGGCGCTGCTGGCCGGTTGGCTGCTGCTGCGCAAGCGATTCTGGGAAGGGGACTTCTACCTGCTGTTCGCCCTGGCCGTCACCGTGTCGGTGCAGCTGGTAGGTGTTTTCCTGGTGTTCACCAGCCTGATCGCCCCGGCGATTGCCAGCCGCAAGCTCTCGGGCCGCGCGGCGCTGATCCGTGGTTATGGCATCGGTGTCATCGGCTATGGTGCCGGGCTGCTGGCCTCGGCCCTGTGGGACTTGCCCGCCGGGCCGGCCATTGCTACCTGCCTTTGCCTGCTGGCCCTGACCGGCCTGGGCAAACCAGGAAGTCAGACCAGCCCCGACGGCCTCGGGTGATAAACTCGTCGGCTATTCCTTTCGGTGACCCAACTATTTTCACCGAAATCATGACGACCGACCCGTTGCTATCTACCGCGACCTGAAGGCGCCTCTTTCACCACAAGGGCTGCATGAGCGTTCAGACTGACAAATTCAGCGAAAAATTTGCCGAACCGGTAGTGGAGCGGCTGATTTCCGGCGGCAAGGAATCCAATCAGGAAGAAGCCCTGGAACGGGCGTTGCGTCCCAAAAAGCTGACCGAATATGTGGGCCAGCAAAAAATTCGCGGCCAGCTGGAAATCTTCATCGAAGCCGCCAAGCGGCGCGGCGAAGCCCTGGACCACGTGCTGCTGTTCGGCCCCCCGGGTCTGGGCAAGACCACTCTGGCCCACATCGTTGCCCACGAAATGGGCGTCAACCTGCGCCAGACCTCGGGCCCGGTGCTGGAACGGGCCGGCGACCTGGCGGCGATCCTGACCAATCTGGAACCCCACGACGTTCTTTTCATCGACGAAATCCATCGTCTCAGCCCCGTGGTGGAGGAAATCCTCTACCCGGCCCTGGAAGATTTCCAGATCGACATCATGATCGGCGAAGGCCCGGCGGCCCGCTCGGTGAAACTGGACCTGCCGCCCTTCACCCTGGTCGGCGCCACCACCCGCGCCGGCATGCTGACCAATCCGTTGCGGGACCGCTTCGGCATCGTCGCCCGGCTGGAGTTCTACACCCCGGACGAGTTGGCCCACATCGTTCGCCGCTCGTCGCAACTGCTGAACTGTGCCATCGTGGATGACGGCGCCTTTGAAATCGCCAAGCGTTCCCGCGGCACGCCTCGTATCGCCAATCGACTGCTACGGCGGGTACGGGACTTCGCCGAGGTCAAGGCCGATGGTCACATCACCCGTGCTGTGGCCGATGCTGCCCTGACCATGCTTGACGTAGACCACTTGGGTCTGGACATCATGGACCGCAAGCTACTCAGCGCCATGCTGGAAAAATTCGGTGGCGGTCCGGTGGGCGTGGACAATCTCGCCGCTGCCATCGGCGAAGCCCGGGACACCATTGAGGACGTACTGGAACCCTATCTGATCCAACAGGGTTATCTGCAACGCACGCCCCGGGGGCGTATCGCCACCGCCAGCATCTGGCGCCACTTCGGCCTGGATAGCCCGAACACGCCGCCGTCCCTGTTCGACGGTAACGGGAACGCCTGAACGATGACGTCCAACGGCACTTCGGCTTCTTGCCACGTTGCCTACTGCTTTGACGGTGCCTATGCCCTGCTGACGGGCATCTCCCTCACCTCGCTGCTGCATAACAATCCGGGTCCCGCATTCCATATCCACTGCCTGGTTCGGGATGTTTCCACTGATGACCGGACACGCTTGCTGATCACGGCAAAACGTTATGGCGCAGTGCTGGAATTTATTGAACTGGATAGCACGGTGCTGCGGGGACTGCCTGTCGAAGGCCACCTGTCATCCCCCATGATCTATGCCCGCCTGCTGCTGCCCGAGTTGTTGCCTGCAGGCCTTGACCGTGTGCTTTATCTGGATTCGGACACCGTGGTATTGCAATCCCTGACGGAACTTTTCGATCTGGACCTGGGCGAACACTGCATTGCTGCCGTACCCGATACAGCCCATGTTGCCATGGGTCAGCGCTTCGGCTTTCCCCCTGAAGCCTACTTCAACGCCGGGGTACAACTCATGAACCTGCCTCGCTGGCGGGCTGAGTCCCTGGGGCGTCGCTGCCTTGAGTCACTGCAGGATGAATCCGCTTGGCCGCGTTTTCAGGCGCTGGATCAGGACGCCCTCAACCTGCAGGTGAAGGGCGATTATCTGCGTCTCCCCACGCGGTATAACCACGGCCAGTATCACAAGGGTGAAGCTACGGTACTGGGCTCTCCCATCCGTTTTTCCTCGGCAGGAAGCACGACAAAAATCATCCAGTTTCTTGGTCGCGTCAAACCGACCATGGCCTGTTACCAAGGTCCCGGACTGGCTGAATTCGAACGCTACCAAGCCGCGTCGGAGTGGCATGACGTAGCACCCTTGCCCCCGGTGCTGGTGACCGATCTGACCGACTTGGCCGACAAACTTTGCGCCGAGGGTCGCTGTGAGGATGCCGTAGCCCATTTGAAACAGGGGTTGTTCACCCTGGCTGACCGGATAGCAAAGGAATCAAGGGCGTGAATTCTGTTTTGCCAACCACCACCCTGGGCGTTCTTCCGCTGCGGGTCTACTACGAAGACACCGACGCGGGCGGCATTGTCTATTACGCCAATTACCTGCGTTTCATCGAGCGGGGCCGTACCGAGTTTTTGCGTAGCCTGGGTTACAGCCAGGAAAATATTGTCCGTGAAACAGGGCTGGCTTTTGCCGTGCGTTCTGTCAATGCCGAGTATTTATTACCCGCTAAGCTGGACGATGAACTTATCGTTACATCTCGCATCGAAAGCCTGGGCAAAGCTCAGGTAATGTTCGCCCAGCAAGTATTGCGTGGCGACACCTTGCTGCTGGAGGCGACGGTTCGGGTAGTCTGTCTCGATACGCGCAAGGGCAAGGCTGCCGCCATGCCCAAAGAAATTCACGAAAAATTCAAGACCATTTTTGAAGCATCCGCCAAGGTAAATCCATGAACCTGTCCCAGGACCTTTCCATCATCGATCTTTTCCTCCAGGCCAGCTTTGCCGTCAAGCTGGTAATGAGTCTGCTGCTGGGGGTGTCCGTCATGTCCTGGTACTGGATCTTCCGCAAGTGGTTTGCTATCGGTGCGGCCCGGGCCCGCACCGAACAGTTCGAACGGGACTTCTGGAGCGGTGGCGACCTCAACAACCTCTACCAGAGCGCCATCAATGACCGCCACAGCACCGGCGCCCTGGAACGCATCTTCGAATCCGGCTATCGCGAATTCACCAAACTCCGCGGCCAGAAGAGCTTGGACCCCGGCACCGTAGTGGACGGCATCCGCCGGGCCATGCGGGCCACCTATCAGCGGGAACTGGATGACCTGGAAGCCCATCTGTCCTTCCTGGCCTCCGTCGGTTCCGTATCGCCCTATGTCGGCCTGTTCGGTACCGTGTGGGGCATCATGCATGCCTTCCGTGGCTTGGCCAACGTGTCTTCCGCCACACTGTCGTCGGTGGCTCCCGGCATTGCCGAGGCCCTGGTCGCCACGGCCATCGGCCTCTTCGCCGCGATCCCCGCCGTGATTGCCTATAACCGCTTCGCCCATGACGTGGACCGCCTCGCCGTGCGTTTCGAGAGCTTCATGGAGGAGTTCTCCAACATCCTTCAGCGGCAGTTGAGGTAAGGCCATGGCCCGTCGTCAGCGTCGCTTGAAAAGCGATATCAACGTCGTCCCCTACATCGACGTAATGCTGGTGTTGCTGGTGATCTTCATGGTCACCGCGCCCATGATCCAGCCCAGCAGCGTCGACCTGCCCACGGTGGGCAAGAGCAACACGCCGCCGGTGGCTCCCCTGGAAGTCATCATCCGCGCCGATCAGACCGTGGCCCTTCATGATCGATCCAAGACAGGAAGCACCGAAGTCACCCTTTCCCGCAGCGATCTGGCGGCTCGCCTCAAGGCGGCACAACAGGCTAACCCGCAGCAGGCGGTGCTGATCGCGGGCGACAAGAACGTCCGTTACGAAGCCGTACTGAGCGTCATGGATGAATTGCAGCGGCAGCAGGTCAGCAAGATCGGGCTACTGGTCCAACCCAGGGCAGGCAACGGCCAATGAGTGGTGTAAATCCGTCCATGGACATGCCCCTCGCGCCCCAAGAGGCGCCGGGCAAACGGGCGGCCCTGATCATGGCAGTGGTCGTTCATGCCGTATTGCTGGGCTTCCTGATCTACGGCATCCGCTGGCAGACCCAGTCCCCAGAGGCCGAATCCGTTGCCGTAGAACTGGTTCGCGCCGGGCCGGCGCCCAAAGCCGAACCGACGCCTGAGCCGCAAGCGGAACCCACACCACCGCCCAAACCTGAACCCAAGGTGGTACCGAAGATCGAGCCCAAACCCGAGCCCCGGGTCGAGCCGAAAGCCGCCCCCAAACCGGACATCGCCCTGAAGGAAAAAGAAAAAACCAAACCGGAACCGAAGCCCGAGCCTAAACCGGAGCCTAAAAAAGACAATCTTCTGGACAAGCTCAACAAGGAGTTTGACCAGATCACCAACCGCAACAAGACCTCCAGCGTGACCTCGGCCCTGGACAAGGAAATCGCCCAGGCCAAAGCCGGGCAAGCTGCATCCGCCAATGCAAAAGCAGTGGCTGACTACATGGGCAAAATTCGCGGGAAAATTCGCGGCAACCTGATCCTGCCACCGGATGTCAAAGGCAATCCCGAAGCCATGTTTGACGTGACCCAACTGCCCAGTGGCGAAATTCTCTCGGTCAAACTCCGAAAATCCTCTGGAAACAGCTCCCTCGATGCGGCCATCGAACGCGCCATCCTCAAATCCAGCCCCTTGCCCAAACCTGAGCGTGGCGATGTCTTCAGTCGCGATCTGGAACTGAAATTCCGTCCCCTTGACGATTGAATAGCCTCAAAACCTGCGCCCGCTATAATTCCCGCCCATGAAATCCATTAAAAGTCTGCTTGCCGCCCTTCTCGTGGGCGTATCTGCCGGGGCCAGCGCCCAGCTTTCCATCGAAATCACCGGCGCCGGTGCCAATCGCATCCCCTTGGCCATTCCCGCCTTTGACGGGGAGCGCATTGTTTCTACCGCCCTGGTATCCGTAGTTCGGTCCGATCTGGAACGCAGCGGCTTCTTCCGGATGGTGGACCCCGGCACCGCCCCCATCGGCGAAAGTGCCGCCGTGGCTTACGGCGACTGGCGCTCGAAGGGTACCGACGCCCTTGTCACCGGCAGCGTCCTACCCCTGGGCGAAGGTCGCTATGACACCCGTTTCCGTCTTCACGATGTACCCAAGCAGGCACTGCTGACTACCGGCGGTTTTGCTCACACATCGACGCCTTACCAATTGCGCGCTACGGCCCACCGCATCGCCGACGTCATCTACGAAAAACTCACGGGTGACCGGGGCGTGTTCTCCACGCGCATCGCCTATGTGGTGAAGAGTACCGGCCGTTTCGAGCTACAGATTGCGGATGCCGACGGTGCCAATCCCCAGACGGCGCTGGCCTCCCGGGAACCTATCATTTCCCCCACTTGGTCCCCCGATGGCGGCAAGTTGGCCTATGTGTCCTTTGAATCGAAGAAGCCTGTGGTTTATGTGCATGACTTGGCCACGGGTCGTCGCCACGTAGCCGCTAACTTCAAGGGCTCCAACTCTGCTCCGGCCTGGGCCCCTGACGGCAAGCGCCTAGCCGTGGTGTTGACCAAGGATGGTGGTTCCCAGTTGTACACCCTCAACATTGATGGCAGCGGCCTGCAACGAATTGGCAGTTCCGGCGGCATCGATACCGAACCCCAGTTTTCCCCCGATGGCCAATGGATTTACTTCACCTCTGACCGGGGCGGCAGCCCCCAGATCTACCGCACAGCGGCCAGTGGTGGCGAAACCCAGCGGGTTACCTTTAACGGCAGCTACAACGTGACGGCTCGGCTTTCTCCCGATGGCAAGAATATGGCCTACATCGCCCGGGATGGTGGCCGCTTCCAGGTTGCCCTGATGGACCTGGCAACCAAGCAGACCCAGATCCTGACTGATTCCGCCCGGGATGAGTCTCCCAGCTTCGCGCCCAATGGCCGCATGATCCTCTACGCCACCGAAGTTGGCGGTCGTGGCGTGCTGGCGGCGGTTTCCAGTGATGGCCGAGTCAAACAGCGCCTATCCGTTCAGGCTGCAGATATTCGGGAACCAAGCTGGGGCCCCTTCATCAAATAACAAATGTCCTTTAACCCAACCACCCTATTCACCGCCCCGGAGATTGCCATGAGTTCCCCCCTGTCGTTCCGTTCCCTGTCTTCCATCCTGGTTCTTGCCGCTGTATTGGCCGCTTGTAGCAGCCAACCGCCAGCACCTGAACAACTGCCCTCTGGCGTGGAAAACCGCGATCCCAATGCCGTCGCCGGCCGGGTCGGTAACAGTGACGGTATCGACCCCTTGAGCATGGCTGCCCTCAAGGACCCCCGTAGCCCCCTGTCCAAACGCGAAATCTTCTTTGACTACGACAGCTACGTGGTTCGTGACGAATATCGCCCCCTGGTCACCGCCCATGCAAAATTCCTGGCGGCCAATGCCAAGGTGAAGATGCTGGTGCAAGGCAATGCCGATGACCGCGGCAGCCGCGAATACAACCTGGCCCTGGGTCAGAAACGGGCCGAAGCCCTGAAGAAAGCCCTATTGCTGCTGGGCGGCCGGGAAGACCAGATCGAATCCGTCAGCCTGGGTGAAGAAAAGCCCCGTTGCGAAGACCAAACTGAGTCCTGCTGGGCCCAGAACCGTCGCGACGACATCCTCTACACCGGCGAGTTCTAAAGCATGAAACGTCTTCTTTCCGCTGCTCTGCTGCTGGTTTTCAGCCAAGCCCATGCCGGGTTGTTCGACGATGATGTCGCCCGGCAAAAGGCTGACACGCTCCAGGTTCAGGTCACAGGACTGTCCCAGCGTGTCGAGGAAGCGGGACGCAACCAACTCGACTTTTCCAATCAGATTGAAAGCCTCAAAACTGAATTGGCCAAGTTGCGGGGCCAGCTCGATGAACTGAGCTACAACCTGGATGCAGCCCAAAAGCGGCAAAAAGACTTTTATGTGGACCTGGACAACCGCTTGCGTCGTTTTGAGCAAGCGGTTGCCGGCAAGAGCGATACCACAGCACCGGAAGCGGGCAGCTCAGACCAGCCCAAGCCTGCAGCCAATCCTGCCAACGAAGGCAAAGACTACGAAACAGCACTGGTTGCACTGAAAGGCTCTCGTTTCAAGGACGCCTTGGCTGGATTCACGGCCTTCATCAAGAACTACCCGGGCAGCGCCCAGCAACCCAGCGCGCATTTCTGGGCGGGTTATGTCTCTGCTCAATTGAAGGATTATGTCCACGCAGCCGAGCTTTACGGCAAAGTTGCGGCTAATTGGCCCAACGACCCCCGGGCTGCCGACGCTATGGCTGAGCAAGCCAGTGCTCTTGAGGCTGCCGGCGACAAGTCCGGTGCCCGCAAGGTTGTCGAAAGTCTTGCAGAAAAGTATCCGGGCTCGGATGCTGCGAAACGTGCCCGCCCCAGTGGCAAAAAGAAATAAACTTCCAGGGCCGCAACAGCGGCCCTTTTCATTTGTACCTCCATGCCCTCAAACACTGCCCCCTTCGATGCCAAGTTGCGCATCAGCGAGATTTTTTATTCCCTTCAAGGGGAATCCACCCGGGTGGGCCTGCCGACCGTATTTGTCCGCCTGACGGGCTGCCCCTTACGCTGTAGCTGGTGCGATACCGCCCATGCCTTTACTGGCGGGGAAGCCAGCACCGTGGGCAAGGTACTGGAACTGGTTGCGGCTTTTCAATGTCCCACGGTTTGCGTCACCGGCGGGGAGCCCTTGGCCCAGAAAAACTGTCTGCCCCTGCTGAGTACCCTTTGTGATGCCGGTTATTCGGTTTCGCTGGAAACCAGTGGCTCCCTGGCCATTGCCGATGTCGATCCCCGGGTTTCCCGTATCGTCGACCTGAAAGCGCCAGACTCCGGTGAATCAGATAAAAACCTGTGGTCCAATCTCGATCATTTGACGGCCAGAGATGAACTCAAACTGGTTCTTGCCTCTGAAGCCGATTACCAGTGGGCGATGAAAGTATTGCAAGAACATCAGCCAGAGCGCCGCTGCACGGTCTTGTTTTCGCCGGTTCAGGGGATATTGGCGCCTGCAGCCCTGGCGGCGTGGATTCTGCGGGACCGATTGCCGGTCCGCTTTCAGCTCCAGCTACACAAAATTCTCTGGGGCAATGAGCAAGGAAAATGAAATGAGTACGAACAAACCAGCCGTCGTGCTGCTGTCCGGCGGTCTCGATTCCGCCACGGTCGTGGCCATGGCCCGGGAACAGGGCTTCGATTGCTATTGCCTGTCAGTGGAATACGGCCAGCGCCATGTGGCAGAACTGGAAGCCGCCCGCCGCGTGGCCGCAGCCCTCGGCGCAAAACAACATCGTATTTTGCACATGGACATGAACCAGTTCGGCGGATCGGCCCTGACCGACTCGAGCATCAACGTCCCTGTGGAAGGCGTGCAGCCCGGTATTCCCGTCACCTATGTACCCGCCCGCAATACCATCATGCTGTCCCTGGCCATGGCCTGGGCCGAGGTTCTGGATGCGGCGGATATTTTTGTTGGCGTCAATGCAGTGGACTATTCCGGCTACCCCGACTGCCGCCCTGAATTCATCAAGGCCTTCGAAACCATGGCCAATTTAGCGACCAAGGCGGCAGTAGAGGGACGAAAACTCGTCATCCATGCGCCCTTGATGACCATGAGCAAGAGCGACATCATCCTTGCCGGCACTCGTCTCGGCGTTGATTACGGCCTCACCGTTTCCTGCTATCAGGCCGATGCACAGGGTCTGGCCTGCGGTGTCTGCGACTCCTGTCGTCTGCGCAAGGAAGGTTTTTTTGCCGCCGGTGTGTCAGACCCCACCCCTTATCGCAATCAGTAATACCAAGTCCTTGCCGAGACGGCGTCCAGCCTCGAAAATCCAGGGTCTTGACTAGGGAGCGCTTTTGAAAAACCTGGGGATACGCCAGCGAGTACTGTTGATCGCCCTTGTGCCGATGACGGTGATCGCCTTTGCGCTGGTGGCCTACTTCACCCTGTTGCGTTATGGCGACGTGGAAAGCGCCCTCACCCATCGCGGCAGCACCATGGCGCGGCAACTGGCACCGGCCTCGGTGTACGGCATGTTTTCCGGCAATGTCACTGAGTTGGGCCGACTGGCCCAGGCCGTCGCCAAGGAGGCGGATGTTTCCTCTGTCTCCTTTTTTGACCGTAGCGGTCTGTTGCTGGCTTCCGCCGGAGATCGTCGCAGTGCCGAAAATGCCTTCACGCTGCCGGATGGCTGGCAAGGTCAGAGTCCTGATGGGCAGACACTCTACTTCCACGTAAAGGTTGTTCAGACCGGCTTCGACTTCGACGATCCCTTCTACGAGAGCACGGATCCCCGTTCTCTTCGCACCCTAGAACTGGGCAGCCTCACAGTTGAAATCAGCCGTAAGCGAGTTGCGGCCCGCAAGATTGAAATTCTGGTCGTAAGTCTGCTTTCCGTGCTGGTCATGCTGCTGGCAACCTCACTGCTGGCACGGCGCTTGGGCCGGGACATTACCGATCCTGTTGTTGCGCTTGAGGAAGCAGTCCATCGCATTCGCGAAGGCATGCTGGCCACCCGGGTTCAACCTCATCCAGCCCGTACGCTGCGGGCGCTGGAAGAAGGTATCAATGAAATGGCTGCGGCCTTGGAGGCCGCCAGCAACCGCTCCGCCGCCGCCCTTGCCAGTAGCGAAGCCGAGCTACGCAAGCAATACGACTTTGCCAGTGCTCTGCTTCAGGCCCAGTCCGATGCGGGCGTGGGCATGATGATTCTGCTGGATGGCCGGGTTGTTTTCGCCAATGAAGCGGCGCTGTCAATCCACGGCTATGGGCTCGACCAACTGATGGCATTGCCTGACACCTTGCTACTGGTGCCGCCATCCGAGCGTCCCCGACAACTTTCCCGGCGCCAGTTCCTGATGGAATCCAACTGGCCCGGTGAGCGAACCGTTGTTCCCATCCTGACCCAGTCCGGTGAGCTTCGCCATGTGGACATGGTGATGATGCCCCTGAAAAACGATGCCCGCTCACCGCGCTTGGTGGTCATTGAGATTGATGCGACCCAGCGCATTGTCGACCAGGCACGCATTGAAGCCACGAACATGGAACTGCAGGCCCAAAAAGAAGAGGCTGAACGGGCCAATATGGCCAAGTCCCGTTTTCTTGCAGCGGCCAGCCATGATTTGCGTCAGCCGCTGCACGCCTTGAATCTATTCACGGCCGAACTCGAAAGCCGGGTCACAACTCCGGCACAGCGCAGACTCTCGCGCCAGATCGGTACGGCTGTCGGCTCCCTCGGAGAACTTCTTTCCGCCTTGCTCGACGTCTCCCGTCTCGACATTTCCGAACTCAAACCCCAGCGGCAACCGGTTGCCCTGATGCCCTTGCTGGAAGCCGCCGCACTAAATCATCAGCGTAGCGCCGATGCCAAGCACCTGCGCCTGACAATTGTGCCGACTCGCCTGTGGGTAGATTCCGACCCCCGCTATCTGGCCCGCATCATCAGCAACTTGATCGGAAATGCTGTTCGTTACACCCTGAAGGGCCGGGTACTGATTGGCGTTCGCTCCCAGCAGGGCATGGTCCGTGTTGAAGTCTGGGATACCGGTATCGGCATCGCCCCTGAACACTTACCTAGTCTTTTCCAGGAGTTCTATCAGGTCCACAATCCGGAACGGGATGCCAATAAGGGGCTCGGCCTGGGATTGTCTATTGTTGAGCGACTTGCCCGTGCCCTCGACCACCCGGTCACCGTGCGTAGTACGCCGGCCCGCGGTACTGTTTTTACCGTCACCTTGCCCAAGGTTGCTCCAGTTATCAGTGAAAGCGATCCTGAAGAATCCGGCGAACTTGGCACCGGTGCGCGCATTCTGTTGGCAGTCAACGACTACCCGACCTGCACGAGTCTGGCATCCTTGCTAAGGGGCTGGGGGTATCGGGTGTCGGAGGCGATGAACGAAGAAAGCCTCATGAGTACGCTTCATGCGGAAGCCCCTGATCTGATCGTTTGCGATGAAAGTTTGTCCGAGGGACTGGCCGCCCATCATCAAGTCAGCAGCTCCGCCATCTACCCAGTGGTGATCCTGGGTGCGGCATCCGGCAACCTGAGTAGTAGCGAACTCCGAATTGCCGGACAGTTGAGCAAACCGTTGAAACCCGCCCGGCTGCGAGCCTTGCTGCGGGCCATTCTTGAAAACTAAAAAGCTGAACGCTGCTAACTAAATCCGCTGCCGGCTCTTGTTCACTGCCAACAGGGCCTGGGAGCGATTGGTAACGCTCAGGGCCTTGAAGATAGCGGAAACGTGGATTTTTACCGTACCTTCCGTCACCCCAAGCAGTTCGGCAATCTGGCGATTGGTCTTACCTTCCGTCAGAAGATCGAGAACCCGAGCTTGCCCAGGAGTTAGACCAAAACGTTCAGCAACACTGCGGCCACGGCTTTTGCTGACGGCACCTTCCTGGTATTTGGGCGGCAGATAAATTTCACCGGCTAAGACCAAACGCAGGGCGTCCAGCATGGACTCACTGGTACTGGCCTTGGGGACAAATCCCGAAGCACCGCCTTTGAGAGCACGCTTGACTGTTTCAGGATCATCCAGCGCCGAAAGGATAACGACCGGTACATCCGGAAACCGTTTGCGCAAAACGCTAAGAAAGGACATTCCCGTCAACCCCGGGAGCATGATGTCCAGCACCATCAGATCAATGTCCGGGTGCTGCTCAAGGATACGAAGTGCGGCATCGGCATCTTCTGCCCCCATGGTTTGCACTTCTTTTTCGATGCCCCTGAGAGTTTGCAGCAGGCCTTCACGAACCAGCGCATGATCTTCAACCACCAACAACTTGAGCACGCTAAGCTACCCCCAGGATGAATGACAAATGACAGTTTTTACAGCCGCGTAGTCTAACGCCATTCCTTGTACGATGAAAGAAAGTCAGTGCCACCAATTACGGGTACCATGGGCATTCACAAGGAGGTGTCATCATGAGCGGAGCCAATCCCTTTCAGTCTTCTAGCGATCCTCAGGATTTCATCAAACAATTCTGGGGTGGCCTCAATATACCGATTCCAGGCATGGTGACCCCTACGCTGGATACCAATGAGTTGGAAAAGCGCATTACTGACTTAAAAGCGGTCGAAGGCTGGCTCAAGATGAACCTCAACATGCTGCAAATGAGCATTCAGGGGCTTGAGATGCAGAAGATGACCTTGTCGGCAATGCAGGCCATGAGCCAACCATCGGCGGATGGTGCGAGCAATCCGTTTGCCAGTGCCGCGTTGAATCCGGCTCTCTGGCCCTGGAACTTCATGACGGGCAATCCCGCAGATGCTGCATCCCCAAGTGAGGCGACCAAACCAACGGCTGAAACATCTGATACGCCCCCCTCAGCAGAGAGCAAGAAGTCGCGCTAAAACGATGGCTTATTGCTTGGAGAGGAAAGACTGGGCATCCTCCAGCAGATTGATCAGATCTTCCTCATCCAAGCCAAAATGGCGGCAAATCGGGGCTTCAAACTTTTCCCACTCGACGTCGACACTAACCCGCATCGAGTTGTGGTGTACATGTGCGGCGAGGTGGCCAATCCCGATGAGGTTTAATGCCCCACTACTGATGCTGGGTCCGGACTCGTAAACACCCATTTCGTGGTGAAGCAGAATTGCTTGGCTCAGGTCGTCGGACAGATACCAAGATCGGGCAAGAAAGTAGCCCATGGCTGCATGATGAGTACCAAGAGCTTCATCCTCAACAGCAGTGAACCCTCTGCTCTCGGATTGATTCGCGTTGGCCAGCACCGTTTTGTATTCGGGGAATCGCTGCATGAGCATGGGAATCCCGCAATCATGAAAAAGACCGAAGGTATAAGCCTCGTCTTTGGCGATCCCGCGCAAGCGACTGGCAAGGTACGCTGCTACTGACGCAACTTTCTCAGCAGTATCCCAAAATCGGTCCATGGCAGGACCACTGTTACCGCCCACATGGCGCAGCACAAGGCCCGTCGCCATTGATGACACATTCTTCATCCCGAGCAGGTCAACAGCAGCGGCAATGCTTGATACTTTCTGCCGGAGACCAAAGGCGGGGGAATTGACCGCCTTGAGCATTGCGCCCGATAAGCTGACGTCTGCCATGATTGCTTTGGCAACACGCTTCAGATTAGGTTGATCACTTTCTTTTTCTTCAATCAGGATATTGATGACTTCTGGCCGAGGTGGAATGCTCAGCGCCATATGCTTTGCTGGATCAATCACAATTTCACCCATCGTTCCCATGTCCAGCCCCTGCTCACCAATTGAGGGATCATCATAGGCAGGCTGCGGCTTTCTGTAAATTAAACGAAAGTTATAGAACCCCTTCCTTGTCGCGCTGATCTGATTATTTTTTGATCTTGACCGGCCGTTTCCAGTTGGCGATAGACAACTGCTTGGCTCTGGAAACAGTGAGCTGATCCGCAGGCGCATCCTTAGTCAGGGTCGTCCCCGCCCCCAGAGTTGCACCGCGACCCACGGTCACTGGAGCAACCAGTTGGGTATCCGATCCGATGAATGCATCGTCCTCGATAATCGTTCGGGATTTGTTGACCCCGTCGTAATTGCAGGTGATGGTCCCGGCACCCACGTTGACCCGTTGCCCTATGGTGGCATCGCCCAAATAGGCTAAATGATTCGCCTTCGAATGGGCCGCGATACTGCTGTTTTTCACTTCAACAAAATTGCCGATATGTACGTCCTCGCCAAGGACGGTCCCAGGTCGCAAGCGGGCATAGGGGCCGATGACGCTCTTGCTACCGATAGTGGCATCTTCAAGATGGCTAAAAGCTTGGATACGCACCCCATTCCCGACAGTGACATTCTTGAGCACGCAATTGGGGCCAATGGCTACACCGTTCCCCAATACGACGCTTCCCTCAAACACGCAGTTCACATCGATACTGACATCAACTCCGCACTGGAGCTTTCCGCGCACATCGATGCGGGCCGGGTCCGCAAGAAGAACACCATTCTCCAGCAATTGTTTGGCAATGTTGGTTTGATGAATGCGTTCCAGAGCTGCCAGTTGTACCTTGCTATTGACGCCTTCAACCTCCCATCCATGGTCGGGATGGAATGCTTTGACGGCGATTCCGTCCGCTACCGCCATGGCAGTGGTATCCGTTAAGTAATACTCGCCTTGGGCGTTTCGATTACCCAGCTGCGGCAACCAGCGTAGCAATGCTGTCGTTGGTGCCACGATGACACCGGTGTTGACCTCTCGAATGGAGCGCTCGGCATCGTCTGCGTCCTTTTCCTCAACGATGCGGACAATTTTTCCATGCAAGCGGACGATTCTTCCGTAGCCCTTTGGGTTGTCCATGAATACGGTAAGTAGCGCCAGATCGGCAGCGCCGGCTGTGGCAATCAACCCACGCAGGGTTTCCGCGCGAATAAGCGGGACATCACCGTAAAGGACCAGCGTTGGCAATGACGCATCAAGATGGGGCAAGGCTTGCAATACGGCATGACCTGTCCCCAACTGTGGCTCCTGTTTTGCCCAGCTCAAATCATCGGCGGCCAGGGTTTCAGGTACCAGTTCACCACCATGGCCATACACAACGCAGATACGTGCTGCGCCAAGCTCGCGGGCGGTGTCTATGACATGCGCCAGCATGGCCTTGCCTGCCAGGGGATGCAAAACCTTGGGCAGGTCGGATCGCATGCGTGTGCCTTTACCGGCAGCAAGAATGACGACATTGATTGGGGTCTGGGCGGTCATGGGCGTTGAAATAAAAAAGGCGTGGCGGGATTTTATTCCCGCCACGCCTTTACTTGAGCTACCGATGTCGAATTAACGCGGCAGGTTTGTGGAACCCATCAGGAATTCATCGACAGCACGGGCGGCCTGGCGGCCTTCCCGAATAGCCCAGACCACCAAGGACTGGCCGCGGCGCATGTCACCAGCCGCAAATACTTTTGGCACATTGGTAGCATAGGCCTTGGCACCGGGGGCCTCTGTATCAGCCTTGATATTGCCACGGGCGTCCTTTTCAACGCCAAATGCGTCGAGTACGCCAGCGACGGGGCCGAGGAAACCCATGGCGAGAAAAACGAAGTCAGCCTTGATCTCGAATTCTGAACCGGGCACTTCGTTCATCTTGCCGTCTTTCCATTCAAGGCGAACCGCTTTGACTGCCTTGAGTTTCCCGTTCTCCCCAATGAATTCCTTGGTCCCGATGGACCAGTCACGATCACAGCCTTCATCATGGGAAGAGGAGGTGCGCATCTTGAGGGGCCAGTAGGGCCAAGTCACCGCACCGTTTTCCTGTTCGGGAGGACGGGGCATCAATTCGATCTGGGTAATGCTGGCGGCACCGTGACGATTGGAAGTACCGACGCAATCGGAACCGGTGTCACCACCACCAATAACCAGCACGTGCTTGCCCTTGACGTTGATCGGATTCTTCTTGCTGCCGTGGACTTCTTTG
The DNA here is from genome assembly GCA_036504515.1 of Rhodocyclaceae bacterium. Lineage (GTDB taxonomy): Bacteria > Pseudomonadota > Gammaproteobacteria > Burkholderiales > Rhodocyclaceae > AWTP1-18. Next base: position 156,699 of record DASXVA010000001.1, read on the forward strand.
TTCTGGGGAATCAGGAACTCCAGAGCAAAGTGCACGCCGGCCAACTCGCGACCGGAAATGGGCAGATCACGGGGAGCTTCGGCACCACCGGAAAGCACCACGGCATCGAACTGCTTTTTCAGCTGATCGGGCGTAACGGTCTTCTTCGCGTCATTGACAATACCCTTGGGTAGTTTGGCGTTGGTGACCATGGTATTGGTCACGAAAGTCACGCCTTCTGCCTTCATCTGGGCCATACGCCAGTCGATCAGGCGCTTGTCCAGTTTGAAGTCAGGAATGCCGTAACGAAGCAGGCCACCGACCCGGTCATTTTTTTCATAGACAGTCACGTCGTGACCGGCACGGGCCAATTGTTGTGCGGCTGCCAGGCCAGCAGGGCCGGAACCGACAACGGCAACCTTCTTGCCTGTCTTCACTGCTGCAGGCTGGGGCAGAACCCAACCATTTTCACCGGCCTTGTCGATGATAGTCCGTTCAATAGACTTGATGCCCACTGGAGTCTGGGGGATGTTCAGAGTGCAGGCCGCCTCGCAGGGAGCAGGGCAAATGCGGCTGGTGAACTCGGGAAAGTTATTGGTGGAGTGCAGCACCTTGATGGCATCCTGCCAGTTGCCCTTGTAGACCAGATCATTCCAGTCGGGAATGATGTTGTTTACCGGGCAGCCGTTATTACAGAAAGGGATGCCGCAATCCATACAGCGAGCGCCCTGCACCTTGGCTTGCTCATCGCTGAGGTGATGAACAAACTCTTGGTAACCCTTAAGACGAGTCTCAACGGGCTCGTAGGTTTCGGACTGACGTTGGAACTCTAGAAATCCGGTGGGCTTGCCCATTTATGCGGCCTCCAGTTGCTGCTGTTCCGCTTGATCCTTGAGCACACGGCGGTACTCATGGGGGAACACTTTGACGAATTTGCCACGGTAGTTGTCCCAGTCAGCCAGAATGGCCTTGGCACGTTCGCTACCGCTTTCTTTGTGATGTTGTTCGATGAGGGCCTTGAGCAGGACTTCATCGGACTGCTGGCGATGGTAGGTATCCAGCGCTTGTTCACACGCGGGAAGAACCTTCTCCAGAGCAACCATGGACAGGTTGGCGCGCTGACCGAAGAAACCGTCTTCATCCAGGACATAGGCAATGCCGCCGCTCATGCCGGCTGCGAAGTTGCGGCCAGTCTGCCCCAGCACAACCACTGTGCCGCCAGTCATGTACTCGCAACCGTGATCGCCGGTACCTTCAACAATGGCAATGGCGCCAGAGTTACGGACAGCGAAACGCTCGCCGGCGACGCCGCGGAAGAACACTTCACCCTCGGTGGCACCGTAAAGAACGGTGTTGCCGACGATGATGTTTTCCGAAGGCACACCACGGAAATCCTTGGAAGGTTTGACGATGATGCGGCCACCGGAAAGACCCTTGCCTACGTAGTCGTTACCTTCGCCGGTCAGTTCCAGGGTGATGCCCTTGGCCAGGAAGGCGCCGAAACTCTGACCGGCAATACCGGTGAGCTTGACGTGGATGGTATCGGCAGGCAAACCGGCATGGCCGTAGCGCTTAGCCACTTCGTGGGACAGCAAGGTGCCGCAGGTGCGATTGACGTTGGTAATTGCAGTCTCGATCTGAACCTTTTCCTTGCGCTCCAGCGCGGGCTGAGCGGCCTTGACCAGTTTGTGGTCGAGGGCACCGGCAAGGCCATGATCCTGGGTTTCTGCGTGACTACGGGCAACGCCTTCAGCAGCAGGAGGCATGTAGAAAATCTTGCTGAAATCCAGGCCCTGGGCTTTCCAGTGCTCAATACCACCACGGGTGTCGAGCAGGTCGGCACGGCCAATCAGATCGTCGAATTTGCGAATGCCCAGTTCAGCCATGAGCTCACGAACCTCTTCGGCAACGAAAAAGAAGTAGTTCACTACATGTTCAGGCTGACCGCTGAAGCGCTTGCGCAGTTCAGGGTCTTGGGTAGCAACGCCAACGGGACAGGTGTTGAGGTGGCACTTGCGCATCATGATGCAGCCTTCCACCACCAGCGGAGCAGTGGCGAAGCCGAATTCGTCAGCGCCGAGCAGGGCGCCGATCACCACGTCGCGACCAGTCTTCATCTGACCATCGGCCTGAACACGAATACGACCACGGAGGCGATTGAGCACCAGAGTCTGCTGGGTTTCAGCCAAACCGAGTTCCCAGGGCGTACCGGCATGCTTGACGGAGGACAGGGGCGACGCACCCGTACCACCGTCATGACCAGCGATCACAACGTGATCAGCCTTGGCTTTGGAAACACCTGCTGCCACTGTACCCACGCCAACTTCAGAAACCAGTTTGACGGAAACGCTAGCTGCCGGATTGGCATTCTTCAGATCATGGATCAACTGAGCCAGATCTTCGATGGAATAGATGTCGTGGTGAGGCGGGGGAGAAATCAGGCCGACGCCGGGTACAGAGTGGCGCAGGAAGCCAATGTACTCGGACACTTTGTGGCCGGGCAATTGACCGCCTTCACCGGGCTTGGCGCCCTGGGCCATCTTGATCTGGATCTGATCAGAGTTGGCCAAGTACTCGGCGGTGACACCGAAGCGGCCAGAAGCCACCTGCTTGATAGCGGAGCGCAGGGAATCGCCTTCGCGCAAGGGCAGGTCGCGCTCGATGCGGCTATGGCCAATCACGTCGCCCACCGTCTGACCTGTCTTGGCTGGCTTGAAGCGCTGAGGATCCTCACCACCTTCACCCGTATTCGACTTGCCGCCGATACGGTTCATGGCAATGGCCAAGGTGGAATGGGCTTCCGTTGAGATGGAGCCAAGTGACATGGCGCCTGTGGCAAACCGCTTGACGATTTCCTTGGCGGATTCCACTTCAGCCAGAGGAACGACAGGACCGTTAGCCTTGAGTTCAAACAGACCGCGCAAAGTCAGGTGACGCTTGCTCTGGTCGTTAATGAGCTTGGCGTATTCCTTGTACGTGTCGTACTTGTTAGTACGTGTGGCGTGTTGCAGCTTGGCAATGGAGTCTGGCGTCCACATGTGCTCTTCGCCGCGGATGCGGAAGGCGTACTCGCCGCCAGCATCCAGGTTGTCGGCCAGGACAGGGTCCGTTGAGAAGGCGGCGCGGTGAACGCGGACAGCTTCTTCTGCCACTTCCTTGAGGCCCATGCCTTCTACCTGGGTTGCTGTACCAGTGAAGTACTTGGCAACAAAGGAAGAGTTAAGACCGATGGCTTCAAAAATCTGGGAGCCACAATAGGACTGATACGTGGAGATGCCCATTTTGGACATGACCTTGTTCAGGCCCTTGCCCACAGCCTTGACGAATTTCTTCTGGGCTTCCTTCGCATCCTTGCCGGAGAAGTCGGCGATGGTTTCCAGCGTCAGCCAAGGGCAAACAGCTTCTGCGCCGTAACCGGCCAGCAGGGCAAAGTGATGTACTTCGCGCACCGAGCCGGTATCGACAACCAGACCGGTGCTCGTGCGCAGGCCCTTGCGAGTCAGATGCCGATGAACAGCAGCGCAGGCCAGCAGAGCAGGAATGCTGACATGATGACGATCAACAGCACGGTCGGAAAGGATCAACACATTGTAGCCATCGGCCACGGACTGTTCAGCCGCTGCACAAATGCCTTCAATGGCGGCTTCGACACCAGCCGCACCGTGAGATGCCGGGAACGTGATATCCACCACCAAAGAATTGAATTTGCCCTTGGTCAGCTTGTCGATGCTACGCAGACGAGCGATGTCCTCTGCCAGCAATACGGGCTGGTGCACTTCCAGGCGTGGCGTCAATGCCTCGCTGGGATTGGCGATGCCCATCAGATTGGGCTTGGGGCCAATGAAGCTGGTCAGGGACATGACGATCTCTTCCCGGATCGGATCGATCGGGGGATTTGTCACCTGGGCAAACAACTGCTTGAAGTAGTTGTAGAGGGGCTTATTCTTGGTGGACAGCACTGGCAGGGCACTATCGTTACCCATGGAACCGGTTGCTTCTTCACCATTCTTGGCCATGGGCTCGAGAATGAATTTGACGTCTTCCTGAGTGAAGCCAAAAGCTTGCTGGGTATCCAGCAGCGACTCTTTCAATTCTTTGCTGACCTTGGGTGCAGCCAGGTCTGTGAGGAAAACACGGGATTCATCTATCCATTTGCCGAAGGGCTCAGAGGTAGCAATCTTGGTCTTCAGTTCGGCGTCGTCGATGATGCGACCTTGCTCCAGATCGATCATGAACATCTTGCCGGGCTGCAGGCGCCACTTCTTGATGATCTTCTTTTCGGGGAAAGTGAGCACGCCCATTTCCGAAGCCATCATCACGATGTCGTCTTCAGTTACCAGATAGCGGGCGGGGCGCAGACCGTTACGGTCAAGGGTAGCGCCGATCTGACGGCCATCGGTAAAGGCCACGGCGGCGGGACCATCCCAAGGTTCCATCACGGCAGCGTGGAACTCGTAGAAAGCGCGACGATCTTCATCCATCAAGGTGTTGCTGGCCCAGGCTTCGGGAATCAGCATCATCATGGCGTGGGCCAGCGGGTAGCCACCAGCCACCAGCAACTCCAGGGCATTGTCGAAACAGGCAGAGTCGGACTGCTCGGCCTTGATCAAGGGCCACAGCTTGTCCAGGTCTTCTCCGAACAGATCGGAGGCCATCGCCTTTTGACGGGCTGCCATCCAGTTCACGTTGCCGCGCACGGTATTGATTTCACCGTTATGGGCAATCATGCGGAAGGGGTGGGCCAAATCCCACGTGGGGAAAGTATTCGTAGAGAAGCGCTGGTGCACCAGAGCCAGGGCCGAGATCAGGCGCTCGTCCTTCAGATCAGTAAAGTATTCACCGACCTGCCAAGAAAGCAGCATGCCTTTATAGACAATGGTGCGGGAAGACAGGCTGGGCACATAGAACATGCCTTTATCGGTGATGTTGAGCTTGGCGACAGCATGCTCGACACGCTTGCGGATCACGAACAGCTTGCGCTCGAAGGCATTCTGGTCGGTTGTGGCATCGCCACGGGCGATAAAGACTTGACGTACTACGGGTTCAATTTCCCGGGCAGCTTCGGCCAAGCCGCTGCTGTCGCGGGGTACGTCGCGCCAGCCGAGGAAAGTCTGCCCTTCTTCGCAAACGATGCGGGCAATAGCAGACTCACAGGCAGCGCGGCCGTTAGCCGACTGGGGTAGGAAAATCATGCCGCAGGCGTAATCACCGGCCTTGGGCAGGCTGATGCCCAGTTTTTTGGTCTCGTCTCTCAGGAAAGCATCAGGCAGCTGCAGCAGAATGCCGGCACCATCACCCAATTTGGGATCGTAGCCAGTGGCGCCCCGATGTTCCAGATTTTTCAGGATCGCCAAGCCCTGCTCGACGATGGCATGACTTTTCTTGTTTTTGATATGGGCGACAAAACCGACGCCACAGGCATCGTGCTCATTGGCGGGGTCATAAAGACCTTGTCGGCTGGGTAGATCCATCACTTTTTCCTTGAAAAACAGACGTTTTTGCTTAGCAACCCGCGTGCCATCGCAACCGGCAAAAAAGCCGGGGCGCAACGGCGCCCCGGCTTTAGTTTCGATTCTTTGGGTGAACGGCTAAATATAACCCCGATCACCCGTTAACTCAAGACTCTCTGGGGAGCTGAGCTATCACCAAAGGCTAAAAAATTGTCGTTGACTGGCCTACTTAAATCTCGCCAATCGCAAACAAACGCTTGTGTTCACGCATTGAGTACCGGTCCGTCATCCCTGCAATATAGTCGGCCACTGCCCGTGCTTTGGCATCCGGAACCATCGGATCATCTGGCGGTAATTCAGCCATAGTCTGGTATTGAGGGGGCAGCAACCGAGGGTCGGCCATAAAGGCTGCAAACAAATCGGAAATGATCCGCCTTGCCTTGCTGGTCATCCGTAGCACTTGGTAGTGGCGGTATAGCTCTTCTCTCAAAAACAGCTTGAGTTGCCGATTTTCAGCTTCCATCGCAGCAGAAAACCCTATTAATACTGGTGCCTCATGAATATCTTGCAAAGACTCCGGCGAAGCCTCTTCAATCCTGCGCTCGGACTCTGCCAGCAAGTCCGTTACCTGCGCATCAATCATGCGCCGTATGGTTTCATGTATCAGGCGCCGCCCGGCAAGCTGAGGGAATTCCGTCTTTGCCTCGGCAACATGACGGGAAAACAGGCTGACCTCCTGTAGCTGCTCCAGCGTAACCAAACCAGAGCGCAAGCCATCGTCCACATCGTGATTGTTGTAGGCAACTTCATCGGCCAAATTACAAATTTGAGCCTCAAGGGAGGGGCGCTGCTTATTGATAAAACGCCCACCCAAGTCCCCCAACAGGCGGGCATTGTGCAAAGAGCAATGCTTAAGGATGCCCTCCCGGGTTTCGTACATCAGATTCAAGCCATCAAAAGCGCCATAACGCTCCTCAAGCCTTTCGACTGTCCGTAATGACTGAAGGTTATGTTCAAACCCGCCATAGTCTTTCATGCACTCATTCAGGGCGTCCTGCCCTGCATGCCCAAATGGCGTGTGCCCCAAGTCGTGGGCCAAGGCAATGGCCTCGGTCAAGTCATCATTTAGCCGAAGGGCTCGGGCGATCGTCTTGGCCAATTGAGCCACTTCAATGGAGTGGGTCAGTCGTGTGCGGAACAAATCACCTTCGTGATTAACAAAAACCTGGGTTTTGTATTCCAGCCGGCGAAATGCTGTGGAGTGAATGATGCGATCCCGGTCACGCTGAAACTCACTTCGTGCCTTAGGCTTGGGTTCAGGAAGATCGCGGCCCCGGCTTAATGCTTCATTAACGGCATAGGGAGCCAAGTTAGTCATGATTGGTACTGTGAACAGTTATCGGTGATGGCAGACAAGATGTCACTTACTGGTGCATCGGCCCATGTAATGGCATTACCCAACCCTTTAAGCAAGACCAGTCGCAACTTACCTGCAACCACTTTTTTATCGTGGCCCATGAGATCGAAATAGCGCTCAGCCCCCAAGTCAGGTCCGACGACTGGCAATCCGGCCTTTATGAGCAAACTGCGAACACTGAGGACATCATCATCGGATAACCAGCCGAGTTTTCGCGACAACTCGACGGCCATCATCGTCCCTGCGCCAACAGCTTCTCCATGTAGCCATGTGCCATAACCCATCCCCGTTTCAATCGCATGACCAAAGGTATGCCCCAGATTGAGCAGTGCACGACCGCCATCTTTTGCGGTCTCCCGCTCATCGTCCGCCACCACTTCAGCCTTGTTTTTGCAGGATCGCTCAATGGCATAGGCCAGAGCTTGCGGGTCGCAAGCCATCAAACTATCGATATTCCCTTCTATCCATTCTAGAAATGGCAAGTCGCGAATCAGGCCATATTTGATGACCTCCGCCATTCCGGCTGAAAGCTCTCTTGCGGGCAATGTCTTCAAAGTATCGGTATCAGCCAAAACCAGTCGAGGCTGCCAGAATGCCCCGATCATGTTTTTGCCTTTGGGATGATTAATCCCCGTTTTTCCACCAACGGATGAGTCGACCTGGGAGAGTAGTGTTGTCGGTATCTGGATGAAAGGAACACCTCGCTGATAAGTCGCGGCAGCATAGCCAGCCATATCGCCAACCACACCACCACCCAAAGCGATCACCGTCGTACTTCTGTCGCAACGCGCTTCAAGCATTGCGGTATAGATGAGATTTAACGTTTCTGCATTCTTGTATGCCTCGCCATCCGGCAGTACAACCTCTGTGACCTTTACACCCGAGGTTTTGAGTCCTGATGTGAGACTATCCAAATACAAGGGGGCCACACGGTCATTACTAACTACCACCACCTGCTTTGAGGGTAGTCGCTCAAGAATATGTCGAGGCTCCTGCAAAAGCCCTTGCCCGATAAAAATTGGGTAACTGCGCTCGCTTAGCGCGACAGTGAGTTCTCTCATGATTCAGCATCCAGAACTTGAAGTATCCGCCTTACGACTTGTGAAGCCTGCGTTTGCCCAACCTCAACAACAACATGGGCTGTTTCTCTGTACAGAGGATCGCGGATAGCAAACAATTCCTGCAATTTTGTCAGCCGATCTTCAACTTGAAGAAGAGGGCGGCCACGGTCCATCCGCGTTCTCTCGAAGAGGATTTCCGGCTGCGCATAGAGATAAATAACGCGGCCCCGCTCATGCAAATTTTTCCTGTTGAGCGGGTCTAGTACCGCACCACCACCTGTCGCCAAAACCAATCCACTTTCCGCACTCAGATCATCGATGACTTGCGTCTCTCGCTTGCGAAAACCATCCTCCCCTTCGATTTCAAAAATCGTGGGAATCGGAACGCCAGTCCGGGATTCAATTTCGTGATCGGCATCCACAAAACGGGCTTTGATCCGCTTTGCCAGCATGCGTCCCACAGTTGTCTTGCCGGCACCCATGAGTCCGACAAGGAAAATTGGCTTCAAAGGCGATCTCTTATTGCAAAACTAGCTCTTCGCTTACAACTCTTGGCGTAATAAAGACCAACAGTTCATTTCGCGTCTTGTTATCAACCTTGTTCTTGAAGAGAAAGCCGACATAAGGCAAGTCACCCAAGAACGGGATTCTTTCTTCGGTATTGCTATCCACCTGCTTATACATCCCACCAACAACCACTGTACCGCCATTTTCAACCACGACTTGCGTCGCCACTTGTCGTTTGTTGATTGCAAAACCAGCAGTGCCCGCACTTTGACCGCGAGAGTCCATGGTCACACTAAGATTCATTTGCACCCGACCATCTTGCTGGATTTGCGGCGTAACGTCCAATGTAATTGCGGCATTGATGAATGTTGTTTGCGTGCCACTCGTCGACACCGTTGCATAGGGAATTTGCTCTCCGTGCATTAAGGTCGCCTTTTGAGTATCACGAGTCAAAATTTTGGGGCTTGCAATGGTTTTGGATTTAGCGTCGCTCTCTACTGCATCCAACTCAAGATTAACAATTCTCGTTTGAGTCGAGTTAAATAGTGAAAACGCTAAAGATGCAGGTGATGCACCAGTCCCAGCCCCCAATGACTGAGACGTGGTAAATGTCCCAAAAGTAGCATCAGCTGCAGTATTGCCAATGGTATAGCCGAGCTTTCCACCAGACAATTTAACACCGAGGGAGCTAAAGAACGTGTCAGATACCTCCACCAACCGAGCCTCAATCATTACCTGCCGCATTGGACGATCCAACGCCATAATTCTTTCCCGGATTTTACCCAGCCGAGTTTTTGTCTCTTCAACAAACACCGTATTGGTAGCATTATCGTAAGTGATACTGCCACGTTCACTGATGATTGACGTATTAGCTCCGTTCACTCCAGTTTGTGTGTTCGTACCCTGAGGTGCAGGAGTCGCTGGCGTTTGTGCAGCCGCACCAGTGCTGCTCGCACTTGAAGGACTTGCATTCGAGGTTAGCCGCTGAACGATATCCCCTGCTGTCCTATATTTGATCTTGAAAGTTTCTTGCTGGATAGGCTCGCTGTTGGCCATTGCAACAACCCTATCCCGCTCTTCTTTGTCGTACTTAACTAGGTCATCAGCCTTCCCGACGACCACAACGTTTCCATATCGGCGAAAACCCAACCCATACATGCGTGAAATGATGTCGATTGCCGTTTCGACAGGAGTGTTATCCATCTTGATACTTTGTATTTCTCCAGCAACGCCGGGCATTACGATGAAGTTCAGGCCAGTGATGTCTTGGAAAATACCAATCATCTGACTCACAGGAACAGGCTGCGTAAAGTTAAAACTTACGACTTTTCCTTGTACATCCTTTGAACTTGCCAGGGTCGTCGGGTCCACCACAATCCGGCGCACATCCAGAACGATGGATGTATCAATTTGTCGAACGGAGTAATCCCACTCCCCCCGATTCATCAGAACAACTTGAACTCCGTTTGCTGTTTTACTCGTCACCAAGGTTGATATCGGTGTCCCAAAATCCCTGACATCAAGTTTCTTCAGCAATTTTTGCTGGGCGTCCGCCTTGGCAATAAACATAACAAGGCTATCGCCCTGCTGTTTGACATCCAACAAAGCATTGGGATCAGTTAATTCAATTTTGATGCTCGCTTGATCCAGCCCGTTAGCTTGAAAATCAACGCCGGTGATCAATACGACGGGGTCTGGTTGCTTGCTTCCAGTCTTATCGCTGTTGATCAAGGGAGCAGCTGCGATGTTTTTGGTGGAAGAAGTATCACTCGTCAGCGTTATATAAAGCAGATTGCCTTCAACTGTGGTTGTTTGCTGAGCAGGTCCTGACAAATTCAGAACAACGCGAGTACGACCACTACCTTGAATAACTGACACGCTCTGAAGCCCCCCCAGCCCGGCCTGTTTTGTCAGCACACCAAGCTTGCTTTCAACTTCGGGGAAGTCAAATACAACACGATAAGGATTCGATGTCGAAAATGTTGCAGGTACTTGTTCGAGAGGGGATTGAAAGACAACCTTCACCAAGGTCTGCGCGCCTTGCTGGGAAAACTCAACGTTTTCAATCGCGTTGCCCGCAGCCATAACATTTGTCGCGGCGACAAGGGCTAGCAAACTTGCAAACCAAGTTAGTCCTTTACGAAAAATCATTTTTGCTCTCCCTGCCCAGACGAAGTGATTCGGGCTTCACGCTCAACCCAAGATCCTTTTTCCTGTACGGTTTCTCTGATTAAAACTTCTGCATCATTTTTGTTTGTCGTCGGTCTAATAGACAGAATTCGTCCATTATTCTGCCCAATATAGTCACCAACCTTTGCTCGGCGTGGCGCATCACCACCCGTCGATACGACGGCAATTACCTGATTGCCAATAACGATAGTTCCTAGCAGGCGAATGGTTTCGAGGGGCACTCTTGCAAGCGGATATGCATCAAGGTTGATTTGCTTTGCGCCGCCAAGGCGTCCTAACTGCGCGAGTCTCACCTCATCTGCAAATAGCTTTTCAATCGCAAAGGGGGGAATTACATCCCCGGGCTCGTAGCTGATTGCAGGCAATGCCTTAATCTCAGGAAGGACGGGCACCCTTCCTTTCAAGTCTTTGGCTGACTCTGTCATCCAGGCCCTGACATCCTCAGGCTCTTCTCCCTCACACCCGGCCAACAAGATACTGAATAACAAAAAAGAAAAAGTGGCGATGATTCGGTAGATCACTTTCCGCCCCCTTGTTTTCCAGTTTTTTGTTGTTTTTTCTGCGCAGCCAACTCTTCATTATCAAGGTAGCGGTAAGTCATCACCGTTCCATCCAATGACAAAATGTTGCCAGATTTGGGTTTCAATTTAATATTGTTGAGGGTAACAATGCGTGGCAACCGGGCCAAGTCTCCCGCAAACATAGCCAAATCGTTATACCCGCCATACATCTGGACACTAATCGGCATCTCTGCGTAAAAATCTTTCTTGCCCTCATTCCCCGGCTTGAATAAGTCGATCTTCAATCCTCTGGTTAAGGCTGCTTGGCTGATATCCACAATCATCGCGTCCATTTCAGCTTTATTAGGCAATTGCTTAAGCAACTCGCCAAATGAACGGTCAATTTCTTCTTTTTGTTTGCGGTAGGCTTCCAAGTTGACTGCTTGTCGCTTTTTATCCAACCACTCGTCTTTCAACTGCTTTTCTTTTTGCTGTCGAACCTCAAGCTCATCAAGCTGGGGGCTCCAACCCAGAAACCACGACACAGCAATCAACCCGACAAAAACTCCAAACAAAATGACCAACTTCGGCCCAATTGGCCAAAGCCCGGGGTCTTTCATGTCGAGGGTTTTAAAGTCCTCGGCAAGCTGCTTAAAATCAATGGCAGGAATCGAAATAGAAGGTTTGGCAATTTTTTTCATTATTTACCTCCCTTGCTAACGACATCAGCTGCTGGCGCCGATCGCTCTATAGTCATCTTCATCTGAAAGCTATAAATCGGCCTACCATTTGATGCAGTCCCGGAGCGAATTTCAAGGGGAGTCGCTTGCTGGAACAATGGGGAGTCTTCCAAGTTCCGCATCAATGCCGAAACACGAGCTTCTGAAACAGATTCGCCAACAATGTCAAACTGGTTTCCATTCTGGATGAAGCTCGTAATCCGAACGCCATCGGGTACTCGGCGCAGCAACTCATCAAACACATGAACAGTCTCAGCGCGACTGCCCTGCAAGGTTTCAATTACCTGTTTGCGCTTTAATAGAGCTTCTGTTTCTTCCTTAAGCTTGGAAATCTCCTCGATCTGCTTTTTCAGGTCGGCAATTTCTTTCTCAATGAAAGCGTTCTTGCTTTCCTGAATTGAAATGCTGTGATTGATTGCGCTGAAACCCAAAAACCAGATGGCACTGGCGGCAACCGCTACCAAGCCAAGAAAAGCATAAAACTGCTGCCGACGGGCTTTCCGCTTTTCTTCCCGATGTGGAAGCAGATTAATGCGGATCATTGATCAAATCTCCGCAAAGCAAGACCACAAGCCACCATCAAGGCAGGGGCATCGGACAAAAGACTCTTGGCTCTGACTTTTGCAGAAACCTCCATAGAGGCGAAAGGATTAGCCACCATACATTCAACTTGGGTGTGCCCGAATACCGCCTCACTGACTCCGGCAATGACTGCACTTCCGCCGCAAAGAACGATGTGATCCACCTGAGTGTAGGGCGTCGCACTGAAAAAGAATTGCATCGCACGACTGACTTCCTGCCCGAGGTTTTCCATAAATGGAGCAAGAATTTCGCTGGCGTAATTGTCAGGCAGAGAATTGCTTCGTTTTGCCGACTCAGCCTCTTCTTGCGACATGCCATAGGCCCGCATGATGTCCTGGGTCAATTGATGACCGCCAAACGCCTGCTCCCGGTTATATACAGCCTGATCGTTGCGCATCATCGCAACATTCATGACATTGGCGCCAATATCAATCAAGGCAATCACCTTGTCTTGACCGCCATCGGGAAGCTGCCTTTTGACTAGCTCAAATGCCGTCTGCGCCGCGTAGGACTCCACATCCATCACCAAGGGCTTCAAGCCAGCTCCTTCGGCACAGGCAACGCGATCTTCAACCATTTCCTTACGGCTGGCCGCCAGCATCACTTCAACTTCATCTGGGCTGGACGGTGCGGGGCCGATCACCTGAAAATCGAGATTCACCTCTTCCAACGCGAAGGGGATGTACTGGTTGGCCTCGGACTCAACCTGAATTTCCATTTCCTGCTCGCGCAAATTAGCAGGCAGAATGATCTTTTTAGTAATAACAGCAGCAGAGGGCAGGGCCAAAGCGACAAAACGCGTCGTAGCACCCATCCGTTTCCATGCCTTGCTGATCGCGTCAGCTACCCCCTCCATGTTGACGATTTTCCCGTCCACGACGGCATCCCGGGGCAAAGGTTCAATGGCGTAACGCTCAACCAAATACCCGCCTTTGATTTTTTCATGGGCCGATATCTCCAACATCTTCACGGAGGATGAACTGATATCTAACCCGATCAAAGGGCGGCTACTTGGATTAAAGATCGAAAGGTCGATCTGCAACAGAATTTCCTTTATAGATTAAAGCGTTACACGCAATAACAATAATTTACATCAAATGCTAACAACAACTATAACGACTGTAAAGACGTTTTATTGAGGAATAGTAGTCTACGCCACGGTCTACGAGGGATTGGCTCGCTGAAGAGGGTGAATGGTCGAGTCGTATAATCCTGCCACTTTTAAAAGCCGGACCCCCTCCATGAACGTGCCCCCCTCACTGCGCTGGCTGCTGTACGGATTTCTGACCTTGACCGGGCTGATCCTGGTCTGTGCCGCGCTGGTCGGCATCGTGGTGGTGCTGGCCTACCCCCAGCTTCCTTCCCTTGATGTCCTGACGGATTACCGCCCCAAGGTCCCGCTCCGCATTTATTCAGCAGATGGCAAGCTCATTGGCGAGTTTGGCGAGGAACGCCGCAACGTGGTTCAAATCAAGGAGGTGCCGCCACTAATGGTGCACGCCATCCTGGCGGCCGAAGATGAGCGCTTCTACCAACACCCGGGGATCGACACCATGGGTGTTATCCGGGCCGCCGTCTCCAACGTCGCCAGCGGGGGCAAGCGCCAGGGCTCGTCCACGATCACCATGCAGGTCGCCCGGAACTTCTTTCTTTCCAGCGAGAAAACCTACACCCGCAAAGTCTATGAAGCCCTGCTTGCCTTCAAAATCGAGCACAACTTCTCCAAGGACGAAATCCTCCAGCTCTATATCAACCAGATTTACCTGGGTCAGCGGGCCTACGGTTTCTCTTCGGCGGCACAGATTTACTTCGGTAAATCACTCAAGGATCTGACCCCGGCTGAAGCCGCCATGCTGGCCGGCTTGCCCAAAGCTCCCTCTGCCTACAACCCCGTCGCCAACCCCAAACGGGCTCGGCTGCGCCAGCTTTACGTGCTGCGTCGAATGCACGAACTCAGCTTTATCGATGACAAAGAATACAAGTCTGCCGAAACGGAACCCCTCCACGTCAAACAGGACGCCAACGACTTTGGCGTCCATGCCGAATATGTCGCCGAAATGGCCCGCCAGATTGCTGTCGAGCGCTTCCAGGATCAGGCCTATTCCAACGGCTACCAGGTCATCACCACCATCAACTCCTCCGATCAGCAGGCGGCCTATCAGTCCCTGCGCAAGGGCGTCCTCGATTACGACCGGCGCCACGGCTACCGCGGTGCCGAGGCTTACGAGAACATGGATGCGGTGAAGTCCGATCAGGACGAAGCCATTGAAGACCTGCTTTCCGACTACGAGGATGCCGACACCCTGCTGCCGGCCCTTGTATTGGAAGCCTCGCCCACCCGCATCCGGGCTTATCTGCGCGGCGGCGAAATCATTACGATCACAGGAGAGCCCCTCAAGTTCGCGGCCCGCATGATTGATGAGAAAGCCCCGCCCAACAAACGCCTGCGGCGCGGCGCAGTGATCCGCTTGAGCAAGGATGAAAAGGAACAGTGGCAAGTCACCCAGTTGCCCGAAGTTGAATCGGCTTTTGTTGCTGCGAATCCAGTTGATGGGGCCATCCGTGCCCTGGTCGGGGGCTTCGATTTCAACCGCAGCAAGTTCAATCACGTGACCCAAGCCTGGCGCCAGCCCGGTTCCAGCTTCAAACCCTTCATCTACTCGGCTGCCATCGAGAAGGGCTACACCCCCGCCTCCGTCGTGCCCGATGAACCCATCGTCATTCCTGCCGGCGAAACCGGCAGCCAGGCCTGGGAACCGAAGAACTACGACGGCAAGTACGAGGGCCCCATGACCTTGCGTACCGCCATTGCCAAGTCGAAAAACATGGTTTCCATCCGCTTGCTGCGTTCCATCGGCACCCATTACGCCCAGGAATACATCACTCGCTTTGGCTTTGAGGCAGACAAACATCCGCCCTACCTGACCATGGCCCTAGGTGCCGGCTCCGTAACCCCTTGGCAACAGGCGGCGGCTTACTCGGTGTTTGCCAACGGCGGTTATCGCGTCCAGCCTTATGTCGTGAAGCAGATCCTCGACAGCAAGAACAAGATAGTTGCCCAGTTCGACCCGCCCGTTGCCGGTGACGAAAGCATCCGTGCCATTGACGCCCGCAACGCCTACATCATGGATAGCCTGTTGCACGAAGTGACCCGGCGCGGAACGGCGGCCAAGGCCCCGGCTCTGCTCAAGCGTTTCGATATCGGCGGCAAGACGGGCACTACCAATGATTCCATCGACGCCTGGTTCTGCGGCTACCACCCCACCTTGGTCGGTGTGGCCTGGATCGGTTTCGACAAACCCCGTTCCCTGGGTGGCGGCGAAACCGGTGGCGGCGCGGCATTGCCGATCTGGATTGGCTTCATGGAAAAAGCCCTCAAGGGCGTGCCCGAAGCCTGGATGGAAGCCCCTGAAGGTTTGACCACCATTACCGCCACGGACCCCAACGGGCAAAAAACCGTGAAGGAAATGATCTACAAGGAGGCTCTGCCCGAACCCGGTGACGAAGATTCTGGCACCGGCGAACGGCCTCAGGTTCCCCTGGCGCCCGTACAGGACGCCAAACCCAAGCCCGTAGAAAAGACTCTGTCCAAACCTGCAGAGAAACCCGCCGACAAGCCGGTGGAAAAAAAGAACTGAGGACGATCAGCCCAAACTGACAGCAACCCCGGCCTGTTCGCCCATGCAACGGGCCAGGGATTGCAGCAGATCGTCGCCGGAACGGGTATCGACCCAACGCCCCCCATCGAAGCGGAAGTGGTAACCGCCAGAGCGGGCGGCAAGCCAGATTTCCCGGGCGGCACAGTGACGATTCACAATAATCTTGCTGCCATTCTCGAACTCGATTTCCAGCACACCACCGGCTTTGAGTTCGAAGTCGAAATCAGGCCCATCCTTTTCCTGCAAGCTTTCCAGCGCCACTTCAATTTGCGCCAGCATCTCATCCGCCTTTTCGGCAAAGTCCTGTTCATTCATCGCGTGCTACCATCCTTCGCCACTGTCGACCCGGGGTCGACACACTTCGGAAAACGCCAAGATGCGCCAAACAATCACAGTGCTCTGTGCACTCTGCCTGTCCTTTGCTCTCTCTGCCTGCGGCCTCAAAGGACCACTTTATCTTTCTACGCCCACCAGCGCACCTCCGCCTGCCATGAAGAAGGCCGAGCCCGCCAAGGGCGGCGATGATAACAAAGCAACCACCAGTAAAAATACCCAGGAATCAACGCAATGAGTCTTGCCCAACTCCATAACGGAAGCCTTTCTGTCGAAGGGGTTTCCCTTGCTTCCATCGCCGAAAAATTCGGCACCCCCTGTTACGTTTACTCCCGTGCCGCCTTGACCGCCGCTTATCAAGACTACGCCGCTGCCCTGCAAGGACGCAATGCGCTGGTCTGCTACGCCGTCAAGGCCAACTCCAACCTGGCTGTACTCAACGTCTTCGCCCGCCTCGGTGCCGGTTTCGACATTGTCTCTGGCGGAGAATTGGCCCGGGTATTGGTTGCCGGCGGCGATGCTTCCAAAATAGTTTTCTCCGGCGTGGGCAAGAGCCGTGACGAACTGATGATGGCGGTGGACGCCGACATCCACTGCTTCAACGTGGAATCCCCCGCCGAGCTGGGGCACCTCAACGCCGTTGCTGCCGAACTGGGCAAAAAGGCACCTATCTCTTTGCGGGTCAATCCCAATGTGGACCCCAAAACCCATCCCTATATTTCCACCGGTCTGCGCACGGCCAAGTTCGGCGTTGCCTACGAAGAAGCCCTTGCCCTCTATCGCCAGGCAGCTGCCCTGCCCAATCTGGAAATAAAGGGCATCGATTGCCACATCGGCTCCCAACTGCTGGACCCGGCCCCCGCCGCCGAAGCCGCCGAAAAGGTGCTGGCCCTGGTGGAAGCCCTCGCCGAGGAAGGCATCGTCATTCAGCACATCGACCTGGGTGGCGGCAAAGGTATTCGCTACCGGGATGAGACCCAGCTCAGCGCCGCCGAGTATCTTGCCCCCCTGCTCAAGGTACTGGCGGGCCGCAAGGAAAAACTGCTGCTCGAACCGGGTCGCTCCCTGGTGGGCAACGCCGGCCTGCTGCTGACCAAGGTCGAAGTGCTCAAGCATGGCGAGGAAAAGGATTTCGCCGTGGTAGATGCCGCCATGAACGATCTGGCTCGCCCGGCCCTTTACGATGCCTACCATGACATCGTGCCGGTGACCCCCCGCAGCGGTGACCCTCGCTGCTACGAAGTTGTCGGCCCCGTCTGCGAATCCGGCGACTTCCTCGGCCACGACCGGAGTCTGACCCTGGCCGAAGGCGATCTGCTGGCTATTCTCTCCGCCGGTGCTTACGGCATGACCATGAGCTCCAATTACAACACCCGCCCCCGGGCTGCCGAAGTCATGGTGGATGGCGACGCGGTGCATCTGGTTCGCCAACGGGAAACCATCGCCCATCTGCTGGCCGGGGAATCCCTGCTGCCCTGATCGTTTCCGGGGCTTGCTCAGCCGTTCCCCTCTGGAATAAAGAGCAAGCCCCACCCAACCGCCGAGCAAACGCAAGGTTTGCTGCTTCAAGGTGGTCTTCTTCCTCTACACCCAATCCGACCATCAGGCCTTCCTGAGCCATCGACACGTCCACGACCGTTCTTGGTGCCTCCTTGCACCAAGAAAATGCCTTGCCCCTCCTGTCCCATCTAGCCATCTGTGGGCCTTTGGCAGGTAAACCCAAACAAATCAACGCCCTGCTTTCCTATCGTTTGCCTGGCACCAATTCTGCATTACGCACAAGGCAAAAGTATTACCGTTTTTAATTTCAGTAATACCATCCATCGATAGGAGTCCATCATGAAGTCAAGCAAATCATCGAATTTCATGCAGCGCTGGCTGACCCGCGCGCTGTTGCCCGTGGCCGCAGCCTGTTCCCTTTCCGTCCAGGCGGCTCAGCCCCTTAAAGTCGGTTATAGCGACTGGCCGGGTTGGGTGGCGTGGCAAGTCGCCATCGAAAAGGGCTGGTTCAAGGAAGCCGGTGTGGACGTGAAATTTGAATGGTTCGACTACTCCGCCTCCATGGACGCCTTCGCTGCCGGCAAGATCGACGCCGTCACCATGACCAACGGCGATGCCCTGGTTACCGGCGCTGGCGGTGCCAAGAGTGTGATGCTGATGCTCACCGACTACTCCAACGGCAACGACATGATCGTCGCCAAGCCCGGCATCAAGACCCTCGCCGACCTCAAGGGCAAGAAGGTTGCCGTGGAACAAGGTCTGGTGGAACACCTGCTGCTGCTCAACGGCCTGAAGAAAGCCGGCCTCAAGGAATCCGACGTCACCATCGTCAACGCCAAAACCAATGAAATGCCCCAGATGCTGACCGCCAAGGACGTTGCTGCCGTCGGCGCCTGGCAACCCATCTCCGGCGAAGCCATGAAGGCTGTCCCCGGTTCCAAACCTGTCTACACCTCCGCCGACGAACCGGGTCTGATCTACGACGTACTGGCTGCCAACCCCGCCAGCGTTAAGGCTCACCGCGCCGAATGGCAAAAAGTGGTGAAGGTCTGGGACAAGGTTGTGGCCTACATCAACGACCCCAAGACCCAACCTGATGCAGTGAAGATCATGGCCGCCCGTTCCGGTGTCAGCACGACCGAATACCTGCCCTTGCTGAAGGGCACCAAGCTGCTGTCTCTGGAAGAAGGCAAGAAGGTGTACGTCAAGGGTGATGGCTTCAAGACCCTCTACGGCTCTACCAAGATCGTGGACGCTTTCAACGTTGCCAACAAGGTTTACAAGAAGGCTGAAAAGATCGACGGCTACCTCGACGCATCTTTCACTGAAGCAAAGTAAGTCCGCACTAACGTAATCGACAGCTAAACCACCACTCCAGGACGGCACAGAAATGAATGCAATCACCCGCTGGCTCAGTGCCCCGAAAAATCAGCAGAAGAAACGCCATCTGCTGACCATCGGTTCATTCCTGCTGCCCATCCTGGTCTGGTGTCTGGTCAGTTACGTGCCCTTCATCTGGCACCCCAAAGTCCTGGTGGAAGAGGTCGGCGCTGTCGATTACTTCCAGCCCGGCATGCTGGTGGACAAGGAAGAGTTCGACCAACAACTGAATGAAATGAAACAACAGGGCTTGGCCCTGCCCAGCGGCATCCCCGCCAACCCAATTTACCTGCCGGCGCCGCACCAAGTGGCGAAGGCCTTCTACACCGGCTTCACCACCGCCCCCGAACAGAAAGACGCGCCCTGGCTGCACGAAAGCCTGTGGCACAGCATCCAGATCATCTTCTGGGGTTTCGTCCTCTCGTCCCTGATCGGCGTACCCCTCGGCATCCTCTGCGGCACCTACGCAAGCCTCGGTCGCCTGCAAGAGCCCTTCATCGAATTCTTCCGCTACCTGCCGGCCCCTGCTTTCGGCGCCCTGGCCGTGGCGGTACTGGGCATCTACGACGGACCCAAGATTGCCATCATCGTCATCGGTACCTTCTTCCAACAGGTACTGATCATTTCCAACACCACCCGCAAGCTGGAAGCCACCCTGATCGAAGCCGCCCGCACCCTGGGCACCAAGGGCCTGCGCCTGATCACCCGGGTCGTCATCCCCGGCATCCTGCCCGACCTCTACCGCGACCAGCGCATTCTGCTGGGCTGGGCCTGGACCTACCTGATCGTGGCCGAGCTGATCGGCACCAGTTCCGGCATTACCTGGTTCATCACCCAACAGGCCCGCTACCAGCATTTCGACAATGTGTATGCGGCCATTGTCATCATCGGCATCATCGGTTTCGGCAGCGATCTGCTGCTGGAACGCTTGGGCCGCAAGCTCTTCCCCTGGGACCGTACCCGCTCGGCTTAAGGATCAGACCATGTGCACCAACCCGGAAATCACCTTGCCCAGCTATCTCGACCAGGCGCCCGCCGTCAAGGAACGCTTCCAGCGCATCTACCAACGGGAAACCATCCTTGAGGTCAAGCATCTAGGCAAGCGTTACGCCTCGGCCCAGGGGGAAACGGAAGCCCTGCGGGACATCAACTTCAAGGTTCATCGCCGCGAATTTGTCTGCGTCATCGGCCCCTCCGGCTGCGGCAAGTCCACCCTGATCCGCATCCTCGCCGGACTGGAAAATCACAGCAGTGGCGACGTATTGCTCGACGGCAAGCCCGTCACCGGTCCCGGCCGTGACCGGGGCATGGTGTTCCAGGGTTACTCCCTCTTCCCCTGGCTCACGGTCAAACGCAATGTCATGTTCGGCCCCGAGATGAGCGGCCACACCCGCAACGCTGCAGAAAGCCAGGCCCGGCAGTGGCTGGATCTGGTGGGCCTCTCTAAGTTTGCCGACGCCTATCCCCACCAGCTTTCCGGCGGCATGCGCCAGCGGGTTGCCATTGCCCGCGCCCTGGTGAACGAGCCCCGCATCCTGCTCATGGACGAGCCCTTCGGCGCCCTCGACGCCCAGACCCGGGCCAAGATGCAGAGCCACCTGCTCGACATCTGGAAGAACCTGGACATTACCGTGCTCTTCATCACCCATGATCTGGACGAAGCCGTCTTTCTCGCCGACCGCATCCTGGTGCTCAAACCCCATCCCGGCGAAGTCCAGGAGGTCATCGAAGTCCCCGTGCCCCGCCCCCGTTCCGCCGCCCAGGTCGGCAGCGCCGAGTTCCGCGCCACCAAGGCCCGCATCGAAGCCCTGATTCATCCGCCGGAAGATGACGAGCACAGCGAAGAAGAAAAGAACATGGGCAAGGCACCCATGATCCGATTCACCAACATTGCCGACAACGTGGAGTGAAGCCATGCTCTGGAACGACCTGACCTGGCAAGAACTCCCCGCCGTATTGGCCGCCTGTGGCAATGCCGCCATCCTGCCCGTGGGCGCCACCGAACAGCACGGCCCCCATTTGGGTTGCGGTGTCGATACGGTGATTGCCGACAAACTCTGCGCTGCCGTGGCGAGTAAAACCCGGGTGCCCATGCTGCCGCCCCTGCCCTATGGTTGCTCCCTCGGCCACAGCCGTCGCTGGCCCGGCACCATCGCCGTGACGCCGGTAGTACTGATCGAATTCGTCAAACAGATCGGCGACTGGGCTTACCACAGCGGCGTGCGCCGCCTGTTCATCGTCAATGCCCACGTCACCAATGCCGCACCCTTACGTTGCGCCCTGGAAATGCTGCGGGCCGAGCACGACGACCTGATGGTGGCCGTGATCAACACCGCCAGTCTCAGCGCCCGGGTTAAGGAATTCCACAGTGCCGATGGCGACGACTGGCACGCCAACGATGCCGAAACCTCCCTGATGCTGGCCATCGCTCCCGAAGGCGTGCGCCCCGACAAGCTGCCGGAAGCCGACGACCCGGACCGGACCGGCTGCTGCGTGTTCTCCCATCCGGTGAACCGCACCAGCCTCAATGGCGCCACCGGCCAGCCCAGCATCGCCACCGCCGCCAAGGGCGAGCAGTGGTTCCAGTGGCTGGTGGACGACCTCAGCGAACTCATTATCCGCGGCAGCAGCGAAACGCCGCCCCTGGATTTCTCCTATTTCAGTCAGGCCTGACGAAATACAAAACAGCCAACACTCCCCAACCTTCTTGAATCAAGGAATCATCATGACCAGCAAAGAAGACATCGCCCGTCTGCAAAAGGAACTCGCAGACAAAGGGGTCAAGTACTGTATCGGCGCCTACGTGGACATCCACGGCGTGCCCAAGGCCAAGGTCGTCCCCATCCATCACCTGGGCCACATGGCCAAGGGTTCCGAGCGTTACACCGGCTACGCCCTGGACGGCCTGGGCCAGGCCCCCAACGACGACGAACTGACCTCCATCCCCGACTTCAGCCGTCTGATCCAGTTGCCCTGGGAACCCAAGATCGCCTGGATCCCATCCGACAACCATTTCCAGGGCAAGCCCTATGCCCTCAACACCCGGGTCGCCCTGCAAAACCAGTTGGCCGAAGCGGCCAAGCTGGGCTTCGGCATGAACCTGGGCATCGAGTGCGAAATCTTCCTGCTCAAGCAAGGGGAAGACGGCCGCCTGTCCGTGCCCGACCCCGAAGACAAGCTGGCCAAATCCTGTTACGACGTGCGCGGTTTCACCAACAGCTTCGGCTGGCTGGACAAGATGGCCACCGCCATTAACGGCCTGGGCTGGGATCTGTATTCCTTCGACCACGAAGACGCCAACGGCCAGTTCGAGTTCGACTTCCAGTACGCCGACGCCCTGACCACCTGCGACCGCCTCACCTTCTTCCGCTTCATGGCCAAGCACTACGCCAAGGAAGAAGGCCTGCTCGCCACCATGATGCCCAAGCCCTTTGCCGACAAGACCGGCAACGGCGCCCACTTCAACATGTCCCTCTACGACCTGAAGGACGGCAGCAATCTGTTTGCCTGCGACCCCAAGGACGATCCCCACGGCATCGGCCTGACCAAGCTGGGCTACCAGTTCGTCGCCGGCATCCTCAAGCATGGTCGCGCCCTCTGTTCGGTTTTCGCTCCCACGGTGAACAGCTACAAGCGCTTGGTGCGGCGCGGTGCCATGAGCTACTTCTCCTGGGCTCCCGTGTTCAATTCCTACGGGTCCAACAATCGCACCAACTCGGTCCGCATTCCCGCCGGCGGCGGTCGCTGCGAGTCCCGCAACGCCGATGGCGCCGTCAATCCCTACCTGGCCGCCACCCTGGTACTGGCGGCCGGCCTGGAAGGCATCCGCGAAGGCCTTGATCCCGGCAATCCCAACGAAGACAACCTCTATGCCATCAGCGAAGAAGAGCGCAACGCCCGGGGCATCGAGTTCCTGCCCCAGACCTTGCAGGAAGCCGTGGCCGCTTTTGCTGCCGATCCTTTAGTGGAATCGGTGCTGGGCAAGGAATTGAAAGACGAGTTCATCCGCTATAAGACCGAGGAATGGGAGACCTATCACCTCACCGTCAGCCAGTGGGAAGTGGATCGTTATTCCTACATGTTCTGAGCCCCCGGGCATCACGCGATAACAGGAGGAGAGCCCACCATGGCCGATGAAGACAAAAACACGACCGTCAGCCGCATCAGCGTTTCCCTGCCACCGGCCCTGCTCGAAGAGCTGGACCGGATGGTGGAGAGCCGCGGTTACGGCAGCCGTTCCCAGGCCATCGGCGACATGGTCAATTACCAGTTGGTGGAACACAAACGCAAGCTGGGCAACGACGTCATGGTGGGCACCATCACCTTGCTCTACGACCGCTCCACCCGGGGTCTGCAAAAGACCCTGGCGGACATCCAGTTCGCCCACATCGTCGAGGTGATCAGCTCCCTCCACGTCCACCTCAGCCACAACCAGATGATGGAAGTCATCCTGGTCCAGGGCCACGCCCACCAGCTGCAGGACATCGCCAACGAAATGACTACCCAGCGCGGCGTCATCACCGGACAACTGCAACTGTTGGCCGCCGTCATCCCGCCCCTGCAAGCACCGGAAAACGACTGAAGGAAACACCATGAGCGCAACCGACACATCCATCGTGGACGCCACCGAACACTGGCGCAACTTCGCCCCGGAACTGGCCGGTGAAACCGTCCTCTTCTCTGAACTGGTGCCCGCTGGCGGCCACTGGTCCTACGCCCTGCCCCGGGGCACGACGCTACGCATGACAGCCCTGGAGGACGGCGCCAATTTGAGTGTGGTGCTCTATTCCGCCAAGGAAAAACTGGAGCGCTACAACATGCCTGACTCCCTCAAGGCCCAGCACACGGCTCACTTCACCAAGGGCCATGTGTTGATGAGCGATATGGGGCGCTCCCTTGCCTCCATCACCGACGACACTGTGGGCTGGCACGACCCCCTAGGTCTGCTGCTGGACGATGGCCGCATGAACGAGAAGTACGACGAGCACAACTACCAGTCTGCCCGCAACAACATGACCCGCTCCGGCAAAGCGGGACTGCTGATCGAAATCGGCAAGTACGGCCTGTCCAAACGGGACTTGATTGCTCCAGTGAATTTCTTCTCCAAGGTCACCGTGGACGAGGAAGGTCGCTTTGCTTTTGTGCCGAATCACAGCAAGGCCGGCGACCATGTGGACCTGCGCCTGGACATGGACGTGATCCTGGCCTTTTCCACCGCCCCCCATCCCCTCGACCCTTCGCCGACCTACAGCGGCAAAAAGGTTGGCCTCGCCCTCTGGCGTTCCGGTACCGCGCCCAAGGACGACTTCTGCCGCGCCTTCCGCCCCGAGAACGCCCGGGCCCTGCACAACAGCGACATGCTCTATCTGGCCTAAGGAGACAGCCATGACCAAAGCGACGGCTAGCGCCACCCGCCTCAAGGAAAGCCTCCTCAAGACCGAGGCCGCCATCCTCAACCACACCCTGCCCGCGGGCGAGCCATACCTGCTGGCCTTCGACAAGGGCCAGACCCTGCGCATCGTGGACCTGGAAGGTAACCAGGCCGTGGATGTGATTTTCTACAACGCCGAAGACCCCGCCGAACACTACAGCGCCACCGAAACCCTGCTGCGCCAGGGCGGCATCTACCTCACCACCGACTCGGTGCTCTACAGCGACGACGGCAATCCCATGCTCACCATCGTCGCCGACACCTGCGGCCGCCACGACACCCTGGGCGGTGCCTGCGCCGCCGAAAGCAACACGGTGCGCTATGCCCTGCAGAAAAAGTTCATGCACTCCTGCCGGGACAATTATCTGATCGCACTACAGGAAGCCGACATCGGTTTGGACAAGGCCGACCTGGTGCCCAACGTCAATTTCTTCATGAACGTTCCCGTCACCGCCGACGGCCAACTCACCTTCGCCGACGGCGTCTCCGCTCCCGGCAAATACGTGGAGTTACGGGCCGAGATGGACATCCTGATGCTGGTCTCCAATTGCCCCCAGCTCAACAACCCCTGCAATGCCTACAACCCGACACCGGCGCAGTTTTTGTTGTGGGACCCAGCCTGATCTGAATCAATACCACCCTGCGGGACGGCCCGCAGCGGTCAAGAAAATTAAAGGGACGACCCGTCTGAGGTAGCCATGTTCAAGAAAGTTCTGATCGCCAATCGCGGCGCCATCGCCTGCCGCATCCAGCGCACCTTGAAGAAGCTCGGCATTGCTTCCGTCGCCGTCTATTCGGAAGCGGATGCCAGCGCCCGCCATGTACTGGAAGCGGACGAGGCTTATTTGCTCGGCCCCGCCCCCGCCGCCGAGAGCTACCTCAAGGCCGACAAGATTCTGCAAATCGCCAAGACCTGCGGTGCCGAGGCCATTCATCCCGGCTACGGTTTCCTTTCCGAGAATCCGGACTTCGCCGACGCCTGCGCCCAGGCCGGCATCGCCTTCATCGGCCCCAGCGGCGCCCAGATGCGGGCCTTCGGTCTCAAGCACACGGCCCGGGAATTGGCCCAGCAAAATGAAGTTCCGCTACTACCCGGCTCCGGCCTGCTGAACGACGCCGGCCACGCAGCCGCCGAGGCCAAGCGCATCGGCTACCCGGTGATGCTGAAGAGCACCGCCGGCGGTGGCGGCATCGGCATGCGTCTGATCTGGGGCGAAGACGAATTGACCGAGGCCTACGCCGCCGTGGATCGCCTGGCCCGGGCCAACTTCAAGGAAGCCGGCATCTACCTGGAAAAGTATGTGGAGCAGGCTCGTCACATCGAAGTGCAACTCTTCGGTGACGGCGCCGGCAAGGTCATCGCCCTGGGCGAACGGGATTGCTCGGTACAACGACGCAACCAGAAGGTGATCGAAGAAACCCCGGCCCCCGGTCTCACGACCGAGCAACGCAAACGCCTGCAAGCCATTGCGGTCAAGCTGGGCAAGGCCGTGAACTACCGCTCCGCCGGCACCGTGGAATTTGTCTACGACGCCAGCAACGGCGAGTTCTATTTCCTCGAAGTGAACACCCGTCTGCAAGTGGAGCACGGCGTCACCGAGGAAGTTACCGGCGTCGATCTGGTGGAATGGATGGTGCGCCTCGCCGCGGGCGACCTTGCGGACCTGGACAGCTTCAACCTCAAGCCCAAGGGGGCCGCCATTCAGGTGCGTCTCTACGCCGAAGATCCTCACAAGAATTTCCAGCCCTCTGCCGGCTTGCTGACCTCGGTCCGTTATCCGAGCAATATTCGCGTTGATGGCTGGGTAGAGAACGGCACCATCGTGCCGCCCAACTACGACCCCATGCTGGCCAAGTTGATTGCCTATGGTCCCAACCGGGAAGCAGCGCGGCGCAAACTGATCGCCGCCCTGGAGGCCAGCGAGGTAGCCGGCATCGAAACCAACCGGGCCTATCTGGCCCAGGTGCTGGCCACCCCGGACTTTGTGATGGGCAAACAGACCACCCGCATGTTGGGCGGTTTCCATTACCAGCCCACCACCATCGACGTGCTGGAACCCGGCGTGCAATCCACGATCCAGGACTGGCCGGGCCGACAAGGCTATTGGGACATCGGCGTCCCACCCTCCGGCCCCATGGATGCCCTGTCCCATCGCCTCGCCAATCGCCTGGTAGGTAACGACGATAAAGCTGCCGCCCTGGAACTCACCGCCGTCGGCCCCACCCTCAAGTTCAACTGCAATGCAGTGATCGCTTTGGCCGGCGCCGCCATGCAAGCCAAGCTCGATGGCGTGCCTCTGGCGCCCTGGAAGGCTCAGGCCGTAAAGGCCGGCAGTATCCTGAAGCTGGGCACCATCGCCGGTGCCGGTCTGCGTGCCTATCTGGCAATACAAGGGGGCTTGCAGGTTCCCGACTACCTGGGTTCCAAATCCACCTTCACCCTCGGCCAGTTCGGCGGTCATGGCGGTCGCACCCTGCGCACGGGCGATGTGCTGCCCATCGTTTCGGCCCATCCCGACAATTTCGCCGCCGCCCTCAAGCGCAAGCCGCTATCCACCAAGCTGCATACCGCCGTCACCCACGACTGGGAAATCGGCGTGCTCTACGGCCCCCACGGTGCCCCGGACTTTTTCACCGACGACGACATTGCGACCTTCTTCGCCACCGACTGGGAAGTGCACTACAACTCCTCCCGCACCGGCGTCCGCCTGATCGGCCCCAAGCCCCAGTGGGCGCGAACCGACGGCGGCGAAGCGGGCCTGCATCCTTCCAACATTCACGACAACGCCTACGCCATCGGCGCGGTGGACTTCACCGGCGACATGCCGGTGATCCTCGGCCCCGACGGCCCCAGCCTGGGCGGCTTTGTCTGCCCTGTCACCATCGTCCAGGCCGAACTGTGGAAGATGGGTCAGCTGAAGCCCGGTGACCGGGTGCGCTTCAAACGTCTCACCCGACCAGAGGCGAACGCGCTGCTGCTCAAGCAGGACCGCGCCATCGCCGCCCTGGAGGCACCCGCCTTCGCCAAGTTGCCGAAACAGCACAGCCCCCTCGGTACCCCCGTGTTGAGCCAGCTGGCGGTGGACGGCGAGAAGCCGGCCCTGGTGGTGCGCCAGTCCGGCGACGCCAGCCTGCTGTTTGAACTGGGACCTTTGGTGCTGGATCTGGAACTGCGCTTCCGCATTCAGGCCCTGATGAAGAGCGTACAGGACGCCATCGCCGGGAAAAAGATCAAGGGTGTGCTGGACCTGACGCCGGGCATCCGCTCCCTGCAAGTGCACTTCGATCCGCGCCTCGTTGATCAAGATGTATTGATCAGGAAGATCGTTGCTCTGGAAGAAGCCCTGCCCAATCTGGACGACATGGAGGTGGATTCCCGCATCGTGCATCTGCCCTTGTCCTGGGACGATCCGGCCACCAAGTTGGCGATTGAAAAGTACATGCAGTCGGTACGGCCAGACGCCCCCTGGTGCCCGAGCAACATCGAGTTCATCCGCCGCATCAACGGCCTTGCCAGCATTGAGGACGTGTACAAGATCGTGTTCGAGGCCAGCTATCTGGTCATGGGCCTGGGGGATGTGTACCTCGGCGCGCCGGTCGCCACACCTCTTGATCCACGCCATCGTCTGGTCACCACCAAGTACAACCCAGCCCGTACCTGGACGCCGGAAAACGCCGTGGGTATCGGCGGCGCCTATATGTGCGTGTACGGCATGGAAGGCCCTGGCGGTTACCAGTTCGTCGGCCGCACAGTGCAAATGTGGAACCGGCACAAGACCACTGCCGACTTCAGCAAGCCCTGGCTGCTGCGCTTCTTCGACCAGATCCGTTTCTATCCGGTGAGTCAAGACGAATTGCTCAAGCTGCGGGAAGACTTCGTCGCCGGCAAATTCCAGCTCAAGATCGAAGCCACCCGCTTCCGTCTCAAGGACTATCGCCGCTTCCTCAGCCAGAATGCCGACTCCATCGCCGCCTTCAAGCAGACCCAGCAGTCCTCCTTCGAGGCCGAGCGGGATCGCTGGAAGGCAGCCGGTCAGGATGTCATCGCCAGCGACGATATCGTGTCCGAGGCCGGCCCCGACAGCGAGCTTGATCTTCCCGCCAATGCCCGCCCCGTCGCCACCCATGTGGCCGGCAGCGTGTGGAAGATCGAGGCCAAGGTAGGCGATGTGGTGAAGGAGGGCCAGGTGCTGGTCATTGTTGAATCCATGAAGATGGAGATTCCCCTGATCGCGCCGTGCACTGGCCGACTCACCCATCTGTTCTGCAAAGAAGGCGCTGGCGTATCCGCAGGCCAGGACCTCCTTGTTATCGTGGCGGAGGAATGATCATGACCACGCAACATCACCAGCTCAGTTTCGATATCGTCAGCCTTAGGGCCGCCTATGCTGACGGCAGCCTCACGCCCCTGCAACTGGCTGAAGAAATCATCGCCCGCACCGCGACCGATCCCAACAATGTCTGGATTCAGCGCTTGTCCGACGATGCCATTCGCGCCTACGCCAAGGCTCTGGATGGCAAGGACGCCAGCAGCCTCCCCCTTTACGGCATTCCCTTCGCCATCAAGGACAACATTGATCTTGCCGGTGTGCCCACCACGGCCGCTTGCCGCGAGTATGCCTACACGCCGGAACAGAACGCCTTCGTCGTCCAGCAACTGATGGACGCCGGCGCCATTCCCGTTGGCAAAACCAATCTAGACCAGTTCGCCACGGGCCTCAACGGCACCCGCTCCCCCTACGGCCCCTGCCGCAACAGCTTCAACCCGGACTACATTTCCGGCGGTTCCAGCTCCGGCTCCGCCGTGGCCGTGGCCAAGGGCTATGTCAGTTTTTCTCTGGGCACCGACACGGCAGGATCGGGCCGAGTACCGGCGGCCTTCAACAATCTGGTAGGCCACAAACCCAGCCTGGGCTGGATTTCCGCAACAGGCCTGGTGCCCGCCTGTCGCAGCCTGGACACCATTTCCGTTTTCGCCCTCACGGCGGAGGATGCGGAAACCGTGATGACCGTGGCGGCGGCCTACGATCCAGCCGATCCCTTTTCCCGCAGGGTGGAAGGCCACGGCTTCGACTTCGGTAGCGCCATCGCTTTCAAGGTGGGCATCCCCAGGCGCGAGCAGTTGCAGTTCTTCGGCAACAAGGAAGCCGAAGAACTATTCGATGCAGCCGTGGCAAGGCTCAAATCCCTCGGCGGCGCATGCGTCGAGATCGACCTGCAACCTTTCCTAGATACCGCCAAGCTGCTTTATGAAGGCCCCTGGGTGGCGGAGCGTTATGCCGCCATCCGCGAATTCTTCGATGCCAATCCGGCTGCGCCTTTGCCTGTCATCCAGACCATCATCGGCGGGGCGAAAAAATGGTCCGCTGCCGACGCCTATGTCTACGGCTACAAGCTCAAGGCAGCCAAACGGCAATGCGATGGGGTCTGGCAAGCAGTGGACTGCATCGTCACCCCCACCGCCGGCACGATCTATACCGTGGCCGAAATGGAAGCCAACCCGATCCAGTTGAATTCAAACCTGGGCTACTACACCAACTTCATGAACCTGCTGGACTATGCCGCCACGGCCATACCCGCAGGCTTTCAGAAAGATGGCTTGCCCTTCGGCATCACCGCCTTTGCCCCGGCCCAGCAGGATGGGCCTTTACTCAGGCTGGCGGGTCGGATGCAAAAGGCATTGAAAGCAAAGTTGGGTGCTACCCAGCATGAACTACCTTCTTCCTCGGCAATGACCAAGCTCCCCAGCGGCCAGGCCCGAGTCGCCGTTTGCGGTGCCCACCTCTCCGGCCTACCCTTGAATTGGCAGCTCACCAGCCGCCATGGACGATTGCTCGCCACCGTGAACTCCGCCCCCGAGTACAAGTTCTACGCACTCCCCGGCGGCCCGCCCTATCGCCCGGGTATGGTGCGGGTAAGCGAAGGCGGCGGCGCCATTGCCATGGAAGTTTGGGAATTGCCGGCAAAAGAGTTCGGCAGCTTTGTTGCCGGCATTCCTGCCCCCCTGGGCATAGGCACGGTCAAGCTGGAGGATGGCAGTTCCGTGCAAGGCTTCGTCTGCGAGGCCATTGCCGCCCAGGGTGCCGAGGACATTACCCATTTGGGCAGTTGGCGGAAGTTCCAGCCGAAGTA
The DNA here is from genome assembly GCA_036504515.1 of Rhodocyclaceae bacterium. Taxonomy (GTDB): domain Bacteria; phylum Pseudomonadota; class Gammaproteobacteria; order Burkholderiales; family Rhodocyclaceae; genus AWTP1-18. The sequence continues at coordinate 187,560 of DASXVA010000001.1, forward strand.
ATAAAAAAAGCCGAGTCGGCAATACCGGCTCGGCTTTTCAACCATTGTTCGCAGCACTAAACCGCGACAAGGGTGTTCGGATCAGGAAACGACCTTGGGCTTGATGTCCTTGGTGTATTCCTCAAAGCTGACGATCTGCTTCTCGGCTTCTTCGGCGGTGATACCGTAGATTTCTTGCAGGGAGGCCAGCAGCGCCGCACGCTTGCCGGCAATGGTGTCCAGATGGGCATTGGTGATCTTGCCCCAACGAACCTTCAGCTTGCCCTTGAATTCTTCCCAGTTGCTTTCAGCACTTTCCCAGGTCATCGCCATATCAAACTCCTTGTGATTCCAATTCGAGAGGCGATATTGCCCAACGAGCATCCTGTTACCGCTTGCTTGCTCCGATGCCAAGTGCCAACCAGCAAGACTTCACGCAAACTCGAACGTGAGCTAAGACTAGTCGCAACGACTCCCACTGTCCGTGCGCTAGCGAACTTAGTGGGCAAATAACCTGAATTAAAAAAGGTTTTAACCCCTTGTCGGCCCCTGCGCGCACAATGGGAGCCGATGACCCCAGCCGATCTAACGGTCTTTCATCCAACTGCACCGTCGGTGCGGTGCAACCGTTATGGTCATCTGGAGAACGCCTGTGCCCTCCCTGCATCACCCAAACCAGAACCGCCTGCTCGCGGTGCTGCCCGATGAGGATTACAGGCATCTGATCCCCCAGCTGGAATTGATGCCTCTACCCTTGGGCCTTGTCTTGCAAGAGCCCGGCGCCCTGATTCGATACGCCTACTTTCCCACAACCGCCATCATCTCCTTGCTGCATGTCATGCAAAGCGGCGCCTCGTCAGAAGTGGCTACGGTCGGTCGTGAAGGTTTGATTGGCACCGCGCTCTACCTAGGCAACGACACAGCGCCCAATAGGGCGATTGTGCAAAGTGCCGGTCATGGTTATCGCTTGCCAGGACAAACCCTGCGGGAAGAATTCCAGAACAATGGTCCTTGGCAAGCCCTGCTACTGCGTTATACCCAGTCGCTACTCACCCAGACCGCCCAAACTGCCGTTTGCAATCGCCACCATTCCCTGGACCAACAATTCTGCCGCTGGCTGCTCCACTGCCTTGACCGCCAGAATTCCAACGATCTTGTTCTGACCCAGGAACTGATCGCCAACCTTTTGGGCGTACGACGAGAAGGGATATCGGAAGCGGCCAGTAACGCCCAGAAGGCGGGATTGATCAAATACCAACGGGGCAAAGTCACTGTTCTGGACCGGGCGGGGCTGGAAGTAAAAGCCTGTGAGTGTTACAAGGTGATTAGAATGGCGATGGAATAAATTTAATATCCATTCATTCAACAGCAGCTCTCCACCATTGCCATCTATCCCATGTCCATAGCATGGGAATGGAATTACCCTGTACCGTGATCAAGTCCATCCTACTGGTATCAATTTCGTCAATTACGCCTTGGGATCGGTCACGACTAGTAGCAGAATATAGACAGTCAATATTTGACTTTGCAGAGGATTCCCTTGAAACCTCCCACCAGTTTTGAAGCCAAGGTACGCGTCACCTTTACCGCTGCAGTACTGGTGGTCCTTGTACTTTCCATTACAACCTGGAAGTTGTCGCAGGATGCGTCCGAGGCAGCGCAGTGGGTATCCCACACCCATGAAGTGCTCGGCGCACTGACCGAGGTTGAAGCGAATACCTTACAGATAGAACTGACCACTCAAAGTTTCAGAATTACTGGTGACCCGGCGTTCATCGCCGAACGGGACAAAACGATTGCCGCTCGAGAAATCGTCCTGGCCAAAATCAAGCAACTACTAAATGACAATCCTCTTCAGCAGGAACGCTGGGCGTTGTTGCGGCAAGTCATTGATCAACGCCTAGCCATTTCTCGCCATATCCAGTCATTGCGCAAAAGTGAAGGCGTCGATGCGGCTAATGCCTATACCGCAACGGCACCGCTACGAGAAACCAGGGAGCGTTTGTATCAACTGCTGAAAGATATGGAGTTGGAAGAGAACCGGTTGTTGGAGAGCCGCAGCGGTGAGCAATTACGAACCCGCCAGGCAATGCTCATGGCAGGCACGCTGGTTTCCTTATTGTTATTTTCCCTACTCACGGCAACCTACATCTTGATCCGACGTCAATTGCAAAGGACGGAGGAAAGCCAGCGCGCCCTTGCCGATAGCGAAGAAAACCTTTCCATAACCCTGCACTCGATTGGGGATGCCGTGCTGGCAACGGATGCCAGGGGATACATCACTCACATGAATCCTGTGGCGGAAAAACTCACGGGCTGGTCCCTGGAAGATGCTCGTGGTCATGCAGTGGATGAGGTCTTTTGCATCATCAATGAAAAAACCCGCGAGCCTGCGGTTATCCCGGTCAGTACCGTCCTCGCCACCGGACTTGTCCAGGGGCTTGCCAACCATACGGCCCTGATCGCCCGGGACGGAAGCGAATGTCCCATTGCCGACAGTGCTGCACCTATCTGCGATACCGATGGCAATATCCGTGGCGTAGTCCTTGTTTTTCGCGATGTCAGTGCCGAGAGAACGGCAGAGCAGTTGATCCTTGAGCAGAACGACCTGCTGGAACAGCGGGTACAAGAACGGACAGCACAGCTACGGGAGAGTGAAAACCATCTGCACAGCGTTATCAGCAGCGTCCCGGCCCTGATCGCCTATGTCGATGCAGCGCAACGCTACGTCTACGTCAACGAACAATACCGGCAACGCTTCGCGCCGACCAAGGAAAGTATTGCGGGCTATACCGTGAAGGAAATACTGGGAGACGAGCGCTATGCCATCGCATCTCCGCTGATTGCCCGGGCCCTTCAAGGAGAGCCACAAAGCTACGACTGGCAGCCATTTCCTGGCATCTGGCAAGTAATCAACTATGCCCCCATGAAGGATAGTCAGGGCAGGGTTGCCGGCTACTACGTGCTGGGAACCGACATTACCGCCCGCAAGGAAGCCGAGGAGAAAAATCAGGAGCTCAATAAAAAACTTGAGCAACACGTCTCCGAACTTGAGCATGTCAGCCGTGCGCTACGAACCCTGAGTGCAGGGAACCGCACCATGCTGCGCGCCACCGATGAACAGTCGTTGCTCGAGAGCATGTGTAGTGCCATTGTGGAGGCGGGCAAATACGATACCGCCGTGGTTTGGTATCGCGTTGACGACGATGAAAAATCCATGCTGCCCATGGCCGAGAGCGGCTATCCAGCCGGCCTTGCCACCTTGCGCATGCTCAAGACAACCTGGGCCGATGACGAGCACGGGCGCGGCGTGGTTGCCACGACGATCCGCAATGGCCAGGCGAACATTGTTCTCGACCTGCGGGAAGATCCAAACTATGCCCCCTGGCGGCCCAAGCTCCACAACTATGCTTCCGCAATCGCCTGCCCCCTGCGGGTTGGCGGCGTGGTCATCGGTGCCCTAGCTATCTATGACGCGGAGCCGAATACCTTCGGCCAGGATGAGGTGACCCTGCTGACCGAATCCGCCGACGATCTCGCCTTCGGTATCGCTACCCTGCGTGTTCGCGTTGAGCAGAAAAAGAATCAGGAGGCCATGCACCAACTGACTCGCTACGATCCGCTCACGGGTCTTCCGAATGAAACCCAATTAACCGAATTGATTACGACGGCGGTGGATGTCAGTCACAGACTAGGGCAAGCCTTCGCCTTGCTGCAGGTCAATATTGAACGGCTGAGTGAAATCAACGACGCCCTCGGATTCCACCACGGAGACGATTTACTGCGAGAGTTCGGCGCCCGGCTGCGCAATGCCGTGCCGGCGTCCGCCAGCGTTGCACGGTTGCGGGGAGACGAATTCGCCATTCTCTTGCCTGACAGCGACGTTACCGCCGCCATCGCCATGGTGCAGCGACTGGAAACCCTATTGAAACAACCCTTCCTGATTGCCGAAATTCCCCTCGACATACTGGCAAAGATTGGTGTCGTTCTGTTCCCCGAGCACGGCACAACTTCCCACGATCTTTACCGCCACATGGACATCGCCCTGCATCTGGCTAAAAAGAAGGGGATCGGTTACGCAATTTTCAACCCGACTCAGAGTCCCGATCAATCACGGCGTCTCATGATCGCCAGCGAGTTGCGGCGAGCCATCGAGAACGGCGATCTTTTGCTCTATTTACAGCCCAAAGTGGAAATGGCAAGCGGCCAGGTTTGCGGTGCTGAAGGATTGGTGCGCTGGAAGCACGCAACACGGGGCTTGATTCCTCCCGGTGAATTCATCGGTCTGGCCGAAAGCACCGGCCTGATCAAACCGCTCACAGAATGGGTGATCGAAACAGCCTTGAGGCTTAACCAGAGGTGGCAACAGCAGGGCTGCGAAATGCCCATTGCGGTAAATCTCTCGGCATTGAATCTGCGGGATGAAAATCTTCTGGAAAAGATTCACAGTTTGCGCACGACCTTTGGCGCAATGCCGGGCCTGTTTGAAATCGAGTTAACCGAAAGTGCGGTGATGGAAGATGCCGCCTTTGCCCTGCATGTCTTGCATGGCTTGCGCGCCCAGGGTATCTCGCTTTACATCGATGATTTCGGTACGGGCTACTCTTCCCTGAGCTATCTGCAACAGTTGCCAGTCGAGTACATCAAAATCGATCAATCCTTCGTACGGGACATGGGAACCAACAAAGACTCCGAGTTGATCGTACGGTCCACCATCGACCTTGTGCACGACCTTGGCCGCAAGGTCGTTGCCGAAGGTATCGAAACCCGCGAGATATGGGATCACCTTGCCCGGCTGGGGTGCGACATGGCCCAGGGTTACTTCATCGCCAAGCCGATGCCGTCGGAAGAGTTTCCGGCCTGGGTCGAACGCTTTCGCGCAACAGGCATCGGCTCACGATAAACGGAGCCAGCGCCAAAATACCGCGGCCTGTCCGGCGCAATGTTGAAAGGCCAAAATTCCGCTTCAACAGCGCTACGGAAGCCCTTACTTGGCCTTGACAGTGTCTTGTCCGCTCATCTGCCGTGACGTTACCGTAATCGACACCATCGTCCCGCCGAGGGAAGAAGGCTCGATTTGGATCAACGCGACGCGATCACTGCGCTGGTAAGTCAGGATGCTGGTCTGGGCCTGCACGGCAGTAACGAGGCTCCAGCCGAATGAGGCCATGCCGTTGTAGAAGTGATTGAACACCTGTACCGGCGGCAAGTCAGTCTTGAGTACGATGCGCCCCAGCCACTTGTCATTGGCACCCATGATCAAAGACTTTTCCGTATCCAGCTTGGCACCGGCGGGAATGGCAATGTCGGAAACCTGCAAGGTATTGGACGCGGCGACAGCACCGGCTTTGTCGGGATTGGCGGCGCCGACCAAGGGTTGGCTGGTAGCGCAGGCGCCCAAGAGCAAGGTGGCGCCGGTGATGAGGATCAGCGAACGGCAGGGGTGGGATGGCGTCATGAATGAACTCCGTAATCCGAATCGGTGAAAGTCGAAATTGAAAATTGGTAACTGCATTCTATTGTGCCCGAGCTAACTCAAATTGGGTGCCATCACTTCCTTTAGCCAAGCCATGAATACCTGCACCCGCTTGGGCAAATGGCGGCGATTAGGCAGCAACAGGGAAACCGGCATGGGTAGGGCACGATGCTTGGGTAAAACCTCGACCAGGCGCCCGGCATCGATCAGGGACTGGTTGCCGACTCGGGGGATCTGCACCAAACCCAATCCGGCGAGGCAAGCACTACGGTAAGCATCAGAATTATTCACGGTGACGGGGCCAGCCATGGGAATAAAGTTCGTCTGCTGACCGTCGAAGTATTCAAACCCCGCCGACTTGCCACCGGGGGTAGTGACGTAGTGCACCAGTTGATGCCGGGCAAGATCGGCAAGCTTGCGCGGCGTGCCGAAACGGGCCAGATAATCGGGGCTAGCGCAGTTGAGCAATTCAAAGGTCCCCAGGGGCCGAGCCACCAGGGTCGAATCCGTCAAAATGCCAATGCGCAGTACGCAGTCGAAGCCTTCTTGAATCAGGTCCACGCGGCGGTCGGTGCTGCAAATGTCGATTTCCAGTTTGGGATGGGCCTGAAGAAACTCCGGCAGGCGGGGAATGACAATGTGGTCCGCCACCCCCAGAGGCATGTCCACCCGCAGGCGACCTTCCAGGTCTTCGGCACCCCGCTGGAAAAGGCCCTCCAGTTCATCCATTTCCTCCAGCACATTCTTGCAGCGCTCGTAGCAGAGGCTGCCGTCATGGGTCATCTGTACCTTGCGTGTGGTCCGCTGCAGGAGGCGAGCACCGAACAGGTTTTCCAGCTGTTTGATGGCCTCCGACACGCTGGCCTTGGGCAGCCCGAGCTGATCTGCTGCTTGGGTAAAACTGGCCAGATCGGCCACCCGGACGAAAACTTTCATGGCCTCCAGCTTGTTCATGCCCCTCCTTTGCAACCTTATTGTTCGGATAATTTGAACAGTCTAACCACGTTCCACGGCTTTATCCCCAACCATCCCGGGAATATTCTGGCTTCCGTCAGCAAGATTCTCGATTCCATCCACTACCGGGAGAAATACCATGAGCAACAAGATCGCCATCATCACTGGCGCCAGCCGCGGCCTTGGCAAGAATACCGCCCTCCATCTGGCAAGCAAGGGCACAGACATCATCCTGACCTATCACAGCCGCAAGAAAGAGGCAGATGCAGTGGTCGCTGAAATCGAACAATCAGGCCGCAAGGCGGCTGCCCTGCAACTGGACACAGGCAACAGCGCCTCCTTCCCGGCCTTTGCCTCCGGGGTCAAAGCCTTACTGTCTAACCAGTGGCAACGGGGCAGTGCGGACTACTTGGTGAACAACGCCGGGATTGGCATCAACGTGCCCTTCGCCGACACCACGGAAGCCCAGTTCGACCAACTGATGAACATCCACCTCAAGGGCACTTTTTTCCTGACTCAACACTTGCTCCCCCTGATCGCCGATGGTGGCGCCATTGTTAATCTGTCCAGCGGACTCGCCCGTTTCGCCCTGCCCGGCTACGCAGCCTACGGGGCCATGAAAGGAGCCGTCGAAGTGCTGACCCGTTACCTGGCTAAGGAGTTGGGGCCACGAGGCATCCGGGTCAATGTGATCGCACCCGGTGCCATTGAGACGGATTTCGGCGGTGGTGCGGCCCGGGACAATGCTCAAGTGAACAGTTTTATTGCCTCCCAGACGGCCCTGGGCCGAGTCGGCCTCCCGGACGATATCGGCGGCGCCATTGCCGCTCTGCTCTCCGACGACAGCTGTTGGGTCAATGGGCAGCGCATCGAGGTTTCCGGCGGCATGTTCCTGTAATCCTCTGTCGGGGTTGGTCTTCAGCAGAGCCGCTAGAATGGCTCCATGAGTGCCTACCCCGCCCCCGCCGAAACCTTGTTCCACGATGCCAGCCGTCTGATGGCGGAAGGTCATGCTGTCGAAGCCGAGGCCAGTTTTCGCGCGGCCCTGGAACAGGTGCCCGATTTTTATGAGGCCCACGCGAACCTGGGCCTGCTGCTGAATCGGCTTCGCCGCTGGAGCGAGGCAGAGCACCACTATCGACATGCCATAGCCTTGCAACCGGAGCAGACCCAGACCTACCTGAACCTTGGCGGCTTGCTGGCGGAATGCAAACGCTTCGACGAAGCAGAGATCGTCTATCGACAAGCTCTGGGTTTGAATCCCGATGATGTGGCCCTGTGGTCGAACCTGGGTGTGCTGCTGGCCTGCACCCAGAGGGAACAGGAATCGGAAGGGTGCTACCGGACCGCCCTGGACCTGAATGAAAGCTATGCCACGGCCTCCTTCAACCTGGCCTATCTGCTCTTGCGTCAAGGACATTTGGAAGAAGGCTGGTCCCGCTTCGAGTCCCGGGACTGGTATGCCCCCCTGGAAAACTATCTGCAATGCCCCCGCTGGCGGGGTGAATCCCTGGCAGGGAAATCACTGTTGATCGGCGTGGAAGCAGGTCACGGCGACATGATCCAGTTCGGCCGCTATGCCGCGCTGGCAAAAGAAAGCGGGGCGACGCGGGTCAGTGTGCTTTGTCACCCCGGATTGAAAACCCTCTTTGCCACCCTGGTCGGTGCCGATGACATCATCGCTTTTAACGAAGCGGTTCCCGCCACTGGCTGGGATTACTGGTCACCTCCCTTGAGCCTGCCCTTTTATTTCGGCACTCGACTGGCGACGATTCCCGCGTCCCTGCCTTATGTATCGGCGGATCCGGAACGCGTCAGTCGCTGGGCGCCCTCCCTGAAGACCAGCGACCAGGAGCTTCGCGTGGGCCTAGTATGGAAAGGCAGCGTCGGCTTCGAGAACGATGCGGATCGCTCCCTCGCCTCTCTGGATATTTTGAGCCCCCTTGGGGATGTGCCCGGCGTCCGCTTCTTCAGCCTGCAAAAAGGTGCCGGCGAAGATGAAGCCGCCCATCCGCCCGCCGCCTTGCCCCTGGTAGCGTTGGGGAGTCAGGTGCAGGACTTTGCCGACACGGCAGCCATCATCAACCAGCTTGATCTGGTCATCGCAGTGGACACCGGCGTCGCTCATCTGACAGGAGCCCTGGGCAAGCCCTGCTGGGTGCTGCTGCCCTGGTACAAAGCTGACTGGCGCTGGCTCAAGGATCGCAAGGATTCACCTTGGTATCCCGGCGTGATGCGCCTGTTTCGCCAACAGGCCATGGGTGAATGGACGCCGGTCATCGAGGAAATCCGGCAGGCTTTGCAGGCTCTGGCCGAGGCAAAGCGCAGCGGCCTTTAAGGCAGACGCCTACTTCTTCTTGGCCCGGGGATGGGCCGCGTCGTACACCTTGGCCAGATGCTGGAAATCGAGATGGGTATAAATCTGGGTGGTGCTGATCGAGGCATGGCCCAGCATCTCCTGCACCGCCCGCAAATCGCCGGAGGATTGCAGCACATGGCTGGCAAAGGAATGACGCAGCATGTGGGGATGAACATGCACATCCACACCCTGGGCCTTGGCCCATTCATCGAGACGGCGGGCGATGGACCGTTCCGACAAACGCTTGCCGTAGCGATTGACGAAGAGCGCCTGCTCTCCGGCCTCGGCCAATTGGACGCGCTGAGCCAACCAGGCTTCGATGGCTTCCTTGGCTTTTTGCCCTAGCGGTACGGTGCGAGTTTTGGAGCGCTTGCCCGTAACGGTCACTTCTCCTTCCCGCAGGTCGAGACCGAAACGGCAGTCCAGACTGGCCAGCTCCGCCAAACGCAGGCCGGAGGAATAGAACAGCTCGAACATGGCCTTGTCGCGAAATTCCAGCAGGTTTTCCGCATCGCCGTTGAGCAGGGCATTGGTCTGGTCCACCGACAACACCTTAGGCAGATAACGGGGGGCCTTGGGCGGACGAATACCATCCACCGGATTGCGCCCTATTTCGCCACGGCGAGCCAGCCAGCGATAAAAGGCGCGCCAGGCAGACAAGGTACGGGCGATGGATTTGGCCGATAGCCCCTTGCCGTGGAGTTGCATGGCAAAGCGGCGAATTTGCGGATACTGCAAAGTCCGTAGGGACGTGGCTTCCGCTGATCCCTGACTCAGGGACTGGAGCTGGGCCAGGTCGCGACGATAGGCAGTGATGGTGTGAACGCTGAGCCGCCGCTGGTGATCAAGTTCGGCCAAAAATTGTGAAATGGCCGGGTCGGGCGCGACAGCGGGGAGCGGCTCCCCGGCCTTGCCCGACCGGATGGTCATGGTCAGCCCACCACGCGCAACAGGGCCGAGGACGCCATGTCGCCAATGCGGGACAAATACAGGGTGCCCATGTCCGGGTAGAAGCGCTGCACCTCTTCGCTGGCCAGCACCAGCAGGCCGAAACAGACGCCGCCGTCATGGCCGTGTTCGCGCAGGGGAACCTGGGCGATGGAACGGATGTGTTCGCCGCGGTCGCCAAACCAGGCCACCGCTTCCTGCCCGGCGGAAAAACCGCAGTAGGGATTCATCATGCCGCCAGCAAAGGCTTTGAGGGTATCGGGCACTTCGGCAAACTCGGTGGCGGCAGCATCCTGACCATTGCCCACGCCCCAGATGCGCACCGCCACATGGGGCACGGCAAAAGCGCCTTCCAGATGGGAATACAGGCTGCGCACCGCATCTGCCAGAGTGTCAGCCGCCATCAGGGCCACGGCGAGACGGTGCACTTTTTCGGCAATGCCGTCGTTCTGTTCGCCGAAGCGCAGCAGTTCGCCCATCTTGCTTTCCAGCAGGAACACCTTATCCCGCAGCACGGCCACCTGGCGATCCGCCAGGGATGCGGCGGCGGCGCCGTGGGGATTGGGCAGACGGATGCCGGCCAGCAAATCGCCGAACTGCTCGAAAAACTCGGGATGGGTCTTGAGGTAGATGGCGACTTCTTCTGCGTTCATTTCAGGTCCTCGGGAATGTCGATAACAGCTTCAAAAACGGTAACGGCGGGGCCAGTCATCAATACGGGTTGGCCAGGTCCGGCCCAGGCGATGTTGAGTTCGCCGCCCCGGGTCGTCACTTGCACGGGGGAGTCCAGCAGACCGCGGCGAATGCCCGCCACCACGGCGGCACAAGCGCCTGTGCCGCAGGCCAGGGTTTCGCCGGCGCCCCGTTCGTGCACTCGAAGACGGATGGCATTACGGCTGACAATCTGCATAAATCCGGCATTCACTCGCTGGGGAAAGCGCGGGTGGTTTTCGATGACAGGGCCGTCAGCAGCAACGGGGAAAACATCAACGTCATCCACTACCTGCACTGCATGAGGGTTGCCCATGGAGACGGCAGTAATGGTGACCGTCTTGCCGTTCACTTCCAGGGGCTGTTCGGCAGCATCGGTTTCGCTGACAAAGGGAATTTCTGCAGGGGCAAAGCGGGGTATGCCCATATCTACCGTGACCTGACCATCGTCGGTCAGGCGCGGGGCAATGATGCCGGACTTGGTTTCAACCCGGATTTCCTTCTTGTCACTCAGCTTGTTGTCCGCGACGAAACGGGCAAAACAACGGGCGCCATTGCCGCATTGCTCCACCTCGCTGCCGTCGCCGTTGAAGATGCGATAGCGAAAATCCACATCCGGCCGACTGGGACGTTCGACGATGAGTATCTGATCGCAGCCAACGCCGAAGTGGCGATCGCCGAGAAAGCGGGCTTTGGCCTCGCTGGGAATAAAGCGTTGGCGAATGGCATCAATGACGACAAAGTCGTTGCCGAGGCCGTGCATTTTGGTGAATTTGAGTTTCATGGGAATAGAGGCTTAACCGCTTTCAACACAGAGGACGCAGAGTCACAGAGACACAGAGGAGGTTTGCATTTTCATATCAACAATCCTTGATCGCGCAGGGTGCACCGGTTCATCACCACCGTAATGCCTGCGGCCTGGGCACGCAGTGCGGCCGCTTCATCAATCACGCCATCCTGCAACCACAAGTACTTGACGCCAAGTTTGATGCAATCGTCCACGATGGCTGCCACTGCGGAAGACTCGCGGAACACATCCACCATATCCGGTACTTCGGGCAGATCCGTGAGACGGGCGTAGGCTTTTTCGCCGAGGCCTTCACTAATGGCAGGCCGAACCGGAATGATGCGGTAGCCCCGCGCCTGCAGATCGGCGGCGACGTAATGGCTCGGGCGTTCCGGCTTGGGCGAATAGCCCACCACGGCGATGGTTTTCACCGTCCGCAGGATGTTGCGGATGTCATCCAGGGAGGGGTTGGCAAAAGTCGGGGTGGTTATCGGCCCATTCATCGGCCTATGGTAACCCGCTGTTTTTATTCCGGTACGGGAAGAGGGGCCTCAATAAACCCCTTTTTCCCCGGCAGGACGGGTCTTGAAGCGTTTGTGGGACCAGAGGTACTGGGCCCGGTCCTTGCCATTGTTCGCCTCGATGGCGCTTTCGATCTCCCCATTCATGCGCCGCGCGTCCGCCTCGGCATCCTCGCTGGGGAAGTCCTCCCAGGCAGTGCCAACGGTGGTGACGTAACCCTGTTCATGGCGGCGGGTAATCACGGGCAGCACCTTGGCACCGGTGAGTTTGGCCAGTCGGGAAACGGCGGTCAGGGTGGCAGCAGGCACCCCGAAAAAAGGCACGAAGACGGCATCGCGAGGACCGTAATCCAGGTCCGGCAGGTAATAAAAGGGCAGGCCGCTACGGATCGCAGCAATGGTCGGACGCAAGCCGTCCTGCCGGGACAGGAGCTTTTGCCGGCCAAAGCGGATACGCCCGCCATGGACAGCCGCATTAAAGGCAGGACTTTTGACCTTGGCGTACATGGTTACCATGTCCTGCTCCAGACAAAGCCGGGTCCAGCCCATATCCAGGCCGACAAAATGGGGGGCCAGCAGAATCACTAGCTGGCCTTTGAGTGCACGCAGGTGTTCCAGCCCTTCGAGCCGAATCAGTTTTTTGAGCCGGTCCGGAGACGCCCACCAGAGCAGATTGCGCTCAAGGGCGGTCTGGGCGAACAGAACAAAATGCTCCCGGGCCAGGGCCCGGCGTTCTGCTTCGGTGAGCGCGGGGAAACACAAGCCCAGGTTGGTCAGGGTGCAATGACGTCGCTCCCGATTGGCGCCCCAGAGCAGCAAACCGAACAGCCGCCCCACCGTTCCCAGCAAGGGGAAGGGCAGCCAATGCAGCAACCACATCAAGGCAATGGCGCCTCGTCCCATCATGGCGTCGCCATCACTTCAGTAACCACCGCCCTGGGGCGGGGGATTGGGGGTGGGGGGTGTCGTGTCATCGTTACAAACATCCCAGCGGGGCGGCAAAGGCGCTCCGCTGGGATGTTTGTAACGGTTGTAGCCCCAGGCGTATTGGCTCGGGCATTGCCGAATCAGTCCTTCCAGGGCCCGGTTGATCTGGGCTGCCTTTTGTTCAGGACTTCCGCCCAAGGGCTCCGGCAGGGGGAACAATTTGAGGTGATAACCGCGGCCGCCGGGCAAGCGCTCGGCATAAGCCAGCAGTACGGTGGCGCCGGTATCGGCCAGCCGGGGTGCCAAGGTCATGGTGTAGGCAGGACGGCCGAAGAAGGGCACCCAGGCACCTTCGCCACTGCCGGGCACCTGATCCGGCAGCATGCCTACCGCTTCGCCATTTTTCAGGGCCTTGAGCAGATTGCGCACGCCGGACAAATCGGCCGGGGCCAGTTTGAGATTGGCGCCGCGGCCCTGTTCGATCAAAGGCGCCAGGGCTGCGCGCTTGGGCTTGCGGTAGAGCACGGTCATGGGGCGATGGTTCGCATAGTACTGGGCGGTAATTTCGAAACAGCCCAAGTGCGGGGTCAGGAAGATGATGCCTTTGCCGATCCGCCAGGCCTCTTCCACCAGGGACCAGTTATCGACCTTGAGCACCCGGGCCACGACTTCCTGCTGGGGCCGTTGCCAGAGCCAGGGCAATTCGAAAATGCCCTTGCCGGTTTCGGCGGCCACAGCGAGTCCTGTCGTCATCCCCGCCAGATCGGCCGGCAGATTCCGCTGTAGCAGCTGCCGATAGCGGGCAGAAAGGCCATAGGCGATCCACCCCGCCAAAGCACCAAAGTGCTGGAGGACTGACAGGGGAAGACGGGAAAGCAGCCGGAACAGGAGGCGCATGGCGTGAAGGAATCGGGCAGGGCGGGGCGCATTGTCCGCTATCTGTGCTTGCGCGAAAAGGAAATAAAGCACCGAAGCCAGCTCTTCCACAGCATTCAGCCCCGTTGCAATTGTTGCAAACTAGCCCCTTCAGGCCCAAGGGTTTATTTAGCCGGCGATCGTTGCTAAACTGCCCTCCTTCCGCCGAGTTAACAAAGACAACTTGCGAGGCGGAGAAGGTCTGGGAATTGACTTCCGGACTGGAAAATAAATTTCGCTAAAGCGTCGACTGCTCTGCCTCCCCGGGGCCGGTCGAACGACCGAGCAAGGGGAAATTCTCAGGAGCAGTTCACTATGTCCGAATACTTCTTCACTTCCGAGTCCGTCTCTGAAGGCCACCCCGACAAGGTGTCCGACCAGATTTCTGACGCCATTCTCGATGCCATCCTGGCCCAGGACAAATACGCCCGGGTTGCCGCCGAAACCCTGTGCAACACCGGCCTCGTGGTGCTGGCCGGTGAAATCACCACCACCGCCAACGTTGATTACATCCAGGTTGCCCGGGACACCATCAAGCGCATCGGCTACGACAACACCGACTACGGTATCGATTACAAGGGTTGCGCCGTACTCGTCGCCTACGACAAGCAATCCCCTGACATCGCCCAGGGCGTGGACCGCGCCTCCGACGACTACCTGAACCAGGGCGCCGGCGACCAGGGCCTGATGTTCGGTTATGCCTGCGACGAAACCAGCACCCTGATGCCTTTGCCCATCTACCTGTCCCACCGCCTGGTGGAACGTCAGGCTCATTTGCGCAAGAACGGCATCCTGCCCTGGCTGCGTCCCGATGCAAAATCCCAAGTCACGATCCGCTACAAAGACGGCAAGGCTGATTCCATCGACGCCATCGTGCTGTCCACCCAGCATGATCCCGAGATCGGCCTGGAAGCCATCCGCGAAGCCGTCATCGAGGAAGTAATCAAGCCCGTGCTGCCCAAGGAACTGATCAAGGGCGACATCAAATACTTGGTGAATCCCACCGGCCGCTTCGTTATCGGCGGTCCCCAAGGCGATTGCGGTCTGACTGGCCGCAAGATCATTGTGGACACCTACGGCGGTGCCGCCCCCCACGGCGGTGGCGCCTTCTCCGGCAAGGACCCTTCCAAGGTGGACCGTTCCGCTGCCTACGCCGGCCGCTATGTTGCCAAGAACATCGTTGCTGCCGGCCTGGCCAGCAAGTGCCTGGTGCAGATCTCCTACGCCATCGGCGTGGCCCAGCCCACTTCTGTCTGGGTTACCACCCAGGGCACCGGCAAGATCAGCGATGAAAAAATTGCTGAACTGGTGAAGAAGCACTTCGACCTGCGTCCGAAGGGCATCGTTGCCATGCTCGACCTGCTGCGCCCGGTCTATCAAAAGACCGCCGCTTACGGTCACTTCGGTCGCGAAGATGCTGACTTCAGCTGGGAACACACCGACAAGGCGGCTGCTCTGCGCGCTGACGCCGGCATCTAAGCTTCTCAGCTAGCTCCTTCCGGAGCAAAGCACGCTATTCGAGTCGGTCGGGCCAACGCCCTCCGGCTCGAATCACTTTCAGCGCCAGAAATGCAAAAAGTAAAAATTGTCGCAGCAACGCCCCGCTGCCCCGCCAGCTATCCCGATGTCCATTCTCTAAGTCACAATTTCGCGCTAGCATCCCGGCATGCTTAAAAGAATTGGCGTTGAACATCTCCGTACCGGCATGTACCTTCAGGAGCTCTGCGGCTCTTGGATGGAACATCCCTTCTGGCGCACCGCTTTTTTGCTCACGGATGCAGCTGACATCACCCGCATCCGCGAAAGCGGCATCAAGGAAGTCTGGATCGACACCCACAAAGGATTGGATATTCCCGAAGGGAAAGCCAAGGAGGACTCCGACCTTCAGGTGGAACAGGAACTGACGGAAGTCGCCGCCAGCGCGCCCAAACCCGTTGAACGGGCGTCCTTCGCCCAGGAAATGGACCGGGCCCGCAAGATTTGCGACAAGTCCAAGGAAGCCGTCGCCAGCATGTTTCAAGAAGCCCGCATGGGCAAAGCCCTGGATGCCGATGAAGCCCTGCCCCTGGTGGAAGAAATCTCCTCTTCCATCATGCGCAACCCCGGCGCCCTGTTGAGCCTGGCCCGGCTGAAGAACAAGGACGAATACACCTATATGCACTCGGTGGCCGTCTGTGCCTTGATGATCGCCCTGGCCAAACAGATGGGACTGGACGAAACCCAGACTCGCCAGGCGGGTCTGGCCGGCATGCTGCACGACGTGGGCAAGATGATGATTCCCTCGGAAATCCTCGACAAACCGGGCAAGCTCACCGATGAGGAATTCTTCATCATCAAGAGCCACCCGGAAGAAGGCCACAAGCTGCTGCTGGAAGGCAAGAACGTCAACGAAGTAGCCCTCGACGTTTGTATCCACCATCACGAAAAAACCGACGGCAGCGGTTATCCCCACAAACTCAAAAACGACCAGATCACCATGTTCGCCAAGATGGGGGCCGTCTGCGATGTTTATGACGCCATTACCTCCAATCGCCCCTACAAGGCCGGCTGGGATCCGGCGGAGTCCCTGAAGAAAATGGCGGAATGGTGCAAAGGCCACTTCGACGAAAAAATCTTCCAGTCCTTCGTCAAGAGCGTGGGTATCTACCCCACAGGCTCTCTGGTGCGACTGGAATCCGGCCGCCTGGCCGTGGTGGTGGACCAGGGGGACAAGTCCTTGCTGACGCCCCACGTCCGGGTATTTTTCTCCACCAAGTCCGGCGTGTATATCAAACCGGAACTCATCGATCTGGCCCGCAACAACGACAAGATCGTGGCCCGGGAAGACGCCGAAAAATGGGGCATCAAGAACGTGGAAGAAATGTGGCTCAGCGTCGTCGGCGCCGGAAGCTAGCGGCCATTTCTCGGTAACCAATGTCACAGAGGAGGCCTGTTGATCTGGCCTCCTTTCTTTTGCTCTCGTATATTAGAAATAAATGAAATTCGAGAGAACCCATGTCCAGCAAATCCTTCAAACAAATCACCAGCGACCTTAACAAGGCCCTTACCACTTTTCGCAGTGCCCAACCCGAGACCATGGCCGGCTTTGCTGCCATGGCCAAAGCTGCCATGGCGCCCGGCGTATTGTCTGCCATCGACAAGGAGTTGATGGCTCTGGCCATCGGTGTTGCGGCCCGTTGCGACGGCTGCATCGGTTTCCATGTCAAAGCCCTGCTCAAACTGGGGGCAAGCAAGGCTCAATTGGATGAAACCCTGTCCGTAGCAGTCTATATGGGCGGCGGCCCCTCTTTAATGTATGCCGCCGAGGCCACACGAGCCTGGGAAGAATTCAGCGTTTCCTGAACCGGACCCTCCTCGGTATAATGCGGCCCATTCCGAGGAGCGCTGCAAGGGTTGCGTGTTGTTCCATCCCCTAGGCTCGGATTTTCAAACGGCGCTCACCTAACCCGTGCCGGGCAAGGTGGGCCGCGTCAAGACTCTCGTCTCACGGCTGTTCATGCCTACCCGTCACAGTTCAAGGAGCTACACATGAACGCTGTGACCAAAGACTACGTAATCGCCGACATCGGCCTGGCCTCCTGGGGCCGCAAGGAAATCAAGATCGCCGAAGGCGAAATGCCCGGCCTCATGGCCATCCGCGAAGAATTCGCCAAGAGCCAGCCCCTCAAGGGCGCCCGCATCACTGGCTCCCTGCACATGACCATCCAGACTGCCGTGCTGATCGAAACCCTGACTGCCCTGGGTGCCGAAGTTCGCTGGGCCTCCTGCAATATTTTCTCCACTCAAGACCATGCTGCCGCCGCCATCGCTGCGGAAGGCATTCCCGTCTTCGCCGTCAAGGGCGAAACCCTGGTGGATTACTGGGACTACACCCACCGCATCTTTGAATGGAAGGACGGCGGTTACTCCAACATGATCCTCGACGATGGCGGCGATGCCACCCTGCTGCTGCACCTGGGCGCCAAGGCTGAGAAGGACTTGTCCGTCATCGCCAAACCCGGTTCCGAAGAAGAAACCATCCTCTTCGCCGCCATCAAGGCCAAGCTCGCCACCGACCCTACTTGGTACTCCGTCCGTCTGGCCCAGATCAAGGGCGTGACCGAAGAAACCACCACCGGCGTTCATCGCCTGTACCAGATGCATGCCCGGGGCGATCTGAAGTTCCCAGCCATCAACGTCAACGACTCCGTCACCAAGTCCAAGTTCGACAATCTCTATGGCTGCCGCGAATCCCTGGTAGACGGCATCAAGCGCGCCACTGACGTAATGATCGCCGGCAAGGTTGCCGTCATCATCGGTTATGGCGATGTGGGCAAAGGCTGCGCCCAGGCCATGCGCGCCCTCTCCGCCCAAGTGTGGGTCACGGAAATCGATCCCATCTGTGCCCTGCAGGCCGCCATGGAAGGCTATCGCGTGGTCACCATGGAATATGCCGCCGACAAGGCTGACATCTTCGTCACCACCACCGGCAACTTCCACGTCATCACCCATGACCACATGGTGAAGATGAAGAACAACGCCATCGTCTGCAACATCGGCCACTTCGACAACGAAATCGACGTTGCCTCCATCGAGAAGTACCAGTGGGAAGAAATCAAGCCCCAGGTAGACCACGTCATTTTCCCCGACGGCAAACGCATCATTCTGCTGGCCAAGGGTCGTCTGGTTAACCTCGGTTGCGGTACCGGCCATCCCAGCTATGTGATGTCCTCTTCCTTCGCCAATCAAACCATCGCCCAGATCGAGCTGTTCACCAAGACTGCCGACTACCCGGTGGGCGTGTACACGCTGCCCAAGCATCTGGACGAAAAGGTGGCCCGCCTGCAACTGAAGACGCTCAATGTGCAACTGAGCGAACTGACCGACCAGCAGGCCGCCTACATCGGCGTACCCAAGAACGGTCCTTACAAGACCGACCACTACCGTTACTAAGAAGCCAACGGTGCCCACCTCTCTCCTGCACCTTTCGCGCCCAACGCGCAAAGCAGTCACCTCCTCCGCGAGGGGGAAGCAGAGTGGGGATGGGCCTTACTGGTCCTCATGGACAGGGAGCTTTGCTCCATGTCCATGAACTCCTTTCATGCCCGTTCGACAAAACGCAAGGCTGCGGACCCTGAAAAGGAAACGGTCGTTGCGGCCAAAATGCTGCGGCAACCGGATGGACTGGAACGGGTCGACACCCTGCTGGTGAAGCAGGGCCTCGCTCCATCTCGTAAGATCGCCCAGGACCTGATTGACCAAGGTCGTGTCTTTTTGGTCTCTGCTGATCAGCAGGAAGGCGTGGTTACCAAGTCATCTCAACGACTTTCCGAGCAGGCAATATTGCGGGTAGATCCCGCCTGAAAGAAAACATCATGAGCGCCTCCCCGAATTCCTTCGAGCTTTCCATCGAGTTCTTCCCGCCTCAAACTGCGGAAGGCATGGAAAAGCTGCGCGTCACCCGTGACAAGCTGGCCGCCCTCAAACCGAATTTCTTTTCGGTGACCTACGGCGCCGGTGGTTCCACCCAGGAACGCACCTTTGAAGCCGTCTTCGACATTCAGGCTGCCGGCGCTACCGGGGGCTTTGATGCTGCTCCCCACTTGTCCTGTGTCGGTTCCAGCAAGGACAGCATTCGCGACATCCTCAAGGTCTATCAGGCCAAAGGCATCCGTCGCATCGTCGCCCTGCGCGGTGATCTGCCCTCGGGCATGGCGGACCCCGGCGAGCTGCGCTACGCCAACGAGCTGGTGGAATTCATCCGTGCTGAAACCAGCGATCATTTCCATATCGAAGTGGCGGCCTATCCCGAATGGCATCCCCAGGCCAAGAGCGCCCGGGATGATCTGCTGGCCTTCAAACGCAAGGTGGATGCCGGTGCCAACTCCGCCATCACCCAATACTTTTTTAACGCCGACGCCTACGAACATTTCGTCGCCGAAACCCAAGCCTTGGGTATTACAGTTCCCATTGTGCCCGGCATCATGCCCATTGCCAGCTTCTCCAAACTGGCCCGTTTTTCCGATGCCTGCGGTGCAGAAATCCCTCGCTGGATGCGGCGCAAGTTTGAAGGTTTCGGCGACGACACCGAATCGGTTAAGGCCTTCGGCCTCGACGTGGTCACCGAGCTCTGCCAACGCCTGCTCAAGGCCGGTGCACCTGGCTTGCACTTCTATTCCATGAACCAGGCAGAACTCACCAGCGAAGTCATCGCCCGTCTGCGGGGCTAAGCCCAACAGGTCATTACGATCGTCACCAACACCGGGTAAGCTTCAAGTCTTACCCGTTACCGGAGTCTTTGCCTCATGGAACAGTATCGCGGCACCACCATTCTTTCCGTCCGGCGCGGTAACAGTGTCGCCCTTGGCGGCGATGGCCAGGTGACCCTGGGCAATATCGTCATCAAGGCCACGGCGCGCAAAGTGCGTCGGCTGTATAACGAAAACATCCTCGCCGGTTTTGCCGGCGGCACCGCTGACGCCTTCACCTTGTTTGAACGCTTTGAGGCCAAGCTGGAAAAGTATCAAGGCAATCTGCTGCGCTCCGCCGTCGAGTTGGCCAAGGACTGGCGCACCGACCGCATGCTGCGCCGCCTGGAGGCCATGCTGGCGGTGGCGGATCGGGAGAACTCCCTGGTCATCACCGGCAACGGCGATGTACTGGAACCGGAATACGGCATCGTCGCCATCGGCAGTGGTGGTGCTTACGCCCAATCCGCCGCTCGGGCTTTGCTGGAAAACACTGAACTGACGCCGACGGAGATCGTCAAGAAATCCCTCTCCATCGCTGGCGACCTTTGCATCTACACCAATCAGAATCACATCATCGAGACGCTGGAGTAAGCCGTGACCCAGATGACCCCCGCAGAGATTGTCTCCGAGCTCGACAAACATATCGTTGGCCAAAGTGCCGCCAAAAAAGCCGTGGCCATTGCCCTGCGCAATCGCTGGCGCCGCGCCCAGGTGGCCGAGCCCCTGCGCCACGAAATCACGCCGAAGAACATCCTGATGATCGGCCCCACCGGTGTTGGTAAGACCGAGATTGCTCGTCGTCTGGCACGCTTGGCCAATGCACCCTTCATCAAGATAGAGGCCACCAAGTTCACCGAAGTGGGTTACGTTGGCCGCGATGTGGACACCATCATTCGCGATCTGACCGAAACCGCCCTAAAGGATGCGCGGGAGGCCGCCATGCGCGCCCAACGCAGTCGTGCCGAAGATGCGGCTGAAGACCGCATCCTCGATGTGCTGCTACCTCCTGCCCGTACGGTGGGTTTCGGTGAACCGGAAACTGCCAGCGATTCGGCTACCCGACAGAAATTCCGCAAGAAGCTGCGGGAAGGGGAGTTGAACGACAAGGAAATCGAAATCGATGTGGCCCTGGCCCCGGCCCAGATGGAAATCTTCGCGCCACCGGGCATGGAAGAACTGACTAATCAGATTCAGGGCATGTTCCAGGGCATGAGCCAGGACCGCAAAAAAACCCGCAAGCTGAAAATCAGCGAAGCTCTCAAGCTGCTTACCGACGAAGAAGCCGCCCGTCTGATCAACGATGAAGAAGTGAAGACTGCCGCCCTGCGCAATGTGGAGCAGAACGGCATCGTCTTCCTCGACGAAATCGACAAGATCACCTCCCGTTCCGACAGCCACGGTGCAGAAGTTTCCCGCCAGGGTGTGCAGCGGGATCTGCTGCCGCTGGTTGAAGGCACCACCGTGTCCACCAAGTACGGCATGATCAAGACAGACCACATCCTCTTCATCGCCAGCGGTGCTTTCCATCTGTCCAAGCCTTCCGACCTGATCCCCGAACTGCAGGGCCGCTTCCCCATCCGGGTTGAACTGGACTCCCTCTCGGTGGAAGATTTCCAGTGCATTCTGACCCAGACCGATGCCTGCCTTACCCGTCAATACCAGGCACTGCTCGCCACGGAAGATGTCACCGTGGACTTCGCCGAGGATGGCATCAAGCGCCTCGCTGAAATCGCTTTCCAGGTGAACGAAAAGACCGAGAACATCGGTGCCCGTCGCCTGCACACGGTCATGGAAAAACTGCTGGAGGAGGTTTCCTTCTCTGCCGGCAAAATCAGCGGCGAAACTGTGAAGGTCACAGCCGCCTATGTGGACGACCGTCTCGGCATTCTGGCCAAGGACGAAGACCTGTCCCGTTACGTGCTGTAAACCGGAGCGCCGACCATGCTCAATAATCTGCCGTCCTTTCTCCTGCACTGGGGCATCACCTCCCTGGCCCTGTGGGTTTGCAGCCACGTATTCAGCGGCATCCGTTTCACCAGCACGTCGTCTCTCATCGTTTCTGCCTTGCTGCTGGGTTTTGCCAACGCCGTGGTCCGACCGCTGCTGATCCTGCTCACCCTCCCCCTCACCTTTGTCACCCTGGGCTTTTTCCTGCTAGTGATCAATGCACTGATGATTCAGTTGGTGGCGGCAATGGTGGACGGCTTCAAGGTCTCCGGCTTCTGGACGGCTTTCTTTGCCAGTATTTTCATCGCCGTTCTCAGCTTTCTGCTGGGCCTGGTGCTCCCCGGGGAGGCCCCCGTCATGACCGTACCGTCCACTGGCACCTGGCTGTAAACCGGCATGGATTTGTCCTTACGCATCATCGCCATCCTCTTCCCCATGTTCGCCCTGACGGGCCTGGGGTATTGGTACGGCCGCCGCCACACTACCGATCTGTCGGCGGCCAATCGCGTCAATATGGACATCTTCATCCCGGCCCTGATCTTCTCCGGCCTTTCCGGCCGCACCTACGATCTGGCCAACTACGGCGCCCTGGCTCTGGGCATGGTGATTCTGGTACTGGGCTCCGGTGCCGCCGCCTGGGGCCTTGCCAGGCTGTCCGGGCAACAGCCTCTAACCCTGGCACCGCCCATCATGTTCAACAACAGCGTGAACTTGGGCGTCCCTCTGGCAGTGCTGGCTTTTGGTAACGAAGTCCTGCCCTGGGCCATCGTGCTGTTCGTGGTCACCACCGGACTGCATTTCTCCCTCGGCATCTGGCTGCTGGATCACAAAACCAAGCTCAGCAACGTCTGGCGCATCCCCGCTGTTCTTGCGGCCATTGCCGGCTTCGCCGCCGGCGAATTACAGCTTCCCCTGTGGCCGCCCCTGACCACGGGCATCAAGATGCTGGCAGACATTTCCATTCCCCTGGCCCTGTTCTCTCTCGGCGTGCGCATGACCGACTCCGGCTTCAGTCATTGGCGCGAAGGCTTGCTCGGCGCCATTGCCCGCCCTATCGTCGGCATGCTCATCGCTTGGGCAGCAGCACCACTACTGGGGCTGCAGGGCAAGCAGGCCGCACTACTCCTGGTTTACGGGGCCCTGCCCCCGGCGGTGGTGAATTACGTGTTTGCCGAACGCTATCAACAGGAACCGGACAAAGTCGCCGCCATTGTGCTGGTGGGCAACCTGGCCTCCGTCATTACCCTGCCCCTGGTGCTGGCTATCGTGCTCTGAAGGCAGAGCCGTCGCTTGACCTGCGACATCGTGTCGCACCCTGCTGCACGTCCTTGCCCAGTAACATTCGGGACTTTCTGGCATCGAGAAGCCCCATGCGCGCCCATACCTTCCTATCTGCAGTCCTTGCCCTGTTTCTGCAACTCACTTCCCTGGCAGCTGACGCTCACATCACCCTGGAAACCAAACAAGCAGAAGTCGGCAGCTACTACAAGGCTGTCTTTCGTGTCGGCCATGGTTGCGATGGATCCTCCATCAAGGAAATCATTGTGCACATCCCGGAAGGTGTGCAAGGAGCGAAGCCCATGCCCAAGGCAGGCTGGCAACTGACAGTGGAAAAGAGTGCCTTGGCAAAACCCTATAACAGTCACGGCAAAACTATCAGCGAAGATACCGCCTCCCTGCGCTGGACCGGCGGGCTGCTGCCCGACGCTTGGTACGACGAGTTCGTGGTCTTCGCCAAGCTGCCGGATCACCCGGGCAAGCTCTACTGGAAAGTCACCCAGATTTGTGAAGCCGGGCGGATCGACTGGGCCGACCTTCCCCCGGAAGGCAGCAAGTCGTCTGACACTAAAACGCCTGCTGCGGCACTCGAACTAATACCCAGATCCGAAGCCAACTCTCACCAACATTGACAAGCATGGTTCCTCCCCGTTTTTACCTGCGCCCCCTCAGTCTGGCCTTGCTGTCATGTCTGGCTGATCATGCCATTGCTCAGAACAGTGACGCAATCTTGTCCGAAGTCGCCGTCAAGGAAATTCCATCAGCAGCAAGTCGCTATCAACTGCCCCAGACCACCGAGAGCATCACCGCGACCCAACTGGCGGAGACTGTCAATGCAATCGATACGGAGGACGCGGTCAAATACTTGCCCAGTCTGTTTGTACGCAAGCGCAACAGCGGTGACACCCAAGCGGTACTTGCCACCCGCAGCTGGGGTGTCAATTCCAGCGCCCGCAGTCTGGTCTATGCTGATGGTGTGTTGCTTTCAGCCCTGATTGCCAACAACAATTCCATCGGTGCACCACGCTGGGGACAGGTTGCGCCAGAAGAAATCGAGCGCATTGATGTCATGTACGGTCCCTTTTCTGCTGCCTACGCCGGCAACTCCATGGGTGCGGTGGTAGACATCACCACTCGCATGCCACAAAAGTTTGAGGCGAATGTCAGCCAGACCGAAGCCTGGCAAGACTTCAAGCAATACGGCACCAATGACACATACCGCAGCTCGCAGACGGCCGCCGCCCTGGGCAACCGTGCTGGTGATTCTTCCTGGCGCTTCAGCTTCAATCATCAGGACAGTCATAGCCAGCCTCTGAGTTACGTCACCAATGCCACCCAACCCCCTGGCACCAGCGGTGGCTATGGTGACCGCAGTAAGACCGGTACGGTTGCTAACGTCTATGGCGCATCCGGACTGCTGCACACAGTCATGGACAACGCCAAGGTCAAGCTGGCCTACGACTTGAGTCCAACCCTGCAAGCTGCCTACGTCTATGGTTTCTGGAGCAATGACGGCCATTCCAGCGTGGATAGTTATTTACGCACTGCTGCTGGTGCCACCAGTTACGGGAGCCTTTCGGGCTTTGGCTCCGGGGTGTATACCATCCAGCAACAACACAGCATGCACAGCATGTCCCTCAAATCGAATACCGGCGGCACCTGGGATTGGGAGGCTGTGACTACCCGCTACAGCATTGACCACGACATCCAGCGTACCCCAAACAATGCATTGGTTGGAGGAACCACGAAGCCCACCATTGCCTTGCTGGAAGGTACAGGTTGGGGAACCCAGGATCTGAAAGGCATCTGGCGCAGCGATGCCCGACAGCACGAGGTGAGCTTCGGTTACCACCACGATCACTACCGTCTGGTCAACGTGACCTACACCACCGACAACTGGACCACCGGTCGCAACTTCACCGGCCGCAACAGTGAAGGGGACGGCAATACAGAAACCAATGGCCTGTGGATTCAGGATGCCTGGCGTACTGCGCCAGGCCTGAAGACCACCCTTGGAGGTCGCTGGGAACATTGGCGTGCCAACGATGGCTACAACTACAACAGCACAGGTAATTCCTCTACCAATCAACCTAGCCTGAAAGCTTCCCGCTTCTCACCCAAAGCTTCGGTAGCTTGGGAGGCTACACCAGACTGGCTGATCACCACCTCGGTGGGCAAGGCTTACCGCTTCCCCACGGTGTCCGAGCTTTACCAGTCCGTTACGGCTAACGGGATAAGCTATGTGCCCAACCCCAACCTCAAACCGGAAAACGTACTATCTTCCGAAGTGGCTTTTGAGCGTGGGCTACTCAATGGAAAGCTGCGACTGTCTTTATTCAACGAGCATGTCAGCGATGCGCTGATTGGTAACTCCACTATCCTCAACGGGGCAACCACCACTGTCACCACCAACGTGGACAAAGTTCGTACCACTGGCTTTGAATTGGCTGCGCAGCAAAGCGATGCCCTGATCAATGGTCTCGATCTGTCGGGAAGCATCACCTACGCTTATTCCAAGACCATCAGCAACCCGGGTTGGCAAAGCACTGCGGGCACAAGTTCCAGCGGAAAGTTTGCTCCCTACGTCCCGGACTGGCGCGCTACCCTGGTTGCCACCTACCGCTCCAGCGATAAGCTTTCTACTACTGTCGCCGCTCGCTACAGCGGCAAGGTGTGGTCCACCATGGACAACACCGACGTTCATGGAAACACCTACCAAGGCTTCGAGGGCTTCTTCGTAGTGGATGCCAAGGTCCGTTATCAGGTTGACCAGCACTGGATAGCTTCTGCCGGGATCGACAACATTAATAACTACAAGTACTTTCTCTTCCACCCCTTCCCCCAACGGACCTTGGTGGCGAGTTTGAAGTACAGCTACTGATAAAAACGTAATCCGGGCTTCGGTACCCAGTGTCGTCGCCCTGGGTTTTCTTGTGTCAGGAAACCCTGAAGTACCCTCTAGGCAAAGGGCCCGTGACAGGAAGCTCGGAGTTGAGTACCCCTTCCCGGCGGAAACGACTAATCACCCGCGCCACGGTTTCCGTACTCAACGCCGTGATCTCTGCCATTTCCCGCCGGCCCGGAAGGTATACCCGGGATGCGTGCACGCCATGAGCGGGAGATGAAAGCAGCGTAATCAATCGTTTCACCCGCGTCATGGCTTCGCCGCAACGAAGCGCGACGAGTTCCGCCGTTCGCTGTTCAGCCTTGACCAGTATCTGCAACAAAGACTCGCTGACCGCCTGGGTTTCATTGCCCGGCCAGGGGCTGAGAATGCAAGGGGATAAAGCAACTGCCGTAAAGCTGTATTGCCCAAAAACCATTGCCTCGGCACCGATCACATCTCCCGGCACGGCAAGGCTGGCGAACAGGCTGTCGCCGCTCCCTTCCCCAGGCCGATCCAGCCGTGCAGACCCGGATACGACGCGCCAGGCACTACCCTTCCCGTTGGCGCTATAAATCACCTTCCCTCGCGCCACAGCGCTCAATTTGACGTCCAGTTCCGTTCCCATTTATTTTCCCCTCGTGCTTTTGCTGAACAATATTTGCTCGACAAAAGCGCACTGCGATGTATTGCCCATACTTTCCTTCGCCTTCGGCTTCAAGCCATAGGGCATTGGAGACGGCAAGCATTTGGCAAAGCCAAAATCTGAAATCCCAATGTAGCCCCATGATAGTTTTCTTTGAGACCGCCAAAGCACCATGGGGTCGTAATTAATGTAAGCGCGCGTAAGCAATCCTACGTTGGAAACCCTTGAAATAAGCTGGCTGCGGCATTAAGTCGCGCGGCGTCCCCCTGCTAAAACAAACCTGCGACAAATAGTCACATTCCCATAGCAATAACAGGGAAATAGCATGCTGCGTTTTAGTTGGAGGACTCCTGTGCGTAAAACCACCCTCGCAGTTGCAATCGCAACACTTCCCTTTGTTGCTTTGGCAGCACAGGACGATGTTGTACTTCCCAACGTTGATGTTAAGGCGCGAGCAATCGACACTACCGATACACTCCTTACCGACGATACCAGCACATTGCTGAGTAAATACCCTGGTGTAAGTTTTTACAGTGGTGGTGGTGTTTCAAGCCTTCCGGTAATTCATGGACTGGCTGACGACCGACTCAAGGTCCGCATCGATGGCATGGAAATTACCTCGGCCTGCGGCAACCACATGAACGCCCCACTTTCCTACATTGACCCGCTCAAGGTGGAAAGTCTTCAGGTGGCGGCGGGCATCACCTCAGTCAGTATGGGTGGTGACAGCATTGGTGGCACCATTAATGTTTCCAGTCGTCGTCCAGTTTTTGCCAGTAGCAACGAAGGCCTGCACAAGGAAGGTAGCGTTTCAATCTCCGGCCGCAGTGTGGACAGCAGTTTGGCCACCAGTTTTTCCGGAACGGTTGCTAGCGAAAGTCTGAGCTTTGGCTACAACGGCTCTGTGGCGCATGCCGACAGCTATAAGGACGGCAATGGCAACAAGGTGCGCGATACCCTCTACGAAGCCCGCAATCAGACCTTTACTCTAGCCACACAGGGCCAGGGGAATCTTTGGGTACTGCGGATTGGTGAACAGGAAATCCCCTATCAGGGCTTTCCCAACCAGGCTATGGACATGACCGGCAACCATAGCGTCTTTGCCAATCTGGGTTACAACGGTGACTTCTCATGGGGCAAGCTGGAAGCCAAAGCCTACTGGCAAGACACTCGCCACAAAATGGGGTTCTTCACTCCTGAAAAAACCGGCACCATGCCCATGGATACCCATGGCCGTGACATTGGTTACTCGGTGAAGGCGGATATCCCGCTCAGTGATGAAAGAACCCTGCGACTCGGCCATGAATTCCATAAAGCCACACTTGATGACTGGTGGCCGCCCGTGGCCGGATCAACGATGATGGCGCCAAACACCTTTGTTAACATCAACAATGGCAAGCGGGATCGCTTTGTACTGTTTGGCGAACTGGAAGAAAAACTGACTGACAAATGGTCGGGCTTGATCGGGGTTCGCACAGAGTCTGTTCAGATGAATGCCGGCAACGTACAAGAATACGGTTGCGGCATGATGTGTGCCGCTGATGCCGCAGCCGTTACGGCCTTCAATGGCCGCAGCCGTGATAAGCGAGACAACAACGTAGATTTCACGGCTTTGGCTCGTTACGAACCTAGTCAAACCTCGAACTATGAGTTCGGCTACTCCCGCAAGACTCGTTCCCCCAATTTTTATGAGCGCTATAGCTGGGGCAAGGGGAACATGGCTATGGCGATGATCGGTTGGCTTGGCGACAAAAACTATTACGTCGGCAACATCGATCTCAAACCGGAAGTCGCCCACACTGTCAGCACAACCCTTGATTGGCACGATGCTTCCCGTAAAGATTGGGAATTCAAGGCAACCCCTTATTACACCTATGTGAAGGACTTCGTCGACGTAGACAGTCTGGGAACTGTGGTCAGCGGTGGTAGCACCTTTGCAAAGCTCCAGTTTGCCAACCACGATGCCAGACTCTACGGTCTAGACCTTTCCGGCAAGTTGGCCCTTTGGGACAACAACAGTTACGGCAATGGGCAAATCAAGGGAAACCTTGGCTGGGTTCGCGGAACTCGCCAAGATACAGGAGGAAATCTGTATCACATGATGCCAATCAATGCCCGGCTGAGTCTGGAACAGAATTTGGACAACTGGAATAATGTTGCAGAGCTTCAACTAGTGGGTCGCAAGGACCAAGTAGACACTGTGCGCAGAGAGCCAACTACTGCTGGCTATGCCCTAATAAATCTTCTGTCCAGCTACCAACTGCGGAAAGATACAAGCATTACCGCAGGGATCAGTAATCTCCTTGACCGCGCCTATTACTTGCCCTTGGGTGGTGTTGATTACGCCGGCTGGAAAGCAGGGGGTAACGTGGGTCAGATTGGCGCCTTACCTGGTGCCGGTCGATCCCTGAATCTTGGTATCACGGTCAAGTTCTAAGTCTTTATCGCAAGTCAGCAAAGACCCAACCCAGGGACCATTTTCTGGGATGGGTCTTTGCCTTATTGGGCGCGAGAATTTTTAGTCAATTTCAGTGGAGATAATTATGGATCGTCGTGAAATGCTAAAAGGCAGCGCAGCTATTTCCCTGGCTGCTTTTACTACCCTGGCTTCAGCTGCCGATATGGATATGCATGAACATCATCACCATGAACATGCCTTGGGTGCGGACTACTCCGCTTTGGCACTCGCTGCTGCTCACTGCGTCAACTCTGGCGAAGCCTGTATCGATCATTGCCTGGACCTGCTCAGCCAAGGGGATAAGGAGATGGCAGCTTGCGCCAAATCGGTGGAACAGGTTCTTGCCGCCTGTACTATGCTGCGCCAACTGGCGACGTGGAAATCAGCCTACGCACCCCGTATGGCTACGGTGGTAATGGATATGTGCAAAGCCTGTGAAGAGGAATGTCGCAAACACGAGAAGAAACACAAGGAATGCAAGGATTGTGCAGAATCCTGTGCTGCCTGCTTCAAGGAATGCAAAGCCGTCGCTATTTGAAAGCACATTCAGATTGAGAGTCCCGATCTTTCAACCGGGACTCCTTTCAGTGCTTCAGCAAGGCTTCAAAGGCTGCGATAGGAACAGGCCGGCTAAAGAGATACCCCTGGTAATTGCCACACCCCTTGTTGGCTAACACTTGGCGCTGTACCTCAGTTTCGACCCCTTCTGCAATCACAGTCAGATTCATACTTTGTGCCATGGCAATGATAGTTCTCACAATTGCCCTGTCATTGTTATCAGCAGCAATGTCGCGCACAAAGGACTGATCGATCTTGATTTGATCAAGAGGCAAACGTTTGAGATATTGCAGGGACGAATAGCCAGTACCGAAATCATCCATTGAAAAACTGATGCCGAGTGCCTTCAGTTGCCGCATGGTACTGATGACTTTCTCCACATTCCCTAGCAGCATGCTTTCCGTAATTTCCAGTTTCAGTCGGGATGGAACGATGCCGCTGCTCAGGAGGAGAGACTCCACCTGATCGACAAACTCATCGGAACCGAATTGCTTGGCGCTGACATTCACCGCCAGCACCAGATCCCGGGTTTCGGCATCGGCTTGCCAAGCCTTGAGTTGCTCGCAGGCAGTTTCCAACACCCAGTTGCCGATGGCGTGGATCATCCCTGTCTCTTCAGCGAGGGGAATGAACTCCGAAGGCAACACAACACCGTGCTGAGGATGACTCCAGCGGATCAGGGCCTCAGCCCCCAGAGCCTTCCGGTTGGCATCCACCTGGATCTGGTAGTAAAGAACGAACTGCTTCTCCTCCACCGCCCGATGTAAATCGGTCTCCATGGAAGCCCTCGTTTCCAGAGCAGATTGCATTGCTGGGTCGAAGAAGCGCAGTGCGTTACGGCCCGCAGCCTTGGCTTCATACATGGCGGTATCGGCGCGCTTTAACACTTCATCAGCGCCTATACCGTGGCTCAGCATGCTGATGCCTATGCTGCAGGAACTGTAGTGCTCGAAATCCTTCAGCTGATAGGGGCGATTAAGGGCAAGGTGAATTTTTTCACCAGCGACCTTAGCCTGCGTTGCGGCCTGCTCCGGTTCCAGGTTCAGCCCTTCCAGCATGACGACGAACTCGTCTCCACCCAGGCGGGCTACCGTATCCGCCTCACGCACGCTGGCGCGCAGGCGCTGGGCAATCTCGACCAGAAGCAGGTCGCCGACATCATGTCCTCTAACGTCATTCAAGGTTTTGAAGTTGTCGATATCGATGAAAAGTAGCGCTGCATAACCATTGCTGCTCCCGCGGGAGGAAATCACATGGCGCAATCTGTCCATGAGCAAACGTCGATTCGGTAGCTCGGTCAATGGATCGTAAAAAGCGAGTTGATAAATTTCTGCCTCGTTCTTTTTACGCCGGGTAATGTCGCTGAAGATGGCCACGTAGTGGCTAACCTGTTGCTGATTTATCCCCGGCTCGGCTCCCGCAGTAATGGTCAGCCACTCGGGAAATACCTCCCCGTTCTTACGCCGATTCCATATCTCCCCCTGCCATTGTCCTGTTGCCTCAAGGGATCGCCACATCTGCTTGTAGAACTGTACACCATGGCGGCCCGACTGAAGCAGACTTGGGTTTTTCCCCATCACATCTCCTCGGCTATAACCCGTCACCGTAGAAAAGGCATCATTCACATCGAGGATTTTCCCATTCACATCGGTGATGATGATGCCTTCAGTTGCCGAGGCAAAAACCCGGGCCGACAGACGCAAGCGCCGTGATTGTTCCCGCAGGCGAATAAACGCGAGCACGGCATAACTGAGCAATAGCAGAGTCGCCAGCAACAGGAAAAAGCGAAACGCACCAGCCCGCTGTTCCTGGCGGTCATAGTGATTCCGATAGGCTTCGACCAGGCTGGCATTTTCGGCATAACCAGCAATCTGCTTGACCAGATCAGTGATATCCCGCTCGTTGGCATCAATCAAAAGCACATGATTGATCAGAACGTCGAGCTTCTTGTTGGTGCCAGCGGAGAGCTGATGCTGTTCCTTCCGCAAAGCGGCAATCAAGTCCTCGATGTTTGTCCGATCCAACATGGCGCCCTTGATCCGATTGAGCAACACCTGTTCCATCAGCCCGTCCACCAACTCATGGGCACGGCCACCCATTACCAGTTGCGCCTCTATTTCATCTCGGGCATGGGGCAGGTAGATCAGGGAGTTCTTCAGGACTGCGTTGAGGGACTTGAATCGTTCCAGTGCTTCCTGCTTGTGGGTCAGCCGTTCTTCCAACAAATTCAACTGGTCTTGGAATGCCTTGTCACCTCGCAGATAGTCGGCGGACTCTCCCTGTAGCAATTCCTTCTTGACACCGATCAGACTGTCCATGATCTCGTTAACCTGATCATAGTTATCCGACAAGTTGAAACTCAATTGCAAGACCGCCTCACCCAAACGAGCCTCGTCGTTCTGCAAGCTTCCCAGGTGTGAAAGCAGTGTGTTGTGGCGACGTAGTTCAACTGGTTGTGTGAACATGAAGATAGCCACAAGCAGTGCTGCCGCAATAGCGCCACCACCCATGCGATAGAAATCGCCATGCTCCGCTAGGGATGCCCTGATTTTTTCGAAGAACCTCATTCCAGTGGCTTCCCTTGATATTCACCAGTGAGGGTCCGAAGAAAACCCACCAGCTTTGATATTTCTCCTGGCGTGAACTCCGTACCCAACTGGTAACGGGCCATGATCTTCACTACGTCCTCCAGACTCTTGGCCGAGCCGTCATGCAAGTATGGTGCGGTGAGGGCAACATTGCGCAGGGACGGCACCTTGAAAAAATGCTTGTCCTGTTCGCGCTTGGTGATGTTGTAAAGGCCAAAGTCAGCCGATGTGATATTGCCTCGGGCCACAAAATAGTTCTCCATGATGCCCAGCTTCTGGTACATGTTCCCCCCGATGTTGATGCCTTGGTGGCAACTGATGCAGCCGGCTTGCTTGAACAGTCGATAGCCAGCCAACTCATCGGCATTTAAGGCGGAGGTTTCGCCCTGAAGATAGCGATCGAAGCGCGAATTGGGAGTACTCAAGGACCGCTCGAAGGTCGCCACTGCATCTTTGAAATTAGCCAACTGAATGCCGTCCTGGTAAATATCGGAAAACGCTTCCTGATATTTTTTATCGGAGGCGAGAACGGATTTAGCTCGCTCCCAAGTGCTTCCCATTTCCTTCGGGTTAGTTAGGGGCCCCGTCGCCTGTTCCTCCAGGGATTCAGCTCGGCCATTCCAGAATTGGCGAAAATTAAATCCACTGTTGAAAACCGTCGGGGCATTGATGTCCCCTTCCTGTCCACCGATACCAAAGGACCGGGGCAATCGATCAACACCGCCCGTTGCAAGATTGTGGCAATGGCTGCAGGCGATGGTGCCATCGCCCGACAATCGAGCATCATTGAACAAGCGACTGCCCAAGGCAACTTTGCGCCCATCAAGGTCAATAGCCAATGGCAAGGGAACAATGGGCCCTTTCGGCCCGACGGACTCCTTGACTGACTTTTTGGCGAGACCTGTATCTCGTAGCGGCGCGTCAAAATAACCAAGGCCGATGCTTCCTAAAATTGCAACCATCAGGACGACAGCAACAATCCATTCGTATCTTTTCGTCATGGCGTTTCCATGAATAAATCCTGGCCCGTTGTAATCACACTTTGGTTATAGACGTAATGCACCAGAAAATATTGACGCATGTCATCACTGCTGTCATTTGCCCGAGTTGGGATGGTCGGCCAAACGATATGTTCTGAGCCCGGAGGACACCTCCGGAATGGCCAAGGATTGAGTCAGAAGACGCAATGGAGGCGGTGTTTACCAGACACTAACCTCCATGTTTACGTCACAACGCTGGGAACATTTCCCTACATTCCCTACAAGTAATAGCGAGCATCCCTCAGCAGTGCTAGAGTCTCCCGATCCCCTTCTGGCCCACCTGGACTAAAACCATGAGCCTTCCTTCTTTTCTTGCCCATGCCGTCAAGCTTGAATACGAAGCTGAAAAGATCTATCGCGAAACGGCGGAGCTAATCACCCGGATGGACCCGTCCCATGCGGGAGAGTTTTTCAAAGAGATGGCTGGGTATGCGAAACAGCATCTTGATTCAATCATGCACCGGGCGGGAATTACCGAAATTTCCGAACTGCCTCAGTTCGGTTATGTCTGGGGAACAGACCCGGTCCCGGAATCCATAGCGCCGCCCCCCGCAGCAGATAGCGGCATCGATCTTGATGACGCCATGGCTCTGGCCCTGGATGCTGAACGCCGTGCAGCGGCCTTCTATGCAGAAGTCGCTGCTACGTCCTTGGACCCCATTGTCAAAGTACTTGCCAACACCTTCGCCGCAGAGGAACGGGAACACGTCCTCGCCCTTGAGCGCTTCATGGGAGCCAAGCCCTACTAAATCCTTGGCGTAGTTTCCTGGCGATCAAACGCCCATTTGTTCACGACAGGCGTCTGCGCAGTTCAGCGCTAACTTCCTTGATCGTTTCGCTCCAGTCGCCGCAGGTTCTTTGCCGGAACATTCGCATTCCCGGATACCAGGGTGAATCCTCCCGGTCCCAAAACCAGCGCCAGTCGGTCCCGACCGCCGGCAGCAGCGTCCAGCAATCCTTACCCATGGCGCCGGCAAGATGGGCGACCGCCGTATCGACACTGATCACCAAATCCAACTGAGCCACAATCGCCGCCGTATCGGCGAAATCCTGAATATCAGCACCCAGGGGAAGCATGGGCTGGTCTGCGGACAGCTGGATTGCCTGCTCCTCTTTCCATTCCCTTTGCAAGCTGACAAAGACCACGCCGGGTACAGACCAGAGCGGTGCAAGTACGGACAGGTCGGCGATAGAACGATTGCCGTCATTCCTGTGCAGAGGGTTGCCTTGCCAGGCTAGCCCAACCTTGAAACCTTCTCTCGGCAGTCGAGGCTGCCACTTATCCATCCGCTTTGATTGCGCATGGAGGTAAGGCAAGGCAGCCGGTATGGATTGAACCGTCGTCGAAAAATGCCGGGGCAGACCTAAAGGAACGGACCAGTAATCGTGGGGTGGAAGCAGGGCCTCATCCGTTATCACCGCATCAACACCCGCCATGGTTTCCAGCAACGGAGCGAGAGGCGCATCACAAACTACCGTGAGATAACGCAGGCCCCGCTCCTTGAGCAAAGAGGCATAGCGAACACACTGAATGTAGTCACCAAACCCTTGCTCTGGCAGGAGCGCGAGAGACTTTCCAACCAAAGACTCGCCCTGCCATTTGGGGAAAGGAAGATTCGGCACCTCGCCAATGCCCGCCGTCCTGTTGGGGTCGTAGAGGGCCTCGTAATCTGGCCAAGCCTCCGCATAGCGCCCCTGGATCAACAACAGCAAGCTTCGATTCCACCGAGCATCGGCAAAGTCGGCCTTCAATGCCAAGGCCTGGTTATAGGCATCTTCGGCCTCGGCAAAACGCCGGGATTCATAGAACAGTTTGCCAAGATTGAAATAGGCATCGGCACTATCTGGCTTCAACGCGATGGTTTGACGGTAGGCCGCTTCCGCTTCGACAGGGCGCTGAGTGAGCTGCAGCAAGTTACCCAGGTTGTAGTGTGCTTCGGCGCAATCCGGATTCAATTCGATGGCCTTGCGATAAACCTCTTCGGCTTCCTGAAGGCGGTAACTTTTCTTGAAGACGTTACCCAGATTACCCAGTGCGCCGAGGTAGCTCGGGTTCAATTCAAGGACGCGGCAGTAAGCGTCCTCAGCCTCTCGCCATCGTTCCATTTCTTGAAGCAAATTACCGAGGTTGTAATGAGCTTCGACAAAGGTCGGTGCGAGTACGGCGGCACAGCGATAAAGGGTCTCCGCTTCGACAAGGCGCTTGGTGTCTTTGTGAATCAGCCCAAGATTGTTATAGGCCGCAGCAAAGTCCGGCTTCAATTCGATGGCACAGCGGAAGGCAGTTTCGGCTTCCACCAACCGCCGGGTTTCCTGATAAAGATTTCCCAGGTTGAAATAGGCAAGCACAAACTCGGGGTTCAGTTTCAGGGCCTGGGCATAGGCCCCCTCCGCCTCTGGCAGGCGCCCCATTTCGCAATAGACATTGCCCAGGTTGCTGTAGGCATCAACAAAATCCGGGTTCAATTCGATGGCGCGCTGATAGGCTGATTCGGCTTGCGCCAGTCGCTGGGTTTGCTTGAGCAGATTGCCCAGATTGTTGTGGGCTTCGGCGAATTCCGGCATCAGTTCTATGGCCGACAGATACGCCGCTTCAGCCTCGTCTGGGCGATTACTCTCCTGCAGGACCAAGCCCAGATTCATGAAGATCACGGGATCATTGCGGAGTGACAAAGCCTGACGGATCAAGCTTTCTGCTTCGCCCCAATGCCCCGTTTGTTGCCGCACCATGCCCAAAAGATGCAAGGCATCCACATGGGTTTTGTTGCCAAGTAATACCTGCCGATAGGCCTCTGCGGCCTCGTCCAAATGCCCGGCTTGATGGGCCCTGATGGCGGACTGAAAGATTGCGTCTATTGATCCCTGACTTGATTCTGCTTCAACACCCGTAGGTGAAAGATCACCCACGCTGCACCTCGTTTCGGTGCTCGGTCAGGTTGTGATTTGTGTTGCCCAGAATAGGGTTGAATAAACTCATGAACTAGAAATGCCCGCTTGTACCGGGCAACTTTAGCCAATCCTGTCCGAAGGTTTTTGAGAAAAATGTGTCCAAATGTGAACCGCAGAAACTTCCTTCTGGTTCGCCACAATCATTCCCGACAGCCGCCCTGGCGTTCTTCGTTCTCCACGACCGCCCAAATAAAAACCGGCTGAATCATCAGCCGGTTTTTATTTGTCGGGAGAGGACTTCCCCGTTCCTGGATTACATCTGGGGCGTTTATTCCTCGATTACTACGGAGGTATAAACCTCCTGCACATCGTCCAGACTTTCCAGCACGTCCAGCAGCTTCTGCATGCGCACACCTTCGTCGCCACTCAGGCTGGTTTCGTTCAGGGCTTTCTGGGTCACTTCAGCGAACTCGGCTTTGAACCCAGCGGCTTCCAACGCATCCTTTACCGTGGTCAGATCAGCAGGTCCGGTAAGCACTTCGATGGACCCGTCGTCATGGGTCATCACGTCTTCAGCGCCGGCCTCGATCGCCGCATCCATCAACTTGGCTTCGTCAGTACCGGGGGCAAACAGCATCTGGCCGCAGTGTTTGAACTGGAACGCCACGCAACCGTCGGTGCCCATATTGCCGCCGTACTTGTTGAAGGCATGGCGCACTTCGGCCACAGTGCGGGTCTTGTTGTCCGTCAGGCAATCCACCATCACGGCGGAACCGCCGATGCCGTAGCCTTCGTAACGGATTTCAACGTACTCCACGCCTTCCAGCTCGCCGGTACCCTTCTTGATGGCGTTGTCGATCTTGTCCTTGGGCATGTTCACGCCCTTGGCCTTGTCTACCGCCAGACGCAAGCGGGGGTTGAAGCTGATATCGCCTCCACCCAGCTTGGCCGCCACGGTGATTTCCTTGGCCAGCTTGGAGAAGGCCGCACCGCGCTTTTCGTCCTGACGACCCTTGCGGTGCTGGATATTGGCCCATTTGGAATGTCCGGCCATAAAAGTTTCCTTTGAAGTGCGTTGCTAGAATGAAGCGCGGGATTTTACCACCCGCATCCGGCCCATTTCGCCGCTTCTTCCCCTTAACTGCCCCCTTTCGCCATGACCGCCACCCTGCCCGTTGCCAAGAATGCCGAGACTGAGCTTGCCCTGTTGTTGCCCCTGGCCAACCGCCATGGCTTGATCGCCGGAGCCACGGGTACCGGCAAGACGGTGACGCTGCAACGGCTGGCGGAACAGTTTTCCCGAGCCGGCGTTCCGGTCTTCATGGCCGATGTGAAGGGCGACCTGTCGGGCCTGGGTGCCGCTGGCACAGCCTCGGACAAGCTCAAAGCGCGGCTGCAGCAATTGCAGATCAGCGACTGGCAACCCGCCGCCTGCCCCGCCGTGTTCTGGGACATCTACGGCGAACAGGGCCACCCCGTGCGTGCCACGGTGTCGGACATGGGGCCGCTGTTGTTGGGTCGACTGCTCAATTTGAACGACACCCAGGAAGGCGTGCTGCAACTGGTGTTCAAGATTGCCGACGACCAGGGTCTGCTGTTGCTCGACCTCAAGGATCTGCGGGCCATGGTGCAGCATGTGGGCGAACATGCCAGCGAGTTCAAGACCGAATACGGCAACATTTCCACCGCCAGCATCGGCGCCATCCAGCGCGGCCTGCTCACCCTGGAGCAGCAGGGCGGCGAGCATTTCTTCGGCGAACCCATGCTCGACATTGCCGACCTGATGCAGACCGATGGCAACGGTGCCGGCGTGATCAACATCCTCGCCGGGGAAAAGTTGATGAACGCGCCCCGGCTCTATTCCAGCTTTCTGCTCTGGTTGCTCTCCGAGTTGTTCGAGCAACTGCCGGAAGCCGGCGACCTGCCCAAGCCCAAGCTGGTGTTCTTCTTCGACGAAGCCCACCTGCTGTTCAACGAAGCGCCTGCCGCCCTGCTGGAAAAAATCGAACAGGTGGTGCGCCTGATCCGCTCCAAAGGCGTGGGCATTTACTTCGTCAGCCAGAATCCCCTCGACATTCCCGACACGGTGCTGGGCCAACTCGGCAACCGCGTGCAACACGCTCTGCGCGCCTTCACGCCCCGGGATCAAAAAGCAGTGAAGACCGCCGCCGAAACCCTGCGCGCGAATCCCAAACTCAATGTGGAAACCGCCATCACCGAACTCGGTGTCGGCGAAGCCCTAGTTTCCTTCCTTGACGAAAAAGGTACGCCCACCATCGTCGAGCGCGCCTGGGTGCTGCCCCCGGCCACCCGCATCGGGCCCCTGACGGCGGCGGAAAGAAAAACCGCCATCGAAAGCTCCCTGCTCTTCGGTCACTACGAACAGGTGCAGGATCGGGAGTCCGCCTACGAACGGCTCAAGGGCACCGCCCCAAGTAAGGCCGCTCCAGCTCCAAGCGGAACAGCGACCAATACGCCAACTCCGGCTCCCAGCAGCAATGGCGGTTTTGGCGAAGTCCTGGGTGACCTGCTCGGCAGTCGCGCCCCCGGCAGCACTGGTCGTGGTCGCAGCAGCGATTCCGTTTTGGAGACCGTTGCCAAAAGTGCTGCCCGAGCCATCGGCTCCCAGCTTGGCCGCGAGATCATTCGCGGTGTGCTCGGCTCCATTCTTGGCGGCAGTGGCAGCCGCCGGCGTTAAACCCGCCCGCCGCTAATCGCGCTCCACCGACCCGGCCAGATATTCCACCAAGGCCGCCACGTAGCGGTTCTCCAGGGTTTCCGGGCGGACGACAATTTCCATGGCCCGAGGCGCCCAGGCATCGGTCAGGGGCACCCAGGCCAGGGAGTAACTGCGCACCGCCTGCTCCGCCGCTGAGCGTGGCACCAGGCCGACCCCGACCCCGGCCGCCGCCATGCGGCACACCGCATCGAAGCTTCGCACCTGAATCCGCAAACGTAAGGTGCGCCCCGCCGCCCGGGCCTGCTGCAAGAGGAAACCGTGAATCGCGCTGCCGCTATCCAGGCTGACGAAGGGCTCCTCCGTTGCATCCACGAAGGCGATGCTTTTACGCTTGGCCAGGGCATGGTCCGCCGCCATCACCAGGACGAGCTGGTCTTCCCGATAGGGCTGCCGCCGCAGCTCCGGGTGCTCCGCCATGCCGGCGACGATGCCCACATCGGCCTCGCCGGAAGCCACCGCTGCCATGATTTCAGGGCTGGCCCGTTCCTCCAACAGCACGTTGGCTTGGGGCTGGGCGGCAAGAAAACTGGCCAAGTCCCGGGGCAAGAAAATGTTGGTGGCGTTGGTATTGGCCAAGAGCCGCACCACGCCCTGTACGCCCTGGGCATAGGCGCCCATTTCCGCATTGAGCCCTTCGACCCCGGTGAGCAGCGCCCGGGCCTGACGCAGCAAGGCTTCTCCGGCGGAAGTCAGGGCCATGCCCTTGGAACGCCGGCGCAGCAATGGCGTAGCGAACTCCGCCTCCAGTTGCGACAGGCGGGCGCTGGCGGCCCCCGACGAACGGTGCACCCGGGCCGCGCCCCGGCTCAGGCTGCCGCTCTCGGCCACGGCGACAAAAAGCCGCAAATCTTCCAGGTCATAGTGCATGTGATTTTGGCAAATTGGAAATCATGGTTCGGTTTTTTAGGATGGTCTCATCGCTCTTGGCAGTGTTTAATGCCATCTCGGAGGAAAACCCCTTGCTACGCATCAGTCATCAATTCCATTTTTCCAAAGATACTAGCACCAGCCTGCTGCTGGCGGTAGGGGCCGCCATGGGCTTCGGCATGAAGGCCATTTTCATCAAACTGGCCTTTCCCTATGGCGTCAGCCCGGTCACCCTGCTGGCCCTGCGCATGATCTTCGCCGCGCCGTTTTTCCTCTGGGTCGGCCTGCGTTCGGCCGGCAAGCCCCTGGACCGCTACACCCTGCTCGGCGTCATCGGCTGCGGCCTGGCCGGCTATTACGGCGCCAGCATTTTCGACTTCATCGGCCTGCAATACATCAGCGCCGGCCTGGAACGCCTGATCCTGTTCACCTACCCGACCCTCACCGTGGTGGCCGGCGCCCTGCTGCAGAAAAAACCCCTCACCGGCCGCATCCTCAAATCCCTGGCCCTCACCTACGGCGGCATCGGCCTCGCCTTCGCCCACGACGTGCAGTCCTTCGGTGATGTGGAACAGGTCTGGATCGGCGGCGGCTTCGTGTTCGCCTCCGCCATCTGCTTCGCCACCTATCTTTTGGGCAGCGGCGCCCTGATCGAAAAACTCGGCTCCAACCGCTTCACCGCCTGGGCCATGCTGGTGTCTTCCATCGCCACCTTCGTCCACTACGGCGCAACAGAACCCCTGGACATCCTGCTTCACCAACCCTGGCCGGTGTACGGCTGGGCCTTCGCCATGGCGATTTTTTCCACAGTGCTGCCGGTACTGATGCAATCCGCCGCCATACGCCGCATGGGAGCCGGCAAGGCGGCGATCATCGGCACCGTCGGCCCACTGCTAACCATCTTCCTCGGCTGGTGGATCCTGGGCGAACCGGGCTCGGTCTGGCAGTTGGTTGGCGCAGGGCTGGTGCTGGCAGGGGTTTGGCAGATCGGAAAGAAGTAAAGCCCCACGGCAATCGCGCACACCCCCATTCCCTCTATCCCGCCGACCAGAAATCCATCCGAACGGAGCAGTCCGGGCTTGCTGTCCGACGCGGCGCAGCCGCTAGTTTGCAAGACCGGCCGTTCGGGTGGGTTGGCGGGAGGGGAGCCCGTAGGGCCGGGGTAGCGGGGGCTGCTTCTTTGCCTACTTTCTTGCAGAAGCAAGAAAGTAGGTCGCCCGCCGGGGCGAACTCCCGGCGCGGTCCAAGTTATGCGGGACTAACGAAAATCAGAGAAACCGACGAATCGATCGACGCGCAAAGGACAAAGCTCAAGCAGCCCAGCCCTTGACCCATTCCACCGCCAAAGCCAACCGCTCCCGAGCGGCATCACTCATGTCCTCGCCCAAGCCCCAAGTCTCACCCCGAATCCCCAACAACTGGCAAGGCGGCGGTGCTGCCTTTTCGATGTCCTCATAGACCTGCAACACAGCCTGGGCGGTCATGGCGTGGCTGGTGAAACTGTCGTCCTTGCGCGGCTGCACGTCTTCCACGGAGAAAGGCGGCGTTGCCACCTTGCTGGCGTCCACGAACAGCACCCGCTGGCGGCCCTTGAGTTCCAGGCAGTCATCCATCTGCAACTGGAAGTCGGTGATGCACTCGACGCCCGGCAGATCAAGGGCGGCGATGGCGTCCACCAGGGCTGGCCCCAAGGCGTCATCACCCCGGCTGGGATTGCCCCAGCCAAAAATGAGCAGCGGCGCCCGGGCCGGACTATTGGTCATCGGCACGTCTTCGCGAAGGTCAAAGGACGATGAGTTCGCCGGTCGGCTGATGGCGCAGGCCGGCGCTGTCCTTGGTCACCTTGTCGATCACCACGCCGCCCGCGTCCACCAAACTCACTTCCAAAGGCATCTGCCCCAGGGCGTGGGTGGCGCAGGAAAGGCAGGGGTCGTAGGCGCGTATGGCGCACTCGATGTGGTTGAGCAGACCTTCGGTGATTTCCTGGCCGTCCAGGTATTGCTTGGCGACGGTGCGGATGGCTTCGTTCATGGCCTGATTGTTGTTTGTGGTGGAAACGATCAGGTTGCAGTAGGTGACGAGGTCATCGTCGTTGACCCGGTAATGGTGGAACAGCGTACCCCGGGGCGCTTCGATGACGCCCACCGCTTCGTGACGACGTTCGCCCCGCTCGGCCATCAGGTTGGTACCGAGCAGTTCCGGGTCGTTGAGCAGATCGCGAATCACTTCGGCGGCGTGGAGGATTTCGATCAGCCGCGCCCAGTGGAAAACCAGGGTGCCGTGCACCGGCCGGCCATTACCCAGGGCCAGCATGATCTGCCGCTCGGCCTCGGCCAGGGGCGTGTTGAGATAGCTGGCGGACTGGATGCGGGCCAGGGGGCCGACCTTGTACCAACCCTTGTCGGCGCCGAGGGACTTGATGTGGGGGAACTTCATGTAGCTCCAGGGCTTGATGTCTTCCTGAAGCACGCTCTGGTAGGTGGAATAGTCCACCTGATCGAAAATGGTTTTGCCTTCCGCATCCACTGCCCGCAGGGCGCCGTGGTAGAGATCGAGGGCGCCATCGGGAGCGACCAGGCCCATCATGTTGGAATCGAATTCGCCGAAGCGGTTGTAGAAACCGGGATTGGTTTCGTGCAGGCGGCGCACCAGGGCAACGGCGCCTTGGGTCCAGGTGATGATCTGGTCGATGTCCTTTGCCATCTCGTCCCGCTCGGCCCGGCTCAAGGCCTTGTTCATGCCGCCGGGAATGGCGCCGGTGCCGTGCACCCGCTTGCCGGAAACGTGGCGGATGATCTCCTGGCCGTATTTGCGGATCAACACGCCCTGCTTGGCGATCTCCGGAAAATCAAGGGCGACGCCGACGATGTTGCGCCGGGTGAAGTCGCTGTCGAAGCCCAGCAGCAGGTCGGGGGAGGCCAGGTGGAAGAAATGAACGGCGTGGGACTGCACGATCTGGCCGTAGTGCATCAGA
Source organism: Rhodocyclaceae bacterium (assembly GCA_036504515.1). Classification (GTDB taxonomy): domain Bacteria; phylum Pseudomonadota; class Gammaproteobacteria; order Burkholderiales; family Rhodocyclaceae; genus AWTP1-18. Next base: position 230,236 of record DASXVA010000001.1, read on the forward strand.
CGCCGCAGTTTTTCGGCGGTGGGCGTGATCGGGCCATAGCCAGCGATCTGGTCCATGGCCTTGACGGCGGCCAGTTGGTGGCTCACGGGGCAGATGCCGCACAGGCGCTGCACGGCCACCGGCACTTCCCAATAGGGACGGCCTTCGATGAAAACTTCGAAGCCGCGGAATTCGACGATGTGCAGGCGGACCTGATGGATCTTGTTGTTTTCATCCAGCAGCAAAGTGACCTTGCCATGGCCCTCGACGCGGGTGACGGGATCAATCGCAACCCGACGCAGGGTTTCGGGATTGGCGGCGGTTTCCAGTTCAAACATGGGTTCGTGTCTCCGATCAGTCGAACTTGAGCATTGGGTGCTCGATACGGGGGGTGCGGCCGGTCAGCAGATCGGTGAGAAATTTCCAGATGGTGTCGCCGGACGGGGGGCAGCCCGGCACGAAATAGTCGACCCGGACGATTTCATTGATGGGGTACACCTTCTCCAACAACAGCGGCAGTTCCGGATCGTTAGGCACCTGCACTTCGCCACTGCCCTCGGCGCGGTACACCTGTGTCAGGCAACGACGCACGTCGAGGTTGTTGCGTTGGGCCGGCAAACCACCGTTGATGGCGCAGGCGCCGAGGGCCACCAGCACCTTGCTGTTGGCCCGCAACTCCCGCAGCACGTGCACGTTTTCCGCGTTGCAAACCCCGCCTTCGATCAGGGCCACATCGCAATGACCGCAGTGCTTGATGTCGGTGATCGGGGAACGGTCGAACTCCACCAGATGGGCCAGTTCGATCAGGCGCTCGTCAATGTCGAGCAGGGACATGTGGCAGCCGAAGCAGCCGGAAAGGGAGGTGGTGGCGATGCGCAGCTTGCGTACTTGTTCGGGAGCGTTCATGTCACACCTTCTCCGCCAGGGATTCGTCGGTGGCGACCGGGTTGGCGTCAATGCGCCGCGTAGCCAGGTAGTCGGTCTGGTTGCTGATGGCAGCGTCGTCGAACTGGCGATCACCAATGGGCACCTTGAAAGCCGTGCGCTTGGGCAGGATGGCTCCCACCGGGCAGACGTGGGCAGCTTTGTCGTCCAGGGTCAGGGTGCTGTCCTTGAGTAGTCCGCTGGGCGAATCCACCACCACCTGAGAAGCCGGACCACGACCCGCCAGCATGAACACGCTCTTGCCATCCAGATCACGGCTGGCCCGCACGCACAACTCGCACATCACGCAGCGGTTGCGATCCAGCCAGATATCGGGGTGGGATGCGTCCACTGCCCGGTCGGGGAAGCTGTGGCGGAAGTGGGGCGTCAGCATTTCCAGGTCGTAGGCCAGGGCTTGCAACTGACAGTTGCCACTCTTTTCGCAGCCGGGGCAAAAGTGGTTGCCTTCGACAAAGAGCATTTGCAGCAGTACACGGCGGCGATCGTTGATGGCGGGCGTATTGTTTTCCACTTCCAGCCCGGGCAGTGCCTGCTGGGTACAGGCTGAACCGTTGCGGCCATTCACCGTCACGGTGCACAACTTGCAACTGCCGTGGGGCTTGAGTTCCGGGTGGTGACACAGGTGAGGAATGTAGACGCCGGCATTGAGGGCCGCTTGTAACACTGTCTGCCCGTGATCGAATTCGATGATCTGACCGTCGATGGTGAAGGTGTCTTTGGTATCGCTCATATTCCGTTCCCTCAGTGTTCAACGTGCTCGGAAAAATGCGCTTCGGCATCGTCGCGGCCGCTGACTTCCCGCGCCTTGGCGAGGGATAGATCAAGGTCGAAGGCGGGCACGAAATCGGTTTGCGCCAAGCGGCGCTCGTAGGTCGGACGGAATTTCTGCACCGTGTCGGCGATGGCATTGCCCGCCGTCTGGCCAAGACCGCAATGGCTGCCGGGTTTGAGCACCTGCTGCAGGCGCAACAGTTCGTTCATTTCATACTGGGTGCCCTTGCCGGCGGCGATCTTGTCCATGATGTCACTGAGCAAATGGGTACCAACCCGGCAAGGTGTACAGAAACCGCAGGACTCGTGGGCGAAGAAATGGATGAAGTTGCGCGCCACTTCGAACATGTCGCGGTTCTTGCCGAAGATCATGAAGGAGCCGGCGGTGGGCACGTCTTCAAATGCGATGCGGCGACCAAATTCCCGTTCCGACAAACAGACGCCGGAGGCACCACTGACCTGTACAGCGATGGCATCCTTGGCGCCACAGTCTTCCAGCACCTGGGAAATGCGCACACCGAAAGCATATTCGTAGAGACCGGGACGTTCGCAGTCGCCGGAGACGGAGAGAACTTTTGTGCCGGTGGACTGCTTGGTACCGATGGCTTCGTACCACTTGCCGCCGTGGATAGCGATTTCGGTGGCTTTGCACAGGGTCTCGACGTTGTTCACCACGGTCGGCTTGTTCATGTAGCCGCTGGTCACGGGGAAAGGCGGACGGACCCGGGGACGGCCAGCTTTGCCTTCAAGGGACTCGATCAGGGCCGATTCCTCGCCGCAAACGTAGGCACCGGCGCCGAGGTGAATCTCGATGTCAAAATCGAAACCGGCGACACCAGCGATGGATTTTCCCAACAGGTTCTGTCGACGCATTTCAGCGAGGTAGGCTTCCAGGGGTGCCAGCAAATAAAGGTATTCGCCACGCAGGTAAAGGAAGCCCTGCTGGGCGCCGACGGTATAGGCGGCGATGACCATGCCCTCGAACACGCGGCCGGGGTAAGACTGGAGCAACACCCGGTCCTTGAAAGTGCCGGGTTCACCTTCATCGGCATTGCAGACGATGTAGCGCTGATCGGCCGGGGTCTTGCGACCGGCATCCCACTTGATGGCCGTGGTGAAACCGGCACCGCCGCGACCGCGCAGATTGGCGGCCTTGATTTCGGCCAGCATGCCGTCGCGGCCTCGGGCGATGGCGGCCTTGATGGCTTCGCCAGGAATGTGGTTGCCGCCAAGCAGCATGTCGGCCCGATGGATGTTGTCGCTGACGGCGAAGAACTCGGCTGGCCAATGCGTGAGGGGCACCTGCTTGCGGATCAGATCGCAGATTTCATCGGCCCGGTGCAGGGTCATGCGGGTAATGGCGTGGTTGTTAACCAGAATAGCCGGTCCCTGGTCACACATGCCGGTGCAGGAGGTGTAATCAATGCTGACCAAGCCGTCGGCGGACACCTTGCCCGCTTCCAGTTTCAGTCGATGCAGAAAGTGGTTGAAGATGTCATGGTTGTCCAACATGCGATCAGTGATGTTGTTGGACACAAGGATGCGGTAGCGGCCGCGGTTTTCCCGGTAGAAGAAGGCGTAGAAGTCTCGCGTGCTCCGCACCTGGGCCTGGGACATGCCCATGGCCCGGGCAAGATAGGCCACCGTTTCGTCTGAGAGGTAATCAAGGACTTCCTGCACCTCGCGCAGGATTTGCACAAGCCGGTCAGGGCGCCGGTGATGTTTGTCGAGTATGGAATCAACCAGAGGTCCGAGCGCAGTCGGTGATACTAATGTCGCAGTCACGGTGCCACTTCCTCGATAGGGAAAAGTGGCAAGTACACTATAGAAATAGTCGGGTACGGACTTGCGTTAGGTCAAGTGAAAGCGTGCCTTGGAGATGTCGTAAGAATTTGTTGGCATCGCACATCTCTGCTTTCAACTCGATGAAAACCCGCACCACAGGAGCCCTTGGCGGCAAGCGTGACGAATTTGTGCAGTGCGAAATTTAGAGCGTACTCATGTACATCGTTCACCTTTTACGTTTCTTCGCTCCCGCCCGCACCGCACATGCCAACGCACCTCGCGCCCAAGGTGCCATGGCATTAGGACTGTCCAGGGCTTCTTCCGGCGCCGACCAATAGGCCATGGTGATGGTGCGTCCGTCGGGATAGCAATAGCTGAACGGTTCGCTGCCGGCAGCGCGAAAACGGGCTTGGTTTTCTTCGTCATCTGCCTTGAGGTAGAGCACCTCGTTGGCGATCAGAGCGAAAAAGAAATCGTCGCAATAGAAACCCCAACCGCCGAACATAGCCTTGGTGTGAATGTTGCCCAGAGGCGCAAACAACTCCTGGGACCAGCGCACAATTTCAGGCAAGGGTTTGCGGGCCATGGCGTATTTCTATGCTCTCGGATTACTGGCGGATATCCCCGTTGTTCTCAGGCACGTCACCCGCCACGCTGCTGCGGAAGGGATTGATGTCGAGGCCGCCGCGGCGGGTGTAGCGAGCGTACACTGACAGCCGTTCGGGCTGGCAGCGGGCCATGATGTCGGTGTAGATCCGTTCCACACAATGCTCGTGAAAGCCACTGTGCTGGCGGTAGGAAACGATGTAGGCGAGCAGGCCGGCGCGATCGATGGCGGGGCCACGATAGGCGATGCGCACTGCCGCCCAATCCGGCTGGCCGGTGACGGGACAGTTGGATTTGAGCAGATGGGAAACCAGGGTTTCTTCCACCACGCCATCACCGCAAGTAAGCAGTTCCGGGGCAGGCTGGTAGTGCTTGATTTCCACCGCCAGATCGTCGATCACAGTGCCAGAAAAATTGCGCAAGCTGCGCTGCTCATTCGGCAGCAAGGGGCTGACTTTCACGGCCACCGGAGCACCAGCGGCGGCGGATAAATCCCGGGCAATCGCCGCCTCGACTTCCGCCGCAGAAGCAAATACCGACTGACTGAAGGAGTTCAGGTAGAGCTTGATGGATTTGGATTCGACGATATTGTCCGAGGTGGCCGGCACGTCGAAACGCAGGGCTGCCACGAAAGGCTTGCCCTGGCTGTCGAGCCAGGAAAGCTCATAACCGTTCCAGACATCCACGCCATAAAAAGGCAAGGCGCCGGCAACGCCCAGAGCATCCCGTTGAGGTTGGCGGGAAACGGGAAAGAGCAGTTCCGGCGCGTAGGTGTCCCGGTAGCTGACCGTCGCGCCGAGGGGGGAGCCGTGCAGATTAGCGGGCGTGGTGGTGTTCATCAATGTCCTTTCAAGGCGTAGATGCCGGGCGCGTTGCGCCAGTAGCCCTTGTAATCCATGCCGCAGCCGAACAGATAACGGTCTTCGATATCAAGGCCGCTGAAGTCGGCCCGCATGTCGGGAATGGCTTTGCGCTCGTGCACCTTGTGCACCAGTACGGCGCTGTACACCGCGGCGGCGCCTTCTTCCTTGAAATGGTTGAGGATGGCTTTGAGGGTGTGGCCTTCATCGAGGATGTCATCCAGCACCAACACCGTTTTGCCGCGCAAATCCTGGGTTGGCCGCACGCGCCAGTCGAGCTGATCGCCGCACAGGCTGTTGCCGTAACGGGTGGCGTGGATGTAGGACTGCTGCAGGGGGAAGTCCAGCAGGCAGAGCAGACGGCCAGCCAACACCAGTCCGCCGTTCATGACGCAGTAAATGAGGGGGTTGCGGTCCCTCAACTGGGCACTGATGGCAGCAGCCATGCGGGCCATGGCTTCGTCCACCTGCTGCGGTGTAGCGAGGCAGTCCGCCTCGACCATGGCTTGTTTGACTTCTTCCAGGTCAATCATCTTCCGTCCTTCTTTCATGGGTTCGGCGTTCGGTGCCGTCTTCGGTCCGCCTATTTTCTTCTTCTGCCAGCGACTGGCGCAAGACGTGAAGCTGCTGGGCGTAGTGCTCACCGTCGCCGTAATTGGCGAACTGCTCGTAACGGTGGTGGGCGTTGGCCACCTTACGGGCATGCTTGATGGGGCACCAGTATTGTTCAGTACGGGCGGTGATCTCGCTGGCGTAGGCCAACAGACCATTGCCATAACTGCAGTAGGCGCAGTTGATTTTTTCGACCACATTCAGATACGCCAGATGGGCCCGGTCAAAAACAAAGTAGTCACTGCGCCGCACCCGGGCAATGCCGTAGAGGGGGAAACAGGTCCACTGGTAAAGGCTCATGCACAGGTCGAACAACACCAGGGGCAAAGCCATGCCGTAGATGATGGGTGCGGAAAGAAGGCTCTGGGGCCGGCTTTGGCTCAGCCAGCGAAACAGGCCGGTGCGCAGGTGCTTATGGGCCTCGCGCACACTTTGTTCAAAGACCACCCGCTTGCCCTGAAGCTCGAAAAAAACCCGGTGTTCCTGTTCGTGCAACGCTTTCTTTAGTTCGTTTTGCAGGCTGTTGATCTGGCCCAGCAAGTCACGGATACGGTCGGTCATGCTGTCCTGGCCCTCGCAGAATAGCGGGAATGTTACCTCAGCCTGTAATGGCGGCCTTTCCCGGGCTTGTTCCCCCGCTAATTCAAACGAAGGATTGTTCATTTATTAGTCACATTTTTGCTAAAATCTTGCGCTTTCCACCATAAAACAACCCGAAAAGGGTGAAGCGGCACCATCGCTTCCTTGTTTTTGCCCATGAACCCCGCAGCCTCTGCCACGTCCAGACTACCCCTTGCCGATGCCCTGAAAGCCATTGCGGCTCAGATCATCGTCCTGCACCACCTCATCCATTACGGCCCCATGTCCAATGCGGCCTACGATTTGGCGCCCTGGTTGTTCGACTGGATGGATCAATACGGCCGCATGGCGGTCCAGGTTTTCCTCGTGGTGGGTGGCTATCTGGCAGCCCGTACCCTGATGCCTGCTGCCACCCCGGTTAACTGGGACATCCTGCCTCAGATCGGGCGCCGCTATCTGCGGCTGGTAATTCCCTACACCGCGGCCCTGGTACTGGCCATCGGCCTTTCTGCCGTTGCCCGCCAATTGATGGACCACGACTCCATCTCCGCCCCGGCCACCGCCCCCCAGGTCACGGCTCACCTGCTGCTGGTGCAAGGACTGCTCAATTACGAATCCCTTTCTGCCGGTGTCTGGTATCTGGCCATCGACTTCCAGTTGTACTCCCTGCTGGCACTAATGCTCTGGTTGCCGCGCAAGACCGGCTGGAGCCGGCTGGCCCTGCCTGCCATCATGATCCTGATGACGGTTTCCCTGTTCCACTTCAATCTGAACAGCGACTGGGATAACTGGGCGCCCTACTTTTTCGGCTCCTACGCCATCGGCGCCCTGGCCTACTGGGCCACGGTGCGCAATCGCAACTGGTCCTGTGCTGCCGGCATCACCCTGGTCTGCGGTCTGGCCCTGCTGATGGATTTCCGTTGGCGCATCCTGCTGGCCCTGGCTACGGCCCTGATCCTGCTGGCCCCGCTGCGCATGGTCTGGTTTGAGAAGCTGATCACTTCCCGCCCCATTGCCTTCCTGTCGCAGATTTCATTCGCTACCTTTCTGGTGCACTTCCCCGTGTGCCTGGTGGTGAATGGTCTCTTCGTCCGCTTTGAATTGACCCATCCCGTCGCCAATGCCTTTGGCGTTGTGCTGGCCTGGCTGGCCAGTCTGGCAATGGGCGCCCTGTTCTACCGTGTCATCGGTCAGGGCTTGATGCCTCGCCTCGGCATGGCGCGCCGGGTCAAGCCCAAAGCGGCCCCTGCCCTGCCCGTCAATACCAGCAAACAGACCGGCTAAGAGCCCGAGGCTCTCGCCCGGCTTCAGGCGGCAACCAGTCGCCAGAGGCTGGTGACTTCGGCCTTGCGGGCCACAAACAAGGGATCATTCTCGTCGCTGGCCTTGGGATGACGGGGCCGGATGTCACGCTTTTCCAGCACCTTCAATCCTGCTGCCGCAATCAGATCAAGCAATTCATCCCGACTGCGCAGGCCCAGATGTTCAGCCAGATCGGACAGCACCAGCCAGCCTTCACCGCCTGGCTCCAGATGTTCCTTTAACCCCTGCAGGAAACCTTTGAGCATGCGGCTGTCCGGGTCGTAAATCGCCTGTTCGATGGCAGAGCTAGGGCGCGCCGGTACCCAAGGCGGATTGCAGACAATCAAGGGAGCCTTGCCAGGAGGGAATAGATCCGCCTCCACCACTTCCACCTGTTGATCAAACTTGAGTCGGGCCAGATTTTCCCGGGCACAAGAAATGGCCCGGGGATCAAGCTCCGTCGCCACAATGCGGGCAACACCGCGCTTGGCCAGCAGTGCGGCAATCACGCCGGTTCCGGTGCCGATGTCAAAAGCCAGGGTCGAAGACGGTAGCGGCGCCTGGGCCAGCAAATCCAGATACTCGCCCCGCAGGGGGGAAAACACGCCGTACCAGGGATGAACACGCTCCCCAAGCACAGAAATCTCTACACCATTCTTGCGCCATTCATGGGCGCCATTGATGCCCAGTAATTCCCGCAGGGAAACCACCGACTCGTTTGCCTCCGCCGGGCCGTAGGCTTCGCTACAGGCCAACCGCCAGTCCGGTGCTCGGCGCAGGGGAATGGCATAGTCGGCGGCCAGGGGGATCAACACCATGGCCAAAGTGCGGGCCCGTTGTGACTGGGTTTGGCGATGCAGGTGAAAGGCTTCGACAGGTGTTTGCCCCGTTTTGGCTTTGCGCTTGTCAGCCCGCCGCGCCAGGGCATTGAGCAATTGCCGCCCGTTCTGAAAGTCACCGCGCCAGATCAGGGCGGTGCCTTCACAAGCCAGTCGATAGGCATCGTCGGCTGTGAAGGTGTCATCGGCGACGATGACCCGTTTCGGCGGGGGCAGGCCGGCTTCGGAACGCCAGCGGGCGCTGTGCTCGATACCGTTCTCCTGCCAATGAAGCATGGGATTTGTATTCATCGGCAGGAGTTTACGTGGAAAACGTCGTCAGGCGGCCTGCTGCAAAGCCTGGCAGACCATCAAACGATTGATGCCGCTGACCAGGGCCTTGATCGATGCAGTGACGATGTTGGCGTCGATGCCGACACCGAAACGTTCATTACCGCTGCGCTTGCAGGCCACCTCGAAAAAAGCGCAGGCTTGGGAATCCGCCCCCGCCCCCATAGAACGTTCCTCATAGGCCCGCACTTCCACGGGAAGATTCAAGGCGTGAAGGGCCGCGTCCACAGGGCCGTTGCCGACACCTTCCAGCACGCGGGTAACGCCATCCTTCACCACGGTAAGGCGGATACCTTGCGCATTGCCCTGTTCGTAGAGATGGTGCTCCACATAGCGCAGGGCTGATGCCGACTCCTTGGCAGCATCCTGCGCGCCATCGAGATAGGTGCGGGAGAAAAGGCCCCAGATGTCGGCGGCGCTGACTTCGCCACCGGTGGCATCGGTATGCTGTTGCACCACACCAGAGAATTCCACCTGCAAGCGGCGCGGCATCACCACGCCGTATTCGCTTTCCATCAGGTAAGCCACGCCGCCCTTGCCGGACTGGCTGTTGACGCGGATCACCGAATCGTAACTGCGACCCACATCGGCGGGGTCGATGGGCAGATAGGGCACTTCCCAGAAAGCATCCGGTTTCTGTACCGCGAAGCCTTTCTTGATGGCGTCCTGGTGGGAACCGGAGAAGGCAGTGAAGACGAGATCGCCGACATAGGGATGGCGCGGATGAATCGGCAACTGGTTGCAGTGCTCCACAGTACGAGCCACGGCATTGATGTCGGAGAAGTCGAGGCCCGACGCCACGCCCTGGGTGTAGAGATTCAAGGCAAGGGTAACGATGTCCACATTGCCGGTTCGTTCGCCGTTACCAAAGAGGCAACCCTCCACCCGATCGGCACCAGCCATGAGGGCCATCTCGGCAGCGGCCACCGCTGTACCCCGATCATTGTGGGGATGGAGACTGAGGAGGATGCTGTTGCGGCGGTCGAGGTGACGATGCATCCACTCGATCTGGTCGGCGTAGACATTGGGTGTTGCCACCTCCACGGTCGTGGGCAAATTGAGGATGACCTTGTTATCCGGCGTCGCATCCCAGGCTGTCGTCACCGCATTGCAAACTTCGAGGGCGAAATCGAGTTCGGTGGCGGTGAAGGTTTCCGGGCTGTACTCCAGCACCCACTCGGTCTCGGGCTGTTCGGCGGCGAGCTGCTTGATGAGGGTCACAGCGGCAACAGCCATAGCGACCACTTCCTCCTTGCTCATGGCGAAGACGATGTCGCGGAAAGGCTGCGAGGTGGCGTTGTAGACGTGCACGATGGCGCGGCGGGCGCCCTTGAGGGATTCCATGGTGCGACGGATGAGATGCTCCCGGGCCTGGGTCAACACTTCGATGGTGACATCGTCGGGAATGTGGCCGTCTTCAATCAGGCGACGAACGAAATCGAATTCCGTTTGTGAGGCGGAGGGAAAGGCGACTTCGATCTCCTTGAATCCGATATCGCACAGGGTGCGGAACATGCGCATCTTGCGCTCGGCATTCATGGGCTCGAAAAGGGACTGGTTGCCATCACGCAGATCGGTACTCATCCAGATCGGTGCCTGGGTGATGCTGCGACTGGGCCATTGGCGGTCGGCAAGGGCGACCGGGGGAAAGGGGCGGTATTTGGTGGAAGGCTGTTTCAACATGATCGTTTTCTCCTGAATCTTCGGTAAGGGGTTTCCCCTGCGACAGAAGAGGGAATCTGAATTTCGGTGGGGACATGGCTACCGTGCTGTCGCGGGCTCAAGGCACGGCAACCGGGTCGCAGTCGTAGCGTGGTGGCAAGTTCGAAATTCATGGCGGACTCCTAAGTGAAGGGCGCGCGCAATGGCGCAATATTCCCGAGAGGGGAATTCAACAAAACCAGCAGGAAGGGGGAAGTTTTATGCGCGCGAGACGCGCAGCAGCAGCCCGAGGCTCAGGAGAGCCAGGAGGGAAGTAGCGTGAGTGGGCTGCCGGGTATTCATGGGCTACACCTTAACAAGGTGAGCGGCAATGCGTCAACCGTATTGCGGCTATGGTCTTCATGACCGTACCTAATCGGCCAGATTGAAAACCCCGCCTAAGGAAGCGGGGAGTCAGTCCTTGCCGGAGAAATCCGGCTTGCGCCGTTCGAGAAAAGCGGCAAAGGCTTCCTTGGCGGCGGGCTCTGTCAGCATTTCCTTGAAGACCCGACTTTCCTCGGCCATGCGTGCCTCCATGACTTGGCGGAAGCCGCCGCGAAGCAGGGCCTTGGTATTGCGCAGAGACTTTCCCGGCAACAGTGCCAGCTTTTCAGCAGCAGCCCGGGCAGCAGGAAGCACTTCTTCCGGTGGCAACACCCGGTTCACAAAGCCAAGTTGCTGGGCCTGGGCAGCATCGAAGGGCTGGCCCAGCAACAGCACTTCCGCCGCCCGCTGGTAACCGGCAATCATGGGCAGAAGAAAACTGGAGGCAGCTTCGGGCACCAGCCCCAAAGAGGTGAAGGGCAAAGCAAACTTGGCCTTGTCGCCGACGAAGACCAGATCACAGTGAAGCAACAGCGTGGTGCCGATGCCCACTGCCGCACCGTTCACCGCTGCCACCAGGGGCTTGCGGGCACGGCATAGTTGGGCGAGGAACTGGAACACGGGACTGTCTTCCCGCTGGGGTGGGTCCTGCAAAAAATCTTCGAGATCGTTGCCGGCGGTGAAGGCATCGAGACTGCCGTGGATCAACAGTACCTTGACCTCGTCATCCTCATCGGCGGCGACCATGGCATCGGCCAGGGCCTGATACATGGCAGCGGTAATGGCATTCTTGCGTTGGGGACGATTGAACTCAAGGATGAAGATCGCGCCTTCCTTGCGGGTCAGGATTTCCATGGTCGCCCCGTGCGTGGTCAGAACAGTTCGATGTCGCCGCCGCTCTCTGCCACCTGCTGCATGCGGGCCTGCATGTAGTGGTCGAGGGCTTCCTGGACGGTCATGCCGCCGAGCACGGCATCGAACATGGCCCGTTCTTCTTCCATGGTGTACTTGTCGCGAATCTTGCCTTGCAAGGCTAGCCATTCATCCGGGTTGTAGAGCTTGGCCCGATCAGACACCACGGTGCTGAGACCCGCCAGGCTGGTACAGACATGCTCCAGTCGCTGCACCAGCTTGTCGTAAAACTGGAAAGCGATGATGGCCTGGTGCACCTTTTCACCGATCTGGCGTGTGCCTTCGCGGATTTCGGATTTCACCATGCCATTGCCTACGCTGTCCGGCAGCGTATCCAGCGCCGTGTCCACCACTTCCAGTGTTTCGGCCAGGGAGGTAAAGGTGTCCGTCAGCACGCCCACGGAAGAATTCGAATCCTTCATGGCGGCTTCCACCTGACCGGCGGCAACTTCCAGCATCAGTACGGTTTCCTGTACCTGACTCCAGTCCAGGTCGGGGGCGTGGGCGCGAGTGCCCTTCACGGGTGCATTCATCCGGTTTCCTTTCAGCAAGGGCAGTATTCTAGTGCCGATCAATCATGACGTAGTGCTTGCGTACCGGCTCCAGCACTTCGAACAGCCCTTTGAATCCGGCGGGGATAACGCAGGCCGAGCCGGGGCCGAACTCGTGGGCCTCGCCAGATTCTGCAGTGATGCGAATTTTTCCTTCGATCACCTGGAAAAATTCATGGCGATTTTCATGGAAGGCGATACGCCAGGCGCCGGGCTGACAGGCCCACAGTCCGCAATCCACAGCGCCACCATCGCCCTGATAAACGCTCCAGGTACTACGCTGGGGTGGCGTGCCGATGCAACGCTCCGCTGCCGGTTGATCCAGCGCTACCGGAGGTAAGGCATCGAAGGTGATCAGGGCTATCACGAGTTTTCGCCCCAGAGGATTTTCAGGTCTTCCTCTTCCAGCCAGCGCCAACCGCCCACCGGCATATCTTCCGGCAGGGTCAGTCCGCCCACCGCAATACGGCAAAGGGATTCGACCCGGTTGCCGACGGCAGCCACCATACGCTTGACCTGATGGTAGCGGCCTTCGCGGATGGTCAGATCGAATACGGTATCGCTCACGGGGATGGCAGCAATGCCAGCCACGGGCTCCGGCGCATCGTTGAGCACGACGCCGTCCACTAGTTGCTGCAGCATTTCCGCCGTCATGGGATGTTTGGCGGTGACGCGGTAAATCTTGTTCACCTTGCGCTTGGGCGAAGTCACGGCGTGAATGAAGGCTCCATCATCCGTGAGCAGCAACAGCCCGGTGGTGTCCACATCCAGCCGGCCAACGCTTTGCAGGCCCCGCTCGTAAAGGGCATGGGGCAGCAGGGAAAGCACGCCGGGATAGCCCCGGGGAGAGCGGGAGCACTCGGTGTCCACCGGCTTGTGCAGCATGACGTAGGCTTTTTCACGATAGCGCCAAGGCTCGCCATTCAAGGTGAACTCCAACCCATCCAGGGACAGTTCGGCGAAGGGATCGTCCACCACCTCGCCGCCGATGGAACAGTGGCCGTTACGGATCATGGCGCGGCATTCCTTGCGGGTACCGAAGCCTTGGGATTGGAGAATGCGTTCAAATTGCATGGTGGCGGAACAGCGCGAGGCTGATGGCAGTAAAGATGAATAAAAGGCTGAAGCCGCGGCTGATCCAGCGCACTCGTCGGGGTGAGTGGAGCCAATGCAAAGCACGGGCAGCAAGCAGGGTGTAACCGGCCATGACCGTCATGTCTACGGTAACGACGGTGGCCGCAATGGTCGCATATTGCGGCGGCAACGCCAGTCCCGGCTCAAGAAATTGCGGGACTACGGCAAAAAAGAAAAGCAGTCCCTTGGGGTTAGTGGCATCCACCAGGAAACCCCTCCACACCAGCTCCTGTCGACTTTGCTGGCCGCTACCTGCGGTCAGGGACTCCAGGCTACCGTCACTGCGCCATTGCCCCCAGGCCAGCCAGAACAGATACGCGACACCGATCCAGCGCAGCACCTCGAATGCGCCTGCAGAAGAAACGATCAAGGCACCGACTCCGGCGGCAACCACCGCCAGCAAGGCAAGAATGCCCAGTTGCAGACCAATCACCACCCAGTAACCCCGCAGAAACCCGTTACGCAAACCGGATGCCATGGAAGCAAAAGCCCCCGGGCCCGGCGACAGGGAAATAGCCAGGGACGCCGAAAGAAAGGCAAGCCAGAGATGCAGAGCCATGGCGAAAATCAGCCGTGGAAAACGTAACGACCCCGCCCCGCCTGCTTGGCCGCATACATGGCAGTGTCAGCACAGGTGAGCAAATGGGGGGCTTCGGTGCCTGCTTGGGGGTAAAGGGAAATACCGATAGAAACACCTAGACTCAAATGCTTTTCATCCAGGACGAAGGGTTGAGCAATGCTACGCACGTATTCCCCGGCCACCGTCTCGGCAGCACCGCGAGCATCGTCAAGATCCGTCAGCAGAATGACGAACTCGTCGCCGCCAAGCCGCGCCACGGTGTCGGTCTTGCGCCGGCCTTCCTGCAGGCGGTCCGCCACCAGGCACAGCACGGCATCACCGGTATCGTGACCATAATGGTCATTGATAGGTTTGAATCCATCAAGATCACAGAACAACAAAGCGACCTGTTGCCCGCTACGCTGGGCCCGCATCAAAGCCTGATCCAAGCGATCTTCCAGCATGGACCGATTGGGCAAGCCGGTGAGGGGGTCATGGAGCGCCAGATGGGCCAGCCGCGCCTTGCTTTTTCGCAGGGCCGTCTCTTGATCCGTCAGTTTCTTCAGTAAGGAGTTAAAACCAAGTACCAATTCGCCAACTTCGTCGTTCCGTCTCACCGGCAGGGGATGGGGGGCAACCTCGCCACTGGCCATGCGTCGCATCTGTTTGGCAGCATCGACCAGGGGCCGGAACAACCAGGGTAAAAGGACCATCAACAGAAGCACTACCACGGTCACCGTCAACATGCTGTTGTGCAGAATGTTTCGCCCTTGCGCGCGTACCGGGTGAAAAGCCTCTTCCGTCGGAATCCGCGCCACAACGTACCAACCTGTTGAAGGTACTGTAACCATGGCTGACAGCTCCTCTTCGCCTTGAGCATTCACGGTCACACCTACACCGCGATAACCGGCCATGGCCTTATCGTGGAGCAGGTTCACTCCTGGAGGTGGCGTAGGCTTGAGAATCATGGCCGGGTCTGAGGAAGAGACAAAAACCTTGTCCTTCGGCGAGATCAGCAAAAAACCACCACGGTGGCCGAGTTTGACCTCATTCATCAAGTCAATAAAGCCTGGTGCTGTGAGTACCGCAATACCAGCCAATACGGCCAGAGGCTTGCCACTCCGATCACGCACGGCCATGGCCATCACAATCAAGGGCTCACCTTTGAGCCGACTGATCATGGGTGGACCGATCACTGCGTTGCGGCTGTCCAGAGCAGCAAGAAACCAAGGGCTTTGACCATAGTCCAACTTGCGACGCTCGGGAACGCCGGGGTAGTCGGCCAGTACCCGGTGCCCATCGGGACTGAATACCATCAGCCCCCGGTTGAACAAGGGATACAGTCGCTGCCTTTCCTCAATCCACTGAGTCAAGTTGGCTGGATTACTCAGGGTCTCCGCCGTGATGCTTGTCGCCAAGCTCTGCACAAGCTCACGGCGGGCCACCAGTTTGGCGTCAATATCCCGGGCGGCGTAGCTGGCTATGGTTAATTGCTGGGACGCGACGATATCGGCAACATCCTTTTGCAGCTGCGGTATCAAGATATAAACGCGCAGGGCAAGACCGATCAAGATCAGCACAATGCTGACCCCAATCAGACGCACAATCAGGCTGTTGCCTAGTCGTACCAGCGTTTGTTGTATTTTTGAGTTCATCAACCTTGCCGCCATTGATACCCGCGGCCAAGACCTTTCCCTGTCGACAGGCCTTAATGATACCTGTAGCGGAAGGGTCACACGGCAAGAGCGCGGACATACGGAGGTGGTTCAGCCGCGGACGTGCCCTCTGCGGCTGATCTGGCCTAGATCGTGATTTCCAGCTTTTGGTAAAGTCCGCCGAAGCAATTGCTGGTTTCGAGCGCAGCCGGCTTGAACCCCTCCGGTAACCAATCGCACAAGCCGCCGCGCCAAAGGTCCAGGGCATAGGGTTCCAGGGCGGAGAGGACGGCTTTCATGGGCCAATAGAGGGGATGGAGAGTACTTGGCCGATGGTAATCCACCAGCACAACCTTGCCCCCCGGGCGCACCACTCTCAGGGCTTCTGCCACCGTTGCCCTCCGGACCGCCTCCGGCTGCTCGTGCAGCAGGAAAAACAGCAGGGCCCGGTCATAACTGGCCGAGGCAACCCCCAACTTTGCACTATCGCCCAGATACAAACCCGCCGGCGTTGACGGCCCCAACTTGCGGGCCAGATTATTCAACTGGACCGGCAGCACATCCACTACGTCCAGTTTCCCCTGCTCGCTGTGGCGATCCAGCCAGCGCCGGGTCAAGTCGCCATAGACACAGGCAACCTGCAAGCTACGCCCCTCCAGATCATCGCCAAAGGCCGCCAGAGCAGCCTGCTGCAGCCGACGATAGTTTCCCCAGAGAATCATGTTCACCAGCCATTGCCGCTCAAACACACGTACGGCCCGGGGCGACACATAGGCCCACCAGTAGGTGGTACTCAGATAGTCGGGGATCGTCGTCCCCTCTGCGCTGTTCATGTCCGGCTGGAACTGCAAAAGTTCGTCCTCAGAAAATCATCCCAGCCGCAGGATACCGTTTCCCGCCACGCTAATGGCCCTGCCCAAAACAGCCCGTAGCTCAGGGGAAAGATACAAAACCAGTCCGCAAGCGTTGCCCAACACCGTTACCCAGAACAAGATCCGAAAGGAAAGTTTGCGGGACTTGTGGCGCAGCAAAGCTTGCCCCAACCACGCCCCCGGCCAGCCCCCCAGTAAGGAGAAAGCATGCAGGGTATTTTCTGGCGTACGCCAATGACCCTTGATGGCGGCCGATTTATCCCGGGCATAAAGCAGGAAGGTGGCAAGGCTCAAGACTCCGTAGGCCATCGGCAAAATCCAGGAAGCCGTACCAGCAAAGCTCACCCCTATCAGGCACAACAGAAACAACAAAGGCAACCAGGCCATGGCTGCGGCCCTTATTCGACGAGCTTGATGTCCGTTACAAAATAATCCGTCTCGCCAAAGCAGCTACCGGGCAGCCCCTTGTGCTGTTCATAGTTCAGCGCAACGCGCTTGCCAACAGCGGCATTGATTCTTGCTGCTACCGCATCGTCGCGCACGGTAAATAAAAACTTCTCCGGCGCCGCCCCCGGCAGTGCCACCAAGGACAGTTCGCCTTCCCAGGTCTTGCAGAGCCAGCCCTTCTTCGACAGCTTCTGCATGAAGCCGGCCCGCTCGCCGCTGGAATAGCTCCAACTCAGGGCCAGCCAAATATAAGCAGCGAAGCCGAGAGCAGTCGCCAACAGGGTTGCGATAAAGAGTTTGAATGCATGACGACCGAAAGCTTGGGTATCCATGAATGACGATCCGGTGTTGGCGGTGGAGTCCTTGATTCTAACTGCCAGGGCCTTTTGAGAATGGGTGAAGGTGGAAAGCAAAAGGGCCGGATCGCCCGGCCCTTTTGCTGCTCATGATGTGCTGGTTACAGGATCGGTGCCAGCCACTTTTCAGCTTCGGCCACCGGCATGTCGTTACGCTGGGCCCAGTCTTCCATCTGGTCCCGACCGATCTTGCTGATGGCAAAGTAATGGGCCTCCGGGTGGGCCAGGTAAAAGCCGGAGACAGAGGCGGCGGGCAGCATGGCGTAGCTTTCCGTCAGTTGCATTTCGGCATTGGCAGGGGCATCCAGCAACTTGAACAGCAGCCCCTTGGCGACGTGATCGGGGCAAGCCGGATAGCCGGGGGCCGGGCGGATGCCTTGATAAGCTTCGGCCACCAAGTCGTTGACGTGGAGACTTTCGTCAGCGGCATAGCCCCAGTAGTCCTTGCGCACTTGCAGGTGCAGCCACTCGGCGCAAGCCTCGGCAAGGCGGTCAGCCAGGGACTTGAGCATGATGGAGTGGTAGTCATCATGGGCAGCATTGAACTCGGCCAGTTTGGCTTCGATGCCGATGCCGGCGGTGACAGCAAAGGCACCGATGTAATCCGCCGTGCCTTGCGGGGCAATGAAGTCAGTCAAGGACTCATGGGCCTTGCCGGCGGGGCGCTCGTGCTGCTGGCGCAGGCCGTGCCAGGTGCCGACCACTTCCTTCCGGCTGTCGTCGGCGTAGATCACCACATCGTCACCGACGCGGTTGGCGGGGAAAAGACCGAAGACGGCATTGGCCGTGAACCACTTTTCCATGAGGATTTTCGCCAGCATCTTGCGACCGTCGTTCCACACATTGCGGGCGGCTTCGCCGACGATGGCATCGTCGAGAATCTTCGGGTAACTGCCGGCCAGATCCCAGGTCTGGAAGAAGGGACCCCAGTCGATGTAGTCGGAGATGGTGGTCAGGGAAACATCCTTGAGGACAGTGAGGCCCAGCTTCTTCGGCTTGACCGGGGCGTAACTCAGCTTGGCGGCATTCGCTCTAGCTTCGGCAATGGTCACCAGTTTGACCCCGGCCTTGTTGGCGTGCTGGCTGCGCACCTTGTCGTAGTCAGCAGCGATCTCGGCCTTGTAGCCGGCAGCCTGGTCGATGGAAAGCAGCTTAGTGACCACACCCACGGCGCGGGAAGCATCGGGCACATAGACCACGGGGCCGTCGTAATGGGGCGCAATCTTGATGGCGGTATGGGCGCGGCTGGTGGTGGCACCGCCGATCAAGAGAGGAATCGCGTCGCCTCCGGAACTCTCGCCAAAACCCTGGCGCTTCATTTCTGCCGCCACTGCACTCATTTCCTCCAGGGAGGGCGTGATCAGTCCGGACAAGCCGATGGCCTGGGCGCCATGCTCCCGGGCGGCGTTGAGAATCTTGTCGGTGGACACCATCACGCCGAGATCCACCACGTCGTAACCGTTGCAACCCAGCACCACGCCGACGATGTTCTTACCGATGTCGTGCACGTCGCCCTTCACCGTGGCGATGACGATCTTGCCCTTGCTGCTGGCGCCGGTGCGCAGCTTTTCTTCCTCGATGTAGGGAATCAAGTGGGCCACGGCCTGCTTCATGACCCGGGCGGATTTCACCACCTGGGGCAGGAACATTTTGCCCGCGCCGAACAGATCGCCCACGGTGTTCATGCCATTCATGAGGGGACCTTCAATCACGGACAGGGGCGGCTTGCCGGCGGCGAACAAAGCGGCACGGCATTCCTCGGTATCGGCCACCACGTACTCGGTGATGCCCTTGACCATGGCGTGTTCCAGGCGCTTTTCCACGGACCACTGGCGCCAGGCCAAATCCTGCACTTGCTCCTTGGCCTGACCCTTCACGTTCTGGGCGAACTCCACCAAAGCATCGCCGGCACCAGCCTTGCGATTGAGCACCACGTCTTCCACCTTCTCCCGCAACACGGGTTCCAGGTCGTCGTAGACGCCCAACTGGCCGGCGTTGACGATGCCCATGGTGAGGCCGGCCTGGATGGCATGGAAGAGGAAGACGGTGTGGATGGCTTCCCGCACCGGGTCGTTGCCGCGGAAGGAGAAGCTGACATTGGACACGCCGCCGCTGGTCTTGGCATAGGGCAGGTTGGTATGTATCCAGCGAATCGCCTCGATGAAGTCAACCGCGTAGTTGTCGTGCTCGGGAATGCCCGTGGCAATGGCAAAAATGTTAGCGTCGAAGATGATGTCTTCCGGCGGAAAACCATCGCCTACCAACAGATCGTAGGCCCGCTTGCAGATTTCGGTCTTGCGTTGGTAAGTGTCGGCCTGACCCTGTTCGTCGAAGGCCATGACGATGGCCGCTGCGCCGTAGCGCCGCGCCAGCCGCGCCTGTTCGAGAAACTTGGCCTCGCCTTCCTTCATGGAAATGGAGTTGACGATGCCCTTGCCCTGGATGCACTTGAGACCGGCTTCGATCACATCCCACTTGGAAGAGTCGAGCATGATCGGCACCCGGCTGATGTCGGGTTCCGAGGCGATCAGCTTGCAGAAGCGTTCCATGGCGGCCATGGAATCGAGCATGGCTTCGTCCATGTTGATGTCGATCACCTGGGCGCCGGCTTCCACCTGGTTGCGGGCCACGGCCAGAGCGTCATCGAAACGGCCTTCGAGAATCATGCGGGCGAAGGCCTTGGAACCGGTGACGTTGGTGCGCTCGCCGACGTTCACGAACAGGCTGTCGGGGCCAACGTGGAAAGGCTCCAGGCCGGACAGACGCAACTGCTTTTCAATAACGGGCACAGCGCGAGGCTTGATCGCCGCCACGCCCTGGGCGATGGCGGCGATGTGGGCGGGCGATGTGCCGCAACAACCACCGACGATGTTCACCAGACCGCTACGAGCCCACTCGATGATTTCCTTGGCCAGTTGCTCCGGCGTTTCATCGTAGCCGGTAGGAGCCAGAGGATTGGGCAGGCCGGCGTTGGGGTGGGCGGAGATATGGGTGTCGCAGCAGTGGGACAAATCTTCCACGTACTGACGCAGTTCCTTGGCACCCAGGGCGCAGTTGAGACCAAAGCTGATGGGCTGGGCGTGGGACAGGGAATTCCAGAAGGCCGTGGCGGTCTGGCCGGACAGGGTACGGCCCGAGGCATCGGTGATGGTGCCGGAGATCATCACCGGCAAGGTGAGGCCGGTGTTGTCGAACAGCTTCTTCACGGCGAACACGGCGGCCTTGGCATTGAGGGTGTCGAACACCGTTTCGATCAGCAGGAAGTCGGCGCCCCCTTCCATCAGACCCTGGGCCGAGGCGTAGTAGTCGTCCACCAAAGCATCGAAACTGATATTGCGGAAGCCGGGATCATTCACATCCGGGGAAATGGACAGGGTGCGCGATGTGGGGCCGAGAACGCCGGCGCAGAAGCGAGGCTTGGCGGGGTTCTTCGCAGTGAACTCGTCACACAGTTCACGTACCAGGCGGGCACCGGCCACATTGAGTTCGTAGGCCACTTCTTCCAGACCGTATTCGGCCTGGGACACCCGGGTAGCGTTGAAGGTACAGGTCTCGATGATGTCGGCGCCGGCTTCCAGATACTCCCGGTGGATGCCCCCCACCACGTCCGGGCGCGTCAGCACCAGCAGATCGTTATTACCCTTGAGGTCCTTGGCCGCATCGATAAAACGTGTGCCACGGTAATCCGCTTCCCCCAGCTTGTGCTGCTGGATCATGGTGCCCATGGCGCCGTCGAGAATGAGGATGCGCTGGGCCAGCAGGGCCTTGATCTCGGCGCTGCGGTCGGGTTGTACGGTGGCGGTGTTGAAAGCGGGCGCGATGCTTGATGAAGTCACGGAGTTTCTCCAATCCATGACCGGGGCAGGGGCCCTTGCTATGCGGCTCACCTGTGACCCGGCGGAATGTTCCAGGGTTTGGTGAGCGCCGTTGAATTCAGTTTCCGAGCCTGGGGTGAAACAAGTTCAGCCTCGCAGCGCTCCTCGGAAAGGCGTTGATTATAGCCCGGCCTTCAAGACTGGTCAGCAGGGATGAAATCCAGGGTCCAGGCCACACAGGGATCAAGGGCATTTACTGCGGCGGCGATGGCAGCCTTCAGCCCTTCCCGGTCGAGTCCAACACGGCCTGTCAGCCAGGCCGATAGCGGGCTATCGGGATGGAAATTCCATTCGGTGGGGGCTGCCAACTGGTAATCGACGATCACGCCATTACTGACCGTGACTTCGTGCATCAACAAACCCCGGGCGGTTTCCACCAGGACGCGGCCGCAGCCGGTCGCAAGGGGCTGGGCACTGGCATTGCCGGGCAAAGGGCCTTCAGCGTTCCCTTGGGTGAACAGCAAGAGCTCTCGCAACCGGGCTGCCTTGCGTTGTCGCCAGGGTTGGGCCGCCAAGGCGGAGATCAGGGGGGCTTGCACCTGGCGGGCCAGGGCGCCGGTTTCTGCTGCGGCATCCTGCCAGTGAGGCCGGGCACAAAAATTTCCATCGAGACGGGGCCAGACGGTCAGGCTGGCAGCGGCATCCATCGCGGGCAGCAGTGCCACATGGGCTGGTGGTGGCTCAGTCACATCGCTGCGGAAGCCATGAGTCAGGGCGGTTTCTCGATCAAAAATCCAATGGGCAAATTCCGCGGCCGTGGTCATGGCGAGCCAGTCTGCGGTTGTAACACCCAGTAGCGGCAACAGGAACTCCCCGAGTGCACCGGCTGGATCAGGCCCTTGCAGACTGCGGGTACCTGCGGCGAGCAAATCCCTTTGATCAGTGCCGAGCAGGTGCCACAGATGTTCCCGCGCAGCTTCTCTTGCCACCTCCTGATTGCGATGGGGGCTGACAACTTCGCCTTGGGCGGCGCGCAGGGCAAGGCTCGCAGCAAGCCCCTGGGCTTTGCCGCAGACGGCAAAAAGCAGCGGCGCGAGATTTTCCGCCAGGGCCGGTGGCTTGCCGATCAATACCTGGGCCGCCGCTGGACGACGACAGTCCACCTCCACTCCGACAATACGTGGTGATTCGGCAGACAGGGTAAGGCGCAAATGAACAACGCCAGCATCTAGGCTCATGGCAGGAATGGCAGGAATGGCAGAAATGGCAGAAATGGCAGAAATTTTCTGCCGCCATTGTGCCTGATTACGTCAGAAGGAAATACGCAGGGAAGCCCGCAGGGTCCGGGGTTCCGCCGGGTGGGTATGGATGTCCGACACTGAGCCGGTTTCGCTGCGCAATTGGGATGCGTAGTAGTAGTCGATGTCGCTGACCTTGCGATCAAACAGGTTGAGCACGGTCAGGCTGAGCTTCATGTCTCTTGACAAGGCGTAGCCGCCGAGGACGTTCACCAGAGTGGAAGGTTGCGACCGTATCGAGTTGTCTTCGATCAGGGGCCGGGCACCGAAGTGCCGCAGGTGCAGACCCCAGGACCAGGGACTGCTGTCAGCGTAGTTAAGACCGAGGGAGAAAACCTTTTCCACGGCACCGGGAATAAAGTTGCCAGCGGGATCGTCCTGGCTGTAACGGGTCCGGGAGAGGGAGAGGTCGCTATCCAGGGTCAAGGCTTCGCTGGCACGCCAGAAGGCCGACAACTCCACGCCCTTGCGCCGGCTGGGACGAGCGGGTTCGGTGGTACCGGCATCGCCGGTGAACAGCAACTCGGAAGCAATGTCCAGTTGCCATAGCGCTGCCGTCAGTTGCAAGCCCGGCAGGGGGGCGCTGCGCAGGCCCAGCTCTTCACCGCGACTGCGGACCATGGGTGTTACGGGCGAAACAGCCGAGCCAAAGGCGGCATCCCGGGGATCGGGATTGACGCGGGTGACAGCGCCCCGGGCATCGTTACTGTGAAAGCCGAGACCGCTGTTGAAGTAAAACTCGGTGGCATTCCAGGGGCCGAAGATCAAGGCCAGTTTGGGACTCCATAGATGAGCGTTGGCATTGCCGGAATTGGCTGCCCTATCGGAATTGACCTTGTAGCGCTGGAAGTCGCCCCGCAGGCCGACCTGGCTGCGGAACCAGTCGTTCCACTGAATCAGGTTCTGGCCGTAGAGGGCGAAGCTGTCTTCGTTCACCGCATCTTCCCGCACGGTGGACCAGCGCTGGCGGTCGGTGGTGAGATACAGCCCCACCTTGCCGATGCGGTCCAGCCGGGCTTGCACGCCCAGGGTGTTTTCCATCGTGCGACCAGCCCAGTCGCTGACCCAGCTCTGGCTGGCGCTGCCGCCGTAGATGCGGCGTTGGTCGGTTTGCAGAAACTGGTCGCCATGCACCGTATCGGTGGCATAGGTGAAGTTGGACCAGAGATTCAGACCGTAGTCGATGGCGTAGGCATTGGCCTTCCAGCGCGTATCCCGCCCGCGCCCTGTCCACTCGGCGGATAGACTGTAGCGATGGGTCTGACCGCCATCACTCGGATCCACGTAACCGAAACGCCCGATCAGACCGCTATCAATGCCCCGTTGCGGTACCTGGTCGGTGGAGCGCCATTTACTGTCATAGCCCATCAGGGCGATGGAGCCGCCCTCCTCGCGACTACCCCAACCATAGCGCAGCACGCCGTTGAGCCGTTGCAAACCCTCGGGCAATTGCCAGGGACCATCATTGCCAAAGACTTCCAGACCATAGAGCAGATGACCGTTGCCGACCTCGGGGGAGCCGGCCAGCAATACCCGGCGATAATTGTTCTGGCCCACATCGATCTGGATGAAGGAACGGTCAAGACGCTGTCGGTAGTCGATATGGGCAGCCCCGGCACTGGAGAAATCCCCTTCCTCCGCCCAGTAAGGCCCCTTGCGGTAACTCATGCGATCCACCAGCTCGGGAATCAGGAAGTTCAAATCCAGATAGCCCTGACCGTGGGCATGGCTGGGTAAATTGACCGGCATACCCATCAGCGAAACGGCGAAGTCTGTGCCGTGGTCCAGATTGAAGCCGCGCAGGTAATACTGATTGGCCTTGCCGTCCCCAGCATGCTGGGACACCACCAGACCGGGCATCACTTCCAGTATTTCCGCCGGGCGCAACAGGGGCCGATTTTCCAGTTGCTTTGCGGTGACCGTCCCTTCGCTGGCCGACCCTGCCTCCCCCACCAGATCGGCGGTATCGGCTTTCACCTCGATTTCAGCCAAGGTGGGAATGCCGGCAGCACGGCTCCAGGGCGTAACAACACCCAGCACCATCAGTATGAATAAATTAAATTTCCTCTTAACCATGATCAAAAAAACGATCAGGGCTTCGAAGAAACGGTAGCGCCTTCTGTGACAACAACGGGCTGGGAGCGGGAACGAACAGCAAAGAAAAAACTCAGGGCGATAAAAGTCATCACGGCAACACCGAAAGACAATTCTTTGCCTTCACTCCAGGCGTCCACCGCCGGCAAAGTCCATTTCGCCAAAGCGAAGGCGGCGACGCCCAGGCTAATGAAAGCCACGGCCAGCCCCATAACCCGGGATGCAATCAGGGCCGTGGCATCGGCCCGGCGCAATAGGCGAGCGATCCAGAAACCGTTGATGCCGTCGGTGGCGAGCATGCCACCCATGAAGATCAATCCCAGAGCCAAAGCATGTTCCCAGCCCCCGTAGCGGGTTGCGGTCAGGGCGAATAGCGCGGCCTGACTCAAGGTATCGAAGGAAAGGGCGAACAGGGCACCCACCAAAGCGATCAGTCCGGGATGGCTGGCCTGCTGCAAGCGTCCGAGAAAGCGGCCCTTCAGCCCCACCGGCTGCACAACTTCGCTCGCCGGCGTCCGCAGCACCGCCAGCAGATTGGCGCAACCCAGGGCCAACAGGAACAGCACCGACACTCCCGTACCGAAACCTTCGAGCCACAGGGGCACCTGGGCCGAACCGGAAGCCAGACTCACCAACAGTGCGATGGTCACGACCACGGCACCATGGCCCAGGGAAAACAGCACGCCGCACCAGCGCGCAAAGACTGAGCGACTACGGGCGTTGAAACGGGTCAGGCCATCGATGGTGGCTAGGTGGTCTGCGTCGAAACCATGGCGCATGCCCAGCACGAAGACCAGCAGGCAGAGGGCAGTCCATTCCTGGGGCAGGGTGGTTTCCATAGCGAGATCAGCACGACAGATAAGCAGAAAGTTTAAAACTTCATACAATTTTCGTGCCGATCTTACGCCATCATCGCAAAGCCCCTTGGTGGGCGGCATGGCAAACAACAGGCAATGGATGACAAGCAAAAAACTGGTCAGCCGGTTTTCAATTGGTGTCTCTCGCTGGCAAGCTCTGCGCCGCAGCATTAATGCCGATCCTGCCTATACTTGAAGCCTTGCAAGGTTTCGCCGAGGTGCGCCATGCCGAAAAAGAGCTTTCCCTTAGCCAAGGTCTATCGCCTGCTGGAGCCGGGACCGGTACTGCTGGTAACCACCGCCCACAAAGGCAAGGCCAATGTGATGCCCCTCTCCTGGCACATGATGATGGAGTTCGAACCGCCCCTGGTGGGCATGCTCATGAGCGGCCGTAACTACAGCTTCGAGCTGCTCACGGCCAGCCGGGAATGCGTGATCAACATTCCCACCGTAGCCATGGCAAAAGAAGTAGTGGCCTGTGGCAATTGCAGTGGGCGGAACAAGGACAAGTTTGCGGCCTTCGGCTTGACACCGCATCAGGTGGACGACATCGGCCCACCCCTGATTGAGGAGTGCTATGCCAGTTTGGCCTGCAAGGTGGTGGATACGCGGATGATGAACAAGTACAACATGTGCGTGCTGGAAGTCACCCAGGCGTGGAAGAATCCGACGGTGAAGGAAGCCAAGACTCTGCACCATGAGGGCATGGGCAAATTCATGGTGGCGGGAGAACGGATCAAGCTGCCGTCAAAAATGAAATGAAGTGGCAGCTGAAAAGCTGGCACAACCTTTTTGATCAAATCAATCCAGAGTCGGGTCGGCGTAGCTGATCACCTGATTCCGCCCTCCCGCTTTGGCGACATAAAGTCGCTGATCGGCCTTGCGCAGTACGCTGGCCACATCCTCGCCGTCCTGACCGAACTCAGCCACACCGATACTCACAGTAATGGTCAGATCGCCATTGCTGACAGCAATAGGACTCCGGTCCATTGCCTTCCTGATCCGCTCGGCAATGACAAAAGCTTGCTGCAAATTGGAGTTCGGCAGCAGCACAAGAAACTCTTCGCCGCCAAAGCGACCGATCAGATCGGGCAGGCGGACAATGTCGCGAATTCTGGCGACAAAGGCCGTCAAGACCATATCCCCCGCCTGATGGCCGTAACCGTCATTAACTGTTTTGAAGTGATCCAGGTCCAACAGCAGCAAAGCCGTCGGCGTACCGGATCGCTCCGCCCGGGCCAATTCTTCGTCGACCCGCTGCAGGAACAGTCGCCGATTGGCTGCGCCGGTCAGGAAGTCGTAGGACGCCATCCGGTCCAGTTCGCGATTGGCTTCTTCGAGCCGACTCATCATTTCCTGCTGGCTGTAAACCGTAGAAAAAGCGCGGGTGGTATGGAAGGCTTCGACAATGCCGTAACTCAGGATGAAGAATCCCGCTGCCGAAATGACGTGGCCCAGCCACCATTGGTGGTCCCAGGCCGAGGCCAGCAAAAAGGAAGTGGAAGCCTGGGCAAAAGCTGCCATGGCAAGGGTGTACATCCACATCAGTGGCGAAGAAAAACGACTGAGCCGGAAGAAGAACAAGATGATGCTACCCATGGCAAACACAATGGTCAGCCCTTCCAGCACAACCCGTAGCAATTGCACGTTCGCAGCCCCGGACTGAATAACGCCAGTAATCAAAGCATCGACCAGGGCGAACAAACACAGGGCAAGCCACAGGGGCACCAGCTTGCTCCGTCGCTCGGCCTCATGGGCCGGTTTTCCATACTGCAGCAGGGCAATGAAGAAACAAGCAACCATGACCACCCGCGAAGCGGGCCCGAAAATCAGGAACAGCCAGATATTGCAATCGGCGGTACGCGTCAAAATGCCGTGGGGTAGGTAGATCGCGGTAAAGCCGGTCAGGCCCAAAGCAATCCAGAACAGGAAAGGCTCGCCAGAGTGGCGGTAGCAGCGCCAAGTAATGTAGGAGACAAAGGTGCTGAGGCTGCAGGCAACCCCAATGGCCAGTTCATGAAAGCCATAATCGACAAAGCGTAGGGTCGGGTTGCCGAAGTAATACAGGTAAAGAATGGCAACAGAAGGGACCAGGGCAAAACCGATGCGCAAGAACCATTTAAAAATCCAAGTCAGCAACACAACAGGGTCCCATGGCGGAGTCTCATTCACAACGCCATCATCTTCATGCCCAATTGTCTTGGCGGATATCATCAACGAGAGCGCCTGTCAGTTACATACCGGTGTTTGCAAGAGGATAGTAACACCGTGGAAACACAGCCTTAGCGCGTAATCCTTAGGCACTCTCTATCAATGCCATAGGCAAATTCAGCGTAAAGATGGCGCCACCGTCCGAATGGTTGGCGACAGAAAGTTTGCCGCCATGCCGCTCGACAATGCCGTAGCTGATGGCCAAGCCCAAGCCAGTCCCCTGCCCCACCGGCTTGGTCGTAAAGAATGGATCGAAAACTCGGGGCAGATTGTCGACGCTGATACCGGGGCCGTTGTCGTGAAAGTCGATAACAATGCGCCCCTCCTCCACCCTTGCCTCCACAGCGAGACGCTGTTCAGCCTGACCGGCCGTAGCATCGCTGGCGTTTTGCACCAGGTTCATCAATACCTGCTGCATCTGCCCCGGGGAACCCAATACCGGCAGTTGCTCCGGCAGGTCGAGACAAATTTTGAAGGCATCAGCGACAGCACGGCTGACCCAGTGCACCGCGCGCTCAATGACCGGGACCAGATCAAAGTTCACCCGTTCGTCCCGATCCATGGCCGAGAACCGTTTCAGGCCGTCCACCACATCCCGGGTCCGCTCGGCGCCTTCCACCGTCCCTTCAATCAGGGAGGGCAGGTCTTCCAGGATTTTGTCGATGCGCAGTTCCTTGCGCAAAGCCGGCGCGGCATCGGCCTGATGGTGTACGGCATCGAGATAAGTATCGATACGTTCCACGTAACGCTTGAGGGCCACCACATTGCCGAGAACGAAGCTGATGGGGTTGTTCAGTTCATGGGCAACACCCGCCACCAGCCGGCCGAGGGAGGCCATCTTCTCTGAGTGCAGCAACTGCTGCTGAGTCCGCTTGAGTTCTTCGTGGGTCTGGTGCAAGGCCTGATAGGCACGGCGCAGTTCCCCCACGGGGCGCCCCGTGACGACAGTGCCCAGCATTTTGCCGACGCTGTTGTAGCGCGGCGTGCAATTGAGAGAGACTGGCACAGCGCCACCATCCCGCCCCTGCAACAACAGCTCGCAGTCATGCAGAGTTTCGCCGATATGACCTGCCACATGCTGCCGTACCCGGCGACGGGAATCTTCGTCTGCGAACAGGTCGTAGAGGGAACTTCCCTTGAGGCTGTCTTCGCTCTTGCCGGTCAGCGCCATCAAGGAGGGATTCACATCTTCAATGACACCGCTCCGATTGCAGACGATAAGAACGTCGGACATGGAGGTCAGCACGGAGACGATGAACTGCTGGGACTCCTCCAGGGCAGCATTCTTCTCTTCGAGGGCGACCTCGTAATCGAGCAGCTCGTGATAGACCTCATCCATCTTCTGGATGACATCCAGCCAGACGTGCTCGCCGGCCGCCGCGCCGCTGGCGGCAGCGATATCCTCAATGGGCATGGGTTTAGGCGTGCGGCTCATGGCACCAGAGAATCCTTAGTTTTTTGGCTTCAGGTGCAGATGGGGCTCGCCCTTGCCCCGGGGCCGGTAGGCGTGGCTATGACGGCCCTGGTCCATCTCGACAGAAATCAGGTTGATCTGCCCGTGCCGTACACCCCGCTCCGCCATCATCGCTTCGGCAAAAGCACGGACGGCCTTGATCGGGCCCTTGAGCATGACACTCTCAAGGCAGTTCTCGTGATCCAGGTGAGCGTGCAATGTGGACACGGTAAGGTCGTGGCTCTGGTGCTGGATTTCCGTCAACCGTTCGGCCAACTCGCGCTCGTGGTGGTTGTACACATAGGACAGGCAAGCCACGCAGTAGCCAGCCTCCTCCCGATCCTGGCGCTCTTTCTCCAAATGCCCCCGTAACAAATCCCGTACCGCTTCGGAGCGGTTGCTGTAGCCACGCCGGGCAATCAATTGATCGAACTGATGGGCCAGATCTTCGTCGAGGGAGATGGTAAACCGTTCCATATTTTTCCTTGAGGCACCGCGGAAACTTCCCGGGGAAAGGCATGAACAATAGCGAGTTGATTAGGCTAATGCAGTCGGTGATCATCGACGAAAGCATCACCCATGGCAAGGAACCGACACGACATCAAACATTACCGTCGGTACTCGCAGGTAATGTCTCACTGAGGAGTCGTTCAAAATCATCCGCCGCCATGGGGCGGCCAAACAGATAACCCTGATAGGCCTTGCAGGAATGCAATCCAAGAAAATCCCGTTGCCCGGCAGTTTCAACCCCTTCGGCAATCACCAGGAGGCGCAGTGTTTTACCCAGACCGATAATCGCTTCAACAATGGCGGCATCGTCTTGGTCCATGACCACGTCCCGTACGAAACCCTGGTCAATCTTTACCTGATCGATTGGCAGACGTTTGAGATAAGAAAGGGACGAGTATCCCGTTCCGAAATCATCTAAGGAGAAGGAGACGCCGATGGCCTTCAGCGCGTTCATCTTCTCCACCACTTCTTCCATATTGTCGAGAATGACGGACTCAGTCAGTTCGATCTTCAGCCGCCCGGGGCCAATCCCATGTCGGTCCATGGCATCAGCGATCTGGGCGACGAAGTTTGGGACATTGAACTGCCGGGCACTAACGTTAATGGCAATAACAATGTTGGCCAACTGCGGAATTTTCGCCCAGGCCTGAAGCCGGGCACAGGCCGTTTCCAGCACCCAATCTCCCAGCTGCAAAATGAGTCCTGTTTCTTCCGCGAGGGGAATGAACTCGGCAGGAGGAATGGAGTTGCCACTCGCGTCAAACCAGCGCAAAAGGGCTTCGGCACCAATCAACGTACCGGCCTCATCCACTTGAGGTTGGTAGTAAAGCTGAAGCCGCCCCATCTTCAGTGCATCGCGCAAACCAGCCTCAATGGCGGCACGGTCATCCAGGGCTTTCTGCATCACCGGGTCGAAGAAACGAATGGTATTGCGGCCGGCACCCTTGGCCTGATAAAGGGCAAGATCGGCTTGCTTGAGCAGCACATCCGTTTCTGTCCCCTTATCCAGAAACATGGAAATACCAATGCTGGAAGAGGTTACATATTCCGCACTGGAAAGCTCGAAGGGCTCATTCAGGGCAAGGCGAAGTTTTTCCGCAATGCTTTCGGCCAGAGTAGCCGCCCCTCGCGCCTCCAGCCCCAGACCCAGCAACAGAATGACGAACTCGTCTCCGCCAAAGCGGGCCACGGTATCGCCCTCGCGAACATGGGAGGTGAGTCGCAGGGCAACCTGTTTCAGCAGGTCGTCACCGCAATCGTGGCCCCGGGTATCGTTCAGTACCTTGAAATGATCAAGGTCGAGCAGTAACAAAGCACAGTGCTGCAGACTGCGTTCACTGGCCGCCATGGCCTGATGCAGGCGGTCCATCATTAGGCGACGATTGGGAAGCTCGGTTAATGGATCAAAAAAGGCCAGGTTGTAGATCCGGTCTTCGGCTTTTTTCTGTTCGGTAATATCGGTGAACGCCGCCACGTAGTTGGTGGTTCTCCCCTCAAGGTCCCTCACGGCGGAGATGGTCACCCACTCGGGGTAGTGCTCGCCGTTCTTACGCCGGTTCCATATTTGTCCGCGCCAGAAGCCGTCCTTGATCAGGCTGTTCCACAACTGGGCGTAGAACTCGATCCCGTGCTTTCCTGACTTGAGGAAAGACGGCTTGCGTCCAACCACATCCTCGGGGCTGTAGCCGGTGATTGTGGTAAATGCCTGATTGACGCGGAGGATGACGCCGTCTGGATCGGTGACGAAAATACCTTCCTGGCTCTCGAAGGTCGCGGCAGCAATGCGCAGCTCGGACTCCATGCATTTGGTCGCCGTTACATCCGTCACGAAACCGTACCAGGTCACCAAGCCGTCAGTGCCATGCTCCGGCACGGCATCGACGTGGAGCCATTTGATTTCACCACTGCCCAACTTGATGCGGTAGTCGATCTGCCAGGGCGTCAGCAGCTTGCCGGAGCGATGCATGGCCTCGAAGAAGCGCTCGTTGTCTTCCGGATGCAGTAATGCCCTGATTTTGTTCGCGTCGGTTTCCACGTCCTCGGGAGACACGCCAAAAATCATTTTCACCGCTTCGCTGGCAAAGGGGAAAGAGCCATTGCCATCGTCATGCAGGCGGTATTCAAAAACCATCCCGGGCACATGGGAAAGAATCTTGCGCAGACGACGGTTGGCAGCGTTCTCTGCCGCTTGGGCTTCCTGCTCAGCGATGGTTACCAGCAAGCCGTTAAACGCATGGGCCAATTGCCCAATTTCATCCATGCGGCCCAGAGGCAAAGCCTGCCGTGGCGCTATGCCATCCCGCATTTTTTCCAGTAAAGATGCGGCTTCTTCAAGGGGCCGCAGCTGGCTTCTCAACCACCACCAGGCAATGCCCCCGGCAAACAGTGTCAGCAACAGCGTAGCGAATAGCAATCGCCGGTGCATGGCCTCGATCGGCGCAAACGCTTCCTTGGTCGGCAGCACCGACTGCACCAGCCAGCCAGTAGCCGGAACGATCTTGGAAGACGATAACTCTTCTATTCCGCGCGAACTGACGGCAACGCCGGAACCCTCGTAACCACCGAGATAGCGGTCATAGACCGGATTCACATTGGGCGGAGGTCCGGACTTCATCACCCGCTGCTTGTCCGACGAGGCGATATAGGTCCGCGACTTGGGGGCCGTCAGCATGAAGTCCCCCGTTCGACCGTACTTGGCGGAGCTGATCTCATCCAGAAAATTCGGCATCTGCAGATTGGTGATGCCCATCATCACACCCACCACCTGATTCTGGCCATTGCGAATAGGGACAATGAGTGTCACCACCGGAACGCCGGTCCCCTTGCCAATCAAGGGTTCGGTCATCACTGGGCGGCCACTATCCAGGGCCTCTCTCAAAGCAGTCAAATGGCCGTAGTTAATGCCGACTCGGTTCAAATTCTGGGGAATGCTTGCCACTGCCACGCCTTGAGCATCGGTTACGACGATGCCCCAGTTAAAGGGCGGTAACAAGGCCGCCTGTTTTTCCAGCAGATCAGCTGTTTTGTCCGCTGTCAGGGGAGATTTGGCAGCAACTACATTGGCAACGCTGGACAGCATGTCGATGCGTTCCCGCACCGAACGATCAATTTCGGCAGCAATCATCGACACGGAGGAGAACTGCTGGGAGGAAATGGCTGCCTCCATGTCCTGCCGCAAATAGTGGCTGATGAAAAAAGTGACCGTCCACAGCGACAAGACCGTAGCGCACAAAATGCCTACCACCAGACGGGTTCTGAGTGATTGCCAGCGCAGGCTCATTTGCTACATCCCCTTACTTGCACGATTTTGAAATAGTTGTTGTATCGCTTTCCTGCAGGTCAATTCTATCCATCTTGTGACTGAAACCGGCTGGAGCTGGAACAAGAATGACAACACATGACCATGCCGAAGCCCGGCTCAATGCACGGTGCACACCATGCAAGGGTCAAAGGACCTAACGATGTGCTGCACACTAGGCATGGTGTTGTCGCCTTCGTTCACGACCGTCCCGACCAGGGCCTGCTCCAGAGCGCCGGGATTACCGGCAGCGTCTCTGGGAGAAAAGTTCCAGGTGGTGGGGGCAATGATCTGGTAATTGTGGATACGGCCACGGCGAATGCTGAGCCAATGCCCCAGACTGCCCCGAGCCGCTTCGATCAAGCCGAGGCTGTCGGCCTCATCGGGCAGTTCGCCAAAAACGCAGTAGGGTTCACCGGGTCTCAGGGCTTGCGCCCAGCCTTCCATCGCAATCAACACCCGGGCGACTTCCAGCAAACGACCGACCACGCGGCTCCTGACATTACCGCCATGGCTGTCCACCAGGTCCCGGGCCAGGGGATGACCGGCAATCAGTTGCCGTGCCAGGGCACCGGTTTCCACCACCCGTCCGGCCAGACGCGGTGCCTTACACCAGGAGTAGGCATCGGCCTTGTCGATCTGGGGCAGGGTCGAACCTTGGGCCGGAGACTGAGGCGCTTCCGCTTCGGTGTACCAAGCGTGGCTCAGATCTTCGCTGATCTGACCCGGGTCCAGGGGAGTCAAACCCTTGGCATCCCACACACCTCTTGCCAGCCAGGGTTCCCCCTCGTTAGCGTAGGCTCCATAACTCATGAAAACATCGGTGGCGCGACCCAGGGTGTGTAGTTGCAGATCTTCGGCAATGGCGAGGAAGCGGGCAAAGTCGCTGCGGTCCCGATGGGATGCGAGCCACCGTTGCAGGGCAACTTCGCTATCCAGCTCGGCAATGACTTCAAGTTTGTCACCGAACAAGGTGCTTTCACAAAACCCACGAAACTCCCGCAACTGGCGATACAGGCGGATTTTTTCTGAAGCCTGAAGCGGCCGCGAAGAACCGCCCGGTTGCAAGGACAAGGTATGGGGCCACTTGCCCGCAAGCTGGCCAAGGACCTTCATGAAATCGCTGCGAGCGCTCAAGACCTGGTCCGCAGCACTACCCACCTGGGCTTTGAAGCGGGCTTCGGTCGCCGCAAACCAGGGCCGATCCCGATAGGCGACCCGGGCAAAGTCGGGCATGAAGAACAAATAAAAATGCGTCAGATGGTCCGCCAGATTTTCTGCGGCCAGGGTCAGGTCCGCCGCTAGGCGACCGTTGCTTGGCGGCGTCAATCCCATGGCGGCGGCCAAGGCATTGGCTGCTGCTGCCGACTGGGCTACCGAACAGATGCCGCAGATGCGGGGCACAAAGACCAGGGCATCTTCGGGCACCTTGCCCTGGAGGATTTGCTCGAAGCCGCGATAGAGGGGCGAATTCACTCGGGCCGACTGCACCACGCCATCGGCAATATCGAGACTGACTTCGAGATCCCCTTCGACGCGATTGAAGGGGCCGAGGACAATTCGGCGCGTCATGACTTTCCCTTCCCTTTCACGGTCGGTGCCCGCACCACATGGTCGGCCCGGGCATTTTCCCGTACCCGTTCCGGCGTCGCGGATTTGGACAAGGCTGC
This sequence comes from Rhodocyclaceae bacterium, assembly GCA_036504515.1. Taxonomy (GTDB): domain Bacteria; phylum Pseudomonadota; class Gammaproteobacteria; order Burkholderiales; family Rhodocyclaceae; genus AWTP1-18. The sequence goes on from DASXVA010000001.1 coordinate 264,561, forward strand.
CAGGGCGACGAACCAGGCCTTGGGCATATCCGCCGGCAAGCCGATAGGAATGCCCGCTACCTTGGGGGTGGAAGCAAAGGGATGGCCGGGCTCTTCGAAACCGGGTTCGGTGCAGCGAATGCAGGCATAGCCGCCGGAAAGGCAGGAGCCATTGCCATTCCAGGGCCGTAGATTGCAATCGGCATGGGCCTGGGTGCCCTTGCAACCCAGATGCTCCATCAGACAGCCCTGCTCGGTGGGGTGCTCGGCGCTGGCTTTGAATTCGTAGTATTCGTTACGGGCGCAGCCCTGATGCACCAGATGGTCGGCATAAAACCGCGGGCGGCCCAGAGCGTCCACATCCTCGCTCTTGAGTTGCCCCCGGGCCAAAGCAATCAGGGTTTCCGTTACCCAATCGGGATGGGTTGGACAGCCGGCAATATTGATGACGGGCAAACCGCTGGCATCCCGGAAATCCGCCCCCAGCAAGCCACCCTTGAGTTCCCCTTCGTATTGCAGGCCACAGGCATCGGTGGGATTGATGCCCGCCGCCGTGATGCCGCCAAAGGCAGCGCAGGTGCCGACGGCCACAACATGGCGGGCGCGATGGGCCAATTGCTTGACCCAGTCCACGGTGGGAATACCGGTCCCGGCCAGCAGATGAAAACGACCGGTACCGTTGGGGCCGCGCAGCAGGGAGCCTTCGATGCAAAGAATGTCCACGGGCTGCAGGCCGGCGGCACATTTGCGCAGCAGTTCCTGGGCTTCGTCGGCGCTGGCTTCCGACAGACTGGGGTGCCAGAGGATGTCGATGTTTTCGTCGCGCAGGGTGGCGAACAAAGGCCCCATCTCGCTACCCAGCCAGGACAGGGTACAGCCGCCACAACCGCCGGACTGGAGCCAGAGCAGATTCATGTCAGAGCAGCCCTTTGCTCTTTAGCCAGTCCAGGGCTTGATCCAGTGGCATGGGCCGGCTGAATAGATAGCCTTGGGCAAGACCGCAACCATTGTCGTCAAGGAAGCGTTGCTGACCTTCGGTTTCCACGCCTTCTGCCAGCACACTCATGCGCAGCTTGCTGCCCATGGCGATGATGGTCTGGGCAATGACTTTGTCGTCGTCATTCTGCTCCAGGTCATCGACAAAACTCTTGTCGATCTTCAAGGTGTCAAAGGGCAAGCTGCGCAGATAGGACAGGCTCGAATAGCCCGTACCAAAATCGTCGATGGCAAGCCGCACGCCCATGGTCTTGAAGCGCGTCATCATCAACAGGGCATGGTTGAAGTCCTGCAACAGGATGGACTCGGTCAGTTCCAGTTCTATCGTGGCAGGGTCGAGATTGAATTTGTCCAGACAGGCTTGCACCTGATCGACGAGGGACTCCTGCCGGAATTGAACTGCAGAAAGATTGATCGCCATGTGCAAGGGCTTGCCACTGGCTTGCTGGAAGGTCTGTGCCGCACGACAAGCTTCTTCCATGATCCACTGGCCGATGGACAAAATGAGTCGGGACTCTTCGGCCACGGGGATGAACTGCATGGGAGGAATGGCGCCCCGTTCCGGATGCTGCCAACGCACCAGTGCTTCGAAGCCAAGAGGGTTGCCCGTTCCCATTTCCACTTGGGGCTGGAAATGAAGGCTCAGTTCGTCGCGTTCCAAAGCCTTGCGCAGGCTGTTCTCCAGGGCCAGGCGCTCGGCGATGCGGGTGTTCATTTCCGCCGTGAAGAATCGGTAAGTGTTCCGTCCGGCGGCCTTGGCCGAATACATGGCGGTATCGGCGTTACGCAACAACGCCGCCAGATCATCACCATCGTCGGGATACAACGCCACGCCAACACTGGCGGTCAGCGTCAGTTCATGGCTATCCACTAGGAATGGCTCCGCCAGGGAAGCCAACACCCGCTCGGCCACCTGGGCAGTTTTGACGGCGGTGGAACTGTTCAGCAACAGCACGGTGAACTCATCACCGCCATGGCGGCTGACGATATCGTTTTCAAACACAGCCTGTTGTAAGCGATGTCCTACTTTTTGCAAGAGACGGTCACCGATTTCGTGGCCCAAGGTGTCGTTGATGCGTTTGAAATCGTCCAAGTCCACAAAGAGTACGGCCATGCGCACGCCATGTTTGTCATCCCGCCGCGTAGCCATCATTTCGGCCACATACTTCGACAGCAACAAGCGGTTGGGCAGATCAGTGAGGGGGTCGTGTTCGGCCATGTGGCGAATCACCGACTCCGTATGCTTGCGTTCCGTGATGTCGCGGCCGATGCCAGCCACGCCTATGGTTTCGCCCGCCATGCCGAAGATGGGCACCCGGATCATATCGATTACGTGCTCTTTGCCGCTCGGGTCACGGAGCACATGCTCCTGCCGCAGGGACTGCTTGCCGTCGAGCACCATCTGGTCGTGACGCGTGACTTCTGCCGCGAGTACCTCGGGGAAGAGCGTCTCCGCTTGGGCATCAATGACTTCTTCCTGACTGCGGCCAATGGTCTGGATGAAAGCCAGATTGGCGGCTTGAAAACGGAGGTCCGTGCCCTTGATCCAGATCAGGTCAGGAATACTGTCGATCAGGGTACGCAGGCGCGCCGCTTCCTTGAAGGCGTGATCCTGCATGACTTTGGCAGTCTGCACCGCAACCAGATAGCCCCGCCGCCAGGAATAAATGATGCCGATCAGGGCAAAGAAAAGAATGCTGACGCCCAGAGCGTAAAGCCAGACCTTTTCCCACCAGGGCGCCAGTACATCTTCCAGGGCCCGAGCATAGATAAAGGCTAACTTCTGGTGCTCGATCTTGTAGAAGGCAACGGAGCGGGGAACGTCATCGAAAGCGGACCTGACTTCAAAAGCATCCTCTTCCAGATCGGATTCAAGCTTGGTGCGCAGCAGGGTGGTCGGATGAGGTTTGCCGACATGGGCGGTCACTTCCGGCTGCCGGGCAATCAGGATCTGGTTTTGACCACCGACGATGGCCGCTACGTCAGTTTTGTTGAACTGGTTGTTCTTCAACAGGACGTTGAAGTAGCCAGTGTTGAGGGCGATCTGGACCAGGCCCATGAAACGGCCCTGCTCATTGACGATAGGACGGCTCAGTACCAACACCCAGTTATTGGTGATGCGAGCAAAAGTCGGCTCGGAAATCACCAGGCTGTCGTGCTGCTGTTTTTGCTGCTGAAAATAGGGGCGGTCATGAATGCTCACCACCGCAATTTTTCCCGACGCATCGAAAACAAAACCACCCTCGGCATTGCTCACGCGCAGACTCTGGGACTCGGGAATGTAGGACAGCATGGCTGCCAATTTGCGATTGCCTTGCTCCCGTATCTTGGCGTTGGCCGCCTGGTCCATCAGCGGTTGCAACTCCCGGGCAGCGTTCAGCAGCAGTACGTCCAGCTTTTCAAACTCGCGTAATACCTCCCGGCCCAGGCCCCGGGCACGACTTACGTTCTCCTGACGTACCGAGGCCAGCAAGGTTTCCTTTTCCCGAAAAATCTCGCCAGCCAGAAGACCCACCAACGCTGCCAAAGCCGCCAGGGCGGTGACAAACGTGATCAGCAGTTTTCGTTTGGCGGGAAGGGGGACTAATACCATCAGGAACGGCGAGCACCGGCTTAACTATGCAAGAAGTTATATGTTAGCCGATTACCGCGTCATTCCTTGGACTCAAGACCGTAGCGAGCCAGCTTGGAACGCAATCCCACCCGGGACAAGCCCAGTTCTTCTGCGGCACGGGTCTTGTTCCAGCGCTGGCGCACCAGAACCTCCTTCACCACCCGGGCCTCCAGCTGGTCCATGCGCTCCTTGAGACTGCCGTCGAGCCCCGCCAGGAGGGACAAGTCGCGGGCCTGTGCTTCCTCATGGGCCGCGTGCACCACCCGCGGACTGAGCAGGTCGGCCCCTAGTAGTTCACCCTCGGCCAGGGCCACCATGCGTTGCACCTCGTTCTGGAGTTCCCGCACGTTGCCAGGCCAGCGGTAATTAATGATGCAGTCCTTGGCCTCGGCATTGAAACCCTTCACCGTCTTGCCGAACTGACTGGCGCTACGTTCCAGCAAACCCTGGGCAATCAGGGGAATGTCCATCGGACGTTCGCGCAAGGCCGGAAGGTGCAGGGTGCTACCGGCCAGACGATAGAACAGGTCTTCGCGGAAACGCCCCTGCCGCACGTCTTCTTCCAGATTGCGATTGGTGGCAGCAATCACCCGCACATTGATGCTGATGGGGCGCGGACTGCCGAGGGGGCGAATCTCACCCTCCTGCAAGACCCGCAACAACTTGACCTGGAAGGCCGGCGATGTCTCGCCGATTTCGTCGAGCAGAATGGTGCCGCCGTCGGCCTGCTGGAAAAGACCGATACGATCCTCAAAGGCTCCGGTATAGGCGCCTTTCTTGGTGCCGAACAGTTCCGACTCCAGCAACTGGTCCGGCAGGGCCCCGCAGTTTTCCAGTACGAAGGCCTTCTCGGCGCGAGGGCTGGCGTAGTGCATGGCCCGGGCCAGCAGCTCTTTGCCGGTGCCGGATTCGCCGGTGATGAGCACCGACAGATCGTAACGGGCCAGCTTCTCGGCGTAGGTGCACAGGGCGTTGAGAGGACTGTCCTTCGCCCTCGCCAAACGCTCGAAGCCAGCACGATCCCGGGCCTGCTGACGTTTGTTGTGCACCCGTTGGCGCAAGGTATTGGGGCTGTCGCGCAGTTCCAAGGAAAGGCGCTGGTTGTCCTGCTGCAGATTCCACAACTCGGCTGCACCTTTGAGGGTCAACAGCAGTTGTTCCGGTTGCCAGGGCTTGAGCAGGTATTGCCAGATACCGGCATCGTTGATACCGGCGATGATGTCTTCTGCCTCGGTATAGCCGGAGATGATGATGCGCACCGTATCGGGCCAGAGCTGACGAACCTCCCGCAGGAACTCGACCCCGGAAGTACCGGGCATGCGCTGGTCGCAGAGCAGTATCTGCACAAACTCCCGCTCCATGATGCGCCGTGCTTCGTCTGCGGAACCGGCAGTGAAAACGATGAAGTCTTCATCCAGGGTCCGGCGCAGGGCCTCCTGGGAACGAATTTCGTCGTCAATGACAAGAACGGAAGGAAGAGAGGTCGGGGTATCCATGTTCACCGTCAGCAGATTCTGGGTAGTTGTTCGCCGGAAAGCCAATCCACAATACGACGGCCACCGAAGCGGGTTTGCATTTGAACGAAACGATGGTCGTCGGCTTGCACCGTGCCAATGATGGCAGCCTCATTGCCCTGGGGGTGGGCTTGCAGCGCAGCCAGGGCCGCAGCAGCCTTGTCCGCCGGACAGATGATAACCAGCTTGCCCTCGTTCGCCACATGGAGCGGATCGAGACCCAGCAGTTCGCAGGCAGCAGCAACAGCACCATGGACGGGCACTGCCGCTTCCTCAATCAGAACGCCGACGCCGGATTGCTGGGCAATTTCATTAAGGGTGGCAGAGAGACCGCCCCTGGTGGCATCCCGCAGGGTACGCACGTCCGGTACGGCATCGAGCAAGTCGGTAATCAGGCCGTGGAGTGCCGCTGTATCGGAAACGATGGGAGCCTCGAAGGAGAGATTTTCCCGCAGGGACATGATGGCCATGCCGTGGTCGCCGATGGCACCGGACAGCAGCACCGCATCGCCAGGACGGGCATGGCTGCCGGACAGGTCCACATCTTCCCGCAGCACGCCGACGCCGGTGGTGGTGATGAACACACCATCGGCCTTGCCCGCCTCTACTACCTTGGTATCGCCGGTCACCACGGGCACACCGGCTTCCTTCGCAGCCCGGGCCATGGAGGCAACGATGCGCTGCAGGTCCGCCAGGGGGAAGCCTTCTTCCAGGATGAAGCTGGCGGCAAGATAAAGGGGCTTGGCACCCATGACGGCCACATCGTTCAGGGTGCCGTGCACGGACAGACAACCGATGTCACCGCCGGGAAAGAAAAGGGGCGATACCACGTGACCGTCGGTGGCCATGACCAACCGGCCATTGGCCGCAGGCAAGCGGGCACCATCATCGCCTTGGGCCAGGTATTCGTTATCCAGCTCTTTGGCGAACAGGGACTGGATCAACTGCGCCATGGCCCGACCACCGGAGCCGTGGGAAAGGTCCACGCGGCCATTCTTCACATCAAGGGGACGGCTGTAACCGGCTTTCACGCTACTCATGCCGCCTCCCGGAAACGACCGTAGGTGTAGTGGGCGGCACAGGCCCCTTCGGAAGAAACCATGCAGGAACCAACGGGATTATCGGGGGTACATACGGTGCCGAAAATCTTGCAGTCTTGGGGCCGCTTTTCACCCCGCAGGATGGCGGGACATTCGCAGGCCTTGTTGTCGGCCACGGCCACGTAGGGCACGGCAAACTTCTGCTCCGCGTCGAAAACATCAAACTCGGGGCGCAAGCGCAGAGCGCTCAAGGGCACACTGCCTAGGCCGCGCCACTCGAAACTGTCGCGCAAGGTGAAGACTTCCTCCACCAAAGCCTGAGCCTTGCGGTTGCCTTCCCGGGTCACGGCCCGGGTGAATTCGTTTTCCACTTCGGCGCGACCTTCGTTGATCTGCACCAGCAGCATCTGGATGGCGCGCATCACATCCAAAGGTTCGAAACCGGCAATGACCACGGGCTTTTTGTAGTCCCGCGGAAAGGGCTCGTAGGGAGCGCTGCCGATGACTGTGGAAACGTGGGCGGGGCCGACAAAACCGTCGATCTGGACGCCGCCCTCTACCGCCAGAATGGCGTGCATGGCCGCGGGAGTCAGGACATGGTTGCAGAGAATGGAGAAATTCTTCAGCCCATCCCGGGCCGCCTGCTTTACAGCTACCGCTGTGGGAGGCGTAGTGGTCTCGAAACCGATGGCGAGGAAAACCACTTCCTTGTTCGGCTCTTCCTTGGCAATGCGCAGGGCATCTGCCGTGGAATACACCATGCGAATGTCAGCGCCCTGAGCTTTGGCCTTGAGCAAGGACAAGTGGTCGGAGGCAGGTACCCGCAGGGTATCGCCATAGGTACAGAGAATGGCGCCGTGATCCCGGGCAAGGCGGATTGCCTGGTCGATGCGTCCGATGGGCAGCACGCAAACGGGGCAACCGGGACCGTGGATCAAGCGCACATTCTTCGGCAACAGATCGGCGATGCCGTAGCGGGAAATGGCATGGGTATGCCCGCCGCAAAATTCCATGAGGCGGTATTCCCGGTCGGAACGGGCGGTATGGATGATGGCTTTGGCAAGGCCGGCAGCGATGTCGCCGTCGCGGAATTCGTCGATGTACTTCATGGCTGCCCTTCTCCGCTTTGGGGCAAGTGGGATTCGCTGGCAGCCAACTCGGCAAACAATGCCAGGGTTTTCATCGCTTCCTCAATGTCGAGTTTTTGCAGGGCATAACCGACGTGAAGAATCACGTAGTCGCCAACGTTCACTCCGTCCACCAGGGAGAGGGAAATTTCCTTGCGGACGCCGCCCAGGTCCACCAGGGCGTTATCGTCCGGCAGCAGTTCCACCACGCGGGCGGGCATTGCGAGACACATCAGTGTTGCTCCTCTTGCACTAGTTGTTGAAGGGCCACCCAGGCCTGGCCGAGGGCGATGCCGCCATCGTTGGGCGGAAGCTGTTGAGCGGTAAGAACACGACAGCCCCGGGCTTCCAGCAGACGGGTCAAATGTCCGGTAAGCAGCGCATTAAGGAAACAGCCGCCGCCGAGGGCGATGATTTTTTCTGTCGGTACGACGACGGCAATCCAGTCGGCCAAGGCGTGGGCCAGGGTGAGGTGAAAGCGGGCAGTCGCCTCTTCACGGCTACCGGGCCAATCCACCAGGTGGGCCAGCAGAGGCAGCAGGTCCAGGCGCCCCTCTTCAACGTGCCAAGCTTGGGGCCAAGGGACCACAGTTCCCGGCTGTCGGGCCGCGCAACCTTCCAGCAGCATGGCCGCCTGACCTTCGAAACTGGCCGTTTCCTTCAAGCCAAGCACCGCGGCGGCGGCATCGAAAACCCGGCCCAGGCTGGAAGTAGACGGCGTATTAAGACCCCGCTCCAGGACGGCATGAATCTGTGCCGCCGCAGGCTGGTCGGCAAACCGCCCGGCGATGGATGCCCCGGCGCCCAGCTTGTGCAGCACGGCTGCGGCCATGCGCCAGGGCTCCCGGGCAGCGCGATCGCCTCCGGGCAAAGGCAGGGGAGAAAGATGACCGAGTCGGGTGAAGTGAGCGCCGTCCACTTGCAGTAGCTCACCGCCCCAGGGGGTGCCGTCACTACCCAGTCCGACACCATCCAGGGCGAGACCGACGAAGGATGTGGTGATGCCGTGCTCCGCAGCAATAGCCGCCAGATGGGCGTGATGATGCTGTACTGGAATCAGCGGCAACTGCCAGCGCTGGGCCAGGGTTTCGGCCAGCCGGGTGGAATGAAAATCTGGATGCAGATCGCAGGCAATCGCTTGGGGCTTCACCGCGAGGATGTCGAGCAGGTGATCAACAGTCTCTTCGAGGAAGGTGCAGGTAGCCGCATTGTCCAGATCGCCGATGTGGGCGGAGACAAAGGCATCGGCGCCCCGGGTGAGACAGACCGTGTTCTTCAGTCCCGCCCCCAAAGCAAGTACGGAAGGGCCACTTCGGGATAGCTTGACCGGCAACGGTGTGTAACCCCGGGCACGGCGCAGGAAGGCCAGGGCGTTGCCGGTAATGCGCATCACACTATCGTCGCAGCGGGCAACGATGTCCCGGTCATGCAGCAGGAAGGCATCGGCAATACCGGCCAGCCGTTGCAGGGCTTCGGCGTTATCCACCACCAGGGGTTCGCCGCCGGGATTGGCGCTGGTCATCACCAACAACAATTCTTGCTGCTGGGACAGCCATGCAGTACCCGCAGGACGGCCAGCAGCTTCATGGAACAGCAGCCACTGAATTGGCGTCGCGGGCAGCAGGGCACCAAGCCATTGCACGCCGGGGGCAATACCTTCCAGTTCGTGCCCGGTTTTGGGCAACAAGACGATGGGTCGGGTTGGAGCGTTCAACAGGGCTTCTGCTTCACTGCCAACTGTGGCGAAATCCTTGAGGGAGGCGCTATTGGCGGCCATCACGGCAAAGGGCTTTTCCTCCCGGGCTTTGCGTTGACGCAGGCGGGCCACGGCAACGGCATTGCGTGCATCGCAGACCAGATGAAAACCACCCAGGCCTTTGATGGCGACGATGGCGCCCTGTTGCAGCAAGCTCAGGGTCCCACTGATGGCATCACCCTCGACGGCCTTGCCGACACTATCCAGCAATTGCAACTGCGGGCCGCAGTGGGGGCAGCAAATGGGTTCGGCATGGAAGCGCCGGTCTCCGGGGTTTTCGTACTCGGTCCCACAATCGGGGCACAGGGCAAAAGCGGACAGACTGGTATTGGCCCGGTCGTAGGGCAAACGGCGGCTCAGGGTATAGCGCGGGCCGCAATGGGTGCAGGTGATGAAGGCGTGACGCCAACGGCGATCCACCGGGGTGAACAGTTCGGTCAGACAGTCGGGGCACAACCCTGTGTCGTGGCCAATGGCGGTAGTGATCTTGCCGCGGCCACTTTCTGCAATCACGAATTCGTCACCACCCAGAGGGGCTACCGTTTCGGCTTTGATCTGTTCCACCCGGGCCAAGGGCGGGGCTTCCCCTTGCAGGCGCTGAATCAACAGATCGAGTTGTTCGGTCTTGCCTTCGGCAGCGATCTCCACGCCAGCCGCATCGTTGCGCACCCAGCCGGCCAGGTTCAACTCCTGGGCCAGACGCCAGACGAAGGGGCGAAAGCCGACCCCCTGGACCAGGCCGGTGACGCGGATGTGGCGGGCCTCGGTCATCCCACCGGCCGATAGCTCACTTTGGCTGCCACAGGACGTGCAGCGACTTGGCCCTGGGCGGTGGTCGCCACGCCGGCATCAATCCATTGCAACCACTCGTCCACGCCTTCACCACTGGTGGATGAGGTGCGGATCACCTTGAGGCCGGGATTCACCTGGCGAGCAAAGGCGATGGCCTTGTCCACGTCGAAACTCAGATAGGGCAACAGGTCGCACTTGTTAAGCAGCATCAGGTCAGCGGCACGGAACATGTCGGGATACTTGATGGGCTTGTCCTCCCCTTCGGTCACGGAGAGGATCACCACCTTGTGGGCTTCGCCCAGATCGAAGGCGGCGGGACAGACCAGATTGCCGACATTCTCGATCATCAGCACGGACTGTTCGGGCAGGGGCAGTTTTTCCATGGCGCGGCCCACCATGGAGGCATCCAGATGACAGCCTTTGCCGGTATTGATCTGAATGGCCGCAGCGCCCGTGGCACGGATACGGGCGGCATCCTGATCGGTTTGCTGGTCCCCTTCGATGACGGCCACTTCGCGTTTGCCCTGGAGCAGTTCGATGGTCTTGCAGAGCAACGTTGTTTTGCCGGAACCGGGACTGGAGACCAGATTCAAAGCGAAGATGCTTTTCGCGGCCAACACCTTGCGGTTGCCATCGGCGTAGGCGTCGTTCTTGGACAGGATGTCCTGTTCGATCTGCACCATGCGCGCCTTGGAAGTTCCGGGCGCATGACTGTGATGGTCGTGGCCATGATCGTGATCATGGGAGTGGCTGTGGGCCTTGGCCCGAGGCCGGTAGGCGATGCTGTGATCGTGGTGGTGATGTTCGCCGTCGATATGAACGTCGTCGGGACCGCAGCCGCAGGTTGTGCACATGGTTCGCTACTCCACTTCCAGTTCTTTGACGCGCATCTCCGAGCCGCCGGTGACTTGCACCTGGTGACTGCCGCATTGGGGACAGGCCCCCATGTGCTCGCTCATGGCGACGGTTGCGCAACACTTCATGCACCAGCCCTGGCCGGGCAAGTCCACGATTTCCAATTTGGCACCTTCCGCCACGCTGTTACGGGTGACGGCATCGAAACAAAACTTCAGGGCTTCGGTCTCCACCGCCGCCAATTGGCCGATCTCCAGCCAGACAGCCGTCACTCGCTGGAAACCTTCCCGTTTCGCGGCATCTTCGATCAGTTGCAATACGCCTTCGGCGAGGGACATTTCGTGCATAGCGTGATCTTACGCAACCCGGCCGCCGGTGAGGAAACCACGCCGCGACAGGGGAGCGGTTTCTCCCTTGAGTTGAGCCGCTTCCCTTTGCTGCTGCTGATCCTTGGCTTTGGCTTCCTCGTCCATCTCGAACAGGGCGGCCAGCACCGCTTCGGCCGTATTACGGGCGGCAGTTTGATCGTCGAAATCGGCCATGGGCGAAAACAGGGAGCAGAAATGGAAGGGGCCGCATTCCATTTCTTCGCCCCCCATGAACTCATATTCACCCGACGGGAAGGCCCAGGACTGATGCACGTCGGCACCGAGACTGCGGAAATCCTTGTCCAACCCAGGCAGTACCACCAGATTCATGGACCAGGGCGTCACCAGCACCCCCAGCACTCGCTGCTCCCAGGGCCGAAAACCGACGGCCTCGACGTGCAGATTGGGATTGAGGAAAGCCAGACCCGTCATGCGTGTCTGACGAATGCGGTTGAAGGCCTGGCTCAGGGCCTGGCCGGCAGCATGGGCCTGGGCTTCGCTGACGGCGTCGATTACAGCTGCTTCAGTCATCGGACAAGACCATGAACTTGTGGCGCGGTGCATCGCACTCGGGACAGGTCCACTGGGCGGGCAAGGCGGCAAAGGGCGTACCGGCAGGAATCTGCGCCACGGTATCGCCTTCCGCCGGGTCGTACACATGCCAACAGATGCCGCATTCAAAGCGGCTTTCCGGTGCGGTGCTGACTTCGTTGGCAGTACGTTCAAAGGTGCTCATGGGCGCAAACTCACAGCAGGTCGTCGAGGGAGACGATCCATTCCTTCAAGCGTTCAATGCTGTCTTCGTAATCCTCTTTGGCTGCCAGAGCGGCCTCCGGCACCTGCACGACTTCCAGGGTGTTGAGAATCAACTGGTCCATGCTGTTGAAGTACTGCACCCACCAAGTGTGAGGCAGGCCCGTGGCGGTAATGCGGCAGTTGCCGTAGCCCCGGGAGAGCATGGAGATGGTGCCGAAGCCGAGGCAGTCGGCCATGTATTGCAGGTCTTCCGGCGTCACCGGCAGCAGGGTGAGATTGATGACATGGGCGGCCTTGCCCGGCTGATGCTGGGCGGACTGGGCGAACAGTTCGCTGACCAGGGCCGGGGCATTCATCAGGCCGGTGGGTTCTGTTTTTTTCTCGGCGCTGTTGGGGGCACCGCTGATGGCGGCCAGTACGGCACTGGGCATGGCGGCGGCTTCCACATCGTCCCGCTCTAGACTGCCATCTTCCCGCAGGGACTGAACGCGCCAGACGGAAGGGAAGGCGGTTTCCTGCACGCGCAGGGTACGGCCGCCCTTGACCAGGACGCTGACTTCACCCTGGCCGAGGAGTTCGTTCACTTCGGCCACGACATCGGCCTCGACATTCAGCAGGGACAGGGTCGGTGCAGTGGCAGCGCCGAAGGCACTGGCCTCCATGTCGGCCACCAGTTTTTCCAGCAGGAGACGGGCGCCGGCCAGGGCTTCAGGAGAAGCCGGCGGACGGGGGATGGGGGCGCGGAAGACCGACATGTCGCCGGGCTTGGCAAGGTAATGCAGTTCTTCCTCTTCAGGCTGGGAACCGGCACCGACCATGGGCACGACGGGAATGGGAAATGGTTTCATGACGGTGCCTCAGGAACAGGAGGAAGAAGTGGCGGAGGCCACGGGAATGCCGATACCCGGTGTGCGGCTGACGGGCCGTTCCAGCATGGCCGGGATTTCCTTGGCGTAAACGGCCCAGTCGCGCATGCCTTCGAGGGTGCCGACAAACTGGCCATCCCGCAGGAAGAGCAAAGCAGGCCAGAGATTGATGCTGTAACGGACGGCCAGGGCCTTGGCGGCAACCGGCAGAACCAGACCGACGCTGACGCGGCCAACAACCGGGGCAAGGGCATCGGGCAGGATCACCGCCACGTCCCAGCTTTCGGGCACCAGGCGCGGTTCTTCGGCCAGGAGCAGGACGCGGTCGCCGCTGCCGGCGATGAAGGCATCAACGGCGGCGGCATCGGCCAGGGGAACAAAACCGTGTTTGTCGGCGTGGCGCTGGAACAGCGTCAGCAGGCGGTCGGACTCGGGGACTGACATTAGGCTTTGTCCTTTCTAAGGAAATCGGGGAGTTGGGGTTCCCGGTCAATGATGTCGGCAAAGGCCGCATTGATCAGATCGGTGTCCCCCGTCATGGCGGCTTCCAGGGCATCAAGCGCAGCGGAAACCTTGGCGGCGTCTTCGGCACTGACCACTTCCCGGGCGGCGCCGAGAAATACCAACAGCCATTGGCCCGGTGCGACGGGGCCGGTGAGGATGGTATCCACCACCACTTCGCTACCGTCCCGATCCCGGCACCAGGCCCGGTGGTCGTCGGCCCGCAGCACTTCCATGGGGGTTGCCATGCACATCAGGCGTCACCCTTGGTTTCGGGTTCGGCATCCTCACGAATGCGCAGAAAGCGGTCATCGCCGATGCGACAGGCGGCTTCGGCGGAGGGGCGCTCAGCTTCGTAGCGGCCCATGCCCAGCACGTCATCACTGACTTCGAGCCGAGCGTCCGCCGGCCGGGGCGTGACCTCGATGCCCCATTGCCGCAGACGCTCCACGGCAATCGCCAGGGCTTCCGGCACTTTGGCCTTGATCTGGGGCCGCAGGCTGCCGCCGTAGTCTTCCAGTTCCACGGGCTGAATGCCGATCAGCAGCATTTCTTCGGGACATTGACCGGTGAATTCGGCGGCGGCGATGACCTCCTGAAACCCGGTCTGGTGCAGGCTCATTTTCTTGGCGCCCATGAAACGGGGCACCTGGTCGTTTTCCACCCGCTTCATGGTGCCCGGCTCCAGGCCGTAGTCGATGGCGTCGAAAACGATCAGGCGCTTGGCCTGCTGGACGTAGGGCAGCAGATAAAGACCCTGGGTGCCGCCGTCCATGACCAGAACGTTGGGGGGCAGTTGCCATTCGGCCGCCAAAGCCTCGGCACAACGCACACCGAAGCCTTCGTCGGCCCACAGCAGGTTGCCAATGCCCAAAACCAGAATGTCGTGATTGAGTTCTTCCATGGACGATGCCCTGTAACGGATAGCGTTACATTACAAGCATCGTGCCACCCGGATTTGCCCTGGGCGGCGTTTAACAATCAATCGCTTAGCCTTAAAGTGTTTTTCCTGGCCGGGCTGCTTTCGATCACCCTGCAAGTAATACTGGCAACTTACTTTCCAGTCATCCCCATCAAGCGCCCCCAGCCTCCATTTTCGATCTTTGACGGGGCAAAAATGGGCGGCGACATTCCGCTGACGACACTCTCCCCGAGACTCTTCCTTCCATTGCAGGAGAGGGCCTGTTCATATTGGCTATACGCAATACGTATAGTGCTGACCCCAGTGGGTAACGCGGCTAAATGGGTATTTATAGCTTAACCACGCCAGAATCTATCAATTTCAGGCAAAACTTTGAAAATACCAGCCATACGTAAAACGTATAGCCGATCAAGGGGCCAGACCCTTGGGATAGCCGAGTAGATCGCCGAGTCTGGGAAGGTCAGGAAGGCCGGGGCAAAGGAGATTCGTCTCGCCCTTTGCCGTGGTCCGGTGGCGGTACGGAGGACGTGGCCCCTTGCTAGGGAAGCGCTGAACAAGTCCGTTCGCGTTGAGCCCTTCGTCAAGCTCAGGACAGACTTGTCGAAACGTATGGTGCGCCAACGCTGGGCTTCGACAGGCTCAGCCCCGGCACTCTCCGCCGGATATCCGGGTGAATCCGTCGCCGCCGCCAGAGGGGGTGATGCACATCATGATGGTCAGGGTGCCGGTGGCACTCTTGATGTCGGGCGGGAAAGCCGAGAAGGGCGAGGCCCGTTCGACGACACTGCGGATGAAGGCGATTTCCGCTTGCTGATCCGCTGCCCGCAAGACCTTATAGCTTTGCAGGGAGCCGTCGGCGTTAAGGGTAATCAGCACCTGGGCGACACGGGTGCCGTTACCACGATTTTCCCGTTTGACGAAGGCGGCGCTACGGTTCAACTTGCGCACAAAGGCATCGAAATACATATCCAGACTGAAAGAGTCAATGGGCTTGCCACCCTTGGCTGGCCGAAAATCTTCGCTATCCGGGCCCGGCTCCCGACCCATCTGCCGTGCCAGTGCCATCGCCCGGCGCGCCATGTCCGTTCCCTTGGTGGGGCGGGTTTCGGCGTCAAGGTCCTTGAGAAATTTGTCCATGTCGTTGCGCTCGGCCACGGACCAATTGCGCTGCCCCACGGCACCTCGCTTCGCGGTAAGAACCGGCGTTGTGGCTTTCTTCTTGGGCGTTTTGCCAACCCTGGATTTTTCCTGCTGGGGCGGCGGAATCACCTGGGCCTGGGGCGTACGCGGAGCAAGGGTCGCGTCGAAGCGGGACTCGGTTGTGGACACACCGGTCCGGGGCGTCATTTCCGGTGAAGAAAGATGGACGAACAGAATCACCCCGTGCAGGGCGAGAGAAATGATGATGGCCAGGCGGAACGATATTCTCGCGCGGGGCTTGCGGGATTCCATCGCCTCGATTTTAGGCCCTAGCCCGCCCTGATTCAGCCTTCTCCGTTACCGGATGTTTCCGCTTTGGCCGGATTCGGCCAAAAGTCTAGGCAATCTGGGGCTTGTCGTCGCTGACAACACCCATGCGGGCAGCCCGCCAGGCACGCCAGGCCAGATAGTTGTCCCACGCCTGTTGCAGGCTGAGCCAGAACTCGGGGCCGGTACCGAAATAGCGGCCCAGGCGGATGGCGGTGTCGGCACTGATGGCGCGCCGCCCCCGCACCAGCTCATTCACCCGCCGCCGGGAAATATCCAGACCTTGAGCCAGGGCATCCTGGGAAATACCGAGGGGTTTGAGAAAGCGTGTTTCGAGAAAGGCGCCGGGATGGGGCGGGGTATGCCGCCCTCCCAAGGGCTGCCGGGGCGGCGAGGGACGCAGGGCGGGCTTTGCGCCCTGCCCTGCTTCCGCCCGGTCTTGTTCCTGAGTCATTGCCATCAGGGATTGGGGTGCAACCTAGTCCTTGAACATGCGCCAGCCGGAGATCATGGTGGAGATCAGGCTTTGGCGACTCATGATGTCTTCGCGGATGGCCGCATAGACGTGAACCATGACGAAGATGGAGGTAACCCACAGACCCATGTGGTGCCAGGAATGCACCTGCTGGCTGTTGCCACCGAGAAGGGTAATCACCCAACCGAACATCCGGTAGGTCCAACTGTCGATGCCCTGGGCTTCACCGTAGAGAGCGAAACCGGTACAGATCATGTACACGGCGCCGATGGTGAAGAAAAGGAACATCATCAACTGGGCCAGGGGATTGTGGCCGACATACTTCTTCGGCTCCTTCACCAGGAACAGGTACCACTTGATCTCGTGCGCAATCTCACTCCACCAGCCTTTATCAAAAACGGGCAGGATGAAAATCTGGCGGGCGTGGTGGTTACCGACAAAGGCCCAGTAAATACGACCCAGAAACCCGACTGCAAAAATGTAGGCGGCCGAGAAATGGGCGAAACGGATGGTGCCCATCAGGTAATGGTCGCTGGCCTCCCCCGGCATGGTGGGGAAGGGGTTGGCGATCAGATAGCCAGTGATGGCCAGCACGGTGATGGCCAGGGCATTGATCCAGTGCCAGAGGCGCAGGGGCGCCTCGTACACATAGACCGCCTTGACCAGCCGGGCTTCCCGTTCCGCTTCAAACGCATCTTGTTCTGCAAGCATGATTGCTTCCTTTCCGCGTTGCGTTGATCAGCGAACCTTCACCGACGTCATCTCTTGACCGTCCGGGCTCATGACGTGAGTCGAGCAGGCCAGGCAGGGATCGAAGCTGTGCAGGGTGCGCAAAATTTCCAGAGGCTGATCGGCCTTGGCCAGGGGTGTGTCCATCAAGCTGGCTTCGAAAGCACCGATCTGACCCTTGGGGTCGCGGGGGCTGCCGTTCCAGGTGGTGGGCACCACGCACTGGTAGTTGTCGATCTTGGTATCCTTGATCTTGATCCAGTGACCCAGAGCGCCGCGGGGAGCTTCGGTGAAACCGACACCCTTGGCTTCCTTGGGCCAAGTGGAGGGATCCCACTTTTCAACGTTGGCCGTGGTCAGATCGCCGGCCTTCAGGTTCGCCATCAGCTTGTCGAACTGCTGTTGCTGCAGGTCGGCACAGTAGAGGGTTTCGATGCCGCGGGCAGCGGTACGGCCCAGGGTGGAGAACAGGGCGGTCACCGGCACGTCGAGCTTCTTCAGCACGGCGTCAATGGTTTCCTTGATGAAGGGATACTGCTTGGGCTGGGCGTAGCCGAGCACCATGCGGGACAGGCAACCCACTTCCATGGCGTGGCCCTTCCAGCGGGGAGCCTTGAGCCAGGAGTACTTGGCGGACTCGTCCAGAGCTTCGATCTTGGTGCGGGTACCCTTGAAGTTGGGACCCTCCGGGTTGTAGTTGGGTTCGGTAACGCCATCCCAAGGGTGCAGCCCCTTGGTTTCGTCCTGATATTTGTACCAGGAGTGGGTAACGAATTCCTGAATCTCTTCCGGGTCTTCCAGATTGACGGCGTGGATCTTGTCCAGCTTGGTGTCGAGAATGACACCCCGGGGCAGCAGCAGATTGGGCGCGGTGTAATCGTTGGCCTTCTGCGGGATGTCGCCGTAGGACAGGATGGCCTTGGAGGACAGGCCGCCGCCGTGGAGCCAGCCTTTATAGAAGGAAGCAATGGCCAACAGGTCGGGGATGTAGACCTGCTCGACGAACTCCTTGGTGCGGGCAATGATGTCCTTGACCAGGTTGAGGCGTTCCATGTTGATGGCACCCACAGCCCCGGTGCCGTCCAGGTTGATGGCGCAGGGCATGCCGCCCACCAGCCAGTTGGGGTGGGGATTCTTGCCGCCGAAGATGGTGTGCACCTTGACGATTTCCTTCTGGAAATCGAGGGCTTCCAGGTAGTGGGCCACGGCCATCAGGTTGGCTTCGGGGGGCAGCTTGTAGGCGGGGTTGCCCCAGTAACCGTTGGTGAAGGGGCCAAGCTGGCCGGATTCGACGAACTTCTTCAGGCGATTTTGCAGGTCGCGGAAGTACCCGGGGGAAGACAGGGGCCAGCTGGAAATGCTTTGGGCCAGCTCGGAAGTCCGCTTCGGATCAGCCTTGAGGGCGGAAACCACGTCCACCCAGTCCAGGGCGTGCAGGTGATAGAAGTGCACCAGATGGTCATGAACGTAGAGGTTCAGTTGCATCAGGTTGCGGATGGTATTGGCGTTCTCGGGAATCTGGATGCCCAGAGCATTTTCCACGGAACGGACCGAAGTCAGGGCGTGGGTACCGGTACAGACACCGCAAATGCGTTCGGTGAAGGCCCAGGCGTCGCGAGGATCGCGGCCCTTGAGAATCACTTCCAGGCCGCGCCACATGGTGCCGGTGGACACGGCGTTGCGGATCACGTTGTTGCTGTCCAGATTCACTTCCACCCGCAGGTGGCCTTCAATACGGCAGACCGGATCAACGACAACCCGCTTGCCGGAGTTGTCGAGTTTGAAGCCTTGGGTTTCGTAAGTTGCACCCATGATTATTTATCCCCCTGCGGAATGTCGATACCGGTTTTCTTTTTGGCCCGGGCCAGGGCAGTAACCGCTGCGTGAGCGGCAACACCGGCGGCGGTGACGGCGGCGGCAGTGCCACCGATCTTGTCGGCGTTGGATTCAATGCCGAACTGCTTGATGTCGGTAACGCGATCGTAGAAGCTGCCCTTGTCCCAGAAGCCTTCTTCCGAGCAACCGATACAACCGTGGCCGGACTGGATGGGGAAGGACACGCCGTTGTTCCAGCGTACGGTAGAGCAGGCGTTGTAGGTGGTGGGGCCTTTACAGCCCATCTTGTACAGGCAATAACCTTTGCGTGCAGCTTCGTCGTCCCAAGATTCCACGTATTGGCCGGCGTCAAAGTGAGGACGGCGATAGCACTTGTCGTGAATGCGCTGGCCGTAGAACATCTTGGGGCGACCTTGACGATCCAGCTCGGGAATCTTGTCGAAGGTGAGCATGTAGGTCACCACGCCGGTCATGACTTCGGCGATGGGGGGGCAACCGGGTACCTTGATGATGGGCTTGTCGGTAATCACCTTGTGTACCGGGGTTGCCCGGGTGGGGTTCGGCTTAGCGGCCTGGACGCAACCCCAGGAAGCACAGGAGCCCCAGGAGATAACGGCCTTGGCATCGGCACAGGTTTCCTTCAGCACTTCAACAAAGGGACGGCCACCGTGAATGCAGTACATGCCGTCTTCGTTGAGGGGAGGATTACCTTCCACGGCAACGATGTAGTTGCCTTTGTATTTCTTCTTGATCTCGTCAAGGATGGCTTCGGCCTGATGGCCGGCGGCGGCCATCAGGGTGTCATCGTAGTCCAGGGAAAGCATGGACAACACCACATCCTTGGCCAAAGGGTGGGCAGAACGGATGAAGGATTCGGAGCAACAGGTGCACTCAAGGCCATGGAGCCAGAGCACCGGGGTACGGGGCTTGTTCTCCAGAGCATGGGCAATCTTGGGTGCGGCGGCTGAACCCAGACCCAGCGACGTGGCAGTCAGGGAACAGAACTTAAGGAAGCTGCGGCGGGAAATTCCCTGGCGGCGCAGCACTTCGTAAAAGGTTTCGGTCATCGCCCCCTCCTGTTATAGATGCAAGTGGGGAGATGCATCAATAACCGTGCCACCGGAAAGGAAAGGAAAAAGTCCTTTTTCTTCCTATAGTTGTTTAACTCTCAATTAACCATATATGGAAAGAGGCTTTCCGATTTTGCAGGAAAGCTGGTTGCCAGTTGGTAGATAGCGGGGCCAGCTTCACACCCTGTTCAAGGGTGTTTCAGCCCCAGACCACCGGTTTTTTCTTGCGCAGACTCCACTCCAGCAGTTCCAGCAGGGGGACCGCCCGCTGGGTCAGGCTTACCGGGCTGCCCATGTCGGGCTTGGCTTCTTCTTCGCCGTTGGCAGCGTGGCTCTGCCGTTGGGCTTTGTCTTCTTCAATGGCCGCCCGGAGCCGGGCAACGGCGTCGGGCAACTGCTCGAGGGTGACGATGCCTTCATCGGTAATGGCCTTGCCCATGAGCTTCATCATGTGTTTGGCCACATCGCCGAACATGATGACGTCGCCGGAGGCGGGGGAGCGGAAAGTGATAATCATGCAGCACTCGCTTTCGTTTTCTTCGGGGTCAGTCCCAGGGCCTGCAGCCAGGCCAGAATGCCGCTGGCTACTTTTTCCCAGTCCTTTTCCAACATCAGGCCATGGCCCATGCCGGGATAGATGACCGGCTCGACATCGTAGGAGCGGGCCGTCATTTCAGCAGCAGAAGCAGGCACCAGATGATCGTACTCCGCCCCCAGCACCAGTAAGCGATCCTTGCCGCCTTCGATATTGCCAAGCACAGTACGGATGCTGGGCAGACCGAAAATCATCATGTCCCACAGGGCCCGGTGGGATTCCGGCTGGGACAATTTATAGAAACGCATCAAGTCTTCCATATCAATATCCTGGGCGAACAGTGCATCTCGCAGACTTTCGTAGGAAGCCTGACCGCCGGACATGATGTTGTTCAGATCCCCCATCAAGGATGGCTTGGAGAACATCATGCTAATCGCCGAGCCCATCAACCCTTGGGGCGGCACCGAACACATCAACACGGCAGCCGGGGCGCTGTATTTCTCTAGGTATTTCTGCACAACGAAACCACCCATGGAATGGCCAACCAAGATCGGCGGTTGGGGCATGGTTTCCACTACTTCACGGACATCATTCACATAGTCGGTGATGGAAAGACTATCCAGATAGTCATGCCCCTCACTTGCGCCGTGGCCGGAAACGGAAATGGCCCACGCATCCAGCCCTTTCTTGGCAAACCAGGGCAGAAAATGCTCATCCCAACACCAGGCACCACAAAAGGCACCGTGGATGAAAAGCAGGGGAGGACAGGAATCATCAAGGGAATCCGCACTTCGGCGGAGAACTTCTAGTTTTTTTATTTTCACTGAGGGGTACAAATAAATGAGTACGTAGGAATTCTATTCATTCCTGCTTTGAACAATGTAACGAAACTAGGCAGGGCTTTCTTGACGCAAAGCCTGTTCCACGGCGGCCACCCGGGCAGCGTGAATGCGTTCGGGAATCAGGCCTGGTTGGGGGGAGTCCTTGGCAATAGCGCCAGCATCGACAGCCCGCACCACCTTCAGGGCTATTCTCCACTGTTCCGCCGCCGGATAGGGTTTGTTCTGCCAACCCAAGCGTCCACGGTAGTCCGCTTCACAGGCCAATAGAATGTCGGCAAAGCGTTCGGGACGGCGCAAAACATCGCAATGTTCCAGAATTTTCACCACCGTGGCGGGTCGCAAAACTGATATTTGGGCCAATTCGCCGTGATGTCTAGCCACCAGCCGCGCCACATCACGGCAATCCGTAGGCACTCGCAGCCGTTCACAAAGGGGCTCCAGCAATTGCACACTACGTTGTTCGTGACCGATGTGCCGGGGCAGGATGTCGGCGGGGGTCGTGCCTTTGCCCAGATCATGGGTCAAGGCAGCGAAGCGGGCAGCCAGGGGCGCCTTCAGTTGAGCGGCCATGTCGATGACCATCATCACATGGATGCCGGTATCAATCTCCGGGTGGTAGTCAGCCCGTTGGGGCACGCCCCAAAGCGCATCCAGTTCCGGCAACAGCTTCTTCAGGGCGCCGCAGGACCGCAATATCTCGAACATGCGGGAGGGCTGCGCTTCCATCAGCCCCCGAGCCAGTTCCTGCCAGACGCGTTCAGCCACCAGATGGTCCACCTCGCCAGCGCTCACCATCTGCGTCATCAGCGCTGTGGTTTCCGGCGCTACGCTGAATTCGGTAAAGCGGGCGGCAAACCGGGCCAGCCGCAGAATACGCACCGGGTCTTCGGCAAACGCATCGGACACATGGCGTAAAACCCTGGCGTCAATATCGCGGCGGCCACCATAGGGGTCGTACAAATTCCCGGCTTCGTCCTTGGCAATGGCGTTGACGGTGAGGTCGCGGCGAATCAGGTCTTCTTCCAGACTGACATCGGCCGAAGTGTGGAATACAAAACCCTTGTAACCCGGCGCCGTCTTGCGCTCGGTGCGGGCCAGGGCGTATTCCTCTTTTGTCTTGGGATGCAGAAAAACCGGAAAATCCTTGCCTACCGGCAGATAGCCGGCCTCAACCATGGCCTCCGGCGTTGCTCCGACAACGACCCAATCCCGGTCCTGCACCGGCAAACCCAACAATTCATCGCGGACAGCGCCGCCGACGGAAAAGATTTTCATGGGCCTAAGCTTAACAGGAGCCCCCTCGAACGATGGAATCAATGGTCCATAATCCCCAGCCCGCCCCTGAAAGCCGCACTATGACTGCCCCTCGCCTGAATCTGATCGGTCCCGGCCGCCTCGGCCGTACCCTTGCCCATCTCTGGCAGCAAAACGGTACCGTTGAGGTGCAAACGGTATGCGGCAATACGCCGGCCAGAACTCAAGAAGCTCTGGCCTTTATCGGCGCGGGTCATGCCGCCAATCTGGCTAATCTCCCTGAGTCAGAACTGTTATTGCTCGCAACGCCAGACGATGCATTGCCCACCGTCGTCAATGCTCTGGCCGCGCTTAACCGGCTCAACCCCGGCACCATCGTCTTTCATTGCAGTGGTGCCCTGACCTGTGATGTATTGGCCCCTCTTGCGGTACAGGGGGCCGTGACCGCCAGCATTCATCCGCTCAAATCCTTTGCCGACCCAAAGCAAGCCATCACCGACTTTGCCGGCACACGCTGCGCTTACGAAGGCAATCCGGCGGCGCTGGCCCTATTGCTCCCGCTCTTCACCACTCTTGGCGCCCACTGTTTCCCCATTCAAGCCGAGCACAAAACCCTTTATCACGCGGGAGCCGTCCTCGCCTGCAATAGCCTGGTGGCGCTCATGGAAGCAGCCCTGAGCTGCATGGCAGCTGCCGGTGTACCACGCCACGAAGCATGGCCTGCCCTGTGTCCCTTGGTTGAGGGCACCCTGAACAACATCGACAAACTTGGTACCACCACTGCCCTCACCGGCCCGATTGCGAGAGGCGATGTCGGCACGGCCAGCCGACAACTGGCTGCCACAACAGCACTGCATCCCGATATCGGTGTTACCTATCGCAGCTTGAGCCAGATCGCCCTCGAACTGGCCCGCCCTCGCCTGAGTCCTGAGCAGGTAGCCGCCCTGGAAAAAGCCCTGTGGATCAAGCCTCATCCATAAGCTAAACCGAGGTTTCATCCCCTCTGCCATGGACTCCCACAGCGAAAAGCGCTATCCTTCGCGCCCTCGCGCCCGTAGCTCAGCTGGATAGAGTACTGCCCTCCGAAGGCAGGGGTCGAACGTTCGAATCGTTTCGGGCGCACCAATTAGAAGGAAAGGGCTGATTCCACAAGGAGTCGGCCCTTTTTTCATTCTGGAACCGCTGAAATTGCTACACGTAACTGCTACACGTGAAGGGCATTCCATCCATGCCAAGTCATACCAACTTGGTTCGTCGCGGTGCGACGTATTACTTCCGGGCACGGGTCCCTGAAGACCTGAAGCAGCACTACCAGCGACGGGAGTTTTTCATCTCTTTGAAGACCTCCAATCCTGTTCAAGCCGAATATGCACTGATACACCTGAAGGCTCGGCTGTTGAATGACTTTGCCAGTCTTCGAGGAGTCATACAGCCAGCTACAGTGCCGCCCACTCTTGTTGCCCAGCCCATTCCCATAGTTGACGCTGAGAGGGTGTCGTTATGGTCGTTAGTGCAGTATTGGACCTGTCAAGCAGAGAGACGGCCACGCACCCTCCTAGAAGTGAATACGACGGTCAAGCGGTTCCTTGCCTGCAATGGTGATCTGTCCGCCAACGCGGTCGAGAGGCGGCACGTCATTGCACTTAAGGATTGGATGCTGGAGCAGGGTAGGTCCGCCGCCACGGTAAAGAAGGCGATGGGCCTGCTGTCGGCAGTCTTTGAGCTGGCTGTTGCGAACGACAAGCTAAACGCCAACCCGGCAAGGGGCATTCGGTTTTCTAAACCCAAGGTGGAACGAAAAAGCCGGGTGCCGTTTGATGCCGACGACCTGAAGCGGATATTTTCGTCTCCAGTCTTTTCTGAAGCACTACGTTCCCAGGGCGGAAAGGGCGAGGCAGCGGTCTGGCTACCGTATCTGGGACTTTGGACCGGGGCGCGCCTAGAGGAGTTGGGGCAACTGCTAGTCACCGATGTGCGAAGCGAGCAAGGCTGCTACTACCTAGACATTTGCGATGAGCCAAACAGCGACAAGCGGCTCAAGTCCACTTCATCACGCCGAAGAGTGCCGCTCCATCCTGAGCTTCTACGGCTTGGGTTCATTGATTACGTGGAGCAACAAAGGGATGCCGGTCATGTGCGGCTCTTCCCTTTACTCGCACGTTCAGGAGGTCGGCAACTCACTTCCAACTGGTCGCAGTGGTTCAGTCGTTACCTGAGAGATACGGTCGGTATACAGGACCGGCGCAAGGTCTTTCACTCGTTCCGGCATGGGTTCAAAGAAGCATGCCGTCAGTCGGGCATTCCCAAGGACATCCATGACCAACTGACCGGCCATGCCTCACCCGATGTGGGCGATAGATACGGCGGCGAGCATTATCCGCTAGCTCCATTGGCGGCTGCGATAGAGCGTCTGAGCTACTCAAGCTTTCTGCCTGCGTGACCTGCGATCCGGTGCGACGATAAAGCGAGCGGTAGACGTGACGGAAGTTTCGCTGATTTCTAGCCTAAAGGTGCCGGCGGCCTCGCTGTTTTATCTTGTGTATTAATCGTTCCTAAGACGCGCCAATCAATATCTCGCAGTTATCAGAGGTAAAGGTGTCTATCTCTGACAGCTTCTTGGAGAAAACCGTGTAGCGCACTTTAGCTATTTCAAAGATTTGTTCAAGAGTCGATGCTCTATAGTCGCCGCATGATAGCCTCATCACCTCAAAAACAATCAAGTCGAGGTAGTGGTGGCCATTCTCGACCAGCGTGTCAATATATGGAGGTGGCGTTCTGCCGGAATGGACAATAAGGTTCCGAGCTCTATATATTCTTCGTAGTTGCCATGACACTTTTTTCTCGTGAAGTGCAAACAGCTTTTGAACCTTCTTTTTATCTGAAAGAGTCTCACTGAGTTTGAAAAATCTATACCGCAGAAGGTGAAAATCCTTGAGGTGTTCATACAAGCCTTGTCGCAAAGGCTCGTTCTCCTCCAGACAAAGCAATCGAAGACACTTTCCAAGAAGTGAAGTCTTAGGGTCGCACTTCACTTTTTGTAATATTTTTCTAACCCTCCATTTATCCCAATTCATCAAATCGTAGGAAATCTGCTGAACTAGCCTCTGTATATAAAAATGGAGCAAAAATGGCAGGGTGGCAGACGTAATATTTGATATCTTGGATGCGCCACTGTGGGAAGGGGTTAGAGTTTCGAGTGCTGTCCATAAATTGATAAGCTGGTTATCAATTATCGGATGATTTACGCATATACCGTGGATGTCCGCCACTCGGTTGAATTTGCTGAAGCTTAACCCCTTTGCTGAGAAGGATTTAAGAAGATTGTTCAGCTCTTTTGCGGCTTTTTCCGGGCGAAGGTCTGATGCTCTATCCATTGCGCCACGAGGCGCTTCAATGCATTTCGCTTCATTGCTGCAGCATTTCTTAATAACTACAACCGGTTCGCGCCACGTGATCTTTGCTCTGTGAAGAAAAAGCGAAATTAAATCACTAAGGTTGTCCATGCTGCGAATAGCGGCCTCGCGTGCGCCGTAAGGATCGTGCGCGCGTATATCGCTCCCAACGACGTATAGTTCGTTTTCGGTCGGCTTGAATTTGGTTTTTTCTATTATTTCTTCCGCACCCTCAGGTGCTGTTGAGGAAATCTTTAATTTAAAAGCGCCAATTGAGTCAGCGACAGGTTGAATGTTCTTGCTTGCAATTAGCAGGACCTGAAATGAGTGGGTTTTTGGCGTTATTAACTTGATGAAGTTGTCGAGATAAGAAACATCTTCAATCGCCGGGCCTTCATTAAAGAAACAGATTTGAACACAGTCGTATAAATACTGCTTTGATAGGCCCATATTCACAAGGGTTGTGACGAGCATTCGCGC
This sequence comes from Rhodocyclaceae bacterium, assembly GCA_036504515.1. GTDB lineage: Bacteria > Pseudomonadota > Gammaproteobacteria > Burkholderiales > Rhodocyclaceae > AWTP1-18. The sequence continues at coordinate 290,727 of DASXVA010000001.1, forward strand.
TAGCGTATCGATGGGACTTTTTTCTATGGCTTGTATCGACCGTTCTAGCTGAGACAGTGTGGCGTTCAAATATCTTAGAGGGTTTATGCTTCGCTCTAAAACTTCTAGCCTAAGCTTGAGGGCCGGCAATTCAGATTCATTGGCAATATTGGTGTAATACTCAATATCTGAATCCAGCAGCCCCTTCGCAACTTTATCGTTTTGGACAGACCAAACCAGCTCTTCCAAAACATGGGATAGGTTAGCGAAATCAATTACTCCAGACTCGATATCCGCAATAAGGGATATCGCTTCTCCGGCTAAATAAGGGGCATTAAGTGCAGATGGTTTGTATGAATCAAGTGTGTAGTCAAATAGAAGCTCTTCAAGCCTTTGAGCGAAAAACTTCAAGCCGTCCAGGCAGGGGTCGGCAGACCATCTAGATAAACTGCGAAAGCGCATCGGACACTCGCGAGTATTAAGGTGACAGAAGCATTATGCCATCTGAAAATCGAACCGAGTCCGTTCAGTTCGGATCCGGCTGACATTCGCCCGAGAAATCCCGTAGGCGCGTGCCAAAGAGCTAACGGATTCTCCCCCGGCAACCTGTTCAGAATTTCTGAACGCTGCTCAGGCGTCGTTTTAGCCGGCCTGCCGAGCCTCTTTCCTTCCGCCTTCGCCCGAGCGAGTCCGGCCTGGGTTCGCTCCACCAAAAGATCGCGCTCCATCTCCGCCACTGCAGCCAGCATGGACAGAAGGAGCTTGCCTGCCGGTGCCGTTAGGTCAGTGTTTCCGAGTTGCAGCACGACGACCCTGATACCGCGCTCTGAAAGCCGTCTGACGGTCTGAAGCACATCAATGCTATCTCTCCCTAGCCGGTCGAGTTTGGAGACCACCAGAGTCTCATCCTTGCGAATCTGAGCGAACATCGCTTTGAACGCCGGACGCTGAGAGGAGGCGACCTTGCCGCTGATCCCCTCGTCTGCAAACCAAAAATCCGGTTCGATCTGGTAGCCGGCTTGTTGAAGCTCAAGCCGCTGGTTGTCTGTTGTCTGCGTTCCGGTTGAGACTCGTCCGTAACCGAAGATGGCCATCTGTCGCTCCCGTATGCCTGTAGGAAAACGTAGCCAAGAATAGGACGCCGCCAGAAAGTCCACAAGGATAGGATTCCGACAGGGCTGGACGTAGAGAGAGACAGGTGACGGAATACGGTCGATTTCCGACACATGAAACCATCTAAATACTGTGCGCCAATTTAGCCCCCTACGACCATCTGGAGAGATAAATTCCAAGAAGCGAAGTCCTAGAAGAAAATACGATGGTCGAAGGTAGACCCTTCATCAATCCGGCTCGGCAGCACGAACTCTTATACAAAGGAAGGTGGGGTGTGAACTACTGGTTCCGCAGCCAGCTTGTTTCACTCCCGAGACCTCCTCTCCATTCCGGAATGTTTATCCCATTGGGAGCCGATGCTGGAGGCCGCAGGCCGATCAGCTCGGCCCCACCGCCGTCTGCGTCAGCAGCGGCGGAAGGCTTCGCCTTTTCTGTTTTCAACCTTCCTCATTACTGACTTACTTATTATCAGGCAGCCGGAATGGAGAACAATGCGGTTCGTATTGATATACAAGAAGAATTTTCCACGAGTGGCTGTAGAAGTCCCCGACCAGTCCCCCAACAACGACCAAACATCCCCCTAATCACCCCCCGAGATGTGCCGGCGAATGTTTTCCTCCTTGCTACGCGTTGTCTTCTCGTCTTTCGGACTCTCGCCCAACATCATTGCCGCCAACTCACCAACCAGGCGGACGCTCTCTTGCTCCCCCAAGAACGAGCGTGCTTTCCATACTGCCTCATAGCCTTCGCGGTGCTTGCAAATACGCCGGTCACGTTCACACCATGCATTCAGCCCTTGCGTAAAAACAGCATGAGGAGACGGAACGAACCGACCGTTTTTCCTTGTGCCCTCGGTCATGTCTCGAATCCGTTCTTTGACCTTATCACTTCGAAGCGCTGCCAACTGGCACTGCTGAAATTCAGTCAATCGCAGCATGTCTACTGCTCGATGATCGGCGGTCCATTTCTTACAAGCAAAATCCCAAGCAAGGGAAAATGGAAATGGTTTTGCAGTCTTGAACAGGGGCGCGAACTCCATATCCTTGGCTCTTGCCTTAATGAAGTTTTGGGTGGCATGTAGCCAATGGCAGTCGATAACCAACTGATCGCGGTGGATCTCGTTAAAGACCTTATCCCCATATTTTTTCCCTGTCACTGGCACCGGCCTGAACGCCGGTGCAAGCCGACCTTGAAGATTCAACAAGATGGCGAATTGGCAATATTCTTTACGGATGCGGCTGTAGTCACCATGCTGGCGGAGTTCGACCATCAGCTCTTCAAGGTGGAGGCTTGGATCATCAATTTCGGGCAAATCATTGATATCCGCGACGGGAAACGAGTTGCCCCCTGGTTGCCTCGAAGCAAGATGTCCAATATGTGCAATGACTGACTCAGCGACCGCTTTGGATTTTTGATAATCAGACAACAGTTGATCCGTCATCTCAGCAATCTTCTGGAGCCGAGTAGATTCTTCAATGTCGTCGAGTTCGAGCAACGAGTATTGAATGGAAATGTCCCCTTTCAGCTCTTCAACCTTCTCCTGGTCCAATGCTGTGCAATTGGCCACCTGCTGATCGAAATACTTTTCCCACGCTACGCCATGTTTAATTTCCATCCTGCCACCTCCATCATCAATCATTTACCTCATGCCATAGGCAACTATGGTTCCAAATTGATTGTAGTCAGCAGGCCACTTATTTTTTTATGGCAGTTTGTGACTTATATACACAAACCCAGATGCAGCCTTCTCAAATTGAAGACTCATGCGTAGTTACCGAATGTCAGCAAATGCATACAGCCGCAGATTGACCGTGGGTGCCATCGTTCCGAATGCTAAGATTGAAGCGTTATAAGTTGCTACACGCAACTGCTACACATAGAAGTAATTTCAGCCCCTATCCGGCTTGGCTAACCCTCTGATTCCTTAGGATCACCTCCGAAGGCAGGGGTCGAACGTTCGAATCGTTTCGGGCGCACCACTGGAATCAAGCAAAAGGCCACTCCTGAGAGTGGCCTTTTGCTTTGTGCTGAACCTATCCGGAAAAACTCAAGCCAAGCAAACTCCCTCACGGGGAGCATGGCACAACTGCAACTTGCCTTGGATCAGCTTGCTGTACTCCATATCTGCTTTAAGAATATGGTTGGTCACCCAATTTGTCAGGAATTCGAGCACCTCATCCTTGGCATCGCCCCCTTCTTTCAAGGACTTTGCCAAGCGGACATCGCATTGGTTGAGAAACGATTGATGGACAAGGGCATGGGTTTCCCATCCTGGAAAATGGAAAACTCGCATCAATGCTTCTTCAAACTTGAAATGGAACTCGGCAAATTTGCGCAGCTCGCTTGCCATGTGATGAATGTCGCCCCAAGTCTCCTGGTCGGCACTGGCTTCAACAATCATCGAAAAATGCCTGAGCAGTTTCTTGTGCTGGATATCGATTTCATCGATTCCTGTTGAATATTCTTCTTTCCAGTCCATCGCATTGAATCCCACTAAAGTTAGTAGGGACAAAGTTAACATCATTTGCATCTTGCTCACGATAAAACTATCAGCATGATGTCCGACCCACTCTTATCAAGACTTCATGCTTGATATGGTCAAGCCAAGGCAGGGAAATACCTTCACTCCCGTGGAGACACTTGCCTTTTCCCAGTTCCCGCAGCAACAGCGTGAATTGCGCCTCAACCCGATCACACCTCTTTTTTCGAGAACCCGCCGCCCACTTCAAATCCCATAGATCAGCAAATATCAATAATGTCCGTGACAACGAGGCACGGACATATATCGTATGGCGTATGATGTAAGTACTATGAGTACATCCCAAGTCATTGCTGCTACTGATCTTGAGCGTGAAACCGGTCTAGGCAAAGATCTCTTGCGCAAATGGCGATCGCGCTACGGTTTTCCCACTCCGATCCGTTTGGGGGACGGGAGCAATGGCTATCCCAAAGACCAGGTTGCCCAGTTACGTTTGATCAAGCGGCTTCAGGACTCTGGATTTCGTCCCGCACAAATTGTGGGAAAACCTCTCGCTGATCTGGATCGAATGGCGTCCGCCATGGCCTGTGCTTCATGCACTGACCACTGGTCTCCGTTCACCCGCAATGCCATTGAGTACCTAAAGCAGCACGATTTACGTTCATTACAGAAATCCTTGGCTGAGGCCCGGGCTCAGACCACGCTAACGGATTTTGTTCAAAACACGGTTGCTCCATTGACGGTTGCCTTGGGTGAGGCCTGGGCTCGTAACGAGATCGAGGTTTATCAGGAACACATTTGTACCGATATTCTTGTCCGGCAACTCCATGCTGACCTTGACGAGACAATCGCTATCCCTGGCGCGCCCAAAATTCTGTTCGCCACGCCCCATGATGAACATCATGTCTTGGGAATTCTGATGGCCCAAGCGGTCCTTTCGGATCTTGGCGCCGATTGCATCTGCGTTGGCGCCCATATCCCCGTGGAGGATTTAAGCAAGGCAGTACTGGCGTGTCAGAGTGACATCCTTGCGTTGTCCTTCAGCTTCTCCTATCCCAAGCGTCGGATCAGGCCCTTACTGTTGCAACTAAGGAAACTGCTACCCCTCACTGTAGAAATCTGGGCAGGCGGTGCAGGCGCAGAAGTGGTTAAGCGACCACCGAAGGGGATCCGCATATTCACGACCTTACAGGGGGCAGCTGGCGTCCTCGCGAAACGGATCGCTCAAGATAAAGGGGCCGGCTGAACCGCTGAATATGGAACATTCCGGCTTTGTCCGCCCAATCCTCTCTCCCGCACGCAAGGCTCTCCGAGACGGCACCCATGCCGAACACGTTGAACTGAACCAGCACCCTCTTCTTGCGGGCATTACCAAAGCTGACTATCCGCTAGAAAACTACCGGACGGTACTGCTCGCCTATTTTTACTTTTACTGTGCTGTCGAAGCGGCCATAGACAGCGGCATCAAGAATCTTGGTAGCACTTTTGACTATGAGCCGCGCCGCAAACTGGGCTGGATCAGGAAAGACCTCGCTCATTTCGGCATTGATCCCATAGCAGGGAATATCGATTCGGATATCAGCGTTTCCCAACTCAAATTCGATTCCATTGCAGAACTGGTTGGAGCGCTCTACACGATTGAGGGCTCGTCCTTGGGTGGTCAGGTCATCTCGCGTCATATCGCAGCAACTCACAACCTCACGCTGAATAACGGGGCGCGCTTTTTCCATGGCTATGGCGAAAACATTCCTCTCTACTGGCAGCAATTCGAATCCTTTATGGATACCGGACTCGGCAGTGAGGACTCGCTAAATCAGGCCATAGCCATGGCCAAGAAGATATTCCTGCTAATGAAGGAGGCTCTCGATGCCGCCCATGTCACCACAAAGCGCTGACCTGGATCAGCAGCACATCGTAGAAGAAGCGCTGGCCATTTGTGCTAGCGAGCCAATTCACTTGATTGGCAGCATTCAGCCAGTGGGAGTGTTGTTGGCTGTCGACAAGAACACCTTCGAAATACGTGTTGTCAGCAAGAATCTATCCAATATTTTTTCATGTCCGGCCAGCAAAGCAATCGGTAAACATCTGTCCGACTTGATTGATCACGAGCAACTTCAGTGGCTGGAAACCTTGGTTAACCAGGGGCCCTGGGCTGGAGCAAAGGTGTGGGTTCTATCGATCCCGCTTGAAGAAGCGGTTCTTAAGTACGATGCACAGGTTTTCCTGGCCGATGACCTGGTTGTCATTGAAGTCGAGCAACAGCAATCACCTGCTGGCGATGTGTTTCATGATCTTTTCATTCCCATTCGAGACTCAATGTGGAAGCTGGACTCAGAAACTGATCTTGGTCACTACTCACAACAAACCGTCGAGCAAGTGCGCGTCCTGACAGGTTTTGATCGAGTCATGATGTACCGCTTCGACAACAACTGGGACGGTGAAGTTATTGCAGAAAGCAAGACTGATGAAGCGGACTCCTACCTTGGCAATCGTTTTCCCGCCTCCGACATCCCCCCTCAAGCACGGGATCTTTACACCAAGAACTTGGTAAGAATCATTGCTGATGTCAATGCAGAACCGGTTCCCCTGATCTCTACCGGAGAAGCGCAGCAAAGCAAGAACATTGACCTTAGCCATTCCTGGTTACGGAGCATGTCGCCGGTCCATGTGGAATACCTGCGCAACATGGGCGTCTCGTCCAGCTTGAGTATTTCCCTGGTGCAAAACGACAAGTTGTGGGGGCTGATTGCTTGCCATCACTTCACGCCAAAGTATGTCAGCCTGCGCTCCCGGGAACTGGATGAATTTATTGGTCGGGTTGTGTCCTTGAAGCTTCTCAACATGGACACCATAGAGCGGGATGCCCTGAGCCTACGCATCCGGGAACTGCTTTACGAATTGACCCAACTCATTCGCACCTCCGATGACATGAATTCGGTCATCACCCTGCTCAAGGACCATCTGCTTGGCTTGGTACGAGCAGGAGGCGCCGTCGTCACCATTGAAGGAAACCGTCACATCTTGGGTGATACACCACCAGCCGCCGTTGTCGATAAGCTGGTTGCTATCTTGCAAGAAAATCCTGTGGCCCCGGTTTTCCATACCGATGATCTTGCCCAGATCATCGGAGAAAATGATGCTGCGTCCCTCGCCAGTCATTCTGCCAGCGGGATGATGATTGCCCCCCTGGACCATAAATTAAATAACTTTGTCATGTGGTTCCGTCCGGGAATACTTCGCACCTTGCGTTGGGCTGGCAATCCCCAAAAAACAATCGTCAAGGACGATAAAGGTATCCGGATTTCCCCCCGGACCTCCTTCGCTACCTGGATACAGACATACCACGACAAATCCATGCCTTGGTCTCAGGTTGAAGTGGATGCAGCCAATTCGCTTTCCCTTGCGCTGATTGAAGTTCTTGCACAGAAAGCGCTGAAAAACAGCGAAGAAAGCTACCGTCTATTGGCAGAAAACTCCACAGACATGATCGCCCGTTTGGATATGAACGGACGATTCCGGTTTGCATCCCCTGCTTGCCGGGACCTCTTCGGGCGTGAAAGTGACCAGCTGACCGGTCTCGCCTTGGCGGATGTGATGGATGAAAGTACGGATGTCCTGACCGGCTTGCTTGATCTGCTGTCGCCCCTTGGTGCCATGGAAACCAAAGTAATGCGGGGTAGTCGTGCAAATGGTTCAGATCTGTGGGTAGAAGCCACCCTGAAACACACCCTTGGAGCGCATGGCGAAGATGAAATCCTGCTCAATGCGAGGGATGTTACTCAGCGCTACAACTATCAACTTGCCATTGAAGACGTACACAGGCGCCATGCCCAGATTCTTGAGGCGGCCGGAGAAGGACTGGTCAGCCTCGATACGCAAGGAAATGTGGTCTATGCCAATGAGGTAGCAAGCAAAATTCTTGGGCTAGGCGAAGATGAATTGGTCGGAGAATTTTGTTGTGACGTCTTCTGCTGGGAATCAACTCGTCCTGATTCCAGGGTTGATCACGATGAATGTCCATTTATCGCCACGCTGCATGATGGCGAAACCCGGCAAGGCACACATCGACTCTCCAGCGATGAAGTTCACTTAGCACTACTAGTGGATTATGTTTGCACACCTTTGGCCGAAAACAGTCGCATTACCGGCTGCGTCGTAGTCTTCAGCGAGGCGACAAACCGCAATGCGACAGATCAAAGCATGGCGACCGAAGTCATTCTGGACGAAGCTGCTGAAGCTGTCATGGTGACGGACCAGACGGGTCATATCACCTCCATTAATCGAGCGTTCACAGAGATCACGGGCTTCAGTGCGGCCGAAGCCATCGGACTGACGCCGCGCCTGCTCAAGTCAGGTGTTCATACCCCCCATTTCTATGATGGCCTCTGGCAATTGCTCAAAGAAAAGCGGCGTTGGACTGGGGAGATTTGGAATCGACGCAAGAACGGAGAAATTTACCCTCAATGGGGCAGTATCTCGGCGATTCTTGATCCTCAAGGCACGGTAAGAAACTACGTCGCCGTGTTCTCCGACATATCCAAGGCTAAACAAGCGGAAGACAAACTCTTCCACATGGCGAACCATGATGCCTTGACCAGCCTCCCCAACCGGATGAACTTCACGGAAAACTTATCCTTGGCATTGGAGCGTTGCAAGCGTCAAGAATATGGGGCTGCTGTTGTCTTCATAGATCTGGATCGATTCAAAATCATCAACGACACCTTGGGCCATGCCATCGGCGACAAATATCTAAAAACTGTCACTGAGCGACTGTTGGCCGCAACCCGCAAACAAGACCTGCTCGCCCGCTGGGGCGGTGATGAATTTGTTCTCATGATGGAAGGGACGGAAAGTCGCCAAGCTATTAGTGAAGCCATGGTCCGTATGCGAATGCTGCTGGCTGAACCCATCTACCTGGCTGGCCATGAACTGATTCCTACCGCGAGCATTGGTATTGCGCTCTACCCGGATGACGGGCGCCGCCCTTCGGATCTCATCAAAGCTGCGGATACCGCCATGTATGGTGCCAAGCAGAGGGGTAGAAACTGCTTCGAGTTTTACTCGCAGGAAATGGCCCAAGACCTGGGCACAAAGCTCACCATGACCAGCGAGCTTCACCATGCCTTACAGGAGCAACAGTTCTTTCTGGTCTACCAACCACAGGTGGATCCCCACAGTGGCATTGTCAAAGGGGTCGAAGCTTTGGTTCGCTGGAGTCACCCTATACGTGGCGTACTCCCGCCCTCCGAGTTCCTTCCCATGATTGAGGAAATGGGCATGATCGGCGATCTGGGGCACTGGGTACTCAATGAGGCTTGCCGGCAAATGAAAGAATGGAATACACATTCCATTGCCATTCCCAAGGTGTCTGTCAATGTTGCACCGTCTCAGCTCAGAGCGACTTTTGTCACCGATGTCAGTGAAGCCATCCTCGAATGGGGCATAGAACCCCATCAACTTGAACTGGAGATTACCGAAGGCGCTCTTGAGTCTGGCGCTATCGCACGCAAAATCACCGACGATCTAAGGGCTCTGGGTGTCTTGCTGGCGGTGGATGATTTTGGCACCGGCTACTCCTCCCTGTCGCACCTCAAACTATTCCCCATCACCTGCTTCAAGATCGACAAGTCCTTCGTCGACGGCATTCCATCTAGTAGTGCCGATGTAGCCATCGTGCGAACCATTCTCGCCCTGGGCACCAGTTTTAATGTGGAAATTATTGCGGAAGGTGTTGAGACCGAAGAACAGATGAGTTTTTTGAGGGACGAAGGTGTCGCCAATATTCAGGGCTACTACTTCGCTCGCCCGATGACGCCCGATCAAATCCTCAACTGGTTGCATTGAATACGCCTACCGTCCTACTTGGAACGGACTGGATCGCTGTCGTAAAGAACCAACCGGTTGACTGATCCCAGTCGACCGGCCTCACCCGATGGTGCGTTGAGCCTGAAGCTGGCCAGCGACATCCAGTACAGATGCGTCACTCTTGGGTGTTTCCTTTCGTTCGGTTTCCTTGTGATCAACGAGCTTAATGTACTCCATGTACTGGTGCTGTTCTGTCGTGATCGTTGCACTCTTCAATTTGCCATTCACGTATTCGATCAGGATTGAGCTCGAAGACTCATCGCTGATGTGAAAGATGTCGTAGTTACCATTTCCCGTATCCAGCATGGCGCCCATGCGACTGCTCACATAGTCGGATGTCAGCCGGGTGTTTTTCTGCTGCCCCAGGGAAAACGCCTTGTCCCTGTTCTCGCCACGAATCTCCGTCTGTTGGGTGACGCGATAGTCCATATGCCCCGTCATGGTCACTACTTTATTGGTACTTGAGTCGTCAAAATCACCACCCATCTGGGCTTGGAAGTCTGCCAGTCCGGACAACAACGATACCTCCCGGGCATTGGGAGTTTCCGTCCTTGATTGACTCATTAACGCCCCAGCATTGGCAGGATAAGCCGATTGCAACTGGCTGAAAACAGACTTGAACTGGGCCATCAGCTTGCCGTCGCTATGGGCACGCTGGTTGGCAGAGTCAAATTGGTTGAGGTAGCGGCTGATGCTCTGTTTCCGTTGATCCTCACTGCCCCAAATTTCCGGCTTGGACAGATCGACCGCCATGGAAAGGTTGCCTACGGCACCGCTCATGGAAAAGCTTCGGCTCTTGATGTCCGCATGAAACGCCAAGGACTTCAGGGAGCTTGACTGGGCTGAGGAACTAAACTTCAGGTCTACGCTCGACAGCACCTTGGTATCGAAATCCACCAAGCCGGAAAGGTCTACCGTGGCAGCAAAATTTTGTGTCGAGGTCGTCGAGGCGACATTGCCGATGCTCTTCAGGGCAGTTTCAAATCCGGCAGACAGTTTTTTCACCGCGGCCTGCTCTTCGGCACTGAGCTGACCTTGAGTGTGGACTTCAACACTCAGTCCCTTTGCCGATGAACTACCGTCACCGCCATAGCCGATGGTGATATCAATCTGTTTCCCGGACACGGTACGAAGGGTCAGGTTGACCGAGTTCTGGGCGTACTTTGCCTGCTGCAAAGCGCCGACATCGTTCAGCTTTCCGGAATCACCCACTGCGGTGTACTGGGCGACTGTTTGTTGAAAATCTGTTTGCGTGGTGCCAAAGCGGCCCAGCAGTTTTTCGCCTAAGCCATCAAGCAAAAGAGCCGGGGTTGAAATCAAACCAGTCGATTGCATATTGCGCCCCATCAACTGGCTGATCTCGTCCGTCGCCGCACCGGACCAAACCTGCTTTGACCAATTGGTGACCAGCGGTTTTTCGTATACCAAGGCTGCCTGTGAGGCACTGCCCAGGGATGCAGTCGTCTCAGCTGTTGCTGCCGCTTGGTTCTCCGGAGCCGGGGCTTGTTGAGTCGTAGCTGCTACTGAGGCCAACCCTACGCTGGAGTTGTTGGCAGTTTGATCAGGTAGCCAAGCAATGTTGGCTGAACCAGGGGCAGAAATGCTCGACATGAACAGGGTGGCTTTCGCTGGAAAAACGTCCTGTCTTTTATCGGCAATTCGCTGTAACTCTTGAGTCCCGGTGATGAGTCACGGACGCCCATCGGGCCGTAACACCCTGTTCACAATCACAAAGCATCAATGAAAAGGGCCAGGTATTGATTCCTGGCCCCTCCTTCTTTATTCGTCTGAACTCAAGTCCAGTCGTCGCTACCACTACTGCTGGAATCGTCCCAGGAACCGGCGTCATTCACGCCGAAATCCTGACCGCCCATGTCGTACTGCGGGGCAGGCTGGGAAGCCGGTTCCCAGTTACTACCGGTTTGTGATGGCATAACGTCCTCACGGTGGCCGCCATCAAGCACCCGGTGCATCAGGGCTTCGCCTGCCACGACCCCTGCGCCGACGGCAGCCCCCGTTGCCAGACTGCCAAGAATGCCGGAGCCCATGCCGCCACCGGCCGGAGCCATGGGGCCAGTCACAGGGCCGACTCCACCAGCACCGTAGGGCTGCGGGCCGGAACCCCAATTGCCACCACCGGACGACCATCCCCCTGCCCCTCCCGGTACGACGACCGGAGCTTGGGACCGACTACGAAGAAAGTAGAGCACTGCGAGGAGCAACCCCACACCAACCAGAATCAATCCCCAAGACATCCCGGCACCATTGCCCTGGGCCGTTGTTGCCATCGGTGCAGTAGTTGTGGGCGGAGCAAATCGCGCCTTCAACTCGGTCACCGCTTCCGGCTTGGCAAAGGACAGACTGGGATCCAACCGCTCGGCTGTAGCAAGCTCCGTTTGCGAACTGCGCAACTGTCCTTCCTTGGCCAGCAGTTCGGCTTCGACAAAGTGGGCCTTGGCGCTGTTGGGGTGATCGTGCAGCACCTGATCCATCATGCTTTGCGCTGCACGGTAATTACCTGCCTCGGCAGCCTGATAAACCTGATGCAAAGTGGCATCCGCAGCCAGGACAGCAGTACTGGCAAGGCACAGCGACAAGGACAGGGCTGTAATTAGTTTGCGTGACATACAGAGGAAACCTCCTGCGAATGAATACATCGTCAAGATGCAGTTTCCTGCTGCGAAATTCAATAAGCCGAAACAGACTGTTACGTTTTGTCGCCCTTGCGTCAGGCTCCTATGGGTGATTGAAACCGGGGGCATCTTGGTTCAGTATTCCGGTACCCCTTGTTAGTGGAACGGTCATGAGCCCGCAGGACACCCAACGCTTTCGCGCCAATCTGCAGGATGAAACGGACAGTGCCGCCCTCTACCGCGCCATGGCGGCCGCAGAAACCAAACCGGAAATCGCCGAGGTCTATCGGCGACTGGCCGAGGCCGAGGAAAGCCACGCCCACTTCTGGCAGCAACGCATTTTCAAGGCGACCGGCAAGAAGGTCACCATCAATCCTGGCTGGCGAGCCCGGGTGATGATCTGGATGGCCCGACATCTGGGTGTCGGCTTTGTCCTGCCTTCCGTCATGAGCCAGGAAACCAGCAACCGCGGCATTTACGACAAGCAGGACGAAACCCAGGGCACCAATATGCCCGCCCAGGAACGGTCCCATGCGCGCCTGCTGGCTCACCTGGCCAGTCGTTCCCAGAAGGAATGGAACGGCGCCCGTTACGCCCAGCTTGAAGGCCGCCATGGCGCTGGTGGTGGCAACATCCTGCGAGCTGCGGTCCTGGGTGCCAACGACGGATTGGTGTCCACTTTCAGTCTGGTGATGGGAGCCGCCGGGGCCGCCTTCTCTTCCAGCGCCTTGTTGGCCACAGCCTTGGCCGGCACCTTGGCGGGGGCCTGTTCCATGGCCATGGGGGAATGGATTTCAGTGCAAAGCTCCCGGGAGCTTTACCAACGCCAGATTGCGGCCGAAGCCGAAGAGCTGGAAACGGCGCCGGCAGAAGAACGGGAAGAGTTGGCCCTGATCTATCAAGCCAAAGGTTTCAGTGCTGATGAAGCGCGCCAGATCGCCACCCGGGTCATGAGCGATAAGGGCTCCGCCCTGGACACCCTGGTGCGGGAAGAACTCGGCATCAATCCCGACGACCTGGGCGGCTCCGCCTGGGGCGCCGCTGTTTCATCCTTCGCCGTCTTCGTGCTGGGCGCCCTGATCCCGGCCCTGGCGCTGGTAATTTTTGAAGGGCCGCAAGCGGTGCTGGCCTGTGCGGTAGCCAGTGCCCTCGGCCTGTTCTTTATCGGTGCCGCCATCACCTTGTTCACCGAAGGCAGCGCCTGGCGTAGCGGCTTCCGGCAACTGGCCATCGGCGTCGCTGCGGCAGCAGTGACCTACGGTGCCGGCGCCCTGTTTGGCGTCACATTAAACTCATGAAGAGCGGCTTCACTTCTTGCGGAACCCGACAAGAAGTTTCCTGCCCAACAAACCCGGGCGTATGCTTTATGCGTCATGGCCCGGCAACGAAAAACCAATAGCCTAAGCTTGTGCCCACCACCAGAACTGGAGAAAAACATGACCTCATCCCGCCCCTTGAAAATCGTCACCCTGCTCGGAAGCCTGCGTCAGGGCTCCTATAACCGCATCATCGCCAACGCCCTTCCCGATCTGGCCCCCGCTGATGTGAGCATTACCCTGCTGCCCTCCATCGGTACCTTCCCCCACTACGATGCTGATGTGCAAGCCATCGGTATTCCGGCTGAGGTTTCAACCATGGGCGATACCATCCGGGAAGCCGACGGCGTGATCATCGTCACTCCCGAATACAACTATTCGATTCCCGGTGTTTTGAAGAACGCCATCGACTGGTTTTCCCGGCTACCGCAGCAGCCCTTCGCCGGCAAACCCCTAGCCATCCAGACCGCCTCCATGGGTGTGATCGGCGGCGCCCGGGCCCAATATCACCTGCGCCAAACGCTGGTCTTCCTGGACGCCATCGTACTCAACAAGCCGGAAATCATGGTGGGCGCAGTGCAGAACAAAGTGAACGCGGACACCCTGACCCTTGAAGATGCCGACACCCGCAAGTTCATCGCCGGCCAGCTGGAAGCCTTTGCGGCCTTTATCCGCCGGGTGGGATAACGCTCTGCACTCCTCCCACTGCTGTCACTGAAAACGCTGTCCATGGACCCTTCTGTCAACATCCCCAGTATTGCCCATGTCATCCAGCAGGCGGTTGCCCCGGTCTTTTTGCTGACCGGGGTCGGCGCCATTCTTGGTGTCCTGACCAACCGCCTGGGTCGCATCGTAGACCGCTACCGGGTGCTCCGTCGCGAAGTCACCGAAGATGCGGCCCATACCGAAGAAACCCGGGTGCTGACCCGCCGGGCTCGCTTGATCCATTGGGCCATCAGTTGCTGCACCGTCTGCGCCCTGCTCATCTGCCTCGTCATTTCAGCCCTGTTCCTGGGGGCTGAAATGACCCTGGACCCTTCCCGCATCATCGTCCTGCTGTTCATCGCGGCCATGTTTTCCCTCATCGCCGGATTGCTTTGTTTCCTGCGGGAAATCACCCTCGCCACGGGCAACATCGATATTGGCAAAACGCCTTCACCGCAACTTCCTCCCGCGGACAAATAAGCCCGAGCACCGCCCAAACAAAGGGCGTGCCCCAATCAAGTGCGCTGTACGGCGCTGATGACGAACACACCCCCTTTCCCAAGCCGCACCAACAGGCCATTCCACAGTGCTAATAGGGGAATAGGCCTCTGTGGCACATTGACTGCATCAGTACTCCCTGCACAAGCGCAATGCAAAACAGGGAGTCCCCATGTCGTTGATCATCAAGTACGAAGGTCATTACCCCCCGGAAGCCTGGAGTCATCAAGGCGGCAAGCGTCTTAGCCACAGCCTGTGGCGCTTCAACCTTAGCGATCATCCTTCACTGGGGGAGTTACTGGAGTCCATCGCCCAGGTCACCGACAGCCATACTTTGCAAAGCGCCCTGGCCATCACGGTAGACAAAAACCATCCCGACCCCTGGCTGGGCGCCCTCGATTCGGCCATGCCCCTCAATGCTCTCTACGCCCGCCACCGCTATCCGTGGCTACTAGCCGACTTGCCTGAACGTATTGAAATGCATGTGCAGCCGGTGGTGGACATGCAGGCCGGCGGCCAGATTTACGGCTACGAAGCCCTCTGTCGTCTGCGGGACCCGGATGGGCATCTGCTCAATGGTGGCGATGCCTTCACCCTTGCCCGCCAGTTGCGCCGTCAGGATGAAATGGACCTGGCCTGCCAGTTCCTCGCCCTGCAACGCAAGGCCAAAGAACTGCCGGTGGGCATGCCCCTGTTCCTCAACGTCATGCCCACTACCCTCTTGCACGAGGGCTGGAAAGACCAGTGTCTGAGTTGGTTGCAACAACTGGAAATCGATCCCCGCGATGTGGTCATCGAAGTGGTGGAAAGCGAACAGGTGGACGCCTCCGCCCTGGCCGATCGCTGCGAATCCCTGCGCACCGCCGGCCTGCGCATCGCCCTGGATGACATGGGGGCCGGCTTCAACGGCCTCGCCACCCTGGCCATGGTGCGGGCGGAGTTCATCAAGATCGACCGCTCCCTGGTCCATGAAGCCCAGGGCAGCCGGGTCCGGGCCGTGCTGCTGGAAGCCATCGTCTCCATGGCCGAAAGGCTCGGTGTCACCGTCATTGCCGAAGGACTGGAGCGGGCCGAAGACGTGGCTTTCTGTCAGAGCATGGGCATTCGCCTCGGCCAGGGTTATTACTTTTCCCCGCCCAAACTCGACCTCCACGCCAAGACGATTCAGCTACCGGAACTGGACGATGCCTGGCGCGCCCGACCTCAAGACCGTTTCCGTCTCAGCGATGTGGTGGACCCGGGCGTTGTGGTGGATCTGCACGCGCCTCTGGATGAAGCCCGTCACCACTTCACCCAAAATCTCTCCTTGCCCTGGGTGGTAGTGCTCGATCAAGGCCAACCCGTCGGCATGTTGTCCCGGGGCAAGGCCCTCTCCCGGGGTTCCCGTTCCATCGGTCTCTGCTGCGAACCGATACGTCGCATCCTGCCCAACAACACCACCCTCACTGCCCTCGCCCGTTCCCTCTACATGAGCCGTGATGGTGTGGAACCCTGGGTGGTGGTGGGGCCAGACGGCACCTATCTCGGCACCGTGCAGCCCATGGTCCTGGTTTCGCAAATCCTCAGCCACCGTGAACACGGCGCCAACCTCCACCCCCTGTCGCAACTGCCGACCGGCCCCAGCCTGCGCCAGACCATCGAATCCCGTATCGGCGGCCATCACCAACTCGGCCTGGTCTACATCGACCTGGACCATTTCAAAGCCTTCAACGACCGCTACGGTTTCATTCGCGGCGACGCCATGATCCGCACTCTGGCGGAAATCCTGCGCCACATCTTCGTCGGAAAACCGAGTCAGATGCTGGGCCACATCGGCGGCGACGATTTCGTCCTCATTCTCGACCACCACGAAGATGCCGACGGACTCAAGCAGCAACTGGAAACCGCCATCGTCCAGTTTCACTCCCTCGCCTCCCACCTCTACGACGACAGCGATCTGGATCGGGGTTACTTCTCCACCGAGGACGGCAAGCAGCATCCCATCGCCAGCATTTCCGTCGCCGTGGTCAACGGCAACACCGGCACCTTGAGCAACAGCCTGGAAGCGGCGGAACGCGCCGCACTATTGAAGAAACTGGGCAAGTCGGAATGGGGCAGCGTCATCGCCATTGAAGGCACGCCCCACCAAGTGCACAAGGTACAAACCTTCGGCAATCTGGAACTCTGGCGCGACAACGCCTTCAAGGCCCTCACCGATCTGCAGCGCCGCCCCCGCCAGCGAGACCCCCACTGTCTGGACGACGCCTTCAAGGCCTACCCGTTCTTTGAAATGGTGTTCGAGTTGGATGCCAACGGCGTCCAGCGTTTTCCCAACTGGATCAACCCCATGATGTACGGCCGCATTCGCGCCGGTGGTGCCGGCGTCGACCGAAGCAGCCAGGACTACTTCGCCAAGGCCGCCAACAATCCGGTGGGTTACGTTTCCACCATCTACCTGTCCACAGCGTCAGAGGACTTTTGTCTCACCCTGTCCCAATCCCTTTACGACGCTGAGGGTCAATTCAGCGGCGTACTCGTAGCGGACTTGAATCTGGCATCCATGGCAGCATTGCTCGATCGGGAATAAGGAAGGCTTTCATCGAACCGGGGCATGATCTTGGAACAGGCTCAAGCTCCGGCCTTCCCGTACAACAACTACTTACCCTTGCTGATGTCCTTGATGTCTTTTTTCAGGTCGCCGAAACCCGCCTGAACCTTGCCGCCGATGTTCTGGGCGGTGCCCTTCTGCTCCAACTCCTTATTGCCGACCACCTTGCCGGCAATCTCCTTGGCTTTTCCCTTTACTTCTTCGACACGACCTTTGACTTGATCCTTGTTCATGATGCTCTCCTGAATGAGATGTTTGGTCCTACGTTGAATTGCGTCCTACGCCCTTTGCACTGCCGCCTGGATATTGGCGTGCTGCTTAAACGCTTCCTCGCCGTGATGGATGGCATGGAGGCTGTAACCGTGGGCCGTCAGCGCATGGTTGGCTGCCGCTTCCTGGTTTCCCGCCTCCCGCAACCGCGCGGCTTCAAAATAACTTTCGGCAGCCCTCTCATGATTCCTGGCGGCTTGCTCGTAATGGTTTTGGGTGTCTTGATGGTGAGTATGGTTGGGATCCTGCTGCGGCATGGGCTACTCCCGGAAAATGGATACGGCACTGAACTGCGGCCCCGAGCGCCACCGACTGTTCAACTATCCAGCGCCGGAATGGCCTCGTGGACCACGATGCTAGGAAACCATACCCTCTCGCTCGGTCTGCTAGCGCACGCAAGGGGCTGGACTATTGAAGAAACTAGGAAAGTTGGAATGAGGCAGCGATATCACGGATTGATGGCAGTACTCACCAAATACTCAAGGTGAAAACCATCAGCAACCTAGTGTCCTGGCGCGACTACGCCTTCAAGGCTTATGCCTTCTTTGAAATGGTATTTGAGCTGGATGACAACGATGTCCTGCATTTCACCAACAGGATCAACCCAAGGCCGCCAACAATTCTTGTGGGTATCTTTCCGCCACCTGCCTGTCAACAACATGAGCAGATTTTTTGTCTCGCCTTGCCCCTATCCCTTTACGATGACCTACCTATGGGCACTTCATCGGTGTACTCGTTGCTGATTTGAATCGAGCGTCGTTAGCTACATTATTGGATCGGAATTAGTTTTTTCAAAGAAAACTCCGAGAGTCATTTGACATGGAAGCTTTCAGGAGCTAATCCCGATTGGAATCGTTCATACATTGTTTCGTAAGCCGACTCTAGATTCCTTGCATACCTAGCAACATTCACCAGCGAGGATGTTGCTAGATTCTGTGCAAGTCTATTTTTAAGTTGTATCAATTTCTCAGGGTCTTTTGCCAACGCAATCGCCATTGCTTCATATGCGGGAAGATTGTCAGTAACCAGTTCTTCCAATCCGACAGATTGGATCAAACTAGCAGCAACCCGGCTTGCAAACGCATCACCCATGCAAGTCAATACGGGAACCCCCACAGTCAAAGCATCGCTAGCAGTGGTATGCGCGTTATAAGGGAGGGTATCCAAAAACAAATCCATTAGCCTGTGCCGTGACAGGTGTTCAGAACGGGATGGAACACGATCAGCAAAAATTAATCTGCCCGGGTTGATTCCATACTTTATTGCCTCTTCCCGTAAGTTGTCTCGTACCAGTTCTTGCATGCCTGACAGCCAAAGCACACTGCCATCGACTTGTTTCAGTATGCGCCCCCAACTTTCAAAAATAGTCGGATTTAGCTTATAGCTATTATTGAAGCAGCCAAACACAAAACCTTGTGCTGGCAAACCGCATTCCTCGCGCCGAAAAGAACGGTTTGCTATTGGGTCATATTGATTGGGAGGGAAATAGCATTCCGGTAGCGTAATAACTTTCTCTTGATAGAAATGTTGTTGGGGTTCTGGAATCGTCACCTTATCCGCCACGATGTAATCCATGAAATCTGCACCCATGGTCCCGGTGTAACCCAAATAGTTAACCTGAATAGGTGCTACCCCTGCAGCGAAGACTCCAGTTCGAGACTCACCCGTATGCCCGTTTAAATCAACAGCAATGTCAATGCAGTGCTCTCTAGAAATATGCAAAATTTCGTCATTGCACATATCCCCCGCCTCGATGAAGACATCACAATGCTTCTTGATCTCGTGGTGTACATCATCATTCTTTCGGGCACCTCCAAGGTCAACGCCGATAATTTCGAACTTATCCTTGTCGTGTGCTTTCAGAATACCTGCGAGCAAAAGTGAAACCGGGTGGTTAAAAAAATCGGAGGAGTAATAAGCCACTCGAATCTTTCCATTTTTTCGATCCTGAGATGCCAACCTTTTTTCTCGAAGTACTGAAAAGTACTCAGTCACATATATTTCTGCAGCACGCCTCTGAAGGGCAGGGTTTTCAGTAATCACCAACGCTTGGAAAGGGGTAGCAACCTTATCGTCGGAATTAACGCCATTAATCAATGCATCGTGTACGGCCCCATACTTTTCCCAGGAACAAATACTTAGCAGATCACTCGCAAGGTGACCGAGGACAAATGGTGTCTCTGGTGAAATTCTGAGGCATTTTTCATAACACTCGACTGCTGCTTGATACTGCTTATTCCCAGAAAGGGCAGATCCCAAGTTGTTCCAGGCCTTGGATGAATCTGGCAAAAACTCGACGGCTTTTCTGCAAGCTGGGATGGCAGATTGAAATTTGCCCTGCGCGTTCAGAATGCCGCCAAGATTGATATAAACCGGCAGAAGTTCTGGTTGCAGCTCAAGTGCTTTTCTAAAAGCCTTTTCAGCGCCTTGGAAATTATTTTGTTTTTCCAGGAGGAGTCCCCAATTCGAATGGGCAAGGGCATAACGGGGATTGAGTTTCAATGCCTGTTTCAGATGTAGCTCTGCCCCAAGCACATCACCAAGTTCCAATAGTTGAAAACCTACGCTGTTCTGTGCATCCACAGAATCCTTTGTTAGGTTCCCCGCATAAGACAGAGCATCAATCGCTTTATCTTTCTGTCCTAATCCTTTGTAAGCAAGCCCTAAGTTGTACCAAGCCTCCGGTAAGTTAGGAACTAATGCAATAGCAGCCTCACACCACGTTATTGCTGCTTGAAACTCATTGCGGACATTCGCCGCATGCGCTGCACTAATGTATTGAGAAAGCATTATTTCTGTTTTGGTAAGTTAGTCTAGCCGTGCTTAGTAGGTATCCAATATGCGTTTCAAGGCAGCTTCTCCCATATTCCCCAGATCAATCGAACTTATCGATCGCTTCGCAATGAAACACAGCTATTCTCGGCACCAGCCCACTAAAAAGAAATGGCCCCGTAGAGCCATTCCTTACATT
Source organism: Rhodocyclaceae bacterium (assembly GCA_036504515.1). GTDB lineage: Bacteria > Pseudomonadota > Gammaproteobacteria > Burkholderiales > Rhodocyclaceae > AWTP1-18. The sequence continues at coordinate 311,143 of DASXVA010000001.1, forward strand.
TATCACCTCATTGATTACAACAATACTCTTTCGATGCCGCCGTTGTTGGCTGCCTGAACGTATTTCTCCATCCAGTTTTCACCGAGGATGTGCTTGGCCATTTCCACCACGATGTAGTCGGCTTTCAAACCGCCGGCATCGTTTTCGAAACGGCTCAAGCCTTGCAGGCAGGAGGGGCAGGAGGTGAGGATTTTGACTTCACCTGCAAACTCGTCCTTGCGCAAACTGGCGGCGCCCTTTTCCAGTTCTTCCTGCTTGCGGAAGCGGACTTGGGTGGATACATCGGGGCGGGACACGGCCAGAGTGCCGGACTCGCCGCAGCAGCGATCGTTGAGTTCCACGCCGCCACCCAGCAGGGTATTGGCCACCTTGAGGGGGTTGTGCACCTTCATTGGGGTGTGGCAAGGGTCGTGGTACATGTAGCGGGTCCCTTGCACGCCTTCCATCTTCATACCCTTTTCCATCAGGTACTCGTGGATGTCCAGCAAGCGGCAGCCGGGGAAAATTTTCTCGAACTCGTACTTCTGCAACTGATCCATACAAGTGCCGCAGGAGACAATGACGGTCTTGATGTCGAGATAGTTCAGCGTATTGGCGACCCGGTGGAACAGTACCCGGTTGTCGGTGGTGATCTTCTGCCCCTTGTCCTCTTCACCTGCCGCCGTCTGCGGGTAGCCGCAGCACAGGTAGCCCGGCGGCAGCACAGTCACCGCACCGGTTTCGTAGAGCATGGCCTGGGTGGCGAGGCCCACCTGAGAGAACAACCGTTCGGAACCGCAGCCGGGGAAATAGAACACGGCGTCGGATTCGTCCGTGGTCTTCTTCGGATCGCGGATGACGGGGATGACCTCGTCGTCCTCAATGTCCAGCATGCCGCGGGAGGTCCGGGTCGGCACGCCCCGGGGCAGGGGCTTGTTGATGAAGTGGATCACCTGGGTTTTCAGGGTGGGCTTGCCCAGGGTGGCGGCAGGCCGCGTGACGGATTCCTGGATCAGGCCCAGGGCCTTGGCCACGGTATGGGCAAAGCGTTGCAGGCGGAAACCGACAGCGGTAATGCCGATCCGCATGGCCTTGATGGTGGCCGGGTCCTTGATGGTGAGGAAGGCCATGGTCAGGGCCTTGGCCGGAATGAAGTTCTTCTTGCCCTGTTCCCGCAGGAAGTTGCGCATGGCCACGGAGACATCGCCGAAATCGATGTCCACCGGGCAGGGCTTCAGGCAACGGTGGCAGATGGTGCAGTGGTCCGCCACATCGTTGAACTCGTCGAAGTGTTGCAGGCTGATGCCGCGCCGGGTTTGCTCTTCGTAGAGGAAGGCTTCCACCAGCAGGCCGGTGCCGAGAATCTTGTTGCGGGGCGAGTAAAGCAGGTTGGCCCGTGGCACATGGGTGGAGCAGACGGGCTTGCACTTGCCGCAACGCAGACAGTTCTTGATGGAGTCGGAAATCTTGCCGATCTCCGATTGCTCCATGATCAGGGACTCAACCCCGAGCAGGGCGAAGGACGGCGTGTAGGCATTGGCCAGATCACCGCCGGGCATGAGCTTGCCCTTGTTGAAGTGGCCGTTGGGATCGACGCGATTCTTGTACTCGCGGAAGGGACGGATTTCTTCGTCGGTGAGGAATTCCAGCTTGGTGATACCGATACCGTGCTCGCCGGAAATGACGCCGTCCAGACCCTTGGCAATACCCATGATGCGTTCCACCGCCTTGTAGGCGGTTTGCAGCATCTGGTAGTGATCGGAGTTCACCGGGATGTTGGTGTGCACATTGCCGTCGCCGGCGTGCATGTGCAAGGCAACGAAAACGCGACCGCGCAGCACGTCCTTGTGCAGGGCGTCGATCTTTTCAATCACCGGGGCGTAGACAACGCCGTCGAAAATCTTGGCGAGGCGGGAACGCAGTTCGGTCTTCCAGGACACCCGAACGGAATAGTCCTGCAGGCGATGGAAGAGGATGGGATTGCTGGCCTTGTTGGTCAACTCACCAGCCACGACGCCATAGGAAGCGAAGCGGGATTCGGCTTCGGCCAGGGGCAGATCGAGGTTTTCCAGCAGCCATTCCCAACGCAGGCGCACGGCTTCCAGATAGTCCAGAGCGGACTGGCGGCGGTCGCCGAGCAGTACGTCCTTATCCAGGGATGCGTCGCCGCTGCGCAGGGGCAGGTCGCCTTCCAGCAGTTCCTTGAGACGGTCGCAGAGTTCCAGCTTGTTCTGGATCGACAGTTCAATGTTGATACGTTCGATGCCGTCGCAATAGTCGCCCATGCGCGGCAGGGGAATCACCACGTCCTCGTTCACCTTGAAGGCATTGGTGTGGCGAGAGATGGCAGCGGTGCGGGAACGGTCCAGCCAGAATTTCTTGCGGGTATCCGGGCTGACGGCGATGAAACCTTCGCCGCCCCGGGCATTGGCCATGCGCACCACTTCGGAAGTGGCGGCCATCACCGCATCTTCGTCCTCGCCGACGATGTCGCCGATCAACACCATCTTGGGCCGACCATGGCGCTTGGCCTTGGTGGCGTAACCCACGGCTCGCACGTAGCGTTCGTCCAGATGTTCCAGGCCGGCCAGGATGGCGCCGCCGGGACGGGTCTTGAGGTAGTCGGTAATTTCAACAATGGCCGGCACGGACTCCCGCACCTGACCGAAGAATTCGAGGCAGACCGTGCGCGCCACCGGCGGCATCTTGTGCAGGATCCAGACGGCGGAAGTGATGATGCCGTCGCAGCCTTCCTTTTGTACGCCGGGAACGCCGCCGAGGAATTTGTCGGTCACGTCCTTGCCCAGGCCCACCTTGCGGAACAGGCGGCCCGGCAGGCTCAGGGTTTCTTCCTTGAGCAAGGTCTTGCCATCGGCGTCGGTGTGGCGCAGACGGAAGGTGACGGTTTCCTGATCGTGGATCTTGCCCAGGTTGTGGTCGATACGTTCCACGTCCAGCCAGTTGCCGTCCGGGGTCACCATGCGCCAGGAGGCGAGGTTGTCCAGGGCAGTGCCCCACAGCACGGCCTTCTTGCCGCCGGCATTCATGGCGATGTTGCCGCCGACGCAGGAAGCTTCCGCCGAAGTGGGGTCGCAGGCGAAGACCAGACCGGTTTCTTCGGCCCGGTCCATGACGCGCTTGGTCACCACACCGGCGCCGGTGCGCACAGTGGCGTAGGGCTTGTCTAAGCCGGGCAGGACCTTTTGTTCAACGGTGCCCAGGTCGATCAGCTTTTCGGTGTTGATCACCACCGAGCTGGCGGTGAGAGGCACCGCGCCGCCGGTATAGCCGGTGCCGCCGCCCCGGGGAATGATGGTCAATCCCAGTTCGATACAGCCTCGCACCAGGGGAGCGATCTCTTCTTCGGTATCGGGACAGAGAACGACGAAGGGATATTCGACGCGCCAGTCAGTGGCGTCGGTGACGTGGGAAACCCGGGACAAACCATCGAAACAGATATTGTCCTTGCGGGTGTGCTTGGCCAGTACCCGCAACACCTTTTTGCGCAGGGACAGGGTGTCGATGAAATGTTGCTCGAAGCGTTCCACTGCCTTGTTGGCTGCCGCCAACAGCAGGGCCACGGCTTCGTTGCCAGCGCGGCGCTTTTCGATTTCGGCCAGTCGGTGGCGCAGGGCATCCACCAGGGCATCGCGTCGGGTCGGATTGGCCAGCAGATCGTCTTCCAGATAGGGATTGCGTTGTACAACCCAGATATCGCCCAACACTTCGTACAGCATCCGGGCTGAACGCCCCGTGACCCGTTGTCCGCGCAACTCGGCCAGGGCATCCCAGGCGGGTTTGCCGAGCAGACGGATAACGATCTCCCGATCGGAGAAGGAAGTGTAGTTGTAGGGAATTTCGCGCAGGCGGGCGGTCATGATGGGAAGCCGTAAAGCAAAGAACACCATTGTAAAAGATCAGCCCAGACTCCGCCGAAGAGAAAGGCCCTGTTCAGGGCAGGACTTTGCCGCTCTTTCGAACTTATTTCGGGCTTGCGGGTCAGACCCAGTTCAAGCCTGCCTGTTACAGGCAAACCTGCGGAGGCCACCACGCTGGCCGCCTCCCGCCTTGGGAGACCATGCACCCATGAACAACCGCCCCCAATCCTTTTTTGAAGAAGTCGCCAATAGCGTCAGCCATGGCCTGGGCCTGCTGGCAGCTATGGCAGCGGCCCCGGTTGCCATCGTCTTTGCTGTGCAACGGGGCAATACCTCCGGCATTGTCGGTGCCAGTGTCTTTGTCGGCGCCATGATCCTGCTCTACCTGACCTCCTGCCTGTACCACGCCCTGCCCGCGGGTTGGGCCAAACGACTGTGGGGCAAACTGGACCACAGCGCCATTTACCTGTTCATCGCCGGCAGCTATACCCCTTTCGCCCTGGGGGTACTTCACGGCGCCTGGGGCTGGACTTTGTTCGGTCTGGTCTGGGCCATGGCGGTAACGGGGGTATTGCTCAAGGCCTTCGACCGTCTCAGTCATCCTCTGCTGTCCACCGGCCTTTATTTGCTGATGGGCTGGCTGGTGCTGATTGCCGCCGTGCCCCTGCTGGAAAAGGTGTCCGGTGCCGGCATCGGCTGGCTGGTGGCCGGGGGGCTGGCCTACACCGTCGGCGTGGTGTTCTTCCTGACCGATGCCCGGCTGCGCTTCGGCCACTTCATCTGGCACCTGTTCGTCATGGCTGGCAGCACCTGCCACTTTTTTGCCGTGCTTTGGTATTCCGCCTGAGACCTGAGTAACGGTCGCAAACGTTACTACCCTGGCCGGTTCCTATCAGGCCTGGTTGATTTCCCGCTGGCGCAGCTCGCCCCAGGTGAATTCGATGTGGCGGCGCATGGCCAGCCGCGCCTCTTCCGGCTTGCGGGTCTTGATTGCCTGCCAGATGGCCAGATGCTGTTCCATCAGGCTGACGGCCATGCTGCCTTCCAGGTCGTGCATCCGGTGCAGATTGAGGGCGATGTGTTCCCGCAACATGCGGATGATGCCGGCGTGCAGATAGCGAAACATGCTGTTGTGGGAAGCCTCGGCAATGGCCTCGTGGAAGTCGGCATCGGCCCGGGCTTCCTCCTTGCGGTCCCCGGCCTTGTAGGCCTTGGTCAGGCGCTTGACCACATCCCCGATATTTTTCAGATCCACCCGGGTCGCCCGCAGGGCGGCAAAGTGGGCGGTCGCACATTCCAGTTCCAGACGAAACTCCAGGGTGTCCCAGCGCAACTCCGGGTGATCCGCCACCAACTGCCGCCAGGGTGAAGCCAAGCCCGCTTGCAGCCGGTCGGTGACATACACGCCGCTGCCATGACGACTGGCCAACATGTCCCGCGCGGCCAGGCGAGAAATGGCCTCCCGGACGGTGGCCCGGGACACATTCATGTCTTCGGCCAGGGTCCGTTCCGCCGGAATTCGGGTGCCCGGGGGCCAACTTCCGTCCAGTAAACGGGTTTCCAGGCGTTTTTGCACCGCATCAACAATGCTGTGATTTCGGCGAATTGTCATGGTCGTGTCTCGTAAACCCTTGCGGCAAGGATGATTCAGATCGAAATAAATAATTGGTCAGACCAGTTTGAGGGGCAGTCTAGATATCTCCATGATTCGCGTCAATTTCCGCCGCTCTTTTCAGATCGAGACGGAAATCAACAAACGGAGACAGCACCATGGAAAACCGCCCCTATCCGGCGGCGCCGAAACAGGTCTATCTGTTCGGCACCTGCCTGATCGACCTTTTCGTGCCCCAAGCCGGCATGGATGCCCTGCGCTTGCTGGAGCAGGTCGGCGTGGCTGTGGACTTCCCCATGGGTCAAAGCTGCTGCGGCCAACCGGCCTACACCAGCGGTAACGAAGAATCCGCCCGCGCCGTGGCTGCTGCCCAGATGGCCCTGTTCAAGGAAGACTGGCCCATCGTGGTGCCTTCCGGTTCCTGTGCCGGCATGATGCGCCACCACTGGCCCCACCTGTTTGCCAAAGACCCGGTGCTCGGCCCCCGCGCCCAAGCCTTGGCCGAAAACACCTTCGAACTGACCGAATTCCTGGTGGAAGTGCTGCGGGTGGATTTCTCCCGCTTCCAGGCGCCTCCCATCAAAGTGGCCCTGCACACTTCCTGTTCCGCCCGCCGCGAAATGGGCACCCGCAGCCACGGTCTGGCCCTGCTTCAGGCCCTGCCCGGCGTTGAAATCGTGGAGCAGGCCAACGAGTCCGAATGCTGCGGCTTCGGCGGCGTGTTCTCCCTCAAGCATCCCGATATTTCCGGCGCCATGGTGGCGGACAAGACCGCAGCCATTGGCGGCACAGGTTGCGATCAACTGGTTTCTGCCGACTGCGGTTGCCTGCTCAACATCGGCCACGCTGCCGAGCATCAGGGCAAACCGATCAAGACCGAGCATCTGGCCAGCTTTGTGGCCCGTCGCGTTTGTGGAGAACAGGCATGAGCGCCCGCCACAGCATCCTCAAGAAACTCCGCGGCGCCCTGCCTGAAGCCGCCGACACCCAGCCAGCTCCGGCAGTCAGCCAGTATTACGCCAAGACCCTGACGCCCCTTTCCCGCCAGGAACGGGTCGATCAATTGCGCGCATTGCTGGAGACCTCCCACGCCGATGTGATCGTCGCCACCAGCGAAACCTGGCCCGAAGTGCTGGTCCAGCGTCTGCTGACCCTGGGCGTACAGCGTCTGGCCTTCACCGAGGAAGGGGAGGAATCTCTCCAACTGGCCGCTGCCGTGAAGGGACAACTGAATCTGGTGCCCTTCGACAAACCCATCGAAGACTGGAAGCAGGAACTGTTCGACGCCGTGGACGCCGGCTTCACCGTGGCCAACTCTGCCATTGCTGCCACTGGCACTCTGGTTTTCAAATCCTCGCCACAACTGCCCCGCAGCCTGTCCCTGGTACCGCCGCTGCATGTGGCCCTGGTACGAGCTGAAACCATCCACGCCCATCTGTTCGCTGCGGCTCTGGATGAAAATTGGACCGCCGCCATGCCCACCAATCTAGTCATGGTGTCCGGCCCGTCCAAGACTTCCGACATCCAACAGACCCTGGCCTACGGTGCCCACGGCCCGAAACAGATGCTGGTGGTGATCGTGCAGGACGGAGCTACAGCATGAGCGCGACGACAAATCAGCAACCCCTGCACTTCCATCCTTCGGAAGACTTCAAGGCCCGGGCCAAGGCGGCGCTGGACGACGACAAGCTGCGCAAGAATTTCCGTGGCGCCATGGATTTCCTGCGCGGCAAGCGCCTCGCCCAATTCCCTGACGACAACGAATTGCAGCACCTGCGGGACCTGGGCGAAGCGATCCGCAAGCACGCCCTGCGCAATCTGCCCACCCTGCTGGAAAAGCTGGAAAACCAACTCACGGCCAACGGCGTGCAGGTGCACTGGGCAGAAACCGCCGAGGAAGCCAACGCCATCATCCACAGCATTGCCGTGAAGCGCAGCGCCAAGCTGGTGATCAAGGGCAAGTCCATGGCCAGCGAGGAAATCGAACTCAACGATTACCTGGGCGAACGGGGCGTGACCTGCATCGAGTCGGACATGGGCGAATACGTGGTGCAACTGGCCCACGAAAAACCTTCCCACATCGTGATGCCCGCCATCCACAAAACCAAAGGCGACATCGCTGAACTGTTCCACGAAGAAATCCCCGGCACGCCCTACACCGAGGACGTGGACGAACTGATCCAGATCGGCCGCAAGACCCTGCGCCAGATGTTCGCCAAGGCCGACATCGGTCTCTCCGGCGTCAACTTCGCCATCGCCGAAACCGGCACCCTGTGGCTGGTGGAAAACGAAGGCAACGGTCGCCTCAGCACCACCATTCCCGACACGCACATCGCCATCATGGGCATCGAGAAGGTGGTGGAAAAGCTGGAACATGTGATTCCCCTCTCCAGTCTGCTCACCCGCTCTGCCACGGGCCAGGCCATCACCACCTACTTCAATCTGATCTCTGGCCCTCGCCGTGTCGGCGAACTGGACGGCCCCCGGGAAGTGCATCTGGTGCTGTTGGACAACGGTCGTACCCAGGCCTTCGACGACGAAGAACTGCGCGCCACCCTGCAGTGCATCCGTTGCGGCGCCTGCATGAACCACTGCCCGGTGTACGCCCGTCTCGGCGGCCACGCCTACGGCACGGTGTACCCCGGCCCCATCGGCCAGATCATCTCTCCTCATCTGCTGGGCCTGGAACACACCCGGGATCTGCCCACCGCTTCGAGCCTGTGCGGCGCCTGCGCCGAAGTCTGCCCGGTACGCATCCCCATTCCCCAGATGCTGATTCGCCTGCGTACCGAAGCCCAGCGCAATCCTGGCGAAAACGTGGAGCACCGACTCCAGGGCCAGGGCGCCAGCTACACCATGGGCGAACAACTGGTCTGGCAGTTCTGGACCGGCGCCTACGCGCATCCTTCCCTGCACCGGATTTTCCGTTGGCTGGCAACGCGCCTGCGTGCCTTCTCGCCGAAAAAACAGATGGGTTGGACACGCTTCAGAACACCCTTGAAACCGGCGGTCAAGAGTCTTCACGACCTGATGGCCGAACGGTCGAAACGTCAGAACCACTAAGTAGGAACCGCCATGAGTGAATTGATTTCCGCCCTGCGGAAGGCCCTCCCTGCGTCTCAAGTCATCACCGACGAACTGCGTCGGCTGGCCTGGGGCACCGATGCCAGCTTCTACCGCCTGGTACCCCAGGTGGTAGCCGTGGTCGAAAACGAAGCCGAAGTCCTGGCGGTGCTGGAGATCGCCCGCCGCTTCGACATGCATCTGACCTTCCGCGCCGCCGGCACCAGCCTGTCCGGTCAGGCCGTGACTGACGGCATTCTGGTGCTGATCGGCGAAGGCTTCGCCACCTGCGAGATCGCCGCTGATGCTCAGTCCGTGCGCCTCGGCCCCGGCATCATCGGCGGTGAAGTCAATCGTCGCCTTGCCCCTCTCGGCCGCAAGATCGGCCCCGATCCTGCCTCCATCGCCACCTGCAAGATCGGTGGTATCGCCGCCAACAACGCTTCCGGCATGTGCTGCGGCACGGCCCAGAACAGCTACCGCACCCTGCGCGGTCTACGGGCCGTCTTCGCTGATGGTGGCGTGCTGGACACCGAGGACGCAGCCAGTGTGGCCGCCTTCAAGGCCAGTCACGGCAGCCTGCTGGCAGAAGTGGATGCCATCGCCCGCAGCGCCCGGGACAACGCCGATTTGGCGGCCCTGATCAAGCGCAAGTACAAGATCAAGAACACCACGGGCTACAGCCTCAACGCCCTGGTAGATTTTGAAGACCCGGTGGACATCCTCGCCCACCTGATGATCGGCTCCGAAGGCACCCTCGGCTTCCTCTCCCGCATCAGCTATCACACCGTGGTGGACCACGCCCACAAGGCCAGCGCCCTGGTGTTCTTCCCCGATATCGCCTCCGCCTGCGAAGCGGTGATCGAATTGAAGAAGCTGCCGGTTTCCGCCGTGGAAATCCTCGACCGGGCTTCCCTCCGCTCCGTGGAAAACAAGGCCGGCCTGCCCGCCATCATCAAGACCCTGGGCGACGGCGCTTCCTCTTTGCTGATAGAAGTACGGGAAGAAAATGCCGAGCGCCTGCAAGGCTTGATGGGCACTGTCGTGGCCGCCCTGGCCGCCTTCCCCACGGTGGAAGCACCCCGCTTCTCCACCGACCCTGCCGAATGCGAAGTGTTCTGGAACGTGCGCAAGGGCACCTTCCCCAGCGTCGGCGCCCTGCGCGAAACCGGCACCACCGTCATCATCGAAGACGTGGCCTTCCCCGTGGAACGTCTGGCGGAAGCCACCCTCGACCTACAAGCCCTGTTCGTCAAACACCAGTACACCGAGGCCATCATTTTCGGCCACGCCCTGGAAGGCAACCTGCACTTCGTGTTCACCCAGGATTTCGGCAACGACACCGAAGTGGCCCGCTACAGCCGCTTCATGGATGACGTGGCCCACTTGGTCGCTGGCAAGTACGAAGGTTCCCTCAAGGCCGAACACGGCACAGGCCGCAACATGGCGCCCTTTGTCGAGCTGGAATGGGGCCGCGAAGCCACGGACCTGATGCGTCGCATCAAGGCTCTGTTCGACCCCAGAGGCATGCTCAATCCCGGCGTGATCATCAACAACAATCCCCAGGCCCACCTGGAAAACCTCAAACCTTTGCCAGCGGCGGCGGTCGTGGTGGACAAGTGCATCGAGTGCGGTTTCTGCGAGCCCCTCTGTCCTTCCCACAAACTGACCCTGTCGCCCCGGCAGCGCATCACCAGCTGGCGCGAGCTGTCCCGTCGCGACCGCGCTGGTGAAGCCGCTGGCAGCGTCGGCGAGGATTACCTCTACATGGGCATGGACACCTGCGCCGCCTGCGGCCTGTGCTCCACCGCCTGCCCGGTAGGCATCGACACCGGCGAATTGATCCGCGACCTTCGCGGCCAGCGCCAAGGCGCTGTTGCCAAGGCCGTGGGCAATTTCTCTGTAGAACATTTCGGTACCCTGGCCGGTCTGGCCCGCACCGCCCTCAAGGCCGGACAAGTGGCAGAAAGCCTGCTCGGCGAAGGCTTCGTCAATCGCGTCAGCGGCGGTTCCTGGCGGCACGACATGCCCCTGGCCTCCCGTCTGCCGTCTGCCCCCGTCGCCAGCAAGGGTGACCCCGTCGTCTACTTCCCCACCTGCGCTGGCCGCGTGCTGGGCGGGAATGAAAGCGGCGAAGCCAGCCTGCCCGACACAGTGCTGACCCTGCTCACCCGGGCCGGCTATGCACCCCGCCTGCCCGCCGATTACGACAATCTCTGCTGCGGTCAGGCCCTGGCCAGCAAGGGCCTCAAGGAAGCCGCCGATGCTTCTTCAACAAAACTCGAAGCGGCTCTGCTCGCGGCTAGCGACAATGGTCGCTTGCCCGTGATCTTCGACGCCAGCCCTTGCGCGGCCCGCATGAAGGAAAAGCTCAAGGACAAGGTGCGCATCCTCGACTTCCCCGAGTTCGCCGAAGCCGCTTTGTTGCCCCGGCTACAGATCGTCAAGCAGCCCGGTGCCGTGGCCCTGCATCTGAATTGCAGCGCCCGTCGTCAGGGCGAAGAAGCCGTGCTGCGCCGCCTTACCGCCGCCTGTGCGGAAGAAGTCATTGTGCCGGCCGAGGTGAAGTGCTGCGGCTTTGGTGGTGATCGCGGCTTTGCCGTGCCCGAGCTCAACGCCCACGCCCTGCGCCACATTCATGAAGCGCTACCCGACAACTGCGGCTGCGGCGTTTCTTCCAACCGCACCTGTGAAGTGGGTCTGACCGCCGAAACCAATCGGCCCTACCGCTCCATTGCCTGGCTGCTGGAAAGCAGCAGCCGTCCCCAGGATTTTTGTTCGTAGTCCCGCAGCACCCATACCACCATAACTCTCAAGGAGACATCACCCATGCAACCCTGGCTGCAAGTCTATGATCCGCTGGGCAACCTCTGGTTGTCCTCGCTGATCGCCGTCCTGCCCATCGCCTTCTTCTTCCTCGCGCTGACTGTCTTGCGCTTGAAGGGGCATGTCGCAAGTACCATCACCGTTGCCATTGCCCTCGGCGTGGCCATCTTCTTCTACAAGATGCCGGTGGAAATGGCCCTCGCTTCTGCGGGCTTCGGCTTCGCCTATGGTCTTTGGCCCATCGCCTGGATCATCATTGCGGCGGTGTTCCTCTACAAGGTGACGGTGAAGACCGGCCAGTTCGAGATCATTCGCGCCTCGGTGGTTTCCATCACCGAAGATCAGCGTCTGCAAATGCTGCTGGTGGGTTTCTCCTTCGGTGCCTTCCTGGAAGGTGCGGCCGGTTTCGGCGCGCCTGTGGCGATTACCGCTGCGCTGCTGGTGGGTCTGGGTTTCAATCCCCTCTACGCTGCCGGGCTGTGCCTGATCGCCAATACGGCCCCCGTTGCTTTCGGCGCCATGGGTATTCCCATCATCGTCGGCGGCCAGGTGACCGGTATCGACCCCTTCAAGATCGGTCAGATGGCCGGTCGTCAATTGCCCCTGCTGTCCGTTATCGTGCCCTTCTGGCTGATCATCATCATGGACGGCGTGCGCGGCGTGAAAGAAACCTGGCCCGCCATTCTGGTGGCCGGCGTCTCCTTCGCCATCACCCAGTTCTTCACCGCCAACTTCATTGGCCCGGAACTGCCCGATATCACTTCCGCCCTGGTCAGCTTGATCTGCCTGGCAACTTTCCTCAAGTTCTGGAAGCCCAAGAACATCTTCCGCTTCGACAAGCAACACCACCCCGAAGCCGGTGAAGACGACAAGCACACCATCGGTCAGATCATCAAGGCCTGGTCGCCCTTCGTCATCCTCACCATCATGGTCACCATCTGGAGCATCAAGCCCTTCAAGGCGCTGTTCGCCAAGGCTGGCGCCCTGGAAGGCACGGTCATCAAGTTCTCGGTGCCCATGCTGGACAAGCTGGTGTCCAAGGTTCCCCCCATCGTAACGGTCATCAAGCCCTACGAAGCGATCTACAAGCTGGACCTGCTGTCCGCCACCGGTACCGCCATTTTCATCGCCGCCGTGATTTCCATGCTGGTGCTGAAGATGAAACCCGCTGACGGCATCAAGGCCCTGGGCGAAACCGTGGTGGAACTGAAGCGCCCCATCTACTCCATCGGTATGGTGCTGGCCTTTGCTTTCGTCGCCAACTACTCCGGTCTGTCCGCCACCCTGGCCTTGTTGCTGGCCGGCACCGGCAGCCTGTTCCCCTTCTTCTCACCGTTCCTCGGCTGGATGGGCGTTTTCCTCACCGGTTCCGACACCTCGTCCAATGCGCTGTTCTGCTCTTTGCAGGCCACTACCGCGCAACAGATCGGCGTCAACGACACCCTGCTGGTGGCAGCCAATACCACCGGCGGCGTGACCGGCAAGATGATTTCTCCCCAGTCCATCGCCGTGGCTTGCGCTGCAGTGGGTCTGGTGGGCAAAGAATCCGACCTGTTCCGTTTCACCGTCAAGCACAGCCTCTTGTTCGCCACCATGGTGGGTTTCATCACCTTCCTGCAGGCCTACGTTTTCACCGGCATGCTGGTGCACTAAAGCACGAAGGATCGGCCCGGCTTCGCCTGTCGGCGAGCCGGGCCGGTTTTATAAAAAGAAATATCCGAGAGAGACAGCACCATGAGTCATCAACTTTCCTTGTACGAGTGGTCGGAGAAAACCTTCTGGAACTCCCTGACCAAAAAGTTGTGCAGCTTCCTGCTGCTGTCTTTGCTCACCTTGTTTTACCTCGCCATCTACCTGTACCAAAAAAGCTTTATCGAATCGGCCGTCTCCGCAGCCGCCCTTGCGCCGGACACCGCCCAAAAGATTTCTGATTCCCTCAGCACCGGGCTCTACGCCATGATCGGGCTGACGGTGGTCATCCTGTTTTTCAGCATTGCCCAGGTCGCCTATCTGCGCCATCTGATCGTGCGCCCGGTGCGCACCATCACTGACATCTTCAATGAAATCGCCCGGGGTGAAGGGGACTTCTCCCGCAACCTTCCCCTGCTGACCTGGGACGAATTCCGCACCCTGGCGGAAAGCTTCAACCACTTTGCCGACAAGATGCGGCAGGTGATCGGCGACGTGCGCCAGGCCAGTTTTTCCATTGCCAGTGAAGCCACCCAGGTCAAGGCCATCGTGGACGAAACCGGAGGCAGCGCCCGGGAGCAGGGCGAACTGACGGAGCGGGTGTTCACCGCCAGTACCGAAACCATTCACGCCATCGGCGAAGTCTCCAGCAGTACCCAGATCATTTCCGACTCGACCCACAGCAATCTGGACAGTGCCCGCTCGTCCCTGCAGGAAATGCAAACCATCGCCAGCAAGATCGGTGTAGTGGGGGAAAAGGTGCTGCACTTCAACGCTACGGTGGACGATCTTTCCCAGCGTTCCCAGAGCATCAACCAGATTGCTTCCTTGATTCGTGAAGTGGCCGAACAGACCAATCTGCTGGCCCTCAATGCCGCCATCGAAGCCGCCCGGGCCGGCGAGGCCGGACGCGGTTTCGCCGTGGTGGCCGACGAGGTACGCAAGCTAGCGGAACGGGTAGGCACTGCCTCGGCGGAGATCACTGGCAACATCAGTTCCATGCTGGCTTTGGTGAGCACCACCCGGGCTGAAAACGAAGCCATCAATGCCGATGTGCAGGAGACCCGGGATGTGGTGGGGCGCTCCGCCGCCCAGTTCGAGGTGATGGTAGGAGACTTCGAACGGACCAGCGAGCAGTTGCTGCACATTGCCGCCGCCATGGAAGAGTTGTCCGCCACCAATACCCTGGTGCACGACAACGTGACCCAGGTCCATGGCCTCTCGGCTAACGTGGTGCAGCGTATGCAGGACTCCGAACAGCGAACGGCGCAACTATCCAATGCCACGGAAGGCGTGCTGGAACTGGTTTCCCGTTTCAAGATCGGTGTCGGTAGCTTTGACCAAACGGTGGACGTGGTGCGCACTCTGCGCGATGGCATCCAGGCCGAACTGGAAGCCATGGCCCGCAATGGCGTCAACGTCTTCGACCACAACTACATCCCCACAGGCAATACCGTGCCGCAAAAGTACAAGGTGTCCTGGGGTGATGAATACACGCGCCGCTGCCAGGGGATTATGGAGAACTGCATGGGCAGCTTTCCTGCGGCCTACGCCGTAGGTGTTAATACGGATGGCTATCTGTCTGCCCACAATCTAAAGTTCTCATGCCCCCTGACCGGCGACAACGCCCAGGATCTGGTGGGCAACCGTTGCTGCCGAAAATTCGAGAACCCCGGTGAACTGAAAGCTGCCCGCAACACCCTGCCCCTGTTGGTACGTACCTACCGGCGCGACACCGGCGAAATTCTCTGCGATCTGGCCATGCCGATCCAGATTAGCGGCCGGCTCTGGGGCAATGTGCGGGTTGGTTGCGAAATGAGTGTGTTGACCAAGTAGCCGATCAAGAATGGATAAGTGTTGAACCGTTTTCTGCCGGGCGGGTTTCGGCCTGCCCGGAGCACTTCTTGCCGACGCGATACCCGATAGGTATAGCAAGTCTCTCAAATTAGCATTGGATCATCAGGTCAGGTATTGCATAGCATGGCGCTCGCAGAGAGCAGCCCTCAAGATAAAAGGAAAGAACCCATGAAGAGCATCCGCAGCATCCTTGTAGCGAACCGCAGTGAAATTGCCATCCGCGTCATGCGGGCTGCCAGCGAACTTGGCATCCGCACCGTGGGTATTTATTCCAACGAGGACCGCTTCGCCCTGCACCGCTTCAAGGCCGACGAAAGCTATCTCGTTGGCGATGGCAAGAAACCCATCGGCGCCTACCTGGATATTGCCGACATCATCCGCGTTGCCAAGCTGGCCAAGGTGGACGCTATCCACCCCGGCTATGGCTTCCTCTCCGAGAACCCGGACTTCGCCGATGCCTGTGCCGAAGCCGGCATCGCCTTCATTGGCCCCAAACCTAATGTGATGCGGGAACTGGGCAACAAGGTGGCTGCCCGCGCCCTGGCGGAACGGGTTGGTGTCCCCGTGGTGCCCGCCACCGGTGCCCTGCCCTACGATGATGAAGAATGCCGCAAACAGGCCGCCAAGGTGGGCTACCCCATCATGCTCAAGGCCAGTTGGGGCGGCGGCGGTCGCGGCATGCGCGCCATCAACAATGAATCCGAACTGCTGCCCGCCATCGAAGTGGCCCGTCGGGAAGCTGCCGCTGCTTTCGGCAACGACGAGGTCTACCTGGAAAAAATGGTGGTCCGCGCCCGTCACGTCGAAGTTCAGGTCCTGGGCGACGCCCACGGCAATCTGGTGCACCTGTTCGAGCGGGATTGCTCCGTCCAGCGTCGTAACCAGAAGGTGGTCGAGCGGGCTCCGGCACCCTACCTCTCCGACGAGCAACGGCAGTCCCTCTGCGCCTCCGCCCTCAAGCTCGCCGCCGGGGTGAACTACACCCACGCCGGCACCGTCGAATTTTTGATGGATGCCGATTCCGGCAACTTCTACTTCATCGAAGTGAACCCCCGTATCCAGGTGGAACACACCGTCACCGAAGAAGTGACCGGCATGGACATCGTCAAGGCCCAGATCAAGGTCACCGAAGGGGGCAAGATCGGCAGCGACGACTACCTGCCGGCCCAGGCCAATATCCGCCTGTCCGGTCACGCCCTGCAATGCCGGGTCACCACAGAAGACCCGGAGAAAAGTTTCACTCCCGATTACGGCAAGCTCACCGCCTACCGCAGCGCCGCTGGTGCCGGCATCCGTCTTGATGCGGGCACGGCCTATACCGGCGCGGTGATCACTCCTTTCTACGATTCCCTGCTGGTGAAGGTCACCGCCCGGGGCCATGATCCCGAGGAAGCCATCCGTCGCATGGACCGCGCCCTGCGGGAATTCCGCATCCGCGGCGTGTCCACCAATCTGGCCTTCCTTGAGAACGTCATCGCCCATCCCCTGTTCAAGAGCGGCGAGTGCACCACCCGGTTCATCGACACCACGCCGGAACTGTTTACCTTCAAACCCAAGCGGGACCGGGCAACGCGCCTGCTCAAGTTTGTCGGCGATGTGGTGGTGAACGGCAACCCCGAAATGAAGGGCCGTGCCAAACCCACCCATGTCCTGGCCAAGCCTCTGCTGCCCCAGGCGGACCTCACCACGGCCCCCGCCGCCGGTAGCCGCGACAAACTGAAGGAACTGGGCCCGGAGAAATTCTCCCAGTGGATGCGCAACGAGAAACGCATCCTCTTAACCGACACCACCATGCGGGACGCCCACCAGTCCCTGTTCGCCACCCGCATGCGCACGGCAGACATGGTCGCTGTCGCGCCCCATTACGCCCGCCTGTTGCCGGAACTGTTTTCCCTGGAATGTTGGGGCGGTGCTACCTTCGATGTGGCCCTGCGCTTCCTCAAGGAAGACCCCTGGCAGCGCTTGACCCAGCTGCGGGAAGCGGTACCCAACGTGTTGTTCCAGATGCTGCTGCGGGCCTCCAACGCCGTGGGCTATACCAACTACGCCGACAACGTGGTGCGCTACTTCGTCAAACAGGCCGCTGAAAACGGCATGGACGTATTCCGCGTCTTCGACTCCCTCAACTGGGTGGAGAACATGCGGGTCGCCATGGATGCCGTGATCGAAGCCGGCGCCGTCTGTGAAGGCACCATCTGCTACACCGGCGACCTGTTCGATCCAGCCCGACCCAAGTACAACCTGAAGTACTACGTGGACATGGCCAAGCAGTTGGAGAAAGCTGGCGCCCACGTCATCGGCTTGAAGGATATGGCCGGCGTCTGTCGCCCTGCCGCCGCCAAGGCTTTGGTCAAAGCCCTGCGAGAAGAGGTAGACCTGCCCATCCACTTCCACACCCACGATACCAGCGGTGGCGCTGTCGCTAGTGTGCTGGCCGCGATTGAAGCCGGCGTCGATGCGGTGGATGGCGCCATGGATTCCATGAGCGGCCTCACCTCCCAGCCCAGCCTGGGGGCCATCGTTGCTGCCCTGGAACACACGGAACGGGACTCCGGTCTCACCTACGGTCGCATCGCGCCCATCGCCCGTTACTGGGAAGGGGTGCGTCATTTCTATTCTCCCTTCGAGGCTGAGATCCGCTCCGGTACCTCCGACGTTTATCGTCACGAAATGCCCGGCGGCCAGTACACCAATCTGCGGGAGCAAGCCCGCTCCATGGGTCTGGAACATCGCTGGAACGAAGTGGCCCAGGCCTACGCCGACGTGAACCAACTGTTCGGCGACATCGTCAAGGTGACGCCGTCGTCCAAGGTGGTGGGCGATCTGGCCCTGTTCATGGTAGCCAACGACCTGACGCCGGAAGACGTGGCGAACCCGGACAAGGAAATCTCTTTCCCCGACTCCGTGGTCTCCATGATGCGGGGGGAACTGGGTTATCCCGCCGACGGTTTCCCCAAGGCCCTGCAAGCCCGCATCCTCAAGGGCAAGACGCCCATCGACGGCCGTGTCGGTGCCCATCTGCCGGCAGTGGATCTGGAGGCGGAACGGGCCAAGGCCGAAAAGGCCGTGGGCCGTCAGCTGGACGACAACGATCTGGCCAGCTACCTGATGTATCCCAAGGTCTTTGCCGACTATGCCGAACATCATCGTCAGTATGGCGATGTATCGGTACTGCCGACCCCCGTGTTCTTCTACGGCCTCGGCGAGAAGGATGAGATGGCTGTCGAAATCGACCAGGGCAAAACCCTGGTGGTGCGTCTCACCGGTCAGACTGAAGTAGCGGACGAAGGGGAAGTACGTCTCTTCTTCGAACTCAACGGTCAGCCCCGTCCCATGCGCGTGGCCCGGGCCGGCCTGGAAACCACCAAGAAGTCACGGCCCAAGGCGGAAGACGGCAATCCCAACCACGTCCCGGCACCCATGCCCGGCGCCGTGGCAACCGTGGCCGTCAAGGCCGGGCAGAAGGTCAGCAAGGGCAGCCCCCTGGTTTCCATCGAAGCCATGAAGATGGAAACCGCCATCACGGCGGACCGGGATGCGACAGTAGCGAAGGTGCTGGTCTCCCCCGGCGACCGAGTTGACCCCAAGGATCTGCTGGTGGTGCTGGAGTAAAACTCCGCAAGCAGAACAGGAAGAACGAAGGGCCCACGCAAGTGGGCCTTTCTTCATCAAGGACTTGAGGTTGATCCCCTCCGCTGTATTAAAGTGATTCCATGCACACAGTTACTCTCATCGGCATGCCCGGTGCTGGCAAAAGCACGGTGGGGCATTGGCTTGCTACCGAACTTGATCTTCCCTTCATCGATACCGATGCCCTGATCGTTTCCGGAGCAAGCCAGTCCCTGCAGTCCATCATCACGACCGAAGGTCTGGATGGACTGAGCCGTTGGGAAGAGCGGGTGCTGACCGGCATCCATCAGCCGGCTGGCGTGATCTCTACCGGGGGCAGTGCGGTCTATAGCGAGAAGGGGATGGAGCACCTGCGCACCCTTGGTCCTGTTGTCTATCTCCACTGCGATCTCGCTACCCTCCTGCAACGCATCGGCGACCACGGCGAGCGGGGCATCCTCAAACGGGAGGATCAGAGTCTTGAAGACCTGTTCGCTGAAAGAGAAGCGCTGTACCAGCGTTACGCAGACTTCACGGTGAGCAGTCACCACAAAACGGTGGACGCTCTCGGCAAGGAAATCATTGCACTGCTGGGTGGTCCCTAGAGTTCAAGCCTGTCTGCTTAAAAATACTTCTTCGCAGATTTCTCGGTCCCTCGCCCAAATATCCTTTGCCTTATTGCTCTACAGCTTCTATAAAGAAAGTAGCAGTCAAGATTCACCAGCGCAAGGAGGTCAACATAAAGCATGCAAAGGATGATTGATTCTTAGGCTCTACCCGCTCCGGGGCACCCCGGTCATCAGTGAGTGATCCACTGATATGGAACGCCGCGCAATGCGGCGTTTTTCATTGGGCCTTTGCCTGCGCCGATTACTTCCCTTGCACGCGCTTCGCTGTCGCTCCTGCATGGCGATAGAGCAAACCGCTGATCAAGGAAAGTACACCGCAGGCTACCAGCGTCGTGCGCACACCTATCCCGTGGGCAAGACTACCCACCACAAGACTGCCTATCGGTGCGATGCCAAGGAAGGCCATGGAGAAGATCGCCATAACTCGCCCCCGGTAGTGATCGTCCACCTGCATCTGGATCAGGGTGTTACTGCCGGCGATAGTGATGATGACCGAGAAACCGAGGGCCATCAGGACTGGAATCGCCAACCAACGATTGGGCATCAGCGTAAACAACACCAGACAGATGCCCACCGCCGGGGCGGAAAAACCCAACCAGCGATTGAGGGATAACACATTGTCGCGACTGGCCAGAAGCAGGCTGCCGATCAAGGAACCTGCTCCGGCGCTGCCGACCAACATGCCGTAGGTACTGGCATCGCCGTTGAAAATCTCTTTCGCGAAGAG
Organism: Rhodocyclaceae bacterium; assembly: GCA_036504515.1. GTDB lineage: Bacteria > Pseudomonadota > Gammaproteobacteria > Burkholderiales > Rhodocyclaceae > AWTP1-18. Next base: position 331,012 of record DASXVA010000001.1, read on the forward strand.
GGGCATCATCACCGCATAGGGTGTGGCAAACAAACTGATGCTGGTCACCAGCAACATGAGCAGCAAAATAGGACGATGCGCCAATACGTATCGGTAGCCGTTGGCGAGGGCCTGTAGCGGCGCTTCTGTTTTTCTTGCCGAGGACTTGGGGGTCAAGCGAATGGCGCTCAAGGCGGCCAGCACCGCCAGGTAGGAAAGGGCATTGAGCAGGAAACACACTGCTTCCCCGGTCAAAGCCACAAGCAAACCCGCCAGGGCCGGACCGACAAAGCGGGCGGCATTCATGATGAAAGAATTGAGGGCGATGGCATTGGGCAGATCGTCGGGATCGTCCACCAGTTGTACCGCAAGGGATTGCCGAGCCGGCACATCAAGGGCATTGATGCAGCCGAGCAACAAGGCCAGTCCGATCAGTAGCCCCGGCGTTACCCATTCCAACCAGGCCAATAGCGCCAAACCTAAAGACTGAACCATGGCCAGGGCCTGGGTCCACATCATCAGGCGACGACGATCCAGCCGATCTATCCATACTCCGCCGATGGATGCAAAGAAGAGGATGGGAATCTGGCTGGCAAACCCGATGGTACCCAGCACGAAGGCCGAGTTTGACAGGCGGTAGGCGAGCCAGACCATGGCGATCTGCTGCATCCAGGTCCCGGCCAGGGAAACCAGTTGGCCGATAAAATACAGGCGGTAGTTACGAGAGTTGAGGGCGCGCAGGAACAGGGGCATGGGCCTATCTTAGCAATGAGCCGCCCCGCTCACTACGCGCTTCAGTACTGGGAAGTGGCTCGCCACTTCCCTTCGGCTCATGCGCCCTTGATTGCGCCGCAGGCTACGCGCTTGCCGGAATTACCGGCAGGCTGCGATTTGTAGTCATCCGGTGCCGCATGGATGACGAGGCCGCGACCATTGATATTGTTTTCGCCTTCCCCCACCGTCAGCCCCGGAAGATCGACACTGTAGGTCGCTTTGCCATCCGTATCGGCCACCAGATTGGGCATATCACCGGCATGATGTTCGCCTTCGTGACCGCCATGGATCTTGTTTGCCGGGTTGAAATGACCCTTGGCGCTGGTGGCGTCCGGTGCAGAGCAATCACCCACTTCGTGCACATGGATACCGTGTTCACCCGGTGTCAGCCCGGCTACCTTGACCTCAAGATGCAGCCCTCCCGGAATACGGGTAAAAGCGGCACTCCCCTGAACCTGACTGCCGGAGGCCGGCGCCAGTTGCGCAGTGGCCGCAGGGGCACTTGCCGCTTTGCTGCCGACGGAGCCACAGGCCGTCACCAAACCGGTCACAGCAAGGGTACCCACGGCCAGCAACAATCGTTGATTTTTGTATTGCATGACTTGACTCCTGAAGGGGGAATTTGATTTTATGGAACGACGGTCATCCATGCTGCTCTCATCTTTACGACTGATCAAGTAGTCCAACCGTCCTGACTCCTCCCGGTATTTCACTCACCGGGTCAGCCCATCCAGCCCTGGTCCATGGCGTACTTCACAAATCCTGCCGGAGTGGTAATGCCCAGCTTGCGACGCAGGCTGAGTCGATGGGTTTCAACGGTACGTACGCTGATATCCAGCTTTTGCGCGATGCGTTTGTTGCTGTTCCCTTCTGCAAGCAGCAACAGGATTTCCCTCTCCCGGCCCGTAATCGGATTTTCCGTATCGGTGGGTTTGCTCATGGCCACGATCAGGTTCGGGTCGAAATAGCTGCCGCCGCCCGCGATGGTGTCGATAGCGGCAATGATGTCGGCCACGGGAGCATCCTTCAACACGTAGCCGCTGGCACCGGCACGGATGGCGCTGGCAACATATTCAGCCTTGTCGTACATGCTGAGGATCATGGTCTTCATGGCAGGCAGCTTTTCTCGCAGGCGCAGGGTGAACTCGATGCCGTTCATGCCCTTCATGCTGACATCCACCAGCACCAGATCCGGCAGCAATTGCTCAGCAAGTATCAGGGCATCCTCTCCGCTATCCGCCTCCCCCACGACTTGCAGATGCTTGGTCGCATCCAACCGCGCCCGCAAGCCATCGCGAACCAGGGGATGGTCGTCCACCAGGAGCAACTTGACTGTGGTCAGCTTGGCAGGACTGTTCATTTCAGGCTTTCCATGGGCAGTTTGACAATCAGGGTGGTGTTGCCGGGCTGGGACTCAATGCGGAAGATGCCCCCCAGATATTCGATCCGCTCCCGCATGTTGCGCAGGCCGATGCCGTGCTGCCGCCGATGGCTGCTACCGTCGGCATTGAAACCGATGCCGTTGTCACTGATGATGAGCCGCAGCACATCACCCTCTTCGTTGAGACTGACATCCACCTGGCTGGCCCGGGCATGGCGCTCGATATTGGTCAGGGCTTCCTGGGCAATGCGGAACAGGGTCAGGGCCGCATTTTCTGGCAGCGGTCGATCCACCGGTTCAATCCTGACGCCCACCATGAGCCCCGTGCGGGTACCGAAATCCGCCAGCAACTGTTCAAGAGCGATAGCAAGGCCGAGATCGTCAAGCAACGTCGGCCGCAGATCGTGGGAAATACGGCGCACTTCGGCGATGGCACCACCAAGATTTTCCAGGCCCTTGCGCAGGTCCCGTAGGGGCTCGCCTTCTCCGCTCTGCAATTTGTGTTCGGCCAGTTCAAACTGGAACTTGATCGACACCAGCAATTGGCTGATGCCGTCATGGAGTTCCCGCGCAACCCGGGACCGTTCTTCTTCCTGCATGACGACGATGCGTTGCGTCAATTCCTTTTGCTTGTCATCAGCCAGACGATGTTCGCTGACGTTAAGCATGACTCCGCCGGCAAACACGACCAATACGGAAACCGCAGCGATGACCGCGAGCTTGAGCATGGTCTCGTGAATATTGGACGCCACGTCTTCGCGCACTTTGCGGGTGGTGTGTTCCACATCGTCGAGATAGAGTCCCGTGCCCAGCACCCAGCCCCAGCGTTTGACCGGCACGACATAGCCAAGCTTTTCTTCCATCTTCTGGCTGGAGGGTTTCTCCCACTGGTAGCGCAGAAAACCGCCGCCATGGCTGGCCTGATTGATGAGGCCCTGGATCACTGCCACGCCCTGGGGGTCACGCAGTTCCCACCAGTTTTTGCCCACTCTTTCGGTCTGGCGCGGATGGACCAGATTGGTACCGACTTGATCGTAGACAAAGAAATAACCATCGTCGCCGTAATTCATGTCTTTCAACAGGGCCATGGCATTGGCGCGAGCATCCTTGCCAGAAACGCCATCGGCATTGAGATGGTCGATGGCGGTGGAAGCCATGTGCACATAGTTGGTCAGCTCATCCCGCCGCGACGCCAGAAACCGTTCCTCGATCAGGGATGCCTGTCGGTCCGCCAGTTGCGAGGACTGGGTGCTGACCACATAAGCCAAGGCGGCGATCACTGCCAGCATGGGCAATACAGTTAACAGGATGATGCGGTATTGAAGCTTGAGCATTCGGCCTCCGGTGCTGCGTTGTATTGCCATCTTTCCCGATGGGTTTTTTGCGGCAGTGTAGTCGTGTCGACGCATCTTTTGGGCATGCTTCAACGCTGCGTAGTTTTACGGATGACAAGCCCCCGGTGCGGGCTTACGATGCGCAACTAGATTAGACCTAAACGTTTTATCCACAAAAGGAGGAGACACCGTGAAAAAGACGATACTCGGCGGCCTGTTGGTCGCACTGCTGGGCAGCACATCGGCGATGGCTGCCGATAGCATCAAACTGGCCATTACCGGCCCTTTCAGCGGCGGCTCTGCTCCCATGGGTGTTTCCATGCGAGACGGCGCCAAGCTGGCTATCAGCTCCATCAATAACCAGGGTGGCATCGATGTGGGCGGCAAGAAGCTCAAGATCGAAATCATCGAACGGGATGATGAAGCCAAGAACGAACGGGGCACCCTGATCGCCCAGGAACTGGCCGCCATGGGCGACTTGTCCGGCGTGGTCGGTACCGCTAACACCGGCGTAGTACTGGCCGGCGACAAGTACCTGCAGGAAAAGGGCATCGTCAAGATCATCACTCCCGCTGCCGGTTCAGCTTCCATGACCCAGTGGCGCGACGCCAAGGTACCTACCCTGTCCATCTTCCGCTTCGCTGCCTATGACGGCATCCAGGCCTCGATGGTGGTGGAAGAAGCCACCAACCGCAAATTCACCAAGGTCGCCATCCTGCACGACGCCACCAACTACGGCGTCTCCGGTCGCAACGATCTGGTTGATCAAATCGCCAAGCAGGGCAACAAGCTGGAAGTAGTCGCCACCGAGAAGTTCAACATCGGTGACAAGGACATGACCGCCCAGTTGCTGCACGCCAAGTCCGCCGGTGCCCAGGCCATCCTGATTTGGGCCATCGGACCCGAAGCTGCCGCTGTCGCCAACGGCAAGGCCAAGCTCGGTTACAACGTGCCCCTGATCGGCGGCTGGACCCTGTCCATGGGCAACTACATCGACAATGCCGGCAAGAATGGCAATGGCACCCTGACGCCCCAGACCTTCATTGAGGAACCGGTAACCCCCCGCGCCAAGGCCTTCATCGATGCCTACCACAAGGCCTACAACGTGCCCCGCATTCCCTCACCCATGTCCGCTGCCCAGGGCTATGACGCCGTGCTGATCTTCGCTGCTGCCGTGAAGCAGGCTGCCAGCGCCGATCCGAAGAAAATCAAGGACGCTCTGGAAGACCTGAAGGACCCCGTTCCCGGCGTGATCGCCACTTGGAACAAGCCTTTCAGCAAGTGGGATGCAGCTGATGAAAGCACCCACGAAGCCTTCCATCGCGAACAGGCCGTGATGGGCATGATCCAGGATGGTCGCGTGGTGTTCGCCAACGAAGCCGACCGCGCCCGCCTGGCCAAAGCTGCTGGCGGCAAGAAGTCAAAATAAGCTAACTGATGAGAGGGGGGGCAACCCCCCTCATGAAAAGCCATGGACATTTCCGTTATTGCTCAGATCGTCGTCAGCGGCGCCTTGATGGGGCTGGTGTACGCCCTCATCGCCTACGGCTTCCAGCTGACCTTTGCGACCAGCAAGACCATCAATTTCGGCCAAGGGGAGCTGGTTATGCTCTCGGCCTTCTTCAGTCTGACCCTGACCAATATGGGTGCGCCCTATTGGCTCATGGTTCCCGGCGGGCTGGCCTTCGGCGCCCTGCTCGGACTCTTCGTCGAACGGGCCGGCGTGCGCCTTGCCCTGGAACAGAAGAGCGAAGGCTGGATTCTGCTTTCCATTATTCTCGGCCTGCTCGGCTTTTCCGCCGCGGAAAACATCTGGGGCCGTGACGATCATCCCTTCCCTACGCCCATTTCTGCCGACCCCATCCACCTGCTTGGCGTAGACATCACGCCCCTGGAAATTTCGGTCGCTGTCGGCGTGCTCGGTATCATGGGCGTGATTGAACTGTTCAAGCGCCGCACCCTGATGGGCAAGGCCTTTGAAGCCGTCTCCGCCGACCGGGACGCTGCCGAGCTGATGGGCATTTCCTCCACCCGCACGGTGATGTTGTCCTACGCACTGTCCGGTTCGGTCGCTGCCCTGGCGGGCATTCTGGTTTCCCCCATCACCACCGTCGGCCCCACCATGGCCTCGGCCCTGATCCTCAAGGCCTTCTCCGTCGCCGTGGTAGCCGGGCTTGAGTCCGGCTTCGGCGTCGTGATCGTCGGCCTGTTCCTTGGCGGTCTGGAAAATCTCGCCAGCCTTTATCTGGGCAGCGGTTGGCGTGAAGCGCCGGGGCTGATCCTGCTGATCCTCGCCCTGGCCCTGCGTCCCAACGGCATCTTCGGCAAAGCCAGTATTCGTAAGGTCTGACACCATGAAACGATTCCTCCTGATCCGCGGTGCCGAACTCGTCGCCCTGCTGGCCCTGGCCGCAGTGCCTCTATCGGTCACCAACCCCTTCGCCCTCGGTCTGCTGACCCTGCTGGCCATCTACGGCATTTTGCTGATCGGTCTCGATGTCACCGTGGGCTACCTGGGCCAGGTCAACTTGGGCCAGGCCGCCTTTCTCGGCATCGGTGCCTACACCTCGGCCCTGCTGGTGATGAAGCTCGGCGTCACCCTACTGCCCTCCCTGGCGGCGGCTTTCCTGCTCTGCCTGGTACTCGGTTCCCTGCTGGCGCTCCCGGCTCTGCGCCTGGAAGGTCCGCAATTCGCCCTAGCGACCCTGAGCTTTCTCGCCCTGACCACCACGGTGCTCAATGAGTGGGAAGGTCTAACCAGAGGTGCCGAGGGCCTGCAGCTGAATCGTCCGCCCCTATTCGGCATCGAGCTTGATGCCTCCGGGTTCTACTGGCTCTGCCTTGGATTACTGGCCTTGGTCTGGATGGGCATGCGCAATCTGCTGTCTTCGCAATGGGGCCGTGCCTTTGAAGCCCTGCGCGACAGCCCCATCGCCACCGATGCCATGGGAGTCGGCACCTATCGCCACAAGGTCATCGCCTTTGCCTTCGGCTCCGGGCTGGGCGGTCTGGCCGGCGGCCTCTACGCCTTCAACTTCCAATACCTGCAACCCCAGAGCTTTGTCTATGAACTGATGGTGATCCTGCTACTGGGCGTCGTACTGGGCGGGCGCAAGAGTCTGTGGGGCGCGGTCGTCGGGGCTGCCCTGATCGTATTGCTGCCCAACCTGTTATCCAACCGCAATCTGTTCCAGATCTTCTCTGTGGTGGGCCTGCTGGTCGCCTTGGGTGCCGGCTCCCGCGCCTGGGCTAACAAGACGGTGCGCCCCTTCCAGGTCATCGCTCCCGTCTTTGCCATGGCCTTGCTCGCTGTCGGCAGCTTCCTGGTGAGCAATACCGAAGACTGGCGCAAGGCGATCTTCGCCCTGATGCTGTTCGCTGTCGTCGTCGGTTTGCCCGAGGGTCTGATGGGCTTCGCCGCCGGTGCCCTGGCCAAGCTGTTCAATGTACAGCCGCCCCCGCTGCCAGTTCCCACGCCCCTGGATGACGTGCTGCCGATGCAACCAGTCACCGAACAGACCCTGCTGGAACTGAAGGATCTCAAGCGTTACTTCGGCGGCGTCAAGGCGGTGGATGGCGTTTCCCTCACGGTCCGCAGCGGTCACATTCACGGCCTGATCGGTCCCAATGGTTCCGGCAAGTCCACCGCGGTGAATGTGATCTCCGGCCTCTATTCACCCAGCGATGGCGACATCCTGCTCGATGGCAAGTCCCTGCCCCGAGGCAGCCTGTTCCGCGTGGCCGGTGCCGGCATTGCCCGGACCTTCCAAAACCTGCAACTGTTCGGCGAACTGACTGCTCTCGACAACGTGATGGTGGCGTTGCGGGATACCTACCGTACTCCCTGGCCCTTTGTCTTGTTGGGTCTGGCTTACCGGGAAGAACGGCAAGCCCGGGCCGATGCCCTGGCCCTGCTGGAACTGGTAGGACTGCGGGATCAGGCTCAGAACAAGGCCAAGGACTTGACCTATGGTGCCCAGCGTTTCCTCGAAATCGCTCGCGCCCTGGCCCGCAAGCCGCGCCTGCTGATCCTTGACGAACCCGCCGCCGGTCTTGCCCATCCCGATGCTATGGTGCTGGTGGAAATCATCAAGCGCGTCCATGGCCGGGGCATCACCATGGTCCTGATCGAACACCACATGGATATCGTCTGCGAACTGTGCGACACCGTGACGGTGCTTGATGGCGGCCGAATCATTGCGGAAGGGGACCCGGACATCGTCAAGCGCGACCCCAAGGTGGTGGAAGCCTACCTGGGTGCCATGGCGGCAGAAGACGGCGCAAGCCCCACCGTTGCACCAGCAGCGGCCTGAGGAGAACGACAATGCTCAAAGTTGAAAACCTGTATGCCGGTTACGGCGGTGCCGAAGTGCTCAACGGCGTGAACCTGGAAGTCAAAGCCGGTACCGTCGTTGCCCTGATCGGCGCCAACGGTGCCGGCAAGACCACCACCATGCGCGCCATTTCCGGCATGGTCAAACCCAGTAGCGGCAGCGTGATGGTGGAAGATGTGGCGGTGGCCGGCATGGCCGCCTCTCGCATCGCCCGCCTCGGTCTGGCCCACTCCCCTGAAGGTCGCAAGGTCTTCGGCCCCCTCAGCGTTGAAGACAATCTGTTGCTGGGTGCCTATCGCCGCCTGCCCAGATTTTTCGGTTTCCGCGAACAGGCGGCGGCTGATCTGAAAAAGGTCTACGAGCTGTTCCCCCGCCTGGAAGAACGGCGAAAGCAATACTCCGGTACCCTCTCCGGTGGTGAACAGCAAATGCTCGCCATTGGTCGCGCCTTGATGTCCCAACCCAAGGTGGTATTGCTGGACGAGCCCTCCATGGGCCTTGCCCCGGTGATCGTGCAGGAAGTGTTCTCCATCATCCGCCGCCTCAAGGAAGCGGGGATCACGCTGTTGCTGGTGGAACAGTTCGCCAAAAGCGCCTTGGAGGTGGCCGATTACGCCTATGTGATGGAGCGGGGCAAGATCGCCGTAGCGGGCACTCCCGAAGACCTGCGCAAGGATGAGCGGGTATTGGCGGCGTATCTCGGATAGCCGTTTGATACTGGCAAGGCCTGCAGCGTGGGCCTTGCCTCCAGCGTACCGCACCATGCCCTCCGGGCCAAGCTGCTGGCATTCAGGCAGGCGAAACGCTCCCGGCTTATTGCCCCGCCCTACTGAATGCTTTCTCCCTGTTCAGAGCCGACATAAAGATGAATACAGTTCTTGCCAGCATCTTTGGCTGCATACATCGCCTGGTCTGCATGGCGCAGTAACACATCGACATCTGAACTATCTGTTGGGCACAAAGTCGCTCCGATACTCGCCGAGATCGATACTGTGATGCCTTTTATCTCCATGGGTGCAGCTATCTTGTTCTGGATTCGACGCAAGGCCAAGTGACATTCTTCAATTCCCTCAATGCCCAGTAGCAGAAAAGCAAACTCATCTCCACCAAGTCGCGCGGCGGTATCTCCGCCCCGAATACTTTCCCGCAATCGCTTCGCGACCTGAGTCAACACCTCGTCACCGGCTTGATGCCCATAGGTATCATTGATCGGTTTGAATTCATCCAGATCCAGATAACCCACGACCATGATCGTCTGATTTCTTTGGGCGTAGGCCACTGCTTGATGGATTCGATCAAAGAATAGTGCCCGGTTAGGAATTCCCGTGAGGCTATCGTTGTAGGCCAGCTTTTCCAACTTCTCCTGATAACTCCTAACCTCTGTGATGTCAGACATGATTGCCACGTAATGGGCAAGATGTCCCCCCTCATCATGAACAGCCGTTATCGTCAGGCGAACAGCGAATAGCTCGCCGTTCTTCCTTTTATTCCATAACTCGCCCTGCCAGTGTCCGTCAGTGTTCAACACTTGCCACATGTCTTTGTAAAACGGCTTTCCCTGCCGACTGGATCTCAGAATCTCAGGCTTCTTGTTCAGCACCTCCGAGCGGCTATAACCACTGATGCGGCTGAATGCCGAATTCACATCTACGATGCGGTTATCTGCATCCGTAATCAAAATCCCTTCTTCGCTATTACTGAACACGCTTGCCGCCAAGCGAAGTTGGCTTTCGCCTTTTTTCCGCTGAGTGATATCCCGGCTTGCTGCATACAGCAAGCTCTGGCCATCAATTTCAATCCCGCATGCACTGATTTCCACAGAGATAATGCTGTTGTCCCGACAGCGGTAACGGGCTTCAAATACGCTACTCAATTGCTGGAAAATCAGGGATTCGTTCCGGCGGCGATTTGTTTCCCAATCGTGGTCGATATCCCATTCACTGATGTGTATATGTCCAATCACGGACTGGTCATAGCCTAGCATTCGCAAGAATGCTTCATTTGCATTGACTAGATAACCGGCAGCATCCAAGACGTGAATGCCGTCACTGGCCATACGCAATATGGTCGCAAGACGAGTTCGCTCATGCATGACCTTCTGCTCAACGAGTTTTCTCTCGCTGATATCCACTCCTAGGCCAATCAGCAATGACCTGCTGTCCACATCACACATCGCTCCCGAAAAGAAATAAGGAATATGCCTCCCATTCTTATCTCGCAATGCCGCTTCAACCGTAACGATGCCATCTTTGAATCCCCGAGTAATGGCATTGGCAATGTGAAATTTGTCGTCGCCATCGAAAAGGTCGAGAGGATGCGTAACCGTCATTTCCTCGCTTGATCTTCCTGTAAGGTCCTCCAGGTTTCGATTCCATTCTTGGAATTTTCCATCACCATCGAAAACATAAAAAATTCCAGGGAGCGACTGAATGATTTTTTCTCGGTACTGGTATTCCTTTATCAGCCGCTCTTCCGCTTGCTTGTTCTGACTGACATCGTGAAAACTATAGATTCTGCCCACAACGACACCACCCACCCGTTGCGCTTGAACGCGGCATTCCAAGTACCTATTCCCCTTAAGGGTTAATTCAATTTTATTTCTGGGGGAATAGCTTTCCAGATGGAACAATCCTTCTGGAAATGCCGATGGATAGTTCATTACTTGGCCAGACATCCACGACAAAATGACGGGGCCTCCACTTGCGTATACGTGCTCGGGAATCTGCCAAACCTCTACCAGTCTACGATTCATGTTAACGACATTGCCACCTTCGTTAAGCACGAGTACGCCGTCACCTGTCGCCTCCAACGTCGCCTGCAAAAGTGACGTGAGACTTTCCAGCATTTCCTCCCGTAAATGACCTTCTCGGTTATCCCTTGCCCTCACCACAAGGAAGGCATGGCTTCCCCTTTCTGTCTTGCGCACATCTTTCAAAACGGGAATTTCACTGCCATCGTTGCGACGATAGATACCCGCAACCTTGGATACTTCCCTTACGTGGCCTTGGGCCACTTCTTCCCAGTAGAAAACATCAGCTATAGAAACTTCAATCTCTGAAATGGCCATCCCCTGCAGGGCGCCAAGAGGATAGCCGAGACATTCACAGGCCCACGGACTTGCGGAGACGATGATTCTTGTCTCGCTATCCACGACCATCAATATTTCATTTGAGAATCCAAGGAGTTCGTTACTCCAGGCCGCCGCACCATCGTCGTCAATCACAGCTTGGGGGTTCCTGGCTGGTAGCCACTGTCAAAGTAATAGCTCGTCCTTGGCTTGGGGCTCAAGTAGTCGTAAACCGCTGGGGGCAGTTTTTCCGGTCTCACGGCCTCGCTTATGTTCACTTCGTGATCTTCAGCCAGATCCAGGACAATCGCCTCCCGCTTCGGAACACTGGGGTCATAGACCACTACGGTTGGCCGCAATGGCATCGACGGTCGAACGGAAATGACCATACCCCAATCTCCATTGGAGAGACACACCAGGCTGCCAACGGGGTAAATCCCCATGAAATGGATAAATATATTGAGCAACTGCGGATCGAATCGGCTGCGATATACAGAAAACATTTGCGCTAATGCTTCATGGGGCGTCAAACCATTCGATTGGTGTACGGGATTGCATAAACTATCAAAAGCATTGGCCAATGCAACAATACGAGCCAATGGATCTATCTCCTCACCTTTCAGTTGTTGCGGGTAGCCGGTGCCATCAAAATGCTCATGGTGCTGATAGATGATGGTCTGGGTGTGCTTGGGAAAACCAGCTTCCCTTGCCATTTCTTCGCCATACTGACAATGCAGTTCAAAAAACTCCCTTTCGGATTTCTTTAATAACCCATTGTTCTTGACGATTTTGCTCGGCACCCGTGACAGTCCGACATCATGGAAAAGTGCCCCAATACCCAGTTCTTTTATTAGCTCCTCCGGTAGCTCCACTTGCTTCCCGAGAAGCATTGCGAGCACGGCAACATTCAATGGGTGGGAATATGCGTCTTCATAGCTGTTGGCCTCACTCATCAGATGAATAGCCAACTCAGGAGCTGCGAGTAGCGTTTGCGACATGCCGCGCACGAGTTCTGTAGCATCACTCAAAGCCTTTTCCGGCAAAGCAAAAAGCGTTTCATTCAGGGAGCGCACAACCTTGGCTGCTCGTGCAAATTCCCGTTCAACCTGGGCGATCCGCTGTCGATGTTCGGCCAAGCGCTGAATGCGATCCTGCTTCAGGCTGATCAGTGCGGGGTCCGTCTTTATTGGGGTAACGACTTCTTCCGAAACAGCGTCCCTGTTTTTTGTTCCATCCGACAGGGTGGTTATGGGTCGTGGTGCTGTATCACTGCGAGCAGGGTTCCAACGTACCGTCTTCAGTCCTAGCTTACGGATGGTCTGTATCTGATCCTCGGTGCAAATCTTGAAACTATTTAAGCTGAACGGATGATCCAGCCAACTCAGGTCGAGATGGATATAAAGGCCGACTTGTAATTGTTCTACCGCTATCGCGTTCTCTGAGATCATGCATTTTCAACTACGGCGGAACTGCAAAAGGAAACGGCTTTGGCGGGGATGTCTGAGCAAAACCCTCCCCTCTGCAAAAAGATGCATCACCATTGACCTTGGGGATTACTTTCCCAACCCCATTTCTGACGTGGTTGTTCCCCGGGGTAGGGTTTGCCTAGAATTCGCTATTAAGCCCGACTTGTAGGCTTTAAACCTCAAGCGAGTGGCACTTTAGCGTAATCACTTATCCTCATCCATCACCCCAAGGGGTGATGGATGGGGGGCTAGAATTTGGGCAAAATTCTGGCCGTAATATCCTGAATTTCAATAAATTATGAATGCCTGCAGCAACAGACTATGAAGCAAGACACTGGCCATGCCGAAATTGATCAGCAGCACTCCATCCTTGAGGCCTTGATCGCTGAGTTTGATTCCATCTGCCCCCCCAAAGACCTCAAGTCTGGAATTCGTTGCCATGTATGCAAACCGGTGACAAGACAAAAGTGCATAAAGCGACTGTCCGATATCACAACGCACTTTCTGACTTTTATTCAAGGCCATTTCAACTACGAAGAAAAGCTCATGGAACTGTTACCGGCCAATGAGCCTTGCCGCACACATATTTCCGAGCACAAGAAGGGCCACCACGAGGTGATCTTGTTCATTCAGAGGTCAGCCTCGCTCATCGGAAGTGAGGATAGTCATGTCATCGCATCTCAATTGAAAAACACCATGGACCTCTGGTTGCGTGAGCATAACGCCAAGCTTGATACAGCCCTTGTCGCCCAACTTTCTCGCCTGGACACCAACGAAATTGAAATGGATAGTGCTCTGGTCTCTATCCTCGACCAATACGTCTTCCCCAATCGGCCAAACCGTTCATTACTGACCCGTAAGTCCGTTCCCCGCCCCCAGACGGACCATAACGCTCAAAACCATCTGGGGTCTTTAACTGCTCGCCAAAGGGAAGTTTGCAAACTGGTTGCCAGCGGCCTGTCAAACAAGGAAATAGCACTTCAATTGGATACGACGGTTAACACCATCAAAACTCATCGGGCCGAACTGTATAAGCGCCTGAGAGTAACCTCCCTTTTTGAATTGCTGAACAAACTGGACCAAATCGCCGCAATTGAATAGCCATCGCCCGTGGTGATTTCCTTCTTAACCATCGCGTTTACAACTTCCTTGCACACAAGGCCCGCAATTGCGGGCCTTGTTTTTTGTGGCAAAACCTACGATGACAAGTCCGTGAATAATCCGAGGCAAAGGAGTCCGTCATTAGGCTCTTTGGCTTGTTTTTTCCAAAATCATGGTGCCCTTGGCATAGCACCCTATAATTACCGCCCCCCTCAGTAACGGCTATCGAGGGTCGGCCCATCACGGCGCTGGCCGGACCCGTCGCCGCGATCATCGGATAACACCAGGCAATGCAGCGCAAGCACCCATCCCCGACAGACAACATTCTCGCCATCGACTTTGGAACATCCAATTCCACGGTTGGTTATCCCACGGCTTCTGGCCCAGTTCTAGTGGAGGTGGAAGGCAACAATGTCACCATCCCCAGCGCCATCTTTTTCAATACCGAAGACGAGTGCGTGGAGTTTGGACGAGTTGCCATCGAGTCCTACACCCGCCACTACGAAGGACGACTGCTTCGTGCCCTGAAAAGCGTGCTGGGCAGTTCCTTGATCGAGGACTCGACACCCATCGGGGACAACAACATTGCCTTCAAGGACATCATTGGCTTGTTTCTCCGGCACCTCAAGGCCAAGGCCGAAGCCAGCATCGGCCATGGAGTCGATGAAGTGATCCTTGGCCGCCCCGTCTGGTTTATCGACAACGACATGCAACGGGACCGGCTGGCCCAGGATCAGCTTGAAGCCATTGCACGACGCTGCGGCTTCAAGCATGTGGATTTCCAATACGAACCCATCGCTGCAGCCCTGGATTATGAATCCCGTGTCCACGGCGAAGAGTTGGCCTTGATTGCCGACTTGGGCGGCGGCACCTCGGATATTTCCATCGTTCGGGTATCCCCCGACCGACATTTGAAAGTGGATCGCAAAGCCGATGTCCTGGCCAATGCCGGCGTTCATATTGGCGGCACGGATTACGACAAGAAGCTCAGTCTCCATCAGGTCATGCCCCATCTGGGCTACAAAACTCACCAGAAAGAACATCCGACCCGGGAGTTGCCCTCATCGGTCTATTTCGACCTGGCCACCTGGCACCGGATTGTGCTGCTCAATGGCAACAGCTCCGCGACCTTCCTCAAGGACATGCACTACATGGCCGACCGGCCGGAACTGGTGCACCGCCTGCTGCGGGTTGTCCGCGAACAAACCGGGCATCAATTGGCTGGCGATGTGGAAAAGATCAAGATCGATTTGTCCGACAGTGACTTCGCACGGATGGCATTACCCTATGTGGAGGAAGACCTCGCCATCGAGCTTTCCCGCAACATCTTTGAAGAAGCAACCCTGGTTGAGACCCAGAAGATCGCTGACAGTATCAACGAGTGCTTGAAACAGGCCGGTGTTAGCGCCGATGCCATCACCACCCTGTTCTTGACGGGGGGCACTTCGGCGATTCCTTCGGTGCGCGCGGCCTGTCAAGCCACCGTACCCAAGGCCAACCTGGTGGACGGCGACCGGTTCGGCAGCGTCGGCGTCGGCCTGACGATTCATGCCGGGATACGGGCCAACGCCCACTGAGTCGCTTCAAGTTCAAGACAAGAACGACAGAGGGTATTGATCAATAAAAAATGCCGCAGATCGACACTGCGGCATTTTCGTTTTTGCAGGGATGAGCCGATTATTCTCTCGATGCTGACAGCTCCCTGCTGCCTGAGTTACTTCGCCAGCTTTGTCCCCGGCAACTTGCAATCAAGCAGCGCTTTGCGCACCACATCAATCGCCTTATGGCGAGGATAGCTGGCACGCCAGACTAGGCCGACCCGACGTGTTGGAGTGGGGTCGGTGAAAGGGCGGACCCGCAGCAAAGGGTCCCGGGCGGTGATGGTGTCCACGGCGGAAGCCGGCATGACCGTGACGCCCACGCCGGAGGCCACCATGTGGCGTATGGTTTCCAGGGAACTACCTTCGAGGATATGGGAAGACCGGCCCGCTTCGTTGGAAGCCCGGGTACATAGATCCAGCACCTGATCACGGAAACAGTTGCCGGGGCCGAGCATCAGCAACTGGGTTTCGAGCAAGGTAAAAGGATCGATGGCTTTCAGCTTGGTCAGTTCATGGCCGACCGGCAACAATACTCGCAACTGTTCATCGTAAACGGGCTGGGCCACCAGGCCGGGCTCGTCGATGGGCAGGGCAAGGACGGCGACATCCAGTTCGCCATTCTTCACTTTGTCCAGCAAGCGGTGTGTGAAATTTTCTTCGATGATGAGGGGCATGGTGGGGGCCCGCTCTTTCAGCAGGGGCACCAACCGGGGCAGCAGGTAGGGGCCGATGGTATAGATGCAACCCAGGCGCAGGGGACCAGCCAGGGGATCTTTGCCCGCTGCGGCCAATTCAGCGACCAGGGACGCCTCGGCCAAGACTTTTTCTGCCTGGGAGACGATGCGGTCGCCAATTTCAGTGACCCGCACTTCATTGGGGGCTCGCTCGAAAAGGGCAACTCCCAGTTCGTCTTCCAGTTTCTTCACGGCGACGGACAGGGTGGGTTGCGAGACTGCGCATTTGTCGGCGGCACGGCCGAAATGTTTTTCCCTGGCAAGGGCCACGATGTAGCGGAGTTCGGTAAGCGTCATGATGGTTGAACCTCTATCGACAGGCTTTTATTTTCCCAGATACTTGAGATGGCTGCCGCATCTTTCACGACAATCGCTAGCGCCAAAACCGGGAAGGGTCATCGCCCCCGGCATGGCGCGGTTGATGGCGCATTCCTCCTCCCGATAACGGCGCACACCGACCACTTCGACGCCGGGACTCATGAGCAGATAGTCGATGTGCCAGTGCAATTTTTTCTCCCGGCTCAGGTGCCGGGCGATGCGTGCTTCAAAGTTTCGTTTGGCGGAACCGGTATAGACGTAACGCCCTTGGTCAAAGCAGCAAGTGCCAAAACGACCGACCTCAATACGCAAGGGGCGGCGAACTTCGATCAGCAATTGGTAGGTGCGATGTTCCGTCATGACCTCAGGGAATATAGGGCAGATTGATTTCATCGCTACGACTGACGCCGGCGGTCATGGCTTTGCAGGCAGCAAGGAATTCGCGCAGGGTGGCCGTGGGGTACTTGTCCTTGTGCCAGACAAACTGAAAGCGGCGGCGTAATTCCAGTTCCGGTGTTTTGAGCGGAACCAGGCTGCCACGGCGGAAAGCTTCCCGCAGGGCCAGCCGTGAGATGCAGCCGATGCCCAGGCCGGATTCAACAGCACGCTTGATGGCCTCGGTGTGTTCCAGCTCCAGCCGCACCTTGGGCTCAAGACCGAGACGATGGACGGCCTGGTCGAACAGGGCCCGGGTGCCGGACCCCTGCTCCCGCAGAATCCAGGGTTCCTCCATCAGGGCCTTGAGATCAATCTTGCGCTTGCGGGCAAAGGGATGGGTGGGTGGGCAGAACACCACCAGTTCATCGTCCACCCAGGGCTCCACGGTCAGGTCGGGATGATGACAGGCACCTTCTACCAAGCCAATGTCCAGGCTGTAGCCCGCCACCTGTTCGATGATGGTGGCAGTGTTATGTACCGTTAGTTGAATACGGGCTTCGCCGTGTTTGCGCAGGAGGTCGGCCACGATCAGGGTAGCCAGATAGTTGCCGATGGTCAGGGTTGCTCCGATATGCAGAGGGCCGAGACCGGCACGGCCCGCCAGCATGTCTTCGATTTCCGAAGCCCGGTCCAACAGCTCGACCACCTTGGGCAGCATCTGTTCGCCCAGGGCATTGAGGCGCAAGGCCTTGCCCAGGCGATCAAACAGGCGGCTGTCGTAAAGCCGCTCGAATTCCGCCAGAGCTGTGCTGGTGGCCGACTGGGACAAAGACAGTGCCTCTGCTGCCTTGGTAACGCTACCCAGACGGGCGATGGCGGCAAAGATTTCGGCTTGGCGCAGGCTGAATCTCATATCTGTTTAACAGAATAATTAAATCTGGATTACCCATTTTACAGATAACAGGCAGCTTCCTACAATCGGCTCACTTCATCAGGCCCACAGGAATTTCGCGCCATGAGCAACCTCAATACCGAAACAGTCCTTAGCGTTCATCACTGGAACGACAGCTTGTTCAGTTTTCGCACCACCAGGGATCCGGGCCTGCGTTTCGAGAATGGTCAATTCGTCATGATCGGTCTTGAAGTGGAAGGCCGCCCCCTGCTGCGGGCCTACAGCATTGCCAGCGCCAACTACGAAGAACATCTGGAGTTCTTTAGTATCAAGGTGCCCAACGGGCCCCTGACCTCCCGCCTGCAACATCTGCAACCTGGGCATCCCGTCAAAGTCAGCCGCAAGCCCACGGGAACCCTGGTGCTGCACGATCTGAAGCCGGGCAAACATCTTTACCTGTTCGCCACGGGCACCGGTCTCGCCCCTTTCATGAGCGTGATCCAGGACCCGGAAGCCTATGAGCGCTTCGACAAGATCGTGCTAATTCACGGCACCCGCACAGTAAGCGAAGCGGCCTACGCTGACTTCATCCAGAATCATCTGCCCCAGAACGAGTTCTTCGGTGAAGAGGTAAAAAGCAAGCTGATCTACTACCCGACCGTGACCCGGGAACCTTTCCGCAATCAGGGCCGCCTGACAGACCTGATCGAGAGTGGCAAGTTGTTCACTGACATCGGTCTGCCGCCGCTGGACCCGGCAGTGGATCGGATCATGATCTGCGGCAGTCCGGCCATGCTGGAAGATAGTTGCGCCCTGCTTGACCGGCGTGGCTTCGAGGTTTCGCCCCGCATCGGCACCCCCGGCGACTATGTAATCGAACGGGCCTTCGTCGAAAAGTAGGCGTAGGGCTCACGGCGCTCCAAAACAAAACGCCCGGCTATACCGGGCGTTTTGTTTGAGGCTTTGCTTCCGTATCAGAGCTTGATGCCGGCGTGGGCCAGAGCACTGGTCACCGTGTCGACGGCGGCATCCGTCATGGGTACCAAGGGCAAGCGGACACCGGCAGGCATCTTGCCCATCTTGTTGAGCGCCCACTTGGCGGGAATCGGGTTGGGTTCCGCCAGCACGGCACGGTGCAGGGGCAGCAGCTTGAAGTTGATCTGTACGGCCTTGTCCACATCGCGAGCAATGGCAGCGGCACACATCTCGTGCATCAGCTTGGGGGCAATGTTGGCGGTAATGGAGATGCAACCCTTGCCACCGAACAGCATCAAAGCGGCAGCAGTAGGATCATCACCGCTATAGATGGCGAAATCGGCGGGAGCGCGCAACAGCAAATCGGAGCCACGATTGATGTCACCGGTGGCGTCCTTGATCCCGATCACATTGGGCACGGCAGCCAAGCGGATGGCGGTGTCGTTGTGCATGTCGGCCACAGTGCGGCCCGGCACGTTGTACAGGATCAGGGGCAGTTCTACCGCTTCGGCGATGGCCTTGAAGTGGCGGTACTGACCTTCCTGGGTAGGCTTGTTGTAATAGGGCACCACGGACAGGTGGGCATCGGCCCCGGCCTTCTTGGCGAAGTGGGCCAATTCGATGGCTTCAGAAGTGGAGTTGGCACCGGTACCGGCAATCACGGGGATGCGACCGTTGGCCTGTTTGACGACCGTTTCAATCAGGGTGCAGTGTTCTTCAACATTCACCGTGGGCGACTCACCCGTAGTGCCGACGACGACGATGGCATCGGTGCCTT
This sequence comes from Rhodocyclaceae bacterium, assembly GCA_036504515.1. Taxonomy (GTDB): domain Bacteria; phylum Pseudomonadota; class Gammaproteobacteria; order Burkholderiales; family Rhodocyclaceae; genus AWTP1-18. Next base: position 350,124 of record DASXVA010000001.1, read on the forward strand.
CTGCGACGTGCCAATCCACCAGGCTGCGCATGGCGGCGAGGTCGAGACTGCCGTCCTCTGCCATGGGGGTGACGATGGCGACGATGGAACCCTGAATCATGGTGACTCCTGAAATTTGGTAATGGCTACCCGGGCAACTTAAGGCAGCAAGGTTTGAAGTTTAGCAGGCGGCAAGGCCCGGTGCGGAAGAGCGTGATGCCCTTGCGCTATCCGGACTATCAGGCGATGTAAGCGATATTGACGGCGCCCCAATGCCGGCCCTTGATGGTGATGGGGGCAGAAATGCAGTGCATGACTTCCCCGGTATCCCGCCGGTAGGTCTGGCTCAGGTAGGGCAGTGTGCTGACACTGGCCCGTTTGAGGGTGTTGTTGTCACTGTACAGGCGCTTGCTGCGGCTATTGACGATATCCACCTTCTCATCGCCCGTCAGGGCATGGGAAAACTTTTTGTTATGGGTGGGCACATAGGCATTGACGTCGGTACACAGGGCAAAAACGCCATTTGGTGTTTTTGCCAGCCAGCTTTCCTGAACGGCAGGGAAAATCTTGTCCGTCAGGCTATCAAACTTGGTGGTGTACTTCTGGGGCTTGGTGTTCGGGGTGGGCACATAGTTCTTGTCAAACAGATCGTCGAGACTGATCTGCCGGCTGTCCACGGCCTGTTCCAGCACCCGGATAATGTCCTGAGCCATAGCAACCACCGCGTCGGGCATGGCGCCGTGAATCCGCAGCGCCTCTTCACCGATAGCGCCGAGCTTGAATACCCGGCCGATCTCATCAAGATTGGTGGCCAATACATCAAGCTGACTGGCTTCGGCCAGGGTATCCCTCGCGCCTTGGGCATTGCGGTCAGCCAGGGCAATGATGTCGTTGGCCTGTTCGGCAATATGGTGAGCCTGATGACTCTGGTCGGTCATGGTGGCGGCGATGGTCTGCACCTTGGACAAGGTATCGGCAGCACCATGGTTGATTTCTATCAGGGCTTCAGTGGCCTGCTCCGTCAGTTCGGCACCGTGACGGGCCTGGACAGAACCGGCGCGAATGGTGGAGATGGCGCTTTGGGTTTCGTTCTGGATCGCGGAAATCATGCTGCCGATTTCTGCAGTCGCAGCCGTGGTTCGTTCCGCCAGCTTGCGGACTTCATCAGCCACCACAGCAAAGCCACGGCCCTGCTCACCGGCCCGAGCGGCTTCGATTGCTGCATTGAGGGCCAGCAGATTGGTCTGGTCGGCGATTTCGTGAATGGTCTGAACAATGGCGGAAATCGCCTGGGACCGCTCCCCCAAGGCCGATACGACACTGGCGGAGTTTTCCACGGAAAGGGACAGGCGACGGATTTCCTCCGAGGCCTGGCTGACGATTTCCGCCCCCCGGGAAGAATGGCCCCGGGCAGCTTCGGCAATGCGCGCCGTTTCTTCAGTATTCCCCGCCACATCGGCAACGCCGCTGGCCATGGTGGAAGCAGCAGAGGCGGCAGAGGCGGCGGCGGCATTTTGCTGTTCGGAACCGGTGACCGTGTTCTTCGCTTCTGCAATCAGTTTCTTGGCGACAGCATCCACTTCCCGGGAGTTAAAAATCACCCGGCCAATGATGCCCTGCAGGGAAAACATGAGTTTGTTGTATTCCTCGGCCACCGGAGCCAGGGAACCTTCCACCGGCGCGCGGCGGGTTAGATCGCCATCGTTGTAGGTATCGCTGATGGTTTTACGCAAACGGTCCCGGGGACCATCCAGCGCCATGCGGTATTGGACATTAACCGTCGCCCCGACGATCACGGCCAGCACTGCTGCCGCTGCCCATACCGCAATGCCCAAAGGAGCACCGGCAATCCAAGCCACGGCTACCGCGCCGAAGGCAACGGCCAAAGCCAACCCGGCGGGAAACAAAAATCTCTTAATACCCGGCACATCCCTATCGACCGCAGCACTCATCGCCCTACTCCTCACTCTCTTATGGGACCGATCGCTTCTGTCTCGGATGGGCAGTATTTGTCGACAGGTCTTATATAGGACTTAAGTTTAACAGCACGGGCTCCATCCCGCATGGCCTTCCGGGCCGCCACAGCCGAAGAACAGAGGATCTGAATACCCCCTGTTTACTCTCACTTATCTTGCAGCAACTGTTTCTATAATTCCCCTTTTACGATTCCGGCTTTTCCAAGAAAGATTCCATGCCCGCACAATCCAAAAAAGTCTCCCGGGGCATTCTTGAAAACTTGGCGGGCTTTCATCTGCGCCTGGCCCAGTTGAAAGTTTTCAAGGATTTTGAGGAAAGCATGGGAGACCTCAACATCAGCCCGGTCGGCTTTGCCGTAATGGAAGTGTTGAATCAGAACCCGGGCCTTACCCAGTCGAAGTTGGCAACCGCCATTTTTCTTGACCGCTCTTCCGTCGTACCTCTCCTCGACAAGATGGAAAACCGGGGGCTTCTTTCCCGGCAGGCATCTACCACTGACCGGCGCAACAATCACCTTTTCCTCAGCGAAGAAGGTCTGGCCTTGCTGACCAGGGCCATGGAAAGACTGGAAAGCCATGAGGCAAGGATGGCAAAACTCCTGAACCCGGATGAATACCGGCAGTTGATTGCACTGCTGACCAAGCTGTCGCCCTGAATTGGGCTTGCAGGAATCCATCCACCTCTCACTGCCTGATTTCAGGCAACAGTAGCAAGCAACGCCGTCCCTTCCCTAGGGAAGCCTTTCGACCAGGCCTGTTCAGCGTGGCGGATGCCAACTCTCAACGCTAGTCTTTGCCGACGCAGCCCTTGGCGAGCAGTGTCAGGATCTGCTCCGTGCTCAATACCTCGGCAATCCGATCCGCCAGACCGGCCAATACGGCATCGTGTAGCTGCCGTGCCGATACCGGTGGAGCACCGGCAGCACCCGGCAAGTCCCGGGTAGCGCAGGCATCTGCGGCAACGATGGGAGCAAAACCAAAATTGAGGGCATCCCTGGTGGTGGCGTCCACGCAGTTGTGGGTCATCAGGCCACAGATGATGAGCGTGTCACAGCTCCTTTCCTTCAGCACCTTCGCTAGTTCCGTTCCGGCAAAACTGCTGGGCAGACGCTTGACGATGCGCAGATGGTGATCGGCCGGCACCATACCCCGGACCGGCTCAGCAGCGCCACTGCCTGGAGCAAACAATGGAGCAGTACAACTGGCGGCCACTTGATGCACATGAATCGCGGTGAGCCCCAGACGGTCGGCGGCCCTGACCAATTGTTCTGCCACCGCCAGGGCAGCGGGCCCATCAGGCAAGGGCAATTTGCCGTCGAAATACTCCCGCTGAAAATCGATGAGGATCAGGGCAGTCCTCGCTGGGTCAAGGCGTTCGACCGGTGCCAGACCGGCTATTTGGCGCACGGTTTTCATCATGCTGCGCTCCCTTCCCGCTGCTGACGCCTTGCTGCCTGACTAAGACCGTCGTAACCCCAGTCGGTGGCAGGAGTCTCCTGCACCACCACATAGACCGGCCCCGCGGACTTGCCCAGCACTTGTTCAAGCAGGTTTGCTGTTGCTGCCATGAAGGCGGCCTTCTCGGCATTGGTGTTGGTACCGGCTGTGATGAAAGCCTGTACCTGAGCATTACGCCCCGCCAATGCCACGCCCCCGACCGACCAACAATCGGCAGCATCTCGTCCGATTGAGACCACGGTCAGCGCTTCCTCCTTATGCAGGATATCGACCATGAGCCGGGTCACTCCCTGCTGTAGCGCAGTGAGTTTGTGCGGATCGGCATGAGCGGGTTCTGCGCTCGCCAGTGTGATGCGTATGTAGGGCATGGTGCCTCCTTGCAAAAACAGTTGAACAACGAATGTCGTCATTCTGTTCAGCAAGTGCTGCGACTACAATCCACTTATCTATCACTTTATTGTTGCCTTAATGGCAACAAATGCCGACACCATGGAAAGCGAAATACTGGAACAACTTACCGGCATGGCCGTTTTTGTTCAGGTGGTGGATACAGGCAGTTTTACGGCGGCGGCTCGCCGTCTGGGTCTAGACAAGTCGGCCGTGAGCAAGCACATCACCCGTCTCGAAATGCGACTGGCGACTCGTCTGCTTCACCGCACCACCCGGGCCTTGAGCCTGACGGAAGCAGGACAGCTGCTATACCAGAGTGCCTCCCAATCCATCAGCGCCCTGGAAGAAACACGGCTGGCCCTTGGCAACCTCACCGCAGAACCCCGCGGCACGCTGAAGGTGACAACCTCGGTTGCCTTCGGCAGGCTCTGCATCGCACCGTTAATCCCTGAATTCCTCGCTCGCCACAAAGAGTTGAAAATTCGCTTTACCTTGCTTGATCGAACAGTGGATCTGGCGGATGAGGGCTATGACCTGGCCATCCGCATCAGTAACCGTCTTGCCGACAACCTGGTAGCAAGGCCTCTCGGCAAGGTCTCTTATGTGCTGTGTGCCGCTCCGGCCTACCTTGCCGAGCATCCCCGTCCACGCCGGCCAGCTGACTTGGTCAAACACAATTGCCTTTACTACGGCAGTGGTGACCTCACCGATCAATGGCAATTCATCCGGACAACAGGCAAGAAGGGAGAGAGGGAATCGGTACAGGTCAACAGCAACTATGTGATCAACAGCAGCGAAGTCATTCGTGATGCTCTGCTGATCGGCATGGGGATTGGTTTACTGCCGCTCTATGCGGCACGGGATCATCTCGAACAAGGGAGGCTGGTGCCATTGCTTTCAGGCTGGGAGGTTGCAGGACCCTTCGGCAGCATGGCCCATGCAGTATGGTTGCCTACCCGGCATCTCCCCCCCAAGGTTCGACTGTTCGTGGACTACCTCGTGGAAAAAATGGGAGACAAAACCGCCTGATCAACGATTTGCTGCTACGCCTCAGATACTGATCGCCAGCTTGACCAGCAGGCTGAGGCCGATAGATCCGCAGAGCACGGCAAAAATTCGGCGCAGCAAATGCTCTTCCAGCTTGGGCGAGAACTCACGCCCGCAAACCATGCCGAAGGCTGCTCCGGCAGCAAAGGGGGTCGCAATCTTCCAGACCACCCCGCCACCCACCGACCATTGCAAGAAGCCGCCGCAGGAAACCAGCGCCAGAACAAGGAGCGTGGTGGCTGTAATCGAATGCGTTTCCAAGGGGGTGTAACGCCGCAGGGCCGGTACCAGAATGAAACCGCCACCCACACCCAGGAGCCCGGAGAGAAATCCTGCGGCTAAACCTGAACGGGTAAAGGCAAGGACGCAGGGCTGTGTCCAGATAAAACGTCCCGAGGTCGTACTGACATCACAGGGTTGCGTATCGTCTGCGGTCGTCGCATTCCCTTGCCAAGACCGCCAGGCCTGGTAGCCCAGTAACAGCACGAAGAGCATTATCAACAGGGTATTGGGGAGATAGCGGACGAGGGCATGCCCAAGCGGGAAGGCCAGCAATCCGGTGACCGCCATCAGCATGGCCGCCTTGTAGCGCACAACACCTTCCCGCAGTCCCAGGGCAGCACCGACCGATGCACCGATAAAAACCGCGATAAGGGAAGCAGGGGCAGCCTGGGATACCGGAAGATGCATGATCAACACCAACAAAGGTGCCGCAAGAATTCCACCGCCGGCTCCCGTCAAACCTAGCAGCAGCCCCGTCATCATGCCCAAGGCCAAGGGCAGAAATATTTCCAAAACTCTTTACTCCGATGCACGCTGATTGAAGAAGGATCACGCTCCCGGGAAACAGGATGGGTAGAGATCGACACTACCCTGCGCTACGCCTTCTTTATAGGCCCGGCAAATTACTCTCTTCATGATCGATCCACAATTGTCGTGATTGGACTTCGGATTGATGATCAGCTATCGGCTTCAGCTACCGTAAAATGACAATCTTCGAACTGAAGAAATTCCGACCATGGCCCTGACCGTCCCCTGCCCAACCTGCGGCAAAACCATTGAATGGCTGCCCCAGAACACTTGGCGGCCTTTCTGTTCCGAGCGTTGCAAAAAAATCGACTTGGGCGCCTGGGCTAATGAGGAATACCGTGTTCCCGTTGTTGAAACCCCGGATGATCCTGACTCACTACCCGACGTCGAATAAAAAAGGGACACCGATACCGGTGTCCCTTTTCACTACTGCCCAATCGCTGTCTCAGCTTGCCAAACGGGCCGCCAGTGTCTGCCGGGCTTTGACTGCTTCGCTTCCGATCAAGGCAAATCCAGCCGGACTCCCGTTCTCGGTAAGATAAAGTGCTTCGATATTGCCGGCACTTTCCACGATCTGCCATTGCCCAGCCACTCCCATAGCCGGAGGGCACACTACTGCAGGGCATGCCGGCGTTTTCACCACGACAGGCATCACTGGATAAACCACCTTCGTTTCACTACCGACTAGTGTCGCCGCCAAGGCTTTGGCCTGTTGCATGATGGGCAGGACAAAAGGAAGTACAGCTCCATCCACTTCCACACAGTCCCCCAAGGCATAGACATCAGTGCCGGATGTCTGCAAATATGCATCGGTCACAATGCCCCGATTCACCTTCAGTCCAGCGGCGGCGGCCAATGCGGTTTCAGGACGCAGGCCGACGGCAGACACCACCAAATCAACCTCGGTCACTTCGCCGCCACTATCAGTCAAACAGTACCCAGCGCCAATATGGTCGATCTTTTGAACACTAAGACCGAAATGGAAACGGACGCCAGCGGCTTCCAATCCCTTACGGTAAGCAACACCAGCCTCTGGGGGAAGTAGGCGACCAAGCGGCTGCGGTGCGATATCAAAAACATCCACCTCCCGCCCGGACGTACGCAAGTCATTAGCAAATTCGCAACCGATCAAGCCAGCTCCAAGCAACGCTACCCGATGGCTACCTTCCAAACGATTCCGGTAGTGGCTGTAATCGTCAAGATGGTTGATGGACAGGACATCATCGGCACCATCACCGTCGATGGGCAAACGTATCGCTTGGGCACCTACAGCCAAGATCAGCCTGCCATAGCTCAGCACCCCCTGGTCCGTTGTTACCTTGTGCCCGTCCACGTCGATACTGCTTACCTTCACCCCGGACCGGATGTCTGCCTTCAACTGAGTGGCCAAGGTTTCCCGGGGCGTCATTACCAGGGAAGCAGCCGTTTTGCCTGCAGCCAGTCCATTGGACAGCATGGGCTTGGAATAGAAGTGTCCGTCATCGGCGGTGACAATCGTGATGGTGCTTTCACTGTCGCGCTTGCGCAGTTCCCGTACCAGCGTAATGGCGGCAAGTCCGGCTCCTATGATCAGAATGTCACTTCGTTCCATGATGCTCTCCTGGTAATGAAGGTCGAGGTTCAGACCGCGACCATTTCAAAGTCGCCCTTGGCAACACCGCAATCAGGGCAAGCCCAGTCATCCGGTACGTCTTCCCAGCGAGTTCCGGCCGAAATGCCGTGTTCGGGGTCGCCCTTGGCTTCGTCGTAGATATAGCCACACACCACACACATCCAGGTTTTCATGATCATTTCTCCTTGAGTTTTCAATCGGTAGTTTTCAGTGTTTCGACTCAGGCGGTGACCTTGTCGAGTTGGGCCTTGTAGTGACCAGCATGCTTTTCTTCTACCTTGGCAAGGGCAGCAAAGCGCTTGGCAGCCTTGGCAAGGGTGCTGGAGAAGAGGGCGGCATGTTCCTTGGACTCGGCGATCTGTTCGTCGATTTCCTTCACTGCAGCGCTGTGGCCTTCCTGTTCCGCAGCGTGGCGGAAGGACGGATACATCTCGGTGTACTCATAGGTTTCGCCGGCAATCGCCATCTCAAGACAACGAGCGGGGTTCATGGCAGCAGCGGGATAGAGCAGATCAAGATGACCGAAAGCGTGCATCACTTCCTGATCAGCGGTTTCCTCGAAGACTCGAGCTGTGGCCTCGTCGCCGGCAGCGCGGCAGATCTTGGCGAAGTAGCGATACTTGATGTGGGCCATTGATTCGCCGGCGAAGGCGGATTCAATGTTCTTGATGGTGATGGACCCGGTGGGGTGGTTGGTATTGGCCATGATGCGTCTCCTTGTGAAGTTGCGTCGTTAAGTACTGCTGACGCTTCGCATTCTGGCCCTGCCCAATCAATTGATCAAAGCAATTACTTAAATACTATTAATAGTTTTATCTAATTTACCAACAAACCCAACCCTCTTGCTTCAGATACTCGGAGCACCCCTGACATCGAAGAGTTGGGAAAAATTGGCCACGCTGAGTATTTTATAAACATCGACAGTTGGCTGCAGCAAGGCAAGTTGCCGCGCAGATACAGCACACTTGTCACGCAGCATCAGTAACATGCCCAGCGCGGCACTGTCCAGATAAACCACGTTGGACATATCCACATGGATTTCTTTGGAAAGGTGCTCAAAGGCCTTGTTGCAGGCTTCGCGAAACCCATGATGGGAGGCAAAGTCAAAGCGACCTTGCAGATGAATCTTGGCGACTTGGTTTTCCAGTGTCAGCTTGATATCCATGATCTTCGATCAGTCAGTAAGTGCAGACAGAGGGGATAAAAACAAACGGGGCATCGCCCCATTTGTTTCAAATCTAACACAAATACGATGGAAGCATTATGACCATGGATTTTACGGCAAGCTGTCGCTTGCTGCATCACCCGGCCGGCGGGGCTGAATAACGCCCAATCTGGCCTTGAGTGATTGGGGCCGATCCTGAAAGAGTGCAGCGTAATACACCGTATTACTCATGACTTTTTTCACATAGTCCCGGGTCTCGGTGAAGGGGATGGTCTCTGCATAGATAGCCCCTTCGATGGGTTTCTCGGCTCGCCATTTTTGGGCCCGACCCGGCCCGGCGTTATAGGCAGCACAGGCCAAAACCGGATGGTTATCAAGGCTACCCATCACGAGCTTGAGATAGTTGGTACCCAGGGTGACATTGGTTTCGGTATCCATCATCTGCCCGGCGTGATAGCCGGAAAGCCCAATTTTCTTTGCTACCCAGCTTGCCGTAGCCGGCATCACCTGCATTAGGCCCTTGGCACCGACACCGGATTTGGCGCTCATGACGAAACGGCTTTCCTGGCGGATCAAGCCATAAATCCAGCCACTATCCAGTGCCAATTCCCGCGCCTTGGGGTCAACGGATTCACGGAAAGGAGAGGGATAACGCAGCGAGTAATCATGCTGGTCACGGGTCCGGTCAGCGGCACTGATTGACCGGTCAATCACATCATTGCGCCGAGCGATTTCCGCCGCAGCAAGCAGTTGCCGATCATCCATGCCGCGCAGGGACCAGTTCCATTCCTTCACTCCCTCTGTCCGCATATCGAGACGCAGCAGGGCCAAGGCACGTTTTAGCCCGGGATTGTTGTTCGCCGCCGCCAGTTCATCGCTGGTCGGTGCAGCAGCTCTGGGAGGAAGGTTGAAAGGGCGGCCCAGTTCTTCATCAGCCAACGTGCCGTAAAAACTGGGCTGGCCGCTGATGCGCCGATAAAGCGCTTGGGCTTCTTCCCGCTTGCCTTGAGCAGCCAAGGCACGGCCCTGCCAGTAAACCCAGTCGGGTTGACCGGCCAAAGCTGGTGGCATTTGTTCAATGGTGCGGCGGACGGCATTCCAGTCCAGGGCCCGCAGCGCAGCCCTGGCTTTCCAGGTGATCACCTCTTCGCTCATGCTGGCGCCCTTGGTCAATTCATACCAAGCCAACGCTTCGGGCATGTGCCGCTTGGCGGCCTGCCACGCTACTTGGCTCCAGGCGTAGGCCCGCTCACCATCATTCAGGCGACTTTCAATTCGACGCAACTGGGCAGCGCCATCGGTCGGGTCTATCCGAGCAACCCGGGTGACGGCATAGACAGCCATTTCCCGGCCCAGGCGCTGGGTGTCAAAAGAAGCCGGCAATAGCGCAAGGTAGCGTACTGGCTTGTCGCTGATGCTGTTTAGGGTCTTGCCATCGGGTATCTGGTTGTTGGGCAAATAACGCCCGGCGGCCAGGGCTTCCTTGGGCTTCCCAGCTTCGAGCAAGCGGCGGATGCGCTCCCAGACATCGTCGGCATTCAAACGTTTTTCACTGACGAGGGCATCGGTAATGGGGGTACAGGCATCAGGTAATTCGCTAGCAACAAACCAAGCGGGTCGCGCCTCGTCAAGAACGCCCTGATCACCCTGACCATAACGATCCTGCCACGCATAGCACTGGGTCTCCTGGTCGGGCTGGATCAGTCGGCTGTATTCACGACGAAAACCTTCCCATTGCCGCTTGCGGCCAAGAACCTTGAGCCATTCGCCACGCAGGCGTTCGGCCAGAAAACTGCCGTTGTAGCGCGCCAGGTAATCGCGCAAGGCAAACTCGGCACCGTCTTCCTCCAGATGCATGCGTAACTGGTAGTACTCTGCCCAAGCTTCAAGATCGTGGCCGCGTAAAGATTCCAGCCCCTTGCTGACGCGGTTTGCATCCCCCACACGAAAGGCTTCTTTCGTGGCCAGAAAGGTACTGTCACCGGGGCTGGCGTGGCCCAACAAGGCAAGTAACAGCAGTGGCAGCAGGGCAAAACAGCGCTTCGTCGTATAGTTCGATTTCATCATTTCAATCTAACACAGCCCTCGTGAGCACCTTCCCCGAAAACCCCGGACAAAGTGACTCTGTTCGCGATGCCCTTCGCCGTAGCCGGCTCGTGGCCAGGGAAGCCATGACTGAAGAGGAACATCACTTAGCTTCGACCCTGATTGAGGAGGCTTTGTTCCAGCATCTTGCCAATAGAGTGCCAGGGCTACTGGCGTTCTGTTGGCCGATACGGCGTGAATTCGACCCATTGCCCCTCCTGGCCCGTCTTTGTGGCCTGGGTTGGCGGGCCTGTATGCCGGTGGTGGTTGCCCCTAATGCTCCCATGGCTTTTCACGAATGGTCACCTCAGGCCGCCATGAAACCGGGCTATTACGACATTCCCGTCCCTGTCGTAGCAACCCCGGTTCACCCGGACCTTGTTCTGCTTCCCCTTGTTGCCTTTGACAGCCACTGCTATCGCCTAGGCTACGGCGGGGGGTATTTTGACCGCACACTGGCAGCACTGACACCACAACCTATAACTATAGGTATAGGATTCGAGCTCGCGAGAGTTGATAGCATTTCCCCGGAAACCCATGACGTGGCGCTGGACTACGTTGTAACCGAAGCAGGAATTTTTGCATGTCCTGACTAGTGGCTTGGGCTACCATGCAATACGTAAGACCTAAAATAAATCCATGGCCCCTACCACCAATCCTGATGACCTGCTTCTCTGTGCCCGCCTCTGCGAGGCCGCATTGCATTGTGACGACAATCAATTGCCGGCCATGCTCAGTGCTATCGCGCTGGAGATGCTGGGAGCAGAGGAAGGGGGCTTTTTCAGTTCCGAGCAAGAAGTCCCGGCCCATTTGCCCATGATCGCCCAGGTGCTTGATGGGCCTATTTGTCACGGCACCTACGCGGTGTCGGCAACGCCAGAAATCCAGGCACGCCTGGATGCCCTGACGACGCTGACCAGCCATCTGTTTCGCCAGCGCAAGGAAAGCCGACAACAAAAACAGATTCTTGAACAAATCCAGGACTCGGTCATTACCCTTGATCTGGCCGGTTTTATCACTGGGTGGAACCGGGGTGCAGAACGTTTATTCGGCTATACCGCCGATGAAGCCGTGGGCCAGAACCTGCTCTTTCTTTATGCCGACGAAGATGCATCGGACAGCCTCTTCCATGATGCCTTTCTCGAACATGGTGGCAGGGAAATGGAAGTCCGGCGGCGGCGCAAAAACGGTGACGAATTCTGGGCCTCCATGTCCCTTTCCCTGGTCCGGGATGAACAGGGGCAACCCACCGGACTGATCGGCTACCTACGGGACATCACCGACCGCCTGGAAGCAGAACAGAACCTGCGCCTACATTCGCGGATTTTTGAAAACAGCGATGAAGCCATTATCGTCACCGATGCAAAGGAACATATCGTCGCGGTGAATCCTTCCTTCTGCCGCATCACCGGCTTCACCGCTCAGGAGGTACTTGGTAAAACGCCCCGGCTTTTCCGTTCCGGCCAACACGACACCGTGTTCTACGAAAACGTCTGGGCGGCGCTGACATCCACCGGACGCTGGCAGGGAGAAATGTGGGATCGCCGGAAAAATGGTGACGAGTTCCCACAATGGGCCTCTATTACAGCGGTTCGTAATAGTCAGGGAGAGATCACTCATTACTTCTCTATCTTCTCCGACATTACCGAACGTAAGCTCCAGGAAGAGCAGATTCACCACATGGCCTATTACGATGACCTGACCGGCTTGCCCAATCGGGCATTGCTGTTCAAGTTGCTTGATCAAGCCCTTAATGAATCCCGCCGTAGTCGCAATATCGGTGCTCTACTCTTCATCGACCTCAATCGGTTCAAGCCCATCAACGATACCCTCGGTCATGACGCGGGCGATCAACTGCTGAAGGAAGTAGGCCAACGCTTCTGCAATGTGTTGCGGGATACCGATGTTGTCTGCCGTCATGGCGGAGATGAGTTTGTCGTAGCGCTAATGAATGTTGCCCGCCATGAAGAGCCGGGGATCGTTGCGCAAAAGTTGATCTCCGTCCTGGATGAACCTTTCCTGATCCTGGGCCACGAATTGCAGATCGGTGCATCCATCGGCATCAGCATTTTCCCAGACGATGCCTTCGATGCGGAAACTCTGCTGCGCTATGCGGACATCGCCATGTACCGGGCCAAGCAGTCTGATAACGACAGCTATGTCTATTTCAGTCACGAGATGAATCAGAAGTCCCTGGACCGTCTCAAAATTGAAGCTGGGCTCAAACGGGCGCTGGACCGGCATGAGTTACTGCTTTATTACCAGCCCAAGGTTGCGCTGGACGGTGGTCATATTGTCGGTGCCGAAGCACTGGTGCGCTGGCAGCATCCGGAACGGGGCATGGTGCCCCCCGGCGAGTTCATCCCCGTCGCCGAGGAAACCGGATTGATTATTGCCATCGGCGACTGGGTAATGGATGCCGCCTGTGCCCAGGCCAGGCAATGGCTGGATGCCGGCATGCCGACCACACGCATTGCCGTTAATCTTTCCGCCCGGCAATTTGCCCCCGGTCTTCCCGACAGGGTGAAGGCCGTGCTGGAAAAATATCAGCTACCGCCGCAATGGCTGGAACTGGAAATTACCGAGAGCATGTTGATGCACAGCGCCGAAAGTGTCATTGCCCTGATGGATGAGCTGACGGCCTTTGGTGTATCCCTCTCTCTGGATGACTTTGGTACCGGCTATTCCAGCCTGTCCTATCTCAAACGCTTCCCCATTGAGACACTAAAAATCGACCGCTCCTTCATCATGGGTACGCCGGATGATGCCAATGATTGCGCCATTGCCGGTGCGATTGTCAGCATGGCTAAACGGCTACGGCACCGGGTGATTGCTGAAGGTGTTGAAACAGCAGAGCAGGTTGAATTCCTGCGCACACTGGGTTGCCATGAAATCCAGGGTTACTTCTTCTCTCCGCCAGTACCGGCGGAGAAATTTGCGCAGTTCATCAAAGAAGGAAAGTCTCTGGTCTGAACCCTCAGGCCAGATCAGCAACTGAGGCATATGAACGATTCGTCCCGGGGTACTACTGCCTCAGATGATGAAATTGCTGTCGCCACCTGACAGCTTCGCCATCAAGATTTCGGCAGGTTCTGGATGGCCGTAGAGATAGCCTTGATACAGATCGCAACCTCTGGCTTTGAGGAAGGCGGCCTGGGCTTCGGTTTCCACCCCCTCGGCAACTACCGTAAGGGAAAGGTGACGAGCAACGGACAACATGGCTTCCACCAGCATCGCGTCATCCGGATCCCGTGGTGCATCCTGAACAAAAGCGCGATCAATCTTCAGCTCTCGTACCGGTAGCCGCTTGAGATAGGCCAGGCTGGAATAGCCGGTGCCGAAGTCATCGATGGCAAACTCGACACCGATACTTTGCAACTCGGTCATCCGGGCGATCGTTTCGTGGATGTCGTCGATGAGCAAGCCTTCTGTCACTTCAAGGGTTAGCTGCCGTGGATCGGCACCAGTCTCTTGCAGAATTTCCCTGACCCGTTGCACGAAACCTGTCTGCCTGAACTGACGTGGGCTCACATTCACTGCGATGCGAAAACCAGAACCGTCATGATTGGGAACTCGACATCGAGGAAGAAGACTGCATGCCTGGGCCAGAACCCATTCGCCCAATGGCACAATCAATCCGGACTCTTCTGCCAGGGGAATGAAATGGCCAGGGGGTACCAATCCCTTTTCTGGGTGCTGCCAGCGCACCAACGCTTCAGCACCGACAATACGGCCTTCAGCATCTACCTGGGGCTGCAGATACAGCCGAAGTTCATCATTCCCCAGCGCCTCCCGTAAATTGCTCTCCAGCGTAAAACGTGACTCGGCTTGGATTTGCATGGAGGGCTCAAAAAAACTGATGGTATTGCGTCCCCCGGCCTTGGCCCTGTACATGGCGGTATCTGCTTCCTTGAGCAAATCGTCCGGCTGTTCATCTCCCTTGGGGAAAAGGGAGATGCCAATGCTGGCGGTCAGCAGAAATGCTTCGCCATCCACTTCAATAGGCGCGGCCTGCATCTGGCGCAAACTCTCTGCTACGCCAAAAGCAAATCGTGCAGCGACCTGGAGTGAGTTGGCGATACCGGGCAATAACACGGCAAAGGTATCACCATCAAAATGGGCAAAGGTTGCAGTCGCAGGAATACCGGTCCCCAAACGTTGAGCGGTTTCGGTCAGGAGGCGATCACCAAGGGCGTGGCCCCGAGCATCATTGAGATGCTTGAAATGATCCAGGTCCAGTTGCAGTACTGCCCCGTAAGAATTGAGCTGTCGATCAGCGTTAATGGCCGTGGCCAGGCGATCCAGAAACAGGCGGCGGTTGGGAAGATTTGTCAGAAAGTCGTGATAGGCCAGCCATTCGATTTCAGCTTCGGCGCGACGATGCTCAGTTATATCGGTAACCGAGCCAATGAATCCCGAAAGGTGGCCATCGCCGTCCCGCTCCGGCTCGATCTGACTGACCACCCAGGAAACATGACCGTCCGAATGCACAAAACGGAATTCCCGCCGAATGGGCATACCCCTCGCTACTGCTGCATTCCAGTCATCAAACAGGGGCATCCTGTCCTCAACATGGACAGCCTTTTGCCAACCATTCCCATTTGCATCTTCTGCGGTCAGGCCCGTGATCTCACACCACTGTTCATTAACGTAAACACAGCTTCCATCCGCAGTGCAGCGAAATATACCGACCGGTACCACTTCCATCAGACTCCGGTATTGCGCTTCCCGTGTCGTCAGGGTCTGCATGTTCTCTGCCAAAAGACGGCTGGCTTCATTGAAACCTCGCGCGACACTGACCACCTCCGGAGGACCAATTTCTTGAACTTGCACTCCGCGTTGTCCTGCAGCAAGCTGGGCAACCGCGTTATTTAACTGATCGAGGGGTCGCGTCACAGCTCGCCTTAGCAAGGAAGCCATCAAGATGGCGACCAATATAGCTCCCGCCAGTTCTGGAATTCTGGCGGTAAGTACCTGCATCGTTGCCTCGTCAAAGGCCCGCGCCATATCCCTAGTAACGACCACCAACCCTCGATGGGTGCTACGGACTTCGTTGCGCTGAGCGGGCAAAGCATAGGATGACAAGCCTAAAAGGCCACGCTGATCCGGCAACAAACTAATCGACTGTACCCGCTGCTGCAGGGCCAGCTGCGTCCGGTCTGCATCAAAGCCTGGCAATTTGTCGCGGATGCTCTGCCCTATCCAGGCACGACTTTGGGCAAGAACAATGCGTCCTTCTGCATCCGTCAGAAAGATAGCAAGCAAGGTGGGCTCAGTCGAAAGGTGGGCAATTTCTGCCTCAACCTCGCCCAGACTGCTTCCTTGCCCCCGCTCGGCCAAGCGGGTCAAACGGGCAACATCATGACGCAGTATTTCCTGTGTATCCCTTAGCAAAATCGTACTTCTGTCATGGACACCATTAACGACCGAAACTGCAAGTGACAGTAAATAACAACCCAAGACCACCAAGGGCAGCCAGAGACGCAGGGGAAGCACCGGCAGCAGCTTCATGAAATCTCCCGAGGCAGATACTGGGCATCGGCGAAGGAAACACTTACCGGTGTAGCTGGAAGCAATTTGTAGCGCCGCATCACGTCTTGCAGAAGGCGCACAGTGTCGTCCAGCTTGGGATGTCCGCCAGCTAGCCATGCCTGGTTGGCAATGAGATCCGGCATATCCATGACATCGTAAAGAGGAGATACTTCCTCAGGCTTGAGATTGAGTCGAGAGGCGATGATCTTTGCGGAAGCAACAGGATTTCGTTTCATTTCCTGTAGTGCGTGGAAATGCGCGGCGACCAGCTGTTGCAATGCTGCACTGTGGTTCGTCAACACATCACTGCGCAGCGCCAGTACATCCACAATCTGCCCGTGGATCATCGACGAATCAAAAAGCATGCGGGCGCCGGCAGCAAGTAATTGGCTTCGCACTGGATCATAGGTGACGATGGCATCGACTTCTCGTGCAAGGAATGCACTATGGTGTTTGTCTATCGTCATGTAGACCGGAACAACATCCTGGATGGCAAGCCCGGCGGCTGTCAAAGCACCTTCCAGCATCAGGGCCCCTGTCGCCGAATTCTCAACGCCAATTCGGCGTCCCCGCAGATTGATCAGTGAGTGATAGCGAGGTTGGGCAAGGAGGACATCCGCCCCCAAAGAGATATCCAGCACGGCCACGACTTTGAGGTCCAATCCTGCTGCTGCGACCGACATGACTTCATCCAAGGTCAACGCAGCCCCCTCCAATGCCCCGGCAAACAAGGCCTGGATGGAGTCACTGGCGGAGGGCATTTCCACCAAGCGTACAGCTTCCTGGTCGAGCCACCCTTTTTCGCGTGCCAGATACAACATCTCGTAGCCGGGCCAGGGATGGGCGCCAACGCGCAAAAGAGACTCGCCAAAGGTACAGCCGCCCAATGCGCCTGCTGCGGCCATGGTGCAGGAACCGGCAGCAAGACCGAGAAAATGGCGTCGGGTAAATACGTTACTCATGGGATGGATACTACCTATATTTCCAGCGCCGTTACGAGGCCTTGCGCAGAATTCCAAACCTGTCCAAGGTTCGCTGCCTCGCCTCTGCATGGTCCACAACTGGCTTTGGATAATCCCGTCCCAACAGGGTTCCACAAGCTTGCTGTTCTAG
Organism: Rhodocyclaceae bacterium; assembly: GCA_036504515.1. Lineage (GTDB taxonomy): Bacteria > Pseudomonadota > Gammaproteobacteria > Burkholderiales > Rhodocyclaceae > AWTP1-18. The sequence goes on from DASXVA010000001.1 coordinate 367,291, forward strand.
GGCCGACATCAACCAGGGTGCATGAATGTATTTGTCCGGTACCTTGGCCAGCTCAGGAACATAACGCCGGATGAATGCGCCTTTGGGATCAAACTTTTCCGATTGGGTAACCGGATTGAAAATCCGAAACCAGGGTTGTGCATCACAACCGGTAGATGCGGCCCACTGCCAGCCGCCGTTATTAGCTGCCAGATCGAAATCAATTAAATGCCGGGCGAAATGGGCCTCGCCTTCCCGCCAGGAAATACCCAGATCCTTTGTTAAAAAAGAGGCGCTGACCATGCGCAGCCGATTATGCATGTAGCCTGTCTGGGCCAGTTGTCGCTGGGCAGCATCCACCAGGGGGTAACCGGTCTGACCTTGCTTCCAAGCTGCCAACATTGATGGCGCATTGTCCCATTCGATACGGTCGTATTCAGCCTTGAAACAGTGATCCACCACCCGTGGGTTGTGCCAGAGAATGGCATGGTAGAAGTCGCGCCAGATCAATTCTGACAACCAGACTGCAGCCCCTTCACTTTTTCTTAGCATTGCTCGCCCATGGGCATAGGCGGCCAACTGCCGTATCGAAAGCGTACCAAAGCGCAGATGACAGGAAAGATAGGAAGGCCCTTTTAGGCTTGGATAATCACGTTTCTGGCCATAGTCATCAATCCGGGCCGCGAAGTCCCGCAACAACACTTGGGCTCCATCCATGCCTAGTGGTAACTTCAAGTCGCTCAAATTGGTCGGCGCAAAACCTAGTTCTGTTAAGGTTGGTATAGACGCTGGTACCGCCGGGGCTAGGTGTGTCAGATATTTTTCTACGGGGTAAGGTTTGAGGTAGAAATCGTTAATCTTTTTCAGCCAGGCATTCTTATAAGGCGTGAAAACAGAAAATGGCTGGCCGGCCTGGGTCAGCACTTCATTACGATCAAAAACCACCTGGTCCTTGAAGTCGACGAAGCCCAATCCTTGACTCATCAGGGCCGAAGCTACAGCAGCATCGCGGTCGATGGCAGAAGGTTCGTAATCCCGATTGGTGAATACCGTATCCACCTTCAATTCAGTAGCCAGGCAAGGGATAAGCTCCCGAGGGGAACCTTGGCGCACAATTAGTCCGCCGCCCTTTTCCCTTAACGCAAGATCCAACTGCTGTACTGAGTGATGGATAAATTCGACTCGTCGATCCTGAGTCAATCCCTGCCTCAGTAGCGGTTCAAGAATGTCACTATCGAAAATGAAAACACACCATACGCATTCGTGCTGACGCAGAGCGTGATAGAGAGCGGCGTGATCATGAAGCCGTAAGTCGCGGCGGAACCAAACGAGGGCAGAAGTCATGGGGCGATGATGCCATTGACGGACTCGTTTGGGGATACCCAAACAAAACGGGCACCCGCAGGTGCCCGTTTTTCGGTCATCCGTGGATGACCTTGGCTTGCAGCTTCTTACTGGTGGTAAGCAGACTCGCCATGGGAGGTGATGTCGAGGCCTTCGCGCTCTTCGTCTTCCGGTACGCGCAGGCCGATCACGAGATCAACCAGCTTGTAGGAGATAAAGGCAACAACGCCGGACCAAACGATGGTGGTACCAACGCCGGTCAGCTGAATGATGACTTGGTCAGCAATGGAGTAGGAATCGGCAACCTTGTTGGCCACGTAATCGTAGATGCCGCTACCGCCCAGGGAAGGGGCAGCAAAAACACCGGTCAGAGTAGCGCCGAGAATGCCGCCAACGCCGTGAACACCGAACACGTCCAGAGAGTCATCAGCGCCCAGCAACTTCTTGAGGCCATTAACACCCCAGAGGCAAACAACACCAGCCAGAAGACCGATCACCAGAGCACCACCAACACCGACAAAACCGGCAGCGGGAGTAATAGCAACCAGACCAGCAACGGCGCCAGATGCTGCACCCAGGCCGGAGGGCTTGCCCTTCAGCAGCCATTCAGCAATCAGCCAGGACAGGGTTGCGGCAGCAGTTGCCAACCATGTGTTGGTAAAGGCCAGAGCGGCAGTGCCATTGGCTTCGAGAGCGGAACCGGCATTGAAACCAAACCAGCCAAACCACAGCAGAGAGGCGCCAACAATGGTCAGGGTCAGGGAGTGAGGAGCAAAGGAGTCCTTACCATAACCAACGCGCTTGCCGATCAGGAAGGCGCCGATCAAACCGGCAACAGCAGCATTGATATGCACCACGGTACCGCCAGCAAAGTCGAGAGCACCCTTCTGGAACAGCCAGCCAGCAGTTGCATTCAGCTTGTCAGCTTCGGCAGCGGACACATAGCCATCGGGACCGGCCCAGTACCAAACCATGTGAGCGATGGGCAGGTAGGAGAAGGTGAACCACAGCACGGAGAACAGCAGCACAGCGGAGAACTTAATACGCTCAGCGAAGGAGCCGAGGATCAGTGCCACAGTGATGGCAGCAAACGCGCCCTGGAAGGGGATGTAGGCCAGTTCGGACACTACGACACCCTTACTGAAGGTTGCGGCAACGCTATCAGGCGTCACACCCTTCAGGAACAGCTTGTCGAGGCTACCGAAAAAGGCATTGCCCTCAGTGAAGGCGATGGAGTAGCCGTAGATGGCCCACAACACGCTGATCAGAGAGAACACCACAAACACCTGAAGCAGCACGGACAGCATGTTCTTGCTACGTACCAGACCGCCGTAGAACAGGGCCAGGCCGGGGATACTCATCAGGATCACCAGAGCCGTGGAAACCAGCAGCCAGGTGTTGTCGCCCTTGTTGGGAACAAGGACAGGAGGAGCCGCATCAGCAGGTGCGGCTCCCGCTGCAGCGGGAGCCGCTGCAGGTGCAGTCACAGCGGGAGCGTCGGCAGGCTTTTCATCAGCCCAGGCAACACTGGTAAAACCAACGGCCAGAGCCATCAGTACGGATGCAATAATTTTTTTCATTTTGTCGTTCCCCTTAGAGCGCTTCTTCGCCGGTTTCACCGGTGCGGATGCGAATGACCTGCTCCACGTCGAAGACAAAAATCTTGCCGTCACCGATCTTGCCAGTGCTAGCGGACTTCTCGATGGCCTCGATCACCTGGTCGAGAATGTCGTCGCGTACGGCGGCCTCGACCTTGACCTTGGGAAGAAAATCGACGACATATTCAGCACCCCGATACAGCTCGGTATGGCCTTTCTGCCGGCCAAACCCCTTGACCTCGGTGACAGTGATGCCCTGAACGCCAACGGCGGCCAGCGCTTCACGCACCTCGTCAAGCTTGAACGGCTTGATGATGGCGGTTACCAGTTTCATGACTTATATCCTTTGGAAAGGTTTATTTGAATTTGTGTGACATTCCACCGACGCCGGCCGGGTCGCCGGTGGATTTACTACGTCAGGTAATGCTTAGAAAGTCTTGGTGAAAGACAAAGTTGCGGTTCCCTTGGCAACATTGGCAAAACCAGCACTTGGGATGCTATTCCGATCACCACTACCGTTATCCCCCCAGCAATAGGGGTTTGTACCAGTACCGTCAGCGTTACATGAACCAGAGACACTGGTTGCGGAATAAGCCACGCCGAACACACCGAAACCCGCATCTTTCGTCAGACCGACCTTGAAATCGGTATAAGAAGCAGACTTAACACCACCAGCCGGATTAGTAGTACCGGAGGTTGTTACCGAGTTGGCAATCTTCTGCCGTCCGATGTGCCCAATAGCGGTCCAACCATCACCAAGATCATAGTTCGCGTTCAACTCAATGTAGTCGGAACCACGGCTGTTCTGATCAAGATTACGGCCACCATACCAACCCACCATCTTGTCGGACATTGTGTAGGAGTATTTGGCAGTCAACCACTTCCAAGTCAGAGCAGCATAGGCTTCACTGGTCGTAGGGTTACCCAGACCACCAGTAGTGGCTTTGCCATGGCCAGGATAGGTGTAAGCAATAGCACCTACATCGTAGGTCCAATCTTCGTTGATAGCACCCTTATAGCCACCGTACAAATCCAGTTCCACAGAGCCCTTGCCTAGAGCATTCTTAACCCAACTAACATTGGAGCCCCAAGCACCAACATAAAAGCCATTTGAGAAAGCGTAATCCACGCCACCTTGAACAGCTGCATCACCGTGCGTCTGGCTAATGCCGCGGAAAATGTAGTCAGAAACAGCTCCGACATTGAATGTCAAAGGGGAAGCGGGAGCAGCGTCTTCAGCCATTGCAGTCATAGCGGAAGCAGCCAACAGCGCGGCGACGGAAGCGGAAAGAATTGTCTTTTTCATTTATTGCATCTCCTAGGATATTTAAAACATCGGTCACCTAATTGCAGGGACCGTGCCAGAAACAGAATATCAGCGTAAACAAGGAATTATTGTTTTTGATGAACTTGCTTCCTGAGATTGCGCACCATTAGAAACAGTCCCGATAAACCGATGCACCAGTCAGGTGCAAATGAAAAGCAGTGCACCATAACGGCTTCCTCCCCATGCTAGACTCAAAGCTTCGATAAACAAGGATAAGGTCATGAATGCAAGCAAATTTCTCGATGAGGCTAGCACCCGTTTAAATCAAATTTTTGCGGCGGGACCTGTCGCTGATATCGAAAAAAACATCAAAGCAACCTTGGGTGGATTGTTCAGCCGGCTGGATTTGGTGACGCGAGAAGAGTTCGAAGTGCAAAAAGAAGTGCTGACTCGTACCCGGGAAAAATTGGCACAACTGGAAACACGTCTTGCCGAGCTGGACAAGAAACCCTGATCAGCTACCTCCTCGTTCGTTACTTCCCTAGCTAAATCCCCCATGTCTCTTGCTGTTTTGCGAAGTCGTGCACTGACGGGCATGGAAGCGTTGGAAGTCGCCGTTGAGGTCCACCTAGCTCCCGGACTCCCTGTTTTCAATCTCGTGGGGCTCCCCGATACCGAAGTCCGGGAAGCTCGTGACCGGGTCCGGGCAGCGATTCAAAACAGTCGCTTTGAATTTCCCGCCCGCCGCATCACGGTAAATTTAGCTCCGGCCGATCTGCCCAAAGGAACCGGCCATTTCGACCTGCCCATTGCCCTGGGTATTCTCGTCGCCTCGGGACAAGTCCCGGCTGAGAAGCTGGATCAGTATGAATTTGTCGGCGAACTATCCCTCACAGGGGAATTGCGCGCAATCCGCGGGGCACTTGCCATCAGCCTTGCGACCCGCAAGGCAGGATGTGCCCTGATCCTGCCGACGGATAGCGCCGCTGAAGCGGCCCTCTGTAACAACGCCACGGTTTATCCCGCCACCAGCCTGCTTGCTGTGTGCGCGCACGTCATGGGTCACGAGGGGTTGAGTCCGTCACAAACTGAAGTCCCTTCCCAACAAGACACCTATCCCGACCTTGCCGAAGTCAAAGGTCAGGCCCACGCGAAAAGGGCTCTTGAGGTAGCGGCAGCCGGTGGTCACTCCCTGCTCATGAGCGGCCCACCCGGTACGGGAAAATCCATGCTGGCCAGTCGCTTCCCTGGTTTATTGCCCCCCATGAACCAAGAGGAGTCCTTTGAATCCGCTGCCATGCAGTCCCTTGCTGGCAGCTTCCATCCCGGTTTGTGGGGCCAAAGAACCTATCGTGCGCCGCACCATTCTGCGTCAACAGCGGCTTTGGTGGGTGGAGGTAGCGTACCCCGCCCTGGTGAAATTTCCTTGGCCCATGGCGGCGTGTTGTTTCTCGATGAGTTACCGGAATTCGACCGACGGGTTCTAGAGGCTCTGCGGGAACCGCTGGAGAGCGGCACTATCTGTGTTTCGCGAGCAGCCCGTCGGGCGGACTTCCCTGCCCGGTTTCAATTAATCGCCGCCATGAATCCCTGTCCCTGCGGCTACTTGGGACACCCCAATGGCAAATGCCGTTGCACGCCGGATCAGGTCAATCGCTACCGCGGCAAGCTCTCGGGACCTTTCCTTGATCGTATCGATTTGATGATCGAAGTCCCCGCCGTGTCCGATGCTGAACTGCGTAGCGGTCCTTCTGGTGAGTCATCGACAGACGTTCGCACAAGAGTGACAGCCGCAAGGCAGCGACAGGAAACCCGCCAGAGCTGTGCCAACGCCCAACTCAACCCCGCTGGCATAGAAGACTACTGCCAGGCAGATACCGCCGCCAGCCAATTACTCAGCCAAGCCATGGCGCGCCTGAATCTGTCTGCCCGGGCTTATCACCGCATCCTCAAAGTTGCCCGCACCATTGCAGACCTGGCAGGACAAGACTCCATTTCTTCCGCTCATGTCGCCGAAGCCATCCAGTACCGACGCGGCCTGCATGAAGCCTGAGATCAGCGCCCGACTGCTGCCCTTCCTCCTCGCCGCACTATCCGCCATCGGCCCTTTCTCGGTGGATAGCTATCTGCCGGCCTTCCCTGCCATTGCGGCCAGCCTGAATGCAACGCCGGTTCAGGTACAGCAGACCATGAGCGCCTATCTGCTGACCTTCTGCATTCTCATGCTCTGGCACGGCGCCATTTCCGATGCCGTGGGGCGACGCAAGGTAATCCTGGTAGGACTGGTGATTTACGCAGCCGCATCCCTTTTCTGCGTCTTTGCCACCCGTATTGAGATGCTCTGGCTGGGCCGGGCGCTGCAAGGCTTGGCGGGTGGTGTCGGTGGCGTTGTCGGCCGCGCCATCGTTCAGGATCGTTTTAAAGGCCCTGCGGCGCTAAAGCAGATGGCACTGGTCACCGCCATCTTTGCCGCCGCCCCCATCCTTGCTCCCATCATTGGCGGCTGGTTGCTGGCCTGGTCCGGCTGGCACGCCATCTTTGTTTTTCTGACGGGTTACACCCTGCTACTCACCTTGGCCTGCGCCCTCTGGCTTCCGGAAACGCTGCCAGTAGAAGAGCGCCACAGCCTGCATCCCCTCGCCCTCTGGCGCGGCTATCGCGAAGTTCTGGGTAACCCGGCTTTCCTCAAACTGGGCATTGCAACCGCCTTGTTCATGAGCGGACAGATGATCTACGTAATGTCCTCGCCGGTCTTCATCATGCAGCACCTCAAGTTGTCGCCCCAATCCTTTGCCTGGCTGTTCGTACCGGCCATCGTCGGCATGGTGGCTGGCAACGTGATCTCGTCACGCCTAGCAGGCAAGCTCAGCCCACGGGCCGTGGTCAAGCGCGGCATTGGCATCATGCTGCTGGCGTCCGTGACCAACGTCATCCTCAATATTTTCAGCCCCCCGCAACTACCGTGGATTGTTCTGCCCATGGCGATTTACGCCACAGGCTTGTTTATCGCTTTTGCCAGTCTGCAATTGATCGCCCTCGATCTTTTTCCGGATCGCAAAGGTATGGCCTCAAGCTGCCAGAGCTTTCTGGTGACCTTGGGTATGGGTTTCACCGCCGGCATCAGCGCCCCCTTGTTATGGGGCACCACGCTGCACCTTGCCTTCGGTATGCTTGCCAATGCCCTGCTGGGGCTGGCTTTCTACTATTGGGAAGGACGCCGGCAGCCTTAAAACAGGCTGTGCAACATCTTGGCGGAAAGCAGAATCAACACCGCCGCAAAAACACGCTTGAGCGTTGCTACTGGCAATCTATGGGCCAATTTAGCCCCGAACGGTGCCATCAGCACGCTGGTTAAAGCCAGCACCGCCAACGCCGGCAAGAAAATGAAACCGAAGCTCCCCGTCGGCAAATGGTCTGCGCCAAAACCACTGACCATGTAACCCACCGTACCCGCCAAGGCGATGGGGAAACCGATCGCTGCAGAAGTGCCGATGGCATCGTGCACTTTCACATTGCACCACGTCATGAAGGGCACGGATAAAGAACCGCCGCCGATGGCCACTAGGGCCGACACACCACCAATGCCGGTGCCAACAACAAACATACCGGCAGGGCCAGGCAATTCCCGGGAAGGTTTTGGTTTGGCATTGACGATCATCTGGATTGCCACGTAGGCCATGAACACCACAAAAAAGATGGCCAGAAATTGGGTGGAGACATGGCTCACGATCTGGGCGCCGAGAAAGGTGCCGGCCACGATACCCGGGGCAATGGCTTTCACCACCGGCCACAACACTGCGCCGTGCAGATGATGGGCCCGCAGGCTGGAAACCGAGGTAAAGATAATGGTCGCCAAGGATGTGCCCAAAGCCAGATGCATGATGTGATCCGGCGGAAACTGCTGGGCCGTAAACATCACCGCCAACAAAGGAACCATGATGCCGCCGCCGCCAATGCCCAGCAGTCCGGCACAGAAACCAGCAAAGCTGCCGAGGGCAATATAGGCCAGCAGCCAGGGCATCACTTCAGCAGTTTCTCCGTGATGAACTTCCATTCCGCTGGGTCCACCGGCGTAATGGACAGGCGATTGCCCTTTTGCAGAATACGCATATTGGCCAATTCAAGATGGGCCCGCAACTCGGCCAGACCGATCAAACGGGTCTTCTTGGTAATGCGCACATCCACATTCATCCAGCGGGGATTTTCCGGCGTGGATTTCGGATCAAAGTAATGGCTTTCAGGATCGAATTGGGTTCGGTCCGGATAAGCCTTGGTCGCCACCTCGGCCAAGCCGGCGATGCCAGGCTCGGGACAGGAAGAATGGTAGAAGAACACCTTGTCCCCCACGGCCATCTGATCCCGCATAAAGTTGCGCGCCTGGTAGTTGCGCACGCCCCACCAGTCCACGGTCTGCTTCGGCATGGCCAGCACATCGTCAATGCCGACCACGGAAGGTTCACTCTTCATCAACCAATAGCGGGTCATCCCGACTCCCTATCAAAAAAGAAAAGCGCCGAAAGCTTCGGCGCTTTTTATCTAACGGCAAGCCCAGCAAGTCGCTCACCTATCGTCACCCCTTCCCTCGGGGAAGGGACCGGGGGAAGGGCTGTCACTGTCCCGCATCGCGGGGGAACCCAATGCCGCCCGATAAGGAGCGACATTGGGTTCCCCCGCCTGTGCCGTCAGGCTGCTGTTCCTGAACCTGGGTTCAGGGGGGCTGCGTTCCTGCCGCATCAGGTTCGCCCTCAGGGGGCAATCACAACAGCGGCTTCAAGGGGCGGCAACCGTGTCTTGCGACATTGGTTCAAGGAAATTGCTGCCTGGTCGAACACTGCAGGGGAAAACCGGGGAGACCAATCAAAGCAGTACAAAGATCAGAACAGGTCTTCCTGTTTCTTCTCTGCCAGTACCGCATCCAGCTTGGCTTCAATGGCTTTAATTCTACGCTGGGAAGCCTCTTCGTCAAGGCTGGGGGCTGGCACCGCATGACGGGCTGCCAGCAGATCATGGGCCAGGTTAAGTGCCACCATCACTGCCAGCTTTTCACCGGTACTGCGGGTCTTTTCCGCCACGTCTTCCATGCGTTCATCAAGCAGACTAACTGCTGCCTGCAGGGCATCGCGCTCTTCGGGTGGACAAGTGACGCGATAGTCCTTGCCTTGAATGCGGACATCAAGAGAGTTATTGGCAGCCATTACTCCGCAGCCTCCGGCAGCTTGTCCATCAGCCCAGTCAAACGGGAACGGGCCGTTTCCATTTTTTCAGTCAGGGACTGCTTCTCTGCTTCGAGGACCAGCACCCGCGTACGCAGGATGGCATTCTCTTCATGCAGGTGACCGCAGAGGGCCAGCACCTGATCGACTTTTTGTTCCAAGGGTTCTAGATCGTAGCTCATGCCGAAAGTGTGTTTCAAATTGTGACCGGGGTCAAGAAAGGGCTTTGCTACAATCCGCCCCCTGTTCGAGGTGCCCCCGCCGATTTTCTTCGGCAAGGGTGAAACGGGAAGCAGGTGAAATCCCTGCGCTGCCCCCGCAACGGTAAAAAAGTGCGGAACCATCAACACGCCACTGGGCATCATGCCTGGGAAGGTGATGGTTCAAGACTTCCAAGCCCGGAGACCGGCCACGGACATTCGTAGGAATCGCTGCGGGAGGGCAGTAGCCGGCGCATCCCGCATTGCTCCGTTACCCCTTCGTTAGCGACTCCCTGTCCAACCACCGGCAGCGGGGACGTCGCCGGGAAAAGGGGTGCTTATGTCTTTTCTCCATTACAAACAGACTCTATTGGCGTCTGCCCTGTTATCCGTTTTGCCCGCGCTCGGGGTCGAGTCTGAAACGGTGTTACCCAATGTCTTCGTCAGTGCTACCCGCACCGCCCGCACAGTGGAAGATGCCCCCGGCTTGAGCGATCTGGTCACCCGGTCGCAGATCGAAGGTCGCCAATCCGACAAAGTGACCGATCTGGCCCAAGGCATCGCCGGGGTTTGGGTACGTCCCGGGCGTGGTGTGCTGGACGTGAATCAGACGGTGGTGATGCACGGCGTACCTGATGAAAAGCGCAGTCTCTTGCTGGTAGACGGCATGCCCATGAATGATGCCTATGCAGGAAGCGTGAGCGTGGGCGGCCTGTCCACGGAAAATCTGGATCGGGTGGAGGTAGTGCAAGGGCCGGCGTCAGCCCTGTATGGCGGCAATGCCATGGGCGGGGTGATTCAGTATTTCACCGCCATGCCGACGAAAGCGGAATACCGCGTCAAGGTGGGCTACGGTGAAGCTTTCGATACAGGCAAGGCGGCCGCCGGGGTGAGCAAAACCTTTTTCTCCTACGGCAACAAACTGGATAACGGCCTTTCCCTGCTGGCTTCCCTGGCCTATACCAACGTGAATGGTTACGCCTCCGAATGGGCAACCAGCACCACTGCCCCAACCGCCGGCATTACCGGTGCCACCCGCACCCAAACCAACGCGGGGGCCACGGCCTATCTGCTGGGAGACAAGGGGGTGCAAAGCTGGTCGGATTATTCCGTGGCACTGAAAGGGCAGTACGACCTAGACGCCGGACAATGGATTCGGGCCGGATTTACCCGCATGACCTACCAGTACGATTTCGGCACCCCCACCACCTTGTTGCGTAATGCCACCGGCAACCCGGTATGGAATTATGGTTCCGTCAGCGCGACCACCTTCGATGCGCCATACGGCGGTCTGATGCGTGATGCGTGGCAGTTGTCCTCCCAGCTGAATGTGTCCGGTGGCAAGCTGGTGGCGAATTTTGGCTTGGTGGATTCGCCCAAAAATTGGAGCGCAGTAGCGCTGACAGGCGCGGATCAGAGTTCCGGTGTGGGTCAGCTCACCACCACTGCCGCCAGGTCCCTGTTGGGCGACGTGCAATGGAGCGTGGGTCTGGGTGACGCCCAACTGTTGACTCTGGGGGGCAGCTTCCGCAATGACGAAGCGGATACCCGGGACATCAACCTCACGGACTGGAAACACCCGGCTTCCCAGGCAACGCAAAAATCTGACACCCGGGGCAAGGTGGACAATTGGAGCGTGTTTCTTCAGGACGAAATTCAATTCAACCACAGCCTGAGCGGTACCCTCGGTTTGCGGAATGATGTCTGGCGCACTCATGACGGGCAGGTGAACAACAGCGGCGTGGTTCAAACCTTCGCCAGCCATGAAGATTCGGCCCTCACACCCAAGGCCACCCTGGCGTGGCAGGCGCTGGATAAGCTCACCGTCAAAGCCGCCTATGGCCAGGCTTTCCGTGCCCCTACCGTGTATGAGCTATATCGCACTTACACCACCAGCTCCGGCACCACCTATGTGAGCAACCCCAGCCTCAAGCCGGAAACGGTGGATAGCGCCGACCTTGGGCTGGAAGCCGCGCCCTGGGACGGCGGCAAAGTGCGTTTGAACCACTTCCACAATCTGTTTCATGATCTGGTCTATACGCGAACCTCGGGCACCTACCGCTACCGCATCAATGCCGGGCAGGCGGTCAGCCGGGGCTGGACCCTGGACCTGGAGCAGAAGTACGGGGATAGTCGGGTTTATGCCAACTTCACTTGGACCGATGCCCGCATTATCAAGAACTCAGCCAACACCGCTAGCGAGGGTAAGGACATGATGCAAATGCCCTCCCGCATGGCCAATCTGGGCTATGAAGGCAAGCGGGGCGATTGGCAATGGAGTGTGATGGGCCGTTACGCCAGTAAGCAATACGCAACCGACGCCAACACCGACACCACCAACGGAGTGCCCACCAGCTACGATCCCTATTTCGTCGCTGATGCCAAGGTGGCTTACCGGATTGATGCCCATATGACCGCCAGCGTTTCCGTTTCCAATCTATTTGATCGCAATTACTTCTCCTACTACCAAGCCCCCGGTCGGGCCTGGTTCGTGGAGCTTTCTTCCACCTTCTAACCATGCCCACCCGCCGCCGCGCCGCCCTTGTCCTGCTGATCCTGGCCTTACTGGCCGGGGTAAGTCTTGTCGTGGCCTTGGCGGCGGGCAGCATCCCCGTTTCTGTCGATGACATCGCTGCGGCACTGTTCGGCGGCCAGGACAATCTGGCGACGGAGGTCATTCACGGCCTGCGTCTGCCCCGGGCCATGGGCGCCTTTGCCTGTGGTGGCTTGCTGGCCCTGGCCGGTGCCTTGATGCAGGTGTTGTTGCGTAACCCCCTGGCCGACCCTTACGTATTGGGTATTTCCGGCGGTGCGGCTGTCGGCGCCCTGGCCGCCATGCTGGCGGGGCTGGCCCTGGCTTTCATCAACCTGTTTGCCTTTACCGGTGCGTTCGTTGCCATGACCCTGGTGTTCGGTCTGGCCCATGGCGACAACAGTTGGACCCGGACCCGGCTGCTACTCACCGGCGTCATCGTCGCCGCAGGCTGCGGCGCGGTGGTGGCACTGATCCTCTCGGTGGCACCAGAGGCCAAGCTGCGGGGCATGTTGTTCTGGCTCATGGGCGATGCAGGCCATGTCAGCAATCCCTGGCCGGCCCTGGTGTTGCTGGTGCTGGGCGTCCTGGCGGCGCTGCCTTTTGCCCGGGAACTCAATCTGCTCACCCGGGGCGACGTACTGGCGCAGTCCCTCGGCGTTTCCGTGCGCAACATCAAGCGCATTGTCTATCTGCTGGCCTCCCTGTTCACCGCCGTGGCCGTCACCACTGCTGGCAGCATCGGCTTCATCGGCCTGGTCGTGCCCCATTTGATGCGCATGGCCATCGGCAACGACCAGCGTTTGCTGCTGCCCGCCTCGGCCCTGGCCGGGGGTAGCCTGCTGGTTCTGGCCGACACCCTGGCCCGCACCATCGTTGCTCCCCAGCAATTGCCGGTGGGGGTGCTCACCGCCCTGCTGGGGGTGCCGGTATTTCTTTTCCTGCTGGGCCGTCAGCCGGGAGGCCGGTCATGAGTGCCATCCTCTCCGTTCAAGACCTCAGCGTCAGCATCGCCGATCACCCGGTGTGTGCTGATCTGAACTGGCAAGTAGAGGCAGGTCAGCATTGGGCCATCCTCGGCCGCAACGGTGCCGGCAAGTCCACCCTGCTCCATACTTTGGCCGGATTGCGCGACGCAGATCAGGGCAACATCCACATCGACGGCAAGCCTCTCGCGACCACACCGCCCCGGGAATTGGCCAAAGTGCGCGGCATCCTGCCCCAGCGCCAACTTGATCCCTTCGCCTCCACCGTGCTGGAAACCGTGCTGGTGGGCCGTCACCCCCACCTGGGTCGCTGGGACTGGGAATCTGGTGATGACCGCCGTATCGCCCTGGCTGCCTTGGAACAGGCGGGCCTCAAGGAATTCACTCAGCGCGACGTGCTCACCCTTTCCGGTGGCGAGCGGCAGCGCCTTGCCATTGCCCAGTTGCTCGCCCAACAACCACGACTGATGCTGCTGGACGAACCCCTGACCCACCTTGATCTCAACCATCAGGTGGCCGTCATGGACTTGATGCAGCAACAGTCCCGGGCCGGTGCCGCCGTGGTTTCCGTGCTGCACGACCCCGGCTTCGCTGCCCGCTATTGCGACCACGCCCTGCTGCTGTTCGGTACCGGCACCTGGCTGGCTGGTCCCACGGCAGAAGTGCTGACCGCGTCCAACCTCTCCTGTCTCTACGGCCATACCCTCCACGAACTCACCGATGCCAGCGGACAACGCTGGTTCGTCCCCGCCTGACATGACAACAGACAACGCAAACGAAGATCGCGACGCCCGCCACAAATCCCGCATGGAACGCAAGAAGGCCGTGGTCGACGAAAAAATTGCCACCGCAAAAGTCGAGCGGGGCGTGCTGCTGATCAACACCGGCAACGGCAAAGGCAAGTCCTCGGCCGCCTTCGGTGTGGTCGCCCGCGCCCTCGGCCATCAGCAAAGCGTAGCCGTCATCCAGTTCGTCAAAAGCCGCACCGACACCGGCGAGGAAGCCCTTCTCAGCCGCCAGCCCGGCGTGCGCTGGCATGTCATGGGGGAAGGTTTCACCTGGGAATCGCAAGATCGCCATCGCGACACTGTTGCCGCCCGGGCCGCTTGGGATCTGGCCCTCCAGTATTTGCAAGACCCGACCATTCACCTGCTGGTGCTGGACGAAATGACCTATGCTTTCAAGTACGGCTGGCTCGATCTCGAAGAAGTGATCGCCGCCCTCAAGGCCCGCAGTCCCATGCAGCACGTCATCATCACCGGCCGCGCCGCGCCTCCCGCGTTGATTGAAGCCGCCGATACCGTGAGCGAAATCAACGTGGTCAAACATGCTTTTCAGGCCGGCGTCAAAGCCATGCCTGGGCTGGATTTCTGATGGTGTCCTGTCCCGCCCTGCTCGTCGCGGCTCCGGCTTCGGGCCAAGGCAAGACCACCGTCGTCGCCGCGCTGGCACGACTGCACACCCATCTCGGCCGCAAGGTCAAGGTGTTCAAGTGCGGCCCGGACTTCCTCGATCCGCAAATCCACCAGGTGGCCAGCGGCTTCCCCTGCGAGAACATCGACTTCCGCATGGCCGGCGAAGTGGACGCCCGCTGGCGTCTGGCCCGGGCTGCGGCTGAGGCAGACCTGATTCTGGTGGAAGGCGTGATGGGTCTCCACGACGGCGAACCCTCCGCCGCCCAACTGGCCCGTCTCCTCGGTCTGCCGGTGCTGCTGGTGCTGGATGCCAGCGCCATGGCCGGCAGCTTCGGTGCCGTGGCCTGGGGCCTCAAACATTATCAGGAAGGCGCCCCCATCAGCGCCGTGCTGGCCAACCGGGTGGGCAGCGACTACCACGCCCAGCTCTGCCGCGACACCCTGCCCGAAGACATCGTCTGGTACGGCGCTCTGCCGCGCAATACCGAAGCCGCCATGCCCGAGCGCCACCTCGGCCTGCTGCCCGCCGCCGAAATCGCCGGGCTCGAAGCCAGCCTCAATGCCATGGCCGATGCTTTGGCCGGCACCCCTGCTGCCGAGCTACCCCCAGCGGTGGATTTCGCCGCCGCCGCAATGCCCGATCTGCCGCCCCTTTTGCAGGGCCGCACCATCGCCGTGGCCCAGGATGCCGCCTTCTGTTTTGCCTACCCGGCCAATCTGGAATGCCTGGAACAACTGGGGGCGACCCTCAGCTTCTTCTCACCGCTCCATGACAACACGCTGCCCCCCTGTGATGCTGTCTGGCTCCCCGGCGGCTATCCCGAGTTGCATGGTGAAACCCTCGCCGCCAATCGCACCATGGCGGAAGCCTTGCGCGATCACGTCGCCGCAGGCAAACCGCTACTGGCGGAATGCGGCGGCATGATGGCTTGTTTCGATACCCTGCAAACCACGGAAGGCGCCAGCCATGCCATGTTCGCCCTGATCCCCGGCAGCACGGTGATGCAGTCCCGGCTCGCCGGTCTGGGCATGGTCTGCGTGGAATTACCCGAAGGTAAACTGCAAGGCCACACCTTCCATTACTCCACCAGTACCTCGCCCCTCGTCCCCATCGCCCAGGCCATCAAAGCCAGTGGCAAGGGCGGCGAAGCGGTGTATCGGCAAGGACGATTGACCGCCAGCTACATGCACTTCTATTTCCCTTCCAATGCTGCCGCCACCGCGGGCCTGTTCCTGCCATGAGCAAAGACCATCGTTTCCACCAGACGGCCATCGATGCCGTCTATGGGGCCATCGAGCAGCGACGGGACATCCGCGAGTTCGCCCCCGGTCCCCTGCCCGAAGGCTTGCTGGAGCGGCTGTACCAGGTCGCCCACAGAGCGCCCTCGGTGGGCTATATGCAGCCCTGGCGCTTGCTGCACATCAGCGATGCCGCCATCAAAACCGAGATGGCCACTATCGTCGAAGCGGAGCGGCAACTGACTGCCGCCGCCCTGCCCAGCCGCACCGCAGACTTCCTCAAACTCAAGGTGGAAGGTTTGCGCTCCTGCGCCGAAATCGTGGTGGTGGCCCTAATGGACGGCTGCGACAAACACATCTTCGGCAAACGCACCCTGCCGGAAATGGCCCTGGCCTCCGCCGCCTGCGCCATCCAAAACATGTGGCTCGCCGCCCGGGCGGAAGGCATCGGCCTAGGCTGGGTGTCCTTCTTCGATCCGGTCACCCTCGCTGCCTTGCTGAAAATGCCGGCCGGTGCCAAGCCCATCGCCATTCTCTGCATCGGCCCGGTGGCCGAATTCCCTGATCAGCCATTACTGGAAACCCTGGGTTGGGGGCAACGTCTGCCCCGGGAACAATTCGTCTTCGAAAACACCTGGCCCGAGGATGCTCAGCCAACGCCGACGGTCTACTGATATATACGCCCTGGATAAAAACCATCCTGAGGTGCGTTCCTCTCCCCTATAATCGCCCCTCGGATTAAGGTTCGTTCACCGGTACAAACTGATGAACGTGAAAATGGGAAGTCCGGTGAGTTGGAAGTTTTTCCAACAAATCCGGCGCAGCCCCCGCTGCTGTAAGCCTGACAAATCCGCCCTGAGAAAGTTTTAGCCACTGTGCTTGCACGGGAAGGCTGGGCGGATGAGAACGATGGTGAGCCAGAAGACCTGCCTAAATCCTGTGTAGTGCCAGTCCCCGGGGTGGTGGGAAAGGTTCTGATCATGTGCCGCATGCTTCGCGACGATTTGCTGTCCAAGCCCCATCCGGCCCATCTTCCGATCTTCACGTCGATCTCCTGCGAATGGTGCTGTTGTCATCTCGCTGTGGGAGAGATTCGTGCACATCATGGAAGGCTTCTTACCCGTAGAGCATGCCCTGGGCTGGACCCTCGCGTCCGCGCCCTTTCTGGCCGGCGGCCTCTACGCCATCAAAAAGCGCATCCGCGAAAAACCTGAGCAGCGCATGCTGCTGGGCGTCGCTGCGGCCTTCACCTTCGTCCTCTCCGCCCTGAAACTGCCCTCCGTCACCGGAAGCTGTTCCCACCCCACCGGCACCGGTCTCGGCGCTTTGCTCTTCGGCCCCCTGGCCATGGTTCCCATCGGCGCCGTGGTCTTGCTTTTCCAGGCGCTGTTGTTGGCCCACGGCGGCATCACGACCTTGGGGGCCAATCTGTTTTCCATGGCCATCGTCGGCCCCTTCACCGCCGCCGCCGTCTTTCGCCTCGCCCGCACCTTGCGGGCTTCCTTCGGCCTCAGCGTGTTTCTTGCCGCCGCCCTGGCCGACCTGATGACCTACGTCACCACCTCCATCCAACTGGCCTGGGCCTTTCCCGATCCCAGCGGCGGCTTCGTCGCCTCCTTCGCCAAGTTCGCCGGCATTTTCGCCCTCACTCAAATTCCCCTGGCCATCAGCGAAGGCCTGCTCACGGTGGTCATTTGCAATGCCTTGCGCCGCTTCAATCCCAAGGAATTGCAGGACATGAATCTTGCGCCGGCGCCGGAGGTCAAGGCATGAACCGCCGACAGAACTTTCTGCTCCTGCTTGCCGTGGTCTTGCTTGCGGTCCTGCCCCTTTGGCTGGCGCCGCCGCCAGGCCCGGATGCCGCCGGCCATCCCGGCATAGCCTTCGCCGGCGCCGATAACAAGGCGCGGGATTTGATCGGCGCCATCGCACCGAATTACGTGCCCTGGTTCCAGCCTTTATTGGAACCCGCCAGCGATGAAATCTCCTCCCTGCTGTTCGCCTTGCAAGCGGCCCTGGGCGCGGGCTTTATCGGCTACTACCTGGGGGTGTCCCTGACCCAGGAAAAGTATCGACGGGAAGCTACAAACGAGGGTCAGGATCGTCGTGCTGATTGAGCAATCCGCCCAAAGCAACCGTTGGCGGCAGGTCGCGCCGGGGGCCAAGGCGAGCTTTGCCCTGGGGGGCTTGATCGCCGCCTATGGGGCGGTGTCGCCAGGGGCTTCCGCCGCTGTCGCCGTCCTGTTGGCCCTCGTCACGGTGTTCGGCGCCGGCGTCCCCTTCGGCCGCTATTGCCGCGTGGCCACCCCCGCCTTGCTCTTCCTGCTGATCAGCACCTTCTCCCTGGCCTGGCAATTGGACTTGGGCAAATCCGGTATCGCCCTCTCCCTGCAATCGGCACCGGCGGCCCTGGAAAAAATCGCGGTGGTCATCTCCCGCTCCCTGGGCGCCCTGGCCGCCTTGCTCTTCCTGGTGCTGACCACGCCACTGCCGGATCTGATCGTCCTCCTGCGTCGGCTACGGGTGCCGGAAACCCTGCTGGAACTGATGGTGCTCTGCTATCGCATGCTCTTCGTGCTTTCCGAAGCGGTGCACGACACCCATACCGCCCAGGCCGCCCGCCTCGGCTATGCCAGCCCCCGATTGGCCCTGCGCTCCCTGGGCGGTCTCGCCGCCTGTCTGACGCTTCAGGTCTGGCAGCGCGCCCAGGATCTGCACCTGGCCGCCCAGGCCCGCAACCATCACGGTCCTCTGCGCTTTCTTGAAACCGAATTTCCCCAGGGCCACCGTGACCTCGTTTTCGCCCTGGCGGCGGCGGGCGGGCTCATTCTCCTGGCGAGGCTCCTGCCATGACGGACTTCGCCAACACGGATCTGCTGGTGCTGGACCGGGTGCACTTTCGTTATCCCGACGGCGGCATTGCCCTGGATGGCTGCTCCCTCGCCATTGCCCGGGGCAGCCGCAACGCTTTGATCGGCCCCAACGGCGCCGGCAAGACCACGCTATTCCACCATGCCAACGGTCTGCTCCGCCCCCAGTCCGGCGAAGTGCGCTATGCCGGCGCAGCCATCGACTACGGTCGTAGCGGCCTGGGGCAGTTGCGCAGCAAGGTCGGCATGGTGTTCCAAAATCCGGATCGCCAACTTTTTTCCGCCAGCGTTCGCGAGGATGTTTCCTTCGGCCCCTGCAATCTCGGCCTCCCCGCCGACCAGGTGCGACGCCGGGTGGACCGTGCCCTCGGGGTCGTCGGCATGGATGCCTTTGCCGACAAGGCCGTGCACAACCTCAGCTTCGGCCAGAAAAAACGGGTTTGCATCGCCGGCGTTCTTGCCATGGAACCGGAACTGCTGATCCTGGACGAACCCATGGCCGGCCTCGATCACGCCATGCAGGAAGAATTGCTGATGGTGCTGGAAGACCTGCACCGGCGAGGCATCACCCTGTTGCTGGCCACCCACGACATCGACTTCGCCTACCGTTGGTCCGATCGCATCCACCTGATGTCCGCCGGGGTTTGCACCGCCGCTTTCTCCAGTCCCGACCTCGCCGCCCATAGCGCCGAGCTGGCCGCCATCGGCCAGCCTCTGCCGGCGGTGATCCCCTTGCACCAACAGCTACTGGCCCTGGGCCTCACCCTGCCCGCTGCTGCGCCGCGCAGTTGCGCCGAATTGAGTACAAGCCTGGCGGCGCTGTCCCTCAGCCCGTCCTACTCCCGAAAGGAAAATCCATGTCCTCTGTGATGCCAATCCTCTCCCGGAGTGCGGCCTGATGCCGGGAAAAGTCTGGTTCGTCGGCGCCGGCCCCGGAGACCCGGAATTGCTCACCCTCAAGGGCAAGAAGCTGCTGGAAATGGCCGGCGCGGTGCTCTACGCCGGCTCCCTGGTGGATCAGGCCGCCACCTTGTTTGCGCCCCCCGCTTGCGACATTCGCGATTCCAAGGACATGACCCTGGAAGAAATCACCGCCTGGCTGATCGAGTCCGCCCGCAAACACGCCGTGGTGGTCCGCTTGCAAACCGGCGATCCGGGGCTTTATGGCGCCCTGATCGAAATGACCCGGCCCTTGACCGAGGCCGGCATTGAATGGGCGGAAGTGCCTGGCGTGTCCTCCGCCATGGCCGCCGCAGCAGCAGCGGGGGAAACCCTGACCCTGCCGGAAGTGACCCAGACCGTGATCCTCACCCGGGTCGCCGGCCGCACGCCCATGCCGCCGGGGGAGGATCTGGAATCCCTGGCGGCCCACAAAACCACCCTCTGCATCTACCTCTCCATCACCCTGCTGCACGAAGTGCAACGGGCCCTGTTGGCAGCCGGCTGGGCGGAGGACGCACCGATGCTGGTGGTGCAGAAAGCCAGTTGGCCGGGGGCCGAAAAAATCGTTCGCGGCACCCTGGCCGACATCAAGAAGAAGTGCCAGGCCGAGAAGATCGGCAGTCAGGCCATGATCATCGCCAGTCCTACCCTGGGCGCCGCCCAGTGGGAAACCCTGGCCCGTTCCAAACTTTACGACCCGGCCTTCGGCCATCGCTTCCGCCGGGCAACGGAGACTCCCCATGAATGACACCACCCTCCTCTTAGTCGGCCACGGCTCCCGCAATCGCGAGGGCAACAAGGAAATCCTGCACTTTGCCGCCCAGTGGCGGGAGCGGCATCCCGGCTGGCGCATCGAAGCCTGTTTTATCGAGCACGCGGAAGTGCTGCTCAAGGAAGGTCTGGATCGGTCCGCACAAGGAGCGCGGCGGGTGGTGGTGATTCCCTTCATCCTCAACGCCGCCGGCCACGTCAAGATGGAACTGCCGGCTGCAGTGGAGGCCGCCCGCAGCCGCTACCCCGCGGTGCAGTTCGACTGCACCCGTCACCTGGGCATGGGCCGCGAAATCCTCACCGTGCTGCAAGGCCAGCTCGACCGGCTGATGAAGGCCCTGGACGAGCCCGATCCGCAAACCACCGGGGTCATCCTCCTCGGTCGCGGCTCCTCCGATGTGGGCGCCAACGGCGAACTGGCAAAAATGGCGCGTTGGATTTTCGAGGACAACCACCACGAACTGGTGGACCTGGCCTTCACCGGCGTCACCTGGCCGCGCCTGGAAACCGTGGTGCAAAGACAGGTGCGACTGGGCATGACGCAAATCTGCGTGGTGCCGGTGTACCTTTTCACCGGCGTCCTGATGGAACGCATCAAGGCCCAGGTGGCGCGACTGGAGCGGCAGAACCCCGCCGTCAGCTTCGCCCTGGGCAGCCACTTCGGTTTCGATAAAGGCATCTTCGATCTGCTCGATAGCAAGGTTGGCGGCCAGGAACTGGCGGAAGGTGCACTGCTGGAATGCGACGGCTGCAAATACCGCATCCAGGCGGAGGCGGAACACCTGCACGACCACAGCCACACCCAGTGCGGCCACGGCCATGAAGGGGACCACGGTCACGAACACGACCACCATCACCACCACGCCGAGGCCTGAAGCACCATGAGCACCGCCAACACCATCACCGAACAGCTCACCGCCGCCGGCCAGGCCATCGAGCACGATTCCTTTGCCATCATTGATGCCGAGGTTTCCGCCCATGACTACCTTCCCGAGCAATGGCCCATCGTCCGGCGCATGATCCACGCCAATGCCGACTTCGATTTCAACGGCCTCACCGCTTTTCATCAGGACGCCGTCAAGGCCGGACTGGCCGCCATCCGGGGCCGCAAAAGCCGCATCGTGGCCGACGTGGAAATGATCTGCGTGGGCCTTTCGGCGCCGCGTCTGCAACACTTTGCCATGGGCACCCACCAGTTCATTTCCGATGCCGACGTGATTGAACAGGCCAAAGCCGAGAACACCACCCGTGCCGTGCAGGCCATGCGCAAAGCCCATCGCCAGGGACTGCTCAATGGTGCCATCGTCGGCATCGGTAACGCCCCCACCGCCTTGATCGAACTGGTGCGTCTGATCCGGGAAGAAGGTGCCCGACCGGCGCTGGTGGTGGGCATGCCCGTGGGCTTCGTTTCGGCGGCGGAGTCGAAAGACCTGATGGCCACCGTGAACGAAACACCCTGGATCGTGATTCGCGGCCGCAAGGGCGGCTCCACCCTAGTGGTTGCAGCCATCCATGCCTTGCTCGCCTTGGCCGAAGCCGCCGAACGAAACGAAAGCGCCTCTCGCCCATGATGGAAAAAACCACCAAGCGCGGTACCCGCACGGGATTTACTACCGGCGCTTGTTCCGCTGCCGCTGCCCGGGCCGCTACCCTGGGTTTGGTCCAGGGGGCCGTGCCTGAGCAGGTGACTTGCCTGCTGCCCAATGGCCAGCAGGTGGACTTCGCCGTGCACGACGGACGCCGTAGCGACATCGCGGCCCATGCCATGGTGGTCAAGTTTGCCGGGGACGACCCGGACTGCACCGACGGCGCCCACCTCACCGCCGATGTCCGCCTGCTGCCGGATCAGGTCGGAAAGGTGGTTCTCCAGGGCGGATTCGGCGTCGGCCTGGTCACCATGCCCGGCCTGGGACTTGAGGTGGACGGCCCGGCCATCAACCCCGTGCCCCGGCGCAATATCGAAGAGAATGTTCGTCTTGCGGCCGGATCCTTGTTGGAAAAAGCAGGACTGGAAGTCACCATTTCCGTGCCCCAGGGCGTGGACATGGCGAAGAAAACCCTCAACGCCCGGCTCGGCATCCTCGGCGGTATTTCCATCCTTGGCACCACCGGCATCGTCCGTCCCTATTCCACCGCAGCCTATCGCGCCAGCGTTGTTCAAGGCGTTCAGGTGGCCGCGACGACGGGGGCCAACAAGGTGGTGCTCACCACGGGCGGACGTACAGAAAAGTTCGTCATGGGCGAATTCCCCGATTTGCCCCAACCCTGTTTTGTGCAGATGGGGGACTTTCTTCGTTACGCCATCGACACGGCGGTGGAACAGGGCATCACCCACATCATCATTGGCGGCATGGTGGGCAAACTGACCAAGATTGCTCAAGGCGAAACCATCACCCATGCCGGCCGCGCCGAAGTGGACACCGGCCTGCTCGCCGATCTGGCGGCAGAGCTGGGCGTCGCCCAGGACACTTGTGACGCGATTCGCGCCAATCAAACCGCCCGCTACGCCGGCGAGTGCATGGCCGAACTGGGCCTCACCGTGCCCTTCCACCTGGCCCTGGCGCACAAGGTCATCGACACCGTCAGCGCCCGCTACCCCGGCAAGTTTGAAATGAAAGTACTGGTCTGCGACTTTGACGGCCAGAAAATCACGGAGACACCATGAGTCATTCCCTTCCCGTCAGCCAACCTTCTGGTGGCTTTGACGGCATTCCCTGCCGCATCATCGGCGTCCTTGACGATGGACTGGCCAGCCTCAGCGCTGTCGCCGTGGACCATCTGCGCCAGGCCGATTGCGTCATCGGCGCCCGCCGCACCCTGGCGCTGCTGGCGTCGGTGATCAACCCGGAAGCCGAACAGCACGACCTGGGGGGCGCCCTGTCTCAAGTGCCCGAGTGGATACGCGGCGCCCATGAACAAGGCCAGCGCTGCGTCGTGCTCGCCACCGGCGATCCCCTTTGCTACGGCATCGCCGCCTACCTGGCTTCGCGTCTGTGTATCGAGGCCCTGGAAGTGCTGCCCAATCTGACCACCATCCAGGTGGCCTGCGCCCGCCTCGGTCTGCCCTGGCAAGATATGAAGCTGGCCTCGGTGCACAGCAAGGATGCGGGCGAATGGACGCCGGAATCCACTCCGGGCCACGGCCTTTACGCCCTGCTCCAGGACATTCGCCACCATGACCGGCTAGCGGTGCTGACCAGCCCCGACAACAGCCCCGACCGCATTGCCCGCATGCTCCTGGCGGAAGGGCTGGGGGACGATTTCCTCCTCGCCGTGGCGGAAAACCTCTGCCAGACCGAGGAACGCATCCACGCCGATTTGACCGTGGCTGCCGCGGCGCAAATGAATTTTGCCGCCCTCAACGTCCTGCTCCTGTGGCGGCGACAGGCCCGGCCCAATCCGGTGCTGTTCGGCCTGGCCGATGCCTGCTATGCCCAGCGTCAGCCCGACAAGGGCCTCATCACCAAGGGCGAGGTGCGCGCCGTTTCCCTGGCCAAACTGCAACTGCGCCGGGATAGCGTGGTCTGGGACATCGGCGCCGGCTCCGGCTCCGTCGGTCTCGAAGCGGCCCGGCTCTGCCCCCAGGGCCATGTCTACGCCATGGAAAAAAACGAACAGGACGTGGCCATCGCCCGCCGCAACCGCCTCGACTTCGGTCTCAGCAACCACACCCTGGTGCACGGCAAGGCCCCCGACGGTCTGGCCCAGTGGCCGGCCCCGGACGCAGTCTTCATCGGCGGCTCCGGCGGCGAGCTGGAAGAGCTGATCGCCCTCTGCCTGAACCGCCTCAAACCTGGCGGCCATCTGGTGATGAATTTTGTCACCCTGGAAAACCTGGCCACCGCCACCGCGGCCCTCAAGGCCCAGGGCGTGGTCTGGGATGTGGTGCAACTTCAGGCCGCCCGCAGCAAACCCATTTTGCACATGCACCGCATGGCGGCGGAAAACCCGGTCTGGATCGTCAGTGCCGGAAAAGTAGCCCCGACCGAGAACGAGGAGCGTTCCCGTGACTGAGCCCACAATCAAAGCAAGCGCCCTCGGCAAGCTCTACGGCGTTTCCCTCGGCCCCGGCGACCCCGGCCTGATCACCCGCCGTGCCTGGGCTTTGCTGGAGCGCAGCGACGCCATCTGGACCTATCCGATCCGCAGCAGCAAAAAACCCGACAGCTACGCCCTGGACATCGTTCTCCGCGCCGGCCTGACGCCTCCCGGTGAAAACCTGGCGCTGCTGTTCCCCATGACCCATGACGAAGAAAAGCTCACCCGACATTGGCTCAAGGCGGCGGAAACCGTGCTGCCCCTCTTGCAAGCCGGTCGCGACGTGCTCTTCCTGGTTGAAGGAGATGCGTCCACCTACGCCAGCTTCGGCCATCTGGCGCGGACCGTCCGCGCCCTGGATGCAGGGGTGCCGGTGGAAATCGTCGCCGGGGTCAATGCCTTCACCGCCGCCTGCGCTGCCATTGATGTTCCCTTTTCCGAGCAGGACGACACCGTGGCCCTGGTGCCCGCCGCCTACGGCGTCAGCGCCGTGGATCGACTGCTCGACGATTTCGACACCCTGGTCCTGCTCAAGGTGAAGCCCTTGCTGGATGACTTGATCGCCTGGATGGAAAAGCGCGAGCTGATTCAACATTGCACCTTCATTGAACGCTGCGGCGCGCCGGACGAAAGAGTGGTGCGGGATGTCCGCACATTGCGCGGCGAAAAGGTCAGCTATCTGTCCTTGATGATCCTGAAAAATCCCCACCGCATTCGCGGCGAACGGATCCGCGGCTGCCTGAAGAAAAGCAGCCCCGGTCTCGCCGCCGATACTCCCCCGCCTGTTTTGGAAAGCACCCCATGAGCCAGAATGAACCCCTTGTGACCGACGAAAACGTGCGCTTGGCGATTGTCGCCATTACCAAGCATGGCGCTGATCAGGCCGTTGATCTGGCGCAGCGCTTACCCCAAGCCACCATCTGTACTGCTGAGAAGTTTGCTTCCCGTTTTGCGGGACTCCCTAATCGGGTCCATGCCTACAGTGGCGCCCTGCGGGATGAAATTGCTCCCCTTTTTGCAGGCAACGATCAGATCGTCTTTTTTGTTTCCCTTGGTGCCGTGGTGCGGCTGATCGCGCCCTATCTCAAATCCAAGGACGAAGACCCGGGCATCATCGTGGTGGACGACGCCGGCCAGTTTGTTATTCCGGTTCTCTCGGGCCATGTCGGTGGCGCCAATGCTTGGTCGGAACGGGTCGCCGCCCTGATTGGGGCAACCCCAGTTGTAACGACGGCCTCGGATGTGGGCAAGACCATTCCGGTGGACATTCTTGGCCGCGAGTTGGGCTGGAAGGTGGAAGCCCCCAAGATCAACATTACCCGTGTCTCCGCCCATGTGGTCAATGGCGAACCCATTGCCGTCGTGGAAGAAGCCGGTAGTCGCCATTGGTGGACCAGACCCACACCCCTGCCGGCCAGCATTCATCGTTTCAACCACTTTTCTGAAGTGGACCTGAATCGTTTTGCCGGGGTGTTGTGGATCACCCATGCCGAGGTCAGCGACGACTGTTGGCAGCAGCTGCATGAAAAGCTGGTGGTCTATCGTCCGCCCGTCGGGCAAATGCCTTGAGCGCCCATGACAAAGTTGCAGTGGGCCTGGGTTGTGACCGGGGTACTCCATTGACCACCGTAGAACAGGCCCTTGGCGAAGCCCTGGCCTTGGCAGGGCTCACGCCTCAGTCTGTCGCCGCCTTGGCCAGCATTGCGGCCAAGGCCGACGAAGTCGCTTTTATTGAATTGGCCGCTGCCCATCAGTTGCCGATGCAATTTTTCAGTGCCGATCAACTGGCGGCCGTCGATGTCCCCAACCCATCGGAAACCGTGCGCCGTTATATGGGCACCCCTTCGGTTTCGGAAGCCGCAGCCTTGCTAGCGGCTGGTGCTGTCGACGCGACGGCCCTGATCGTAGAAAAACACAAATTACGCGGCCCTGATGGCCGTAACGCAACGATATCCCTCGCGAGGTTTACCCAATGACGCATTCATCTACACCCGGCAAGATCATGCTGGTGGGCATCGGCCCCGGCAGCGTTTCCCACATGAGCCATCGCGCGCGGGAAGCCATCGCCGAGGCCGACACCATCATCGGCTATGTGACCTACATCCGCCTGGTGGCCGATCTGGTGGAAGGCAAGGAGGTCATCAAGAAATCCATGACCGAAGAACTGGACCGGGCCATCGAAGCCCTTGATCGCGCCAAAGCAGGCAAGAAGGTCGCCCTGATTTCCTCCGGCGACGTGGGCGTGTACGGCATGGCCGGCCCCACCTATGAGGTGCTGTTCCAGGCCGGCTGGACGCCGGAGAGCGACATCCAGGTGGAGATCGTGCCCGGCGCATCGGCCCTCAACAGTTGCGCCGCCTTGGTGGGTGCACCCCTGACCCACGACTTCTGCGCCATCTCCCTGTCCGATCTGCTCACCCCCTGGCCCACCATCGCCCGCCGCCTAGACGCCGCCGCCTACGCCGACTTTGTGGTGGCCCTTTACAACCCCAAGAGCGGTCGCCGCACCCAGCAGATTCTGGAAGCGCAAAAGCTTTTCCTGCGGCATCGTGATCCCGCCACGCCGGTGGCCATCGTCAAGTCCGCCTACCGGCCCAAGCAACGCATCGAGTTCACCACCCTGGAAAAAATGGCCGAGTGCGATATCGGCATGCTGTCCACGGTGCTCATCGGCAACAGCAATACCTTTGTCCGGTCCGGTCTGATGGTGACGCCCCGGGGCTATGCCAACAAATACGACGTTGCCGGCGACGGCAGCGCCCGGGACGGGGAGAAGGCCGGGCGATCTTTGTCCACGGGGCTGGTGGGCTGGCATCGCAGCCTCCATGAAAGCGGTGAGTCCGCCGTGGTGCTGGCCGACCTCTGGCAACTGCCTGCTGATTACATCGCGTCCCTGCTCGCCGAAGCACCAGAACCGGAAAAAGCGGGCGGAGAACAGAGCGAAAACATCGATGGCAGCGAAGGATGAACGACATCGTCAAACCCAAAATTGGCGACTACCGGCGCCATCTGCTGATTTGTACCGGTCCCCGTTGCAGTCAAGATGGCGCATCCCAGGCCCTCTTCGACAGTCTGGGAGAAAAGTTCAAGGCGGCGGGTCTGGACCAGGGCGAGCTGCGGGTCAAGCGCAGCCGCGTCAGTTGTTTCGCCGCCTGCAAGGGCGGCCCCATTCTCAGTGTGCAACCCGACGGCACTTGGTATTACAACGTCACCCCGGAGAATATGGACCGCATCATTCAACAGCACCTGATCAAGGGCGAAGTTGTCGAGGATCTGGTTTTCCATCAAGGCCCCAACCATGACTGCGCCTGAAAACTCACTCCATTCCCAGAACGATTACACAATCGCGCCCGGCAGCGTGGTGCTGGTCGGCTGCGGCCCCGGTGCTTTTGATTTGTTGACACTCCGTGCCCTGCGGGCCATTGAGTCTGCCGATGTGCTGGTATACGACAACTTAGTGAGCACCGAGATCATTGCCAGTGCCAAGCCTTCTGCCGAAAGAATCTACGTCGGGAAAAAAGCCTCCAAGCACACCATGCCCCAGGAGGAGATCAATACCTTGCTGGTGGACTTGGCCCGCCGTGGGCTAAGGGTGGCACGACTCAAGGGTGGCGACCCATTCATTTTTGGCCGCGGCGGTGAAGAGATGGATGAACTTCATGCGGCAGGAATTCCCTGCACAGTGATTCCCGGCATCACCGCGGCAGCAGGCTGCGCGGCGGCGGCGGGAATCCCCCTTACCCATCGTGACCATGCCCAGACCTTGATCCTCGCCACTGGTCATCAAAAACAACCGGGGCTAACTTTGGACTGGCCGCAGCTGGCCCATGGCAATCAAACCCTGGTGTTCTACATGGGCATCAGCAATGCCCCCGAAATCGCCCACCAGCTTGAACAACACGGCCTGCCGGCGTCCACCCCGGTGGCGCTGATCGAGCGCGGCACCACGCCGCGGCAACGGGTCAGTTGCACCTCCTTGGCTCAACTGGTGGATCACATCGCCCAGGAGGCGATACATCCGCCCGCGCTGTTGATTGTGGGCAGCGTAGCCGGACATTACGCCCAAGGAGAGTGAAGCAATAAACCAATAAGGATCTTCGCCCGGGACGCGCTTTGACCGAGGGAAGATCGAAAGAATGCAACAGGTGTCCGGGCCTCTTTCCCAAGGGGCCCGGGTGAAACGGGAAGCAGGTGGAAAACCTGCGCTGCCCCCGCAACGGTAAGGAAGTGCGGGGCCGTCACGATGCCACTGGAGACACCTCTCTGGGAAGGCGACGGCTCAAAACTTCCCAGCCCGGAGACCGGCCTGTGGCAACGGCGATTGCTTTTCATGGCGATCGTATTTCAACGGAAGCATCGCGGGGTGAGGAGCGGCGTTCATTGGGCATTGCCCAGGCCATCTCCATCCGATGCTCAATGATGGAGTAGTACATGTCTCGCCACTGGCTTTCCCCTGGCCTGCGCCAGCTTTTGCGTTTTTCACTCTCGGTCTTTCCCGGCTTGGTGTCGGCGGCCGGCATTCCCACCTTGCAGGAAGTCACTGTTTCTGCCTCTGGCCAGGACATGATCGGTCTCGCCGACTCGGCCACGGAAGGCACGGTCACGGCCAAGCAACTGGAAAATCGACCCCTGCTGCGCCCGGCTGAGGTAATGGAATCGGTGCCCGGTCTCACCGTGACCCAGCACTCCGGCGATGGCAAAGCCAACCAGTATTTTCTGCGGGGCTTCAATCTCGATCACGGCAGCGACTTCGCTACCTCGGTGATGGGCATGCCGGTGAACATGGTCAGCCACGCCCACGGCCAGGGCTATATGGACCTCAACTTCCTGATCCCCGAACTGGTGGGCAGCCTGCGTTACCGCAAGGGCGTCTATGCGGTGGATGACGGCGACTTCAGCTCCACCGGTTCTGCCCGTATCGACTACCAGCGCAATCTCGCCGCACCCTTTGCCGATGTGTCGGTGGGGGAACATCAATACCGGCGCGCCCTGGTCGCCGGCAGCCGGGAACATAACGGTCTGCAATGGCTGGGAGCGGCTGAACTGGCGGGCAACAACGGTCCCTGGGATCAGCCGGAAAACCTGCGCAAGGCCAACGGCGTTCTGCGCCTTTCTTCCGGCACCGCCAGCAATGGCTTCTCCCTCGCTGCCATGGCCTACCACTCCACTTGGATTGCCAGCGAACACGTCCCGGAACGGGCCATCCTCTCCGGCGAGATTGGTCGTTACGGGTCGCTGGTGGCCAACGATGGCGGTATCACCCATCGCAACAGCCTCTCGGCGGAATGGGCCAGCACGGGCGACACATCCGCCTGGCGCGGCAATCTCTGGCTGATCGACTACGGTCTCAATCTGTTCAGTAGTGCTTCCGGTTACATCAGCGGCGCCCAGGGCGACCAACACGAGCAGGCTGACCAACGAACGGTACTTGGCGGACAACTGGAAGGCCGCTTCTTCTTCGGCCCCGACTGGCGCGACACGGAGCTGGCCCTGGGCAGTCAGTTGCGCCACGACAATATCGGCACCCTGGGCCTCTACAACACGGTGGATCGGGGCAGAACCACCACTGTGCGGGAAGACCGGGTACGGCAAACCGCCACGGCTTTGTACAGTGAAGCCAAGACCCAGTGGCAGCCCTGGCTGCGCAGCAGTGTCGGCCTGCGCTACGACCGCATCGATGCGGCAGTCACCGCCACGGGTGGCACTTTCAACAGGAGCAATGGTGGCAATACCTCTGCCAGCCAGACCAGTCCCAAGCTCGGCTTGGTAGTCGGCCCTTTTGCCGGCACCGAGCTCTATGCCAATTGGGGTCGCGGCTTCCACAGCAACGATGCCCGCGGCGCCACCAGTCGTGTCGATCCTGCCACCGGTAACAGCATTGCGTCGGTGCCCCTGATCGTCAAATCCACAGGCAGCGAACTCGGCCTGCGCACCACGCCCCTGCCCGGCTGGCACAGCAGTCTGTCCCTGTGGCAAATGGAGCTGGCCTCGGAACTGGTTTTCATCGGTGATGCCGGCATCACCGAACCCCGCGGCGGCTCTCGACGCCACGGCCTGGAGTGGGCCAATTATCTGAGCCCCCAAGAGGGACTCGTGATTGATGCAGACCTTGCCATCTCCCAGGCCCGTTTCAATGCGCCGATCAATGGCGGCAACCACGTGCCCAATGCCATTCCGCTTTCCGCCTCCCTCGCCGTCAGTTGGGATCGTTTGGGTGAACAGGGTCGCTGGTCCAGCGGTATCCGCCTGCGCTACATCGGCGCCTATGACCTGGAAGAAACCGGCACACAAAAATCCACCGCCTTCTGGCTCACCAATCTCAAACTGGGCTACCGCCTCGACCCGCAGATGAAGCTGTCCTTCGACATCCTCAACCTGTTCGATCGCAAAGCCAACGATATCGAGTACTGGGGCGGCTCCTGCACCCGGCTGGAAGTGGGCGGCTGCAATGGCGGCAACGGCATCGACGGTCGCCTGATTCATCCTCTGGAACCGCGCACCCTGCGCGTGGGATTGCGCGTTGCCTTCTAGACCTCAAACAGCATCGCTGGCGGCTTCTTATGATGGGATTGAGTTGGTTAATTTCGCAAGCGGATGTATCTATCTGCCATCACCGGCAAGGTGATGGATCAATGCGCCAGTGCTGCTGATGGCACTGCTGCTGTATCGGGAAAGCTCTCCAGCTCGGCCTTGTGCCAATCGTCCAACACCTTCATGCAGGTACTGCGAATTTCCCGCGGGAGGGTGGGTAGTTCTGTCATCAGATGCAGTTGCCGAATGACGTTGCGCAAACGTCCGCGACAGACACCGACTGTCGCAGCCCGGGATAGTAGGTAGATGGTACGGGCGACTTGCTGGTCGACGGCGACGGTTTCGTCAGAAGTGGTGGAATCCATGTCTTTCTCCTTGTGTGCTTGTGATGAAGCAGGTGCTCAGAACGACAAGCCGAAATCGCCGGCTATCAGACGCAACCAGGCGTCGAGTCGGCCTTCGCTCAGGTCTGCCTGATTGTCCTGATCGATCACCAGGCCGATGAATTGTCCGTTCACCACGGCATCCGAATGGTTGAAGGTGTAGCCGTCGCTAGGCCAGGCACCCACGACCTTGCCGCCACGATCCGTCACAAAATCGTAGAGATCGATCATGGCGTTCACGTATTCGTTGGGGTAGGACTTCTGATCACCAAGGCCATAAATAGCAACGGTCTTGCCACTGAAATCCGCTTCGTCTAATCGTTCCAGTGCCTCTTCCCAACTTTCCTCGTCACAATCCGATGACTTGCCGGGTAATTGGCCCTCACCC
Organism: Rhodocyclaceae bacterium; assembly: GCA_036504515.1. GTDB lineage: Bacteria > Pseudomonadota > Gammaproteobacteria > Burkholderiales > Rhodocyclaceae > AWTP1-18. The sequence continues at coordinate 398,988 of DASXVA010000001.1, forward strand.
AGGGTCGGTGTACCGAAAATCAGCAAGTCATAGGCCGCCAAATCCTCCAGGCTGGCGCGATTGATATTGACTGCCGCCGCCATGGTTTCATCATCAAAACGTTTCTTGATGGACTTTGCAATCTTTCGGGTATTACCGGTACTCGTGCCGAAAAACAATCCAATACGTGCCATGGGAAATCCTTTCGATTGGGGTCGCTATAAAGCAGAAAAACATCTGAAACTCAGGCCTGGGAAACTTTCCAGGCTTATGCGGGGACGATACTGCCCTCTTGATTGTTGATACGAACCAGCGCTGCTGCAAAACTCGAAACGCCGGCTCCCTTGAACAGGAAGCAGGGTTTTCCCTGGCGTTTGCACTGGCTCTTGATGCGGTAGTAGGCTGGATGGGAGACACAGTCGGTAGGGCAGATGACGGCGTCAGCACCGTTGATCATGTCTGGCAAACGGGACAGGGATTCTTCTTGGCCACCATCGTGATGGATGAGTTTGATACCCAGCTTCTCTGCCAATCGGCGATAGTGGGTCACCAGTTGAGAACGACCACCGACGCAAAGAATGCGACGAGTACGGGCGACTTCCGTGGCAGAGCAGTCGTCGCAATTTTCACCGCAGCTCGCGGGGGCCTCCGTCATCAGCAGCGACTCCAGAGCTTCCCGTTCCGAGGCCAGCAGGTCTCTTTCCTGCCGTGTCTGGTCGAGTTCTGCCCGCAGTTCCTTAAGGCTTTCTTCCTGTTGCCGGGCCCGTTCGGCCACAACCAATAAATGCTCGTTGCTGTCGCTGAGGGCCAGCAATTTCCGCCCCATGTCCACCATGGCCATGCCGGACTCGTACTGTTCAAGCCGTGATTTGAGCGCTTGCACTTCCCGGTCGCGATTCGATTGTAGGGCGCCCTCTTCCAGTCGGGCCTGCAACTTCTCTTGCCATTGGATTTCGCGGCGAGCGAAATCCTGTCTGGTTTCTTCCAGGCAGCCCTTGAGTTCAACAAGTTCCCGGGCCATGGCTTCCATGCGCCGCACATCCGCCGTCTGCCCCGCGCCCACCTGATGGGACAACATATGGATGTCGCCATAGGCCTGATCGCGGGTATCGGCATTGGCATCCGGGGGTGTCACCGTGGCCCAGAGCGCACCGGCCACGTCACCTTGACGCAGATGCTGCTGCCACAAGCTGCGAACTTCGGTTTCGCTTCGGGCGGCATCGAAGGCTTTTATTGTTTGCTGATAGCGCCGTTCAAAGAATTTTTGCAGCGCCTCGGCAAAGGGCGTTTTTTCCCGGGAGTGATTCACGGCCTCCACGTGCAAGGAAAACTCGTTGTCCCGGGTGGCCATGAAGTTGAAGCGTTTGGACAAGGCTGCCAAATCATCCATGGGCAGGCAGGTACCCACCACCGGGCAATGCAACTTGTCTTCCAGTTGCCACAACTTGCGACGGCAACGGCGGACGGGAGCCTCGGCTACCGGTACTGTTTTCTGATGGCCCGGCAATGGGGCAAAAAACGGCAGCGGTGCAGCCTGGTCCAGCACCGTGTTGCTGGCCGCTTCATTGAACAACTGCCGTATCTGTTTGCCCAGCATCGGTACAGTAAGTTTGCTCATGGTCGCCTCCTTAGTGGCTCAGCTGAGCGGCCAGCGGACTATGGCAGTCCAGGGCCAGTGTGCGTTGGCGATGGGCTTGCTCATCTTCAAACTGGGCGAGCAATTGGCTCACCACATCCCGCATCAAAGACTCCGTTTCCGGGTGTCCCTGCACATAGCGCAGTTGATGGGTAACGATGGCCCGCTGACGGGGGCAGGCAGGAACAATGGGCAGGCTGCCGAGGGACCAGAGCAGGGATGCCAGCACGGACTGGAGACTGGGGCCCCGCAGATAGTTTTCTGTGGTCATGGCCTCAGGCTCCGACCGGGAGGGAAGTGTTCAGGTCCAGAGCCCACCAGACCATGACGGCCAACAGGGTGAGGACGAGGACAAGGCGACGGGGTGCAAAACCGATGTCGGCGCTGACGGGAGCGGGGAGGCCATGCTTTGCCATGACGGTGCCTGGGGAGGTCATCGCATTTCCTTTCAAGAAAGAAAAGCGCTGACTGGCTACTCCGTGTGCTGGACGGTTTGCTGGCTTGCGCGAATGGGCCGAAGCCCTTTGCCTAGAGAGATAGGCAACCCCATGCCATGAGGCTACCTGAGAATTATTCTCAAGTAGAAACGAGGAGATGTCAACCGCAACAATGAAAACAAAAAGCCAAACCGCCTTCCCTGGAGAACCGCCCAGTGGAAGAAAACATCGTGAATGCCGCCTGCCTCAGGCGCTGCTGACGGCCCAGGCGTCGAAAATTGTCATTAGCTGTTTAAGCCCGCGGCGGATGGCAACGGGGCCCGGCGCCAGAATATCGGCGGACTTGATTTCATGGACCTGCCCCCCGGCGATGGCAGGAATCGCCTCCCAGCCGGGACGAAGGGAAAGCTGTTCGGGACGAAATTTCTTGCCACACCAGGAACCGATGATGATGTCGGGAGCCCGCTGCAGAACCTCGTCCGTAGCAGCAATGATGCGTTCCTTGGCACCGAAGCAACGGCCCAACTCGGCGAAGACATCCGTGCCGCCCGCGATGGCGATCAGCTCGGATACCCAGCCAATGGCGGAAATCAACGGCTCGTTCCATTCTTCAAAATACACCTTGGGATGGCTCCCTCGCTGAACGGCGAACTGCCGAGCAGCCTCAAGGCAGGATTCCAGTTCGGCCACTAGCGCCATGGATTTTTCCTCGGCCCCCACCAAGCGGCCCAGAGTTTCCACCATGGCAAGAATGTCCTCGACACTGCGCTGATTGAAGTGATGAACCTGCACGCCGACCTTGGCCAAGTCGCGGCAAATGTCCGCTTGAAGATTGGAGAAACCCAAAACCAGATCCGGCTTTACCGCGAGAATTTTTTCGAGATTGCCGCTGGAAAAACCATAGACCTTGGGCTTCTCTTTACGAGTTTTCGGGGGATAGACCGTGAAGCCGGATATGCCGGCAATGCGGTCTTGCACCCCTAATTCGTAGAGCACTTCCACCGTCTCGGTGGACAGGCAAACAATGCGTTGCGGCAACCTTGCCATGACTTATTTGCGCTTGCTGCGAGCGGTTTCCAAGTGGATGCAGAGCTTCTCGGCACCATCCAGAATTCGCGGTGTGTGGCGCTGGATCAGCTCCGGCGGCACAAAGTAGAGATTGTCCAGTTTCACCGCCGTCATGCTGCTCCATCGCTTCCAGTCGTCCAGCCACTCAGGACGGGAATCCCCCATGCCGCTGGCGACAATGACTTCCGGGTTGGCGGCGATGACACCCTCGACGCTGACCGTTGGCGCCAGGGTGGGCAGCTTGGCAAAAACATTACGTCCGCCACAAAGGCGCAGGGCATCGCTGATGATCTGCTTGCCGTTCACCGTCATCAGGGGCTGTTTCCAGATTTGGTAAAAGACATTGATCGGCGGACGCTGGCTGTAACGGGCTGTGAGCTTTGCATAGCGATCGCGGAAGCGGGCGGCTTCGGCGTTGGCAATGCTCTCCGTGCCTGCCAGCTTGCCGTAACGCTCCAGGTCCTTGGCGATGTCTTCGATGCGGTCCGGTTGGGTGATGTACACCGGCAGGCCCAGACCCTTGAGTTTGGCAACGTTAGCGGCGGCATTGCCACTCTCCCAAGCCACGATCAGGTCGGGTTTGAGGGCCGCAATGGCTTCCAGATCAAGGCGGGAATAGCCGCCGACCCGGGGGATTTTCTTGGCGGCCTCCGGGTAGTCGCTGTACTCGACAGCACCCACCAGCTTGTCGCCAGCACCGGCAGCAAAGAGCACTTCCGTGACATGGGGAGCCAAACTGACGATGCGTTTGGCCGGGGCGGCAAGCAGCAACACCGCACCGGTATCGTCGGTGACTTGAACTTCGGCGTGCACGGAAGTCCCTGACAAGGCAGTCAGGAGGCCCAACAGAAACCGCCACTTCACGGCAACAGTACCGTGCTGCCAGTGGTGCGACGTTCCGCCAGATCCCGTTGCGCCTGGGGAACATCCCGCAGGGCATAGGTCTGGCCGATTTCGATTTTGACCTTGCCGCTCAGAATCATGGCGAACAACTCTTCGGCCATGGGCAACAGGAGTTCCCGCTTGCGGGTGTAGGTGGTCAATGTCGGCCGGGTGAGAAACAGGGAACCGCGCTTGCTCAATTCCAGGGGACTGAACAGGGGTACCGGACCGGAAGCATTGCCGTAAGTGACCATCATGCCCAAAGGTCGAAGGCAGTCGAGGGAATCGAAGAAAGTATCTTTACCAATGGCGTCATAAACCACGGCAACACCTTCACCACCGGTCAGGGCTTTCACCTCTTGCGCAAGATTGCCTTCCCCCAGCACGAGAACATGGTCGCAACCGTGGCTCTGGGCCAAAGCGACTTTGCTGCGAACGCCAACCGTGCCGATGACAAAAGCCCCCAATGCCTTGGCCCACTGGGCGGCAATCAAACCTACGCCGCCTGCAGCAGCGTGGATCAACACCGTATCGCCCGCCTGGACCTTATAGGTCTGCCGCAGCAGATATTGCACGGTGAGCCCGCGCAACAGCATGGAGGCGGCAACATTGCTGGAAATACCTTCCGGTAGTTTGAGCAGCAACTGGGCTGAAATGTTGCGGGCCTCGGCATAGGCGCCGAGGGGACCACCAGCGTAGGCCACCCGATCCCCCAGTGCGACCTCGGTAACACCTTCACCAACAGCAGTGACTATCCCGGCGGCTTCCTGCCCCAAACCCGAAGGCAAGGGGGAAGGATAGAGGCCGCTGCGGGCGTAGATGTCGGTGAAGTTAAGACCGATGGCCTCCTGCCGCAGGGTGACCTCCCCGGGGCCGGGAGGCGGAACGTCCACCGTCTCCCACTGCAGAACTTCGGGACCACCGTTCTGGTAAAAGCGATAGGCGCCCGTCATGGCTTTACTTGCTCTTGCCCATATTGTGATTGGCATCCACCACAGCCAGGGCCGTCATGTTCACCAAGCGACGGACAGAAGCTGTTGGCGTCAGGATGTGCACCGACTTTGCGGCACCCAGCAGGATGGGACCGACGGTAATACCGCCGGAAGCCACGGTCTTGAGCAGGTTGAAGGCAATGTTGGCAGCGTCCAGATTGGGCATGATCAGCAAATTGGCCGAACCCTTGAGTACGGAATCGGGGAACAGGCGCTGACGGGTGCTTTCGTCCAGGGCGGCATCGGCGTGCATTTCACCATCCACTTCCAGTTGCGGATCCCGCAGGGCAATCAGTTCCCGGGTACGGCTCATCTTCTGCGCAGAGCAAGAACTCATGCTGCCGAAATTGGAGTGGGACAGCAACGCAACTTTGGGTGTCAAACCAAAACGACGCACTTCCTCGGCCGCCATCAAAGTGATTTCCGCCAGGGCCTCGGCACTGGGATCTTCGTTCACATAGGTATCGCAAACGAAAAGGGTGTGGCTGGGCAACATCAGCAGGTTCATGGCCGCCATGAAATGGGCGCCTTCTTCCATGCCGATCACATCACTGACGTGCTTGAGGTGCACGTTGTGGCGACCCACGGTGCCGCACAGCACGGCATCCACATCGCCACGCTTGAGCAGCATGGTGCCGATCAGGGTGGTATCGGAACGGATCAATTGCTTGGCCAGATCCTGAGTCACGCCGCGGCGACCCATGATGCGATGGTATTCCTGCCAGAGTTCCCGGTAGCGGGCATCGGACGTAGGATTCACCACTTCGAAATCTTCTCCCGCCTTGAGCTTGAGCCCGGCCCGTTCAATCCGCTTGCTGATGACTTCAGGACGGCCAACCACTACCGGCTTGGCGATACCCTCCTCGATCACGGCCTGGACAGCCCGCAGCACGCGCTCGTCTTCACCTTCGCAGTAAAGCACCTTGCAGGGCGACTTCTTGGCAGCAGTGAACACAGGCTTCATGATGAAGCCGGAGTGGTAAACGAAACTGTTGAGCTGATCGCGGTAAGCCGCCATGTCGGCGATGGGCCGGGTGGCGACACCAGAGTCCATGGCCGCCTGGGCCACGGCCGGGGCGATCTTGACGATCAAACGAGGATCGAAGGGTTTGGGAATCAGGTACTCGGGGCCGAAGGCCACATTCTCTTCACCATAGGCGGCGGCCACCACGTCGGAACTTTCGGCCTGGGCCAGTTCGGCCAGGGCGCGCACGGCGGCCAGCTTCATTTCCTCGGTGATGGTGCTCGCCCCTGCATCCAGGGCGCCGCGGAAGATGAAGGGGAAGCAGAGAACATTGTTCACCTGGTTCGGATAGTCGGAACGGCCGGTGGCCATGATGGCGTCGCCGCGAACCTTCTTTACTTCTTCGGGCAAGATTTCCGGAGTGGGATTGGCCAAAGCGAAAATCAGGGGCTTGGCCGCCATCTTGGAAACCATGTCGGGCTTGAGCACACCGCCGGCGGACAGGCCGAGGAACACGTCGGCGTCCTGAATCACTTCACCCAAGGTACGGGCATCGGTTTTCTTGGCGTAGCGGGCCTTGATGTCATCCATCAGCTTGGTGCGGCCTTCATAAACCACCCCTTCCAAGTCAGTGACCCAGATGTTCTCCACCCGGATACCGAGCATCACCAGCAGCTCAAGGCAGGCCAAGGCAGCAGCGCCGGCGCCGGAAGTCACCAGTTTCACTTCCTCGGGTTTCTTGCCCACGACCATGAGGCCGTTGAGGATGGCGGTGCCCACCACGATGGCGGTGCCGTGCTGGTCGTCATGGAAAACGGGAATCTTCATCCGTTCCCGCAGCTTCTTCTCAATATAGAAGCACTCGGGGGCCTTGATGTCTTCCAGATTGATGCCGCCGAAGGTGGGTTCCATGGCGGCGATGATGTCGATCAGCTTGTCCGGGTCCGATTCGGCCAATTCGATGTCGAACACATCGATGCCGGAGAATTTCTTGAACAGAACGCCCTTGCCTTCCATCACCGGCTTGGCGGCGAGGGGGCCGATGTTGCCCAGGCCCAGCACGGCGGTGCCGTTGGTGACCACCCCCACCAGATTGGCGCGGGAGGTATAGCGGCTGGCATTGGCCGGGTTGTCAACGATCTCGTTACAGGCCGCGGCGACGCCGGGGGAATAGGCCAGAGACAGATCGCGCTGATTGGTCAGGCCCTTGGTGGGCACTACTGCGATTTTGCCGGGGGTGGGAAACTCGTGATAGTGGAGCGCGGCTTCGCGCAGGTCTTCGGCTTTCTTGTCCATAGTTCCTTCTACTGTCGTTCTGTTGTTTGTTTTGTATTTCCTGCAGCGGGGCAGGCTCCTCGGAACGGGCAATCATACTCCCCGCTCCCTTACGCTGATATTGCGGATTACCACGCTGCGCGCCCTTATCCACTTCATGGCCATGTCTTATAAATGACAGAAGATAGGCGCTATCATCCCCTTCGTCATTCATCTTGCTCTGTATTGCAAGGCAGGGAATGCGGCCCGCAGCTATGGCAGAATCCGGGCAATCATTCAAATTTGATAGGGTGGGTCGATCATGAAGCGTGTCGTGTTCAATCAGAAAGGCGGCGTCGGCAAGAGCACCATCACCTGCAACCTGGCCGCCATCAGTGCTGCCAGCGGGGCCAAGACTTTGGTCGTGGACTTGGACCCCCAGGCCAATTCCACCCGCTACCTGTTGGGTGATGCCGCCGATAGCCTGGAGAACACGGCCACCGGCTTCTTCGACCAGATGCTTAATTTCAAGCTGCGGCCCCTGCCCACGGAAGACTTCATCGCCGCCACGCCCTTTGAAAATCTGTCCATCCTGCCCGCCGATGCGGCCCTGGAAGAACTGCAAGCCAAGCTCGAATCCCGCTACAAGATCTACAAGTTGAAGGAAGCCTTGGACGCCCTGGACTTTGATGAAATCTGGATCGACACGCCCCCGGCCCTGCACTTCTACACCCGCTCGGCCCTGATGGCCGCCGATACCTGCCTGATCCCCTTCGACTGCGACGAGTTTGCCCGCCGCGCCCTGTACACCCTGCTCGACAACGTGGCGGAAATCCGTGCCGACCACAACAAGAACCTGGAAGTGGAAGGCATTGTGGTGAACCAGTACCAGCCGCGAGCCACCCTGCCCCAACAAGTCGTCGCCGAACTCCGGGCGGAAGGTCTGCCGGTGCTGAACACCCTGCTCTCGGCCTCGGTCAAGATCAAGGAATCCCATCAGCAAGCCAAGCCCATGATCCATCTGGACCGAAGCCACAAGCTGACCCAGGAATTCAGCGCCCTTCACGACGAACTGATCGCCGCGCAGAAAAGCCGCAAGTAAGTAGTCATCAATGTCCGACCTGCATCGCCGCCTGTTTCATAGTCTGCTCGCGGCGTGGTTGGTCATTTCCCTGATCATTTGCGCCGCGGCGGCGATCTACAACATCCGCAGCATCGATGCCGAAATCCTGCGGCAGGCCAACAACAAGCTCGGGGAGTTTTCCGAACAGGATCTCGCCCCCTCAGGTGATGAACGGGTCCCTCGCGAAACCACGGCCTTGGCGCTCGCCCGCCGCCACTTCATTCGCATCGACCTGTTTGACCGCCAGCGCCGGCTGGTGGCGTCCAGCATCAATCCGGAACACCTAGCCCTCGAAAAGCAGCTGGCGGAACAAAGGACCACCTTGCCTTCCGCGGAGGCACCTCGCTACGAAAAAATCGTCATCGATCAAACCACCGTGCTCCATGTGCAGGGGCCGGTGCACAACGCCCGGGGCGAAGTGGCCGGCTATCTGGATGGCAGCTTTCTGGTGGACCCAGCCGCCCTGGCCGATTTGCGGCGCGAACTGCTGATCACCCTGGCCATCGCCCTGGGCACAGTGTTGATCACCACCCTCGCCATCTACCCCCTGATCCTCGGCCTCAACCGGGATGTCCGGCGCCAGGCCCGGGAGCTGCTGGAAGGCAATGTGGAACTGATTGAAGTCATGGGTAGCGCCATCGCCAAGCGGGACTCGGACACCAACGAACACAACTACCGCGTCACCCTCTACGCGGTGAACCTGGGCGAAGCCGCCGGCCTGTCCAAACTGGCGCTGCGCAATCTGATCGCCGGCGCCTTTCTCCATGATGTGGGGAAAATCGGCATTCCCGACACCATCCTGCTCAAGGCCGGCGCCCTTGATCCCGCCGAAAGGGACGTGATGCGCACCCATGTTTCCATGGGCGTGGACATCCTGAAAAGTTCCGTCTGGTTGCGGCAGGCTGTCGAAGTGGTGCGTTACCACCACGAGAAATACGATGGCAGTGGCTACCTGCAAGGGCTCAAGGGGGAAGAAATCCCCATTGCCGCCCGCATCTTTGCCATTGTCGATGTCTTCGACGCCCTGGCCTCCCGCCGCCCTTACAAGGAACCGCTTCCCCTGGACGAAGTGCTGGCGGCACTGAAAGCCGGTGCCGGGCAGCATTTCGATCCCCAGCTGGTGCCCCTGTTTCTAGGCATCGCAACGTCTCTGTACGAAGCCGTGAATCACGCCGAACAGGACGCCCTCAAAAAGATGCTGTGGGAGAAAGTGGAGTACTACTTCTCAGCCACCAAAAAAGGACGTCGCCACTTACGGGCAGCCCTCAAACGTCAGATCGGGGCCAGCCAGATCGACACCCATCCTTAAGAAACGGGGCGGGCGACGTTGTTATACGTCTGCCGTATAACAAAAATGCAAACCGCAAAGCGCGAAAAACCAGCAAAATGGCTCAACCATGCGTCATTTAGTGAAATTATGGACAAAACGCAAAAAGCGCCTTGTATTCATAAAACGTATAACCAGCCCGGCAGCGAACCTCAGCCCGAACGGGGATGCTTCCTCAAAACTTCCTGAGATGTATGCCGGAGCAGGGCAACGAATGGCCGCCCGCCCTGGCGCGGCGACCTTGCCTTAGCGCTGCGCCAGTCGTGCCACCAACTGCTGCACCGCCTGCCCGCGATGGGAGAGGGCGTTCTTTTCCTCGTGGCTCAATTCCGCTGCGGACTTGCCCAGGGCCGGCACCCCGAATAAAGGGTCGTAACCGAAACCTTCGGCACCGCGCGGCGCGTCAAGGATTTCCCCCTGCCATTCCCCTTCGCAAATCACCGGCTGGGGATCGTCGGCATGGCGGACCAGAACCAGAACGCAAGTGAAGTGAGCGCGACGATTGGCAGCACCGCTCAATTCCGCCAACAGCTTTTCATTGTTGCGGGCATCGGATTTCGGTTCACCGGCGAAACGGGCCGACTTGACGCCGGGGGCACCGCCGAGGACTTCGACACAAAGACCGGAATCGTCAGCCAGGGCTGGCAAGCCCGTCACCTGGGAACAATGCCGGGCCTTGGCCAAGGCATTCTCGACGAAGGTAACGTGGGGCTCTTCCGCTTCACTGACATTGAAAGCGGATTGAGGCAGCACTTCGATGCCCAGGGGCGCCAGCAACTGGGCGAACTCCTTGAGCTTGCCGGCGTTATTGGAGGCCAGGACGATTTTTTCCATACCGCCCCCTCAAACGCCCAGGGCTTTTTTCTGGGCAGAAATAATTTGGCCGATGCCGTCTTCAGCCAGGGCCAGCAAGGAATCCAGTTCGGCCCGGGTGAAGGGGGTGCCTTCCGCCGTGCCCTGTACTTCCACCATGCCACCACTGCCGGTCATCACCACGTTCATGTCGGTATCGCAGGAAGAGTCCTCGGGATAATCCAGGTCCAGCACGGGCACACCATCCACAATGCCAACGGATACAGCAGCGACAAAATCCTTGAGAGGGCTGGTGGTGAGCTTGCCTGCTGCCAGCAATTTGCTGATGGCGTCATGCAGGGCCACCAGAGCACCGGTGATGCTGGCGCAGCGGGTGCCACCGTCGGCCTGCAGCACATCGCAGTCCAGTACGATCTGGCGTTCGCCGAGGGCGTTCAGATCCATCACGGCCCGCAGGCTGCGGCCGATCAAGCGCTGGATTTCCTGGGTGCGGCCGGACTGCTTGCCCCGGGCAGCTTCGCGGTCGCTGCGGGTGTGGGTAGAGCGGGGCAGCATGCCGTATTCGGCGGTGACCCAACCTTGGCCCTTGCCCTTGAGGAAACCCGGCACTTTCTCTTCCACGCTGGCGGTGCACAACACCTTGGTGTTGCCGAAAGCCACCAACACGCTGCCTTCGGCGTGACAGGTGTAGTCGCGGGTGATGGTGAGGGGGCGCAGTTGCGCCGGTGCGCGGCCACTGGGACGGGTCATGGTGAAGTTCCTATATAAAGACAAAGACAACCGCTCATGACACAGAGAGCACGGAGACAGGAAGGACACAGAGAAAAGTCAAAACCATTTTCTGTATTTCTCCGTGTGCTCTGTGCCTCTGTGTTCTCTGTGTCAAAAGCGGTTGGGGTTTGGGTTCAATTTTGCGAGGGGCCGATGATGCCTCAATTCATGCCTCGAATTTCGTCAATGGCGCGCTCAATATCTTCGTCGCTGGGAGAGCCGATCTGGGCCGCCCAAGGGCTGGTCGTTTCCCAGCGCAGGGCGATCAAGGTCAGGTTGTCCGCCTTGGGGCCGGCCCGTTGTTCGGCATCGTTCAGCAACTGAGGCACCGCCTGTTGGGGCGCCGCTTCACACAGGCGCTTTGCCAACCGGCTATCCCCAGCCGGGGCCCAGACGCCATCGGAGCAAAGGGCCAGCACGTCGCCGGGCAGCAGGGGAGTCTTGGCAGAAAAGTCGATCTGGGGCGCAGCAGGTCCGCCCAGGCAGCTATAGACCCGGTGCCGATCCGGATGATGCTTGGCCATGTCGGCATCGATCAAACCCTGATCCAGCAGCAATTGCACCCGGGTGTGATCACGACTGCGATTCAGGATGCGACCATCCCGCAACAGGTAAAGACGAGCATCCCCGGTATGCACCCAATGGGCGAGGCCGTCCTGCACCACACAGGCGACACAGGTGGTGCGAGGCACTTCGCTCAGTTTGCGCAGACCCGCTACCCGGGTAATGGCTGCATGGGCGCCGTTGAAGCACTGGGTCAGGAACAGAAAAGGATCTGCCAGCACAGGTCGGGCCTGATGCTCGAAGGCGTCGGTCATGTAATCGATCACCACCTGGGCCGCCACTTCGCCGTGGGCATGGCCGCCCATGCCATCCGCCACCACCAGCAACAATGCCTCGGGCGTGGCACGGAAAGCCAGCCTGTCCTGGTTGATGGCTCGACCACCAACGCGGCTTTCCTGATGGACCAGATAGTTCATGGCTTGCGGTCCTTCAGCCAGCGCCCGAGGCGTTTCAGCAGGCCCGGTTTTTCCACATCCCGGTCCTCGCTGGCGAGGAGTTTCTGCAAAGCATGGGCGCTTTGGGGACGCTTGAGATGGTCCAGGTTCAGGCAACTATCTACGGTTTCCAGCAACTGCCGGGAATACTTGCCGGCGAACAATTTCACCGCCGGCGGCAGCGTGTCATGCTTGAGCCGATCCTGAGCCGAAACCGGCGACTTGCCGCCAAGGCAGGCGTAAAGACTGGCGCCAATGCCGTAGATGTCGGTCCAGGGGCCCAGCAACTCCGCCTGCTCCGGCGTCTTGTCGTACTGCTCCGGCGCGGCGTAGCCGGGGGTGTGCATGGTGCGCATCTGGGGCACGTCGTGACCGATGACCTGTCGCGCAGCGCCGAAGTCCAGCAGTAGCGGGCTGCCGTCCTGCTGGCGCAGATAAATGTTGGCGGGCTTGATGTCCAGGTGCAGCAACTGGCTGCTGTGCACGGCGCGTAAGCCGTTGAGGACGCGGCCGAACAGATTGCGGATGAAGTCTTCGCTGAGGCTGGCCGGGTGCCGCTGGATATGGGTCTGCAGGGTGCGGCCCTGCTCGAAGCGCATCACCAGATAAGCCGTGCCATGGGCGCGGAAGAAGTTGAGCACCCGCACCACGTTGGGATGGTCGAGCCGGGTCAGGTTGCGACCTTCTTCGAAAAAACAGTTGAGGCCGTGGTTGAACACCGCCCGGTGGCGGGCGCTCACTACCGGTTCGGGGCTTTCGCCAGCGCGTAATGCCAGGGCGTTGGGCAGATATTCCTTGATGGCCACCGTCTCGCCGAAGACATCTTCCGCCAGATAAACGATGGAAAATCCACCCAGAGATACCTGGCCCGTGATCTTGTATTGATCAAGCCAGAAACCGGCGGGCAAGGGTTGATTGGCCTGGGCGGGGGACATGGACGGGACGGGATAGAATCTGCAGCATTCTGCGTTGCCCCGTTCAAGCTGTAAAGCCGACGGGGTCACGGCCAAGACAAACACTCCTATCAAACCAACGGAATTCACTCCATGATCCTCAGTATGACCGGCTATGCGGCAGGGGGCCGTGATTTGGGCTTTGCCCTGATCAACCTCGAACTCAAGAGCGTGAACTCCCGCTATCTGGATCTGGGCTTCCGTATCAGCGAAGACTTGCGTTTCCTCGAAATGCCCCTGCGGGAACAGATTTCCGCCAAGGTGCAGCGGGGCAAGCTGGAAATCCGCGGCGGCCTCCAGGCCAAAGCCGGTGTCGGCCGGGAAATGGTGCCGAACCAGGCCATGGTGGAACAGCTGGGTCGTATGGAAAGCGTCGTGCTGGCTACCCTTCAGGGTGCCAAGCCTTTGACTGTGGCCGACGTATTACGCTGGCCCGGCGTATTGGCCGACGAGGGTCTCGACACCGACAAGCTGCAGGCCGAAGCCCTCTCGCTGTTGCAGGAACTCCTGACCGAATTCATCGCTACCCGGGCCCGGGAAGGGGCCAAGCTGGAGGCCGTTCTGCTGGATCGCTCGACCCGCATGCGGGAACAGGTAGCCAAGGTCAAACCTCTGCTGCCCCTGGCCTTGGCCGAATATCAGGAACGCCTCGCCACCAAGCTGCGGGAAGCCGTGGCCAATTTAGACGAAGACCGTATCCGCCAGGAGCTAGGAGTCTTCGCCGCCAAGATCGACGTGGAAGAAGAGTTGGCCCGCTTGGTCACCCACCTGGACGAAGTGGAGCGGGTGCTGAAAAAAGGTGGTGCCGTGGGCAAGCGTCTGGATTTCCTGATGCAGGAACTCAACCGGGAAGCCAATACCCTGGCCTCAAAATCCGTCTCGGCCGACGTCACCGCCATTGCCCTGGAACTCAAGCTGCTGATTGAGCAGATGCGCGAGCAAGTTCAAAATCTGGAGTAAATCGTTCACCATGACCCCGACCACGAACACCCCCGGCTCCCTTTTCATCGTTGCCGCCCCCTCGGGCGCCGGCAAAACCACCCTGGTTCACATGCTGCTGGAGAAAGACCCCCAGGTACGGCATTCCATTTCCTACACCACCCGCCCGGCCCGGCCCGGTGAGCTGAACGGCCGGGAGTACCACTTCATCGACATCCAGACCTTCCTTGCCATGCGCAATCGCGGCGAATTTCTGGAATGGGCTGAAGTCCATGGCAACTTCTACGGCACCTCCAAGTCCTGGCTCCAGGAGCAGATGCAGGCCGGCCAGGACATGTTGCTCGAAATCGACTGGCAGGGCGCCCAGCAGGTGAAAGAGATTTTTCCGGACGCGGTGGGCATCTTCATCCTGCCGCCCTCGGTGGAAGAACTGGAGCACCGCCTGCGCAGCCGAGCCCAGGACAGCGAAGACGTGATCCAGCGGCGGGTAGCCGCAGCCCTGGGGGAAATGCGCCATGTGGGGGAGTTCGCCTTTGTTATAATCAACGACGATTTGCAGATGGCGCTGAATGACCTGTTGGCTGCGGTTCGCGCCTCTCGGCTGCGATTCCGTCCCCAGCGCGGCCGTTATCCTGACGTCTTCCGCTTTCTTGATTCCCACTGATTCACCGCAAAGGATTCCATCATGGCCCGCGTAACCGCCGACGACTGCATCAAGTACATCCCCAATCGCTTCCAGCTGACCCTGGCCGCCGCCACCCGCGCCCGCCAACTTGCTACGGGCAGCACCCCCATGGTGGAAGCCGGTCGTGACAAGCCCACTGTGGTTGCCCTGCGTGAAATGGCTGCCGGCAAAGTCGGTATCGAAATCCTGACCCGCAGTCAGTCTTGATTCGCCAGTCCTGATCCAAACGTATTGACCTGGATGGACGGAAACCATGTCTTCGGTGCTTCCGTCCTCCATTGCCACCGCTTCCAAAAAGCCCTTCTCGGGCCGGGAGCTGGCCCCCGCCAAGGACACCTCGGCTGACCTGGCGGCGTTCAACGCCCAGCTTGCTACCTACCTTCCCGCTGAAGACATCGCCAAGATCGGCGCTGCCTATCTCTTTGGCGAGGCCGCCCACAAAGGCCAGTACCGCATCAGCGGCGAGCCTTACATCTCCCACCCCCTGGCGGTTGCCGCCAACCTGACTCTCTGGCATCTGGATGCCCAGGCGGTCATCGCTGCCCTCCTCCACGATGTGATGGAGGACACCGAAATCACCAAGGCGGAAATCGCCGAGCGTTTCGGCAAGACGGCGGCGGAACTGGTGGATGGGGTTTCCAAGCTGGACCGGCTGGAGCACCAGACCTACGAGCAGGCCCAGGCCGAGAACTATCGCAAGATGCTGCTGGCCATGGCGCGCGACGTTCGCGTCATTCTGATCAAGTTGGCGGACCGGTTGCACAACATGCGCACCCTGGATGCCATCCGGCCTGACAAGCAGCGCCGCATCGCCCGGGAAACCCTAGAAATCTACGCCCCCATCGCCAACCGGCTGGGCCTCAATACCCTCTACCGGGAACTGGAGGAGTTGTCTTTCCGCTATCTCCACCCGATGCGCTTCCGGGTACTGGACAAGGCCGTCAAGGCCGCCCGGGGCAACCGCCGCGAAGTGGTGGGGAAAGTCCTTGAAACCCTGAAAAAGACCCTGCCCGAGGCTGGCATTGAGGCGGAAGTCACCGGTCGGGAAAAGCATCTTTACGGCATCTACCGCAAGATGCAGGACAAGCGCCTGACCTTTTCCCAGGTGCTGGACATCTACGGCTTCCGCGTCATCGTCAATGACATTCCCACCTGTTACCTGACCCTGGGTGCGCTGCACGGCCTGTTCAAGCCGGTGCCGGGCAAGTTCAAGGACTACATCGCCATTCCCAAGGCCAATGGCTACCAATCCCTGCACACCACCCTGATCGGTCCCTACGGCACGCCGGTGGAAGTGCAAGTACGCACCAAGGACATGAACCACGTCGCCGAAACCGGCGTGGCCTCCCACTGGCTGTACAAGGACGAGGACGCCCTGTCCGAGTTGCAAAAGCGTACCCACAAGTGGCTGCAATCCCTGCTGGAACTGCAATCCGCCTCCGGCGATTCGGCGGAGTTCCTCGAACATGTGAAGGTGGATCTGCTCTCCAGCGAGGTCTACGTATTCACTCCCAAGGGCAAGATCATCAGCCTGCCCCGGGGCGCCACAGCGGTGGACTTTGCCTACGCCATCCACACCGACGTGGGCAACCGCTGCGTGGCCTGTCGCATCAATCTGGAATTGATGCCCCTGCGCACTGAACTCAAGAACGGTGACCGGATCGAAATCGTCACCGCGCCCCAGGCCAATCCCAATCCGGCCTGGCTCAGCTATGTGCGCAGCAGCCGCGCCCGTTCCAAGATTCGGCATTTCCTCAAGACCCAACAACAGGAGCAGGCCGGTGCCCTGGGCGAGCGCCTGTTGGCCCGCGCCATGACCGATGTGGGCGCCAATCTGCTTGCTATCGGTGCCGCCGCCTGGGACAAGCTGCTCAAGGAAACCGGCATCAAGTCGAAGACCGACATCCTGTCCGACATCGGCTTGGGCAAACGTCTGCCGGCGGTGATCGCCCGCAATCTGGTGGAAAACAAGAATGGCAATGGAACTGCGCCAGCGCCGAATGCCAAGCCCCAGGGGCCGATCCTGATCCGCGGCACCGAGGGTGTGGCGGTGCAACTGGCTCCCTGTTGCCGCCCGATTCCTGGCGACCCCATCATCGGCCTAATCCGCAAAGGTCGCGGTCTGGTGGTGCATACCCACGACTGTCCTTCCATTGCCCGTCTGCGCCACAGCGACAAATTCGAATGGGTGGACGTGGAATGGGAAGCGGACATCGAACGGCTGTTCCAGGTCAGCATTCGCGTCCTCTCGCAAAACCAGCGGGGCGTGCTGGCCAAACTGGCCCTGGCCATTTCAGACAGCCAGTCCAATATTCTCGATGTACGGGTGGAAGAAGACCGGGGCACCACTTCCGTGGTCTATTTCACCCTGGAAGTGAACAACCGGGCCCATCTGGCTCGTATCCTTCGTTCCCTGCGCAACATCCCCGAGGTGCTGCGACTGGTGCGCCTCAAGGAATCCATTACTACCGCTAGTCCACAAGGAAAATAACCATGGCCCTCTACGAATCCGACCACACCAAGTTCATCCGCGAATGGCTCAAGGCCCATCCCGAAGAAGTGAAAGAACAGCAAGCCGGCCGCGCCCTGTGGTGGGACAAACCCGAACAGAATCTGGAAGAACTCAAAACTGCCGCTGCCGCCAAGGTACCAACCAAGGCCTACTACTACGACGCCAACTGAGTCACCGTAGTGGCAGGAAGCAATGCCCTGGTGTCCCGGCCCCAGGGCATTTTCTTGGGAAAAAATTGACCGGCATCATGGCGGATTGCCTCTTCAGCGTTAGGCTTTACCCATAAGAAAACCGAGGGGAAAACCATGAGCAGCTACGACTTTGACCTTGCCTTGGCCCGCCACGCCATGTGGATGACACGGCTCAAGTTGTTCACCATGGGAGTGGGAGAAGAAGATCTGACGCCGGCAAAAGCGGCGGATAGTTCCGTTTGCGAATTGGGTGCCTGGATTGCGGAAGCCGGGAACCAGTATCAGTCGCTGCCTGGGTTTGCCCAACTGGTCGAAGCCCACCGACACTTCCACGAAAAAGCCGGGGAGATTGTCCGCCTCCATCGGGCCGGTGATGAAACCGAAGTCCGTATGTTGCTGGAAGAAGTGCTTCCCCAGGCTTCTGAAAACGTCAGCCTGGCGCTGCGAAAACTACGCAGCAGCCAATCCTGAATCACCGTCAGCCCCGGGGGTGATGGTGTTGATGCAGTTGCTTGAGCCGTTCCCGGGCCACGTGGGTATAGACCTGGGTCGTAGAAATATCGGAATGACCCAGCAGCAATTGCACCACCCGCAAGTCCGCACCGTGATTGAGCAAGTGGGTCGCGAAGGCATGACGCAATACGTGGGGTGAGATGCGTTCCCGGGGAATGCCGGCAATCACCGCGTACTTCTTGATCAGAGTCCAGGCCATCTGCCGCGTCATGGCGCCACTGCCGTTCTTGATGCGACCCGTCACGAATACTTCATCGCAGGTCTTACCCTTGAGCAGGGCCGGGCGGGCTTCTTGTAAATAGCGCTGCAACCACTCCACCGCCAGTTCGCCCAAGGGAACAAGCCGTTCCTTGCTGCCTTTGCCAAAGGTACGCAACACGCCATCGGCCAGGCTCACTTCAAACAGGCGAATGCTCACCAACTCAGACACCCGCAGCCCGGTGGCGTAGGCCACTTCAATCATGGTCCGGTCGCGCAAACCGATGGGTGTCGTAATGTCGGGGGCCGCCAGCAAAGACTCCACCTGGGCTTCGGACAAGGTCTTGGGAAATCGGCTGGCCGGGGCTGGGGGCAGGATATTGATCAGCGGATCGAACTGAACCCGGTTCTCGTCCAGCAGCCAGCCATAGAAGCGGCGCAGGGCTGAAAGCAGGCGACGCTGGCTGGTGGGTTTGGGCGGTTCCGGCTGGGCCAGCAAGTGGGCAAAATACGCATTGATCTCGCCTTCACCGACAGCCGTTAAGGAAGTGTCTTCCAGCCAGCGGGCAAACAGGCTGAGGTCGCTGTGATAGCTGGAGAGGGTGTTCTTCGCCAGGCCATCCCGCAGCCAGATAGTGTCGACGAAGTCGTCGAGGAGATCAGCGTTGGCCTTGTTCATGGGCCAGTAACCAGCGCTTCACATCCAGCAAAAAACCGCCCCGCTGATGGGCAAAGCCACCGAGGCCACCGTTGAAACCGGCGCTGGCGGCCACCACGCGATGGCAGGGCACTACCACCGGATAGGGGTTGGCACCGCAGGCACCACCCACAGCCCGGGGGGCGGAAGCGATGGCCTTGGCAATGTTGCCGTAGCTACGGGTTTCACCGACGGGGATAGCGGCGATCTGTTGCCAGACCTTGCGCCGAAAGAAGGTTCCGGCCGGTGCCAAGGGCAAGGTGAATTCATGCTGCGGGTTTTTCAGCCAGGCCCGCAATTGACGCACCGCCTCCTTCGCCACCAAGGATTGCGGGGCAAGTTCGGCACGGGGTTCGATGAACTCGATGCCGATGACTTCGTCTTCCGTGCAATAAATGCCGAGACAGAATCGGGGTGCGGCCACTACGGCTTGGTACGCTTGTTCACTCATGCCGCAGCGTCCAGATGCTTGCCGGCTTCGCGCCGGGACAAAGGAGACAGCACCGCTCCGTTGTGATCAAGGAAGCGCTGTACAACATCGGGGGCAAAGTGGGCGTAATCCCGCAGGGCCCAGCCGATGGCCTTGCGAATGAAAAATTCCTTTTCACCGGACTGTTGCAGGCAGTAGCGGAACAGACGGTCCTTGTCGGTCTTTTCCTTCCAGCCCAATTGATGCAGCAAGGCGATACGGCGCAACCAGAAATCCTCATGCACGATCAACTCGTCCATCCGGGCCACCAGGGCAGGTTCCCGTTGCACCAGGGAGCCGACAACCTTGACCATGTTGTCCACCGTATCCCACCAGGATTTGCGCTGGGCCAGGTCCAGCAGAAAATCCAGTTGATCCCCGGCAAGAGACTTTGCCTTCAAAGCCAGCAAGTCACAGGCGGTGTATTGAAACTCTCGCTCCTGGCGATGCCAGAGAATATCGGCGGCCGTCAGAAAGTCCCCATCGAAAGCCCGCAGCAAAGGCTGCACAGCCTTGCGCCGGGACGGTGTCTGAATGCCGAGAAAAGGAAAGCGGTCCTGCATATAGGCTGCCATGGCGACGGCTCTTTCCATGTCCGCCAGAGGCTGCAAAACCGCAGCCACATCCGTCACCAGACTTGCAGCACTCATGACCATGGCGGCGATGGTTTCCGCTTCGCCTACTGGCGAATTTCTCCGTCGCCCAACACTACCCACTTCAAGCTGGTCAAGCCTTCCAGACCCACGGGGCCGCGGGCGTGGAACTTGTCGGTGGAAATGCCGATCTCCGCCCCCAGACCGTATTCGAACCCATCGGCAAAACGGGTGGAAGCATTGATCATCACCGAGGCAGAATCCACCTCCCGCAGGAAGCGCATGGCGTTGGGATGATTGGTGGTGAGGATGGCGTCGGTATGGTGTGAGCCGTATTTGTTGATGTGGGCAATGGCCTCGTCCAGAGTCTTCACCACCTTGACGCTGATGATGGCGTCCAGATATTCGGTGGACCAGTCCTCTTCCGTGGCATCCAGCAGATTGGCACCGGGTACCTGGGAAAGAATCACTTTGGCGGCGGCATCGCAGCGCATCTCCACACCCTTGGCGGCAAACAACTTGCCGATCTTGGGCAGGAATTCTGCGGCGGATGCGGTGTGCACCAGCAACGACTCCGTAGCGTTGCAGGGGCTGTACTTCTGGGTCTTGGCGTTGTCGGTGACCACCAGGGCTTTTTCGATGTCCACCTCGGCATCCACATAGGTATGGCAATTGCCATCCAGGTGCTTGATCACCGGCACCTTGGCCTCGGCGCTGATGCGCTCGATCAGGCCCTTGCCGCCCCGGGGAATAATCACGTCCACATATTCGGGCATGGCGATCAGGCGGCCCACGGCGGCACGATCGGTGGTTTCCACCAGTTGCACGGCGGCGGCGGGCAGACCCGCTTCCGTCAGGGCCTGTTGCACCAGCTTCCACAGAGCCAGATTGGAATGGATGGCTTCAGAGCCACCGCGCAGAATGCAGGCGTTGCCGCTCTTGAGGGCCAGGGAGGCAGCCTCGATGGTGACGTTGGGTCGGCTCTCGTAAATCATGCCGAACACACCCAGAGGCACGCGCATCTGGCCGACGCTGATACCGGTGGGGCGGCGTTTGACGCCAGTGATCTCGCCCACGGGGTCAGGCATGGCGGCCAATTGTTCGCAGCCCTCAGCCACGGTGGCCAGCACCTTGGGCGTCAGACGCAGGCGATCCACCATGGGCGCGGCCAGACCGGCGGCCTCGGCGGCGGCGATGTCCTTGGCGTTGTCGATCTGTAGCGCGTCGGTCTGCTCCCGCAGCAGGCGAGCCAACACCAGCAGGGTTTCATTCTTGGCCCTGGTGCCGGCCTTGGCCATGTCGGTGGCAGCAGCCCGGGCAGCAGCACCCAGGGTGTTCATGTATTCGATGATGTCCATACCAGTCACTCTAAATTTGTCGCGCAGCGACCTAATCAGTAGCCCTCTCCTGGGAGAGGGATGGGGAGAGGGGGTTTAGTGCTTCGGGTTTCTGCAATTATCGTTGCGCAAGTCGCAACGATAATTGCAGAAACTCGTCCCATACGTCGCCCTGCACCAGACCCTTGATCATGCGATCAATTCGCGCGGCGTGCAACAGGGCGTTGCGAGCGGCTATGGCAGAAACCCGCTGGGCCGCAGCCCGCAGGGGATTCTGGCGGGGGCCGAAAACCTTGGCCTCTTTCATGGCCATATCCACAGGCAGGCCGCGATCCATAGCGCCGCGAATCTGGGCCAGGGCACGGATTTCAGAGGTCATGGCCCACAGCAGCAAAGGGGTTGCCGTGTCTTCGGCGCGCAGGCCATCCAACAGACGACCGCAGCGGGCGGCATCACCGGCCAAGAGAGCAACCTTGAGCTTGTCCACATCGAACCGAGCCACATCCAGTACCGCATCTTCGATCTGATCCAGGGTCAGGGCACCTTCGGGGTAAAGCAAGCCCAGCTTCTGGATTTCCTGATGGGCCGCCAGAAGATTGCCTTCCACATGACCCGCGATGAATTGCAGACCTTCTCGGGGGGCGGACTGTTTCTGCCGCGCCAGACGTCCGGCGATCCACTCCGGCAGTTGCGGCAGGGGAGGAGCGTTACATTCGATCACCACGCCAGCGTCGAGCAGGCGCACAAACCAACTGGTCTTCTTGGTCTGCCAATCCAGCAGGGGCAGGGAAATCAGGGTGGACAGGCCGGGCCCGCTATGGGCGGCCTGATCGCAAAGTTTTTGCAGGGCCTCACCGCCATCACGGCCGGGTTTGCCGGAAGGAATGCGCAGGTCAATCAGTTTGGAACCGCCAAACAGGGACATATTGCCCGCTGCCATGAACAAGTCGTCCCAGTGAAAACCAGGGCCCGCCACCAGCACTTCCCGCTCTTCATAGCCTTGCTTGCGGGCGGCTAACCGAATGGTGTCAGCGGCCTCAATACTGAGCAGCGGCTCATCCCCGTACACCACGTAAAGCGGTGCCAGGGGCTTGTCGAGGTGAGCAGCCAGTTGCTCAAGGCGCAACTGCACGCTTATTCCTGCTCGGGATCGATGGGTTTGTTCCTGGCCGTCGCCAAACGACGCAACACCTGCTGCACCATGTCGTTCTGCATATCGCGCCAGAGCAGTGCTTCTTCCGATTCTTTGGACAACACCAGATCATCGGTATAGCTGATGTCGCGGCGGATTTCGACTTTGGCCGGGGGCATCAAATCGCGCCCCATCTTGTCATGGAGGCGAAAACTGAAGGTACGGATCAACTGGTATTCCCTCACCCGACCCGACGTATTCAAGGACAGCACCACTTTGCGGGGAAGATCACCCGTTACAGTAAAAATGGCTTCGGCATCGGCGTCCTGCGAAACCACTTCGGTCTTGCTCCCTGCTCGGATGTTCCGCGCCAGCAGAGCTCGCAGTTCCGAGCTTTCCGGCAAAGCGATATAAATCGTGCTGAAGGGCAGATCCTGGCTGTTACGCAGATGAAAGCCGCAGGCCCCCAGCAAAAGCGTCAGGCTCAGCAGAACGGTAGCGTTGAACTTGCTCATTTATGGCTAGCCTTTTTGGAAGCGGGTTTAGCGTGGGAAGCGACCTTGCCGGCCTTTTTACCATGGGATTTACTGGCAGCTTTGCCACTGCTCTTGGCGGCATGCTTGCCTGCAGCCATTGATCGTTTACCGGCCTTGCCTTTGCCGTGGGCGGATTTGCGATGGGCCTTGGCTGATTGCAAATCCTTATGGGCCAAGGAACCCGGCTCGAAATCGAGGCTGATGGTTTCCTTTGACGGTGTGCAGCTTTCCAGATTCTTGCCGGTACAGTGATCCCCTGCCAGGTTGCAGGTCACAGCATTCTCTGTTTCGCTCAGTTGCGGGCTCTCGTTGACCTGTCCCTCGTGGGCGTAGAGGGAAGACACTTGCCGGTTGAGCACCTTGCCGCGGGCCAGGTCAAAGGTGATGCAGCCGAGTTGCTGCTTGCCCTTGTTCTGGGTACGGCCTACATAGGCCATGCGATTGCCGTGCACCACCGGGTAGGAAAGTTCGGGATGAAAGGCGGGCAGGATGATCTGCTTTTCCTTACCCGTGGCCTTGTCCACTAACTTCCAGCCGGGACCTTCACCGGGCAGCAATACCTGATTACCGTCGAGGCGAACTTCCGCCGCTGCGGCTACCGATGGCGCAGCATTGCTTTGAGCAAAAGCAGGCAAGGCCGCGAGCAGGGAAAGGGTGAGCAGAACGGTACGCATCAGACGACGATATTCACCAGACGACCCGGCACCACCACCACCTTCTTCGGTGCCTTGCCTTCCATGAACTTCAGAGCCATTTCATCGGCCAGGGCCGTAGCTTCGATGACTTCCTTGCTGACGTCGGCAGCCACCTTGACGCTGCCCCGCAGCTTGCCATTCACCTGCAACATGAGTTCGATGGTGTCCTGCTTGAGGGCTGCTTCCAAAGGCTCCGGCCAGGCAGCAGCAAGGATGTCACTGCCGTAGCCAAGATCTTGCCACAGCACATGGCCGATGTGGGGAGCGATGGGGGACAGTACGCGCAGCAGGATGGAGAAGCCTTCATGGGCCACGGCAGCCCAACCTGCAGCGGCATCCTTCTGCACCTTCTCCAAGGCATTGAGAATCTTCATGCAGGCGGAGGCCACGGTATTGAATTGTTGCTTGGACAAATCGTAGCTGGCCTGCTTCAGGGTCAGGTGGATTTCACGACGGGCATTGGCCAGGTCTTCGCTCAGACTGCCTGTTACCTCGGCCTTGGCTTCAGTCGACAACCCATGACCGAAAGCCCAGACCCGCTTGAGGAAACGATGGGCGCCTTCCACCCCGGAGTCGGCCCATTCCAGAGTCTGCTCGGGAGGGGCAGCGAACATCATGAAGAAGCGGGCCGTGTCGGCGCCGTATTGCTCGATCAGAGCCTGGGGGTCCACGCCGTTGTTCTTCGACTTGGACATGGTGGTCAGTTCGTGCTCCAGCACGGAACCATCGCTCTTCAGCTTGGCGCCAGTGATCAGCCCCTTGGCGTCGCGCTGCACGTCCAGCTCTTCTTCCCAGAAGTAGTTCTTGCCGCCCCCTTCGGGTTTCTGGAAGAAGGCGTTGTTGAGCACCATGCCCTGGGTCAGCAGATGGGCGAAGGGCTCACGATACTTGACCAGGCCCAGGTCGCCCATGACCTTGGTCCAGAAGCGAGAGTAAAGCAGGTGCAGGATGGCGTGCTCGATGCCGCCGATGTACTGGTCCACCGTCATCCAGTAGTCGGTTTCGGCGTCCACCATGGTGGTAGCGCCGGCGCCGGTGGCGTAGCGGGCGTAGTACCAGGACGAGTCCACAAAGGTGTCCATGGTGTCGGTTTCGCGCTTGGCCGGCTTGCCGCACTTGGGGCAAGTGGTGTTGATGAAGTCTGCCCGCTTGTGCAGTGGGTTGCCAGAACCGTCAGGTACGCAGTCCTCGGGCAGCACTACCGGCAACTGGTCCTCAGGCACAGGCACCGAGCCGCAATCGTCGCAATGGATGATGGGAATCGGGCAACCCCAATAACGCTGACGGGAAACGCCCCAGTCGCGCAGGCGCCATTGCACCTTCTTCTCGCCTACGCCCTTGGCAGCGAGGTCGGCGGCGATGGCGTCCACAGCGGCGGTGTAATCAAGGCTGTCGTACTTGCCGGAGTTCACGCAGATACCATCCTTAGTGCCATACCACTCCTGCCAGCCATCAAGACTGAAAGGCTTGTCGCCATTGGCAATCACTTGCTTGATAGCGATGTCGTATTTTTTGGCGAAGGCAAAGTCCCGCTCATCGTGGGCAGGTACGCCCATCACGGCGCCATCGCCGTAGCTCATCAGCACGTAGTTGCCGACCCAGACTTCCACCTGTTCGCCGGTGAGGGGATGGGTGACGTACAGACCTGTGGGCAGGCCTTCCTTTTCCATGGTGGCCATGTCGGCCTCCATGACGGAGCCGTGCTTGCACTTCTCGATGAAGGCGGCCAGAGCCACGTTGTCCTTTGCAGCATGAAGGGCCAGGGGATGCTCGGCAGCCACGGCGCAGAAGGTGACGCCCATGACGGTATCGGCCCGGGTGGTGAACACCCAGAGCTGGCCATCGTTGATCAGCTTGCCGTCGTCGCCGGTAATGTCGTGGCTGAAAGCGAAACGCACGCCGGTGCTCTTGCCAATCCAGTTGGCCTGCATCAGCTTGACCCGCTCGGGCCACCCTTCCAGGGTGTCCAGGTCCTTCAGCAGTTCGTCGGCGTAGTCGGTAATCTTCAGGTAGTAGCCGGGGATTTCGCGCTTCTCAACAAGAGCGCCAGTGCGCCAGCCGCGACCGTCGATCACCTGCTCGTTGGCCAGCACCGTCTGGTCCACCGGGTCCCAATTCACCACCTGGGTCTTGCGCTCGGCGATGCCTTTTTCCAGCATGCGCAGGAACAGCCACTGGTTCCACTTGTAGTACTCGGGGCGGCAGGTGGCCAGTTCCCGGCTCCAGTCGATGGCAAAGCCGAGGGACTTCAACTGGCCCTTCATGTATTCGATGTTGTCGTAGGTCCACTTCGCTGGCGGCACCTTGTTCTTGATCGCGGCGTTCTCGGCAGGCAGGCCGAAGGCGTCCCAACCCATGGGCTGCAGTACGTTGTAGCCCTTCATCTTGTGGAACCGGCTCAAAACATCGCCGATGGTATAGTTCCTCACGTGCCCCATGTGCAGCTTGCCCGACGGATAGGGGAACATGGACAGGCAGTAATACTTGGGCTTGTCCTTGCTGGCCACGGCCTTGAATGCCTGGGTGCTTTCCCAGTATTGCTGGGCGGCCTTTTCGATGTCCGACGGGGTGTATGTTTGCTGCATGACCTGAGGTTTCTTTTGTGGTTCGAAGAAGCAGGCGATTATACCCGCCGCCCTTGGCCGCCCTCGTCCTTGCAGTCTTCGCTCCCCGCCTGCTTCCTTTCGCCTTCAAGCCGTGAAAGCCGCCCATGAAACTCCGCGCAACCGTCCTCCTCGCTGCCCTGATTGCATCCTGTTCAGCCCTGGCCACTCCTGCGGCACTGGTGGATGCGGTGCAGCTACCGGCTTGGCGCCTGCGGGGCGACAAAACAGAACCTTTGGCCCCCGGCATGGATGTGCAAAATGGTGATCGCTTGCAAACCGGCACCGGTGCCCGGGTCTATCTCAAATTGGCAGAAGGCAGCACCATCAAGCTGGGAGAATCGGCGGCCCTGGACTTTCATACCCACAGCCTCAAACCACAACGTTTCTTTCGCGGCGCTTTGGACGTATTGACCGGCGCCTTTCGTTTCACCACGGCCCAGGCGGCAAAGCTGCGCCAGCGGGATGTGGCTATACGGGTGGGCACCGCCACCATCGGCATTCGCGGCACCGACGTATGGGGCAAATCAGGGGATGAGCAAGACCTGGTAATGCTGATCGAGGGCCACATTGAAGTCAAAGCCGTTGGTCGCGACCCCATTGAAATGGCGGAACCCTTGAGTGTGTTCCTAGCCCCCAAAGGTGCCGAGCCTTTGCCGCTATCAACCGCGACAGCAGAAGAACTCGCCAGTCGTTCGGCAGAAACTGACATTGACCCAAGCAATGGCGCCTTGCGCCGCAAAGGTCGTTTCAGCCTGCGTCTGGGAGATGCTCTGGATGAGCCGGGCGCTCTGGTCCTTTACGACCAAGCCCGCAAGGCTGGCTACCCTGCCCGGATTCGGCCTATGGCCGACGGCAAGGATTGGCGCTATGAAGTACTGCTGAAAGGCTTTGCCAGCCGGAAAGAAGCTGAACAAGTGGCCGGACCACTGTCTGCGGCCTTGAAACTACCGATTACTGCCACCCGCTAGCATCGCGGGACCTGCCAATTCAGCAAATGCAGGTCTTGGGCTTACGGCTCAAAGCACGCAGGGTGCGGGCATTGATGGTATTGCCGGCTTCCAGCCAGGTCAGTTGCAGGGACCAGTACTGGCGTTGCAGGCGGGCCCAGGCACGGGCGGGAGACAGGGCATTGAGGCGGCTGGATTCCGCATTCATCAATACTTGCAAACGCTCCATAGCCAGACGGGAAAACTCTGAAGATGCAGAGTTACCGCATTGGCGAGCGGCGTGACCAGAAGCTTCCAGCCACAGGGCCTTGGCGCGGACATCGGATAGTCCGGCTTGGCGCGCCAGCCAGGGCAGTTGTAAGGGGGTTTGGTCGCTGTTCATATTGGGCTCTCTTTCTTTGCTATACCTTTGGTTATAGGTCGCATCGTTTTATATTGCATTGCACAATAGAAATTGTAGTCTCCTCATCCTTGATGTACAAGGATTTTTATATTGTGGAAACTACGTAGATGCGGCGTAGCAACACATGAGTCTTATACAAAACAGGCCTATTCCACCCCTGGCTATAATCCCGCCCCATGTCCGATCTCCTCTCCGGCCTCAATCCCGAACAGCTGGCCGCTGTCACCCTTCCGCCCCAGCACGGCCTGATCCTGGCCGGGGCCGGTTCCGGCAAGACCCGGGTGCTGACCACCCGCATCGCCTGGTTGATCTCCACCCGGCAGGTGACGCCCCAGGGCATTCTGGCGGTGACCTTCACCAATAAAGCCGCCAAGGAAATGCTGACCCGGCTGTCGGCCATGCTCCCCATCAACACCCGGGGCATGTGGATCGGCACCTTCCACGGCCTTTGCAACCGCATGCTGCGCGCCCATTACAAGGATGCCGGCCTGCCACAACTGTTCCAGATCCTCGATTCCGGCGACCAGCAGGCGGCCATCAAGCGCCTGCTCAAGGGCCTCAACATCGACGACGAGAAATTTCCGCCCCGGGATTTACAAAACTTCATCAACGCCCAGAAAGAACAGGGACTGCGCGCCAATGCCGTGGAAGCCTGGGACGACTGGAGTCGGCGCCGGGTCGAGCTTTACGCCGCCTACGAAGCCCAGTGCCAGCGCGAGGGCGTGGTGGATTTCGCCGAGTTGCTACTGCGCTCCTACGAACTACTGAGCCGTAACGAACCCCTGCGGCGCCACTACCAGGATCGCTTCAAGCACGTACTGGTAGACGAGTTCCAGGATACGAACGTGCTGCAATACAAATGGCTGCGCCTGTTGGCCGGGGAAGGTGCCGCCCTGTTCTGCGTCGGCGACGACGACCAGTCCATCTACGCCTTCCGCGGCGCCGAAGTAGGCAATATGCGGGACTTTGAGCGGGAATACCGGGTCGAAAACGTCATCCGCCTGGAGCAGAACTACCGTTCCCACGGCAACATCCTGGATGCCGCCAACGCCATCATCAAGAACAATAATGCCCGCCTCGGCAAGAATCTGTGGACCGATGCCGGCGCTGGCGAGCCGATCCGGGTGTTCGAAGCCAGCTCCGACCTGGACGAAGCCCGCTGGATCGTGGAAGAGATCAAGGCTCTGAGTCGCGACGGCCATGCCCGGCGCGAGATTGCCCTGCTCTACCGCAGCAATGCCCAATCCCGCGTCCTTGAACACGCCCTGTTCAGCGCCGGTTTGCCTTACCGGGTCTACGGCGGCCTACGCTTCTTCGAGCGGCAGGAAATCAAACACGCCCTGGCCTATCTGCGCCTGATCGCCAACAGCGACGACGACACCGCCTTCGCCCGGGTAGTGAACTTTCCCACCCGGGGCATCGGCGCCCGCAGCCTGGAACAGTTACAGGACGCCGCCATGGCCGCCGGCAGCAGCCTGTTCGGCGCCATTCCCCTGGTGCCGGGCAAGGCCGGCGCCTCCCTGGCCAGCTTTGCCCAACTCATCGTCAAGATGCGGGAAGCCCTGGACCTGCCGCTGCAGGAACTGGTGGAACATGTGCTGGAGCTTTCCAGCCTGCGCACCCACTACCAGAACGAGAAGGAAGGGGAGGACCGCCTTTCCAATCTGGACGAACTGATCAACGCCGCCGCCAACTTCGTCGCCGAAGAAGGCCGCATCAGCGATGCCATTGACGCCGAGGGCGAACCCACCGGCGAACTGGGCGTGGACCTGGCCACCTTCCTCACCCATGCAGCGTTGGAGGCTGGCGAACACCAGGCCGGCGAGCAGGATGACGCCCTGCAACTGATGACCGTCCATGCCGCCAAGGGCTTGGAATTCAACATGGTCTTTTTGAGTGGCCTGGAAGAGGGCCTGTTCCCCCACGAAAACTCGGCCATGGAAGAAAAGGGCCTGGAGGAAGAGCGGCGCCTCATGTACGTGGCCGTCACCCGGGCGCGCAAGCAGCTCTACCTCTCCTTCGCCCAGACCCGCATGCTCCACGGCCAGACCCGCTACAACCTGCCCTCCCGCTTCATTGAAGAAATCCCCGCCGGCCTGCTCAAGTGGCTCACCCCCAAGGCCAAGAAAGGTTTCGGCGGCGGTTACAGCGTTGAATCACCCACCACATCCTACGGTTCGAGTAACAGCAGCGGCTACAGTCGCAGCCGGGAATCGGAAGGCCTGGGCTTCTATATCGGCCAGAACGTCATGCACGCCAAGTTCGGCCTCGGCGTCATCATCAATGCCGAAGGCGGCGGCAACGACGCCAAGGTTCAGGTGAACTTCGGCAGCAACGGCGTGAAATGGCTGGCCCTGGCCATCGCCAAGCTGGAGCCGGTGTAATGCCTGTCCTTGCCCTGAACGGCCACAGCCTTCATTACGAAGTTAGCGGCGAAGGCCCTTGGCTGACCCTGTCCCATTCCCTCGCCGCCGACCTGACCATGTGGGATGCCCAGATGGCCGCCCTCTCCGGCCAGTTCCGCATCCTGCGTTATGACCTGCGGGGCCATGGTCTCAGCAGCGTGCCGCCCAGCCCCTGGACCTTTGCCGATCTGGTGAACGATGTGCTCGCCCTCTGGGATCACCTGGGCATTGAACGTTCCCATTTTGTCGGGCTTTCCCTTGGCGGCATGATCGGCCAGTATCTGGCCCTGGCCGCGCCGGAGCGTATTGATCGTCTGGTTCTGTGCAGCACCAGCAGCGGCAAAGGCGCCAACCCGGAAGCCGTGGCTAAACTGTGGGAACAGCGCATTGCCCAGGTG
Source organism: Rhodocyclaceae bacterium (assembly GCA_036504515.1). GTDB lineage: Bacteria > Pseudomonadota > Gammaproteobacteria > Burkholderiales > Rhodocyclaceae > AWTP1-18. The sequence continues at coordinate 429,441 of DASXVA010000001.1, forward strand.
GAAGCCGGCGGCATGGCTTCCGTAGTGGAAGCTACTCTGAACCGCTGGTTCACCGAGCCCTATCAACTCGACTTCCCCGCTGAAGTCGCCCGCATCGGTGGCCTGATCGCAACCACCCCCGTGGCGGGCTACGCCGCCTGCGGCCGCCTGATCGCCAGCCTGGATACGACCGACCGCCTGTCCGGGATCACCCTGCCCACCATGGTGCTGGCCGGGGATGAAGATGCCGGCACGATGCCCGCCATGGCCGAAACTATCGCCGCCGCCATTCCTGGCTCACGTTTTGAAGTTTTGCCCCAGGCCTCCCACCTGATCAACGTCGAGCAAGAGGAGCTTTTCAATGCCCTGTTGTCGGCGTTTCTTGCGCCCCTCTAAGCCGGGCTGCCGCTACACCTTTGGCAGTAGCCCTCCATGTCGGGCGGTTTCTGGCGGGTTTATTGCGTAGACTGTCGGAACTTTGTTGCAGTGCAATCGTCCCATATCCCGTCATGAGCCCCCTTCCGCTTTCCCTGCATCGTTCCATTGCCCGCCTGTTGGCGGCGGTGGTGCTCATGCTTGGTCTGATGGATCCCTCCCTGTCCCTGGCGGACACCATGCAGGACTACGCACCGGGGCAGTGCGTTTCCATGAATGCCGATCGCCATCATGCACCGCTGGCAGCCATCAGCAATTTTGATCTGGGCGACGACGGGGCCGATCTGGAACAGCTGCTGCGCCCCCTCCTTAGCCGCAAAATCCCGACTACGCTTGGCCTGGCAGATTTCCCTGCCCTGGCAATCCTGCTGCCTCCGCCCCACTCGCCGCCCCTGTTGCGGCCCCCTGCCTTCCACGTCTGAAGCTCGCCAGTCCCCACTGGCATAAGCCTTGCGGATTGCTCCCTGAACCTCGCGGTTTCAAGGACGCAATCCCGTCTTCAGACTTACTGGAAGCCATGATGAAACTCTTTTCAGCCACAGGGTTGCTTGCCCTATCCCGCCCTTTGCGCGGGTTGCTGCTCTGTACCTTGGCCCTGCTGCCGCTTTTCGGCCAGGGCCAGGAAAAATCGCCCCAAGCCCACTACACCCTCAAGCAACTCACCGCCCTGGCCCTGGAAAACAACCGGGGGCTACAAGCAGCGGCCGATCAGGTCGATGCCGCCCGGGCCGGCATCGACAGCGCCGGCGCTTTTCCCAATCCCGAACTGGAAACAGTAAAGGGCAATCTGCGGGCTCGCCTACCCGGCACCAATGAAGGAGACAGCCGCGCCGTCTGGATTACCCAACGCATCGACTATCCCTGGGTACGCAGCGCCCGTATCGGTGCTGCCGATGCCGCCTTTGACGCCGCCCGCTCCGAGCAACAGCTTTCCCGCAATGAATTGCTGGCCCGGCTGCGGTATCGCTTCTACGAACTGCTGCGGCAGGAGGCCGAACTCAAGGCCGCCCGGGAAGATCAGGCCACCATGGAGCAGATCGCCAACCGCATCAAGCTCAAGGTGGATACCGGCGAATCGCCCCGTTTCGAATCCATCAAGGCCGACACCGAACAACTCAACGCGCGCAAGGTGGTGCAAACCGCCGAGTTGCGCATCCGTCAAACCCGGGCCAGCCTGCGCCAGTTGGTGGGTGCTGTGCTGCCGGCCAGCTTTGATGTGGACGGCAGTCTGGAAGACAACAGCAGCCTGCCTTCCCTCGAAACCCTACGCAGCGAACTTCTTGAACGCAATCCGGAACTGGCCCGCAGCCGCGCCCTGAGCCGTCAGGCCGAAAGCCTGCGGGACCATGAGCGCAGCCAGCGCTGGCCGGCTCTCGCCATCAAGGGCGGTTACGACCAGACCCCGGATAGCCGCGACTCCCGGGTCGGCTTGGTTCTCACCGTGCCGATCTGGGACCGCCGCAGCGGCCCCATTGCCGAAGCAGAAGCTCGTCTGTCCAAGGCCCGCAACGAAGAAGCCCTGCAGGAATTCACCCTACAACAATCTCTGGAGGCAGCCTGGCAGCAATGGCAAATCGCCAGCGGCCAAGTCACCGCCCTGCAATCCGGCATCGTCAAACAGGCCGAAGCGGCCCTCAAGGTGGCGGAAGCCGCCTACCGCTACGGCGAGCGGGGCATTCTCGAATTCCTCGATGCCCAGCGGGTTTACCGCGCCGCCCGTAACGAACTCATCGCCGCCCGCTTCGACCAGCAGGTCGCCATCATTGAAATCGGTCGCCTGCGCGCGCCGCAAGCCGACCAGATCACCGAAACCAAAGGAAACACACCATGAGCAAGCAGTCCCTGCTCCTGCCCCTCTGTCTCGCCCTGTTGTTAGGCGCCGGTCTGTCGGCCTGCACCAAGGAGAAAGCGGAAGCCGTCAGTAATGCCCCGGCGGTGGACCCCAACCTGGTCACGGCGCCCGATTCCCTGCTCAAGGTGCTCAAGATCGAAGCTGCCAGCACGGCCCCGGTCAGCGAAACCCTGCGCGTTGCCGGCCGGGTGGACTTCGACGAACAACGGGTCGCCCGCATCGGAGCCCCCGTCACCGGTCGCGTCATCGAACTCCTGGCCAACCCCGGCGATGCGGTGAAACAGGGCCAGCCCCTGGCCCAACTACATAGCGTTGAACTGGGCAACGCCCAGTTGGCTTACGTCAAGGCTGCTGCCCAATCGCGACTGCAAGCCCAGAGTGCCGAACGGGCCCGCTTGCTGTTCACTTCCGACGTGATCGGTGCCGCCGAACTGCAACGGCGCGAATCCGAATACGCCATCGCCCAGGCCGAACAACGGGCCGCCGCCGACCAACTGCGGGTGCTGGGTATCTCTGCCAAGTCCCTCGACACCATGGCCAGCAGTGGCGGCATCAACTCGGTGTCACCGGTGGTCGCCACGCTTTCCGGCACCGTGGTGGAACGCAAGGTGGCCAAGGGTCAGGTGGTGCAACCCGCCGATGCCCTGTACACCGTGGCGGACCTGAGCCGGGTTTGGGTCATCGCCCAGGTGCCGGAAGCCGAAAGCAGTGCCGTCAAAGTCGGCCAGACCGTGCAGGTGGAAGTGCCTGCCCTCGGCAATGGCCCTCTCAGCGGCAAACTGATTTTCGTCAGCGACATCGTGAATCCGGAAACCCGGACAGTCACCGTGCGTACCGAAATGGAAAACCTCAAGCGCGAACTCAAGCCCGCCATGCTGGCGACCATGCTGATCGCCTCCCGTCCCCAGGACCGATTAGTAGTGCCCTCCGCCGCCGTGGTGCGGGAAGACAATGCCGACTACGTTTTTGTCGCCACCGGCGAGAAGCAGTTCCTCCTCACCAGCGTGAAGCTGGGGCCGGAGCAGGATCACGTTCGCGTGGTGGATAGCGGCCTCAAAGTGGGCGACAAAGTGGTGGTGGAAGGTGCCTTCCACCTCAACAATGAGCGCAAGCGGGTCGAGCTGGAAGGTGCCGCCAAGCCCCCCGAAATGCCTGCGGGCCATTGAACGGGAGCAATCATGATTGAATCTCTAGTTCGAACTGCGCTCCAGCAGCGGCTCATCGTCGCCGTGCTCGCTGTGGTGTTGCTGGTCTTCGGCCTCAATGCGGCGCGCAAATTATCGGTGGATGCCTTCCCCGACGTGACCAACGTCCAGGTGCAAATTGCCGCCGAAGCCCCTGGCCGTTCGCCGGAAGAAGTAGAACGCTTCGTCACCGTGCCTCTGGAAATTTCCATGACCGGCCTGCCCGGCCTGACGGAAATGCGTTCCCTCAACAAGCCCGGCCTTTCCCTGATCACTCTGGTGTTCACCGACGAGACCGATGTCTACTTCGCCCGGCAACTGGTGATGGAACGGTTGATGGAAGTGGGTGGTCGCATGCCTCACGGTGTTACGCCGGTGCTCGGCCCTGTCTCCACCGGGTTGGGAGAGGTCTACCAATACACCCTGGATCGTCCCGACGATGGCAACCGGGAACTCACCGAGAAGGAACTCACGGACCGCCGCATCGCCCAGGATTGGGTAGTACGGCCCCTGTTGCGTTCCATTCCCGGTGTTGCGGAAATCAACTCCCAGGGCGGTTATGAAAAGCAGTATCAGGTGCTGGTCAGCCCTGACCGCCTGCGCCATTACCAGCTCTCCATCCAGCAGGTCTATGAGGCCCTGGCCCACAACAACGCCAACTCCGGTGGTGGTGTGCTGCCTCACTTTGCCGAGCAGTACCTGATCCGCGGTGTCGGCTTGATCAAGAGCCTGGACGACGTGGGCGCCATCGTGCTCAAGGAAGTGGGCGGTACGCCGGTCTATGTTCGCGATGTGGCCGAAGTGAAAATCGGCACCGGCGTCCGGGCTGGCGCCGTGGTCAAGGACGGCGTGACAGAGTCCGTCGGCGGTGTGGTGATGATGATCCGCGCCGGCAACGCCAAGGAAATCGTCTCCCGCATCAAGGCACGGGTTGCCGAGATCAACGCCAAAGGCATGCTGCCCGACGGCCTCAAGATCGTGCCCTACTACGACCGCTCGGAACTGGTGGACGCCGCCATCCACACCGTGGTCAAGGTGCTACTGGAAGGCGTGGTGTTTGTCGTTGCCATTCTCATCATCTTCCTCGGCGACATCCGTTCCGCCGTGGTGGTGGTGGCGACCCTGGTGCTGACACCGCTGATGACCTTCCTGGTGATGAACCACTACGGCATCTCCGCCAACCTGATGTCCCTCGGCGGTCTCGCCATCGCCATCGGTCTGATGGTGGACGGTTCGGTGGTGGTAGTGGAAAACGCCTTCGCTCACTTGGGTAACAACACCAGCGGCGAGTCCCGCATCCGCGTGATTTTCAATGCGGTGAAGGAAGTGGCGACGCCGGTGATCTTCGGCGTCGGCATCATCATTCTGGTGTTCCTGCCGCTGATGACTCTGGAAGGCATGGAGGGAAAGATGTTTGCGCCCCTGGCCTATACCATCGCCATCGCCCTGTTCATCTCCCTTGTGCTATCCCTGACTCTGACGCCGGTACTGTCTTCCTATCTGCTCAAGGTGGAAGTGGGCCACGGCGATCATGAGACCCGAGCGATTGCGGCCATGAAACGGCCTTACCTCAAGCTGTTGCACTGGGCTCTGGCCAATCAGAAGAAGACCCTCACCGCGGCGGGCGGCTTGCTGGTGTTCACCCTGGCCCTGTTCCCTTTCCTCGGCACCGCCTTCATCCCAGAAATGAAGGAAGGCTCTGTGGTGCCCGGTATCAACCGGGTGCCCAACATCTCTCTGGAAGAATCGGTGAAGATGGAAATGGAAGCCATGCGGCTGGTGATGCAGGTGCCCGGCGTCAAGTCGGCGGTATCCGGCGTTGGTCGTGGCGAATCGCCGGCGGACCCGCAAGGTCAGAATGAATCCACGCCCATCGTCAGCCTCAAGCCCCGCAGCGAATGGCCCCGGGGCTGGAACCAGGACGACATTGCCGGAGCCATGCGCGACAAGCTCAAGGCCCTGCCCGGTGTGCAGATCGTCATGGCCCAGCCGATTTCGGATCGTGTCGATGAAATGGTTACCGGCGTTCGTTCCGACGTGGCGATCAAGGTCTTCGGAGATGACCTGGACACCTTGAAGAAGAAGGCCGAGGAAATCGCCAAGGTGGCGCAAACCATCCAGGGTGCGGAAGATCTTCGCGTCGAGCGCGTCACCGGTCAACAGTATCTGTCCATCGACATCGACCGCCAGGCCATCGCCCGTTACGGCCTCAACGCCAGTGACGTCCACGACGTGATCGAAACCGCCATCGGCGGCAAAGAGGCAACCCAGGTGTTCGAGGGAGAACGTCGCTTTGCCGGTGTCGTTCGCTTGCCGGAACGATTCCGCAACGACGTGGAAGCCATTCGCAACCTGATCGTGTCTGCCCCCAACGGCGCCCAGGTCAACCTGGAAAGCATCGCCAAGATCCAGGTGCTGGACGGGCCTTCCCAGATCAGCCGCGAGCTGGGCAAACGCCGCATTGTGGTGGGCGTCAACGTCAAGGATCGCGACCTGGGCAGCTTCGTTGCCGAACTGCAACAGAAGGTGGAAAAGAAGATCAAGCTGCCGGAAGGGTATTACCTGGAATGGGGCGGTCAGTTCCAGAACATGGAACGAGCTTTAGGGCATCTCGCCATCATCGTCCCGGTGACCATCGGCGCCATCTTCTTCCTGCTGTTCCTGCTGTTCGGTTCGGTGAAAATGGCGACCCTGATTATCCTGGTGTTGCCCTTTGCTTCCCTGGGTGGTGTGATTGCCCTCTTCCTCACCGGCGAATATCTGTCGGTGCCGGCCTCGGTGGGTTTTATCGCCCTGTGGGGGATTGCCGTGCTCAACGGCGTGGTGCTGGTGAGCTACATTCGCAACCTACGTAACGAAGGCTATGGCGTGGCTGAGGCCGTGATCCACGGTGCCACCCAGCGTTTCCGTCCGGTGATGATGACTGCCACGGTGGCCTTGCTCGGCTTGATCCCGTTTCTGTTCGCCACCGGGCCCGGATCGGAAGTGCAACGCCCCCTGGCCATCGTCGTGATTGGCGGCCTCATCACCTGCACCCTGCTCACGCTGGTCATGCTGCCCACCCTATACAAATGGTTCGACGAAGAACCCGTTGAAACCTGATTCGGAATGTTAGGAGTCACTCCATGAAAGAAATCAAAGCCATCATCCGGCCCAACAAACTCCCCGCCCTGCGGGAAGCCCTGCGCAGTGTGCCGGGCTTTCCCGGCATGACGGTGAGCAAAGCCGAAGGGCTGTCAGCGCCGGAAAAGGTCGGGCCGGGCAAGAGTTCCATCAAGGAAGAACTGACGGACTACACCGCCAAGACCCGCATCGAAATCGTCGCACCGGATGAACTGTCCGACCTCATCGTTGACCGCATAGTCACGGTGGCCAACACCGGTCATATCGGTGATGGCTTGGTCTGGGTAACGCCCATCGATCGGGCGGTGTTTGTACACAAAGTCATGCCGGGCGCGGAAGCCGTTAAGGACTACCCGAAGTAGGCAACAAGCCGGGGCTGCTTGTCGGCCCCGGCCAACCTTTTCTGTCAAGCCATCTTTGCACTCCGCGTTATGCTTTCTCTTTTGCGCTTGGGTGAGAGCACCAAAAATGAAATGCATTCTGATGGGGCTGGCAGTTCTATTTTCTGCCCATGCCTACGCTATCAACTGGCAAGACAGCGACGAGCTGACAAAGCTGTTCGAGCAAGCCGGTGTAACAGGGACCTTTGTCCTCTACGAAGTATCAAGCAACACCTACCGCGGCCATAACCGTGATCGCGCTGAGACGCGCTTCACGCCGGCATCCACGTTCAAGATTCCCAACTCCCTGATCGGGCTCGCTGTCGGCACGGTCAAGAGTGTCGATGAAACATTTCCCTACGATGGCAGCCCTAGATTTCTGCCGGCCTGGGAAAAAGAAATGGGCCTGCGGGAAGCCATTGCTGTTTCGAATGTTCCGGTCTACCAGGAGCTGGCGAGACGTATTGGTCTACAAAGAATGCAGCAGAACCTTGCCCGCATCGGTTACGGCAATCAACAAACCGGCGCTTCTGTTGATACGTTTTGGCTAACGGCCCCCCTCAAGATCAGCGCTGTCGAACAGACGCAATTTCTTGCCAAACTGGCCCGGGATGAATTGCCCTTTCCTGCAAGCGTTCAACACAGCGTGCAGGAAATCACCCTGATCGACCAGGGTAAGGATTGGCAGCTTCACGCAAAAACAGGCTGGCAAAACGCGCCGGGGGAGGGCGTTGGCTGGTGGGTGGGATGGATCGAGAAGGACCGCCACATTTTTGCATTTGCCTTAAATCTGGACATTCATAAAACAGCTGATGCCGACCTGCGCATCTCGCTGGGCAAGTCATGCCTCAAGGCCCTGGGTCTGCTTTAACCGCAGTTGAACTATCCTGTCCCGTTAACATTCCGCAACATCTCAACGCCTACTTGCCATAGAGGATTTACATGCTGGCCTTAACATCGCTTGCATTCACTTCCTCACACAGGAGCAGCACATGACACTCCGGGAATGGGCAACGCCCCTCACCATCGGCAGCTTTATCTTGATCGCCGTTACTGGCGTACTGATGTTCTTTCATCTCAACACGGGTCTCAACAAACCTGCCCATGAATGGCTCAGTTGGATTTTGCTGGTCGGCGTCAGTCTTCATGGTGCGGCTAACTTCGGCGCCTTCAAACGCTACTTTGAAAAGCGTGGCGCTATGACCATCATTGGCATTTCCGTGGTGGTACTTGCCCTTTCCTTTCTCCCTCTGGGCGGCGGTCGTGGTGGCAAGCCAGCGCAGATGAAGGCCACTGATGCCTTGCTGGATGCACCGGTATCCCTGGTAGCTCAGGTCGCAGGCAAAGACGTACAGACCTTGCTCAACCAGCTGAATGAGGCAGGCATTCATGCGGCTGCCGACAAAAGCCTGCGGCAAGGTACGGCTGACCGCGAGCAGCAAATGCGAGCCTTAGGTCTGGTCTTTGAAAAGTAATCCTCCGGGAAGTATCGGCTCCTCGTAGCTTCAGGCAGCCCTAGGGGCCAACAAACCCAAGCGGCAATAATCGGCCCTGGCCCGCATCATGCAAAAGGGATGGCATCTTCATCCCGGAGCTTGATCATGAGCTTGGCCCTTTCCGGCTTTTCCACCAGCCCTTCTCCTGCCAGTGCCGGTCTTGTCCAGAGTGCTTACACTCCTGCCAATCCCGCTACACCAGCGGCTCCCCGCACGGATGGCACGACGATCACGATTTCCCAGACGGGACGTGAACTCGCAGCAAACGATGCAGCGGTGACTCCCTCACCTCAGGTTTCCGCAGCCACCGAGACGGCAACCGAACAGAAAATTACTGCCGCTGTTTCAGAAAAAATCGGCAATATTTTCCGTGGTGCCGGCATCAATGTGGGCACCAATGCTCAGTTCAATGTGGATGCTTTGGGCAATCTCCAGATCACCGGAGTCGATGGTCTTACTGCCGAGAAAATCAGGACACAGCTTGATGAACACCCCGCTGTGGTCGCTGCAGTTCACGCCATCAGTACCTTCGCTCTTTAAGCAGATAGCCGTTCAACAGTCGTTCCTCTGACAACATCCGGCCACGGCACACAAGACAAACTCTCTGCGGCTCAACGCAGGACGATAGTGGGTTTGACCCCCAGGCTGGCAGCAATACGTGATACCGCCGCTTCGGCTTCGCTGCGGCTGGCAAAGGGACCGATCTGCACCCGGTGCAGTTTCCCGGCAACTTCAGTGCGCAATTTATCTGACAACCAATCCAGTTCCCGCGCCATGTGGCTGCGGAAGGATTCGGCATTTTCAGGATTACCGAAAGCCCCTAGCTGGATGAAAGTTCCCTTGCCATCAGCAACAGCAACGGGCGATGGAGTGGATTGTGCAGTGGTCGATCTAGCCAGGGGCTGCGCCTCTTCGCGACGGGCCATTTGTTCAACAGCATCGGGCTTGGCTACCGGTTTGGCTGCCGCGTAAACGGGCAACTCATCACCAGGCAGTACGCTTTCCACAATCACAAAACCGGAGCCTCCTCCAACCAAGTCCAGTTTCCAGGCGGCAGTGTAAGAAAGATCCATGATACGGTCGGCGTGGAAGGGACCTCGATCATTCACCCGCAGCACGACAGACTTACCCGTGGCGGGATTTGTCACCCGGACATAGGAAGGAATGGGCAGCGTGGGATGGGCCGCGGTCATGCCGTACATGTCATAGGGCTCCCCCGAAGAGGTTTTTTGCCCGTGAAACTTGCGGCCATACCAACTGGCGATACCCTCGGCCTTATAGCCACCCAAGGTCCGGGAAGGTACGTAGTCCTTGCCCAGTACCGAGTAGGGATTGTTGGCGAACTTGTGCAGGGGCTCAATCTTGGGCACCGCATCGGGAATGGCCTCCATGTCCTCCGGAGGATTGTCGCCAGGGCCATCATCCATATAAAAACCACCGCCTTTCTTCAAGGCATAGCTGGGTTTGGCGACGGGCTTTTTAACGCTACCTCGTGATGCAGTACTAGTACTCTCAGCTGTGACATCTGGCGCAGGGCGAAAGACAGACATGCCACAGGCCGACAGCAGCAAGACGGGGAGTGACAGCAGTGCAATGTTACGGGTAGTCCGCATGATGACAAGGTATCCTGATAATTGCGTTAAGCGTCGGGAGGGCGGGATTCCATATCCAGTACCCACTGTCCAGGCAACTTGCCTGACACCAACCACTGCAAAGCATCCCTCCACAGGGTGGGCCGGAACCTTTCGTGAAAAAAAGCAAAATGCCCGACTTTCTCTACGCCAATGGACTGGGGCGAGATAGTCACATGCACTCGATGACAGTTACGGAAGTAGTCCAATAGACGATTGAGTGCTGCGGGAGTTCCGAAAAGATCATCACTCAGCCCAATGGCAAGTATTTCCGCTTTCATAGTGTTGAAGTGGGTCAGGGGATCAGCGCCATTTTTGCGATGACGGCGATAGGATTTTTCCAATTTGGCTGGACGGAATGCCCATTCATAAGCTGCCGCTGCAGGCAGGTCCTCATGCCAACCAAGACGACGAGCGGGAAAGTACCCTAGTATCAGCGTCAACAGAGGCATCAACAAATGCCAACGCAACCACATGGACCACCGACTCTGTTTGTCGTAGTCGGGCCAATAAGCATATTGGGCGCCCACGGTCAGACAGCGAACGACACAATCGTTATTACCGGCCAAACCCACCAACAGACCACCAATGCTGTGCGCCACCACATAAACTGGCTGAGCCGGGTAATTGGCCTTGCCCCAGGCCAAAGCCGCATCGCAATCGTAGCGCCCCCAATCAAACTTGGATGTATCCCCCTGCCGACGCAGACTACCGCAGCGAGAATCACCTATCCCCCGGTAATCGTAGGTCAACACCGCAAAGCCATGCTCAGTGAGGAATCGGGAAAACCGATGGTAATAGATCGCCTTGACTGCCGTGGCCGGATTGATAACGACCAAGGCACGGGGTGACCCAATGGGCTGCCAGTGGTGGGCTGCGAGGGAATAGCCATCCTCGGCACAAAGGGTGATGGAAACAGGGGCTGGTAATTCCGCAGAAGAATGTTCTACAAGCCCACGCATAGTTGCCTACTTCTGGACCAACATTCTATTTTTATGAACACTCATTAGAATGCCGATGCCGAAAAATAGAGTCACCAGCGCCGTACCACCATAGCTGATAAAGGGCAGGGGGACTCCCACCACGGGGAGGATGCCGCTCACCATGCCCATATTGACAAAAGCATAGGTGAAGAAGATCAGGGTAATGGCGCCAGCAAGCAAGCGGGTGAACAGGGTAGGGGCGTTACCGGCAATCATGAGCCCCCGGGCGATGAGCATGGCGTAGATGACCAACAGAATCAGATTGCCGAACATGCCGAACTCTTCGGACATAACCGCAAAGATGAAGTCGGTGTGGCGTTCGGGAATAAACTCCAACTGGGCTTGTGTGCCCTGACCCCAGCCCTTGCCGAAGATGCCGCCGGAGCCGATGGCGATGGTGGACTGGATGATATGGAAGCCTTTGCCCAAGGGATCAGATTCGGGGTCGAACAGGGTCATGATCCGCGCCCGCTGATAGTCGTGCATCTTGCTCCAGGCCAGGGGGGCAGCAGCACCGGCAGCAACGACCAGACCGATCATTACCTTCCAGGGTAACCCGGCAAAAAAGATGACGTAGAAGCCGGCAGCCAGAACCAGAATGGCGGTGCCCAAGTCGGGCTGTTTTGCGATCAGCGCAACAGGGACCAGCAGCAGCAGGGCGGCGATACCATAGTCGTGATAGCGGATATAGGCTTCGCGTTTCTGGAAGTACCAGGCCAACATGAGGGGCATGGCGATCTTCATCAGTTCGGAAGGCTGGATGCGCATGAAGCCCAGGTTAAGCCAGCGCCGTGCGCCCTTGGAAATGTCGCCAAAGAGGGCGACAGCCACTAATAGCAATACGCCGAACAGATAGAGCGGCAGTGCTATATGCATCAGTCGCTGGGGGGGGAACTGGGCGACGACGCGCATGATGACCAGCGCCGCAGTGATGTTGATGAGCTGCGAAGGCAGTCTATCCGGCGAGGCGCTGGCCAGTACCAGCAGGGCGATGGAAATCAAGGCCCCAGCCAGGGCCATAAGCGGCATATCAATGGGGCCGATGATTCTTTGCCAGAGTTGCCGCAGCATCAGTCGCCTTCTCCTGCTTCTGTTTCGCCGGCGGGGCCCTTGGGCATTTTGCCGAGCAAATAGTAATCAAACACCTGGCGCGCAATAGGCGCGGCGGCGGCGGCGCCGAAGCCGCCATTTTCCACCAGCACAGCCAAGGCGATGCGGGGATTATCTGCTGGTGCAAAGGCAATGAACAAGGCGTGGTCGCGCAGTTCTTTCTTGGTACCACCTTCCTTGTAGTTGCCTCCCTTGAGGGAGAACACCTGGGCGGTGCCGGTCTTGCCTGCTGAAACGTATTCGGCCCCGGCAAAAGCGCGGGCACCGGTACCTTCCTTGTTCACACCGACCATGGCCCGCTTGATGACCTCGATGTTTTCGGGCTTTAGAGGAATAGTCTTTACTGGTTGCGGTTCAACAAGACTCTGTTTCCCGGTTTTGGTGTCGGTGATGTACTGAACCAAATGGGGACGGTACATCACACCATTGTTGGCCAGGGTAGCCATGGCCTGGGCCAACTGAATGGGCGTGTAAGCGTTGTAGCCCTGGCCGATGCCGATGGAAATGGTTTCGCCGGCGTACCACCTTTGCTGCTCTGGCTTTTTGAAGCGGCGTTTCTTCCACTCCTGGGAAGGCAGGATGCCCTCGGCTTCGCCAGGAATGTCCACACCGGTCCGCTGACCAAAACCGAATTGCGCCATGAAGCTGGAAATGGCATCAATACCCATGTCATTAGCGAGCATGTAGTAATAGGTATCGCAGGACGCCACGATGGAGGCATACATGTCCACGTAACCGTGACCACCTTTTTTATCGTCGCGGAACTGGTGGTTGCCGAAGTTGAAGAAGCCCGGGTCGTGGATTGCCTGTTCGGGTTTGCGTTTGCCGTTTTCCAGTGCGGCCAAAGCCATGTAAGGCTTGAAGGTGGAGCCGGGAGGATAAGCCGCGTACACGGCCCGATTGATCATGGGCTTGTCGGGTGAGTCGTTAAGCTCTTGCCAGCTTTGGGTGTCGATGCCGTCCACAAACAGATTGGGGTCGAAGTTTGGCATTGAGACCATGGCGAGAATGCCGCCGGTGGATGGCTCAATCGCCACCAAGGCACCCCTGCGATCACCAAAGGCTTTTTCAACGACGCCTTGCAGCTTGGCGTCGATAGTCAGTGTCATATTGCTGCCAGCAACGGGAGCAGTTCGCGCCAGAGTACGCACGGCGCGGCCACCCGCATCCACTTCCATCTGCTCAAAACCTGTGGTGCCGTGAAGCTGGAATTCGTAGTGCTGTTCAATACCACGCTTGCCGAAGTGATCGGTGCCCCGGTAGTTGTCGTCTTCTTCCTGATCGCTGATCTTGTCTTCATCCTTCGCATCGATGCGGCCGATGTAGCCCAGCATGTGGGAAGCCAATTCACCGAAGGGATACTGGCGGAACAAGCGCGCCTTGATATCCACTCCGGGAAAGCGATAGCGGTGGGCGATGAACTTGGCCACTTCTTCGTCGGTCAGCCGATTACGAATAGGCAAGGACTCAAAGTTTTTCGACTCTTCCAGCAGGCGCTTGAAACGCTTGCGATCCTTGGCCTGGATGTCGATGATCTTGCCCAGACCATCGATGGTCGCTTCAAGGTCGACTACTTTGGAAGGCGTGATTTCGAGGGTGTAGGCAGAATAATTGCGGGCCATCACCACTCCGTTGCGATCCACGATCAAGCCCCGGTTGGGAACAATGGGGACGAGGGAGATGCGGTTATCTTCTGCCCGGGTCTTGTAATAGCTGTACTGGAAAATTTGCAGCCAGACGAATCGGGCGAAAAGCATGAAAAAACAAAACAGGACAAAACCTGCCGCTACGCCAAGGCGACTACGAAACTTCTCCAGGCCTTCCTGCGGGTTGGTGAATTGCATCAAATGGGGCGATTGTCATCGCGTTCCACTGGCCGATACTGGGGCAGCAGCAGCATGAAAGTGATGGGGTACCAGAGCAGGCCGCCGGTAATGCCCGACACAAACCAGAGGATGCCCGGGAATGCACCGCCGCCCACCATGCTCACAACAGTCATGGTCACCTGGGTCAGCAGCAGCATCGGCAATACATGGATGGCTTGGTAACTGAGGGGGAACCATAGGATGCGGCGCGACAGGCCTGTCGCAGCAAAAGCCAGGAACACATAAGCAAAAGCGTGTTGCCCCATAACGCTACCGTCCGCCACATCCATCAGGATGCCCAGGACAAACGCGGAACCCATGCCAACCTTGAGAGGCTGATGGATACACCAGAATGTCAGCACCAGAGCCACCCAGTCGGGCAGGCCGGGGAAGCGGCCGAGGGGAATCATGTTGAGCAGCAGTGCTGCCAGCAGGGAGAAAAGGATGAACCAATAGCGGGCTGGCAGCAGGATGCGGCGAGAGGTATGGGTCGCTTGCATGATATCGGCCCGGCTTAGTGCTTCTTCACCCGACGGCCCTTGCCAGGCTTGTCGGAAGGTTGTTCGGGATCGTCCGGCTGCGTCGGCAAGCCTGTGCGAGCGGAGAGCACCAGCACCTGCCCATGCTTTTCAACACCTGCCAGGGGTTCGCAGACGATGCGGGCAAAGGCGAACTCATTGTTACGGTCCACCCGGGAAACCTTGGCCACGGGCAGGCCGGGCAGATAGACACCATCGAGGCCCGAAGTTACGAGCACATCTCCCACTTGGACTTCTGCATTGGAGGCAAGAAAGCGCAGCTCCAGCGTGCCGGAGCCAGCACCAGCCAAAACGGCCCGTAGCCCGTTACGCTGAACCTGGATGGGGATTGCCTGATTCTTGTCGGTAAGCAGGGTGACTTCTGAGGTCAGCGGAAAGGAGCGGGTGACCTGACCAATCACGCCCACATCGTCAATCACCACTTGGCCGGGCTCAATGCTGCTTTGCATACCCTTGTCGATAATCACCCGACGGGCAAAGGGGTCTCGTGCTGCGTAAAGAATTTCTGCCACCAAACCGGAAACCGGTTGCCGCTCCTTCATATCGAGTAGGGCACGCAGCCGTTTGTTCTCATCTTCCAGATGCTGTTCGCGCAAGGTCTGGGCTGCGGTGGACAATTGGCGGCGATGCAGAACTTCGTTTTCTTCTTGCAGGACAGACAGCCGGGTCAGATATTTGCCCAGGTCGTCCCCGGTCTCGACGGGCAGATAAGCGAGTTTTTGCAGGGGCAGGGCGGCTGTGGCGACCCCGAGACGCAGCCATTCCAGGGTGTGGAAGCGCAGATCAGCGACCAGACAGAGAACTGAAAGGGTGCTGAAAAAGGCGAGCTGGGCCAGAGGCGCAGGGCCCCGTTTGAAAAACGGTGGTGGCGAATGGCCGACGACGTTCATTGCTGCCTAGGAGATTCCCGAACCCGGAAATGAAAAAGCGGCGCAGGGGCTGCGCCGCCTTGCACAGTAGCGGACTGAGGATTATTCGTTTGCGAAAATACTGCCGAGTTTGTCCATCTTCTCTAATGCCATGCCGGAACCACGCACCACGCAGGTCAGAGGATCATCGGCTACCAGCACCGGCAAGCCGGTTTCTTCCATCAACAGACGGTCGAGGTCACGCAACAGGGCTCCACCACCGGTGAGGACCATGCCCTTTTCGGCAATGTCGGCACCCAGTTCGGGAGGGGTCTGTTCCAGACCGATCTTCACGGCACCAACGATCTGGTTCAGCGGGTCAGTCAGAGCTTCGAGAATTTCATTGGAGGAAATGGTGAAGGAGCGGGGAATACCTTCCGCCAGATTGCGGCCCTTCACTTCCAGTTCCTTGACTTCGGAACCGGGGAAGGCGGAACCGATTTCTTTCTTAATCTGCTCAGCAGTGGTTTCGCCGATCAGCATGCCGTAGTTGCGGCGAATGTAATTGATGATTGCTTCGTCGAACTTGTCGCCGCCAACCCGGACGGAACCGGCATAGACCATACCGCCGAGGGAGATAACGCCCACTTCGGTGGTACCGCCGCCAATATCCACCACCATGGAACCGGTGGCGTCAGAGACAGGCAGGCCGGCACCAATGGCAGCGGCCATGGGCTCTTCGATCAGATAGACCTGGCTGGCACCGGCGCCCAGGGCAGACTCGCGAATGGCGCGGCGCTCAACTTGGGTAGAACCACAGGGCACGCAAATGATGATGCGGGGGCTGGGGGAGAAGAGGCGGGAATCATGCACCTTCTTGATGAACTGCTTGAGCATCTGCTCGGTGACGGTGAAGTCAGCGATCACGCCGTCCTTCATGGGGCGGATGGCAATAATGTTGCCGGGAGTCTTGCCCAGCATCTGTTTGGCCGAGGCTCCTACCGCCTGAATGGTCTTCTTTGCATTGGGGCCACCTTCGGTACGAATGGCCACCACAGAGGGTTCGTCCAGCACGATGCCGCGTCCGCGCACGTAAATAAGGGTGTTCGCAGTACCCAGGTCAATCGCAAGATCGTTGGAGAAATAGGAGCGCAGAAGGCCAAACATGTGTTTCCAATCAGTAAGTTAGCGCAAAAAACGGGGCTTTTCGGGAAAGCGCAAAATGGTGCTTATGATACCCTAACGCGCTTGACCATATAACCCGTACAAACAGGGATTTTTCCCCATGTCATTGAATCTTGAAGAGATTGGCCGCATTGCCAAGCTGGCCCGCCTCGAACTTTCCCCCGCCGAGGCGGAAAACACCCTTGCTCAGCTCAACAACATTTTCGGCTTCATTGAGCAGCTTCAGGCCGTAAACACCGATGGTATCGAGCCCATGGCTCACGCCGTGGATGTGGTTCAGCGCCTGCGCCCTGATGCCGTTACCGAAAGCGACCGTCGGGCCGCCTTCCAGGCGGTAGCCCCCGAGACCGAAGCCGGTCTGTATTTGGTGCCGAAAGTAATCGAATGAGTAAAAACCTGATCAACGCCTCCCTCAAGGAACTATCCACGGCCCTGGCCGAGAAGAAAGTTTCTTCGGTCGAACTGGCTTCTTTGTTCCTTGATCGTATCGAAAAGTTCAATCCGGCCATCAATGCCTTCGTTACCGTAGACCGGGCCAAAACCCTCGCCCAGGCTACTGAGGCTGATGCTCGCCGCGCTGGTGGCGAAACCGGTCCGCTGCTGGGTGTACCTCTGGCTCATAAAGATATTTTCTGTACCGAAGGCTGGCTTACCACCTGTGGTTCGAAGATGTTGAACAACTTCGTCAGCCCCTACGACGCCACGGTGGTTACCAAGCTCAAACAGGCCGGCATGGTGACTTTGGGCAAGGTGAACATGGACGAGTTCGCCATGGGCTCTTCCAATGAAACTTCCCACTACGGACCGGTGAAGAATCCCTGGGACACCAACCGGGTACCCGGCGGCTCCTCCGGTGGCTCGGCAGCCAGTATTGCTGCTCGCCTGGCCCCGGCAGTGACCGGTACCGATACCGGCGGTTCAATCCGCCAGCCGGCCAGCCTGTGCGGCCTCACCGGCCTCAAGCCCACCTACGGCGTGGTCAGCCGCTACGGCATGATCGCCTTCGCCTCGTCCCTGGATCAGGCCGGTCCCATGGCCAAGAGCGCTGAAGACTGTGCCCTGCTGCTGAATGCCATGGCCGGTTTCGATGAGCGGGACTCCACCTCCCTGCAACGGGAAACCGAGGACTACGCCCGAGACTTGAACAAGCCCCTGACAGGCCTTCGCATCGGCCTGCCGACAGAATTCTTTGGTCCTGGCATGGATGACGACGTGCGGGCCGCAGTAGAAGCTGCTCTTGATCAGTACCGCAAGTTGGGCGCCACTACGGTGGAAATCAGCCTGCCCAACTCCGGCCTGTCGGTGCCCGCTTACTACGTCATCGCCCCCGCCGAAGCCAGCTCGAATCTGAGCCGTTTTGACGGCGTACGTTACGGCCACCGGGCCGCCGAGTACACCGACCTCAACGACATGTACGCCAAGAGCCGCGCCCAGGGCTTCGGCGCCGAGGTCAAGCGCCGCATCCTGATCGGCACCTACGTACTGTCCCACGGCTACTACGACGCCTATTACCTCAAGGCCCAGAAGATTCGCCGCCTGATCGCCAACGACTTCGCCGAAGCCTTCAAGGTCTGCGATGTCATTGCCGGTCCGGCTTCACCCTCCGTCGCCTTCAAGTTCGGCGAGAAGAGTGCCGATCCCGTGCAGATGTATCTGTCCGACATCTACACCATCTCCACCAATCTGGCCGGTCTGCCGGGTATGTCCTTGCCCTGCGGTTTTGGCAAAGATGAAATGCCGGTGGGTCTGCAACTGATCGGCAACTGGTTCGGTGAAGCCAAAATGTTGAACGCTGCCCATCAGTATCAGCAAGCAACTGACTGGCATCTGCGCATGCCGGCTGACTTGGCTTGAGTCTTGTAATGCTGACCTGGAAAAAAACGGTCTTCCTTTTGCCTGCCTTGGTGCTGGCGGGATGCGCATCGCCTCCCCTTGCACCTCAACCTCAATTACCGCCGGAACCGCAACCGCCCGTGGCAGAGCCTTTGGTGTCGCAACCCCTCAAGCACTTGCTGGGTCGAACACTCAAACCCATGGCGGATGTGCCCATCAATGCCAAAACGAAATGCAGCTTCCGCGACCCCACCGGCTATCGCGGCAAGATGGCGCTCAAGGTGAAAAACACAGCGGTGCAGGAGTTCAGCGCTGATGTGACCATTCCCAAGCACGGCAGCTGCAGCTTTGATCTCAAGCAGTTCCAGCAAACTGGCGGCGGTTCCGTTGCTGTTCTCAGCCACAAAGAGACGGAATGCACTGTTCGCCTGTGGACCCAGGGACGCCAAGTTACCGTGGGTTTTACCAATTGCCCGCAGCAATGCAGCGGCGAATCCTTTGATTATCTATGGCCGATTTTGGTGGATGCCAAATCGGGCCGTTGTTCGTGAAAGACTGAAACCATGAGCCAATGGGAAGTAGTAATCGGGCTGGAAACCCATGCCCAGCTAAAAACCCAATCCAAGATTTTCTCCGGAGCGGCCACCGCCTTCGGCGCTGAACCCAATGCCCAAGCCTGCGCCGTCGATATCGCGCTGCCCGGCGTACTGCCGGTGCTGAATCGCGAAGCCGTGGTCTGCGCCATCAAGTTCGGGCTCTCCGTCGGCGCTACCGTCGCCCCCCGGTCTATCTTTGCCCGCAAGAACTACTTCTATCCCGATCTGCCCAAGGGCTACCAGATCAGCCAGTTTGAAATTCCCGTTGTTTCCGGCGGTGGTTTAACCATTCAGCTTGAAGGCAAGGAACCAAAGTTCGTGCACCTGACCCGGGCCCACCTGGAAGAAGATGCCGGCAAATCTCTTCACGAAGATTTTGAAGGCCGCACCGGTATTGACCTCAACCGCGCCGGTACACCCTTGCTGGAAATCGTGTCGGAGCCGGACATGTGTTCCGCCGCTGAAGCCGTGGCCTACGCCAAGGCACTCCACGCCTTGGTGCAATGGATCGGCATTTGCGATGGCAACATGCAGGAGGGCTCCTTCCGCTGCGATGCCAACGTCTCTGTGCGTCGCCCCGGCGCACCCCTGGGTACCCGCCGCGAAATCAAGAACCTGAACTCCTTCCGCTTCCTGGAACAGGCCATCAACTACGAGATCCAGTGGCAGATCAACGAGATTGAAGACGGCCGCAAGATTCAACAAGCCACGGTCCTGTTCGATCCCGATTCGGGCGAAACCCGCGCCATGCGCAGCAAGGAAGACGCCCAGGATTACCGCTACTTCCCCGACCCCGACCTGCTGCCCCTGGAAATCAAGGCCGACTGGATTGCTGAAGTCAAAGCGGGCCTGCCGGAATTACCGGAAGCCATGAAGGCCCGTTTCGAAGCCGACTACGGCCTGTCGGCCTACGATGCTATTACCATTACCTCTAGCCTGGACACCGCCCGCTACTTTGAAGCCGTCGTCGCCATCGTCGGCAAGGCGAGCGCCAAGACCGCTGCCAACTGGGTCATGGGTGAAGTTGCAGCACGGCTCAACAAGGCGGATCAGGACATCACCGCCTGCCCCGTTTCCACGGCCCAGTTGGCCGGTGTCATCGCCCGTATCGCCGACAACACCATCTCCAACAAGATCGCCCGGGAAGTTTTCGAAGCCCTCTGGAATGGTGAAGCCAAGGACGCCGACAGCATCATCGAAGCCAAGGGATTGAAGCAAATTACCGACACCGGTGCTATCGAAAAGATCATCGATGAGGTGCTGGCTGCCAACCAGAAATCGGTGGAAGAGTTCCGCGCAGGCAAGGACAAGG
This sequence comes from Rhodocyclaceae bacterium, assembly GCA_036504515.1. Taxonomy (GTDB): domain Bacteria; phylum Pseudomonadota; class Gammaproteobacteria; order Burkholderiales; family Rhodocyclaceae; genus AWTP1-18. Next base: position 449,792 of record DASXVA010000001.1, read on the forward strand.
CCTTCAATGCTCTGGTCGGCCAGGCCATGAAAGCCACCAAAGGCAAAGCCAATCCGCAGCAAGTCAACGACCTGCTCAAGGCAAAACTGGGCGGCTGATCTTCACCTGACCCACCAACAAAAAGGCCACCTTCGCGGTGGCCTTTTTGTTGGACAGAAATCTCGCCGAAATTACACCTTGAAACGGGAGACCTGGGCCTTGAGGCTGGCGGAAAGCTGCTCAAAGGTAACGGCATGGCGTGCTGCGTTCTGGGCAAGGTAGTTGTTGTCTTCTGCTCCCCGGGCGATTCGCTCCACGTTCTGCGCAATCTCTGTCGTGGCTGCTGATTGCTCAGCCAATGAGTGGGAAATACTGACCACCGCCTCGGCCACCTGATCGGCACTTTGCCGTATGGCGGTAATGCTGCCACCGGCCTCGTCTGCAAAAGCCACGCCGCTTTCCACCTGGTGAACGCCTTCACTCATGCGAGCCACCGCCTGATCTGTACCGTTCTGGATTTTGCCGATCATGGTGGCAATCTCTTCCGTGGAAGCGGTCGTTCTTTCTGCCAGTTTGCGCACCTCATCGGCCACTACCGCAAAACCACGGCCCTGCTCACCGGCTCGGGCCGCTTCAATGGCGGCGTTGAGGGCCAATAAATTGGTCTGGTCGGCAATTTCCTTGATGGTGCTGACGATGGCGGAAATAGCCTGGGACTCGGTACCCAGCGTTGCGACCACATCCGATGCAGCTCGCACCGTCGTCGCAATGTCCGTCATGCTGCCAACGGCTTTTTGGATCACGGCAGCCCCTTCCCCGGCCACATTGCCGGAACTGTCGGAGATTTCCCGCGCAGCCTGGGCATGATCGGCAACTAGTACGATGCTGGAATTAAGCTCCTCGATACTAGCTGCCATGGTAGTTGCTGCATCACTTTGCTCCCCGGACTGCTTCTCCACCAGTGCTGCCGTATCAGAAAGCTGATGGGCGCTCTCCACCAATTGATCAGCGGAGTTGCGGATATCGGTCAGGGCCGAGTGCATCTTGCCTGCCATTTCACCAGTGGCAGCCAGCAGCAAGCCCACTTCGTCATGTCCCCGGTCAGCCACGGTTACCGTCAGATCTCCAGCAGCAATCGTTTGCATAACCACGACCGCCTCCCGCAGAGGCTGGGTCACCCAGCGGCGCGTCGTCAAGAAGACCACGCCGATCAATAACAGCACCAGCACCACCGCCGAAAAAATCAGACGGTTACGCACACTGGCAGCTTCCTCGGCCAATTCTTCGGTGTAGCTGCTGGTGGCGATGACCCAGTTCCATTTGGGAAAGTGGGTGAAAACGGCGATCTTGTCGCGGGGCGAGGTTTCTCCCCGTTCGGCATTCATGAACTTGTAGTGGATCAATCCCGTCTTCTGCTCCACCATATCCTTGACATAGGCAATACCACTGGAGTCTTTGGACTCCAACATGTTCTTGCCTTCCTGGGCCGGGTGAATCACCAGGGTGCCCTTGTCTTTGCCTGCATCCACTGCAAAGACATAACCAGATTGATTAAGGCGGATACTGGTGATCCGCTTCTTCAGGGCAACCAGTTCCGAGGTGAAATCAAGCCCCACGAACAGGACCGCCACCACCTTGCCCGACTTGTCGGTCTGGGGCACATAGCGGGTCATGTAGTCATGGCCAAACAGTCGGGCCTTGCCGGTATAACTTTCACCCTTGAGCAGCAATGCGTAGGCCGGATGGGCCGGGTCCAAGGGGGTGCCGACAGCACGATCACCATTTTCCTTTTTGAGGGAAGTGGCTACCCGGACAAAACCTTCTCCTTGTCGGGCAAACACGGTAGCAACAGCACCCGTCGTTGCGGTGAAGTTATCGACGACACCGTAATTGAGGTTAACCGTACTTCCCCCGGAACGGAGCTGCGGCGTGGCCTTGCCACCGATATCGACCGTACTGCCTTCATCCAGGGTAAACCCGGAAGAAAAACTGTTCTGCAACACATTGACTAACTTCTCAGCACTGTTTTCCAGGGCGCTGCTGTAGGCATCAATCATGTCCACCACTTGCTGATTGGTTTGGCGAAGATTGGCCGTACTCTTGTCTTCCAATACGTTGCCGAGCCAGAAGGTCATCCAGGTAATCGCCACGGTAAACAGCAAGACCAGAGCAATGGATTGCACTGCATTAAGCTTGGCTGAAATGGGCCAGTCACGAAACGGGATTTGAAAGAGGTTCATGGAAGCTATCAATAGTTTGAAAAATAAAAAAGCCCACGCTCCTCCGAACGGAGGCAGGTGGGCTCGAATAGGTTAAGAAATCTAGGTCTTAGCGCTTGTCGTCCTTCGGTGTACGCAACTCTTTCAAGCGCTGACGATCAGCCTCAAAGCGGGTCTTGGTTTCTTCGATTTCCTTGCCCTTGGATTGCAGGGCATTGTTCTGGGCCTGAATGTCTGCTTCGTTGCGACGGATGGCATCCTTCAGATCAGCCGGCAGAGGCTTGTTCTTGTAGAACTCGGAATCTCTGGCCAGCTTTTCCTTGGTCTTTGCCGCGGCGGCGATCTTTTCCTGGGCCTGCTTCATGCTGCGTTCAATTTCAGCAATCTGCCGATCCCGGGCGCTGTTCAAATCCTGCTCGGTCACATAGGTGTTCAACAGGGCCTGGTCGCGACGGCGTTGTTCCAAGGCCAAGCGGTCTTCTTCCCGTTTCTTTTTCAGCTCTGCGTCCCGCACCACTTGCTGGGCTTCTGTCAGGGGCGCCTCCTGATTGCGCACCTTCTGGCCCTTTTCGTTGAACTCGGAATAGGCCTTGTTGCGGCAGGCTTCCGGCAGAACGTCACCACAGGAGCGGACACCTGCATCGTCGGTGCAGCAGAAGGAGCGGGCAGCCAGTGCCGAACCGCTTGCTGCGGCCAGCCCAAGTGTCAGCAGGGAAAGAGTCGCGATACGTTTCAGCATGGTCAGTCCTCTCGGATTCCGTATTGCTCGCGATAGTGGATTACTGCTTCCAAATTGCGTTCCAATTCCTCATTACCTTGAAGATAGCCGATCAAACCATTGAGGTTGGCTACGGCAACAACCGGAATTCCGTAGCTCTTCTTCACTTCCTGTACAGCGGAAAGTTCGCCGGTACCTTTTTCCTGGCGATCCATGGCAATCACGACTCCAGCTGGGGTTGCACCGGCACTGCGAATCAATTCAACGGATTCCCGCACGGAAGTACCGGCGGAAATCACATCATCCACGATCAAGACCCGGCCCTTGAGAGGCGCACCAACCAAATTGCCGCCTTCGCCATGATCCTTGGCTTCCTTTCGGTTGTAGGCAAAGAGTGTATTCCGACCCAGACGGGAAAGACTGATGGCAATGCCGGCCGCCAAGGGGATTCCCTTATAGGCCGGGCCGAACAACACATCAAATTCAATACCGGAAGCAAGAATGGCCTTGGCGTAGAAGTCGCACAGGACAGCCATGGAATCGCCATCATTGAAGAGGCCGGCATTGAAGAAATAGGGGGACAGACGACCCGCCTTGGTCTTGAATTCGCCAAACCGCAACACACCCTGACGGGTGGCAAAGGCAATGAAATCGAGGCTAACGTTTGAGCTTGTCATAGTTGAGGGATTCTACATCCCAAAAGTCACAATCCGAGGGTTCAGGGTATTGGACTAGAATCAGAGAAAGGGCAAACCCGTTGAAAAATGGGGACGCAAAGCTACTGGGCTAATGTGATTTCACGATGCCAGCAGGGTTACCGGATCGCTCCGTCAACAGCGCATTCCTCGGAAACATTGTTCCAGTTCAGTTTCACGCGCTTTGCCATGCCCTGGTTCCGTTTCAGCTTTGAAACGGATTACTGAATTCAGTTAACAGGAACAATGAATGAGCATCCAAGCCGACCTTCGCCATGTGATTTACGCCCTGTCCGATGCCCTGGACCTGGTCGGTGTTGATGATGTTGCCCACGGCAAACGAGTGGGCATCATGGCCGCTGAGTGCGCCACCGTGCTGGGACTTTCCGTGGAAGAAACCACCTTCCTTTTTGATCTGGGAATGTTGCACGACATCGGCGTGTCCTCCACCCACATCCACCAGAATCTCGTGGGCGAATTCGATTGGGAAGGCTCCCAGGTTCACGCCGAGGTAGGCTATGCCCTGCTTAATGAATTCGCTCCCCTGGCGCCCATGGCCTTGCCGGTGCGCTATCACCACACCCACTGGGAAGAACTGCAAAAGGTCGTCGGACTAGACCCTCTGGTCGCCCGTCAGGCAAACCTCATTTTCATGGTGGATCGGGTGGATGCTCTGGCGGCCGCCTATTACGGCAACGGCACGCTGTTCATGCATACAGAGGAAATCCGCGACAAGATCCGGCAACGGTCCGGCAGCTATTTCGCACCGGAACTGGTGGACTGTTTTCTCGACATCTCCCGTTCCCAAGCCTTCTGGCTGATGCTTGAGCCCCGTTCGATTCAGGCTTACCTGCAGGACCAGCTTTCCCGCGGAGAGCACTATCAGGCTTCAGTCCATGAACTCAAGCAACTGGCGGGCATTTTCTCCCGTATCGTCGATGCCAAGAGCCCATTCACCGCCCAGCACTCTCTTGGCGTCTCCCGTCTGGCTCGCTTCCTGGCAGAAAAACTCGGCGTCGGTGAAGAGAATTGCGACAAGCTGGAAATCGCCGGCTTGCTCCACGATCTGGGCAAGCTGCGGGTACCGGACGAAATTCTCGACAAGCCGGGAAAACTCAATGCGCAGGAACGGCAGATCATCAACACCCACAGCTTCGAGACCTTCCAGATTTTGCGCAATATCAAAGGCTTTGAAGAAATCACGCCCTGGGCCTCCTACCACCATGAGGAACCCGGTGGAACCGGTTACCCTTTTCATCTCAAAGGAGAGACTCTTCCGTTGGAAGCCAAAATTCTGCGGGTCGCCGATATTTTTCAAGCCATGGTGCAGGATCGTCCCTACCGTGCGGGATTGAGCGCAGACGAAACGATCCACTTTCTCGATGAGCTGGTAGAGAACGGTCGCGTCGACCGTGACATTGTTGCCACAACCAAATCATGGATAGGGGGAGCCATGGCCGCCGCCCTTCCCGACTACCCGGCCTTGCCGAAGACGCAACAAGCATAAAGGGGGAAAGCCATGGCAGAACAGAACAACAACCCCGCAAAGACCGGAAGTGAAGGAATATCCACCAAGACCATTCTGGTGGTGGATGACACCAAAGAGAATCTGACAGTCATTGGTGAATTGCTGCAGCCCCACTATCGAGTCCGCGTCGCCAACTCAGGGCAGCGCGCCCTCAAGGCTGTCCATACCGAGCCACGGCCAGACCTGATCCTGCTCGACGTCATGATGCCGGAGATGGACGGTTACGCTGTTATTCGGGAACTACGTAATGATCCTCTCACCCATCACATTCCCGTCATTTTTGTCACGGCCATGGATGCCGACACCGACGAAGAAAAAGGCTTGGCCCTGGGCGCAGTGGACTACGTCACCAAACCGGTACGCCCCGCCATTCTGCTGGCCCGGGTCCGGACCCAGCTGGAACTGAAGCAGGCTAAAGACTGGCTGCAAAACCAGAACAATTATCTGGAAACCGAAATCAGCCTGCGCATGGAGGAAAATGAGCTGATCAAGGACGTCAGTCTCAATGCCCTGGCGCTGCTCGCTGAAAAACGTGACAACGAAACCGGCAATCACCTGCATCGCACCCAGGCTTACATCGAAGCCCTGATGCAAAAGCTATCGGACCACCCCCGTTTCAGCGACCACCTGAGCGATCCCCTGCAGTGCACCTTGATTGCCAAAGCAGCCCCGCTACACGACATCGGCAAGGTCGGCATTCCAGACAATATCCTGCTCAAGCCAGGCAAGCTGACACCGGAAGAATTTGAAGTCATGAAAGGCCATAGCCTGATCGGCGGCGAAGCCATTGCCGAAGCCATTCGCCGGGTCACCGGCAAGGAGGCCAGCCATGAATCAAATCACGCGTCCCTGGCCTTTCTTGAAGTCGCCCGCCAGGTGGCCACCTATCACCATGAAAAATGGAATGGCAACGGCTACCCCTACGGTCTGGTCGGAGAAGACATTCCCGTCGCTGCCCGGCTAATGGCCTTGGCCGACGTCTTCGATGCCTTGACCTGTCGTCGCCACTACAAGGAACCGTTCCCCATGGAAAAGGCGGTGGCCATCATCAGCGAAGGCCGGGGCCAACATTTCGACCCGGATGTGGTGGATGCGTTTCTTGATCTGCTGGGAGACTTTGTCGATATTGCCGAACGCTATGCCGACGTCACCCATTAGAAAAAATTTCAACCGGTTCTCAGGACGCCCTGCCATGAAAGTCTTCATCCCATTTGCATCTGCTGCAGCCCTTTTCTTATCGGCCCTCGCCGCATCAGCACAACCGCAGGAAACTACAGCGCCGACTTTTGTAGAAAAAATGGCCTCCCGCGCGACCCTGAATCAGGTGCGGCAAGGGGGCTTTGTGCTTTACATGCGCCATGGCAATACTGACAACAGTAAACCGGACCGGGTGCCCAGCGTCGACCTGAAAGACTGTTCAACCCAGCGGCCCCTTACGGAAGAAGGTCGCCAATTAGCCGCCCAGGTGGGTAAGTCCATCCGGACGGCGCACATTCCAGTTTCTGAAATCCACGTCAGCCCTCTTTGCCGAGCCAAAGAATCAGCCCAAGCGGCCTTTGGTAACAAATTTCAGGTTAACGAATTCCTGATGTACACCTCAAACCTAACCACGGAAGAAAAGAAACCTATTCTGGAAACGACACGACAGCTGCTTTCCGCCCCCGTCGCCAAGGGCAGTAACCGGGTCATCGTTGCCCATGCGCCCAATATGGCTGACCTGATCGGTTACTTCGTCAAACCTGAAGGCACAGTCGTCGTCATTCGTCCCAAAGGCGATGCTGGTTTTGAATACGTTGCCAGCATCCCGCCCACCCTATGGCGAGAACTGCTGCCCTGATACCGGTGCAAACCATGAACCGCCGCCTGTCTTTTTTCCTGATGTTCTTTCTCCCCGTTGTGCTTGCTGCGGGGACGGCAGCCTTGTTCAACTTCGCTTCTTTCTATCTACTTAATCAAGAACAGCGCGAAGCCAATCGGGAACAAAGCATCGATTTACAGGCAGTGGCCAATACAGTCCAGCTTGGTCACGAAATGCTGGCGATCCAGAAAAAAGTCACCGACACCTTGCACCAGGCCCAGGCGAAAAAGCTCGACGAGGGCATGGCCTACAAGGTTCATACCCAAGTGGTTGACCAACTGGCGCGCCTTGACCTTCTGCTGACGAACGTCCTCAACTCGCCGGGGCAAGCGGAGCTCATCAAACACGAACTGCAGGAAGCCTCTCTGGATTTTCGTCAATACCACCACTACATCGTCATGGCAACCGACATCGTAGCCATCGATCCCTCGGTGGCCGATGACTACATCAATCAAGCCAACGAACGCTATATCGCTTTTGCCGACCATTCCCAGAACATTGCCACCCAACTGACAGAACAGACCCAGCGTCGCATTGTCGCTACCGAAGCAGGCTTAAGCAGCTATGTAACGCACTCCGTCCTGATCGGTTTACTGGGTTTGACGGTAATGACCTTGCTCTGGCTGTTTACTTCGCAAATGTTGACCCGTCGTATCACCCTGATCGGCGAAACCCTGAACAAGCTGGCCGGTGGTGATGACGAAACGCCACTACTGGCCGATGTAGAAAAACTGGGAAATAGCCGCAACAACCTGCTCAGCGAAATGGCACTGTCAGTCATCGCCTTCCGCAATGCCATCGCCGCCCGGCATACCGTGGAAAAAACGCTCCATACCGAACGCAACCATCTCCGCTCCCTGATTCAGGGCATGCCCGATCTGGTTTGGCTAAAGGATGTGGACGGCCACTACATGTATTGCAATCCCCGATTTGAAGGGTTGTTAGGGGTCAAGGAAGCGGACCTTGCGGGCAAGACCGACTACGATTTTTTCCCCGAGGATTTTGCCGACTTCGTCCGTCAGCATGATCGTCTTGCAATGGAGGCAGGCAAAGCCTGCAGCAACGAAGAGTGGCTAACTTTTGCCTTTGACGGTCACCAAGAATTGGTAGAAGTCATCAAGACGCCCCTCTACGATGAGCAGGGAAAAATTCTTGGGGTGTTAGGTGTTGCTCGCAACATCACCCCCTTGCACGAGGCGAAGAAAACCTTGCAGGAAAGTGAAGCAGTGCTACGCCGTACCCAAACGGTTGCCCGTATCGGTAGTTGGCACATCGAACTGGATTCCGATATGGTTTTCCTTTCCGAAGAAGCTGCCCATATCTTCGGTTTTGCCCTGGGGGAATCCCTGAAACTCGGCGAGTTCCATCAACGGGTACATATCGAAGATCGGGATCAGATCAACCTCGCCTGGAAGAAGGCGCTGAAGAATGGCTTGTTCGACGTAGAACATCGCATCCTGGTAGATGGCGAAACCAAGTGGGTGCGGGAAAAAGCCGAAATGGAAACAGGCCCCGATGGACGATCGGCCCGGGCGGTGGGCATGGTGCAAGACATCACCGATGTCAAAACAGCCGCGGAAGCGCTGCACGAAAGGGAGGAAATTTTCTCCACCATCGTCAGCCAGGCCGAAAGCGGCATGGTGCTGCTGGAAGCAGGATCGTTGCGGTTTATTGAGTTCAACGATGCGGCCTGTCTTTCCCTTGGCTACAGTCGCGACGAATTCAGTTTGCTCACCGTTTTTGATATTCAGAGCCACCTTGAGCGGAAGGAAGTGGAAGAACGGGCAACGGTTATTTTTACCCAGGGCAACAGCACGTTTGAAAGTCAGTTGGTCAGTAAAGATGGCTGTCTGCGCGACTTCTGGATCAGCACCCGCCTGCTCCTGTTAAAGGGAAACCGATACATCTCCGCAGTATGGACCGACATCACCGTCCGCAAGGAAACGGAGCGGTCTTTGCTGCACTATCAAAATCAGTTGGAAGACATTGTCGCTGAACGCACTGCCGAACTGGCAGCAGCAAAGGAAGCTGCCGTCGCTGCCAACCAATACAAGAGTGCGTTCCTAGCCAATATGAGCCATGAAATCCGTACACCGATGAACGCCATCATTGGCCTCACTCACCTATTGCGAAGGGATGCCCAAAGCCATCACCAACGGCAGCAACTGGACAAAGTCACCAACGCCGCCCAGCATCTGCTGGGCATCATCAACGACATCCTCGACTTTTCCAAAATAGAAGCCGGCAAGCTGACCCTGGATCCCACCAACTTCAATGTGGACCGGGTGGTCAGCAATGTCAGCAATCTGATTGCAGAAAAAGCCGAGGCCAAGGGACTGGAGGTGGTGGTTGATATTGCCTCACTACCGCCAGGCCTTCATGGCGATGGCCTTCGCCTGGGACAAATCCTGCTCAACTTTGCCAGCAACGCGGTGAAGTTCACCGAGCGCGGTAGCATCGTACTGAGGGGCTCTGTACTCCGTCAAAAGGATGAACAATTGTGGGTCCGCTTTGAAGTTCAGGATAGCGGCATTGGGCTTACGCCTGAACAACAAGGCCGGCTGTTTCAGGCCTTCGAACAGGCTGACGTCTCCACCACGCGCCAATACGGCGGTACCGGCCTCGGCCTCGCCATTACCCGCCGTCTGGCAAAGATGATGGGTGGTCAGGTCGGCGTCCACAGCAGCCTGGGCAAGGGTAGTACCTTCTGGGTGGAAGCTCCCTTTGGTATCGCTCCCGAACTGGTTCACCATGCGATTCCTGACAGCCTGCCCAAGGGCACCCGGGTACTGGTGGTGGACGATATTGAAGATGCTCGGGAGTCCATGGCCCATACCCTGACCATTGTCGGCGCCAGGGCAGATTCCTTTGCCTCCGGGGAAGAAGCCTTGCAGGCCATAGCACGAGCCGATCAGGCAGGCGACCCCTATGAACTTGTGCTGACCGACTGGGCCATGCCCGGTCTTGACGGGCTGGAAACGGCGCAACACATCAAGGCATTACCCTTGGCCAAACAGCCGGTGTTGATCCTGATCAGCGCTACCTACGATGTAGCCGACATCTCATTGCCCCAGCACGGCTTTACGGCCTTCATCGCCAAACCAGTGACACCGACCAATCTGCTCGCCACCCTGAGCGAAAGCCTGGGAGCTACCACTGGTACCAGCGGCGAACATCTGAGCCTTGAAACACAGATGACTCGTCATAGCGGTCAGTCGCTCCTGCTGGCAGAAGACAATCCCCTCAATCAGGAAGTTGCCTTGGAACTGCTGCAAATGGTCGGCCTGAAAGTCGACCTGGCTGAAGATGGAGAGGCTGCATTGGCTCGGGCCAAAGCCCAACCTTACGACCTGATCCTGATGGATATTCAGATGCCGAAAATGGATGGTCTTGAAGCAACCCGGAAAATCCGCCAACTGCCCATCCATCGCCATACGCCGATACTGGCCATGACGGCCAATGCCTTCGACGAAGACCAGGAAAATTGTCTCGCCGCCGGCATGAACGACCATATCGCCAAACCAGTGGATCCGGACCGCCTCTATGCCACCTTGTTGCGCTGGTTGCCGCCTCCTCAACAAGTAGCCTCGCTCCCTTACCCGGTCCCACGAGGAGAACATTCCTCTGCTCACGATGAGCAACTAAAAAAACAGCTGTCGACAGTGGATGGTCTGGATACCCCAAAGGCATTACGCAATGTCGGCGGTAACCCTGCCCGCTTGGCAGCGTTATTACTCCGCTTCACCCAGGACCACGGCAATGACGGCGTAACGCTAAGGCAACAATACCTGGGCAAGGACATCGACAGCGCAACCCGCCAGGCCCACACCCTGAAAGGTTTGGCCGGAACCCTGGGATTACCCGCTTTGCAATCGGCAGCCGCGGCACTGGAAACTGCCCTCAAGAAAAATGAAGTCGATACGGTGATGCAAACCTTGACGCAACTGGAAAAGGAATTGGGCCACACCTGCAAAGCACTGGAATCTCTACCTGGTGATGGGGCAGGAATTCCATCACCGCACAACAACCTGGACCTGACCAAGCTGAGGCAGCAACTTCAAACCCTGCGTAGCCTGTTGCTAGCTGATGATCTGGAGGCAACCCACCTTTATGCGGCCCTGCAAGATGATCTCGCATCGATTTTCGGTGATGCCATCCGCCCCTTGACGCAGCAGATTGATGGCTTCGCTTTGGACGAAGCCCTGGCAACGCTTGACTCCCTGCTCAAGGAAAAACCGGAACTTGAAATGAATGACAACAATGCCGTCAAACCTTAAAGCCAATCCCCCTCACCGCTTGGGGAAAGGACGGTTTTCAAGTTTGTCCTTTGCCTTCCTGGTCGTGGCGCTCTATGTGTTCTGTCTGTGCCTGTTCGGCGCCTTACTCCTGCGCGAACTTAATCGCCTGCAGGAAAACACTGAAAGCATTGCCCGGGAACGGGGCGTCGTACTGTTTCGCCTGATCGAAGTTACCCGGGACTGGAATGCCCGGCACGGCGGGGTTTACGTACCCATCACCGCAGACACTCAGCCCAATTCCTATCTGCATGATCCCAAGCGCGATGTGATTACTCAGGACGGCACCCGCCTGACCAAGGTGAATCCGGCTTTCATGACCCGCCAGATTGCCGATCTGGCGGAGAAGATGGACGGCGTCAAGTTCCATATCACCAGCCTCAACCCTGTCCGTCCCGCCAACAAGGCCGATGCCTGGGAAGAGGAAACCCTGCGCGCGTTTGAAAGCGGGACCAAGGATCGCCTCAGCTTCGTTGCAAACGAGGCGCCGGTACACCGCTATATGGCACCGCTGACCATCACAGCAGCTTGCCTTCATTGCCACGACAGCCAGAACTACAAGATCGGCGACATCCGCGGCGGCATTTCCGTCACCATGCCAGCAACGGCTCTGCTTGGCATCCAGCAGGAACAAAAGCAACGCGCCATCTGGCTCTACCTGCTGGCGGCTCTGGCAACCGGTGCTACCGGCCATTACCTGATGCACCGTCACCGCCTGTTTGTCCGCACGATACAAAACCTCAATGTCGCCCAGGAAAAACTGATCCTGGAGCGCACCCAAGCCCTGGCCAACACCAATGCGGAATTGCTGAAAGAAGTGACGGATCGGCGGGAAAGCGAAAACAGGCTGAAAGAAAGTGAAGAACGCTACCGTACCGTGCTGGACTTCGGCACCGACGGTGTCATGGTCACGGAAAACGGGCTGATCATTTTTGCCAACAAACGGCTGGGAGAAATGCTGGGCCGGGAATCAAGTGAATTCATCGGCAAGAATGGGTTGGAACTCTTGCACCCGACGGAACGGGAGCGAGTCGCCCACTATCGGGATAACCGCGTGAAGGGGCTACCTGCCCCCACTCAATACCGTACCCGCCTTCTCCACAAAGAGGTAGAGCACCCGGTCATTGCGGATTTCTCCGTCAAGACCTTGGAAACTGCCCCCGATCAATCCCCCCGTATCCTGATCAGCGTGCGCGACGTAACGGCCGTACTGGAAGCAGAACGGGTAAATCGAATTGCCAGCGCCGTTTTCGAAAACGCCGCCGAGGCCATTCTGGTTACCGACAACAAGAACCGCATCGTTCAGGTCAATCCGGCCTTTACCGCTATCACGGGCTACACCCCCAACGATGTCCGCGGACAGAATCCGAGACTGCTGCGCTCCGGCCGCCACGACAAGGATTTCTATACCCACATGTGGGACAGCCTGAACACTACGGGCCAGTGGCAAGGGGAAATCTGGAACCGACGCAAAAATGGCGATGCCTTTATCGAAGGGCTTTCCATTACCCGCATTTCCGGTGACGACAATAACGGCGGCTATGTCGCCACCTTCAGCGATATCACCCGGCGCAAGGAAGCGGAAGAAGTGATGCGCCACAAGGCCCATCACGACCCGCTGACCGACCTGCCCAATCGATCCCTGTTCTACGATCGGCTGCAAAATGCCATGGCCAATGGCCGACGCTACCAGCGCTGCTTTGCCCTGGTCTATGTGGACCTCGATTACTTCAAGAGCGTGAATGACAACTTCGGTCATGCAGCAGGGGATGCCTTGCTGGTGGAAACCTCCCGTCGCCTTGGTGTCTGCCTGCGGGAAGCGGATACCGTAGCCCGGCTTGGCGGCGACGAATTTGCCATGATCCTGACCGAAGTCAGCAATGTGGCCGATGCCGAAGACGTTGTCCAGCGCGCCCTGAAAGCCATGAGCCTTCCTTTCGCCCTAGCCGAAGGAACGGCCATCATCTCTGCCAGCATCGGCATCGCCATGTATCCCGACCACGGTGGTGAAACAGAAATCCTGCAACGACATGCCGACTCGGCACTGTATTTGGCCAAGGAAGCCGGTCGCAATACTTACCGTGTTTACTCGCCGCCTACGAGTCACATCTGACGGGATAAACTGGGGGCAATCCTTCCCCAATTACCCATGCCTTGCCCATCCGGCTGTGAGGAAAAGTGCCAGTCTTTTTTGATCGGCGTATTGGCAACGCATCTATTACCGGCCCCTGACACCATGCTGCGAATCGTCTCCCTCAATCTCAACGGTATCCGCTCTGCCACCACCAAAGGTGTTTTCGACTGGATGGCCAGCCATAACGCCGACATCCTCTGCCTGCAGGAACTCAAGGCCCAGGCAGGAGACCTGTCAGAACAAATGAAAGCGCCGGAGGGTTATCACGGTTACTTTCACTATGCTGAGAAAAAAGGCTATTCCGGTGTCGGTATCTACAGCAAACGGAAACCGGATCGGGTGATCGAAGGTATCGGCCACGCCGGCTTCGATGCCGAGGGCCGTTACATCCGTGCCGACTTTGACTCCCCGGCCAGCAAGCTTTCAGTTATTTCCGTTTATGTGCCCTCCGGCTCCAGCTCGCCGGAACGCCAGGAAGCCAAATTTGAATTCATGGCGGAGTTTTATCCCGTTCTCGCCGCGCTCTGGGCCGAGGGCCGCGAGGTGGTGATCTGCGGCGACTGGAATATTGCCCACAAGGAAATCGACCTGAAGAACTGGAAGGGCAACCTCAAGAACAGCGGCTTCCTGCCGGAAGAGCGGGCCTGGTTGAGCAAGGTGCTGGACGAACAGGGCTGGGTGGATGCCTACCGACACCTTTACCCGGACACCACCGGCGATGCCTACACCTGGTGGTCCAATCGGGGCCAGGCCTGGGCAAAGAATGTGGGATGGCGTATCGACTAGTCAATCATTCAAAAAACCCGCAATCGTAGTCCACGCTCAACGGGGCGTGGTCGGAGAATTTCTGTCCCTTGTAGATACTGCTTTCCCTTGCAGCAGAAGCAATTCCTGCGGTTGCGACATGAAGGTCGATTCTCCAGCCCACGTTTTTGGCGTATGCCTGCCCCCTGTTTGACCACCACGTATATCCCTCGTCGCCTGCCTCTGGGTATAGCGTCCGATACACGTCCACCCAGCCGCTTGAATACAGTTTGTCGAGCCATGCCCGCTCTTCCGGCAGGAAGCCCGAATTCTTCAAGTTCCCTTTCCAGTTCTTTAAGTCGATAGGGGCGTGAGCGATGTTCCAGTCCCCGCTTACGACGAATTCGCGTCCCTCGGATCGTAGAGCGTCCATCACGGGCAGGAATTCATCGAGAAATTCGAATTTGGCTTCCTGCCGCTCGGGGCTGGATGAGCCAGACGGGACATAGACCGACACGACGGACAGGTCGCCGAAATCGGCTCTTATAAATCGTCCTTCTGCGTCAAACCCTGCGTGTCCGATGCCTTCGACAATGCGGTCAGGCTCGCGACGGCAGTAGATGCCGACGCCTGAATAGCCTTTTTTTTCGGCGTAGTGAAAAAAGCCTCGGTAGCCAGCGGGATTCCGCATCTCGTCCGTGAGGTCTGCGGATTGGGCTTTGAGTTCCTGAACGCAGACGACATCCGCGTCAGTAGTCGCCATCCAGTCGAAAAAACCCTTCGTTGTGGCTGAACGGATGCCATTGAGGTTGGCGGAGATGATTCTCATGATTAGATGTCAGCGCCGTATGTGTCCATGAGTCCGTTGATGGCACTTTCGAGAGCATCGATGTCCGACGTCAACTTTCGACTTACTTGGGTCTTGTAATCGCCGTTCATCGTCAATGCCAAACGGAGTTCATCTTGCCGGCATAGTTCAAGAACGAGTTCCGCCTTCCGACGCCGCTCCGCTGCGAGGTCGATGATTCTTGCGCGAGCCAACTTCAAGATATCTTCCTTGCTGGCATCCAGGGGAACATATTTATGCTCCCCATCGACGAAGCGTTTTTCCTTGCCTTGAAGCAGTCTGCCGATTTCCGATACGGCATTTGAGATTTCGTTCGAGTCCATGTGAGATGCCCCTATTCTGAAAAGAGGGATTCTGACACGGGGTCGGTCTCTGATGAATTTAATGAGTGAGTCGGAAGCAATCTATCGGCGAGGCGGAACCCTGCCGTTACGGTTGAGCCGTTCGACCTCCCATGCCGTTTCAGCCTTC
The DNA here is from genome assembly GCA_036504515.1 of Rhodocyclaceae bacterium. Classification (GTDB taxonomy): domain Bacteria; phylum Pseudomonadota; class Gammaproteobacteria; order Burkholderiales; family Rhodocyclaceae; genus AWTP1-18. Next base: position 465,280 of record DASXVA010000001.1, read on the forward strand.
CCTGCTTCATACAAGGCTTTTCCATCGGCATCATTGACTTCGGGGTTCCACGCCCCTTTCGCATAGGGCTTCTGATCGGGCGACGGTTCCATGCCCTTGAAGACGACGAAGAAAGCCCATTCCCTGACGCCGTCCTTATCCGTCGTGATTTCGTATAGTTCGTGAAGCATGGTCTGCCTTTTCTTCTGTTGCGACTTTCCTAAGGAAGTCGACTCAGGGTTTCCTTGTAACGCATGTCGGCTATCTGGATATGGTTCAGCCACCAATCAGATACGAATCGGGAAATTTCGGGAATGTCGATGGTTCCCGTGCTGGCATCGCACAGGATTTCCGTGAAACGTTCCTCGAATTCCAGATGCTCCCGCTTCTGCTCTTCCAAATCGGAGTAGCCGACATTCGCAAGGATGTTCTCTTCGGTCTTGAAGTGTTCCCGCGCGAACCTTGCGATTTCGTCCAGTAGTTCATGAAAGCGGGAGACACGTTCGGCACCTCGCAGTTCTCCGCACAATACAAGACCCTTGCAGATGGCAAGGAGCTTCCTGTGCTGCTCATCCAGAATCGGATTTCCGACACTGAAAGCGGGACTCCATTCCTGTGGGGCAGGCATCTTAGTTGTTCTTTCGTTGTCGATGTCGCTTTTGTACACGGTAAGGCAATCAAACTCAATGACCCTAGGAAAACTCAGGGGAAGCCATGAGTGGAGGGGGATTTCTGGTCAATGATACCGTGATAACCCGCTCTGGGATATTCCATATCGGGTTATTAGCCTCTGGGGATGCCGAATCCCCTCCACAGCCCTCAATACGATGTGTTCCGCCGTATGCTCGTCAGAGCGCGGCAGGATGCTGGGCTGACCCAGGTGGAGGTAGCGGACAGGTTGGGGAAGCCACAGAGCTTCTTATCGAAGGTGGAACGCGGGGAACGCAGACTGGATTTCCCCGAATTCCTTCGTCTTGCTGACGCCCTCGGCATTGATACGGGTATGTTCATCGGCTCTTACCGAGAAGCCATCGCAGACCTACGGAACAATCTGCGCTGACATCCCGCCTTCTCCTCTACCGGCAATTTTGACAGGTGTCCTGCAAAGAAAACAGGGGCGACGTCGACGACACGGCTTCCGCCGTTGCGTCTTGTCGGCGCTGAAAACCTCGAAAACGCCGGAAGGGGGTGCTGCCGCCTTTTTCGATTCCTAAAAAGGACGCGATAGCGTCCGCGTCCGAGTAAATTGCGTTTGCGTCCAGGTAGCGTCCGAGTAGTAATTCATACACATGGACGTGGCAAAGCGTTGTGCTGCAATGATTTTCAAGATTGCGTCCGTGTGTCTATGTAATTTCGTGTTTTTTCTCGTACACGCGCGTGTACAGATTTTTGATTTTTCGGATTTCTACCCTGACGCATGGACGCACATGCCGAAACCCTTGCCCTGTCTTGATTCTCTGCGTCCAGGTAAGTTTTTTTTACATGGACGCTACCCGGACGTGGGTGCGTCTTACCTGGACGCGAAACAGAAAACCCGCCTTTCGGCGGGTCTTGAAATGGTCAGGGTCAGAATGGTCTTGCTGCAACATTCGGGATGTCGGGGATACGAATTCCTACACATGTCTTACGTTCCCTCGTTCCCAATTTGCTTTCCTCGAAGTGTTTCAAGTGCTGTTTGAGTGCGATGAAGAATCTGGGCATATCCTTCATCGACTTCGATGACTTCTCCATCTCTTCACCCCACTGCCGATAGGCTTCATAGATAGCCTTCTTCTCGGTCCTCACGCCGTCGTCGACCTCTGCTCCTGCGTGGATCGCCCATGCTGCTGCCGTGTTGTTCGCGGAGACGAGTTCGTCGAACAGTTCCTTCGTCGATGCCGGACCTTCCTCGATAGTCGGGAGACCGTCTTCGAAATAGCGTTTGAGTCCGAGAAGCATCCAATCCATGACATGTCGAAGTTCATGGGCGACGATATGCGGTTCCAGGCTAGGGTCTTTCGTAACCTGATTCGTCCATTTCGCGAGCATCCAGCGCCGCTGCCACCCATTCGAGGCGTCATTGACGTAAGGAACCTCATTGCCGCAAACGACCATTTTCCCGAAGACTCTGCCCTCGATGGCGTCAGAGTGCTTCACATCGATCGCCATCAGCCCTGCGGACAGGACAGACTTCATCACATCGGCGTTGTCCCATGTCGCGGGAGCATCGTCGACGAAGATGAGCGATGCCTGCGAAGCGGTCGCCAAGCCGAAATCGCCCAATTTCTTCATGCTGACAGGGACTGTCTTGCGGTGAATGTGCGAACAGAGGTTCACGATGGTGGATTTGCCTTCGCCGCCGTTCCCGTATTGGAAAAGCCCGATCTGCTCGTTGTTGTGGTCGAGCAAGGAATAGCCGAAGAATGTTTGGATGTAGCGTGCTTCCTCTTCCGAAAGGCTCGTAGCCAAATAATCCTCATGGAAACGGCTACCGGCAACTGAAGGTTGCGGATGATATTCGGTGCCGTGTTCCTGATCGATTTCGATGGGGATAACATGGGTCTTCTCGGCTTCGCGGTCGGGCTTCACCCATTCGAACCTGCATGTTCTCCCGCCCCGTTTTCCTGCTGTCCTGTTCCCCTCAACAAGAACACGGATGTATCCGTTTGCCAAGGGCAGAACGATGTTCTCGTCCTGCCTGTCGATAGGTTTGAATTTCCGTCCGACGAGTTTCGTCGTGTCAGAACATGCCTTCGCGTTCGATGGCTTGGCTATCGGCTCGGGCAGCCACTTGATAGCAGATTCCATCTCATCATCTTCTTCGACGATGCGGAAATGGTTGCTGTCCCAACGGTAAATCGATCGCTTCTTGCCCTTCAAGATGCGGACATCCTCGTCCTGCTCCACGAATGACTTCCAGACGGATTCTGCCGCCATCTGCTTGCTCAGAATTTCGTGATGTCTATCCCTTCCATACATGGATCCCCCTTTCGTCGGACTTCTGCCAACGGGTCTTGCGCTTCTCAAAAAGGGATGTAGGATAGATATACCTATATCGTCCTGCTTCCCGGACTTCTCGCCTCATCGTTTTGCCGACGATGGGGCGAAATCATTTTCAGGCTGCCTGTTTCTCCAAAGGTCTAAAAAGGTCGCTGTGGCTGTTCTTGCGAATGTATTCCCGCATGAATGCCCGAAGTAGTTGCGATCCTGTCATGTCATTCGCCGCCGCAGCCGCAATGAAAGTTTCTCGAAGTTCCAAGGGGACTTCGATTGAAAGAACTGCACGCTTTTGTTTGTCCATATGTGCCTCCCAAAGAAAGAACCTGTAAACACACTTGTTGCGCGCTTGGAAGGCAAAGTCAACGATCCGAATGGAATATTTTTCGTTGTCCATCATCCCGCCCGAAGGGTGAGAGCGGAAACGCTCGAATGTAGCCGTAGTCCTCTATAACGGAGGCGTTCGGGGTGTGGTCAACGTAAAATCTCGGGATGTCCTCTCCGCCCTTCCACCCGCTCGCCTCGATGTTTCCGCCCATGACCGAAGGGGAGTTTTCTTCGCTCGTCCAGGACATCCGGGAAAACGGTCAAAAGGAGCCTGTCTTGCTCTTCGAGGGCTTGGTTGTCGATGGTCGACATAGATGGAGTGCATGTGCCGCTCTCGGCATCGAGCCTGAATGCGAGGACTGGGACGGGGACGAGGAATCACTCATTCGACACATCATCTCGACGAACCTTCACCGTCGGCACCTGTCGCCTACGGATAGAGCCTTGCTTGCCGCGTCGTATGCGAATCTTCCACGGGGAACAAATCGGCACAGCGTCCTAGATCCGTCTCGGGACGGTTCTAGCCTTCGCCAGCAGGACGCCGCTTCACTTTTCGGCGTCTCGGATGCTTCGATAACCAGAGCGAAGAGGGTCGCAGCGAAAGGGTCGCAAGAACTCGTTACAGCCCTCCATAGCGGCGAAATCTCCCTTGCCGAGGCTGCAAGGGTCGCAAACCTATCGAAAGACGAGCAGAGAGCGATTCTGAAAGCCGCAGCGGCAATCCGCATCAAGAAGGTCGAGGAAAAGCGAAATCGACTGCGGGGAACAGTTGCAGCATCGGAAGACCTCATTCCCGATGCCCTGCCGAAAGGACGCTTCCAGGTCGTCGTCGCGGATTTCCCGTTCGACTACCGCTCGTCGAGGAACGCGACAAGTAATGCAGACCCCCGCCATCACTATCCGACGATGTCCCTCGCGGATATAGCGGCTCTACCGATTCGCGACATCCTTGCCGATGACGCTCTGCTCCTGCTTTGGAGTCCGTCGATGTTCCTCGCAGACGTTATCGCGATGCTGCCTGCCTTCGGGTGTCGTTACCATTCGACGGCAACATGGTCAAAAGGGCGCGGTGTCGTCGGTGCAGGGCTGCTCCGCCAGTCTTCGGAATTCCTCGTCCTCGCCGTCCGTGGCGGTGGTCTCGGGAAGCCGATGAGGCAACTGCCCTCGGTCTTCGATGAGAAGACCAAGGGGCATTCGACGAAGCCTGAAACGCCCCTTGCGTGGATTGAAGAGGCGTTCCCCCATGTCGAGAAGCGGTGCGAACTGTTCGCCCGTCGCCCTCGGGCTGGTTGGGTTGTGTGGGGTGCGTCTCCATCCCTTTGACTTCGCATCGTTTCACTGGCATCGGGAGTTTTAAGGTCGCAAGTGAAATCAATGAGTTACGGTTCCCATCATAGAAAGCCGATCATCGCTCCATATCCTTGCCCTTGGAGTTCGGAGACATGCCGCGCTGACGTTCCTTCCTTGCGGTCATTGCGGCTTCGCGTTCCCTGTTGTGCCGTTCCTGCTCTTCCTTCCGTGCCCGTGCTTCCTGCTCGCGCCGTGCCTCTTCGAGCCTTGCTGCCTCGGCGATGTCGTTAGCCGACTGTCCTTTCCCTTCGGGGGTATTCCTGTTATCGGGGTCTGCTCCTGCTTCCCGTAGTCTTCGTGAATTTTCGTCATCGCCGATTTTCTCGCTTGCGACGAGCATCCTGTCCAAGACCATATCGTCAGGACTCCTCTCATCGTGGCTCTTTGCCTTCTCGACCAGAAGAACGTATTCCTCCTTGCTCGTCATGGGGTCGTTGCAGTAGCCGGCAAAATCCTTGACGAACTTGTCCACGTCGTCGATGACGGGGGCGGGGGCATGAGCCTCATCCCATGCTTCCTTCGCCGAGGCGATGCCGCTTTTCGTAATATCGAAGAGCGCTCCGCCTGCCGACATCAGATGACCTACAAGGCTCCTTCCCGTCTCTTTGACGGCTTCGAGACGGTCCTGCTCGTGTTGTCTCTTCCTGTCGACATCGATCTCTTCCTGCAACGTCTTTTGGTATCCGTAGGGCTTGATGCTCCCATGACAGAAGCCGCGCACGGCATCGGCGAGAGGATGATTCCCCTCCCTCTTCGCTTCGAGGAACACCTTCTCAATCGCGCCGTTCCTCCGTTCCTTGCCCTTGGAGTCGATAGCGAGATTTTTCAGCATCTCGAACGCCTTCGCGTCATCAGGACCTTTCGCCTTGAATCTTGAAACGGTCTTCCGAATCTGGTCCTCGATGGTCGCCTTCTTCTGTTCCGTTACCGTGGGCGCTACCGGAAAGGTCGTCTCCTGCATACCGGCAAAAGTGACAGGTTCCTCGAAAGTCGCTGCCGCCGTCGCCTGCGGCTCGGCTTCTGGCGTCGGTGCGCCGGTCAGGGCAGGTTGTTGGTGTACGTCGTCCTTCGGCTCGAAATCAGCCGAAGGGGGCGTCGGTGCGCCGGTCAGGTCGATTTCGTGGGTTTCTGCAACGACGGGTTCAGGTTGCTCGTATACGATATCGGCGTCTGTCGTCGCCTCCTGGACCTTGCGCGGCAAGTCCTGTTGTTCATTCAACGGCAGTGGGGGGACTCGTTCATGACTGTCGGTGATTGCAGCAGCGGCAAGAAGGTCCGAAACAGGAGAAGGACCCCTACGGGCGAGCAGGAAGGGCGTGTCGCCGTTCCTAGCGACGGCAAGGGGGTCTGCCCCTGCCGCAAGCAGCAATTCCGCAATGTCGCGATTCCCTGCCTTGGCGGCATCGTGAAGGGGAGTGATGCCCATCGCGTTCCTCGGGTCGCACGATGCCCCGCATTCGAGGAGCGCCTTCACGGCTTCCGCGTTTCCGTCCCTGACTGCCAGATGAAGAGCGGTGTTCTGCGCTCGTCCCTCACGTCCTTCGAGGTCTTTGCCGTCCTCCGCGAGCCTGCGGATAGCATTCGCGTCCTTCCTCGCTACGGCTTCCCGAACGGTCTTCGGGTCGCCGTAGTGGGCGACGGCTTCGTCCTGATACGTTTCCCCGCCGTCGAGCAGGTCATAGGCAAGTGTCGTTTCCTTGCGGTTCGAGCGGGAAAGGAGGTTCACGATATCCTTCCGCTCGTCCTCCGTCATGTAAAGTCTTCCTCGGTCGGTCGCCCGAGAGACTTGGACATAAGCGGATTCCCGACTGGTCATCGTCCTGTCGACGAAGGAATACGCGGCTTCGACTGTCTTGCCCTGGCTGCTGAACGTCGTGATGCAGTAACCGTGCTGGAAAGCCCGATAATCCTCGGTGCTGAATCGAACTTCCTTCGTGTCCTTGCCCTTGTCGTCGGCGAGCATGACGGTCAACGAATGGCTGCCGTCCCGCTTCATGTCGATACCCGTTACGCGTCCGAAATTGCCGTTCTTGACGCCGATTTCCCTGTCGTTCTTGCGGAACAGGATGCGGTCTCCGACGGAAAGGGTCGTGATGCGGGATTCGTTCTCGCCTATCTTCGTCGAGACGAAATGTTCCTCCCCGATCTCGCCTGCGTCCCTCAAGGCATCGTGAGCAGCCTGATTTATTGCGTGGGCATCGTCGTTCTTGCCCGCCATCATCAATTTCTTGGTGATGTCGGCAGGGTCTTCGCTCCAGTCCTTGACCATCGCCGCCATGGCGGCATCCCTGTCCTTCGTGGTCGTTATCCATCCCTTGGCGTCGAGAAAGTCGACGGCGGCTTCCGCATCGCCTTCACGAAGCCCAGATACCGCATCACGAAAATCGGCGTCCTTCTGTCTTGTTACGGTGTCCAGTGTCGCCACGGTATCGCCTAACTTGTCGGCGATACGTTCGAAGACCTGCCCCGAAGAGATGTTCTGGAGTTGACCATGGTCGCCCAGAAGGACGACCTTGCCGCCATACATGCCGACGGTAGTGATGATTTCACGCATGTCGTCCGTGCCGACAAGCGCCGCTTCGTCGACGACGAAAATCGTCCTGTCGTCGATGCCTCCGCTCTTCCCCTTTGACCACTGGGCTTTCCACTGTGCGACATTCATGGACTCGATGCCCGCTTCTCTCCCGAGACCTTCTGCCGCGATGGTTCCTTGGCTTGTGCCTTTGAGGTTGTAACCCGCTGCCTCGTAGACCTTGCGGGCGACGGAGAAGGTCGTCGTCTTGCCTGTGCCTGCCCTTCCCACGGTCAGCGCGATATTCCCGCTTTCAAGAACCTTCCGGATCGCTGCCTGCTGGTCTTGCCAAGCGGCTTCTTTGAATTTACTTCCGTATTCGGCTCGCATCCGTGCTTCTTCTTCGGCGATGACCCTGTCAGCGATTCCCTTCGGGACTGCATGTGAAGTCCCCTGACGCACTGAATTTTCTGCCCTTGCGACAAGGACTTCTTCCTTCCTGCGAAGTTCTGCCGATGTGAGCCAATGTTCTCCGTGCTTGTCTTTGAGGAACAGGAGAGGCGTCTTCGCGTTCCTGTCCATCATCTCCCGCATCGTTTCCTTGATGTCGATTTCGGGATGGAACTGTTTCTCGACGAGGAGAGCGGTTTCTAGGTCGCGCATCTTGAAGACGGAATTTCCCGCGAGCGCTCTTTCGAGGACGGCTTGCATGTCGAACGGCTCGGGTTCGGGGGGTTCCATCTTCTTCAACTTCCTGACAGCCGAGGCTCCGAAGCCGAATTCCTTCTTCGCGGTGTCCTGCCATCGCTTCATCTGGGCTTCGCGGCTCTCCCCATGCTCGGACACGTCCTTCGCCTTCCTCGTGGCGTAGGCTGCTGCCTGACGCGCCTTCGGCGACTTCAGCAGCCCTTTCCTGAACGCTTCCACATCGGCGGCGGATTTCTCTTCCGCCGCATTCCTGTCCAGCCCCTGCGCCATCAGTCTGCCGACTTCCTTGCCTTTGTAGCCGTCGACGCGTCTTTCGATGAAATCCGCAATTTGAGACGACCTCTGGGAGAAGAGTTCCTTCAGCCCTTCGGGGACGCCCGCTATCTCGAACGTGTCGGAGACTCCCGGTTCGATGACGAACCCCATCTCCCGCAATCGCCCCGCGAACTCGGCACGGAACATCGCCCCCAGATTCTTCTGCATGACGTAGGGGTCGCGAGTGTCCATCCCGACGAACTTGCCGTCGGCGTTAAGTCCTCGGGCTACGAGGTAATAGTGTTCATGAAGTTGCGGGTCGAGTTCCCGAGAGTCCATATGCTCGTAGCCGACGGCGATGATTCCCTGACAGGGCTGCCAGTCTCCCCGCCCGAGTCTGACTCTCGTTTCGTCCTCGAACTTCGCCATGGCGGCGTCGACCGACTGGCGGAAAGCCAGATGGATTTCGTCCCGAGTCTTCTTATCCGCGACGGCGGCGAGAATCGAAACGCTCTTGCTCGCGGAGAAGGTCTTGTCGAAACCGATGACCGAAGCGTCGTCGACTTCGAAAATCTTTTCGCCCGTTTTCGGGTGAAGACCTTTGAGAAGATCCGACAATTCTCCCTTCTTAAGTTTTCCCGAGAGACCGAGAGCGGCAGCGCCTTTACCGAAATATTCTCCCGGCGGTTCCTTGCCTTCCGAGACGTATTCTTCTGTCCGCTTGACCGAGTCTTCGATGTATCCGCCGTCCATTATTCGCTTGACGGAAAGCATCAGTTATCTCCTGCGGACCTGCCTTTCTCGGCAGCGAATTCCGCTCGAATCGCTTCGCGAATCTGTCGGTCCATCCGCGACATCGAGACCTCTTCGACTACGGCGTTCTCGATCGCAGCGAGCAGGAAACCAGAAATACTCTGTCCACGTTTTTTCGCCAAGGCGATGACTTGGGCGTCAAGAAAATCAGGGATTCGGACCGAGCGCGGAGTCATGCTCATGCGAAGAATTCCTTGAAGGGTTCGGCATCGATTTCCTGCGGAACGACCAGATACCCCAGACGAGAATCCACCGCTCCCATTCCCTTCAACCGGCTCGAAATCTCGAACCCGACCGGCTTCAATTTCACGCGCCCTTTATCGTCGAGAACGGGAACTCTTGTCGCCTCCGCGAGGGCGGCAACGGGCATTTCGTCTTGCGCGGAAACGGGTTCTTCCGCAAATGCCGGCGCCTTGCTTTCGATGTCCGGAATGTCAGCCGTGGCTCTGGCTTCGGTTTGCCCATTCTTGTCCTTCACTGCCGCAAGAATCTCGTCCAGCAGTGCCAGAACACGCCCATCGTTTTGCCGTGTCGTCGACAGTGCCTTCAGGTTCTCTTCCAATCCGGCAGCGCCTTTTCTGAGGAATTCCGACAGGCTGTTCCCCGTGTCCTCTGCCAACTTCGCCCATCGGTCGCGAACCTCGACCGGAACCTTGAAGCCTACCGTCACGTACTTGATTTCCTTTCCGCTCATGCCAACCTCCGATACCAAGAACACATGACATATGTCTATCGGTCCGTGTGGGCTAAAGCAAGTGATTCCAGGAAAATATTTCCATGCGTCACCGAATACACGGAGTTCTTCCCTGCAAGCCCCGTCGTTACTGGGTTTATGTGGCAGTCACTTTTCGATTCTGACTACACGACATCTAGGCAGGACAAGGCTTGCGGCGAAGCCGGTCGCGCGAAGCGCATGGGGTGTCCATTTTTTTGTAGAACTTGACGCTTTTCTGGGTGGTCTGGTTGGTAGCCGACACGAACGGTAGTGAGCGAGGCGTAGTTGTAAGTGTGCCAATTGGTTGTAACCGTCGAGGTTGTAACTGCCCCTTCCTGGGATGCCATTCTGCAAGCTGCCGTTCCGTCTCTGCCGATGGCTGGTTGGTATTTCCTGTTCCCGCCAGACGATAGGAAAGTCCTGCCCCTGAAAGCTGAAGTTACAACCTGAAATTACACGGGAAAGCGAAGCGAACGGAACGGGCGTGTTACATCGCCCGTGCCTTCGCCGCCACTTCCTCGCGACTCATTCCCGCATCACGCCGCTTCGCTCTTCCAAGAAATTCCTGGGGGATTTCTTGCCAAAGACCAACCCCTTTCACTTGGAAAATCATGACGGCGTAACCGTTAAAAACGATTCGGTCGACGACTCTCCGAAGAGCATCCGACAACCTGAAACGCTCTTCCGTTTTTGCCTTGTCGCCAATCCAGGACATCGCATCGTCCACAAGATTGGTCCCGAAATTTCCACCGATTTTCGGGACTGTCGCAAGTTCTTCTCTTGCCGATTCGAGGTCGGATTTTGCTTTCGCGGCTTCTGCTTCGATTGCAGAAAGTCTCTGCAAGAGCAGGGTGGAATTGCCACCTTCCTCGATCGCAAGGATGATTCGGTCAGCCCGACTTCTGGCATCGGAAGCACGCTCCTCGGCAATCTGAATTCGTTCGCGTATCGCTTCGGAAATCGTGTCGTCGCGGAAGGCTTTTTCCTCGAATTGACCCAAGTTCGAGAGGACGGCATGGACGATTCCCCGTTCTGAAACGGATGGGCATTCAGACCGTCCCGCCTTCGCGCCGAGACAGTAATACCTTGCGTATCCTCGTTCGCTCGCCGCCTTACGTTCCATCCGTTCGCCGCACTTGCAGTAAAGCAACCCTGCGAAGACATCGGCGTTTATTCCGCGCAGCCGCTTCGGTCCGGTCCTGCCTTTGAGGGCTACCTGCACACGATGCCACAATTCTTCCGACACTGCTGCGGGAAAGTATCCTTGAACGGGTTCGCCGTCTGGCGTCAGCGTTCCGCCGAACATCCTCATCGGCTGCCACTCGCCAATGGTTCGGCGGTCTCGAAGAAGTCGAGATATGCCCGTATGTTCCCAACCTTTTCCCGTGTTCTTCCGTTCCCTCCACGGCATCGCCCATCCTTCCTCGGTCGCGATACGGGCAATCGAGACCCCGCCTTTGCCTGACGCCGCGAGTTCGAAGACCTTGCGGACAGATTCCGCTTTATCCGGAATAAGTTCCCATCCCGACTTGTCCGCCTTCGGCTGCATCCACCCGCCTCCGTGCATCTTCGAGACCACGGCAAGTCCTGCCTGACGTTTGGTCTGGAAGGCGGCAGAGACACGTTTTGCCTTCGTGCTGCTCTCTTCATGGGCACGGGAGAAGAGCAGGACGGAAAGCATGAAAGACATCGTGTCGTTGATGGTCTCGGAATTCCATTCCTTGCCATCGACCATCGAGACAACGCGGACGCCAGTCTTGACGATCTGCATCAGGAGAGAAACGGCTTCGGGAAGCGTCGCCCGAGAAAGGCGGTCAAGCGATTCGACGAGAAGAATCGACCCCTTGGGGACCTTCCCTGCTTCGATTGCCGCTATGAAGCCTCCTAGCGCGCCTCGGGTGGCGTTATCGCCTTTGAAGGCGGAAACCCCAAGGTCGGACAATGAAAGGCTCTCGTCGAGGTCGTAGCCTCTTTCTTGGCACCAGGCTTGTGCCAGTTTCGTTTGCCGTTCGAGGGATGTTCCTCGTGCTTGCCGCCCCGATGAGAAGCGTCTGTAGGAGAATACGCGGATGTCTTTCATACATCCGATTATGCCGACTATTTGTGCGAGTGACTATCAGATCGCCACACCGGGCATTGCCGCCACCGCCCGCTCATCGGCGGTCTACAAAGACCAGCGCTTTTCCGATCATGCGCCTCTGACCGTGGATTATGACTTTCCCCAATAAGCCATAAAAATAGAAGAAAGCAGGGAAGATCATGGCTGCATCCAAGTCGGGCATGGCAAAACTGATGCGGCCAGTATCACGGCGCACTCACGGGATATCCATTGGCGTTGTACTGGTCTCTTTCCTTTGCTGTGCGGCCATTTGGTGGCTGCAATTGCAGGATCAGAATACGTTGTTGGCCGAGGCGGGAGAAACCGCCGAACGCCGTGCCGTTCTGCTGGATACCGCTGCCAGTGACAAGATGGATACCTTGTTACGAGCCGTGGATTTGGCCTTGCAGGGTTTACGGGATGCTTATCTTGATGACCCCCATAGCTTTGATAAAGCAGCGCAACTTGTCGTAAAAAGTTTTCCTGCCGAGGCCCTCAACAACATCGTTGTTATCGATGCACAAGGCATTATCCGTTACGCCTCCCAAAGTGAAGCCATGCGGGTTAATGTCAGTGACCGGGAGTACTTCAAAGCCCATGTCGCCGACACCCAAGACCACTTGCTGATCAGTCGCCCCATTCAAGGCCGCTTAACAGGGCAATGGGCCGTTATGGTGACTCGGGGGCTTTATCGACACGGCAAGTTCCAGGGGATTATCGGCATCCCATTGCGTTCCGATTATCTGTCCACCAGCCTGAATCGCCTGACCCTGCGTGAAGGGGATCGCGTCCATCTGACAGATGCAGACGGTTATTACTTGGCCCGGAACAAGGATCAGGAAAGATTTCTCGGTAATCAGCTTCTTCCTGAGCGGCCCCAACGCAATGCAAAACCAGGCGACTCGGGAATTTTTCGGGTTCAATCGCCAAACGATCACGTACCCCGCATCTGGTCCTGGCAGCGCCTTCCACAATGGCCCCTGGCGGTCTCTGCCGGCCTGGATGAACAGGCCGAGTTAAGCCCTGTCCTCAGTCAGATCAAGAGCAGTCAGCATCGACTGCTGGCTGGGCTGGCTGGGGTCATGGTTGCCGGTATCGGTATCGCTTTGCTGATCCTGCGGCTTGAGCAGGAGAAATCCCGAATCGCCAGCAGCCGACAACGCTATCTGGTCTTACTCAAAACCATGGGGGATGGCGTTCATATCCTGGACCAGGAGGGCGATCTGGTAGAAGCCAACGCGGCCTTCTACCAGATGCTGAGCTTGGACCAGAACAGCAAAAAAACGCCAAATATTGTGGACTGGGATATCGAAATAGCCAGTAGTGGAATGCCCGCATCCACCAACGCCCTGTTCCTTTCTGCCTTCGACCTAGATAAACCCATCACTCTTGAACGGACCATCCAATGCGCAGACCAGCGCGTCATTTCGGTCGAAGTTGTTGCCCAGGGTATTCAGTTGGAAGGGCAGCTTTACCTGCTGGCTTCTTTCCGCGACCTGACGGCCCGTAAAGAACTGGAAGCGTCTTTGCGGGAACGGGAAGATCTGCTTTCCAATCTCTATGAGGTCTTGCCAGTTGGCATCTCTGTTACCGATCCGGTTGGCAACATCATTGACTGCAATCGAGCCTCGGAAGTAATCCTTGGCATCAGCAAAGCCGATCATATTGCCCGCCATTTAGCAGGCAGGGAATGGGTACTGATTCACCCTGACGGCAGCCCTATGCCCCCAGAGGAATTACCCAGTGTAAGAGCACTGAGCAAAGGTGAGTTGGTCAGGGATGTGGAGATGGGCATCGTTACCGCTCAAGGAGAACGCTGGTTGATGACCAGTGCCTTGCCCCTGAAAAACCCGCGCTACGGCGTCGTAATTGCCTATGTGGACATTACGGCTCTGGTGGCCGCAAGACGGGCCCAGGAGAAAAGTACGGCACTGCAACAGGCCCTCCTAGACAAAAGCGCGGTGGGAATTTTCCTTGCCTCAGCTCATCGCTTGATAGACCAGGCAAGCCAGCGCGCTGGCCTGATGTTTGGCTATGCCCCGGAAGAACTGATCGGCCAGAGTTTTGAAAAAATTCACCTTGACCGCGCCCACTTTGAAGGCTTCCGGGTTCATTACGAAAAATTGATTCACCAGAATCTGGTGGATATTGAATATCCATTTCGTCGCAAAGACGGCAGCATTTTTTGGTGTGCTGTTTCCGGCACACCTCTTGACCAGAAAGATTTATCCAAAGGCATCATCTGGACGCTACTTGATGTCACCGAACGACGTCTGCTGACCCAGGAAATTGAAAAGCAGCGTCGCGATCTACAAACCATCCTCAACAATATTCCGGCCCTGGTGGGTTATTGGGACAACACCCTGCACAATCGCTTTGGCAACAAAGCGTACGAGGAGTGGTATGGCCTACCCCCTGACCAGCTTCCCGGTATGCATATCAAGGACCTGTTAGGAGAAGAGGTTTATGCACTGAATTTGCCAATGATCGAAGCGGTCCTGAAAGGCGAGGTAAAGGAATTTGAACGGGAGATTCACTCACCGAAACCCGGACTGCCAACCCGTCACGTACTGGCCCATTACATTCCAGATCTTAAGGATGACGTCGTTCAGGGCTTCCTTGTCCTCGTGTTCGACATCAGTCCCATCAAGAAAGCCGAGTTGGCCCTGCAGTCTGCCAAAGAGCAAGCGGAAGCTGCCACCAAGACCAAAAGCGAATTCCTGGCCAATATGAGCCACGAAATTCGCACCCCCCTGAATGCCGTCATCGGCTTTGCCCGATTGGCGAGGGACATGGCCATGACTGATGAGTTGAGGGATTATCTGAACAAGATTCAGGAATCTTCCTTGGCCTTGCTTGCCATCCTCAACGACATCCTCGATTACTCCAAGATCGAGGCCGGTCGTTTGAATATGGAAAATAGGATCTTTGCGCTGGAAGACGTTGTTGAACGAACCTGCGACCTGTTCTCCTTGCAGGTCAAAGAAAAAGGGCTACAGCTGACTAGTGACATCGCCCCCGATGTACCCCGTGCCCTGACCGGTGATGCCCTGCGACTGAGTCAGGTATTGGCAAACCTGGTCGGCAATGCCGTGAAATTTACCCACGAAGGGGGCGTGCAGTTACATGTCGAAACCGTTCATGGAGATGCCCAGCGTTGCACGCTACGCTTCAGTGTGCGGGATACCGGGATTGGTATTTCACCGGAACAACAAGCCCATCTGTTCCAAGCCTTCAGTCAGGCCGATGCCTCGATTACCCGGCGTTACGGCGGTACCGGACTGGGATTGGTTATCTCCCATCGCCTTGCGGAAATGATGGGTGGTGAAATTGCCGTCTCCAGCGTCTTTGGCAAGGGAAGCACCTTCAGTTTCACTGCAAGTTTCGATCTGGACAATCCATTACTCCTGGATGGCACAACCAACCAGCAGCACGCCGCGTCCCCGGATACCCTGCGCGGCCTCCGGGTGTTGTTGGCCGAAGATAACCAGCTCAGCCAGCAAGTTGCCCGGGCTTTTCTTGAGAAGATCGGTATGGTGGTCTCCTTGGCGAGTAACGGTGCCCAAGCCCTGGAACTGGCAAAAACAAACACCTTCGATCTGGTGCTAATGGATCTACAAATGCCCCAAATGGATGGCTGCGAAGCCACCCGGAACATTCGCCAACTGCCTTCGGGAAAAGACCTGCCGATTCTGGCCATGACCGCAGCGGCCATGCCCGAAGATCGCCATGCAGCCATGGCTGCAGGCATGAATGATTACATCGCCAAACCCTTTGAACCGGAGCAGCTGATTGAAACACTCAGCCGCTGGGTCAATCCCCAAAGCATCTCCGGTCAAACAACGCCTTTGGCCATCATTAGTCCGGATCAGCCCTTATCCCTGCCTGAACTGAGGGGGATCGACAGAGCTGGTACCTTGGCTAGGCTCGGCGGCGATCATGACCGCTACGCAGACATCCTCCGCCTCTTTGCTGCCCAGAACCGTAACACCCTTGATCACGCCAGCAAGCTGCTATCCGAAGCAAATAAAGACGGCCTTCGCCATCTGGCCCATGGACTCAAGGGCGAAGCCGGTAGTGCGGGCATCGTCTCGGTTCAAACTGCTGCGGCAAGTCTTGACGAAATCATCCGTTCGGCATGGCAAATAGCTGCCAATCCGCCCGGGGAAATTCAACAAGCGTTAGATACGCTGGCTCTTGCCCTAAAACAGGCTCTCGCCGAAATTGATGCCTGGCTTGCCACAAAAGATACCGAGCCTTCTGCCCCTGTCCCTGAAACAAGGCAAAACACCATTGCCGTTGACTTCGATCGATTTGAACTGGAAGCACGGCTCAAAGCCTTATCTTCGAGCTTGCAGCGCAATAGCCTGGAAGCGCGGAAACAGGTCAACGAACTTCTAGGACAAATGCCTGCCAACCAGCACCTGCTTCAAGAAATGGACAGCCAAATCCGCACCTTCCATTTCCGCGAAGCCCGCCACACCCTGGACGTTCTACTCCAGCAACTTTCCAAGGAAAGTCCCCGCCATGAGTGACTTACACGCTTCCCGTCCATCGATTTTGCTGGTGGATGACATTCCCACCAATCTGGAAGTACTGGCCGGAGCCCTGGAGCACGATTACGACTTGAGCTTTGCCTTGTCCGGACCAGAGGCCCTGGAACTGATCAAGCACAACCCACCAGACCTGATCTTGCTCGATGTCATGATGCCGGACATGAGTGGATTCGAAGTGCACCGGATACTTCGCGAAAACCCGCTCACCCGTGATCTGCCGGTGATTTTTGTAACTGCCGATGCTTCCGAAAGCAGCGAGCTGATCGGTCTCAATCAAGGTGCAGATGATTATCTGGTCAAGCCGATACAGGGACCGGTACTCAACGCACGGGTTCGCAATCTACTGGCCCGATACCAACTGGAAAAATCTCTGCGCGATAGCGAGGAAACCTTTTCCACCCTGGCCGGCGTTGCGCCGGTAGCCATCCTTCGTCTTGATGACACCCTAGACTGTGCTTACGTCAATCCCTTGTGGACAGCCATGACGGGCCTCTCCCAAGACCAGTCCCTGGGTAGCGAGTGGCTATCCATGCTCCATCCTCAGGACCGCCCCCTCATCACGGAACAACTGCTGAATTGTTTGGGTACAACGGTTGGATTCAAGAGAGAGTTCCGCATTATTTCCCTCACGAAAATGTTCTGGGTCTATGGTCAGGCCGCACCAATTCAGCATCAGTCCAATACGGAAAAACCCGGACTGATCCTCACCTTGACTGACATTACGGATCGCAAGGCAATTGAGGCCACATTACAAGAGCAGGAACAGCAGCTTGAGATCCTGATCAGCTCCATGGACGATGTAGTCATTACCCTGGACACCTCCAGTTGCATCAAAACCTTTCACTGTCCACCCAAAAATTTTGGCTTCGGCACGGCCGAGTCGTACATTGGTTGCGATTACAGTCAGACACTGCCAACGCCTCTAAGCACTGCTTTGCAGGAAGTCGTTCCCCTTCTGATGGCAGATCCTTCGCCCATCTCCCGAGAATTCACCCTGGATACCCCTGCTCAAGGAAAACACCATTTCAATGCCATTTTTAGCCCCCTCTTGAACGGTTCCGGCTGGCCGACCGGCTTCCTCTGTGTTGCCCGGGATATCACTGAGCGCAAGGAAATGGAGCAGGAACTGGCGCGACTCGCCACCACCGACACTCTGACCGGCGTTGCCAACCGTCGCCGCTTCATCGATCAGGCTGAAATTGAACTGCGCCGCTTCCATCGCTTCAATACCCCTGTCGCCTTGCTGATGCTGGATTTGGACCACTTCAAGCAGGTCAACGATACCTATGGCCATGCCGCTGGCGATGCAGTGCTCTGCCATCTGTCCCGGCTCGCAGAAACCCGACTACGGGGTAGCGACCTTTTCGGTCGCCTTGGAGGGGAAGAGTTTTCTATCCTGCTTCCCGGTACAGACCTGGAGGGTGCCGCCGATTTTGCAGAACAGTTCCGCCAATGCGTCGCGTCATCACCGGCTAATACGACCAGCGGCGACATCCCCTTTTCCCTGTCCATCGGCGTCAGCATCTTCATGCCGGAAGACAGTTCGGTCGAGTCTGTTTTCGCCCGGGCCGACGAAGCCCTCTACCGGGCCAAAAATACTGGCCGTAACCGGGTTGAAATACACAATGCGTAACAGAAGCTGACGCAGAGGCCGCCGTCGACCTGTATCCTTGACCCTTCCCTGACGGATGTCATTGCATGGCGCCGCCAAAATGGGTAGCCTTCAATCGTTTCCCCGCTTTTTTACCCTGTCTTATCCGAGGACGTTTTCATGACTGATACCGTGACCAAAGAAAAACTCATCTCCGACTTCAAAGTAGTGGTTGCCGATGCTGAAGAACTGCTCAAGGCCACTGCTGGCCAAGCCGGTGACAAGGCCGTTGAACTGCGCGAAAAGCTGCAAATTCATCTGACCAATGCCAAGCACAACCTGGCTGAAGCCCAGGAAAAGGCCATCGAAAAGGCCAAGGCCGTTGGCCGTGCTACTGATGACTACGTTCATGACAATCCCTGGCGTTCCGTTGGTGTTGCTGCTGGCGTGGGCCTCATCATCGGCCTGCTGATCGGTCGCCGTTAATTGACCGCTTCCCGTCCCGGCCTGCTGGGCTCTCTGCGCAACCTTCTGGCCCATGGCCTGGAGCTTGCGCAGGTTCGTCTTGAACTCCTCCTCACCGAACTGGAAGAGGAAAAGACCCGGCTGCTCAAACTGCTGGCCTACGGCGCGGCAGCCCTGTTGCTGCTGATGATGGGATTGGTATTTCTGGCTGTTTTCATCACCGTATTGCTGTGGGATGAGCATCGTCTGCTGACACTGGGACTTTGCAGCTTTTTCTTTCTCGGCACGGGGCTACTGGCACTGGCGGGTGTTTCCCGTCTTGCCCACCGTGATGAAAAACCGCTGGCTGCCAGTCTGAACGAGCTTGCCCAAGACCGGTCTGCCCTGCAGACACCCCCGCGTCCATGAGTGTCGAGATTGAGCGGGCGCTGAAAAAGCAGCGGCTGGTTCTTAAAAGCAGCGCCCTGCGTCAAAGGCTGGCCGACGACAGCCAGCCCCTGCAGCCCCTCTTTGCAGCAGCCGACAAAGTGACCGATGGCATCCACTGGATTCAAGCCAGACCGGGCATTGCCCTCGCGGCCACGGCTGTTTTGGTTGTTTTGCGCCCCCGCCCCCTTCTGCGCTGGGGCAGGCGTGCCTTCTTTGCATGGAAGACTTGGCGTACCCTGCAAAACCGTCTGAATCACTAAGTTTTCCCAGTACCCCATGTCCCGCTTTTCCCTTCCACCGTCACGACGGCGCAACGGCCTTTGGCAGCATATGCTCGAGGCCCAGAAACGGGAACGGGATCAACTCCTGCAGGAAGTCGTGCAAATCCGGGGGTTCATGCCCTTGCTGATGAAACGGCGCAACGGCGGTAATTGGAGTCGTAGCGAAAAGCAGGTCTTGAAACAACATATGAATGCTTTTGCCCACTTGTCTCCCTATCTGGTGGTGCTGGCCTTACCTGGTTCTTTTGCATTGTTGCCTGTGCTGGCCTGGTGGCTTGATCGGCGCCGCATCCAGCGCAGCAGCCTTCGCCCCTGAATGGACAGAGGATAAAAAGCCCCGGCTTTTCCCTTTGTGTTCCAGCCTCTCGGGCCCCGCCCCAGCTCTTAGCATAGCGGGATGACCCGTCGATTTTTGCCAACACGCCTGCAGCTCCTGCTTCTTTCCACCGGCCTCTGGCTGAGTGGTTGTGGCTTATTGCCGAGCCACTCGAGCAGCAGCACAACAAACACCAGTCCGACCAATCCCGTTTCACGCTTACGTTCCGATACGGCCCTGTCTCGGGGTAACGACGTGGTGATCTTCGCCCTTGGACTGGTGGAAACCGGGTACCGGTTTGGCGGCAAGAATCCTGAAGCCGGCCTCGATTGCAGTGGCATGGTCAGCTATGTTTTTGACAAAGCCGCAGGCCTTCGCCTGATGGGGTCCGCCGCCGACCTGGCCCGCCGCGGCAAAGTCATAGAACGTAATGCACTGCAGCCTGGTGACGTTGTGTTCTTCAACACAACGAACCGCCCCCATTCCCACGTCGGCATCTACATCGGCGATGGTCGCTTTATCCACGCCCCCAACAGCAAGGGCGCAGTCCGTACCGAGAGCCTGGAGAAGGGGTGGTTTGCCGCGCGGTTTGAAGAAGCTCGCAGCTATCTGGATTGAACTTGGTAGCGTGAGCTATCAGGCAAAAACGCTGACCGCAGCAGCACTATCCGTTGCGTCTTTCGCAGGCCCATAGGCCTGAACCAGTAACTTCCCGGTCGCATTTTGCTCACTTGTCGGCAAAGCCGACGACGTACCTGGAACCTGATTGATTTTGGAAGCTTGATTAGCAGCAGGCACAGCATTGGTATTCGTGGAGGATGCCGACTGTGCTGTGGCCTGTTCCTCTTTGCGCCGCTCAGCCGCTTGAGCCGCCTCGTCGGCTGCCTGTTGCACCTGCTGGCGGTAAAGATCGCTGCGCCCCTGGGTTTCCATCCGCTCGCCTACCGTCGCCACTTGGTAATCCTGAGTAGATGGATCCTTGGGTGCCAAAGCGGCGGCCTGAATCCGGATCCCTTTGTCGATATTCGCTTCGGGCTTGCGCTCAGGGGAGGTATCAATCCCCACCTCGCCACCGGTCGCATAAGGCTTTCCATCGGGGCCGTAGGTATAGGAATAATTGGGGCCGCTGGTCACCACGCCATGACCGGCAGCAATGTGGGCTTGTTCGTGGGCGCGGACGGTTCGATCAGTCTGCTGCAACTCGGCTATGCGCTGCTGCTGGGCTTCGGTCAGTTTGGTACTGGCGGTATAGCGCGTTGCGGCGCTGGACGAATCGCTGCTGGTCGTTGCGGAAGAAGCACCGGCCTTGGGTAGGGTGGCGTTGTTCTGATCCCGCAGCAAGGGCAATTCAACCCCCTTCGCTTGGCTAATCCCAATCGAATTGAGCGAACTGGTAAGGGATGCAGTAGTCAGAGCCATGGCCGTAAACTCAGGATTACACTAAGTTTATAGCTGATTCAGACCTGAAGGGAAGGGGAAAAGCAGGATGAGGCAAACCGTGCGCTGCCGCAGCAACGCACGGGGTCGGGAGGAGAGTTACTCCTGGCTGGCGTACACGTTATTCAGGAAGGCGTCGGCATCGAAGCCGGCAGCGGGGGCAGCTACGGCATTCGCCGTATACACGTCCTGCAAGCCGAGCTGAACCTCGGGCTGGGCGGGAACCCAACCGGCGTTCATCACTTCATCTTCGAAGGAACCGAATTCGTCCTGAATGATTTTTCCTGAGCTCATTTCCATCACCATCAACATGATGAGTCCCTTTCCTGTTGAAGCGGACCCGGAGTCGGAATTCCGACCTCGTGTTCACTATATCGACCGCTGTGTCGCAAATATAAGAGGGGAATAAACAAATCATTTTCAAGTGTTGCGGCCTTGCCACGGAGCTACACGCAAAAGCAATGCCATTCCCGGCAAAGCGAGAACAAAACACAGCATGAAGAAGGTCGGCCAGCCCAAAGCCTCTACCAGCCAGCCGGCGGAGGCATTGATGAAGGTGCGGGGCACAGCGGCCAGGCTGGTGAACAGGGCCAGCTGTGTCGCGGTATAGAGAGGATTTGTCGTCCTTGCGATAAAGGCGACAAAGGCAGCCGTTCCCAAACCGACGCCCAGGGCCTCGACCCCGATCACAATGGCCAGTTGCGCCAATTGCGGTGCGCCGACCGTATCGTTATGGCCCAGCCAGGCCATCCAGGCAAACCCGAGGATGGACAGGAGTTGCACCAAACCGAACAGCCAGAGGGCGCGATTGATCCCCAGCTGCACCATCCAGAGGCCTCCGAGCAGCCCACCGATCACCGCGGGCCATAGCCCGGCGTTCTTCGCCACCAAGCCGATTTCAGATTTGGAAAAGCCCATGTCCAGATAGAAGGGCGTGGCCAGGGCGGTGCAAAGGGAATCCCCCAGCTTGTAGAGAAAGATGAAAGCCAGAATCAACAGGGCCTCCCGCACCCCGGCCCGGGTGATGAACTCATGGAAGGGTTCCACCACCGCATCCCGCAGGGTTTTCGGGGCCTTGCCGATCAAGGCGGGCTCAGCTACCCACAAAGTCATCAAGGCGCCGGGCAACATGAACAGGGCGGTCACCGCGAAGACCTGGCCCCAGGGCAGGTGGTCGGCCAAGATGAGGGAAAGGGAACCGGGAATCAGCCCGGCGATGCGGTAGGCGTTCACATGGACCGAATTGCCCAGGCCTAACTCGTCGTCGGAAAGGATTTCCCGGCGGAAGGCATCCAGCACGATGTCCTGGGTCGCCGAGGCAAAGGCCAGCAGGGCGGCCAGGAGCATGATGGCCTGCAGCCCATCCTTGGGTGAAAACATGCCGAGCCCGGCAATCAGTGCCAGTAACACCACTTGCGTCAGCAGCATCCAGCCCCGGCGACGGCCCAGCCAGGGCAGGGCATAGCGGTCCAGCAGGGGCGACCAGAGGAATTTCCAGGTGTAGGGAAACTGGATCAAAGCAAACAGGCCGATGGCCTTGAGGCTGATGCCCTCGGTGCGCAACCAGGCCGGCAACAGGTTGAGCAGCAGGTAGAGGGGAAGGCCGGAGGTGAAACCCGTGAAAACGCAGATCAACATGCGCCGGGTGAGGAGGGCAGCGAGCCAGGGCGGTGTATTCATGGTCCGATCATAAGGGGCCGGGCTGGTGAAAGAGGCCTGAAAGACGGGGAGAAAATCGTCCCAAGCCGTGCGGACCGATCCAATCGAACAACAATCCCAAGCAAAGACGAAGGCCAGAGTTTTGGCATAAATCCCGGTCTGGGTTACCCTTGCGCCCTCTCGGGCCCCTTGAATTCGGGGCCTTTGCTTTTTTGTAGAAAGTTTCCCGATGATTGATGCTGCATCCTTCAAGGCCGGCATGCGCCAACTGAGCGCCGGTGTCACCCTGGTCACCACCCAGACTGCCGACGGCAAACGCAGCGGCCTGACCGCCACTGCTGTCAGTTCCGTCTCCGCCGAGCCACCCATCCTGCTGGTCTGCATCAATCAACAAAACGGCAGCTATGCCGCCATCCGCGAGGCTGGCCGCTTTGCCGTCAATGTGCTGGCGGCCGAAGACATTGATCTGTCCAACCGTTTCGCCAGTGCCGTCAGCGGCGATGAACGTTTTGAACATGGCGACTGGAGCACCCTGAGCACCGGTGCGCCGGTCCTGGCCAGCGCCCTGACCAGCTTCGATTGCACCCTGCTGGAAATGAAGGACATGGGCAGCCATGGCGTCTTTTTCGGTCGCATCGAAGCGGTCAAGGTCCGTGACGACGACGCCCAGCCCCTGCTTTACGGCAAGGGCAATTACGGCACCCTGCAAGCCCTCTGATCATGGACTTTGCCACCTGGCGCAATCACCGTCTGGCCGAACTCACGGCTGCCGACGGCTGGCTGAGCCTGGTGGGCCTGTTCTGGCTGAGCTCCGGGGAGCAAACCCTGGGCAGTGCCGCCGACAATGGCCTTGTGCTTCCCGTCGGCCCCGCCCATTGGGGCACCCTGACCCTGGGCGATGACATCCGCTGGCAAGAAGCCGGCAAGACCGCCGAAATACTCCAGACCGACACCGGGGCCGCGCCTTCCGTCATCCGTGCCGGGGAAGTCAGTTTCATCCTGATTGAAAGGGACGGCCAGATCGCGCTGCGGCTACGCGACAACACCACCGCAGCCCGGCAGCAGTTCAAGGGCATCGCCACCTTTGACTACGCCACTACCTGGCAGTTGGAGGCCCGCTGGGAGGCCAGCCCCCAGACCATCGAGGTCGCCACCATTACCGGCGGCCTGGAAACCCGGCAGGTTTCTGGCCGCGCCTGGCTGACCCACGAGGGCAAGGAATACCCCCTGACGCCCCTGGACGAAAACGACCAGGGCCTGTTCTTCGTGTTTGCCGATGCCACCAGCGGCAAGAAAGATGGCAACGGCAGCTACGGCGGCGGCCGCTTTCTTTGGGCGCCGCCCCCTGAAAACGGCCGACTGCTGCTGGATTTCAACCGAGCCTACAACCCGCCCTGCGCCTTTACCCCTTACGCCACCTGCCCCCTGGCCCCGCCGGAAAACCGGCTGCCCTTTGCGGTGACGGCGGGGGAAAAGTATTCGCCGATCCCCTGAGTGCTCCCGGGAAAATCCCGGCAGCAGCCCCCTGTAGCAAGGGGAACAGCGAGGGCCTGTGATGGCGGGCAGGTCATCTGATCATACGGAAAACGTATGATCAGAATCCAGGCAAAAACACCAGGATTCCCAGATGGATGGCTCAACCATGCGCTAGTTGGCCAAATTCCAGCAAAAACACAAAACCGTCTTGTATTCATAAAGCGTATGACCAACCGTCGGCCGCCGGAAACTACGCCTTTGTCAGCAGCGCCTTGAACTGATCGGCGGGGACGGGACGGCTGTAGTAATAGCCCTGCATTTCATCGCAGCCCTGTTCCCGCAGGAAGGCCAGTTGCCCGGCGGTTTCCACCCCTTCGGCAATGGTCTGCAGCCCCAGGCTTTTCGCCATATTGATGATGGCGCTGACGATGGCCTTGTCTTCCGGATCGGTACTGATGTCGCGGACGAAGGACTGGTCGATCTTGAGCTTGTACACCTTGAACTTCTTCAAGTGACTCAAGGATGAATAACCGGTACCGAAATCGTCAATCGACATGCGCACGCCGCGCTCGTGAAGATTATTCATCACCGTGATGGCCCCTTGCGGGTCGTGCATCGCCACCCCTTCGGTCAACTCCAGTTCCAGATATTCCGGCGGCAGGCCTTCTTCTTCGAGAATGCGGCTGACCAGATTGGGCAGGTCGGGATGGCGGAACTGCACAGCGGAAAGATTCACCGCCATGATCAGCGGCGCGAGCCCTTCGTGCAGCCATTGCTTGGCCTGCCGAACCGCCTGCCGCAACACCCATTCGCCGATGGGCAGGATCAGGCCGCTGTCTTCGGCCGCGGGGATGAACTCCGCCGGCGAGATCGGTCCCAGGTCGGGATGGGTCCAGCGCAGCAAAGCTTCGGCACCGACCACATGGTCGCTCTGCATGGAAACCTGGGGCTGGTAGTGCACCCGTAACTGATCCTGCTCCAGGGCCTGGCGCAGGGCATTGACCAGCAACAGATGCCGCGCCGAGTACTCCTGCATCTCGGCCGTGAAGAAACAGTAGCCATTGCGCCCCTGCTGTTTGGCCCGATACATGGCGGCATCGGCGCTCTTGGACAGGGTTTCCAGATCGCCGCCGTCATCGGGATAAAGGGCAATGCCGATGGAGCCGGTGACATTCAGATCGTGGTTTTCAATCCGGTAGGGCTTGGCGATGACCTCCAGCAGCTTTTGCGCAACGTGGGCCGCCGCCTGGGCGTCGATGCCGTGCAACAGGAAGATGAACTCATCGCCCCCCAACCGGGAAAGGGTGTCTTCCTCCCGCAGCACCAGGCGCAAACGCTTGGCCAGTTCCACCAACAGGGTGTCGCCGACGCTATGGCCCAGGGTGTCGTTGATGTCCTTGAAGTGGTCCAGGTCGAGGAACATCACGGCCACTGGGTCCTGACTGCGTTGGGACAGGCTGATGGCGTAACTGGCCCGGTCTTCCAGTTGGGTGCGATTCGGCAGACCGGTCAGGGCATCGAAATGGGCCAGGTAATGGATGCGCTCCTCGGATTGCTTGCGCAGGGTGATGTCCCGGGTCACCCCCAGCAACAGGGTGATGTCGCCATTGGCGTCCCGCATCGGGGCAGCATGGGTTTCCAGCCAGCGCCGGGTGCCGGCCAGGCCGAGGATTTCAAACTCCAGCATCCCGGATTCGCCGCCCATCACCCGTTTATGCAAATCGAGAAATGGACGCTGATATTCAGGCAGGATGAAATCCATCAGCTTGCGCTTTTGCGCCTGCTCCAAAGAGTCAGCCTCTAACATGGCCAAGCCCGCCGCATTCATCTGCAGCAAGTGTCCATTGCCATCGACGATCTTGATGCACTCCGGCTCCGTCTCGATGATGGTGCGCAGGCGTTGCTCGCTCTCCCGCAAGGCCTCTTCCGCTTTTACCCGTAGCGCCTCCCGGGTAAAACTGTTCAACGCAAAATCAATGTCCATTGCCATTTCCAGCAACAAACTGCGTTCGGCCTCGTCAAAGGCATTCACCACATCGGCATACAGGGTGAAAACGCCGATGATCTCGCCGTCACGGTGCAGTGGCAAAGCAGCGGAAGCTCCCCAACCGAATTGCCGACCTTTTTCACGCCAGGGCTCGGTGGCCGGGTCCTGTTGGAAATCCTGGCACCAATAGGGCTGATTGGAACGGAATGCCCTGCCGGTTGGACCATTGCCATAAGGATCGTCGGCGACGACCGACGCCTGGAGCCCGTTCAAGTACTCCGTGCCGCGACCAAAGGCAGCAACCGATTTGACTTTTCGGGTCTGCGGGTCAATCAGGCCTATCCAGGCCATGGAGATACCACCGAAAGTGACCACGTCACGGCAAATCTGGACAAACAATTCCGACTCGTTGGTACAGCGTACGATGGCTTGATTGCACTGGCTCAAGGCCGCATAGAGCTGAGTCAGTCGCTGATTCTTTGCTTCGGCCTCGTCCCGCTGACGATCCAGCCGGGCCAAACCGGCCTGGGTTTCCGACAACCAGGCCAGGACGCTGTTTTCCATGCCCTCCGCCACGGGAATCGGCGATGAAAAATCACCGCTCCCCAGACGAGCAATACGGCTGTGTAGCTCACCCACCGGACCGCCCAGGATGGCATTCAGGCTGCGCTTTACCCGCCACAACAGGAAGACCAGCAACGCACCAAACAGGATGAAGGCCAAGCGCATCTTGTTTGCATCTTCTTCAGCCCGATGCACAGCTTCCAGAGTGCGCTGGTCTGCCATGCGGTAGAAGTCGTTGATAGGACTCATGATGCCGGCCTTGGCCCGATGGTAGGCCTCATCATGCAGCATACTTATGGCCTTGGCGCGATTGGCTTCACTGGTCGGTTGCGTCGACTCGATCAAGGCCATGGCGGCAAACTCTGGCCGCGTCAAGGCATCGGATTTGGCCTTGGCCTCCGCCAGTTTGGAAAACTCTTCTGCGGTAAAACCTGCCTGTCGCATCAACTCCAGTAAAGGCACGGCCTGACCCAGGGGCCGCGGCCGCTGATCGTCGGCGAGGACGAGATCCCAATAAACACTCTGATAGTCCACTGGACGCGCCTGCCGGCCATCACGAATATCGAGGATTTCCTGGTAATGCTTTTTGTAGAGGGGATTGCCGGTGACCGCATAGGTCCGCACCATGCGGGTCAGGTCATCGGAGGACTGGCGCAACTCTTCCGCCAGCAGAATCGAACGTTGGCGTAATTCGTTCACGCGGTCGATGTGCTTTTCGGCACGAACATAGACGACGAAGCTGACCGTGAAGACAATGAACATGCCCAGTGTCAGCCAGAGGTAAAGCGAGAACCGGGGGGAATTGCTCCGGGAGGCTGCCATGGTGTCTATTTCCTGAATCTGCTGCAGTGTCCGCGACGAAAAACATCCAAGCCGGATGATAAGCGACCTACTCCCACTAAGGGCATAGCGCAATGCTGGGAGTACAAAAAGCAAAAGCCCTCATCAGAGGGCTTTTGTCAGGGGAATGCACGGCAGCAATATTGCGTCAGCCTGCCTCAGCCACCAGGCTGGGGTAGTCGGTATAACCCACCACGGGGTCCGGCTGGCCATAGCCGTAGAACGTGGCCATGTTGTAGGGATTGAGCGCCACCTTGAGCTGCAGGCGACGGGGCAGGTCGGGAGTGCCGATGAAATCCTTGCCGAAGGCCACAGCGTCGGCGTTGCCGGCATCCAGTTCCTGTTGGGCACTTTCGCCGTTGAACCCTTCGTTGGCGATGAACACGCCGCCGAAACGTTTCTTCAGTTCGGGGCTGAGGCGCTTTTCACCCAGGGATTCCCGGGTAAAGATGAAGGCCACGCCCCGCTTGCCCAGTTGCTCCGCCACATAGCCGAAGGTGGCCAGAGGATCGGAATCGCCCATGGTGTGGGCATCGCCCCGGGGGGCTAGATGCATACCGACCCGGCCAGCGCCCCACACGGAGATGACCGCATCGGTGACTTCCAACATCAAGCGGGCACGGTTTTCGATGGGGCCACCATAGACATCGGTACGTTTATTGGTGCTGTCCTGGAGGAACTGGTCCAGCAGGTAACCATTGGCGCCATGAATTTCCACCCCGTCGAACCCAGCCTTTTTTGCATTCTCCGCACCCTTGCGATAGGCCTCGACGATGGCGGGAATCTCGCTGGTTTCCAGAGCCCGAGGGGTCACGTATTCCCGCATGGGGCGCAGCAGGCTGACGTGCCCTTGGGCCGCAATGGCGCTAGGGGCCACGGGCAGTTCGCCATTCAAGAACTCCGGGTCGGAAATACGGCCCACGTGCCACAGTTGCAAGAAGATGCGGCCGCCAGAAGCATGAACCGCCTGGGTCACCTTCTTCCAGCCTTCCACCTGCTCATCGGACCAGATGCCCGGGGTGTCGGGATAGCCCACGCCAAGGGGCGTCACGGAGGTGGCTTCGCTCAGGATCAAACCGGCACTGGATCGCTGGGCGTAGTACTCGGCCATCAAGGCATTGGGTACGCGGCCAGCACTGGCGCGGCAACGGGTCAGGGGGGCCATGACGACACGATTGGGCCAGGTGAGGTCGCCGACTTTGATGGGGTCAAACAAGGTGGTCATTTATCTTTCCTCGCAGAAGTTGCAGATGAAGGGATGTCGAAGTGATACCGCTTAAAGATCGCTTTGCATGCGCTTGAGAAACTGCGCAATGAGGGCTTCATTACGCGAATAGAAAATCCACTGCCCCACCTTGCGGGTAGTTACCAATCCGGCTTTTTGCAATGTGGCCAGATGGGCGGAAACCGTGGATTGGGACAAATCGGCCTTTTCAAAAATCTTGCCGGCACAGACGCCCATATCAAAGGGATAGTGCTGCTCGACAAAAATCTTCTCCGGGGTTTTCAGCCAGGCAAGAATCTCCCGCCGGGCCGGATGGGCCAGTGCTTTCATGATGTCGTCCACATCGGGGGAAGATGTCTTTGCCATGGTTTTGCTGTTCCGGTAATTTCGTTTGATGACGAATCTAATTTCGTATTAATACGAAATATATATCGACACTTTACGAAATACAAGTCCCCCAGGAAAAGCTATAGTCTCCGTCTTGGCCATTCACTTCTGTTCGCTCACCCACCCATGTCCGCCGCCATCGCCCCCGTCGTCGTTCCCCTCGCCAAAGCCTATCGTCTGCTCAACCACGGCCCTGTCACCCTGGTCAGCAGCGCCCTGGGAGATCGCAGCAACGTCATGGCCGCCTCCTGGGCCATGCCTTTGGATTTCGACCCGCCCAAAGTAGTGGTGGTGGTCGACAAGAACACCCTGACCCGGCAATTGATGGAAGCCAGCGGTGAATTCGCTCTCAGCATTCCTTCCCGCCAACTGGCAGCAGAAGTGCTCAAGGCCGGCACCCTGAGCGGCAAGGACGGTGACAAATGGGCGACTTCCGGTTTACAAAACTTCCCCGCCGAAATCATTACCGCCCCCCTGGTGGCCGACTGCGTCGGCTGGCTGGAATGCCGCATCATCAGCGAGCCCCGCAATCAGGAACAGTACGATCTGTTCATCGGCGAAGTGGTCGCCGCCCAAGCCGACCCTCGCGTTTTCAGCGATGGTCACTGGCATTTCGAAGGCAATGACGAACGTCTGCGCACCCTGCACTATGTCGCTGACGGCCACTTCCTGATGACCGGAGATGCCTTCGACGTCATCCAGAATCCATGAGCGCATCCCTGAGCCCGGAGGAAATCAAGGCCCTCGACGCCTGGTGGCGGGCCAGCAACTATCTGGCAGCGGGCATGATTTACCTGCGGGCCAATGCCCTGCTGCGGCAACCCCTGCAAAGCGAACATCTGAAGCAGCGCCTGCTCGGCCACTGGGGTTCCGACCCGGGCATGACCCTGCTCTACGGTCACCTCAATCGTCTGATCAAAAAACTCGACCTGAACATGATTTTCATCGCCGGCCCCGGCCACGGTGCGCCGGCCGTGCTGGCCCCGGCCTGGCTGGAAGGGGGCTACAGCGAAGCCTGGCCCGAAGTCAGTCGCGACGAAACGGGCATGACCCGCCTCTTTGCCCGCTTCTCCGCCCCCGGCGGCATCGGCAGCCACGCCACACCGGAAACCCCGGGCTCGATCCACGAAGGCGGCGAGCTGGGCTACAGCCTGTCCCACGCCCACGGCGTTGCCTTCGACAACCCGGACCTGATTGTCGCAACGGTCATCGGCGATGGCGAAGCGGAAACCGGCCCCCTGGCCACCGCCTGGCATTCGGGCAAGTTTCTCAACCCGGTGCGGGATGGCGCCGTGCTACCCATCCTCCACCTCAACGGCTACAAGATCGCCAACCCGACCCTGCTCGCCCGCATTCCCCAAAGCGAGCTGGAAAACTTGCTACGGGGTTACGGCTGGTCACCACGCTTTGTGGAATTCAAGGGAAGCGAAGACCACGACACCATGCATCAACAGATGGCTGCGACCCTGGAAGACTGCATCGAAGCAATCCGCAGCGCCCAGGCCGAAGCCCGTAAAGGCAGTGCTGCCAGCGCCACACGGGTGCTCTGGCCCATGATCGTGTTGCGCAGCCCCAAAGGCTGGACTGGCCCGGTGTCCGTGGACGGCCACGCTGTCGAAGGGAGCTGGCGTGCCCATCAGGTGCCCCTGGCCGATCTCGGCCACCATCCGGAACGACTGCAACAACTGGAACAGTGGCTGCACAGTTATCGCCCGGAGGAACTGTTCGACGCCGACGGGAAACCTGTATCCCTGGTGCGTTCCCTGGCGCCGGAAGGCCAGCGCCGCATGAGTGCCAATCCGGTGGCCAACGGTGGCCTGTTACGCCATCCCCTGGAAATACCGAACTGGAAAAGCTACGCCCTGGCCCTGCCCAAACCCGGCCAACAACGGGCGGAAAACACCCGCCCCCTGGGCCGTTTGCTGCGGGACGTAATGGCGGCGAACAGCCACAACTTCCGCGTCTTCGGGCCCGACGAAACCGCCTCCAACAAACTCGATGCCCTGTTCGAAGTGACCAGCAAAACCTGGCTGGCCGACCGCCTGCCTAGGGACGATGACGGCGGCTTCCTCGGCGCCGATGGCCGGGTCATGGAAATGCTGTCGGAGCACACCCTGGAGGGCTGGCTGGAAGGCTATCTGCTCAGCGGTCGTCACGGCTTCTTCGCCACCTACGAAGCCTTCGCCCACGTCATCGACTCCATGTTCAACCAGTTCGCCAAGTGGCTGGACATCAGCCGCAAAGTATCCTGGCGGGCGCCGGTGTCCAGCCTCAACCTGCTGCTCAGTTCCACCGTCTGGCGCCAGGACCACAACGGCTTCAGCCACCAGGACCCGGGCTTCCTCGACGTGGTGACCAACAAGAGCCCTGCCGTCACCCGTATCTACCTGCCGCCGGATGCCAATTGCCTGCTGGCCGTGGCGCACCATTGCCTGCAAAGCACCGATACGGTGAACGTAATCGTGGCCGACAAGCAAAGCCACCTGCAGTATCTGGATACCGACACGGCCCAGGCCCATGTCGCTGCCGGCATCGGCCCCTGGCCCTGGGCAGGGCGCAATAGCGGCAGCCCGGATATCGTGCTGGCCAGCTGCGGCGATGTACCCACCCTGGAAGCCCTGGCAGCGGCCGACATTCTGCTGGCCGCCTTGCCCGAGCTGAAGCTGCGCTTCGTCAATGTGGTGGACCTGTTCAAGCTGGCTCCCGCCGAAGAACATCCCCACGGCCTCAGCCACGAGGCTTTCGACACCATCTTCACTGCTGACAAACCCGTGGTGTTCAACTTCCACGGCTACCCCTGGCTGATCCACAAGCTCACCTACCGCCGTCACCGGCAGGAGCGCATTCATGTGCGGGGTTACAAGGAGCAGGGCAACATCAACACGCCCTTGGAATTGGCCATGCAGAACCAGATTGACCGCTTCAATCTGGTGATTGACTGCCTGGATCGATTGCCCGAATCCGCCCCCAGCCAAAAGCTAAGACAACAGATGAAACAAGCCTTGGAGGAACACCGTCGCCACGCCCATGCCCACGGCGTGGACCCGGACAGCATCAATCAGTGGCAGTGGTCTCGAAGCTGAGCAGCTGACACACCGCTGCTGGTTTGGAAAGGCCAGGGAGGTAATGGGCTGCCCGGAAAATAAACAAGGGCAAGCATCATTTCAGCGCTATCGGCGCTATTGGCAGAATAGCCGATCAGACAGCCACCACCCTGTTTTTGCCGAGTCGCTTGGCTTCGTAAAGGGCAGTGTCGGCTCGCTCTATCGCTGAAATCAGGGAGTCTTTTTCCAGATCAACCGCCGTCACGCCGGCACTGAAAGTGATCAGCAAACGATCATTGCCGTGCATGAAGAAATGCTTCGTCAGTTCCCTTTGCAGGCGCTGCATCACGGCCTCGGCGCCCTTGATTCCGGTGTCGGGCAAAAGGATGACAAATTCCTCTCCACCATAACGGGCCATGGTGTCGGTGCCGTGCAAGGCAGTGCGAATTACCGCGGTCAGATGCACCAAAGCTTCGTCACCCACGGTATGGCCAAGCTGGTCGTTGAGCAGCTTGAAATTGTCCACATCAAGGATGCCGATACTAAGAGAGGCGCCATCGGTTTTGGCCCGGTCGATTTCTCGCCGCCAGATTTCATCCAACCCCGAACGATTGAGGGCGCCGGTCAAACTGTCACGCCGCACTTTCTCGGAGGTTTCAGCAAGGTTCTTGCGCAAATCGGCAATCTGCTGCTCGGCTTGCAGCAAACGGGTATGGGACGATGCCATGGAATCATGGGACTGCCGGACAGATTGGCCCATGTCCTGCACAAAGACATCCAGCTCCTGAACGACACTCTTGATGGACGCAAGATCGTCGGCTGCCTGGATATGTTCACCGAGTTCCGTAATTTTGAGTTCGTAGCCGGAGGTGTCAGCCACCAGGGATGCCGCTTGGCGAATCAGTTCCGCCATGACGAATTTCAGCACCTGGCGCGACTCCGTCATGGAAGCTTGCAATTTCCGTTGCCGGTCCAGGGCAGTACCCAGCACATGCTTGGCTTTGACCAGGCTGCCGGAGGAAACCTGCCCGGCGAGAAGTTCTTCAAGGGATTCGAACTGGTTGCGCAACCAGTGATCCTCTTCGGCGTGGCTGCCCAGATTGGCCAGGGCAAGCTGGGCAATGCCAATCAGCTCCACATGCAAACTCGAGCCGGTGGCCAGGTCGCGCTTCATTCTGATGCCGAGGACGTTACCGACTTCGCGGACCCGTTTCAGGTCATCTTCGGTGGTGGAGGAAAACACCAGCTGGCTGAAATCCCGGGCAATCTTGGCCGTCTCCTGATCCACCACGGGACCCGACTCCTGCCAACCCACCACCAGTTCTGCCAGGGCTTCCTCCAGCAACTTGGTGTAATGGCAGTAGGAGGCCCAGGCCTCATGGCTGCCTTCAAGCTTGCGATAAGTTGAGCAATAGTTCACCGGCGAAGGCATCAGCCGTTCCCGGGCCAGGCGGGTCAGGGTCTGCTTGGCAAGATCGCTGGGGGTATCTTTGGGCGTATCCATATATATTCGGTTTCAACTATTGCGCAGTATCACTGCCCTGTGCCATATAAGTCAATCAGCAGGATTACCGGCATTCTGGGGCCATTACGGCAGATTCTCTAGGACCGAAGACAAAAGCTTTCGGTAGCATGACCACAATCAAGCGTCCGGACATCTCATGACGCGACGTTTTCGGAGGAATCATCATGGCACTGATCGAATTCAATCGTCCCGATGGCACACCCTGTCGCGGCTATCTGGCGGAAGCCGGCAAGGGCAAACCCGGCATCGTGGTTATCCAGGAATGGTGGGGACTGAATACCCAGATTTGTGGCATTGCCGACCGTTTTGCAGCTGCCGGTTTCAACGCTTTGGCCCCAGACCTTTACCAGGGCCGCATTGCCCAGGATGCGGATGAAGCCAGCCACATGATGGATGGCCTCGATTTCTCCGGCGCCACCAAGCAAGACATTTACGGCGCTGTTCAACACCTGCAAACCATCAGCGGAAAAATCGGCGTCATGGGCTTCTGCATGGGCGGTGCCCTGACCGTCGGCGCAGCGGTCCATCTACCGGCGCTCCTGCCTGTTCTGGCTGCCGGGGTCTGCTTCTACGGCCTTCCGCCCAAAGCCTTTGCCGATCCGGCCGCCATCCGCATTCCTTTGCAGGGCCATTTCGCCAGCCGTGACGACTGGATCACCCCGGCCCTGGTGGATGATCTGGAAAGCACCATGACCGCTGCCGGCAATCCCCCGCAGATTTTCCGCTACGAAGCCGACCACGCTTTTTTCAATCAGCTACGGCCCGAGGTCTACGATGCTGCGGCCTCAGCCCTGGCCTGGGAGCGTACGCTCGCCTTCCTGCACAAACATCTGGCATGAAGAAAACCCGCTATGGGGATGTCCTGCCCTACACCACCAAGGACGGCTCGGAAATCCGGGAACTGCTGCACCCGAACCTGCATGGCAATCGCAACCAAAGCCTGGCCGAAGCCACCGTGCCCCCCGGTTGCAAAACCCTGCTGCACCGACACTCACGAACAGAAGAGCTTTATCACATCACCGCCGGACAAGGTTTGATGACCCTGGGTGAGGAAAGCTTTCCCGTTGAAGCAGGCGATACGGTGCAGATTCCGCCGGGAACCGTGCACTGCATTGAAACTCTGGGTAAGGAAGCCCTCAAACTACTTTGCTGTTGCAGCCCGGCCTATTCCCACGAAGACACCGAGGTGCTGTGACTTATCCGTGCCTTTGCCGCCATGAAGAGTTGATCCAAATCAGAGGCATGTGGGAATTACCTCGGCAAAAGCCAACGGTCAGTAATGCTGCCCTTACAATCCGCGCCGCATTCTCCAACGCTCAAGCCGCCGCCAGGGCACCAAGAAGAAGCCCCGAGGTATCTCTTGAAACAACTTCGCCAAGCCCAACGATTTCCCTTTCACTGGGCCGTCGCCATCGTTTTCGATAGCAAGGAAGGTAAGCGTACTTTCCACGGCACCACGCATGACGTTTCTACTCAGGGTTGCGCCATCCTGACGGAGCACAACGTCTTTTCCGAGTACCCGATATCTATTTTGCTGGCGCTACCGGCGGCCAATCCTGCCGGTCAAAAGCGCGTGGTACAAGCCAAGGGCCGCATGATCTATACCGTGCACTCTTCAGGCCACCGGAAATTCCGCTCTGGTATCCAGTTCATAGAATTCGCCGGCAACAGCAAACAGTTGCTGCAAAGTGCCCTGGATGAACGCATGAATTCTGTGGCCATTTCAGATCAGGCAAGCTGACTGATCCCCAGGCAATCCGTCTTAACCGACGCGCAGGCGAACCTCCGCCGTCATCGCGGTCAAGCGCCCAATAACTGCGGCCTGATCGCAACCCTGGCTACGGAACAGGGTTAACACCTCTTCCGCAACCTCTGGCGCACAAGCGACCAACAACCCACCGGAAGTCTGGGGATCGGTCACCAGCTTCTGTTGCCATTCAGCCATACCTTCTGCCAGTTGTACTTCACTCCCGTAGCTGGCCCAGTTTCGGGTGGAGGCACCGGTAGCAATTCCATTTTTTACGTGCTGCACCGCTTCGGCAACCAGGGGCAGGGCGGCAAAATCTACCTCTGCCGACAGTTTGGAACCGCGACAGATTTCCAGTAGATGGCCGGCCAGACCAAAACCGGTCACGTCGGTCACTGCGTGCACCTTTTCCATATTTGCCAAGGCAGCTCCAGGGCGGTTGAGCAGGGTGGTCCAGCGCAGCATCTCGGTATAACCCTCGGCCGAAAGCACGCCTTTCTTCAAGGCGGCGGAGAGGATACCAATCCCCAGGGGTTTGCCCAGAATCAGCACATCACCGGCCTGGGCCTTGTCGTTACGCTTGACCTTGTCCGGATGCACTACGCCTATGCCCACCAAGCCGTAGATGGGTTCCAGCACATCAATGGAATGACCGCCGGCAATGGGAATACCCGCATCGCGACAGATACTGGCACCGCCCTCAAGGATGCGGCCAATCACTTCCACCGGCAGCTTGTCCAGGGGCATACCCACCAGAGCCAGAGCAAAAAGCGGGGTTCCTCCCATGGCGTACACATCGGACAGGGCATTGGTCGCAGCGATCCGGCCGAAGTCGTAGGGATCATCCACGATGGGGGTGAAGAAGTCCGTGGTGGCAACAATGGCCTGACTATCGTTGAGACGGTACACCGCCGCATCGTCGGAAGACTCGATGCCGACCAAGAGATCCTTGGGCAAAAAACCTGCGGGGGTATTGGCGAGAATCTTTTCCAGCACACCGGGAGCGATCTTGCAGCCGCAACCACCACCATGGGAAAACTGGGTCAGCTTGATCGGCTCCAGTGAAGATTTATTGTCTGTACTCATGGATTTATCCTGTGTTGCGGCTTTGGCCGGGAAGAGGGTGGACTTACAATACCGCCCCTGTTCCACCTTATCCATCTCTGCCATGAAAATCGGGGTCGCTACCGTAGCACAGCTCACTGACTTCGATCAGATCATCGACGTACGCACCCCCGCCGAGTTTGCCGAAGACCACGTGCCCGGCGCCATCAACTGCCCGGTACTGGATGACAACCAGCGCATTGAAGTGGGCACCCTCTACAAGCAGGTGTCGCCCTTTGCCGCCCGCCGCGTTGGTGCTGCCTATGCCGCCGAGGCCATCGGTCGCCACATCCGCGAACGCTTTCTCGACAAGCCCAAGCACTGGCGACCACTGATCATGTGCTGGCGCGGCGGCCAGCGGTCCGGCTCCATGGTGACCGTCCTGCGCGCTGTGGGTTGGGACGCCTGCCAGTTGGAAGGTGGCTACAAAGCCTTTCGCGCCAAGGTGATGACGGAGCTGACGGAGTTGCCGCAACGGTTCCAGTGGCGCGTCATTACCGGTCCCACCGGCAGTGCCAAGACCCACATACTGCAAGCCTTGGTACGCCAAGGCGCCCAGGCGCTGGATCTGGAAACCCTGGCTTGCCACAAGGGCTCGGTACTCGGTGCAGACCCCATCGAAGCACAGCCGGGCCAGAAGAAATTCGAGACCCAACTCTGGCTTGCCTTGCAGGGCTTCAAGGCAGAACAGCCGGTCTGGGTAGAAGCTGAATCCCGCAAGATCGGCCGGGTTCATATCCCCGACCAGTTGATCGCCGCCATCCGCTGCGCAGAGGTGTTTGCCGTCACTGCCCCCCTGGAAGCTAGGGTTCGCTTTCTGATGAGCGAATACGGCCACTTCCTGGCCGAGCCAGAAAAGTTAAAGGAATGCCTCAATGCCCTGCGTGCCCTGCGCGGCAATGAAACCATCAAGCGCTGGCAAAACTGGATAGACCAGGGACTTTTCCCCGAGCTGGTCGCAGCCCTGTTGAACGAACATTACGATCCGGCTTACCACTCTTCCCAGTCGCGCAATTTCACGCAATTGGACGAGGGCCATATCCTCAAAGCGGACACCCTCGACCCTCCGGCTATTTCTGCCCTGGCTCAACAAGCCGTTTCCCGGACAGTGCCCGGATCGTAACGGTAGAATCCCGATCCGGCGGTCTGTGCACTGCCATCAGCTTGTACCCCTTGCAGTTCCATTAAGCCCCCGCGACACCCGCACGGGGGCGGCTTATTTATCGGGAGTCGTCATGTTCGCTACCTTCTCGCGCCGTCTGGCGTTGGCAGGGCTTTTTGCCTTGTCCTGTTTCAGCATCAACGTTCAAGCAGAAGACGTGCTCCGCGTCTCCGCCATTCCCGACGAAGCCCCCACCGAACTGCAACGCAAGTTCGCCCCCCTCGGCAAATACCTGGAAAAAAAGCTGGGCATCCCGGTGAAGTTCGTACCCGTTTCCGACTACGCAGCCGTGGTCGAATCCCTCGCCACCAAGAAGCTGGACCTGGCCTGGCTGGGTGGTTTCACTTTTGTTCAAGCCAAGATCCGCGCCAATGGCAATGTGATTCCTCTGGTACAGCGGGAAGAGGACAGCAAGTTCACGTCACGCTTCATCACTGCTGATCCAGCCATCACATCCCTGGCCCAGCTCAAGGGCAAGACCTTCAGCTTCGGCGCCCCGTCTTCCACCTCCGGCCACCTGATGCCCCGCTATTTCCTGCAGAAGGAGGGTCTCAATCCTGAAAAGGATTTCAAGACCGTAGCTTTCTCCGGCGCCCATGACGCAACCGTCGCCTTCGTCGCTGCCGGCAAGGCCGATGCGGGTGTACTGAACGCCTCCGTCTGGGACAAGATGGTCGAACAGGGCAAGGTCGACACCACCAAGGTTCGCGTCTTCGCCACCACGCCTCCCTACTTCGACTACAACTGGACCGTCCGCGGCGACCTGGACCCCACCCTGGTGAAAAAGCTCACCGCCGCTTTCCTCAAGCTGGACCCGAAGAACCCCGAGCATGCTGAAATTCTGCAACTGCAACGGGCCAGCAAGTTCATTGCGACCAAGAAGGAAAATTACGAAGGCATCGAGCACGCAGCCCATGCAGCGGGCTTGCTGAAATAAGCCCTTCAAACCCGCTCCATGAGTCGTTACGCTTTTTCCTTGAAGGCCGTGGGGCTCACCCACGGCAATGGTTCCATTGCGCTGGGCAGCATCAGCCTCAAGGCCGATCCGGGGGAACGCATTGCCCTGATCGGCCCCTCCGGTGCAGGCAAGACCACCCTGTTACGCATCCTCGGGGCTGCGCTCAAACCCAGTTGCGGTGACTGTCTACTACTCGATCAGGACCCCTGGCAACAAACACCCCGAGGACTGCAGCGCTTGCGTCAACGCATCGGTACCGTACATCAAGCCGCCCCCATCCCCGGGCGGCAACGAGCCGTAACTGCCGTGCTGGCAGGCCGCCTAGGGCAATGGCCCCTGTGGAAGGGTTTGCTCTCCCTGCTCTACCCGATGGACATTAGCGGAGCCCGCACAGCCCTGGCTCGGCTCGACATTGCGGACAAACTTTTCAGCCGTTGTGACCGCCTTTCCGGCGGCCAATTGCAGCGAGTCGGCATTGCCCGGGTGCTCTACCAAAGTCCCGAACTGGTGCTGGCGGACGAACCCGTCTCCTCTCTCGACCCCACCCTGGCCCGACAAAGTTTGCAGGTGCTCTGCGCCGATGCCATGGCCCGCCACACCACCCTGGTGGCCAGTCTGCATGCGGTGGATCTGGCGCTGCAACACTTCCCCCGCATCATCGGTCTGAAGGACGGCGCCGTCCTCTTTGATCTACCCGCGAGCGAAGTGAGCGAAGACCTGCTGCACACCCTTTACGGCAATGAGTCTTACCACGAGGCCTGAACACTCTCTAATGCGAGACCCTGCCAGCACTGGCCGCATTAGCGGACTATTACTGGCTTGTTTGATTGCATGGCCCCTGCTGCAACAGGCCCAAGTCCATCCTGCTGTATTGCTTGAGCCAGGCAATCTCAAAGTCATCGGCCACTTCCTCCAGGCTTTCCTGCCGCCGGAACACGGAAGGGAATTCCTCGACCTGCTGTTCACCGCCACTCTGGAAACCCTGGCCATCGCCACCGTAGGCATGGCCCTGGCCTTTATCCTTGCAGTGCCAATGGCGCTCCTGTCTAGCCGTGCCCTCTCCACCGCAGACATCGGACCAGGGCCCGGGGGGTATCGCGAAGCCTTCCTGCGCCTGACCATTCGCGGCCTGCACACTCTGCTGCGGGGTATTCCGGAACTGGTCTGGGCCCTGGTCTTTGTCCGCATCTTCGGCCTGGGCCCCGCGGCTGGCGTACTGGCCCTGGGCCTTACCTACGGCGGCATGTTGGCCAAGGTCTACGGCGAAATACTTGAAAGCACCGAAAGGGCGCCAGTACGAGCCCTGCTCATGGCTGGCAGCAAACCGCTGGTGGCCTGTCTCTACGGACTGCTGCCTCTCTGTGGCCGTGAGCTGACCTCCTACACCGTGTATCGCTGGGAGTGTGCGGTGCGTGCCTCGGTGGTGATGGGCTTCGTCGGTGCCGGTGGCCTCGGCCAATTGATGGACCAGGCCATGAAAATGCTCAACGGCGGCGAAGCGGCCACCATCCTGCTGACCTTTCTTTTGTTGGTATTGGCGGCGGATGGTCTCTCTTCAGCCCTGAGAGCCTGGATCAACAGCAGCGGAAAAATTGAAAGTCCGGCGGGTTTTGGCCTTCAGGGTGGGCTGTTCATGATGGCCCTGTTGGCAGCCATCAGTTTCAGCTTTCGCGGCCTGGAACTGAATTTCACGGACCTGTTCAGTGCCGATGCCGGCCATCAGTTCATGGACTTCTGGCTCGCCTTCCTGCCTCCGGACAGCAGCCCGGAATGGCTGGCCCGGGTAGGCCAAGGTACGGTGGAAACCCTGGCCATCTCGGCAGTGGGTACTGCCTTCGCAGTCATTTTCGGTGGCCTGTTGGCGCTGCCGGCTGCCAGTAGCCGACGCAACCCGCTACGGGCTGCGACCCGGTTTTTACTCAATGCCCTGCGTTCAGTGCCGGAGCTGGTGTGGGCCACCATCGCCGCCCTGGCTGCAGGCTTAGGCCCCTTTGCTGGCGCCATTGCCCTTGGCCTGCATACCAGTGGCGTGTTGGGACGACTATTTGCCGAGGCCCTTGAGAATGCACCGACCGGGCCCAAACTCGCGCTGCAAGCGGCTGGCACGGGACGGCTACTGGCCTTCCTCTACGGCACTCTGCCCGAAGCCTTGCCTCAGTACATTGCCTATATCTTGTATCGCTGGGAAATGAATATCCGCATGGCGGCAGTGCTGGGCTTTGTCGGCGCCGGAGGCTTGGGGCAGTTGCTTTATGTAGAGCTGTCCCTGTTTCATCAGGCCCAAGCCAGCACGGTCATCCTTGCCATGCTGCTGCTGTCTATTGCAGTGGATCAGGCTTCCGCCTGGTTACGGCAACGACTGGTGAAGTAATCCTGAAAAGATCAGGTCATCCACGGTGTCCTTGCTCGCGCAAATTGCAAGCGGCAAACCCGCCCTAAACGGGTTTGAATTTCGCTGACAAAACGGTCTGCAATGTTTCAGCAACGTTGGCCGGATTGAACTTTGCCAAGAAACCGTCGGCGCCCATGGCAAGGCCTTTGTCGCGGTTGGACGATTCGGACATGGAGGAATGCAGCAAGACTTTGACGCCATCGAAGCGGCGGTCGGCCTTGATATTCCGCGTCAGCATGAAGCCGTCCATTTCCGGCATTTCAATGTCGGTAATGATGACCGGCATGGTGTCCTCAATCCGGGTACCGGCCGCTACCGCCGCGGTGGCAATGGCATCCAGCCGTTTCCAGGCTTCCTGACCGTTGATTGCAAACTCTGAGTTCAAGCCGATCTTGTCGAGAATCTGCTGGAGCTGAGCCCGGGCAAACGCGCTGTCATCGGCAAAGAAAACCTTGAGGCCCGTGGGTAAGGTCTTGTCCGCCACCACCGAGGAAGGGATGTCGATCACATCACCCTTGCCTGAAATCATGTGCAGGATCTGCTCGACATCGAGAATGGACACCAAGCGACCATCGGCAAGTTCTGTTACCCCTGTCACCTTTGATTTTCCGGAAAGCATTTCCGGAGGTTGGTGAACGTCACTCCAGTTGATGCGAATGATGGTTTCCACCGAGGTCACCAGAAACGCCTGGGTCGAATGGGAAAACTCGGTAACAATCATGACCGGGGGTACTTCGGGAGGCGCGTTACCGTACAGGGCGATCAGGTCGATCACCGGGACCAGCTTGCCGCGCAGAGAGGCCATCCCGGCCACAAACTCGTGGGACTGCGGCGGCTGGGTAATGTCTACCTTGCGGATGACTTCCTTCACCTTGAATACATTGATGCCGTAGGTCGCCGTCGACCCCACCTTGAACAGGAGGAGTTCCATGCGGTTGGTGCCCGCTAAATTTGTGCGGGCGTCCACTGCGGCCAACATATCTTGGCCCCGCGCTGAACCGCCTACCGTCTGGTGCACTGTCATCAAGCATTCCCCCGAGATAAGTCTTTTGCAGGACTTTGCTTTCCAGTATAGCCCAGGCCTTTCCTTGCCATTAACAACAACGGCATTGGACTGTGCATTGTGACTCGGACCTGACTTGCGTTCTTTCCCTCCGACACTCGCTCCAAAGTCGCGCACTCATTCCGCAGAATTTAGATGGCCGGAGCGGGGCAGCGTAAACTCCGCCTTTCGCTTTTCACGCCAGTGCTGATCCCCATGACGTTTCCCTCCCTCGGTTTGACCGAACCCCTGCTGCGTAGCCTCACCGTCCTCGGCCATGAAACGCCCACGCCGGTGCAGACTCAGGCGATTCCCGCAGCATTGGCCGGTCGTGATCTGACGGTACAGGCCGAAACGGGGAGCGGCAAGACCGCTGCCTTTGCCCT
Organism: Rhodocyclaceae bacterium; assembly: GCA_036504515.1. Taxonomy (GTDB): domain Bacteria; phylum Pseudomonadota; class Gammaproteobacteria; order Burkholderiales; family Rhodocyclaceae; genus AWTP1-18. The sequence goes on from DASXVA010000001.1 coordinate 507,586, forward strand.
GCCGCTGTTGCAGCGGCTCAGTGAAGAAGGCTTGGCGGTTGCCAGCAATTCGGTCCGGGCTCTGGTACTGGTGCCCACCCGGGAACTGGCCGAACAGGTGTACCAAAGCTTTTGCCACTACGGCGAACATCTCCCCCTGCGCTATGCCGCGGTCTACGGCGGAGCTAGCATCAACCCGCAGATGATGAAGCTGCGCCCCGGGGTCGATATCCTGATCGCCACGCCGGGCCGCCTGCTCGACTTGATCAGCCAAAACGCCCTGAGCCTCGCCAAGCTGTCGATACTGGTGCTGGACGAGGCGGACAAACTGCTGGACATGGGTTTTGCCGATGAAGTGGGAAAGCTGCTGGCCCTGTTACCACCGCAGCGGCAAAGCCTGTTCTTTTCAGCAACCTTTCCCCCGGCCGTGCAAAGCCTCGCCACCAAGTTGCTGAACAATCCAAACCGAATTGAAGTCACATCAACAGGACCGACCGAACCAACCATTCAGCAACGGGCCATCCAGGTGGACGCCAATCGGCGCACGCAGTTGCTGCGACATCTGCTGCAAGAAAACGGCTGGAAACGGATATTGGTTTTTGTCGCCACCAAATACGCCGCAGAACTGATCACCCATAAATTAGGCAAAGCCGGTATCAAGGCCGCCGCCTTTTACGGCGAGTTGAGCCAGCACACCCGCAGCCTGGTACTGGCTGATTTCAAGGCATCCCGACTCCAGGTATTGGTCGCAACGGATGTGGCGGCCCGAGGGCTGGACATCGAACAGTTACCCGCTGTGGTGAACTACGACCTGCCGCGCTCCGCCGTGGATTACACCCATCGCATCGGCCGCACGGGCCGGGCAGGAGAGACCGGAGTTGCCATCAGCTTCGTCATGGCCGATAGCGAGGCTCATTTCCAGTTGATTGAAAAACGCCAGGGCTGCCTTGTGCCCCGGGAACAAATTGGCGGCTTCGAACCAAAAGAAACGGCGGTGCCTGTCGCTGTTGCAAGCGCAGATTCCAATGATCCGGATCACCCCTCCAACGGCGGCATCAAGGGCAAACGCAAGAGCAAGAAGGACAAACTGCGGGAAGCGGCAGCGCTAGCCCTGCCAACAACAAAGCAGGAATAAGGTCGATGGCGGAAACCGAAATCCCCCGCAGCCGGCATATCTGGGTAGATGCCGATGCCTGCCCGGTGGTGATCAAGGAAATCCTTTACCGGGCGGCGGAACGCACGCGGCTACCGCTGATCCTGGTGGCCAACCAGTGGCTGAAAGTGCCAACCTCGCCCTACATCCGCGCAGTACAAGTCCCCAAGGGCTTCGATGTGGCCGACAACCACATTGCCGATAGCGTCGCCCCCGGCGATTTGGTCATTACCGCCGACATTCCCCTTGCCGCTGCCGTCGTCGAACGGCAAGCCCTGGCCCTCAATCCCCGGGGTGAGTCCTACACCCGGGACAACATCAAGCAACTACTGGATATGCGCAACTTCATGGACACCTTGCGCTCCAGCGGCGTCGATACCGGCGGCCCACCGGCTTTCAGTCAAAGCGACCGGCAGGCCTTCGCCAAACAGCTGGATCGTTTGCTAACCATCCGCTAAGCCCGCCCCATCACCCAACCCTGTCGACGTAACACTGAGGGTTACTGTGAATAACGGCACAGAATGCAGATGCCTTTATGACACAAAAGCAATCCATAGCATCTTCATCACGGCGCATTTCTATCCTACAGTTCTGTAGCAATTTTCCATAAATTCATCATCTTGCAGATACCAACCTACCTCCTTAGGAATAGGCTGTATTGCTTTAGTCAGATTGACGCCTATCCTCTGCCGCTTAGGATTTACCCCTAGCTTGGCCAGGGTCTTGTGCTGACCGTCTCCTGTCGCCGACTCATCCCGCATTTCCACCGCCCCCTCCGCTCATGGAATGGCACCGTTGTGCCACGGAAAGGACGTCACTGATGATCAAGAAAATCCCCGCTGCCAAGATCATCCTGGGCATGTACATCCACGACCTGAATTGCAGCTGGATGGCCCACCCTTTTCTGACCAACCAGTTTGAAATCAAGAGTGCCGAAACGATCCAGAAAATTCTGGATGCTGGCATCAAAGAGGTTTATATCGATACGGAGCAGGGACGGGATATCCCCATGCAACGCACCGTATCAAAAGCCCTGCCGGAAAAGAATTTCGATGTTGAGCAGCCCATTGCTCCCAGTGCTCCAGTGGAGCCCCAGCAAGCAGCTTATCCCATCATCATGGTGCCCAAACCTGACCTGGCCAACGAAGTGCGGCGGGCAAAGAAGCTGCATACCGATGCCAGCAAGATCATGTCCGGCATGATGCAGGACATCCGCCTTGGTAAACAAATCGAAGTCGAACAGTGCGATCCGGTGGTGGAAGGCATCCTCGATTCCATCTTCCGCCTACCCAGTGCCCTGTTGCCCCTGGCCCAGGTCAAGACCCGGGACGAATACACCTTTCAGCATTCGGTATCGGTTGCCGCCCTCTCCGTCGCCTTCGGTCGCACCCTCGATCTGCCCCGGGAAACTATCAAGGAACTGGCCATGGGCGGCCTGCTCCACGATGTGGGCAAAGCACAGATTCCCGCCGCTATCCTGAACAAGCCGGGCAAGCTCACGGACGCAGAGTTCCTCATCATGAAGCGCCATGCCACCCTCAGTGCCGAACTGCTGCGGGATACCAAGGGTGTCAGCGAAATCGCTTTTCTCGCCGCATCACAGCACCACGAGCGTTACGATGGCAGCGGCTATCCCCACGGTTTGAAGGGCGAGGAAATCAGTCTCTATGGTCAGATGATGTGCATCGTCGATGTGTACGACGCCATTACCTCCCTGCGGATTTATCACAAGGGTATGCCCCCCACGGAAGCCCTGCGCAAGATGTTCGAGTGGAGCAAGACCCACTTCAACCCGCGCCTGGTGCAAGCCTTCATCAAGGGCATCGGCATCTACCCCGCAGGCTCCCTGGTCCGACTGGAAAGCGGTCTGATGGGCATCGTGCGGGAAGTGGTACCGACCAAATTGTTGCAACCGGTGGTCAACATTTTTTATCACGCCGACAAGCTCTGCTACCTGCCACCCAAAACAGTGGACCTGTCTTCGGCCAAGGACAAAATCGTCGCCCATGAGTCCTTCGAGAAATGGGGCATTGATCAGGCGGTCTGGTTGTAAGCCCTCATCTCGACGATCAACACATTCAGGCCAGCCGGAAACGCCCCACCTGCTCGGTCAAGTCCACTGACAACGATTTGAGACTGATGGTGGTCTGTCCCACTTGTCCGGCAGAGACCAAACTCTCCGTGGCCATGGTGCCAATCCGCGTAATGCTGTTGGCGATGGCATCGCTCTCCCGCACCTGTCTCGCCAGGGTGTCACTCAACTCATCCAGTTGTTCCAAGGATCGTTGTGCCCCCTCGCTGAGTTCCGTCAAGGGCAGGACAATGCCTTCAATCAATGTCACGCCCCGTTGCATTTCGCTGCGGCCATGGCCGATCCGCTCCACCGCAATCCCCGTCTCCCGGTCAATGGCGTCGATCACCGTATTGATCTCCGTCGTTGCCTGACTGGTGCGATCCGCCAGCTTCCGCACTTCATCGGCCACCACGGCAAAGCCGCGCCCGCTTTCGCCGGCCCGGGCGGCTTCGATGGAGGCATTGAGGGCCAACAAATTGGTCTGGTCTGCAATTTCCCGCACGGTGGATAACAAAGTACGTACCGACAGCGCCCGCTCCCTCAGGGCCTCAACGGAAGTGGCGGAATCACTGACCGTCAAAGAAATACTTACCACCTCGCGGGAAGCATCGGCTATCAGCCGGCACCCCTGCAACGCCAGATCCCTGGCCTGCCCGGCTTGCTGCCGGGTCTGGTCAGCGGCGGCGGCAATGTTGCGGGTCTCGTCGACAAAACCCGCGACCGTGGCGGACACCGAAGCCACGGCTTCATGTTGTGCAGCAGAGCCGCTACGAACCTTTTCCACCGGCAGAACCATGGCAACCGCCGCACCATGGACCTCTCCAGCCGAGGCACGAATAGCACCGATCAGGGTGGACAAGGACTTCTGCATGGTCAGCAGCGCAGTTGCCAGGGCTGCCGTTTCATCCTTGCCCGTTACCGATAAACGACCTTCAAGCTCTCCTTCTGCCACCGCATCGGCAAAGGTCAGTGCCAGAGCCAGCGGTGCCACAATGCTGCGCGTTACGGCCCACGCCAAGCCGGCACCTAACAACACGGCCAATACCGTCATGGTGATGACCAGAACATGGGCCCTGGCGACGGCCTGTTCCAAGCCCTGCCGTCCGGCTTGCATGGCTTGATGTTCCAAGGCAACGCGAGCTGTGGACAGCTTGAGCAAGTCGAGCAAAGCGGGTTGCGTCTTCTCGACAAAATGTTGCCGCGCCATCTGCGTTCCGCTGATTTCGATCTGTTCCACGGTCTCGCGAAACAGATCGGCGTAACTGCTACGCAGCTTGGCCAGGGTATCCAACGCCATCTTGTCTTCGGCATTGATTGTCGCTTTCAGCAACTGATCCAGCGCATTGTCCGCCGCCGCATTTTCATCATCCATCTGCTTGTAGAGGGGAATGCGCTTGTCCCGTTCCGGCGTCACCAACAACTGCAATAGCGGTAGCGCCGCTCCCTGGGCATGGCGCTGTAATGATTCCGCCAGGGAAACACGCAGAGCCTGTTCGTCCACGATGACGCGGGTTACCTCCGACTGCTTCTCCATCTGTACCAGCGCAAAAGCTGCCACCGCCAGCAGGAACAGAAGTAGCAGGGTAAAGGCAGCGGCAAGGCGACTGCCAATGCGCAAGTTTCGAAGAATGTTCATGACGGCTCCCGAATATGGTTGGGCCTACGCGCGCAAACCGCCTAGATGGAGCAGACGGGCTGACTGCGCCACCAGGCTGGCGATCAAGGCGTCATCGGGGCGGGTTTCCAATGCAGTGGCATTGCCTTTGCCACCGGTAGCAACGATATGACGCTGCTCACCTTCCACGACCACTTTGTATTCGCCACAACAGGCATGGCAATAAACCTTGTCGCCCTCCCTTGTGTCCCGTTGCAGGACTACGGTTGGGCCGCACATCAAACACTCCTGCAAGGGGATCCCCTCATCGCTATGGCCGACAATGTGATGTAGTTCCGCACTGTCTTCCAGTTGGGTGAACACCTCGCCGAACTCGGCATCGAACTGACGACCCAAGTTATCCCGAATGATGGCCAGGGCCTTTTCCACGGGCATCCCTCTTCGGTAGGGGCGGGTACTGGTCATGGCGTCAAAGGCATCGCAGATGCCAACAATGCGCGCCACCACAGGAATTTCTCCTTGCTTCAGCCCCTGGGGATAGCCGCGTCCATCCGTGGTTTCATGGTGCAGGTGAACCGCATCCATCGCCAGGGCAGAAAACGGATGACCGGCCAGCATGCGGCGACCCACATCGGGATGGGTCTTGATGACCTCGTATTCCTCATCGGTGAGCTTGTCCTTTTTGCCCAGGATGGCATCAGGAATACCCACTTTGCCCAGGTCATGGAGAAAGCCACCGATGGCAATGCGCGCCGCCTCTTCCTCCGCCAAGCCGGCTCGATCCGCCAATAGCCGGGAAAACCGCGATACCCGCCACAGGTGTCCACCGGTATAGGGGTCCCGCGCTTCCACCACCCAGGCCATGACCAACAAACTGGCGAGCACTTTTTCTTCGGAAACACTGATGGGCTTGGCGCCATCGGCACGGGTACGAAACAGATTGAACAAATTCATGGCACGACTCCCAAGGGATAAAAGATGCGTTCATCCCTTGGTCGCACGGATCAAGCAATCCTTACAATTCTTTTGAATAATACTTGTCGAACCAAGCGTCGAAGGACCAACGACCAAGGCCGTGGAAGACCGGCACCAGCAACAGGGCACCCCACAAGACATGGTCCTGCAAGCCCAGGTCGGAAATATCGGGAAAGGAAATGGCCGCCATCAGGTTGGTGACAAAAAGCCCCGCTGCGGCAAAGCGACCGGCCAGCCCCAAGACCAACAGTACCGGCAGGATCAGTTCTCCCGCCGTTCCCATCACCGCCGCCAAATGGGGAGGCAAAACCGGCACGGCATAGACATAGTCAAACAGGTTGAGGGTGCCCGACCAGTCACTGATCTTGAGAATGCCGGAACGGAAAAATACCTCCGCCACATAGAGCCGAAGTGCCAGATCGAAAAGAGGAGTCAGCCATCGTTCGACATAGCCGATCACCTTGCTGGAAAAACCATAGGTGGCCGCAATAGGGCGCGGTAGGGAAGGATTCATGATCATTCTCCCGGGAGTTTGATTTTCATTTAGTCAAAAAGCCCGACGCAACAAGCCGCTGGCAATGTGGACTTGCAGGGATGCCGACAAATCGAAATCCGCTGATGCCGCAGCTTCATCCACGGCATCAGCCAGGGTTTTCCCGGCAGCCAAGGCTTTGAGCAGTACCTCATCACCAGCCGCCAGGGCCGTGACGGCAATGCCCTGGGGCTGCCGCTGAATCAGCACGGTTTGCGCCTGGTCGAAGTCCACCGTGAAATCCCCTTCGTAGCCCGGCTGATTGACTTCCCATAGCCGCGCCAGGGGCCAATCGGCGGCGAGCACAGCATGGGCAGGATCAAGGTCGAAACGTAAGCCGCCCCAATCTTCCGGTGCCGTCGAGGCAAGCCGTGAAAGTTGTTGAGGCGGTGCATCCGCTGCGGCATAGACCTGCTGCACCTGCCATTCAAGACGCGCCACCGCCGGCAGATAGGGCAGGGAAGCTGCTGCTTCATAGGTGGCGAGAAAGGCATCGAAGTCGCCCCCGTAGGCGTTCAAGTCACCGCAGAGGCTCGGGCTTGTCTCCACGTACCGACGCACGGCAGCAGCGAGAAAGGCCTTGCCGACAATGGCCTCCACCACCGGGTAGGTGGCTTGCACCGCCCCGGCCAGATTGGCCAGTACGCTGCTGCGGTACGCCTCGATGCCGCGTCGGGCAAGACCTCGACTGTCATCACAATGGGTCAGCAGTTTTTCCGTTGCCGACTCGGCGAAAAAAACGGCAGCAGCAAAGTGCGTCTGCAACTCACGCAATGCGGACATGACGTGCCTCCCGTGCATCGAGATAGGACTGGGCCTTCGCCGCTTCCCCTTGCAACACCTCAAATGTCGGGATGTCCTGATCCCATTCGATCAATGTCGGCACAGACCCGAACCTTTGCAGGGCACGGTCATAGAGTTCCCACACTTCTGGATATACCGGACGGGAATGGGTATCCACCAACAGGCCATCCGCCTCTTCATAACCGGCCAGGTGGATTTCCTCAACCGAGCCGAAGGGAATCCCCGCCAGAAATTCTTCCGCATCAAAGCCGTGGTTGCAGGCACTGACATGAATGTTGTTCACGTCCAGCAACAAGCCGCAACCTGTGCGCTTGGCCACTTCGGCAACAAAGGCCCACTCCGGCATGTCCTCCGGCAAGAAGCGCAGATAGCTGGATACGTTCTCCACCAATATCCTTCGTCCCAAGGTTTCCTGGACTTGTTGGACGTGGGCACAGACCCGGTGTAACGCTTCTTTCGTATAGGGCAGAGGCAGCAGGTCATTGAGCCAGCGACCGCCAATGGCGGACCAGCACAGATGTTCGGAAACCATGGCAGGTTCGATGCGATCCGCCAGGGTCTTGAGCCGGTGCAGATGATCCGGGTCCAGATCGTCCGCACCGCCCAGAGACATGCCCACCCCATGCAGGCTGAGGGGATAGCGTTCCCGTATTTCTTCCAGGGCGGCCAAGGCTGGACCACCGCTGACGAAATAGTTTTCGCTATGAACCTCGAACCAGGCCACGTCGGGTTGCTGCTCCCGCACCTGCTTCAGGTGGGGTGCCCGCAAACCAAGACCTGCCTTTACCGGCAAAGTAGCTGGTGAGGCTGGCTTTGCCAAGGGTGTGGGCATGACGTTGGACATGATGCTTACTTCTTGTCCATCATGTCGCCAGCGGGCTTCATGGAGCCGCCCATCTTTTCGCAACTGCCCTTGGGCACCAGCTTGAAGTCGTTGGGGTCGTTGTCCACCTTGGATTGACCGGCGCAGGAATGCTTGCTGGTCTTGCTGCCGCAGTCGTTCTGGCCGGCTTTGGCAACACCGAAACACTTGTCCTTGGGTTCATCAGCCGCGAAAGCGGAACCGGCGGCGGCAAGAATGCCGGCAGCCAGCAGGGTAGAAGCAGCAGTCTTGATCAGGGAACGGGAAGTAGTCATGGCGAATCTCCTGGAAAGGTTGGGGAAGACCAAACGTGGCCTTCTGTACCTTTGGTCGGTATCGCCGGGAATTCCTTACAGGAAATTTTAAAAATTTTGCCGGGAGGCAAAAAACCCGGGGATTGCCCCCGGGTCAAGTCAGATCAGCTTGCAGAACCCTCGCCTGGGCTGCGGGGTTTGCGCGTACGGCGAGGCCGGGATGCCGGCTTGGCTTTTGCCGCGCTTTCGGGGGCCGCTGCTACAGATGCAACAGGTGCTGAGAAGGGAATAGGTACTGCTTCGATACTCACTGCGGTTGTCCCTGCCTTGACCTTGCCAGAGGACGCTTTGGCCGGTGCCTTGGCACGGGGTTGCCGCACTGGAGCCGCCTCGCGGTTGCTGCGACGACGACGGGGATTGCCGCTACTCTCCGGCGCGGCCATGGCGACCGGGGTCTCTTGGATGGAAGGTGCGCTATCGGCAATCACGACGGGCACAGACTCCTGCTGCCCTTCGCTGCGGGCCGGTTTGCCACTGCTGCGGAATACATAGGCTCCCGACTTTTCATCCCGACCGAAGTCCAGCAGCCCTCGGGCCTTGGCTTCTTCCAGCACATTGCCGAAGGTGCGGAAGCCGTAATAGGTTTCGTTGAAATCAGGCTTACGGCGTTTGATGGCCTGCTTGAGCACCGACGCCCAGATCTTGCCGGTATCGCCGCGTTCTTCCATCAGGGCATCGAAAGTTTCCACGGCCAATTCCACCGCCTGGGTACGACGGGCATCGGTTTCTTCGCGGCGATTCTTTTCCTCTTCCGGTGTGCGCTCCACCTGGGGCTGGGCATTGCGGCTATCGCTGCGTCCGCTGCTGCGGGGCTTTTCCCGTACCAGATCGTCGTAGAAGATGAACTCGTCGCAGTTGGCCGTGAGCAGATCCGAGGTGGACCGTTTGACGCCGACGCCGATCACGTACTTGGCGTTTTCCCGCAGCTTGGACACCAAAGGCGAGAAATCGGAATCGCCGCTGATGATGACGAAGGTGTTGACGTGGGACTTGGTGTAGCAAAGGTCCAGGGCGTCCACCACCAGCCGGATGTCCGCCGAGTTCTTGCCGGACTGGCGCACATGGGGAATCTCGATCAGCTCGAAGTTGGCTTCGTGCATGGTGGCCTTGAAGCTCTTGTAGCGCTCCCAGTCGCAGTAGGCCTTCTTGACCACGATGGCGCCCTTGAGCAGCAGCCGTTCGAGGACGCGCTTGATATCAAACTTGTCGTATTTGGCGTCGCGAACGCCGAGGGCGACGTTTTCAAAGTCGCAGAACACCGCCATGCTGACGTTGTCGGTTGGTTGTGCCATGGTTATCTCCAGTGAAGCATGAGCCGGGTCCGAGAGCGGAAAACGTCCCGGACGGCTACCGGCAGCTTAGCGCCGATCAGCCCTGCCAGGGATGCTTGCTGATTGCCTCGCGCAGAAAGCGGAAGTGTTTGAGGGTATTGCGGCAGCCGATGCAGATGAACAAATGCAGGCGCAGGCGCAGCCGTTCGCCAAGGGATAGCTGGCGGTCCAGTCCCTGGGACATCAACTCCGTGGCATGTTTGCAGCTAATCATTTGGCCAGTTCTCCAAACCAGCGCAGGCCCAGGCATTCCCTCAGGCCGATGCGCGCCCGGTGCAAAAGCACCCAACAGTTGGACGTGGAGATGGTCAATTCCTTACAGATTTCCGCCGTTTCCAGCCCCAGGAACTCCCGCATCATGAAGACCCGAGCGGGAGAAGCCGGCAGATTGGTCAAGCAAACATCCATGACTTCCCAAAACCTTTTCTGTTCCAGACTGGCTTGGGGGTCGCCCCAGGCAGCGGGCATTTCGGACCAGTGGTCCCGTTCATCAAACAGGTCGGACACGGCTTCGTCCAACGCCACCTCGGCGTCCACATCAGTCTGGGTACGACTGCTGCGCCGCAGTTCGTCGATGATCTTGTTCTTGAGAATGGAAAACACCCAGGTCTGAAAGGACGACGCGCCGTTGAATTTGCCAGCACCTTCCATGGCCGCCAGCAGCGCATCCTGCACCGCGTCTTCCGCAGCGGCGGCAGAGCGCAATTGCAAACGGGCAAAGCCCAGCAGACGGGGACGAATCTCCGCCAGACTGGATTGAATTTCTTCCGGGCTAAGGGTACTCATAGGGCAGCGAATCTACGGACGACCGAGCCACTACGCAAGCCGAAATGACGCCATCGGCCCCAAAGCTGGGCCATGCCCATCACTGCACCAATCCGAAAACCTTCTTCGCCAGACTGCCGGCGGCAGATACCGGGTCCTGCCGAATCGCCTTCTCCTGCTCGGCAATCATCAGGTAAAGACCATCCAGGGCCTTGGCGGTAATGTAGCTTTCCAGGTGGGCATCGGATTCTTTGACCAGCCCAAACTTGGCAGCCTTGCCGGCGAACTTGTCGTACTTGTCGGCCAACTTCACCTTGGCGATGGCCTTGGTCACGATGGGTTTGAACTTCTCGGCCAGGGGGCCCGAAGTGCTGCGACGAAAATACTGGGTGACCGCATCGTCACCGCCGCTGAGGATGCCCTTGGCGTCTTCCACCGACATCTGCTTGATGGCATTCACGAGCAAGGTTTTCGCTTCGGGCACCGCGGCTTCGGCAGCCCGGTTCATGGCGGTTTCCAGTTCGTCCACATAACGACCGCCACCAAAGCCACGCACCAAGCCTTCTACCTTCTGCAGGTTTTCCGGCAGGGGAATCTTCACTTTCGGATTGCCAAGAAAACCATCGGTCTTGCCCAGCAGCCCCACTGCGGAACCGGCCCCTTGGGTCAGGGCTTCCTTGAGACCACCCACCGCATCCTTATTGGACAAACTGACCAGATCCAAGGCCTGGGCGCTGGCACTGACCAACAGGGAGGCAAGAACTACAGCGATACGCTTGAGCATGAGTTACCTTTCATCGAGCCCGCAAGAGGCGGGCATTGAGCACCATATTTTCCAGCACCAATTTGGCAATGGTGGCTGCGGCCATCAGCTCCCGGTCCGCCGTCACCATGTGTTGGTAGGCACTAGATTCCAGAAGCTCCGCCACATTGACGCAGGCCAGTTGTCGCAGATCATCCTCGTCAAAGGGCAGGTCGGCGTAATCGATCGGGTCTTCCGACTCGATCTCCAGCAACAGATCAAGAAGCTCTTTCGTGCCCATGGTCCAGTCCTCCGTTAGCAGGTACGACAACCCTAAGCCAGGCCCCGGTGGCGTAAAGACAAAAGCAGACGCCGGGTTCCCCTGCAATTCAGAAAGCCGTGGCAGCGGGGAACACGCCCATCACTGCGGAAACCGGCACGGGGTTTAATGTGGCTCCTGATCCCGATGGTTCCCGGAGGAAGTGCTCCCATCCTTCTTGTGGCTGATCAGAATTTCTTGCACTGCCTCCTGCCCTTCCCGCACCACCACCACTTCACCCTCGATCACCTCACCCTGTTCCATCACTCCATCACTCCCTTGCCACTGCTGGGCAAAGGCCGGATCGTCCATCTGGGCCGCCATGGCCTTTTGCACTTGGCGGAATTTCCAGCGCAAATAAGCCCAGGCCGCCAGACCCGTGACCAGCAATACCGGAATGATCACCAGGGAGAACATGAAACCCAGAGCCAGCACCCCTGCGGCTACCACCAGGGAAAGGAGTTTGGTCAAAGGGCCGGGCGGTGTTGGGGGCAGGGTGTTCATTTAGATTCTCTACTCGGATGGCAGCTTCCGTTTGTGGATTCAGCCACAGGTCGTATGTCAGTAATTTTCTGAAATGAAAAAGCCACCGTCATTGGTGGCTTTTTCATTGAATTTATTCTCACGAAATCTAAAGATTTGGGAAATATCTCGACTTCAGTAAGAACCTACAAAGTTGTAGGTTCTCATTCATCATAAGATTTCAAGAACCATCAACCAGTGGGTTACGTTTCCGGCTCTGAGAAGGAATCGCTCAAATTTCCCACCGGACAAGATAATCCTACTGCCTCAGCACACGAATCATTGCCGCTGATTTTACTGTCTTGGCGGTGCACTGATGGCGGTATCTTGAGTATTACGGCAAGAAAATCCCGTAGCTCCTCCGTCAGCTGATAGATCAGCATCCGCGGCGGTATCACCGTGTGACCCCGGATCGGAAAAATCCCCTCCTCCGCAAGGATCCGCGCCATCCGTCGGGAACTAGTGCGCAGACTGCCTGCGATGTCCCGACCGAAGGCATAGCCCTCACGAAATCGCTCCACTTCCTCCATCCGGACCCGGGAGCCCTGTTCCCTCGTGCTGGTTGTGGTTCCCAACTTGTCCACATGCAGATAGCCGTTCTGGCACAGCCAGTAGGCCACCTGCTGCTTGATCCCCAGAACCTTGGCCATCTGGGGTACGGTCATCCAGGTCGGCTTGCCCTTGGTCAAGCTCGCCAACCAGGTCTTGAGGTGAGCCTTGTCAAACACCCAGCCGGTCACACCCCGGCCGCCTTCCCATACGCTGATCGGTGTCATCTGCCTCCGTTTGACGGTATCGATCAGGGTTGTCACCTGCTCCATGGTCCAGGCCCAGTAGCGCAATACATGGGCGAGGGTCACCTGGTCTTCTTCGGGAATAGTGACGCGGGGCAGTCCATCCCCCAGGGCCAGGAGTTCGTCCACGTCGGCCCGGGGCACGCACCAGGGAGCCGGCCCATACGGCGATACCCGCCGGGCCTTGGGGAACAAGAGCTTCAGGATGCGGCGCAGACGGATCTTGCCGATCCCCAGCATTTCAATTGCCTTGCTCAGGGTGATTTCGTTGTCCAACTGGGCCAGTACCCCGTTCAATTGATCCCGGCGTACCACCATGAACCGCCGCCCCGTCGTGCTGAGGGACTCCTGTCCTTCAAGGAAACCATCGCGGACCAGGGTACGCAAGCGCCTGGGGGAAATCCCGAGCTGCTTCGCTCCGACCTGGGCCGGGATCCATTGGGCGTTGGCCAGGAGCTTGTCGGCCAGATGGTTGCGTTTGCTCAGGCCACCTTTCCAGTACTCGCTCAGCCAGAGTTCGAAGGATTCCCGCACCGGACTGAAGGCACTTTCCCATAACCCCTTGTAGAGATAGAAATGGGCACGGCGGAACGCCCCTTTCAGATTGACCTTGTCCCCATCAACCCGGTCCTGCATCCGGGACCAACAGTCGTGGAAGGCTTTGGGCCATTGGTCCAGGATTTCTGCTGCCAGTGACGTGATCGGCCAGGAGGCTTGCAGGGCGGCAGCGTTACGCAGCTTCAGGGGTTTGTTGTCAGCAACCGGGTTCATGTATCCCCCGAGATACCTAACGAAACGCTGGGTCTGTTCAAGCGTCAGTCCTGCCAGGACCGGCGAGTCGTCGGCCACTTCCCGGCCCAGAAGCTTGGCTTCCAATTGGCGGGCCAGGCGAACCATGCTCTCGGGTGCCGAGCCTGGTGTTTCCTGGCGCAGATCGGCGCCGCAGGCGCACCGCAGCAAGTGCTCCCGCCGCCAAGAAACTGGCTGGCCGCAGGAGGTGCACTGATCCACCAGCCACACCCCGTGGTGCGGGCAGGCATCGTGGAATAGCACCTCCCAACTTGCCCGCCAGATCGGCTCCTCCACCAGACACTGGGGACAGAAGCGAGCCTGGGTGCGATTCCATACGCGCCCCTTGTCCTGGACCAGTTGGGCCATGCGATGAACGTGGACGTGGAGGTCAGGATCCAGCGCCTCGCTGGGCAGCAATTGATTCCGGCCGAGCCAGCCTGGTTCGTACTTGGCACCTTGTTGTTTCAGTTCGTGGAGGCTCAGACAGTTAGCCTCGGCGAGACGGAGCAAATAGCCTTGGGGACCTTCGATACGACTCGGGTTGGGACGCAGCAGAAGATCAGGAGCAGCCAAAGAATGGCTGAAGGACATGTCATTCATTTCGGATTTCCTTTCGAGAGGTTCATGCCGAGTTTTCTGGCGACGGGGGAGCCGACGAGGTCCTGGCGGGTGTGGAGCTGGAACACCTCGCCAGGTTTGTCGAGGGCACGCAGGAGGGATTCAGGATGGAAGGGATTGAGCCGTTCCGGTACGTCCCGCCACACCCGATTCCGAAAACCTGCCGCCAGGGTGTCCAGGTCGAGGCAGTCCAGTCCGGCACTGGCGGCCACGGAGACCGCCCCTTCGAGGATCTTGATCACGTAGTCCATGAGGCCGTAGCTGCCCACATGGATGCGCCGGGCCAGGTTGCTTTCATACAACGGGGTTTCCGGCGGTATGGGCAGGTAGGTACCCAGGGACTTCAGGACACCGCGGAACTCCTGGAAGTCCTCGTCCTGGTCGAAGGCAAAGGGCGCCACCCGGATCCGCGCAGAAAACCGCCTCGCCAACTGCTCGTTGCTGTTCACCACCGCTTCCGCCGCTGGCAGACCACAAGCCACCATGCCCACCTTGGTGGCTTCGAGGAAGTTCTTCAGCCAGTCGGTGACATCCCGGAAGGCATTCAGGCTTGGGGCGTAGAAAAGGTGCTGGAATTCGTCGAGCAGCACCATCTCCACCCCGCAACGGATAAAGAGCTCGTGGATACGGGCGGTCATTTCCGGGGCGGTGCCCCGGTGGGCCTTCTTGTAACCCAGAGCTTCCAGGATGGCACTGGCCAGGCTGCGACTGGTGGGTGAGGAAGGTACCGAGACCAGCAACACCGGGATATGGGTGCGTTCCGTTTCATGGACCCGGGGAAAGCTGTCCAGGTAGGCGCGCACCATGGTGCTCTTGCCCGCCCCGGAGGGACCGGTGAGGAGCAAGCCACCACCGACACCGTGCTTGCGCCGTCGTACATGGAGTTCCGCCATGGCGTGCATGGCTTCCCGATAGCGCCGATGGGGCAGGGGATCGAGGACCAGCTTGAAACCCTGGCCGGAGAGATCGGGATGGACCCGATCCCCGGGGGCATAGCGTGACATAAGGGTGATGGGATCCATGGTCATGCCGCCTCCGCGTTGCCGAAGTCGGGCAGGTCGTCATCCAGGCCGGAAGGCAGGTCCTCGGGTGGTTTCTGCTTGGCGGTCTTCACCGGCTTGCGGGCATCGGCCAGGGGGTCGCCACCTTGCAGCACCGCCTCCGAGTCGTGCATGGCGACCTTGGCGCCGGTCTTGCGGTGGCCCATCTTCTTGGCCTTGAGGGCGGCCTGGATCAGTTCCTCGATCTCGGCCTTGGCTTGCAGGAGTTGTGGCGACAGCACATGGTCACCAAAGCGTTTGCGGGCCTGTTCCCGCACCAGGCGATGGATGTCCCGGGGCAGGTCCTGGGCATACTCCATGAGCTTGGCCGGGACCTTGAGGTACTCCTTGGTCACCGGATCGAAGACGTGGATGTGGGCCACCGTGTCTTCGTAGAACTTGATCTGCACGGGGAGGTTTTCCCCCGTACGGCGGCGCAGGACCTGGAGCAGCTCGGAGTTGTACTGGAGACCATCCAGTTCGATCCCGTAGTGGAACAGGGTGCGCCTGGCCGGGATGCCGGTGATCACCTCCAGTTGCTGGGGATAGACCGGCAACTCGATGATGCGGCGATCGGCGGATTGCAGCCACTTGTCGATGGGACGGGCGCCGATGCCCCGGTGGGTGGTGACGTTGTAGACCTCCACCACCCACTTGGTCAGCAGATGAACCAGGGACTTCATGTCGATCACCGCCTTGTCCTCTGCGGGATAGTCGCCACGCTCGTCCACCGAACTGAACACCGTCCCGGGTAGCCGATGGATCAGGCCCATGTTCATGGTGCGAAAGAAGCGTTCGATGGCCCCCTTGTGCTGGGGCGTTTTGGAACCGCAGAACAGCATCTGGATACCCATCTCCAGGCAGGCGGACTCCAGGGCATCGGAGTGGAGGTCGGTACCGTTGTCCACCGCGATCAGTTCCGGGATGCCATGGGCGGGCCAAGAGCCCTTGATATCCGGGAAGCGTGCCAACCATTCATCCTTGGGCAGGATGGAGCGACGCAGACACTGGAGCACCCCATGGCTGGAAGGAGCATTGAAGCTGACGTAGAAACCCACCACCATGCGGGAGTACTGGTCGATGGCCATGGTCAGCCAGGGACGGCCCAAAGGAAGCTGGGTCAAGCTGTCGATGACAATCAGGTCCAGGGGCGTGTGGTCGATCTCGATCCGTTCGAGAACGCTGCCGACCTTCACATTGCCCAACGCCGCCCGATATTTGATCCGGGCGACTTCCGCCCCTTCCCGGGACTTGTCCACCAGATCCTGCTGGAGGTTGTCCAGCCAGCGGTAGATGGTGGCCTGGGCAGGCCGCTTGATCCTTTCCTCCATGGGCAGGCTGTTGTTCACCCCCTCGATGCGCCGGAAGATCTCTTCCACTACCTTGAGCTTCGGCAGCTTCTGTAGGGTGAGGTAGACCGTGGCTACCACCTCCTCGAAGATCTGATACCGGCGCTTCGCCCGGGGCCCGGTGGTCGGCTTGTTGTGCGGGATCAGGCAGGTGATGCTCTTGGTGTTGCGGTACCGCCGCCACCAGGCCTGCACGGTAGAAGGTGCTGGTGGATAACGATCATCGATCTCTTTCGCAGCTTCCTCGATCAAGGGTCGCCACTGCTGGGGCTGGTAGGGATTGGCTTCCGGGTTGATCCTGTCCAGATAGTGCTTGCGACGTTTTGCCTCCTGCTGCTGATTCTCCGGGTAGGTGCCCAGATCCCGGGGGACGGTGAGGTAGACGGCATCCTTGGTGGACCCCAGGGAGTCGGCATCTATCTCCCATTCTTGGGACAACCACTTCTGGTGAAGTTCGGCATCACTGAGATTCTGGATATCGCCCTTATCCGAGAGGAGTTGGATCTTTCCGGTGGCGAGACGCCGGGAGATTTGATGGCCGATGTTGGTCAGCGTCTCCACCAGACGCATACCCAACTTAAAAGAGAAGCGATGCATGACGATCTCCTTCCGCAGTAGAAACAAGGGTGGCTGGGGTGATCTCTGCCGTGAGATCGCAATGGACGAGGCCGACAGCCAGTAGCCGCCAGGTAACCGTGACTCCCAGGCTTGCTTCCAAGCAAGCCAAAGTGGTGGTACTCCCAATGAGGTGAGACAGCGCCTCCCGGGATGGCAAAGCTTCTGCCGTCACCTTGAGCCGCAGGTAGTTGAGCCGCCGCAGATTGCTGCGTAGCGGTTCCTGCTGGCATTCCAGCTCGGTGACGATGCGAAACTGAATGGGCATCCCTTGGTAGTGGGTGGCAATGGCCCGATATTTCCTAGCGATCTTGGGTTTGGCCAGCGCACGGGAATGTTTGGCTTCCAGGTGGACGCGGGTTCCATCCAGCAGCACCGCTTCGAAATCAGGGAAGTAGTCCCGCATCAGTTCCCCGTCCCAGTACTCGATCAGGGCGGGTTGCTCCCGGTAGGTTGAAACTCCCGGGGAGTGTTCCAGCAAGAGGGCGACATTCCCCTCTAGGATCGACTCACACTCGACCATACGATCGAGCTTCGTGGACGGGATCCGCATCCGGAATCCCCGGCCACTGCGGGTTAGTGCTTTACGTGACAGCATCGTGTATCTCCTTGGCGGCGGGCGACAGGAGTCCCTGCGACCGCCGCGCATTTCAAGATTTTTAGAAAAAGAGAACCCGCGATCGGTGTAGAACCGATCGGTTTCTCAGAAAATCAGGGGGATAGGCCTTGACGCCTTAGGCAAGAGGAGACGATACTTTGCGTGCGATCGCGGTAGCGTCAGCTGCTGCAAATAGGGCGGGCCTTCGGGTTCGCCCTTTTACATTTTGGGTGCCTCCTTCCTTTCGGATGGAGAGGACGCCAGACCGAACAACTCGGTGGGCACGGACAAGGAAGCTGGCAATCTCAAGGCCAGCTTGATCAGATGAATCTGGAGTGGAGTGAGCTGACCCAGTTGGGGTTCCAGCTCATGGATCAAGCCGTATTCTTCTTCGCTGGCTTGTGCTGGAAGGGAGACTTGGCGGCGAGATAGCTTAAGGGCCATGTGCAGATTGGCCTGCTCTGTTTCATCCAGATCTAGGCCTTTGATCAGCCGACGGATGAAGTCCTCTTTGGGAGGCCCTTTTTCACTACGCTCGAGCGCGGATAGATAGCTTGGTTCGTAGCCAAGAAGTAGGGCAATGTCTTTTTGTTTCAGGCCACGACGTTGCCTGAGTACACGAAGAAAATGGGCAAATGGGCTCACATGGACGACACCTTATTGACGAAAGTCAATTGTTCGGCCATACGCGAAACATGTCAACTAACCACATGATTTAATTAGATTATTTTTTCGGTTCAGGTCAATTTTGTCGCCAACCTAAGAGTTGCGACGCTAATCGAAGAATTTCCACCAAACCGAAGAATCTCAACAAACCTGAAGATTACCCACTGAGCTGTCATCCAAACAGGTAGCTGTGTCATGCGGAATAGGTTGTCGCTTGCCAGGCATATCACTAGCTCTCGACCGCGCCAGCTACGATGCCATTGAGTTACTAATTTGCTGACAGCAATGGTCGCGGGACCGCAGCCAGATTCAAGTCCTTGAATGCAAGGCGTGAGCGGCATTACGTGGTTACTTGAAGACAATGCTCTCAGCCTTGGTGTCAGCAGATGGCGGACGCAGTTTCTGTCGAATGTCTTGGAAAGAATCATTCGACAATCGGCTATTCACTTAATCATTCGCAGTCTCAATCAGTGAGACTCTCACGCCCCAAAATTCATCTCGTACTGCAGTGTTGAGTGCAGCAATAGCTTCCCAATCGGGGCGCTTTAAAACGGAGATGACATGAGAGCCTTTACTTTAGACCAAGTCGTAAGCAGCTTGATGCCTAAAACCCTCAGTGACCTCACTCGGAACAGCAAAGGCAATGTAAAAATCTACCTCAGTTCCCCAGAGGAAGTTGCAAAGCTCACGGCAACATTCAAAGTTGAATGTCTCACCGGGAATTTTGAACGTTGGTCGATTATCTCCATTCACCTACCCGCGCTTAACACTACCCAACTATTTCTGGTCGGTCACAGCCAAGAGTTTGACAAGAGCCTCATGACTTCGGAAATTGTTGGAATTGACGGCGATACAGTGCACACCAGAAGTGGCTCGTACTATCGACTGGTAGGGGAGCGCTCCGACAATCCCGATGTTTCGAATATCTTAGCCACGCTGGATGGGTGGGGGTTGGGAACCTGCTTTGGGTTGCCTCCATCATTTTTTTAATGCTGCCTGATAGTGCCATTCCCAATATCCAGCCTGTTCTCTTGATGGATGGCTAAGCATTAATGCCTCTCCTCGTTGATCCTAAAAAGTCAGCTTTCAGGATTAACGAGGAGTGTTTTCAAGCTGCAACGCCTGACTCCTGAATTCTTGACCAATACTCAGCTGATACATCTTTCACTTCGGCCATTTTGTTGATGTCGAGCCATTGTTGAAGGACGTATTCCCCGTCGCTATTCCAGCCGGGGGGACCTGACAATTGATAGATTCTGCCCGATCCCGTTGTACCGATGCGTTGGGCAGGATCAAACTCTTGGATGCTCCGAGAAACTCTACCTTCACGGTAACTCACATTCCAGCCAACGAAGTGATGAGATCCATCTGTCACCTCCACAATTCGCCAGCAAGCCAGAACTAACAAGGGTAAGTCACAGACAGGCAATGATTTCCAAACAGGCAAGGCATTCTCCTTTTTCAGACTTTTGATTGATGGGAAATGGCATGAGCACTGATGTCATTCCAGAACGTCTCTGAGAGATCTGCGACGATCTCTTCATTGTGCATTCGGAGCCACCGGTCCAAGACATAGTCGCCATTCATGGTTCGCCCAGGGGAGCCACAAAGTTCGTAACGACGCCCGGTGGAGGTGATGCCGCTTTTCGTGGTGGGATCAAGTTCAACAATCACGTTGGATACCCGACCTTGAGTACTTGGGAACTCTCTTCCGACGAAATGCCGGGTGCCATCTTTAATTTGGATAACTCGCCAGCGGTCTAGCAGAACCACGGGCTGATTTTGAGGTAATTCAGTTTCCCAAACTGGCATGGTGTTTCTCCTGGTCAAAATTACAGTGCAGGAGAAGTTTGATCTCTTACGGTCTCATGGGATGAGACTGTTGGATAGCCTTGGGGGAATGCTTGGGAAAACGGTCCTGAGCTGATTATTCCGGATTATCCGTGATTGATTTGAGCCTCCTGTCACTTATGTTGGTCGGCCAAAGCAGTCATAGCCCTGATAGCATCACAGAGTCTACTTTCGGCTTCTAACCTGCCTTGCCTACAGTCTGCTGACTCTTTACCTGCATTAGAAACCCAACGGAATATCAGATTTTCGACGAGCGCCCTGCAAACGCGGTGTCTATCAGCTTTTCCATGCGCGGTTCCATCCTCTCACTCCTGAAGCTCTCTTACCAAGCTTTCAAGTTACCGCCGACGCAGCCCGGCCGGTGGCGTCTTGCCAATTCGCTCTCGAACCTTTTTCTTCACTACGACAGGTGGTGCCGCCGCCGCCTTAAGTGCGGGACCAAAATCGTCCATTTCAAGATCGAAAATGGAGATCGAGAGTTGGTTTTCGCCATGCGCATGGGCGATCAAGCGCTTGTGTTCCACGTCATAGGGTGCCTGAGCCGTCGAGCCACCGAATTCGCCACAATTGGCAATCAAGACGTGTTGATACATGTGGTAGCGCAGTGCAGAAACCATGCTGTCGAACGTCTTCACGTCCTTGTTCATGGCTGCAACTACAAACATGTGCGTCTCATCGCGCAAGTCTGCCGCAAGCGCCAAATCCGTCGCGTCGTAACAGATAGCACCGGAAATACGGTACGGGAGCCCCCTTCCGTCTTGCAGCTCAATAACAACTTGGTACGGTCTGTTGATAGCCATTTATCTGACCCGTGGTTTCCATCCAAATTTGACCCACGGTTTATGTGCGTAGTACGGCTACGCTCCTGTGGATAAGAATTAGGTTTCTACTGATTGCTCCCCTTTCTGTTTGTTGGAACGAGTCCGACCTGGCTGCTGCCGGGCTGTACTCGTTTTGAAGCGCCAGGACTCATTGCCAGTCTCGACGATATGGCAGTGATGGGTCAGGCGATCCAATAGTGCCGTGGTCATCTTGGCATCACCAAAGACGTTGCTCCACTCGGTGAAGGACAGATTCGTCGTGATCATCACGCTCGTATGCTCATAAAGCTTCGAGAGCAGATGGAACAGTAAAGCACCACCTGCCTGACTAAAGGGCAAGTACCCTAGCTCGTCGAGGATCACCAAATCCACGTGCATCAGCCGATAGGCCAACTGTCCCTGGCGACCAGAGGCTTTTTCCTGTTCCAGCGTATTGACCAGTTCCTCCGTCGAGAAGAAGCGTACCCGTCGGCCATGACGCTGGATCGCCTCAATACCGATAGCCGTCACTAGGTGTGTCTTGCCTGTACCGGGACCACCGATGAAGACCGCGTTATGGGCAGCATCCATGAACTCCCCACCATGCAACCGGCGAATCAAGTCCTCATCTGCCCGTGATTGAGCGAAGTCGAATCCTGCTAAGTCGCGGTGCGCAGGGAAACGCGCTGCTGTCATCTGGTAGGCGGTAGAGCGGACCTCACGCTCAGCAGTTTCTGCGGCGATGAGTTCGCCCATCCACTGCTCAGGATCGAGTTCGCTGTGCCGGGCCTTGGCAACCATTTCTGGCCAGCACTGGGCCATGCCGTGCAGTTTCAGCCCTTTTAGCTTGGCAATGAGTTCAACGGACATCGCTCACCTCCCCGCGCAGATGGTCGTAGCGTATTCGCCTGCGGCTCTTCGCTGACCGTTAAACCTGTTGTTACCGGACCAGGTGACGGCATTCCAGACTTTAGGCGGGCCAACACATTGAGGACGTGCTCGCCGCTAGGCCGGCCAGATTCCAGTGCAACTTCCACGGCCACTACGACAGCCTCAAGTCCGTGGTGTGGGATAGTAGCCAGCACGTCGGCCATTACCCGATCACCACCAGGCTGTTTGAGTAGATAGCGCTGCAAGGCAATCAGTGGATCAGGCAAACCAGCGCAGAACCGCCAGTTGCTATCGTGCTGAAGTAATCCCTGTCGGCTTCAATCTGCGCCCGAAACTGGCCGGGGTTGCGGCTATAGAGCAGGTTCAATGCGCTGTAGTTGATGGCGCGGTTCTTTTCGCATTTCTCGTCCGTTAAGCGGAACACGAATTTCCAGAGTGCTTTGAATACGGCTTTATAGACCTCCGGATTGAAGCGCGAGAAATACTTGCTCTCCAAGTACGCCTTCAGCTTTTTCTCATCAATCAGGATGCCCGATGCCTGCTCAAGGTCTTCGACCAGATCGCCGACAATTTGCTTCGACAAGATCGGAGCCTTCGTGAGCAGGCCATCGAGTGCGTTCCGAATCAGAGCACAGGCCGTGTCACGGTTTGGCCGATGCAACTGGAAATTCGCGTTGACCACCGGATGTGCTGCAAGATGGCGCTGCCGTTGCAGATGGAGCAGATTCTCACGTTCAGCAATGTCCAGTAACTGTGGGTCTGCTCGGCCACTGACTCCACCAGCTTCGTTTCCCACACGGGCGACCGCTCGTTATCCTGCTGCATCTGTCCAATCTCGGCCAAGATGCTGTTGGCTTTGGCATCCCCGTAGAGATCAACCAAATGCTGGAGCTTGAACAGCAGGTCACAGACCATGACCGACCAGAGCATCACGACCGCTGACCGATGGTTGCCTGCCGAATAGCAGCTCAACACCTCGGAAAAATATTCCTTGCTGCGTGCATCGAAAATCTGCGTCGCGCGCTGCTCGATGGAGTATTCGTCCAACATCACGCCCCCTGGCTCACGATCTCAACGTATCCAATCAGCTCTGCCGAATAGCTGCCATCTCCATTTGCTGCACCCTTGTGCTTCAATTCCCGCTGTAGGGTAGGCTCAACCACCTGCGCGAACAGTTCCAGCCGTTGCTCCGGCGCAAACCTGGGTGACGTTGCTGGTGACTGCAAGAATTGCTCAGCCTGTCGCTCGATCGCCGGAACCCTTGTGCCATCCTGCTTGACGGCAATGGGCTGAATGACGATACGGCGTTCACCGTTGCCTGCGGACGCCTCAACCATCCAGAGAGAAAGCAGAACCGGCGCGTCCACATCCCCGGAAACCACAATGCCGATATCCTCGGGTGGAACGCTGCGCCAGCGTCCCAGCTCATCCTGTATCAGCGGATGATCCAAGCCCATCAGTTCCACGTTATCGTTGCTCGTAGCCGTATCGCGGCTCAAGGTAAATCGTGCCCCACGTGCGCCATCAACAGTAATGAGGTCATAGGTTTCGTCGTCGATCTTGACCAAGCGCTGCTGACGATCCGCCACTGCTGCCGACAGGAAACGCACCAGCCGATCCAGGCTGGATGACACATCGGAGAAAGGCTTGTAGTCATTGAGGCTGAAGCCTTCGAGGTCTTGGAACAGATCAAACACCACCTGCCGCGCTTCGCGTGAATTCGAGAGCGCTGCCTCCAACTCCACTTGTGTGCGCTTCAACTCCGGATCGGACAACGCCTCCTGGTACAGGCGGTCGTAATTAAGACGCTCAGATAGCTGGCCAAGAATCTGCGCCCGCAGGTCTTCGGCCACGTTCCCTTGGTCGTCAACCTTGCCGACTGTCTTGGCGATTTCCGTCAGTTTCTCGTCGAGCATCAAGAAAATTCGCCCTTCGATGGTGTCGGACAAGACGAGGTTGTAAACCTGCGCCGTGTGGTTCTGCCCATAGCGGTGGATGCGCCCGATGCGTTGTTCCACATCCATCGGATTCCACGGCAAATCGAAATTGAACAGAATGCGCGCGAACTGAAGGTTCAAGCCTTCGCGGCCGGCCGCTGTACAAACCAGGACACGCGGTCCATCCTTCAAACGGAATTTTCGCTCTGCCGCCAGCTTGGCACCGTGGTCACCGCCGCGCAGCACCACCACACCCTGGCCGGGGTAGGCCTGCTCAATTTCGCGGGCAATCAGATCGACCGTGCCGAGGTAGGTAGCGAAGATGACAATCTTCTCGCTGGCATTCTGCCGCCACAGATAGCCCAAGCCATCGAGCAGCTTCTGAGCCTTGGTTTCCCGCTGCTGCGGGAAGACCTTGAGTAGATCGCCAATGCGCAGGCGCTCCTCGGGCAGATGGAGTTCCACGACAGCCGATGCCGCTTCCTCGGCGTGCGTTGCGGAATATTCGCTGCCGTAAGGGTCTGAGGCCATTTCCAGCGCCTCCTCATCCAGCTTCTTGACCAAGCGGTACTTGAGATCGGCCAGCACACGATCTACTTCGCTGCGCCCGATACTGTCCTGCGGCAGTCCGAATTCCTCGTGAATCAGTGCCCGCGCTTCGTCAGTCAGCCGCTCACGGCCTTCAATATCAAGCTCCTTGTCGCGCAGCAGCGCCTCGTGCAGTGTCAGCATCAGCAGGCGGCGTTTCATGGTTCGCCGCACGGCAGCGAAGCTCGATGCCGCAATCTTCTGGAAGATCGCCATCAAGAAGCCGAGGGCTCGCCCCTGCCCGCCCTGGCGACGTGCCAGATCGAAGCCATCCTCCAGATACTCGCGCAGCTTCTCGTAGAACAGCCGCTCATCCTGATTCATCAGGAAAGACTCGGTATGTACCCAGCGCCGCGCAAATAGCGGCGAACCATCGGCCTGGCAGGCATCGGCCTTGGTGCGGCGGAACATCACCGTATTGAGACGGTGACGGTTCTCCAGCATCTCTTCGGGGCTGCCAAACAGCGTGGGGTTCAGGAGCTGCGCCAGCATCCAGAACTGGAAGTGATTACCTTGGTGCGGGGTGGCCGACAACAGCATCAGGTCACGTGAATGATCCTTCAATGCCTCGGCCAGCTTGTAGTTCTCCGTCTTCCTGACCTTGCCGCCGGTGCGGTAGGCCGTCAGATGGTGTGCTTCGTCGAACACCACCAGATCCCAGCGTGGCGCATCGAGCAGGCGCTTGATGCGCGCCGGGCGCTTGAGCGTGTCGATGCTCGCAATGAGCCGGTCGTGCTTGGCGAAAGCATTGGTCTTGCGGTCGGTGATATCGCCCTCGGAGCCGAACACCTCGAAGTCGAGGTTGAACACTTCGTTCAACTCGCGGTGCCAGTTATTCACCAATCCGGCGGGCACCACCATCAGCGCGCGGTTCAGCTCGCCCCGGCTGGCCAGCTCTCGCAAAATCAGCGCGGTTTCGATGGTCTTGCCCAAGCCCACCTCGTCGGCAACCAGATAGCGCCGGGGAGATGCGGTGGCAATACGGTGCGTCAGCACCACCTGGTGAGGCAGCAGGTCGATCTTGGCCGAAGTCAGCGCCGACGCGCTTTCCATAACAGGCAGTGCGTGGGCCTCGTAGGACAGCCACGCTTTGCGCGCCCGATCTGCGCCGCCATCGACGGCACGCAGAATGCGCTCGGTGCGCGAGAGCTGGCGACGCACTGCGCCAACCGGCACACGGCGCTCGCCCACGCCGAAGAAGGCGCGCAAGTAGCCATCGCGCGCCGGGTCAAGAACGACACCTTGGCCGAATTCGTGGTGGGTGATCCGTTCGCCGGGTTGAAACTGAGCCTCTGCTTCCACGCGCCGACCTCAGGTAATTCGCAAGTGGAAGAGGCCTGCCGCTTTCGCACCCTCGCGCAGCAGAATTTCCTGCGGGTACTCATTGGCCTCGCCCCAGAGCAAGCGGCCAAAGTCGAGCTGACTGCCCCGGTGCGGCGCTTCGCACAACCACGACACCGCATCGGTGGACGTCTGCACCTTGAGACGGCTATTGCCCTGTGGCAACCAGAAAATCAGCGCGGCCTCGCCCGCGTAGGCATCCTGAAACGAAAGGATGGCTCGCTTGATCGTGTCGGCCAGCCATATTTCGCCCTGATCGGGAGCCAGCAGATCAAGACTGCCTTCAAGACCGGCTACCACCAGCGTCTGGCTGTCGTTGCTGGGGAGGTCATCCGGCCACCCATTCCCATTCGGGGCAGCGGCCTGCAAGAACTGCCGCAGACTCCACACCTCTCCCGCTGCGCACACCGTGTTGCGTGCTTCCTCATCCCACAGCCAGCTGGTGCCGCGCCGTTGCCACACTGTATCGAGCACCTGCCTCATTACGCATACTCCCCATCGTCATCAAACAGCGAAGCCTGCAGAGGCTTGGGTGCCTGGCTGGCTTGCCAGGTGGTGAAGATCGACACCGCGCGCGAGGCTGCGTTGCGGGTGGTTTGATCTGGGCCGTTCTTCTGCAGCCATTCCAGCAGCGGTTTGAGCGCCACGTGCGGCTTGAAGTTATCGTTCTTCAGCGTGTCCGAGGCATTGATGCCGCTGCCATCGACACAGGCACCAATCAGCACCAGCGCCTGATCGAAGTCGGAGGTGAGCTTGCGCTTGTGTTTTCCCGACCAATCGCGGGCGAAATCGAGCGGATTAGTGCGTGTGACAACCTTCTTCACCTCGCTGCACCACCCGCGTTGCTCAAAGTCATCCGGCGTGGTGATGGTGCCGCGCAGGAATTTCTGTAATTGGTCGCGCTTCATTTCTTTCGCGGCTCCGAAGGTGCGTAGAAACTGCCGCGTCATCGGCTCGGCATTCACCGGTGGCGGTTCTTTGCCCTTGTCGGCGTCTTCGTCGATGAGCTGGTTGATACCGACCAGTGCGTCCTTGACTGAGATCGTGCGCCCCTCGTCGACATAGACCTTGCCGTAGTGGCGGGAGAAATATTCCAGCGCCTTGCCGCGCCGGATCACTTGGATATCTGCGGCGGGCAGACCTTCCTTGGCGTGGTTTTCCAGCATCGCCTGCAATTGACGTACATCGGCCATCACCTCGCGGCGCATCCGGCCCCAGCTCACGGGTTTGGGTTCTTCCGTGCGCTTGCGGCAGACGTGGATGATGTCGTATTCGATGGTCTTGGAGCCAAACTCGCCTTCGCCCTTGGTTTCGTCAGAGCGGATCGGATAAGTCGCTTCGAGGTAGTACCCGGCATCGAACAACGACTCCAGCACTGCCACCCACGGCTCATCTTCGCTGTGGTGGAAGGTGAAGGCCAGGATGCCACTGGGCTTCAAGAGGCGATGTGCCTCGCGCCAGCACTGGGTGAGCAGCCGCTGATAGAAACCATCCGGATCTTCCGGCTCGCGGGCGCGGTTGGCCACAGCCTCCAGTGATTTCGGCGTGTATTCCGCACCGAAAATCTGTGGGTACTTGCCCTTGAGCGCGAGACGCAACCAGACGTAGAAAAAGTCGGCCAGCTCCGAGTAGTGCAGTAGGCCGCCGAACGGTGGATCGGTGATGACCAAATCGAGACTGCCGCTTTCAAGCTGCGCCAGATCCGTGGACGAGCCCTGATACACGGCCACATCCAGCACAGGATCACCGGGAAAAACCTTTTCGCTTTTGCCGCTCAATTGCCCCGCCAACACGGGGTCGCGGCGTGTCAACGCTTCGTTACTCACCGCTTCCCATGGCTTAATCGCCCAATCGCGGCCTTCGAGGATGCCCTCGGAACTGGATGCCCAGTTACCACGGCCTAATGCGGGGAAAACGCAGTTCTCGACCACCGTTGATTTCGGGTGGTAGTTGTTGTTCGAGAACATGGGCTCCGGCGTATCCCGCTGCGGGTTCCAGAAGCCAAACAAACTCTGGTTACGCAGATACTGCTGGAAGCATCCGAGTACATACTCGCGTACCTTCCAGTCGTAGTTGCCGACCTCAACAATGGCCTTGAGCAGTTGTGTGTGCACCAGCAACTGGCGCGGATTGAACATCGTCCACCAGTGGGTGAAGCCGTGGTTCGGAACGCCACCTTGCAGGTGGTGGGTCATGAAGCCGTAGGGAAGTTCAGAGCGCGGCCAGTAGTCCTTGAGGTCACCATCCTTACGTGTTTCCCATTCAGCGAACGCGGTGTCGTACTGCCGCGCGTGCGCTGTGCCGTATGCCGCGAAGAAGCGGCCACTGTAGGGTTTGCCCGCCGCATCGCGCTTGGGCGCGTAGCCCTGCACCGCGTAGGCAGCCATCGGCCCGGTTTTGCCGGTGGCTTTGATGGTGGTCAGTACGTCTTGCACCGTGCCGCAGGCTGCGCAGGCGTAGTGGGATTTTTTCGGTACCGTGCCATTTTCCGGCGCAAAGGTGATCTTCGTTTCCGGGCACGTCACTTCCTCCGGCAGCGTGCCACGCACCTCCAGCAGCCGAATCTTGGATGCACGCTCACTGTCCCACCTGGTGGTCGCGGCCACATTGTCCTGCGCCGAGCCGCCATAGGGCAGATCTTCCGCATCCTGCTTGGGCGCGCCAGCCAACCATTGCGGATGCACCAGCAGACTCAATTCGACCTTCTTGTTCTTACCTTTGCCGAGGTTGACCATCGCCGTATGGTCACAATGCGGGCAGATAACGCCCTTCCGGCGGTCGAGCACGGAAAACGGATGTTCGGAAGGTGCCACATACAGTGGCGCATCCGGGTCCATCCGTGCCGCGTCTTCCTCAACGTGGAATTCGCCGCCGCACTTGCTGCACGAATGTTCCCAGTGCTTCACGCTGATGGTCTTCACCGCCATCACCGGGCTGCTCATGATCGGCGTACGATGGCCGCAGCCAGTCACCTGACAAGGGCCGTGCTTGGCCCAGAAGGTGTAGATGATCTCCGGGCCTTCGTAACGGTAGTCCTTGCGCTCGCCGCGCGGGATGGTCAGCGGGTCGAAATCGGCAGGCATCACCTTCTTGGTCGGCTGGTGCGTCCACGTGCCTTTTTCACCCTCCGGGCCGTCGCAGTAGTAGTACGGCATGATCTGCGGCTTGACCTCGGCCTCGATGTCGGCCAGCAGCTTTTTCACTTGCTCCAGATCGACGTTGGCCAGCTCTTGCTTGACCACGAACCACGCGACCGGATTGAGGTCGTTGCCAACCATCTGCATACCGAGACGTGAGCCTTCCACCAGTGTGGTACCGCCACCCATGAAAATGTCGGCCACCTTCAGGTGCTTGAACGCACCTTTCTTCTGGTGGTTGGCGTAGTAGTTGTCCCACACCAGTTTGGCGGCATGCGATTTGTCCTCCGGAGCCTTGGTGGCCGCCGCAATCAACATCGAGCGGAACACGCTGGAACGCCGCCGCGCCCACCACTTCGACATCTGGTAAATCGGCTTGCCCGCATTGCCTTCAATGATCGCCACCTGATTGACCGGCAGGATCGGGAAATCCACCTCCAGGCAAGTCTTGGGACGATTCGGATCGTTGAAATCGACGGTTTCCAACGCGACCGTCTTGCCTGCGCCGACAGCTTTGGCGACTTCTTGAGCGAGTAGTTCTTTTTTGGTGGTCATCAAAATCCTCGCCAATCTTCCATGTTCAAACGATCATCTACCAAAGCAATAACCTGCCTTATTCCATACATCCTCTTGATCTGCTGGCCATAGGCTTGCAGCAAAGCTATCTCATTCCCTGGTTCAAGTGCTCCGACTTGAGCGTTCGGTAAGTAATCTCGCGCAGCCGCGGAAATTCTCTTAACCAAATCTGTCAGTCGAGGCACAGAATCGATATTGGAATAAATGCCTTCTACTTGCTTTGACAAAAAATCGGATAAACGGCGTGGAACATCATCACCAAAGACCATGGGCGAGTGGAATGCGTAATCCGTGGCGTGCTTTGAGAAGGAATAGTAGTGATCAGCAGACGTCACAGATGCATGTGGGATAACAGTCGCATGGGCCCTTAGAAACGGGGCTCTGCTGAGTTCGTGGCAAATAGCGCCAACCATTAGCTGCCTTGCTTCATGGCGGTAGAACGGATGAGCAAGTGGTCTTCTCCACCACGGCAGGTGCATTTGCTGAACATACTCATCTTCAAGTAATACGGTTGGACAAATGTACATCGCGCGACTAACTGGAGGGTTCTCATGCGCAAATAGAACATTGTGCTGTAGTTGATTTACGGTTGGAGGCTCATTGTCATGAAGACCGAAGCAAATGCTATATGGCGAATCCTGCAATTTATTCGAATACCGAAAACGGCGAATGCCCATTAGCTTTGATTCATTCTTTCTTGGTACTACTGGTAGTTTTTGAGCTGCGACAGATTTCAACCCAATCGGTGCTTTAAATTGAAAATAGAAAGCGATGCCTCTCGTTTTATGCAATTTATCTGCACCAGTAAGCTGCTCGTTAATATCAAGTAATCGCAGGCTTTGGCCAAAAAACGGACTGAGCCTGCCAAAGTAATTTGATACATCGGCTTCAATCTGTTTTTCGGTGAGATCCGACTCAATCTGATAGTTGGTTACCATGCTCACACCTTCGATATTTCAACAAACGGCGACAACACCTCCAGCAGAGAGAGGCCGCCATGCGTCAGCGTCGGGTATCCGCCTTGACTGCGCCACTTTCTGCGGCCCAACGCCAACAGGTGAGCGCCGTGCGGGCTATCGATTTGCAGAGCTACCGGTGGGACGAACGGTCCCGCGTCGCCAGTTCCCCCTTTGCTGCGGCCACTGGAAAACGTCTGCTTGAGGTGAGAGGCAACCTCACCATCGGCATCGGGGAAGTAACCCGTGGCGGCGTAGCCGTGATCCGAGGTAATGACCAAGCGCCGCCCAGTGGCTAGGCGCTCAACAAAGGCCCAGAAGTCGTCGCTGGAAAGCTGCTGCGCGGCGTCCTTGGTCAGCAGCTCAAGCCCCTGGCCTGCGCCGTAATCATGCAGTTTTGCGTCGGGCCAGTGATGCCAGAACACCCAGTTCTTCGCACCGGAGGCGCTGCCCACCAGCCCTTCGCAGTCCTTCCACGGCAGATCGATGGTTTCGGTTTGCGCTGGTTGCAGCTTGTGCGCCAGACCACCGCCGTTGGCCTGCAACTGGCTGCGGCTAGCCAAGCCCAGTGCACGGGCGAATTCGTTGGTTTCGCCGGGCAATTCGGAGGCTGTGGCTGTGATCCCATTCAGGATGAAACCGCGCTCTTTGGCTCCCTGGAGCAACCAGGGCAGTTCGCGCAAACTCAAGGCATCCAGAACCAGCACAGCGCGGGCAGCGCTGATGCCAAACTGAGGTTCGGCCCACCACCGCGCAAGACGGTCGGAGGTACGCTCCACGCCGCTGATCTCGGGTTGTCCAAAGCATCGCCAAAGATCCCAACCACTGGATCCAAGGAACAGATCGAGCTCGCCGATCTCGCGGTCGCGCTTGACGATCTCGCTCGGAGCGTTGCCTTCGGCTAATGGTCGTGAGGCGATGTCTAGCGTGCGCTCAATGATGAAACGCCATGCATCTGCAGCGGTGCCTTGAGTCAGACGCTGCAATAGTGCTGCATCGAGCGCCATCAGTTGTCCTCCTTTTCAAGACTCAGCTCGAAAGTCATCCCGTCTGGTAGCTTCTTGAGCAGCTCCTTGAGCTGCGCGCCCGTAATTTGCGTGTTTTGGCCAGCAGACACCTTGATCGAAACTTCCGCCACAGACGTGGCCGGGCCAATGCCCCATCCTTCAAGCTTGCCGATCAGGTTGAGCGGCGAGGTTGGCGGGTTAGTGAGAGGGATGCGCGGTTTGATGGCACTGCTAGATCCACCGAAAATTCCACCTGGCGTTGGAACTGGCGTAGGCGAAGTACCGGGTTGCGGGTCTTGCACTCCGGGAGCGGTGCCACCGCCAAAGATGTCGCCGCCGTTTCCACCAACGGGGGGCTGAGGAGCGGGTGGCGTAGTGCCACCGGTCGCGGGCGCGGCCGAGGGCTCCATGAGGAAAACTTCATCCAGCTGGCGCCCAGTGTAGGAAAGCTTGGGCCGCAAGTGCCTCCACGCAGATTCCTCGTCTTCGCCTGCGTGGGTTTGCAGATGCTCTAGATTACGCAGGTTGATGGCGATTTTGCCGCGTGCACACAGGCGCAGGATGCGCTCCTTCATTGCGGTTTCACCCAACCACGGAATGCAGTCCTGGCCGGCCGGACGCGGTTCCTGCAGTTCGCGCAGCAGCTTGCCAAGGGGCGCATTTTCCGAGGCAGCCTCGAGTACGAGGTCTTCGAAATCTTCAGGCACGAAGAGATCGTTGGTCAGCGTTTCCTCGATACCCTCGGGGATTTGTGCACCTTGCTTTTTCAGGTGCTCGACACTGAACAAGGATTGCTGCGGGCTCTGGTGGTCGTAGCGGTGCAGCACAGCGAAACGGTCAAAACGCTTCTTCAGATTGTCACGCAGGGTGCCCTCGAATTCTTTGTGCAGCTTTTTGTATTCCGGGTTCTGGCCACTCCATTCCTGCGCTTTCATTTCAGCGCGAGCGAGTATGAGCAAGTCTCGATCCAGAAACGCATTGGTGGAACCAGATCTGGGCAGCAGGAAGCGAATGGTGTTGCGGCGCTTTTGCAGGTGATCCTTGAGCCAAAGGCCAAGCGTCTGATCGATTTTTTCCGGCTCCTCCGGCAGCACCAGGACGAGCAGACGGTCATCCCAGCGCTCGGGCTGCTCGGCTTCGTCAAGTGGTGTCCATGGGTCCGTCTGCCAGGATCTTGGCAACGCGATCACGCGGAAGTTTTTCGCAACCTCGTCGCTGCCACCAACGACATAGCGAACCTGTTTGGCTAGCTGCGCCTGATCGGAGCCATCGGCAAAAAGCTTGTCGTTACGGGCACAAGCCATCAATTTGGCGCGAGGGTTTTCTTCCTCACGGAAGACAAGACGTGGGCCGTCTTGATGGATATTGAAGCTGTTCTCGACAATCGTGGCCAGCTCGACCTGGAATGCATTACTGTCCACTGGCTTGCTGCGGGTGATGTCCACCTGCAGCGTGGCCGGATCGGCACCTGCGAGATTGCCAACAGCAATCGACCGCAGCCACAGTGCGCCCACGATCTCTTGCAGGTGTGGCGCAAGTTTGGTGTGGTCGTGCACCGCCTCGGTCACCGAGATGATGTTGTGCTGTGCCTTTTCGCGCAGGGTACGATGGTGCTCGTTTGAGACCGAATCCAGCAACGCGCCAATGCCCGATGTATCGTCGTCCAGCCGGAAGTCCGCGGCTGTGAGTACGGGCACGGCTTCGCCACGGCTTTTGTAAAGATTAGCCAGGATGCGAATCATGTCGCGCGTTTCCTGCGCGTCAGTGGCGATCAGGACCTGTTCCTCTAGCAGACGCAACAGGTGCGGTGCATAAGGCCAAGACTCGGTGAACTCACGGCGCTTGCGATCCTGCTCGGCGGGCGGCACATCAAGCAGGCGGAAGTATTCTGATACGTGCTGGGCGACCAGTGATTCAATGGTACCGTCAGCAATCTGCAGACGGTTGTCGAACAGACGGTGGAGCAACATTCGCCGCCGATCCTGCTGGATACGCTCAGCATTGCCCCCCGCCTTGAAGTCGATGGCGATTGGATTGACGCGGTGTACCTGCTGGTAGGCATCGCTGCCACCATTGCGCACAGAGATCACGAGTACCAACAGATCCGGCCGCTCCTTGGCAATCTCCGAAAGAATCTGGATAAAGTTGAACGCCCAGTTCTTCCACGGGTATTGCTTGGTATTGGTCAGGCCGTCGTACCAGGTCTGGAATTCATCCAGTAGCAGCATCGTCGGCGTGTGCTCCAGCAGCTCAATGATGAGCTTGTCGGAGGGAATGTCGGTTTTGGCGGCCCCCATGCCCTCCCACTTACCCTTGATAAACTCGCCGCGCGGATGCCGCTCAAACAGCAAATCCCACAGAAACTTGTAGCGCTGACGGTGCAAGCTCTCGCCAATGACTAACATTTCATCCCGCAAAGCAATCTTGCCGATGTTGGCGTCACCCAGCGTAGTGGACCAAGATTTTAGCCATGCGTCAGTCGATGCAGCATCGTTAACGGCGTGGAAAAGCGCAGCCATCAAGTGTGACTTACCCAAGCCGCGTTCGCCGATCACGACCACCGGGCGACCCTGACTGGGGCCTACAGCCTCGATACCTTTCAAAAGATCATGGGTCGGATAGGTGATCCCCAGGAACTGCTGGGCGGCAATCTGTGTTGCGCCGGTGTTGGAGTCGTTGGAGAGCTCAATGGCCGTCCCTTTGAGGCGCTTGCCTCGAAATTCATCCCGTAGAGCCAGTCCAAGCATTACTTACGTTCCCTTTTGTTAGGTTGACCATCGGCCACATTATTTTTGTCCCCAGCAGAGGTAAATCCGCCCACCGACTGTTGTTTGATCCAGATATCAATGTCTGCTCGCGAAAATCGCCAGGTCCCGCCAACTTTGAAAGCGGGGATCT
Organism: Rhodocyclaceae bacterium; assembly: GCA_036504515.1. Taxonomy (GTDB): domain Bacteria; phylum Pseudomonadota; class Gammaproteobacteria; order Burkholderiales; family Rhodocyclaceae; genus AWTP1-18. The sequence continues at coordinate 542,027 of DASXVA010000001.1, forward strand.
TCTTGGCTGCAGCCAGCCTGTAAATTGTCCGCTCTGTAACCTTCAGGAAGTCGGCGACCTGCTTGATCGTAAGTATCTCGCCTTCGACAGTTTGGATTGGCATAGTGGTGGTTAATCCAAGGAAAGAAAAGGCATGATAGTGCAAGATTTTCAAGGCAACAATGACATAAGATTAATATCCACATATTCCCCTGAATGGCTGGTGGCCAACGCATTGCTGACCGAATAAGCCTGCTGACTCAAAGTCGGCTTTGGCCGAATTTCAGTCGTTGAACAATAAATGAAAAGGGCTGCTCAAAATCGGGCAGCCCTTATTTATGCTAGCGTTGTTCTGTTCTCACACAATCTCGACTTTTGAGAAAAATCTAGACTTCAGTGAGAACCTACAAAGTTAAACGTCAATGTTCTTTGCGTAGAGCGCATTACTCTCGATGAAGTTCCGCCGAGGTTCCACATCGTCGCCCATAAGGGTGGTGAAGATTTGGTCGGCGGTGATGGCGTCTTCAATCTGTACTCTGAGCAGGCGACGGACAGCGGGGTCCATGGTGGTTTCCCAAAGTTGTTCGGGATTCATTTCGCCCAGACCTTTGTAGCGCTGTTTGCTGAGGCCACGCTCGACTTCGTTCAGTAGCCAATTGATGGCCTGATTGAAGCTTTCCACGCTGGCAGATTTTTCGCCACGCTTGACGTTGGCGCCAGGACCGATGAGGCCGGCGATGAGTTGGGCGGTGCGGTGCAATTGTGCCCAGTCGCCAGAAAGCAGGAAGTCGCTGTCGATCTTGGTGACGCGCTGGTTGCCGTGGCGCATGCGCTCGATGCGCAATTGCCAGCCTTCCTTGCGTTCGTCGTAGGCGGCAACGATGTTCACTTCCTTGACGTAGCGGCTGAGAGTTTCGGCACTGGTCTTGGCGGCGGCTTCGTCGTCGACCTTGAGGTCGATGGCGTTGGCGAGGAGGGCGTGCAGCACTTCGCTATCCACAAAGTCGGACAGGCGCTTGATGATGGCTTCGGAGGTGAGATAGCTCTTGGCCAGTTCGCCGAGGGCATCGCCTTCAATGGCTGAAGCGCCGCTCTTGGGAGTGAGACTGGCGCCATCCAGGGCGAGGCTGAGCAGATGCTGGTGCAGGGCGGCGTCGTCCTTGATGTAGAGCTCGCTCTTGCCGTGCTTGATCTTGTAGAGGGGCGGCTGGGCGATGTAGATGTAGCCGCGCTCCACCAGTTCGGGCAACTGGCGATAGAAGAAGGTGAGCAGCAGGGTACGAATGTGGGCGCCGTCCACGTCGGCATCGGTCATGATGATGATGCGGTGGTAACGCAGTTTTTCGATGTTGAAGTCGTCGACACCGATACCGCAACCAAGGGCGGTGAGCAGGGTGACGATCTGTTCGGAGGAGAGCACCTTGTCGAAGCGAGCTTTCTCGACATTGAGTACCTTGCCGCGCAGGGGCAGGATGGCCTGGAACTTACGGTCACGGCCTTGCTTGGCAGAGCCGCCGGCGGAATCTCCTTCGACGATATACATCTCGCACAGGGCGGGATCTTTTTCCTGACAGTCGGCCAGTTTGCCGGGGAGGCCGATGCCATCCAGCACGCCTTTGCGGCGTGTCATTTCACGGGCCTTGCGGGCGGCTTCCCGGGCGCGGGAGGCTTCAACGATTTTGCCGCAGATGGTCTTGGCGTCGATGGGACGTTCCAGCAGATAGTCGGCGAGCTTCTGGGCGACGACTTCTTCCACGGCGGGACGGGCTTCGCCGGAGACCAGCTTCATCTTGGTTTGGGAAGCAAACTTGGGGTCGGGCATCTTGACGGAAAGCACGCAGGCGAGGCCTTCGCGCATGTCGTCGCCGGTGATGTCCACCTTGGCCTTCTTGGCGATTTCGTTTTCTTCGATGTACTTGTTGATCACCCGCGTCATGGCAGCGCGCAGGCCAGTGAGGTGGGTGCCGCCGTCAGACTGGGGAATGTTGTTGGTGAAGCACAGCACCTGTTCCTGGTAGCTGTCGTTCCACTGCATGGCGACTTCAACGGTCAGTTCGACGTTCTGCACTTGGCCGGTGGTGACCAGGGTGGTGCCTTCAGCGTAGAAGACATTGGGGTGCAGAACCGTCTTGCTGCGGTTGATGTAGTCCACAAAACCTTTGACGCCACCGGAGAAGGCAAAGTCTTCTTCTTTGCCGGTGCGCTTGTCGGTGAGCTTGATCTTGACGCCGTTGTTGAGGAAGGAAAGTTCGCGCAGGCGCTTGGCCAGGATGTCGTAGTGAAACTCGACGGTGCCGAAAATTTCTTCATCGGCGAGGAAGTGCACTTCGGTGCCTTTGTTCTGGGTGTCGCCCAGGACTTCCATAGGGCTGGTTTCAATGCCGTTCACCACTTCGATACGGCGATTGATGGCGTGGCCTTTGTTGAATTCGATGCCGTATTTTTTGCCATCGCGGCGGATGGTGAGGCGCAGGAATTTAGACAGGGCGTTAACGCAAGAAACACCCACGCCGTGCAGACCACCGGACACCTTGTAGGAGTTCTGGTTGAACTTGCCGCCGGCGTGGAGCACGCACATGACGATCTCAGCTGCGGAACGCTTGGGCTCGTGCTTGTCGTCCATCTTGACGCCAACAGGAATACCGCGACCATTGTCAGTGACAGCAATGGAGTTATCGGCGTGAATGGTGACGGTGATCTCGTCGCAATAGCCAGCGAGAGCTTCGTCGATGGCGTTGTCCACGACTTCGAAAACCATGTGGTGCAAACCCGTGCCGTCGGAGGTGTCGCCGATATACATACCGGGACGCTTGCGCACGGCCTCGAGGCCTTCCAATTGCTGGATGGAAGATTCGTCGTAGCCGCCGTTGGCAGGATTTTCTTGAGTCATGGTGTTTTACGCGGTAAGAGGTAAAGCAAGGGGGTAAGGCTTGAAACGGGCGGCTCCCTACCGAAGCAGGTGCCGCCTTCCGACTGGTGCTGCTTAAATGCGCATGGGCATTACGACGTACTTAAAGCGCTCGTTGTCAGGCAAGGTGAACAGGGCGCTGGCATTGGCGTCGGCGAGACGGATTTCAATGGTCTCGGTGCTGACGTTGTTGAGGACGTCGAGCAGGTAGGTGACGTTGAAGCCGACATCCAGACTTTCGCCGGAGTATTCCAGTTCGATTTCTTCCTGGGCGTCTTCCTGTTCGGCATTGCTGGACATGATCTTGAGGCTGCCGTTGGACAGCAACAGGCGCACACCGCGGAATTTCTCGTTGGTGAGAATGGCAGCACGCAGCAGGGACTGATGCAGCACGGCTGAAGGAATCCGCAGCAGCTTGGTGTGGTTCTGGGGAATCACACGCTCGTAGTCGGGGAACTTGCCATCGATGAGCTTGGAAACAAATTCGATGTCGCCGAAACGGAACTGCACCTGGGTGGGAGCAATGACGATTTCGAGGGGCTCGTCGTTGTCGGCCAATTGGCGGGAAAGTTCGAGCACGGTCTTGCGGGGCAGGATGACTTCCATCCGCTCATGGTGATCGGGCAGGGCTTCGCTGGCAAAGGCGAGGCGATGGCCGTCAGTGGAGACCACACGCATTTCGTTGCCATTGACCACAAGCAGCAGGCCGTTGAGGTAGTAGCGGATGTCCTGCTGGGCCATGGAGTACTGGACCAGGCTGAGGAGGCGCTTGAACTGCTTTTGCGACAAAGTCAGCTTGGTTTGCTGCCCTTCAACGCCGGCCATGCGAGGAAAGTCTTCGGAGGGCAGGGTTTGCAGGTTGAAACGACTCTTGCCGGCCTTGAGTTGAAGACGACGGTCTTCAAAGTCGAGACTGACTTCGGCGGATTCGGGCAGGGACCGGAGGATGTCCTGCAGTTTGCGGGCCGCGACGGTGAGAGCAACCTTTTCCGGGCCAACGGCCTGGGTGCCGGTTTTGATCTGGATTTCAATATCGGTAGCAAGGAGAGTGAGACGCTCGCCGTCCTTTTCAATCAAAACGTTGGAAAGGATGGGCAAGGTATGACGCTTCTCGACAATGCCGCTGACGGACTGCAGCGGGGCCAGGATCTGGTCGCGGGGGCCTTTGAATAGAAGCATCTTTTATATCTCCTTTGTTAACTAATAGTGACGGCCAGGTCTTGTGGATAAGGTTAAAAGCCTATTTATTTCAGTGGCTTGATTCAGTAATAAGTCTATTGAAAAACCGTGGATAGCTGTGTGAGCAATTGTGAAGCATTTTGCCGTGAATCGGCCAAAGCCAAGTTGTTCACAATTGTTCCAGAGGTTTTACAGGGTTTGTTCATATCAGCCTTTGATGGTCTGTAACAGTACGTGCAGATCATTATTGAGCTGAGCATCCCGCACACGGTGATCGACGATAGTGCGGCAGGCATGTAGGACGGTGGTGTGGTCGCGGCCGCCAAAGGCATCGCCAATTTCTGGCAGACTGTGGGCAGTGAGTTCGCGGCAGAGCCACATGGCAACTTGGCGCGGACGGGCGATAGCTCGGGTCCGCTTGGGGGAATACATTTCGGCGACTTTTATCTTGTAGAAGTCGGCGACGGTCTTCTGGATTAATTCGAGGGTGATCTGGCGGTTGGTGGCACCGATCACATCTTTCAAGGCTTCCTTGGCTACATCAATATTGATGGGCTTGCCATGGAAACGAGCAAAGGCGAGAACACGGTTGAGAGCGCCTTCCAGTTCCCGCACATTGGAGCGGAGGTTCTTGGCAATCAGGAAAGCGACGTCGTCACAAATATCAATGCGAGAGGCTTCTGCCTTTTTCTTGACGATGGCAACCCGCATTTCCAGTTCGGGCGGTTCAATTTGAACCGTCAAACCCCAGTCGAAGCGGGAAATCAGTCGATTTTCCAGACCCTGGATATCTTTTGGATAGGTATCGCAGGTGATGATGATTTGTTTCTTGGCTTCAACTAAGGCATTGAAAGCATAGAAAAACTGTTCTTGGGTGCTATTTTTGCCACTGAAAAACTGAATATCGTCGATCAACAGAAGATCAAGAGTGCGGTAATAGCGCTTGAAGGCATCAAAGGCCTTGTTTTGATAGGCTTTCACCACATCCGACACAAAATCTTCAGCGTGCAGGTAGCGCACCTGGGCATTGGGATTGGCTGCCAACACGGCATTACCAATGGCGTGAATCAAGTGGGTCTTACCTAAGCCAACACCACCATAAACAAACAGTGGGTTGTAGGAGACGCCAGGATTCATGGCTACCTGTTGAGCGGCAGCTCGCGCCAGATCATTGGCACGGCCTGTGACCAAGGTGTCAAAAGTAAAGGTTGGGTTGAGACGGGTCTTCTCAAAACTGGCACTGGGCGCAGATGAGGTAATCAAGGCATCCAGTGCGCTGGAAAGCAGGGTATTTGTATTTCTGGATCCACCATTAGCCAAGGCTTCCTGGCCTGAATCTCCACCTTCGGTGACTTCCTCGAGACCGGCATCGTCAATATCCGCTTTATCTAGTTGGCTTGGATCGCACAATCCCAGGGAAAGATTGACCGATTCACCATAGAACTCACGGCTAAGCGCTTCAATCTGGCCAAAGTAGCGTTCCCTGACCCATTGCAAGACAAACCGATTCGGCGCCAAGAGGCGCAAACGACGGGGATGGTCGCCTTCATCTTCCATACGCAGAGCCTTGATCCAAGTATTGAACTGTTGGGAAGATAATTCCTGTTCAAACTGGCTCAAGCAGGCAGACCAGAAGTCACTCATGTATTGCAGGGTTCCTGAAAAATCGTGGAGCAGCTTTGTCAGCTACTTGTTATTACTGGGCAAAAACCCTGTATTGGTTTTTCTGTTGAGAGGCCGCATGTTCTTCTTGTATCAGCGACGACAACTCTTAAAGTAGTGCAAGGCGACCATTTTATCGGGTTAACGGAAAGTTATCCACAAGACAAAACATCCTTCTGTCTCCCGTGGTTTAGGCAATTTATGAGCATTGAAAATGACAAGCGCCACAAGCTTGTATAACCCTTGAGTAAGCTCTGAGCGGATTGTGGATAACTAGGTGTTTTTCCAGAACTCTGAAATTGATGCACATTTCCCCACAGCTCTGCCAAGGACTTCTCAAGAGACTTTTAAGTAATACAACTAATTGATTAATTTAATGTAATTGACTTATCCACAGAAAACGTCCGACACTAGTTGTTAACAAAGGACTTTATATATCTCTTTATTCAACACCTTTCTTGCAACAAGTTTTGCTCATGGTTCGAGAAACAGGAAAGCAGAAGCTAATTCCGGATATTTGCTTGAAATTGTTGACAGTTACGCTCGAAAAATATCTAATCGCGCGTTTTCTTTAGCCGGGGGATGCCTCCATGAAACGTACTTATCAACCTTCCGTTATCCGCCGCAAGCGCACCCATGGTTTCCTCGTTCGCTCCCGTACCCGTGGTGGTCGTGCCGTTTTGGCAGCCCGTCGCGCTAAGGGTCGTCATCGTCTGAGCGTCTGAGCCTAGGTTCCGAGGTCGGGGTGGCAGAAAATAATTGCTTCCGCCCCGCCAACAGGCTGCATCAAGCCTCTGAATTTTCAACGACTTTTCAGTATCGTCGGGTTATCAGAGGTAAGCTTTTTGATTTGCACTGGCGACCCCACAATCCGGGTTCAACACCGGTTGCGGGGTTTCAGGTTGCTCGTCTGGGTTTGGTTGTGCCTAAGCGATTGGCCCGCAGGGCGGTTATGCGTAATCTGATGAAACGTATTGCCCGAGAGACCTTTCGTCATCGACTTGCGGTATTGCCGGCAATGGATTTGATCCTGAAACTGGCTCGCAAGCCAGGTGGAAAGTCTGAGAGCGAAGCGTCAGTTCGACCTTCCAATCCCGATTTTCGAAAAGAGCTGGCAACAGACATTGAGGGGCTTTTCAGTTCCTTGTTACGTGTTGCCGAAAAGCTTGATCGTTCCCCGCCCCTTTCATCGACAGACAGCTTGCCGTGAGAAATCCTTTAGTCACGTTTTTGCTCTGTCTGATTCGTTTTTATAAGCTAGCGATAAGTCCTTTTCTTGGGCGCAGTTGCCGGTTTTATCCCAGTTGTTCCGAGTACACTCTCGAAGCTTTGCAAAAGCATGGCCTGGTTAAGGGTTTGTGGCTTTCCGTAAAAAGGATAGGTCGCTGTAATCCTTGGCACAGTGGGGGTTTCGACCCTGTTCCCTAATTCCGATTCTGCCCAATTGTCATAGGCTATTTCATGGACAACCGTCGTCTGATTTTGTTGCTGGTGTTCAGCTTTTCTATCTTCATGCTTTGGGATGCCTGGCAGAAACATAACCAGCCCAAACCGCCTCTCACCGCAACTCAAGCGGTGCCTTCAGCAACTGGAGGCCAGATACCGACTCCAGCAGCTAATAATGTTACTGGTGCCATTCCTCCTGTAGGCGGTGCATCAATTGCCAGTACAGCGCCTAAAGTTACGATAAAGACCGATCTTTTCCAGGCTGAGATTTCCGCTCAAGGTGGTGATCTGGTTCATCTGGAACTTGAAAAGCATCGTGCTGATGGTGATGCGAAGAAGAATTTCATTCTTTTCGATTCTGGTGAACACCATATTTATTTGGCTCAATCCGGTCTTACTGGTGAAGGTCAGCCTAACCACAAGAGTTTGTGGCAGATCCAATCCAGTGATACCGAACTGAAGGATGGCAAGGACACACTGGAAGTAAAACTGGTTGCCACTGCTGCCAATGGCAGCAAAGTCACCAAAACGTATACCTTCCATCGTGGCAGTTATTTGGTGGATGTTTCCTTTGCTGGGGTTCAAAGCAGCAATGCCTACTTTCAAATTGCCCGGGATGGCGTCGTAGAAAAAAGCGGTTATATGGGTGCCAGTACCTATACCGGCCCGGCTTTCTATACAGAGCAAGACAAGTTTCAAAAGACCTCTTTCGAGGATATTGCCAAGGACAAGGCCAAGCACGCGACCAAAGCCGATAACGGTTGGGTGGCCATGGTCCAGCATTACTTCTTTTCAGCCTTCATTCCCAAGGCTGGTGTTGAGCGTGAGTTCTATGCGCGCAAGGTGGGTGATCTCTACGCGGCAGGTGTCATCGTTCCTGTAAGTGATGGACAGATCAGTGTGCCCCTTTACGCCGGTCCTCAAGAGCAGGACAAGATCAAGCAAATTGCTCCGGGTCTTGAACTGGTAGTAGATTACGGCTGGCTAACCTTGATTGCTGCCCCGTTGTTCTGGGTCTTGGAAACGTTGCACAAGCTGACCAATAACTGGGGTTGGGCAATTATTCTGCTGACCATTGGCGTCAAAGGCATCTTCTTCCCCTTGTCTGCGGCCAGTTACAAATCCATGGCCAAGATGAAGTTGGTTGCTCCCAAGCTGCAAAAGCTGAAGGAGATGTATGCCGATGACAGGGCCAAGCTGAATCAGGAAATGATGGAGATGTACAAGAAGGAAAAAATTAATCCTCTTGGCGGCTGTCTTCCCATCATGATTCAGATTCCCGTGTTTATCGCCTTGTACTGGGCATTGCTGGGCGCTGTGGAAATGCGCAATGCCCCCTGGATTCTGTGGATCAGCGACCTTTCAACGAAGGATCCGTTCTATGTGTTGCCTTTGATCATGGGCGCCACGATGCTGTTGCAGACCAAGCTGAATCCTGCTCCTGCTGATCCTGTCCAGGCCAAAGTGATGTTGTTCATGCCGATTCTGTTCACCGGCATGTTCCTTTTCTTCCCTTCCGGTCTGGTGCTTTACTGGTGCGTCAACAACACCCTGTCCATTGCCCAGCAATGGCAGATCAACCGCATGATTGAAGGTGGCAAAAAAGCTGCCTAATGATGTCATTGCCGCTGTTGCCACGGCACCTGGCCGTGGCGGCATCGGCGTAGTACGGGTCTCAGGCCCGCAACTGCTCCCTCTGGCGGAACAACTCTGTGGCCGCCTGCCCCAAGCCCGCCTTGCTCTTCTAGCGACCTTTAGAGACAGTCATGGCAATGCCATCGACCAGGGCATCCTTCTGTATTTTCCTGCGCCTCATTCCTTTACCGGTGAAGATGTGCTGGAGCTTCAAGGCCATGGCGGTCCTGTTGTGATGCAGATGCTGTTGGCCCGTTGTCTTGAATTAGGCGCTAGGCTGGCTGAACCTGGCGAGTTCTCACGCCGTGCCTTCCTGAATGACAAGCTGGATTTGGCCCAAGCCGAAGCGGTCTCGGACTTGATTGAGGCGTCGACAGCCGCTGCCGCCCGATCAGCCCTGCGTTCTCTTTCCGGTGAGTTTTCCCGGTCTGTGCATAACTTGGTGGATAAACTCGTCGAGTTACGCATGCTGGTGGAAGCCACCCTTGATTTCCCGGATGAGGAAATCGACGTTATCCGCGATACCGATGCTGCGCAACGTCTACAAACCTTATGCACATCTTTGGCTGAATTACGAGCAAAAGCCCGGCAAGGGAGTTTGTTGCGGACAGGTTTGCATGTTGTGCTGGCCGGGTTGCCCAATGCCGGCAAGTCGTCCCTGCTCAACCGCTTGGCAGGGGAAGAGCGGGCTATCGTCACCGATATTGCTGGTACCACCCGGGATGCTCTCAAGGAGACGATCCAGATCGAAGGTATTCCCTTGCACATCATCGATACCGCCGGCTTGCGGGAGAGTGATGATCCTGTGGAAAAAATCGGCATCGAGCGGAGCTGGCAGGAAATTGAAAAAGCCGATCTGGTACTGCACTTGGTTGATGCTCGTACTGGTGTTACTCCGGCAGATCGTTCCATTACCACGCGGCTCCCGAGCGGTACGCGTCGGGTCGTGATTCATAACAAATGCGATCTGGCCCAGCAGAAAGCTAAGCGTTGGGAGGAGGGGGGCAGCACTCATCTGGCTATCTCCGCCAAAATGAATCTTGGCATTGATCTTCTTCATGATCTTTTGCTGGAAAAGGCTGGCTGGCAGGGTCATGGTGAAGATGTGATTCTTGCCCGTGAGCGCCATCTTGAAGCTTTGGCTGAAGCGAGTGAGCGCCTTGATCTTGCCCTTGGTCAATTAGGGCAGATCGAACTTTGTGCAGAGGAATTGCGCCTGACTCAGGATGCACTATCCCGCATTACCGGTGAATTCACGCCGGATGATTTGCTTGGAGAAATCTTCTCCCGTTTTTGTATTGGTAAATAAGCTGTCTTTGTTTGTTCAGGCTGGGTTAAGTCAGTAGTGTTTGCTATTTGCATGTCAGAATGCGACATGTGACTTATCTATAACAATGACGTTTACTTTTCCTGACAGGAACAACTCATGAACCCAGCCGTTGAAAAAATGTTTGCCAGCGCAACTTCCTTGCCGCAAATACCCAAGGTAGTTCAGGAAGTAATTAATCACTTGAAGGATGAGGACGTTGATTTTTCACGTCTTGCCGACAAGGTGCGTCAGGATCAGGTCATTTCAGCCAAAGTACTGCGTCTGGCAAATTCCAGCTACTACGGCGCCAGCGGCAAGGTTGCCACCATAGAAGATGCCATTACCCTGATTGGTCTCAAGGCTTTTCAAACCTTGATCATTGCCAGCGGTGTTGTAGCTGCTTTTCCAAAAATCCCGGCTTTTGATCTGTCGGCTTTTTGGAAACATAGTCTTCTGGTCGCCAATATTGCCCGTGCTTTGGCTCGTCACCGCAAGCTGGATAGCGAGCTTGCTTTTACCGGAGCCATGATGAGTGGCATAGGTATTTTGCTGACGTACCTCTCTTTTCCTGATGGCGCAATGCGCGTCACCGAGTCCTGCAAGGGCACCAGTGTCGGGGAAAGAAAAGCGATCGAACGCCAGATTCTTCAATTTGATCATTGCGAAGTTGGCGCTGAACTTTCCCGGCGTTGGCATTTTCCTGTCGAGATACAGGACATCATTGCCAACTATTGCACCCTTGAAAAGGGCAGTGCCATGGCGCGGCTTGTCTATGCTTCCGTTGTCATTGCCCAGGGTCTTGAGGTAGGAGATGGATCAGAGAAGTTGTTCTCAGGAATCGATAGCAATCTTGCCTCTGAACTTTCCCTCGATCTTGAGTGGTTTGAGTCCCGAACCGATGTGTTTGCCTTGCTCCTCGCCGAGTCAGCTTCACTGATCTAGTTCTTTACGGCAGGGTTTTTATGGAATTACTGTTCCTCGCCTTGGCTGCATTGATGGCTGGTTTTGTTGATGCAGTAGCGGGCGGTGGCGGTCTGATCCAGGTGCCGGCTTTGCTGGCGGTGTTACCCGAAGAAACTCCTGCTGTTCTATTTGGCACAAATAAGGGGGCCAGTGTTTCTGGCTCCCTTAATGCTGCTTGGCGCTACGGCGGGAAAATCGCCATTCCCTGGAAACAGGTGGTGTTGCCTGCGACCGGAGCAGCCTTGGTTTTTTCTTTTCTCGGAGCAGCAGCAGTTGCCTGGTTGTCCAAAGATGTGATGCGGCCTTTGGTCCTCGTCCTCATGGTGGCCGTTCTGATTTACACCCTGCTTAAACCTGACTTCGGCAGGATCCACGGAAACATGCCGGAAAACCCCCTTTGGCTATCTTTGTTTGTGGGTGGTCTCATAGGTTTCTACGACGGCTTCTTTGGCCCGGGTACCGGTAGCTTTCTTATCTTTGCCTTCATCCGGTTTTTTGGTTTTGACTTTCTGCGGGCTTCGGTTTGTGCCAAGGTCGTGAATGTGGTGACCAATGTTGCCGCATTGGCATTCTTTATTCCCCATGGCCAGATTATTTGGAAGTTGGCTTTGATCATGGCCATCTGCAATGTGGCGGGTTCCACCTTGGGGAGTCGACTTGCCCTTAAACACGGCGCCGGCTTTGTCCGTCTGGTTTTTTTGCTGGTGACAACGGGCCTGATGTTCAAGATTGGTTTTGATACTTTTTTCAGGCCTGATGGAATAATCCACTAAGCCCGGTTGTTTACAGGTTGTAGTTCCCCTCATTTCAAGGAGTACAACCATGAGCAAACTAGTCCTGTCCCTGATCACTACCGGCTTTTTGGCTGCCGGCTGTGCCTCCATGTCTTCCATGTCGACTCCTGCCTCCAGCAAGGATGGTGCTTTGGTGGCGGCCAACGGAATGACGCTTTACACCTTTGACAAGGATGTTGCTGACAGCGGCAAGAGCGCCTGTAGCGGCAAATGTGCCGAGAACTGGCCACCTTTTTTGGCCATGGAAGGTGACAAATCCATGGGTGACTTTACGGTAATCACCCGTGATGATGGCAAGCGACAATGGAGCTATAAGGGCAAGCCCATGTATTTCTGGGCCAAGGATCAAAAGCCCGGCGACAAGACCGGTGATGGTTTCAATGGTGTCTGGAAAGTCGCGAAGTAAATCCTGCCCATGCTTTCCCGCGAAGCGATCCTCGATCATCTACCTCGGCTGCGGCGTTACGCCAGGGCTTTGACGGGAGATCGTTTTGCTGCCGACGATCTGGTGCAGGACACCGTAGAGCGGGCTTTGTCCCGGTGGGCCTTGCTGCGGCCCGGTTCCAATCCGCAGGTCTGGTTGTTGACCCTGATGCACAACCATTTTGTAAATCAGAAACGGTCTGCCCGGGAACGACTGGAACAAACGACTGTTGATGGCATTCTGCCGGAGCTTGAAGTTCGGTCTGAGCAAGGTGATGGTCTGGCTCTGCAGGATTTGGCGGCGGCCCTGTACTGTCTTTCCGAGGAGCATCGCAGCGTATTGTTATTGGTGGCAGTGGAAGAGATGACTTACGAAGAGTGCGCCCGGATTCTCGGTGTTCCCATCGGCACGGTGATGTCTCGGTTGACCCGTGCCCGGCAGAAGCTGGCCCGGATTCTTGCGGGGGAGGAGTCCTTGGACGTGAAGGGCGTGAAACTGGAGGTGGTCAAATGAACAGGCCCGCCGAGGAAGATATCCATGCCTATGTTGATGGGCGTCTGGCAAGTGATGACCGGGAGCGTGTTGAGTATTGGTTGCAGAATCATCCGAAAGAGGCGGAACAGATTGCGCACTGGCAACAACAGACTGCTGGTCTGCGCTTGTTGTTTAACCCGGTGGTGGAAGAGTCAGTGCCGGATAGGCTGAGTCGGGTAGCCAGGGTGTCCGCCACCAACATACCCTGGCGGATAGCTGCCGCTGTGGCGTGGTTGTCCTTGGGACTCGTGCTTGGATACGGCTTGCATGGGAAATCGTCATCCCAGGATTCTTTTTTGACCACCCTGGTTCATCCGGCGGCTATTGCCCATGTGGTCTATTCGCCGGAAGTTCGTCATCCCGTTGAGGTGGGAGCTGAGCAGCAAGCCCATCTGGCGCAGTGGTTGTCCAAACGTTTGGGTACGCGGGTACTTGCGCCTGATCTCCAGTCGGCAGGTTTCCAACTATTGGGTGGTCGACTGCTTCCTGGGGATGCAACTGCTGCGGCGCAGTTTATGTATCAGGATGGTTCGGGGCGACGGGTGACTTTGTACGTTCGAAAGGAAGCCTCCGGTAATCGGGACACCGCTTTCCGTTACGCCGATGAAAAGGGACTTGCCGTGTTCTATTGGGTGGATGGTCAGGCGGGGTATGCACTCAGTGGCGACTTGCCGCGGCAGGAGTTGTTGCATCTTGCCGAGTTGTCTTACCGGAGTCTGGAGCAGCAAAGTCAGCGGTAGTGTGTTTCATGTGAAACATGTTGTGGTTTTTGAGGTGAGATGTTTCATGTGAAACATCGGTGAGCCTCGTTCCAGGTTCACTTTGTAAACGGTAAGCGTATGATTGCGCCTCTTTTTAAGGCTGCCATTTCGGCTTCCGTTCAGGCAAATCCCATGTTGTTTCCCACACGTTTTGATGTGATCGTAATTGGCGGCGGCCATGCTGGAACTGAGGCTGCGCTGGCTTCGGCGCGCGCTGGGGCCAAGACATTACTGCTGACACACAATATCGAAACACTGGGAGCCATGTCTTGCAATCCGTCCATTGGCGGCATCGGCAAGGGCCACTTGGTCAAGGAAGTCGATGCATTGGGTGGTGCCATGGCAGCGGCTACCGACGAAGCCGGGATCCAGTTCCGCATTCTCAATGCATCCAAAGGTCCTGCGGTCCGGGCGACTCGCGCTCAGGCAGACCGGCAGTTATACAAGCAGGCCATTCGTACTCGCCTCGAAAACCAGGTAAACCTGACGATCTTTCAGGCAGCGGTGGATGACCTTACGCTGGAAGGGGAGCGAGTTACCGGTGCCGTCACCCAGTTGGGTTTGCGTTTTGAAGCATCTGCTGTGGTGTTGACCGCTGGAACGTTTCTTAATGGTTTGGTCCATGTCGGTCTCGAAAACTATAGGGCAGGGCGCTTTGGTGATCCGGCATCGGTTTCCCTTGGGCAACGCTTGCGTGAACTCAAGTTGCCTGTCGGTCGCCTCAAGACCGGCACGCCCCCCCGGTTGGACGGGAAGACCATCGATTACTCCGTGATGGAGTGCCAGCCTGGCGATGATCCGGTCCCGGTGTTTTCCTTCCTTGGCAATGCGGCTCAACATCCCCGCCAAGTACCCTGCTGGATTACCCATACCAATACCCGCACCCACGACATCATTCGTGGCGGCCTGGATCGGTCCCCCATGTTTACCGGGGTGATCGAAGGGGTAGGACCTCGCTACTGCCCGTCCATCGAAGACAAGATTCACCGTTTTGCCGATAAGGACAGCCATCAGGTGTTCATGGAGCCGGAAGGCCTGACCACCCACGAGATTTATCCCCAGGGCGTATCCACCAGTCTTCCCTTTGACGTGCAGCTGGCTTTGGTGCGCAGTATCCGTGGTTTGGAAAACGTGCACATCCTCCGTCCCGGCTACGCGATCGAATACGATTTTTTCGATCCTCGCCATCTCAAAGCCACTTTTGAGACCAAACATATTCAAGGTCTTTTCTTTGGCGGCCAGATCAACGGCACCACCGGTTATGAAGAAGCCGCCGCCCAGGGCTTGCTGGCCGGCGTCAATGCTGCCCGGTTTGCCCAGGGCAAAGAGGGTTGGTCACCCCGTCGTGATCAGGCTTACCTCGGCGTAATGGCGGACGATCTGATCACCCGCGGCGTGGCCGAGCCCTATCGCATGTTTACCAGCCGGGCCGAATACCGGCTTTCCTTGCGGGAAGACAATGCCGATCTGCGTTTGACGGAAGTCGGGCGGGAGCTGGGTCTGGTGGATGATGTCCGCTGGGAGGCCTTCAACCGCAAGCGCGACGCCATCGGCAAAGAAGCGGAACGTCTCAAATCCACCTGGGTAAATCCCCGCAACTTGGCTCCCAGCGAGCAACAACGGGTTTTGGGCAAGGCCATGGAACGTGAATACAGTCTCTTCGACCTGTTGCGCCGACCCGAAGTGAGCTACGAAAGTTTGTTGTCTCTGCCCAATGCAGGGGTAGCCATGACGGACCCTGCCGTGATTGAGCAGATCGAGATCCAGGCCAAGTACCAGGGCTATATTGACCGGCAGTTGGAAGAAGTCGAAAAAGCCAAGGCCAGCGAAATGCTGCGTCTGCCTACGGATCTGGACTTCCGCGAAGTGCGGGGGCTTTCCATTGAAGTACAGCAAAAGCTCAACCAGTTCAAACCGGAAACCCTGGGCCAGGCTTCCCGCATCCAGGGCATTACGCCGGCAGCCATTTCTCTTCTCCTAGTCCACTTGAAGCGTCGCAATCTGGCCGACAAAACGGCAGCAGCATGAGTCTTGAACAACAATTACATGAGGGCATCCTTGCCCTGGGCCTGACGCTGACGAGCGAAGTCGAGGTGCGTCTCATGGCCTATTTGCGGCTGATGGCGAAATGGAACCGCACTTATAACCTGACTGCCATTCGTGACGAAGCCGAAATGGTGAGCCATCACCTGCTGGATTCCCTGACCATGGTGCCCTTTGTGCAAGGTCAGGATTCCCTTGCCGACGTAGGCAGTGGGGCCGGTTTGCCAGGTATTCCCCTGGCGGTGGTGTGCCCGGGGCTTAAAGTGACTTCCATCGAAACTGTGGAAAAGAAAGTGGCCTTTCAGCAGCAGGCCAAGATTGAACTCAAGCTGAGCAACTTTGCCGTGCTCGGTGCCCGGGTGGAAAAAACCCAAGGCCAGTTTGCTGCCGTGACTTCCCGGGCCTTTGCCGAGTTGGCGGAT
The DNA here is from genome assembly GCA_036504515.1 of Rhodocyclaceae bacterium. GTDB lineage: Bacteria > Pseudomonadota > Gammaproteobacteria > Burkholderiales > Rhodocyclaceae > AWTP1-18. The sequence goes on from DASXVA010000001.1 coordinate 558,086, forward strand.
TTTGTGAACTGGTCCGGCCACCTGCTTCAGCCCGGTGGTCATCTGCTGGCCATGAAGGGTGTTTACCCTGAAGACGAAATTGCTCGTCTGCCCGAGGGTTGGCGAGTGGCAGAAAGCCACGAACTCAAGGTGCCCGGCCTTGATGCAAAGCGACATCTAATTGTTTTAAATAAGATTTAGTTCGATTCAAGGACTCAGGGGAGAACGTCCGGTGCATATATTTGCTGTCGCTAATCAGAAAGGTGGCGTGGGTAAAACCACCACCACCGTCAATCTTGCTGCCGCTTTGGCCCAGCACGGCCAGCGTACTTTGCTGGTAGATCTGGATCCCCAGGGCAATGCCACCATGGGTTGCGGGGTGGACAAGCAGGGGCTCAAGCACTCGGTCTATCACGTCATGCTTGGCCTTTCCCAGCTGGCCGACGCCCGGGTTCCTTCCACCACTGGCAACTACGAAGCCCGCTTCGATGTGCTGCCCGCCAATCGTGATTTGGCCGGTGCGGAAGTGGAAATGGTCAGTCTCGACCAGCGCGAAATGCGCCTCAAAGCGGCGTTGAAACTGCATGAAGATGATTACGACTTCGTCCTGATCGACTGCCCGCCGTCACTGTCCATGTTGACCCTGAACGGCCTTTGCGCCGCCCATGGTGTGATCATCCCCATGCAGTGCGAGTACTACGCCCTGGAGGGCCTGTCCGACTTGGTGAACACCATCAAGAAGGTGCACGCCAACTTGAACCGCGACCTGAAGATCATCGGCCTGCTGCGGGTCATGTTCGACAACCGCAGCACCCTGTCCAAACAGGTGTCCGACCAACTGGAACAACACTTTGGCGACAAGGTGTTCAAGACCATGGTGCCGCGCAATGTGCGTCTGGCGGAAGCCCCCAGCTATGGCATGCCCGGTGTGGTCTTCGATCGCGCCGCCAAGGGTGCCCAGGCCTATCTGGCCTTTGCTGAAGAAATGATTGAACGCGTCAAGAACTGGAAGGAAGAAGCCTGATGAATCCGCCCAAACTCAAAGGTCTTGGCCGCGGCCTTGACGCTCTGCTGGCCGCCAATAACAGTCCGGAAGGCAGCCGCCAAGACACCTTGCCCGTGGGTGCATTGCAGCCCGGCAAGTACCAGCCCCGCACCCGCATGGACCCGGGGTCCCTGGAGGAGCTGGCGGCTTCCATCAAATCCCAGGGTCTGATCCAGCCGATTTCGGTACGTCCTGTTGGTGGTGACCGCTACGAAATCATTGCCGGTGAACGTCGCTGGCGCGCCAGCCAGATCGCTGGCCTGACCGAAGTGCCGGTGCTGATCCGGGAAATCCCGGACGATGCGGCCCTGGCCATGTCCCTGATCGAAAACATCCAGCGGGAAGATCTCAATCCTCTGGAAGAAGCCGCCGGTCTGCAGCGGCTGATCGACGAATTCGGCATGACCCACCAACAGGCCGCCGATGCCGTGGGCCGTTCCCGGCCCGCCGCTTCAAACCTGCTGCGTCTGCTGCAATTGGCCAAACCGGCTCAGGACATGTTGATGGCCGGCGACATTGAAATGGGCCACGCCCGCGCCCTGCTGCCTCTGCCGAAAGCTGAGCAGGGTCGCATTGCATCACTGGTGGTGGATAAAGGTTTCTCTGTGCGGGAAACCGAGCGCATCGTCAGTCGTGAACTCAATCCCCCAGCCGTCAAGCCGGGCAAGGAGCCCAACCGCGACATCATGCGGCTGGAAGAAGATTTGTCCGACAATCTGGGTGCCACGGTGAAAATTGCTGCCAATCGCAAAGGTGCCGGCAGCTTGACGATTCGTTTCGGCAGCCTCGATCAGCTTGACGGCATCCTGGGCCGACTCGGCGTCGGCCAGGAAAGCTGATCTGCCTTAGCGGTTCAGATCGGTAATGGCATCGACCACCAGGTTGGTGCCGACAGCGATCATCAACACATCGGAAGCAACCCGTACATAGCGGTAACCTTCCGGTGTTCTGCCCAATTGCCGCGCCAACTCAGGCGCTAGCGGATAAAACTCAACGCCGCGGGGTAGCGGTTGGCCCATGGCCCACTTCCTGGCCTGACCGGGTGGCAGGCAACCGTTATTCTTCTTTGCCAGGCCCGGTGGGCAATGACCCCGGCTGAATTCCTGGCCGTAGTAATCGCGAATGCGGGAGCGATGATCATCATCAAAGCCGGAGCGGCGTTCGTGCTTATCCCGGCCACGATCATCGTCATGATCACGGTTATGGCCGTGGTCATGATCATCCCGGTCTTCCCTTTCATGTCGATCCCCTTTGTCGCCGCCAGCCCAGGAGGGCTTGTCGGCAAAGGCGGTGCCTGATGCCAGGGTGGCTGCAATCAGGGCAAGACATAATTTATGGACTGTTTTCATTTTTGTTCCTCTCAAGGGGCGTTTGCCGTTTTTCACGCAATGCGTAAAAGCAGGTTAGCGCAAGTGGCAGGGCTGGATAGTATGGATTTCCAGGCTGTTGTGATGTGCGTTACGACGCCGATGACCGCTTAATCGGCTAATCCCAAACGCTCCGTCACGCTGGTGGCGGGGTGGATTTGGTTTTCGATTGCGCCTTGTAGGCAGCAACAATTTGCTGCCAGGTGGCTCGAGCGGAGAACGCGCAGCCGATGATCAATAGCCAGACCACAATCCATACTGGCCAGACAATGGTGCCCATACCGCCGGAGCTTGGGTCCTGGAGTAAGTCGAAGAGCAGAGACAGGTTGAAGGTAGCCATTCCCAAGGTGAGCACTATCGCTGCCAACAGACTCACGACGCGGACGAATTGTTTGATGAGGTAAATGGGATGTTTATCCATATCAGGCAGCCTCTGCCATTTTTTTCAGGGTGACATAGTCGGTCTTGCCCGTGCCGAGCAGGGGCAGGGCATCGACCTTGATGATCTTGCGGGGAATAGCTAGTTCAGGCTGTCCGCTGGCCTTTGCTGCCGCTTGTAGTTTGTCACGGCTTAGTTCCGGGTCGGTGGTGAACAGTACCAGAGCTTCGCCCTTGGTCGCATCTGGTTGACTGGAGGCGGCGTGGAGTTTGACTGGGCTGGCGCCAACGGCGATTTTTTCTACCATCTCAAGAGAGATCATTTCGCCAGCAATTTTGGCGAAGCGTTTGACTCGGCCGAGGATGTGTACAAAGCCGTCCTCGTCCACATCGACCACATCGCCGGTGTCGTACCAGCCCTCACCGGCATCGGATTTCGGGGGCTCAATGACCCCGGGGTTGTCATACCGATAGTAGCCGCTCATGACATTGGGACCGTTGACGTGAAGGATGCCGCCGCGGTCGATGCCGGGGACGGGAATAAGCTTGTGGGCAATGCCCGGCAGAAATTGGCCCACGGTGCCGCTGCGATAAGCCATGGGATTGTTGACGGCGAGCACCGGTGCGGTTTCAGTAGCACCGTAGCCTTCGAAGATGCGCACACCAAATTTTTCGAACCAGAGTTCCTTGACGGCTGCCGAGAGTTTCTCGGCCCCGGCGACTACATAGCGCAGGCGAAAGAAGTCGTAGGGGTGAGCGAATTTGCCGTAATGGCCGAGGAAGGTGCTGGTGCCGAAGAGGACGGAACAACCACGGTCATAGGCCAGTTCGGGAATGACGCGGTAATGCAGGGGCGAGGGGTAGAGAAATAGCCGGGTACCGGTCATCAAGGGAAGCAAGCAGCCGGCAGTGAGGCCGAAGGAATGAAAGATGGGCAAGGCGTTGAGTACCTTGTCTTCCACGTTGAAATCCACGATGGCGCGGATCTGGGAGATGTTGGCCTGGATGGCGCGGTGGGAAAGCACAACGCCCTTGGCCTTGCCTTCGGAGCCCGAGGTGAACAACAACACGGCGCTTTCATCGGGCAGTCCACCATGCTTGCCGGCAACCCGGGGCAGCCAGCGGGCAAAGCCAATCCACCACAGCTTGTCGCCGAGGGTGACGGTTTCCCGCAGATCTTCCAGGTAGACGATGCGGACATTTTTCACCGCGGCGACCTTGTCTACCAGCTTGGCCTGTTCAAGAAAGGCGCGGGAGGTGATGATGGTCTTGATGTCGGCGGCGACGCAGGCGTTCTGCATACCCTCCGTGCCGGCGGTGTAGTTGAGCATGGCCGGCACACGGCGGAAGGCGGACAGTCCGATCAGCAAGCCCAGAGTGGGGGCCAGATTGGGCAGTAACAGGCCAACCCGTTCGCCGGGCGCGGTGAACTTGCTGGCAAGGCGGCCCAGCATGAGGATCATTTTTTGCAGGTCGGCGTAGCTGTATTCGATTTGCTTGATGTCTTCCACCATCCTGCGACCGGGACCAAAGTTGTCCGAGGCTTCCATGAAGGCGTCGAACAGGGTTTGCGGCGCCCGGGTGGCAAAAAGCATTTCCTGCATGATGCGCCGCAGAACTTCACCCGCCTTGTGTCGACGCATTTTGGCGCTGGGTGCCTCGGGCATGGGCAGGCTGGTGGCGGGTTGTACCGAGATCACCACCTTGGGGAAAAGCTTGCGTGGGTGGGCACCGGTAAGGCGGGAGAAGTAACTACGGGCCGGGCCATCCAGGCGGACAGGAATGACCGTGGCACCGGTTTTGGCGGCGACGAAGGCCGGTCCTTCATAGACTTTCATCAAGGCACTCGTGATGGTGATACGACCTTCGGGAAAAATCACTACAGGCCGACCTGATTCCACCAGTTTGAGGATGGCCTTCATGGCCATGGGATTGGCCGGGTCTACGGTCAGGTGATCTACGAGGCTAAGGACCAGTTTGAACCAGCGCACTTTTGCGATTTGAGTGTTTACAACGAAAACCGGATTGATTGGCAGAAACAAACCTAGCAAAAGACCATCGAGAAAAGACTCGTGGTTGGCGACAATGAGCAACTTCTGGGCATTGAAAGAGGTGTGATGAGGATTGCGGAATTCCACCCGAAATATCACCCGAGCGATTATTTTCAATAAAGGATGAAGCAGATTGCGCAGCATGAGAGCGTCCTCAGAGTTTGCGGGTAATGAGAGCCAGCAGGGACAAGGCGCAGGCTATAAAACGATTCAAGTATTCCGGTACGACCGTATAGATGTAGATCGCCACTGTGATATTGAGCAGGGCTGTAACCAGGAATATTTGAGGGACGGTGAAACCGGCTGAAAGCAGGAACATGGCAAGGAGCGCTGCGATGACCATGAAAAGAGCGTTGACGATGTTGTTGGCGGCAATGATGCGGGAGCGGTGGGTAACTTCAGAGCGGGACTGCATGATGGCGTAGAGGGGTACACAGTAGAACCCGCCGAAGATGCCGATCAACCCCAGATCAATCAGCACTCGTAGGCTGCCAGCTTGGGAGAGAAACTGGCCGATGCTCAGGTTGACGTCAGCACTTGATATCGGACTGGCAAAGTAGAGGTCTATGGCAAATAAGCTGAGGCCGATGGAACCCAAAGGGACGATCCCCGGCTCAACCTGATGGCGCGAGAGCTTTTCGCAAAAAAGAGAACCGAGGCCAATGCCAATAGAGAATATGGCCAATAGCAGGGTGACTACTGATTCGTCGCCACCAAGAGTTTCTTTTGCATAACTGGGAAACTGGGAAAGCAAAGTGGCACCGTAGAACCAGAACCAGGAAATGCCGAGAATGGAAAGGAAGACGGAGCGATTCTGTTTGGCCGATGCCAGGCTGCGCCAGGTCTCGGAAAGGGGATTCCAGTTGATGGCCATTTCTGGCTCAGGAGCAGGAGCTTGTGGAATGCTGCGACTGCTCATGTAACCCAGTACCGCAATCAGAAAGCAGACGCCAGCAGCATAGTGGGGGCCGGCACCACCGAGGCCGATCAATGTACCGCCCAGGATGGTACCGAGGAGGATGGCGAGAAAGGTGCCGGATTCAATCAAGGCGTTGCCGCCGATCATTTCATCATCATGCAGATGCTGAGGCAGGATGGAATACTTGAGGGGGCCGAACATTGTTGAATGCATGCCCATGAGAAACAACGCTGTTAGCAACAGGGGAAGATTGAGTAGCAGAAACCCCGAGGCTGCAATCGCCATGATGCCGATTTCAAGCACCTTGACCAGTCGGATCAGTTGCGATTTTTCGAATTTGTCGGCGAGTTGCCCGGCTGTAGCGCTGAAAATAAAGAAAGGCAAAATGAAAATGCCGGCGCACGCATTAACCATCAGTTTCGGGTCAATCGATGTCATGCGGGCACCTTGAAAGGTGATCAGGATGACCAGAGCGTTCTTCAAGACGTTGTCGTTGAAGGCACCGAGAAATTGGGTCAGGAACAGGGGAAGAAAGTTTCGCTTGGTCAGCAGAGAAAACTGGTTATGGGCCACGGTGAAGTCACTTATTCCATTGTTATGATCAAGTTTATCGACGTATTGGGCAAAATTTTTTTGGGGTGTTCAAGCTTCGGAATTCAGATAGTCAATTACTGCGCCAAGCGATATCAGCAGGAAGGTTTTGTCGATCCAGAAGAAAACCTCTTTACCTTCCTTGACGCTGGCAAGTACGCCGGCTTCCCGCAGAATCTTCAGGTGGTGGGAAACTGCTGGCCGGGAAAGGGTTGAGGCTTCGGCTATTTGGGTGACATTGAGGCGCTCGCCCCGGTCAAAGGTGAGCAGGATGCGTTGACGCTGTTCATCACCAAGGGCGGAAAAAGCCTTGGATATGTTTTTCCAGACAGCGGGGATTTCTCGTGCATACGCAATTTTCATAGAAACAAGTTTAACTTCTTAAACACGTCTGTCAAGTCAGAATTTTTGTAAGGCCTTCGTAAGAGGGCGTCGAATGGGCTTGTAGCATTTTTGTAGTAAATGCGACAGCTTATGTCTTATATAAGACATTGAGTAAAAAGATCGGAAAAACCTTACCGGAAAATTTGACTTTGCTTCACTACGGCTTTATATTCCCGGGCTTTTGGTGCTGGGCAATCACCGTATTGGTGCACGCAGTGGGCGAAAAATGCTCAAGACAATAGGTCTGCAGCTGGGTGTCGTGCTGGTGGTGGCGGCAGTAGCCGGAGGATGGGTTGGCGCGCAGGGCGCGATCTCTGCTGTGATTGGCGGAGCCTCTTATCTGATTCCGAATCTGCTGTTTGTCCTGCGTCTGAAAATTGCGACCGCTAGCGGTCGTGCAAGTGCGGTTACCTTCTTTGCCGGTGAGTTCTTCAAGGTAGCTGCCACAATCGGAATTCTGTTCGTTGCGCAAAAGTTTTACGGGGTTCATTGGCTTGCCATGCTTCTGGGACTTTTCGCGGCGCTCAAAGCGAATCTTTTTGCATTCTTATTGAAGACCTGACCATGTCTATCGAAGAAGCTGGCACATTGGCCCACGAGGCTGCAGCAAACGCTCCATCTGCGGGCGATTACATCGTTCACCATCTGACCCACTTCAACAGTACTGGGCACAAACAAGCCAGCATCATCGATTTTTCGGTGATCAACCTGGATACGGTGTTTTATTCCGTGACCTTGGGTCTGTTGACGATTTTCATTCTGTGGTTGGCTGCACGTAAGGCCAGTTCAGGTGTTCCCGGCCGTTTCCAAGGCATCGTTGAGTTGATGGTGGAAATGGTAGCTAGTCAGGCCAAGGGCATTATTCATGAAGAAGAGTCCCGCAAATATGTGGCTCCTCTGGCATTGACCATCTTTGTCTGGGTGTTCCTGATGAATGCCATGGACTTCCTGCCCCTGGATTTGATCCCCAGTATTTGGCAAGAAGCTACTGGTGATCATCACGCCTATATGCGCATCGTGCCAACGGCCGACTTGAATGCAACACTGGGCATGTCCATTGGCGTATTCCTGCTCTGCATTTACTACAACATCAAGATCAAGGGTATTGGTGGTTGGGTGCATGAATTGTTTACTGCACCGTTTGGTAGTCATCCTGTTCTCTACCCCATCAACTTCGCAATGCAATTGATTGAATTTGCCGCCAAGACCATTTCTCATGGCATGCGGCTGTTCGGCAACATGTATGCTGGCGAATTGGTGTTCATGCTGATCGCCCTGATGGGGGCGGCATGGGGTGGATCCGGTGCCACTGGCCCCCTGTTGATGTTCGGCCATATCGTGGCCGGCTCCATCTGGGCCATCTTCCATATTTTGATTGTCGTGCTGCAAGCCTTCATCTTCATGATGTTGGCCCTGGTCTATATCGGGCAAGCCCACGAAGGTCACTGATTTCGTAGCAGTTTCGTTTTCGCAGTCTTGTTTTAGTTTTTAACCTTGTCGCTTTAACTTTTATTTAAAGGAGTTGTCATGGAACACGTTCTCGGTTTCGTTGCTCTGGCTGCTGGCCTGATCATCGGTCTTGGTGCTATCGGTGCCTGTATCGGTATTGGCATCATGGGTTCCAAGTTCCTGGAAGCCTCTGCTCGTCAACCTGAGCTGATGAACGCCCTGCAAACCAAGATGTTCCTGCTGGCCGGTCTGATCGATGCTGCTTTCCTGATCGGTGTTGGTATCGCGATGATGTTCGCCTTCGCAAACCCGTTCATTCTCAAGTAATCGTCTCCCTTAAACGCTTTTAAGGAGCGAATACCGTGAATCTGAACGCAACGCTGTTTGCCCAGCTGATTGTGTTCTTCGTGCTGGCCTGGGTCACCATGAAGTTCGTATGGCCCCCCATCGTGAAGGCACTGGACGAGCGGGCAAAGAAGATCGCTGACGGGCTCGCGGCCGCTGACAAGGCCAAGTCTGATCTGGCCCTCGCAGAAAAGAAGGTTGCTGATGAACTGCGCAAAGCGCGGGAATCCGGTGCCGAACTGCGCAGTGGTGCCGAGAAGCAGGCCGCCAAGCTGGTAGAAGAAGCTCGCGCCGAAGCTACCCGTATTGTGTCTGCCGCCCGTGAAGCCGCCGAAACCGAAGCCGCCGCCGCAACGCAGCGCGCCAAGGAAAGCCTGCGCGAGCATGTGGCCCAGCTGGCTGTTGCCGGTGCTGAGAAGATTCTCCGCAAGGAAGTCAATGCACAGGCCCACGCCGATCTGCTGGCCCAACTCAAGTCGGAGCTTTAATTCGCCATGGCCGAGAACGTCACCCTAGCGCGTCCCTATGCCGAGGCAGCTTTCCAGCTGGCCAAGGGTTCCTCCCTTGCCACTTGGTCTAGCGCCCTGGGCAGCATGGCCGCCGTGGCGGGAACAGCCGAAATGCAGGAGTGTGTCGACAATCCCAAACTGCAACCCGATCAGCTGACTCAGTTGATCGTGGGTGTAGCGGGTAATGACCTGAGCGTCGAACAGCAAAATTTCGTTCGCGTCCTAGTGGATAACGACCGCATTAATGTCCTGCCCGAGATCGCTCAGATTTTTGATGAGCTGAAAAACACCCATGAAGGTGTGCGTGATGCCAATGTGGAATCCGCCTTCTCCATGGATGACACTGCTATCAAGTCATTGGTAGCTGATCTCGAACGCAAGTTCCAGTGCAAGATCAAGGCGACCGTCAAGGTCGTTCCCGAACTGATCGGCGGTGTACGTATCGCCATCGGTGACGAAGTGATCGATGCCTCCGTCCGCGGCAAGCTTGCTGCCATGGCCACTGCGCTAAAGAATTAGGAGCAATTCCATGAGTAATCTCAATCCGTCTGAAATCAGCGACCTGATCAAGAGCCGGATCCAGAACATGCAACTGGCAGCCACAACCCGCAACGAGGGTACTGTGGTTTCCGTAACGGACGGTATCGTTCGTGTGCATGGCCTGGCCGACGTGATGCAGGGCGAAATGCTGGAGTTTCCCGGCAACACCTTTGGTCTGGCTCTGAATCTTGAGCGCGACTCCGTGGGTGCCGTGGTGCTCGGCGAGTACGAACACATCTCCGAAGGCGATACCGTTAAATGTACCGGTCGCATTTTGGAAGTTCCTGTTGGTCCTGAACTGCTGGGCCGTGTGGTTAATGCCTTGGGTGAACCCATCGACGGCAAAGGCCCCTTGAACAACAAGCTCACCGATAAGGTTGAGAAGGTTGCTCCCGGCGTGATCTGGCGTAAGTCCGTTGATCAACCCGTCCAGTCCGGCCTCAAGGCTATTGACGCCATGGTTCCGGTTGGTCGCGGTCAGCGCGAACTGATCATTGGTGACCGTCAGACAGGTAAGACTGCTGTTGCTGTCGACACCATCATCAATCAAAAGGGCCAGGGCGTATTTTGTATCTACGTCGCTATCGGCCAGAAGGCTTCCACCGTCGCCAACGTTGTTCGAAAGCTGGAAGAACATGGCGCCCTGGAATACACCATCGTGGTTGCCGCCACTGCTTCCGACTCTGCAGCGATGCAGTACATCGCTCCCTATGCCGGTTGCACCATGGGCGAATACTTCCGCGACCGCGGTCAAGATGCACTGATCGTTTATGACGATCTGACCAAGCAAGCTTGGGCGTATCGTCAGATATCCCTGCTGCTGCGCCGTCCTCCCGGCCGTGAAGCTTATCCCGGTGACGTGTTCTACATCCACTCCCGTCTGCTTGAACGCGCTGCACGCGTTTCTGAAGCATGGGTGGAAAAGTGCACCAACGGTGAAGTTAAAGGCAAGACCGGCTCTCTGACAGCGCTGCCCGTGATCGAAACCCAGGCTGGTGACGTTTCCGCTTTTGTGCCGACCAACGTGATTTCCATTACCGACGGTCAGATCTTCCTGGAAAGCGACTTGTTCAACGCTGGTATCCGTCCCGCTATGAATGCCGGTATTTCGGTGTCTCGTGTGGGTGGTGCTGCCCAGACCAAGGTCATCAAGAAGCTCGGTGGCGGTGTGCGTTTGGCGCTGGCCCAGTATCGTGAACTGGCTGCCTTCGCGCAGTTTGCTTCCGACCTGGATGAAGCTACTCGCAAGCAGCTGGAGCGTGGTCGTCGTGTTACTGAGCTGATGAAACAGCTTCAGTATGCACCTCTGAACATTGCTGACATGGCTGTTTCCCTCTACGCCTCCAATGAAGGTTACATGGATGACGTGGATGTGCCGAAGATCCTGGCTTTCGAAAGCGCCCTGCATCAGTACATGAAGCAGAAGCACGCTGACCTGATGAACACGATCGAGACGACCAAGGATCTGAACAAGGATGCCGAAGCAGCCCTCAAGGCCGCTTTGACCGAGTTCAAGAAGTCCTGGGCCTGATCCTTAATTAACCTGAATTAAGGAGAACGATCATGGCCGTCGGAAAAGAAATCCGCACCAAGATCAAGAGCGTCCAGAATACTCGGAAGATCACCAAGGCCATGGAAATGGTGGCCGCATCCAAAATGCGCAAAGCGCAGGAACGGATGCGGGCTGCCCGCCCATTTAGCGAAAAAATTCGCCAATTGGCAGCCAACCTGTCGCAAGCCAATATCACTGATTATCGCCATGCCTTCCTCGGCAAAAGCGGTGGTGAAACCGGTGCGCCCAAGCGCATCGGCGTGATTCTGGTAAGTACAGACAAGGGTTTGTGCGGCGGTCTCAACACCAACATCCTGCGCCTGGTCGTGAACAACATGCGCCAGTGGGAGCAAGAAGGTGCCACAGAAATCCGTGCCACCTGTATCGGCAACAAGGGTTTTGGTTTCATGCAGCGCATGGGCACCAAGGTCATTTCCCACGCCACTCATCTGGGGGATACCCCCCACTTGGAAAAGCTGATCGGACCCATCAAGGTCATGATCGATGCTTACCAGAATGGTGAGTTGGATGCGGTCCATTTTGCCTACACCCGCTTCGTCAACACCATGAAGCAGGAGCCTGTAGTTGAGCAGTTGCTGCCCCTGACCGGTGAACGTCTGGGTACCCCAAGCGGATCTTGGGATTACCTGTACGAGCCCGATGCCCAGGTGGTGATTGATGAACTGTTGGTACGTTATGTGGAAGCCCTGATTTATCAGGCAGTAGCCGAGAACATGGCTTCTGAGCAAAGCGCCCGTATGGTCGCTATGAAAGCTGCGACCGACAACGCCGGCAGCGTCATCAAGGAACTGCAACTGGTCTACAACAAGGCTCGTCAGGCAGCGATTACCAAGGAAATCTCGGAAATCGTCGGTGGCGCAGCGGCCATTTCGGGCTGATCAGCGGGTTAACGGATTACTAAAGCATTGAGGATATAACCATGAGCAACGGAAACATCGTCCAGTGCATCGGCGCCGTGGTGGACATCAAGTTCCCCCGCGAAGCCATGCCCAAGGTCTATGACGCCCTGGTTCTCGACGAAGCCAACCCTGGCAACGCCGAAGCTGGCCTGACCTTTGAAGTTCAACAACAGCTCGGTGACGGCGTGGTGCGTACCATCGCCCTCGGTTCTTCCGACGGCTTGCGCCGTGGCATGAACGTGAAGAACACCGGCGCTGCCATCAAGGTGCCCGTGGGCACCGGCACCCTCGGTCGCATCATGGATGTGCTCGGTCGTCCCATCGACGAAGCCGGCCCCATCCCCTGCGAAGAGCGCCGTCCCATTCACGCCAAGGCTCCCAAGTTCGACGAGCTGTCTCCCTCCGTGGAACTGCTCCCCACAGGCATCAAGGTGATTGATCTGATCTGTCCCTTCGCCAAGGGCGGCAAGATTGGCCTGTTCGGCGGCGCCGGTGTGGGCAAAACCGTGAACATGATGGAACTCATCAACAACATCGCCAAGTCCTACGGTGGTTACTCGGTGTTTGCCGGTGTGGGTGAGCGTACTCGTGAAGGTAATGACTTCTATCACGAAATGGATGACTCCAAAGTGCTGGACAAGGTCGCCATGGTGTTCGGTCAGATGAACGAACCTCCTGGTAATCGTCTGCGCGTGGCGCTGACTGGTTTGACCATGGCCGAGAAGTTCCGTGACGAAGGTCGTGACATCCTGTTGTTCGTGGATAACATCTACCGTTACACCCTGGCCGGTACCGAAGTGTCCGCTCTGTTGGGTCGTATGCCTTCCGCCGTGGGCTACCAGCCTACTCTGGCTGAAGAAATGGGCCGCTTGCAAGAGCGTATTACTTCCACCAAGGTTGGCTCCATCACTTCCATCCAGGCCGTGTACGTGCCTGCCGATGACTTGACCGACCCTTCCCCTGCCACCACCTTCCTCCACTTGGATGCTACCGTCGTGTTGTCTCGAGACATCGCCGCGCTGGGTATCTACCCCGCCGTTGATCCCCTCGACTCCACTTCCCGTCAGCTCGACCCCCTGGTTGTGGGCGAAGAGCACTACTCCGTAGCCCGTAAGGTGCAAACCACCCTGCAGCGCTACAAGGAACTGCGCGACATCATCGCCATTCTGGGTATGGACGAACTGGCTCCTGAAGACAAACTGGCTGTGACTCGCGCTCGTAAGATTCAGCGTTTCCTGTCCCAGCCCTTCAACGTGGCTGAAGTGTTCACCGGCTCCCCCGGCAAGATCGTTCCCCTGGCCGACACCATCAAAGGCTTCAAAGCCATTTGTGACGGCGAGTACGATCACCTGCCCGAGCAGGCGTTCTACATGGTTGGCGGCATCGAAGAAGCTGTCGAAAAGGCCAAGACGCTGTAATAACAGGAAAATTGGAAAGGCTGCAATTCTTCAGCAGCCTCTCCTTTTTCCCTAAAAGGGGTTAACGAAATGGCAATGACCATTCATGTTGATGTTGTCAGTGCGGAAGAGTCCATCTTCTCCGGTCTGGTGGAGTTTGTCTCCCTGCCCGGTGAGGCTGGCGAACTGGGCATACTGCCCGGTCACATGCCTCTGATGACCCGCATCAAACCCGGTGCCGTACGCCTCAAGCTGCCCCAGCAGGATGCCGAAGAGTTGATCTTCGTCGCCGGTGGTCTGCTCGAAGTGCAACCGGAACTGGTGACCGTTCTCGCTGACACCGCGATTCGCGGCAAGGATCTGGACGAAGCCAAGGCAGCTGAAGCCAAACAAAAGGCCGAAGAAGCCATGGTGAACAAGGGTTCCGAAATGGATTACGCCCGCGCTCAAGCCGAACTGGCCGAAGCCGTGGCGCAGTTGGCAGCCATTCAGCGCTTGCGTAAGGCTGGTCACTAAGCGACCGCATCATCGCGAAATTAAAAAAGGCAGCTTCGGCTGCCTTTTTTAATTTGCAAATTTGGATTCGCGAACGGGTACGACTGCGTAGATTTACGGTTGAGCCATCAAAAAAATTAGACTAGACTGTACAGTCCATATTCGTCAATAACCTCAATGAATTGTCCTTTGGAAACCAAGGAACCAGCAAGCGGCTGCAAGATGCGCTTGATTCAAGCCGCAACAGATGCCTTCCTCGAAGAGGGATACCGGGCAAGCGTCGACCGCATTGCGGCCAGGGCTGGAGTTGCAAAGCAGACGCTCTATAACAACTTCACAAACAAGGAAGAGTTGTTTCGAGAAGTAGGTAAATTGCTGGCAGATTCAATTGGCATGGAACTCTGCCTGACCCGGGATGGTCTGTCCCTGACGCTTTACAACTTCGGTATCGAACTACGCAATCGGACGCTGACCGACAAAGGGCTGGCCATTTATCGCTCCTTCCATATTGAAGCAGCGCGGGTGCCTGAAATGGCAGCAGCCATTCATGGTCGTGTTGTGGCACGGTTGACGGAGCTGGTCGCAGGCTATTTGAAGCGTGCCATGGACAGTGGCGAGATGCGAAAGGACGAACCGGACTTCGCGGCAGAGATGTTTCTTTCAATGCTGGTGCATTCGGATCGAGCCAAGCGTTTGGCTGGAGCGCTGCAACTGGCGCCAGAAGAAGAACAGAAACGAGTAAAAAAAATAGTGGCTACATTCCTCGAAGCCTACCGCGTGGCTTGAGGGATTCAAACTGAATTACAGGATTCCAACGGAGATCAATATGAAAGTCGTTCCCTTTGCTCTTGCAGTAAGTGCCCTTGCGATTTTGAATGCGTGCAGCAACGACGCGAAGCAAGCACCAGCCGGTGCTGCAATGCCTCCAGCCGAAGTCGATGTGGTGACAATTGCGCCGGCGAAGGCGACATTGACGCAAGATCTGCCGGGTCGTTTGCAAGCCATCCGAAGTGCTCAAGTTCGGGCACGAGTTGAAGGCGTAGTGGAAAAGCGCTTGTTCACAGAGGGCAGCGATGTGAAAGCTGGGACTGTTCTATTTCATATCGACCCCAGAACCTATAAAGCAGCAGTGGAGTCGGCCCGAGCCGATGTTTCGGTGGCCAAGCTGACCGTGGATCGTTACAAGCCGCTGCTGGAAATGAAGGCTGTCAGCCAGCAGGAATTTGATCAGGCCGATGCAAAGTTGAAACAGGCAGAATCAGCCCTGGCAAAAGCCGCGCTAGATTATGAAAATGCATCGGTGCCAGCCCCAATCTCCGGTCGCATAGGCCGAGCACTGGTGACCGAGGGTGCCTTGGTTGGAAAGAGCGATGCGACACAACTGGCCTTGATCGAACAGTTGGACCCAATTTATGCAAACTTCACCCAATCGGCTACGGAAGTCTTACGACTGAAACGTGCATTCCAGAGCGGAAAACTGCAACAAAGCAAGGAGGCAAAGGTTGAGTTGGTTATGGAAGATGGAAGCGCCTATCCACTCAGTGGCAAGCTCTTGTTCACGGATCTGGCAGTTGATCCGAATACTGGTGCCATAACCCTTAGGGCTGAATTTCCAAATCCAAAGCGTGAGCTGCTTCCGGGGATGTTTGTTCGCATTCGATTCCCCCAGGCAAATATGGAAAACGCCATCGTCGTTCCCCAGCGGGCCGTGCAATCCGGTCCCCAAGGCCAAAGCGTGATGGTGGTGGATGCAGAAAACAAGGTAGCACCACGGCCAATCAAGGTGGGAGGCATGAGTGGTGGCGACTGGATCGTCAATGAAGGCCTGAAGGAAGGCGACAAGGTCATTGTGAACGGTCTGCAGAAGATAAAGCCTGGCGCTGTTGTCAAAGCCAATCCCTACACAGCGGATGCAAGCAAGCCGGCAGCACAAGGCGCCGCACCTGCCTCGGCATCAGCTGCGATACCAGCTCCAGTTGCAGCAGAAAAAGCACAACCCTCTGCGGCAGCTCAACCTCAGGCTGCCCCCGCGGCAAGCAAGCAAGGGAGTTAAGGGATGCTTGCAAAATTCTTTATTGATCGCCCGGTATTTGCTTGGGTGATCGCTCTGGTCATCTTGCTGGCGGGATCCTTGGCACTGAAAAAGTTGCCAATTTCCCAGTATCCACAGGTGGCTCAACCATCCATCGCATTCAACATTACCTATCCTGGCGCTTCGGCCGAGGTCATCGAGCAGACAGTAACAGCGCTGATCGAACAGGAAATGAACGGTATCGAGCATCTGCTCTACATGGAGTCGAGCTCAGAGTTGGGCGTTGGCACTTTGACGCTGACCTTCGAAGCCGGGACAAATGTGGACGTCGCTTCGGTGGAAGCCCAGAACCGCTACAAGCGCGTGGAAGCCCGATTGCCGGATGATGTGCGCCGCTTGGGTGTACCGGTGACAAAGCCCCAGCGGAATTACTTGATGTTTGTGATTCTGCGTTCGCCGGACAAGAGCAAGGACGCGGTGGCGCTGGGCAGCTATGCCGCAGCGAGTGTGCTGGATCAGGTGCGGCGGGTGAAAGGTGTGGGCGAAGCCATCCTGTTCGGTACCGAGTACTCAATGCGAATTTGGCTTAACACTGCCAAACTCCACAGTTACAACATTTCCCCTAGTGATGTCAGTGCTGCAGTAAAAGCGCAAAACATTCAGCTGGCAACCGGCGAACTGGGGCAGAACCCGGCCGCACCGGGGCAGGAACTCAATGCCGTCATCGTCGCCCGTAGTCGCCTGACAACGCCGGAAGAGTTTGGTGAAATCCTGGTCAAGACCCAGCCCGATGGCTCAGCGGTAAAGGTCAAAGACATCGCTCGGGTAGAACTCGGTGCCCAGGACTACAACATCTTTGCCCGAACCGATGGCAGCCCTTCCGCAGCTATTGCTGTACGCGTTGCACCCGATGGCAATGCCCTGGAAGTAGCCCGGGCGGTCAAGGCCCGTATGGCCGAATTGGAACGCTACTTCCCGGAAGGTATCGCCTGGGAAGTGCCCTACGACACCTCGAAGTTTGTGGATATTTCCATTTCGGAAGTGGTGCATACCCTGTTTGAAGCCATGGTGCTGGTCTTCCTGGTCATGTGGCTGTTCCTTGGCAACTTGCGCGCCACCATCATCCCTGCAGTGGTCGTGCCGGTAGCGCTGGTAGGTGCGTTGACCGGACTGTACCTGCTCGGCTATTCAGTGAATGTGCTGACATTGTTTGCCATGGTGCTGGCCATTGGTATCGTGGTAGACGATGCAATTGTGGTGGTCGAAAACGTTGAGCGGATCATGAGTGAGGAGGGGCTATCGCCGCGGGACGCTACGCGCAAGGCCATGGATCAGATCATCGGAGCCATCATCGGTATCACCCTGGTACTCTGCGCGGTGTTCGTGCCTATGGCCTTCTTTGGCGGTTCCGTGGGCGCCATCTATCGTCAGTTCTCGGTCACCCTGGTGCTGACCATGTTCTTCTCGGCACTGATGGCCCTGACCCTCACCCCCGCCATGTGCGCCACCCTGCTCAAGCCGGCAGAGAAGGGCCACGTACTGCCTGAAACCGGCGTGCTGGGCGTCTTCAACCGGTGGTTCACCCGCACTAGTGACCGTTATCGTAACGGCGTCGCCCGTGTGCTGGGTCGCCCTGGCCGTTGGTTGCTGGTGTATGCCGTGATTCTGGGAACAACTGGCTGGTTGTTCACCAAGTTGCCCGGCAGCTTCCTGCCCGACGAAGATCAGGGTTACTTCATCAGCATGATCCAGTTACCCCCGGGCGCTACCCGTGAGCGGACGGCAGAAGTGCTGAGCAAGGTTGAACAGTACTACTTGGCGCAGCCGGAAGTGGATCACGCCATTGGTGTTCTGGGTTTCTCCTTCTTCGGTCGTGGTCAGAATGCCGCTCTGGTGTTCACGACACTGAAGGATTGGGACCAACGGAAGGCCAAGGAACACTCCGTGCAGAGTGTCATCATGCGCGCCAACATGTTCCTCTTCTCGATCAAGCAGGCCTTTGCCCTTGGCGTGAATGTTCCTCCCATTCCCGAACTGGGCGCCATCGGCGGTTTTGACTTCCGCTTGCAGGATAGAGCTGGCATTGGTCGCGACAAGCTGACTGAAGCACGCAATATGCTGCTCGGCATGGCCAGCCAGAACAAGGCATTGGTGGGTGTGCGACCAGAAGGCCAGGAACCGGCACCCCAGATTCAGTTGGACATTGACCGGGCCAAGGCTCGTGCCCTGTCGGTGGATCTCGGCAGTTTGAATGACACTTTACAGGCCACCCTAGGGGTCGGTTATATCAACGACTTCGTTCGTGAAGGCCGCATCCTGCGGGTACAAATGCAGGCCGATGCCGACCTGCGCCGTACGCCCGATGACATCCTGCGCCTACCAGTCCGCAACACCCGGGGCGAGATGGTGCTGCTTGGGGAAATTGCCAAGCCGACCTGGATCATCGGGCCGCCCAAAGTGGACCGCTACAACGGTCTGCCGTCCTACAAGATTTCCGGCAGTCCTGCTCCAGGCCGCAGTACCGGTGATGCCATGGATGCCATGGAAGAAATGGCGGCAAAGTTGCCTCCTGGTGTCGGTTTCGAATGGTCCAGCACTTCTCTGGAAGAAAAGGTCTCCGGCAATCAGGCACCGGGTTTGTTCGCCCTGTCCCTGATCGTCGTTTTCCTGGCTCTGGCAGCCCTTTATGAAAGCTGGTCGATTCCCTTCTCGGTGCTGCTGGTGGTGCCCCTGGGTATCTTCGGCGCTGTTCTGGCGGTGCTGATTCGCGGTTTGCCCAACGATGTGTACTTCAAGGTGGGCCTCATCGCCATCATTGGTTTGTCGTCCAAGAACGCCATTCTGATTATCGAGTTCGCCCGGGAATTGAATGAGCGCGGCATGAGCGTTGTCGATGCCACGCTGGAAGCTTGCCGCCTGCGCTTCCGTCCCATTTTGATGACATCCCTTGCCTTCATTCTGGGGGTATTGCCCTTGGCGATTTCAAGCGGTGCTGGTGCCCAGAGCCGCCACGCCATTGGTACTGGCGTCATCGGCGGCATGGTGGGCGCCACGGTGCTGGCGGTATTCCTCGTGCCGGTGTTCTTCGTCGTCGTACGGCGTTTCTTCCCCGGCCATTCCCGTCACCATGTGGATACCCCCGCCGAAACCCAGGAGTCCCACCATGACTAAGTACAACGTGACCGGGCTCTCCCTGAGTGTGCTGGCCGCCGCCGTCCTCAGCGCCTGCAGTCTTGCCCCCGACTATGCCCGGCCAGATCTGGCGGTAGAAAACCAGTGGCCTAACGGCGTCAATCCTGCCGGTGAACGGAAGGTGACCGATCTGGACTGGCATGACCTGTTCCCTGATCAGCGCCTGCAGGCCGTGATTGAGTTGGCGCTGGCCAACAATCGCGATCTGCGCATCGCCGCAGCCCGAGTAGAAGAAGCCCGGGGTCTTTATGGTGTGCAACGGGCCGATCGCTTCCCCGGTATTGATGCGTCCATCAGCCGTAGCGGTTCCCGCACACCAGCGGCTGTGGCAGGAACAGCCAAGGATGTTCAAGTCAATCGCTACGACGGCAGCCTCAACCTGCTGTCATTCGAGCTGGATTTCTGGGGCCGCGTTGCCAACCTGAGTGAAGCAGCCCGGGCCAGTTATCTGGCCAGCGAAGAGAATCGCCACACTGTGCAACTGGGCCTCATAGCCGACGTTGCCAATGCCTACCTGACCTTGCAGGAAATGGAAGAAAGGTCCGCCTTGGCTCAACAAACGGTAGCTACCCGTGGCGAGACCCGCAAGCTGGTAGCACTGCGCCGCGAAGTTGGTGTAGCCGGAGACCTGGACTTCCTCACGGCGGATGGTGCCCTGGAAACGGCCAAGGCCGACCTTGCCAATATCGAACGGCAACGGTTGCAGGCCGCGACAGCATTGACCCTGCTGGTGGGTAGCACTTTGCCCAAAGATCTGCCGGCACCCCTGCCCTTGTCCGAACAAGCCATCGTGCCGGACCTGGCGGCTGATCTGCCTTCCGATGTTCTGTTGCGTCGACCTGACGTCAAAGCTGCGGAACAGCAACTGATCGCGGCCAATGCCAATATCGGTGCGGCCCGGGCTGCTTTCCTGCCCAAGATCGTACTGACCGGAGCGTTTGGTAGCGCCAGTCCCTTGTTGAATGGTTTGTTCAAAAGTGGAACCGAAGCCTGGAGTTTTACGCCCAGCATCCACCAACCCCTGTTCGACTGGGGCCGCAATAGCGGCAATGTGGATGTAGCCCAAGCACGCAAGGTCGTTGCCGTGGCGACCTACGAAAAGACCATTCAGACGGCCTTCAAGGAAGTGGCCGACCTGCTGGCTGCGCGGGATACCCTGATCGACCAACTCAAGGCCCAGGATGCCAACCGCAAAAGTCAGGATGAACGGTTACGGCTGAGCGAGGCCCGATTCAAGGCCGGTATCGCCAGCAATCTGGAGCTGCTCGACGCCCAGCGGGATAGTTTCACTGCTCAGCAAAGTGCCGTTCAGGTCCGCCGTCAGTTGCTCAGCACCACTGCCCAGCTTTATAAAGCCCTGGGGGGCGGTAACGAGAAAGCCAACGCAAGCTAACCCTGGGTTGGCTGACCAAAGAGAAGCCGGGTTAGTCCAAGGACTGCCCGGCTTTTTATTGTTAGCTCCGAATTAAGCAAGGTGTTCCGCTTTGGGTGATGTGCCGCAGCCTGTGGCCCAACTTTGTAGTAGTCTTCGCCCCCCATTTGTTTCGGACCTAGACCGGTATGCCGCGAGTTCTGCCGCGTACTAACTTCAACAGCCTGAGTCTTGTTCGCCAGCTTTCCAAACTGACCACCCTTGATGGGGCCGCGTCAGGTGAGTCCCTGGCGGAGCGCTTGGGGCACTGGTTGAAGGTGAACGACGCGATTACGCTGTTTTCCGCCCTTAGTCCCCGTTCAGCACCAGCCTCATCAGACGCCTTGCCGTCATCCGGTGAAACGAACTTGGTGGAAGAACTGGCCCGCCTACGCAGCGCCTTGACCCGGGCCATCCTGGCGGACGACATAGACAAGCTGGTCAGCAAGGCGGGCTTGTCAATGTCGTCACCGCTACCCGGGCCGACGGCAGAAATCGGGGCGGACTTTGCGCCTTACCGACGCTACTACTTTGCCCAGCAGCGCAGCATGGTGGCCGGCATTGGCGCCTTGCGGCTACGGGCGAGGGATGTTCTGTCACGGCGTACCGCCGCCCTGCAGCAACTGGCAGAGCTGGATAGTGTTCTCGACCAAGCCTTGGGAAGCCGCGAGCAGGAGCTGCTGGCGACGATACCCCTGCTGCTCGAAAAGCGCTTCGACGCCGTGAGCCAACAGGCCGCAGCCGGGAAATGGCTGGCCGACTTCTGTAGGGATTTGCAGAGCGTGCTGCTGGCGGAACTGGAGGTTCGGCTGCAACCTGTTATGGGGCTGATTGAAGCCCTTCGCAATGAGGTAACAACGCATCAATGATGAATAGAAATCTTTGCATCGGCGCTTTTGCCGTAGGCCTGCTGATGGTGATCTGGATCGCCGCCGGCTATGTTTTGACCAATCCTCTGGCCCTGGTCATGACCCTGATCATCGCCGGAGTATATGGTTTGGGTGCTCTGGAAATGCGTCGTTTCCACGGCGCGACCCTGACCTTGGCCACGGCACTGGAAAGTATTCCCCAGCACCTCACCCACCTTGGCGACTGGCTGAGTCGGGTGCATCCTTCCCTGCAAAACGCAGTGCGGCTCCGCGTTGAAGGTGAGCGGGTGGCTCTGCCTGGTCCCGCCCTGACGCCCTATCTGGTGGGTTTGCTGGTGATGCTGGGCATGCTGGGCACATTCCTCGGCATGGTGGTTACCCTTAACGGCGCGGTCATCGCCCTGGAGAGCACCACCGACTTGTCCGCCATTCGTGCCTCCCTGGCCTCCCCCATCAAGGGGCTGGGATTGGCCTTCGGGACTTCGGTTGCCGGGGTAGCGGCCTCCGCCATGTTGGGATTGATCTCTTCCCTGTGCCGCCGGGAGCGGCAGCAGATTTCCCAGGTGCTGGAAACCAAGATTGCCACCGAACTGCGAGGTTTCTCCTTCGCTCACCAACGGCAGGAAACTTTCCAGGCCTTGTTGCTGCAATCCCAAGCCCTACCTAATGTGGTGGGCAAGCTGGAAGCCATGATGACCTTGATGGCAGAACAGCAGCAGCAACTCAACGAGGGCCTGCTCGCCGGCCAGCAAAGATTTTTCCAGGAAACCCAGGTCGCCTACGGTGATCTGGCCCGGTCGGTGGATCAGTCCCTCAAGGGCAGCCTGACGGAAAGCGCCCGCATTGCCGGGGATACCCTCAAACCCCTGGTGGCGTCCACCATGACGGGTCTGGCCCAGACGGCTGAATCCTTCCAGCAAGGTCTGAGCGATAGGGTAAAACAGCAATTGGAGGGGCTCTCCAGCCGCTTCGATACTACGGTTGCCCAGGTGGAATCTTCCTTGACCACAGCCCTGGCCCGGCAGGGAGGCAGCAGTGAGCAATTGGTCTCTGGCCTCAAGCAGTCAATGATCGACTTCGCCAAGACCTTCGAACAAGGCTCGGCCACCCTGCTCAACAATCTGCAGACTGAACTGGTCCAGCGCGATGAACAACGCCTGGCAGCTTTGGGACACTCCCTGGAAGGGATGGCGACATCATTGCAGCGGGAATGGCAGCTGGCCGGTGCTGAGACCTTGGCGCAGCAGCAGAAAATCTGCGCGACGCTGGAACAGACCGCGCAAGACATCAGTGCGCAAGCGGCCAGCCATGCCCGGGACACCATTCAGGAAATTGCCCAGCTCATGCAGGCCGCTTCCGAAGCGCCCCGGGCGGCGGCTGAAGTGATCGGGCAGTTGCGCCAGGAAATCTCCAACAGTATCGGCCGCGACAATGAGCTGCTGGAAGAGCGCAGCCGCATCATGGCGATTCTTAACCAGCTGCTCGAAGCCATTAATCATGCGGCGTCGGAGCAGCGCGGCATCATCGATACCTTGGTGGCTTCCTCCACGGCCCTGCTGGATCGGGTTGGCAGCCGTTTCAGCGAACAGGTGGGCGCCGAGACCAGCCGTTTGGCAGACATTGCGACCCAGGTTAACAGCAGCGCAATCGAGGTTTCCAGCCTGGGCGAAACCCTGGGTTTTGCCGTGCAGCAGATGGGCGAGGCCAATGGAAAGCTGATCGCCAACCTGCAAGGCATTGAAGCCTCCCTGGAGAAATCCATGGCCCGCAGTGACGACCAGCTTGCCTACTACGTGGCCCAGGCCCGGGAACTGATTGATCTCAGCATCATGTCCCAGCAGCAGATCGTGGCAGATATTCAGCAGATATCCGGTCGGCAGAGGTTGCTCGCCGTCGAGGCTAACTGATGGAAGAACTCGATCCCAGCGTCGAACAAACGGCACCGGTCTGGGCCGTCTTTGGCGACCTTATGTCCGGTTTGTTAGGGGCTTTTGTGTTGATTCTGGTGGGGGTGTTGGGGGTGCAGCTGGAATTGGCCACCAACCTCGAAACCGAAATCAAGAAGCGCCAGATCGAAGAGCAGCGCCGCATGGCCCTGGAAAAAGCTTTGGCGATACCGCTCGCCTCGGGCCGGGTCACCGTGCACAACGGGCGCATCGGCATCAGCGGCAGCGTGCTGTTTGCCCTGAACTCGGACCAGTTGCAACCGGAAGGTCGGCAGTTGCTGAAGAGTCTGGCCGGCCCCCTCAAGGCTTATCTCAAAGCCAGAGATGAACTGCTGATGGTCAGCGGCTTTACCGATGACAGGCCGGTGAAGGAAAGCAATTCGCAGTTCCAGGACAACTGGGAACTGTCGGCCCAGCGAGCCCTGACGGTGACCCGCACCCTGATCGAGGAAGGGATGCCCTCGTCTCTCGTCTTTGCTGCCGCCTTCGGTGCCCAGCAGCCGGTAGCGTCCAATGTTGACCTCAATGGCCGTTCGCAAAACCGGCGAGTGGAAATGGCTCCTGTGCCCAAGTTGTCCAGCGGTGGCCGCGAGACGCCATGAGAGCAACGGAAGCCGTGGCAACGGAAGTTTCGTCACTCCCCGCTGGAGATGTGAACGAGGCGCTTGCAGCCCTGAGCCAGGAAGGGGCAGACCGTCATGATCCTTTGGGCTTCCACTTCATCGAAACCTTGGCTCGACGAGTCGCGGCCAGTGACGGGGTGCTGCATCAGGCCCTGATGACGAAGCTGGCCCAAGCGGTGGCCCGTTCCCGAAAACGATTGGCGGAGGCGAGTGGGGCGGAAGCGAGTGGGGAGGAAGCGCCGGTAGCTGATACCCGGGCCAATCCTCTGGCCGAACTGGTGAGCTACATCGCACAACAGGGCCAAGATAGCGGTCAGGATGTGCCTGAGCTTGCCATGGGCACCCATGACGAATTGAAGTCCCTGCAGCATTTCCGCGAAAGTTGGACCCAGCTCAGCGTGGATCAGCAGGTGAACCAGTCCCTGGCAAAGGGGCCGGCCAATGCAGGCCCCCTCAATTCCCATCTACTGGTGCTGCGGTCCATTGAACTGATGCGGGATGTTGCCCCCGGCTATCTCAAGCACTTCATGGCTTATGCCGATGCGCTGCTTTGGCTTGAGCAGGCCCAGGGTAGTTTGACGGGGGAAAAGCGCGGGACCGGCGGCGAGAAAGGGACGAAACGGAAACCACCTCCCGGCGGCTCCCGTTGATCTTGCTGCTTTACGCGGTTAGCGCCAGATTTTTCTGCTGATCCACCAGTAGCGTATGTACCCGCCGGCTGTCGGCGCGCAGTACGGTGATACGCAGACCACCCAGTTCCACCACCTCATTGCGTTTGGGCAGACGGCCCAGGTGCTGAATGACCAGGCCACCGATGGTGTCCACGCTGTCGTGGGAAAGGTGGGTATCGAAGGACTCATTGAAGTCCTCGATCTCGGTAACGGCCTTGACCCGGTAACGGCCCAGGTTGTCGAGGACGATGTTGCCGGCGGCTTCGTCGAAGTCGTATTCGTCCTCGATGTCGCCCACGATCTGCTCCAGGACATCCTCAATGGTGACGATGCCGGCTACGCCGCCGTATTCGTCCACCACAATGGCCATGTGATTGCGGCTGGCGCGGAACTCCCGTAGCAGCACGTTGAGGCGTTTGGATTCGGGGATGAAGATGGCGGGGCGCAGGGTGTCCCGCAGGTCAAATTCCTTGCCGGCGAAAAAGCGCAGCAGGTCTTTGGCCAGGAGAATGCCGACCACGTCATCCTTGTTCTCACCGATGGCAGGAAAGCGCGAATGCGTCGCTTCCACGACAAATTCGGCGATCTTTTCTGGTGGATCATTGATATCGATGACGTCCATCTGGGCCCGGGGCACCATGACGTCGCGGACGGTGGTCTCCGATACGGAGAGGACGCCCTCCATCATGGACAGGCCGTCGGCATCGAGCAGATTGCGTTCGAAGGCACCGTGGAGCAGTTTGAGAAGTTCTTCTCGATCTTCCGGCGCATGCATCAGCAGCGCGGAAAGACGTTCGATCAGGTTGAGTTTGGGTTTACTACTGGAAGGGTCCATTCTGGTTTGGGTTGATGGGCGATGGGTAATTCAGCTGGGTTGAGGAACTGATTTACCGATCACGCATCGGCCCTTTTCTCTTTCATTGATAGGGGTCGGGATAACCCAGTCGAGCAAGAATCATGCGTTCCCTTGCTTCCATTTCCTCGGCATCCCTCTTCCCGGTCTCATGGTCGTAACCATGCAGATGCAGTATGCCATGCACGATCAGGTGGGCGAAATGGGCATCCACCGGTTTGCCCTGTTCTTGTGCCTCCCTTAGCACCACGGGAAGGCATACCACCAGATCGCCCAAGACCACCGGGTCGGTTTCATAGGGAAAGGACAGCACATTGGTTGCGTAGTCCTTGCCCCGATAGTCCTTGTTCAGGGATTGCCCTTCTTCGGCGTCCACAAAACGGATAGTGACTTCGGCCGACTGCTCCAGTGCCGCCTTTACCCAACGCCGAATACGAGGCCGGGAGGGTAAGTCATCTCCGTTACAGGCGTATTGCACCGCCAGGGACAGGCGGTGCAATACGCCTTTGGCGGAAACGGATGACCTATCCCCCATCCCCTTTCCCGAGGAAAGGGGCGACTGATCGGCTGCCTTACGGCGGGATTGGGCGGCGTCAGACTTTTTCGGCATGCTGCTCGTAGGCGGAGACGATGCGGGCAACCAGCGGGTGGCGCACCACATCGGAGGCATCGAAGTCGGTGAAGGCCAGACCGCGTACTTCAGCCAAAATGCGGCGGGCTTCCACCAGGCCGGATTTCTGTCCCCGGGGCAAATCCACCTGGGTGGGGTCGCCAGTAATGACAGCCTTGGCGCCGATACCGATACGGGTAAGGAACATCTTCATTTGTTCCGGCGTCGTGTTCTGGGCTTCATCGAGAATGATGAAGGAGCGGTTCAGAGTACGGCCTCGCATATAGGCCAGGGGGGCGATTTCGATGTGGCCCTTTTCGAACAGCTTGGTCACCTTGTCGAAGCCCATCAGGTCGTAGAGGGCGTCGTAGAGGGGGCGCAGGTAAGGGTCCACCTTCTGACTCAGGTCGCCGGGCAGGAAGCCGAGTTTTTCCCCGGCCTCCACGGCGGGGCGGGTGAGGACGATGCGCTCCACCTGATCCCGTTCGAAGGCATCCACGGCGCAGGCCACGGCCAGATAGGTCTTGCCGGTACCGGCGGGGCCAATGCCGAAGGTGATGTCGTGTTCCTGAATCTTGCGCAGGTAATCCACCTGATGAGCGGTGCGACCATGCAGGTCGTTCTTGCGGGTCATCAGGCCAGCAGAGGGCGGGCGGGTATCGTTGGCTAGTTCCACCAGACCCAATTGCACTTCGTCAATAGAGAGGGGAGCATCGGACAACTCGTAAAACCGGCTCAGGGCGGCGGCGGCATGACGGGCGTTGGCCGTGTCGCCGCTGATGCGGCACTGTTCGCCACGGCGGGCGATGGTCACGTCGAAGGCAGTTTCGATCTGGCGCAGGTTTTCGTCCAGAGGGCCGCAAAGATTCGCCAGCCGGTTGTTGTCCACCGGACGAAAGGCAACTTCAATGGACTTTGCCGCCCGGGGGCGGGGAGTGGTCTGTGGTTTCAATGTGCTCATAAAAAGCCGTGACACAAGGGAGGTCACGGCTTTTATTCTAGCCGATGCGGTTAACCGGGATCTTTAGTCTTTGAGGATCAACTCGCCGCGCAAGCTATGGGGCAGGGCGCCCACAATCTTGACCTGAACGAACTGGTTGATCAGGCGTTTGCCCATGCCACCGGCCACGGGGAAGTTCACTACCCGGTTGTTATCGGTCCGGGCCGCCAGTTCCTGGTCATCCTTCTTGGCGGTGCCGGTGACCAGTACCCGCTGCTCGCTACCGACCATGGCCTTAGAAATTTCAAAAGCCTGTTCCTCGATGCGTTTTTGCAGACGGGAAAGACGCTGGCTTTTTACTTCGGTGGGGGTGTCATCGGCCATTTCGGCGGCCGGTGTTCCTGGGCGGGGGCTATAGACGAAAGAGAAGCTGGTATCGAAACCGACTTCTTCGATCAGGGTCATGGTCTTTTCGAAGTCTTCGTCGGTTTCGCCAGGGAAGCCGATGATGAAGTCGGAGGAGAGGGACAGGTCGGGCCGTGCTGCCCGCAGCTTGCGGATGACGGACTTGTATTCGAGGGTAGTGTAGCCCCGCTTCATGGCGGCCAAAATGCGGTCGGACCCGGCTTGTACCGGCAGGTGCAGGTGGGACACCAGCTTGGGCACCTTGGCGTAGGTATCGATCAGGCGTTGGGTCATCTCCCGGGGGTGGGAGGTGGTGTAGCGGATGCGTTCGATGCCGGGCATCTCGGCAATGGTCTCGATCAGAAAGGCAAGATCGGCCGTGTCGTCATCACCGCCCATGGTGCCGCGATAGGAGTTCACGTTCTGGCCGAGCAGGGTCACTTCCTTGATGCCCTGGCTGGTCAGGTTGGCGATCTCGGTGAGGATGTCTTCCATGGGCCGCGATACTTCTTCGCCCCGGGTGTAGGGCACGATGCAGAAGGTGCAGAACTTGGAGCAGCCTTCCATGATGGAAACAAAGGCCGAAGCCCCTTCCACCTTGGCGTTGGGCAGGGCGTCGAATTTCTCGATTTCGGGGAAGGACACGTCCACTTGGGACTTGCCGGTTTCGCGTCGGGCGCCGATCAGTTGCGGCAGGCGGTGCAGGGTTTGCGGTCCGAACACCACGTCCACGTAGGGTGCTCGCTCAATGATGGCAGCCCCTTCCTGGCTGGCAACACAGCCGCCGACGCCGATGACGAGGTTGGGGTTCTTCTGCTTCAGATGCTTGACCCGACCCAGGTCATGAAAAACTTTTTCCTGCGCTTTTTCCCGGACCGAGCAGGTGTTGAACAGGATGATGTCCGCTTCTTCCACGTTATCGGTTTTCACCGCATCTTCGCCTTGGGCAAGGATGTCAGCCATCTTGTCGGAATCGTATTCGTTCATCTGGCAACCGAAGGTGCGGATGAAGACTTTCTTGGTCATGGAAGTGCTGCCGGAAGAGGGGAAAGGGGCTGAATTATAAGAGTCCATTTGAGCAGGTTGAGCGGCATGCGTTGCGGCCCGGTGCCATTCTCCTCTGTTTTTGACCAACGCAGATGGGCCGCAACCCTGCGGGCAGGGTGGAATCGGGCGGTCTGCAGCGTTGCAGGGACTTGCCAGGTTTGAACATGCCTGCGTCCCTGCGCCTTGCATCCCATCCCGATTCCATTCCAGCGCCAACCACTCCTCTGCTGAAATGGACTCTTGGCTATCGCTATAATCCGCGCCTCGATTGGTGAGGGGGTGAAAACCCTCATGGGAACACGGTGAAACTCCGTGGCGGGCCCGCCGCTGTAACCGGGGACGACGTTTGCACAAGGCCACTGAAGCCAGCTTCGGGAAGGCGCAAGCGAAGGACGATCCGGGAGCCAGAAGACCGACCTATCGATGTTCCGCAAACCCATGCCGGAAACAGCATTGCCCTTGGACAGGCAGTTGCTGGCCGGCAGATACGGAGACGAATCGGTGCATTCATTCACTATCAAGGCTGTGGACCGCAATTTTGCGGCTGGCCTGCAACACAAGATCGATCAGAAAACCAAACCCCTTGGCGCCCTCGGCCAGCTGGAATCCCTGGCACTGCAATTGGGCCTGATTCAGCAAAGCCTGACGCCGCAACTGAATAACCCCCACATTCTGGTTTGCGCCGGCGACCACGGCGCAGCCAAGGCGGGTGTTTCTGCCTATCCCCAGGATGTGACCTGGCAGATGGTGGAAAACTTTCTTGCCGGTGGTGCCGCCATCAATGCCTTCGCCCGCCAACATGGGCTGGGGCTGGTGATTGCCGACGCTGGCGTTGCCCACGACTTTGGCCCCCGCCCCGGACTGGTGGATGCCAAGATTGCCCACGGCACCGCCAACTATCTGGAAGGCGCGGCCATGACCGCAGCCCAGTGCGAAGCCGCTCTGGAGAAAGGTGCAAGCATCGCCCGCGACTTGGCGGCGAAGGGTTGCAAGGTGCTGGGTTTTGGTGAAATGGGTATCGGCAACACGGCTTCCGCATCCTTGCTGACCCACTGTCTGACGGAGTTGCCCTTGAGTGCTGTGGTTGGTCGCGGCACTGGTCTTGACGATGCTGGGGTGGTGCGCAAGAAGGTGTTGCTGGAGCAAGCCCTGGCGGCCTGGAACGAGCGCAGTGACAACCCCTATGAAATCCTTGCGCGCTTTGGAGGATTTGAAATCGCCATGATGGCCGGGGCTATGCTGGCCGCCGCTGAAGCAGGCATGGTGCTGCTGATTGACGGTTTCATCGTCACCAGTGCGCTATTGGTGGCGCAGAAGATTGCGCCGACGGTACGGGATTACTGCGTGTTCTCCCATTGCTCCGACGAATCCGGCCATCGCCTGCAACTGGATCATCTCCAGGCCAAACCGCTGCTGCAACTCGGCTTGCGTTTGGGGGAGGGCACCGGTGCTGCGTTGGCCTGGCCTTTATTGGTGTCGGCCTGTGCTTTTTTGACGGATATGGCCAGTTTTGAGTCGGCAGGTGTCAGCGAGAAAGCAGTGTGACTATTCAGGCACAAGCTTTAAGGTTGAAGCCTTGCGCCTACAATGTCCAATTCCCACTTTAAAACCAAGGGTAAGCCATGAGCCAGTTTGGCCATTTCGCCCATCTTGATGCCCTGTTGGTAGAACCTTCCGCCATGCAGGCCAAGATCATTGCTCATGCCTGTCAGGAATTGGGCATTCTCCGCTTGCGCACGGTCGATGGTGGCAAGGCGGCCCTCGCTGCCATGGAGGAAGCCAAGCCTGACGTGGTGATCAGCGCCCTCTATCTGCCGGACATGTCGGGTACGGAGCTGGTGCAGGCCATGCGGGATACCCCGGACCTGGAACATGTAGCCTTTATTCTGGTTTCTAGCGAGACCCGGCCCCAGGCCCTGGACCCGGTGCGGCAGTCCGGTGTTTGCGGCATTCTGCCCAAGCCCTTTACCACTGAGCAGTTACGCAAGGCGTTGATGAATACGGCGGAATTCCTGGCCGAAGACCAAATGGTCGGGGGCGATTTCGAACCGGAATCCCTGCGCGTGATGCTGGTGGACGACAGCCCCAATGCCCGCAAATTCATGCGCCGTGTCTTGGAAAACCTTGGGGTGCAGCATTTTGTCGAAGCCGGCGATGGACGTGAAGCGGCGGCCATTCTCGGTGAAACCATGGTGGATCTGGTGGTCACCGACTACAACATGCCGGAAATGGATGGCCGCGAACTGGTGGATTTCATCCGCAAGCAAAGTTGGCAGCAAAGCGTGCCTATCCTGATGGTCACCAGTGAAACCAATAACAGCCGTCTGGCAGCCGTGGAAGAAGCCGGTGTGTCCGGTATTTGCGACAAGCCCTTTGAGCCCGATATGGTGCGGCGCTTGTTGGGCAATATTCTGGGCGGGCGCTAGCCGGCGGATTCATGCTGCAACAGGAACTGCGGATCTTCTTCACGGCCCTGGGTTTCTTTACCCGGCTACCGGTGCCAGCCTGGGTGGGCCATTCCGCCGAGGGCTTGAACCAGGCCCCTCGCTACCTGCCGTTGGTGGGTATTCTGGTCGGCTTGCTCAGTGTGATCGTTACCGAGCTTGCGGCAGTATTCCTGCCGGTTTCGGTGGCAGTGGTGTTGAGCATGGCCGCGACCTTATGGCTGACAGGCGCTCTCCATGAAGACGGTTTCGCCGATGTTTGCGATGGCTTCGGCGGTGGCTGGGACAAGGAAAAAATCCTGGTCATCATGAAGGATTCCCGGGTCGGCAGCTACGGCGCCATCGGCATTGCCCTGTTGTTGTTGCTCAAGTTCCAAATCCTGGTGGAAGTGGATGCCAGCGGCGAGCTTTACGATCAGTTGCTGATCGGCAACATGACGGCGCTGCCCTTTGCTCTGGTGGCAGGTCACGCGGTTTCCCGCCTGGCAGCGGTGGCCTTGATGACTGGTCTGGACTACGCCCGGGAGGACGGCAAGGCTGCTCCCCTGGCCCATCGCCCCGGCCCTGCGACGAGTTTCGTCGCTGCCGTCTTCGGCCTTATTCCCTGCTTGCTGTTGCCGCGGGGGCCCGTGCTAGTGGCTTTGTCCCTGGTGGTGGTGGTGACGGTCCTGGCAGGCCGGTATTTCCGCAAACATATCGGTGGCTATACCGGCGACTGTCTTGGCGCTACCCAACAATTGACAGAAGTTGCCTTCTATATGGGCCTGCTGTGCAACTTTACCTGGTGAGACACCCCCGCCCCAAGGTGGCAGAGGGGCTGTGTTACGGACAAACAGATCTGCCATTGCTTGAGGCGGTATCGCCTACCGTGATGGCTTTGCAGGGAGCCCTTCCTGCTGATATTCCTTGTTACACAAGCCCACTGCAACGGTGCCGGCGCTTGGCCGAACAGTTACACCCGGCGCCGGTGGTGGATGATCGCTTGATGGAAATGAATTTCGGGCAATGGGAAATGCAGCCCTGGGATGAGATTTCCCGATCCGACCTGGATGCCTGGGCGCAGGACCCCCTGGGGTTTTGCCCTCCCGGCGGCGAATCTGTACAGCAGCTCAGGCAGCGGGTTCTGGCATTTCTTCAGGACAAGCGGGAAGTCTCAGCCTTGCTGCTGGTGACCCATGGCGGGGTGATGAAGGTGCTGGTCGGCTTGGCCCATAGGGAAGCCCCGGCAGTCTGGCAGGCCCGGCGCTTTGATTACGGTGATCTGATCCAGCTAAGCTTAGATCAGACCCTACTGAACGGCGAGTTCGGCGGCTAACTTTCATGGAAAAACCGCAACCGACGCAACCCTCGCCGGGGGTGAAACGGCCCGGCTCTGGCACAATGCCGGCCATGCTTCCTTTCTCCGAAATCCGTCGCGTTCTGGTCATCAAGTTGCGCCACCACGGCGACGTGCTGCTTACGTCCCCAGTATTTTCTGTGCTCAAGGCCCAGATGCCCCAGTGCGAAATTGACGGCCTGATCTACGCGGATACCGCGCCGATGCTGGCAGGCCACCCAGCGTTATCCCAGTTGCACCTGATTGACCGGAACTGGAAGAAGCAGGGGCTTTTGTCCCAGGCCCGGGCAGAATGGAAGCTGCTGCAAGCCCTGCGTGGGCGTCAGTACGATTTGATTGTCCATCTCACGGAACACCGCCGTGGCGCCTGGCTGACCCGATTACTCAAGCCGAAGTGGAGCGTGGCGCCCCGTCTTGCTCGCTCTAGTGACTTCTGGGCCAATAGCTTTACCCATCTGATTGCTTACCCCCGCCATGCTCTGCGCCATACGGTGGAGAAGAACCTCGACGGCCTGCGCCGGATCGGCATCCATCCTTTGCCCGACGACCGGGGTTTGACCCTGGTACCTGGGCAGGAGGCCGAACAGCGAATTGAAGGCCTGATGATCCGGGACAATCTCAAGGCCGGCGGTTTCATTCACCTCCATCCCGGTTCCCGCTGGCTGTTCAAGTGCTGGCCGCCGGAACGGATGGCAGCCCTGATCGATCAGCTTTATCACAGCGGTTATCCCCTGGTTCTGACCGGGGCACCCGATGCCAACGAACGGGCCATGATCGAACAGATCAAGGGTCGGGTGCATGTGCCAGTGATTGATTTGTCGGGTCAGCTCAGCCTCAAGGAACTGGCCGCTCTGACCCGCCGTGCCAAGCTTTTCATCGGCGTCGACTCGGCCCCCATGCACATGGCGGCGGCTATGGGAACACCGGTGGTGGCCCTGTTCGGCCCATCCGGCGACAAAGAATGGGGTCCCTGGATGACCCGCAGCCGCATTGTGACCACCAACCACAGTTGCCGTCCTTGTGGCCGCGACGGTTGCGGCGGCAGCAAGGTCAGCGACTGCCTTACCACCCTGCCGGTGGAACGGGTCGTGGTGGCCTGTCACGAACTTCTGATGGGTTGAGCCACAGCGGTATGAAGCTCGCCATCGTTCGTCAGAAATACACGCCCTTTGGCGGCGCCGAGCGCTTCGTCGAACGGGCCTTGTCCGCCCTGGTCGGCCAAGGGCTGGATGTGACCATCATCACCCGGCAGTGGAAAGGCGATGGTCAGGACGGGCGCAAGGTCCGGCGCTGCAACCCTTTCTATCTGGGTCGCTTGTGGCGTGATGCGGGCTTCTCCTGCTGCGTTCAGGCCATTGTGGCAACCAAGGAGTTCGATCTGGTGCAGAGCCACGAACGCATCCCCGGTTGCCATATCTACCGGGCAGGAGATGGTGTTCACGCCACCTGGCTGGAACTGCGGGCCCGCACCCAATCCCCCTTGGCCGCGCTATTTACACGACTTCATCCCTGGCATCGCTATGTCCTGCGGGCCGAGGCAAAGATGTTCCGTCATCCAGCTCTTAAGGCTGTGATCTGCAACTCCCGGATGGTCAAGGACGACATTCAGCGGCGCTTCGGCGTGGCAGAAGACAAGCTCCATGTGATCCATAACGGTGTGGACCTGGAGTATTTCCACCCCGGTCTGCGGGGCGAGCATCGGCTGCAGGTTCGGGCTGAATTGGGCATTCCTGAGGATGCACCGGTCGTGCTTTTTGTTGGCTCCGGCTTTGAAAGAAAGGGCTTGTTTCCCCTGCTGCAAGCGGTGGCCGGCATGCCGGGCGTCCATCTGTTGGTGGTGGGCAAGGATCGTAAGCTGCCGCAAGCCAAGGCCATGGCTACGCAACTGGGTATTGCAGAACGGACCCATTTTCTTGGCGCCCAGCCCGATGTCCGGACCTATTACGGCAGCGCCGACGTTTTCGCTCTGCCAACGCTCTACGATCCTTTTCCAAATGCAGTATTGGAGGCGTTGGCCTGTGGTTTGCCTGTAATGACGTCACCGACTAGCGGCGCAGCAGAATTGATCAACGATTCCTGTGGTCAAGTTGCGGATGCTCTCGATATTTCGGCTCAACAGCAGGCCTTGGGCCTTCTCCTGGCTCAGGTGGGTTTAAATATCGGTTCTACCCGAGCCATCGCAACCCAATGTGCGCTGACAGATATGACCCAGAAACTGCAATCTCTATACCTTGGTTTGCAGTAAAGGCTGCGGTTTGCCGGGGTGGCTGAGGCGACCCCTATATAATGACAGCCCCTTGTAGCCTCACCCGCCATGGCGACTCCTTCTTCTTCCGGTTCTTCCCCTAGCTCCAAGGAGCTTTATCAACGTCTTCTTGGCTATGTACGCCCCTATTGGAAGACTTTTGTTTTCGCCCTGGGGGCGATGGCAGCGGCAGCCGCGACTGAGCCACTTTTCCCGGCACTGATGAAACCGCTGTTGGATGGCCGTTTCGGGGCTGGCGGCAATCTGGATCTGTGGACGCTACCCTTGATGATTGTCGGTGTATTCATGCTGAGGGGGTTGGTGGGGTTGGTTGCTGACTATTCCCTATCCTGGGTATCCAACAAAGTTGTGCTGGATCTGCGAAATGCCATGTTTGGCCGCCTGATGCAGTTACCAACCAGCTATTTTGATAATCAATCTTCCGGCGTGGTCATGTCGCGTATCGCCTATGACGTTACTGGGGTAACAGGGGCGGCTACTGGCGTACTTACCACCCTGGTCAAGGACTCTCTGGCTGTGGTTGGACTGCTGGGCTGGATGTTGTATCTGGACTGGATGTTGACCCTGGTAGCACTAACCATGATTCCGCTGATTGCTTTGGCCGTGAGAGCCTTTAGTAAGCGCTTGCGGGAAACCAGTCGGTCAATGCAGACGGCCATGGGCGAGATCATGCGGGTATTGGAAGAAAGTATTGAAGCCCACAAGGTGGTAAAAATTTTTGGCGGTCAGGATTACGAGCGTAGCCGCTTCCTTGCCGCCAATGCCGCTCAACGGGGCTATGCCATGCGAGGAACTTTGGCTGCAGCCGCGCTTGGCCCCATTGTGCAAAGTTTTGCTGCCATCGCCTTAGCCATCATTATTTCCTTCGCTTTGCGCCATTCCAATGATGAAGGGGCCACCGTGGGGGGCTTTGTCTCTTTTATTACGGCCATGCTCATGTTGCTGGCACCATTGAAAAGATTGACCGATGTGAATGCACCCTTGCAGCGGGGGTTGGCGGGCGCAGAAAGTGTGTTTTCTCTGATCGACGAAGTTGTTGAGGATGATCGGGGTACTAAAGAACTCGGCCGTGCTCGTGGTGAAGTGGATTTCGATCAGGTGGTGTTCTCTTATCCAGGGGCCGAACGTAATGCCTTGGATGGTATCAATCTGCATATCAAGCCAGGCGAGACCGTTGCTTTGGTAGGTTCCTCCGGGAGCGGTAAAACCACCCTGGCGAACTTGATGCCGAGGTTCTATCACGTACAGCAAGGCACCATCCGGGTGGATGGCTACGCACTGGAAGATCTTCAACTACGTAGTTTGCGAGCCAACATCGCCTTGGTAAGTCAGGATGTTGTTCTGTTCAATGACTCTGTGGCCGCCAATATCGCTTACGGTGTATTGGCTAACGTGAGCCGCGAGAAAATTCGCGAAGCAGCCCAGGCAGCTCATGCGCTGGATTTCATTGAAGCCATGCCAGAAGGTTTTGACACCCTGATCGGGGAGAACGGGGTGAAGCTTTCTGGTGGTCAGCGCCAACGCTTGGCGATAGCCCGGGCACTGCTCAAGGATGCCCCCATTCTGATTCTGGACGAGGCCACTTCTGCTCTGGATTCCGAGTCCGAGCGCCAGGTTCAAGCTGCGCTGGATGAACTAATGAAGAGCCGTACAACATTGGTCATTGCTCACCGCCTGTCTACGATTGAGAAAGCCGATCGGATTCTGGTTATGTCCCGCGGCCAGATTGTGGAAAGTGGTACTCATCACGAATTGCTGTCCCTTAATGGTGTTTATGCCCGACTCCACCAGTTGCGTGATGACGGTACCGTCGTAATGGCTGGGCAATGACGGTTTTGATCAAGGACGCCGTGGATGCCTGGCATCCCCAGCGCTTGCTGGTGATCATTGTCGCCCGTATCGGTGACACTCTCTTGGTAACGCCAGCTATCAGAGCCCTTGCCGAGACGTATCCAGAGGCACAAATCACCGTTCTTGCTCATCCCCACCGATTGGACTTGTTACGGTACTTGCCGTTTATTCAACATCTTTCTTCCATCACTAAGGGCCGTGCTTTCTGGCGCGGGCGTTTTTCTTTCTTGCGGGGCAAAACCTATGACGCAGCCGTGGTGTACGGCCATGATCTAGCTCTGGTTTCCTACGCGTTACGGGTGGCTCATCGAGTGGTGACCCAAATCCAAGCCGATGATTTTCATCCTGAGGAAGTGGATCGGATGATTACCGTTGCGGATATGCCGGGTGCTGAACATGCCGTCTCTGCAAGGCTACGGTTGGTCCAGGCTTTAGGTGCCCAAGCGACCACAAAAAATCTGTCCTGTTCTGTTACTGCTGAAGAACAAGCGTTTGCCAAGCGTACCTTGAGTGAATTTGTTGCCGAAGGTGATAGCGGGCGGCGTTGGGTGGGACTACAGTTGCAAAGCTTTCCGACCAAAGCTTATCGTGATTGGCCTCGGGCCAGTTTTGAGCAATTGTTGGAGAAACTACTGACAGAGGCGACAGATGTATTGGTTGTGGTGCTGGGAGACGAAGCTTCCGCACCTGCTGCCGCTGAATTAATTCGACAGTTCCCTCACAAAGTTTTTAGCTTGGCCGGACGGATGAGTCTGCGTCAAGTTGCAGCGGTAATGTCCCGTTTGAGCCTTTATGTGGGGGTTGATACGGGCCCTACCCACTTGGCAGGTGCTTTGGGAGTGCCCATGGTTGCGCTCTACCATTGCAAGCATAGGGGCTTGTATTTGGCCCCTCTTGATCATTCTGCTTTGACAGTGATCGAGCATCCGGCTTCTGATCAAGAATGTTGTGCTGAAAGCAGCATGGCTGCCATATCTGTAGAGCAAGTATGGCAGGCGGTACAAAACCGCCTCGGATTAGCTGCTGCGAAAGCAATGCTATGAAGCCAATTCACATTGTTCACACCGAGTCTTCTTGCGGTTGGGGGGGGCAAGAGATACGTATTCTCACGGAAGCGGAAGGCATGATCCGGCGTGGACACCGCGTCACCCTTATCTGTCCTTCGGAAGCGCCAATTAGTGAGGCTGCTCGTCGTCGTGGCATTTCTGTGGAGAACCTGCCCATCGCGCGTAAATCGTGGCGAGGAATAATGTCGGTGCGCCATTGGCTCTTGCATAAGAGAAACAGTGTGGATGTTGTTAACACCCATAGTTCTACCGACTCCTGGCTTACTGCCTTGGCTTGCCTGTTGATGTTCAAGGCGCCACCTGTGGTGCGCACCCGGCACGTGTCATCCCCAATTCACGATAATGCCCCAACCCGCTGGCTCTACCAAAAAGCTGCTCGGCATGTTGTGGTAACCGGTGAGGCCCTGCGCCATCAATTGCAGCGTGATAACGGATTTGATCTTGGACATATGACTTCGGTCCCCACCGGAATTGATCTGGATTACTTTGCGCCTGCAGATCGCCAAGCCAGCCGGAAAACCGTTGGCCTGGTTGATGCACCGACCCTAGGGATCCTTGCGACTCTGCGCAACTGGAAAGGTCATGTCTATTTGCTGGAGGCCTTTGCTTCATTAACTGAGGCCTTTCCTGAATGGCGTTTGTTGGTGGTGGGTGATGGTCCCCAACGAGCCAATCTGGAACGGAAAGCCAGTGAATTAGGTATTGCCGATCGTATCAAATTTGTTGGCAACCGGGACGATGTGCCTTGCTGGCTGAACTGTATGGACCTTTTCTGCCTGCCCTCTTACGGTGATGAAGGTGTTCCTCAATCCATCATGCAAGCGATGGCTTGTGGTCTTGCTGTGGTGAGTACTCCTGTAGGTGCCATTGCCGAGGCCGTAGTCGACGGTGAAACCGGAATCTTGGTGACGCCGAAGGACAATCAGGTTTTGGCCCAAGCTTTGGGGAAACTCATGGGTGATGAAACACTACGAATGCAATATGCTGAAGCAGGGTTGAGCCGAGCCCGCAAACGGTTTGGTGTGGACATCATGCTTGACCGCATGGAAGCGATTTTTGCGACCTATGCCGGAGTGCGCGACTGATGTGTGGTTTCGCCGGATTTTTTATGAGTGAAGCTTCGCTTCTGCGTGGTCCAGGGCAGTTGGCAGCCATGCTGGAGCAACTCAAAGCCCGGGGGCCCGATGCTCAGCATGTTGTGGCCTGGAATGGAGATCATCAGAGAATTGATGGTGATCCTGTTCCGGTATCTGCTGCAAAGCAGGCCATGCTTCATGCCCGACTTGCCATCATTGACCCGACGCCAGGGGCTGACCAGCCCATGGGCAATGACGATGGGAAAGTTTGGCTTTGCTATAACGGTGAAGTTTATGGCTGGGAAGCTGATGCAAAACAGCTTGCTGAGGCGGGTGTACATTTTCGTACCCGTTCCGATACGGAATTCATCTTGCGGGCCTATGAGGCCTGGGGGCTTGAAAAAACCCTGAGCCGTTTGCGAGGTATGTACGCTTTCGCTCTTTACGATGCTCGGCTCGGTAAGGTTTTCCTGGCTCGGGATCCCATGGGTAAAAAACCGTTGTTGTATCGAACAGCCGTTTCTGGACCCGATGCTGGTTTGGTTTTTGCCTCTACCCTGCGGGCTTTGCTCCCCGCATTGACTGGTGAGTGGCGGTTTTCCCATGCAGCACTTGATGCCTACCTGGTCCATCGTACTATTCCTGCGCCGCTGACTCTGGTTGATAACGTAAAGCGCTTACCTAATGGTCATTGGGCTGAATACGATCTACGTCACGGTAGCTTTGTATTGCACCAGCAACCAGCCATCGTTCCTTGCGCCGGGGATTGGTTGAGCACTCTGGATCAAGCAGTTGCTTTGCGTACGATTGCAGATCGCCCCATTGGCCTTTTTCTTTCAGGTGGTATTGATTCAGCAGTGATTGCTGCACGACTTGCTGCACACCAAAATCCTCTGCGGGCTTTTACTGCAGGGTTTCCCGGCTCTGCTATGGATGAGTCTAAGGCCGCTGCCGCTGTGGCTGCGCGATTTGGTTTCGAGCATCGGATAGTGCCTGTACCGCAAAGCATTCGAGACGATTTCTCAGCGATTGTCGCTTCCCTCGATGAACCTTTTGCCGATCCATCTTCGATACCTCTTTGGTATTTGGCACGGGAGGCAACGAAGGAAGTAAAAGTGGTGCTTTCCGGCGATGGTGGTGACGAATTGTTTGCCGGATACAAGCGCTATCGCCAACATCTTCGTAGTGCATGGCGGCGTAACTTTCGTTGGCCTCTTGCCCAGTGGAAGCCAGCCCTCGCACCAAAGGGGTTCGACAAGTTTCGGCAAGAGTTGGCAATGGATTGGCGCGAGGCCTATAGCCTGCGGTTTTCCGGGTTTAATCCTGCGCAACGATGTTTTCTTCAGCCGAAATTGACATCAATGCCATCGACTTACTGGCGTATGTCAGCAGGGGGACACTCACCTCTTGAGAGTTTGTTGGCTATTGATATGGACAACTATCTTCCGGAATACATTCTGCGTAAGAGTGATTTGACCACCATGGCCCATGGTCTGGAATTGCGTTCGCCATTGTTGGATACGGTACTTTATGCCAATGTGTGCTCCCTGCCAGCCGATGAGCGCTTCACGATACCGCCAAAGAAAATTCTAGCCAGGGCGCTTCCTGGAGATCTGGCTGCTGAATTATTTGGCGGTAAGAAAAAAGGATTTAATCCACCGTTGAGACCCTGGCTGCAACAGGACTTACGGGATCGCAGCTTAGGATTAGGAGAGCGTTTGGAACAATTGAGCGGTAGCGGCTTTTGCGCCAAGGCAGTAGATCAGTATGCTGCGGCCTTCTACCAAGGGAATGGCTCTTTGGCTGAAGGTTTGCTGCAATTGCTAGTGCTAGATGAATCCTTGAGCCAACTTTCGGCCTTTCCCGGTTGGCAGTCATGATTGTTTTTTTGAATACTCTCACTTCATGAAAATTGCCTTTGTCGATGTCACCGTGACTGTAAGCTATGGCGGTATTCAGACCGCTGTTTGGGAGCTTGCGCGAGCCCTGCATGACGACGGCCATCAGGTGGATGTTTTCGGCGGGGAGGGAGCGATTCAGCCCGAACTCGGGGGGCGAGGCATCGGAGTCAAGATGTTTCCCTTCCTTGACCGGGGAAAGGTTCTTGATCTTGGTTCCC
The DNA here is from genome assembly GCA_036504515.1 of Rhodocyclaceae bacterium. Taxonomy (GTDB): domain Bacteria; phylum Pseudomonadota; class Gammaproteobacteria; order Burkholderiales; family Rhodocyclaceae; genus AWTP1-18. The sequence continues at coordinate 598,765 of DASXVA010000001.1, forward strand.
GTTTCCGCCGCATCGTTGAGCGGTGGACCTTTGCCCGTCGTGCAAAGCAGGCGGTGATCGACGGGGAATATGATTGGGTCGTGCTGACTAAACCCTTCGATTTTTTCTGGCCCCGATTGATGCCTAAGGGACATCCCACTCGCTTCGCCTTCATGAGCGGTGGCACTGATTTTTTCCGGGGCGACAGGATTCTCGCCAGGGGCATTGATGCCTGGGTGGCTTGTAGTCATTTCAACGCCTGGCAGATTCAACACTATTACAAAAATTTCCCCGAAGTCATGTTTAACGGAGTCGATGTGGCGCGCTTTTCTCCCCAGGCCCTTGTTGCTGAGGGAGATGAGCGGGAGACGTTGCGGCATGCCTGGGGACTGACGGACGCGGATGTCTTGTTTGCTTTCGCCGGTCGTTTAGTAGGCTGGAAAGGGTTGTCCGTAGCGGTTGAGGCATTGGCTTCACCGCTATTGGTTCAACTGCCGACAAAGTTATTGATTGTGGGCGCCGGCAGTGATTTGCCTCGCTTGCAGGAAAAAGCCACCCGTTTAGGGGTGACCCAGCGGGTGATCTTTCATGAGCCGGTATCCCATCAGCGTTTGCCAGCCCTTTATCGCGCCGCCGATGTGGGCATTTTCCCGAGTATTGGTGACGAGGCATTTGGCATTACCGTCGCCGAGGCCATGGCCTGCGGGCTGCCAGTGGTGGCCAGCTATATCGGGGGTATTCCGGAGGTGGTGGGTAACGAAGGCAGTTGCGGGTTTTTGGTATCCCCGGGGAAGCCAGCACACTTGGCCCAGGTCATGACTCAGTTGGCCCAGGACCATCCGCTGCGCGACCGCTTGGGTCGGGCGGCACGGGAGCGTATTGTTAGCCACTTCACTTGGCGAGACGCTGCTCGTCGCCTGCTGGCGGCACTGCCTGGACAAGACTAAGCATGCATTTGCTCTATCTCGACATTCACCCGGTACCCGATATACAGCCGGAATCCCTCCAGATTTTGCAGACATGCGATGGATTGGCTGCTCAGGGAGTGCAAGTGACTTTGCTTACACCCGAGGCTCATCACGATGCTGCGGCCATTCTTGGTAGGCCGACTGCGGCAGGACTGACGTGCCGGGGCCTGGTTACCCCGTGGCTTAGTCGGCATCTTTTCCCTCGCTCATCCCGGTGGTTCTATCGCGCCTGTTGTCAGGAGGTTCGCCGTTTGAAGGCCGACGTAATCCTGGTGCGCAATTTGAAACTGGCGGAGGCGCTCCTGACCAGTGGAATAAAGACGCCTCTGGTGTTTGAAACCCACGAGGTCTTTGCTACAAGCTTTGCCGAAACCCACCCCCACGCTAATGCCAAGCAGAAACGTAAGCTGTGCCAGTTGCAGAAACGGGAGCAATTGGTCTATGGCCGTAGCGCCGGATTAATCGTGCTGACGAAACTCCTGGGCGACGATATTCAGCGTACTTATGACACGCGAGCCCCCATTCTTGTTGCACCTGATGGCGTTGATCTTTTTCTGGCGGATGCAGCCCGATCTTCACGACAAGCCAATGTTCCGCTCGTTGCCCTTTATCTCGGTAGCCTCCATCCATGGAAAGGTGTGGAAACCGCTTTGCGCGCATTGCCCTTGGTTCCCGATGTGGAGTTGCACATTGCTGGCGGCACAAGTCAGCGTATCGCTGAACTTCATGCCTTGGCCGTATCCCTTGGGATAGCCCAGCGGGTGAAGCTCCTCGGTCCCGTGTTTCCTGGGGATCGTTTTCATTTGATCAATGCTGCTGATATCTGTTTATTGCCTTTGTCCCAGACCAGCATCGGTGCGCGCTATACCTCACCCTTGAAACTCTTCGAATACATGGCCATGGGTAAGGCAATCATTGCATCTGATTTGCCATCCTTGCGCGAGGTGTTGCGACCGGAAGAAAATGCCCTGTTAACTCCGCCTGGGGATGCGCCTGCCTTGGCGACGGCCTTGGCGCATTTTGCGACTAAGCCTGCACAGGCTAGTGCACTGGGGGAGTGTGCCTTGGCGGATAGTCGGCGTTATGGGTGGGATAGTCGGGCTGCTGGCATCACCGCTTTTCTTGGTGAATTGTTCAAAGGGAAACAGCAGACATGAGTTTCTTTTCTATCGAGACTGGACCATGGACATGGAGGCGGGGTGTTCAATGGTTTTTTCTGTGCGGTTTGCTGTTGGTTTGGTCAATACCGGGGACGGTGGCCCTGCGTAATCTATTCATTGTGGCCCTGGCGCTCTGTCTGGATTGGCGGCCGCTGTTTCGGTATGACTTATGGCGGGAAATACCGGTTGCCTTATGGGCAATCGTGGGACTGACAGTGGCGATATTGCTCCATAGCCTGTTCCTCTCATCCGATTCCCTATGGTCGCTCCGGGAGTTTTCTGGCCAATGGCTTAAGGTGTTGTTGCTTCTTCTGATGGGGTTTGTGCTTGCCCGAAATGCGGCTCGGCCTGAAAATTTGGCGTATCTGTTGGGATGGGTGGCTGCTTTACTCGCGTTACCCATCATCATGACTCTCGTTGATGCTTGCTGGCTTTGGTGGCATGAGGGTGCCATTCCCTTCGGCATTGCTCGCTTGACGGGAAGTCGCACCGGAACAAGCTATCTCAATAACCTGCTCCTGGCTTTTCTTGTGACCGATTTGTTGGTGCGGGTTTTTCAATCAGCTGATGGTCGGCGTTTATTGGCATGGCCTTTGTCTTGGGTGCTGGTCATGCTCGTTCTAAGCGTGTTCTGTTCATGGTTGTTGACCACCCGCAATGGCAATATCGGCGTTCTATTTCTGGTGGCATCCTCGTTCCTGCTTTATCTGGTCCAGCATCGACAACGCTTACCAATGCGCCGGCTGTCAGTCATTTCCTTGCTGGGTATTTCCGTCCTCACGGTATTCGTTTTGGTGAGTTACCGTTCGGACTCCCGCTGGGTGAATTTTTTCGAAACGGTGCCGGTGGCATGGGATATCGATCATTACGATGCTTGGCGCAAGCCCCTGGGGGAGCATCGAGTAATGCCTAGTCTGGAAGATGGCGAGGGAACCGACGAGTCCGCTTTCCTGCGCCTTGCCTGGATTCATTCCGGTCTCCGTTTGGTAAGCGAATACCCCTTGGGAGTTGGTTATGGCCGCAATGCCTACGGTCATGCCATGAGCTTGTATTTTCAGGAACCGTTTACCGGCCATAGCCATAGTGGTTTGTTGGATTGGACCTTGGGGCTCGGCATTCCTGGCCTGATATTTTGGCTGGGGGTTGTTGCCTTGCTTTTCCGCCATGGGTGGCGTGCTTGGTTCCTCGACCAACGCCCTTCAGGACTCTTGCTTATTTTTCTGGTGAGCGGTTTTCTCGGTCGATCTCTTTTGGACAGCAATATGCGCGACCACATGATGGAGATGGCGTTCTTTTTATTCGGCTTGTTGTTGGCGCCAGGGGTAGTGCGGGAGCGTAAGGAGCAATGAAGCGTGTTTGGCAGATCAATCTGCAAACGGGCTTTGGCGGAGGTGAAATCTATACCGTCTTCCTGACCCATGCCTTGGAGGCTTGCGGTATCACCTCCGAAGTGGTGATATCCCGCCAAGCGGAACATTGGCAACAGATGTTGCCAGTAACTGCACGAATCCACAAAGTAGATGCGTCAGACCAGGTTTCTTCCCTATTGCCCCAGAATAAAAGCTGGGTACTGAGCCATGGTGGCTTGGGTGAGAACTTGGCCAGAAGTTTGGCTGATCGGCATTGCCTGACCGGTATCGCCCACATGCCACTCTATGGGCGACGTGCGGACGGCTTTGCCCATCATCACCGCGTTTATGGGGTTTCAACCTATGTGCGGGATAGCCTATTAGCTTTCTTGCGCCCCGATCAGGTTTATCCAAATCCTTTGTACGGCATCGCCCGCGGCGACATAAGGAGAGATGGGCAATCGATACTACGTCAGCAGTCCCGGTATGACTGGGATAGGCGTAAGGGGCGGGACCGTCTTCTCGGATGCTTGGAGCCTTTGCTTGAACCCTTACGGTCTCGGCCTGTTTGGCAGGCGCGAGAGGGTATCTCCCTTGGCATTGTTTCTCGTCTGACGCCCATCAAACAGTTTCCTCTGCTGTTTTCTTATCTGGTTCCTCAGCTATTGGCTCGTCCGGTTTTCAATCTCGAAGTCTTCGGCGCCGGCGGTTATGCTTCGGTTCGAGATCTATCCCAAGTTCTGCGGCCTCTGGGAAGTCGGGTGCGATATTGGGGGCATCAAGCCGATGTGGGCACTGCCTACGGCTGCCTTGATTATTTATTGACGGGCTTGCCGGAAAAAGAAGCACTTGGATTAAACGTGATCGAAGCCCAATCTTGTCATTTACCCGTATTAGCTATCTCAGCGCCACCCTTTACCGAAACCGTACTGGCTGGGCAGACTGGCTATTTCTATCGCGACCCTAGAGAAGATCAGGGAGCTGATTTTCTACGCTTGTTGGATGATCTTTCTACTGGCCCGGCGCTGTTCAACGACCCATCGACAGTTGAATGTCATCTCAAACAATTCACCGCAGATGCCCTCAAGGACCGGATTGTTAGACTTTTGAGGGATCCCTTGCTGTCTTTCTTGGCTACTCAATCATGAATCTGAGCATTCCACCACAACCCAAGTTTCTGATTATTCGCCGGGACAATATTGGTGACTTGGTGTGTACAACTCCCCTTATTCGGAAGCTGCGGGAGAAATTCCCCAATGCAAGAATAGACGCCTTGGTGAACAGCTACAACGAACCCGTGTTGGAGAATAATCCTGATGTCGATGGCGTTTTTGCCTACACCAAAGCCAAGCACCGACCTGCGGGGAAAACGGTCTTGGGTGTCTATTGGGATCGGCTCAAGCTGCTTTACCAATTACGTGCACGGCGCTATGACTTTGCCATCATTGCCAGCACCCACTTTCTTCCTAAACCTCTAACCTTGGCCCGCCAGGTGCGGCCTCGACAAATTGTTGGTTTTGTTGAGGGTAAGCATCCTGCAGAATGCCATGTGGACATTCCCGTACCCTATGTCAAGGACCGGCCCATGCATTTGGTGGAGGAATTGGCGGCACTACTAGCCCCTTTTGATATCACCGGACCCATGCCGTCAATGCAGGTCGTACCGGATGCCTCTAATGTTTCATCTGCTCGGGTGCAGTTGGAGAAAAAGGGGTGGCGTGCAGAGCATCCAACTTTGGCAGTGCATATCAGTGCTCGTAAGGTGCCTCAGCGGTGGCCAGAAGAAAACTTTGTTAGTTTGATGCGAGCTATGCAGCAAACTAACCACGATCTGCAATTCGTACTGTTTTGGTCTCCTGGCGAAGCAAATAATCCCTTGCATCCTGGCGACGATCAGAAAGCAGCTAGGATTCTTGCCAGCGGTTCTGATTTGCCACTATTCCCTTTCTCGACAGGGACACTAAAGGAATTGATAGCAGGGTTATCTCTTTGCGACCAGGTGCTTTGTTCTGATGGAGGTGCAATGCATGTGGCAGCAGCCTTGGGTAAGCCTATTGTCTGTTTTTTTGGAAACTCGGATGCTAGTGTTTGGTATCCATGGGGAGTCTCGCATCAGGTATTGCAAAAACCAAGTCGAGATGTGAACGACATTACTACGGATGAAGCCGTTGAAGCCCTGAAGGCTCTAGTCCTCGCTCAGGGCAGTTCTTAATGCTGTTTAGCTGGGCGGCTCTACGAGCACTTATTGAAGATTTTTGGCAAGTTTCGTTTTGGAGTACATGGGACGCCAGCCGCAAGTACGTACTCAGAAATGTTTTTCGTAACGACGCTTCCTGCGGCGATAATGTTGTTACTCCCAATTGTTACCCCGGGGCAGATAATGACTCCAGCACCGATCCAAACGTTTTCTCCAATCGCAATGTTAGAGATAGTCGTTTTGTAAGAGGATGTTTCGACACCATTGATACTGTGGTTCGCAGTACAAAAAACTACTCGAGGACCAATCAATGAGTTACTGCCAATAAATACTTTGCCTGTCCCGTTGAAGTGGCAGTCAGCATTGATAAAAACCTTTTCACCAGTCACTAATTGATGACCGTTTTCAATGTAAATAGGGGGCGTAAAGGAGGTTCCGGGCGCCACTCCAGGATTGGTTTGATAAATAATTTTTCTTTTTTTAGAGCCAGAAAAAGGGAAATTGTTAATTAACCAACAGGCATCAGCATTAGAGGAATTCCGTTTGATACGGTAGAAAAAATAGAAGAGGTAGGCTAGCAGTCTCATCGCAGTGTCGGGGTACCTGAGTCAAATACTATTGTGATGCCAGTATCAGGCGCTGGTAAACATTGCCTAATTTTTGTGCTGATATTTTCCAGTCAAATTTTTGTACAGCGCAATTCCTGGCGTTTCTGCGAAGTTCCTGGAAATCAGAAAGCCTTGCGATAACACTTTCTGTTTTGGCAACGACTGACGGAATGTCTCTGGGCTCATCAACCAAGAAACCATCAAATTGGTCAGTGATAATTTCTGGGAGCGCAGAGTATTTTGAGGCAATAACAACACAACCTGATGCCATGCCTTCGACAGCAACCATACCAAATGTCTCATCGCCAAAATAGGTCGAGAATTGCAATACATCGGTACATTGGAATATTTTTGTTAGTTGCGTTTGTGGCAGCGCATCAATATCTCTATAACGAGGGCACGTTGCGAGAGAGTTTTTTATCTTTGAAATTCGATCGTAAAACGGATCATGCTGACTACCAGATGGCGTCATTCCGGCGGCAATTACATAGAGGTTATTGAAACTGGGCAATAGTTCTTGAGCTGTTTCAAGAAATGCGAGATAGCCCTTGCTACTGATTTTCCTTCCTACGTAGGACAAAACAATAGAGTCCTCAGGGATCCCCATGGATTGCTTGATTAATGATCGCGTCTCTTCGGTTGCTGGATGAAATGCTTCAGTATCAACCCCGTTATAGATAACCTCGGTTAAGTCTTTTGGGTAACCATATTTTTCAGTTAGTAGGCGGCGGGTGTATTCGGAAACAGCAAAGTAGCAATCGGCGGTACCTAACGCTTTGTTATAGGTTCGCTTCACATGCATATGAACCGCGATAGGTGTTTGTTGATTCTTGAGTGATCGTCTAAATGCATCCACTGGAAACTCAAGCTGATGTGCATGGACTAATTCTATTTTTTCGCGATTGGCAAAGTACGCTGCTCGTTTCCATCGAGGCCAAGGGTCGAGTCTGGTAATTTTTTGAAAAAAACGGCGGTAGGTTTTGCCAGCACTCTCTCGAAAAATAGTGCCATAAAGAGGGTCATAGACAATCCCTTGAGGATGTGTCTCCTCATCCACGAATGCGTAGGATTCGATGTTTGGACAATACCTAAGGAGATTCTGTGCAACTAGTGCAGGCGCATTTCCTCGCAAGTCGGGGATTGTTCCATCGTTCAAAAAACTAAGTATTCTCATGGGATATGGAAGGTTGAGTGTGATGTTGATCTACTTCAGGCTTCGATAAGCAAAAAGATTAGTGAGCCTCATCCCAATTAGTGCCAATTCCCACTTCAGCCAGCAAAGGCACTGACAGCTTGGCCACGCTGGCCATCAGCTTTGGCAGTGTGATGCGGATTTCATCCAGTTCCGCCTGAGGAACTTCCAGCACTAGTTCGTCATGTACCTGCAGAATCATCCGCGACTTTTTAGCACTGGCATCGAGCCAGTTCTGTACGGCAATCATGGCTTTCTTGATTAGATCGGCCGCAGTACCCTGCATCGGTGCGTTGATGGCGGCGCGCTCGGCACCCTGGCGGCGGCCAGCGTTGCTGGAACGGATTTCTGGTAACCAGAGGCGACGGCCGAACACGGTTTCGACGTAGCCTTTGTCGCGGGCCAGTTGCCGGGTTTCTTCCATGTAGCGGGCGACGCCAGGATAGCGAGCAAAGTAGCGTTCCATGTAGCCGGCGGCGGCGTTGCGGTCCAGGTTCAATTCCCGCGCCAGACCGAAGGCGCTCATGCCGTAGATCAGACCAAAGTTGATCACCTTGGCGGCGCGGCGTTGTTCGCTGCTCACTTCTAGGGGCGTGATGCCGAAGATTTCCGCCGCCGTTGCCCGGTGTACATCCTCGCCCTTGGCGAAGGCGTCGAGCAGGCCTTCGTCGCCGGAGAGGTGGGCCATGATGCGCAGCTCGATCTGGGAGTAGTCGGCGGAAACCAGCACATGGCCCGGCGGGGCGATGAAGGCGGAACGGATGCGCCGTCCTTCCGTCGTACGGATGGGGATGTTTTGCAGGTTAGGGTCGCTGGATGCGAGGCGGCCAGTTGCCGCTACGGCTTGGGAGAAACTGGTGTGCACCCGGCCCGTCGTTGGGTTCACCATGCGCGGCAATTTGTCGGTGTAGGTACCCTTGAGCTTGGCAAGGCTACGATGCTCTAGCAGTAGCTTGGGCAGGGGGTAGTCTTCGGCCAATTGGGTCAGCACTTCCTCGTCGGTGGAGGGGCCGCCGGAGGGGGTCTTTTTCACCACGGGCAAACCCTGTTGCACAAACAGAATCTCTGCCAGTTGTTTGGGCGAGGCCAAGTTGAAGGGTTGCCCAGCCAGGGCGTGGGCTTCGCCTTCCAATTGCAGCAGACGGCGACCCAGCTCGTCGCTCTGCTGGGCCAAAGAGAACACGTCGATTAGCATGCCGGTGCGCTCCATGCGGTAGAGCACTTCGGCCACGGGCAGCTCGATGTCGTGGTAAAGGGCATCCAGGGCCGGGACTTCTTTCAACCGTGGCGTCAGGGCTTCGTACACCCGCAGGGTGACGTCCGAATCCTCGGCGCCGTACTCGGTGGCCTGATCCACGGCAACCTGGGCGAAGGAAATGCGCTTGGCACCCTTGCCGGTGAGGTCGTCGTAACTAAGGGTGGCGAGGCCGCAATGGCGGGCGGCGAGGGCACCCAGGTCGTGGCTCTTGTCGCTTTCCAGTACGTAGCTTTGTAGTAGCGTGTCCTCAGCGATACCGCGCAGTTCAATACCGTGATTGGCGAAGACGTGGCGGTCATATTTGAGGTGCTGGCCCAGTTTTTTGTGTTCGTGGGACTCCAACCAGGGTTTGAGTTTTGCCAGCACTTCATCAAGCGGTAACTGTTCCGGTGCGCCGGCATAGATATGGCCCAGGGGCAGATAGGCCGCTTCGCCACTGACGGTAGCGAAGGAGATACCTACTAGCCTAGCCACCATCGGATCCAGGTCGGTGGTCTCGGTATCCAGTGCAGTGAGGGGGGCGCCGGAAATCCTCGCCAGCCATTCATCGAACAGTGCCCAGCTATTGATGCAGACATAGTGTTTGCAATCGTTTACTACCAAGGCTGGAGGTGGCTCTTTTTCGGTGACGGCGTAAGGCGTAGCGGGAGTAGAAGAGGGGGCCACGGGAGCCATGCCGCCGTTCTGAACTTCCTTGAGCCAGGTCTTGAATTCAAGGCGGCCATACAAGTCAGCCAAGGTGGCGTTGTCGTGGTTCTGGGGCAGCAGGTCGGGAATGGCAACAGGCAGCGGCAGGTCGCAGGCAATGGTCACCAGCCTCTTGCCCAGTGGCAAGAATTCCAGATGCTTGCGCAGGTTCTCACCGACAACCCCTTTGATCTCTGCCGCATGGGCGACGATTTCATCAAGAGAGCCGTACTGAGCCAGCCACTTGACAGCGGTTTTGGGCCCCACCTTTTCCACGCCGGGCACGTTGTCCACCGTGTCCCCCATCAGGGCCAGGTAGTCCACGATGCGCTCCGGCGGAATGCCGAACTTGGCTTCGACACCAGCTGGGTCCAGCACCTCGTTGCTCATGGTATTTACAAGCCGTACATGGCCGTTTACCAGTTGTGCCATGTCCTTGTCGCCAGTAGACACCACGCAGTCGGTGCCGCTGTCTGTAGCCTGTTTGGCCAGGGTGCCGATTACGTCGTCAGCTTCGACGCCGTCTATCATCAATAGGGGCCAGCCCAGGGCTTTGACTGCAGCATGGAGCGGCTCGATCTGGGCCCGCAAATCATCGGGCATGGGAGGGCGATTGGCCTTGTACTCCGGGTACCAGTCGTCGCGGAAGGTCTTGCCCTTGGCGTCGAACACAACCGCCCGGTAATCTGCCTTATAGTCAGCCTCAAGCCGTCGTAGCATGTTGATGACGCCGTACACCGCCCCGGTGGGCTCCCCTGCTTTGTTGCGCAGATCGGGCATGGCGTGAAAGGCGCGGTACAGATAGGACGAGCCGTCAACAAGCAGCAGGGTTGGCATAGGAAAACAGGAGAAGAAAATGAATGTGAAGGACAAACTGCCCAAAAAACGCGAGGCAGTGCCCTTGGGGAGCGCGCCTTCCGCGCGGGAAGCCTGGCGCGTCTTCGGGATTATGTCAGAGTTCGTCGAGGCGACTGAGCGCCTGTCCGAGGTACAGCCCGCTGTGTCTATCTTCGGCAGTGCCCGGGTCACTCCGGATTCCGAGTATTACCAGCTCACCGAAACCATCGCCAACAAGCTTTCCGATGCGGGATTTGCGGTTATCTCCGGCGGTGGCCCCGGCATCATGGAAGCAGCCAACAAGGGCGCCTTTGCCGGCAAGAGCGTCAGTATCGGCCTCAACATTCAGCTCCCGATGGAGCAGCACACCAATCCCTATCAGGACATTTCCCAGACCTTCCACCATTTCTTTGCCCGCAAATACATGTTCGTCAAACTGGCATCGGCCTACGTGGTGATGCCCGGTGGCTTTGGTACTTTGGACGAACTGATGGAGGCCTTGACCCTGATTCAGACCCGCAAATCACCACGAATACCGGTCATTCTGGTGGGCAGCAAGTTCTGGGGTGGGCTGCTGGACTGGTTTAAGACCCAGTTGGTAGAAGAAAAGATGATTAATCCTGAAGATATCAACCTGTTGCAGGTACTTGATGACCCTAAGGCTGTTGTGGATGCGATTTTCAACCACTACGAGACTCGCGGCTTTGTCCGGTTGCCTGAAGAACACGAACTCCTGCTCAATCTGTGAAACAAATCCGGTCAAATTACGGTGAATGTTAGAATTCGCCTGTCCTTTCAAGGAATTCCCATGCGCGCCCTGACCCGTTTGTGCCTCCCACTGTTGCTGGCAAGTGCCTTACCCGCCTTTGCCCAGACTCCCCAGAACCTGCAGCCTTTGCCTGAAGTGCCTCCTCCGCCCCCCGGCGTGAATTTGGAGGCCGATCTGGAGCCCCAGGTCACGATCACCAAGAAGGGTGAAGACAAGGTTGAGGAGTACCGCATCAATGGTCGGCTTTACATGATGAGAGTCACCCCTGCCAATGGTCCCACCTACTATCTGGTGGATGAAGAAGGCAAGGGAAGCTGGGCCCGTCGCGATCAGATCGGTCCCGATATTCGCCCGCCCATGTGGCTGATCAAGAGTTGGTGAACCCAGAGATGACTGAAGGCCCCGTGGTGTCTGTGCAGCAGAACGGACAGGTGTTCGGAGAAATCCGTGTTGTTGCCCCCGAACGGGCCATCGAGTGGATCAAGGGTGGCTGGAAGATGTTCCGCGCCGCCCCCGGAATCTGGGTCCTGATTGCCCTGGCCCTGCTGGTGCTGAATGTCATTATCGGCATTCTTCCCCCCATGCTGGGTGGTGCCGCCGCCGCAATTCTGATGCCGCTGGTGTCCGCCGGTCTGATGGCGGCTTGTGCTGCCGAAGCCAGGGGTGAGGCAATCAAGTTCGATTACGTTCATTTGGGTTTCCGCGAAAACACTGGCCCCCTCGCAACACTGGGCGGCCTGTTGCTGCTGGGTTTCCTTGGCAGTAGTGCGGTTGCTTTAGCCATTGGTGGCGTTGGCGCCTTGCTCGGCACACTCGGCACAACCGGGATTGGTGCCGTGCTGGCCCTTGGTAGCTTGCTTCTGGCAGGCATTGCCATGCTGGCCATGTTGGTGGGTCTGACTATGGCGGCATGGTTTGCTCCTGCTTTGGTCATGCTGTCTCAGTGTCCCCCTCGGGAATCGTTACAGATTAGTTTCAAGGCCTGCGTCAAAAACTGGCTGCCCCTGCTGATTCATGGCATCTTGACCTGGTTGTTGGTGGCCCTGTGTGTGCTGACCGCCGGTCTGGGCTTACTGGTACTGATCCCCGTCCTGGCGGGTTCCATCTATCAGGCTTATCGGGAAATCTTTTTCTGACCCATGCAGGCGCGGTGTTTGCCGGCCCGGCAAGGGGCGCTCTGGCTTTTACAAGGTTTCAGGCTACTGCGGCGTAATCCGCCCCTGCTGATCTCCCTGACTCTGAGTTACTGGCTGCTGTTTGCCTTGCTGCTGCAAGGTCTGCCCGTCGTGGGCACCATCCTCCTGCCTTTGGTACTTCCCCTGGTGTCTTTGATCATCGCCAACGGCAACCGAGCCGTAGCGGAGGGTCTTACTTGGCCCTTGCCCAAGGGAACTCTGTTCGCATCCATCAGTTTCCGCAATCGTCCCTTGATGAAACTGTGCGGCATCAATCTGGCCACATCGGCCGTGATGGTGCTGGTCAGTGCCCTGTTATTCGGCGATGCCCTCGAAGATACGGAGTTGCTGCAAAACGACCCGGGCAAGATGCTGGTGTTGATGGGGGAATTGCTGTTGATCACGTCCCCCCTGTTGCTGGCCTTATGGTTTTCTCCCCTGCTGACAGGATGGGACGGCATTCCTGCCGGAAAGTCCCTCTTCTTCAGCCTGGTGGCTTGCCTGCGCAATTGGCGCGCTTTTACCGCATACGGCTTGGTTGCCGCTGGTGTTGCCGTGATTATTCCTGGCTTGCTCATGGCGGTACTGCTGACAGTTTTGCCCGATGCTGCGCCCATGGTGTTCACCGTCTTGCGCATGATGTTTCTATTGCTGCTTGCCCCGGCCCTGATGGCGGGCGCCTATCTGGGCTATCGCGACATCTTCAGCCATGAGTGAGCTCGCTCGTTCTGGCCCCCTGGGGATACTAGGCGGGACCTTCGATCCCATCCATTATGGTCATCTGCGGCTTGCCGAAGAAGCTTGCGAGCGGTTAGAACTGGCCAAAATTACGCTCATTCCCGCAGGTACACCGCCCCATCGCAACCCACCCCAGGCTCCGGACCGTCATCGCTTGGCGATGGTGGAAGCGGCGGCAGCAACTAATGATGCCTTGATCGTGGATGCTGCCGAAATAGATGCCGGTGGTCCCAGCTATACCGTACTGACACTAGAGCGGCTACGGTCCATCCATGGCCCAGACCGTCCCTTGGTGCTACTGCTTGGTGCTGACGCTTTTCTGGGTCTGGCCACCTGGCATCGTTGGCAGGATTTGTTCGGCCTTGCCCATATTGCCGTGGCAACTCGGCCCAGTCATGTATTGGAGCCGGAGCACATGACTCCGCCCCTGGCCGCCGAATTCAAGGCCCGCCTGGCCCGTAGCACCACTGCTTTGGCAACTGCCCCTGCCGGTGCCATTGTTCCGTTCGGCATTACTCCCCTCGATATTTCTGCAACCGCCATTCGTGCGGCATTGAGCACGGGCCGCAGTGCCCGCTATTTGCTGCCAGATAGCGTTCTCGACTATATTTCTCGCCACCGGCTATACCAGCCACAAACTCTGGAACACACCCCCTGATGGATATTCGCAAGCTGCAAAAAATCGTTGTCACCGCCCTGGAAGATGTCAAAGGCGAAAACATCGAAGTCATCAACACCAGCAAACTGACTTCCCTGTTCGATCGTATCGTCATCGCCACCGGTAATTCCAATCGGCAGGTCAAGGCCCTGGCCAACAACGTTGTTGTTGATGTCAAGGAAGCTGGCGGCGAAGTCATCAGTACCGAAGGTGAAGATGGCGGCGAATGGGTGCTGGTGGATTTGGGTGACATCGTGGTTCATGTCATGCAACCCAATGTCCGTGCCTATTACAACCTCGAAGAACTCTGGCAAGCCAAACCTTCCACCGCCAAGCGTAGCAAGGCCAAGACCGAGGTTGCTGCCGAGCCCGAAGAGGAAGAGTGAAGTTCTTCATCGCTGCCGTGGGTACTCGCATGCCCGCCTGGGTGAGCGAGGGCTATGCCGAGTTTGCCAAACGCATGCCCCGGGAGCTGCCCATCGAATTACTGGAAGTCAAAGCCGAGCCCCGCAGCGAAGGTAAAACCGTTGAAGCCATGATGGCCGCCGAGGCCATCCGTCTGCGGGCCGCCTTGCCCCAGCGCTGCCGCTTGGTCGCCCTGGATGAACGGGGTACTGAGCTCACTACCAAAAGTCTTGCGGAGCGGATTGAACGCTGGATGGGAGAAGGCGACGATGTGGCCTTTCTCATCGGCGGTCCCGATGGCATTGATGCCAGCCTCAAAGCCGATGCCACCGAGAAGGTAAGGCTCTCCGGTCTGACCCTGCCCCACGCTCTGGTCCGGCCTTTGTTGGCCGAAGCTTTGTACCGGGCGGTCAGTGTCATCCGCAATCACCCCTACCACCGCGAATAAGTCCTGTGAATATGCTGAGCCCGGAACCCCGCATTTACCTCGCTTCCCGCAGCCCCCGGCGGCGGGAATTGCTGACCCAGATCGGCGTACGGTTTGATCTGCTGTTGTTCCGTGCCGGCACCCGTTCCGATGCCGAGGTGGACGAGACACCATTCCCTATCGAGAATCCGGACGATTACGTGGTGCGAGTGGCTCGGGCGAAAGCCGCGTTTGGTACCCGAATTCTCGCCATGCGCCATTTGCCGCCGCGTCCAGTCCTGTCAGCGGATACCACCCTGGATTTTGAAGGTGAAATCATCGGCAAGCCCGATGACGAAGCCCATGCCTGCGCGATCCTGACGCGCCTCTCGGGCAAGACCCACCGGGTATTGACCTCGGTTGCCGTGGCCGAAGGGGATCGTATCGAACATGTTCGTAGCGTTAGTGAAGTCCGTTTTCGTGATTTGAGCGCTGACGAAATCCAGCGCTATGTCGCCAGTGGCGAACCCATGGACAAAGCCGGTGCCTACGGACTTCAGGGCCGCGCCGCCATTTTTGTCGCCGAAGTGAAGGGTTCCCCTTCCGGTATCGTCGGTTTGCCCCTGTGCGAAACCGCCCAATTGCTCAAAGGTTTTGGAGTCTTGCTATGACGGAAACCTTCCTCGTCAATTTCACCCCCCAGGAAACCCGGGTTGCCCTGTTGCAACAAGGCGTGGTTCAGGAGTTGCACATCGAGCGTACCGGAAGTCGCGGCATCGTTGGCAACATCTATCTGGGCAAGGTTGTGCGGGTGCTGCCCGGCATGCAATCCGCCTTTATTGACATCGGTCTGGAACGCACGGCTTTCCTGCATGTGGCAGATATCCGCGACCCCCGTACCGGCGACCACGACAACCGGCCCATCGAGAAGATTTTGGTGGAGGGCCAGCACATCATGGTGCAGGCTCTCAAGGACCCCATAGGCACCAAGGGCGCCCGTCTGTCCACCCAGATTTCCGTGGCCGGTCGTTTGTTGGTGTATCTGCCCCACGACAAGCACATCGGCATTTCCCAGCGTATCGGCGATGAAGAAGCCCGGGAACGGCTGCGGGCCCGTATTCAGGCGTTGGTGCCTAGCGATGAGAATGGTGGTTTCATCGTCCGAACCATGGCCGAAGACGCCAGTGATGAAGCCCTGGCCGCTGACATTGCCTATTTACGCCGCTTTTGGGGTGAGATTCGCCATCGCGCCCAGACCAGCAAACCCGCCAAACCTCTCTACGAAGACCTGACGTTGGGTCAGCGCGTATTACGGGATTTGGTGACCTACGAAACGACCCGCATCCAGGTGGACTCCCGGGAGAATTTCCAGAAGATCTCTACCTTTGCCCAGGAATACATGCCCCAGGTGGTGCCGCTGCTGGAGCACTACACCGGGGAGCGGCCCCTGTTCGATCTGCATGGTGTCGAGGCGGAAATCGAGAAGGCCCTGGCCCGCCGGGTTGAACTCAAGTCCGGCGGCTACCTGATCATCGATCAGACCGAAGCCATGACGACCATAGACGTGAACACCGGCGGCTATGTTGGTGTGCGCAACTTCGATGACACTGTGTTCAAGACCAATCTGGAAGCGGCTCAGACCATCGCACGGCAACTGCGCTTGCGCAATCTGGGCGGCATCATCATTGTGGACTTCATCGACATGGAGTCCAGCGAACACCGGACTGCCGTGCTGGATGAACTCAATCGCGCCCTGGAGCGGGACCATACCCGCATCACGGTGAACGGTTTTACCGCCCTGGGTCTGGTGGAGATGACCCGCAAGCGGACTCGGGAATCCCTTGCTCACATTCTCTGTGAGTCTTGCCCCACCTGTAGTGGTCGCGGCCAGATCAAGACCGCCCAAACCCTGTGCTACGAAATTCTGCGGGAGCTGCTGCGGGAAGCCCGTCAGTTCAACGCCCGGGAATTACGGGTGGTGGCTGCGCCGGCGGTGACGGACCTGTTCCTCGAAGAGGAATCCCAAGCTTTGGCCATGCTCTCCGACTTTATCGGCAAGCCTATTTCCCTCCATGCCGAGTCCAGTTACAACCAGGAGCAGTTCGATATCGTGTTGCTTTGAAGTCACATATGTGAAATCAAGGTTAACTTGAAATATATGAC
Source organism: Rhodocyclaceae bacterium (assembly GCA_036504515.1). GTDB lineage: Bacteria > Pseudomonadota > Gammaproteobacteria > Burkholderiales > Rhodocyclaceae > AWTP1-18. The sequence continues at coordinate 615,314 of DASXVA010000001.1, forward strand.
TTTAGGTATAGAATATAAAAAAAGCATACCGTTATATACCAAAGTTATAACTTGTATTTAAGTGTGCTTCGCTAATAAATTCAATAGGTTGTCCGGGGAGGACCTATGACCATTTCAAAACGACTTATGATTTTGGCAATAGTTGCCGCGGCGGCGCTATTGCTGGTTTCTATACTGAATCTGGTGCAGATGAACCGGGTTTTTACTGCGGCTAACTACGGCAACGAAAATACGGTGCCTAGTATCGAAGCCATCAACCGAGCGGTGAGCGAGTTCGGGTTTGTGCGTGCCCGGTTTTATCGGCATGTGATGAATACGGACCCAAAGATCAAGGACGAGATTGCTGTCAAGTTGCAAGAAGCAAGAACAAATTTGGAAAAAGCACTCAAGAGCTACGAAGCTTTGCTATCCAATGAAGAAGATAAGCAGTTGTTGGCCGCTGACCGTGCTGCTTTGGACGGATTTCTTAAGGAAGTAGACAAGGTTCTGGTGGTTTCCAATCAGGGTCCCCACGAAGAAGCGGTCAGGTTAACCAACGCTATTTCGAGTCACTCATTGCTTGTAGATAAAGCCCTTGGTGCCCATATCAAATTCAATGAAGACTTGGGCCAGAAGGGTGTGGTCGATGCCATCGCTACCAAGCAGTTTGCCGTGTTGCTTTCTGGGGTGATTTCCCTGGTAGCTTTGGTTATTGTGGTGTTCCTCAGCCTGCAAATTCGAAGCAGTGTGGTGGTGCAACTTACGGAAGCAAACCAACTGGCCAATCGGATCTCGGGCGGTGATTTGACCTCAGCCGGTCGTCATGAGCATTCAAGTGACGAGATCGGGCGGTTGATGACAGCTATGGAAAAAATGCGCTCCGATCTGTCGGCTACGGTGGGCAGTATAGTGAACAGCGCGCAGGAGCTATCGTCATCAGCAGCCCAGTTATCCACAGCAGCCCAACAGGTTTCTATCAGTACTGAAAGCCAGTCGAATTCCACTTCCTCCGCAGCGGCCGCCGTTGAAGAATTGACTGTCAGTATCGACACCGTGGGTAGCAGCGCCGACGATGCCAGTGACCGAGCCCAGGAAGCCGGTTCCATGGCTGAGGCCAGTGGCAAGGGTGTGGAAGATGCCACCAGCCAGATCACACAAGTGGCTGAACGGGTTGAAGACACGGCCACCCAGATTCAGGCGTTGTCAGAACAAGTACAGCAGATCGGCAATATCACCACGGTTATCCGCGAAGTGGCAGACCAGACCAATCTTCTTGCCCTCAACGCCGCCATTGAGGCCGCTCGTGCTGGTGAGCAGGGCCGTGGCTTTGCGGTGGTTGCTGACGAGGTGCGAAAGTTGGCGGAACGCACGACCAGTTCTGTGCAGGAAATCAGCTCTGTTATTGGTACTATTCAAAGCGGTGCTGAAGCCGCGGTCAGCAGCATGCAGTCCAGCCGCCAGGTGGTCAGCGAGGTAGTGGTCTCTGCTCGCGCTGCCAGCGATTCAATGCAAGGTATCCGTGGCGCCACAGAAACCGTGCAGCACGCCATTGCCGGTATTTCTGATGCGCTGAAAGAACAACGAGGTGCCTCCACCGAACTGGCCCGCAATGTGGAATCCATTGCCCAAATGTCGGAAGAAAACTCCGCCGCCGTGGCATCGGTAGCCGATACGGCCCATCGACTGGTGGCTGTGTCTGACACCCTCAAGTCCAGTGTGTCCCGTTTCCGTCTGTAATCAGGGCCAATAACCGTGCAAATGAATCGGGCCGCTGAACGCATCCTCAACACCCTGCGCCGGGCGCCCGGGTTGTCCAAAGAGGAAATTGCGGAACAGGCCTATATCAGCGTCAATACCTTGTCCGGCGGGGGCTATCTCAAGTCCCTGCGGGAGCAGGGGCTGATCTTCATTTCTGGTTGGCGGCGCAATGGGGCCGGGGGCTTTACCACTCCCCTTTACAGCGTTGGCAATAGTCCCGACTACGCCAAGCCCAAGGTTGGCGACGAAAATCGCGCCGCACCGGGGATGGCTCGTCTGCTGGAGGTCATCGAAAAGTTCGGCCCTATCGACTATCGCCAAGCGGCCCAGCTTTCCGGCCTGTCACCCCATACGGTGAAGAACTCAAACTATCTGGAAGCCCTGATGACCCAGGGCAAAATCCATATCAGCGGCTGGTTGCGGGCGCACCGCAACGGCCCCATGCGGCCCATCTACAAATTGGGTAATGAGCCCAGCCAGCCACGCTTGCAAACCCATAGCTCGGCAGAAAAATCCCGCATCTATCGCTGGCGTAAGCAGGTGGCGGCCAATGCTTCCAGCTTTGCTGCGCAGTTCAAGACCGGAACCCAGCGTTAAGCCAGGGTAGGGCTGCTCCCGTTTGACAAGCCCGGTGCCCCCCGGTAGTCTTGAACCCGTTGCGCCACTTTGAACTCAGCTTGCGGGCGCTTGATAAATACGGCTAAAGCGAGACAGGGAAAAACCAAAGTGAACCCGGTCCGCCGCTCAAGCCGACCGGGTTTTTTGTTTCATGACGACATCTAGTTCCAGTATTGGCATCGTGGCTCCCCAGCGAGCCCACTTCGACCAACCCCTGTCCCTGCGCAGCGGTGCGGTGTTGCCTGCTTACGATCTGGTCTTCGAGACCTACGGCAAGCTTAATGCCGATGGTAGCAACGCCATTCTTGTTTGCCATGCCCTTTCTGGTCACCACCATGTGGCGGGTGTCTATGCGGAGCAGCCGGATAATCTCGGCTGGTGGGACAACATCATTGGCCCAGGCCGACCCCTGGATACGGACAAGTTTTTCGTCGTCGGGGTGAATAACCTTGGTGGCTGTCACGGATCCACAGGCCCTTCCAGCATCAATCCGGCAACGGACAAACCCTGGGGGGCGGATTTTCCCTTGGTGGCCGTCGTGGATTGGGTCCATGCCCAAGCTCGGCTGGCCGATCATCTGGGTATTCAGCAGTGGGCCGCCGTGGTCGGTGGCAGTCTGGGCGGCATGCAGGCCCTACGCTGGACCATTACCTATCCCGAACGGGTGCGGCACGCCTTGGTCATTGCCTCGGCGCCCAAGCTCACTGCTCAGAACATCGCGTTCAACGACGTGGCCCGGCAAGCCATCCTGACCGATCCCGATTTCCACGGCGGTCACTATTACGAACACAGTACCTATCCCAAGCATGGCCTGCGTTTGGCGCGGATGTTGGGGCACATCACCTATCTGTCCGATGATCAGATGGACGAGAAGTTTGGCCGCCGCCCCCGGAATGGCTCCTTCAGTTTCGGTTACGACGTGGAATTTGAAGTGGAGTCCTACCTGCGCTACCAGGGCGACAAGTTCGCCGGCTACTTCGACGCCAATACCTATCTGCTGATGACCAAGGCCCTTGACTACTTCGATCCGGCCCGGGAAGGTGAGGGGGATTTGTCTCGCGCCCTGTCAGTGGCCAAGGCGGGTTTCTTTATCGCCGCTTTCACTACGGATTGGCGTTTTTCGCCGGGCCGGTCCCGGGAAATCGTCAATGCGCTGGCCAAAAATGGACAGGATGTCTGCTATGCCCAGTTTGATTGCAACTACGGCCACGACTCCTTCCTCATGCCCGATCCCGAGTACCACGCCGCCGTGGCAGCCTATATGCAGCGTGTCAGTGCGGAGGTCGGCCTATGAGCTACGTTAATCGTTCTGATTTCGACGTCATTTCCGGCTGGGTCCAACCCGGTGAACGGGTACTGGATCTTGGTTGCGGTGACGGCTCCCTACTCAAGCGCCTCATGATCGAGCGGGGTGCCAAGGGTTATGGTGTTGAGCTGGAAACTGATAGCGTTCGTGCAGCCATTGCCAACGGCATCAACGTGATTCAGGGCAATCTGGAAGAAGGCCTTGCCGGCTTTACCGACGCCGCCTTTGAGCATGTGGTGTTGTCCCGTACTTTGCAGACGGTGCGCAATACGCAGGGCATCCTGCAGGAAATGCTGCGGGTTGGTCGCGAGGCGGTGGTGAGTTTCCCCAACTTCGCCTACTGGAAGAACCAGCTTTCCCTGGTTGAACGGGGGCGCATGCCCGTGTCGGAAGACCTGCCCTACCAGTGGTACGACTCCCCCAACGTGCGCTTCTTCACCATCAAAGACTTCGAAGCCTTATGCAAGGAAATGGGCTTTGTCATTCGTGACAGTCAGGTATTGGATGAAGAGGGAAATCTGGTGACGGAAGAGACGAACTATCTTGGCAGCTTGGGCGTGTATCGCCTGGCGCGGGGGGATGCGCTTTCTCCATCCTGATCCCCGCGACTAAGTGGGGCAGTCTTGTCCTGGCGCTTCTATGTCGTCCAAAACGACGGTTTTGTTTCGGCTGTCATTTATCCTGACCACCAGGTTCGCTATATAAATCAATTTTATATAGCGGTTTTCTAGTGCTTTGTCATGGCCTTGGTTGGCGGGGCATCAGTTAAGCTGCCGGTTCATCCGTCGCATTTTTCCTAAAAGGAGTGTCACCTTGAGCGGGCTTAATTCCTTGCGTATCTCAACGCGTATGCAGCTGCTGGTCGGTCTGACGCTGTTGGGCTTGTTGGTGCTTTGCTTGACGGCACTTTTCCAATTGAAGACAAGCATGCTGGAGGACCGCAAGGACAAGATCAAAAGCCAAATAGAAACGACGGCTGGCGTCCTCAATCACTTTTACACGCTGTCCAAAGAAGGCAAGCTGAGCGAGGAAGAGGCGAAACAGGCTGCCAAGGAAACCTTGCGGGGACTGCGTTACAGTGGCAAGGAATATTTCTTCATTTACCAAACCAGCGGCGTCAATTTCCTGCTGCCGACCAAGCCCGAATTTGAGGGGCAGAACAAGTGGGAGATGAAAGACGCCGAAGGAAAGTTCTTCATTCAGGCGATGGTGGCCGCTGCCGAGAAGGGCGGCGGTTTTGTGGACTACATGTGGGATCGCAGCAAGGACCAGCCCCCCGAACCCAAGCTTGCCTACGCCTACGGATTTACCCCCTGGGGTTTGGTGTTAGGGACCGGGGTTTTCATCGACGATATTGACAAGGAATACTGGAAGATCGCCCGGGTCTTTGGCGTGATTTCCTTCGGCTTGATTGTTCTGCTCAGCGCCTTCGGCTGGAAAATCAGCGCGGGTATTTTCAAACAGTTGGGAGGCGAGCCCACAGAAGCAACCCAGGTCATGCAAAACGTCGCCAACGGCGACCTGACACAGAATCTGCACCATGCACCGACAGGCAGCCTGCTTCATGCTTTGGGCAGTATGGTTACCTCCCTGAGGTCTCTGGTGGGCGAAATCAACAGTAGTGCCAATAAGCTGGTCAGCAATGCCAGCCAAATTGCAAAGGCATCCACCGATGTGGCCGGTGCTGCAGGCCGCCAGGCAGATGCAACGTCATCCATGGCTGCCGCCATCGAAGAATTGACCGTCAGCTCCAATCACATTTCCGACCTGGCGAAAGAAACGACCGCAGACACCAGCGAGTCCGCCTTGTTGGCAGAGCAGGGGACTGTTCGCGTGCAGCAAGCCTCCCAGGCCATTCAAAAGATCTCGACAACGGTGAGTGGTGCCTCGGATCGCATTCGCGCTTTGGAAGAGCGAGCCAATCAAGTGTCATCCATCGCCAATGTGATCAAGGAGATTGCCGGGCAGACCAACCTGTTGGCCTTGAACGCCGCCATCGAAGCCGCCCGCGCCGGAGAGCAGGGACGTGGCTTCGCCGTGGTGGCTGACGAAGTGCGCAAGTTGGCCGAGCGAACTTCCTCGGCCACTACTGAAATCGAACAGATGATTGTGGGTATTCAGGGCGACACCGTGGGTGCGGTGGAAGCCATGAATACGGCCTTACCGGAAGTACAAACCGGGATTGAGCTGGCGACATCCGCTTCCGAATCCCTTAGCGCCATTGAACAGGGCGCCCACAGAACCCTGGAGCGGGTTGAGGAAGTGGCCAACGCCACGCTGGAGCAAAGCGCTGCCAGCACTTCCATTGCCCAGCGGGTCGAGCAGATTGCCAATATGGTTGAAGAAACCACGGAAACCATCCGCGGCACGGCGGCAACGGCCCAGCAACTTGAAGCTATCGCCACTAACCTGAAACAGCAGATCGAGAAGTTCAGGGTTTAAGCCTGTATTGAGTGGCAAGACGAGGCTCAGGGTTTTGGGGCTTTGTCTCGTTCGCGTTTTCGGTTGGGCCTCCGGCCCCGTGATCGCTGGCTAAGCACCCGTTTACGATCTTTTTGGGCCGGTCAAAGAACAGGGGTAGCGCCATCCTGTTGGCGGGGTTCACCTTTCGGTTGCGGGAGCGTTCATGTTGCTTATACGTAAAACGTATAGCCAAGGTTCGGTTGAGTGAGCCGTCCGATTGGGCATTTATGGCTTAACTGCGCCAAAATTAAGAAATTTTCGGGAAAAATGAGAAAGAGCTTGTCATACGTAAAACGTATGACAGATTAAAGGGCAAAGCCCCTGCGATAGCCAAGTCAATAGGCAAGTACAGGAGGCTGCCGCCTAGGGAGATTCCTCGACCTTCGCCGTGGTCCGGTAACGTTCCCCTTGGCAAAAGATCATGAACAGGCGCTAAGACACAGGGCGTGGATTTACCGCCCGTCGTCCAGCATCGCTAATTTCAGCCCGATACTGACAAACATTAATCCTGCTGCCGTATTCAGCCAGCGGCCAAAACGCTCGCTCTTCCTTAGCCATGCCCCCAGGTTGGCGGAAAACCAGCCAAGGATCCCGAAGATGACGAAGGCCTGAACCATGAAAATGGCACCGAGGATCAGCATCTGTATTTCCAATTGCCCGGCCTGAACGTTGAGAAACTGGGGCAGGAAGGAAAGGAAGAACAGGCTGACTTTGGGGTTCAGGACATTGCCGAGAAAGCATTGCCGGAAGATTGCACCCAGGACTGTTTTGCTGCCGTTATCAGCGGGCATCAGGAAGCCTGGATGGCGCAGGGTTTTGTAGCCGAGATAGAGCAGATACGCCGCACCAGCATATTTGAGCAGGGCGAAAAGGACGGGAGTGCTGCGGATAATCAGGGCAACGCCGAAGACGGCCAAGCCAGTGTGCACCACAATGCCGGAAACAAACCCAGCGGTGGCGACCAAGGCGGCGATGCGGCCCTGAGTCATGCCTCGAATCAGTACCTGCAAGTTATCCGGCCCTGGAGCGAGGGTGAGCAGGATGGCCGAGAGAAGAAAGATGGGGATATCGGGCATGGCGGCAATTGGGGTGAGCAGCCTCGGGTAGACTTGGACGAGGAGGTGGCTTATGGCTACTTATGCAATTGGCGATATTCAGGGCTGTTTTGAAGCCTTGCAGCAACTGCTGGAGCGGGTGAAGTTTAACAAGTCCAAGGACAAGCTCTGGCTGGTCGGCGATTTGGTCAATCGCGGTCCTCAATCCCTTGAGGTGCTGCGTTTTGTTCGCGACCTGGAGGACCGGGCGGTGACGGTGCTGGGCAACCACGACCTGCATCTGGTGATGCAGTCGGAAGGTTATGGCCGTGCCAATAGTGAAGATACTTTGGCCGCGGTGCTGGCGGCACCGGACCGGGACGAGCTGATTGCCTGGCTACGGAGTTGTCCTTTGGTTTACCGCGAAGGCTCCCACCTGATGGTTCATGCCGGGTTGCTGCCTTCCTGGTCGGCGACGCAGGCCGTGGCGTTGTCGGAAGAGGTGCGTACCGATTTGCTGCGGGATGACTTCCGGGATTTTCTTGCCAATATGTGGGGTAGCTTGCCAACGGGCTGGCGTGACGATTTGCAGGGTTGGGATCGTTTAAGAGTGATTGTGAATGCGACGACCCGCATGCGGTTTTGTGGCTTGGATGGGAATATGGACTTCCGTTCCAAGGGACCGCCGGAGAAAGCGGGAGCAGGAAGTCTGCCCTGGTTTGCCTTGCCCAACCGAGCAAGCTCCGACCATACCGTGGTCTGTGGTCACTGGTCGGCGTTGGGCTTGCGTATCGAGAGCAATCTGCTGGCCCTGGATTCGGGCTGTCTATGGGGCGGCGCCCTGACGGCGGTGCGATTGGAGGACCGGGAGGTATTCCAGTTACCCTGCGAGCGGCAAGTCGAACCTTCGGGCTGGGATTAAGCTCGTTCTTGCTTTGGCTAGATCAGGTCGTCCGTGCCGGATGGTGCAGGGTCTGGGTGATGGCGTGATGGGTATGGGCAGACAGGTGCCGCCGATCGACCTGACTCGTGGCCTGGGCAGGTAACACACTGATATTGACCACTAACCCGCTACTACAAGCAATGGCCCAGAGGCACTGACCCAGACTGATATCGCCGATATAGGCCGGGGCTGGACTTGGTTGTCCTTTGGCATCGAGGTACCGCAGGCCGATGGGCGTGACCGGAACTTGGGCATCTATGGCCGCCTGGAACAGGGCACCGTGGAAGGGCAACACGGTGCTGCCATCGCTGGTGGTGCCTTCGGGGAAGAGGGCAACCTTGTCTCCCCGACTCAGATGCGCCACCAGATGTTCCTTGGTACGCTGGGCGGCAGTGCGGCTACCCCGCTCAAGAAAAATGGTTTCCGTGTGGCGGCTCAGCCAGCCGATGACCGGCCAGCCCAATACTTCATCCTTGGAGACAAAGGCGGCAGGAGCTACGGCATTGATGGCATAGATATCCAGGAAGGACACATGGTTGGCCACCAACAACCCTTCGGCGATGCCACCTTCAATCTGCAGTCGGACCCCGAGTACTTCCAGTAATTGCCGCGACCAGCGTTGCTTGAGCCAGCGCCGTCGAGCGATGCCGATGAAGGGAAAAACCAGGGCAATGGTGGCGCTGCCCCAGGCCAGATGCAGGAAAAGCCGAATCAGGCGAAGCAACGCCCGGCCATGAACAAAGGGCAGAACGATGGGGCGGGCGAGGGTGAGCAGCACGGGGTGGGGGAGCACGGCGTTCATCTGCGCATTATGGTTGCGCAGTGATTGCATTTTGGTGACAGGCCCGTTCCGGGGTCATGGTGACTCCGGAACGGGGTGAAGTCCTGGGGCTTACCAGAGTGCTTCGCTGAAAGCAGCCTGGTATTGGCTGGCGATGTCGTCCCGGCTCAGTTTATGGTTCTGGCCACCGCGATGGGCGATCTTGATGGAACCCATGAGGGAAGCCAGACGACCGGATTTTTCCAGATCCCAACCCTGTTGCAGGCCGTAGAGCAGGCCGGCGCGGTAGGCATCGCCGCAGCCGGTGGGATCGGCCAGTTCCGTTGGCTTGACGCAGGGAATGTCGATGCGGCGACCTTCGGTATAGATCTGGGAGCCTTCGCCGCCGAGGGTGACGATCAGGGCTTTTACATCCTTGGCCAGGGTTTCCAGACTGCGGCCGGTGCGTTCCGTGATGAGTTTTGCTTCATAGTCATTCACCGTGGCGTATTCGGCCAGTTGCAGGAACTCGAGCAGTTCCTCGCCGTTGAACATGGGCAGGCCCTGACCGGGATCGAAGATGAAGGGGATGCCGGCTTCCTTGAACTGGCGGGCGTGCTGCACCATGCCGTCGCGACCGTCGGGGGAAATGATGCCGAGGGTCACGCCCTGGGTATCGGCCACCTTGTTCAGATGGGAGTGGCTCATGGCGCCCGGGTGGAAGGCGGTGATCTGGTTGTCGTCCAGATCGGTAGTGATGAAGGCCTGGGCGGTAAAGGTGCCGGGGACTTCGCGGACATGAGCGGCATTGAGGCCCAACTGGTGCAGGCGGTGCAGATAGGGCTGCGCATCGTCGCCGATGGTGGCCATGATCAGGGGGTCGCCGCCGAGGAGCTTGAGGTTGTAGGCGATATTGCCGGCGCAGCCACCGAATTCGCGACGCAGATCGGGCACGAGGAAAGCTACATTGAGGATGTGAATCTGGTCCGGCAGGATGTGATTTTTGAATTGGTCATGGAAAACCATGATGTTGTCGTAGGCCATGGAGCCGCAGATCAGGGTGCGCATAGGGGGCTTTCTTGAATGACTTTAAGGATGATAGAGATAGACGCGGTAGCCGGCGGCTGGGACATCCCCCGCATCCAGCGTGAGATTGACGTTGATTTCCTTGCGGGCGGGGAAGCCGGCGTCGGCTTTGAATTCCTTGGGAAGATAGTCTGCCGGCGGGATGGCTTTGACGATCAAGGTGCGGTCAGCCACATCGGTGAGGGTGACTTCCAGCAGGGGCAGCTCCTGGGCAAAGGGCGCCTTGTTCTTGAGGGTAGCGCTGAGCTGTAGCAAGCCTTTTTGTGGCGACGGGTGCAGGTCTGAGGTTTCGATACTGAGCAGATCAATCTTGTGGGGCAGGGGCACTGTGCAACCAAATGGTTTGCAGAAGGATTGCAGTAAAGGCTTGAGGCCGGGTTTTTGGGCGGCGAGTTCTACCCGGTAATGCAGGGTTAGCTGCAGCACCAAGGCGATAAGGCCAAGGGTAATACCGACGACCCAGGGCCAACTGCGATTACGGTGATGGGCATAGTGCAGGAGCGGGTCCGGTTTGGGGATGCTCTGCATGATTGCCGTAAGGGGCGAGACATCGGACAAGTCTTCTGGCGCAGCAGGGGGCGGTACTTTCAAGGGAACCGGGGCACCCTCACTTAGCCCGCTCAGGGTGTGATCGTTGGCCGCAAGATAACTGGCCGTGGGAACCACCTCGATTTCGATGGTGGGGGCAGGGGGAAGATCGGATTCAACGGCAATGACTACCGTTTTTTCATCCTCTGCGGAGACGGATGCAGCCGGCGCTTTGTCAGCAGACTCTTCTTGATCGGCCTCAGTTGTTGCTAGCGTAACTGGAGCAGGCACGGGCGACGGCGCTCCGTCCGCTACCTCAAGGTCAATGACAAACTCATCCTTGATTTCAACGGGGGGAAGAACTTCGTTGGCCGCTTCGACCTGATGAGGTTCGAGGGCGATTTCCGTTAACTCGTGAGTGAGCAGGGTATTGGCGGATTCCGTGGCGGCAATCTCGACAACAGGCTCTTCAGTTTCAGGCATGGTCGTCTCTGGTACTGAAGGCGCACCTGGTTCCTCGACAACGGTCGGCAGTTCATCGGGAAAGACAGGCTCATCAGCAACAACAGATTCGACGTTGTCAGATTCTTCAATGGGCCGAGTTACTGCAGATTCTGCTTCTCTTGAGAAAGACTCGGTCAGGTCGAGTACTTCAAGGGACTCTGGAGAGTTGTCTGCACTTTCCTGAGTCGGAGAGAAAGAGGACGGCAGCGCTGGGGAAGTGCCAGCGACTGCTTCAGGAGGCGGCAGCGCCCCTTCTTCAATCAGGGAGTCGAGGGCATTGAATACCGCCTTGCATTGCCCACAGCGCACCCGCCCCAACCGCGCCTTGAGTTGTTCCGGCGTGACGCGGAAAGTGGTGGAGCAGGTGGGGCAGCGGGTGAACACGATCTATCTCATGCGGGAGAAGGAATGTTTTCCAGGCGACACCAGCCCTCGTGGAGGGCGCCGACCTTGAGGGCGATATGGGGAGCGTAGGCGTCAATGACCTGCTGCGCCTGGCTTTCCAGTACACCCGACAACACTAGACGCCCACCCGGGGCCACCCGGCTGCTGAGCAGGGGGGCAAGTACACAAAGAGGATTGGTCAGAATGTTTGCCACGACAAATTCGAACTGTTCGGTCAGAGGTTCGGCGGAATGGCGCAGGGCCAGGGTCACATTGTTTCTTTCCGCATTGTAGCGGGCCGATTCCAGTGCCTTGTCATCAATGTCGATGCCAAGAACGCTGCCCGCGCCCAGCTTGGCCGCCGCAATGGCGAGAATGCCGGAGCCGCAGCCGTAGTCGAGAAGGGTTTCGCCACCCTTGACCGTGTCACAAAGCCATTGCAGGCAAAGGAAGGTGGTGGGGTGGGAGCCGGTGCCGAAAGCCATGCCCGGGTCCAGTTCGAGATTGATGGCATCCGGATTGGGGGCCTCATGCCAGGACGGCACGATCCACAGCTTGTCGGTAATCCGGATCGGATCGAACTGGGACTGGGTCAATTGCACCCAGTTTTGCTCTTCCACTTCTTCCAGTTCCATTTCCGGCAGGTCTTCCAAGCCGATAGCTTGGCAGGCCGCCGTGATACGGCCCAAGAGATCATCGCAGGGCTCGAACAGGGCAATCACCCGGCTTTCGTCCCATAACGGCGTTGTGGGACTGCCGGGTTCGCCGAACTGGGGTGTTTCTTCTTCCGTACCGGCCAGGGCGTCTTCCACGCTGACAGAGACGGCCCCCTGATCCATCAGGGCCTCGGACAGGGCATCCGCGTGGGCGGCGTCCGTGATCAGGGCGACGTTAACCCACATGAATGACTCCTTATTTGGCTTTGGCGGCCAGTTTTTCTTCGAGGTAATGGATGCTGGTGCCGCCTTGCATGAAGCGTTCATCCAGCAGCAGATCCTGGTGCAGGGGGATGTTGGTCTTGATGCCATCCACCATGGTTTCCGACAGGGCGATCCGCATGCGGCGAATGGCTTGTTCCCGGGTATCACCGTAGGTAATGATCTTGCCGATCATGGAGTCGTAATGGGGAGGCACGGTATAGCCGGTATACACATGGGAATCGACCCGGACGCCAGGGCCGCCGGGGGCGTGCCAGTTGGAGATTTTGCCGGGAGATGGCGTGAACTTGAAAGGATCTTCCGCGTTGATGCGGCATTCAATGGAATGCCCTTTGGGTTCCATGTCGCGCTGTTTGAGCCACATTTTTTCGCCGGCGGCAATACGGATCTGGGCCTGGACGATGTCCACGCCGGTCACCAGTTCGGTCACCGGATGCTCCACCTGAACCCGGGTGTTCATTTCGATGAAATAGAACTCGCCGTTTTCATAAAGGAATTCAAAGGTGCCGGCACCGCGGTACTTGATGCGTTTGCAGGCAGCGATGCAAGCATCGCCAACCCGGGCAATGAGACGACGGGGAATGCCAGGGGCCGGGGCTTCTTCAATCACCTTCTGGTGGCGGCGCTGCATGGAGCAGTCCCGCTCGCCCAGATAAACGGCGGCACCGGTTTGGTCAGCCAGGATCTGGATTTCCACGTGACGGGGGTTTTCCAGGAACTTTTCCATGTACACCGTCGGATTACCGAAGGCGGCACCGGCTTCGCTGCGGGTCATGGTCACGGCGTTGAGCAGGGCGGCTTCGGTGTGCACGACGCGCATACCGCGACCACCACCACCACCGGCGGCTTTGATGATTACCGGATAGCCGACCGCCCGACCAATCTTGATGATTTCCTTGGGGTCTTCAGGCAATGCGCCGTCAGAACCGGGAACGCAGGGTACGCCGGCAGCCTTCATGGCATCCTTGGCGCAGACCTTGTCGCCCATCAGGCGAATGGTTTCGGCACGGGGACCGATGAAAGCGAAACCGGAGGATTCAACACGCTCGGCAAAGTCGGCGTTTTCCGAAAGGAAGCCGTAGCCGGGGTGAATGGCTTGGGAATCGGTCACTTCCGCCGCAGAAATAATGGCGGGAATGTTCAGGTAGCTCAGGGCGGAAGAAGGGGGGCCGATGCAGACGGATTCATCCGCCAGCTTGACGTACTTGGCTTCGGTATCAGCGGTGGAATGGACGGCCACTGTCTTGATGCCCAGTTCACGGCAGGCACGCAACACGCGGAGAGCGATTTCACCTCGGTTGGCGATCAGAATTTTTTCAAACATGGGCCACCTCGGTGTAATCGCTCTTGCGGCTTGTAGCCGCTGCGCAATTTAGCTGCGCTGCTGCGCCGGCCATAGCCGGCTGGTCACCCCGATTGGCGATAAGGATTTTTTCAAACATGGAATAACTCCCGGGAGGGAGAAGGCGAAGCGGTCTGGGCTTCTACCTTCCCGCTATCAGCCGATGACGAACAGGGGTTGGCCGAATTCGACAGGTTGGCCGTTTTCCACCAGGATGGCCTTGACGGTGCCGGAAGCGTCGGACTCGATTTCGTTCATCAGCTTCATGGCCTCCAGAATGCAAAGGGTGTCGCCTTCCTTGACGGACTGACCCACTTCGACGAAGGGAGGATTGCCAGGGCTGCCGGAACGGTAGAAGGTACCAACCATGGGGGCGGTAACCACATGACCTTCGGGCAAGGCATTTTCAACAGGAGCTGCCGCAACCGGTGCCGCAGCAACGGGGGCAGCGGCAACAGGAGCACCAACCATCACCGTGGTGGGGGCTGCAGTCAGGTGCTTAGCAATGCGAATTTTCTCTTCGCCTTCGCTGATTTCCAGTTCGGAAATTCCCGAGTTCTGAACAAGGTCAATAAGAGTTTTGAGTTTTCTCAGGTCCATTTGCGTGTATCTCCCTGCAAACCCGGGCTAAAAATCACCCGGTGGATTTATTGGAATGGGTATCAGGTACGTGCGATGCGGGTCAAGGCGGCGTCAAGGGCTAACAGATAGCCCTGGGCACCCAGGCCGCAGATCACACCGACAGCGATGTCGGAAAAATAGGAGTGACGGCGGAATTCCTCCCGCGCATGCACATTGGAGAGGTGAACCTCAATGAAAGGGATCGCCACGCCGGCCAGGGCATCCCGCAGGGCGACGCTGGTATGGGTGTAACCGCCCGGGTTGATGAGGATGAACTCAATGCCTTCGCTTCTGGCGGAATGCACCCGGTCAATCAGTTCACCTTCATGGTTGCTCTGGAAACTCTCGATTTGCACACCGGAGGAACGGGCACGAGCCTCCATGGCTTGGTGAATGTCTGCCAGGGTAGTGTGGCCGTACACCTCGGGTTCCCGGGTGCCGAGAAGGTTCAGGTTGGGGCCGTGCAGCACCAGGACGCGGAGCGGCAGGGGCTTGCCATTGGCATCGCCACCCTTCTTGGAGCTGGCCTTTTGGCCGCGAGTTGGCTTCGTCATGGCTGCTAGTTTGCCGCAAATGACAGCAGTTTGTCCAGATGCTGAGTTTTCAGGCCGATTTTTCCGCTTATTTGCGGGCTAACAAGCGGTTCAATTCCGCCGTCAGATCCGCTTCGTTCCATTGTCCCAATCGGGTGGCTGCAAGCTGCCCCTGGCGATCCACAATGAAAGAAAAGGGAAGGCCTTGAGCACTATTGCCCAAGGGGGCGCTGAGTTCCAGCCGAGTTGGCGGAGCGAGCAGAATGGGATAGCTGACCGGTGTTGAGCGCAGAAATTCCTGAACCGGGGCTGCATCGTCCAGTGCAACACCAATGAATTGCACGTCTTTATCAGCAAAGTTCTGCTGAATACGGGAAAAGGCTGGCATTTCTGCCCGACAGGGGGGGCACCAAGCTGCCCAGAGATTGACGACCAGAAGTTTTCCCTTCCACTCGTCCAGATTTTTAGGCTGTCCGTTGAGGTCGGTGACCGGGGCATCCAGCAGTCTTGCCAGGGCTTCCTTGCTATTTGCAGGCGGCGGGCTGCCGTTTCCTGTGTCCTGCTGCTTGCCCGCTTGATAGCCGGCCCAGCCCGCCAATAATGAGACAGCGGCAATCAACAGCCAGCGCAGGGAAGAATTCATTCAACGGTTTCCAGCAGCGCTGCCACAGTGCTGGCTTTGGCTCTCTCGTGGCGGGTACTGCCCGAACGTTGCCGTTCTACGGTGAGGGGATAGACCGCCAGGGTGACGGGCAGGTCATCCCACTCCAGATGGAGCAAAGTTTCCGGCGTATCGGGGCCGTGGCGACGGGGTTCGGAGCTGCCGTATTCGATATTGCGCGAGAGCAGGGAGATTTCCACGTCCTTGGCGCTGTCAGCAAACAGGTCGATTTCGATGCTGGAGGCGCGGCCCGCCGTGCCATCAAGGACGGCACCGGTCAGATAGGGACGGAAATCCTCCATCAGGGCCATGATTTCCAGGGCCGCCTCGCGCATTTCCCGCAGGCGTTCCTTAACCTCGTCTTCCTGATAAAGGGATTGGTAGGTGCGCAGTTCGATCTGGACTTCATCGTTGGTCGGCAGGGCCGAACCTTCAGCGTAGCCAAGGTTGCGGGCAGCTTTGCGCTTGGCGTAGCCGTAATCGTTGATGCCGTCCTCGGCCATCATGCGCGCTGCTGCGGCTGCAATGGCCTGGCGGGAAGCGCTGTTGCCGGCGCGGGGAGCTTGCTTGTGGCGTGTCATGGCGTCAGTTCCCGGGGGTTTCCCCCCGCTTATCGGGCACGGCGATGGGCAAGGTGGCGGGTAAACTCAGATTCATTCTAACCGCCTGCCCCTGTTCTCTAGCGGCCGGCCATCCTTTTGATAAAGCGGGTTTCTCCATGCATATCCACATCCTGGGCATCTGCGGCACTTTCATGGGCGGCATCGCCCTCCTTGCCCGTTCGGCGGGTCATCGGGTGACGGGCTGTGACGCCAATGTCTATCCTCCCATGAGCACCCAACTCGAAGAGCAGGGTATCGAACTGGTCAACGGCTACGCCGCCGGTCAAATCGACCTGAAGCCGGACCTGTTTGTGGTGGGGAATGCCATTTCCCGGGGGAATCCCCTGCTGGAAGAGATTTTGAACCGCAATCTTCCCTATGTTTCTGGCCCCCAATGGCTGGCAGAGAACATTTTGCAGGGGAAATGGGTGCTTGGCGTGGCAGGAACCCATGGCAAGACCACCACCACGTCGATGCTGGCCTGGATACTGGAAGATGCCGGCCTTAACCCTGGCTTTCTGGTGGGAGGCGTTCCCCAGGACTTCGGCGTTTCCGCACGGCTGACGGATTCGCCTTTCTTTGTCATCGAGGCGGATGAATACGACACCGCCTTTTGCGACAAGCGGTCAAAGTTCGTTCATTACCACCCGCGAACGGTGATCCTCAATAATCTTGAATTCGATCACGCCGATATCTTTGCAGATCTTGCCGCTATCGAGACGCAATTTCATCATTTGGTGCGAACTATCCCCGGGCAAGGCCTGATTGTGGCCAATGGCGCTGAAACTTCCCTCAAACGAGTATTGGATCGTGGCTGCTGGAGCCCGGTGGAATGGTTCAACACTGCTGAAGGCTGGCAGGCTGAAGCGGGGGAGGGAGATACTTTTACCTTGACGCAGCATGGCCTCAGCCAAGGGAGCTCCAGCTTGACCTTGGCGGGAGCCCACAATCAGGCCAATGCCGTAGCGGCTTTGCTGGCGGCTCGCCACGTGGGGGTGCGGTTGGAGGCAGGCTTATCTGCCCTGACCCGGTTCAGGGGAATCAAACGTCGGCTGGAGGTCAGGGGTACGGTACGGGGTGTGACGGTTTACGACGATTTCGCCCATCACCCTACCGCCATCGAAGTCACTATCGCCGGTTTGCGTCGCAAGGTCGGAAAGGGGAGCCGGATATTTGCTGTTCTGGAACCCCGCTCCAACACTATGAAGTTGGGCACCATGAAGGCCCAACTTCCGGCCAGTCTGGCAGAGGCGGACAAGGTCTTTTGTTATTCCAACAACCTGGGTTGGGATGTGGCCGGCGCCTTGGCGCCTTTGGGCACCAAGGCCCTGGTTTCCGAAGATTTGGCCGTTCTGGTGAAAACCATCGCGGCCGAAGCCCGGGAAGGGGATCAGATATTGGTTATGAGTAATGGCAGTTTTGGCGGCATTCACGGCAAATTGCTGGATGCCCTGGCGGCTTAAAGCGGCAGTTGCCCTTGCCCAAAAAGAATCGGCCCGTCGGATTACCGACGGGCCGTTCTAGTCTCCTCCTCCGCTTTGTTCTGGCGAAGATTCTGATTTTTATTTGGCTGATGAAACTTGCTTTTGGGTGCTCAGCCGGACACCATGTGTTTCTCGATGACTTAATTATACATTAAGTTTGAAATAATAAAGTCGAAAGCTTAAAAATTTTAGCGAATTGCCATGACAGGGCAAAGTCGCGTCGGTGACAGTGTTCAAATCACCGGCTTGTCTGATGAATAAGGAAGAAAGACATGAAGGCAATCTGGCGTAAAAGTTTGCTGGCAGGCGGGGTTTTGCTGGCAGTTTCTGGTGGCTGGCTGGCTTCCCGGGCAATCCACCATGACGGCGGCCATCTCCTGCAGCCAGTGGTGAAGTCAGCCACTTTATTGACCGAGGAAAAGCCCTTGCCCGCCTTTCAACTCCAGGGGGCGGGCGGAGCTTTTACCAATGCCAATCTTGAGGGGGCTTGGACCTTCATGTTTTTTGGCTACACCCATTGCCCTGATGTCTGCCCGACAGCCTTGTCCCTGATGCGGGATGTGCGCAGTCGTTTGGCGGGTGGTTCCGCACCGTTGCCCAAGGTAGTGTTTGTTTCGGTGGATGCCGCGCGGGACAGCCTTGATCTCTTGGGCCGCTATGTGCCGGCCTTTGATCCGAGTTTTATCGGGGTGACTGGCACGGATGAGGCCTTGGCGCCCCTGGTGAAGACCTTGGGAGTGTTCTACCAGCGGCATGAAAAAGAAGATCCTCGCAATTACACCGTGGACCACTCGGCCGCCATGTACCTGATTGATCCCAAGGGTCAACTAAAGGCCATTTTCATGCCGCCAATTCCTGCCGAGCGGATGGCGGCCGATTACTTGGCTATTACAACCGCAGCGCTTAACCAACCCGGCACTGGTAAATAGTCTTTAGTTGCTGCGGGTGGCTTTCCAGTCGGCCAGCCGTGGATAGACGTTGCTTTCTCCCACTTTGGTAACGATGCCGCCTCGCTCCAGCTTGCGCTGGACATTGGGGCGGATTTCGCAAAGAACCACCGTGGCCTTTCCGCGCTGGAAGTCGTTGATCAGCTCGCTCAAGGCCTGAATTCCCGTCGCATCGACAAAGGGCACCCGGCCCATGCGCAGAACGACGGTATCCACTTTCTCCTGAATACTGGCCAGGGTGCTTTGCAGCTTTTCTGCCGCACCAAAGAAGAAGGGGCCGTCAATACTGTAGATCAGGGTGCGGGCAGGGGCCTTGGCATCATCGCTGTCAGCGATCAGGCCCTCATCCAGATGGCTGTCGGTTTCGTCCTGAACTTCCACGGACTGGGCCATGCGCTGCATGAACAGCAGTGAAGCAAGGACAACCCCGACGTTAACGGCCAGCACCAAATCAGCAAATACCGTCAGACCGAAGGTAATCAGCAATATCCCCATATCCCCTTTGGGAGATGTGCGCAGTAAGTGCAAAAAGTGATGTAGTTCACTCATGTTCCAAGCAACTACGAAGAGGATGGCCGACAAAGCACAAAGGGGAATGTAGGAAGCCAAGGGGGCCGCGACGAGGATGATCATCAGCAAAGTGGCTGCGTGAACCATCCCGGCCAAGGGGCTGCTGGCACCGTTGCGAATGTTGGTGGCGGTTCGGGCAATAGCTCCGGTGGCAGCAAAGCCGCCGAACAGCGGGGCGGCAACATTGGCGATGCCCTGGCCGACTAGTTCCTGATTCGGGTCATGTTTGGTACCGGCCATACCGTCGGCAACGACGGCGGACAGCAAGGATTCAATCGCACCCAAGAGGGCAATGGTGAAGGCTGGGCCGATAAGCTTGACCAGATCACTGCTGGAAAAATCCGGGATATCAAACGCGGGGAGCTCCCGGGGAATACCGCCAAAAGCGCTGCCGATGGTTGCCACGCCGTCAAACTGAAAAATTGATTGGATGGCCGTCACAACCACCATGGCAACCAAAGGACCGGGTATCCGCTTGAAAACCTTGGGGCTGAAGAGATTCAGGGCCAGGGCGAGCAGGGCAAGTAGCGTGGTAGTCCAATGCAGTTGCGGTAGGGATAACAGCAGTTGGCCGAGTTTCTGGTGGAAATGCTCACCTGAAGCGGCAGGATGCAGACCGAAGAAGTCTTTCCATTGTCCAACCCAGATAATCACGCCGATACCGGTGGTGAAGCCAACAATGACCGGTGCCGGGATGAACTTGATGACCGCACCAAACCGCGCCAGCCCCATGGCAATCAGAATGACCCCGGCCATCAGCGTCGCGACTTGCAGGCCGGCGATGCCGTATTTGGCCGTAATGCCGGACAGAATGACAATGAAAGCACCCGTCGGACCAGCAATCTGAAGGCGACTGCCGCCAAACGCCGAGGTCAGAAACCCCGCAACGATGGCGGTGTAAATCCCCTGTTCCGGCTTGGCACCACTGGCAATGGCAAAGGCCATGGCCAAGGGCAGGGCCACAACGCCCACAACCAACCCGGCAACCAGGTTGTTTACGAAATGGCCTTTGCCCATTAGGCCAGCGTGACGGGCTTCGAGGAATGCGATCATCTTTGAAATCTAAACTAATTAACTGACGTTGAGCTTAAACCTATGATCGACGTTTTAATCGAAGGAATACATCGGCTGCAAAGCAAAAAGGGCAGCCTAAGCTGCCCTTTGGGGGTGAAACGGTCTGAATCGGCTTAGTGGGCCGGGCTCAGAAATGCTTTCATCTTTTGCAAGGCTTTGGTTTCGATCTGACGAATGCGTTCTGCGGAGACGCCAAATTCAGCTGCCAGTTCATGCAGAGTAGCAGCCTCTTCGCCTTCTTCCACCAGCCAACGGCGCTGGATGATGGCGCGGCTGCGGTCATCCAATCCGGCCAAGGCTTTTTGCAAACCTTCACCTTGCAGCGTGTCGTATTCCCGTTGGGCGATACGGGCTGTAGGTTCGGTGCTCTCGTCCGCAGTCAACCAAGCGATGGGAGAGAAGCGTTCTTCTTCGTCATCATGGAGTGGTTCAAGGGAGACATCACCACCGGAAAGGCGGGTTTCCATTTCCACCACTTCTTCGGGTTTGACACCGAGTCGGCTGGCAACGGACTGGACTTCTTCCGGGCCCAGCGTGCCAAGGTCCTTCTTCATGCTGCGCAGATTGAAGAACAGCTTGCGCTGAGCCTTGGTGGTGGCGATTTTCACCAGCCGCCAGTTCTTGACCACATATTCGTGAATTTCAGCCTTGATCCAGTGCATGGCGAAGGAAACAAGGCGCACCCCGCGATCCGGGTCAAAGCGTTTCACCGCCTTCATCAGGCCGATATTGCCTTCCTGGATCAGGTCAGCATGGGGCAGTCCGTAACCCAGATAGCCGCGCGCAACTGCCACCACCAGACGCAGGTGGGAAAGCACCAGTTTGCGGGCAGCCTCAAGATCCTCGCTGTCGCGGAAACGGCGCGCCAAATCGGATTCTTCTGCTTCCGTCAGCATGGGCACGCGATTGGCAGCCTGGATATAGGCTTCCAAACTTCCCGTTGCAGACGGTACCAAGTTCAATGCAGACAGCGGATTAACAGGTGTCAGGGCATGGCTCATAGTCACGACCTCCTTTTCTGGTTCAAGTTTAGCACTCGGGACATGAGAGTGCTAATGGGAGAACAAGTTCCCGGCGGGCTCAAGCGGCCAGCAGTTCTTCCAGGAGTGCCTGGAATTTTGCGAAATCCGGTTCCCCGAGATAGGTCTGGACAACCCGGCCTTGCTTGTCGATCAGGATGCTGGTGGGGGTCAGGCGAATGCCGCCGAAAGACTTGGCAATCTCTCCTTTGCTATCCAAAATGACCTTGAAAGGCAGGCCGCTCTTCTGAACATAGGTCTTTACATACTCGGCCGGGTCGTAATCCATGGCTACTGCCAGGGTTTCAAAGCCTTTGCCCGTGTATTTACGGTGAATTTCCATCAATTTCGGCATTTCAGCCATGCAGGTGGTGCAGCTTGTGGCCCAAAAGTTCACCAGAACGACTTTTCCCTTGAGTCCGTCCAGGGAAAGCTGCTCCCCTTGCAAGGTGGTTGCGGCAAGGGGTGGCGCGCTGCCTTTCTTGCCCAGAAAGAGCCATCCACCGACCAAAAAGGCGCCGGCAACGATAAATATGACAATAGATTTCAATTTCATTGAGATAATCCTTCCCTCTGCGGTCCTGATCCTAGGATGGCAATAAACCGGTAGTACGTAACAGGTAGCAATTCTGGACATTTTGACCCCAACTGTCATCCAGAGGGGGCCAGGGATATGAAAATGAAAATCGACCTGCGCAAGATTTACCGTTTCGACTCCGTTGACCGCAATGCTGATGGCAGTTTGCCCAGCGGCGGGGACATTTATTACGAATGTACCGAGTGTACCGGCATCGTCAGTTCTGTTTCCCACCTCAAGGCTGCTTGCGAATGCGGCAACCTGGCGGGTGGACAGGGGAAGACCGATGTTCGTTCCCCGGAAAAAGTAACCCCCCTGCGTGGCAAGCTGCGCTGAATCTGCTTTCTGCTGAGTGTCCCACGGTCTTAATGCCCCTCAGCAGGAGGCGGTAAAGCATTTGGATGGTCCTCTGCTGGTACTGGCAGGGGCTGGTAGTGGCAAAACCCGCGTCATCACCCAGAAAATCGCCTGGATGATCGAGGGTTGCGGTTATCCGTCGAACAAGATCACCGCCATTACCTTTACCAACAAAGCCGCCAAGGAAATGAAGGAGCGGGCCGACAGCCTGCTCAAGGACGGGACGTCAGAAGGTTTGAACGTCAGCACCTTCCATTCCCTCGGGGCACGCTTTCTTCGTCAGGAAGCCCGTCATCTGGGCCTCAAGCCCGGGTTTTCCATTCTTGATGCTTCCGATACCACCGGGCTGTTCCAGGAGCTGTTGTCCCATGCGGACAAGGCGACGGTGCGCATGGTGCAAAACCGCATCTCCCTGTGGAAAAACTCCTTGCTCGGGCCGGAGGAATCCATGGCGGCGGCGGAGGATGAATTCGAGCGCAGCGCTGCCGCCACCTACATCGAATACGAGAAAACCCTGCGGGCTTACCAGGCGGTGGATTTCGATGACCTGATCCGCCTGCCGGTGAATCTGCTGGAAAGCAACGAAGAAGTCCTCGCCCGCTGGCAAAGCCGCATCTGGCACTTGCTGGTGGATGAATACCAGGACACCAACCGCTGCCAGTACCGCCTGATGCGTTTGCTCGCCGGTCCCAAGGCCGCCTTCACGGCGGTGGGCGACGACGACCAGTCCATCTACGCCTGGCGCGGTGCTGACATTGGCAATATCCATTTGTTGCAGGAAGACTTTCCCCGCCTGCGCATCATCAAGCTGGAGCAAAACTACCGCTCCACCACCCGCATCCTGCAAGCGGCCAATGCGGTGATCGCCCACAACCCCAAGATTTTCGAAAAGAAGCTCTGGTCCGACCACGGTCACGGCGATGCCATCCATGTCCAGTTCTGCCGCGATGATGGCCATGAGGCGGAATGGATCGCGGGCCGTCTGCTCTCCCACAAATTCCAGCATCGGGGCAAGTGGGCCGATTACGCCGTGCTTTACCGGGGCAATCACCAGGCCCGGGCCATCGAGCAGCAGTTCCGTCAGAACAAGATTCCCTACGTGATCTCCGGCGGCCAGTCGTTTTTTGAAAAGGCTGAAATCAAGGACATCACCAGCTACCTGCGCCTGATCTCCAACCCGGACGACGATCCGGCCTTCATCCGCGCCATCACCACCCCCAAGCGCGGGATCGGCGGCGCCACGCTGGAAGCCCTGGGCCGCCACGCCGGCAATCGCCATGTCAGCCTGTTTCAGGCCGCGGTGGAAGTGGGCATCGAGCAGCATCTCAACGAAAAGCAGCTCACCGGGGTGCGGGAGTTCTGCAGCTTCATCATCCGCATGGAAGGCCGCGCCGGCCGCGAACCTGCCCGGGCGGTGATTGAAGATCTGCTGCGGGCCATCAGCTACGAATCCTGGTTGTTCGAATCCCTGGATACCCGGGAGGCGGAAGGCAAGTGGTCCAACGTGCGCGACTTCACCGAGTGGCTGTCGAAAAAGGGGGACGAGGAAGGCAAGAACCTGCTCGACCTGACCCAGACCGTGGCTCTGATTTCCATGCTGGACAAGAACGACAAGGAACAGGACGCGGTGCAGCTCGCCACCCTGCACGCCTCAAAAGGGCTGGAGTTCCGCCATGTGTTTTTGGTCGGCGTTGAGGAAGGCATCCTGCCCCACCGCGACTCTCTGGAGCCGGGCAAGCTGGAAGAAGAGCGACGCCTCATGTACGTGGGCATCACCCGCGCCCGCATGAGCCTGCATGTGAGCTACTGCAAAAAACGCAAGACCGGCCGCGAATGGCGGGAGTGCGAGCAATCCCGTTTCATCGAGGAAATGGGCGACGACCTGAAGCGGGTCGGCGGCGAAGAAAGTCCTCCGACCCAGGAAGAGAAAGTTGCCGGTCGCGCCCGGTTTGAACAGTTCAAGGCTCTGCTGAACAAGAACGCCACCTGAACGCTTTCAGGACAACCGTTCCCTCGGGAGCGCTGGCCTAGCTGGTTTGCTGTTTTTTCCACTCGTCCGTCAACAGCCCGGCAAATCCCCAATTCTCTTCATCGATTTCCTGCAGCACGATATGAATGTGCTCCGGGCGTTTGCCCAGCACTCTCTGCAGCGAGTCCGTGATATCGCGGACGATCTCGGCTTTCTGCGCCCGGCTTGCGCCGCGGGTGATTTGCACATTGACGTAGGGCATCGAAGTTCCTTTGCTTGTCAGGACGGGGAATGAGAGCCGTCATGGATTATCCCCATGGAAACACAGAACAAGTCCGTTCCACGAACGCCATGCCAGTGCGCAATTCGCCGGCGGGGGCGGGATTGACCGCTTGAGCCGTGTTGCACGGGATTTTGCCGGATGCCGGAGGGGCTAGCAGGGGGCGCTGGGGCATGGCGTCAGGTGAATTAAATTCACATAAAAATGAGTTTTATGAGTGGTGCCATCGACACCCATTTCAATCATGGCTTAACCATGCGGTTCTTCGCTAATTTCAGCCTGATTTTAAGGTGAAAAAAATTCACATCATGGTGTGGGCGGGGTGGGAATTTGCCTGGACTGTCATCGCAAAACCATGGGCCAAAGTTATTTCTGCCCTGTTTAGGACCGAAGGCAGAAACGAAACAGGGCAGCCGAAGCTGCCCTGCTAATCCCGTCACCCCTCTCCTTTGGGAGAGGGGGCGGGGGAGAGGCGGTTGTTTTGTTTAAGTAAGCGGGCCGAAGGCCTGCTTACTTACTTGGGTTCTTTCAGGGAACCGCCGGACTTGTTGGCCATGTAGACAATGGCGCGGGCCAGTTCGGCATCGGTGGCGTCAGAGACACCGCCCTTGGCAGGCATGGAGCGGATGCCGCTGATGGCATTCTTCAGCAGGCCATCGAGACCTTTGCCCAGACGGGGGCCCCAGTCACCGCTGTTGCCAAACTTGGGCGCGCCCAGAGTGCCGGCAGCGTGGCAGCCATTACAGGCAGCTTGGTACATCTGCTCACCCGTGCGGCTACCAGCAGCAGCACCGCCACCAGCGGCCAGGGAAACTTTGGCGACGGGAGTGATACGGGCATTGATAGCTTCTTCATCAACCTTTGGGTGGCTGCCCAGGGCAAAGGCAGAGGAGGCGGCAACCATGCCGGCCAGGGCGAGCATGGAAAAGCGGGCGTTAAACATGGCTGGGTTCCTTGAAATCGGGGAGG
The DNA here is from genome assembly GCA_036504515.1 of Rhodocyclaceae bacterium. Lineage (GTDB taxonomy): Bacteria > Pseudomonadota > Gammaproteobacteria > Burkholderiales > Rhodocyclaceae > AWTP1-18. The sequence continues at coordinate 640,620 of DASXVA010000001.1, forward strand.
TAGCGTACGAGGGAAGCCGGAATTATAGCCAATACAGTCAGATAGCGCCTTGGCGAGCCCTTGTCGTCTTCTTGAAATGTCGCAGGCAGCGAACGGGTGCACCGGGGGAAACTGCTCCCCGGCGCAAATCAGTGGTTTAGTGCCAGCTACCGTCGTGGGCCAACACGCCGTCGATCAGGGTGTAGCGCACCCGGCCCGACAGCATCTGGCCGAGGAAGGGGCTGTTCTTGCCCTGGCTCTTGAGGTTTTCCCGGCTGACGCGGAATTCCGATTGAGGATCGAAAATGCAGACATCGGCCGGGGCGCCCACGGACAAGGTGCCAGCTTCAATCCCCAGCAAACGGGCGGGATTGCTGGTGACCTTGGCCAGGGTGTCCAGCAGAGGCAGCTTCATTTCCTCACCCCACTTCAGGGCCAGGGGCAGCAGCAGTTCCAGGCCCGTGGCGCCGGGTTCGGCTTCGCCGAAGGGGACAAGTTTGGCATCGTCATCCACGGGGGTGTGATCGGAGCAAAGAGCGTCGATCACGCCGCTGGCGAGGCCTGCCCGCAGGGCATCCCGGTCCCGCAGGCTGCGCAGGGGCGGGTCGAGGCGGGCGTGGGGGTTGAAGAAACCGATGTCCAGGTCCGACAGGTGCAGGTGATTGGGGGTGACGTCGCAACTCACCTTGATGCCCTGTTCCCGGGCCAGCCTAATCATTTCCAGACCGGCGGCGGAGGAAACCCGAGTGATATGCAACTGGGCGCCGGTTTCCTGGGCGAGCAACAGCAGGGTGCCGAGGGCCGAGGTTTCCGCCACCACGGGAATGCCGGTGAGGCCGAGACGGGCCGCCATTTCGCCATCGTGGGCGACACCGTTGCGGGCCAGATAAGGGTCTTGGGCCGACAACCAGACGGGGAAGCCAAAGGTGGCGGCGTACTGCATGGCCCGCAGCACCACCTGAGTATCGAGGATGGCCACATTGGCGTGGCTGAAGGCGACGCAACCGGCTTCGGCCAGTTCGGCCATTTCGGTGATGTGCTTGCCTTCCAGTTTTACCGTGAGGGCGCCGATGGGATAAACCTTGGCGAATTCCGGCAGCCGGGCGCGGTGCTTGAGCATTTCCACCAGCCCCGGTTCATCCAGAGGCGGGTCGGTGTCCGGCGGGCAGGCCAGGCTGGTGACGCCGCCGGCCGCGGCCGCCGCCATTTCAGATTCCAAAGTGGCGCGGTATTCGTAGCCGGGTTCCCGCAGCCGAGCGGCGAGATCCACCAGGCCGGGGCAGACCACGTAGCCCCGGGCGTCGATGGTGCCGATGGCGCCGTTGTTGGCTTCCGCGGCGAACTCTGCCGGAGCATCACCGATGGCGACAACGCGGCCGTCGGCAATGAAGAGGTCGGTCACCTGGTCAATGTTGTTGGCCGGGTCGATGAGTCGGCCATTCTTGATTTGTAGTTTCATCTTCTTAATTCCCCGCCAGCATGCTCATGACCGCCATGCGCACGGCGATACCGAAAGTCACCTGGGGCAGGATCACCGCCTGCCCACCGTCGGCCACCGCCGAATCGATTTCCACGCCCCGGTTCATGGGGCCCGGGTGCATCACGATGGCATCGGGTTTGGCCAGGGCCAGCTTTTCCGGCGTCAGGCCGTAGTTCTTGAAGTATTCCTGGGGGCTGGGCAGCAGGGCGCCCTGCATGCGTTCGTTCTGCAGGCGCAGCATCATCACCACATCCACGCCCTTGAGGCCTTCCGCCATGTCGTGGAAAACCTTGACCCCCATGCGCTCGGCGGCAGTGGGCAGCAAAGTCTTGGGGGCGATGGCGCGAATTTCCGGCACGCCCAAGGTGGTCAGGGCATGGATCTGGGAGCGGGCGACGCGGGAATGGAGGATGTCGCCGATGATGGCCACGGTCAGATTGGTGAAGTCTTTCTTGTAGTGGCGGATGGTGTACATGTCCAGCAGCCCCTGGGTGGGGTGGGCATGTTGGCCGTCACCGGCGTTCACCACGCGGATGTGGTTCTGATTGGTGGAAGCCAGGTGCTGGGCAATCAGGAAGGGCGCGCCGCTGGTGGCATGGCGCACCACGAACATGTCAGCTTGCATGGCCGCCAGGTTATCCACCGTATCCAGCAGGGTTTCGCCCTTGGCGGTGCTGGAGGTGTTGATGTTGAGATTGATCACGTCCGCCGACAGCCGCTTGGCGGCGATCTCGAAGGTGGTCCGGGTGCGGGTCGAATTCTCGAAGAAAAGATTGAACACGCTCTTGCCGCGCAGCAAGGGCAGCTTCTTTTCTTCTTGATGGGCCAGTTCGGTAAAGGGCGCTGCTGTGTCGAGAATACGGGTGATGATGTCCCGGGGCAGGCCTTCGATGGTGAGCAGGTGTTGTAGCTCGCCGTGCTTATTGAGTTGCGGATTGGTGGTATTCATTGCGGTCTTGTGTCGAAGAATCCTTGCAGAATGGTGGCGGCGGCTTCCGCGTCCAGGGTTTCCTTGCGCTGCTTCCAGTTCTGGCCTTTGTCGGCCAGCCGGGCTTCGGCATCGGTGGAGGAAAAACGTTCATCCACCAAAGCCACGGGCAGTTTGAAACGACCCTCAAGCTGATGGGCAAAGCGTTGCGCCCGGGCCGTCATTTCATGGGGTTCGCCGTCCAGGGAAAGGGGCAGGCCAACCACCAGGCGAGCGGGTTGCCATTCGGCAATCAGCTTTTGAATCGCAGCAAAACGGGCATCGTTGGCTTCATGGCTGATGGTCAGCAGGGGGCGGGCCTGGCCCAGCATCATTTCCCCCACGGCAACGCCAATGCGCTTGGTGCCGAAATCGAAGGCGAGAACAGTGCCCACTCCATCCACTGCGGCCACTTAAGCATGCCCTGCCACGTCGGACAGGTTGGCGAAATCCACGCCGAGCAACTGCATGGCAGCGGGCAGGCGGGCTTCGGGAGACATGCCGAAAATAATGTCGGCCGAGGCGGGCACGGTCAGCCAGGCATTCTGGGAAAGCTCCCACTCCAGTTGGCCCGCAGACCAGCCGGCATAGCCCAAGGCCATGATGAAATCGGAAGGGGTGCCTTCACTGCCCATGGACACCAGAATGTCCCGGGAGCTGGTCAGGGCCAGTCCGTCCAATACCTGCAGGGATGACTGCCAAATGCCGTTGGGTTTGTGCAGCACAAAGCCCCGATCATTCTGTACCGGGCCGCCGTAATAAACGGGGCGGCCGGAAAAATCCTCCCGTTCCAGGGGAATGTCCACCTGCTCGAACAGCGTCGCCAGATCCATGTCGGTGGGGCGATTGACGATGATGCCCAGGGCACCATCGGGGGTGTGTTCGCAAACGTAGGTCAGGGTGCGGGAAAAGTTCGGGTCTGCCATGGCGGGCATGGCGATGAGGAAGTGGTTGGTCAGATTGACCGAGGGCAGGGTGGTGTCGCTCACAGCCGCATTTTATCGTTGTTTTGGCCGGCCTTTCGGCTTCGCTGCAGCAAGAGTATTGCGCCCGCCCAAGCCAGGGCAAGGACCATCACCGCGACCCCGAGGCCGTGGGCGACGCTGCCATAGGCTGGCGAATGATCGACTTTGCCGAATTGGCCTAACAAGTAAATCCAGTCATGGGGCCCGTCTTCCCCGGTATGGCCGCCGAGCAGGATGAGTTGGGGATTCTTCGCATCGTAGATGTAGGGCGCCAGGTCGAGCAGACTGGTGCCACTCCACCAGAGGCCGATGGCGGCGCCAAAGGGATCGCGGTTCTGGACCAGAAAGGCGACGGCACAGATCAGGGGCAGCAGCCACTGAAACAGGCTACCCCCGGCAATAGTCATGAATTCGCCCAGGGGGATGAACAGCACGTGGCCGGCCTCGTGGATGGGCAACAGGATGTTGTGCATGAAACTGCTGCCCATTTCCCCATCGCGGAAATCCATGGCCGCCAGTCGCCAGGACCAGACGGCCACCAGCAGCAAGAGCGCAAGACGGCTCCACCAGGACAGGGCCGGGATGGTTTCGGGAACGTAGGTCAGGGTCGCCATCAGGCGGGAGCCGGCAGCTTCAACAGGGCCGGGCTCGTCTTCCTGGGGTTTCAGGGAGGGAGGAACAAAGCTGTCGCGGCGTATCCATTTGGCGAAGACCAGACCGCAGGCAGGACAAAGGCCGGGATCAGCGGCGAGTTCATGGCCTTGCCGGCGATGCCCGCATTTGGGACAGACGGAAAATGTCGGGGATATTTCCTGACCGCTCATGCTGCCGTCGGCAGGGAGTTAGCAAATGGCCCGCATGTAGACGATGCCGAAAACCCCCACCACCAGCATGCTAATGGCCAGGATTGCCACCTGACGAGGTTGTGATGGGTCACCCTTGCGGACGCGGTCCAACAGCAAAAGCATTTCGCCGATGGCCATGATGCCGAGGAAGAACATCATGAAGGCGTCGATAAACAGCAGAACCCCGTTAACGTTGTTAACCGGGTTGCAGGTGCGGCCCGAAAGCCGGAAGCTACCGACCAGGGTTACCTGATCAAAACCAAGGCCGGTAATGAACCAGACCGCTATTACGGCAATGACACCGAGCACCAGCCCCAGGGTGACCCATCCCTCGACATGACGCAGGGCATCGATAATGTCGCGAAAATCCGCCATGTAGTCCCGCCATTCATTGCGGAGCTGTTGGCCGAGCTTTTCAAGATCAAAGGCCATGAGGGGGGCGATGCCTGTCCAGTTGTTAGCGGAAAACCACGGTCTTGTTGCCATGCACCAGCACCCGGTCTTCCAGGTGGTAGCGCAGCCCGCGGGCCAGTACAGTCTTTTCGATATCTTTACCGTAACGCACCATATCTTCCACGGAATCCGAGTGGTCGATACGGATCACATCCTGCTCAACAATGGGGCCTTGGTCCAGTTCAGAAGTCACATAGTGACACGTGGCGCCGATGAGTTTGACGCCCCGTTGGTAAGCCTGATGATAGGGCTTGGCACCGACGAAACTAGGCAGAAAACTATGGTGGATATTGAGAATCTGCCCGGGGTAGGCGGCACACAGGTCGGGGGACAGAATTTGCATGTAACGGGCCAGCACCATGGTGTCCCCGCTCACTTCCTCGAAAAGCCGTTTCACTTCGGCATAGGCCTGGGCCTTGTTGTCGGCAGTGACGGGGATGTGGTGGAAGGGAATGCCATGCCACTCGACAAAACCCTTGAAGGTATCGTGATTGGAAATCACGCAGGGAATCTCGATGTCCAGTTCCTTGCTCTGCCAGCGGGAGAGCAGGTCGTAGAGGCAATGTTCCTGCTTGCTCACCAGCAGCACCACCCGTTTCTTCACGGCGGAATCGCTGATCTTCCAGTCCATTTGCAGCGATTTAGCAATGGGCCGGAAACGGTCCCGCAGTTCCGGCAGCAGGAAAGGCAGGGAGTCCGCCTTGACCTCAATCCGCATGAAATAGCGACCGCCCTCGTCGTCGGCGTGGAAGCTCGACTCCAGAATCCAGCCCTGGTGCTCGGCAAAAAAGCCGGTCACCCGGGAGATGATGCCTACCTGGTCAGGACAGGAGGCGGCGAGGGTATAGAAGCGGTCGCGATGCATGGTTGGGCAGAAGTTCCGGACTTAGATGCGGGCAGAAGCCTTGAGGATTTCGGCCTTCAGTTCGGCGTAACTGTTGGTCACGGGGAACTGGGGGAACTCGCGGATCACGTTTTCCGGGGGGTGGAACAGGATGCCGGCGTGGGCTTCGCCCAGCATGGCCGTATCGTTGTAGGAGTCGCCAGCAGCGATCACCTTGAAATTCAGTTCCTTGAAGCGCTGTACCGCTTCCTTCTTCTGGTTAGGCATGCGCAGGTGGTAATTCACCAGAACGCCGTTGGCGTCCGCCTCCAGCTTGTGGCAGAACAGACAGGGCATGCCCAGTTGCTTCATCAGGGGCATGGCGAACTCGTAGAAGGTATCGGACAGGATGATCACCTGGAACTGCTGGCGCAACTCGTCGAGGAAATCCTTGGCGCCGGCCATGGGCCCCATTTCGCTGATCACCTTCTGGATATCGGGCAGGCCCAGCTTCTTGCTGGCCAGGATGTCGAGCCGGTACTTCATCAGCTTGTCGTAGTCCGGTTCGTCCCGGGTGGTGCGGCGCAGCTCGGGAATACCGGTGCGTTCGGCAAATTCAATCCAGATTTCGGGGACGAGGACACCCTCGAGGTCGAGGCAGACGAGTTGCACGGATGGCTCCTGGAAAATTCAATGAAAAGAGGATTTTACGCGAAGGCTTCAATTGCAGAAGGCGACGCACAAACAAAAACGGCCCTCCCGAAGGAGAACCGCTTGCAATACTGGTGGTGATGGGGGGGATTTGAACCCTAGACCTACGGATTATGAATTTAAAGATTTAGGCAAAAACTTGATGGATCAAAGCACTGCAACGCGCGCGCTGTTCGTATAGCTTTAGAACCATCTAATGACGTTTTCCGTATGCATGGCGCAGCTACGATTTCGCTACGCACGTCATTCTTCAGGCTGGAAAAAATTTGTGGTTGAAAAGTAATGCTCAAAGAAAGCTCTAATGTCGCAAACCTTTGTTTGGTCGTAGGCAACCAACCCTGATCGGTAGACATCAAGGTAGCACTCAGAACCACTTACGTCCTCTATGTATAGCCTATCGATAACGCACTCCATGTTGCTAAATGCTTTTCTGAATTCAATAAGTGCATCATGATTCGAGGATATTTCGACCTTAGCTGACGACTGAGCACTGAGAAACAAGTTAGTGGCCCTTAGCTTACGTACCCGTCCGCTGGAGTTTGTTTTGACCCACTCGCTGTAAAGTAGCAGTGGATCAAACAACACCTCAGTCACGGTGATGTCGCCCAAGGTCTCTCGCAAGTCAGTTATGAGGCGCTTAATTGAACGAGGCGGATTCAGCAACTCAATCGAGAAGAGACCGCTCCCTTGTTGTTTGAGGTTAAAAACCAGAAACGCATACCGGATGGTCTGCATCTCGTTAACCGCTCCAAACGGATCAATTACCTCTTCTCGATCTACGTGCCGTTCACAAAACTTAAGGCGAACAGTATTGTTCTCGAGTTCAAGGACTTCAAACCCGCTACCGTGCTCGTCTGAGAATGGAGTATCGCTGAGGAGAGTCAACACCTTCCGAAACCCCAGTTGTACCTGAAGCCTTATCCATTTACTTTTCATGGTCCTTCTATGGCCTTGAGCGAGTGTATTGCAGCGGCTTCGATCGCTTTCCCGAGCTTGATGTCATCTGCTGGACTAAATCCGTTTCGGGATTCATTAAATCCTTCAGGGCCCTGGTATTTGTAGTATCCCCTCGGCAAATATGAAAATCCGGTGCAATTTTCGGGGTTCGCAAATTGAGCTTCAAATTCATATATGTCTGAGTCAAATTCGAAATTGCGCATGCGCCATACAATTCTGGATATAAAGAAACCTCGTGTTCGCAAAAGTCCCATTTCTTTTGACTCCAGCACCCCCACCCCTTTTAAGGATGCCCTTGATATATGGATCCCTAATTTAGTGTCCTCCACTCTGTCGCCGTCAGGACTATCTCCTTCGTCCCTATCTGCCTCTGGCGAATAAACATAAACATCAGAGACATCGTGCAGCTTAAATCCATTGACTGACGCAATTAGAGTAAGAAAAAATCGATTTTTAATTTCGGGCGAAAGCGCAGGAGATAGACAGATTTCGCGGACATCTAGATCTTTTTCTAGCTGACTCCCTGCGGCAACTATGACCTCTTGTACCCACTTCTCTGCGTCATCAGTGTGTGGAGAATGGATAGCAAGCGTATCACCTGTTTTTTCGATCGAAATACGAGCCGTCTTATCAGTAACCTGTCTGAATTCACTTTTATTGAACGACAGTGACTTGTATCGAATCTCGACATCTACCTTATCACCGTTCCGTTTGATGCTGACAAGAGCCTCATGCTCTTTCTCCAGATTCGCTTTTAGTTCGTGTGCGGCAGATTCCAGAATGTCTATGCTTATTTCGCTAACTATTCTCCGGCTAGTCATTTTGTCTCGTCTAGCCGATGTGCCGAATAATCGTGCCAATCTTTGATAGTCGTAATAGTCGTGTACGAATCTCGAGAAGTATTGTGCTAAGACGTGCCTGGGCGTTTCTCGAGAAATAATTATTCCCCTGCTTAGAAATAGCTCTCTTAGATCCGCATTCGTCACAGTCCTTTGATTTAGGGCATCCGACATTGCTTTATCGTTTGCACTGAAAAGCGTATATCTCATTCTCTTTCCCAGCGAAGATTAGTTTTACTAAAAGAGCTTTTAGTCAGTTCAACTATTTCTATTTCTATACTTTCCAAGCGCTCGGTCTTATGCTTATCGAAGGACCAAGCGTGTGCATAGGACTGGACTGCTCGTCGAAAGTTACTCTTGATATCTGGTGCTTGTTCTTGGCAGACGTGTCTGATCCGAATCGGGTGGTCACCATCAAGAATTTGATATCCGGAAAGTAAATCGAGAAAGTACACAAACTCGTCGGCACTACTGCCTGGCTTGTTGTAATAGATAACGAAACCAGAGGGATAGCGAACCTCAGTCTGGCGTGTAGTCTCGTTGTATTTAATGATCTCCTCGTGCCTAATAATCAGAAAAGGGGCGGTCAACGCTTCTATCGTCGCCGGGCGATCGAGTCTTGCCCCTGCAGTCTTGTGAAGGCGTAGCTCAGGGTAAAAGAACTCAAACTTTGTCTCAGGGAAAGTTCCTTCTCGATGCAACCGATCGGCATCAGAAATAATTGTGGAAAGGTAGTTGATGATGGATGGCTCAAGGATGTTGATGTACTGCCCCTCTTTCAGGGGGAGTCCCTCCAGTCTCACCGGCGATTCCTGGCGCTTCCTTCGCCCCCTCCCTTTGATGGGCGTAACGGGCGCAACAAGGAGCTTGTAAAAGTCTTTGTCATACTCCCGATCATGGTTGTAAATGAAGAGAAGGCCGCGAATCTCTGATGGGAGCTCGTCAACGTAGTAACGGTCTTGCCATTCAGCACTCGAACGAGCACAGTCCAACGCGCAAGACAGGGATTTAAGAGCATCAAAAATTGGTCCCGCCTGAATACTTGTGCGGGAGTAGCTCTTTAGGTCGGTGTTGAAATAAATCTTTTTATTGAGGTATGGATCTACATACCAAAAGACAGTGTCCACTGGGTGAGTGTGGTTCTGTTTTTTTGGAGCATGGGTATTTACCTTGACGCAATCGAAGTTCTGATTGGGTGGGGCAATTTGCTTCCACCGAAACCAACTAAGAATCTCCTCCGAAACGTAGTTAGCCATTCGAGCAATGGACTCGGTTTCGCCTGCCATTTGAATTTCCTTTGATAACCGCTTATTAATATGCATATATATTAACACCATGGCATTTGGCGAGTTCCATGTGCGTTATCCAAGCACCAGAGGGGTTGGTGCCGGGTTTTCCACGGCGCCGCCGTCCGCACCGTCAGGTCAGGCAAGAGGCGGCGGCGCCGTGGGTAACGCGGGCCACAGTAGCGACCAACGTCAATAATGGGTTTCTAAGTCTCCTTCACCCTCTACATTGGCAGGATAGGAGGAACGCAGCATGACCCCACCAAAGTATCCCCAGCGGGTTTTTAGCTTCTGGGGAAGGTCGATTAACTCCGTCAACACGAAAGCCTGGCATGGGGCCTTGAAAAGGGCTGGTATCGAGGATTTCCGTTGGCACGACCTGCGCCATGCCTGGGCGACTTGGCAGCGACAGGCGGGAACGCCGACTCATGAGCTTCAACGGCTTGGGGGTTGGCGGACCGGTGCGATGGTGGAGCGTTATGCCCATTTAGCCCCAGATCATCTGGCCTTAGCGGCTTCACGGTTGGAATCCGCACTTGGGGCCGTGGCTACGTAGTGGCTACGAGTCCCAGAAAGGCAAACGGCCCTCCTTTTGGGAGAGCCGCTTGAGTACTGGTGGTGATGGGGGGACTTGAACCCTCGACCTACGGATTATGAATCCGTCGCTCTAACCAGCTGAGCTACATCACCGAAAGGGCCGCGATTATCTTCGTTGAGAGTGTGCCTTGTCAAGGCAAAGGGGCTGGGAGACAATCCGCCGATGGATTTCGACATCATTATTGTGGGCGGCGGCTTGGCCGGCCTGTCCCTGGCGGTGGCCCTGCGCCAGACCAGACTTTCCGTAGCGGTGGTAGAGGGCAAGGCGCCTTTCCGGCCCCAGGGCTGGGATGCACGGATCTATGCGGTGAGCCCGACAAACGTGGATTTTCTGCGCGAAATCGGCGCCTGGCAGCATATGGACGCCGACCGATTGTGCCCGGTGGAAGCCATGGCGGTGGCCGGTGACCGGGATGGGCGCCTCGATTTCACCGCCTACGATGCCGGTGCGACCGAGTTGGCCTGGATCGTCGAAGCTTCCCTGATGCAATGCGAACTGTGGGAATCGGCCAAGCGTCAGGCCAATCTGACCTTGCTTTGCCCGACCCGACCGGCAGCCCTCGATATTCAGCCGGAACTTGCCCGCTTGACCCTGGAGGATGGCCGCCAGTTCAAGGCCCGCCTGATTGTGGGGGCGGACGGTGCGGATTCCTGGACCCGGCAGGCGGCGGGTATCGACGTCTCCTTCAAGCATTATGGTCAAAAGGGTGTGGTGGCCAATTTCCGCTGCGAAAAGCCCCATGGCAATACCGCCTTCCAGTGGTTCCGGCCGGACGGCATCCTTGCCTGGCTGCCCTTGCCCGACAACCAGATGTCCATGGTCTGGTCTACGCCGGACGCCCATGCCGATGAATTGACCTCCCTGGCGCCGGAAGACCTGTGCCAGCGGGTTGCCGAGGCTGGCGGTCAACGGCTGGGGGCCATGGAACTGATCACGCCCGCCGTGGGCTTCCCCTTGCGCCTGATGCGGGCACCCCGTAGTGTGGCGCCCCGGTTTGCCCTGATCGGTGATGCGGCCCATGCCATTCATCCGCTTTCCGGCCATGGCATCAATCTCGGATATCGCGATGCGGCAACCTTAGCCAAAGTATTGGCCGACAAGCCGGAGCCCATGGATTGCGGCGATCTGGCCCTGTTGCGTCGTTATGAGCGCTCCCGCAAGGAAGAAGTCGTCGCGTTGCAAGGAGTTACCGACAATTTGCAGCGTCTGTTCACGCCGACCTGGGAGCCTCTTTCCCTGCTGCGCAACGCCGGATTGAACCTGACCAACCGTTTGCCGGTCCTAAAAGACGTTTTGATTCGCTACGCCCTGGCTTCCTGAGCCAGTCTTTATCTCTCCACTGGAGTTTTCATGAAACGACTCGCCCTCATCCTGCTTGCGGCCCTGGCCCTGCCCGTTTTTGCCGACAGCAATGAAGCCACCATCAAGAAGTCTTTCGAGGAACGCCTCAAGGCCAAGGTGGAAAAGGTCAGCAAGGCCCCCATCGGCAACCTGTATGAAGTCGTGGCCGATGGACAGGTTTTCTACACCGACGAAAAGGCCGCCTACTTTCTCCACGGCAACCTGTTCGATATGAAGACCATGAAGAACCTCACCGCCGAGAAGAAGTTCTCCCTGCTGCCCCTGGATCTGGCCATCAAGACCGTGCGCGGTAATGGCAAGAATGTCCTGGTCACCTTTGAAGATCCCAACTGCGGTTATTGCAAGAAGCTGGCGAAGGACATGACCAAGCTCAAGGACGTGACCGTCTACACCTTCCTCTACGCTGTGCTGGGTGATGATTCCGTGGCCAAGTCCAAGACGATCTGGTGCGCTGCAGATCGTAGCAAGGCTTGGAACGACTGGATGGTCAACGGCACAACGCCGGTGGCCGCTTCCGCCAAGTGCGATGCCTCATCTACTTTGGACAAGGTCACCGAATTGGGTCAGCAACTGGGCATTCGCGGTACGCCCTTCCTGATGTTCGCCAATGGCCAGCAAAGCCCGGGCTACATTCCCGGCAGCGAAATCGAAAAACGCTTCGCCAGCACCGCCGTCGGCGGCTGATTTCCTCGCCCCGGCCACCCAGCGCGGACCGGGGCATCCCATGTTTCTACGGTTTTCCTGGATTCTGTTCCTGCTGCCTCTTGGGGCTTGGGCAGGAACCAATCAGGCCTGTCTTGATGACTGTATTCGTCAGGGCACGGGCAAACTGCAGTGCCTTAATTACTGCAGCAGCGACGACCTTCCCTTCCGTCCCCGGCAAAAACCCCAGGCTTCGCCGGCCAAGCCCCGACAAGCCAACGGCTTGCCGGAAACCGACATGCTGGCGGAAATGATGGCCCAGGCCGCTGCCGCCTGCAAAGCTGGCAACAAACAGGCTTGCCTCAATCTACGACAGATGAAGGCGGGAAAATGAGCAGGTTGTTATCCGCCTGAATTCCTGTAAGTCCGCTGCCCGTGCGGACTTCAGCACCCCCTTTACAAAAAATTACAGACCTCGCTCGACAGCTAGGCCGCACCTCGCATAAGGTTCGCCCTTTCCTTCCGTCCCAGCCGCCGCCAGACGGGTTCCACCGATCCCCGAGGTGCTGCGATGTCACGAATTTCCTCCCATCACGTCCTGTCAATGGCTCTGTTGCTGGCCATTCCCGCTGTCACCCTGGCTGCCGAAGCCAAGAGTGAAACGACGGAAACTGCGCCCAGCAAAGACGAAGAGACTCCCAAGCAGGGCGACAAGCCCACCCCTGCCAGCAAAAAATTCCGAGAGGCCTCTCCTCCCAAAGCCGTCGACGCCACACCGGTGATGAAGGAAGTGGTGGTCTCCGCTAAAGCCGCGAGCGATAGCGAGGAACGGCGCTATTCCACTGCCGCCAAGATCGTGTTCGGTCGGGAAGAACTGGATCGCCATGGCGACAGTTCCCTGGGCGACGTACTCAAGCGCCTGCCCGGTGTCACGTTATCGGGCACCCCGGGGCGGGGCGGCGACATTCGCATGCGGGGGCTGGGCAATGGCTACACCCTGATTTTGCTTAATGGCGAACCGGCCCCCCGTGGCTTCTCCATGGACTCCCTGGCGCCGGAACAGGTGGAGCGCATCGAGATCATGCGGGCACCGGTGGCGGAGCACAGCGCCCGGGCCATTGCCGGCATCATCAACATCGTGCTGCGAGAGGATTACGTTCGCCGCGAGAACGAGGTTCGCCCCAGCCTGGGTTGGGAACAGGGACGTGTGCAGCCGTCTGTCTCGGTGCAGCATGGCGATAACCTTGGCGATTTCAGTTACAACATCAACGCTAATGGTGGCCACCGCAACCTTGGGTCCGACAGTCGCACGGACACCACGGCAGTCAACACCCTCACCGGCGCACCGACCCTGGTCCAGAGCCAGCAGGACAAGAGCCAAAGCATTTCGGACAACCTGCATCTGACCTCCCGCCTCAACTGGAAGTTGGAGGGGGGCGATAGCCTCACCCTGATGCCTTTCCTGATGAGTTCCCGCAGCACCTCTACTGGAACTTCCCATCTCGATACGACCGTCGGGACCGGCAATTTTGTCGACGCCAACTGGCGCACCGATGCCGACTCCACCATGCTGCGGGCCATGGGCACCTGGCGGCACAAGCTGGATAACGGCGCCAAGCTGGAAATCCGTCTCAACGGTGGCCTGGCCGACAGCAACAGCAAGACCTCCCGCAGCGAATACGATGGTGCCGGCGCCCTGGCCCACACATCCTGGACCTCCAGCAGTGTGCGGGACAGCAGCTTTAACACGGCCGGCAAGTACGCCAAGTCCTTAGCCCAGGGCCACAGCCTGTCCTTTGGCTGGGAGGCGGAGCAGGGCAATCGCAAAGAAAGCGATACGACTCTGCAGGATGGCGCCGTTCAATTAGCCCAGTACGGCAACAGCCTGAAGGCAACTACCAGCCGTTACGCCCTCTACGGGCAGAATGAATGGGATATTTCTCCGCTCTGGTCCGCTTATGCCGGCCTGCGCTGGGAAACCATCCGTACCCGCAGCGAGTGGACCGGCAATGCCATCGAGAACGACAGCAGCGTTGCCAGCCCCCTGTTCCACAGCGTCTGGCGCTTCACCGAAGAGAGCAAGGATCAGGTGCGCCTGAGCCTGACCCGCAGCTACAAAGCCCCCACTTTGACCAATCTGGTGCCCCGACCCAAGCTGGCTTCCGGCTATCCGGCAACGGGGGCCAACACCGCCACCAGCCCGGACAGTTCCGGCAATCCCTTTCTCAAACCGGAACTGGCCTGGGGGCTGGATTTGGCCTTCGAGCACTATTTCACTGACGGCGGTCTGGTCAGCGCTAGCGTCTTTCAGCGCGATATCGACAACCTGATCCGCAACGTGACTTCCCTGCAGACCGTAAGTTGGTCGCCGGTGCAACGTTGGGTCACCACCCCCCAGAACATCGGCCATGCCGTGACCCGGGGGTTGGAACTGGAGGCGAAGTTCCGTCTGTCCGAACTGTTGGCGGACGGGCCACCGCTCGATATCCGCGCCAATCTGAGCCGCTTCTGGTCCCAGGTGGATGGCGTCATGGGGCCAAACAATCGCCTCGACCAGCAGCCCACCGCTACCGCCAATCTGGGGGCGGATTACAAACTGCGCAGCCTGCCCCTGACTCTGGGCGGCAACATCAACTGGACGCCGGCCTTCACCGTGCAGCAAACCGACGCCCAGTCCTATACCCAGAGCTTGAAGCGGGTGTTCGATGTGTATGCCCTGTGGCGTTTCGACCCCAATACCCAGCTCCGTCTTTCCGCCGCCAACCTGCTTCGCGCCGACTACGACACCGCCAACCGACAGGTGTATGGCACAACGGACCAGTTGGCCCAGACGGTGACCAAGACCTATATGTCCTTGGCGGCCCGGCTGGAAGTGAAGTTTTAGTCGGGCGATTTCTGGCTGGTTAAGTGCGTCTTGCCCGGCCAGAACACGAACCATTTCTCCCCTATCTGCAAATAAACGGGGAAATTCCCCGTCACTCCAGAATCGGTAAATCCCGCTTGTTTACTGGATTTGCAGCCCATTGTCGCCGCTACCATGCGTCGCTATGGATTTCGTCAACGAACTACCCCCCGACCCCGTTGCCCATCTTGGGCAGGTTTTCACCCGTGCCGATGTGGTGTCGCAAATGCTGGCCCTGCGGCAGCGACGGGGGCGGGTGCTGGAGCCTTCGGCGGGGGATGGCGCTTTTTCTTCCTGCATTCCCGACAGCGTCGCCATCGAGCTGGACCAGCGGGTAGCCCCGCCGGGAGCCCTGATCATGGACTTTTTCGATTACCCGCTGATCGAAAAATTCGACACCATCATCGGCAATCCACCCTATGTGCGGCACCAGGACATCCTTGTGGAAACCCACGAGCGGCTGGCAAGCCCCCTGTTCGACGGCCGCAGCAATCTCTATCTGTACTTCATCGAGAAGTGCGTGCGCCACCTGAATCCCCGTGGCGAGTTGATCTTCATCACCCCCCGGGATTTCATCAAGCTCACCGCCGCCCGCCAGCTCAACGCCTGGCTGGCCAAGGAAGGCAGCATCACACATTTCATCGAAACCGGCGATTCCGACATCTTCGGCAGCTATGTGCCCAATTGCGCCATCTGGCGCTTTGAAAAAGGCCGCCGCCGTCATGTGCTGGAAGACGGTCGCCGCTTTGTCGAATCCGACGGTCAGTTGCTATTCCTGCGGGGCGACTACAACGTGCCCTTCAGCGACCTGTTCCAGGTCAAGGTGGGAGCCGTCTCCGGTGCCGACGAGGTGTTCATGCACCCCCGGGGCAATGCCGAATTCGTCTGCTCCAGCACCATCGATAGTGGCGAAACCCGCCGCATGTACTACGGCGTGCGTAACAAGCACCTGGAAAAACACAAGGAACGGCTGATCGCCCGGGGCATCCGCAAGTTCGATGAATCCAACTGGTGGCAATGGGGCCGCAACCATCACCAGAGCGAAGGTCCGCGCATCTACGTGAATGCCAAGACCCGCCGCAAACATCCTTTCTTCCTGCACGACTGCAGCAATTACGATGGCTCCCTGTTGGCCCTGTTCCCCAAGGACCCAACCATGGACCTGGAGTACGCAGTGCATCTGCTCAACCACTCGGTGGATTGGCAGGACTTAGGCTTTGTTTGCGACGGCCGCTTTCTCTTTGCCCAGCGTAGCTTGCAAAACTGCCTGCTACCGGCAGAATTCAATCGTCTGCTGGGCAGCAGCAGTGCCGCCATTGATCCGCCTCGGCATCGCGCGGTACGTACCCTGCGGCAAGGTGGGGCAGCATTGAATCCAGCGCTTTAACCAGATTGTCGGGTCGGTTTTGCCGAGCCCTTGAAAGCAAAAGCCCGGAGATCCGGGCTTTTTTATTGGTGCGGCGCCAGCCGTTTTTCCAGGGCATCCACCGCCGCTCGCAGGGAGGCGACCTCGGCGCTGAACGTATGGAACTCATCTACGTTCACCAGTTGTGGATTTTCATGGAGCAGGTATTCGCTCAGGTTTTCCGAGAGGCGCGTCGCCGCATCCTTTTGCCAGGCGACAAAGCTTTCTGTGCTGCGCACAATGCGGTGGGCGGCAATGTCGCCGACGATCTTCGACAGGTCTTCTTCCGCATCCCAGCGCAGATTGCGCAGGACAAAGCCCAGCGCATCGGCCATGTCCGCCGCACCGGTAACCTGGGCCGCTTTCATGACCTCGGCCACACCACCCTGCAACAGGCGGAAGGGGGCGTCTGCCGGCAGGGCAATGCTCACATCCGGGTTGTCGCTGCCATCAACAGTGCTGGTGAACAGACCGTCGCTACTGATGGTCAGGTTCAGCACTACCGGCCCAAGGCTTAGCTTGGCCTGGCGGCCGGTGTAGCTCTTGAGCCGATCCCGGGCCCAACCGGCCTGACTGAGCAGGTGGTTGAGGCCGAAGAGGATAGGCTGAACAGAAGGCAACATGCTTACTGAATCTGCTGGATACCGGCCACACGCCAGCCGTCACTGCCATCTACCGGCTTGAGCAGATGCCAGACTTCATCGAAGGTAACGGGCGTTGAGCCCGGCTCTTCCCGCAGCAGACCGTGGAAACGGACGCTGGCGATGTGGCGCTTGTCTTCCGTCACGACTTCCACCAGTTCGGCATCCAGTTGCATCACATCGGTTTGTTGCTTGGTCTTGCCCCGTTCTTCGTATTGCATCTGAACTTCGGCATAGACCTCGGGGCTGGTGAAGGTCTTGATGTCGTCCATATTGCCGGCATCGTTAGCGGCCTGCAGGCGGGTGAAATTCAGTTTGGCCTGACGCAGGAAGCCAACCGTATCAAAGTCGGCGGGAACGGTAGCGGGTTCATTGCTCGCAATGCTGCTGCCAGCGGCCGGTTGCAGGGGCTCGAACCGGGCGGGGCCGTTGTCACCGACATTGCCAGCGTAGGCTGGAGCGGCCGGTTTGCGACCGAACAGCAAGCGCAGAACGAAGATGACGCCGATCACTACGGCAGCAATCATCAGCACATTGGCCATGCCTTCACCCATACCGAAGTGGGAGAGCAGGGCGGCAAGGCCAACACCGGCAGCAATACCGGCCAGAGGGCCGAGCCAGCGGCTCATGCCGGAAGGTTGGGGTGCCGGCGCTGCGGTGGGGGCCGCTTGCTGGGTTGCCGGATTGGCTTGCTTGGGCGGCAGGGTGGACTGGCGCTGCATGGGGGCGCTATTGCGGCTCATGCCGAAGGAACCGCCGCCGCCTAAGCGTTTGGCTTCGGCATCACCGGCATTGAAACCGAGGCCGAGGGCCAGGGTCAGGGAAAACAGGGAAATCGCAATGCGTTTGATCATTCAGGGAACTCCTCAGAATTTATACCCGCGGTGCAGGGCAACGACCCCACCCGTCAGGTTGAAGTATTCGACCCGCTCCAACCCTACTTGTTCCATTATGCCCTTCAAAGTCTCCTGGTCCGGATGCATGCGGATGGATTCCGCCAGATAGCGGTAGCTGTCGGCATCGCCGGCGACCTTTTGGCCCAACCAGGGCAGGATCTTGAAGGAATACAGATCGTAGGGTTTTGCCAGCAGGGGATGCACCTTGGAAAATTCCAGCACCAGCAGTCGGCCGCCGGGGCGCAGCACACGGCGCATTTCGGCCAGGGCCGCATCCTTGTGGGTCATATTGCGCAGACCGAAAGCCACGGTGATGCAGTCGAAATAGTTGTCCGGGAAGGGCAGCTTTTCCGCATCGCACTGGGCCACGGGGGTAATGACCCCTTCGTCGAGCAGGCGATCGCGGCCCACCGTGAGCATGGCGTTGTTGATATCTGTGAGCCAGACTTGACCGGTTTCGCCGACGCGCTTGGCGAAGGCGGAGGAAAGGTCGGCGGTGCCGCCGGCCACGTCCAGCACCCGGTCGCCCTTGCGGACGCCGGATACCTCGATGGTGAACTTCTTCCACAGGCGATGCAGGCCGGCGGACATCAGATCGTTCATCACGTCATAGTTCTTGGCGACGGAAGAGAACACGCCGGCAACGCGGCTGGCTTTTTCTTCTTCGGCGACGGTTTCAAAACCGAAATGGGTTTCGCTCATGGCAGTGCTTTCAATGTTTGCTGCAGGAATGACCGGCAGCTTTGGTGGTGCTGTCCACGTCGCGGCTGGCGCCGGCGGCTTCGAGCTGTTTGAGGTAGTCCTGCCAGAGGCTTTCCTGCTGGCTGCCCAGGGTGTGAAGAACATCCCAGGAGTAGAGGCCGGAATTGTGGCCGTCGGAAAAAGTGATTTTCACGGCGTAGTTACCCACGGGCTCAATGCCGGTGATGGTGACCTCGCGCTTGCCGGTCTGCAATGTGCCCTGACCGACGCCGTGACCGCGTACTTCAGCAGAGGGACTGTAAACCCGGAGGAACTCGAAGGGCATCTGGTAATTGCTGCCATCGTCGAAACTGACTTCCAGCAGACGGGAGACGTTGTGCAGCTTGAGTTCGGTGGGAACGGGGGTGTTGCGGTCAAGGCCGGACATGGGTCAGCACCTCGTGAAAATCGAAGAGGGGGCAAGTTTATCAGCGGTGCCGTTCCAGCACCGCCGGAATCAGGAGTCCTTCAGATACTGGCCGAGGGACAGGGCGGCACCGCCCCAACCCAGGGCCGTGGCAGCTACCAGCAGAAGCAGGCTGTTGCCCAGGGACAGGGGCTGGAGGGCAAAGCCCAGGCTGTAGAGTTGGGCAATTTCGCCGATGGGGCGGGCCAGGCCGATGGTAGCAAGGGCGACGATAAACCAGGCAACAATGCCGCCGCCCAGACCCTGCAAGGCGCCGAACCAGTAGAAGGGGCGGCGGATGAAGGCATCGGTGGCGCCCAGCAGGCGGCTCACCTCGATTTCAGAGCGTTGGGTGAGCACCTGCAAACGGATGGTATTGAAGGTAATGGCGATCAGGCCCACGCTGAGCAAACCGGCGAGGATGAACAGGCTGCTGCGGCCCAGACGGAGCAGGGCGTCCAGGCGACGGACCCAGGCCGAATCGAGTTGTACATGCTCCACCCGGGGCAGCTTGCGCAACTGTGCGGCTAGCGCTTCCACCGCTGCCGGGCTTTCGTCCTGAGGGGCCAGTACATAGGCGTCGGGGAAGGGATTCTTGGGCAGGGCATCGATCACATCGCCCAGACCTTCCGCCTTGCGCATGCGGGCCGAGGTGTCTTCCTTGCTCATGAACTGCCAGGATTTGATCGCAGGGTTGGCCTTGAATTTTGTTTCCAGATCGGTAGCGGCCTTGCGATCCGCATCCACCGACAAATAGAGGGAAATCCGGGCGGCAGGAGCGCTGCGGTTGGCCAGTTGCTGGGCATTGGAAAACAGCATCTGCCCACCGGCGGGCAGGGCCAGGGCGATACCCATGGCCAGCAGAGAGAGCAAAGTATTGACCGGGGCGCTGCTGAGACGGCGCAGGGCCAAGGTCAGGGCGGTCAGATGGTGACTGAGCCAGATATTCATTGCAGTCTTCCCCGGTTGAGGGTCAGTCTGCGCGAGGGGGCTGACGCGAAATTGGTGTCGTCATAGGTAGCGATGAAGACGGTCACGCCGACCCGATGGAAATCGAGAAAAATTTCTGCCACGTCCTTTGCCGTTTCCGGGTCCAGGTGAGCGGTCGGCTCGTCCACCAACAATAAGGTGGGCCGATTTACCACGGCCCGGGCGATGGACAGCCGCTGCTGTTCGCCGCCGGAAAGGGCGACGGGAAAGGCTTTTTCCCGCTCCAGCAGACCCACCTTGTCCAAAGCGGCCCGGGCGCGGCGAGCTGCTTCCTTGGGCGGAAAACCGGCGATGGAAAGGGGCAGCAGTACGTTTTCAAAAGCGCTACGGTCGAACAGCAGTTTCTGATCCTGGAATACCAAGCCCAGATTGCGGCGCAGATAGGGGATGGCATTGGATTTGAGGGCCCCCACATTTTGTCCATTTACCAATACGGCACCACCGGTTGGGCGTTCGATGGCCGCGATCAGTTTGAGCAGCGTACTTTTCCCCGCACCGGAATGCCCCCGCACCAGCACCAGTTCGCCGGGGGAGACTTCAAAGCTGACATCGGTCAGGGCCTGGCTACCGCCGGCAGCGCCAGGGTAACGCTTGGTGGCATGGTCGAATTTGATCATGGGTGCTTCGGGATGCGGACAAAGGGAATGCACAGGGGATACGTATTGTATGCCCCGGAGTTTCCGTCAAGGGCACGTTCTCGTGGTGATGCCACAGTAGATTTTTTGGCAAATGCTTGAATGAACCCAACAATCCGGCCCAGCCCGTACAATGGACGCTATAACTAAAGCACAGCGTCCCCTCGTGTCCCAGCATCGATTTTCCTGGCCCGGTTTATTGGCCTTGACCCTGTCGGCAGGGTTGACCGGCATCCTCTTTCTGAATGCGCTAGAAGCCGAGCGGGCCAATACACGTCTCGATTTCGAGCAGGCCGCCACGATTCGGGTCAATGCCCTGCGTACCGAGATGCAGGGGGTGGTCGAGGTATTGCGCCTGGTTTCCCATCATCTGGAATTGACCCAGGGCGGAAGTCTGAAAGGCTTCCAGCATTACACCAGCAGCATGCTTGATCAGCATCCTTACCTGCAGGCGGTTGGCTATAACCCCCGGGTTCTGCTATCGGAACGCCAGTCCTTTGAAAAGAAGGCCAGGGAAGTATTGCCGGGTTATGTCATTACCGAGGCGACCCAGCCCGGCGCCTTCAGGCCGGCGGATGCGCGGCCCGAGTATTTCCCTTTCCTCTACGCCGAACCCATGGTGAACAACGGCCCTGCCATCGGCTACGACGTTGCTACCGAAACCCGGCAAGACCCGCGCTTGCCGAGACGCAAAGCCATGGCGGCAGCCCTGGCTGACAACGATGTTGCTGTCTCGGCTCCGGTATCCCTGGTACTGAAAAAGGCTTCGGGCAAGACCGGCATCATTGTTTTTTCTCCTTTGTATCGGGATGGCGTCCGCGACAAGGAAAAACTGTTCGGTTTTGCAACTTTGGTGATCCGTGTCGGGGATGCCTTGCTCTGGTCACAGCGCATGGGAACAGCACGGGGGTGGAAGGATGTGACCCTCTTTCTGGAAGATGTCACCGATCCGGAACCTAGTCTGATGTATGGCGAGTTGCCGGAGCGCCTGCCGGCCCTGACTCATGAGGAAACCATTGAGGTCCCCGGTCAGCGCACCTGGCGCGTGGTTGCACTGCCAGCGGGTTCTGGTTTCAGCCTGGCCCCCGGTATCGGTGCCCTGACCTTGCTTGCGGCCGGTACCACCCTGAGTCTTTTGCTCGGCCTGCTGGTCCATGTACTGGCGGGCAAGACCGACGCCATTCGGCAGCAGGTACGGGAACAAACCGCCGACCTTGCTCGTACTAACGAGCTGTTAACGAAGTCCGAAAGCCGCCTGCGGCAATCCACTGCCCTGCAGAAGTCGGTACTGGCCTATGCCGGTTACGCCATCATCGCCACCGACAACGACGGCATCATCCAGGTCTTCAATCCGGCGGCGGAACGTATTCTTGGCTATACCTCCAGCGATGTCGTCAACAAAGCCCGGCCTTCCCTGTTCCACGAACCGGGACAGTGCATGGATGAGGATGGCGACCGTTTCCGGGCCATCGTTTCTCCCCTGGAACAACTGTCGCCGGGCACGCCCTACGACCGGGAACTGACCTACTGGACCAAGACCGGCAAGGTCATTCCCATCATGTTGTCCTTGTCCATCATGCTCGACGACCAGGGCCAGCGGGTGGGTTACATGGGCATTGCCCATGACATCTCCTCCCAGAAGGCAGCTGAAGCGCGCATCACTCGCTTGGCCCACTATGACACCCTGACCGATCTGCCCAATCGCTTGCAACTCCGCAAGGAACTGCGCCGAGCGGTTTCGGCGGCCAATCGCGCCGGCCAGCAACTGGGGGTGATGTTCGTTGATTTGGATCGATTCAAGAACATCAACGATTCCCTCGGCCACTTCGTCGGTGATGTATTGCTGCAGACCATGGCCAACCGCTTGCAGTCCTGCGTGCGGGACGGAGATATTGTGGCCCGCATGGGCGGCGACGAGTTTGTCATCCTCCTTGCCGGACTCGAGCGGCCCGATGTCGCGGCCGATGTGGCGGATCGGATACTGACCCAGATCAGCGCGCCAGTGACGATTGAAGAGCATGTGTTGATCGTGACGCCGAGTATCGGCATCGCGCTTTATCCCGATGACGGCAAGGACGGCGACACTCTGATCCAGAACGCCGACACTGCCATGTACAGCGCCAAGGAACAGGGCCGCAACGGTTACCGTTTCTTCACCCGCAACATGAACGAACGGGTCTCCGCCCGACTGACCATGGAAAGCCGGATACGGCAGGCCTTGAGGGAAGACCAGTTCCTGCTGCACTACCAGCCCCAGTTCGATGCCGTTTCCGGTCGTTTGATCGGTGCCGAAGCCTTGGTGCGGATGCAGGGTGACGATGGACTGATACCCCCGGGTAGCTTTATCCCCGTGGCGGAAGACAGCGGTTTGATCCTGCCCTTGGGGGACTGGGTCCTGGCCGAAGCTGCCCAGCGCAACCGGGCCTGGGTCAATGCCGGTTTGCCGGCCGTGCCGATCGCCGTGAATGTTTCCGCTCGCCAGTTCGAGCAACCGGATTTCTACGAGAAGGTTCAGGCCACCCTGGCCCGGACCGGTCTGGACTCCCGCTGGCTGGAAATTGAGCTGACGGAGAGCACCATCATGCAATCCGTGGACAAGACCCTGGACGTGCTACAGGCCCTTAAGGCCCAGGGCCTGCGGATTTCTATCGACGACTTCGGCACCGGGTTTTCCAGCCTTGCCTATTTGCGGCGCTTCCCCATTGATCGCTTGAAGGTAGACCAGTCTTTTGTGCGGGATCTCGAACTGGAAAACGAAGACAGTTCCATCGTCCAAGCCATCATCAGCCTTGCCCACCAACTGAAGCTGGAAGTGATCGCCGAAGGGGTCGAAACCCAGCGACAGGCAGACATGTTGCGGGCCTGGGGCTGCAATGCCTTCCAGGGCTACCTGCTCGGGCGGCCCATGGCCGAGGCCAGTTTCGAGGCTCTGCTGAAAAACTGAGGCGGTTCAGACCTTGATGCGGAAGGGGCTGAAGTTGGTATGACGGTCATACCAGTCTTCCCGTTCGTGGCGCTTGAGGAAGTTCACCACCTTGTAGGTCACCGGCGTCATCACCACTTCCCAACTGGTTTTCAGCAGGTATTGGGCTAGGGCAACCTTCAGCACCTGTTCGTCGGGCCAGAGGCCGTAGAAAGCAATCACATAGAACAGGCCGGAATCCACCGCTTCGCCGATCAGCGTGGAGCCGATGGTGCGACTCCACAGCCACTTCCCCTGGGTCGCAATCTTCATTTTCGCCAGCACATAGCTGTTGGCAAACGTACCGCAGAAAAAGGCGATCATGGAACCGGCCACGATTCGTGGCGTGTTGCCAAAGACTGCTACCAGATGATCTTGGTAAGCCCGGTTGAAGTCATCGGCTGCTGCCGGCAGGGCCAGGACTACGGCGGACATGAAGCTGGCAAAGGCCAGGGCGGCAAAGCCTGCCCAGACCACCCGCCGGTCACGGCCGTAACCGTAGACCTCGGTGAGGATGTCGCCAAAGATGTAGGAAATGGGAAAGAACAGGACGCCGCCGCTGAAAATGACGGTACCGATCAGGGGCAAATCCACCTGGGCGGCCTTGGCCGCCCCGATCAGGTTGGAGCAGAGCAGCACACAGACAAAGGCTGCCATGATGAAGTCGTAGTAACGGTATTGACGTTGTTGGGGGGTATTCATGGTCGCCTCCTGGCGATTTCTCATGGGCCTATTGTATTGACAAGCCGCTGCCTATCTCATCAAATCCCCCTGTTGCCATCGGCATCAATAAAAAACTCAGGGAGCCTAAAAATGCAATTTCCTTCACTTCGTCAGCGGACGCGCTTGTCGCTGGCCATCATGGGCTGTTCGGCCCTGCTGTCCGGCTGTGTCACCGGGGGCTATCACCAGCAGGTGTCCTCCACCCTCAATGCGGCCAAATCCGGTGCAGTGGATGTTGCCCTGAGCGATCTTGAACAAAACAATCCCGACAAGGAAAAAGACCTGCTCTATTTCCTGGAAAAGGGCGAGTTGCTGCGCATGAAGGGCAGCTACCCCGACAGCCGCGATAGCTGGCTCCAGGCCGATGGCAAGGTGCGGGAGTGGGAAGAATCCGTCAAGATGGATACTTCCAAGGTCGTGGGCAACATCGGTTCCTTCCTGATCAACGACACGACGCGCCGTTACGATGGCCGCGACTACGAAAAGGTGCTGCTCAGCGTGCGCCTTGCCCTTGATCACTTGGCCCTGGGCGACTGGGATGCAGCCCGGGTCGAAATCAAGAAGATGCACGAGCGGGAAGCCATCATTGCCGAGTTCCGTAGCAAGGAGCTAGACGAAGCCAAGCAAAAATCCGAAGAGAAGGGTCTCCAGACTACCTCCTTCAAGGAGCTGAACGGTTATCCGGTGGAAACCCTGGATGCCCCGGAAGTCCGCGCCCTGAAGAATGCCTACGAATCCGCCATTGCCAATTACCTGGCCGGGTTTGTGTATGAATCCCTGGGGGAACCTTCCCTGGCGGCGGCCGGTTATCGCAAGGCCATTGAAATGCGTCCCCACGAAAAGCTGCTGGAAGAAGGCCTCAAGGGTCTGGACAAGCGCGCCAGCCAAGCCCGTAACCGCAAGGCCGGGGTGGACACCCTGTTCCTGGTGGAATCAGGCAATGCCCCGGCGATCACTTCCCGTACCCTGCCCATTCCCTTGCCCCTGCCTACCAAGAATGGCTATCAAGTGGTGATGACCCCCATCTCCTGGCCGGTGGTGGAAGCCATGGATGCCCCGGTCGTTCCCGGCAGCATCGGTGTCGATGACAAGTCCCAGCCCCTGGTGATGGTGACCAGCGTGGATCTCATGGCCCGTCGCGCCATGTCTGACGAAATGCCCGGCATCATCATTCGCTCTTCCATCCGCGCCATCGCCAAGGGCGCTGCGCAGAAGGCCATTCAGGACAATAGTGCCAGCATGGGCCTCGCGGGCTCCTTCCTTTCCCTCGCCGCCGGTGTCGCCGCAGTGGCATCGGAAAAGGCGGATGAACGGACCTGGCGTACCCTGCCCGGCGTTTATTCCGTGGGCCGTACCGTGCTGACGCCCGGCAACCATCGCATCAGCATCAGCACCCCGGTCGGCCAGATCACCCGGGATGTGCAACTCTCCGGCGCCCATGCTGTTGTTGTATTGCGTACCTCGGGAAATGCACTTTACGTGACGCAGACCCCCTACGCTGTTGCTGCCAATGGTGCAGAATTAAAGTCTCCCGACTCCTTGATTCCACCCAGTGACAAACCGGCGAAGACCAAGGGCAAAAAGAAATCGGCTTCGGTAACCAATAAGGAAGGTACCTCATGAAATTCAAATCCCTGATCCTCGCAACGGTCTTGTTGTTTGCCGCGGCAGCCCCTGTTCCCCTGCTGGCCCAGACCATTACTTCCAAGGTGGAAAACCAGGGGGATTCCCGTTACGTCAAAGTGACCGGTCTCATGGCCAAGGAGCGCAATGGGTTTCTCGCGGTTCAAATCGAACTGACCAATACCGATAGCTCCCCCCGTCGTGTTTTCTGGCGGATCAAATGGCTGGACGACACCGGTTTTCAGGTCTGGGATGACGAACCCTGGAAACCCGCTCTGATTCAGGCCAGTGCCCGCCAGAACCTGCAAACCATGGCACCCACGCCCAAGGCCAAGGATTTTTTGATCCAGTTCAATGCAGAAGAAAACTGGTCGAACATTCCGGGCAGTTCCAACTGATCGCCTTCTTCCATCTTCTATTTACCTGCCTAATTTTTCATCAAGGATGATTTCCATGCGTACTCTGAAACTTTCCGCCCTGGCCGCTTCCGTGGCTCTGTTGTCCGCCTGTACCGCTACTTCCCCTACTGTTGGTTCCGGCAACGTTACCTATGGCGATGCCAAGGCAGTTGAACAGGTCACCAACGATTTCGGCTCCACTGATCTGCAGATGATCGCCGAGTCCATGGCCCGCTCCCTGGCCCAGTCCGTGGCTGGCTCCCGCACCAAGCCCACGGTGACCATTGCCGAAGTGAAGAACAAGACTTCCGAATACATCGACACCAAGTCCATTACCGACTCCATCCGTGTGCAAGTGCTGAAGAGCGGCACCATGCGTTTCATGACTGATATCGACGGCATGCAGAACCAGACCGATGAGCTGATCCGCCAGAACCAATCCGGTCTCTACAAGAAGTCCGCCACCGCCAAGGTGGGCAAGATGGAAGGGGCCAAGTACCGTATCGAAGGCAACATCACCTCTATCGTCAAGCGCAACAGCGATGTCAAGGATGTGTATTACAAGTTCAGCCTGATCCTGACCGATATCGAAAACGGTTCCATCGAGTGGGCGGACGAGAAGGAAATCCGCAAGACCTCCAAGCGCTGATTACGGAGTCGCAGCCATGCTGATCTTCAATATGCGCCGTGCCCTGCGTCGCACTGTCTTGGTGGCGGTTTCCGTCACCGCAGTGATGGCCGCTTCTGCTGCCCAGGCGGATGGTCCCAAGATTGCGGTAACCGATCTTTCCTATGAAGAGAAAGTGCGGGAGTACTTCCAGAACTACGAGTTCAAGGGTAAGTACGACTCCTCTTCCTCCGCTCGGGAAAACTATCGGGATTCCGACTATTCCTCTTCCGGCAGTGCTTCTGCCCGGTCCCGGGACAAGGGCGAGGTTTCCATCAGATCTTCGTCCGGCTTTCAGACCTACATTGATCGCGGCGAACTGCGCAAGTTCACCGCCGATGTGAAGGGTGAGTTGCTGAAGTCCGGTTACCGTTTGGTCCAGGGTAAGCCCTGGACTCAGCAGAACACCGAGAAGCTGTACGACATCATCAACCGCATCAAGCAGGGCTACTACCCCGGTGCCGATTACGTGTTGTGGGGCTCCATCAACAATGTGGAGTTCCGCCGTGACGACAATCCCATCCAGGGTTCCAACGCTTTCTCCCATACGTTGGCGCTGGAATTGGTGGCGGAGTTTTCCCTGATCAATACCCGTACCTATGAGATCAAGGCGGCGTTCTCTGCCATGGGTGAGGGCTCCGATACCAAGATGACCAATGCTCCCGGTACCAGCCTGACTTTGAATCGCAGCAAGGTCATGCAGGAGGTTTCCCGTTCTCTCGGCGAAGCGGTGGCTCAGGAAGTGGAAGCCCAGTTCAGTGGTGGCGCCAGCAGCAGCCGGCGCGGTTTCCGCGACAACCGCAACGACCCTGTGGTGGAAGAGAAGACCATCATCTTCAAATAAATCACCGGTACTCAAAGCCAGGGGCTGCTTTTCCGTTTGAGAAGCAGCCCCTGTTTTTTTGCCGGCGATTTTTACATTGAGGACAAACATTTCATGCCAGTTTGTCCTCAATGTAAAAATGGGTAACTTCACGGAAAGCCGCACCAGTAGTGGCTTTAGCGTCACAAGCTATGCCCGACTTTGGGGATGATGGCGCCGCCGTGGTGCATGAAGTGCGGCAAATTTTTCTGCTGCCGAAATAGAAGTCTCTATAGAACCAAGGCTTGCAAGGTTTCGCAGTGGTGGCATCGTCGTTGCTCTTAGCCATGAGCATCACACCACTACATAACTATATAGATCGTGCAGAAACCTTATGCTGAAAAGTGCCAATATGTCTCTCAGCGCCGCCGAGCGGCGCTGGTTGCCCTGGTTTGGAAAACTCGGAAAAGTTGCCCTGGGCCGCTCGTGTTTTCTCAACAAGGATCGTTACGAAGCCATCGAGTCCACCTTCGAGGGCATTGCCAATACACGGGTTCGCCTGCTGCAAAATTGGGCAGAGCAGCAGTGGGGCTATATCAATAGCCTGGCCAAGGAATTGGAAGTCAGTCTGCCGCAGATTGATAGCCAGACCCTGAGCGATGTCAAAAAACTGGCGGAAGATTTTTCCGAAATATTCGTCATCGACAGTAGCGGGCAACTACTCGCCTCCACGGCCCGTAATCGCAGCGGCAACAGCGGTCTTCCGGCCCAGGCCATCGCGGCCGGTCTCAAGGACAACTTCCTCCATGGTCCTTATTGCGACCCGGTGACGGAGCTGCTTGGCCCGTCCTCCTCGAAGTTCCACGATGAGGTCACCCTGATGTTCTATCGCCCCTTGCAACAACAGGGGCGTACCGTCGGCATCCTGTGCGGCCGTGTGCCGAACGATGTCATCGGCGACTTGATCCAGCGCGAAGCGGGACACATCTTCCATGAGTCCGGCGACAACTACCTGTTCATGGTGAATCCTGGCTTTGACCGGACCATCCGGCCCGGTACTGCCCTGTCCCGCTCCCGTTTTGAAGACAGCGCCTTCAGCCTTGGCGACAATCTCAAGGATGGCGTGCGGACTGCTTTCGGTACGGTGCGGGTACAGAAGCACACGGAACTGGAACTGGTTTTCAACGATCCCGCCACGGGCCAGTTGCATCCCGGCGTGCGCGAGACCATCCGTAAAGGCGAAAACCTTTTCGTCACCTATCCCGGCTATTCCGACTACCGCCACATTCCCGTCATCGGCAAAGGCGTGACCTTCCGTATGCCCCACTCGCCGGATACCTGGGGAATGATGTGCGAAGGCGATCTGGAAGAGGTCTATCGCTATCGCAGCATCAGTTATCAGCTACTGCGCCAGTACCTGACCACCAGCATCAGTTGCTGGCTGCTCTCCATCCTGCTCGACTCGTTGCTGGACTTGGGGCAGTTCTCCGGCGTTTCCGTCTCCCTGTTGTTCCTGCTCGGTGGCGCCTGGATTTTCTACATTGCCAGCGCCCGTCCCCTGCGCGGTCGCTTGCGGGAAACCAGTCGTTTGTTGCGAGGGATTGCAGAAGGGGGCGGTAACCTGACCCAGCGCCTGCCGCGCAAGGAGCGCAGCGACGAAACTTCCTTCATGGCCAACTTCGTCAACAGTTTCATCGACAATCTGGAGCAGATCGTGCGGCGGGTGGTATTCACCTCCAAGGAAATTCACCAGACCAACTTCACCATGCTGGAGACCAGTCAGCAAAGCGGCGATGCGGTGAACCAGATGCTCGCGGCCATGCAGTCCGTGCTCGATTCCATTCGCGGCCAGATCGAGGAAATCGATGCCGCCAGCACCAATGCGGAAGATATGCGGGAAGCCATGCACAAGGTGACGGAGGAAGCCCAGCGGCAATTTGAACTGGTTCAGGCGAGGACCAGCGACATCCGTCACTCCGTTGCCGCCTCCACCGAAACCATCCGCACTCTGGAACGCAGCGCCACCGAAATCGGTCGCATCGTTACGGTCATTGATGAAATCGCCAGCCAGACCAATCTGCTCGCCCTCAATGCCGCCATCGAAGCCGCCCGGGCCGGCGAGAGCGGACGAGGCTTTGCCGTGGTGGCCGATGAAGTGCGCAAGTTGGCGGAGCGTACTGCCGGGGCCACCAAGGAAATCGGCACCATGATCGAGAACGTCCAGTCCCAGGCCGAACAAGCCGTAGGTCGTATGGAAATCGGCATGGGTCAGATGGAAGAAGGTCTCAAACTGGCGACCGAGTCCGCCTCGGACAAGGGGGAAATGCAGGCGATCACTGAACGCATGTTTGTCACCATCGACCAGATTGCGACCGGTGCCCATGCCCTCAACAGTCAAGTCGCCAACATTTCCAGCGCGGCCGACAGCGTTCGTTCCGCTATTACCACGGCCGGTCGCAGTGCCGAGAAAACGGGGGCTGGTGCGGCCAAGCTTGATACCTTGGTTGGGCAGTTCCAGGTATCAGCCGCGTGATTGGCGACCGCTGAAAAGTAATAAGCTCCCCTGCCTGGCGGGGGAGCTTATGGTCGTTGGGATGGGAGAGAGGGGCTTCAGCCCATGTTAATCTTGCCCCATGATTGAACTCATTCTTGGTGGCGCCCGATCCGGCAAAAGCGCCCTTGCTGAACAGCAGGCGCAGGATTCCGGTTTGGCGGTTACCTATATCGCTACCGCCCAAGCCGGGGACGGCGAAATGGCCCAGCGCATCGCCCATCATCAGGCCCGTCGTCCCGCCGAATGGGGTTTGGTGGAAGAGCCCTTGCACCTGGCCCAAGTCCTTGCGGCCGAGGCTGCGCCGGATCGTCTGCTCTTGGTGGACTGCCTGACTTTGTGGCTATCGAATCTTCTATTCAGTGGCGAGGCCGGCAAACAAGCCGACGCAGGGCAGGCGGTAGATTGCCCTTTGCTGACTACCGAGATTTCAACTTTGCTTGAGCAACTGCCCCAGTTGCCGGGGCGCATCATTCTGGTCAGCAACGAAGTGGGGCTGGGCATAATTCCCCTTGGCGCTGTCACGCGCTTGTACGTGGACGAAGCCGGTCGCTTGAATCAGCGCATTGCAGCCCTTGCCGATCGGGTGACCTTTGTCGCAGCCGGCTTACCCCTGGTCTTGAAGGGGGCGTAATTCCTCCGGGGTGGCGGTACCATGGTTCTCTATTTAATCCGGAGAGGCAGAAGACCATGAGCACGATACTCGATATCCCCGTCACCACTCTGGAAGGCCAGGCCACTACTCTCGGCGCCTACGGCGGCAAAGCCCTGTTGATCGTTAACGTGGCCAGCAAGTGCGGTTTCACTTCCCAGTACACCGGTCTCGAAGCGCTCTATCGCAAGTACAAGGGCAAAGGGCTGGAGGTGCTGGGTTTTCCCTGCGACCAGTTTGGTCATCAGGAGCCGGGGGACGCTGAAGAGATTCGTAGTTTTTGCTCTCTCAGCTATGACGTGACGTTTCCCCTGTTCGCCAAGATCGAGGTGAACGGTGCTGGCGCCCATCCTCTTTACCAAGCCCTCAAAACGGCGGCTCCCGGCATTCTGGGGACCGAGGCCATCAAATGGAATTTCACCAAGTTTCTGGTGGATGGCAGCGGCAAGGTCGTGGCTCGCTACGCGCCTAACGACACGCCGGAAAGCCTCGAAAAAGATGTGCTGAAACTACTGGGCTAGTTGCTTCGGATACCGCCTGTTACGGGCAGGTTGTCTTCAAACACCCAGGGCGAATTTCTCGAAGCTTTCAATCGGCAATGGCCGGCTGAAAAAGTAACCCTGGTAGGCATAGCAGCCTGCACTGGCCAGGAAGGAGCGTTGTGCATCGGTTTCCACGCCTTCGGCAATAACGCCTAATCCCAGACTCTGGGCCAACGCCACTACGGTCTTGGCGATAGCCGCATCATTGGGATCGCTGAGTACGTCGCGGACAAAGGATTGGTCGATCTTCAACTGGTCCAGGGGCAGTCGCTTCAGATAGGCCAGGGAGGAATAGCCGGTACCGAAATCGTCCAGGGAAAAGCCGATGCCCTTGGCCTTGAGGGCGAACATTTTCTCGATGATGTCCTGCACGTTGTCCACCAGCAGACTTTCGGTCAGTTCCAGTTTCAGTCGTTCCGGATTGGCACCGGTCTTTTTCAGAACGGCCGCCACCTGCTGCACAAAGTCGGGTTGCCGGAACTGGTGGGCGCTGACGTTCACCGCAATGGTCAGGTGGTCCATTTGCGGGTGGCCGGCCCAACGAGCCAGTTGGTGACAGGCTGTTTCCAGTACCCATTGCCCCAGGGGCAGGATCAGACCGGTGTTCTCCGCGAGAGGAATGAACTCTGCCGGGGACACCATGCCCCGTTCCGGGTGCTGCCAGCGCACCAGGGCTTCGGCACCGGTGACGCGACCATCGTCCACCACCTGGGGTTGATAGTGGAGCAGGAACTGATGCTGCTCTAGTCCTTGTCGTAGTCCCGCTTCCATGTCGGCCCGGGCAACAACGGCGGTCTGCATGGCCGGATCGAAGAAACGCATGGCATTGCGCCCGGCATCCTTGGCTCGATACATGGCCATGTCTGCCTGTTTGAGCAGGTCGTCGATGGCGATCAGTTGTCCGCGGAACAAGGTGGCGCCGATGCTGGGCGAGCTGAGGTAGGCAGTATCTTTGAGTTGATAGGTCTGATTGAGGATGGTCAGGACTTTCTCGCCGATGGCTTCAACCTGGGTGACGGCCTCGGTTTCAAGGGGGCTCAGGTTCACCAGCATGACCACGAATTCGTCGCCGCCCAAGCGGGCCACCGTGTCTTCTGCCCGCACGCATTGCACCAGACGCTGGGCCACCTGCTTGAGCAGCAAGTCCCCCATGTCGTGACCGTGGGTGTCGTTCAGGGTCTTGAAATTATCCAGGTCGATGAGGAGCAGAGCACCGAAGTTGCCGTTGCGGACACCGGCAATCATGGCCTGCCGCAAGCGGTCATAGAGCAGGGTGCGGTTGGGCAGGTTGGTTAACTGGTCGAAGAAGGCCAGTTCCTGAATTTTGCTTTCGGCCTGTTTGCGCTCGGTGATGTCGGCAATGACGCCGATCAATCCCTGTTCCTTGCCCCGAGGATCGTGGAAACGGCGACCGGTGAGATTGCCCCAAAACTCGCTGTGATCAGCGCGCCAGTACAGCCGGTCAACTTCCGCCGAGGAGACGCTGCTGTTGAGCAGCGCCTTCATTTTTTGGCGACCCAGATTCCGTTCGGAAGGGTGGATAAGGTCCACGTATTCGCTGCCCAACAAATCCTCAACGGAACAGGCGAACATTTCTGCCATGCGTTGATTAGCCTGGGTGATATAGCCGTCCCGGTCCACCAGGAAAATGGCAACGCTGGAGGTATCGAGGATCTGCTTGAGCAACAGTTCCCGGCCCGCCAGATCTTCGTTGGATGCCATCAGGTCCCGGGTCCGTTGTGCCACGGTTTCTTCCAGGGACTTATTGAGGCTGGCCAGTTTCTCCGAGGCCTGGATAGTCTTGCGCCGGTCCAGGCCGTTGTTGGCGAGGATGGCCGCCAGCTGGGCATAGAGACGGGTGATGGATTCAACCTGCTCCTTGGCAACAATGGGGACCCGGGTGATGGCGGCGAGGTAGCGTTCTTCGTCGAAATGATAGTGCGCCGCCTGGCGACGGAAAAAATCGAGATCGGGTTCTGCGGTGAAGAACTGGCCAGTGAACACATTGGCAACGTGTTGGCCATCCACCACGATGGGGGCCGCCGTATCCACTAGGCCGTTGTGGCATTGATAGACGGCGTGACTCTTGCCGCTGGTCATGCTCTTGACCAGGGAGGTATCGCTCTCAATGCAGCGGCGGCAGCTATCGGCATTGACCCGGTGGAAATCGGTACAGGCTTCCTGCCAGCCGGCCTTGACGATGACGGTGCCGTCTACGTCGATCACGGCGTTGGCGATCCCGGTCACTTCGGTGAAGCTTTCCATCAGTTCCTGCAGTCGGGGAATGTCGACGAGATCGGAATACTTCATGGGCTCAAAATTTCCTCGGGCCGGGGGCGGCGAATAAACAAACAAAAAACGGCTTCCATTATTCACCAAGGAGCACTCTGCGGGCGTTGATTCAGCGCAGGGAATTGCTGCAGTTTGTCGACACTCTGTTTAGGCAGAAGCGGCCAGTCGATTCCAGTCCAGGGCCGTATCCACGGCATCAGCCAGCCGATCAATGTCGGCTTCGCGGCGGGCATTGAAATCCACTGCCGCCACTTCCTTTACCCCAGCCCAGGTCAGCAGGGCCGTCAGGGCGGCAGAATGGTCGAACAGGCCGTGTACATAGCTGGCCAGTATCTGCCCATCGGCGGAAATGGCGCCATCCTTGCGGCCATCGGCCAGCAGCACGGCAGGCTGTTCCAGGGCCGGGCCGTTGGTGACGCCCATGTGGATTTCGTAACCGGCCATGGCTGGTTGACCGGGCAGAGTGAGGCTGCCGGTCACATTGCGCAACTGTTTTTCTGCTTCCAGGGTGGTTTCGCAGTCGAGCAGGCCCAGGCCCGCCAGGCTGCGGGGGGCACCTTCAAGCCCTTGCGGGTCGTGCAGGGCCCGGCCCAGCATCTGATAGCCGCCGCAGAGGCCGATGACCTTGCCGCCGTAGCGCAGGTGGCGCTGGATGGCCGCTTCGTGGCCCTGTTCCCGCAGCCAGGCCATGTCCGCCTGAACCGCCTTGGAGCCGGGCAGCACGATCAGGTCGCAGGGCGGCAGGGCCTGCCCCTGCCTTACCCAGGAAAAATCCACCTCCGGGTGCAGGCGCAGGGGATCTAGGTCGTTGTGGTTGGAGCAGCGGGGGTAGGCAATGGCCACCGCCTTGAGCTTGGCATCGGGCTTGGGGGCCGACTCGGTGGCAATGGCATCCTCAGCGTCGAGGAACAGGCCGTGCAAGTAGGGCAGCACCGCCAGCACGGGCTTGCCGGTACGTTCCTCCAGCCAGCGCAGGCCTGGTTCCAGCAAAGCAATGTCGCCGCGAAAGCGGTTGATGACGAAGCCCTTGATGCGGGCCTGTTCGCTGGGGGAAAGTAGTTCCAGGGTGCCCACCAGATGGGCGAAAACGCCGCCCTTGTCGATGTCGGCCACCAGGATCACCGGCACGTCCGCCGCCTCGGCGAAGCCCATGTTGGCAATGTCCCGGTCCCGCAGATTGATTTCCGCCGGACTGCCGGCCCCTTCCACCAGTACGCACTCGAACTCTTCGGTAAGGCGCTGCCAGCTTTCCATCACCGCCTTCATGGCCGTAGTCTTGTAGGCGTGGTAATCCTTGGCATCCAGATCGGTGACGGCCTTGCCATGCACGATCACCTGGGCCTTGCGGTCCGTGGTTGGCTTGAGCAGCACCGGGTTGAAGTCGATCCGGGGGGCAAGGCCCGCCGCCACCGCTTGCAGGGCCTGGGCACGGCCGATCTCGCCGCCGTCTTCGGTGACGGCAGAATTGAGGGCCATGTTCTGGGGCTTGAAAGGGGCTACCCGCAGGCCGCGCCGCCGCAGTACGCGGCACAGGGCAGCCACCAGGGTGCTCTTGCCGGCATCGGAGGTACAGCCCTGAATCATCAGTGCTTTGAAAGGAAAGGTCATCGAATCAGTTTGAGCCGGTAGAATGCCGGGTTTTCCACGGCGGCGATTATCGCATCGCACCTCGCACCTTTCGCCCATGTCGCTTCCCCTATTTGATTCCGTAACACCCACCGCGTTTAGCGCCGGTTTTCTGCCTCTGCGGACGATTGCTCATGGGAGGGCCGTGTCATGAAGATGCCCACCCGCAAGCATCGCTTGGTCAAGACCGCCCCGGTGATCCCTACGGCACCCGCTGCGGCGCCACCTCCCCCCATCTGGGGTGGCGGCTTCTGGGCCGAGGCCCTGGCCCAGATCACCGATCAGCCCGAAGAGCAGACCGCCTCCACCAAGGTGCTGCAAAAGCTTTACTGGCAACTTTCCCCGGCCGGTCCTGGCGACTTCCGCCTGACCTGTTACAAGGGCCTGCCCGGCCCCGGCGATCGGTTCAGCGGCGGCCTCAAGCCCTGGAACAACTTCGTTCCCGCCATCAGCAAGCCGCCCCGTTTCGTCGATGAAGACGATCTCTTCGCCCTGCGCCTGTTGCTGGCCCAGGACAAGCAGGGCCGCAGCCGCGACAATCTCGCCGCCGTGGGCCGCAATACCGCCGAAGTCCTGAACCGTTTGGCCGATACCGGTCGCCTCTACGGCGCCTTTACCCCCCTGGTGCCCCTGACCCAGGGTGAAGCTCGTCCTGCCAAGATTTTGTGGAGCAAAGACGAAGACGGCCTGTTCAACCCCCGGGTTGAAACCACGCCGCCCATCCACTGGGTGATTCCCTCCACGCCGCCCATGTTTGTGGATAGCAGCCTGGGAGAAGTGGGCACCCTCGTTTTCGATCTGCCCGCCGCCACCGCTGCCCGCATTCTGGCCGCCCCGCCCCTGAGCGAGGCCGAAGCCCAGCTCACCGCCCTGGTGCTGGAAGAAGCTTCCCCCGGCGTGCCCCTGCCCGCCGTGGCCCCTGCCCGCGAAGTCAGCGGTTCGCCCCGGGCTGTGTTGCACCTGGGCACCGTGCGCATTCCCCTGCTTTACGACCTGCGTGGTTATCCGCGCAATGTGTGGAACTACGATCTGGACTATGCCCAGGTCTTCTTCCACTACGGCAGCGACGATCTGGAAGCCATCGTGCCCGCCCGGGAAGACCAGAGTTTTGTCCGCCTCTCCAGTGGTGAGACGGTCCGTGTCCTGCGTCAGCCCGAAGTGGAAGCCGCCTGGCTGGATAGTCTGGCCCGGGCCGGGTTTGAGTCCATTGATCCGGAACGGTTGCAACTACCCGCCCACGGCGTATTCGACCCCAAGGTCGCCTTTGCCCTGGACAACGAAGATGTCTGGACCGACTTCATGGCCGACCATCTGCCCCGTCTGCGCGAAGCCGGCTGGGAAGTGCGCATGCCGCCGGATTTCCGCCACCACGCCTATCAGGTGGAATCCTGGGAAGTGGATATCGAAGAGGAAGATACCGGCTGGTTCAACCTCGACATGGGCATCATCGTGGACGGCGAGCGTCTGCCCCTGGCACCGCTGCTGGCCGGTCTGTTCCAGCGGGATGACCGCTGGCTGGAAATCACCCTGATCGACAGCATCCGCAACAACGAAGTGATCGACCTGCTGACACCCCAGGGTTACCGGGTGAAGGTTCCCGCCGGGCGTATCAAGCCCCTGGCCAAGACCCTGATCGACCTGTTCGACGGCATCATCCATCACGCTGGCCCCCTGCGCATGTCCCGCCTCGATGCACCACGACTGGTGAAGTTGAGCAGTGATGGCGAATGGAACACCTCGGGCCAGGACGCCGTGAACCGCGCCCTGCGCGAAGTGCAGGGCATGGAAGGCGTGCCCGCCGTGGCCGCACCCAAGGGCTTTGCCCTGACCCTGCGCCCCTATCAGGAAGAAGGCCTGGCCTGGCTGCAATATCTGCGGCAGCACAAGCTGGCCGGCATCCTCGCCGATGACATGGGTCTGGGTAAAACCGCCCAGGCTCTGGCTCACCTGTTGCTGGAAAAAGAGCAGGGCCGCCTCGGCCCCCTCGATCCCGAGAACAAAACCCCCGATACGCCCCGCCCGGCCTTGGTGGTGGTGCCGACTTCCCTGGTCTTCAACTGGAAGACGGAAGCTGAGCGTTTCGCCCCGCAACTTTCCCTGCTCTTTTTGCACGGCAAGGAGCGCAAGGAAAACTTCGCCGAGATTCCCAAGCACGACGTGGTGCTCACCACCTATCCGCTGCTGTGGCGGGATGCCGAAGAACTGGGCCGGCACGACTTTCACCTGCTGATTCTTGATGAAGCCCAGACGGTGAAGAATTCCGCCAGCAAGGGCGCTGCCGTCATTCGCCAGCTCAAGGCCCGTCATCGTTTGTGTCTGACCGGTACTCCGCTGGAAAACCATCTGGGCGAACTCTGGTCCCAGTTCGACTTCCTGCTGCCGGGCTTCCTCGGCGACAAGAAAAACTTCAGCCGGGTCTGGCGCACCCCCATTGAAAAGCACGGCAATCTGCTGCGTCGTGACCTGCTGGCCAGCCGCATCCGCCCCTTCGTCCTGCGTCGTCGCAAGGAAGACGTGGCCACCGAACTGCCGCCGAAGAACATCATCCTGCGCACCGTGGAACTGGAAGCCGGTCAGCGCGACCTGTACGAAACCGTGCGCAGCATCATGGACGTGCGCATCCGTCAGGAAATCGCCGCTCGCGGTTTTGCCCGCAGCCAGATCGTCATCCTCGACGCCCTGCTCAAACTGCGGCAGGTCTGTTGCGACCCTCGCCTAGTCAAATCCACCGCCGCCCATCGGGTCAAGGAAAGAGCCAAGCTCGATCTGCTGATGACCATGTTGCCGGAGCTGGTGGAAGAAGGTCGTCGCATTCTGGTGTTCTCCCAGTTCACCAGCATGCTGGCCCTGATCGAAACCGAGTTGAAAGAGCTGGGCCTTGAGTACGCGCTGCTCACCGGCGACACCAAGGACCGGGAAACGCCCATCCGCAATTTCCAGGATGGCAAGGTGCCGATCTTCCTCATCAGCCTCAAGGCCGGGGGCGTCGGTCTCAATCTGACCGCTGCCGACACCGTTATCCACTACGATCCCTGGTGGAATCCCGCGGTGGAAAACCAGGCCACCGACCGGGCCCACCGGATCGGCCAGACCAAGAGCGTGTTCGTCTACAAGCTGGTGGTGGCGGGCAGTATCGAAGAAAAGATTCTCGCCATGCAGGAGCAGAAAGCCGCCCTTGCAGCGGGCATCCTTTCCGACGACAAGGGTGGTGGCGTCAAGTTCTCCGAAGCCGATCTCACCGCCTTGCTGGCACCGTTACCACCGGCCCAGTAATGAGTACCTTCACCCTGCTGGCTCTGGCCGCACCGGCAGGTGTGGTGCTGGATCGCCTGTTGGGTGAGCCGCGCCGCTGGCATCCCCTGGCCGGTTTCGGTCGCGCCATTACCCTGGCCGAAGCAGCCCTGCGCCGGGGTGCCCCGGGCTATGCCCTGGGCAATCGCCTCGCCGGGCTGCTGGCCTGGGTGCTGCTGGTGGTACCCCTGGTGGCCCTGGCCTTCTGGCTGCAAGGCAAGTTTGGTTTGTGGGTGCACATCCCCTTGCTCACCTTCGCCCTCGGCGCCCGCAGT
Organism: Rhodocyclaceae bacterium; assembly: GCA_036504515.1. Lineage (GTDB taxonomy): Bacteria > Pseudomonadota > Gammaproteobacteria > Burkholderiales > Rhodocyclaceae > AWTP1-18. The sequence goes on from DASXVA010000001.1 coordinate 679,547, forward strand.
CTGGAAGAACATGCCCTCGCTGTGGCTCGTCCTTTGGCGGCGGGGGACTTGCCCCAGGCTCGTCATTTCCTGAGTTGGATTGTTTCCCGCAATACCGAACAACTGGACGAAGAAGCCATCGCCCGGGCCACGGTGGAAACCGTGCTGGAGAACGGCAACGACGCCATCTTCGCCACCCTGTTCTGGTTCTGCCTCGGCGGCGGTGCCGGCGCTTTGCTGTTCCGCCTTGCCAACACATTGGATGCCATGTGGGGTTACAAGGACGAGCGCCGCATCTACTTCGGCTGGGCCGCCGCCCGCCTCGATGATTTGCTCGGTTTGATCCCCGCCCGCCTCACTGCCCTGAGCTACACCCTGCTCGGCAAGACCTGCAGCGCCTGGCATTGCTGGCGCACCCAGGGCCGCCAGTGGGGCAGCCCCAACGCTGGCCCCGTCATGGCCGCCGGTGCCGGTGCCCTGACTCTCACCATCGGTGGCAACGCCGTCTATCACGGCCGGGAAGAAGTGCGCCCCACCCTGGGCCAAGGCCCCCAGGCCAAGGCCGGCGACATCGTCCGCGCCCTCGATCTGGTCCGGCGCAGCCTCTGGCTCTGGCTGGTGGTTCTGGTCCTGATCGGCCTCCTCACGGGGAACTTCCATGATTGACCACGGCGGCAAACTGCGGGCCGCGGCCCAGCAATGGGGCATCCCCTTGGCCGACTGGCTCGACCTGTCCACCGGTATCGCCCCCTGGCCCTATCCCGTGCCCGCCATTCCCCTGGAGTGTTGGCAGCGCCTGCCGGAAGACGAAGACGATCTGCTCGCTGTAGCCCGTGGCTATTACGGTAGCGAACGACTGATCGCCTTGCCCGGTTCCCAGGCGGCGATCATGGCTCTGCCTCGCTTGCGGGCCAAGGGCACTGCGGCCATCCTCGACCCTGCCTACAGTGAGTACGCTCCTGCCTGGCGCGCTGCCGGTCATGAGGTGATCGGGTTTCCAGCCGTAGACCTGAGACGTGTTGCCGAACAGGTGGACGTGGTGATGGTGGCCAATCCCAACAATCCCGATGGCACCCGTTTCGCTGCGGCTGACCTGTTGGCTGCTGCTGCTGTGCTGAATAAACGGCAAGGTTGGTTGATCGTGGACGAAGCCTTTGCTGATGCCGAGCCGGCGCGGAGTCTGGCGGCGTTGGCGGGCAGTGATGCCGCGCCTAATGTGATTGTGTTGCGGTCTATTGGCAAGTTCTTTGGTCTGGCCGGCGCCCGCGTCGGCTTTGCCATCGCTCAGTCTGAGCTGTTGCTGTCCTTGCAAGAAGTTGTTGGCCCTTGGGCTATTGCGCACCCGGCCCGCTTTGTCGCCAGTCATGCCCTCGCCAATCGCGGATGGCAGGGCGAGCAGCAAGCGCGGTTGTTGGCAGCGGGGGAACGGCTTGCGGCTTTGTTGCACGCCCATGGCTTGGTTAGCGACGATGCTCGATTAAGTGGCACCGCTCTTTTTCAAACGCTATTCTCGCCTCGTGCTGAAGCGCTGTTTACGGGGCTTGCCCGACAGGGCATTTTGATTCGGCACTTTCCGCAGTGGCAGGCAGTGCGGTTTGGTTTGCCGGCGGATGAGGTGGAGTGGGGCAGGCTTCAGGCGGCCCTGGCGGGTTGATTCGGGAAGCGCTGAACAAGTAGCCACCGTTCGTGCTGAGCGTAGGCCATAGGCCGAAGTCGAAGTACGGGATGCAGGAAGAACTGCCCAAATTTTCCAGTTCACGCAGAATAAAGACCGCGCCGGGAGTTCGCCCCGGCGGGCGACCTACTTTCTTGCTTCTGCAAGAAAGTAGGCAAAGAAGCAGCCCCCGCTACCCTGGCCCTACGGGCTGCCCTCCCTCCAGAAGCCCCGCCGGGCCGGCGTCGAAAACTCGCCTGCGGCTCAAACATCGACACCGGACTGCCCCCGGCGAGACTTCTTCCACTCGGCGGGATAGAGGGGATGGGGAGTGTCGCGACTAGATTTGATTATCTGGATAACGTTCAAAATCACCGGCCTGCGCGGCGGTATTCGCAGGTTCGGTGCATTGCAGGGTTAGCCGTCGCTTCACTGACCAGCCACCCAATCTTTTTGGCTAGAACGAACATAGTGCTTTCCGTCCCATGCCCAGACTTCTAAAAACCCGTGACCCGCAGTGCCGCCTTCCGAACGAATGCGCCGATAACCACGGTCTTTCGTATTGAGGAATGACACGCTGGCTGTGCCGTGTGTGGACCAAAGGCGGTTGGGACCTCTGGTACTTATTTGAAATATCCACGCAGGGCAAAGATAGGCTCCGCACAAGCACCAAGCATCTTGCCTCGGCTTGATTAGAAGCACCGGAGTCGTTGAGCCAACATTCACCTCCGTGGCTTCGAGTGCTTCTGCAAGAGTAAGCTGACCACATCCGTTGGCCATTAGATCTAGTTCCACACCGAGCTTGGAAAGAACGGCCGCGGGAATTTGTATCGGGTGTGCCAGTGATTCCTCAGCGCCGAAAGTCTGCTCGGCAGAGGCGAAGCGGCAAAGCAATACGGCAACGAGAGCGAGTGTTCTCATGACGCTAGCGTGTTGTAGACGACAAAACGGGAAGTAAACAGGTTATTGGATGCATGTTTCCTCTCCTAAATGTCATGTAAGAGGCTGAATCTAAACATGGCTAATTTTTAAAGTCCATTGTCCTGCCTAATAAACTGCCCATAACACCACCTCTGTTATTGGGTACTGGAGTAGTGGGAAAATCAAGTCAGAAGGCTAGGGGTATTTGCGCTTCTTACTACCAAACATGAAAACTTTGCTATTAGCTGTTGCTTGCCTGCTGTCCGCCTGCGCTACCTATGGTGAGCGCGGCCTTGTGCCGAGTGTTTCCACTCAGGCCGATGTGCTGTTGAAAATGGGTGAGCCGGCTTTGCGCTGGGAAAACCCCGACCACTCCCTTCAGCTTGCCTATCGGCGTGGCCATATTGGCGTTGACGCCTACATGGTCTATCTCGACGTTACGGGGCGCTTGAACCGGATTGAGAACGTGATGACCATGCCGGCTTTTGCCCGGATTCAGCCCGGAATGAACCAGGACGAAGTGTTGCGTACCCTCGGTCCTCCTGATCCAGCGGAGACGGTTTATTACGCGGCTCGTCGTGAGTTGGACTGGGGCTGGCGCTATTGCGATGACTGGAACGCTACGGCCCATTTCTATGTGTTGTTCGATCATGACAGCGGCGGGGTTCGTTCCACCATGAGTGTGCGCGAGCACTGTGGCGATGGCGACTGCCGCTGTAGCCACTAGGTTGGACTAAAACCCATACATTTATGACAGTTGCCATGGCTGGTTTCATCACGGTAGGATGCTTTTCCGTTGTGCCATTCCCCGGAAGCCTTTTCACCCTGACAGGAGCCTCTATGCGTTTGCGTACTTTCTCGGCAACATTCCTTATTGCTGCTCTTGCTAGCGGCATTGCATTTCAAGCCCGTGCCCAGGCTGAGGGTTCTGGTGGTCCGGGGCCGCAAGGGCCTGGAGTCAACAGGAAGCCTCCTCCTGAAGCGTTCGACGCCTGTTTTCGGAAAAACAAAGGTGATGGCTGCAGCTATACCAATCGGGACAATGTTGTTGTCACGGGTACTTGCACCCCGCCACCCCCCGGGACTGCTATAAGTGGCCCCGGAATGAATGCCAGTCCTACCATCACCACCCGGATCGGCGCCAAGTCAGATGTGAACGGTGGTCAGGGCAATCTTTCCTGTCGCCCTGAGCGGGGAAACCCTGGCGATCAACCCAAAGGTTGAGCGGGATCATGCAATCGCAGCAAACAAAAAGCCCGGCAATGCCGGGCTTTTTATTTGGGATGGCTTTGCAAAAAGGAGTTTCAGCTTTCATTGCGTTGCTGCGCCACCTCCCGCGATGGTTGGCAGTGCTTTGCCACCCACTAACGACCGTTCTCTGAGCATTCGTGCCGCCGCACGATTATGTGGCCGTGGTTTCCTGGTGTTTTTCCAACACCACGGCGTCGAGGGCATGGATGACGCCATCGCTGCCTGCCTCCACGTCGCTGAAAGCGGCAAACAGTTTTTCCTGCACGGTGTAATCGGTTTCCCAACCTTCGCTCATCATGGCGATGGCTCGGTGCATGTTCTGGTGAACCTGCTTGTGGGGCTCGCTTACCTGTTTGAAGCTGCCAACCTTGCCGAACACTGCGATGGTGCTTGGTTCCGCCAGCCACTTGCCGAGACGACAGCGGGTTTCATCCACAGCAACGGCTTGGGCATTGTCGGATTCAACGCCACGGCTCAGGGCCATGTAGCCGTTCTGTTTGTAGATGAAGTGGTCCACCTTCGCCAGGGAGGCGAAGCTCACGTCGTGAACGAAACGGATCTGGTCCAGGGCCTGGTTGGACGCTTGGGCCACGGTGGCGAAGCGGGTGTTGAAGTCGGCGATGGTGTTCTTGGACTCGGCGGCGATATCGCGCATGTCGCCAGAATTGGCGAGCATCGTTTCTCCGTCCTTATGCAGAACGTCCATGACTGCGCTGATAGAGGATGAGGCCTCCCTGGAGTTTTCTGCCAGCTTGCGTACTTCGTCGGCTACCACGGCAAAACCGCGGCCATGTTCGCCGGCCCGGGCGGCCTCGATGGAGGCATTGAGGGCGAGCAGATTGGTTTGATCGGCGATGGATGTAATGACGGTGACGGAGCGGGCAATTTCCTCGCGATGCTCGTTGAAGTCGGCAATCGCAGTAGCCGTTTCCACAATCTTGTCGCCAAGTCGATCGAGGGCATCGACAACTTGATTGATGGTGTCGTGGCTTGCCTCGGCTGCCGTGGCATTTTCGGTGGACAGGGCGGCGAGCTTGTCGGTGGCGGCAACAATGCCCAGCATGTCGTGCTGGCTGGTGCGCATGTTCTTCAGCAGGTTCTCGGCGTTGAGCTGACCCAGGCGAGAGAGCAGGTTGTTGCGCATTTCCTTGTGGTAGTTGTGCATCAGTACAGTCAAGGATTGGTTGCCTTGTTCAACTGCTTCACGGAAGACGCCTTGCAGATTACCGCTGTCAATTTGCTCGCTGAAACGGTTTTCACTCGCGGCCTTGATGGCCTCGCTTTGTTTACCAAAGCAGGTTTCCATCTGATCCAACATGGCATTGGCGTTGCGGCAGACGATGCCTAGTTCGTCGGCGCGGCCGTTGTCGGGAATGCGGGCACCAATCACGCCGCGAGACACCTCCGCAGCGACACGGGAAATGTGATGAAGCGGCGTCAGGGCAGCCCGCAGTCTGTGCAGGTAAAGCAGGCCGGTGCCGACACCGAAACCGATGAGGCAGGCCATCCATAGCCAGTCCATCGGCAGCCAGCCGTGGGTCGCTATACCGACGAAACCTGCGACGGCGAGCAAGATGTTGAGGACAACGACGGTGATAACGGCGTTGGTAATGAAAGGGCTACGAAGCTCGGCAGCCCCGGAATCGCGATCTGGCATAGGAATGGACGCTCAGAGGAAGTATGTCCTCGGTATCTTACCGTTTGCTAATACACCTATCCCGACAAAAATAGAGGCTTTCCCCATTCTTCTATTCAGCATCCCTTGGGTCGGCCGGGGCGCTAGCTACGTGGGATAGGGGGGAAGAAAAGGCTTGCCTGCAACGAAACCAGGCACCCACGAACGGGGTGCCTGGTGGAAATCAGTCTGCGATGATGTGCTTCAGACAGTGTTCCGTAGCCGTGCTTCGCGCTTTGCCTTGCGGCTTTCGTACAGGCGCAGGGCTTGGTAAGTGCCGAGACCGAGCAAGCCCATGCCGATGATGAAGGCACCGTAGGCCAGGGGCCAGGGGACACCGGCAGTCATCATGGAGAACTCGGACATGCCGCCGATACCGGCAACGATGTTGATGGGCATAAACACCACCGAGATGGTGGTGAGCTTGTTCACTCGTTGATTCTGGTTGATGTTGATGAAGCCGACGGTGGCATCCATCAGGAAGTTGATCTTGCCAAAGAGGAAGGTGGTGTGGCCGTCCAGGGATTCGATGTCGCGCAGAATCTGGCGGGCGTCTTCCTGCTGGCTACCGTTGAGGAACTTGCCCCGGGTGAGGAAGGACACGGCACGGCGGGTGTCCATCACGTTGCGACGGATGCGCCCGTTCAAGTCTTCGGCCTTGGCGATTTCCGCCAGGATGTTGGCGGCGTCCTCATCGCTGACTCGGGTGCCGAGTACGTGCTTGCCGGCTTTTTCCAGATCGGCATAAACATCTTCCAGCGCGTCGGCGGAGTATTCGGCGTCGGCGGCGTAGAGGTCGAGCAGCACGTCCTTGCCGTCGTTCACATAACCGGGTTGGGTCCGGGCCCGCAGTCGTTGCAGGCGGAACACCGGCAGTTCTTCCTTGCGCACGGAAAACAGGATGTCCTTGTGCAGGATCAGGGCCACCGCCACGTTGCGGGATTCTTCTTCCAGGTCCAGCAGGAAGTCAGAGTGCAGATGCACTTCGCCGTTGTCCTCCACATAGAAGCGGGCGGAAGCTTCCAGGTCGGTGAGTTCGTCGGGGTCGGGCAGGTCAAGGCCGAAGTGGGCGCCGACCCAGGCCCGCACCTTGTCGGTGGGGGCGACTAAGTCAACCCAGATGGGGCGCACATTGGCCAAGTCCTCCCGGTTATCCACGGGGATCTGGCGCAGGCGGCCGTTATGCAGCTCGAAGGCGTTGAGCATGATGCGATGGTTCTGTTGGGGTTGGGCACCGACCAAAGCTTCGCGGATGTCGTCGTCCAGTTTTTCCAAGATATCGTCTCCCCGTTCTTCCTTGATCCGGCTCCAAACGATGAGCCGCTCATCTTCATCCAGTGCTGCCAGCACGGCAGCAATCATGGCTGTGTCCAGCCGTTCCAGTACCTGTCCAAGCTTGGCCAGATGCTGGGAATGCACCAGGTTTTCCACCAGTTCCCGGCGCGGCATTTCCTGCTTTTGCACCAGACTCTCCACCCGCTTTTGTTGCGCCAGCAAGGACTGTATGACGTGCAGCACCTCTTGCTCGCTTTGGGGCAAGGGAGTGTGGCTATCGATGGTCGGGCGAGTATTCGCGGAAAGCGTCATGGCACATTTCCTGGTGAGAGGCCATTGAGGGGCACCACGGTGGGTGCCGCATTGTAGGCGAAGCTTTGGTTATCAGGGTTTGCAGTTTTGTCGGTGAGGCGGTAATCATTCCTTCATCTGGACAGGCTATCCTCACGCCTGTCAGGCAACAGAAGGCCGTATCCAATTAGAGTCCGCCCCCTTATGAGAAACCCCCTCCACTTTTGTGTCGAAACCGTTTTAGTTGCCCTTGTTTTGACTGGTTGTGCCGTTGGCCCGGATTTCCAGCGACCTGAAGCGCCTAAAGCGGAAGGCTATACCGCGACTCCCCTGGAAAACGGAGTTTTGGCGGGTTCCCGGCTGGAAGGAGATCAGCAGCGATTTGAGCTTGGTCGGGATATTTCTGCTCAATGGTGGTCTTTATTTCAGTCACCAGCCTTGAATTCCTTGATTGAAAAAGTCTTCGCTGCAAATCCCGATATCGAGGCTGCGCAGGCGGCTCTACGCCAGGCCCAGGAAAACGTCGAAGCCCAGCGGGGCTTCTTCTACCCTACGGTTCAGGCCAGTTACTCCCCAAGTCGAACCAAGCTGTCCGCAAACACTAGCAACGCTTCTGCGCCTGGACTTCAGGGAAACGGTAGCTCGATTTCTGCGTCTCCTGGTAACCCGGTGATCTACAACTACCATACGGCTCAGCTCAGTGTCGGGTTTGCGCCCGATGTGTTCGGTGGTGGTCGGCGACAGTTAGAGTCATCCCAAGCCCAGGCCGAGGCACAGCGCTATGTTCTGGAGGCCAGTTACATCACCTTGGCCACCAATGTCGTGGCAGCGGCAATCCAGGAGGCTTCCTTGCGGGCTCAGATTGACGCTGTGAAAAGAATTGTTGTGCTTAACAGCCAATCCTTGGAAATTCTGCGCCGCCAGTACAAGGCTGGCTACGCCAGTGCGCTTGATGTTGCGACTCAGGAAACGGCGGTTGCCCAGGCCGAACAGTTGTTGCCTCCCTTGACCCGGCAGTTTGAGCAGACCCGGGATTTGATCCGGATTCTTGCTGGTAACACGCCAGATCACGATGTGAGTGAGACCTTTGATCTGGAGTCTTTGCATTTGCCGGAAGCCTTGCCCCTGAGCCTGCCTGTCCAATTGGTGCAACAACGCCCCGACATCCGGGCGGCGGAGGAGCAATTGCATTACGCCAGCGCCCAAGTGGGGGTGGCCGTTGCCAATCGCTGGCCCCAGCTTTCCCTGACGGCCAGCATGGGCGGTGAGGCATCCCATTTCAACCAGATGTTCTGGGATAGCGGCAAGTTCTTCAGCATTATTGGCAGTATTTCGCAAACCATATTTGACGGCGGCACCCTACGCCACCGGCAGCGAGCTGCTGAAGAGGGACTGGTCCAGGCGGAAGCGCAATACCGGAGTACGGTACTGAGTGCGTTCCAGAATGTGGCCGATACGCTTCATGCATTGCAAGGGGATGCGGAGAGCGTTCAGGCAGCATTGCGCTCGGAACAGGCTGCCCGAAAATCCTTTGATCTGGTGCGTAAGCAACATGAGCAGGGTTACGTGAATGCCTTGGCGCTTTACACCGCTGAGCAGGCCTATCTACAGACGTCCTTGACCTCGGTCCAGGCCAAGGCAAACCGGCTGGGCGATACCGCTGCCCTGTTCCAGGTCCTTGGCGGTGGATGGTGGAATAAAAACGAAAAAACGGCTGCTGCTGAAACCGAAATACATTGAGATTGAAAACCCCCATGAAGCGTTTGATCCCTCTTTTGCTTGTCGTCGGACTTGTCCTTGGCGTTTGGTATTGGGCTTCCCATAAGGAGAACAAAGTCGCTGAGGTGGCGCCTCGGGCACCAGCCAACCATCTTTTGTTGCCCGAGGGGGCGCCTCAGCGTGCCTTCCTCCGCATTGAGTCCCTTAGTGAAGCACCGTTGCCCAGTGCCGGCCCCTTCAATGGACGTCTTGTGTCCGCAGACAATCTTACGGCCCGGGTGTTTCCCGCCGTTGGCGGACGCGTCCTGAAGGTGTTGGTCAATATCGGTGACAAGGTGAGCAAGGGCACTCCGCTTGCCGTGCTGGATTCCCCCGATTTCGGTTCTGCCGTGGCCGATGCCCGAAAGGCCGAGGCCGACTTTGCCATGAAGGATCAAGCAGCACGTCGCGCCGAGGCACTCTTGGCCGATGAGGCTTTGTCCCGTCGGGAAGTCGAGGCCACCTTGGCCGACGCCAGAGTCGCGCGAGCCGAGTCGGAGCGGACCAAGGCCCGCCTTGCCAACCTGGGAGCGGTTGCAGACCACACCGATGGCCGTACCCTGGTGTTACGCAGTCCCATCGACGGCGTGATCATTGATCGACAAGCCAACCCCGGTACTGAGGTTCGTAACGATGCGGCAAACCCTTTGTTTGTCGTCGCGGCCCTCGGCGAGCTCACCTTGCTGATTGACCTCCCGGAAAAAGATGCCCAGGGGGTACGGCCCGGAGACTCCGCAACCTTCAGCACTGAGGCCAATGCCCCCGATATTTTCGATGCAAGCCTGGATCGGATCGCGCCGGCCGTGGATCCCGTTACCCGCCGGGTGACGGTTCGCGCCAAGGTGGACAACCGTAGCGGACGTCTGCGCCCGGAGATGTATGTTCGCGTCGCCTTGGTGGCCAAGAGTCGTGAGAAGGGGCTGCGTATTCCGATTAGTGCCGTCTTGACTCAGGGACTCAATGCAACAGTTTTTGTTGAGTCCAAACCCGGAGATTTTGAACGGCGTACTGTCAAACTTCTCCATCAGGATCGTGACTTTGCCTATCTCGTTAGCGGGGAGGGCGTGCAGTTAGGCGACAAGATCGTGGTCAAGGGTGCCATGTTGCTGGCCTCTGAGCTGGCAGGGGCCGAATAAGTGCTCGCCAAACTCGCCAACTTTGCCATTCGCCAGCGCATCTTTGTGCTGGTGATGGTGGCCGCTGTCGCCATTGCCGGTCTGCGCGCCTTTCAGGATCTGCCGGTAGAAGCTTTCCCCGACGTACAGGACGTTCAGGTTCAGGTCGTGACCCAGTATCCGGGTCAGTCGCCGGAGGAAGTGGAGCGGGCCATCAGTATTCCCGTGGAGCGGGAAATGAGCGGTGTGCCCAAGGCCACCAATGTGCGCTCCGTTTCCATCACGGGTCTCTCGGTGGTGACCCTGACCTTTGCCGATGGCACCAACGATTACTTCGCCCGCAATCAGGTGATGGAAAAGTTGCAGAACGTCACCTTCCCGACCGGCATCACCCCCCAGTTGGGTGCCCTGACCACGGCGGTGGGGGAGGTCTATCGCTATGTAATCAAGGCCCCTGCTGGCACGGCCCCGCGGGAAGTCCGTGCCGTGCAGGACTGGGTGATTCGTCCCGCCCTGCGTCGTGTCGCCGGTGTGGCGGATGTGACCAGCTTCGGCGGTGCGGTAAAAGAAGTTCAGGTCCAGGTGGACCCGCGAGCCCTGGCTCGTTACAACGTGACGCTGGATCAAGTCCAACAAAGTTTGACCAACAACAATGGCAACGCATCCGGTGGCCTTTTGCGTCGTGGCGATGAAGGCTTGGTAGTACGCCTTGGCGGCTTGTTCCGCAATGTGGATGATGTGCGTATCTCGACAGTCACAGCGAAGGACGGCAAGACCGTCACCATGGGCGATATCGCCACCGTAGTGGAAGGGGATCGTCCCCTGTCCGGCATCGTGGCCGTGAATGGTGAAGATTCCGTGGTGGAAGGCATCGTCCTCATGAGCAAAGGTGAAGATCCTTCCAAAGTCGTGGTGCGGGTGCGGGAACAGGTGGATGCCCTAAATGGCGGCGGTATGGCCAAGGGCTACAGCATGGTGCCGGTGTACGAGCGGACTGAACTGGTGAAACACACGGTGCACACCGTCAGCGAAAACCTGTTCGTCGGCGCCCTGCTGGTGGTGTCGGTGCTGATCTTCTTCCTGCGGGAATGGCGGGCTGCCCTGGTGGTAGCTACCATCATTCCGCTGACCCTGCTGTTTGCCTTCCTGATGATGGACCTGAAAGGCGTGCCGGCCAATCTGATCTCCCTGGGTGCAGTGGACTTCGGCATCATCATCGACAGCGCCGTGGTGCTGGTGGAAGCCCTGATGGTGCGCCTTGCCCTGCACCATGTGGATGGACGCCCTGAATACGTGGTGGGTCGTCGCCTTGAAGTGCTGCGAGCCACCACCACTGCCCTGGCCAAGCCCATCCTGTTTTCCAAGGCCATCATCATCCTGGCCTTTCTGCCCATCTTTACCTTCCAGCGGGTGGAAGGGCGCATCTTCTCGCCGGTGGCCCTGACCCTGTCTTTCTCTCTGCTCGGGGCGGTGTTGCTGACCCTGACTTTGGCGCCGACCCTGCTCTCCTATGCCGTGGTCCGGGCCGATCTACGGGAAAAGCACCTGCCTTGGCTGGAACGATTGCAGCAACGCTATCGTTCCCTGCTGCTGCGTCTTTCCAAGGACATCAAACCTGCTTTGATCTCGGCTTTTGGTGCGCTGGCTCTGGCTCTGGCGGTATTGCTGTCTCTGGGCAGCGAGTTTCTTCCCAAGCTGGATGAAGGCAATTTGTGGATCACCATTTCCCTGCCGCCGGGTTCTTCCCTGGATTTCAGCAAGGATATCGAGCGCTCGGTGCGCGGTATTTTGCGCAGCTATCCTGAAGTGAAGACGGTCATGAGTCACGTCGGCCGTCCCGATGATGGTACTGATCCCAAAGGCCCGAACAACATCGAAATTCTGGCCGACCTTACCCACGAGAAATGGCGCTTCAAGGACAAGGAAGCACTGGTGGAGGACATGGCGGCAAAGATGAATACCATCCCCGGCCTTCCCACAAACTTCTCCCAGGTGATTCAGGACAACGTAGAAGAATCTCTGTCCGGGGTGAAGGGTGAAATTGCCGTGAAAGTATTTGGCCCTGATCTGGAAATCCTGCAGGACAAGGCCCAGCAAATTGCCAGCATCCTCAAGGACACGCCGGGAAGCCGGGATGTGGCTGCGGTATTGCCCGGTGGGCAGCCTGAAATTGTCGTGACACCGGACCGGGTCAAACTGGGGCGGCTTGGGCTTGCCGTTAGCGATGTGGGCAATGTGGTGCAGACGGCGCTGGGCGGTAATGCCGTCGGCGGCTACTACGAAGGTGAGCGCCGCTTCGACATTACCGTACGACTGGCGGGGGATTACCGCCAGAGTGTTGAAGATGTTTCCGCCTTGTCGATTCCCTTGCCCAATAACGCCGGCGTGATTCGTGTTGGCGAAGTCGCTCAGGTGGATGTTCGGGAAGGGGCTTCGCGCATTGCCCGGGAGGCCGGTGGTCGTCTGGTGGCAGTGAAGTCCAATCTGCAGGGCCGGGACCAGGGCAGTTTTGTGGCCGAGGCCATGGAGCGGGTGAAGAAGGAAGTAAAGCTGCCGGAAGGCTACCGCATCGTCTGGGGCGGTCAGTTCGAGAATCAGCAGCGGGCCATGAAGCGCCTCGCCGTGATCGTGCCGGCTTCCCTGTTGGGTATCTTCGCCCTGCTGTTCTGGGCATTCCGCTCGGTGCGCTTTGCCGGCATGGTGCTGATCCTGTTGCCCTTCAACATTACCGGCGGCCTGTTCGCCTTGGGGCTGACCGGTCTGCATTTGTCCGTGTCGGCGGCGGTGGGCTTTATTGCCGTGGCGGGTATTTCGGTACAAAACGGCGTCATCCTGCTGGAAGAAATCATCAGTCAGGTGGACAACGGTGCCGGGATGTTTGAGGCAGTGATGGACGGTGCCGTATCGCGCTTACGACCCATCCTGATGACTGCTCTGATGGCGGGTCTGGGCCTGTTGCCAGCCGCACTGTCCCACGGCATCGGCGCGGAAACCCAGCGACCCTTTGCCGTGGTGATTGTCGGTGGCGTGATCACCGCAACTCTGTTCACCATCACCCTGCTGCCTCTGTTGGCCCTGCGCGCTTTGCGCGGAAATGCGGATAATGTGTCCGGTAGCACCTCGCACCATGAATAGGGAAACCCATGCGCATACTGGTGGTGGAAGATGACGATACGGTGGCGTCGGGCCTGACAGAAGGCCTGACCGGTGCCGGTTTCACGGTGGACCGGGTAGCGGCGGCGGAGCCGGGGGAAGCTGCCCTGGCCCACACGGCCTACGATCTGGCAGTGGTGGATATTGGTTTGCCCGGCATGGACGGCCTAGAGCTGATCCGCCGCCTGCGCCGCAAGGGTATTGCCGTACCGGTGTTGGTGCTCACCGCCCGGGACGCCATGGAAGACCGTATCGCCGGTCTCGATCTCGGCGCCGACGACTACCTGACCAAACCTTTCCTGCTGCCGGAATTGCTGGCGCGGGTCCGCGCTCTGATCCGTCGCAGTTGTTCCGTCGCCAGTTCCGAACTGGCCCTGGGCCCCCTGGTCCTGGACATGGCGACCCATAGTGCCAAGCTGGGAACCGCGCCCCTGGAACTGACCGGACGGGAATGGGACATTCTCGAACAGTTGATGTTGGCTGCACCCAAGGTGGTGAACAAACAGAAACTGGTGGAAAGCCTGTCCCACTGGGACAACGAGTTGACCCCCAATGCGGTGGAAATCTACGTCTCCCGCCTGCGCACCAAACTCGACAATAGCGTTGGCGATGGCAAGGGGATTTCCATCCGTACCGTGCGCGGCATTGGTTACCGTATTGATGACAATCCGGCGCCTTGATGTTTTGCTGAGTCGTCCCCGGGGCAGTCTTTGGGGACGGCTGATGCTGTTCCTGCTGGCCCCCCTGCTGGTGCTGTCGGCCCTGTCTATCGTCTCCGACTACCGTTCCAACCTGGCCCAGTCCAATGAAGCCTACGACCATGCCTTGACCAGTTCTGCCGTGGCCTTGGCGGCCTTGATCGGCGTTCATCACGGTGAGTTGCGAGTGGACCTGCCACCCTCTGCCGAGGCCATGCTGCGCATCGACCCTGTGGACAAGGTTTTCTTCGCCGTGTTCGATAGCGGGAACCGCCGTATTGCCGGCGACGTGGAGCTGGAGAACAAGGCCTCCGTTGACGAAGGACTCAACCCCGATTTTCACGACGACGTGATCAAGGGGCAGAACGTGCGGGTGGTGACCTACCGCGCCCGGGGTTCCGGCGGCGAGGCCGTGATCGTGGTGGCGGAGACGGTGCACAAGCGGGAGAAAGCCGCGACCCAAGCCGCGACCAAGACTGCCACTGCCGATTTCTTGTTGGTGATGGCAACCTTGCTCACCGTGTTCTTCGGTGTGCGCTTGGCCCTGGCGCCATTGACCGGCCTGAGTACTAGTATCGCCCAGCGCACCACCAGCGATCTGAGGCCTTTGCCCGATAGCGGCGTGCCTTCCGAAGTGCGGCCCCTGGTCTGGGCTATCAATCAGTTGATGGGCAATCTGCGCTCGGCCCATGAAGCCCAGCAGGCCTTCCTGACCAATGCCGCCCACCAGTTGCGCACCCCCATTGCCGGCTTGCAAACTCAATTGGAACTGGCGGCCGAAAACCTGCCAGCGGAAGCCCGGCCGCGCATGGAACGATTACGGGATGCCTTTCGCCGCCTGTCCCACCTGACTCACCAGATGCTGGCTTTGGCCCGGTCTTCGGCGGAGGCCGACCTGGCCCATGAATTCCAGCGTACCGATCTGCAAACCCTGTGTGAAGAAGCTGCCTCGGAATTCCTCGATGCAGCTCTGGCTAAAAACATTGATCTGGGCTTCGAAACGGAAAAGACGGAGGTCCAGGGATCCCGCTGGTTGCTGCGGGAACTGCTGGCTAACCTGATCGACAACGCCATCCGTTATACCCAGGAGGGCGGCCACGTGACGGTACGCTGCGGCCACAAGGGCGCCGGCATCGGCTATCTGGAAGTGGAGGACAACGGCGCCGGCATTCCGGCGGAAAAGCAGGCCCATATTTTTGATCGCTTCTATCGCGCTGACAGTCAGCAACCGGGCACCGGGCTGGGCTTGTCCATCGTCCAGGAAGTCACGCAACGACACGGCGCCACCATCAGCCTGGATTGCCCCGCGTCGGGTCAGGGCAGCCGGTTTTGCATTACTTTCCCCAAGGATCCGATTGCCGGCTGAGGGGCTGCGGCTGGGTGTCGGCGCGAAACGTTAACACTTGTCCTGGATATGATTTTCCAGAGCCTGCACAAGCGTGCCGCGTGTAGAGAAAGACTTCAGAAAAATGCCACACCGGTTTGCAGTGTGGCATTTGTGCGTGCAAGACGTTGAGGCTCAGGCGGCAAAGCCACCGTCGATCAGCAGGCTGGCGCCGGTGATATAGGCAGCTTCCGGGCCGGCAAGGTAAGACACGAAGCCGGCAACCTCCTCAACATTGCCGTAGCGGCCGGAGGCCATCAAACCCAGCAGGCTTTCCGCAAATTCGCTGTCAGCCGGATTCATTTCGGTGTCGATCGGGCCAGGCTGAACATTATTGACCGTGATACCTAGGGGGCCGAGGTCGCGAGCCAAACCCTTGGTCAGACCAACGATGGCGGACTTGCTCATCGCATACACCGAACCGCCTGCAAAGGGCATGCGATCAGAATTGGTGCTGCCGATAGTGATGATGCGGCCGCCCTTGTCCATATGTTTGACCACTGCCTGCGAGGCGACAATCACACTGCGTACATTTACGGCCAAGGTGCGGTCAATGTCTTCAATGCTGATTTCTGCCTCAGCGACATTGCCCAAGACCAGGACGCCTGCGTTGTTCACCAGAATATCGATCTTGCCGTAGGTATCGGCTGCCTGCTGTACCGCCGCTTTGACCTGATCGGCATCAGCACTGTCGGCCTTGATCGCAATGGCGCGGCCCCCTGCGGCTTCGATGGCCTGGACGACCTCGGCAGCCTTCTGTGGTGAGTTGGCGTAGGTCAGTGCTATGGCTGCGCCGTCGCTGGCCAGGCGTTTGACAATGGCGGCGCCGATGCCGCGGGACCCGCCCTGAATGAAAGCGACCTTGGTCGCCAGAGGAGTGGAAACTGCTTGGGTATTTGCGTTGGACATGGTGTTTCTCCTTGAGTGATTTGGAGCAGCAATGGGCTGTCCATGGAGCGAACTATCCACCATCTATTGCATTATGATAAGACCGTAATCGAATAGTATATTGATACTAAAAGTATCAAATTAAAGCGGACTATCCTATGGAAAGCCTGAGCAGCATCGAATGTTTCGTGCGTACTACCGAGGCGGGAAGTTTTTCCGAGGCTGCACGGCGTCTGGGTTTGACGGCCGCTGCCGTAGGCAAGAACGTAGCCAGACTGGAAAACAAGTTGGGTGTGCGTCTGTTCCAGCGCAGCACTCGTAGCCTCAAGCTCACCGAAGCCGGTGAACGCTTTCTGCAGGAAGTCAGCGGCAGTCTCGCCACCATCCAGAGTGCCGTCGCCAATCTGGCCGATGCCGGGGGGCAGCCCGCGGGCACGCTGCGGGTGAGCATGGGTAATGCCTTCGGGCGCGAACACATCGTGCCGCTGCTCAGTGAGTTTCTAACCCTGTATCCGGCCATCACACCTGACTGGCATTTTGACAACCGTCAGGTGGACCTGATTGCCGAAGGCTTTGATGCCGCCATCGGCGGTGGCTTCGAGTTGCCCCCGGGTTTGGTGGCACGGGAGTTGGGGCGAGCGCATGTGGTGCTGGTGGCATCGCAGGACTATCTGGCCAGCAAACCGGCAATCAAGCATCCGGACCAACTCAAGGATCACGCCGGCATCTATATCCGCTCACCACAAACCGGCCGTATCCGCCCCTGGGCGCTGATCAACGGCAAGAACACGCGGAGCAAGGAACAAATGCCGATCAATATGCCGGTGCGCATGACCATGAGCGATCCTGCTGCCTCCTTGGAGGCCGCCGAACAGGGATTGGGTATTGCCGTGATCAGCATGCCCAACGCTCTGCCGTATCTGGAACGCGGCACAGTCGTACGCGTACTGCCCGACTGGTATGTGGACGCTGGCGCCCTGTCGCTCTATTTCTCAGCGCAAAAGCTATTGCCAGCAAAAACCCGTGCCTTCGTGGACTTCATCGTCGCCCACTTCCGCAAACACAAACTGGCCGAGAAATTCTCGGCCTACTGATATAACCGGGGCAGTGCCAAGTCATCCTGAGGCGTTAGTACTTTTTGCCTTATGGGATTACCTGGATACGCCTGCCGCGGCATAGTCCATCCGCTTTGGGCAGCACGATTATGATTTCAAGAGTGCGAAATTGGTTCAGACTCCTGCCCTTTGCAGGCAAAAGGAAACCGTAGTGGCAAAGACCTTCGCCAAACTGTTATTGCTGGGATCGGCAGCTGTAGCTCTTGAGGCCATGGCCATGGGGAGTGCTCCGGCGGAGCGGCCCTATGAGCAGACCCTGGGGCTTTATTACGACACGACGCCCTTGGGCAAAGCGGGGGACTGGGTTTTTATCGGCACCTATCTGTCGGCCAATCCGCTGGCGACGGACGAGGTGCTGCGTTACGGCTTCAATTGCAGCACCGGCGAATATGAGCTTGCCCAGGGTTTGCAGGCGGCATCGCCCGCGGTGAAACTCAACACGAGCGATGCGGTGTTCACCATCGCCGACAAGGTTTGCGGCTGGAGCAAGAAGAGCTTCTGGCAGAAATTGTTCAGTTAGCTTTCCCCACCGTCCGCGACAGTATCGGGCGAGACAGGGATTTCCCGCCGCTTTGATGCTGCGGCGGGACAAGAGCTTGCCTAAGTGCGGAAGCGCGCCGCGTCGTTGGCCAGGGCCGAAGCCCGATCATTGAGTTGGTCAGTCAGAGAGCTGGTGCGATTGCTCAGCTCATGGGTGGTTTCGGTCAGTCGTGCCACGTTTTCCACCTGCCGCGTGATTTCATGGCCAGCATTGCTTTGTTCCTTCGCGGCGTTGGCGATGTCCTGTACGGCGGTCATCACTTGCCGCGAACGATCCTCAATGGAAGACAAGGCCTGTTCCACGGCGCGAGACAATCCGGCACTGTCGTGGGCCTTGGATGAGGCGGTTTCAATATCGCCGCTGACGTTGGCGACCTGACTCTGGATAGCCATCAGGATGGTGCCGATGTCATGGGCCGAGGCATTGGCTTTTTCCGCCAGCTTGCGCACTTCGTCCGCCACCACGGCAAAGCCGCGACCGGCTTCGCCAGCCCGAGCGGCTTCGATGGCGGCATTCAGGGCCAGCAAATTGGTCTGTTCGGCAATGGCCTGAATGGTTTCGACAATCCCTTGCACTTCCTGGCTCTGGTTGCCCAGATCCCGCACCCGCTCGGCCGCCTGGCTGACCAGCCGTGATGCTTCTTCCATGGAACTGATGGTGTCCTGTACGGCGCTACGCCCCTGATCTACGCTGGCGACGGTCTGATGGGTGAAATCCAGGGCCTGGCCGGCATTCTGGGCAACGTGATCGATGCTGACAGACAGCTCTTCGGTAGCGGCGGACATGCCGCTGGCCGCTGAGGATTGTTCATCCATGGCCGAGCGGACTTGCTGGGTCATGGCTGCCAGTTCGCCGGTGCCCTTGCGTACCCCTTCGGTGGTCTGCTTGATCCCTTCGATCAAGGAGCGCACGCCCTCGGTGGCCCGGTTCAATGCACCTGCCATGCGGTCTGCTTCATGGCGGCTGTCGGCGGTGCAGGGGGCACTCTGGGTCAGGTTGCCGCCAGCGACAGCGGCCAGAACGGCTTCTACCGGTTCCAGCCGTTTCAGATTGATCCAGGTGTAACTACCGATGCCTGCTGCCAGCAGGATGCCGAGCACGAGACTGAAGACAATCAGGTGGTTGCGCAGGCTATAGGAACTACCCAGAAACTCGTCAAGATAGGAACCGCTGACCACGACCCAGTTGAGTTCCTGCTGGGTCTTGAACACCACGGTCTTGGTGCGCAGCTTGCCACTCTTGTCGAGCCAGTCATAGGTCAGCTCCCCGTCCTTTTTCGCCAGTACTTCTTCCAGAATCTTGCGGGACTTTTCATCGGTGACTTCGGACAGGCGCTTGTTTTCCAGGGTTGGGTGCAGCACCAGGCGTCCTTCCTTGGCATCGCCGGTGGGCTGGGCAAGGATATAGATATAGCCGGTGTTCCCCACCACAACCTTGCGCAGAGTGTCCTTCAGCATGCCGACATTTTCTTCGGCATCGAGGCGGGCGGTAAAGGCACCGACCACATTGCCCTGGGCATCCTTGATCGGATCCGCCACCAAGACATATTGCTTGCCACTCCGCTCCAGGGTACCGGCGTAGCTCTCGCCCTTGAGCAGATTCACGGTGTAGCTGTCCTTGATAGCTTCCCCATCACGGTAGCTGCCATCAGGTGCTTTCAGCAGGGTGCTGGCGCGGTAGAGCATGTCGCCGTCACGAACCAGTAGTGCCGTATCCACTTGGTAGACCTGCTTGAAGCGTTCAAGAAGGGCATGGTTGCCGTTACCGATTTCGCCGCCGATACGGATTTCCGGCAGGGCCTTGCTGCCGGTTGGCACCAGATGATCTGGCCGTACCGTGATGGTGCCGGGCAGGGTTTTGACGATGGTTTTCAGGGTGACGCTAGCCCGGTGCTTGAGGGCTTCCTGGGCGTAGTCCAGGGTGGAAACGGCCAGATCCAGTTGTACCCGCATATCGTGCTGGGTCTGTTCCAGTGCATTTTTGCTGGCCTCATGGGAAACCAGGCTGACCAGCAGGGTAAAAATCAGGACGACGGCAATGGCAGTACCGCCGATCAGGCGTTGGGCAAGCGTGTAGCGGTTAAGCATGATGACTCCGGGGTGTTGTGACGCTAAAGCAGCAATGATTTTAGACTTGTCTGCAAGCGGGACAAGGCAGGAAAGCCCCCGGTATCAGGCTTATTTTGCAGATTTGTGACAGAGCGTCAGGGCACTTCGGAGTTTTGCATGCGGCCCAGTACGGATTCCGTCCGGGCATTGAGGAAGGGGGAGTAGGGGTTCTTTTCGAAGCGGCGCGGGGCCGGCAACATCACCGCCAAGCGGGCAGCCTGTTCCGGCGTCAGGCGGGCTGCTGTGCTGCCGTAGTAGCGTTTTGCCGCGGTTTCGGCACCGAAGATGCCTTCGCCCCATTCCACCGAGTTGAGATACACCTCAAGGATGCGCTCCTTGTCCCAGAGCATTTCCAATTCCAGGGTGATGATGGCTTCCTCAGCTTTGCGCCAGGGAGTTTTAGCTGCAGAAAGGAACAGGTTCTTCGCCAGTTGCTGGGAGATGGTGGAGCCACCGGCTACCACCTTGCCTTTTTTCTGGTTCTTCTCGATGGCCTTTTGGATGCCTTCCCAGTCAAAACCTTCGTGGTCCACGAACTTGTCGTCTTCCGAGGCAATGACGGCGCGCTTGAGATGCACCGAAATCTTGTCGTAGTCCACCCAGCTATGTTTGAGTTCGGCCTTGGGGTCTTTCTCCCGCAATTCCGCCAGACGGTGGTTCATGAAGGCAGTATGGCCCGGGTCGAAGAATTTCCACCACACCACCCAGCCCAGGTACCAGGCCTGCCAGAGCAGGATCAGCAGAACCAGTAAAGCAAGCAGCAGTTTGAAACGGTGGAAAGTTTTCTTCATCCGGCCCGTAGTGCTTTGAGAACAGGACTGGTGTCGGGACGTATCCCGCGCCAGAGGGCAAAGGCTTCCGCTGCCTGTTCCACCAGCATACCCAGACCGTCCATGGTGATGGCCCCGGCGGCTTTGGCCTGGCGCAGGAAGGGCGTGTCCTTGCCGTACATCATGTCGTAGGCGAGGCAACCTGGCGCAAACAAACCCTCCGGTAAGGGCAGGGTGGCATCGGCCAGGCTGGCGGAGGTGGCGTTAACGATGAGGTCGAATTGGCGTCCGGTCAGGTCGGCAAAGCCGCAGCCTTCCACCGCAGGGCCGAAGTGGGCTGCCAGGGCATGGGCCTTTTCCGGCGTGCGGTTGGCGATAACCAGGCAGCGGGGGTGTTGTTCCAGTAGGGGCAACACTGCCCCGCGCGTCGCACCGCCAGCACCCAGCAGCAGGACCCGTTTGCCCTGGACGACAAGCCCCCCGTTGTTTTGAATGTCGGCGAGCAGCCCCGCCCCATCGGTGTTGTCGCCGAGGATGTCGTCACCGTCGAAGACCAGCGTGTTCACCGCACCAGCAGCTTCCGCCCGGGGGGTACGCCGGGTACACAGACGGAAGGCTTCTTCCTTGAAGGGCACGGTCACGTTGGCACCGCGGCCCCCTTCGTGACGAAAGGCATCGACCTCTGCGGCAAAGCCGTCAACCGGCGCAAGGCGCGTGGTGTAGGCCATGTCCTGACCGCTCTGGGCGGCGAACAGGCCATGAATGCGGGGCGACTTGGAATGGGCAACGGGGTTGCCGAAAACGGCGTAGTGGTCGGTCATTTATTGGGATTGCAGGCGATCGCCCTGGGTGAAGGTCCAGGTCCGGGCAAAGGCCAGTACATCGTACTGTTGACGCATGTCGCCGGAGAACTTGCCGTAGGGGGCGGCCAGTCGCAGGATGCGAAGGGCGGCTTCATCAAGCACCTTCTGGCCGGAGGAACGCTGGACTTCGGCCCGCTTCAGGTTGCCGTCGGCATCGATTTCAAGATAGACCACCAGGCTGCCGTACATCTTGCCCCGGGCTTCCGGTGGGTAGTTGAGGTTGCCGACGCGTTCCACCTTCAGGCGCCAGTCTTCAATGTACTGGGCGGGCAGATATTCCTCGGTGCGGGCGCCGACAAACTTCTTGCGCGGGCGCTTGCTGTAATCGTCCATCTGCCGGTCGATCTGGGCTTCGAGGCGGGCAATGGCCATGGAGCGAGTTACCAGATCCAAGCCGGACATGGTGGGTTGCAGGGGCAATTTGTCTTCCTGACGATCGTCGCTACGGATTTTCTTTCGATCTTCTTTCAGCTTGGTCATCACCTGCCGCTGCTGGGCTTCCAGATCGGAGACCCGTTGTTGCGCAGCAACCAGGTCCGTGCCTTCCTTGTCTTGGGGAGAAGGGGGCAGGGGAGTGGTGGCACGGTGGTCCTGATCGGTATTGCCGCCGCCGTTTGTATTGGCTTGGGCTTTGGCTTGGGCCTGGTCGGGGCGTTCCCGGTGCTTGGCATTTACCAGCACCACATCCATGGCCCGTTCCGTGACCTTGGTCAGGGCGTCGGGATAGGTGAAATGGATGGTGAGCAGAATGGCATGAAGGAATAAAGAAATCCCTAACGCCAAACTAAGGTTGCGCTGACTCGAATTCATCCCGGCGGGAACGACAGGAATGGACAGGCCGGAAGAAGAGGTTTGCAGCGCAGACATGGCCGACGATTTTACTCGCCGGACACCTCTTCACCCTCACTGGATAAAGCTTCATCAGGGGCCGGGGAGGCCAGCAATTCGAGGTATCGGGCCTGGGCTTCAGCTTCCAGCAGGTCGATGGAGACCACCTCAAGACGAACGCCGACACCGCGATCCAGCGCCGGCAGGGAAGGCACCTTGATCACCAGGGGAATGTCGTCCAGGCGCACCAGGCTTTCCTTGATCACATTGGCGGTGACCTGCTTCACCTCTTCCTGGGCCAGCCAGCGCAGACACCAGTAGCGTTCCATGGCTCGCTGGAATTCGGCGTAGGCGGCGTAGGTCAGCTCGAAGTCGCGCAGGGCGGCCAGCAGGTCGGCGGACTTGGGCGGGAACACAGGTGCTTCGCCGCGCAGATGGGAGATCAACTGCCACTGGTTCACCAGATCCACGTAGCGGCGCAGGGGCGAGGAAGACCAGGCGTAGCAATCCACCCCCAGCCCTTCGTGGGGCGCGGCGACAGTGCTCATGCGCACCTTGCCCGCGGTCTGTACCCGGTACAGGCCGGGAATGCCGGCATCCGCCAGTAGCTTGCCCCAGGTGGAATTGGCGACGATCATCAGTTCCGCCACCAGGGTGTCCAGGGGAGAGCCCCGGGGACGCTGGCCGATTTCGATATGGCCGTTGCCGCAGGCGCTGTCCCGGGTCCAGTCCACCACGAAGCTGTAGTCCTTGCGGTTCTGCTGGCCGCTGGCGCCGCGACCGGCTTCCAGCACGGTCGCCAGTTCCCACAGGCGTTTCAGTTCGTCGCGGAAAGGGAAGTCACCCAAGCCATTGGCCAGGGTGTCTTCGTTGAATACCGGCTCGATGTCGTGGTGGCGCAGATTGGCGGCCATGGGCACCGCTTCGATGCGGCTTTCGTGGCCGAGGATGCGCAGGTCCGAGGCGACATCGAGATAAAGGGAGAGGGTGGGCACTGTGCGACCGGCAGCCAGGGTGAAACGATCCACCACCTCGTCGGGCAGCATGGTGATCTTGCGCCCCGGCATATAGACCGTGGACAACCGTTCCCGGGCCACCTTGCCCAGAGCCGTGTCCGGGGTGATGCCCAGGCCCGGCGCGGCGATGTGGATGCCCACCGTCATGCCGCCGTCGGCCTTGAAAACCACGGAGAAGGCATCGTCGATTTCCGTCGTGTGGGCGTCGTCGATGGAGAAGGCTTGGACGTTCGCCACGGGCAGCGCTTCAATTTCCGCTGGGGCATTGAAGGCCGGGTAGTCAGTGCCCTTGGGGAAATATTCGAACAGGAATTTCCCCAGGTGGTATTCGTGGGTGTTGTTCAGAGCGCCACATTGTTGCAACAGCTTGGGCACCGATACGCCCAACTCGGCGCAGGCCGCTTCCATCGCCTTGGTTTCAAGCCGGTTGCGATCCGGCTTGTAAAGCATCTGGGTCAACAGCCCGGGACCGCCGCTGGCAAATTCGGCGGGCAGGGTGCCGGCCTTGAATTCTTTCACCATGCGTTCGGCGGCAGCGGCTTGATGCTTTTTCTTTTCCAGCCCGGCCAGGGCCGCTTGCAGGATGTCCGGCGGCGCTTTGCGGAAGCGCCCCTTGCCTTTGCGGTGAAAGTAGATCGGCGCAGAATGCAGCCGCAGCAAGACGGCGGCGGCTTCGGCGGGGGTGGGCTTGTGGCCCTGATATTCTTCCGCCAGGGTTTCAAAACCGAACTCTTCCTCGGGGCAAACTTCCCAGAGAAAGTCCGTGTCGATTTCCTCAGCACCGGCTTCAGCCCGGGCCATCAACTCCGCAGGGGCGATGCCGTCGAAGCGCAACAGCACATTAGCTGCCTTGACCTTGCTGCGCTTGCCGGAGGGCATTTCCACCTGGAGGGAGGTGTTCTGATCGGCCATCACGGTGCCAGCCTTGAAGGCACCTTCTTCTTCAAACAGAACATTCATGGGGAGGGTACTGCCGGGGCGAAAGGGCGCGGATTATAGCGTGGGGTGCGGGCCGGACCGGCCTGTGGCGAAGTCGAGTACGGCAGCAAGGTATTGGGGCCAGCGGGTGAAGCTGTGGTCGCCTCCCGGCAGCACGGTTTGCCGGGCACCGCGGTAACGGGCAACAGCCAGACGATAGTCCAGCACCTCGTCTCCTTCTTCCAGCAGCAGCCAGTAACGCTCGGGACGGGTGATGGCGGGGACTTCAAGGGCCCTCAGTTCGGCGATGTGCAGGCGGGTGAATTCGAAGCTTTCCCCCGTGTGGAAGTTGGTCTGGGGGCCGAGGTAGTGTTCCAGGGACAAATGGGCGACGACGGCAGGATTGACCAGCACCGCCTGACAACCATGTTGTTCCGCCAGCCAGGTGGCGTAGAAGCCGCCGAGGGAAGAGCCGACCAGGGTGACTGGTTCCCGGGACTGGGCCATGAGTTCTTCGATCAGGCTTATCGTTTCCCGGGCCGACACCGGCAGGGCCGGGCAGGCAAAGGGAACTCCCCGGGCCGCTGCGGCCGCTTTCATCTGCTCGGCCTTGGCCGAAAGAGGCGAAGATTTGAAACCGTGCAGGTAGATCAGGCAGCCGTTGGCCACCTGATCTACCTGCGGTAAAGGCGTGCACCATTCCCCCGTCCCCCTTCCCGAGGAAGGGGACGATTGGTCACCTCCCCCGCTGGGCGGGGGAGAAAAGGTGTCCGTACCCATTGTTGGGGCTTAGGAATTGCTCCAGTCCACCCATCCGTAGTGCCAGGTGGTCAGCACGGCAATGCCGAAGGCGATGCGATACCAGGCGAAGATGGTGAAGTCGTGGTTGCTGATGTAACGCAGCAGCCAGCGCACGCAGAGGAAGGCGGAGACGAAGGCCGCGATGAAGCCCACCACCCACATGCCGAGATCGTCGGCATTGAGCAGGGCCCGTTCCTTGTAGAGCTGGTAAGCCGTGGCCACCAGCAGGGTGGGGATGGCGAGGAAGAAGGAAAACTCCGTGGCGGCGCGGCGGGAAAGGCCGAAGAACAGGCCGCCGATGATGGTGGCGCCGGAACGGGAAGTACCGGGGATCAGGGCCAGGGCCTGGGCCAGGCCGAGCTTGAAGGCGTCGATGATGTCCAGTTCGTCCACGCTCTCGACGCGGATGCGGTGCTGGCGCTTTTCCGCCCAGAGAATGAAGAAGCCGCCGATGATGAAAGTGGTGGCGACGGTGATGGGATTGAACAGGTGGGCCTTGATGGCCTTGCCGAACAGCAGGCCCAGCCCGGCCAGGGGCAGGAAGGCGATGAACAGGTTGAGCACCAGCTTCTGGGCGCTGCGGTCATGGCCGAGGCCGGTGACCACGTGGAAGATGCGCTGCCGGTATTCCCACATCACGGCGAGGATGGCACCGGACTGGATGACGATCTCGAACAGTTTGCCCTTTTCGTCGTTGAAGCCGAGCAGGTCTCCGGCCAGGATCAGGTGGCCGGTGGAAGAGACCGGCAGAAACTCGGTCAGCCCTTCGACGATGCCGAGAATGAGGGCGTGGAAAAGTACGAGGATGTCCATGGATGACGATGACTGGGGAAGGAGGTTAGGGGCAGCGGTTGGCTGGTCGAGTCTGGCGCACAGAAGCTGCCGGGAAAAGAGGAGTCCGACGCTAGCCGGAGGATTGTCCTGTCTGGAATGAGATACTTGGACCTATTGTATTCGATGCCTTCCGCCCACTTTTCACCCCATGCCGCCTTTAGCCCCATTCGCCCCACCTGCCCCACCCCGGGGCCGGTTCGCCCCCAGCCCCACCGGCCCCTTGCATTTCGGTTCCGTCGTTGCGGCTCTGGGCAGCTATCTGGAGACGCGTCGCCATGGGGGCGAATGGCTGCTGCGTATGGAGGATGTGGATGAACCCCGCTGTTCCAAGGACGCTGCCGCCGGCATTCTGCGGGATCTGGAGGCCCTGGGCTTTGCCTGGGATGGACCGGTGCTGTACCAAAGCCAGCGCAAGGACCGCTATAGCGAGGTGCTGGAACAACTCAAGCAGCAGGGGCAGGCCTATCCCTGCGCCTGTTCGCGCAAGGATCTGGCTGATGGGCCGACTGCCATCGACGGCAGTCCCCGCTACCCCGGCACCTGTCGACTGGGTTTGCCGCCGGGGGCCCTTGCCCGGGCCTGGCGCCTGCGGGTGAATGACCAGCCCGTGGCTTTTGCCGATGCGCTGCAAGGCCCTTGCGAGCAGCATTTGGAACAGGATGTGGGCGACTTCGTCCTGCTCCGGGCTGATGGCTATTACGCTTACCAACTGGCCGTAGTGGTGGATGATGCCGACCAGGGCATTACTCACGTGGTGCGGGGGGCGGACTTGCTGGATTCCACGCCGCGGCAAATTTATCTGCAAGGGCTGCTGGGCTTTCCCGTGCCTGCCTTTACCCACTTGCCCGTCGCCGTGAATGCCGCCGGAGAAAAACTGTCCAAGCAGACCCAGGCCCCGGCGGTAGATGTTTCCCGTCCCGTGCTCCCCTTGTTGGCCGCTTGGCATTTTCTTGGGCAGGTGGCACCGGCGCCGGGGGAAATTGAAAGTATCGAAGAATTCTGGCCCTGGGCGGTACAGCACTGGGCCCTTGACCGTGTACCCCACTGCCGCAGTCGGCCCTTTGAGCAAAGACCATGAGTCGCATCATTCCCATCGTTCCCGCCCCAGCGGTCCATCGCGAGCCTCGCTTCAGCGCCTTGCCGCCCTTGTCCCTCTACGTGCATGTGCCCTGGTGCGTGCGCAAGTGTCCCTATTGCGATTTCAATTCTCACGAAGCCAAGCAGTCGATTCCCGAAGCGGAGTACGTGGCGGCCTTGATCGCCGACCTGGAGTCCTCCCTGCCGCAAATCTGGAATCGCCCGGTGCACAGCATTTTCTTCGGTGGCGGTACTCCCAGCCTGTTGTCGGTGAATGCTGTGGATACCCTGCTCGGCGCCTTCCGCGCCCGACTGCCTTTGTCCCCCGAGGCCGAAATCACCCTTGAGGCCAACCCCGGCACCGTGGAGGCGGACAAGTTCGCCGGCTTTCGGGCGGCGGGTGTTAACCGGGTGTCCCTCGGCATCCAGAGTTTCAATGATCACAAATTGCAGGCCCTGGGCCGCATCCACTCCGCCGACGAAGCGAAACGGGCCATTGATCTGGCCCTGAAGCACTTCGACCAGGTGAACATCGACCTCATGTACGCCCTGCCGCAACAGACTCTGGACCAGGCTCGCCATGATCTGGACACCGCGATTGCCTTCGGCACGCCCCACCTGTCGGCCTATCACCTGACCCTGGAACCCAACACCCCCTACGCCCACAACCCGCCGCCCCTGCCCGACGACGATGCCGCCGCCGACATGCAGGACATGGTGGAGGAAACCCTGGCCTCGGCAGGCTATGAGCACTACGAAACCTCGGCCTACGCCAAACCCGGCAATGCCTGCTTTCACAATATTAACTACTGGAATTTTGGCGACTATCTGGGTATCGGCGCCGGTGCCCACGGCAAGATCACTTCTTCGGCTCCTTCCTTGGCCCCGGGGGAAACGCCGGTGCTGCGGGAAATGCGGCGCAAGCATCCGCGGGACTATCTGGAGGGTGCGGTCCGGCAGGATTTTGTCCAGGAAAAACGCTTTGTCAGTGCGGAGGAATTGCCCTTCGAATTCATGATGAACGCCCTGCGCCTGAACGACGGTTTTGCTCCGCCACTCTTCGTCGAGCGCACCGGCTTGCCCCTGGCTATCGTTCAGGCCCGCCTGCTTCAGGCCCGGGATGAAGGCCTGCTGCTGACCAGCGAAGAGCGCATTGCTCCAACGGAGCAGGGGCGGCGTTATCTCAACCGCTTGCTGCAGATGTTTCTGGTGGGCTGAGGGAAAGGACGATCGTCATGAGTAGCACCATGGATACCGACAGGGATGGCCTGATTGCGCCCGAGGATCTGGGCCTGTGGGCGGAACACGCGGCGTTGGCCCCTGCGCAACTGGATTGCGTGACCGCCATCATGCTCAAGATTCTCGATGGCAAATGCAAGATGGGGCAACGGGAAAAGGACGCCATCGCCCTGGTGTACGACATGGTCAAGGACCGACCGGGCAAGCTGCTGGAGGATGCTCACCACGCCCTGATCGCCAAGGCTAGACAGAGCATGGACGAGGCAATGGTGGCGCAGGTTTACGAACAGCGCCTGTATGCGGAGACGATGATTTCCCGGCCAGTGATGAAAGCCTTCAAGGCTTGGTTGCGGCAGGAAGGCGTCCTGGGCAGCGGCAGCGATTAAGCCGCAGGGGGTGCGAAGGCTACGCCCGGGAAAGTCTGGGCCAGGTGCTCGCCGTATTCCTTGTCGCATTTGAGAACGTGGCTGATGAACCAATCCTTCAGAAACTGGACCAGTTCCTGGGAAATATCTTCCTTTACCGAACGTCGCTCCAGTTTTTCCAAATGGGTTTCAATCGCGGCGTGGCTCACTGTATGGGCCGGCAGGTCCGGGTAGTCGCAGATTTCCAGCAGCGCTTCTTCCACGGCAAAGTGGGTCTTGATGAAGTGCTTGATCTGGATCAGCAGGCCGTGGGTGACCGACCAGCCGTCACCGCTCTCCAGCGCCCCGGCCAGTTCACGGATGTAGCCGAGGATTTCTTGATGCTGCCGGTCGATGGTCTTGATACCGACTGAATATTCTGGCCGCCATTCCATGGGATTGTTCCGTGTGGGTAACCGTGAATATTACCTTGGTTATAGGTAAGGCCAATTGTGGTTTACCCGTAGCAGCGGGCAAACCACGGACAATCAGGCCGTAGCAAAAATGCTGTCTGCTGCTGCCACGGTGGCGGCAATGTCCGCATCGCTATGGACGATGGAAACAAAGCCGGCCTCAAAAGCGGAAGGGGCCAGGTACACGCCCTTTTCCAGCATCAGGTGGAAGAAGCGGTTGAAGGCGTCCTTGTCCGCCTTCATGATTTCGGCGTAGCTGGTGGGGGGCGTGGCGGCGAAGTACACCCCGAACATGCCGCCCACATTCTGGGCGCTGAAAGTGATGCCGTGTTTTTTTGCGGCGGCGGTGAGTCCGTCCACCAGGGAGCGGGTGTTGGCCGTCAGGGTTTCGTAGAAACCGGGGACCTGCAGTTTTTTCAAGGTGGTCAAACCGGCGGCGACGGAAAGAGGATTGCCCGACAGGGTGCCGGCTTGGTAGACAGGGCCGAGGGGGGCGATCTTTTCCATGATCTCCCGTTTGCCACCGAAAGCCCCCAGAGGCATGCCGCCGCCGACGATCTTGCCGAAGGTGGACAGGTCGGGAACGATGCCGAACAGGCCCTGGGCAGACTTGAGGCCGACCCGGAAACCGGTCATCACTTCGTCGAAGATCAGCACCGCGCCGTGTTTCGTGCACAGCTCGCGCATGGCCGCCAGAAACTCGGACTTGGGGGCAATCAAGTTCATGTTGCCGGCCACGGGCTCAACGATAACGCAGGCAATCTTGTCGCCGTGTTTAGCGAAGGCATCCTGCAGTTGTTGCGGGTCGTTGTAGTCCAGCACCATGGTGTGCTGGGCCAGGTCGGCGGGAACGCCGCCGGAAGAGGGGTTGCCGAAGGTAAGCATGCCGGAACCGGCCTTCACCAACAGGCTGTCGGCGTGGCCGTGGTAGCAGCCTTCAAACTTGATCAGCAGGTCGCGGCCGGTGTGGCCCCGGGCCAACCGGATGGCGCTCATGGTGGCTTCGGTGCCGGAGGACACCAGGCGCACCATGTCCATGCTGGGGACCAGATCCACCAGCAGGTCTGCCAATTCGATTTCGGCTTCCGTCGGCGCACCAAAGGACAGGCCCTTGGCGGCAGCATCCTGTACGGCCTTCACGGTATCCGGTTCGGCGTGACCGAGGATCAGGGGGCCCCAGGAGCCCACGTAGTCGATATAACGCTTGCCGTCCGCATCCCAGACATAGGGGCCTTCGCCCTTGGTGAAGAAGCGGGGCGTACCGCCCACGGAACGGAAGGCGCGGACCGGGGAGTTAACGCCGCCAGGAATGTGGCGCTGGGCGCGGGCAAACAGTTCTTCGTTCTTGCTCATGGGGAAAGTCTCAAAAAAGTTGCTGGTAAGCCTCGCTGCGGGACGTAATGTCCATGGCATCGAAGAGATCGGTAATCACAGCCACCAGATCGGCGCCGGCGGCGATGACCTGGGAAGCGTTGTCCAAGGTGATGCCGCCGATGGCGGCAATGGCGACGCCCTGGGGGCCGAAACGAGCCTTGGCTTCGCTGACCAGGGACAGGGGCGCTTCAATAGCGGCCGGTTTGGTCCGGGAAGAAAAGACCGCCCCGAAGGCAATATAGTCAGCGCCCGCGGCAACCGCCGCTTCAGCCCGGGACATTTCGTTATAGCAGGAAACGCCGAGTATCCGATCCGGTCCCAGCAGGCGGCGGGCAGCTCGCAGATCACCGTCATCGCGGCCTAGATGAACCCCGTCGGCACCGATTTCCAGGGCCAGGGCCAGGTCGTCATTGACAATGAGCTTGGCGCCCTCGGCACGACAGATGCGCACCAGTTCCGCAGCCTGGGAGCGGCGTAGGGGCTGGGGAGCCGTCTTGTTGCGGTACTGAACGATTTTTACCCCCCCTTGCAGGGTCGCGGAAACCAGCGCAGAAAGCCGGGGCAGGAGATTGTCGTCGGGGGTTACGGCGTAGAGGCCCCGGAGCAAAACCTTGTCAGTCACGGAACAGCGATTCCTATGAGTAAGTGAAGCGATGAGTCCTCTGGCGTGGGGGCCGGAGCTGTTTATTTCCCGGGAAGTGCCGATGCTTCGTCATCTTCGCCCCGAGCCCAGAACAAGCGGTCGGGAATGAATTGGCCCATGCCGGGACGGAAACCGGCGGCCAGGGCCTGCCAGGTATATTCCTGGGCTTCCTGGACGGCAGCCTCGATATCGGCACCGCCGGCCAGGCTGGCGGTGATGGCGGAGGCCAGGGTGCAGCCGGAACCGTGGTAGCTGCCGGGCAGGCGATCCCATTTATCGGTGCGGATGATGCCCTGGGGGCCGTAAAGCACATTGGCCACCTGGGCGGTGTTTTCGTGGGTGCCAGTGATCAGCACATATTCGCTGCCGGCATTGATCAGGCGGCGGGCGCAGGCATCCAGGGTGAGGATGCCGCTGTTTTCCTGTTCAGCCTTCTGTTCCTCGCCCTCATCCTCGTCTTCTTCCTGGGCCAGACGGCGGGCTTCCAGGCTGTTGGGAGTGAGGATGGTGGTTTCCGGCAGCAGCAGCTCGATCAGGGCGGCCACCATTTCTTCGTCGGCAAACTGGTCGCCCCGGCCCGAAGCCAGCACCGGATCAAGGATCAGGGGAATGTCCGGGTAGTCGGAGACGATTTCGGCAATGGCGGCAATGTTCTCGATGCTGCCCAGCAGGCCCAGTTTGAAAGCGGCCACGGGCACATCTTCCAGAATGCTGCGGGCCTGGTCCGTCACCCAGTCGGCATCCATGGGCAGAATGCCTTCCACGCCGGAAGTGTCCTGCACCGTGATGGCCGTCACGACGGACAGGGCATGGCAGCCCATGCTAGACAGGGTCAGGATATCGGCCTGGATGCCTGCGCCGCCGGTGGGGTCGGTGGCGGCAAACGTCATCACCAGGGGTGGCAGGTAGGGGGGAGGACGAACGGATGATGAAGCCATGGGCAGGGCGAAACCTGTGCTGCGGTAAGATTAGGCCATTCTAACCGAAGGGCTCTGCTGCCCAGCGACCACCCTGGCTCCGATGGATCATCCAGCATAATGAAACACGAACCCTTCGTAAAACCCTGCGCTTGCAAAGGAGCCCACCCCTCCCATCCTCCCTTCGAGGGGGAGGCTTCTGATGAGTTCGCTGTGCTCGAACTCGGCAAAGCGCGCTTGCGGACGTATTTCACGTTGACGCTCCTGGACCCCATGAATCCGACATGAACGACGTAGCTGCCCCCGATCTTTCCGGTATCAAGGTGATGGTGATCGACGATTCCAGCACCATTCGCCGCAGTGCCGAACTGTTCCTGACCCAGGCCGGCTGTCAGGTGGTGCTGGCCGAGGACGGTTTTGATGCCCTGGCCAAGATCGCCGACCACGGCCCCCGGGTGATCTTTTGCGACATCCTCATGCCTCGTCTGGACGGCTACCAGACCTGCGCCCTGATCAAGAAGAACCCCCGCTTTGCCGCCACGCCGGTGATCCTGCTGTCCTCCCGCAGTGGCATTTTCGACAAGGCTCGGGGTCGTCTGGCCGGCGCCGACCAGTATCTGACCAAACCCTTCAGCCAGCAGGACTTGTTGCAGGCGGTGAGCGCCCACCTTGCCCTAGCGGAATCGACGGCGCCATGAACAGCAAGACCACCCTCAAGGAATTCCAGCAAGGCCTCAACGACAAGTTGACCAAGGCCGGCCGTGGCGCCAGCCCTGGCGCCCTGCTTTGCGTGGAATCCGGCGGGGAACGCTGGGTGCTGGACCTGTCCGATGCCGGCGAGGTGGTGCCCCTGCCGACCCTGGCCGATGTGCCCCTGACCCAGGCCTGGTATGCCGGTCTGGTCAACATGCGGGGCAATCTGTTCAGCGTGGTGGACCTAGCGGTATTCCACGGGTTTTCGCCCACGCCCCACAACGGCCAGGCCCGCCTGTTATTGGTGGGTCCCCGTCACGGCATCAACAGCGCCCTGCTGGTGAATCGCATCCTCGGCCTGCGGGCTCCGGAAGGACTCAAGGCCGAGCCCGTCATCGCCGACCCCAAGCGCCCCTGGGCCGGTGAAAAGCTGCGGGATGCCCAGGGTGAAGTCTGGCGCCGCCTGGTGGTGCCGACCCTTTTGGCCTCGCCCCGTTTTCTCGATATTGCCCTCTGATCGCCCATGGATTTGAATCTCAACATGCCCGAGTCGCCCCGCCCGTCCAAGCGCCTGCGGCTGCCCGTCATCAGCGGTTTCGATCTGGGCCTGAAGGTCAAGATTTTGTCGGCAGCCTTTGTGCTGTTCCTCGTCGCCGGCACCTTCGTCGCCTGGCAGGACAGCCGGGCCATCAGTTATGGCAGTGCCCAATTGGCGGTGATCGGCGAACTGCGCACCCTCAGCCAGCAAGTGCCCCGTTCCATTCAGGGCGGCCTCACCGGGCAGGCCCCCGCCATGGCCGAACTGCGCACAGGGCGAGAACGGTTTGCCCAACTGCTTTCCCTGCTGGTGGGGGGCGGCGCCTACAAAGCCACCACCTTGCCGCCCCTGTCGCCCAATCTCTATACCGATCTGGAAGACCTGCGGGCCAAGTGGGACCTGGAGGACCGCAATCTGCAAGTGCTGCTGTCCCAGGAAAAAGCCCTGCTGGCCTTGGGCAAACTGGTGGTGGATATTTCCGAGCAATCCTCCAAGATTGCCGACCAGGCCGCCCTGGCCGGCGGCAGCCTGCCCCTGCTGGTGGAGCGCATCGGCCGCAACGCCACCCTGTTCTTGACTACCACCACCGTAGATGAGGCCCCCGCCGTGCAGTTGGCCAAGGATCTTGCCGCCGCCGTGGATGCCAGTGCCAAGGCCCCCGATCTGCTGGTCCAGTTCAGGACTTGGCAGAACGCCTTGCAGCCCATCACCACGGACATGAAAACCCTGCTTCAGGCCAAGCAGGCGGCGGGCTATGCCCTGCGCAACAGCGTCAGTCTGCGGGATGCCACCGACAAGCTGGGTACCGACATCGACGATGCCGTCAGTACCCGGGGCAGCCACCTGGGCGTGATCGCCACCTGCGGTGCCGCCGCCCTGTTGATGCTGATCCTGATGGTCAAGGTCATCAGCGATGATGGCGTGAACCGTCGCGAAGAAGCCGAACGCCACCGCCGTGAAGCCGAGGCCGCCAATGCCATCACCCAGGAATCCATCAAGCGCCTGATCAGCGAAATGGCCGATCTGGTCAAGGGCGACTTCACCGTCCATGCCACGGTGAACGACAAATTCACCGCCTCCATCGCCGAGTCCCTCAACTACGCCATCCAGCAGTTGTCGCAACTGGTCCGGCGCATCAACAATGCCGCCGGTCGCGTCGCCACCGCCACAACCCTGGCGTCGGACACCACCGAGGAACTGCTGGCCGCCGCCGATACCCAGATCGACCAGATTCGCTACGCCAGCGGCCTGGTGCTGTCCATGGGCACCACCATGAGTCAATTGTCGGAAAAGACCAAGGGTTCCGCCGCCGTGACCCATCGCTCCATCGAAGCGGCGGACCGGGGCGTCCTGGCCGTGAAGGACACCGTGGCCGGCATGAACGGCATGCGCCAGCAACTTCAGGAAACCTCCCGCCGCATCAAGCGCTTGGGGGAATCTTCCAGGGAGATCGGCGAGATCGTGGATTTGATTTCCGGCATTACCGAACAGACCAATGTGCTGGCCCTTAACGCCGCCATCCAGGCTGCTTCTGCCGGGGAAGCCGGACGCGGCTTCAGCGTGGTGGCCGAAGAAGTGCAGCATCTGGCGGAACAGGCGGCCGAAGCCACCAAGCAGATCGCCGCTTTGGTCCGCACCGTGCAGGCCGACACCCAGGAAGCCGTGGCCGCCCTGGAACGCAGCACCCAGGACGTGGTGGAAGGCGCCCGCCTGTCCGACGTTTCGGGCCAGGCCCTGACCGAGGTTTCCGGTGTTGCCAAGGATCTGGCCAGCCTGGTCGGCAGCATTTCCGGCGACACCCAGCGGCAAGCCGAAACGGCCCGCAAGGTGACGGAATCCATGAAGGAAATCCTGCGCATCACCGAGCAGACCACCTCCGGCACCCAGCAGACTGCCAAATCCATCGCCGACCTGACCGACCTGAGCGGCGAACTGAAGAGCACCGTGGCAGGGTTCAAGATATGAGCCGGTGCTTGAACGCCGGGCGCAACGGGTCCTGAATGCTGGATAACGATTTCGACATCGGCCCCCTGTCCTGGGTCAAGGGCGAACTGGATCTCGCCCTGGGGCGGGCCGAAACCCAGTTGCTGCGGAAAAAACCCGGGCTGAAGGACGCCCGGGCCTGCCTGCATCGGTGCCGAGGCGCCCTGACCGTTGTCGGTTTGGAAGGCGTTACTCTGCTGGCGACCGCCATCGAGCAATTGCTGGATGCACTGGTCGAAGGCGAAATACCCTGGAGCCCTGAACTGCGGGACGAGGCCCTGGCCGGCATCGCCACCCTGAGCAGCTATCTCGACGGACTCCTGGCCGGCGTCGCCGACCAACCCCTGGCACTCTATCCTGCCTACCGGCGACTGATTTTGGCGCGGCAGTTGCCCGCACCGTCGCCGGCAACGCTGTTCTTCCCGGACCTCAGTCAGTGCCCCCCGCAACGGGACGTGGCGGTTGAACCCTTGCCCCCGATTGCCCTCAAGGCCCGGCTCAAGGCCGCCTGCCTGGGCTTCGACCGGGGGCTGCAGAAATGGCTGAAAAGCATCGCCGCCGATGGGCGAGGGGATGCCACCGGCCTGCGCGACATGCGCAATTCCGTCGCCATCGTCGAGCAGACCCGCAACACGCCGGAGGAGCGGGCCTTCTGGTGGATCTGCATCGCCTTCTGCGACGGCCTCAAGGAAGACATCGCCGACCCGGACATGCGGAATCTGCTGCAACGTCTGTTCGATGCCGTCGAAGAGCGCATCCAGGCCTTGGCCGAGGGCGATGGAACGGTGTCCGAGGATCTGCTGCGGGAAGTGCTTTATCAGGTTGCCGTGGCCGACGGCAGTGGCGCCGACAGTGAGTCGGTGCGAAGCGTGCGAACCGCCTACCGGCTGGCAGAGTTCATCCCCCGGGAAGCAGCGGACGGCACCCGGGCCCGGCAACGCCACCAGCAGTTGCAGGCCCTGGGCAAGGACGTCACCGCGGCCCAACAGGAATGGGAGCGGTTTTGCCGTGGCACAGCCGCGGCTTTGCCCCCCTTCCATGAAACCTGCCTGCGCTTTGCCGAACAGGTGGACCCCGGCGCCGGCAAGTCCGGTGGCTTGGGTCACGTCGACCTGGCGCGACTGACCACGGTTATCGGCAACGTTGCCACCCTGCTGCGCAAAAATCCCCTGGCCCACAGCGAAGCCCTGGCCGAAGAAATGGTCACCGCCCTGCTGTTGCTGGAAGCCACCGTGGAAGAACTGTCCCGGCCCGGGGGTGGTACCGGCCCCGAATTCCGCCATCAGGTGGAGACCATCGGCACCCGGCTGATTTTCCTGCTCAAGGGCGTGACACCCCCGGTCCTGGAACTGACCAGCCTCGATACCCCTTTGCTGCTGACCCTGTCCCGTCGCGCCCGGGACAAGGCCCTGCTGGCCCGGGTGTGCGGGGAAATGAAGAAGAATCTGGCCCAGGTGGAAGAGGCCCTGGATAGCGCCTTCCGCAAGTCCGACCATCCGGAGTTGCTGGCAGCGGTGCCGCTGCTGCTGAAGCAGGTGGAAGGCGCCCTGATGGCCATCGAACAGCCGGCGGCGGCGCGGACCATTGCCGGCATCATGGCCGGCATGGCGAGACTGTCCTATCCGGGCCGCGCTCCGTTGCGGGCGGCGGAACGGAACCAGGGCGGGCAGATCATGGCCGAGCGGCTGGCCGTCCTCAACGCCTTCATTGCCGCCCTGTCCCAGGGCCGCTCCGACCCCAGCCTGCTGGACGCCTTGCCCCCGGTGGAGACCTTTGCGGCCCCCGGCGGAGTGGCGGAGCCGGATGCCGCAGCGGATGCGGAATCCCCATCGCCAGACGCCGTTCCCGACGCCGCTGTGCTGGAAGAACTGCTGGACATCTTCCTCGAAGAAGCCGACGCCGTCATGGCCGACCTGAGCGAAATCCTGCCGGAACTGAAGGCGGTACCGGAGGACGCCCGTTCCCTTCGTATCCTGCGGCGCTGCTTCCATACCCTCAAGGGCAGCGCCCGCATGGCGACCCTGGCGGATTTCGGTGAAACTGCCTGGGCCGGGGAGCAGGCGCTCAATAGTTGGATGGATGCCGGCATTCCGGTCAGCACCTCGCTCTTTGCGCTGCTGGAGGAAGCCCGGCAGTTATTTTCCCTCTGGATTTATGCCCTCAGAACGCAGCAACCGGCGCCCTCGGGGGCCGCCCTCGCCGCGAAATTCCGGGCCCTGACCCCGCCCACCGGGGACGAAGTCCTTGAGCCCGAACCAGCCCAAGCCGTGATGGTTCAGGCCGACGACGAGGAAGATGACGGGGAGGATTGGGACGAGGATGACGAAGCCAATGTCAGCTTCGACATCCTGCCGCCGGAACTGGAAAGCGGCATCGATGCGCAACTGTTGCCCCTCTTCCTTGAGGAGAGCGAAGAGGCCGTAGCCGCCATCGCCGAGCAGCTGCGGGTCTGGCGGGCCGATCCCGACGATGCCGCCGCGCCTGCCCGCCTTGCCCGTCAGCTGCACACCCTCAAGGGCAGCGCCCGCATGGTGGGAGCGTTAGGCATCGGCGAGTTGATGCACGGTCTGGAAGACCGCATCGCCGCCATGACCCTGCCCGGCGCGCATCCCGATGAAGCCCAGATCGACGAACTGGAAGACGGTTTCGACCGGGCCGTTTTCCTGATCGATGAATTGCGGGGTGGCGAAGAGCCCCATGACGTGGAAGAAGCCATCACCGGTCAGGACGAAGGCGAGTTGCAAGCCCCGATCCTGCCCGGCGTCACCCAGTTGCGGATTCGTTCTGAATGGGTGGACCAGCTCATCAACGAAGCCGGTGAAGTGGCCATTGCCCGGACCCGCATCGAAGGCGAGTTGCGGGACTTCAAGGCGGCCATGGGCGACCTGGGCGAGAACGTGGACCGCCTGCGCCACCAGTTGCGGGAAATCGAAATCCAGGCCGAAAGCCAGCGGGCATCGCGCCAGGCCCAAAGCAAAAAAGGGCTGGCCCCGGTGGACTCCCTGGAAGCGGATCGCTTCACCCGCCTGCAGGAACTGACGCGGATGATGGCCGAAAGCGTCAGCGACGTGGCGACCTTGCAGCACAGCCTGATGCGGGGCCTGGAACATAGTGCCAATGCCCTGACGGCCCAGTCCCGGCATAACCGCGATTTATCTCAAGGCCTGCTGCGGATACGCCTGCTGCCTTTCTCTGCCATTGCCGAACGCTTGCAGCGGGTGGTGCGGCAAACGGCGAAGGAACTGGGCAAGCGGGCGCAACTGACCCTGGTCGGCGCCCAGGTGGAAGTGGACCGCTCGGTGCTGGAACGGCTGGTCGCGCCCCTGGAACACTTGCTGCGCAACGCCCTGGCCCACGGCATCGAAGACCCGGCGGAACGTCGCCGCCAGGGCAAGGACGAGGAGGGTCTGATTACCCTCACCATCGTACACAAGGGCAATGAATTCAGCCTGGAGTTGGCCGATGACGGCGCCGGCCTCGACCTGCAACGAATCCGCAAGCGCGGCGAAGCCAGCGGCCTGATCGCGGCCCCGGCCGAGGGGACCGAGACCGACGAAGCGGCCCTGACTTCCCTGATTTTCCTGCCCGGCTTCACCACCGCCACCAATCTTTCCGCCGTGGCCGGTCGCGGTGTCGGCATGGATGTGGTGCGCCACGAAGTGCTGGCCCTGGGCGGGCGCATCGATGTGAACAGCGAAGCCGGCCGGGGTTGCCGCTTCCTGCTTACCCTGCCGGTCACCCTGGCGATTGGGCAGGCGCTGTTGGTCCGGGTGGGGGACGGGGAGGGCAGCCGGGTTTTTGGTATTCCCGCCGGCCTGGTGGAACAGGCCACGGAAGTTTCCGCCGAGGATATGGACGTACTGCGCCGGGAAGGCGCTGCCAGCTGGATGGGCCGCTCCTACGACTGGCATTACCTGCCCCGCCTGCTGGGCCGGACCGAGTCCCGCCCGCCCCAGCGCCGTCGTTACTGGCGCGTGCTGCTGCGTAGCGGTACCCAGCAAATCGCTTTGGAAGTGGATGCCCTGTTGGGTAATCAGGAAGTGGTCCTGAAGCCCATCGGCCCCCAACTGGAACGGGTACCCGGTATTGCCGGCGCCACGGTGCTGGGGGAAGGGGACATCGCCCTGATCGTCAATCCGCTGGTTCTGGCCCTGCGACAGGGGCGATTGCCGGGGAGCAATGCCGAACCGGCACCGTCATCACCTGACATGGCCTTGCCTGCCGTAGCCCGGGTGCCCTCGGTGCTGGTGGTGGACGATTCCCTCACCGTGCGCAAGACCACCAGCCGCCTGCTGGAACGGGCCGGCTACCACGTCGTCATCGCCCGGGACGGGGTGGAGGCCCTGGCCCGATTGCAGGATGACAGGCCTGATGTGATGCTGGCCGACATCGAAATGCCGCGCATGGACGGCTTCGAGCTGGTGCGCAACCTGCGCGGCGAAGCGCTGCTCAAGGACTTGCCGGTGATCATGATCAGCTCCCGCAGCGTGGACAAAAACCGGGATCAGGCTGCCGAACTGGGGGTCGAGCATTTCCTCGGCAAGCCCTGCGACGAAGCCGAACTGCTGGCCCTCATTGCCCGCTACGCGACTCCGCCTGCATGCTGAAAGCCCTGCGCCGCCAACTGGCCAAGGCTGGCCCCGTTTTGTTTTACGCCCTGGCCGCCACCTGGCGCCTGCGCCGTTTTGGCCCCCTGCCGCCGGACCGGGCCGTGGTGGCCTTCTGGCATGGCGACATGCTGCCGGTGTGGAAGCGTTTCGCCCGCCATGATTGCGTGGCCCTGGTCAGCCAGAGCCGCGACGGCGGCTTGTTGACCAACTTGCTGGAACGCTGGGGTTTCCGCGTCATTCGCGGTTCATCATCCAAAGGCAGCAAGGAAGCCTGGAACGAACTGCTCGATGTCGCCAAGCAGCACCTGGTGCTGATGACCCCCGACGGTCCCCGGGGCCCCGCCCACAAGCTCAAGGCCGGGGCCGTGGTGGCGGCCTATCGGGCCCAGGTGCCGCTCTGGCTGTGCCGGGTCAAATGCCGGATGGCGATTCACGGCACCCACTGGGATCGCTTCCTGATTCCCTTGCCCTTTGCTCGCGTCGATCTGGAATTCCTGCCTTTCCCCATTCCGGCGGAAGCCAGCCGGGAAGAAATCGACGGCTTGATTGCCGCCGCGGAGGCGACGCTCAACGGCGCGGGTACACCCCCAGGATTGCCGTCCCGGCGTTGATCCCATGAGTCGCTTCTATCCCGCCCTTTTCGTTTTCTTCTGGAGCACCGGTTTCATCGGTGCCAAGTATGGCCTGCCCCACGCCGAACCCCTGACCTTTCTGCTGCTGCGCTATCTGCTGGTAGTGGCTCTGATGTCCTTGGTAGCTGTTTTAACGAGAGCGCCCTGGCCCCGGGACCGGCGGCACTGGTTTCATATCGGCATCTCCGGCGTATTGATGCACGGCCTTTATCTTGGCGGCGTGTTCCTCTCCATCAGTCATGGCCTGCCCGCCGGAGTCACCAGTCTGGTGGTGGGTTTGCAGCCGTTGCTCACAGCGGTGGGCGCCGGCTGGGTGTTGAAGGAAAAAGTGATCCCGCGCCAGTGGCTGGGCCTTGGCCTCGGCTTGCTGGGGGCGGTGCTGGTGCTGTCGGGGCGCATCACGGCGGGTTTCGATCTGGCCGGTCTGGTACCGGCCTTGTTTGCGCTGCTGGGCATCACCCTCGGCACCCTTTACCAGAAGCGGTTCTGCCCCAGTTTCGACTGGCGCACCGGCGCTGTGGCCCAGTTCATTCCCGCCGCGGTCGTGACCTTTATCGCTGCCAGCCTGACCGAGAACTTCCACATCGATTTCGTACCCCAGTTCATTTTTGCCCTGGGCTGGTTGGTGCTGGTGCTGTCGGTGGGGGCCATCAGCCTGCTCAATTATCTGATCCGGTCCGGTAGCGCGGTGAATGTGGTCAGCCTGTTCTATCTGACGCCGGCCTGCACGGCGGCCATTGCCTGGCTGCTGTTCGGCGAAGTGCTCTCCGGCCTTGCCTTGCTGGGTATGGCCCTGGCGATCTGGGGCGTTTATCTTTCCCGCAAATGAGCCCGTCCCCATGAGAACTGCCACCGCCAGCGAAACCGTCCGCATCCTTGGCATCGACCCGGGTCTGCGCATTACCGGTTTCGGTGTCATCGACAGGACCGGGCAGAAACTCTCCTACGTCGCCAGCGGCTGTATCAAAACCAACGACACCTTGTCTTTGCCGGAACGGATCAAGACCATCATCGACGGCATTGCCGAAGTGGTGGGGGCCTATCACCCCCATCAGGCCGCCATCGAAAAGGTGTTCGTCAATGTGAATCCCCAATCCACTCTATTGCTGGGCCAGGCCCGGGGCGCGGCCATTGCTGCGCTGGTAGGGCAGAACCTGCCCGTGGCCGAATACACCGCTCTGCAGTTGAAGCAGGCCGTCGTCGGCCACGGCAAGGCCGCCAAGGAACAGGTGCAGGCCATGGTCATCCGCCTGCTTTCCCTTCCCGGCGAACCCAGTGCCGACGCCGCCGACGCCCTGGCCTGCGCCATTTGCCATGCTCACGGCGGACAGGGGTTGGGCGCGTTGGCGACCAAGGGTATGCGCGTCAAAAACGGAAGGCTGGTCTGATGGCCAAGTTGCTCTACGCTTGGGAATTCGGTGCCAACCTCGGCCACATCGGCGCCTTTTTGCCCTTGGGCAAAGCCCTGCGGGAACAGGGCCATGAGGTCAGTTGGGCCGTGACCGAAACGGCACCAGCGGCGCGTTTGTTGTCGCCAGAAGGTTTCACCTGGTTGCAGGCGCCCCGCATCGCCGAGTTGTCACGCCCCGGCCCCCCCCAGAGCTATGCCGACATCCTGTTGCGCTTCGGCTACAGCTACGGCGGCGATCTGCTGGGTCTGGTGGTGGCTTGGCGAGAGTTGCTGCGTCTGAGCGGAACGGAACTGATGCTGGCCGACCATTCACCGACCGCGGTACTGGCAGCCCGGACCATGGGCATTCCGGTCATGCTGTTTTCCAATGGTTTTACCGTGCCACCCCGGCGCCGTCCGCTGCCCGTTATGCGGCCCTGGGCGCCGCTCCCCGAGGGCCAGTTGCTGGCTCTGGAAGACGCGGCTTTGGGCAGCATCAACGCCGTACTCCAGCACTTTGATCAGCCGCCGTTGCCGGCCCTGGCGACGTTGTTCGATGTGACGGAAGAAGCCTTGATCACTTATCCCGAACTGGATCATTACGAAGACCGCGGCCCTGCCCGGTACTGGGGAAGCTTGCCCGCGGCGCCGACGGGGCTGGAGCCCCCCTGGCCGGTACCGTCGAGGGATGTTCAAGGAACCGTGGACCAAGGAACCCTAGCCGGCAAGAAAATCTTCGTCTATCTGCGCCCGGAAATCCCCTTGGCCGAAGGGGCGCTCAAGGCACTGCATGACCTGGGTGTTCCTGCCGTGGTGTACTGCCCTGGCCTGCATGAGCAGGCCCGCCTTGCCTGGCAGGCACCGCATCTGGTGTTTGTGGATAGTCCGGTCAATCTTCACCGGGCCGCTGCCGAAGCCGATGTGGCGGTGACCTATTCCAGCCTCGCCACCACCACGGCCTTTCTGCTGGCGGGCAAGCCGTTGCTGCTGCTGCCCTCCCATCTGGAACAGTTCCTCCTAGCGCGCCGGGTCGATGCCATGGGCGCCGGCATCGCGGTTAATCCCGAACAGGCACCACCGGATTTTGTCGCCCTGCTGAAGGCCTTGTTGAGCACCCCGGCCTTCACGGATAACGCCCGGGCCTTTGCCGCCAAGTACGCCAATTTCAATCAGGATGCCGTCATCGCCAATCTGGTTCGGCGGGTGGGCGAACTCTGTGATGCCAAGGAGATGCCATGAGTGCCGAAGTTCTGAGCCATGCCCCCGGGGAACCCTCCCGGGAAAGTTTGCCCGGCCCGCTGCTGCGCTTCTTTCTTGCCACCCGTCCCGCCTTTCTCACCATCACTTTCGTCGGTGTAGTGCTGGGGCTGGCTTGTGCCTGGCGTTCGCATCTGCCCTTCACGGGCCTGACGGCGCTTGTCACTTTGCTGTTTGCCCTGATCGCTCATGCCGGCGCCAACGTCATCAACGATTTTCACGATCGGGATACCGACGACCTCAACACCGAGCGCCTGTTTCCCTTCACGGGGGGCAGCCGTTTTATTCAGAACGGCGTGCTGTCTCCCCGGGCCATTGCGCTGCTCGGCTACGGCCTGCTGGCCAGCGTCATCCCGGCGGGATTGTGGTTGATCAGTCAGGTAGGCGTGAGCCTGTTCTGGATCGGCCTGATCGGCTTGTTTGTCGGCTGGGCCTACTCTGCTCCGCCCCTGCGCCTGGCCGCGCGGGGCCTGGGCGAACTGGCCATCGCCCTGGGTTGGGCGCTGGTGGTGGTGGGCAGCGACTTCGTCCAGCGCGGCGCCTTTGAACTCCACACCATCATTGCCGGCCTCAGCTTTGGCCTGATGGTGGCCAACCTGCTCTACATCAACCAGTTTCCTGATGCCGTGGCCGATGCCGCTGCCGGTAAGCGCACCGTCGTTGCCCGCCTTGGCCGCCGGGCAGCCGTGGGCGGTTATGCCGTCATCGCGGTTTGCGCCGCCTTCAACCTGCTGGCGGCGGTGGCGGTGGGACTGTTCCCTCTCGCCAGTCTGATTGCCCTGCTGGCGATGATTCCCGCGTTCAAGGCCTGGCGCCTGTTGCGGGACAATGCTGAAAATCCGGCGGCCCTGCGGCCTGCCATCCAGGCGACCATCGCCGCCGCTCATCTTTTTGGCTTGCTGCTCGCTGCAGCCCTGGCCTTTGCTTAAGGAATCGTAATGATTGGAAAGTTGACCGGCACCCTGCTGGAGAAAAACC
Organism: Rhodocyclaceae bacterium; assembly: GCA_036504515.1. GTDB lineage: Bacteria > Pseudomonadota > Gammaproteobacteria > Burkholderiales > Rhodocyclaceae > AWTP1-18. Next base: position 723,531 of record DASXVA010000001.1, read on the forward strand.
CGCCCATGATCACCGTAGACGTTCACGGTGTCGGCTATGAGATCGACGTGCCCATGAGCACGTTCTACAACCTGCCCAACATCGGCGACAAAGTGAGTCTGCAAACCCACCTCGCGGTGCGGGAGGACGGCCATTTCCTTTACGGGTTCTTGTCCGAAGGCGAACGGGCAGCCTTCCGCCAGTTGCTCAAGGTTTCCGGCATTGGTGCCCGCACCGCCCTGTCGGTGCTTTCCGGCCTGTCGGTCAGCGAACTGGCCCAGGCGGTCGCGTTGCAGGAAGTGGGGCGCTTGGTGAAGATTCCCGGCATCGGCAAGAAGACCGCCGAACGGCTGTTGCTGGAACTGCGCGACAAGCTGCCCAAGAGCGGCGCCATCAGCGCTGCTGTGGCCAGCGCCATTCCCGACGCCACCAGCGACATTCTCAATGCCCTGTTGGCCCTGGGTTACAACGAGAAAGAAGCCGCTTCCGCCATGAAACTGCTGCCCGCCGAGGTGGCCGTGTCCGACGGTATCCGTCAGGCCTTGAAACTGCTCAGCGGGACCAAGGGCTGAAGTAGGCTCTTAAGCGAGGGCGACAAGCGCCAAGCCAATGGCGGCAGGGACGGCCTGGATGAACAGGATTTTCCTGCCGGCGGTGGCGGCGCCGTAAATCCCGGCGACCAGCACGCAGCCGAGGAAAAACACCTTGATCCCGAATCCCTCCGGGCCGAGGCTCAAGCCCCAGAACAGGCCCGCTGCCAAAAAACCGTTGTACAAGCCCTGATTCGCCGCCAGTACCTTGCTGGCCGCAGCCGATTCCGGCGTCTGGCGAAAAGCGCGCAGTCCGGCAGGTTTGTCCCAGAGGAACATCTCCAGCACGAGGATGTAAACGTGCAGCAGGGCGATCAGTCCGACAACGATATTGGCGACGAGCAACATGGCGTATCCCGGGGATAAGGTGGCGAGAAGGTAATCGGCTTGGGGCAAACATTCAATAGGCCAGAAATCTGGATCATGCCGGCTTCATCGCAAAGTAGCGGATGTCTTTGACCCCGTTGGCTTTGCTGATAACCATTGGTTGAGCATGGCTTTCTGTTGACCGAATGGCCTCAAGACCCATGCCGGGTTTTGTGTCATTATTCACAAAGTGGGTACTTGATAAGTAAATAATCAGCGGGTTTGGCGGCTGTTGTCTGAGGAGAGGCGGCCGCTTTGGTTTTCAATCCCGCCCATTTTGACTGTTACTCCCGGCGACTGCGGGATGACTCCGTGTAACGCTAGACCTATACAAATGAAACGCGATATCACGCCAACCAGCGTCGAGCGCAAGATGCGCGAAGACGACTTTATTGTCTCGAAGACGAATGCCAAAGGCATCATCCTTTACGGCAATCCGATCTTTATCGAGTTCTCCGGTTATACCGAAGAAGAATTGCTCGGCACCCAGCACAACATCATCCGTCACCCGGACATGCCGCGGTCCGTCTTCAAGTTTGTCTGGGACACGATCAGCACCGGCAAGGAGTTCTTCGGCTACGTGAAGAACATGTCCAAGGATGGTGGTTTCTACTGGGTGTTCACCCATATCACCCCTGACATTTCCCCCAGCGGCGAGATCGTCGGTTACACCTCTGTTCGCCGTTGCGCCAGCCGGGAGGCAATCGCTGCTGTTGAGCCCTTGTATCAAGCCATGCTGGCCGCCGAGAAAACCGCCGGTGCCAAGGATGCCATCGCTGCGGGTACCAAAGTCCTGTTGGATACGCTGAACCAAGCCGGAAAGAGCTATGAAGAACTCGTCTTTTCTCTATAAGGGCCTGAGTGTCCTGCTGCTGGTCATCGCTGCAGCCCTGGCTTTTTTTGAGCCTTGGGCCTGCGTGCTTGCCTTGGCAATCGCCGCGCTGCTGGTGTTGTTTGGTGGTCAGTCCAGCGGTAGCCGGAATGATCTGGAGCAGTTCGATCAGCTGCTGAAGAAGGTCAACAACGGGGAACTGGTGAATCGTTTACCCCAGACCCTGGATGACCCGGTGCTCAACGCCATACGGATCAGTCTGAATTCTGTACTGGATCAGACCGAAACCGCCTTTCGCGAAATTCTCGGCGGCATGAAAGCCTCTGCCGAGGAGCGGAGCTTCCGCCGTCTGCAACCCCTCGGCCTGCATGGAACTTTCCGGGAAGTGCTGCAACAGGTGCAGTTGATGTTCGACCAGGTCAACAGCTCCCGCGAATCCATCGCCCGGGAAGCCCTGCTGTCGCGGGTTTTCCTCCGCTCCGAACGGGGCCTGTCGATGGCCATCGAGCACACGAACATTTCATTGACCGGGGTTTGCGATCGTTCGAGCAGTTCCCAGCAACTGGCGGCCAGCTTTGCCGAGTCCGCCACCCGCATGTCGGATGCCGCCAGCCGCATGTCCGGCGCGCTGGGCCAGGCCCAGGCTGCAGCCCACACCGGCGTCAGCTCCCTTGAGGATTTGAACGCCAAGTCGGTGGCCATCCAGAAGATGTCGGCCCAGATCGACGGCATTGCCAAGCAGACCAATCTGCTGGCCCTCAATGCCGCCATTGAAGCGGCCCGGGCTGGCGAGGCCGGTCGCGGTTTTGCCGTGGTGGCGGACGAGGTGCGCAAGCTGGCGGATCAGTGCCAAAGCTCCGCGGAGCAAATCACCAAGGCCATTTCAGAAATTCTGCATTCCCTGGCCGGGGCCACGGGCAATATCAGCGAACTGAACGGATCGGTCACGGCGGCTCGGGAAACGGCCGATGTCTTCGGTACCGAGCTTTCCCAGTCCGCCGCCTCGGCGACCCAGGTGGAATCCATGGCCCGGGACATCCTGACCGGTGCCGAAAGCGTGAGCAAGTCCATCGGACTGGTGGGCCTGGCCCAGAAGGCCCGCTCTGACGTTACCGCCATCCTGCATGGCGAAAACGCCAACATTACGAGCCTGGGCGATATGGAGAAGGAAGTCATTTCCATGGTCGAATCGAAACGCTGGATCAAGGGCAGTGAAGATCGGGAATCCTTGATCGCCATCTACGACGCCCTCTTCGCCAATATCGAAAAACAGATTCGGTAAGCGTCTCATCGCCGGAGTGACGGGGTTGATACCCTGTCTTCCGGCAGGGTTTTGTCGGCCAGGATTTCGGCAAACCTGTTTCCTGTTTGCCTGTGTTCCGACCTCCTCGGGTACACTTCCCCCCATGCGTACATCCATCCCATTCCCCCGGTTTTTGTTCACGGCGGCCCTTGCCGCGTTTGCCCTGCTGGGTAGTTTTTCCGCGCAAGCTCAGGCTTTGCCGGCCCCCACCCTGGCTGCTTCAGCCTGGATTCTGGTGGATCACTTCTCCGGTCAGGAACTGGTGGCGGTCAATGCGGACAAGCGGGTGGAGCCCGCCTCCCTGACCAAATTGATGACGGCCTACCTGACCTTTGGCGCCCTCAAGCAAAACAAGTTGAAGCTCGACCAAGTCATTCCCGTTTCGGAAAAGGCCTGGAAGACCGACGGCTCCAAGATGTTCATCGAACCGCGCAAGCCGGTGACGGTGGATGAGCTGATCCACGGCATGATCATCCAGTCAGGCAACGATGCCTGCATCGCCCTGGCCGAATCCATCGCCGGCAGCGAAGAAGCCTTCGTGGCCATGATGAACCGGGAAGCCCAGCGCCTGGGGCTGAAGGACACCCACTTCATGAACGCCACGGGGCTGCCCGATGGCCAGCATTACTCGACAGCGCGGGATCTTTCCCTGCTGGCCCGGGCCATCATCCGCGACTTCCCCGAGTTCTATCCCCTCTACTCGAACAAGTCCTACAGCTACAACAAGATCACCCAGCCCAACCGCAACCGCCTGCTCTGGCTTGACCCCACCGTGGACGGCATGAAGACGGGCCACACTGACAGTGCCGGCTATTGCCTGATCGCCAGCAGCAAGCGCGGCCTGCGCCGGCTGGTGTCCGTCGTACTGGGTACCGATTCCGACAACGCCCGTGCCCAGGAATCCCTCAAGCTGCTCAACCACGGCTATATGGCCTTTGACGCCTACAAGCTCTACGACAAGGGCCAGCCCATTTCCCGGCTCAAGGTATACAAGGGCCGCAGCAATACGGTGGGGGCCGGCTTCAGCGAAGACTTCGTGGTTTCCCTGCCCAAGGGCGTACCCCTGGATCGCCTCAAGGTCCAGCTCAAGAGCCGCCAGCCTCTTGTTGCTCCTGTATCCCCCGGCGCTCAGGTGGGAACGTTGAAATTGATTCTGGACGACAAGTCTCTGGGGGAATTTCCTGTTCAGTCCCTGGAAGACGTTCCCGTGGCCGGCCTCGTGGGGCGCACTTGGGACGCCATCAAGTTGTTCTTCCAGTAACGCTGCCATGGGCCTGGTCTATCTCAACGGCACCTTCAGTCCCCTGGAGGAAGCCCGCGTTTCTGTGATGGACCGGGGTTTCCTGTTCGGCGACGGCATTTACGAAGTGGTGCCGGTCTATGGCCGTAAGGCTTTTCGTCTGGAAGAGCATCTGACCCGTCTTGATCGCAGCCTGGCCCAGGTCCGCATTGCCAATCCCCACACGGCTGCCCAATGGCAGGCCCTGGTGGAAAAGATCATTGCCGCAGCCGACTTTGAAGACCAGTCGGTTCTGCTCCAGGTCACCCGCGGTGTTAGCCCGGTGCGCAATCACGCCTTTCCCAACCCGCTGCCGGAACCCACGGTTTTCATTTTGGCGGAGCCCCTTAACCCGCCGGATGCCAAGCTCAAGGCGGAAGGTGTGACCGCAGTGTCCGCGGCAGATAACCGTTGGCTGCGTTGCGACATCAAGGCGATTTCCCTGCTGGCCAACTGCCTGTTGCGACAGAAGGCCACCGATGAAGGCTGTGCCGAAACGGTCATGTTCCGCGACGGCATTCTCACCGAAGGGGCCGCCTCCAACATTTTCGTGGTGAAGGACGGCACGGTACTGGCCCCCCAGAAAAACCACCTGATGCTCACGGGCATCACCTACGACGTGGTGCTGGAACTGGCCGCCCGCTTGGCCTTGCCCCTGGTGGTGCGGGATATCACCGACAGCGAAGTGCGCAATGCCGACGAGCTGTGGCTGAGTTCTTCCACCAAGGAAATCCTGCCCATCATCAGCCTGGACAACCGCCCCATTGGAAATGGCCGACCCGGCCCCATCTATGGCGTCATGGATCAAGGCTATCAACAATTCAAGACCGAGGTAATGCGCAGTGGCCGTCCTTGAACGGGACTTGCCCGCAACACCGGTTAAAACAAGGATGCAATGCAATGGCAGATGAAACCCTGCTCGAATTCCCCTGCGACTTTCCCTTGAAAATCATGGGCGCCACCCGGGACGGGTTTGCCCAGGTGGTGGTGGAAGTGGTGCTCAAGCACGCGCCGGATTTCGACGCCGCCACCGTGGAAATGCGGCCTTCAAAAGCCGGCAACTATCTTTCCCTCACCTGCACCGTCCGGGCCACCTCCAAGCCCCAACTGGATGCGCTGTACATGGAATTGACGGGGCATCCGTGGGTCAAGATCGTTCTTTAGGCCAGCCCTTGCACATTCGCCATCTGGGGCGGGTCGAGTACGAGCCCACCTTCAAGGCGATGCAGGAGTTCACCGCTAATCGCGGTGACGATACGCCCGATGAACTGTGGGTCGTCGAGCACCCTCCCGTGTTCACCCAGGGTTTGGCCGGCAAAGCCGAACACCTGTTGATGGACGTGGGCATCCCCGTGGTGCAGATCGACCGGGGCGGTCAGGTGACCTATCACGGCCCCGGCCAGATCGTCGTCTATTTGCTGCTGGATTTACGTCGGCGCGGCTTCAAGGTGCGGGAACTGGTCAACGCCATGGAGCAAGCCCTGATCGATTGCGTCGCCGCCTATGGCGTCACCGCCGAGCGAGTAGAGGGCGCCCCCGGCGTCTATGTAAAAGGAGCCAAGATTGCGGCCCTCGGACTGCGCATCAAACACGGCTGCAGTTATCACGGCCTCTCTCTCAACGTGGATATGGATTTATCCCCCTTCCGGGCCATCAACCCCTGTGGCTATGCGGGTATGGAAGTCATTCAGTTGCGCGATCTGGCTAATCAGGGCAATCTGGCAGACGTGGAGGCAACCCTTCTTGCCTGCCTGGAAGAACAGTTAAAAGAATCGAAAGAAAGCAAATGAGCGAACGCGGTATCAAGCAAAAGGGCGAAGCCAAGACAGCCCGTATCCCCATCAAGATCGTGCCCCTGGAACAGACCTTGAAAAAGCCCGACTGGATTCGGGTCAAGGCCGGCTCCAACGCCACCCGTTTCAACGAGGTGAAGCAGATCCTGCGGGACCACCAGTTACATACCGTGTGCGAAGAAGCCACTTGCCCCAATATCGGCGAGTGCTTCGGCAAAGGTACCGCCACCTTCATGATCCTCGGCGACATCTGCACCCGCCGCTGCCCCTTCTGCGACGTGGGCCACGGCAAACCTTTGCCGGTGGATGAAGAAGCCGCCGAAAAGCTGGGCCGTACCATTGCTGCCATGAAGCTCAAGTACGTGGTGATCACCAGCGTCGACCGGGACGACCTGCGGGACGGTGGCGCCCAGCATTTTGTGGACTGCATCCAGAAGACGCGGGAGTACTCGCCCTCAACGCAAATCGAAGTGCTGGTGCCCGACTTCCGTGGTCGCCTCGACATCGCCCTCGACATCTTCGCCACCGGCCTGCCCGACGTGATGAACCACAATCTGGAAACCGTGCCCCGCCTCTACAAACAGGCCCGGCCCGGAGCCGATTACGAACACTCCCTGCAACTGCTCAAGCAGTTCAAGGCAAAGCATCCCGACATCGCCACCAAGTCCGGCCTCATGGTGGGCATAGGCGAAACCGACGAAGAAATCCTGCAAGTCATGCGCGACCTTCGCGCCCACGATGTGGACATGCTGACCATCGGCCAATACCTGGCCCCCTCAGGCCACCACCTGCCGGTACTGCGTTACGTGCATCCCGACACCTTCAAGATGTTTGAAGCGGAAGCCCTGAAGATGGGATTCAAGAATGCTGCTTGTGCACCAATGGTCAGGTCGTCGTATTGGGCAGATCAGCAGGCTCATGGCGCTGGTGTTTGATTTGTGAATTCCAACAATACGGACTACTGAACAAGGATCGAGACTACTTTCTACTGATCCTGGCTACTACAAACAAAAGCCACTCCTAAGAGTGGCTTTTGTTTGTCCGGTAATCGGTGGAGTCCGCAGGCTTAGGCTGAAAGCTAATAGCAACTAACGGCCAGAAGCGGCTGTTCGCGTTTTCTCCTCACAGCGGCCATTCGTGCCTGCCACCCAGATCCCCGAGGCAATCCATAACTTTCCGGCATATTGGAGTTGTTATACTGACCGTCGGAATGCCAACTGACTGAAAGTCATGGATAAAGGAAAGAAAATCCAAGGTCATCAATATCAATTGTTATGCGGACCCAACGGTCCGTGTAAACACTGTTGGGCGGCAACATCCCACGTACTCACGTTCCAGGAGAAACGATGATTTTCAGTTACGCGCGAGGTCCCTTCCTCGAATTTCTTCGCAACCTAACCCCGCAGATTCTGCTGTTCTCCATCGCGATCATCATGGGGTCAAAACTCGATCTCACGAAGTGGGACCCTGGCAACACTTGGAATACGCTGCCCTTCATCTTTGTCATGGGCACGTTCTTCGCGGCTGCGGTAGCCAACATGTTCATGTTCATTGAAGGCTCATGCCGTTCCATCGCAGACATCGACGAAGAATCGAAACGCCTGCATTCGGAAGGAATCAAGGGCGTTGCACATCTCAAAGAGCTTGGAGTCCTGCTTTTCAAAAGAAGTAAGGCGCTCTTCTTTGAAGTCGCGGTTGCCTTGCTCATCGTTCAGGTGGGATTCTTGGCGGTCTTCATCACGTCCATTCAGGCCGCCACCAATCTCTACATCACTATCCATGGTGGCAAGTAAGCGTTGCCCAACCCATCATTCGAGCGGACCTACGCGAAAAGCTGCGCAGGCCGCTCAATTCAAACGTTGAAGCTGTAGAAAAACGCATTTTTATAATTTCGAGAAGAACATGACAGAAAATCGACCTCTCAAAACACGCTGTGCTGGCCGGTCTCCATCAAGGGAATGGTCAAGCGACCCAGGAAATAGTTCTGACATGACCCCTCAACCAGTTTTTCTACAACCTCGTTAGCCATCAATTTCGAATGATCGGGGATTCTGAATGATCGAACATATCAAATTATTTCTGGACGCACTGACGGCTGTAGGAGCTATCGCTGCCGCAGTAGGGGTATACGTTGCGTACGAACAGCTTGAAACGCTTAACAAGACGCTCGAAGATAACAGGCGTTGGAATAAGGTCATTTCTGCATTCAGCATCACTCCCAATAACGAAGAAATTAATACGATTGAGGAAGAACTGAATGAAAGTTTCATAAAGATAATCGATCGGACAGCTCCACTTTCTGCTGCAGATGTAGAAGAACTTTGCAAACCTGAAAATGCGAGACTAAAGATTCTTCTTAAAAACTACCTCAACGAGCTTGAGTCGTACTGCACAGCAATAAATGTTGGGGCTGTATGTGAGGAAACGGCGAAAAGAAAATACAGTCATAAAATTAAGCGACTGTTTCTTGAGCTGAGGCCGTACATTGAAAGGCTTCGAACCGACCATAACGAACCAACCTTGTTTATCGAAATTGAGCAGGTAGTAAAGATGTGGGAGCCCCCGATTCCGGCGGGAAGAACATACTGATGATGGCTAACCCATCCATCACTGGCGCGATAAGGCCACGCCAGCCGGTTATGTCAAACGGCAGACCTCTTTTTCTTTCTCCCACGAATATGACAAAAAATATATTCCTTGCCGTAGCAATTTTCCTCGGCGCATCTCTAGCAGTCGCAGAGCCAATTGTTAATGTGAGTACTGGGCTTTCGTTTCCAGACAGCATTGCTGGATATGAGCGAGTCGGAGTAACTGACTTTGAATCGAAGAAGCCTGGGGTGGGCTTTTCCTATACCTATAGAAGTGCAGAAGGTGTCTCAGCTTCGATTTATGTATTTAATCTTCAGCTGGCACAAATACCAAGTGATATCGACTCCCCCCTCATTGCGGCGGTCCGGAAGGCTGCTACAGACGATATTGCGCAAGTTGCAGCAACCAGGGGGTACTCCCTGAGGTTACCGTTTTCCGCTACTGCTTCGGTTAAGACGAGCAAGGGAGTGACCAAAGTTACATACGATATGTTCAGAATTCCTGCGGCATTTGGTGGAAATACTTTTACTTGGATATGGCCCGCACGAAATCACATATTCAAAATCCGTCTTACTCCAAGTGCATCCGGGGAACTCAACACAGAGTTGATGCAGGAATTTTACCAAGCAGTGGTGCGACTCTCAATTGAATAGCCAATCCATTCATCAGCGAGGTCAAACCTGGTGTTGCAGGGGACGCTCCGCCTATCGGCGGCGTGCCCTTGAACTTGGACGTTGAAGCTGTAGAAAAACTCATTTTTAATATTTCGAGAAGAACATGACAGAAAATCGACCGTTCAAAACGCGTTGTGCTGACTGATCTCCATCCAAAGAATGGTCAAGTGACCCTAGAAATGACTCTGACATGACTCCTCAACCAGTTTTTCTACAGCCTCGTTAGGCCGCATGGAACAGTCCTTTTACCAATCGCTTTACTCAAACGACACGTTCGCAATTGCGATCGGGAGATTAACGCTGTCATCTGCCAAGCTTGAGTCATGCATAAAGGCGTTCATCGAAGCAAAGGGTGTTGTCAAAGTTTCGGAGAAGGCACCACTTGGTGGGTTGATTAAGGTACTTCTGGATAATCACAAGATTGATCGAACGGCGGGAGAGCATCTCCAGTTTGTCCTTCACCAAAGAAATTACTTCGTACATAAGCTTCATGCCAATCTCTCTGAATATCCAACTGACGAACACCAACTTGGCATGTTTATAAATCGCGCCAATTCACTTTCAGAGGAAATGGAGTTCTTCAGTGGCTTGCTCGTGGAGGCCGTAAATGCGGGCTAACAATTCCGTCGTGAGGGACCACCTGCAAGCTGAGTTTGTAGGTGGTCCCTCAGGTCAAACGGTAGGCAGACATGCACGTAGATGAGATAGAGGAGACGCTCTCCAATTTAGAAATCGCGCATCGGCAGATTGAACGGGCAATAGTCCTTTTTTTAGATGAGCGGGACTATGTTTCAGCTCTTACGCTTGCCGGCGCTGCTGAAGAAATATTGGGAAAACTTCTAAATAAAGAGGGGAGGGAACATTGGCTAGATAGCATTTCCAAAGGAGCGCTACGAGCACTTGGTTTTCGAAAAAAAGAACTCCAAACGCCAGAGGCGTTAAAAGCAAAGAAAGAAATAGCCAACATCGCCAATCGACACAAGAACACTTTCAAGTACTACAACACTGACGGAACAATTACGCTTCTTGTAGATGTGGCTGCTGCTGAGATGATTGACCGAGCTATCTCCAACTACTTCGATTTAACACAGCGAGAAACCGGGGCGATGGGAAAGTTCAAAGAACTTATTATCTTGGGTGAAAATGCCTAACCATTCAGTCAAGTGGGACTGGCTTACAGCGGGCTTCGCCCGCCTCCAGCCAGCCACCTACCTTCAACGGTAGAGCGCACGATGCCTGCTTGGACGTACCTATTACTCAGTAATCGCGGCGAGGTGTACCTCGGCGCAACTACACACCTGCGAAAGCGGTTGCGGGTCCACAAATCTCAAGAGAACACCGGATGGACGAAAGGAAGGCGATGGCATCTACTCGCAGTCCGCACCTTCGAAACAAGGGCTGAAGCATTCGCTCATGAGGCAGCTATGAAGAAAGGCCCTCACAAGAAGATCATTTGGAAGCTTCAATGCATTGAGCGTGCTTCGCTGCTCGTGGCGCGATTCAGATATTCCTTTGTCCCTGAGAGTTGGCCCAGCTTGCACCATCGCGCCTACGCAAAGAAGGCACTAAAGCAGTGCTCACCCCGGGCTTTGCCCTCCGTCAACTCCTGAACTCAAACATTAGGCAACTCACTATGGTGCATATCAAGCTGCGGAGAGACCATGTCTGTGCTGCCGATGACTACACGTGCAGCGGAGAGAGGGTCATATTTGTAGATGCGAAGGCTTCTGTACAAGAGTTTCTGACCGAGGTACTTAAGGCGAAATTCCTGCAAACATCATCGTCACACCAATGCTTAGTGGCAAAAGCAGATGCTGAAATTGCGCTTGTCGTGCCAGACGATGGAGCGGTCATCCCCATCGTTGATTTGACAGCCCCAATTTCCATTTACACAATCAACAAGCAAGTAAGCTTTTCCTTCTCGCTTTCTCGTGAGCAACAGAGCGCCTACGCGAACTATCGGAGGCGACAGTGGGGGGGCTCCTAACCCTGCACTATCGGACCCACGCGAAAGTCACGGAGGCCGGTTACTTCTGCGTTGAATGTCCGCTACCGCAATCCAGCTATTCTTCTTTGGGCCGGAAGCCGCCGTTAGTCTTTCAGGCTAGCCGTAAAGCACCCGTTCATAGTTGTCTCCCCGCTCCAGCAAACGGGTCAGCTTGATGGCTGTGCCATCCCGTAATTCCAATTGCCGGTCTCCGTGGAAAACACCAGCGGGGATCACCAGGCTTTCCGGTTCCTTGCGGGCGGCCAAGGCTGGTAGGAAGTAGCAGGGGCGCCAGGCCTCTTGTGTATTGCTGACGCGGAAGGTGAGGGCTTCGCCGGGGCCGGGCAGGAGTTGTGCGCCGGCATGAAGCCAGCCATCACCATCTTCCGGTGCGGCCATCAGCCAGCGGATTGAAGCCAGGAAAAAATCCCGGCTGCCCGGTGGTTCCAGGGCCACCAACTGACCCAACTTGAGGCGGGAGGTTGCGCCTGTTTTCAGGGGGCGGGCCATGCGGACGCCGATGGCGGATTCATCCTTGAGTTGCCAGTCGCTTTCCAGGGGCGGCGGCGGGGCCTTTTCCACGACCTTGGGTGTGCTGGGCCTCTGCACAGTGCCGAACATGGCCATGTGTTCCCGTTCCCGGCGCAAATCGGCAATGGACAACTGGGCGGTTGCCGTTGTTGACTCGTGCAAATGGTGGCCGCCCGACAGGTAGTAGTAGATGCTGTCTGATTCGATCAACACCCTGCCCGGTGCATTTTCCCGGCGCCGTTCTGAGCCCCGGGCTTGGCCATCTTTGCACCAGCGGGGATAGAGCTGTTTGAGCAACCGTTCGCAGGCGGGCTGGGTGCAGTCGTCGCCCAGTTGCAACTCCGCCGGCAAGCGGCCTTGGCCGAGGAGGGCGATGCGGGACTTGATGCTTTCGCGCAGGCCATGGGTGAGCAGAAAGCGGGCACCGGGACCGGAGAAAGGTTGGTGTCGAGGCGGCAGGGATGAATGCAGATCCACCGCCAGGGGCAGGGCATCCAGTTTTTCCGGTGGCGTGGACGACAGCACCAGCTTGGCACCCCAGCGCTTTGCCCAGCGCGCCATCCAGTTCAGGCTGCGGGGCGACATTTCAAAGGGGCTGGCCGCATGCAGCAGCAGGGCTTCGCTGTAGGCCGCAAGGATGGTGGTGCCGCCTTCGCCGTAACGCAGTGTATCGGCGACGGTGACAGTGCAGAGGACACGGGCTTCGGCCAGGGCCAACAGGCTGTGCAGATGTTGCCAATGGGTCGCGGGCAAGGCTTGGCCGCCCCGCAGGCTTTCCAGTTGTAGGCTGACCAGATGAACCATGGCGCGCTGCAAGACCCGGGCGATGAACTCGGGATTGGTATCGCTCAGGGCCGCTTGCAGGCAATACAGGGTACCTGTGAGGCAGGCCCGGCGCAGTTGCAGCGTTGTGTTGAGGGCTTTTTGTTCGAGGAAGTTCAGGGGCAGCGCTTTGTTGCCATAGCGTTTGACGGCTTCATCCTGGGCAAAATTGATGGCTTTGCGCAGGCTGTCGAGAATGGCAAATCGCTCTGCTGCCGGTAGCGGAAAACGGTTGAGCTTTTCGATTTCCTGCAACAGGGCGTTCTGTACTTCCGCCGGGTTGGTCAGGGGTAAGGTGCCTTGCCATTCCTTCGCGGCAGAGGCCGTGAGGAAGGCGGGGGCTTCTGTGCCATCCAGGGCCGGCAGCGGGTAGTTGAGGGATTCCATATCAGGCCCCGTTTTCCATTTCGCTGAGGGCCTGTTGCAAGGCGGCTTGCAGAGCGGCGCTGGCGACGGCGGGGCGAACCGGTATCGGCCGCTGGGCGGCAGCCCAGATGGCACCGGGGAAGTGGCTGTCGTCCTGCCAGCGGGGAATCACGTGCCAGTGCAGATGGGGCACCATGTTGCCGAAGGAGGCGAGGTTGATCTTGTCCGGCTGCACCGCCGTTCGCACCGCCACTTCCGTCGCCAGCAATACCTGCAAAAGGTGCCGTTGATCGGCTGCGGACAGGTCGCTCATTTCCTTGATATGGTCCCGCCACACGACCCGGCAAAACCCCGGGAAGGCCGTTCCGTCATCGCCGCCGACCCGGATCACCCGGCAACGTTCGTCTTGCCAGAGCAACTCGCCCCCGGGCTGGGTGCAGAGTTCACAATTCTTCGATGCCGTGCTGTTGTGTGCGTGGTTCATTTTCTTTTCCTGTTTCTTCCCCTTATCCGAAAGAGTAATAACTATTTGCTAATTAAGGGGAGACTGTCTTACTTTTGGTAACAAATTCTGCACCTTGTGCAACGCAATTGGTGCGACGCACTGGATACACTTCACCCCTATGCGACACGCTTACTTATTGACGACCCTCGCCCTGGGGTTAGGCATTGCTTTTCCCGCGGCAGCAGCCGACGGTTTTGGCATGGACCCATTTTCCACCCGGGCCACGATCAAATCCTATGTGCCTTGCGCCGCCGAGACGGATTCCGCGCCCCTGACCCTGAGCCAGGCGGTGGACAACGCCCTTTGTGCCAATCCGCAAACCCGCGAGGCTTGGGCTAATGCCCGGGCCCAGGCCGCACTGCTGGGGGTGGCCGAAGCCGCCTGGCTGCCTACGGTGACGGCGACGGCGGGCACTGCCCGGGCTCGCAGCAATGGGGTGGTGAATGACCAGCGCAGTCTGGGACTTTCTGCCTCCTGGCTGCTGTTCGATTTCGGTGCCCGCTCTGCCAACATTGAAAACGCCAAGCAGTTGCTGGAGGCCGCCAATGCCACCCGCGATGCGACAGTGCAGTCGGTCTTCCTCAGTGCGGTGCAGGCTTTCTACCAAGTGCAAAGTGCCGAAGCTTCCCTCGCGGCGGCCCTTGAAGCAGAAAAAGCCGCCGAACTGAGTTTCCGCGCAGCGGATGCCAAATACAAGGTTGGTAGTGCCGCCCCGGCCGACAAGCTGCAGGCCCAGACCGCTTTCTCCCAGGCCCAACTGACCCGCATCACCGCAGAAGGTACGTTGAAAACTGCCCAGGGCACTATGGCGACAGTGCTGGGTCGTGATGCCCACCGCACGGTGGCGCTGGCCTCGAACGAACAGACTCAGCCACCGGCAAGTTTTGAAAAGGACGTTAACGCCCTGATCGAAGAAGCCCGTCAGCGGCGCCCCGATCTGCTGGCCGCCCAAGCCCAGTTGAAGGCGGCGGAAGCCAGTGTCGACGCGGCCCGGGCAGCCCATCTGCCCAGCCTGTCTTTGGGCGTGACGGGCACCGATCTGAAAACCGGCTCGATTGATAATCGCACCGGCACCCTCGGGGTGACCTTGACCGTTCCGCTGTTCACCGGTTTTTCCACCACCTACAAAGTGCAGTCTGCCGAAGCTCAGCGCGAGGCCAAAGCGGCCCAGACGGAAAGACTGCGCTTGCAGGTGGCCCAGGATGTCTGGAATGCCTGGCAGTCCCTGCTCACTGCAACCCAGACCGTGCGCACGACGGCCGATCTGATTGCCAGTGCCGAGCAGTCGGACAAGGTGGCTCGCGGGCGTTATAGCGCCGGCGTGGGTTCCCTGCTGGAAATGCTCAACGCCCAAAGCGCCTATGCCACCGCCAAGCAACAGCGGGTACAGGCGCTCTACAACTGGAACATTGCCCGCACCACCCTGGCCCAGTCCATGGGTGTTCTCGATAGCAACGTCATCAATGCCACAACGGCAACGGAAGGCAGCAAGCCATGAAGTCGAAACGTCTTTGGATCGTCGTGATCGCCCTGTTGATTCTTGGCGGCGGCGGTTATGCCCTCTATAGCAGCATGAGCCAGCCCGGTGCTGACCAACGCTACAAGGCCCAGGCCGTGGAGCAGGGGGATGTGGCCCAGAGCGTTTCCGCCAACGGCACCCTCAACCCGGTGACCCTGGTCAGCGTCGGTACCCAGGTGTCGGGCACGGTGAAGCGTCTGCTGGTGGATTTCAACAGCAAGGTGGAAAAGGACCAGATTCTGGCCGAGCTGGATGACACCCTGTTGTCGAGTCAGGCCCGGCAGGATGTGGCCAATCTGAAGAGCGCCCAGGCCAGTCTTGATCTGGCAGTTGTCAGCGAAAAACGCATGCAGTCATTGTTCGCCCAGGACTACGTGGCCCGGCAAGATCTAGATCAGGCGGTGCAAGTACGCAAGTCGGCCCAGGCGGCCGTGGAGCAGCAACAGGCCGCCGTGTCCAAGAGTCGCGCCAATGTGAGTTACGCCGTCATCCGCTCTCCCGTGTCCGGCATTGTGGTGGACCGGCAGGTGGACAACGGTCAGACCGTGGCCGCCAGTTTTCAGACCCCGACCCTGTTCAAGATCGCTCAGGATTTGACCAAGATGCAGATCGACTCCAGCTTTGCTGAAGCGGACATCGGTCAGATCAAGCCGGGCCAGCCAGTACGGTTCAACGTGGATGCCTTCCCCAACAGGACCTTCACCGCCGTGGTGAAAACCATCCGTCTCAACCCGACGACGACCTCGAATGTAGTGACCTACGACGTGGTGATTTCGGTGGATAACCCGGACCAAACGTTGTTACCCGGCATGACGGCCTACGTGAACATCAATGTGGCGAAGAAGTCGGAAGCCTTGCTGGTGCCCAATGCCGCCCTGCGCTTCAAGCCCCTGGATCAACCCGTCAAGACTGCCGCTGCGGGCGGCGATGCCAAGGCTGGCGAGAAAAAGAGCCGGCGTGATCCCACGATGGGCACCGTATGGGTGCTGAATGGCGGGCAGCTCCGTTCCGTCAATGTGAAGATCGGCATCACCGATGGCCGCAATACGGAAGTGGTGGAAGGGGAATTGAAGCCTGGCGATCAGGTGGTGGTGGCTGAGAACTCTGGCAAGAGCAAGACCGGCAGCACGGGTAACGGCCCTCCCGGTCCCCAGTTCAGGCCTTTCTGATGTCGGATAGCGTTATCAAGGTCACGGGCCTGTACAAGGCCTATGAGACCCCGGCCGGCCCTTTCCCCGTGCTCAAGGACGTGAACCTGTCCATCGAGCCGGGGGAGTTCGTCGCCATCATGGGTCCCTCCGGTTCCGGCAAGTCCACCTTCATGAACATCCTCGGCTGTCTCGACCGGCCCAGTAGCGGCGAATATGTTCTTGATGGTCGTGCCGTCAGTGCCATGAGCAAGGACGACTTGGCCGGGGTTCGTGGCGGTTTGATCGGTTTTGTTTTCCAGGGCTTCAATCTCTTGCCCCGCAACAGCCTGGAAGAAAATGTCGCTCTGCCCCTGGTCTACGGTCATGTGGAAAAAGCAGAACGGCTGCGCCGTGCCCGGGTCATGCTGGATAAGGTGGGGCTGGGTAAATACGCTCAATCCCTGCCCAACCGGATTTCCGGTGGCCAGCAGCAACGGGTGGCGATTGCCAGGGCCTTGGTGAACAATCCGCGCCTGATTCTGGCCGATGAACCCACCGGCAATCTGGACACCAAAACCTCGGAAGAAATCATGGCCCTGTTTGAAGAACTCAACAAAGAGGGCATCACCATCGTGTTGGTCACCCACGAGCCGGACATCGCACGCCACGCCAAACGCCTGGTGCGTTTCCGGGACGGCAAGATCATTCATGATGGCGGCCACGAAGGTTTGGAGGGCCACGAATGATTTCCACTTTGCTCGGCCAAGCCTGGAGCGCCATGGGCGCCAACCGGCTGCGGACTTTCCTGACCATGCTCGGTATGGTGATCGGTGTTGCCGCTGTGGTGTTGATGACAGCCATCGGCCAGGGCGCCCAGTTGGCGGTTTCGGAATCCATCAATTCCATGGGCGCCAATCTGTTCATCGTGCTGTCCGGCTCCACCACTTCCAGCGGGGTCCGTATCGGTACCGGCAATGCGCCAACCCTGACCGTCGCTGACGGCAATGCCATCGCCGAGTTACCCGGTATTTCCGCTGTGGCCCCGATCCATCCGGGTTCAGCCCAGATCGTTTACGGCAACAACAACTGGAATACCTCGGTCTTCGGGGTCACGCCTGCCTATCTGGACGTGCGTTCCTGGCCCATTGAATCCGGCCTGCCTTTCACCGATACGGATTTGCGTTCCGTCACCCGGGTTGCCCTGCTGGGCAAGACCGTGGCGCAGAACCTGTTTGGCGACGAAGATCCGGTGGGCAAGACCATCCGCATCCGCAACAGTCCTTTCCAGGTGATGGGCGTCCTCGGCAAAAAGGGTCAGAGTCTGGATGGTCGTGATCAGGACGACACCATCCTGGTTCCCCTCACCACAGCCCAACGCAAACTGTTTGGCACCTCTTTCCCCGGCTCCGTGCGGCTGATCCAGGTTCAGGCCAGCAGTGCTGAACTGATGGCCTCGGCGGAAAAGTCCATGAACTCCCTGCTGCGTCAGCGGCACCGCCTGCGGGACAATCAGGATGACGATTTCGCCATCCGCAACCTCACCGCTGTGGCCGACTCCGCTGCCGAAACCACCCGCATCATGTCTTTGCTGCTGGGGGCGATTGCCTCGGTGTCCCTGCTGGTGGGGGGCATCGGCATCATGAACATCATGCTGGTATCGGTGACGGAACGGACCCGGGAAATCGGCATCCGCATGGCCATCGGCGCCCGGGAAAACGACATCCTGATGCAGTTCCTGCTGGAGGCCATCCTCATTTCCGTTGCCGGCTGCCTGATCGGTCTGGTCTTCGGTGTCGGTGGCGCTTTGTTGGCCAATGCCATCGCCAATACTACCGTGGTCATTTCAGGTTCTTCGGTGTTGCTGGCCTTCGGCGTGGCGGCCACCGTGGGTATCTTCTTCGGTTTCTATCCGGCCCGTAAAGCGGCCCGCCTCGATCCTATTGAAGCCTTGCGTTACCAGTAGTCCGATGCCTTTGACCCCACGCCACAAATCCCTGTTCGCTTGTCTGGCCGCTGCCCTCTCGGGGGCGGTTGCTGTGGCGGGGTTTGCGCCTCTGGAATGGTTTCCCTTGGCGCCCTTGAGCTTGACCGCCCTGTTCCTGCTCTGGCAATCGGCAACAACGACGCGACAAACCGTTGCCCTCGGTTACGCCTGGGGCCTGGGCTTTTTCCTCGCGGGTGTTTCCTGGATTTACGTCAGCTTGCACGATGTGGGCGACATGGCCTTGCCCCTGGCAGCCGGTGCAACCCTGTTGTTTTGCGGTGGCCTAGCCCTGTTCCCTGTGGTGGCAGCTTGGGGTTTTGCCCGGCTGCGTTGCCGCAGACCTTGGTGGGATGCCCTGTTGTTGGCAAGTTTGTGGACCCTGGGCGAACTGTTGCGGGGCTATCTCTTTACCGGCTTCCCCTGGCTGGCCCTGGGTTACTCCCAGACACCGCCCAGCCCCCTGGCTGGTTATGCCCCACTGCTGGGCAGCTATGGTGTCGGCTGGGTTGCGGCCTTCCTGGCGGCTTTGCTGGCAGGGTTGGCCGGTACGCAAACCTGGCGGCAGCGCAGCTTGCCCCTGCTGGCGTTGGCAGCCCTTGTGCTGCTCGGTGCGGGGCTGCGCACCGTGAGCTGGACCGAGGCGGCCGGCAAGCCCTTCAGCATCAGTCTGTTGCAGGGGAACATTCCGCAAAGCCTGAAATGGGAACCGGAGAACCTTTACCTTTCCATCGACAGTTACAGCCGCCTGGCCCGGGACAATCCCGCTGATCTGGTAGTGCTGCCGGAAACGGCGATTCCGCTGTTTTTCGACCGTATCCCCCGGGACGTCCTCCGTCAGATCACAAGCCATGGTCCGGCCCTGATCGGTTCCGCCGTGGCCCTGGAAAGAGGTGATGACTACACCAACAGCGCGGTACTGCTTTCACCCTTGGGCGGTGGCGAGTTCAGTGCCAGCAGTTACAGCAAACAGCATCTGGTGCCCTTCGGTGAATACATCCCTCCCGGTTTTGCCGGTTTCCTGCGACTGGTCAATATTCCCTTGGCTGGCTTCACCCCGGGCCACGAAGCGCAAAAGCCCATGGACTGGAATGGGCAAAGGCTGATGCCCAACATTTGCTACGAAGACTTGTTCGGTGAAGAAATCCGCACGGCCCTGATCGGTGACAGTTCGGCCACGGTGTTGGTCAATTTGTCCAACACCGCTTGGTTCGGCCACTCCCTGGCCCAACCCCAGCATTTGCAGATCGCCCGTTTGCGGGCCCTGGAAACCGGGCGGCCCATGGTGCGGGCGACCAATACCGGCATGACTGCCGCCATTACGCCGAGTGGTATCGTCACTGACAAGCTGGAACCCTTTACCCAGGGCGCCTTGACGGTCATGGTCCAGGGCAGGACGGGAGCAACGCCCTATATTCGCTGGGGCAACGGGACCGCAGTGCTGCTGGTCCTGCTCGGACTGGCGCCGGCTCTGGTGCTTGTCCGCCGTCGTGCTGTCATGAAGTCGACAAGCGCCTGACCCCCATCATTTCCATCTGCGTTTGACCCGCACCAATAGGGCACCTTCGGGGTGCCTCCCGGCGGGCACTCATATTGCTGGTTGATATCCATGGCATCTTCATCCTTGGATATCGTCCTCGACTACCACCGTCGCACCAAGCACCGGCTTGATGGCTATGCCGCGGGCCCGGAGGCCTTGGATTGGGACAGCCAGCCGGCACCTTTTCGCACCTTCGCCGGGGCCGATAAAGTGCGGCTACCCCTGCTGACCGAGAGCGATGCCTTGCCCGATGGCCGCAGCCAGGCCTTGAGCCTGGACAGCCTCGGTGCCCTGTTTCAGTTTTCCCTCGGTCTTACCGCCTGGAAGTCCATGGGCCCTGACCGCTGGGCGGTACGGGCCAATCCTTCCAGCGGCAACCTGCATCCGGTGGAGGCCTACGCCCTGATTCGCGGTGTGGCGGGTTTGGCCGATGGGCTCTGGCACTACTGTCCCGATGACCACAGTCTCGAATGCCGCGCCGCTTGCGAGTTGCCAGAGCTTGCGCCTCACGTTGCCGTGATCCTGACTTCCATACCCTGGCGCGAAGCCTGGAAATACGGCGAACGGGCTTTCCGTTACTGCCAGCTCGATGTGGGCCATGCCCAGGCGGCGCTTGCCTACGCCGCCGCCCTGTTGGGCTGGTCCGCCAAGGAAACGCCACTGGCTTCGGCCACGCTGGCGCAGCTCGCCGGAACCGACCGTAGCGAGGACTTTATCGGCGGTCGCAAAGGACGCCCGGATACCGAGCGGGAGGAAGCCGAGCTGCTGCTGTCCCTGAACCAGGCTGGCGAAACCATCCCTTTCGATAGCGCTGCTTGGCGGCAGGCTTTGAAGGATGCGCACTGGTCCGGTGCCGCCAGCAGCATCGACCGGCATCCTCTCTATCAGTGGCCGGTCATCGACCAAGTTTTTGCCGCCACCCGGGACAGTCAAAACCCAACCCCCGACCTTCTGCCCTGGCTGCCGAAGCCCGCAGACATCCTGCAACGGCGCAGTGCCCAGCGCTACGACGTGCGCCACGTTCTGCCCCTGCGGGATTTCGTCGCGCTGCTGAGCGCCACCAGCCCTGCCGGCCTAAGCAATACCCATCTGCTCCTGTTCGTGCATCGGGTGGAGGGCCTGGACCCCGGCGTTTATCTGCTGCCCCGCAGCGAAGCCGGCCATGGGCTTTATGTCGCCCTGAGCAAAGCTCCGGAAACCGTGCTCGACATTCCCGGCCTTGGCCCTTTGCTCAAGCTGGTGGGTGCCGACCCGAAAAAGCTCCAGGCCACGGCTCGCCAGTTGCAGTGCCATCAGGACCTGGCGGCCACGGGCAGTTTTTCCCTGGGCATGATCACCGGTTTTGACGAAGCCCTCGCCATCAGCCCGGCCCGTTACCGCAATCTTTACCGGGAGGCCGGCGTCATCGGCCAGGCCCTCTATCTCAAGGCCGAAGCCCTGGGTGTGCGGGGCTGCGGCATCGGCTGTTATTTCGACGATGCCGTGCATCAGTTGCTGGGCCTGCAGGACACCACCTTCCAAAGCCTGTACCACTTCGCCGTGGGCCTGCCCATTATTGACCCCCGTATTGAAACCCTTCCCCCTTACGCCCACCGCCAAGAAGAGAGCGCCATGACCGCCACCCAAAACCAAGCGCAGGCCCCTGCCGACGAGACCGTTCCCTACCACTGCATTCCCGCCGCCGAAGCGGCCGCCATGGTTCTCGACAGCCGGGCCGGAAAACTTGCCGGCCTCATCCTGCTCGACAGCCGAGATGCCCAGAGTTACACCCAAGGCCACGTGGAGGGCGCCATGAATCTTTCCGGCGCCAATCAGGATCGTCTGCTAATGAAACTCAACAAGGACGCTCCCGTCGTCATCTACTGCTATCACGGCAACGCCAGCCGTACCTACGCCGGCATCTTTAGCGATTTTCGTTTCAAAAATGTCTACAGCGTGGACGGTGGCTATGCCCACCTCGTGGCTGCCCTGCACGATGCGGAAACGGCCCCCTTGGCTCCCGGCAACCTGAGCCCGGCTTTGCTGGACTTCCTCAAGGAATGGGACTTTGATCCCGCCGACCTCAACGCACCCCGCAAAAACAGCCTGACGCCCCTGATGCGGGCTGCCTTGTTGGGTAATGCGCCGATGGTTGCGGAATTGCTGACCTTGGGTGCGGATATCGGCTATATCAACGACGATGGCAACAATGCCCTCTGGCTGGCCTGTGTTTCCGGCAATGGCGTCGTGGTCCAGCGCCTGCTGGATGCCGGCATTGAAAAGAACAACCGCAACGCCCTGGGCTCCACCACGCTGATGTACTGCGCCTCCAGTGGCAAAGCGGACATGCTCAAGATTCTGCTGGATAACGGCGCCGACCCCCTGATCGAGAATTTCGACGATGCCCGGGCTGCCGAACTCTGTTCCACGCCGGACTGCCTGCGCCTGCTTCGGGCCAGCGCCCGTTGAGAACGGTTCGCAAAAGCCCTTGCCAAGGGCTGTCATCCCCAAGATAATGAGATCAATTCTCAAAAAGGCCTGATCATGACTACCCGCCTGACTGCCCTGGAACCCGGACAAAACGCTGCTATTACGGCCATTCATGCGGCAGAAGCCCTGCATCACCGCCTGAATGCCCTTGGTCTTCGTGTGGGCAAGAAGATTCAAGTGCTGCGGCAGGCCGCCTTCCGTGGCCCCCTCCATGTCCGGGTCGGCAACACCGACATCATCATTCGCCGTAGCGACGCCGCCTGCATCGAACTGCGCGCTGCCTGAGTAGTCCCCGTTTTCCCATGACCAAGCGCATCGCCCTGCTGGGCATGCCCAATACGGGCAAGTCCACCCTGTTCAATCGCCTCACCGGCGCTTCGGCCCGGGTCGGTAACTGGCCGGGCGTTACGGTGGACCTGCTGTCCGCCAAGATCTTGGTGGGGGGCGATATGGTCGAAGTCATCGATCTGCCCGGCATCTACGATCTTCACGGCTATTCCGACGACGAAAAGGTCGTCCGCCATTTCCTCGAACAGCAGCCCCTTGATCTGTTGGTGGTGCCGGTCAATGCCCTCCAGCTGGATCGGCATCTGGTGCTGCCGGTGCAATTGGCCGAGCTGGGTTTGCCGGTGTTGGTGCTGGTGAACATGATGGATGAAGCCAAGACCATGGGCATCCGCATCGACAGCAAGGCCCTGTCTGCCGGCCTCGGTCTGCCGGTGGTGGCCATCAGCGCCAAGTACGGCCTGGGCCAGCCGGAAATGCTGGCGGCTCTCCAATTTGCTCTCAAAACCAGTCAGGGCATGGCCGCCGGTGCCACCAGCGGTGCCCGGCAGCGCCTGGTCGAAGACGACAGTGTGGAAGACAAGGTAGCCGCCTTGACCAAGGCAGCCGTGGATGTGCCGGTGCAACTGCCGGAACGTTTTACCGACAAGCTGGACAAGGTGCTGATGCACAACGTCTTCGGCCTGCCCCTGTTTTTTGCCGCCATGTTCTGCGTGTTTGCCGGCGTGTTCTGGTTGGGTACGCCGCTCCAGGACGGTATGAAGTGGCTCTTCGACCAGATCAGCGAACATGCCTTGATGCCGCTTTTGGCGGGAACCCCGGAATTGCTCAAGGGCTTCCTGGTGGAAGGGCTCTACGGTGGCTTGTCCACGGTGGCCGCTTTTGTCCCGGTGATCGTATTGTTCTTCTTCTTTATGGCCGTGGTGGAAGACTCCGGTTACCTGTCCCGCGCCGCCTATCTGATGGACGCCCTCATGGTGCGCATGGGCCTCGATGGGCGTAGTTTCGTTATGCTGCTGATGGGTTTCGGCTGCAACGTGCCGGCCATCATGGGCACCCGGGTCATGCGCAGTCGCGCTCTGCGCCTGTTGTCCATGCTGGTGATTCCCTTTTCCCTGTGTTCGGCCCGGCTGCAGGTATTCCTCTTCATTCTCGGCGCCCTGTTTGCCCCGGCTGTTGCGCCTTGGGTTTTGATGTCGCTCTATCTGATGAGCTTCGCCACGGCCTTCATCACGGCGCTGCTGCTGCGCAAGGACAAGCATTTCCGTTCCGACGAACCCTTTGTCATCGAACTGCCCCCTTACCGCCTGCCCACCCTGCGACAGGTGTGGATGCGGGGCTGGCTGGAAGTACGCCATTTCCTCGGGCGCGCCACCAAGATCATTGTTGCCGGCGTGGTGCTGGTCTGGGTGCTGACCCATTTACCGGCAGGGGTCGAACCGGCCAGCGCCGAGAGCTATGCCGGCATGGTCGGCCACTGGATGCAGCCTGTCCTTGGCCCCCTTGGCATCGATGAAAAACTTACCATCGCCCTGATCTTCGGTTTTGTCGCCAAGGAGGTGGTGATCGGTGCCCTGGCCGTGATCTACGGTCTGGAAGGGGATGCCCTGTCGCAGCACATTGCTGGCAGCCTCAATGTGCTGCAAGCCTACAGTTTCATGCTGTTCTGCCTGATCTACACCCCTTGCCTGTCCACCATCGCCACCATCCGCGCCGAATCCCGCAGCATCGGTTTCGCCACCCTGGCCGTGGTCTGGCCTCTGGCCCTGGCCTGGGCGGTCAGTTTCGTCTTCTATCAGGTGGCCAGTCGTCTGGTGGGCGTTTGAGGCGGGCTGATCCGTTATCATGGCGGTCTTGCAGAAAGGCCATGGCACCATGAAGGGCGACTCCGAAAACCTCATCGAAATCGAAGACCTCCACTTTTCCTACGGGGAAAACCAGGTTCTCAAAGGCATCAACCTGAAAATCCCCCGGGGTAAGGTCGTGGCCATTCTCGGCGTCAGCGGCGCCGGAAAAAGCACCCTGTTGCGCCAGATCGGCGGCCAGTTGCGTCCCGATAGCGGCTGTGTGCGGGTCAACGGCAAGGTTGTGCATGAGCAGAATGCCGACGAGATGTATCAGATGCGGCGTCAGATGGGCATGATGTTCCAGGCTGGCGGCCTGTTTACCGATATCTCCGTGTACGAGAACGTGGCCTTCCCTATGCGGGAACTGACCGATCTGCCGGAAGAAATCATCCGCGACCTGGTGCAGATGAAGCTCCAGGCCGTGGGCCTGCGCGGCGCCATGGGGCTGATGCCCAACGAGCTTTCCGGCGGCATGGCCCGTCGTGTCGCTCTGGCCCGGGCCATTTCTCTGGACCCCATGTTGGCCATGTACGACGAGCCCTTTGCTGGCCTCGATCCGATTTCCCTCAACCAGATTGCGGGTCTGATTCGCAGTCTCAACGATGCCCTGAAGGTGACATCCATTGTCGTCACCTACGACATGAGCGAATCCCTCAAGGTGGTGGATTACGCCTATTTCATCCACCACGGCGTGGTGGTGGCGGAAGGCACGCCGGCCGAGATCGACGTATCCAACAATCCCTTTGTGCACCAGTTTGTCCATTCCGAACCGGACGGCCCCGTAGCCTTCCACGCCTCCGCACCACCCTACGCCGAAGATCTCGCTATCTGAGCCACGGACCCGGAAGCAAGTGAGCAATCCGGGTCAGGAAAGGGAATTTCGCCCAAGGCATAGTGGCACCTGATTGAGGAGGTGCCATGACGGCAGGTAGCAAAACGGAAACAAAGACGAAGACCAGCGCAAAAACCGGCGGCGCCTATGCCCGACGGTTCCAGCGGGTGTTCGACCACATTCACCAGCATCTGGACCAGGACTTGTCGGTCGAAGCCCTGAGCCAGGTGGCGAACTTTTCCCGCTTCCATTTTCACCGTCAGTTCTCCCTGTTCGTCGGGGTCAGCGTGGTTCGCTACATCCAGTTGCTGCGGCTCAAACAGGCGTCCTATCGTCTGGTGTTCGAGCCCAAGGTACGGGTTATCGACATTGCCTTGGCCGCCGGCTTTGAAAACCCGGAATCCTTTTCCCGGGCCTTCAAGGCCACCATCGGCCAGACACCTTCTCAATTCCGCAAAGGCCCGGCCTGGCAGCCCTGGGTCGAGCGGTTTCAGTTACCCGTTATTGAGAGGTATGAACCCATGGAAGTAAAAATCGTCGATTTCCCCGACACCCCCATTGCCGTACTGGAACACAAAGGTGCACCAGCCCTGGTGCACGACACCGTCCAACGCTTCATCGACTGGCGCAAAACCACCGGCCTGTCGCCGGTGAATACCAGCCGCCATTTCGGCATCGCCTACGATGACCCCGCCGCTACCCCCGCGGACCAGTTCCGCTTCGACCTGGGTGGTTCCGTTACTGCGCCAGTGCCGGACAACGCCTGGGGCGTAGTGAACAAGCGCATCCCCGCCGGACGTTGCGCGGTTGTGCGGCATCTGGGCAATCGTGACGAGGCCAGTCTGGGCAAAAGCATCTATCCGCTTTACCGGGAATGGTTGCCCCAAAGTGGAGAGGAACTGCGGGACTTTCCCCTGTTCTTTGAATACCTGAACCTCATTCCGCAGGTTCAGGAACACGAACTGGTGACGGACATCTTTTTGCCTCTGCGCTGAGCATCACTTTCCGTCAGGGCAGGGCCCTGGCGGAGGGGGCGGAGACCGGGGCGAAGATGCCCCACCCCGCGCGCTTCCCCTGTAAAATTGCCCCTTTACGCAATTTTCCGGTTCTCTCCCCCATGAGTCAGACCAAACCCAGCTTCCAGGAATTGATCCTGCGCCTGCAAACCTATTGGGCCGCCCAGGGCTGCGCCTTGCTGCAACCCTACGACATGGAAGTGGGCGCCGGCACCAGCCACACCGCCACTTTCCTCCGCGCCCTCGGCCCGGAACCCTGGAAGGCCGGATATGTACAGCCCAGCCGTCGTCCCAAGGATGGCCGCTACGGCGACAACCCCAACCGTTTGCAGCACTACTACCAATACCAGGTGGTGCTTAAGCCCGCGCCGGAAAACATCCTCGAACTGTATTTGGGTTCCCTTGAAGCCCTGGGCTTCGACCTGAAAAAGAACGATGTCCGCTTCGTTGAGGACGACTGGGAAAACCCCACCCTGGGCGCCTGGGGTCTGGGTTGGGAAGTCTGGATGAACGGTATGGAAGTGACCCAGTTCACCTATTTCCAGCAAGTGGGCGGCATCGACTGCAAGCCCATCACCGGTGAAATCACCTATGGCCTGGAACGCTTGGCCATGTATCTGCAAGGCGTCGAAAACGTCTACGACCTGGTGTGGACGCCGGGCCTCAGCTACGGCGATGTCTATCACCAGAACGAAGTGGAGCAATCCACTTATAACTTCGAGCACAGCGATGCGGACTTTCTGTTCACCGCCTTCGCCGCCCATGAAAAGCAGGCCCAGCACCTGATGAGCGAGGGCGTGGCCCTGGCCCTGCCGGCCTATGAGCAAGTGCTGAAAGCCGCCCACAGCTTCAACCTGCTTGACGCCCGGGGCGCCATCTCTGTCACCGAGCGGGCCGCCTACATCGGCCGCATTCGCAACCTGGCCCGGGCTGTAGCCCAGAGCTATCTGGACAGCCGTGCCCGCCTTGGCTTCCCTATGGCGCCTCGTGCCCACGCCGAAGAAGTGCTGGCCCAACTTGCCGCAAAGAAAGCTGCCTGAGTCATGAGCAACACGAAAAATCTGCTGGTCGAATTGTTCGTTGAAGAACTGCCCCCCAAGGCCCTGAAAAAACTGGGTGAAGTTTTCTCCCAGACCCTGCTGCAATCCCTCAAGGCCCAAGGCTTGGCTGGTGATGGGGCGGTGGTTACTGCCTACGCCTCACCTCGCCGCCTGGCGGCTCATGTCACTGCTGTTGCTACCCACGCCGCTGACAAGCAAGTGGCCCAGAAGCTGATGCCCGTCAGTGTCGGGCTTGATGCTAGCGGCAATGCCACGCCGGCCCTGGCCAAGAAACTCGCTGCCCTGGGCGCCGATGCTTCCGTGGTGCCCCAACTGCGTCGCGAGAATGACGGCAAGGCCGATGTGCTGTTCTTCGACAGCCTGGCCAAAGGCGCCACCCTGACCGAAGGTCTGCAAAAAGCCTTGGAAACGGCCCTGGCCGCACTGCCTATTCCCAAGGTCATGACCTATCAACTGCAGGACGGCTGGACCTCGGTGAACTTCGTTCGTCCCGCCCACGGTCTGGTGGCCCTGCACGGAACCGATGTGGTGCCCCTGTCCATCCTTGGTCTTGAATCCGGCCGCGATACCCACGGACATCGTTTCGAGGCCAGCGTCGATCCAGTCTCCATTCCCGATGCGGATAGTTACGCTGCCAAGCTGGAAAGCGAAGGCGCGGTGATTCCCGGTTTCGCCGCCCGCCGTGCCGAGATCGTCAAGCAATTGACGGCCGCTGCGGCCAAGGCCGGCGGTACGCCGATTCATGATGAAGCCCTGCTGGACGAAGTGACCGCCCTGGTGGAGCGCCCCAATGTGCTCACGGGTCAGTTTGAGGAAGCCTTCCTGGAAGTGCCCCAGGAATGCCTGATTCTGACCATGAAGGCCAACCAGAAATATTTCCCTCTGCTCGACGCCCACGGCAAGCTGACCAATAAATTCCTCATCGTCAGCAACATTCGTCCCGCCGATCCGAGTGATGTGATCGGCGGCAATGAGCGGGTGGTGCGCCCCCGCTTGGCCGATGCCAAGTTCTTCTTCGACCAGGACCGCAAGAAGAAACTGGAAGACCGCGTTGCCGGCCTCGACAAGGTGGTTTATCACAACAAATTGGGCACCCAGGGCCAGCGCATGCAGCGGGTTTGCCGCATTGCCGAAGCAATTGGCAACCTGCTGGGTAACAGTGTGCTGGCGGACAAAGCCAGCGCCGCCGCCCGACTGGCCAAGGCCGACCTGCTGACCGACATGGTCGGCGAGTTCCCCGAACTGCAAGGCATCATGGGCCGCTATTACGCCCTGCACGACGGCCTCGGCAGCGAAATCGGTGACGCCATCGAAGACCACTACAAGCCCCGCTTCGCTGGCGACAGTCTGCCCCGTGGCCTGGTGGGTACCGTGGTGGCTTTGGCTGACAAGCTGGAAACCCTGGTGGGCCTGTTCGCCATCGGCCAGATTCCCACCGGTGACAAGGACCCCTTCGCCCTGCGCCGTCACGCCCTGGGCGTGGTGCGTCTGCTGATTGAAGGCGACCAGCAACTTACCCTGGACAAGCTGCTGCTGACCACCGCCGGCGCCTTCAGCGATCTGGCGCTGGACGAAAAGACCGCGCCCCTGGCGACCCTGACCGAGCTGCAGCACGGCCAGATCAAAGACAGCAACGTCACCCTGACGGCCCTCAGCAACTTCATCTACGACCGCCTCTCCGGTGGCCTGCGCGACCAGGGTTACTCGGCCCAGGAAGTGGATGCTGTAGTGTCGCAACGGCCCCAGCGCTTGGGCGATATTCCCAAGCGCCTCGCCGCTGTCCGCGCTTTCGCCGCCTTGCCCGAAGCCGCCGCCCTGGCCGCCGCCAACAAGCGGGTCGGCAACATCCTGAAAAAGGTGGAAGGGGAAGTCGCTGCCCGCATCGACGACAGCCTGCTGCAAGAGGACGCCGAAAAGGCCCTGGCCGCTGCGCTGGAACAGGTCAAGTACGCCGCCGATGCGGCCTTCGACAGCGGCGACTACACCGCCTCCCTGCAAGCACTGGCGGCGCTGCGCGGACCGGTGGATACCTTCTTTACCGACGTGATGGTGAATGCCGAAGACGAGAAGCTGCGTAACAACCGTCTGGGCCTGCTGGCAACCCTGCATCAGGCCATGAATCGGGTGGCTGACCTTTCCAAGCTCTCTACCTGAGTTGCCGAATGCCCGAAGAAGGCCCGGTTTGTGCCGGGTGTTCTCCGGGCGCCGGGCGCCCACCATGGCCAAAATGAAACCATGAAACTTGTCATCCTCGACCGCGACGGCGTTATCAATTTCGACTCGGACCACTACATCAAGTCCGCAGACGAATGGAAGCCCATTCCCGGCAGCCCGGAAGCCATTGCCCGGCTGAATCAGGCCGGCTATCGCGTGGTGGTGGCCACCAACCAGTCCGGCGTGGGGCGCGGCCTGTTCGAGATGGATACCCTCAACGCCATCCACGAAAAGATGCTGCGCACCGTCGCCCAGGTGGGTGGCCGGATCGACGCCATCTTCTTCTGCCCCCATACCAACGAAGACAAGTGCAACTGCCGCAAGCCCAAGCCCGGCATGTTGGAAGAAATCGCCGCCCGCTACAACACGGTGTTGTCCGAAGTGCCGGTGGTAGGCGATTCCCTGCGGGATCTGCAAGCGGCTGTGGCCGTCGGCGCCCAACCGATTCTGGTGCTGACTGGCAAAGGCGAGAAAACCAAGCTTGATCCCCAGCTCCCGGCCATTACCCCGATTTACGCCAATCTGGCCGCTGCGGTGGATGCACTGCTCAAGCGCAGCAACTGACATGGCCCTGTTTCGCTCCCTGCTCTACATGCTGTTGCAGTTGATCTTTACCCCGATCTTCGTCACCAGTTTCCTGTTCTTCTTCTGGCTGCCCCTGCGTCAACGCCACCTTTATTGCCGTGGCTGGGTATGGACTGCCCTCTGGCTGATCCGCCACGTACTGGGTATCCGCTACGAAGTGAAGGGGGCGGAGAACATTCCTGCCGGTGCCTTCGTCATCATGTCCAAGCACCAGTCTGCCTGGGAAACCATCGGTCTGCAACAGGTCTTCCTTGGGTCCGTTTTCGTCTTGAAGAAGGAATTGCACTGGATTCCCTTCTTCGGCTGGGCCCTGGCTTTGAATCCCATGATCGCCATCGACCGTTCCGCCAAACGCGACGCTCTGCGCCAAGTGATCTCCTTGGGCACGGCGCGATTGAAGGAAGGCTACCGGGTCATCATCTATCCCGAAGGCACCCGGGTCGCTCCCGGCGTCCATGGCGAATACAAACGCGGCGGTGCCGTGTTGTCCCACCACTCCGGCTTTCCCGTGGTGCCCGTGGCCCACAATGCCGGCGAGTTGTGGCCGAAGAATGCCTTTATCAAGAAACCCGGATTGGTCACCGTCAGCATCGGCCCGATGATCGACCCGGCGGGCCTCAAGTCCGAACAGGTTTTGCGCCAGGCCGAAGAATGGATCGAAGGGGAAATGCGCCGCATCAGCCCCCATCGCTATCCCGCCAGTACTCAAGCCGGTACATCTGCAAGTTAACGCGAGGTCACACCATGAAACCACGCAATCCCCAACTTTCCCTGCGACTCGATCTTGGCCCCGGTGCCGATACTGAAGAAGCCTGGGTCGAAGGTGCTCCCCTGGCCTTTCTCGGCAGCAACCTCAGCCTGACCCTAGATACGGCCCACAAACAGGCCACCCTGGACGGCGCCGTGCTGCACCTGCCCCTGCCCCCCGAGGCGACACCGCGCCAGATTCAAGACGCCGCCGAAGCCTGGCTGCGTAACGAAGCCAAGAATCTGCTGGCGGAGGCCATTCACCGCCATTCCGCCCGCCAGTGCCGTACCCCGCCCAAGCTGGCGCTGTCCTTTGCCGCCCGCAGCCACTGGGTGCATATGGAAGCTGATTGCCTGCGCTGCAACTGGCGCTTGGTGGAACAACCCATGGAGGTCATCGACCAGGTCATCGGTCGAGCCATTGCCACCCTGCCGCTACCCGTGGTGGAAGGGGATTTGTTCGCGGCTGTTGCGTGAAGGGAAAGCGCTTCCTACGCAAAGGCCATAGCGAAACAGGTCACCTTGAAAAGAAACACGGCGTTGGATTCTTGCGCGACATTCCCCGTTGCGCACCGGCTTTGAGAGAAGGCGGATTTTTCATGACCGCTGCTGAGCAACTCCCCCTGTTCCGATTGCCACCAGCCGAAGCGCCGGCCAAGCTCCATCACGTCCAGCTCGGCAGCCGCATCGTCAGTTACACCACGCGCCCGGCCCGGCGCAGGCTCAGCTTGAACATCGACGAACGGGGCCTGCGCGTCAGCCTGCCGCGGGGCATTGCCTTGACGGCGGTGGAAGACTTCATTCGCCGCCATGGCGAATGGGTGCTGACCAAGCTGGATGAATACGGAAGCCGGGAAGTGCGGCGCCAGATCATCCTCAACGACGGCCAGCGTCTGCCCCTGCTGGGCAGCACGGTCACCCTGCGCATCAGCCAGGGCAACAACCGTTTCCGCTGGTTCGATACCTTGCTGGAACTGCTGCCCCGGCCCAACGCTGACATCGACGCCCTGACCCGGCGCGCCTTTCAGACCCGGGCGCTGGAAGTGTTCGACAAGCGCCTCAATCATTTCGCTCAGCTCGGTGGTTACGATGTGCCGGCGCTATCCCTGAGCTCCGCCCGCACCCGCTGGGGCAGTTGCAGTTCCGAGTCCGGCATCCGCCTCAACTGGCGCCTGATCCATTTGTCCCTGGACCTGATCGACTACGTGGTTTGCCACGAACTGGCCCACCTGCGCCAAATGAACCATAGCCCCCGCTTTTGGTCGGAAGTAGCCAAGCTCTGCCCGGACTGGCAGGAACGACGCCAGATCCTGAAACAAGAGGGCATCACCCTTCCCCTTCTTTGAGAGAACGACCATGAGAATCCTCCACACCATGATTCGCGTCGGCAACCTGGAAAAATCCATTGCCTTCTATACCGAAATCCTGGGCATGAAGTTGCTGCGCCAGCACGACTACCCCGAAGGCAAGTTCACCCTGGCCTTCGTCGGCTATGGCGACGAAGCCAGCAACGCCGTGATCGAACTGACCTACAACTACGGCGTGGACAAGTACGAGCAGGGCACCGCCTTCGGCCATATCGCCCTGGCCGTGCCCGATGCTGCCGCTGCCTGTGACGCCATTCGCCAGCGCGGCGGCAAGGTGGTGCGGGAAGCCGGCCCCATGAAGCACGGTTCCACCATCATCGCCTTCGTCGAAGATCCCGACGGCTACAAGATCGAGCTGATCCAGCACTAATCTCTCAGCGGTATCTCCGGCCATGAGGGAACTCATCCGCCTGGCCTGGCCAGTTTTTATCGCCCAGATTGCCATCATCGCCAACGGCATGATCGACACGGTCATGGCGGGGCAACTTTCGCCCCAGGATTTGGCCGCCATCGGCATCGGCTCGGCCATTTTTGCTTCGGTGTTCATCACCTCCACCGGTGTGTTGCTGGCGGTGACGCCCGCAGTGGCTCATCTGTTCGGCGCCGGGCGCCATGCCGAAGTGGGGGAGGAAGTGCGCCAGTCAGCCTGGCTGGCTCTCGGTTTGCTGGTTCTGGTGGAAGTGCTGTTCCTCTACCCCGAACCCCTGCTCGCCATTTCCCAATTGACGCCGGATATGGAATCCCGGGTGCGGGATTATCTGGCGGCCCTGGCCTGGTACGCGCCGGCGGGCATGATGCTGCGCCTGTTCCACAGCGCCACTTCCGGCTTGGGCCTGCCCCGGCCGGCGATGTTGTTGAGCCTGCTGACCCTGGCGCTCAAAGCGCCCCTCAACTGGGTCT
This sequence comes from Rhodocyclaceae bacterium, assembly GCA_036504515.1. Lineage (GTDB taxonomy): Bacteria > Pseudomonadota > Gammaproteobacteria > Burkholderiales > Rhodocyclaceae > AWTP1-18. Next base: position 756,640 of record DASXVA010000001.1, read on the forward strand.
TCATGTACGGACACTTCGGCTTCCCCGCGATGGGCGCCGCCGGTTGCGGCGTGGCCAGTGCCTTGGCCGGCTGGATCACGGCGGCCATTGCCCTCTATTGGTGGGCCACCTGGGCCGATTACCGGCCCTACGGCATCTTCAGCCGCTGGAGCCCGCCCCAGTGGCAGGCGATCAAGAGCCTGCTCAAACTGGGCCTGCCCATCGGCGCCACCTTTCTGGTGGACGTGACTGCCTTCACCTTCATGGCCCTGTTTATCGCCCGCCTCGGCCCCACCGCGTCCGGCGCCCATCAGATTGCGGCCAATCTGTCGGTGCTGTGCTTCATGCTGCCCACCGCCATCGGCCATGCCGGCGGGGTGTTGACCGGTCAGGCCCTTGGCGCGAAGCAACCTCTGTTGGCGCGGCAAGCTGGCTTGCGGGGTTTTGTCTTGGGCATAGGCTGTACGGTGGTGCTGGCAGCGCTGCTGGCCCTGAACAACTCGCGACTGGCTGATTTCTATACCTCCGATCCGGCGGTGCAATCCTTGGCCGCCAGTCTGATTTTGCTGATCGCCCTCTACCACCTGACCGACGGCCTGCAAACGGTGGCGGTGAACCTGTTGCGGGGCTACAAGAAAGCCACGGCGCCCATGGTGATCTACGCCATCGCCCTGTGGGGCGTGGGCCTGGCCGGAGGTGTGGTGTTGGGGCTGACGGACTGGCTGGGGCCGCCCCGGGGCGCCGCCGGTTTCTGGATTGCCGGCACCTTGGCGCTGCTGCTGGCCGGGGTGGCGGTCACGGTTTATTGGTGGCGGGTTTCCGCTGCGGCCATCGTCAGTCGGAAACTGGCCTGAAAGAGCGAGCAGGGGAAGATCCCAGGGTGCAGGGCGGTTTGATGTGAATTATTTTCACAATAAAAATAGGGTCTTAATCAGCCATAAAGCGCATGGTTGAGCGGTACTTGAATTGGGGAGCGATGGCATTGCCCCTGTAGCCCGCCAAAGTGTTGAATTAATTTCACATCATTCAGGTTGGTGACTTAGAACATCCCGGCGCCAAACAACACGATGCCGTAACGGGCCGTTTTGCCCAGGGCCATCCAGCCCAGACAGGGCAGGGCCGGCAGGCGCAACCAGCCGGCGGCCAGACAAAGGGCGTCGCCGATCAAGGGTAGCCAGGACAGGATCAGGGCAAGGCTGCCGCGTTGTTGTAGCCAGTGGAGGCTGCGGGGCGACAGTTTGTGCAGCACGCTGTCCGGCAGCAGCCGGGCCAGGCCGTAGGTGCTCAAACCGCCCAGGGTATTGCCCAGGCTGGCCAGTAAAAATGCCGGCCAGAGCTGGCCCGGGTGCAGTTTGACCAGGGCAAAAAGCAGGGCTTCGGAACCACCGGGGAGGACGGTGGCAGAAAGAAAAGCGGCCAGAAAAAGACCAACGAGACCCGCTTCCGGGCTAATCCACGATGCAAGAAAATCCATGGGGGGATAATAGCGACACGCCCGATGTCCTCAAGGCCTTAAACGGACACTTTCCATGAGTCAAATCTCCTTGCTGAAACGCCTTTTCTCCCTGGTCCGCCGCCGCGGCCTGCGCGCCGCCAGCAAACTGGCGGGCCCGCCTTCTTCCCCGCCTCCCACCGATTACCCGCCTATGCCGCCCATCGCCGGCCTCGTTCCGGCCCGGGAAGGCAGCGTCCTTTGCGCCAGCCCGGCGGGCTTGCACCACATGCGCTACGTGGAATGGGGCGAAGCGGACAACCCGAAAGTCCTGATCTGCGTCCATGGCCTGACCCGCAACGCCCGGGATTTCGATTTCATCGCCCGGGCCCTGTCCAAGGATTACCGGGTGGTCTGTCCCGATGTGGTGGGCCGGGGCCGCAGCGACTGGCTGCGGGACAAGGCCCTCTACGCTGTTCCCCAGTACGTGTCGGACATGGTGGCCCTGATCGCCCGCCTGAACGTGGAAACGGTGGACTGGATCGGCACCTCCATGGGCGGCCTGATCGGCATGACCCTGGCCGCCCAGCAGGGCAGCCCGATTCGCAAACTGGTGCTTAACGATGTGGGGCCGCTGCTGGCCGCCAGCGCCTTGCAGCGCATCGCTACCTACGTCGGCCGCCATCACCACTTTGCTTCCCTGGCGGAAGCGGAAGCCCATATCCGCAAGGTGCACACCACCTTCGGCCTGCTCACCGACGAACAATGGCAGCACCTGACCCGCTGGTCCATGAAGCCCGGCCCCGACGGCGACGGTTTTTCCTTCCATTACGATCCGGGCATTGGCGATGTTTTCCGCGGCGCTCCCATGCTGATGGACGTGAATCTGTGGCCCATCTACGAACAGATCAAATGTCCGGTGCTGGCCTTGCGCGGCAGCGAGTCCGACCTGTTTTCCCATGCCACTCTGGAAGCCATGGCCCAGCGCGGTCCCCGGGCGCAGATTCTTGAATTCCCCGGCATCGGCCACGCGCCCACCCTCATGAGCGACGCCCAGATCACCCCGGTGTGGGACTTTTTGTCCGCGCCCTGATACCCTTTAGTGATCCTTTTGTTGCACCCCTTTTCTTCGCATGACTGCGCTTTCCTCTGGTAATCCTGTTGTGAAATCTTCTGCCAAACCCGCTGCCAAAACATCCGCCAAGCCCGTCACCAAGACCGCTGCCCTTTCGTCCGCCTCCAAGCCCATTGATTATCTCGAGAAGATTCTCAACGCCCGGGTTTACGACGCCGCCATCGAAACGCCCCTCGATCTGGCCCCCAGCCTGTCGGCCCGCAGCGGCAACCGGATTTTTCTCAAGCGGGAAGACATGCAGCCGGTGTTCTCCTTCAAGTTGCGGGGGGCCTATAACAAGATGGCTTCCCTCACTCCGGCCCAGCGCAAGCGCGGCGTGATCTGCGCTTCTGCCGGCAACCACGCTCAGGGTGTAGCCCTGTCGGCCAAGAAGATGGGCTGCCGCGCCGTGATCGTGATGCCCACCACCACGCCGGCCATCAAGGTCAATGCGGTCAAGGCCCGGGGCGGCGAGGTGGTGCTGGCAGGGGATTCCTACGACGACGCTTACGCCCATTCCAAGATCCTGGAAAAGAAGCAGGGGCTGACTTTCGTCCATCCTTACGACGATCCCGACGTGATCGCCGGCCAGGGCACCATCGGCATGGAAATCCTGCGCCAGCATCCCGATCCCATCGACGCCGTATTCGTTTCCATCGGTGGCGGCGGTCTCGCGGCGGGGGTTGCGGCCTATATCAAACGGGTGCGACCCAGCACCAAGGTAATCGGCGTGGAAACCTTCGATGCCGATGCCATGGCCCAGTCCATCAAGGCTGGCAAGCGGATCAAGCTCGATACCGTGGGCCTGTTTGCCGACGGCACAGCGGTGAAGTTTGTCGGTGAGGAAACCTTCCGCCTCTGCCGCGAACTGCTGGACGACATCGTGCTGGTGGACACCGACGCCATCTGTGCCGCCATCAAGGATGTGTTCGAAGACACTCGTTCGATTCTGGAACCTTCCGGTGCTCTGGCCATTGCCGGCGCCAAGGAATACGCCAAGAAAAAGCGCCTCAAGGACAAAACCTTGGTGGCCGTGGCCTCCGGTGCCAACACCAATTTCGACCGCCTGCATTTCGTGGCGGAACGGGCCGAAGTGGGCGAACAGCGGGAAGCCATTCTGGCCGTGACCCTGCCCGAGAAGCCCGGCGCCTACAAGAAGTTCGTCTCCATCATCGGCAAGCGCAACATCACCGAATTCAACTACCGCTACAACGACCCGAAGCAGGCCCACGTCTTCGTCGGCATCCAGGTCGCCAACCGGGACGAGTCCCGCAAGCTGGTGGACAGTCTCAAGCGCCACGACCTGCCGACCCTGGACCTGACCGATGACGAAATGGCGAAGAACCATGTGCGCCATCTTGTGGGCGGTCACGCGACCGGCTTGACCGACGAACTGCTCTACCGCTTCGAATTCCCCGAACGGCCCGGAGCCCTGATGAACTTCCTTGAGCATATGAGCAAGGGCTGGAACATCAGCCTGTTCCACTACCGCAACCACGGCGCCGACTATGGCCGCGTTTTGGTGGGCATGCAGGTGCCCAAGACCGAAATGAAGGCCTTCAAGGGTTTCCTGGATGCCTTGGGCTACCAGTGGTGGGACGAAACCAAGAACCCCGCCTACAAGTTGTTCCTGAGCTGAGCCCGAGTCCATGGCCTTCGACTTCGATACACCCATCGACCGCCGCGACAGCGACTCCATGAAATGGTCCCGCTATGCGGGCAAGGACGTGATTCCGCTCTGGGTGGCCGACATGGATTTTGCCGCGCCGCCAGCGGTGCTTGAAGCCATCCACAAGCGCATCGACCATGGCGTGTTCGGCTACGCAAAGCCTTGGCCATCCCTGACCAAGGCTCTGCAGGATCACCTGTTGCAGCACTACGACTGGAAAGTGGAGGCGCCCTGGATCGTCTGGATTCCCGGCGTAGTGGCAGCCTTCAACGTGGCCTGCCGCGCAGTGGGCGGCACCGGCGCCAGCGTGTTCACAGCGACTCCGGTGTACCCGCCGTTTCTGACCGCCCCGGCCAACTCGGGCCGCCATCTGGTGACTTTGCCCTTGCAAGAAGGTAAGCAGCGCTGGGAGTGGGATTTTGCCGCGGTGGATAAAACCCTGGCCGAAAGCCGAGCCCGACTCTGGCTGCTGTGCCACCCCCACAACCCCGTGGGGCGGGTTTGGGATGAAGCCGAGTTGCAGGAAATTGCCCGTCTGGCCGAGAAGCACGACCTGGTGGTGTGCTCTGATGAAATCCATTGCGGACTGGTGCTGGACCCGGCCCTGAAGCATCGCCCCCTGGCTTCCCTTTCCCCGGCCCTGGCCCGGCGCACCATCACCTTGATGGCACCGTCCAAGACTTTCAACATCCCGGCGCTGTACAGCGCCTTTGCCGTGATCCCCGACCCTGCCCTACGTCGGGCTTTTACCCAGGTCATGGAAGGCGTTATGCCCCACATCAACACCCTGGGCCTGGTGGCAACGGAATCGGCCTACCGGGATTGCGATGACTGGCATCAGGCTCTGATCGAATACCTGCGAGGCAATGCCCGGCGCGTGGAAGAAGCCGTAGCAGCCATGCCCGGTTTGCGCACGACGCCGGTAGAGGCCACCTATCTGGCCTGGATCGATTGCCGCGAACTTTGCGCGCAACGGGGCATCGACAATCCGCAAAAGTTTTTTGAAAAGGCCGGCGTGGGCTTGTCCGACGGCAAGGATTTCGGCTTGCCGGGCTTCGTCCGCCTCAACTTCGGCTGCCCCCGGGCGACCCTTGAACAAGCCTTGAACCGCATGGCGCAAGCGGTGGCTTGATCCTGGCGATGCCGTTCCAGGGCGCGTACCGGGTCATTCCGGTTTGGTTTTCGGCTTTGCGATCAGCGTTTCAAGAATGTACTCCGTGACACTGCGCAAAGCGGGAAGGTAGGCCTTGATGTCCAGGTCGGGATTGCGGATAAGACGGATCGTGAGTCCTTCGAACAGCGCGGCCATCAGGCTGATGGGCCCGTCCAGTTCGCTGTCCGTGCATTCTTGGCCGCGGAATTGCAAACCATCGCGGAAGAGTTTCCGCATGTGGTCCATGGCCGCCTGATCGGCCTTGTGGATGATGGCCGCGACATGGGGATTGCGGGCCGCTTCGGCAACGATCTCCAGCATCAAGGGGGCGTTCTTGTCGTTGGTCACATCGTCTGCGCAGTGATCCACATCATCCACCATGGCCCTCAGTACGTCACCACCGGCACCGTTCTTGCGGATTCGTTCAGTGATTGTCAAAAGGTTCATTAAATCCCTTTCGACGATGGCGGCGATGATGGCTTCCTTGTTTTCAAAATAATGATAAATGTGGCCGACGCTCATCCCCGCGGTTTTGGAGATTTGTGCCATGCTGGCCCCGTGAAATCCGTTACGGCGGAAACACTCGGTGGCAGCTTCCAGCACTTGGGCTTTTCGCGCTTCGGCTCTGGGTTGTTCCTGAGGAAGGGGTTGGGTGCTCATTCCGGCTTGCTCCTGATTACTTTTCGTTACGCTTTGGGCTCACTCTTCATCGAAGAAGAGGTGGAAGGCTTTGCACATTGCCATTATTCTAATATAGAATGAACGCTCGAACTAGAGTGAACATTCATTCTTTGCGCCAACATAGTATTCAAGTTAAGAAGGGGATCGCAAAGCGGTCCTTCAACAGAGAGAGGTTCGATATGCAGGTCAAGAGAACAAAGGAACTGGGGTTCGTACTGGCAATGAGCAGCGCGGTTCTTTTGGCCGCTTGCGGTCAATCTGGGCAACCGGGCGGGCATGCGGCGGGACCGGCAGAGGTTGGCGTCTTTCAGGTCCAGGCCCAGAAGCTGGCCTTGACCACGGAACTCCCCGGTCGCACGTCACCCTTCCTGGTCTCGGAAGTGAGACCCCAGGTGGGCGGGATCATTCAAAAGCGACAATTCGTGGAAGGTTCCGACGTCAAGGCGGGCCAGGCGCTCTATCAGATCGATCCGGCTACCTATCAGGCCGCCTACGACAGCGCCAAGGCAAGCTTGGCAAAAGCCGCCGCGAACGTGACGGCTGCCAGTAACAAGGCGACCCGCTACGATGATCTGGTGGCCATCAAAGCGGTGAGCCAGCAGGATTACGATGATGCCCAGGCAGCACTAAAGCAAGCCATCGCGGATGTGGATGGCGCTAAGGCCGCCGTTGAAACGGCGCGCATCAATTTGGCTTACACGCGAGTTGCTGCACCGATTTCCGGCCGAATCGGAAAGTCTGCCTTTACACCGGGGGCGCTGGTGACAGCCAGTCAGCAAACGGCGCTGACGACAGTGCAGCAACTTGATCCCATCTATGTGGACGTCACCCAGTCCAGCGCTGAACTGTTGCGTCTCAAGCGCGACTGGGCCAGTGGCAAGTTGAAGCAAGTCGGCAACAATCAGGCGGCGGTCAAGCTGGTACTGGAAGACGGTAGCGACTATGCCTTACCGGGAAAACTGCAGTTCTCGGATGTCACGGTGGACCAAGGCACCGGCACCATTACACTGCGGGCGGTATTCCCCAATCCCAAGGGCGACCTGTTGCCGGGCATGTATGTCCGGGCCGTGCTGGAAGAGGGCGAAGCTGAAGCAGCAATCTTGGTTCCCCAGCAGGGCGTCAGCCGTGACAACAAGGGCAATCCCACGGCCATGGTGGTGAATGCCGAGGGCAAGGTTGAGCTGCGGGTGCTGAAGACAGACAGGAGTCTGGGCGACAAGTGGCTGGTGAGCGAGGGGCTTAAGCCCGGGGATCAGTTGATCGTTGAAGGTTTGCAGAAGATCCAGCCGGGAATGCCTGTGAAGGTGGTTCCCACGGACAAACCAGCCGCAGCAGCAGTGGCAGCCCCCAGTCCTGCAGCGAAGAAATAAGGGGTCGTCATGTCACGCTTCTTTATTGATCGGCCCATCTTCGCCTGGGTTATCGCCATCGTCATCATGTTGGCGGGTCTGCTGGCAATTCGCACCTTGCCCATTTCGCAATACCCACCCATTGCACCTCCGGCTGTCTCCATTAGTGCAACCTACCCCGGTGCTTCCGCCAAGACGGTGGAGGACAGCGTTACCCAGGTGATCGAGCAGAAGATGAAAGGCATCGATCACCTGACCTACATGTCTTCCAGCAGCGATTCCTCCGGTAGCGTCAGCATCAACCTGACTTTCGATGCAGGCACTGATCCCGATATTGCCCAAGTTCAGGTCCAGAACAAACTGGCCCTGGCGACGCCGCTGCTGCCCCAGGAAGTACAGAAGCAAGGGGTGCAAGTGGCGAAGTCTTCCACCAACTTCCTGCTGGTCATGGGCTTTGTTTCTGAAGATGGCAGCATGACCGATATCGACCTTGGCGACTATGTGGCGGCCAATGTTCAGGACATCGTGGCCCGGGTCAATGGCGTCGGCGAGACGCAGTTGTTCGGCAGCAAGTACGCCATGCGCATCTGGCTCGATCCGGCCAAGTTGCAAAAGTACAAGCTGACCCCAGCGGAAATCAGTGCGGCCATCGTCGCCCAGAATGCCCAGGTCACGGCAGGTCAATTGGGGGGAATGCCATCCATCAAAGGGCAGCAACTGAATGCCACGATTACGGCACAAAGCCGCTTGCAGACGCCGGAACAGTTTGGCGCCATCCTCCTGAAAGTGGGTACCGATGGATCAACGGTTCGCCTGCGGGATGTGGCCCGGATAGAGTTGGGCGGCGAAACCTACGATGTGGTGGCCCGTTACAACGGCAAGCCGGCGACCGGTTTAGCCATCAAATTGGCCACCGGTGCCAATGCTCTGCAAACGGCCACAGCGGTGAAGGCCAAGGTGCACGAACTGGAGAAGTTCTTTCCTCGAGGCATGAAGGCCGTGGTGCCATACGACACCACACCCTTTGTCGAGATATCCATTGAGGAAGTAGTGAAGACGTTGGTGGAAGCCATCGTCCTGGTCTTCTTGGTGATGTACCTGTTCCTGCAAAACTTCCGCGCCACCCTGATCCCGACCATCGCTGTTCCGGTGGTGTTGCTGGGGACCTTTGGCGTGCTGTCCGCGGCGGGATTTTCCATCAATACTTTGACCATGTTCGGCATGGTGCTGGCCATCGGCCTGTTGGTGGACGATGCCATCGTGGTGGTGGAAAACGTCGAACGGGTGATGAGTGAAGAGGGCTTGTCGCCCAAGGAAGCCACACGGAAGTCCATGAGCCAGATCACCGGTGCCCTGGTTGGCATTGCCCTGGTGCTATCGGCCGTATTCGTGCCCATGGCCTTTTTCGGCGGCTCCACCGGCGTGATCTACCGTCAGTTCTCCATCACGATCGTGTCGGCCATGGTGCTGTCGGTGATCGTGGCGTTGATCCTGACTCCGGCCCTGTGCGCGACTTTGCTCAAGCCGGTGGAAAAGGGCCATGTCGCTGGGGAAAACAGCCGGCTGGGAAAATTTTTCCTCTGGTTCAACCGGGGCTTTGATCGGACCAACAACAAGAGCCAGACCATCGTTGGCCGCATGCTGGAAAGCCCGAAGCGCTACCTGCTCATTTACGGGCTGGTGATCGCGCTCATGGGATTTCTTTTCCTGCGCCTGCCAACGGCTTTTCTGCCGGAGGAGGATCAGGGCTTTTTGATGGCGCAGATTACTTTGCCGGCGGGGGCGACGACGGAACGGACCCTGAAGGTGATTGAACAGGTCGAGCACCATTTCATGGAAGAGCAGAAGGATGCCGTGGAGTCGGTGTTCACCGTTGCGGGTTTCAGCTTCGGCGGCAGCGGCCAGAATACGGGCCTCGCCTTCGTCAACCTGAAGGACTGGAGTGTGCGCAAGCAACCAAATCTGAAGGTGGCTGCGGTGGCTGGTCAGGCCATGGGTCGGTTTTCCGGTTTCCGGGATGCTATGGCGTTTGCCTTCGCCCCTCCCGCAGTGGTGGAGCTGGGCAATGCTACCGGCTTCGACTTCCAGCTCCAGGATCGTGCCGGTCTCGGTCACGAAGCCTTGATGAATGCGCGGAATCAGATGTTGGGCATGGCTGCGAAAAATCCCTTGCTCGTGGCAGTACGGCCCAACGGGCAGGAAGATACGCCGGAGTACAAGCTGGATATCGACATGGCCAAAGCGGGCGCCATGGGTTTGTCCCAGGCCGACATCAACAGCGTGCTGCAAACGGCCTGGGGTAGTGCCTACGTCAATGATTTCATCGACAAGGGCCGGGTCAAGCGGGTCTTCTTGCAGGGGGATGCTCCAGCGCGGATGGACCCCAAGGATTTCGACAAGTGGTATGTGAAGAGTAGTGCCGGCGACATGGTGCCCTTCTCCTCCTTCGCCACTGCCCACTGGGCCTACGGCTCGCCACGTCTGGAGCGCTACAACGGGCTGTCATCCGCCGAGCTTCAGGGTCAGGCAGCACCAGGGCGCAGCAGCGGCGAAGCCATGGCTGCCATGGAAGAAATGGCGGCCAAGCTGCCAGTGGGTATCGGCTATGAATGGACCGGCTTGTCCTATCAGGAACGCATGTCCGGTTCCCAGGCCCCGGCCCTTTATGCCATCTCCTTGCTGGTGGTCTTCCTTTGTCTTGCTGCCTTGTATGAGAGCTGGTCAATTCCTTTCGCCGTAATGCTGGTGGTACCCCTCGGCATCATCGGAGCACTGCTGGCGGCCATGCTGCGGGGCTTGTCCAACGACGTTTACTTCCAGGTCGGCCTGCTGATGACCATCGGCTTGTCGGCGAAGAATGCCATTCTGATTGTTGAATTTGCCAAGGAGCAAATGGAACACGGCAAGGGGCTGGTCGAGGCGAGTATTGAGGCGGTGCGTTTGCGCCTGCGCCCCATCCTCATGACCTCCCTGGCCTTCATTCTTGGTGTGCTGCCCCTGGCCATTTCCAGCGGTGCCGGTTCCGGAGCGCAAAACGCCATCGGCACCGGCGTGATCGGCGGCATGTTTACTGCAACGGTATTGGCCGTATTGTTCGTCCCGGTTTTCTTTGTCATGGTGCGGCGCGTATTCAAGAGCAAGGTGCCGGCAGACAACGCTGCGGAGGAGACTCACTAATATGAATAGAACTATTCTTGCCGTCGCGCTAAGCGCTGCATTGCTGGCCGGTTGCGGCACCCTTGCGCCGGACTACGCGACACCGGCAGCACCGATTCCCGATAAATGGCCCAAGGGGGCTGTCTACGAAAAGGGCAGTGCCGAAGTGGGCAAGTCGGCGGTTGATCTGAGTTGGGACATGTTCTTCACCGATCCGCAATTGCGCCGACTGATCGCTCTGGCTCTGGAAAATAATCGCGATCTGCGAGTCGCCAGCCTCAATATCGAAAAGGCACGGGCCCAATACCAGATCCAGCGGGCGGATCTGTTCCCGAGTATCAATGCGTCGGTAAGCGGCACCAATCAGAAAATCCCGGCCAGCCTGTCCACCACCGGCCAAGCCATGGTGAGCCACCAATACAGCGCCGGGCTGGGATTCGCCGCCTACGAACTGGATTTCTTCGGCCGCATTCGCAGCCTCAAGGACCAGGCCCTTTACCAGTTCCTGTCCACCGAGGAAGCACGGCGTAGCGCCCAGATCAGTTTGGTGGCTGAGGTGGCCAGTGCTTATCTGACATTGCTGGCCGATACCGAGCGGCGTGCTATTGCCGAGGAAACCTTCAATAGCCAGCAGACTTCCTACGAGATGACAAAGCGCCGTTACGCCCTGGGCAGCGCTTCGGAACTGGACCTGCGTCAAGCCCAGACCACGGTGGATTCTGCCCGGGGTGATGTTGCCCGTTACACGGGGCAGGAAGCCCAGGACCGGAATGCGCTGGCACTGCTCATCGGCGGTCCCCTGCCGGAAGAGACGGAACAGGTCACCAGCCTCGACAGGGTTTCGGTATTGCCTGATTTACCCGACGGCGTGCCTTCGTCCTGGTTGCAGCGGCGTCCTGACATTCTCCAGGCCGAACGTCAGTTGCAAGCGGCCAATGCCAGTATCGGTGCAGCACGGGCCGCCTTTTTCCCGAGCATCACCTTGACCGGCAGCGGTGGTTCGGCAAGCAACCAACTGTCGGATTTATTCAAGAGTGGCAGCGGAAGCTGGAGCTTTTCACCCCAGATCAGCCTGCCGATCTTCAATGCCGGGCGCAATCAGGCGAATCTGAAGGTGGCCGAAGTCGAGAAAGACATCAGCGTTGCCCAGTACGAGAAGGCCGTCCAGACTGCCTTCCGCGAAGCGGCCGATGCCCTGGCCCAGCATGGCACCCTGGGCGAACAATTGAATGCCCAGCGGTCCTTGGTGGAAGCGACGGAGGTCGGCTATCGCCTGTCCCGGATTCGTTTCAACAAAGGGGTGGATAGCTATCTCGTCGTGCTGGATTCACAACGGGCCTACTACGCCGCCCAGCAGAACCTGATTACCATCCGCTTGGCGGAGCTTTCCAATCAGGTGACGCTCTACAAGGTATTGGGTGGAGGAGCTTAGTTGCCGAGGCAGGAGGAGGATATCCATAAAGGTAGATAGCGTCTGGAACAGTAGAGACGTTTGCCAAAAGAAAATCCCCGTAGTGCATCCGTGCTACGGGGATTTTTTATGGATGGCTGCGGTCGCTTAGACGTTGAACAAAAAGTTCAGAACATCGCCATCCTTGACCACGTATTCCTTGCCTTCCGCCCGCATCTTGCCGGCTTCCTTGGCGCCTTGTTCACCCTTGTAGGTGATGAAGTCATCAAAGGCGATGGTCTGGGAACGGATGAAACCCCGTTCGAAGTCGGTGTGGATCACGCCGGCCGCCTGGGGGGCGGTGTCGCCGACGTGGATGGTCCAGGCGCGAACTTCCTTTACCCCGGCGGTGAAGTAGGTCTGCAGGCCGAGCAACTTGTAGCCGGCACGGATCAGGCGGTTGAGGCCCGGTTCTTCCAGTCCCATGTCGGCCAGGAACATCTGCTTTTCGTCATCCTCCAGGTCGGCGATTTCGGCTTCGATGGCGGCACAGACGGCGACCACTTCGGCCTTTTCCTGGGCAGCATGGGCGCGCACAGCGTCCAGATGGGGATTGTTTTCGAAGCCGCCCTCCATCACGTTGGCAACGTAGAGCACGGGTTTGGCGGTGATCAGGCAGAACTGCTTGATGCTGGCTTTTTCTTCTTTGGAAAGATCAAGGGCCCGGACGGCTTTGGCCTGGTTGAGCTGGGTAGCGCATTTTTCCAGGACGGATACCAGAACCTTGGCGTCCTTGTCGCCGGCAGAGGCAGGCTTCTTATAGCGGTTGATGGCTTTATCAACAGTGGCAAGGTCAGCCAGGGCCAGCTCGGTGTCGATCACTTCGATGTCGTTGATGGGGTCCACCTTGCCAGCCACGTGCACCACATTATCGTCGGCGAAGCAGCGTACTACGTGGACGATGGCGTCTGTTTCGCGGATGTTGGCGAGGAACTGGTTACCCAGGCCTTCGCCCTTGGAGGCGCCAGCGACCAGCCCGGCGATGTCGACAAATTCGACGATGGCGTGCTGGATCTTTTGTGGTTTGACGATCTCGGACAGTTTGGCAAGACGCTCATCGGGCACTTCAACGATGCCGACATTGGGCTCGATAGTGCAGAAGGGATAGTTGGCCGCTTCAATGCCCGCCTTGGTCAGGGCGTTGAACAGGGTGGATTTGCCCACGTTGGGCAGGCCGACGATACCGCATTGCAGAGTCATGATTTCTCCATCAGCCTGTCGCAGCAGGCAATCAAAATATTCGAGTGCAACGAGCCAATTCCGTCACCCCTTTCCATGGGAAAGGGGCGGGGGGCATGGCCGTTACTTGCTTGGCGAAGCTTCCTTCGGAGAAGGAGGCTTCGTATTTATCTTGCGCGTGGCTGCTTCCATATCGCCCCGGGCGATTTCCGGCCAGGCCAGCAAGGCCCGGTCGATGGCCGCGTCAATGTCCGCCTGTTCTTCCTTGCGCGGGGGCTTGAGTACATAGTTGACCACTTCATTGCGGTCGCCGGGGTGGCCGATGCCGAGGCGGAGCCGCCAGAAATCCTGGGTGCCCAGTTTGGCGGTGATGTCCTTGAGGCCGTTATGGCCGCCGAGACCCCCGCCGAACTTGAGTCGCATCTGCCCCGGTGGCAGGTCCAGTTCGTCATGGATGACGAGTATTTCAGCCGGTTCGATGCGATAAAAATGGGTGAGGGCCTGCACAGCCTGGCCGGAGCGGTTCATGAAGGTGGTGGGCATTAGCAGCCAGACACCATCAGTCCGTGCATTGGCAGCCCAACCGTGGAAACGGGTTTCCTTGCTGAAGGAGGTGCCCAGGTCCCGGGCCAGACGCTCACAAAACCAAAACCCGGCGTTGTGCCGGGTTTCGGTGTATTCGGCCCCGGGGTTGCCGAGGCCGACGATCAGACGAATGTTCGCCTGGGTCACGTCACTGCTTAGGCAGCGGGTGCAGCGGCTTCTTCTTCAGCCTTGCCGCCCTTGACGGTGATGGTGACGACAACGGGGTCGCCTTCGCCGTGGTGGGCTACTTCAACACCCTTGGGCAGAGCCAGTTGGGAAACGTGGATGGAATGACCAGCAGCCAGATCCTTAAGGTCCACTTCGATGAAAGCGGGCAGGTCGTTGGGCAGGCACTTCACGTCCACTTCGGTGATGACGTGGGAGATCAGGCCGCCTTGAGTCTTGACGCCGGGAGCCTGGTCTTCATTGACGAAGTGCAGGGGCACCTTTTGGTGGATGGCCTTGGTGACATCAACGCGCTGGAAGTCCACGTGCAGGATCAGTTGCTTGTAGGCGTGACGTTGTACGTCGCGCAGCAGTACGGCTTCCTTGGTACCGGCCACATTCAGGCTCAGGACGGAAGAGTAGAAGGCTTCTTTGCGCAGGGCCTGGAAGATTTCGTTGTGGTCGAATTCGATGGACTGGGGTTGAGCAGTACCGCCGTAAACGATGCCGGGAACACGGCCAGCGTGACGCAGGCGGCGGCTCGCACTCGTGCCCTGCAGTTCGCGCTTGATAGCGTTGATTTCGATTGTCATGATGACTCCAAATTTAAAACCCATCCGCGACCAGACGGGTTTGTTGATAAACCCGAAGCCCTGGCGGGCTGCGGGCAGAAACTTAATCCATGAACAGCGAGGAGACCGATTCGTCGTTGCTGATGCGGCGGATGGTGTCGGCCATCAGGCCGGCAATGCTGGCAACGCGAATGCGGGAACACTTCTGGGCCTCTTCGGAAAGAGGAATGGTGTCCGTCACCACCACTTCGTCCAGGTCGGATTCGGCGATACGGGCCACAGCCGTGCCGGACAGGACCGGATGGGTGGCGTAGGCCAGGACGCGCTTGGCGCCGTGCTGCTTGAGGGCCTGGGCGGCCTTGCACAGGGTACCAGCGGTATCGACGATGTCGTCCATGATCACGCAGGTACGGCCGCGCACGTCGCCGATGATGTTCATCACTTCGGAAACGTTGGCCTTGGGGCGACGTTTGTCGATGATGGCCAGATCGGTTTCCATCTGTTTGGCAAAGGCCCGGGCACGAACCACGCCGCCCACGTCGGGGGACACCACCATCAGGTCGCCGTAATTCTGGGCGCTCAGGTCGTCGAGCAGCACCGGGGCGGCGTAGATGTTGTCAACCGGGATATCGAAGAAGCCCTGAATCTGGTCAGCGTGGAGATCCACCGTGAGCAGGCGATCCACGTCGGCGGTTTGCAACATGTTGGCCACCACCTTGGCGGTAATCGGCACCCGGGCAGAGCGGGGGCGGCGATCCTGGCGGGCGTAACCGAAGTAGGGGAGCGCGGCGGTGATGCGACCGGCGGAGGCCCGCTTCAGGGCATCGGCCAGGATAACGATTTCCATCAGGTTGTCGTTGGTCGGCACACAGGTGGGCTGCAGAATGAAGACGTCGCGACCGCGAACGTGCTCCAGAATTTCCACATTGATTTCGCCGTCGGAGAAGCGGGCGACATTGGCCCGACCGAGGGAAATACCTAGTTGCTTGACTACGTCAGACGCCAATTTGGGGTTGGCGTTACCGGTGAAGACCATCAAGCTGTCAAATGACATGGTTGCCTCTGCAAACGAAGCGGGCAGACCACTGTGTTACAGCGTCTGCCCGACAGATATTTGGCAGGGGAGGAAGGATTCGAACCTTCGCATGCTGGAATCAAAATCCAGTGCCTTAACCAGCTTGGCGACTCCCCTACTCGACACAAGACAAATTGTCCGGCGCCGAAAGGAGGCGCATTTTCCAAGCTTTTTTACTTTGCGTCAACTCAAAATTGGATGTTTGTTCAAACCTTGAGCCACAAAACCCTTCATATCCGCAGGTAGCGCGGCTTCCGCCCGCCTGGCTTCAAGCTCTGTGGCGAACTCGGCAAAGCAGCAGGCACCGGAACCACTCATGGCGGCTTGCCGGGCGTTGCCCTGTTGCCTAAGCCAGGCCAGATGGCGGGCCACCTCAGGATAGAGGCGGCAGGCGACAGGTTCCAGATCATTGCCACCAACTCCGGGCTGCCAATCCTGAGAGGTAATCGTCGGGGTATCCCGCCGTAAATCCGGCGCCCTGAAAATTTCCAGGGTCGGGACGCTGACGGGCGGCACCAGGACCAGATACCAGGCGTCGGGAACGTCTATATCGGTGAATCGTTCGCCGACGCCTTCGGCAAAGGTCGCGTGGCCATGGATGAAGACCGGAACATCGGCCCCGAGACCGAGGCCAATCTGCTGCAGCTCTGCCGACGATAAACCGCATTGCCAGAGCTGATTGAGGGCCACCAGGGTGGTGGCCGCATCGGAACTGCCACCGCCCAGCCCACCGCCCATGGGCAGATGTTTTTCCACTGCAATGTTGGCGCCGAACGGACAGGCTGCTGCCGCTTGCAATGCTTTTGCGGCGCGCACGGTCAGGTCGCTGTCCGTCGGGACACCGGGCAACGGTGTGGTGAGGACGATCTGGCCGTCATCCCTCGGAGCGAACCGGAGGTGATCGCAATGATCAATGAAGCGGAACACGGTTTGCAGCAAGTGATAGCCATCGGCCCGCTTGCCCACCACATGCAGGAAAAGGTTGATCTTGGCCGGCGCGGGCCAGATTCGGTTCCAGTCAGGATTTGTCTTCACGGCAGCTGCCACTCATCGATTTTGATGCGTACGGTCAGATCATCCCCCCGTTGCAATTCCAGCAAAAGAGGCAGGGCGTTGGCGTCCTCGGATTCGTAGCGCAGGACCTGCACCTGCCAGCCATCTACCGGATGGTTGCGACCCAATACCCAGTCGGGCAGGGCGCTGATAGGCAGGTCAAAGCCGAGCAGTTCCAGGGCCAAGGCATCGGCATTGGCGGCGGCGAGTACCTTCTGGTCCGATGTGATCAGACGGGCACCTTCGGCTGTGCTTTCCAGTTCTGCCAAGCCTTGCCCCAGAGGGCCGGTCAGCAGGATTTTTTCAGCGCCGGGCTCATGGGTCCACTGGACACCTGCCTGATAGGAATGATCCCCCTGCTTTACCGAGAGGCGTCCTTCAAGGGCGAAGCCGGCAATGCTGCTTCGTTCCGGGCGAGGGCCCGTTACACGGGGCTCACCGAGGTGGACGCAGGCGCATAGGAGCAGACAGGCCGGCAGGGATGCCAGCCATTTCAAGGAGCGGTTCAAGATCAGGGCTGCAGGCGTTTGCGAGTGCTGTTGAGCAGTTCGTTACGGGGATCAACCTTGGCGGCGGCATCCCATACCTTGCGCGCTTCATCCTGCTTGCCTTGGAGCCAGAGGACTTCGCCCAGGTGGGCGGCGAATTCGGCATCGCTACGCAAGGAGGCAGCCCGGCGCAGCCAGGTTTCGGCTTCCGGCAGTTTGCCCAGACGGAATTCCAGCCAGCCGCGGCTGTCGATGATGAAGGCGTCGTTGGGGGCCAGGGACAGGGCTTTGTCCAGCAACTGCTGGGCCTCTTCCAAGCGGGTATTGCGATCCACGTAGGAGTAGCCAAGGGCGTTGTAGGCCGGGGCGTTATCCGGTTGCAGCTTGATCAGTTTGCGCAGGTTGCGTTCCAGGACATCGAACTTGCCGACCTTTTCTGCCAAGAGGGAGGTTTCATAGAGCAGCACGGGCTCATCGGGCTGCTCGGTCAGGGCGTGGTCCAGGACGCTGTAGGCCTCGGCTTCCTTGCCCTTTTCCGACAGCAACTGGGCCTGGGCTAGCAGGAGTTGCAGCTTGTCCTTGGGGTTGGCCGCCAGCGCATGATTCAGGCGATCCAGCGCTTCGTCATCGCGGTTCAGGCCATGGAGAATGGCCGCAGCCCGGCTCTGGGCCGCCACATACCGGGCATGGCTGGGGCTGACAGCATCGTAGTAGGCCAAGGCTTCCTCGGGCTTGTTCCGGTCCTCGGCGGATTGGCCCAGGTAAAGGCGCACGCCGTCCTTATCGGAAAAGCTCATGTCGAGCAGGCGGGTCAGCATTTTTTCGCCGCTGGCACTGTCGCCTAACTGGAGGGATAGCAGGCCGGTGGCGTAAATCAGTTCCGGGCTGTCGGGCTGTATTTCCAGGAGTTGGCTGAAGGCTTGACGCGCTTCCTTGTAGCGTTTCAACTCCACCAGCAGGCGGGCACGGATCAGGCGCGCCTCGCTGTAGTTGCCGGGATTCTTGTCCTTTTCAAGGAGCTGTTCCAGAGTGGCGAGGGATTGTTCCGGGTTGGCTGCCTGCAATTGGGCCTTGAACAGGGCTGCCGCTTCCCAATCTGGCTTGAGGCGCAGGGCTTCTTCGATGCTGGACTTTGCCTGGGCTTCGTTGTTGGCGCCGATGGCGGCCTGGGCCCGGGCGAAATGGGCTTCGGGGAGGGACAGGTAAGGGGCGCTGACCTGATCCACCAGTTTTTGTACGGCAACCTTGTCCTGGGTACGGACAAACATCCGGTTGAGCAGCAACAGTGCGCCACCGGCATTCGGCCCTTCTTCCTTGAGGGCTGCGGAAATGGCAGCGGTCAGCTCATCAACCTTGCCAGTATTGGCAAGCAGGGTCCAGAAAGTCTGCCGGGCTTGGGCCGATTCGGGTTCCAGTTCAACCCAGATGCGCACAGCCTCCAGGGCAAGAGCAGGTTGTTGGCCAAAGTAGGCCACTTCTGTGGCACGGCGGGCAATGCGGGCATCCCGGGTGGAGCGGGCCAGGTCGACATAGATGCTGGCCGAAAGGGGAAGCTGGCCGCGACCGGCGGCGATTTCCGCCAACAGGTATTGGTAGAGGATCTGCCCCGTCAATTCGCTGCTGGGTTCGGGCGTTTTTGCGCTATCCGTTGCGGGAACTGTCGGCTGCTTAACCTTGGCTACGGATTCCGCTTCTGCCCCTGTGAAAAATCCCGCCAGCATGGCAGCCAACAATAGGGCAAGCGGACGACGGGACAAGGGTTTCATGGGAACGGAGTCAGGCAATTAGAATGGATGAATGTTAGCAGTTTCACCTACCCTGCCACTGTGGCAGATGTTACTGAACGTCAAGATGCCAATCCATGCCTGAATTACCCGAAGTTGAAGTGACCCGAATGGGCATTGCCCCTAGTCTCGAGGGCTGCCGGCTGCGGCGGGTGATCCTGCGGGCGCCATCTTTGCGCTATCCCTTGCCGACGGACCTTGAGGGGCTGATTGGCGGCGAGGTTCTGCGCGAGGTGCGCCGTCGCGGCAAGTATCTATTGCTCGACTTTGGCAAGGGACAGGTTTTGCTGCACTTGGGCATGTCCGGTAGTTTGCGTCTGGTGCCGGCCAGTCAAGCTGTGGTCAAGCATGATCATGTGGATTTGGTCTTTGCCGTGGGCAAGCAGGACATTGCCTTGCGCCTGCGGGACCCGCGGCGTTTTGGTGCCGTGCTCTGGTTACCGGGCAGCCCTGAGGATGTCGCGACTCATCCGCTACTGGCGGTGCTGGGCATTGAACCCCTGACCGACGGCTTTACCCCACGCTGGTTGTTCGAGCACACAAGAGGTCTGACGGCTGCCGTCAAGACAACGCTGATGGACGGCCACCGGCTGGTGGGCGTGGGCAATATCTATGCGTCGGAAAGTCTGTTCCGGGCCGGAATTGATCCGCGAACCCCGGCGGGAAAAATTTCACTCAAACGTTACGAACGCCTGGTACCTGCCATTCGGGCAACCCTGACCGAGGCCATTGCGGCGGGGGGCAGCAGTTTGCGGGACTTCATCCATTCCGATGGCAGCAGCGGCTACTTTCAGCTGCAGTCGGCGGTTTATGCCCGGGAAGGGGAACCGTGCCGACAGTGCGGCACGGTCATACGCATGATCCGGCAAGGACAACGGGCAACGTTCTATTGCCCCCAATGCCAGAAATGACGCGGGATTGCTTTATTTGCCGGACAGTTTGACGAACTTGTTCATCAGTTGGTCCTTCGTTTCCACGAAGTCAGGATTGTCCGGGATGCAATCCACCGGGCAGACTTCGCGGCACTGGGGAGTGTCAAAGTGACCAACGCATTCGGTGCATTTATTGGGGTCGATCAGGTAAATCTCATCCCCTTGGGAGATGGCGCCATTGGGGCACTCGGGTTCGCACACGTCGCAATTGATGCATTCGTCGGTAATCATCAGGGCCATGGTGAGGCTTCCTCTCTACAGTTGTTTTATTGAAGTTTGGCCGCCAGCCGTTTGGCAACGGATGGTGGTACGAAATTGGTAACGTCGCCGCCAAAGCGGGCGATTTCCCGCACGATGGTGGCGGAGACGAACATGTATTGCTCCCCCGGCGTGAGGAAAATGGTTTCCACCACCGGGTTGATGTTGCGGTTCATGCCCGCCATCTGAAACTCATATTCAAAATCGGACACGGCGCGCAGGCCCCGCAGGATGACGTCGGCCTTCTGGTCCAGGACGAACTTCATCAGCAGGCAGTCAAAGCCGACGACCTCAACCTGGGGCAGGTCAGCCAGGGCCTCCTGGGCGATTTCAATGCGCTCTTCTAGGGTAAACAACGGCCCTTTGCGTTCGCTGGCCGCGACGGCCACGATCACCTTGTCGAACAACTTGCAGGCACGCCGAACCAGATCTTCGTGACCCCGGGTCAAGGGGTCGAAGGTTCCGGGGTAGATGGCTATCCTCATGAATGCTCCAGCAGGTGGTAGTGAACTTGTCCGGCAACACCCCGCTTCACCACCTGCCATTCCCCGAGACTTTCCAGGGCATGCTCGGCTTCAGCGTAAATGCGCGTTTCGGGCTTGGCTAACCGGGGCAGTAGTGCCTCGAACTTTTCCAGCCAGCCCTGGCAGTAGGGTGGGTCGAGAAAGATCAGGTCGCAATGGGATGCCACAGCGGGGGCGCATTTTAGCGCATCGCCGCAAACCATCTGTATTGAAGGGCTATTAAACAGCGCCGCATTCTTCTGCAATTGCAGAAAAGCCCGGCGTTCATATTCGATCATGACGACTTTTGCCGCGCCCCGGGAGGCGGCCTCGAAACCGAGTATGCCGCTACCGGCAAAGGCATCCAGGCAGCTTAGTCCGGAAAGATCATGGCCCAGCCAGTTGAACAGGGTTTCCCGCACCCGGTCCGGCGTTGGTCGCAGGCCGGGGCCATCGGCCACCTGGATCATGCGGCTGCGCCAGCCCCCGCCAGTAATGCGGATGCGGCTCATGGCTGGAAAGGTTGTGCGCCCATAGGAGGCGAATGATACCTGCCCTGCCATGTGAGAATGGTCACCATGAACCCTCATCTCTTTGTGGACATTTCTTCCCACGGTTTCGGCCATCTGGCCCAGACGGCCCCGGTTTTGGCCGAGTTGCGACGTCATTTGCCTGGTTTGCACCTGACCATCCGCTGCGGCCTCGCCAAACGCATGTTGCTGACCCGGATCGAGGAACCTTTTACCCATATCCGGGAAATGAGCGATTTCGGTTTTGTTCAGTCCGACGCGATCAGTATTGATCACGAGGCCACCATCCTCGCCTATCAGGAAGCCCATGCCGACTGGGCCGACCGGGTGGCTGCCGAGGCAGCGTTTCTGCAACGACTGAAACCGAACCTCGTGCTTTCCAACGTGGCCTACCTGCCCCTGGCCGGGGCCAAAGTCGCCGGGATTCCGGCGGTGGCCATGAGTTCTCTGAACTGGCTGGTTCTGGTTCAGCACTTCTATGGAGAAAAGCCCTGGGCTGTGCCGATATTGACGCAGATGGCAGAGGCGTATGCGAATGCCCAACCGTTTGTTGCCCTGACCCCGGCGATGCCCATGGGTGATGGTATGACCGTTCAGCCCGTCGGAGTAGTGGCGCGGAAAGCTGACCCGGTGGCCCGAAAACGGGTGCGTGCGGCATTCCAGATCGGGGACAACGAATGTTTGGTGCTGGTGGCCATGGGCGGTTTCGACATGGACGTTCCCACGGAGAACTGGCCCGTGAAACCCGGCCTGCACTATCTGTTGCCGCGGGCTTGGGATAGCGGCCATCCTGCGGCAGTGCCTTTCGACCAGACGGAAAGTGATTTCGCCGAATTGCTCCAGGCCGCCGATGCGGTGTTGACCAAGCCCGGCTACGGGACCTTTACCGAAGCGGCTTGCAATGGCACTGTCCTGCTTTATGTGAGACGGGACGACTGGCCGGAACAGGACGCCCTGATTGCCTGGCTGACGCAGCAGGGCCGTTGCCGGGAGGTAAGCCGGGCTGCGCTGGAGGGCGAGGCGTGGCTGGGTGATCTTGAGGCTTTGCTGGCCGAGCCGAAAAAGCCGGCTGTTGAGCCCTTGGGCATTGCGGAGGTGGCGGGGCATCTGCTTGCCATGCTGCAGACACCCCGCTAAGGGTTTCTTACTTGGTTCCGCTGTCCGCTTTTGCCGGTGATTCATCGGCAGCAACGATGACGGTCACGAGGTTTTCCAGTTTGACTTTGCGGTTGAAGGCCTCTTTCACCTGCTTGGCAGTTACGGCTTTCACCTTGGCTGGGTAGTCATCCAGATAAGTCAGGGGCAGGTGGTAAAAGCCGATGGCGGACAGAAAGCCCAGTAGCTTGGCATTGCTGTCGGTGCGCAGGGCAAAGCCATCGGCGATATTCTGTTTGGCGGCTTTGAGTTCTGCTTCCGTCGGGCCGCTTTTGAGGAAGCCGGTCAATACTTCATTCACCACTTTGAGGGCCGCATCGGCTTGGTCGCGCCGGGTCTGGAGGCCAATGGTGAAGGGACCTTCCTGAAGTTTCGGCGAAAAATAGGAGTGCACGTCATAGGCATAGCCGCGCTTTTCCCGGACTTCCTGCATCAAGCGGGAGACAAAGCCGCCGCCGCCCAGCACATAGTTGCCCACTTGCAGGGAGAAAAAGTCGGGATCGTCGCGACGGTTGGCCGGTAAGCCCAGCAGAATGTGGCTTTGGGCCGCCGGATGGGCGATGCGGATCGTTTCGGCCTTCGGCAATTGCACGGGCATCAGCGCCGCTTCGGCCTGGTCGTTCTTCGGCAGGGCCTCCGTCAGGCGTTGGGCAACGGCTTCCGCTTCGGTGCGGCTGATGTCGCCGACGAGGGCAACCACGGCGCGCTTGGCGGTGTAGAAGCGCTGGTGAAAACTCAGCAAATCCTCCCGGCTGATACGGGAGACGCTTTCTACAGTGGCACTACGGCCGTAGGGATGGTCGCCATAGAGCGTGGCGGAAAAGCGCTTGCCGGCCACGGTATCGGGCCGGGTGTCGGCTTCCTGCAGGGCAGCAATGGTGCGGGCCTTTTCCCGAGCCAGGACCTCAGCGGGATAGGTCGGTTGGGCCAGAACGGTGCGCATCAGATCCAGGGCGCCTTCTTTTTCCTTGGGGGAGGAGAGGGTGCGCAGGGTCAGGCCTGCCCGATCCGAGTCGGCGGAGCCGCCCAGGCTGGCACCGAGATCCACCAGCCGTTCGGCAATCTGGTCTTCGTTTAAAGAGCCGGCACCGTTATCCAGCAAGCCATTGGTCAGGCCGGCGAGACCGGTTTTGTCGGCCGGGGCGTAGAGGGTCCCGGCGGCAAAGTCTACGGACACATCCAGCAGCGGCAGGTCATGGTTCTCGATGAAATACACCTGGGCGCCGGAAGGGGCGGTCCAGTGCTGAATGGTGGGGCCGGCTATCACCAGGGGGGCGATACCAAAGCTGCCCAGCAGGGCAGCGGCAAAGACAAACGGTTTGACGATTCTCATGGCGGGTCCTGATCTCGAGTTCAACGCAGGTGGCCGGGGGCGGCCTGACCTGTCTGGCGTTTGGGCTTGCTCTCATCCACGGGCTGCGGGTCTAGCACCGCAACGGTGAGGCTGTCGTCGTTGAAGTATTTTTTTGCCACAGCCTGGACTTCTTCCGGCGTCACGCTGCGCAGCTTTTCCAGGGTTTTGTCCACGCTTTTCCAACCGAACCCGATGGCTTCTGCCTGGCCGATTTCCATGGCCTGGGCCATCATGGAATCCCGCTTGTACACCTGGCTGGCGATGATCTGGGTTTTCACCCGTTCCAGTTCTTCAGCACTGATGCCTTCATCCTGAATGCGCTTGATTTCACCCCGCAGAGCGGTTTCCAGTTCAGCCACGGTTTTGCCCTCGGCGGGCTGACCATCCAGCATGAAAAGGGCTTCGCCACGCAGGGTGCTGTCGTAGCCGGCCCCGGCAGACTGGGCGATACGGGTTTCCCGCACCAGCCGCTTGGCAAAGCGGGCGGCGCCGTGACCATCGAGGACCCCCGCCAGCATTTCAAGGGCGTAGGGTTCGCGATCCTTTTCCACATCCTTGAGCTTGGGCGCTTTCCAGGCCATGAGCAGATAGGGCAGTTTGGCCGGGGCCTTGACGGTTACCCGCTTGATGCCGACCTGCTCCGGCTCGTTTTGGGGTTTGCGTTCCGGCAGGACGTGGGCCTTGTAGCCGCCGTAGTACTTCTCGGCGAGGCGGAAAACGTCTTCATGACGTACGTCGCCGACGATGACCACGGTGGCGTTGTTGGGGGCGTACCAGGTGCGATACCAGTTGCGGGCGTCTTCGCCCTTCATCTGCTCCAGGTCGTCCATCCAGCCAATGACCGGGCGACGGTAAGGATGGGCCTGGAAAGCGACCGATTCCAGAACCTCGGAGACCAAAGCGGCCGGCTGGTCATCGGTACGCATGCGCCGTTCTTCCATGATGACCTTGATTTCAGGTGCGAATTCTTTGTCCGTCAGTTGCAGATGGCCCATGCGATCCGCTTCCAGATCCATCACGGTTTCCAGGCTGCCCTTGGGAACCTGCTGGAAGTAGGCGGTGAAATCGCGGCTGGTGAAGGCATTGTCTTTGCCCCCGGCTGCGGCGACCCGTTTCGAGAATTCACCGGGGCCGACCTTCTTTGTGCCCTTGAACATCATGTGCTCCAGCACATGGGCCACGCCGGAGGTGCCGTCCTTTTCGTCGATACTGCCCGCCCGGTACCAGACCATATTGACGACTGTCGGTGCGCGGTGGTCTTCCTTGACCACGACCTTGAGGCCGTTGGGCAGGGTCTTTTCAAAGGGATTGGCCTGGGCCGACAAACTGGCAGTTGCTGCCAGCAGGGAAAAACAAAGAAGCTTTACGCTCATTCTCATGGGAATACCCGTGTTTGTTAGACTTGGCATCTTCAAAATCAGTCGGGCATGATAGATCAGATGCCCGGCAGCCATCCTGAGACAGACAACCCCATGCTGAGTTTCTTCAAGAAGAAAAACACCGAAGCTTCCAAGGAAATCGAAGATGCCCAGACTGAAGTGACGGAGGGCTCTCCAAAGCTTTCCTGGACTGAGCGCCTGAAGGCCGGCTTGTCCCGCACACGAGCCCAGTTGGGCAGCAGTCTGACTGGGCTGTTCAGTCGAGGAAAGATTGACGACGAGTTACTCGAAGAGCTGGAATCCACGCTATTGATGGCCGATTGTGGCGTGGCGGCGACCCAATGGCTGTTGACAGAGCTGCAAGCCAAGGTCAAACGGGAAAAGCTGGAAACGCCTGCCCAATTGCAACAGGCCTTGATCGATCTGCTGGAGCAATTGCTTGCCCCGCTGGAAACGCCATTGGATGTCAGCACTCACAAACCCTTCATCATCATGATCGCCGGGGTAAACGGTGCCGGGAAGACGACTTCCATCGGCAAGCTGGCCAAGTACTTTCAGAGTCAGGGTAATAAGGTATTGCTCGCCGCCGGTGACACTTTCCGTGCCGCCGCCCGGGAACAGTTGATGACTTGGGGCGAACGCAATGACGTCACCGTGATTGCCCAGGAAAGCGGCGACCCGGCAGCCGTGGTGTTTGATGCCATTTCTGCTGCCAAAGCCCGGGGGATTGATGTGGTGCTGGCCGATACCGCAGGCCGCTTGCCGACACAGTTGAATCTGATGGAAGAAATTGCCAAGGTCCGGCGTGTCGTCCAAAAGGCC
Organism: Rhodocyclaceae bacterium; assembly: GCA_036504515.1. GTDB lineage: Bacteria > Pseudomonadota > Gammaproteobacteria > Burkholderiales > Rhodocyclaceae > AWTP1-18. Next base: position 782,457 of record DASXVA010000001.1, read on the forward strand.
GACCCGAGCGGCCCCCATGAAGTCATTCTGGTACTGGATGCCAATATCGGGCAAAACGCCATTGCGCAGGTACAGGCCTTCGACAAGGCCATCGGCGTTACCGGCCTGATCGTGACCAAGCTGGACGGCACTGCCAAGGGTGGGGTTCTGGCCGCCATCGCCCGGCAGTGCCCAAAGCCGGTGCGATTTATCGGTGTCGGTGAGGGAATTGACGACTTGCAGCCCTTCAAAGTGAAGGAATTCGTCGCAGCGCTGTTTGAAACAGCTTGACCGGAGTCTGATACAGAAGTTTGAAAGCAAAAAGCCCGGCACAAGACCGGGCTTTTTGTTTCTTACCATTTGGTGGGCTGTGAGTGATTCGAACACTCGACCTACGGATTAAGAGTCCGCTGCTCTACCAGCTGAGCTAACAGCCCGAGGGCGCGCAGTATATACGAAGCTGCGTCAATTTTCCTGTTTTGGTGGGTCGGGCGAGATTCGAACTCGCGACCAACGGATTAAAAGTCCGCTGCTCTACCGGCTGAGCTACCGACCCCCGAAAAAGGAGGGCGGATTATAGGTAGGCACCTTTGCCCTGTCAAACGAAGTGGTGATCGCAGGGACAAAAACACATAGCGGGACAAAGTGTTTGGAGCGGGTGAAGGGAGTCGAACCCTCGTCATCAGCTTGGGAAGCTGAGGTAATGCCGTTATACGACACCCGCGGCAAGGGCGCGATTCTATTCTGATTTTGTTGGCAAGGGAAAGGCTGGATGATGGTCCGAAGCCCGCCAAATGATGGGTTTCAGCTGTATTTCTCTTGCACCTGCGTGTCAGGGTATCCCGAGCTGCCTGTAAAATTGCCGCCATGATTTCCCTTTGCATCAATGGCGAAAATCGCCAATTCCTAGATGTTTCAACGGTATCCGATTTACTGGCAGCGCTTTCGTTGACCGGTAAGCGCGTGGCGGTGGAACGGAATGGCGAAATTGTTCCCAAGAGTTTGCATGGGGGGGCAGTGCTAAACGATGGCGACAAACTGGAAATAGTTGTTGCGGTCGGAGGTGGGTGAGTTGCGCTCCACCAAGCAACTTGACTCTGATCCCCCTAATCTCTGCAGATAGATGCCATGACCCAGGACACGCTTAATATTGCCGGCAAGTCGTTTTCTTCACGACTGTTGGTCGGAACGGGGAAGTACAAGGATTTTGCCCAGACGCGAGAGGCGATCGTTGCCTCCGGGGCGGAGATTGTCACGGTCGCCATCCGGCGCACCAATATTGGACAAGAGCCGGGTCAGGCATCCCTGCTTGATTTTTTGCCTCCAGCGGAATTCACCTATCTACCGAATACGGCTGGCTGCTTCAATGCGGAGGATGCGGTCCGTACCCTTCGCCTGGCCCGAGAACTGTTGGATGGCCATGATTTGGTGAAGCTGGAAGTTCTTGGCGACAGTCATACGCTTTTCCCCAACATGCCGGAAACGTTGAAAGCTGCGGAAACCTTGGTCAAAGATGGCTTCAAGGTTATGGTTTATTGTGCTGACGACCCGATTCAGGCCCGCATGCTGGAGGATATCGGCTGTGTGGCCATCATGCCGCTGGCCAGTTTGATCGGCTCCGGCATGGGGATTCTCAACCCCTGGAACCTCAAGCTCATTATTGATCAGGCCAAAGTCCCCGTTCTGGTGGATGCCGGAGTGGGAACAGCTTCTGATGCGGCCATTGCCATGGAATTGGGCTGCGATGGGGTGCTGATGAATACAGCGATTGCCGGCGCCCAGAATCCTGTACTGATGGCCGGAGCCATGAAAAAAGCAGTGGAAGCGGGTCGCGAAGCTTTCCTTGCTGGCCGTATGCCCAAGAAGTACTACACCGCATCACCCAGCTCGCCGACGGGCGGCCTGATCGGTTCGTGAAGCGGGCAGTTTTAGCGCTTGCCCTGGGGCTGGCGATAACGACTGTATTTGCCCGGGAGCTACCCCCGCAGCGGTCTGTTACTCCTGTTCAGGCGGCAACTTTGCCCACTGGTTATGTGTTTGATAATCCGCAGTTACTGGCTCAGCAACTGTTGTGGGGCATTGTGCATGGCGTTCGCTTGCTCGGTATCACTTGCCAAGCAAGAGGTTATTCCGGAGCTGCAGAGGCCTACGCAGACTGGATGGATCGGCAGAAAAATAGGTTGCAAGCTGCTGAACGGGATCTTGCTCGGCACTATTTTGGTCGGGATACGGCCGCGCCTGAGGATATTTCAGCTGCGTTGTTGTTAAAGCCCGCGCTGGATATTTCGCCGGAGTTGCTTGCTGCCGCGTGCAATTCCCTTCCTGAGGCCTTACAGAAGGAACGGTACGATTTGGAGAAGTTTTATGCCGATCGGCGCGCCGCTATCGAACATGGCGACCCCGAGTTTCCCGGTGCAGTTTGGCTTGAGCCAGAAAATAATGAACCCAAGCCTCCAGAGGAAGTGCCTGTTGAGGCCGAAAAGGAAAATGAATGACTGATGGGCATAGTCTTGAGAAAAAAGAAGGAAGCCAGACATGGCGGCACATTCGCAGCTTTGTGCTTCGACAGGGCCGGGTATCGGTAGCCCAGCAGCGGTTTTATGAGGCTGAGATGCCGAAGTGGGGCATCCCCTATACAAAAAAATTGCTGGATTTTCCTGATGCTTTTGGACGAAGCACTCCAACCATCATGGAAATAGGCTGTGGCATGGGGGAGACCACGGCGGCTATTGCTGCCGCGCATCCTCAGAACAGTTACATCGGTATTGAGGTTCACACGCCAGGTGTGGGTGCGCTACTCAAGGAACTTGCTACTCGTGAGCTGACTAATCTCCGGGTCATCCAGCATGATGCGGTTGAGGTGGTTCAGGACATGATTCCAGCGCAAAGCTTGGCAGGAATACATGTTTTCTTTCCCGACCCCTGGCATAAAAAGCGCCATAACAAGCGCCGCTTGATTCAGCCTGCTTTTGTTGCCGAACTTGCCAAGAGACTGGTTCCTGGCGGCTATATCCACTGTGCGACGGATTGGGAAGAGTATGCCCAGCAAATGCTCGAAGTCATGAGTGGCGAGCCCTTGTTGAAGAACACTGCGGAAAACTATGCTCCCCGTCCGGCTTATCGCCCCCTGACAAAGTTTGAACAACGGGGCGTACGGTTGGGGCATGGTGTATGGGATGTCGTGTTTAAAAGGGTTGAGTAAGCCTTTGATTAAATATGCGAAAATGCTTTGCTTGTCAGAACCCCTTTTGAGCTGTTTGCGATCGGCGACTTTTTATGATGATTGTTCTTACCCATTCCGCTGAAGTATGAAAATTCTTGTTACCGGAGCTGCCGGCTTTATCGGGATGCATGTTTGTGAGCGATTGCTGGCCCGTGGCGATACCGTTATTGGCATCGACAACCTTAACGACTACTACGATGTCGCGCTCAAAACAGCTCGCTTGATGCGGCTGACACCCAGTGGCGGCTTCAGTTTTCATCAACTGGATGTTGCAGACCGTTCTGGAATTGCTGCTTTGTTCGAACAGGAACGTCCAGGCCGCGTTATTCATTTGGCGGCCCAGGCTGGGGTGCGTTATTCAATCCAGAATCCGAATGCGTATGTGGATAGCAATCTCGTCGGGTTTGTGAATATCCTTGAAGGATGCCGCCATAATAAGGTGGAACATCTGGTCTATGCCAGTAGCTCGAGTGTTTACGGTGGCAATACGAAGCTGCCATTTTCCGAGCACGATAATGTGGATCATCCTGTCAGCCTTTATGCCGCGACCAAAAAAGCCAATGAGCTGATGGCCCATACCTATAGCCATTTGTACGGACTACCCACTACCGGCCTGCGCTTCTTTACCGTGTACGGGCCGTGGGGCCGACCTGATATGGCCTACTGGAAATTTACAGAAGCTATTTTGGCTGGCCGCCCGATCGATATATACAACCATGGGCAGATGAAACGGGACTTCACCTATATCGACGATATTGTTGAAGGTGTTGTACGGGTGGCGGACCAAGCTGCGCAAGCTGACCCTGCTTTTGATGGTTTGCAACCAGACCCGGCGCGAAGTAGTGCCCCTTACCGGCTATTCAATATTGGCAATCATGAACCGGTAAGTCTGATGGGTTTTATCGGCATACTCGAGCAATCATTGGGACGAACCGCGGATAAAGTCTTTCTGCCCTTGCAGGACGGAGATGTTCCCTCCACAAATGCGGACGTATCCGAATTGAGCAAGGCGGTTGGTTTTTCACCCGTAACCAATGTTGTTCATGGCATTGAGCGATTTGTCGCTTGGTATAAGGCATACCACCAGTTGCCCTGATCTGTTTTAGAGAAAGCTTCACCCAAGGCGAAAGCGAAGTCATCATGCACATTCAGCCAGTTATTCTTTGTGGTGGGTCCGGGACTCGACTTTGGCCCCTTTCCCGTGAACAGTATCCCAAGCAGTTGCTGAAGCTAAATGGTGACGTCACCATGCTTCAGGCAACGGCCCAACGGTTGCAAGGATTGCCTCTGGGGAGTGGCGATCATTTGGCCTCGCCTATTCTGGTGGGTAACGAGGAATATCGCTTCCTGATCGCACAGCAACTCAAGGACATTGGTGTCAAGCATGCACCGATTATTCTGGAGCCCAGCGGCCGCAATACTGCCCCTGCATTGACTATTGCTGCACTCGCCTCTCTTGCCAGAGATAAGGACGCTCTGCTGGTCATCATGCCAGCGGATCATGTGATTCAGGATCGCGAGGCTTTTCAGGAGTCAGTGCTCGCAGCCATAACATTGGCCCAGCAAGGCAAGTTGGTTACTTTTGGCATTGAACCCACAGGGCCTGAAACGGGTTACGGATATATCAAGCTCGGTAAGGCAATTGAAGGGACCAAAGGATTTTTGGTTGATCAATTTGTTGAAAAGCCGGACCTGGCAACTGCAGAAGCTTATCTGGCTAGCGGCAACTATCTCTGGAATGGCGGCATTTTCGTTATGCAAGCCGCGACCTGGTTAGCAAAGATCAAGCACTATTGCCCGGAGATGGGTGCTGCTATGCAACGATCTTTTGATGGCAGTGCACAAGACAAGGATTTTCTTCGTCCGGACAAAGAGGCTTTTGAGTCCAGCCCCAGCGACTCCATTGACTACGCTGTTCTGGAGAAATTGGCTGATCCACGCGGCAACACAGGAGAAGTGGTGGTGGTGCCCCTTGCTGCCAAATGGTCCGACCTTGGTGCCTGGAATGCCCTGTGGGAAATCGGCGAGAAAGACCAGAATCAGAATGTGCTGATGGGCGATGTGATTACTACTGACACTCACAACACCTTGGTTGTTTCCCAGGATAGATTGATTGCTTGCGTGGGCTTGGACAACATCGTTGTTGTCGACACGCCGGATGCCGTGTTGGTTGCCGATAAGGACCAGATGCAATACGTCAAAAACATTGTGACCAGTCTCAAGGCCCAGGCTAGAACGGAGAGCCAGAGTCATCGCAAGGTTTACCGTCCGTGGGGCTGGTACGACAGTATTGACGAAGGCCCCCGCTTTCAAGTGAAGCGAATTGTCGTTAATCCCGGCGCTGCGTTAAGTTTGCAAATGCATCATCACCGCGCAGAGCACTGGATAGTCGTGTCCGGGAGTGCCAAGGTTACCCGTGGAGACGAATCTTTTCTGGTGAGCGAAAACGAATCCACGTACATCCCTATTGGCACTAAACATCGGCTGGAGAATCCCGGAAGGCTGCCGTTAGAAATGATTGAAGTGCAGTCGGGGAGTTATTTGGGTGAAGACGATATTGTTCGATTTGAAGATGATTACGGGCGAGTTCAGCACTGAGGTAAATACTTGTGGGCAATAAGGAAGCAAAAATCTACGTTGCTGGGCACCGCGGTATGGTCGGGGCTGCAATTGTTCGTGTGCTGATGCGGTCGGGCGCAAAGAACATCGTCACGCGAACCCATGCTGAGCTTGATCTGACTGACCAGTCGGCAGTGCGTACATTTTTTCAGACAGAAAAGCCGGAGCAGGTGTACTTGGCTGCAGCCAAGGTGGGGGGCATCCACGCGAACAACACCTATCCCGCCGAATTCATTTATCAAAATCTGATGGTGGAGGCGAATGTTATCCATCAAGCATGGGCGAATGGCGTCAAGAAGCTGCTGTTTCTGGGATCGAGTTGCATCTATCCCCAGCTTGCACCACAGCCCATGAGCGAAGACACCCTGCTGACCGGTACTCTGGAGCCGACCAATGAACCCTATGCCATTGCGAAGATAGCCGGGATCAAATTGTGTGAAAGTTATAACCGGCAGTATGGCGAATCGGGAGTGGACTACCGGTCCGTCATGCCGACTAATTTATATGGCCCTGGCGACAATTATCATCCGGAAAATTCCCATGTTATTCCCGGCATGATTCGCCGTTTTCATGAAGCGAAAACGAGTGGGGCTGGTGTGGTTACGGTTTGGGGCACAGGCACGCCATTGCGTGAGTTTCTCTATGTGGACGACATGGCTGAGGCTAGCGTGCACGTCATGGGTTTGTCCAAGGAAACCTATAGTGCCCATACTCGTCCCATGCTGAGCCATATTAACGTTGGCTTTGGTTCCGACGTTTCAATTCGAGAACTCGCCGAAACGGTTGCAGAAGTTATCGGGTTCAAGGGGGGAATTAATTTTGATACCTCCCGACCGGATGGGACGCCAAGAAAGTTGATGGATAGTCATCGATTAAATGCTTTGGGATGGCGTCCCAATGTAAATCTCAGGGCAGGGCTGGCGCTAGCCTACCAAGACTTTTTAACCCATGATGTTCGGGAGAAATAAGAATGGCAAATATGAGTAAAACCAAGACTGCACTGATTACTGGGATTACAGGGCAGGATGGTTCCTATCTGGCCGAGTTTCTACTTGAAAAAGGCTATTGCGTTCATGGCATCAAACGGCGGGCAAGTCTGTTCAACACGGACCGCATTGATCATATCTACGAAGATCCGCACGTCGATAATCAGAAATTCATCTTGCATTACGGCGATCTTTCCGACACCAGCAATTTGATTCGCATCATCCAGCAAACTCAGCCGGACGAGATCTACAACCTTGGCGCTCAGAGCCATGTTGCGGTCAGTTTTGAAAGTCCTGAATACACTGCCGACATTGATGCAATTGGGACTTTGCGTTTGCTCGAAGCGATTCGGATTCTCGGTCTCGAGAAAAAAACCCGGTTCTATCAGGCAAGCACCAGCGAGCTTTACGGTTTGGTTCAAGAAACCCCCCAGAAAGAAACCACACCTTTTTACCCGCGGTCACCCTATGCCGTCGCAAAAATGTATGCCTACTGGATTACTGTAAATTATCGTGAAGCCTACGGTATGTACGCCTGTAACGGGATTTTGTTCAACCATGAAAGCCCCCGGCGAGGTGAAACTTTCGTAACCCGAAAAATTACTCGGGGTTTGGCGAATATTGCCCAGGGCCTTGAGTCCTGCTTGTTTATGGGGAATATGGATGCTTTGCGGGATTGGGGGCATGCAAAAGACTATGTCCGCATGCAGTGGATGATGTTGCAGCAAGATCAGCCCGATGATTTTGTGATTGCGACGGGTGTCCAGTACACCGTTAGAAAATTTATCGAATGGTCTGCTGCCGAATTGGGCGTTTCCCTCGAGTTCGTTGGGCAGGGCGTTGATGAATACGCTGTGGTGCGTGCGATTAATGGAGACAAGGCTCCTGCGGTAAAGGTTGGAGATGTCATCGTACGGATTGATCCACGGTACTTCCGTCCCACTGAAGTGGAAACATTGCTTGGCGATCCAACAAAAGCTAAAGAAAAACTTGGGTGGACTCCCGAGATAACAGTTCAGGAAATGTGCAAGGAAATGGTCGCCAATGATTTGAGGCATGCGCAGAAGCAAGCACTGCTTAAGCAGCATGGGTATGCCGTCGTTGTTAACAAAGAATAGTTGGTGGGAAAATTCTTGCTTCAACGAACGACGCAGAATGATTCACGCGCCGGACAAGTTGAGCTGACTCGGTAACTCATATGCGCAATTTGATTGTGACCGGCGGCGTCGGGTATATCGGTTCTCACGCTTGTGTCGTTCTGATGCAAGCGGGATATCAGCTCACGATCCTTGATAATCTGAGCAACAGCAGCAAGAGTGTTCTGAATCGAATATCGGAAATTACAGGGGTACTCCCTCGGTTTATTGAAGGTGATGTTCGAGATGAAGAACTGTTAGTTCGCACGCTGAAAGAAAATTCAATTTCGGCCGCCTTGCATTTTGCGGGCCTCAAAGCGGTTGGAGAGTCGGTACAAGAGCCACTCAAGTATTACGACAACAACGTCTCTGGCTCCCTCACCTTGATGAAGGCTATGGAGCGTACTGGTGTTAAAACGCTGGTGTTCAGTTCATCGGCAACTGTCTATGGTGACCCGGTGGCGGTGCCTATATCTGAGGGCTTTGCAACTGGTGCGACTAACCCGTATGGTCGATCAAAGCTGATGGTCGAGGATATTCTTGCCGATTACTGCAAGGCTAACCCTGCTTGGCGGGTAGCCCGATTGAGGTATTTCAATCCGGTGGGTGGACATGAAAGTGGATTGCTCGGTGAAGAGCCCAATGGGATTCCCAACAATCTCATGCCCTATGTGGCACAAGTGGCGGCGGGGCGGCGTGAACGCTTGAGCGTGTTTGGGAGCGACTATCCGACCAAGGATGGAACGGGCGTCCGTGACTACATCCATGTGATGGATCTAGCAGAAGGTCATCTGGCCGCACTGCGATATCTGGAATCTACACCGGGAATGATTACAGTGAATCTCGGTACCGGAAAGGGCTACTCTGTCCTTGAAATGGTCAAAGCCTTTGAAAATGCCTCAGGACAAGCAATACCTTATGAAGTGGTCGATCGCCGACCCGGTGATATTGCCGAGTGTTGGTCTGATCCTGGTTTGGCCAGCAAGTTATTGGGTTGGCAGGCGAGGCGTGGTATCGATGAAATGTGTAGGGATACCTGGCGCTGGCAGCAGTGGGTCAAGAAAAATTCTGCTTTGCAGTGAATGGCGGTGGCCGTTCCGATGACTTGAATATGTCATTGCTTTGAACCAAGGAATGGGCCCAGTGGGAATTAGGCCCATTCCTTTTTGTTATAAAGCCGGCATTCAATTTTAGAATTATTACTTGTGATCGCCATGCATATGTTCATGCATGGCTTCGTGCATTTTTGCATGATCATCAGGTTGGGCTGCCGGTGCAGTCATGTCACGAACTTCCGTTTTGACAGTAATTTTTTGTTGCTTCCCCGTTTTGTCCTTGAAGCTCAGGACAACCGGAACGGTATCTCCAGGCTTGAGTACGGACTTCAGGTTCATCAGCATGATGTGATAGCCGCCGGGAGCCAGTTGCACGGTCTGGCCGCTGGGGATGTCGATTTGCTGAACGGCGCGCATTTTCATGATGCCGTTATCCATTTTCATTTCGTGAATTTCCACGACACCAGCAACCGGACTGGAAGCTGATAGCAGGGTAACGCCCGTGCTGCTGCTTAGATCCATGAAGGCACCAGTGGCAGGCTGTCCTTGTACTGTGGAGCGGGTCCATGGGGATTTCACGTCAAGATCGGCAGCAAAGGCAGGCAAGGACAGACTGATAAGTAAGCAACAAACAAGATTCTTCATGAGTTTTCCCTTGAGCAGAAGGTCGTTAAGACTGTTTGCACATTATCGACGAACTACAAAGAAATGGCCCAGAACAGTTGATGCTGATCTGGGCCGAAGAATTGCAATCGCAGAAGCGATGCTAGGCCTAGCCATCATCTTCGTCGATTAGACATATCGCCGCGCGACAATTTGTCGCAGCATGAAAGCTGCTGTCAGCCGCACCGTAAAATGCGGCATTGATTGCTCCTTACGGCCTCTCCCTTTGCAATGACCTCTACTGCCCTGCAAATGCACCGCCTGCTACAACTGCGGTGGACTGAAATTACAGGCCAGACCCTGGCGATTCTTGTCGCCGTTTTTGGGCTTGCGCTTCCCTTGAAAAGCGAAGGGCTGTTTTCCATTTGTTTGATTCTGGCGGCACTTAATCTCTTCAGCCATTGGCGGCTTACCCAGAAGTGGCTGGTTACCCAAGCTGAGTTGTTTCTTCAGCTATGTATTGATGTACTCGCGCTGGCATTGCTGCTTTATCAAAGCGGGGGATCGAGCAATCCCTTTTCGTCGCTACTCCTGGTTCCCCTCACCATTACGGCGACGTTGCTGTCAGCCCGTTGGGTATGGGCAATGGCGGGGGTGACGGCAGCAAGTTACTCCATCCTGATGTTTTGGCACCAAGCCTTACCAACCCCAGCCATGCCCCTGGATGGATTGAATGATTTCATCTGCACAGTAACGGGGCTTGATCGCAGCTTGCTCAATCACGACAATGGCTTTTCACTCCATGTGGTGGGTATGTGGGTCAACTTTCTGTTGAGCGCTGCGATCGTAACGGTGTTCATCACACGTCTTGCTTCGGTGTTGAGGGAGCGGGATCAGGAGTTGGCGAAGGCAAGGGAAAATACCCTTCGGCATGAGCGCGTGCTGGCATTGGGTACCTTGGCTGCCGGGGCAGCACACCAGCTTGGTACTCCCTTGGCCACCATGGCGGTAGTGCTCCACGACCTGCAATTGGCCCATGCGGCAGAACCCGCAATGAAAGAGGATCTCGATCTGCTAAGGAGTCAGGTGGACCAATGCAAGAGCATCCTAGCCGGCATCGTAGACAAGGCAAGTCAGGCCGCCTCGGTTACGGTAGCGCCCATCAAGGCCGTCGAATTGATACATCGCATTCTCGATCAATGGAACCTGTTGCGGCCTGGCATTGCGATCACGTTCTCGCCGGATGGTGAGTGTAATGACTTCACAATTCTCGATGATCCTGGTCTTGAGCAAGCGGTGCTCAACCTGTTGGACAACGCTGCGGATGCTTGCCAGAAGGACATCCGGCTTCATTTGTTTTCTCGGCAAGAAAATGGGCATCAGTTTTGCTGCCTGGAAATCCTCGACCGAGGCCCCGGGATTGACGATGAATTGCTCCAGCAGTTGGGTGAACCCTTCATCACGACAAAAGGTGAGTCGGGCGGAATGGGGATTGGTTTCTTTTTGACCAATGCCACCCTGGATCGCTTGGGTGGGAAAGTGGAAATCTTCAACCGCGAAGATGGTGGTGCCTGTACAAGAATCACGATGCCATGCCTGAGTTGAAAATAAACGAATTCAACCCCGCCATTCTGCTGGTGGATGATGAGCCCGTATTCCGCCAAGTTATGGCTAGGGCGATGGTTCGGCGCGGGTACGAGGTGCTTGAGGCAGAGAATGCCGAACAAGCCTTGTTACTTGCCGAAACCCATGACCCTGAATACGTATTGCTGGATTTGAAGCTGGGGAACGATTCAGGTTTGTTGCTCATCGAGCGTTTGTTGGCCTTGGATGCGGAAACACGGATTGTCATTCTTACCGGCTACGCAAGTATTGCGACGGCCGTAGAGGCCATCAAGCTGGGTGCCATTCAGTATCTGACCAAGCCCGTTGATGCCGACCAAGTCCTCAGCGCATTCCAGCACGTGGAAGGCCGGGCAGATATTCCCCTTGCCAGTGATCCTCTGTCCGTGGACCGGCTGGAATGGGAGCATATCCAGCGAGTCCTGGCGGAGCAGAACGGAAATATTTCAGCCACGGCACGAGCATTGAAGATGCACCGTCGCACCTTACAGCGCAAGCTGGGGAAAAGACCGAGCCGAGAGTAGGTTGCAGCCAGCACCAGCAGCCTAGGGCCGATCCATTACCAGCAGATCGGCCACATCAAGATTCCAACTAGCCACGTCCTCTTTTAGTACAGGAGGACGCTTGCTGTTTCCTGCCTGTAGCAATCCCTATCCGTCCTGGGGAAGCCATTCATTTACGAGCGATTACAAAATTGCTTTGACAATTACTGTCTAGGCAGTAATATGGCTGTCACGACAGTGATTATCTGACAGCGATCCATGAAAACCATCCAGCAGTTCTACCAAGCCGAAAACTATCGACTACAAGAGAGTGTCGGCTATCTCGTCAAAGCCCTTTCTCAAACCGTGGGGAGGGAGTTGGACCGGCGCATGCTCGATCTGGGGCTGACGGATGCCCAGTGGAAGCCATTGCTGTTCTTGCAGCAGGGAGTTGGTTCTACTGCGGCGGATATTGCCCGGGTCGGTTGCCAGGATACGGGTGCAGTAACCCGCTTGCTGGACAGGCTGGAGGCCAAGGGCCTGGTCCGTCGGGTACGTTCCGCCGATGACCGCAGAGTCGTCAATCTTGAATTGACTGAAGAAGGAACGCGGGTCGCAGCAGAGGTGCCCAAAGTCATTGCCCATCTGGCCAATCAGATGCTCGAAGGTTTTTCACTGGAAGAATTCAAGCAGTTCCAGAATTTTCTGAATCGCGCCCTGGTTAACGCCAGGGTCCTCGATGAAGGAGGCGCATGATGAACAAGCAATTATCCCTGGCCGTCATGATGGTTGGCGCTTTGGCGCTGGGCGGTTGCGCCAGCTATTCCGGCATTGCTCCTGAGGCCAAGACGCTGGACGCCACCACGTTGATGGGCAATGAGGCGCCTGCAGCCTACGCCGCCTGGCCGAAGGAGGACTGGTGGCATGAGTTGCAGGATCCCGTGCTGACCCAGTTGATTGAACAAGCATTGGCGGATAGCCCGAGCCTGCAAGCGGCAACGGCCAAGCTCAATCGGGCGCGCGCCATTAGCGGCGTGGCCGAAAGCGCCCTGAGCCCCCAGGCCAATGTGTCAATGTCCAGCACCCGGGAGCGGTTCAGCGAACGGGGCATGATTCCTCCGCCCTACGCCGGCACAACCCAGAACATCAACGACCTTGAAGTGAGCGGCCAGTGGGAGCTGGACTTCTTCGGCAAGAATCGGGAAAGCCTCAAGGCCGCTTTGGGCGAACTACGGGCAACCGAGGCCGAACATCAGGCAGCCCGCATGATGCTGGCGGCAGATGTGGCCCGCAGCTATTACAGCCTCGCACGATTGCTGGCCCAACACGAGGTGACAGAACAGCGCAGCCGGCAACGAGCCGAACTGGCAGCCTTGGCCGAGCGCCGTTTCAAAGCCGGCCTGGATACCCGGGTGGAACTGGAGTCAGCCCAGGGCGCCTTGCCGGAAAATGCCCGGGATATCGCATCATTGGATGAACAAATCGGCTTGGCACGCCACGCCTTGGCCGCCTTGATTGGCAAGGGACCAGAAGCACTGTCCACCCTGAGCCCATCGTTGCCGGAAGTAGCTCCCCTGGCTCTGCCCTCCACACTGCCGGCCGGATTGCTCGGCCACCGTGCCGATGTGGTGGCGGCCCGTTGGCGCGTCGAATCGGCGGTCCGTGGAATGGATGCTGCCAAAGCCCAGTTCTATCCCAACATCAACCTGAACGCCTTCACCGGTTTTTCCGCCATCGGTTTCGATCACTGGCTGGAAGCGGGCAGCCGCCAACCGGGCATCGGTTTTGCGATCAGCCTTCCCTTGTTTGATGCCGGACGCCTGCGCAATATGTATCGCGTATCAGCGGCCATGGTGGACAACTCGGTCGCTTCCTACAACGCCGCATTGGTGGATGCCCTGCGGGATGTGGCCGACCAGCTGACATCGCTCCAGGCCCTCGAAGTCCAGTTGAACAAACAGGAAGCCGCCCTGGCCAGTGCGGAACGCAGTCACCGTCTGGCACTGCAACGTTATCGCGCGGGCATCAGCGACCGCCTGACCGAGCTGAATGCCGAAACAAATTTGATTCTGCAGCGCAGGACCGCCGTGGATCTACAGGCCCGCTGGATCGACGGGCGAATCCGCCTGATTCGCGCCCTGGGCGGCGGTTTCAGTGAGGAATCGGCTTTGCCGACCACACTGGTCGCAGCTCCTGAAACTCAGACAACAAACAACTAAGTCAGTGTCCCCCAACCCTAACGGACAATCATCATGACAACTGAAAACACTCTTACTCCCGCCCCTTCCGCCATGGAAGCCACACGCAAGCGGCGCTTGGTCATCCTCAGCGTGCTTTGCCTGGTGGCCGCCGTGGCCTACGGTCTGTACTGGTTCCTGGTAGCCCGCTTCAAGGTCGATACGGACAATGCCTATGTGCAAGGCAACGTTGTACAGATCACGCCCCAGGTCGCCGGCACCGTCGTCGCCATTGAGGCCGACGACACCGACACCGTTACCGTTGGCCAAATGCTGGTCAAGCTTGATCCGGTGGACGCCCGGGTGGCCCTCGATCAAGCCGAAGCGCAGCTGGCGCAAACCGTGCGCGAAGTGCGCGCCACCTTTGCCAATAACAGCGCCCTGAGCGCCACGATCAACGTGCGTCAAGCCGATCTGTCCCGGCTGACGGCGGACATGAGCCGGCGCGAAAGTCTGGTGGAAGGCGGCGCGGTTTCCGTAGAAGAACTGCAGCATTTGCAAACTTCCATCGCCAATGCCAAGTCCGCCTTGACCGAAGCCAAGGAGCAACTGGCCCGCAACACGGCCCTGACGGACGGTGCTACCGTGGAGACCCATCCGCGAGTGCTCGCCGCCGCCGGCAAATATCGGGAAGCATGGTTGGCCTACAAGCGCTCAGGCATTGCCGCACCCGTCGCCGGAACCGTTGCCCGCCGCAGCGTACAAGTGGGCCAGCGAGTCGCCAGCGGCGTGCCCATCATGGCCATCGTGCCGCTAGATCAACTGTGGGTGGATGCCAACTTCAAGGAATCGCAGCTGGAAGATCTTCGCGTTGGCCAGCCCGTTCTGCTGACGGCGGATGTGTACGGTCATCGCACGGAATACCGCGGTCAGGTGGTCGGTCTGGGGGCCGGAACCGGTGCGGCCTTCTCGCTGCTGCCGGCCCAGAACGCCACTGGTAACTGGATCAAGGTGGTGCAGCGGGTGCCGGTGCGCATCGCCCTCGATCCTCAGGAACTGGCTGCGCATCCTTTGCGGGTGGGACTCTCCATGGAAGCCACGGTCGATGTCCATGACCAATCCGGCAAGCGCGTGACCGAAGCCGGCCACAGCGGCCCGGCCGCAACCACCACCGTCTTTGACGACCTGACCAAGGCTGTCGATGAAAAGGTAAACGCCATCGTTTCCGACAACCTCGGTCATCGGGTGAGTCTGCCCCGGGCCGGTTGATCGTTCGGGAATCCCTGTAATGCGGCGGGGATGGATGAGTTCCATCCCTTTCGGCACCGACCACGAGGCACACCGCCATGGCTGAAACTGCAACTCCCTATGTACCGCCGCCTCCGTTGGAGGGCGGTCAGTTGGTCCTGGGCACCCTGGTCCTGTCCCTGGCCACCTTCATGAATGTGCTGGATTCCTCCATCGCCAACGTCTCGATACCGGCCATTGCCGGCGACTTTGGCGTCAGCCCGAATCAGGGCACCTGGGTCATCACCAGCTTTGCGGTATCCAACGCCATTTCCGTGCCCCTGACCGGCTGGCTGACCCAGCGCTTCGGCATGGTGAAGCTGTTTACCCTCAGCATCATTCTCTTTGTGCTGGCCTCGCTGCTCTGCGGACTGGCCCCCAATCTGGGCATGCTGATCTTCTTCCGCGTGATTCAGGGCTTGGTGGCAGGCCCCATGATTCCCCTGTCGCAAACCTTGCTGCTGCAAAGTTATCCCAAACAGAAAGCGGGTATGGCCCTGGCCATGTGGTCCATGACTACATTGGTGGCCCCGGTCATGGGCCCCTTGCTGGGGGGCTGGATTACCGACAACATGACTTGGCCCTGGATTTTTTACATCAACGTTCCCGTGGGTGTGTTTGCCATCCTTGTCACCTGGAATATCTACAAAACCCGGGAGACGCCGACGCGCAAGTTGCCCATCGATAGCGTCGGCCTCGCCGCCCTGGTGATCTGGGTTGGTGCCCTGCAGATCATGCTCGACAAGGGTAAGGAGTTGGACTGGTTCGCCTCGCCCCAGATCGTCGTCCTGGGTTTGGTCGCCCTGGTGGGCTTCATCTTCTTCGTGATCTGGGAGCTGACCGAAGCCCATCCGGTGGTGGATCTGTCCCTCTTTGCCCGGCGCAATTTCTGGGTGGGCACTCTCGCCTTGTCCCTAGGTTATGGCACTTTCTTTGGCAATGTGGTGTTGCTGCCCCTCTGGTTGCAACAGTACATGGGCTATACCGCCACCTGGGCCGGTTTCATCATGGCCCCCGTGGGCTTGCTGGCCATCGTGCTGTCGCCCTTTGTTGGCAAAAATAGCCACAAGGTGGACCCGCGTATTTTTGCCACCGTCGCCTTCGTCACCTTTGCCCTGGTGCTGTGGCTGCGCTCCCTGTTCAATACCCAGGCCGATGTCAGCACCCTGATGATTCCCACCATCGTCCAGGGTATTTCCATGGCCTTCTTTTTCATCCCCCTGGTGACGCTGACCTTGTCCGGCTTGAGTCCGGACCGGATTCCCGCCGCCTCCGGCCTGTCCAACTTTGCCCGGATCACCGCCGGCGCCTTCGGTACTTCCATCGCCACCACGCTATGGGAAAACCGCGCCGCCCTGCACCATGCCCAGCTGGTGGAGTCCATCAACAACGCCAGCATCCCCACCACGCAAGCCCTGGCGGGACTCACGGCCCAAGGTATGAGCCACGAACAGGGCTTGGCCTACATCAACCGACTGGTGGACCAACAGGCTTTCATGCTGAGTGCCAACGATATTTTTGCTGCCTCTGCTGCGCTGTTTCTGGTGCTGATCGTCGTCATTTGGATGGCGCATCCCGCCAAGTCAGGGGGCGCAGCGGATGCTGGCGGTGCGCATTAGGCGTAGTGCTGCGAGTGAATTTCGCGGGGCCTTTACCGCTTTGCAAGACACATGGTGTTTTCCAAAAAATGGAAAACATAAGTGGGGAAAATGCTGGCGATTAATCAATACCGCTTAACCATGCGGTATTAATTTGGCTGAAAATCAGGATGGCGCCATGAGTTTTGATTATCAAAAATCATGGCGCAGAAAAGTTAGTCTGGTTCTGTCTTGAAAGTGGTCGCCTATGCGCCCCCAAACCGGCCTATCTGCTGCCGGCACATAGCAGCCGGGCAGCAGTCAGGATCTTTCCGATAACCCCTTACCAGGAACTTTCCCGTTCGGGTGTGGCGGAGATTTTGTGGATGCTCAAGTCCGCACCGTCATATTCCTCTTCCTGATCGAGGCGGATGCCGACGGTTTTCTTCAGCAGGCCGTAGATGATGAAGCCACCGACAAAGGCCGTGGTGATGCCGAGCAAAGTACCGACCAGTTGCGCCATGAGGCTGACGCCGCCCATGCCACCCAAAGCCTTGCTGCCAAAAATGCCGGCAGCGATGCCGCCCCAAGCACCGCAGAGGCCATGCAGGGGCCAGACACCGAGCACATCGTCGATCTTCCAGCGGTTCTGGGTCAGGGTGAACATCCAGACGAAAAGACCGCCCGCCAGGCCACCAACGGCCAGGGCGCCCAGAGGATGCATGATATCCGAACCGGCACAGACCGCAACCAGGCCGGCGAGGGGGCCGTTGTGCACAAAGCCGGGGTCGTTCTTGCCGGCGATCAGGGCAACCAGGGTGCCGCCAACCATGGCCATCAAGGAGTTCATGGCTACCAGGCCGGAAACCTTGTCCAGGGTTTGGGCGCTCATGACGTTGAAGCCGAACCAGCCCACCACCAGAATCCAGGCGCCAAGGGCGAGGAAGGGAATACTGGAGGGCGGGTGGGCGCCGGCGATACCGCCATCCTTGTGATAACGACCGCGGCGTGCACCAAGATGCAGCACGGCGGCAAGGCCGATCCAGCCGCCGACAGCATGCACCACAACGGAGCCTGCAAAGTCGTGGAAGTTGGCGCCAAAGGTGGCCAGTAACCAATCCTGAATCCCGTAGGCGTTGTTCCAGGCAATGCCTTCAAAGAAGGGATAGACGAAACCGACTAAAAGAAAGGTGGCAGCCATCTGCGGGTTGAACTTGGCCCGTTCGGCAATGCCACCGGAGACGATGGCAGGAATGGCGGCCGCAAAGGTGAGCAAAAAGAAGAACTTGGTCAGCTCAAAGCCGCTTTTCTGGGCCAATTCCTCAGCGCCAGCGAAGAAGTTCACGCCGTAGGCGATGCTGTAACCGATGAAAAAGTAGGCCAAAGTTGAAACGGAAAAGTCCGTGATAATCTTGACCAGGGCATTGACCTGGTTCTTTTTGCGGACGGTACCGAGTTCAAGAAAGGCAAATCCGGCATGCATGGCCAGAATCATGATGGCGCCGAGCAGAATGAACAATACGTCGGCGGAAGTTTTGAAGTTCTCCAATTTGGGGCTCCATGGCACAAAGAGCGTGCATCTGAGCAACAAATAGTCCACGGATTGGTTCCAGTTAAATCATGGAGTTATGGCGATAGCGAAATTCGGACTAGCACTCATATCGTGCCTACAAAAGATAAAAGCACCATAAAGGTGCTTTTATCTTGGGATAAATATGGGTCTGATTATTTTGGTGCGTAACTTCTCGGGAACAAAATCCACATCTGTCCTTTTTGGCGCATGCGCCCAGCGTTATCCCCGGCCTCACTGCCGCTGCCCCAGTAAAAGTCGGCCCGCACCACACCGCGAATAGCCCCACCGGTATCCATGGCCAGCATCAGCCGGTTGAGGGGAGTTTCCGACAAAGGCCGCGTGGTGGCGAGCCAAACCGGTGCGCCCAGGGGGGTTGTCTTGGGGTCCACGGCAATGCTGCGTTCGGGAATCATGGGCAAGCCCATGGCCCCGGGGGGGCCGCTACCTTCGACGGGCAACTCCCGGAAGAAGACCATGCTCGGATTGGCGTTGAGCAGTTCCTGCATGCGCAAGGGGTGGGTTTTTACCCAGCCGCGGATACCCTGCATGGAAGCCTGTTCGGCCTTGAGTTCCCCTTGGTCTATCAGCCATTTGCCGATGGAACGATAGGGATGGCCGTTCTGGTCGGCATAACCGATGCGGGTGCGGCTGCCGTCGTCCAGTTGAACCTGCCCGGAACCCTGAATTTGCAGGAAGAAGAAGTCGATGGGGTCTTCAACCCAGAGGATCGCGTCCCCCTGGCGGCGGGCTTCCTGTTTGGCCCATTCGGCGCGGGAATAGTAGGGCACCAGCTTGCGGCCTTCAACGCGACCGCGCAGACGCAGGGATTTGATTTCCGGGTACAGGTCACCCAGGTCCACGGTGATCAGGTCGGAAGGCGTGCCGAAGACCGGAACGCTGGCCCCGGCACTCTTCTGGCGACTGCCCTTGACCACGGGTTCGTAGTAGCCGGTGATGGTGCCGCTGCGGCTGCCATCGGGATTGACCAGCTGCCAGGGTTGGAAATTGGTTTCAAACCAGGCTTTCAGGTTGCCGCCTTTATCCGCACTGCGGGCTGCTGCACAGGTGGCGCTCCAGGTGTCCTGTTTGCCTAGACTGCGGCAAGTGGAAACAAAACCGTCAAAGATGGGGAGCAAGTCTTCCGGACTGGCTGAGTCCCAGCCCGGCAGGTCAGCCCAACGGGCCTCCTGGTGGGGCTTCTCGGCGGGCGGTTTGACGGGCTCAACGGGACAGGGACAGGTGGGGGCACTGCCTGCCTGCGTTGGCACGGTGGTTTTGGGAACCAGCCCGGAACAGGCGGAAAGCAGGAGGACGGAAAGGGGAATCAGGAGGGAACGGGACATGATCTGCTAGAGTCAGAGGCTTGCTGAATGGAGGATTATCCCATGTGGGCCACCGCCATCGAGTTGGGGATTCCCGCCCTGCTGATCTTCGCCCTCTGGCGTATTTGGCCCAAGGAATCCGCCACCGAAGAAGTTGAAAACAAACCCGCTGCAGAGAAAACGAACGATCATGACGACACCCCTCGATAAGTTTCTGGTCCGGGCCGAATCCCTCATGGACCGGCTTGAAGTGCTGCTTCCCCCGGCGCCCAAGGTGGCCGACTGGACGGCCCCGGCTTTTCTCTGGCGCAAGCGGCAGGGTCATGGCTGGTTGGAAGCCGTGCACCAGCCCCATCGTATTCAGTTGGAGGACCTGCAAAACGTGGATTTGCAAAAGTCCCGTATTGAGCAGAACACCCGTCAGTACGTGGCCGGCAAGAGCGCCAACAATGTGCTGCTGACCGGCGCCCGTGGCACGGGCAAGTCTTCCTTAGTCAAGGGCGTGCTGCTTAAGTTCATGGATCAGGGCCTGCGCCTGATCGAAGTGGAGAAAGAGGATCTGGTAGATCTGCCACTGATTGTGGACCTGATTGCCGGTCGTCCGGAGAAATTCATTCTCTTTTGCGATGACCTTTCTTTTGAAAGCGGCGAGCCCGGCTACAAAGCCATGAAAAGCGTGCTCGACGGTTCCGTTGCCGGCATGCCGCAAAACCTGCTGGTGTACGCCACCTCCAACCGGCGCCACCTGATGCCCGAGTCCATGCGGGAAAACCTGGAAGCCAAGCACGACGCCGATGGGGAAATTCATCCCGGTGAAACCACGGAGGAGAAGGTTTCCCTCTCGGAGCGCTTCGGCCTCTGGCTGTCTTTTTACCCCTTCAGCCAGGACGACTATCTGGCCGCTTGTAACCATTGGCTCAAGTCTTTTGGCGTTACCCCGGAGCAGATTGCCTCCGCCCGTACCGAGGCACTGCAATGGGCCCAAGGCCGAGGTTCCCGCAGCGGCCGGGTGGCCTGGCAGTTTGCGCGGGACTACGCGGGCCACATGGGTGACGGGAGCGCTGCTTGATGAGTCGCAAGATCGTCCATGTTTCCGCTGCCGTTATTTACCGAGCTGAAGATGGAGCGGTACTGCTGGGCCAGCGTGCCCCCGGTACCTTCTATCCCGGCTATTGGGAATTCCCCGGCGGCAAGGTTGAAGTCTGCGAAACGCCGAAGGAAGCCCTCGTCCGGGAGTTGTTCGAAGAATTGGGTATCGAAGTCATGGCCGCAACACCCTGGCTGCGCCTTGAGCATGAGTATGAACATGCCCATGTCTGCCTGCATTTTTTCAAGGTGACATCTTGGCGTGGAAAGTTGCAGGATCATGTCCATACAGGGCTGGAATGGCAGTTGCCGGATCGTTTCACCGTGAGCCCCATGCTTCCCGCCAATGGCCCCATTCTGAAAAGTCTGGGCCTGCCGGATTTTTACGCCATTACCCATGCCGGAGAAATCGGCGAAAAAGCCCAGCTGGATGCCCTGCAAGCAGCCCTGAAAAACGGCCTCAAGCTGGTACAAATCCGCGAACCGGATTTGGCTCCCGGTAGCCGGGCTCCCTTTGCTGCCCGCGTGGTCGCCCTGTGCCACGAATACGGCGCCCGGGTTTTGGTGAATGGCGACGAGGCCCTGGCCCGGCAATCCGGTGCCGACGGGATACACCTCAACGCAAGACAACTCATGGCCCTGGAGCAAAAGCCGGACTTCCCCTGGGTTGCCGCTTCGTGCCACAACCGGGAAGAACTGCTCAAGGCCGCAGGCTTGGGGTTGGATTTTGCTGTTCTGGGGGCGGTAAAGGAAACGGCCAGTCACCCCGGACGAGCAGGACTGGGTTGGGATGTCGCGGCTGATTTGATACCGACCAGCCTGCCGGTTTACCTTATTGGCGGCTTGACCCCGAGTGATTTGGAAACAGCGAAGGCAAAGGGCGCGCAAGGGATAGCGGCGATACGGGCCGCTTGGGATGGAGCCGTATCTCGGTAAGTGTAGAGAAAAACGGTTAGTTGTTACGAGAGACGTTGGATGTGTAATTGGCCGGGAAAAAGTTCAGTGGTTTGAGCCGTTCCATACGTAACTTTGACACCGTATCCAAGGTGACCGATACGCAAAAGGCAAGGCTTGTGGGGCCGCCAGTAGTCAGCCCAATCAGGCGGCCATCGTCATCGACCAGCGGACCACCTGAAACACCGTGATCACAGTAGTTGCTGGTGACCATAAACTTCTGCCCAAAACGATTGCTCCAGCCGATGACTTCACCTTGGGAGCCAGTGAGTTGTCCTTTGGCAAAACCCAGATTGTGAGTATGGGCGCCAAGGCTAGTTGGGGATTGAAGGGCAACGGTTGCGATGGTTCCCGTCAGCCCAGGCGCTTTTACCAGGCAGGCATCTTCATGGTCCAGCCAGGCAACCTCAGTAATTTCGTTTGCTTCTTGCGTAACGGAGTTGATTGCCCGTATTGGGCCATGATTCGCGTTGCTGGCAATAACGTGGCAGTTGGTAAGTAATTGCTCCTTGTCTACCAAAATGCCTGTTCCTAATCCTCTGCTGCCAACGATTTTGTACACGGACCAGACCAGTTTTTTCAGGAGGACTGCGTCTTCGGAATCAATTTCAATACTGTAGATTTTTGCTGGGCTCGGTGGTTTTACGTTCTGTAAGGGTACGCTGGAACTGCCACTGGGCGTTGTAGTGATGGTGAAATCGGCAGTTGAAGATGCTGGGCTCTCATTTTCTGACTGCGTGACTTCTTCCACATCAGCGACAGCATGACTCGGAGGAGGCGTGCTTGACGATAATTTTTGTTGCCATTGCCAAGTGCCTGCACCTATTGCTACTGCTAGTAAGGCAATGGGCAATCCCTTGTTTTTGCGCGGCACTGCTTCGTATTCAACCATATTGATGGTGAGAGGAGCGTTGGCATGATCGGTAGCGATTGACTCATCGTAACGGGTTCGTTTATCGGGACTAGTCAGGACTTCTTTGGCGTGCTGGATGAAGGTGAATTGATTGCGGACCTCTTCCTGCAATTGTTCGCGGCTGGTATTCGGAGGTAGCGGTTGCAGAAGACTCATTGCGAGTTCATTTTTCCGCTTTCCCCATGCAATGATGATTTCTTCCTGGGTGGTAGAGGAGGCAACTCCAAGTACTTCATAGAGATTCTTCTTGCTGCCCATGGCCACTATTTACCCAAAAGGAATAATTTGGCATGGTACCGGCTAATTTCCTATCGGAATGTGAAAAATGTCTGACTTTGTCTTTCATGGCAGCCGTGGTACAGTCGCCATCCCTTCGATGCTGCCTCAGTCAGCGCATCGTCCCCGAAAGCGAATTTCCGCTTCTCTGGTAGTACCTCAACGGATTCACCGCCCGGACTGACCTGCAGCCTTGCAGGTGGTCGGCTCCAGGAGTTTTTCACATGCTGTTCACTGATCTCGGCCTTTCCGCCGGGCTTCTGCGCGCCATTGGCGAGCAGGGCTACGACACGCCTACCCCCATTCAGGCCCAGGCAATTCCCCATGTATTGGCTGGTAGCGATCTCGAAGCGCTGGCCCAGACCGGCACCGGCAAGACCGCTGCCTTCGTTCTCCCCATTCTGCAAAAGCTCACCAGCCAGGCCGATGGCGTTTCCCGCAATCGTCCCCGGGCTCTGATTTTGGTGCCTACCCGCGAACTCGCTGCCCAGGTGCAGGAAAGTGTTCGTAACTATGGCAAGCACGTTGCCATCCGCAGCTTGGCCATTTTTGGTGGCGTCGGCATGCAACCCCAGGTCACCGTGCTGCGCCGTGGCGTGGATGTGATCGTTGCCACCCCCGGCCGGTTGCTGGACCACATCACCCAGCGCACCATCGACCTCGGTGCTGTTCAGACTTTGGTGCTGGATGAAGCGGACCGCATGCTGGACATGGGCTTCATCCGCGACATCCGCAAGATCATCGAACGCTTGCCCAAACAGCGGCAGAACCTGATGTTCTCCGCCACCTTTGCCCCCGAAGTGCGAGAACTGGCTCACACCGTACTGCGCAATCCCCAATTGGTGGAAGTGGCCCGTCGCAATACGGCCGCCGAAACCGTGACCCAGAGCGTGATTGCAGTGGACAAGGAAAAGAAGCGCGAACTGCTGCTGCATCTTTTCGAGAACCACGGCTGGCACCAGACCCTGATTTTCACCCGTACCAAGCACGGTGCCGACGCTCTTTCCCGCAAGCTTGACCAAGCCGGCGTCCGTTCTGCCGCCATCCATGGCGATAAGACACAAGGCGCACGTACCCGAGCCCTGGCTGACTTCAAGAGCGGCAAGTTGGCGGCCCTGGTGGCAACCGACATTGCTGCCCGTGGTATCGACATTGACCAGTTGCCCCGGGTGGTGAATTTTGAATTGCCCAATGTGCCAGAGGATTACGTGCACCGTATCGGCCGTACCGGTCGCGCCGGTGCCGAAGGAGAAGCCTTGTCCTTGGTTTCCCATGATGAACGTATCCAGTTGCGCGATATCGAGCGCCTGCTCAAGAAGAATTTCGACCAACAGGTAATGGTGGGTTTTGAACCCAGCGCAGCCCCTCGCCCCGCAGCCCCTGCCGGTCGTCGCCCGCAGCAAGCGCGCCCTCCCCGGCGTGATGGTGCTGCTCCGGCCAAACCCCGTACGGGTAATGGTGGTAGTCGTAGCGCTGGTACAGGCGGCCAAGGTGGTCGGGATGGTAATCGCAGCGACGGCAACCGGACTAATGCAAGCGGTCATCGCAGCGGGCAGCGCCACTACTAAGGCGGTGTAGTTGTTCGATAAAAAGGGAAGGCAATCTGCCTTCCCTTTTTTCTTGCCCTGGCCTTAATGGGTAGCTTGATTTTTATGCATTTGGATTGCTAATTGCCTTTGCGAGAAGACGCAAAAAAGATCGACAGTCATCTTTCAAAAAACTTTCAAAATCGCCCGTAGTACCTAAATTTTTCACGCTTGCGCCGCGTTTGATCCAGATCAGTTTCCTCTTTGCTTGTCCATGAAAAATGCGCCCCTTGTTGATTAAACAATTAAGGGAAGAACGTTATGCAACAGCAACAACCCCAGCAGTTGGAAACCAAGATCGTAATGTCGGATCCCACAGCTCTCGGCGTCTTCGGCTTGTCCATGGTCACTTTTGTCGCTGCATCCGCCAAGATGGGCTGGACTACTGGCGTTACTTATCTCATTCCCTGGGCATTGTTCCTGGGGTCTCTTGCCCAGCTGTGGGCGTCGACCATCGACTTCAAAAAGAACAATTACTTCGGCGCGATTGTGTTGGGTGCCTATGGTCTGTTCTGGGTTGCCGTAGCCATGCACTGGGCGATCAGTCTAGGTTGGCTTGGCCCTATTGACCCTGCCAAGGCCGATCCCCGGCAGTTGGGCTTCGCCTGTTTCGGCTATTTCATTTTCTCGATCTTCATCATGATCGCCGCCTTCGAGGCCAACAAGGTATTTGCTGCGATCCTGGTGCTGATCAACGTACTGCTACCTTCCCTGGGCTTGTCGATTCTGGGCATCAATGCTCCCCTCTTTGGCAGTTTGGCCGCGGGTTCAGAACTGGGTATTTCCCTCCTGGGTTTCTATGCGGCCGGTGCGGTATTCCTCAACAGCTACTTTGGTCGGGTGATCCTGCCTTTGGGCGCTCCGCTTGGTCTGATCAAAAAAGGACCTGCAAAGTAATTTGGCAGACATCAAATAAAAAGGGCCGGGAGATTCTCCCGGCCCTTTTTATTTCTTGAAGGAAATCAACTCGCAGCTTTTTTCGTTGTGGCCCGTTTCTTTGCCGGAGCTTTTGCTTTCGGTTTGGCTTTGGCAGGAGCAGCTTTTGCTGGAGCAGTTTCCGCGGTTTCCTGTTCCGGTGCCACTTTTACTGCTTTAGGTTTGGCACCGGCTTTGGGAACGCGAGCCTCAAACTCGAAGCTAACCTTGCCGTCGGCCCCTTTAACAAGGAAGGCGGAAAACTTGCGTTTGGTGCGCGAGGAAATGAAGCCCTTGAGCAGGCTGGTTCTGCCTTCGTTCAGCAGCTTTTCCATTTCTGTCCGACTCATTTCCTGTTGCAGAATTACTTTTCCGGAACGGAAGTCGCAGGTCTTGGCGGGGCCGGTGGCCTTTTCGCAGATGTAGCTCATGCCGTGCTCGAACACCTTGCTGCCACACTTGGGACAGGCACCTAGCGGCTCCTGACCGGAGAAGTCCACGGCTTCGGCATCCGCGTCGTCGCTGTTGCCGAAGTCGAATTCCGGCATTTTGTCGGCGTTGAGTTTGATGATGGCGGCAAAGGCGCGCCCCATCTTGCTGCGGAAGCCCTGCACCGGGCCGATCACACCCTTGCTCAACAGCTCTTCCATTTCATCCGGCGCCCACTGACGACTGGCCACTACCTTCCAAAGTTTGTAATCGCAGCCCTGGCATTCGAACTTCTTGTAACCCTCCTTGATCTGACCGCCACAGCGAGGGCAAGGGGTCTTCAGGGTGCCGAAGGCTTCGTCGGGTAGCTCGCCGGTCTTGATCCGTTCCACCATCTCGCGGGTTTTGCCGCAGATGTGGTTCATGAACTCGTCACGGCCCAGCTTGCCCAGTTCCATCTGCTTGAGCTTGTATTCCCATTCGCCGGTCAGTTCCGGTGAGCGGATTTCGTCCACGCCAAGTTTTTCCAAGGCGAACAGCAGCGAGAAGGCCTTGGGCGTCGGCTGCAGTTCGCGGCCATTGCGGTGCAGGTATTCCTCGGCGAGGAGGCCTTCAATGGTGGCCGCACGAGTAGCTGGTGTGCCCAGACCCCGTTCGGACATGGCTTCCCGTAGCTCCTCATCCTCAATCAGCTTGCCAGCACCTTCCATGGCGGAGAGCAGGGTGGCTTCCGAGAAACGGGGGGGCGGCTGGGTGGCTTTGCTTTTGACTTCCACATCATTGGCCCAGACCCGTTCCTTGGGCTCCAGGGGCACCAGGCTGGGTGTCTCGTCGTCGCCTTGGGATTCGCGGCCATAGACGGCGAGCCAGCCCGGATTGACCAGCACCTTGCCTTCAGTCTTGAAGGCATGGCTTTCGACTCGGGTGATGCGGGTCGTGATGTTGTATTCGGCAGATGGGAAGAAGATGCCGAGGAAGCGCTTCATCACCAGATCGTAGAGTTTCTGTTCCGGCTCCGACAGATTCTTCGGGATCACGCCGGTGGGGATGATGGCAAAGTGATCCGAGATCTTGGCATTGTTGAAAATGCGCTTGTTCGGGTGCACCCAGCCGCTCTTCAGAATGTTGGCTGCGTGACCCGCGTAGGAGGTTTCTGCCAGATTGGTCAGGGTTTCCTTGACGTTAGCGATGTAGTCCTCGGGCAGATGGCGGCTGTCGGTCCGGGGGTAGGTCAGGACCTTGTGCTTTTCATAGAGAGCCTGGGCTAGACCCAGGGTGTTCTTGGCTGAAAAACCGAAGCGGCCATTGGCCTCCCGTTGCAGAGAGGTCAAGTCGTAAAGCATGGGACAGGCTTCGGTCTTGGGCTTGCTCTCTTCCTCGACTTCGCCATGCTTGCCCAGACAGGCCTTGCGAATGGCTTCAGCCTTGGATTGCTCCCACAGACGCTCGGCTTTGGCGTGTTCGTCGTCGGACTTCTTGAACTTTTCGTCGAACCAACGACCACGGTAAGTTCCGGCAACAGCCTTGAATTCGGCTTCAACTTCCCAGTAATCCCGGGAAATGAAGTTCTTGATGCGGGTTTCCCGTTCTACCAGAATGGCCAGGGTCGGGGTCTGTACCCGGCCAACAGGCGTTTTGTAGAAACCACCTTCGGCAGAGTTGAAGGCCGTCATGGCCCGGGTGCCGTTGATGCCAATCAGCCAGTCCGCTTCGGAGCGGCAGCGGGCAGCATCGGCTAGGGGCAGCATTTCTTCGTCGGAGCGTAGGTGGGCAAAGCCCTCGCGGATGGCGTTGGCGGTCATGGACTGCAGCCAGAGGCGACGAATCGGCTTGACGTTTTTTTCGCCCATGGCGTGCTGAGCCACGTAACGGAAAATCAGTTCACCTTCGCGCCCCGCGTCACAGGCGTTTACAAGGCCGGTAACGTCCTTGCGCTTGATCAGCTTTGTCAGCAACTTGAGGCGATCTGCCGTCTTTTCGATCGGATTGAGCGCGAAATGGGGTGGAATCATTGGCAAGTTGGCAAAGCTCCACTTGCCCCGCTTAACGTCGTATTGTTCCGGGACTGTCAATTCCAGCAGGTGACCCACGGCGGAGGAAAGGACGTAGTCGTCACTCTCGAAAAAGTCTCCAGTACGGGTAAAGCCTCCCAGTACTTTGGCAATGTCCTGGGCGACAGAAGGTTTTTCGGCAATGATTAGTTGCTTGCTCATTTGTTTTTGGCAGACAAAAAACAGGCGGCGCTATGTGCGCCGCCGTGGGTTAGGGTTGAACCGGGTCTTAGTGCAGCCAGCGCTCGGTTTCTTCGTCATCATCCGATCCGGTAAGCAGTTCTTCCAGCACCAGAGCATCAAACTCGCACTGGCGCTTCCACATTACCGTTACCACAATCACTTTCAATTTGGACAGGGGAATCTGCTGATCGGTTACGGCCAGAGCACGTTCAATCACCAGTTCCCGCAGTTCCGGGTCCAGCGTGCCAGCCTGTTCGAGGAAGGCCAGAAAGCTGCGGCATTCCACGGACAGGCGAGCTTGTTCTTCTTCATCGTACAGGCGGATGGCTGTCCCTTGTGGACGCAGGCGAATTACCACTGCTTCCGAGCGGTCAAGTCCGTCCAGCCACGTGAGGGCTTCGGAAATTTCCTCCTGCTCAAACCCGGCGGCACTCAGTTTTCGGGCCAAAAGATCCGGTTCCGGGCAAGCGTCGGGCAGGTAGTTCTCGAACAGATATACAAGAATATCAATCATTTGGCTGCCCCTTTCACGTTTTGCTGATAGAGGCCACCCGGTACTTGGGCGACCCTCCCTTCCAGCTCCAGCGGTAACAGCATCGCAAGAAGGATGTCCGCCGTCAAGCCGGTACGGTCTGCCAGGGTGTCAATTGAGACCGGATCGAAGGCCATGGAGGCAAGGATTTTGCCTTCGTTGCCATTTACTTCCAAGGGAAGGACGGCGTTCTCGCCCTCATCATTTTCAGGAACGCCCGCCGGCGATAGCTTCTTATTAGAGGGCAGGTCCAAACAGAGTTCTTCCAGAATGTCCTGCGCCGATTCCACCAATTTTGCCCCCTGTTTGATCAGCTTGTGACACCCCTTGGCTACGGGGGAGTGGATAGAACCGGGGATAGCGAAAACTTCCCGGCCGGCTTCGGCAGCGAGACGGGCGGTAATCAGGGAACCGCTGCGCTCGGCAGCTTCAACCACCAGGCAGCCCTTGGCCAAGCCGGCAATGATCCGGTTACGGCGGGGGAAGTTGTGTTGCAAGGGGGGCATGCCCAAGGCAAATTCACTGAGGATGACGCCCCGCTCGGCAATCTGCCGGGCCAGAGGTGCATTGCGGGCAGGGTAGATGCGGTCGATGCCGGTACCGATGACAGCTATGGTGCTGCCAGGGCCTTTGAGCCCGCCCCGGTGGGCGGCGGCATCAATGCCCAGGGCCATGCCGCTGACGATGCCCAGGCCGGCTTTGGATAGCACCTCGGCAAAGGCTTCGGCGTTTTCTTCTCCTTGGTGGGTGGCATTGCGACTGCCGACGAGGGCAATGGCCGGGCGGTTCAGATGTTCGATACTGCCTTTTGCGTAGAGGAGGATCGGTGGGTCTTGGGTGTCGAGCAAGGCGCGCGGGTAGTCCGGGTCGGCCAGCGTCAGCAGGTGATTGCCGGGCTCGTCTGCCCAGGCGAGGGCAGCTTCGATCTCGGCGGTACTGTCATGGGCATGAAGTGCAATGGCAAGGTCAGCACCGATAACGCTACGCAGGGACGATCCGCTGGCAGCGAAGACTTCTTCCGGTAGCCCGAAGGCGCTCAACAGTTGGCGTTGCGTTTGGCTGCCAATGCCCGGAACAGCAGCAAGCCGCAGCCAGGAAGCCAGACCCGTATCAGCAACCATGGGACAGAGGGTCAGGGATTGCGAACAACGTCGCCACTGGTGACGCCGCGATCAGCTTCCATGACCAAGGCGTAAGAAACCCGATCAAAGACGCGAAATACGTAAATCAGTCCAAACTTCTCATCGGGCATGGTGATGTTCTTCACTTCCCCCTTGTAACGGTCCTTGAACTTGTCGCCAGGACGATAAAGTGCCAGGACATGCCCTGTTTCAAGTCCATCTTTTGCTCCCTTGGACAGGGAAACAACGCTAAAGCGGCCCCCGTCAGGAGCGC
The DNA here is from genome assembly GCA_036504515.1 of Rhodocyclaceae bacterium. Lineage (GTDB taxonomy): Bacteria > Pseudomonadota > Gammaproteobacteria > Burkholderiales > Rhodocyclaceae > AWTP1-18. Next base: position 812,419 of record DASXVA010000001.1, read on the forward strand.
CGTCGGCAATGGTCAGGACCCGGCCGTTGATGCTGACCCCCGGAATATGTTGCGGATAGCTCATGATCTCCGGTTTTGGCCTGGGCAACAGACGGTCACCGTTGCTGATTTCATTTTTGCTGGAGGTGATTCTCAGGGTTGCTGGATCACCGTTTTTCACCAGCCTTGCGGTGCCTGCCACAACAACTTCACGACCAAGGATTTCCTTTGTGTCTGGATCAGTCAAGGTATTTCCCGGACGGTAAATGATCCATTCCTTCGTATTGCCTATGTTTCCCGCGACATAAATATTGTCACCAGCAGAGGCACTATTCCGGTTGTCTTCTGCTGCCACTACCCGCAAAGAGGCTTCAAGGGTTGTTTCATCCAGTACCAGCGGTCGAGTCAGGAATGATTCGATGGCATCTTGCGGAATGGTGGGAATGGCTTGTTGGCTGTTTTCTTCCCGAACCCGCGGCAACAGTTTCTCTTCGACCAAACTCAATTGCGGTCCGTTGCCTGTGCGATTCAGAACAATGACTTGGCCCGGATAGATGCGGTGAGGATTCTTGACTTCGTTCGCATTGAGCTTCCAGACCTCACTCCAGCGGGAAGGGTCCTTGAGGAATTTCGAGGCGATGCCCCACAGCGTATCGCCGGGGACGACCACGTGGCGATCAGGGGCATTTTCGACCAAAGCCGGTACCGGACGGGGCTCCACAGACTGGATTTGAGCGGTAGCCGTTGCACTTGAAAGGGCGATCAGCAGGGCGGCTATAATTCTTTGCGACATGGAAGCATCTCCTCAGGCGGTTCTTTCGATTCTGCCCGTAAATCCTTCTGGCATCAACATTAGTTCCGGTAATAAGGCACAACTGGCCATGGCCCTGCTCCCGATTTTGCGCTACCCCGATCCTCGACTTCACACCGTTGCCGCACCCGTTGTCGAAGTCACTGAAGAAATCCGCCAATTGGCCGCCGACATGGCTGAAACCATGTACGAAGCGCCGGGCATCGGCTTGGCCGCCACCCAGGTGAATCAGCATCTGCGGCTAATCGTCATCGACGTTTCCGAAGACAGAAGTGAGTTGCTTACCTTCATCAATCCCGAAATCCTTTCTAAATCAGGGGAGGAGGAAGGCGAGGAAGGCTGCCTGTCCGTGCCCGGTATTTACGAAGTGGTGAAGCGGGCAGAACGGGTCAAGGTGCGCGCGCTGGGGGTGGATGGCAAACCTTTTGAAATGAGTGCTGATGGTCTGTTGGCCGTGTGCATTCAGCACGAAATGGATCATTTGGTCGGCAAGGTTTTTGTTCAGTACCTGTCCGTTCTCAAACAGAATCGCATCAAGGGCAAGCTGGCCAAGAAGGCTCGCATCACAGCGTGATGCAAGCCTTCTTGGCGTAGCCAAGCAGAAAAGCACTCCCTCCCGGCCTCCCTTGCCAGACGAGGGAGGTGACGTAATCAGCCTTCGGGAAGTCAACAATGAAAGTCATCTTCGCCGGCACGCCGGAGTTTGCTGCTCAGGCCCTGCGCGCCATCCTTGCCGCCGGCCATGAGGTGCCCCTGGTCTTGAGTCAGCCCGACCGGCCCGCCGGACGCGGGCAGAAGTTGCAGCCCAGCCCGGTCAAGCAGGTGGCGCTGGAACACGGTATCCCCGTGCATCAGCCCGAGCGGTTGAAGGATCCCGCGACTCATCAACCCATCATTGAGGCTGCTGCCGACGTCATGGTGGTGGCCGCCTACGGCCTCATCCTGCCCCAGGTCGTACTGGATATGCCTCGTCATGGCTGCCTCAATATCCACGGTTCCCTGTTGCCCCGCTGGCGCGGTGCGGCGCCCATCCAGCGTGCCATCGAAGCCGGTGACAAGGCCAGCGGTATCGTCATCATGCAGATGGAGGCAGGCCTCGACACGGGCCCCATGCTGCTGACGGAAAGCCTGCCGATCACCGACAGCGACACGGCGGCCACGCTTCATGACAAGCTGGCTGCCCAAGGTGCTCGACTGATTGTCGATGCGCTGGAAAAACTGCCGAACCTCAAGGCCATTCCGCAGCCGGAGCAGGGCGTTACCTACGCCCACAAAATAGAAAAAGCCGAGGCCGCCATCGATTGGACGCAGCCTGCCGAGCAACTGGCCCGTCGTATCCGCGCCTTTAATCCTTTCCCCGGCGTTACCGCCAAGCACGGTGAGCTGATCCTCAAGTTCTGGCAGGCGCATCCCGTGACGGGCAAGGGTGTGCCGGGTACCGTGCTGTCAGCGGGTGCGGAGGGCGTTGTGGTGGCCTGCGGTGACGGTGCCCTGTGCCTAACCGAACTGCAAAAGCCCGGCGGCAAGCGTTTGCCTGCTGCGGAGTTCTTGCGGGGGCACCCATTACAGCCCGGTGATCGGCTGGATTGAATTTTCCGGCTTCGGCCCCATCTAACCGCCGTTACCCAACTACGGAGATGGTCCCCATGTTCAACTGGTTCAAGACGGCAGTCCTGATGGCCGCCATTACTGCCCTGTTCGGCGTTATCGGCGCCATGATCGGCGGCAAGGGCGGCATGTTGGTGGCCCTGTTGCTTGGCGGCGGTATGAACCTGTTTTCCTACTGGTTCTCGGACAAGATGGTGCTGCGCATGTACAACGCGCAGGAAGTGGACGAGTCCAGCTGCCCCTATCTGTACAACATGGTCAAGGAGTTGGCCGGCAACGCCGGTTTGCCCATGCCTCGGGTCTACATCATTGACGAGGAGCAGCCCAATGCCTTCGCCACGGGTCGTAATCCCGAGCATGCGGCTGTGGCGGCGACCTCCGGCATTCTGCGCATGCTGACCGCCCGCGAACTGCGCGGCGTCATGGCCCACGAACTGGCCCATGTCCAGCATCGAGACATTCTGATCTCCACCATCGCGGCAACCATGGCCGGCGCAATTTCCGCCCTGGCCAATTTCGCCATGTTCTTCGGCGGTCGTGACGAGGATGGTCGCCCGGTCAATCCCCTGGCCGGCATTCTGGTGGCCATCCTTGCTCCTTTGGCCGCTTCCCTGATCCAGATGGCTATTTCCCGGGCCCGGGAATTCGAGGCGGATCATGGTGGTGCCAACATCAGCCGCGACCCCAACGCCTTGGCCGATGCCCTGGAAAAAATCGACGCCTACGCGCGGGGTATTCCCATGATGAGTGCCGAGGCCCATCCTGAAACGGCCCAGATGATGATCATGAATCCCCTGTCGGGCGGCGGTTTGGCCGGTCTGTTCCGTACCCATCCTGCGACGGAAGAACGGGTTGCCCGCTTGAGATCCATGGCGCGCTGACCGGTACGGACGATCACCCAACAACGGTCCCGGACAAAAATCCGTGGGCCGTTGGTCTTTCTGGGCGTCTACTTTCCCGCCGTAGAATGACCCTATGACTTTTCGCCTGACCACCTGGAACATTCACAAGGGCTTCTCGCCCCTCAACCGGCGTCTGACGGTTCATGCCCTGAGGGACTCCTTGCGAACTCTTGCCCCCGATCTGATCTTTTTGCAGGAAGTGCAGGGGCTCCATCTGGACCATGGCAAGCGCCACGGTGACTGGCCGGTATTGCCTCAGCACGAGTTTCTGGCCGAAGACCACTGGCAGGCCACCTACGGCCACAACGTCAGCTACGATCAGGGCCATCACGGCAATGCCATCCTCAGTCGTTACCCGGTACTGCACAGCCATAACCAGGATGTCACCCATCTGAGTTTTGAACGGCGGGGCATGCTCCACACTACGGTGGAAGTTCCCGGCCTGCCTTTGCCCCTGCATTGCGTCTGCGCCCACCTCTCCCTCTTTGCTGGCTCCCGTCGCTTCCAATTGGACGCATTGGTCGAGCAGTTGGATACGTTGGTACCGAAAGAAGCCCCGCTGGTCATTGCCGGCGATTTCAACGACTGGCGCAATCATGCCGATACCCTTTTGGCCCGCCGCATGGGGCTGACCGAAGCCTTCAGCAGTGAAGGCAAGCCTGCCCGCAGCTTTCCCGCCCTGTTGCCCATGATGCGGCTTGACCGTATTTATCTGCGAGGCCTCAAGGTCCTGGAACGGGAGGTGCACCGTAACGCGCCCTGGTCCCGCATCTCCGACCACGCACCCCTTTCCGTCGTGCTGGCGGCGGCATGACGGCGTTGATTGGTGGCAATCAGGTTCGATTGCTGCAAAACGGCAGCGAATTCTTTCCTGCCTTGATTGCCGCTATTGAAGGCGCCAAAACTGAAGTACATCTTGAAACCTATATTTTTGCCGATGACGAAACAGGACGCGCCGTCTCTGCTGCCTTGTCCAGAGCGGCCCGCCGTGGCGTGATCGTGCGCCTGATGGTGGATGGTTTTGGTGCGCCGCTGTTTCGCCGGGGCATAGGCGAAGCGTTGGTGAAGGACGGTGTGAACCTGATGGTTTATCGGCCGGAGCTGGCTGGCTGGTCCCTGCGTCTGCGTTTTCGCCGACACCGCCTGCGTCGGCTTCATCGCAAACTTTGCGTGGTGGACGGAGTCCTGGCCTTTGTCGGTGGGATCAACATTGTTGACGATTGGGACAACCTCAATCGCAAGGCCCAGGTACCGCCTCGTTTCGATTACGCCGTGCGGGTGGAGGGGCCTTTGGTCGGGCAAGTGCACCATGCCTTGCACCACCTGTGGCGCTTGGTTAGCTGGTCGCAGCTTGGCCACAAACCGGATGTTGCTGGGGTGGGGGATGCTTGTCCTTTGCCAGCTCCCGCGGGCACCGTGGCCGGGGTTTTTCTGATTCGAGATAACTTGCGCCATCGGCGCGATATCGAAGAGGCCTACCTGGAGGCTATTCGCGCAGCAAAGAGCGAAATCCTGATCGCCAATGCTTATTTTCTTCCCGGTCGTCGTTTTCGTCAGGCCTTGATGGAAGCAGCCCAGCGCGGTGTCCGCGTTACCGTGCTGGCCCAGGGGCGGGTCGAGTATGTTTTGCAGCACTATGCAACCCGGTCGCTGTACCGGCGGCTATTGGCGGCGGGGGTGCGGATTTTCGAGTACCAGCGCAGCTTTCTTCATGCCAAGGTCGCTGTGATTGATGGCCGCTGGGCTACGGTAGGGTCGTCGAATATTGACCCCTTCAGCCTGCTGCTGGCCCGAGAGGCGAATGTGGTGGTGGAAGACGCTACTTTCGCAGCGGAACTTGGAGGCAGCCTGCGCCAGGCTACGGCCGAAGGCGCCCACCCGGTGCTGGCAGAACAGCTTCGGCGGGAATCCCGTTGGGAGAGAGGCATCAGCCACTTTGCCTATTTTCTGGTGCGTCTGGCCGTTGGCATGAGCCGCTACGGCGGCGATGAGTACCGCGAGTAACGGGACTCAAAGGATTCAGGCGCAGGACTCAGGCGTACTTGCGGAAGCTGCCCACTACCACACCGTAGATTTCCAGTTGCCCCAGGGGGCGGATCACTGGGTAGGCGGGATTGCCGGGCTTGAGGAAAAAGCCCCGCTTGTCCTGGGCCAGATACTTGACGGTGAATTCGTTGTCCACGATGGCCACCACGATGTCGCCGTTACGGGCCGGGGCACCCCGATCCACCACGATGTGATCGTTTTCAAACAGACCGGCTTCGATCATGGAGTCGCCCTTGACCACCAGCAGCACGGTACGACTAGGTTTGCTGATCAGATAGTCGTCGATGCCGATCGCTTCCTGGCGCGGGTCGTTGGCCGCCTGAGGCAGGCCGGCGCGGACGGTATCGATCACGGGGCGGGCGAAGAACTGGGCCGAGGGGATCCAGGCATCGTCGTCCGCTGTTCGCTCGACAAAGCCCGCTTCGGCCAGGCGTTTCATCAGACCGCTGGACGCGGCCTTGGAGGCGAAGCCCAGCAGTTCCGCAATCCGCTTGAGGGAGGGAATGCGGCGGTTCTGGGCGTAGTAGTCCTGCAGGCGGGCCAGATGGTCCGGGTCACGATTGGGAGCTGCCATGGCGGAAACCCGTAGATGAACGAAAGTTCATCAATAATGGTGATCGTTCGATCACCTGTCAAGCCCTGTTACGTTTTGAGGGTGCCCGGGTGTGGCGTCAGGGTCAGGTTTTGGCCCGTTCGATTTGCACGCCGACCTTGCGTACACCCTTCATGATGCCGATCTTGGCGATGGAAATCTTCACCCAAGGGGCACCGAATTCGTCCAGCATCAGGCCAATGACGTATTCGCCCAGAGTTTCCAGCAGATTGAAGTGACGTTCGTCCAGTTCCTTGCGGATACGCTCAATCACTGTGTCGTAGCGAATGGTGTCGTTGATGTCGTCGTTACGGGCGGCCGCATCGGGCACACCGAAGGTGAGGCTGATTTCCAGCGTCTGGGGAGCGACTCGTTCCCGGGGGAAGATGCCGACGTGGGCCTCGACCCGCATGTCCTCGATGAAGATGAAATCCAAAACGCGCACTCCTTTAGAATGGCCGGAATTCTAGGCCATCCCCTTCTCTGCAAGCACCGCTCCCATGAATCTTCCTGTGATCGCCCTGCTGGGCTACCTGCTGGGCTCTTTGCCCTTTGCCGTCATTGTCTCCAAGGCCTTCGGTCTGGCCGATCCCCGCAGCTTTGGTTCCGGCAACCCCGGCGCCACCAATGTGCTGCGTTCCGGCAACAAGCTGGCGGCCCTGCTGACCCTGGTCGGGGATGCCCTCAAAGGTTGGATCGCCATGCAGATTGCCGCAGCCCTCGGTGCGGATGGTCAAGGTGTCGCCGTGGCGGGTATTGCCGCCTTTGCCGGCCACATCTACCCGCTCTTTCTCAAGTTCAAGGGCGGCAAGGGCGTCGCTACGGCGCTGGGCGTGCTGGCGGGTTTTTCCGGGTGGCTGGCCCTGGCCTGCGCTGGCGTTTGGCTGTTGGTGGCGGTGGTGACCCGTTATTCTTCTCTTGCGGCCCTGGCGGCGGCAGCCTCCGCGCCGGCCCTCAGCATGTGGCTGAAGCTGCCGACGGAAGCGATCATGGTCGTGTCTGTGATGACGGTGCTGCTGATTCAGCGTCACCGGGGCAATATCCAGAAGTTACTGGCAGGGACTGAAAGCCGGATCGGCAAGAAGAAAGATCCCGCTGCTAACGACGCCAACTTTGAGCAGGAATAAGCCCTTCGCTAGACCAGCCCGTTAAACCAGCAGTTCGCTGAGGGGCCAGCGGGGGCGGATGGTGAAAACTCCACCTTCGGGCGGAACCGCCCCAGCCAGGAGGCGCTGGGCACCGCAGAAGGCAATCATGGCGCCGTTGTCGGTACACAGGGCCAGCTCCGGGTAGTAGACCCGCAGGCCAGCCTTGGTTGCGCCTGCATCCAGCCGTTCCCGCAGGCGCCGGTTGGCACCGACACCACCGGCCACCACCAGGGCCTTGAGGCCGCATTGTTTGACGGCATTGAGGGCCTTGGTGCACAGCACCTCCGTTACCGCTTCCTGAAATTCCGCGGCCAGATCGGCCTTGTCGGCCTCGGTCAATTCCCGCGACCTGGCTGCGGTGAGGACGGCGGTCTTCAGGCCGGAAAAACTGAAATCGAAATCGCCGGAATGCAGCATGGGGCGGGGCAGCTTGAAGCGGCCGAGGGTGCCCTGCTGCGCCAAGGCAGCCAGGGCCGGTCCGCCGGGGTAGCCCAGGCCCAGGAGTTTGGCAGTCTTGTCAAAGGCTTCGCCGGCGGCATCGTCCACCGACTCGCCGAGCAATTCGTAATGTCCCACCTTTTCCACCCGCATCAACTGGGTGTGGCCGCCGGATACCAGCAGGGCGACAAAGGGGTAGTCGGGCCGATCCTTCGCCAAGAGCGGCGAAAGCAGATGGCCTTCCAGGTGATGAACAGGCAGGGCGGGAATGTTCAGGGCAAAGGCCAGGGATTCGGCAAAGCTGGAGCCCACCAGCAGGGCCCCCGCCAAGCCCGGCCCAGCGGTGTAGGCAATGGCATCGATGTCTTCCCGTTTGGCGGTCGCCTCGGCCAGCACTGCATCAAGCAGGGGAATCAGGCGCCGGATGTGGTCCCGGGAGGCCAGCTCGGGCACCACGCCGCCATAGGCCTCATGCATGGCAACCTGGGTGTGCACGGCGTGGCCAAGCAGGCCCCGGTCCGTGTCGTAGAGGGCGACACCGGTTTCGTCGCAGGAGGATTCAATGCCTAGGATCAACATGGGGCGGCATTGTACCGGGCCGATTGCCGGTAACCCGATGGACGAAAAAGTCCACAGAATCATTGACAAGCCGTGAACAGCCGTTACAATCCCGCCCTCTTTCCGCCCACCAAGGTTTACTGAAATGCCCGGAATTCGCGTCAAGGAAAACGAGCCCTTCGAAGTCGCTATTCGCCGCTTCAAGCGCGCTATTGAAAAGACTGGTCTGCTGACCGAACTTCGCGCCCGTGAGTTTTACGAAAAGCCCACAACCGAGCGCAAGCGCAAGCTGGCCGCTGCCGTGAAGCGCCATCACAAGCGCATCCGCAGCCAGACCCTGCCCCCCAAGATGTACTGATTTCTGCTGTAGCCGGTGCGCCTTCGAGCGCTTCAAGCCGACTGCACCAGTATTCCAGCCAAAACCGCCAGTCACCATCGGGTGTGCTGGCGGTTTTGGCGTTTTCAATTCCAGGAGTTCGCCATGTCCACCCTTAAAGTCCGAATCAACGAAGACATGAAGGCCGCCATGAAGGCCAAGGAAAGCAGCCGACTGGCTGCCATCCGCCTTTTGCTGGCCGCCATGAAACAGAAGGAAGTGGACGAGCGGATCGAACTGGACGATGCCGCCGTGCTGGTCATCATTGAAAAGATGCTGAAGCAGCGCAAGGACTCCATCACCCAGTACGAAGCCGCCAAGCGTCAGGATCTGGTGGATGCGGAAAAATTTGAAGTGGAAGTTCTTTCCGCCTACATGCCCGCTGGCCTGTCTGCCGAGGAAGTGGAAGCCATCGTCGCTGCCGCCGTGACGCAGTCCGGTGCCGCGGGTCCCCAGGACATGGGCAAGGTCATCGCCCTGGTCAAGCCCCAGGTGGCTGGCCGGGCTGACATGGGCGAAATTTCCAAGCTGGTCAAGGCCAAGCTCAGCGCCTGAGAGTTGCCCGTGCCGGGGTGGGCTTGAGTCCATCCTCGCTGCATAATCCGGCGCAATGATTCCCGAGTCTTTCATCCAGGAGCTGCTTTCCCGCATCGACATCGTTGATGTGGTGGATCGCTACGTGCCCCTCAAGCGGGGTGGCGCCAACTTTTCTGCCTGCTGTCCTTTCCACTCGGAAAAGTCGCCGTCCTTCACCGTCAGCCCCAGCAAGCAGTTCTATCACTGCTTTGGTTGTGGCGCCCACGGTAGTGCCATCGGCTTTGTCATGCAGTACTCGGGGCTGGGATTTGTGGATGCGGTGGAAGAACTGGCCGCCAGCATCGGCCTTCAGGTACCCAAGGAAACCAGCCCTAACTCAGAGCGGTGGGCGGCGGAAACCGCCCGCAAGGCGCCCCTGACCGAACCCATGGCTCGGGCTATGAAGTTCTATCGGGACCAGCTCAAGGTATCCCCCAAGGCCATCGACTACCTTAAAGGGCGTGGCCTCACCGGTGAAATTGCTGCCCGTTTCGGCCTCGGCTACGCCCCGGATGACTGGCAGGGCCTGCAGCAGGTTTTCCCCGATTACAACGACGAAGCTCTGGTGGAGTGCGGCCTGATCATCGTCAATGAGCAGGGTCGCCGCTACGACCGCTTCCGCGACCGCATCATGTTTCCCATCATCGACCAGAAGGGTAACGTCATTGGTTTTGGTGGTCGGGTACTGGGGGCGGGGGAGCCCAAGTACCTTAACTCCCCGGAAACGCCCCTGTTCCAGAAGGGCCACGAAGTCTATGGCCTGCCCCAGGCGCGCAAGGCCGTTCACGGCGAAGACCGGGTGATCGTGGTGGAAGGCTATATGGACGTGGTGGGCCTGGCTCAGAACGGTGTCGAAAACGTGGTCGCCACCCTGGGTACCGCTGCCACTGGCACCAATGTGCAAAAGCTGCTCAAGCAGGCCAGCCGCGTTGTCTTTTGTTTCGACCGGGATGCCGCCGGCGATCGCGCCGCCTGGCGAGCGATGGAAAACAGCCTGGAATTCCTTGCGGACAACAAAAGTGTGGAAATCCTGCAAATGCCTGGGGATCAGGATCCGGACGAATTCGTGCGGGAACATGGCCGCGATGCCTTTGTGCAGCAGCTCAACAGTGCCACCAAGCTCAGCGAGTTCCTGGTGCGGGGGCTGAAAGACCGAACCAAGCCCTATACCGCCGAGGGCCGTGCCCAGTTGATCCATGAAGCCAAGCCCTTGTTGCAAAAGATTTCTGCACCCATCCTGCGGGTGCAATTGACCAAAACCCTGGCGGATCTTGCCGAACTCACCCAGGCCGAGGTGGAGGCCCAGTGTGGTCTCAAACCCATCACCCGCGCCCGCTATGCGCCGCCAAGCCGGGCCCGGCCCGGGACCCGCTCCATTGATCACGCTCTGCTCGAAATCATTGTTCAAAAGCCGGAATGGGCTCCCCGCTTGCCCCTGGGTTATATCGACCGGGACCAGCCCGAGGGTAATTTGCTCCACGCCATTGCCGACGCCATCGAACATGGGGAACTGTCCCGGGGTGGCATGGGTCTCTTGCTTGAGTTCTTCCGCGGCCATGAGTATGAAAGCCTGCTGGCTTCCTTGGTGGGAGGGCTGACGGGGGAAGAGCCCATGGATGCCGATCTGGAAGCTGTCCTCAACGACGCCGTGGACTGTCTGCACAAGACGGCGCTGAAGCAGGAGATCGAAAGTCTCAATACCAAGGCCCGTCAGGGCGCCTTGACCGCTGATGACAAGCAGCGTTTGACTGCTTTGTTATCAAGAAAAGGCGACGAAAAACCCGTTTATTGACTAGTGTATAATCACGCGCTTTTTCTGCGCTTTGCCCGACCCACGAAAGCCTTGCCCGATGCAAGAATTTTCGGGGGTTTCTGAACCGAGGAATGTCATGCCCAAGGAAACCGCGAAGCAAGCCCCCAAGACCACTGCCAAGGCGGCAGCCAAGGCTGTGACCAAGGCTGCCTCTGCCAAGAAAGCAACGCCTGTGAAGGCCGCGCCTAAAGCCACTGCTGCGTCCAAGGCTGCCCCCAAGACAGCGTCCAAGGTCCCTCCGAAGGCTGCGACCAAACCAGTCGCCAAGCCCGTGGCAAAGACACCCGCCAAACCTGCCCCCAAGGCCCCGGCCAAGGCGGTCAAAGCTCCTGCCAAGCCCGCTCCAAAAGCGGCGCCCAAGGTGGTTGTCAAGACCCCTGCCAAAGGAGCCCCCAAGCCTGCTGAAAAACCGGTGGCCAAGGCCCCCGTTGCCCGCAAGGCAGAGGAGAAAGTCGTTACTAAGCCCGTAGCAGTAGCCAAGGCAGTGGCACAGCCCGCCAAGGCCGAAGTCGCCCCCAAGACAGCCCCCATTCCCAAGTCCGGCAAAAGCGCAGACGGCACAAAGACCAAGAAAGGGAAATCAGAACCGATGGTAGCGCCCGCTGCGCCCCAACCTCTCGATGTAGAAGCCAAACGTACCCGTCTCAAGAGCCTGATCGCCCTGGGCAAAGAGCGCGGTTACCTGACCTACGCAGAAATCAACGACCACCTGCCTGATGACATGGTGGACGCGGAGCAGATCGAATCGATCATCTCCACCTTCAACGACATGGCCATCCAGGTTTTCGACGAAGCCCCGGCTGGCGAAGACTTGATCCTGAACGATGCCGCTCCTGCCCCGGTAGATGCCGAGGAAGTGGAAGAGCAAGCCGAACAGGCCCTGTCCACCGTCGATTCCGAATTCGGCCGCACCACAGACCCCGTCCGCATGTACATGCGTGAAATGGGTACCGTGGAACTGCTGACCCGGGAAGGCGAAATTGAAATCGCCAAGCGTATTGAGGATGGCCTCAAGCACATGGTGATTGCCATCTCCGCCTGCCCCACCACCATTGCTGAAATCCTGGAACTGGCCGACAAGGTCTCCAAGGACGAAATGCGCGTGGATGAAGTGGTGGACGGCTTGATCGATCCCAACGCCCAGCCTGAAGAAGAACCCGAACCGATGGGTGAGGAAGATTCGCTGGACGAAGAAGAACTCGACGAAGAAGACGCCGAAGCCGCCAGCAATGCCGCCAATGCTGCTGCCCTGGCCAAGCTCAAGGGTGAAGCCCTCGAACGTTTTGCCATCATCCACAGCCACTACGGCAAGTTGATGGCAGCCCTCACCAAGAAGGGCTCCCAGGACAAGGGCTATATCAAGGAACAGAAGGCCATCAGCGACGAGTTGATGAACATCCGTTTCACTGCCAAGATCATTGAACGCCTGTGCGATTCCGTGCGCGGCATGGTCGAAGCCGCCCGTAACCACGAGCGCAAGATCCTGCATCTCTGTGTCGACAAGGCAAAAATGCCCCGCCAGCACTTCATCAAAGTGTTCCCCGGCAACGAAGTCAACATGGAATGGCTCAAGGGCGAAGTGCAGTCCAACAAGCCCTACGCCCAAGTGCTGATGCGCTCCGCACCGGCCATCCTTGAGCAGCAGCAAAAGTTGATCGATCTGCAAAACCGTATCGGTCTGCCCCTGCGTGAACTCAAGGACATCAACAAGCAGATGTCCACCGGCGAAGCCAAGGCCCGTCGCGCCAAGCGCGAAATGACCGAAGCCAATCTGCGTCTGGTGATCTCCATTGCCAAAAAGTACACCAACCGTGGTTTGCAGTTCCTCGATCTGATCCAGGAAGGCAACATCGGCCTGATGAAGGCGGTGGACAAGTTCGAATACCGTCGCGGCTACAAGTTCTCCACTTATGCCACTTGGTGGATTCGTCAGGCCATCACCCGGTCCATTGCCGACCAGGCGCGCACCATCCGTATCCCGGTGCACATGATCGAAACCATCAACAAGATGAATCGCATCAGCCGCCAGATCCTGCAGGAAACCGGTGCCGAGCCTGATCCCGCCACCCTGGCGATCAAGATGGAAATGCCCGAGGACAAGATCCGCAAGATCCTGAAGATTTCCAAGGAGCCCATCTCCATGGAAACCCCCATCGGTGACGATGACGACTCCCATCTGGGCGACTTCATCGAAGATACTTCTACCCTTGCTCCTGCTGACGCTGCCCTGTTCGCCAGCCTGCGCGAAGTTACCAAGGAGATTCTGGACAGCCTCACTCCTCGGGAAGCCAAGGTGTTGCGTATGCGTTTCGGTATTGAAATGAATACCGACCACACCCTGGAAGAAGTGGGTAAACAGTTCGACGTCACCCGCGAACGTATCCGCCAGATCGAAGCCAAGGCTCTGCGCAAACTGCGTCACCCCAGCCGTTCCGAAAAGCTGCGCAGCTTCCTCGACTCCGAAACCTGATCTGCTTTAACCCGTCCTGCAGTGCAGGGCGGAATGGGCCTCTAGCTCATGCCTGGTTAGAGCAGCGGACTCATAATCCGTTGGTGCCGAGTTCGACTCTCGGGGGGCCCACCAAACACAGGGACTTAGCGCAAGCTAAGTCCCTTTTTTTCATCCTGTGTCAAAACTGAGTCACGAGAGTTGTGCTCCAAACGTTGTGATAGCCTTTGATCTCACGGAGAAACACAATGCCCGCCCTCGCTAAAAAACCAGTTGCCAAAGCCCCAGCCAAGAAAACATCAGCCAAGCGGAAAGACATGCCTGTCAAGGCCAGTGCTTTGATTGATAAATTGGTGAAACGCGCAGCTTCAAGTCGGCGTGTAAAGAACACGGTATCTCACTTGAGCCTCGTACCTAGTCAGGAAAAGTAGTACCGAGAATTCAACTTCGAGAGAGTGCCATCGTCAGGGGCTACGCTGAAATTTACTGACATAAAGTGGAACGAATTCATTAAATCTAGAGGAGTGATGCTGCATGGAGCCAACAGTCAAAGTCGAGCTAACGCTGGCACAACTAGAAACTATCGCCGACGCCTTGGAGTACACCGGCCAAGTGGTCGAAGAAGAACTCGATAAATTTGAAGCGGGTTCAGAGGATCATGACGGGTTGTCCGCCGATCTTGATGATTTGAGTGATGCGCTGAAAGTTGTCGCCGATGCGATGGAAGAACTCGTTGGGGATGACGAAGAATAGGGCTACGAGTTGCGGTGAGGAGTGGGTGAGATGGTTCTCGTTCACTCGTTCAAGTGAGGGTGGCGCCTCAATGTGCAGTGAGATGAAAAAGGACTTTGCTGCGAGGCCAAGTCCTTTTTGTTGATAGCAGTACTGCGACTTTGTTGTTGCTGAACAGAGTCGCAGTTACATGCGAAGCATATTTTCGCCGGTTGAAATGATTCAGTCTTGCCAGTCGCATGAACATTTGTTCACACACTTGAACTGCAGGTTTACCGTATCTGACCGATATAACTGCTGAGGGGATATTCCCGCAGCAACAAGGAGAACGACATGGTATCGGCAATCGGTTCTGCAACCGTAAGCACAGGCAGCGTCAGCAATGCCTCCCAGATTGCAGCGCTCCAGAAGCAGATAACGGCGCTGACAAAGAAGGTGTCCGATTTGCAGAAGGACACAACGTCCAAAACCAGCGCTCAGGAAGCCCAGCTTATTGAGGCTCAGATTGCTGCTCTTGAGGCGCGCATTGCGCAACTGCAATCGGAGCAAGCCCAAAATAACGCGAGCAGTACATCAACACCTAAGGCTGCTGAGAGCAAAGCTTCGGCAGTGACTGCAACAAAGTCAGCGAGCGGTACGCTGGGTAACAATGTTGATGAATACGCGTAAACGGGACTGCGTGAAGATTTAACTGCCAGCCTTAATCGTCCTCAGAAAGCACTTAGGCGGCAGCCCGGCATTTGTCGCAGTCATCCCACGGTAAGCACTCGCAGACGCGGGGTTGAGGTTTGTAGTTGGCGCCTACGATGACAAAACCAGGGGACTGGTCCTTAGCGGAGGAGCTCTTCTTGGCGACGTTGCTGGCAACGGCGCCGTCATGGGAAGAGGGCGCCCACTTGGCAAAGGGAGCCAGGTCCGCCTTGTCTTCAACGTACCAAATCTTTCGGGCTGCATCCCAGCGGGCCCCCAGTTTTTTGGCTTCTTCTTTTTCTGCGAAGGGGACCTTCAGGTTTGTTCTCATTTCGCGACATCTCTTTCAAAGTAGGGTAGCAGCGCCTGGGCCGCTTTGATCCGTTGGTCCGGGCTCGCTGATGGCGAGTTCATGACGGCCAGCAGAAAGCTTTTGGGCTCGGTGTAGTTGCTACCGACATCAAGCCGAGAGTGACTGGTTGGTCCGCACTGGTCGTTAGTTGCTGTCTCGATAAGTTTTAGCTCGACGGGCATTGGCGACTGAAAGCTCGCTAGCACTCGCTGGAAGTCCTGCGACTTAATACTTTCAAACTTTGCCAGAATGTCCGCCTGGCCTGCCATGTTGGGTGCCATGTCCAGACCTGGTTCATCGAGAAACATGCCGCCCATAGAGGGGTCAATGAAGGCAGACCACTTCCCGCTGGCCTGGTGAAAGCTGGGAACCAGATCGACCGTGGGCAGTTCTCCGGCGGAATATTCGTTGATGCTGGGAGACAGTTTGAGATGCCGTACCGGAATGTCAGCCAAGTACTTACTGCGGAGTATTTCAAGAAACGCTGTGGCCTCGGCTATCGTGACGTTGTCGGCCAGAGATAGCCAAAGTTGAAAGCCGCCAGTTGCTGAAATCGATACGGCCGGGGCAGGCAGTTTCAAGTCCTCCTCCAGGCCTTGGTACAGCGTTGTCAGGTGGTTCCAGTCCTTGGCCCTATCGAAAGTGATAACTAAGGCACGCACCAGTCCTTCCGGGTTAACGAGCTTGAGTGCAACGGTGGCAGTGCCATCCAGATTTTGACTAATGGCGGCAGGTGTAATCAAGCTTGCGGTGTTCACAACAGGATTTCCGCTATCGATCTGTTGACGGCTGTAGCCCCTTTGTTCCGGGAGGAAATACAACCGTCCTAGCTCTTGAATCAGTTTGTTCATGCATCACCACAGAGAGGGGGCGCTTCCATTTTCAACGGAAACATTGGGCAAAAACCAGGGCTGCGCGAAGCATTACGCAACAAGCAAAGTTCGCATCAGCGGAATTCATGTTGGCATTAAAAAACCCGTCATTCCCGCTAAGGCGAGAGGGACGGGTTGCTGACTTTACCAGCGCTGGCGAGAAAGTTTCGCTTTGGCTGGTATGCCTTGAGGCTCAGGTGTTTTGCACAACGATATTGGGGAATTTCGAAGACATATCCTTCGTCTGCTCCGCAATCTTCACTGCAACTTTTCGGGCAATTTCCTTGTACATCGCGGCGACTTGGCCGTTAGGTTCTGCGGCGACGGTGGGCTTGCCGCCATCGGCCTGCTGACGGATATGAATGTCCAGGGGCAGGGAGCCCAGCACAGCTACATCGTAGTCCTCGCTCATGCGCTGAGCGCCACCCTGGCCGAAGATGTGTTCGGCGTGGCCGCAGTTGGTGCAGATGTGGATGCTCATGTTCTCCACCAGGCCGATGATGGGGATGCCCACCTTTTCGAACATCTTGAGTCCCTTGCGGGCGTCCAGAAGAGCGATGTCCTGGGGCGTGGTGACGATCACTGCGCCGGTCACGGGCACTTGCTGCGCTAGGGTGAGCTGCACGTCGCCGGTACCGGGGGGCATGTCGATGATCAGGTAGTCCAGGTCGTGCCAGTTGGTGTCCTTCAGCAATTGCTGCATGGCACCGGTGACCATGGGGCCGCGCCAGACCATGGGTGTTTCCACGTCGACAAGGAAGCCGATGGACATGGCTTGCACGCCGTAGGCTTCCAGTGGGTCCATGGACTTGCCGTCTTTGGATTCGGGCTTCTGATCGTGGATGCCCAGCATCTGGGGCAGGGAAGGGCCGTAGATGTCGGCATCGAGAATGCCGACCCGGGCGCCTTCAGCGGAGAGGGCCAGGGCCAGATTGACAGCGGTGGTGCTTTTGCCGACACCGCCTTTGCCCGAGGCCACGGCGATGATGTTCTTCACGCCGTCCATCAGTTTGACGCCTCGCTGCACGGCGTGGGAGACGATTTTCTGGGTGACGTTGGCGCTGACTTTCGTGGCGCCGATGGTTTGCAGTTTCTGCTCCACCAAGCCGCGAATCAGTTCGATCTGGCTCTTGGCGGGGTAACCCAGTTCTACATCGAGACTTATTTCGCAATCTCGGTCACTTCCCGACACCTTGATGTTGCGAACGCTACGGGAGCTGACCAGATCTTTACCCGTATTGGGGTCGATCACTTCCTTGAGAGCGGTTTGAACTTGGTTTTCTGCGAGACTCATGACTCGAAAATCCTTGCTAATTCAGGGGTTTTAACGATGACTGCCTTTGCGAAAGTATAGCCTCGCAGGGTGAGAGGGAAGGCATTTGTTAGAATTCGCAGCTTGCAAAATCCTTGCCCACACTGATCTCAGCCATGTCCCAGCGCAAAATCCTCGTTACCAGTGCCCTGCCTTACGCCAACGGCGACATCCATCTTGGCCACCTGGTGGGCTATATCCAAGCGGATATCTGGGTTCGTTACCAGCGCCTGAGCGGCAATGCTGTGCATTACGTTTGTGCGGACGATACCCATGGCACACCGGTCATGCTGCGGGCCGAGAAGGAAGGCATTACCCCCGAGCAGTTGATCAACCGGGTGCGGGTGGAGCATTTGCGCGACTTCACCGATTTTGGCGTGGCTTTCGACAATTACTACTCGACCCATAGCCCCGAGAACAAGGCCTACGCCGAGGATTTCTACACCAAACTGCAAACGGCCAAGTTCATCGACTCCAAGTCCATCGAACAGTATTACGACCCGGTGAAGGAAATGTTCCTACCGGATCGTTTTATCAAGGGTGAATGCCCCAAGTGTGGCGCAGCGGACCAATACGGCGACAACTGCGAAGTCTGTGGCGCCGCCTATGCGCCGACGGAACTCAAGAATCCCTACTCTGCAGTATCTGGTGCCAAGCCGGTACTCAAGCAATCCGAGCATTATTTCTTCCGCCTGTCCGACGAGCGGGCTGTCAAGTTCCTGCGGGATTGGACCCGGGGCAGCAACGTCAACGGCACGGCCCACCTGCCGGTGGAAGCCGCGAACAAGATGAAGGAATGGTTGGGCGAAGAGGGTGAAAACAAGTTGTCCGACTGGGATATTTCCCGGGATGCGCCTTACTTCGGTTTTGAAATTCCCGGTGCGCCAGGCAAGTATTTCTATGTGTGGCTCGATGCCCCTATCGGTTACTTCGCCAGCTTCAAGAACCTGGCGGAACAGCGCGGCGATATCGATGTAGCTGCCTTTACCGATGCGGTTGCTGCGAAGGCTGCCGGTACGGAGCTGGTGCACTTTATCGGGAAGGACATCCTCTACTTCCACGCCCTGTTCTGGCCCGCCATGCTGGAATACGCTGGCTACCGCACCCCCAGCCAACTGTGTGTGAACGGCTTCCTTACGGTGGATGGTGCCAAGATGAGCAAGAGCCGCGGCACTTTCATTACTGCTCATTCCTATATCAACCAGAAGCTCAATCCCGAATGGCTGCGCTACTACTTCGCCACCAAGTCCAACGCCACCATGGAAGATGTGGACTTGAATCTGGACGATCTGGTGGCCAAGGTGAATGCCGACTTGGTGGGCAAGTATGTGAACATCGCCAGCCGGGCCGCGGGCTTCATCGCCAAGCGTTTCGCCGGCAAACTGTTCCATGCCCACGTGGATCATCTGCGCGATAACTTTGACCGGGATCTGCCCGAGCTGCGTGCCGCTGCTGCCGAGATTGCCAGCTACTACGAGAATCGTGACTACAGCCGTGCGTTACGTAAGGTCATGGCCTTGGCGGATGGCGTGAATCAGTTCGTAGACAAACACCAGCCTTGGCAAATGGCTAAGAATGCAGAGCATGAAGAAACCCTGCACTACGTGTGCACCGTGTTGATCAACGCCTTCCGCCTGCTGACCCTTTACCTCAAGCCCGTACTGCCCCATTTGGCCAAGCGGGCCGAAGAGTTTCTCAACATCCCGCCTTTGCTCTGGAGCGACGCCGGTCATCTGCTGCCCCCCGACCACCCGATCAATGCCTACGAGCATTTGATGGGCCGCATTGATCCCAAGCAGATCGAAGCTCTGGTGGAAGCCAACAAAGACAGTCTGGCGCCAGCGACCCCCGCTGCTGAGCCGGAAAACAAGAAGAAGGAAAAGAAAGTGGAAACTGCTGCAACCCCAGCCGCCGAGAGCGATGTCATCTCCATCGACGACTTTGCCAAGATCGACCTGCGCATCGCCCGCATTGCCAATGCCGAACATGTGGAAGGGGCCGACAAGTTGATCCGCCTGACTCTGGATGTAGGTGCCCTGGGTACCAAGCAGGTCTTTGCTGGCATCAAGGCTGCCTACGACCCTGCAGCGCTCGTTGGCCGTCTGACTGTGATGGTGGCCAACCTGGCCCCGCGCAAGATGAAGTTCGGCCTGTCTGAGGGCATGGTGCTCGCGGCGTCCGACGACAAGGGCGAGGTGCCCGGCCTGTTCATTCTGTCCCCTGACAGCGGCGCTACCCCGGGTATGAAGGTGAAGTAAGTGCCATTCCCCCGTCCTCCTGCCCAAGGCAGGGGGCGACTAAGTTGTGCGGGTGTCCCGCAAGGAGTTTGAAATGGAAGTGCGTCGCCTGTTGATTACGGGCAAGGTTCAAGGGGTTTATTACCGTGCTTCGATGGTGCAGGAGGCCCAGAAGCACGGCGCCACTGGCTGGGTGCGTAATCTTAGCGACGGCCGGGTCGAGGCCGTGGTGCACGGCCATCCTGAAGTGGTGGCGCGCATGATCTCCTGGGCACGGGTCGGTCCCGATGCCGCCATCGTTGAAGAAGTCTTGGTAGAGGAGGCAGACGGCTCCTTTACAGACTTTATCCAGATATCTACGCTCTAAGCGCGTAGAGTCAGTTTTCGCGCGGTTCCCGGTCGCAGCAGCCTGCGAACAAGGTCAGCGAAATCAAGGTAATAGCCCTGCATTGCCCATGACTATTCCAGTCATAGGCTATCCCAATTGACTTTACCCACCCCGAATCGCAAGATGCGCGTTCTTCGATTCACCCACAATATCCCGTAAGGAGAAAAACATGGCAGTTCTCGTCGGCAAAGCCGCTCCCGATTTCACCGCTACCGCAGTTCTGGGCAACAACGAGATCAAGGACATCACCCTGTCCTCCTTCACCAAGGGCAAGTACACACTGTTGTTCTTCTACCCCCTGGATTTCACTTTCGTTTGCCCCTCCGAAATCATCGCTTTCGACCATCGTCTGGAAGAGTTCAAGAAGCGCAACGTTGAAGTGATCGGTGTTTCCATCGACTCCCAATTCACTCACCTGGCCTGGAAGAACACCCCCATCGAAAAGGGCGGCATCGGCCAAGTGGGCTATCCCCTGATCGCTGACATCAAGCACGAAATCGCTCAGGCTTACGACGTTGAAGCCGCCGGTGGCGTGGCTTTCCGTGGCGCCTTCCTGATCGACAAGGCCGGCGTTGTTCGTCACCAGTACATCAACGACCTGCCCCTGGGCCGTAACGTTGACGAGTTCATCCGTCTGGTGGACGCGCTGCAATTCCACGAAGAAAACGGCGAAGTTTGTCCCGCTGGCTGGCAAAAAGGCAACAAGGGCATGAACGCTTCTCCCGAAGGCGTCGCCAAGTACCTGGCCGAAAACGCCAAGGCACTGTAAAAACTAAAAAAGCAACTCCACAGAGAGCAAAGGCCACCCTAGGGTGGCCTTTGTTTTTGTATCTGCATACGGCGTGCAACCGACTAACTTTGCCCCTTGCGGGATGGTGCCACGACATTGGCAACGCAGGACTGAACCAGTTGGTCGTGCTGGTTCAGGGTGCGGATCTGAACGCGAACGATGCCCCGTTCCGGGCGACTGCGGGAGGCGCGTACTTCCAGCACTTCCAACTCCAGGTGCAGAGTGTCATCAGGACGAACCGGTAGCGGCCACTTGAGGTCGTCGATGCCGGCACCGATGAGTCCGCCAGCCGGCTTGAGTTCGCATTCGACCAGCAGGCGCATGGTCAGGGCGGCGGTATGCCAGCCACTGGCCGCCAGGCCACGGAAGAACGTGCCTTCTGCAGCGACAGGGTCCAGGTGAAAAACCTGGGGGTCAAAGCTGGCGGCAAAGCTCTGGATGTCTTTACTGCTGACCGAGATGGCGCCGGAACGGAGCGTCTGGCCGACCTGAAAGTCTTCGAGAAAGTGGGCGGTCTCGCTCATGGCAGTTATTCCCGGATTTATTTGAAACGTTCGGTCAGGGCGGCCAGATAAGCGGGGGCTGCATCATCACCTTCCTGAGGGGCCCAAGCTGCCTTTTCAGTTTCAGCCAGAGGCGCCCAGGGGCCGGACTTGGCTTCGAGAAACACGGTGCCCGGTTCCAGAGCCAGAACGGTATGAAATACCCCGTGGGGAATGTCGCAGCCCAGGACGTCACCGCCAGCTGTCAGCGCAATACTGTGGAGGATGTTTCCTGCCTCATCAAAGTGCACCAGCCCCAGGGCGCCGCGCAGAACCACCATGGTTTCGTCCTTGGTCGTGCTGGCGTGGCGGTGAGGGGCGATGTAGCTGCCGGGCTCGATGGCGTTGAGCAGGCGGTGGGCTGGGTATTCGTTATCCGGGTGGAAGTTGCGGTTCTTACGGCCCCGGGGGGCGACCTTGGCTTCGGCGCTGACTTCGTTGAGGAGGGTGGTGTCGATGAGGGAGATCATGCGTAGACGACTTTCACGTTATCGGGAGTGAGCCATTCAGTCAGGCTGTTGAGCAGGGCATCATCAAGGCGAACCCGCCAGATGTCGGACAGATTCATTTCAGCCTTGGCGGTCTGGTTTTGATAGCTCAGCCGCACCAGGCAAGGGCCTTCCCGGTAAGGGCTGAGCAGGGTGTGCAGCTTGCGGGCATCGGCCTGACCGTTCATGGAAATGTGTAGACGACGGGCAAAACGGCCCCGGGCTTCGCCCAGGGTATGCAGCTTTTCGGCCGTAACGCGGAGGCCGCCGCTGAAGGCATCGTCCTGCACCTTGCCTTCCACCAGCAGCAACTCGTCTTCCTTGATCTTGGCCCGCTCCGCATCCCACAGTTCGTTGTACACCACCACTTCCAGTTGGTCGGTGCCGTCATCCAGGGTCAGGATGCACATCTTGCCGCGGCGACCCATCTGGGTGCGGGTAGACAGCACCACACCGGCCATCAGCACCAGGTCCTTCTGGGCGCTGAGCTGGCCCAGGGGGCGCTTGACGAAGGTGGAGAGTTCCTTGCGATAGGCGTTGAAAGGGTGGCCGGAGAGGAAGAAGCCCAGGGCCTGCTTTTCGTTGAGCAGTTGTTCCCGCTCGCTCCAGCGCGGCACGTCGGCGTAGTGGCAGGTGTCATCGTTGGCCTCGCCGCCCATCATGTCGAACAGGCCGCCTTGCAAGGCATTGCGCTCTGCCTGCTCCGCCGCTTCCATGGCCACACTGACCGAGGCGATCAGTTTGTGACGGTGGTCGTCGATGCCGTCGAAGGCGCCGGCCTTGATCAGGGATTCGATCACGCGGCGATTCACGCTGCGCTTATCCACTCGTTTGCAGAAGTCGAACAGATCCTTGAAGGGGCCGCCCTCTTCCCGGGCCTTGAGGATGGAGGTCAACGCCGACTCGCCGGTGCCCTTGAGCGCCCCCAGGCCGTAACGGATGGTTTTGCTGTCCACCGGCTGGAAGCGCACGCCACCGCTGTTGATGTCTGGCGGCAGGAAGGTGAGGCCGCTGGCTTTGCCGTCCTTGAAGAAGAACTGCACCTTGTCCGTGTCGGCCATTTCCGAGGACAGGGTGGCGGCGAGGAAGCTGGCCGGGTGGTGGCACTTGAGCCAGGCTGTGTGGTACGCCACCAGGGAATAGGCGGCGGCGTGGGACTTGTTGAAACCGTAGCCGGCGAACTTGTCGATGTAGTCGAAAATTTCGTTGGCAGTGCCTTCGGTAATGCCGTTCTTGCCAGCGCCGTCCACAAAGATCTGGCGCTGCACCGCCATTTCTTCCGGCTTCTTTTTACCCATGGCTCGCCGCAGCATGTCGGCGCCGCCGAGGGAATAGCCGGACACCACCTGGGCGGTCTGCATCACCTGTTCCTGGTACACCATGATGCCGTAGGTGGTGGACAGCACCTTCTCCAGCCCGGGCGTCAGGTAGGTGACTTTTTCCCGACCGTGCTTACGGTTGATGAAGCTGGGAATCAGGTCCATAGGACCTGGCCGGTAGAGGGCGTTGAGGGCGATCAGGTCTTCCAGTCGGTCCGGCTTGGCCTGGACCAACATGTCCTTCATGCCCCGGGATTCAAACTGGAACACCGCCGTGGTGTTGGCATTGCGGAAGACGTTTTCGTAAACCTGTTGGTCGTCCAGGGGCAGGGATTCGAGTACGACTCCCTTGCCATCCGGCCCCGGAGCGCCTTCGATGTTGTTGGCGAACTCGACGGCTTCCTTGAGGATGGTCAGGGTGCGCAGGCCGAGGAAGTCGAACTTCACCAGGCCGGCCTTTTCCACATCGTCCTTGTCGAACTGGCTCACTACCGAGTTGCTGCCGTCGGCGGAATAGAGGGGGCAGAAGTCGGTGAGTTTGCCCGGGGCGATCAACACGCCCCCGGCGTGCATGCCCACGTTGCGGGTCATGCCTTCGAGGCGGATGGCCAGATCCCAGAGCTGGCCAATTTCCTCTTCGTTCTGCACCCGGTCCCGCATTTGCGGTTCTTTTTCCAGGGCCTCGGTCAGGCTGATGCCCAGTTCGTTGGGGATCAGCTTGGCGAACTGGTCCACGAAGTTGAAAGGCAGGTCCAGTACCCGACCCACGTCGCGGATCACGGCCTTGGCCGCCATGGTGCCGAAGGTGGCGATCTGGGAGACGCAATGGGCGCCGTACTTGTCCTTCACGTACTGGATCACCCGGTCGCGGCCTTCCTGGCAGAAGTCCACGTCGAAGTCGGGCATGGAGACCCGTTCCGGGTTGAGGAAACGTTCGAACAGTAGCTCGTAGTAGAGGGGATCCAGATCGGTAATCAGCAGCGAATAGGCCACTAGGGAGCCTGCACCCGAACCCCGGCCCGGGCCTACTGGTACCCCGTTGTTCTTCGACCACTGGATAAAGTCGGCCACGATCAGGAAGTAGCCGGGGAACCCCATGGACTGGATGGTCTTGATTTCGAATTCCAGCCGTTCCTCGTAACGGGGGCGCTGGGCCTCCCGCTCAGCCGGGTCCGGGTAGAGGTGTTCCAGGCGGTAAGCCAGGCCTTTGCGCGACTCGTCGGCCAGATGCTGGTCCAGGCTGACACCCTCGGGAGTGGGGAAGTCCGGCAGGAAGTGCTTGCCCAGGGTGACCGACAGGTTGCAGCGCTTGGCGATTTCCACCGTGTTTTCGATGGCTTCCGGCAAATCGCTGAACAGCTCGGCCATTTCGGCCTGGGTCTTGAAGAACTGCTGTTCGGTAAAGGGCTTGGGCCGGCGGTTATCGGACAGCACATAACCTTCGGCGATACAGACCCGGGCCTCATGGGCCATGAAGTCGTTGCCATCCATGAACTGGATCGGGTGGCTGGCCACCAGGGGCAGACCCAGTTGCGCTGCCAGATCGGCAGTGAGGGCGACCAGGCTTTCCTGCTGGGCATTGTCCCGATTGCCGTGGGGGCGCTGGATTTCCAGGTAGTAGCTGTCGGGGAATAGGCCTGCCCAGCGTTTTGCCCGGGTTTCGGCCACGTCCCGCTTGCCGGACAGCAACAGGGGCGCAAGATCCCCCAAGGGACCGCCGGAAAGGGCGATCAGACCGCTGTTATCGCCGTTTTCGAGGGATTGCAGGGTGATTTCGGCCTTGCCCTGGCGCCGGGGCTGGAGAAAGGCGGCGGAAAGCAGTTCGCACAGACGCAGGTAGCCGCCCCTGTTCTTGACCAGCAGCAGAATGCGGGAAAAGCTGTCGCGGCCGGGATCGCGTACGTCTTCGTCGCGGACCCACACATCGCAGCCGATCAGGGGCTTGATGCCCTTGCCTCGGGCACCGGTGTAGAACTTGACCATGCCGAACAGGTTGGACAGGTCGGTCAGGGCCAGGGCGCCCATATTGTCCTTGGCGGCCCGTGCCAAGGCGTCATCGATGCGGACTATGCCGTCGGTGATGGAGTATTCGGAGTGGAGGCGAAGATGTACAAAAGCGGGGGCAGACATGGGGCGGGATTTTACCCCCCGTAGCTCACACCCCGGGGCAGGGATTGTTGGGCAAGAAACGGTGATCCTGCCGGCTTCTGTTGCATAATCGCGCCGCAGCAGGCCGGATTGCGACGCTAAAACGACATTTCGGCCCGGAACCGGCGTGAGGGCGTGACATCAGCCCCCTTCAATGGAAAAATCACGCGCCTTCCCGAGCATCCTTATCGAATTCAGGGTTACCAATCAGTTATGACCATCAAATCAGACAAATGGATACGCCGCATGGCGGAGCAGCACGGCATGATCGAGCCCTTTTCGCCCGGTCTGGTGCGGGAAGCCAATGGCCACAAGATCGTGTCCTACGGTACATCCAGCTACGGTTACGACATCCGTTGCGCCCGGGAATTCAAGGTGTTCACCAACATCAATTCCACCATTGTGGACCCGAAGAATTTCGATCCGAATTCCTTCGTCGAGATGGAAGGCGACTACTGCATCATCCCGCCCAATTCCTTCGCCCTGGCCCGCACCATGGAGTACTTCCGCATTCCGCGCAACGTACTCACCGTCTGCCTGGGCAAGAGCACCTATGCCCGTTGCGGCATCATTGTGAATGTCACACCCTTCGAACCCGAATGGGAAGGCCACGTCACACTGGAGTTCTCCAACACCACGCCTCTGCCGGCCAAGATCTACGCCGGTGAAGGTTGCGCCCAAGTCCTGTTCTTCGAATCCGACGAAGTCTGCGAAGTTTCCTACAAGGACCGCGGCGGCAAGTACCAAGGGCAAGAGGGCGTGACCCTGCCCAAAATCTGACGCTATAGCGTAAGAAATCTTTCATATCCTGAGGCCCGCCTCCCGACTTTCGGGGCGGGTCTTTGCTTTTTAAGGAACAGCCATGCGCTTCCATTTTCCGGTCATCATCATCGACGAGGACTTTCGTTCCGAGAACACTTCCGGCCTGGGTATCCGTGCCTTGGCGGAAGCCCTTGAGAACGAAGGCATGGAGGTGCTGGGGGTCACTAGTTATGGTGACATGACTTCCTTTGCCCAGCAGCAGAGCCGCGCCTCGGCCTTCATCCTGTCGGTGGACGACGAAGAGTTGGCCAACGAAGAAGAAGAAACCCTGTCGGAGCTGCGGGCCTTCGTTACCGAAATCCGCAATCGCAACAGCGAAATTCCGATCTTCCTCCACGGCGAAACCCGTACCTCGCGCCACATCCCCAACGATGTGCTGCGGGAACTGCACGGCTTCATTCACATGTTTGAAGACACACCGGAGTTCATCGCCCGCAACGTCAAGCGGGAGGCCAAGGCCTATCTCGATTCCCTACCGCCGCCCTTCTTCCGTGCTCTGACGCACTATGCGGCGGACGGCTCCTACTCCTGGCACTGCCCCGGCCACTCCGGCGGCGTGGCTTTTCTCAAGAGCCCGGTGGGTCGGATGTTTCACCAGTTTTTCGGCGAGAACATGTTGCGGGCCGACGTTTGCAACGCGGTGGAAGAACTCGGCCAATTGCTTGACCACACCGGTCCGGTGGCGGCCTCCGAGCGCAATGCTGCGCGTATCTTCCATTCGGACCACCTGTTCTTCGTCACCAACGGTACATCCACTTCCAACAAGATCGTTTGGCACTCCACCGTGGCGCCGGGGGACGTGGTGGTGGTGGACCGCAACTGTCACAAGTCCATTCTTCACGCCATCATGATGACCGGGGCGATCCCCGTATTCCTGATGCCCACTCGCAACAACTACGGCATCATCGGGCCGATCCCGAAGAGTGAGTTCAAGTGGGAGAACATCCAGAAGAAGATCGCCGCCCACCCCTTCGCCAGCAAGGTCAAGGGCAATCCCCGGGTGCTGACCATCACCCAGTCCACCTATGACGGCATTCTCTACAACGTGGAGGACATCAAGGAGGAGCTGGACGGCAAGATCGATACGCTGCACTTCGACGAAGCCTGGCTGCCCCATGCCGCTTTCCACGACTTCTATGGCGACTATCACGCCATTGGCGCCGATCGGGCCCGTTGCAAAGAGTCCATGGTGTTCGCGACCCAGTCCACCCACAAGCTGCTGGCCGGCCTTTCCCAGGCTTCGCAAATCCTGGTGCAAGACGCCGAGAACAACAAGCTGGACCGGGATGTGTTCAACGAAGCCTATTTGATGCACACCTCCACTTCACCCCAGTACTCCATCATTGCCTCCTGCGACGTGGCAGCGGCCATGATGGAAGAGCCTGCCGGTACTGCCTTGGTGGAAGAGTCCATCGCCGAAGCTCTGGATTTCCGCCGTGCCATGCGCAAGGTGGACGAGGAGTGGGGCGTGGACTGGTGGTTCAAGGTCTGGGGCCCGGACGACTTGTCCGAAGAAGGTATCGAAGAGCGCGAAGCCTGGATGCTCAAGGCGGGTGAGCGCTGGCACGGTTTCGGCAATCTGGCCGAAGGCTTCAATATGCTGGACCCGATCAAGGCCACCATCATCACCCCGGGCCTGGATGTTTCCGGCGAGTTCGCCGAGCGCGGCATTCCGGCGGCCATCGTCACCAAATACCTGGCCGAGCACGGCGTCATCGTCGAGAAGTGCGGCCTCTACAGCTTCTTCATCATGTTCACCATCGGCATCACCAAGGGCCGCTGGAATACCCTGGTGACGGCACTTCAGCAGTTCAAGGACGACTACGACAAGAACCAGCCCCTGTGGAAGGTGCTGCCCGAGTTTGTCGCCAAGAACTCCCGTTACGAACTGGTGGGCCTCAAGGACCTTTGTGCCCAGATTCACCGGGTGTACAAAGACAACGACGTGGCCCGCCTCACCACCGAGATGTATCTCTCCGCCATGGAGCCGGCCATGCGTCCTTCCGACGCTTTTGCCAAGATGGCCCACCGGGAGATCGACCGGGTTTCCATCGATGATCTGGAAGGCCGCATCACCGCCGTGCTGCTGACCCCCTATCCGCCGGGAATTCCTTTGCTGATTCCGGGGGAACGCTTCAATAGCAGCATCATCGACTACCTGCATTTTGCCCGGGCATTCAATGAGAACTTCCCTGGCTTCGAGACCGATATCCACGGTCTGGTGAAGGAAGCAAAAGACGGCCGAGTCCAGTATTACGTGGATTGCGTTCAGTAGTCAGTGATGCATCTATGGCGAAGGTAGTATGACTTTCGCCTAATTGATTTGGCATGAAACCAAGTGCATAGTACGGTCACTCTTACGGGACCTTCGCTTGCACTTTTTCATGCCATCACATCAGCCCAATTCATTACGCCTGATTCCCGCCCCGCCTGCCGGGGATGCGGATAAGTTTGCTCGGGCAGAAACAATGATGCGTGCTTTGCAGGAGGCTCTGGACAAGGTTTACGATCCAGAGGCTGATCAGCAGTTGCAGAAGTTGGCCCGGGATTACTGTGCCCTGATTGACCATCCTCCCTGTGACCAGGGTTTGTGCCCCCCCGGCAGTTCTGCCCGGGACTGTCCCCTTGTCGAGAAAGAGGAAGCTGCGCCGGTGCTTAAATCGGTCATGCCTCCGCTTTAAGCAATATTGCCCGGATTTCCTCCGGGTCTCCTTCTTCTACCGCAATGCGCTTGGCCCGGGAGGTTTGTCCCGAGACGAGGGTGACTTTGCTTTTGGCAAGACCGAGGGTCTCGGCCACGAAGGCAATCAAGGCGCTGTTGGCCTTGCCATCGACAGGAGGCGCTGCGAGACGGATTTTCAAGGCATCGCCATGGATGCCTGCTACCCCGGTTTTCTTGGCCCCCGGTTGTATGTGCAGGGTGAGGATGGCACCACTGCTGCCCTGTGCCTTGATCCAGTCACTCACCGAGAGGATGCCTGGACTTAGAGCAGGCCCATCAGGCCAGGCATCAGGGAGCTTTTGGCAACAGTCAGCAGCATCTGCACCACCTGAATGATCAAGAGTGGAACCATGGGCGACAGGTCGAAGCCACCGATGGGGGGGATCAGTCGGCTGAAGGGGCGGATCAGTGGTTGGGCCAGGGCATTGAATACCGGCGCCATGGGCGCGTAGGGATTGACCCAGGACAGGATGATGCTGACGATGAGGATGCCGAACGCCAGCTTGCAGGCGAGAGTTAGCACTTCCAGGACGGCCAGCAGGGCGATGAAACCGATGGCGTTGATCGTATTGCTGGCCCCCAAGGTAAGGCCGTAAACAATGGCCAGATACATGCCTTGAGCAATCCAGGCCAGTACCAGGCTGGGCAGGTCATAGCCCCAGGCGGAAGGAATGATGCGGCGGGCTGGCTTGATGATCCAGTCGGTGACGGCAATCACAAACTGACCAATGGGATTGCGGAAGGGAGCCCGCGCCCATTGCAGGGCGAAGCGGGCCAGCAGGGCGAAGGTGAAAAAACTGAAAACCGCATCCAGCAGAAAGACCAGGATCTGGATCATGGTCAGTCTCCTGCCCCCAGAAGTTCGCACAGTTCCTTGCCGCGGGCTTCCGCCGCCAGAATGCCGCGGTGAATGGCTTCTGAAAT
The DNA here is from genome assembly GCA_036504515.1 of Rhodocyclaceae bacterium. Taxonomy (GTDB): domain Bacteria; phylum Pseudomonadota; class Gammaproteobacteria; order Burkholderiales; family Rhodocyclaceae; genus AWTP1-18. The sequence goes on from DASXVA010000001.1 coordinate 842,053, forward strand.
GTTGTCGGCAGCGAAAGAATCAAGGGCTGCGGCGGTGGTGCCGCCTTTGGAGGTCACCCGTTCCCGCAGCAGGGAGATGGTTTCGGGGCTGGATTCAGCCAGTTTGGCGGAACCGAGGAAGGTCTCCACTGCAAACAGGCGGGCCGTTGGCGCGTCAAAGCCCAGTTCCAGGGCTGACCTTTCCATGGCTTCGATGAAATAGAAAACGTAGCCGGGGCCGCTGCCAGAGAGGGCTGTGACGGCATCCATCTTGGCTTCGTCTTCGACCCAGAGGGTACGGCCGACGGCGGTAAGGATTTTTTCTGCGGTGTCGCGGGACTCGCTATCCACGCTGGTATGGGCACAAAGGCCCGTAATGCCGGCGCTGATCAGGGCCGGGGTGTTGGGCATGGTACGCACGATCTTGCTGTGCCCCCCCATCCAGCGGGCCAGAACATCCATGCGCAAGCCGGCAGCAATGCTGATGACCAGTTGGTCCTTGAGCTTGCCAGCGGTGGGCTTGAGGGCTTCCCGCATGATCTGTGGCTTGACGGCCAGCACCAGAATTTCGCAGTTGAGCGCTGAGGCATCAATCCGGTCAACACAGCGCACACCATAGGTGTCGGTCAGATTGTTCCGTAGTTCCTCGACGGGTTCCACGACCTGTATGCCGGCAGCGGAATAACCTTGGCGACGCAGGCCGCCGATGAGGGCGTTGGCCATATTGCCGCCGCCAATAAAGGTGATCTTCATTTTGTGTCCTTGTCGTAATTGCGCTCGCCGAAAATGGCAGTGCCGACCCGTACCAGGGTCGCGCCTTCGGCGATGGCGGTTTCAAGATCGTGGGACATGCCCATGGATAGCGTGTCCAGGGTCAAACCACGATGGTTGAGCTGTTGTTGCAGTTGTTTCAACAGGGCGAAGCGGCGGTGGAGTAAATCCGCATCGTCCGTGGGTTCGGGGATCGCCATCAGCCCGCGCAGGGTCAAGCGGGGCAGGGCTGCTACAGCGAGGGCCAGGGCCTCGGCTTCTTCCGGCGGGCAGCCGCTTTTACTTTCTTCGCCGCTGACATTGACCTGGATGCAGACTTGCAGCGGCGGCAGACCTTCGGGGCGCTGCTCGGAAAGGCGTTGGGCAATCTTGAGTCGATCAACGGAATGCACCCACTGGAAGTGTTCCGCCACTGGCCGGGTCTTGTTGCTTTGCAGGGGGCCGATGAAATGCCATTCCAGTGGCACTGGTCCCTGTTGCAGGTCGGCCAGGGCAGCGATCTTGTCTACGGCTTCCTGCACGTAGTTTTCGCCGAAGGCAGTTTGCCCACAGGCCGCTACCGCCCTCACGGCTTCCGCCGGCCAGGTTTTGGAGACTGCCAGCAGATTCACGCTGTCGGGGTTCCGTTCCGACGCCTTGCAGGCAGCGGAAATACGGCCTTGAACCGTGCGGAGATTGGCTTGCAAGTTGGTGGAGATTGTTGTCATATAGCGGCCTTCGAGTATATCGCAGCGACTCTGCAAGCAAGGACTCCCATGGACATTACCGAGCTGTTGGCCTTCGTCGTCAAGAACAAGGCTTCCGATCTCCATCTCTCTTCCGGTCTGCCTCCCATGATCCGGGTCCATGGAGACGTGCGCCGCATCAATCTGCCGCCCCTTGAGCACAAGGACGTGCACGCCATGGTGTACGACATCATGAATGACGGCCAGCGGAAAGTGTACGAAGAAAACATGGACATCGACTTTTCCTTTTCGGTGCCCAATCTGGCGCGGTTCCGGGTCAATGCTTTCGTTCAGCATCGTGGCGCCGGGGCGGTATTCCGGACGATTCCTTCCAAGGTGCTGTCCCTCGAACAACTGAACGCCCCCAAGATCTTCGGCGAAATCGCCCGCACGCCGCGGGGTATCGTGCTGGTCACCGGCCCTACCGGTTCCGGCAAGTCCACTACCCTTGCCGCCATGGTGGATGACGTCAATGAAAACGACTACGGCCACATTCTGACCGTAGAAGATCCCATCGAATTTGTCCATGAGTCGAAGAAGTGTCTGGTCAATCAACGGGAAGTCGGCCCCCACGTCTTGTCTTTCTCCAACGCCCTGCGCTCGGCTCTGCGGGAAGATCCGGATGTGATTCTGGTGGGAGAAATGCGCGACCTGGAAACCATCCGTCTTGCCTTGTCTGCTGCGGAAACCGGCCATCTGGTATTCGGCACCCTGCATACATCCAGCGCGGCCAAGACCGTGGACCGGATCGTCGATGTGTTTCCTGCGGCGGAAAAGGAAATGGTCCGGGCCATGTTGTCCGAATCCCTGCGGGCGGTGATTTCCCAGACCCTGCTCAAGACCAAGGATGGTCAAGGGCGAGTGGCGGCCCACGAAATCATGATCGGCACCCCTGCTATCCGTAACCTGATCCGCGAAAACAAGATCGCCCAGATGTATTCGGCCATTCAAACCGGCCAGCAGTTCGGCATGCAGACCCTGGACCAGAACCTGACCGACCTGGTCCGGCGCAATATTGTTTCGCCGGCGGAAGCTCGCAGCAAAGCAGCGAATAAAGACAACTTCCCGGGCTAAGCCCAGGAAGTTGTCTTTATCGCTGGGACTAAACAACCACCCCTCCAATCCTCCCCTTAGGGGAGGTTTCTAGTCAGGGCTGCAGGCAGCCCAGGAGAGCATCAAATGGAACGCGACGAAGCCCTCAAATTCATGTACCAACTCTTGGCCATGATGGTCCAGAAGAAGGGGTCGGATCTTTTCATCACCGCCGGTTTCCCGCCCGCGATCAAGATCGACGGCAAGATGACGCCAGCCACCACCCAGCCCTTGACGCCTCAGCACACTCTGGAGCTGGCGCGGGCCATCATGAATGACCGGCAAGCCGGCGAATTCGAGGCGACGAAGGAATCCAACTTCGCCATATCCCCGGCCGGCATTGGCCGTTTCCGGGTCAACGCCTTCATCCAGCAAGGTCGTACCGGCATGGTGCTGCGGACCATCAACGTTTCCATTCCCGACTTCGACGACCTCAAGTTGCCCCAGGTCCTGAAGGAAGTGGTGATGACCAAGCGGGGCCTGGTGCTGTTCGTCGGCGGTACCGGTTCGGGCAAGTCCACGTCCCTGGCTGCCATGATCGGCTATCGCAACCAGAACAGCTACGGCCACATCATTACCATCGAAGACCCTGTGGAATATGTGCACGAGCATCGCAACTGCGTTATCACCCAGCGCGAAGTGGGGGTTGATACCGACTCTTGGGAAGCCGCCCTGAAGAACACCCTGCGTCAGGCGCCGGATGTGATCCTGATCGGTGAAATCCGTGACCGGGAGGTGATGGAACACGCCATCGCCTTTGCCGAAACCGGCCATTTGGCCATGGGAACCCTCCATGCCAACAATTCCAATCAAGCCCTGGACCGGATCATCAACTTCTTCCCCGAAGAGCGCCGGCCCCAACTGCTGATGGACTTGTCCCTCAATCTGAAAGCCGTTGTTTCCCAGCGACTGATTCCCCTCAAAGAGGGCAAGGGCCGTGCTGCTGCTGTGGAAGTGCTGTTGAACTCACCTTTGATCTCCGATCTGATCATGAAGGGCGAAGTGCACGGCATCAAGGAGATCATGAAGAAGTCTGGGGAGCTCGGCATGCAGACCTTCGATCAGGCCTTGTTCGATTTGCATGAAGAAGGGCGCATCAGCTACGAGGACGCCCTGCGTTTTGCCGACTCCATGAACGAAGTCCGTCTGATGATCAAGCTGCACGGCCAGGAAACCAAGGACAAGGATCTGAACTCCGGCATCCAGCATCTGGATATCGTCTAAGGCCTGGGTTCATTTCTAACTTAAGTTATAAGCTGGATTCGCCGAAAAGTATGTAATCCGCGTACAATCATGCTCTTATAGTCGCCATGTCCATTATGTCAATGGAGTTACATGGGTAATTAAAAGACATGGGAGGAAGCACGGATGTTCGGTGGGGCAGCTAAAAAGGCCTTGAGGGCCGCAGAATTACGTCTTGTTCAAGCCGGGGAGCAAGAGCAGCAACAGCAGATCAGGATCAGCCAGCTGGAGCAGGAACTGGCCTCCACCCGGGAGCAACTTCAATCGGCCCAAACCAGCAATGTGGTTTACGATCGGCTGGCTCATAGCCTGAATCAGTTTTCCGCATCCTTTGGCCTCACGCAACAAAGTCTTGCGACTTTGGCGACCAATATGCAGGTTGAGCGTGGCAATGCCATGGAAACCTCCGGTGTGTCGATTGCCAGCCGGGACTCTTTGGACAAGATTGCGAAGAGCCTGAACCATCTTTCCGGCCGCTCCCAGACTGCTGGCGAAAGCGTATCCGGCTTGAGCGTACGGGCCTCCGAGATTGTCGGCATCGTCAATCTGATCAAGGAAATTGCCGACCAGACCAATCTGTTGGCCCTCAATGCCGCCATTGAAGCGGCTCGGGCTGGCGAACAGGGTCGTGGTTTTGCCGTGGTGGCGGACGAAGTTCGCAAGCTGGCCGAGCGCACCACCAATGCCACTTCCGAAATTTCCAATCTCGTCGGCCTGATCCAGCAGGACAGTAGTTCTGCCACCAGCAGCATGTCCGTGTTGTCCGAGGAAGCTCTGGGCTTCAGCGAAGAAGGCAATACTGCCACGGAAAACATGTCTAAATTGCTGGGCTTGTCTTCCCGCATGGAAGAAACCATTTCGGCCTCAACCCTGCGCTGCTTCGTCGAAGTGGCCAAGGTGGACCACCTGATTTTCAAGTTCGAGGTTTACAAAGCCTTCTTCGGCCTGAATGACAAGACCGACAAAGACCTGAGTGACCACACCATGTGTCGCCTGGGTAAGTGGTACTACGAAGGCGAAGGGCGCGAATGCTATTCACGCTTGTCCGGGTTCAGGGAAATGGAAGCACCCCATGCCCAAGTGCACCGTGCAGCAAAAGAAGCTTTGGCAGCATTTCGTGGCGGTGACGCCATGGCCGGGGTCGAAGCCGTTGCCCGCATGGAGACTGCCAGCCTTGAAGTGGTCCATGCTCTGGAAAACATTGCTGCCTACGGCGAGGCCCACCCCGATCTGCTGTGCGGTAAAGAAACCAAGTAATACATTCGCCTGCCCCTTCGGGCAAGGCCGCTAGCCAACGCCGACCCTTTGTGGTCGGCGTTGTGTTTTTAAAGGTCCCGCGCGTTACCGGCCACCATGGGGAAGGTGTACAGGCGGCATTCCAGATTGCCGTTGAAAAGCGGCGTTTTGCGCTTAGGCTTCAGCCCCACGCCCTTGGGCAGACGGTCATCGGCGGTCAGGAAGCAGCAGTTCCAGCCAGCGAAGCGCTGTTTGAGCACCGTGCCCAATTGTGGATAGAACTGGGCCAGATAGTCATCGTCGCTGAGACGTTCGCCGTAGGGCGGGTTGGTCACCATCACCCCGGTGGGGGCCGGCGGCGATACCTTCAGCAGGTCGGCCTGGCCCACCTGCACCAGATCGTCGTAACCGGCGTGGGTCAGATTCTGCTGGGTGCGGGCCACGGCATCGGCGGAAATGTCGGAACCCCAGATGGGTAGGTTGCCGATGGAGATACGGCTGTCCGCCGCCTCGAAACGCAGGCGCTTCCACAGGGCGGCATCGAAGTGCTTGAGCCGCTGAAAACCGAAACCGCCAGCTTCCCGGGAAAGCCCCGGTGCATCGCCCAGGCTCATCTGGGCCGCTTCCAGCAGGAAGGTGCCGCTGCCACACATGGGGTCGAACAAAGGTACCCCTGGCACCCAACCGGACAGGCGCAGGATGCCCGCTGCCAGATTCTCTTTGATCGGCGCTTCCACCTTGGCGATCTTGTGACCGCGCTGGTAAAGGGGCTCGCCGGATGTATCGAGATACAGGGTGGCCTGCTGCTCGTTGAGGAACAGGTGAATGCGGATATCCGGTTCCTTGGTATTGATGCTGGGCCGAGAGCCAATCTCGTCGCGGAAGCGGTCGCACACCGCATCTTTCAGCTTGAGGGTGATGTACTCCAGGCTCTTCAAGGGGGAGCGCTGGGCCGTCACATAGACACGGATGGTGTTGTCCACTTCAAACAGTTGGGGCCAGGGAATGTCATAGCCCAGTCGGTAGATGTCGGCCTCGTTGCGGTAAGGGCCACCGCTCAGACGCCACAGTACGCGGGTGGCGATGCGGGATTCCAGGTTGACGCGGTAACAGGTTTCCCAACTGCCGGTAAAGCCGACGCCGCCGGGCACGATCTGGATATTACCCGCCTCGACGGCGGCGAGGTCTTCGGCCAGCAGCGGCTCAAGGCCACGGGGGCAAGGAGCGAAGAATTGTTCGTTGCGGGGGGGCGCTCTGCGCACGATGGTTGTCATCAGAAGGGTTTCACCACGACAAGGATTACGATAGCCAGCAGGGCCAGCACCGGGACTTCATTGAAGACGCGGAACCAGGTATGGCTGCGGGTATTGACGCCGGCCTGAAAGCGGCGCAAGAGCATGCCGCAACTCAAGTGATAGATCACCAGGCCCAGCACCAGAGTGGTTTTGGCATGAAGCCAGGCACCGGAAAAGCCGAAGCCGAACCAGAGCCAAAAGCCGAAACCCACCGCCAGGGCGCCAATGGGGGTCACAAAGCGGTAGAGCTTGTTGGCCATCAACAGCAGCCGTTCCCGCACAGCGCTGGGTTCATTGCCGCACAGGGCCAGGTTTACGAAAATCCGTGGCAGGTAGAACAGCCCGGCAAACCAGCTCACGACAAAGAAAATATGGAAAACCTTGACCCACGCCATCAGGACGCTCCTAGTATTTGTTCCGGTTGTTCTACTTGCTTGACCGCTGCCGCGATACCGGCGGCCACCGTGGGGAAGCGTAAGGTCAAGCGCAGCTCATGTTTCAGTCGGTCATTGCCGATGCGGCGGGATTCTCCCATGAAGGAGCGCTGTACAGGCGAAAGCCGGGCCATGGCTTCTGCTTTGGTGAGGCGTGGACTGCGCGGCAGGGCGAAGGCGTCCGCCAGTTGATCGAACCAGTCGCCCATGGGAATTGCGGAGTCGTCCACGACGTTAATCGCCTGCAGGGATTTACCCCGGTGTAGCCCGGCAATACAGGCCCGGGCCAGGTCTTCGGCATGGATATGGTTGGTGTAAGCATCCTCCTCGGCCCGGATCAAGGGCGTGGCGGAACGGATACGATCCAGGGGCAGACGATCGGCGGCGTAGATACCGGGGGCTCGGAGCAGAACCAAACGACAGCCCGTGTGGCGGGCAAAAGTACGCAACTGCCGTTCGGCATCGACCCGTCTTCGGGCCCTGCTTGATAGGGGCGCAAGTGCCCGTGTTTCGTCGATCAAGGCCCCGGCGCAGTCACCGTAAACCCCTGTCGTGCCAATGTAAACCAAGCTGCGTGGTAGACTTTTGCCCTTGCCGAGGGCTGCCAGCAGCTGCTTTGTCCGCGGGTCGGCATCACCGCTTGTCGGTGGCGGCGCGCTGTGGATCACTGCATCGGCAAGTCCGGCGATACGGCCAAGGCTGCGGGCATCGTCCAGATCACCAAGGAGTTGTACAACGCCCAGGGCAGCCAGGGCCGGGTTGTGGCGGCGCACCAGGGCAAACACCCGCCAACGCCGGGTCAGCTCAGGCAGCGCCCGGCGCAGGACATCGCCACAACCAATAATCAGCAACCGTTTCATCCGTCCGATTATCCTCGAACTTGCCGAATTTGCTTATGAGCTACCAAGTCACCCTCCAGCCCAGCGGTCACACCTTTTCCGCCGATCCCGAACAAACCCTGCTGGCCGCTGCCGATGCCGCCGGTTTTACCTTGCCCTATGGCTGCCGTAATGGTGCTTGCAGCGTGTGCAAGGTGCTGGTGCTCGAAGGCCAGGTGGACCACGGCGAATCCCAGGAATGGGGGCTGCCCGCCGCCCAGCGTGCAGAAGGCAAGGCCTTGCTCTGCTGCGCCAAGGCCCGCTCCGATCTGGTGTTAGAAACCAAGGAAGTGACAGTCAAACGCGACATTCCGGTCAAGACTCTGCCCTGTCGTGTGCACCGCATGGAAAAGCTGGCACCGGACATCATTGCCCTCTGGCTCAAGCTGCCGGCCAACGAGCGCTTGCAGTTCATTGCCGGGCAATACATTGAATTCATCCTCAAGGATGGCGGCCGCCGTGCCTTCTCCCTGGCCAATGCTCCCCATGACGACGAAACGCTGGAGGTCCATATCCGCCTGGTACCCGGCGGCCAGTTCACCGGCCACGTTTTCGACGGCATGAAGGAAAAGGACATCCTGCGTTTCGAGGGTCCGCTTGGTACTTTCTACTTACGGGAAGAATCCACCAAACCCATGATCCTGTTGGGGGGGGGTACCGGCTTTGCCCCCATCAAGTCCCTGGTGGAACACATCATTCACAGCAAGATCGAGCGGCCGGTACATATCTACTGGGGGGCCAAGGACAAGGCCGGTCTCTATCTGCCGGACTTGCCCCAACAGTGGGCTGCCGAGCACGCCCTGATTACGTTTGTCCCAGTCCTTTCCGATGCCACCGCTGCCGATCAGTGGTCAGGCCGTACCGGCTTGGTGCACAAAGCCGTACTGGAAGACTTTGCCGATCTGTCCGGATTCCAGGTGTATGCCTGCGGCGCGCCGGTCATGATCGACGCCGCTCAGAAAGACTTTGCCGCGGCAGGCTTACCGGAAGAGGAATTCTTCGCGGACTCTTTCACCTTCGCACCGCCCAAAAGCCAGTGACCACTTCCGGTAAGGCCAAAAGCAAAAAACAGTGCGTCAATTGCACCTGTGCCACTACGGGGTTTTGTCCCCGGGGCGTCGGGGTGAACATCGCTAAAGATGCAGCGGAGGACACCGCGGAAAAACCGGTTCGGCCCAATCAAACGTTGCGTGAACAACTACAGAAACTGCCTGGAAACCGGAAGCGCTTGCGCTACTAGAAGACCCGGCGCTGTTTCGTGCCGGGGACTACTCCGGCTTTTCCCCGTTGCCGAGGATCAAACTCTTTAGGCCGACATAGGGTTTCTCGGCGAAATCCTGGGCAGTTGTCGCTGTAGACGGCGGCGTCAGTTTGACCAGTTCTGCCGTGAGTTTTTCGTTCTTCTCCAACTGCGTGGCGAGCTGCTGTTCCAACTCAGCCACGCGGTGACCAAGACGTGTTGTTCGCCATTGACCGCGGATGACGGCAGGAGAAGACAACAGGCCAGTGATCAGCGCGCCAATACCAAGGGTCAATAACAACACCAAGGCCAAGGAACCCTCGAAACTCCAGAGGGCAAGGGTGACCGTGACCGGTGCATTGTTCTGTAAGGCGAACAGGACTGCACCAATGGCGAAAGCAATGCCGAGGATCAAGGTAAGTTGCATGGGGGTACTCCTTTGGGGTGGGGCTCCCGAATGGGATGGAAGCCACCTTCAGCGTTTGGCGTAAACGCAATGCTGATTTGAGCTTACGCCCTTTGCCCTGTCGGCCTCGCTGTTATTCGCCCAGATAGGCCGCTCGTACCCGTGGGTCTGCTGCCAGATTGGCTGCCGTGTCGGCCAGGGTAATCAGGCCGCTTTCCATGACATAGCCGCGCTGGCAGGTTTCCAGGGCCAGCCGGGCATTCTGTTCCACCAGCAAAATGCTGACGCCCTTGGCGGCAATGGCGCGGATCAGTTCAAACACCTTGTGCACCATGATCGGGGCGAGGCCCATGGAAGGTTCGTCTAGTAAAAGCAAACGGGGGCGACTCATGAGGGCGCGGCCAATGGCCAGCATCTGTTGTTCGCCGCCGGAAAGGGTGCCTGCCAGTTGCTGTTGCCGTTCCCTGAGGCGGGGCAGCAGACCGTAGATTTCTTCCATGTCCGCGACGACTTCCTGATCCCGGCGTAGATAGGCTCCCATGGCCAGGTTCTCGGCCACCGTCATGCGGGCAAAGACGCCTCGCCCCTCGGGCACCAGGGCCAAGCCCTTGCCCACCAAGGTGTGACTTTCATCGTGATCAATGCGCTGGTCGGCGTAGTGGATCTCGCCCTTGCTCGGCAGCATGCGCACCAGTGACTTGAGGGTGCTGGTCTTACCGGCGCCGTTGGTACCGATCAGGCAGACCATTTCGCCTTCTTCAACGGCGAAGGAAACGCCCTTCACGGCGGCAATGCCACCGTAGTGCACTTCAAGATTGAGCACATTGAGCAGGGCCTTAGTCATGGCTAGCCCCCAGATAGGCTTCAATCACCTTGGGATTTTTCTGCACGACTTCGGGAATATCTTCGGCGATTTTTTCGCCGTAATCGAGGACGGCCAGTCGGTCGCAAAGGCCCATCACCAGTTTTACGTCGTGCTCGATCAGCAGCACGGTGAGACCGTCATTGCGGAGGCCTTCGATCAGCTTGCGTAGCTCGGCGGTTTCGGTCGCGTTCATGCCGGCGGCAGGCTCATCCAGGGCCAGCAGCTTCGGTTCCGTCGCCAAGGCTCGGGCGATTTCAAGACGGCGCTGATCACCATAGCTCAGGTTGCGGGCCAGGTCGTTGGCTCGATGGGCGATGCCCACGTAATGCAGCAATTCTTCCGCGCGGCGCTGAATGGCCGCCTCCTCGTGGCGGTTGCGGCGGGTTCGTAGCACGGCTCCGAGGATGCCACTGCGGGTGCGCACATGGCGACCCACCATGACGTTTTCCAAGGCCGTCATGTTGGCGAAGAGACGGATATTCTGGAAGGTCCGAGCCACGCCGGCTTCTGCCACGGCGGCGGGGTTGCCCAGTTTCAGGGGCTTGCCGTTGAACAGGACTTCGCCGCCATCCCGGCTGTAGAGGCCGGTGAGCACATTGAAGAAAGTGGTCTTGCCCGCACCGTTGGGGCCGATCAAGCCGTAGATTTCGCCGCTGTTGATGGTGAGGGAAACATCCTTCAAGGCTTGTACGCCGCCGAAGTGTTTGCCGATGTTGCGGGCTTCGAGCAGGAGACTCATGCCGTTTCTCCGGCAGCGTCACCCATCTCGCGGCTGCGGCGCTTTTCGGGCCAGAGGCCAGCGGGTCGGTAGAGCATAACCACCACCAGTGTCAGGCCGAAGAGCAGCATGCGCAGGGTTTCCGGGTCGATCAGTACTTTGCCGAAAATCAGTTGCTGTACCGGCGTCGCGGCGTAACGGAAGACTTCAGGCAGGATGGTGAGCAGCAGACTGCCGAGAATCACGCCGGGAATATGGCCCATGCCGCCCAGTACGACCATGGCCAGGATCATGATGGAATCGATTAGCTGGAAGCTTTCCGGACTAACGAACTGCTGGAAGCCGGCGAACAGACCACCGGCGACACCGCCGAAACTGGCACCCATGGCGAAGGCCATCAGCTTGACGTTACGGGTGTTGATGCCGCAGGCCTTGGCGGCAATCTCGTCCTCACGGATGGCTACCCAAGCCCGGCCGATGCGGGAGTCTTCCAGGCGGATGGATACCACGATGATCAGCAGCACCAGGGCTAGGAATAGGTAATAGTAGAGATGGAGCGAAGGCACCGTCAGCCCGAAGATGTGCTGAGTCCGATCCAGATCGACAGCGCCCACGTGGATGCCGTCGATCTGGGTGATGCCCTGGGCGCCGTTGGTAATGTTTACCGGCGAGTACAAGTTGTTCATGAAGATGCGGATGATCTCGCCGAAGCCTAGCGTGACGATGGCCAGGTAGTCGCCGCGTAGACGCAGGGTTGGTGCGCCCAGCAGGATGCCGAAAAGACCAGCCAATAGGGCGCCTGCGGGTAGCAGCCACCAGATTGCACCATGCAGCCCGGCGGGGAACAGGGCCGCAATGGCGGAGAAGTGTTCGGTCAGGTGCGGGCTGGAGTAAAGGGCGTAGAGATAAGCACCAAGCGCGTAAAAGGCCACGTAACCCAGATCTAGTAAACCCGCATAGCCGACGACGATGTTGAGGCCGAGGGAGAGCAGTACATAGAGCAGGGCGAAGTCCAGTACCCGTACCCAGGCCGGACCGGCCGCCGCACCGACAATAAAAGGTAGCACCGCCAGACTGGCCGCTACGAGGGTAATGCCCCACCAGGGCCTCTCGGAAATGAGTCTGTGTAAGTTCTCTGACATTACTTATTTGCGCCGAAGGCGCGCAACTTCGTTGCCCCCGCCTGTGGGGCGGGGCAGGGGGTGGGTCATACTGACCTCGAACGGAACGAATGCGACGTTCATGCGCGTTCCGCTACCCGTTCTCCGAGCAAGCCCGAAGGTCGGAAGATCAGCACCACGATTAACACAAGGAAGGAGAACACGTCCCGATAGTTGGAACCCAAAACGCCGCCCGTCACGTAACCTGAATAGCCCGAACACAGAGCTTCGATCAATCCCAGCAACAGGCCGCCCACCATGGCGCCGCCCAGGTTGCCGATGCCTCCCAGTACCGCAGCGGTGAAGGCTTTCAGGCCGAGCATGAAGCCCATCTGGTAATGGGCGACAGAGTAGTTGATGCTGACCAGCACTCCCGCCATGGCACCGAGGGCGGAGCCGATAACGAAAGTCATGGTGATCACGTGATTGACGTTGACGCCCATCAGCCGGGCTACGGCGGGGTTTTCTGCCGTGGCCCGCATGGCGCGACCGAGGCGGGTGTGGTGCACCAGCCAGAGCAGGGCTGCCATCATCACTGCTGAGAACAAAACGATGGTGATCTGGGCCGGGCTGATGCGGGCACCGGCAATATCAATGGCCGCCGTCGGCAGTAGCTCGGGATAGGGGTGGTAGCCGCGGCCCCAGATCAGCACCACCAGGTATTGCAAAACGATGGAAACACCGATGGCGGTGATCAGAGGGGCAAGCCGGGGCGCATTGCGCAGGGGGCGGTAGGCAATCCGTTCAATGCCGGCGCCCAGGGCCATGCAGGCGGGAATGGAAACACCGAGGGCAATCAATAATTGAACGGTGAGGGGTAAGCCGGTGCCGGCCAGCAACTTGATGACCGCCAGGGTCACCATGGCACCCACCATCACCACTTCGCCATGGGCGAAATTGATCAGGCCAAGAATGCCGTAAACCATGGTGTAGCCGAGGGCGACCAGGGCGTACACGGCGCCGAGCACAATGCCGTTGATGAGCTGTTGCAGCAGGGTTTCCATGGGTCGCGATATTAACGGAGCAGATACAGAAACAGCGCTTGAATAAGCGCCGTTTTCCGGGGTGAGGACGGCCTTACTTGCCGGCTGCTGCTGGGGCAACAGCACCGGTAATGGTTTCCACCGGTACCCATTTGCCACCCTTGACCACGTTGATGGTGATGGGGCCGTTCTTGAGGTCGCCCTTGTCGTCAAAGGCGATGGGGCCGGTGACGCCGTTGAACTGAACTTTTTTCAGTTCGGCCAGCACCTTGGCGGGTTCGGTGGAACCGGCCTTTTTCATGGCTTCGACCAGTACAAACACAGCGTCGTAACCCATGGGGGCAAACAACTCCACCTCAACGCCGAAGCGTTTCTTGAACTTGTCGAGGAAGGCATTGCCGCCGGGCATCTTGTCTTTGGGCAAGCCCGGGATGGACGCCACGGTACCTTCCGCTGCATCGCCGGCCAGGGCTACCAAGTTAGGCGTCTGAATACCGTCACCGCCCATCAGTTTGGCGGTGATGCCGAGGGCCTTGATCTGCTTGAGCATGGGGCCGCCTTGGGTATCGATGCCGCCAAAGAAGATCAAATCAGGGGATTTGCTTTTGATGTTGGTGAGGATAGCGGCGAAGTCTGTGTCCTTGTCGGTGGTGTGTTCGACAGCAACCACTTCAACGCCCCCAGCCTTGACGGTACGCTCGAAGGCCGAAGCCAGGCCTTGGCCGTAGGAGGTGCTGTCATCAATCACTGCGACCTTTTTTACTTTCAATGTGTTCAGCGCATAGGTGGCGCCAGCAGGCCCTTGCTGGTCGTCATTGGCAACGACACGGAAGGTGGTGGCGTAGCCCTGCTGGGTGTAGCGGGGATTGGTCGATCCCGGGGAAATCTGGGGAATGCCGGCATCGGCATAAACCTTGGAGGCAGGAATGGAGCTACCCGAGTTGAAGTGACCCACCACGGCGACAACTTTTGAGTCCACCAGTTTCTGGGCCACGGTGGTGGCTTTGGCCGGATTGGCTTCGTCGTCTTCCGCGAGCAGTTCTAGCTTGAGCTTTTTGCCGCCGATTTCAAGACCTTGGGCATTGATTTCTTCGACGCCGAGCAGAGTACCGTTCTTGATGTCCTGACCGATGTGGGACTGGGGACCGGTCAGCGGGGAAGCCATACCGATCTTGACCGTATCGCCGCCGCTGGCATCTTCCTGTTTGCCGCAACCGGTGATGATCAGGGCAAGGGCTGCGGTGAAAAGGAGGACGGAAGAACGTTGTTTCATGAAGGGGCTCCGAAAAGTGGGCAACCGCGGGATTCTTGCGGCGCAGGCGCCGCTTGTCAATGCAAATCAGGAACGAAAAAAAACCGCTCCGGAGAGCGGTTTCCTGCGCAATGAAGGATTACTTTAGGGAGAGAACCCAGGTAACCAGCTTCTTGGCATCAGCTTCGGTCAGGCCAGAAGCCTTGTTGGCGGGCATGGGAACAGTGCCCCAGGAGCCGGAACCACCTTCAAGAACCTTCTTCACCAGCTTGTCGGTGTCCTTGGCGGTGTACTTCTTGGCAACGTCTTTGTAAGCGGGGCCGACAACTTTGGCGCCCACTTGGTGACAGGCCATGCAGCCCTTGGAGGTGGCCAGGGCAGTTTCGTCGGCAGCTTGAGCAACGCCTGCGAACAGACCGGCAACAGCGAACAGGGAAATCAGGGAAATCTTCTTCATGACTGGCTCCAGAATGTGGATGAAAAAAGCTTGAACAGTTTATAAGGTTTTTGCAGGATTGCACATCCTCGCTCCGCTGCGGCATCCCGCAGTGCAACAAGCCTCGCCAGCGTAAGCAAGTAGTTAACGCCACGCTAGGGCTGGACGTTGACCGCTTGAGGAAATTGCCCTGACCGGCTTGGGCTTGGAACACTCAGTCTCGGGTTTTCCGTCTCTATGTTGTTCCTGTCACGGTGACCGGTAAGGACGTCCAGAAAAGGGCCGAGAGAAGCTCCGCAGTTCCGTTGTCATGCTTTACCATGTGATGGGACGTTAACAAATAAAAATGAAAACAGGAGGATCGTTATGTCGATCAAGAACATCATGGTTCATTTGGATCAGGGCGCACGCACCCCGGTCCGGCTCAAGCTGGCCGTTGATCTGGCCCGCAAGCACCAAGCGCGGTTAGTCGGCGTTTTTGGCCAGCGAGGGCAAGCCCAGCAGGTCGGTCTGGTTTCGGCGTGGCCCAGTGCTGAATACGCAGCGGCTTCAGCAGCAAGCAAGGCCCTGTTCGAGCAGGTGGCCGGTGACCTGGCCAGTCATGAGTGGCGTGATATCAATCGCGGCAGCGATACCGAAGTGATCCGTCTGCTGGTGGACAACGCCCGTCATTTCGACTTGGCGATTCTCGGCCAGCATGAAGAAAGCGCCACCCATTTGCCCAAGGATTTGGTGGAGATGATGGTGCTCGATAGCGGCCGGCCGGTATTGGTGGTGCCCTACGTTGGCGTGTTTGAGAATGTGTTCTCCCATCCCCTGCTTGCCTGGAACGATGCTCGCGAAGCAGCCCGAGCCGTTAACGATGCCTTACCTCTGATCGATGCTGCCCGGGAAACCGTGGTGGTACGTGTCGCCTGGGAAAACAAGGACACGAAAGAAGACAAGGCCGTCCTCCTCAGCCATCTCAAAGCCCATGACATTGCCGCCCGATTTGAAGTGGTCACACCCGAAAACGACAGGGTGCAACTCATGGATGCGCTGCTAAACGCCGTCAGCGACCAAGGCGCTACTTTGCTGGTGATGGGGGCCAAGGGAAACGGTACGAATCCCTTCAAAGGGCAAGGCTCAGGTACCCGCTATGTGTTGGAGCACATGACCGTGCCGGTTTTGCTGTCCCACTGATCTGTACCGTGACCAGTACAAAGTTGCTGGTCACGGTTCGTTGGTTATAGGGGCACCTTCTTTTTTTCTTTCGACCCGACCTTCCAGTGTTGGGCGTAGTTGATAGCAAAAGCATAAATGAACTCCCGTTCCCTTTCCGGGAGTCCATCCAGTACCGCCATCAGGGCGTGATCACTTTCCCTTCCATCCGATAGGAATGCCACCAAAGGCGAGTTCAGTGTCGTCGCTATTTCTTCCAGGCGTTCCAAAGATGGAAGCTGAACACCGGTTTCGATGCGGGAAATCGTCTCGACTTCTACCCCGATAATTTCTGCAAGTTGCGCTTGGGTCATGCCAGTTCGGTTTCTTGCTGACTTGATATTTTGACCAATACGCATCCCTAGGCCATTGTGGTTTTTCTTTTTTCTTGGCATTTGATGTCGCTTTCCAAAGTCTCTACATGGTCAGCCGACATGCCCAAGTATGAAAAGATGTAAAACGACATTGGTATTGACATAAAAAATCAACCTTGTAGGATTTGAACGAAACGACCGTTTGGATTCCCTTCCTATTACGTGAGGTGACACGACGGATAAAAAACTCATTTTTACTTCCTTTCATGGAGCCCGGTAGTGTGACTCAAACACTCTTCAAGATGCGTGTAACGCAATGAGTTATTCACCTGAGTCTCAGAAGGACGATGCTTCTGAACTGCTGCTGGGTTTGATGGATTGCTTACCGCTCGGTGTAGCCATTACCAATACCCAGGGGCTGATTCTGAAAGTCAATCCAGCCTTCTCTTCGATCACGGGCTATCCTGCCCATGAGGTCAATGGACAAAGTCTGAGCCTGATCAATCCTAGGAAAACTGATGTCGGTAACGAAAATGGCGATGAGGTCTGGGCCCAGCGGCGCGATGGTTCACTTTTCCCGAAGCAGCAGTTACTCCATCCGGTGCAAGGGCGAAAGGGGATGGTCACTCATCACATTGCGCTGATTTCAGACTTGACCCAGCACCGGAAAAATGAAAGCCATATTGAACGATTGGTTTACTACGATGACCTAACCAGCTTGCCAAATCGGCAAATGCTTTTGCAACAACTGGCCCAGTTGATTGAAATCGGGCAGCGGGATGAGGTTACCTTTGCAGTTCTGCTCATTGACCTGGACCGTTTCAAGACATTCAATGACTCCTTGGGACATCCCGTTGGAGACAAAATCTTGCAAGAGGCTGCCCAGCGGATTGAAACAGCAATCCGGCGGACGGACATGGTGTCGAGGCAAGGAGGGGACGAGTTCATAGCGGTGTTGACGCATTTGAACAACCCTGAAGACGCGGCTGTTGTCGCAGGCAACATATTGACAGCAATGGCTCAGCCTATTTCAGTGCCTCCTCATCTACTTACCGTGACTCCCAGTATCGGTATCAGTCTGTTTCCTCACGATGCCACTACGGCAGAGGCCTTGTTGCGCTGTGCTGATACAGCCATGTACCACGCGAAGGAAGAAGGCCGTAACAATTTCCAGTATTACACCCCCTTGCTCAATCATCGGGCACAGGAACGGATGACCATGGAAACTGCCCTTCGGGCAGCGATGATCGCCGAGGAGTTAAGTTTGCACTTCCAGCCCCAGATTGACTTGCAGTGCGGCAAAATAATCGGAGCAGAAGCACTACTGCGGTGGCAGACCGAAGATGGAAATTGGATCCCACCATCACAGTTCATCCCTGTAGCTGAAGAGTGTGGCCTTATCGTGAGTCTTGGTGCTTGGGCATTGGAAGAAGCCTGCCGACAACGAAAGCAATGGAACGACATTGGTCTGCCGTCTTTCCCCATTGCGGTGAATTGTTCAGCTCTGCAATTTCGGCAGAGGGGCTTTAAACAGCTTGTGTTGGACACCATTACTGCTCATGGTTTGGGGGCAGATGATATCGAGCTGGAAATCACAGAATCGATTTTGATGGATAGCCCTGAGCTTGCTCGAACGTTACTTGAAGAATTTAAAGAGGCCGGTATCAGTGTGGCTATGGATGATTTTGGCACAGGCTACTCCAGCCTAGCCTATCTGAAAAAGTTTCCGGTGGATCGACTCAAGATCGATGCTGCATTCATTCGGGAACTTGATCAGGATGCTATCAATCGTGCCATTGTCCAATCCATCATTGCTTTGGGGAAAAACCTGAATCTGAATTTGATTGCCGAGGGTGTGGAAACGGTGCAAATCATTGATCTATTAGCACAGTATGGATGCCATGCTGTTCAAGGTTATGGTATTTGCCGGCCAATGGCTGCATCCGCCTTGGAGAATTGGATTGCAGGCCGAGGCAAAGATCAGGGACGGCCGAGGAAGAAGTAAATGGCCCGGTAACCGCCTTCTGCTGCCCCAAGGGCAATATAGGCCGGGCCGATGGGGGTATCCGCCGCGAGGAAAACGCTGCCGGCCTTGCGCAGGCTACTCCAGTCCATTTGGCTGCGGTCAGCCCAGGCATTACCCATTTCCGCCGAGGCTCCGGCATACAAAGCTCGACCGAAGGGCGTGATTTCTGCCAGCCGATAGCGATAGGTCACTTTGCCCAGGGCCAGGAAATTGCCATCGATCTGGTCGTTGCGATAGCCAGACAGGCGCTGGAAACCACCCAAGCGAAAATCGGAGTAACCGATGCGGCTGCGGTCCATGAAACCGGCAAATTCGGCGCCCCACTGCAGGGTGCTGCGCCCGCTGCTGACGGCGCCGGTGGCGGCGGATTTCCAGCGGGTATAGGTGGCGGCGGTGATGGCGTTGTTGTCGGAGTGATTGCGGGCATTGAAGAATTCCCCCGATACACGCCAGCCTTCCCGGGGAAAGGCAGCATTATCGAGTTGATCCAGCACCAGACTGCCGCTTAGCCCTGATTCATTAAAGCGGACAGAATCGACGCCCAAGGTACCAATGGTCTGGTTCGCCTGAAAGCTGCCTCGGGCCAGGCCAAGGCGCGCTTCACCCAGGGTGCCGAACAGGCCGACAGGGACGCCCAGATCAACGCCGATTCGATTAAAGCCCCCTTGCCACTGAGAAACCCGGTGGTCGCCTTGATAAACATCCAGTGTGCGCCGCTCAATTTCAACGTGGGGAGCAACAAACACTCTGGCACCCGGGCCTAGGGGTTGCATGAATTCACTCTTGAATCCCCGGGTGCGACCCAGTTGCAAGCGATTGCGCCATTCGCCACCCCAGCTGTTGACCCAGGGCAGACGGTGGCCCAGCAGCAGGTCGAAGCCAGCACTGCCTTCGAAATCAGTTGAGCCTCCCAAGCCCAGACGCAAAAAGTGAGGCCCCCATTCTTTTTCCTGGACTTGGTAAACCACGCCGAAACGGTCATTGCCCAGGGCTGAGTCGGTAAGTCGATAATCCACTCGCTCGAAATCACCCCGCCCCAGAAGACGGGCCGCATCAGCCTGGAACCGGGCATCACTGGCTTCTTGACCAGGCTCCGTCGTGATACCCGCCAACAGAGCTTCACTATTGCTGCGCTGGGTACCTTCCACCTGGACAAAGGCGAGCTTGCCTTGGTGACTGGCAAGGCCAGGGCGAGCGGTGAGATGAGCCTGCCATTGGGCTGGGCTCAAAGCCAGGGGCGCCAGGGCCTGGGTGGCCTTGAGGGCGGCGGTGGCGCCGGCGTCAATGCCGCCCAAGGCATTGGGAAAGTCGAGGGAACTGAGCTTGCCCAGTTCCGGCGTAATCAGCACATCCTTCGGCGTCAGCTTGGCCAGTTGAGCCTTGACGTTCTGGCCCGCCAGGATGGAGATCATCTGGCGAGTGACCCCCAGCACATTGCCCAGGCTTTCCCGGGAGGCCAGGGGCGTGCCGATATTCACTGCAATGATGACGTCGGCCCCCATGGCTCTGGCCACATCCACTGGTAGATTGGCCACCATGCCGCCGTCGCCGAAGACGCGACCTTCCACATCAATGGGAGCAAAGGCGCCGGGCACCGACATGCTGGCGCGCATCACCCGGGCAAGGTTGCCGTGATCGAACACCACCCCTTCGCCACTGACCATATCGGTGGCCACGGCGCGAAAGGGAATGGGCAGGTGATCAAAATTGTTGATCGCCGAGACCCGCTGGGTCATGCGAGCCAGCATGCGCTCAAAGCCGACACCGCCCACGGTGCCTTTGGGTAACCGCAACTTGCCGTCGCCGTAACCCAGTTCGAGGGAAACGGGAAAGTCGAAGTCTTCGTCCTTCTGCTGCTGGGACCGTTCTCGTCGGGGCGGCTTGTCATCGAACTGTTCACTCCAGTCCAGATCGCGCACGATGCGTTCCAGCTCGTCGGCGCTGTAGCCCGCTGCGTAGAGGCCGCCGACGATGGCCCCCATGCTGGTACCTGCGATGCAGTGGATGGGGATGTGCTGCTGCTCCAGTATGCGCAGGACGCCGATGTGGGCGATACCCCGGGCACCGCCACCGGAGAGGACGAGACAGACTTTAGGTGGGGGAGTTGTTACTGACGCAGACGGAGCGGCAAGACTGTTGGCCGAAAGAGCGCCGACCAGTAGCAGGCAGCAGAGGGCAAAACATTTTTTCAGGAACATGGCGGCGAAATCCGAAGGTCAGCCGCCATTATCCGGTTAGCGCAGCTTGATGACCACCCTGCGGTTACGCGGCTCTGGTACACCGGGCCGGGTCGGGACCTGGGGTTCCCGTTCGCCGC
This sequence comes from Rhodocyclaceae bacterium, assembly GCA_036504515.1. Taxonomy (GTDB): domain Bacteria; phylum Pseudomonadota; class Gammaproteobacteria; order Burkholderiales; family Rhodocyclaceae; genus AWTP1-18. The sequence continues at coordinate 862,622 of DASXVA010000001.1, forward strand.
GTCCCACCACCTGGATCACGTCCTTCGGGATACCGGCGCTGATCAACAGGTCACGGATGCGCTGGGCCCGTTCCAGGGAAAGCTTGTCGTTGAAAGCAGAATCTCCCACGGCATCGGTGTAGCCGATAACCACCACCTCCGGCGCCGGGAAGTCCTTGAGCAATTTCAGCACCCCGGGCACCAAGGCCTTGGACTGGGGCGTCAGGCGGTCGGAACCGAATTCGAAGTTGAGTTCAATCCGCTGGGGCCGGGGTGGCAGACCATCAAGTACGGCGCCGTAGCGGGACTGAATTTCTTCCTGGCTGGATTGCCGGGGCGCACCGCCACCGACCGACGCCACGGAATAAGCTTTCGATAGTTCCGTGGTGCCGCCCTTGGTGATCACATCGACCCGGCCCACTTTGCCATCTTTGTCCGGCAGCAAAACAATCTTTTCATTGGCGCAGGCCGCCAGCAGACTCAGGGCCAGCCACGGGACGCAGTGTTTCAGATTAGCCATCAGTTACCCAGATCCACAATGAATTCGGTGCCGCGAATACCCAAGGTTGCGGTAGGCGTTGTTACCCGCATAGCCGTCGGTGAGCTTTTGGCAACCAGGCCGGAGACAAAGGCGGCAATGCCTTTCACTACTGAAATTACCACGCCGCCGTTTTGGGTTGATGGATTGAAGGCGAATTCGTTGATCACCAATTGCGTATTGGCGCTACCGGAAATCAGGGTGTCGTCCCGCAGGGTGATGGCAACGTGGCTATCCCTGGCGGTAATCACTTTGTCCAGGGGATAGAGCTTGTCGCCCACGCTGAGAGGACTTTGTTGACCATTGCGTTCCACCTGAACGGTACCGTTCATGGCCTTTACCGTTCCTGCCCATTCCGCAGCCAGGGCGGAAGCGGAAAACAGGGTAATAGACAGCAGCAGGGCGCAGGACTGGAAGAAGCGGATCATGGGCGAGGACTCTGCGTTGCGAGGTGGGCCTGGACGCGAAATTGCATCGGGGCAATGGCGTCTACTGTAGAGGCAATGCAGGGAAATTTGAAGAGGTGTGCATCACGGCTGGCGCCAATGATGTGACACCGAAAGACTTGACGTCTTTCGGTGTCGTAGCGGATTGCTTATTTCTTCAGTTGGCTGACGTCGCGCACAGCACCGGTGTCGGCGCTGGTGGCCATGGCGGCATAGGCCAGCAGGGCGGCGGATACCACGCGCTGGCGATTGACCGGCTTCCAGGCATCGGCACCCTTGGCGTCCATGGCCGTACGGCGGATGGCCAACTCATCCTCACTGACAGCCAGATGGATGCGGCGGTTGGGGATGTCGATATCCACGGTGTCACCTTCTTCCACCAGGCCAATGGCACCACCTTCCGCCGCTTCGGGAGAAGCGTGGCCGATGGAAAGGCCCGAGGTGCCACCAGAGAAACGACCATCGGTAAGCAGGGCACAGGCCTTGCCCAGACCTTTGGATTTCAGGTAGCTGGTGGGGTAGAGCATTTCCTGCATGCCGGGGCCGCCCTTGGGGCCTTCGTAGCGAATGATGACGATGTCGCCGGCCACTACCTTGTCGGCGAGGATGGCCTCGACCGCGTCGTCCTGGCTCTCGAACACCCGGGCGCGGCCCTTGAAAACGAGGTTGGAGTCATCCACCCCTGCTGTCTTGACGATGCAGCCGCGCTCGGCGATGTTGCCGAACAGCACAGCGATGCCGCCGTCCTGGGAGTAGGCATTGGCCTTGTCACGGATGCAACCGTTGCTGCGATCCATGTCCAGTTCGGGGAAACGGCGATCCTGGCTGAAGGCGGTCTGGGTCGGCACGCCACCGGGGGCGGCCTTGTAGAAGTCGAACACCGAGGTGTCGTGGGATTGCATGATGTCCCATTGTTGCAAAGCGCCGCGCAGGGTGGGGGTATGCACGGTATGGGCTTCGTGATGGATCAGGCCGGCCCGGTCCAATTCGCCGAGGATGGCCATGATGCCGCCGGCCCGGTGCACGTCTTCCATGTGGTACTTCTGGGTAGCGGGGGCCACCTTGGCCAGACAGGGGACGCGGCGGGAAAGACGGTCGATGTCCTTCATGGTGAAGTTGACCCCGGCCTCCCGGGCGGCTGCCAGCAGGTGCAGCACGGTGTTGGAGGAACCGCCCATGGCGATATCCAGGGTCATGGCGTTTTCGAAGGCTTCAAACGTGGCGATGGATCGGGGCAGCACGGAGGCATCGTCCTGCTCGTAGTAACGCTTGCACAGTTCCACCACCAGACGACCAGCCTTGAGGAACAGTTCCTTGCGGTCGGCGTGGGTGGCCAGCAGGGAACCATTGCCGGGCAGAGAGAGGCCCAGGGCTTCGGTCAGACAGTTCATGGAATTGGCAGTGAACATGCCGGAACAGGAGCCGCAAGTGGGACAAGCGGAACGTTCCATGTTGTCCACTTCTGCGTCGGTGTTGTGGCTGTCGGCCGCTTCGATCATGGCGTCGATCAGGTCCACCTTGCGGAACTGGCCGTGCCACTGCACCTTGCCTGCTTCCATGGGGCCACCGGAAACGAAGACCACGGGGATGTTGAGGCGCATCGCGGCGAGCAGCATGCCCGGGGTGATCTTGTCGCAATTGGAGATGCAGACCATGGCGTCGGCACAGTGGCCGTTCACCATGTATTCGACGCTGTCCGCAATCAGATCCCGGGAGGGCAGCGAATAAAGCATGCCGCCGTGGCCCATGGCGATGCCGTCGTCGATGGCGATGGTGTTGAATTCTTTGGCGATACCTCCGGCAGCTTCGATTTCCCGCGCCACCATTTGGCCCAAATCCTTGAGATGGACGTGGCCGGGAACGAACTGGGTAAAGGAGTTAACCACGGCGATGATGGGCTTGCCGAAGTCGCCATCCTTCATGCCGGTGGCGCGCCAAAGGGCGCGGGCGCCGGCCATGTTGCGGCCATGGGTGGAGGTGCGGGAACGGTATGCGGGCATGGAAGGCTCCGGAGTGCGCTAAGTCGAGCCGTTCATTTTATCCCCGTGTCCCTGTTGGTGGGGGATTGAAACTGGGACGAGGCACCGTGACTGGGGTGCGACGCAGGGAAAGGAGGACAGAACCTGCACCGCACCCAGCCCTGGAGCTGCTGCTGGCCACTCGCCAAAATGACCAGCATTCCAATAGTGGAATAGATCGGCTGTCGTTGACCTGACAGTGTTTCGCAGAAATTTCCATCATTTTTATACCGCGCATATTTTCCCCACCTGTCTTTTTGCAGAATTTTTAGACGCTGCTCCCTAGCATGGCCTTGTCGCAACAGATTCGGAGCCATGAAATGGATTTTGTCTATCTCGCAGGGATCACCTTGCTCCTGCTTGTACTGCTCGGCATGGCCAAAGGCTGTGCCCGCCTAGGGGAAAAGAAATGAGTTGGATCACGATTGTCAGCGCTATCGCTGCTGTCGGTCTGCTGGTTTATCTAGTGGCCGCCCTATTGAACCCGGAGGACTTTTCATGACTAACCATGCCTGGTTATTACTTGGGCTTTTCCTGTTGAGCCTTGTGCTCCTGGCGAAGCCTCTGGGTGTTTTCATTGCTGATGTGATGGAAGGTCGTCCCAGTCTGCTGCTACGCCTTGGCGGCCCCCTTGAGTCAGTGCTTTATCGTTTGTGCGGCGTACGCAAGGATGAGGAAATGGGTTGGCTGCGCTACGCCATGGCCATCCTGTTGTTCAATGCCATCGGCGCTTTGGCCGTGTATGCCTTGCAACGGCTGCAACTCTGGCTGCCGCTGAATCCCCAGCAGTTGGCCAACATCAGCCCGGATTCGTCTTTCAATACGGCCATCAGTTTTGCCACCAACACCAATTGGCAGGGCTATGGCGGTGAGTCCACCATGAGCTACCTGACCCAGATGCTGGGTCTCACGGTGCAGAATTTTCTTTCCGCCGCCACCGGCATTGTTGTGGTCATCGCCTTGATCCGGGGCTTTGCCCGGCACTCGGCCAAGACCGTGGGTAATGCCTGGGTGGATTTGACCCGCATCACCCTCTACGTGCTGGTGCCCCTCTGCCTGTTGTATTCGGTATTCCTGGTAGGTCAGGGCGTGATCCAGAACTTTGACAGCTACAAGGATGTCAGCACCGTCGAAGTCACCCACTACGACAATCCCAAGCTGGATAACGAAGGTCAGCCTCTCAAGGACGACAAGGGGGCTGTCATCACGGAACCGGCTGAAACCCAAACCCAGACCTTGGCCATGGGCCCCGTCGCTTCTCAGGAAGCCATCAAGATGTTGGGCACCAATGGCGGCGGTTTCTTCAACGCCAATTCAGCCCATCCCTTTGAGAACCCGACACCCCTCTCCAACTTCATCCAGATGCTGTCGATCTTCCTCATCCCCGGAGCCCTTTGCTATGCCTTCGGTCGCATGGCGGGGGATACCCGGCAAGGGTGGGCGGTATTTGCCACCATGACCATTCTGTTCGTGACCATGGCTTACTTCGCCATTCATTTTGAGCAGCAGGGCAATCCGGTGTTAGCCCAATTAGGTGTCGATCAGTCCGAAACCCTGTTCCAGCCCGGCGGCAATATGGAAGGCAAGGAAACCCGTTTTGGTATCGCCGACTCGGGCTTGTTCGCCACCATCACTACCCTGGCTTCCTGCGGCGCGGTTAACGCCATGCACGATTCCTTTACCCCCATGGGCGGCTTCGTGCCCCTGTGGAACATGATGCTGGGCGAAGTGGTGTTCGGCGGCGTTGGTACCGGGCTCTACGGCATGCTGGTGTTCGCCATCATGGCTGTCTTCATCGCTGGTCTGATGATCGGCCGTACCCCCGAATATCTGGGCAAGAAGATCGAGTCCTTCGAGATGAAGATGGTGTCTATCGCTATCTTGGTAACGCCCTTGCTGGTCCTGGCAGGAACCGCGGTTGCGGTGATGTCTGCCGACGGCGTTGCCGGCATTGCCAATCCGGGCGCCCACGGTTTCTCGGAAATCCTCTACGCCTTTACCTCGGCGGCCAACAATAACGGCAGTGCCTTTGCCGGTCTTTCAGCCAACACCCCCTTCTATAACGTCATGCTCGGTATCGCCATGTGGTTCGGCCGCTTCGGCGTGATCGTGCCGGTGCTGGCTTTGGCCGGTTCCCTTGCGGCAAAGAAACGTATCGCTGTGAGTGCCGGCACCATGCCGACCCACGGCCCCCTGTTTGTGGCGCTCTTGATCGGCACCGTAGTTCTGGTCGGTGCCCTCAACTACGTTCCCGCACTCGCCCTCGGCCCGGTGGTCGAGCATTTGATGCTCTGGTCCGGCCGTTAAGGCGAAGGAGAAATTTGATGACTCACAAGAAATTAGCCATGTTTGACCCGACCCTGGTGAAGCCTGCCATCGTCGATTCCTTTCGCAAGCTCAGCCCTGCTGTGCAATGGCGCAACCCTGTCATGTTCGTGGTGTACGTGGGCAGTATTCTCACCACGGCATTGTGGATTCAGGCCCTGACCGGGCAGGGCGAAGCGCCTTCTGGCTTCATCCTCACGGTATCTCTCTGGTTGTGGTTTACGGTGCTGTTCGCCAATTTCGCCGAAGCCTTGGCCGAAGGCCGCAGCAAGGCCCAAGCCGCTTCCCTGCGTGGCTTGAAAAAGGAAACCTGGGCAAAGAAACTGCATGAGCCTCGCCATGGGGCCGAATGGCACACCGTGCCAGCCTCCGATCTGCGCAAGGGCGATGTGATCTGGGTCCAGACGGGAGAGACCATTCCTGCGGATGGCGAGGTAATCGAAGGTGTGGCCTCGGTGGACGAGTCCGCCATCACCGGTGAATCGGCCCCGGTTATCCGTGAATCCGGCGGTGACTTTTCCGCCGTCACTGGCGGGACACGGGTCCTGTCTGACTGGATCGTGGTCAAGGTGACGGTCAATCCGGGAGAGACTTTTCTTGATCGCATGATCTCCATGGTGGAAGCCGCCAAGCGGCAGAAAACTCCCAACGAAATAGCCCTCACCATTTTGCTGGTGGCCTTGACCATCGTCTTTCTCGGTGTGGTCGTGACGCTGTTGCCCTTCTCTATATTCAGTGTGACTGCGGCCGGTTCCGGGACACCCATCACCATTACCGTATTGATCGCTTTGCTTGTCTGCCTGATTCCCACCACCATCGCCGGTCTGCTGTCGGCCATCGGTGTGGCGGGCATGAGCCGCCTGATGCAGGCCAATGTGATTGCTACATCCGGCCGTGCCGTAGAAGCCGCGGGGGATGTGGATGTCCTGCTGCTGGACAAAACCGGGACCATCACTTTAGGCAATCGGCAGGCCGCGGCTTTCATTCCCGCCCAATGGGTGACTGAGGCCGAGCTGGCAGATGCCGCTCAATTGGCCTCCCTTGCCGATGAAACGCCCGAAGGCCGCAGCATTGTGGTGCTGGCCAAGCAGAAGTTCAATCTGCGGGAGCGGGACATTCAGGCTCTGGATGCCCATTTCGTCCACTTCTCGGCCCAGACCCGCATGAGCGGCGTGAACCTCGGTGAGCGGCAGATCCGCAAAGGAGCCGGCGATGCCATTCGCCAGTATGTGGAATCCCAGGGCGGCACCTTTCCTCCTTCGGTGTTGGTCAGTGTTGACGATGTAGCCCGGCGCGGCAGCACACCGCTGGTGGTGGCCGAAGGCGCCAAGGTGCTGGGCGTCATCGAACTCAAGGACATCGTCAAGGGCGGCATCAAGGAGCGCTTCTCCGAGCTGCGCCGCATGGGCATCAAGACGGTGATGATCACCGGTGACAACCGCCTTACCGCTGCTGCCATTGCTGCCGAGGCTGGCGTGGACGACTTCCTCTCGGAAGCCACTCCGGAAGCCAAACTGGCCCTGATCCGCCAACACCAGGCCGAAGGCCGCCTGGTGGCCATGACCGGCGACGGTACCAACGATGCCCCCGCCCTGGCCCAAGCCGATGTGGCCGTCGCCATGAATACCGGCACGCAAGCCGCCAAGGAGGCCGGGAACATGGTGGATCTGGACTCCAATCCCACCAAGCTGATCGAGATTGTCGAGACCGGCAAGCAGATGCTGATGACCCGCGGCTCCCTGACTACCTTCAGCATTGCCAACGATATCGCCAAGTATTTCGCGATTATCCCGGCTGCCTTTGTCAGTACCTATCCGCAGCTCTCCGCTCTCAACGTGATGGGACTGGCCAGCCCGGCCTCGGCGATTCTCTCGGCGGTGATCTTCAACGCCCTGATCATCATGTTCCTCATTCCGCTTGCTCTGAAGGGCGTCAAGTACCGGCCCCTCGGCGCCGCCATCCTGCTCCGGCGCAACCTGCTGGTGTATGGCCTGGGTGGTGTGATCGTTCCCTTCATCGGCATAAAACTGATCGACATGGCCATTGCTGTTGCTGGTTTGGCGTAGTACGGACTTATCCAGGAGACATCTCATGAGCAACATCCTTCGTCCCGCAATTTCCCTGTTCATTGTCCTGACGGCCATCACTGGTGTCGCCTATCCTCTGGCTTCCACCGGGATTGCCCGGGGCCTGTTTCCTCATCAGGCAGCAGGCAGCCTGATCGAGCAGGATGGCAAAGCAATTGGTTCAACCCTGATCGGCCAGAGTTTCACCGACCCCGGCCATTTCTGGGGACGCCCTTCCGCAACAGCCCCCCAGGCAAACAATGCTTCGGCTTCCAGCGGCGCTAACCAGGGCCCCAGCAATCCGGCCCTGAGCGATGCGGTCAAGGGCCGTATCGATTCCCTCAAGGCCGCAGACCCGGACAATCGCTTGCCGATTCCTGCCGACCTGGTTACTGCATCCGCGAGTGGTCTTGATCCCCAGATCAGCCCTGCGGCAGCCCGTTACCAAATCAAGCGGGTGGCCTCCGTGCGCAAACTGTCTGTGGCCCAGATTTCTGCTTTGGTTGATCAGCATACGGAAGGTCGTCAGTTCGGGGTGCTGGGCGAGCCCCGGGTCAATGTACTGACCTTGAATCTCGCCCTCGACAAGATTGCTGCCAAGTAAGACATGGGGCTGTTGCCTAGACTTGGAACGGCGATACCAGCGACTTTTCGGTTGCCTGATACTGAGGGCCGGTATGAAACATTGGCCTTCAGTATTGACGGAAGTCGCCTTTCCGCTATGAGGCGTATTGCGGTGGCAAGTGGTGCGGTGGAACTCATGCGCTGTTCACCTCAGCCCGGAAGCTCACGCTTCTGGGTTCAGATGATTGTCCTTATGCCTGGCTTAGCCGCCGCGATGAAAAGCATCGGTGCTTTTGCTGCAGAAGATGGACAGCTACTGCAGGATTTGTCTTGCTCCTGTGGGAAGCACCATTGATGCCCCAGGACTTTCTGCATGCCATGCTGGCATTTTGTGCTTTGCTTGCGCCGATCGGTCTGATGTATCTATTGATCGAATGGTCCGAGCGTAAGCGGAAAAAATTATCTGAGCATCGTCACTGCGTAGATCGTGCGCCCAAAAAGCACGGCCCGCCCTTTCTCTGAATTCCTGTTCAGCCATGCCCTTTCATATCTGCCCCCTGTGCGGCGCTCCCCATGAAGTTAGTCCCGTACGGGAACGATTTGCCTACGGCCATCAACTGACTTGCTCCCCCCATTGCAAGACGGTCTTTGCCAAACTTGTCCGCGGCCACAATCGGTGCCTGAAGGAAATGCAGGAAAGGCGAAAATACATTCCTTCAAGGGATGAGGAAAACTGAACCATGCTGATCAATTGCGTTGCCTATCAGAACGGTAGTCGTCTGGCGGATATCGAGATCGAAGAAATCAGTGACTATGTGCACCGACCGGAATGCTTTGTCTGGGTCGCCCTGCGCGATGCGGATATCTCGGAGTTGGAGCTTCTGCAGCGCCAGTTTCTTCTGCATGAATTGGCTGTCGAGGATGCCAAGCACGGACACCAGCGACCCAAACTGGAGGAGTACGGTGATTCCATTTTTGGCGTCATGCATCTGATCGAGATGGTGCATGGCGAGCTACGGGTGGGGGAGGTGAATGTCTTTGTGGGGGAGAACTATGTGCTTTCTGTCCGCAATCGCAGTCATCAGGCACTACTGGGCGTCAGGGAACGGTGCGAGCGGGAGCCGCAGTTGCTCAAGCAGGGTTCCGGGTTCGTTCTCTATGCACTCATGGATGCCGTGGTGGATCGTTACTTCCCCATCGTGGATGCGCTGGAGTCAGAGCTGGAGGCCATTGAAGAAGACATCTTTGCCAAGGGCTCGGCCCGGGTCAATATTGAACGGCTGTATGGCCTGAAGCGAAAAGTGATGGTGCTCAAGCACGGGGTTTCCCCTCTGATGGAAGCCGCAGGAAAACTCTATAGCGGCCGGGTTCCCAAGGTTTGCAGCAACAGCCAGGAATATTTTCGCGATGTTTACGATCACCTTTCCCGCATCAATACCTCCATAGACACCATACGGGACACGATAGGTACGGCGATCCAGGTCAACCTGTCCATGGTGGCGATTGAGGAAAGCGAAGTAAACAAACGGCTGGCGGCCTGGGCAGGGATATTTGCAGTTGCGACAGCCTTTGCCGGTATCTGGGGCATGAACTTCAGTGCCATGCCGGAACTGCACTGGGACTATGGATATCCGGCTGCTTTGGGCATTATTGCTACTGCCTGTGGAACACTCTATTTCCGCTTCAAGCGGGTTGGCTGGCTATAACCATGATGCTGCCCTCCTGCCCTTCCGGCTTTTATTGGCGCTTGCTGCTAACAGAAGATGGGCCTTTGCTCCGACCCCTTTGGCTGCAACTGGATGCAGCGCAAGGCGGGTCGCCCGTGTGGCAGTCCTGGAAGCATTCCTTGATCGATATCCATAAGGGAAGCTTCGACCAAGGATTACTCAGTGTGGCTGGTTTGTTCAATCGAGAGGGCGTGTTGGCCGCTTGCGTGGCGGAAACCCTGAGCCTTGACCATGGCCAACTCAGCGAAATCAACTTCATCGTATTGCCCGATTGGCGCCGAAAAGGGCTGGGTACTGCCTGCTTGCGAGCAGGGCTTGCGTTGGCAAGATCCCATGGCAGCAGCAAGGCACGATTTGAGTGCGGGGTCGCTAGTCGTGATGCCATTGCCACTTTAACCAGATTCGGACTGACCCCCGTGGGTGATGCTTCCCACGCCACCCTTTGGCACGGCTATGTGAGTTTGTCGCTATTGCCAGGGTGTACCTTGGCCCTTAAGCGTATTTTTATTCGGTTTTTTCGAAAACAGAATCGGTAGTGCGCAGCCGGTACCGGGAAGTATTTACAAAAAATTTTCACGGCAGCGCAGCCTTTATGCACGGCTTTTATTCCCTACTTGCTAAGTTGAAAGTCCCTGCATAAGCCATGGAGGCATTCTTGGATAATTCGCAACGACGTAGCGCCAAATTTGTTCAATTCCCCGATAGCCACAAACAGAAGCAATCGGCCCCTCGCTTATATGTTCTACCCAGCAGTGAAATGCCAGAGATTCGGCTGCAGCCGAAAGCACCCACCAACCACTGTCCATTGGTGAGCCCTTTAGGGAAATCTCGACGGCCCAGAGGTGAGACTGGATTCATGATGAGCGTCACCATTGCAAACGAATATTTTCAGCAGCTTCAGCAAATTATTGCCTTTGTTAGCGGTAGTGAAGAGACGGTTCTTCGCAGTGAGCCGATTCCCGGCTCCAATTCAATTCGGGTGTGGCTGAATTCAGGCCGTTCTGCCATGGACAGGCTGATGTCTGCCATCATGCGAGGCTTGCCTAGTGGTGAGTTTGGCAGAATCACCCCGGCATGATTGACCGACAACTTCTTCCAACGAGAACCCCCTTCTTTCGATGATGACTAACCAACGTCCCGACCCCGACCAGTTGCTGGATCGATTGAAAGAAGAAGAGGCCCGGGCTCTTCGGGGTAAGTTGAAAATATTTTTCGGCGCCTCGGCTGGTGTCGGTAAAACCTACGCCATGCTTGCCGCTGCCCGGCAGCAGCAAGCGCTCAGTATTGACGTGTTAATTGGTGTCGTGGAAACCCATGGTCGCAAGGAAACGGAAGCCATGGTCGTTGGCCTTGAGCGTCTGCCCCTGAAAGATGTGGCGTATCGGGGGCGGATGCTGAAGGAGTTTGACTTGGATGCTGCCTTGGCGCGGAAACCGGGTCTGATCCTGATGGATGAACTGGCCCACTCCAATGTGGAAGGTTCCCGCCATCCCAAGCGCTGGCAGGATGTGGAAGAACTGCTGGCAGCGGGGATTGATGTTTATTCCACCATTAACGTTCAGCACCTGGAAACTCTCAATGACGTTGTAGGCGGCATTACCGGTATCCGTGTCTGGGAAACAGTGCCTGACCGGGTATTCGATTTGGCGGATGAAGTTGTGTTGGTGGACCTGCCGCCTGATGAATTGCTGCAGCGTCTCAAAGAGGGCAAGGTCTATTTGCCCCATCAAGCTGAGCGGGCCATTCGGAATTTCTTTCGCAAGGGCAATCTGATCGCCCTGCGGGAATTGGCCCTGCGCCGAACGGCTGACCGGGTGGATGACCAGATGCAGCGCTACCGTCGCGACCAATCGGTATCGTCGGTGTGGCAGACCCGGGAATCCTTGCTGGTCTGTATCGGCCCCGGGCAAGGCAACGACAAGATCATTCGTAGTGCCGCCCGCCTGGCCAATCAGTTGGATGTGCCCTGGCATGCGGTGTATGTGGAAACGACCGAATTACAGCGCCTGCCCGAAGCCCGGCGGGACCGCATCTTGTTGACCCTCAAACTGGCAGAAGACAGTGGTGCCCAGACGACGACGTTGTCGGGGGAGGACGCGGTGCAGAAAGTGGTGGAGCATGCGCGCCGCTATAACCTGACCAAGATTGTCGTCGGTCGCGACCACCCCCGGGCCTGGCGTCCCTGGCATTTGTCTTTTGCTGACCGGATCGGTCGCCAGGCATCGGATATTGATGTCATCCAGGTGGCCCGGGACGAGGCCACAGAGGTGCGTCCTCGCTGGGGGCGACGGAATGAACTAAATCCCATCGACGAGACGATTCAGTGGCAGTCCTACTTGTATAGCGCCTCGGCTTGTGCTGTCGCCGGTTTTGTTGCCTGGCCCTTGTACAAGTACTTCGACCTGGCCAACATTGTCATGCTGTTTCTGCTGACGGTGGTCCTGATTGCGGTGCGCTGGGGGCGGGGTCCTTCGGTGCTGGCGTCGTTTCTCAGCGTTGGCATCTTCGATTTTTTCTTTGTATCGCCGCGCCTTTCCTTTGCCGTCAGCGATGTTCAGTACCTGATGACATTTATCGTCCTGCTGGTGGTGGGCTTGATCACCGGCCAGCTGATGGCCGGGATGCGCTATCAAGCCCGCATTGCTACCCAGCGTGAAGCCCGGGTGCGGGCGCTCTACGAAATGTCGCGGGACTTATCTGCTGCATTGATGCCGGAGCAGATTGCTGAAATCAGTCATCGCTTTCTATCCACCGGATTTGAGGCGCACTCGACCATCTTGCTGTCCGATGACAATGACCAGTTGTCCCTCATTCAGGCTGATGTTCCGGGGGCAGCCGCTTTTGATCCGGGGATTGCCCAGTGGGCTTTCGATCACCAGGAATCTGCTGGCAATGGCACTGATACCTTGTCGGCCAGCCCGCTGCTTTACCTGCCTCTCAAGGCACCCATGCGCATTCGTGGCGTGCTTGCCATTGAGGCCAAGAATCCCCGGCGGTTGATGATCCCGGAACAGCGCCGCCTGCTGGATACCTTTGCCAGCCTGATCGCAATTTCCTTGGAACGAATCCATTACGTGGACATTGCCCGTAGCACCATGGTCCAGATGGAATCGGAGCGTTTGCGTAACTCTCTGCTTTCCGCGATTTCCCATGATTTGCGCACGCCGCTCACCGCATTGATCGGCCTGGCAGAATCCTTTTATCTGGCGCAGCCGCCCCTGTCGCCGCAGCAGGAGGAAATCGCCGGGGATATCCGGGAAGAAGCGCTGCGCATGAATGCCCTGGTGAACAATCTGCTCGACATGGCGCGACTGCAATCGGGGGAGGTCAAGCTGAACCGGCAATGGCAACCCCTGGAAGAGGTCGTGGGCAGTGCCCTCAAGGCAACCCGACTTTCCCTGGCCGGACACCAGGCCCGGGCGCGACTGCCGGAGGATTTGCCCCTGCTGGAGTTTGATGCGGTGTTGATGGAGCGGGTACTGGTTAACCTGCTGGAAAACGCGGCGAAGTACACGGCCCAGGGCAGCACTATCGAGGTCAGTGCCCAGGCCCGTCCTCAGGAGGTGGAAGTCTGGGTAGAGGATAATGGCCCCGGACTTCCCCTGGGCGCAGAAGAGGAAATCTTCAAGAAATTCGCCCGGGGTCAGAAGGAAAGTGCAACCCCCGGTGTCGGCCTGGGCCTGACTATTTGTCGTGCTATCGTCGAAGCCCATGGCGGGCATATTCGCGCCGAGAACCGGCCGGGTGGTGGTGCCCGCTTTGTTTTCACCCTGCCGCGAGGAACCCCTCCGGTGTTTGACGAACAGGAAATGGCATGAGTGATCCAGCCCCCGTGGTGATCGTCGTCGAAGATGAACCGGCTATCCGCCGCTTTATCCACATGGCGCTGGAAAGCGAGGGCTGCGATGTGTACGAAGCCGACTCCCTCAAGCGGGGTCTGATCGAGGCCGGTACGCGCAAACCGGACATGGTGGTGCTGGACTTGGGATTGCCAGACGGGAACGGGGTGGACTTCATTCGCGACCTGCGGACCTGGTCGGGGATCCCCGTCATTGTGTTATCCGCCCGCACAGCGGAGGCCGACAAGATCGACGCTCTGGATGCTGGCGCAGACGATTACCTGACCAAGCCTTTCGGTATTGGCGAGCTTCTGGCCCGGGTGCGAGCCCAACTCCGCCGCCATTCCCGCAGCAGCGAAACCGGTCAGACTTTGTTTGAGTTTGGCGATAACCGGGTGGACCTGTCCCGGCGGACGGTAGAACGGCACGGTGAGACGCTGCACCTGACCCCGATTGAGTATCGCCTGCTGACCTACCTGATCGCCAATCCCGACAGTGTCCTGACCCATCGTCAGTTACTACGCAATGTGTGGGGGCCTTCCCATACCGATGACAGCCACTATGTCCGCATTTATATGGGACATTTACGCAAAAAACTCGAAAACGACCCTTCGCAGCCGGTGCATTTTGTGACGGAGTCCGGGATCGGGTACCGCTTTATTCCCCGTTAACCCTTGCTGAATTGGGCTAAGTCGAAAAGTTTGGTCCAGCTTTTTTACACAATTTTTATACCCGCATCGCAACAATAGTCGGCGAAGGGTTATGGTGCTTGTTCGCCAACCTTCAAAGTTTTCAATTAACCGAGCTTGCGATGAACTCAGCCCCTTTATCTGCCCACGAAAAGGATGGCGTAGCCGCCCTTTCCCTTGCTGCCCTTGGTGTTGTCTACGGCGACATCGGCACCAGCCCCCTTTACACCATGCATGAGGTTTTTGCCGGCGCCCATCATCCGGTGCCCATTACGCCGGACAACGTGATGGGTATTCTTTCCCTGATCTTCTGGTCCCTGATTGTGGTGGTCACGATCAAGTACGTGTCCTTCATCATGAGGGCCGACAACAAGGGAGAAGGCGGGATCATGGCACTCATGGCCTTGGCTATGCGACCCACGGCGGAAGGCAGTAAGCGTCAGGCGATCATTCTCACTTTGGGCCTGTTCGGCGCTGCTTTGTTCTATGGTGATGGTGTAGTGACGCCGGCTATTTCCGTTCTGTCTGCGGTAGAAGGTCTTGAAATTGCGACACCGGCTTTCAAGCCCTACATCATCCCCATTACCTTGGGCGTGCTGGTCGGGTTGTTCTGTATTCAGCGCAAGGGGACCGGCAGCGTCGGCACGCTGTTTGGCCCGGTGATGGTGCTTTGGTTCACTATGCTGGCCCTGCTTGGCGTTATCAATATTACTGCCCACCCCGCCATTTTCGCCGCCCTTAATCCGCTACTCGGATTGCAATTTTTATTCGGTCATCCAACGCTGGGTTTCTTTTCCCTTGGTGCCGTGGTGCTGGCTTTAACCGGGGCTGAGGCGCTTTATGCCGACATGGGCCACTTTGGCCGCAAGCCAATTCAACTGGCCTGGCTCGGGTTTGTCCTGCCTGCCCTGATGCTCAATTACTTCGGTCAGGGGGCGCTATTGCTGGCCGATGCCAGCGCCATCGAAAATCCCTTCTACCGCTTGGCGCCAGAGTGGGCCGTGTTGCCCATGGTCGCCCTGGCCGCGGTTGCTACCGTTATTGCGTCCCAGGCGGTCATTTCTGGCGCTTTTTCCATGACCCAGCAGGCAATCCAGTTAGGCTATTCGCCGCGACTGGAAGTGCACCACACCTCTGCCAAGGAAATCGGCCAGATCTATTTGCCCGGTATTAACTGGACCTTGCTGGCCGCCGTGATCGCCTTGGTCATCGGCTTTGGTTCATCTACCAATCTGGCGGCGGCTTACGGTATTGCGGTTACCGGCACCATGGTCATCACCAGTATTCTTGCCTTCTGTGTGGCGCATTGGCTGTGGGGCTGGCCCCTGTGGCGGGCGGCCTTGGGGGCTTTGCCTTTCCTTGTGGTGGACACAGCTTTCTTTGCTGCCAATGCGGTCAAGGTCTCTGATGGGGGCTGGTTTCCTCTGGTTTTCGGCCTCGCCATTTTCTTGATGCTGACGACCTGGAAGCAGGGGCGCCGCTTGCTCAACGCCCGACTGGAAGCCGATGCCATTCCAGTGGACGCCTTTATCCAGAGTTGTGGCGTCGGTAGCGTGACCCGCGTGCCGGGCACCGCCGTCTTCCTCACTACCAATGCGGATGGTGTTCCCCATGCGCTGCTGCACAGCCTCAAACACTACAAGGCCCTGCATGAGCGGATCGTACTGGCCACAGTGAAGGTGCTCGACATTCCCCGCGTTCCTGAAGCGCAGCGGGTACAGGTGGAACGGCAAGCCAACGACTTCTGGCGGGTAAAGGTGTTCTACGGTTTCATGGACAAGCCCGACCTGCCGGTGGCCATGGACTGGTGTGGCGAGCAGGGGCTGGTACTCGACACCATGGACACCACCTTCTTCCTCGGCCGGGAAACGCTGATTCCCAAACTCAAGTCCGACATGCCCTTCTGGCGCGAAATCCTGTTTGTCGCCATGTTCCGCAATGCCGGCAGTGCTGCAGCCTACTTCCAGCTGCCGCCCAACCGGGTGGTGGAACTGGGTGCCCAGGTGGTCCTGTAGGCCCCGCGAGTTTCAGTAGTCATCATCTTCGACCGGGGGCGTGTGCCGTGCCCGGTCGAGTTCGACGAAAAAGGCCTTGCCTGGCGGCACTTTCAGCCGCACACGAAAACTTTCGCCGTCGGTCAGCTCAACCGATAGCAATAGGGGACCGGGCTTCACATCATCGAGATGAAAGAAGCCTTGGTCGTCACTAGTGCTGGCCACCTTCGTTCCGCTACTGATGCGAGCCTCGCCATAGCTGCGCTGGTTCTGGCTATCCACGACACGACCGCTGAGGGTCACCGCTGTGGATGACAGGGGCAGGCAGAGCAGCCCGGCCAGGGCCGCACTCATACCGTATTTGCCTACCATCCGGTCAATCCTCCAGCAGTAGAGGTCTTGGCTGCCTTGTCGCCACCCAGGGCGCGTACCAGTCGCTGGGCGATGGAGGTGTTTTCATAGACACCGGAAAAATGGATGGCCCCGGCGCCGTCGGCGGAAACGGGAACGTCATCACCCGCATGGGGGGCGGTGTTGATGGCGCCGCCGGTTTTGTTGGCGCCACCGGTGACATTGCCGCTGGGCAGATTGCCGCTCATGAACAAACCTTCCGGTTGTCGCGCCGGGTTGGGAATGGCGCTGCGCTCAAGGGCTTTGCCTGTGCCGTCCTTGCCATTGAACGAAGGTTCCATGGGAACGTAGTTGGTGCGGTAGCTGGTGCTGTAGGCAGGGCGGAAGCCGTCTTCGATCACCAGCTTGATGGCGGGGGCGGGATCATCGGGGAAACCATCGCCATTGGCGTCCACATAGGTGGGAGGTGTGGCATCGTTGAAGGTGCCGAGGGCATCTTGCAGAAGGCAGGGGCGATTGGCGTCTTCGGCATTGCCGAGGGTGACCGGAAAAGCGTTGCCGCTGGTGTTGAAACAACTGCCGGGCTTGCCCACCAGGGCGTCGGTCAGCACGACACCACCGATGGTTTCCGGCTGTGCGTGATCGGAGGTCACAACGCGCAGGCTGTGTTTGGCGTCTTTGAGAGCAGCGAGTTTTTTGCCCACGGCAGCCACCGTGGTGTCGGCCTCGATGACTTCATAGACCACGCGGTCGTATTCCAGGATGTGGCCCAGCTTGTCGGTCTGGGATTGCTCCACCAGCAGAATCCAGCCACCGCCTTTGCCGATGCGACCGGCACTGAGACCTTCCAGCACATCAATGGCCTTGTCCGCCATTTCGGTTTTCATGGGGACGCGACGGAAACACTCGGCCACGGTATCGCCGCAACCCTTGCCCTTGGGCGGAGCCACGTTGAGCCCCAGCTCCGCATCGGCAACGCCCTTGCCGTGAATAGTGACGGCGCCTCGGGCGGCCAGGCGATCCAGCACCCCGGGAATATTGTCCGGACCAAGGCCGCTGGAGGCGGGGCGGAATTCGCCGGTGAACAGGCCCAGCAGTTTGCCTTTGTTGGAGGCGGCCTTGAGTTCGTCAACATTACGCACCACGGTGTAACCCAGTTTGGGGGCAGCTTCCGTTACCAGGTCCACATCCTTGCGGCCGCCTTTGCCGTATTGATAGAAGGCGGACAGCTGCGGATTGTCCTCCTTCATCCAGTGGGCGGCACCGCCGCCGAGCATCACATCCAGGGGCTGGGCCAGGGCTGCAAGGCTGGCATAGCCGGTCTTGGGCTGGGCGCTGCCATCGGCATACCAGCCGATCATCTGTTGGGTAATGGCCGGATAGAGACGCCGAGCACGGCTGTGGGCCACGGTGGCGGCGGGGGTGGCGTCGGCCAGGAAAGCGTCGGTGACCACGCCGATCTTCCAGCCGTGAACGCGCTTCATGTATTCGAAGACCGTTTCGATGCGGGGGTTGTCCAGGGCGTTTTCCGGGGTGTTGTCGGGACTGACGTTGAGGGCATTGTTCGCCTGCTTCATACCGGTAACCAGACTGGCCATGCCGGGGGCGGAGTCGGTGATGATGGTGTCAAAGGCGGCGGTCATGGACAGGCCCTGCACGGGCATTTTTTCCATGGCCAGCCGATCCCGGGCCCGGCCTTCAAACACACCGCGGGAGGCGATGCGGGCGGCAGTGCGCAGGGGCAGGCCGGTACCGTCGGTGAGGAAGAAGACGATGCGGTTGGCGGCACCGGGCGCCTTGGGGTTGGGGGCTGCGGCAACGTCGTAGTGGTTGCTGATGCTGCGGGTTACCCCATCCACTGCCACCTCGGCTTTCACCTCGTAATGGCCGGGCTTGTCGAAACTCAGGTTGCGGGCAGAGGCGCCGAACAGCAAGGGGCTGGCCGGCGTACCGGATTCCAGACCGGTGCCCTGGCGGGAGATGCTGTCGTTGAAACGACGAGTCATCTCCTTGCCGTTGATGCTGAGCCGCAACAGTTTGACGGAACGTTCGGCCGGTAACTGGGTTTCAACGCGAAGGTCAAAACGCTGACCGGCGAAGAGTTCGGTGGCGGTGGGCGGGAATATGCGCAGGCCGGATTCGGCATCGGCATGGGTGGGGAAGTCGGCGAGCTTCCCGCCGAAGTAGATGGGATCGCTGGCGTTGCGGCTTTTGCCGTCGCCCTTGAACGGCGCATCGTCATCCTGGCCGGCCAGGCCACTCTGGGCAAGTAGGGTCAAGGCCAGGGAAACGAGAATGGAGGAGGTACGAGGGTTGAACATGAGGGCTCCGAAAACATCAATCAGGAAACCCTCGTGGATACGCTTCTTTGATGACAACTTTGTGTCACCGGGGGAGAGGTGTGTCAGCTATGACTGACCCGGTTGCGTCCATCCTGTTTGGATTGGTAAAGGGCATGGTCAGCCCGATGCATCAATCCGGTTATTGTGTCGCCATAGCGCAACTCGGTAATACCGGCGGAGATGGTTATTGTTCTGCCGGGCGTGATTGCAGACCAGGGCTGGGCCTCGATCTTTTGCCGCATTCTTTCCACCATGGCGAGACCTTCTGCCAAATGTGTAGCGGGCATCACAAGAAGGAACTCTTCTCCTCCAATGCGTCCCAGTTTGTCGCAGGAACGGATGGAGCTATCCATAGCCGTTGAAAGAATTTTTAGCACCCGATCGCCTGTCACATGGCCGAATTGATCATTAACCCGCTTGAAATGGTCTACATCAAACATGGCCAGACATCCGGCAATGTCTTTACGGTGGCACAGACTGATCTGGTCGTTGATGAAGGGCAGGATGGCGTGACGATTGAGTAGCCCGGTGAGTGCGTCGTGTGTGGCCTGCTGGCGAGCTTGGTGAAAAGAGTCCGCCAGCCGCAGGTTGTAGGCAATGAGTTTTTCCCGCAGAGCTGCGCCGTAGTAGCCAATCACAATGGTACGCAGCAGTACCAGGGAGAAGCTGAGCCAGATGGCGAAGGTTTCGAGCAAGCTGGGCTGGGAGATGCCGATCTTCCCAGCACGAGTATTAAGCAGTACGGCGGCAATGATCAAACAGACGCCTACGCCAGTAGTCATGGCTTCACGGAAATTAAGACGCAGAGAGCCCATGGCAAAGATGATGAAGACCATCGACAGGAAATAGGCGGCAATCACGGGGAAGGCCGCCAAGAAAATCAATGCGGTACTCAATGCATAAGCCATTTGCCATCGCGGGAGATGCAATCGCTCGACCTGGCGCTGGCGACGGATGCTATGGGCCATGGTGAAGATGGCCATATGACCTATCCCGGCCAGACAAAAACCAACCGGAGCCGCTGCTGGAACAGTGCCAGCAAGCCAGAAAAGCACGAGCATCAGGGTGTCGATTCCGTAATTGACGCCCACAATCCAGATGAGAATCAACTCATTGCGAAAGCGTCGGGCCTGATGAGCTTCATCACTGAGTTCTTCGAAAGCGCCAAAGATCCAGACGTCGTCGATGGTTTTGATATGGGGCATCCCGCAACTTTCTTTCCAAGCCCAAACATGAGCCTTGAATTGTATTTTATATGTCACTAAATCCTACGAGCATAGGCTGAGTAGGCCTTGATGAACGTCAACTCTGTTGACCGCTGTTTCGCCCCTGACCCCGGCAGAACCGGCCATAGCCATGAAGTTTGTTTTCAAGCGCAGTTCAGGTCAGTCCCTATAATGACGGTCCCTGTTTCGTCCTGATTTTTCCATGCTGATACATCCCCAGTTCGATCCCGTTGCCCTGCACCTCGGCCCCTTGGCCGTCCGCTGGTATGGGCTGATGTACATGGTCGGCTTTTTCGCCTTCATGGTTCTGGGACAGTACCGGGCCCGGCAAAACATTTTGCGGGGCTGGCTGCCCCGGGACATCGATGATCTGCTGTTTTACGGCGTCCTCGGTGTCGTGATCGGCGGTCGCCTGGGCCAGGTGCTGTTTTACGAGCCCGGCTATTACTTCAGTCACCCCCTTGAAATTGTCGCCGTCTGGAAGGGCGGCATGAGTTTTCACGGTGGTTTCCTCGGCGTATTGGTGGCCATGGCCTGGTTCGGCCACAAGACGGACCGCAGCTTTTTCCAGGTGACGGACTTCATTGCGCCCCTGGTGCCTCTGGGCTTGATGACGGGCCGTATCGGCAATTTCATCAATGGCGAACTGTGGGGTCGGGTGGCTGATCCCTCTTTGCCCTGGGCCATGGTTTTCCCCCAGGTGGACGATCTGTCGCGCCATCCTTCTCAGTTGTATCAGGCCGGAATGGAAGGTCTGCTGCTGTTCTTGATCCTTTGGTTCTACTCGGCAAAACCCCGTCCACGCCGGGCCGTGTCAGCTGTTTTCCTGGTTGGCTATGGTACGTTCCGCTGGTTGGGCGAATACTTCCGCGAACCCGATGCGGGGGTCTTCGGCCATTCCTATTTTGTCAGTATGGGCCAGTGGCTTTCCCTGCCCATGATCGTGATCGGCCTTCTCATGCTTGTGCATGCTTATCGTCAGGAGAAATGATATGACCCGCCCCTTCAAAGTTCTGGGCATCCAGCAAATCGCCATCGGCGGCCCCAGCAAGGAAAAACTGAAAACCCTCTGGGTAGAAAAGCTGGGCCTGGAAGTGACCGGCACATTCCAGAGCGAGAAGGAAAATGTGGACGAAGACATCTGTGCCATGGGCGTCGGTGCCTTCAAGGTGGAAGTGGATCTGATGCAACCCATGGACCCGGAAAAGAAGCCCGCCGTTCACGCCACCCCCCTGAATCACGTTGGTCTGTGGATTGACGATCTGCCCAAGGCGGTGGACTGGCTCAGCGCGAACGGTGTGCGTTTTGCTCCTGGCGGTATTCGCAAGGGCGCCGCAGGCTTTGACATCTGCTTCCTGCACCCCAAAGGCAATGAAGAGTTTCCTATTGGCGGCGAAGGTGTCCTGATCGAATTGGTTCAGGCACCGCCAGAAGTGGTTTCTGCCTTCGCCAAGTTGGCGGGCTAAACCACTCCGAGGCCTGCTTATCCCGCTTTGAAGCGGGCCTGATTGCCGCCGGCAGCCTTGGCCTCATACATGGCCAAGTCTGCCCGGTGGATCAAGGCCTCCCGGTTTGCATCAAGGGAGCTCATCAGGGTTACGCCGATACTCACCCCAACTTGCAGCAGTGCTCCACTCATGGTTTGTACCGGCGCCCGCAGCGCTGCCACAAGTTTCTCGGCCACTGAAATCACCGCCTCTTCCGAGGCCACCGATTCCAGCAGGATGATGAATTCATCCCCCCCCAGCCGGGCCACGGTGTCGGTTTGACGGACGATGGTCTTCATGCGCTGGGCCAGTTCGATCAACAATTCGTCCCCTGCCGCATGGCCGTAGC
Source organism: Rhodocyclaceae bacterium (assembly GCA_036504515.1). Taxonomy (GTDB): domain Bacteria; phylum Pseudomonadota; class Gammaproteobacteria; order Burkholderiales; family Rhodocyclaceae; genus AWTP1-18. The sequence continues at coordinate 884,562 of DASXVA010000001.1, forward strand.
TGTCATTGACCGGTTTGAAACCGTCCAGATCCAGCAACATGATGGCGACTGTGCTGCCGTGGCGACGAGCGACATCCAGCGCGTGTTCGAGACGGATATCCAGTAACAGCCGGTTGGCCAAGCCAGTCAAGGGGTCGTGATGGGCCATATCCCGGAGCAGTTGCTGGTTTTCCTGCAGCTTGCTATTGGCTTTTTCCAGTTCGGCGGTTCGCTCTGCCACCCTTTGTTCCAGCAGAAGTTCACTGTGCTGCAGGGACTCCAGCATTTGCTGGTTGGAGCGGAGTGCCTCTTGCTGGGCCTGGTCTTTTTCCAGGCGCAGCTTGTTGTAGCGCTGGGCCAGGGCAAAGGAAAGCAACATCATTTCCAAAGCCGAGCCGATTTGCATGCCGTTGAGGGTGAGGGCATTGCTGGGCAGCCAGCCCAAGTTGCGCAGGGCCATGGTGGAGGTAAATACCAACAACAGACTCCAGGCCGCCAAGTAGTAGCGGGCGCCGTAGTGACGGCGGCGCACAAACCAGATACCAGCCCCCAGGGCCAGGGGGCAGAAAACGGCCGCCGTGAGGGAAACGAAGATGGATGCCCACTGGTACCTGAAGAAGGGCAGCACCACATTGATGGCGAACATCACGGCCAGTATCTGGAGCAGTCCGTCAAAACGGGGCAGATGGACTGGGGTTTCGAGAAACTGCCGGGTGAACAGCACACCAAACAAGCCGGCCAGGGCAAAGCCGCCGGGGTAGGCGGCATTGGCAATGACCGGCCAGGTGGGCCAGAGAAATTGAAAGGCGATGCCGTACTGGCTGCTGAGGCCGATCGCCATGCTGACCACAAAGGCTACATAGATCAGGAAGACCCGATCCCGCAGGGAGAAGAACAGCATCAGGTTGTAGATGGACATGGCGATAAAAGCACCGAAATACAGTGCCAGACCGGTGTAACTGACCTGGTTGTGCTGGGCGAAGGCTTGACTGTTCCAGAGTACCAGCGGCAGGGTCAGGCTGCCTTGAGAGCGGATACGCAGGTAGAAGGTTTGGGGTGCGTCATTTCCTGGGGCTGATTCCATGTCCGCCGGGAAAATGTAATTGCGATGATCGATGCGGCGGCTAGCGAAGGGGAGGTGATCACCGGTTTCCACCGTCAGGTAATCGCCGCCGGGCAACATCCGGTAGAAGGTCACCGAATCCAGGGTGGGGAAGGCGAGTTCCAGTTGCCAGTGGTCCCGACTGCCACCGGCAGGAGCCTGAAGCACCAGCTTGAGCCAGAGGGTGCTGTTGCGAAAACCCAGACTGAGGTCATCCCCAGCTTGGGTGGCATGGAAGGGAACATCTCCCCGCATGATGTCCTGCAATGTCATGCGGTTTTCTGCGTCCTCATAAAGCTCCACATAGCCCGCCAGGTCGTAGCGGGCGGCACCGTCGTGCACGGTGAGGGTGGTCCCCCAGGACAGGGAGATGGGGATCAAAAGCAGACAAAGAAAGCGGATCAGAAACATGCCGGCAGGATAGCAGTGCTCACCATGTTTCGGAGTATCGCTAGACAGGAGAGCCTTTGACCAATCGTTCGAATTCCACCGGGGGGAGCGGTTTGGCGTAGAAATAGCCTTGGACATAATCGCAACTGGCGTTGATCAGCCAGTCCCGCTGCAGGGTGGTTTCTACCCCTTCGGCAATCACTTGAATCCCCAGTTTGTGGGCCATGACTACGATGGCATCCGCTAGGGCAGCATCGGCTGCGTTTTCTCCCAGGTCCTTGATGAAGCTGCGATCGATCTTGAGGTAGTCGATGTGAAACTGCTGTAAATAGGACAGGGCGGAATAACCCGTGCCGAAGTCGTCAATGGCAATTTGGATGCCGGCCCGGCGCAGTTTGTCGAGCTGCTCCATGATTTCATCCTTGGCATCCAGCAGCAAACCTTCGGTGATTTCCACTACCAAACGGTCGGGGGGCAGACCGGTTTCCTCGAGGAATTGCAGCCATTCATCGGCATCGTCGTTGGCGCCGAACTGGCGCGGTGATTTGTTGACGCTGAACTGGAGATCAATGCCCCGGTCGCGCCAGGCCTTGGCCTGCTGGACGACGGTACGGAAAACCCAGTTGCCCACTTCGGAAATCATGCCCAGGTCTTCTGCCAGGGGGATGAAGGTGACGGGGCTGATCAGGCCCTGTTTCGGGTGCTGCCAGCGGATCAGCGCTTCGGCTTTGACGATGCGGCCACTGCGCAGATCGACGATGGGTTGATAGTGCACCTGGAACTGGTTTTCCTGCACAGCGAGACGCAGGTCATTACCCAGTTCATTACGCACCTTGGCGGCCAATTGCAGTTCAAGGGTGTACCAGGAGTAGGCATTGGCACTGGTATGTTTGGCCGCGTTCATGGCCCGGGCGGCATTCAGCAGCAAAGCTTCGGCATCGCTGCCGTCACTGGGGAACAGGGTGATGCCGATACTGGCAGATAGGTAGGCCGGGCCGGCAGACAACAGGTAAGGGTCGGACAGGCGTTGCAGGATATGCTCGGCAGTGCGCTCCACGCCGCCAGGATCGGTGACTTGAGTCAGGGCCAGGGCAAACTCATCACTGCCGAGTCGGGCCACGGTATCGGATTCGCGGACGCATTCTTGCAGGCGCTGGGCGGCAAGGATCAGCAATTCATCGCCAGCATCATGACCCATGGCGTCATTGACGTTCTTGAAACGGTCCAGGTCGACAAACAGCAGGGCCAGCATTTCGCCATCCCGTTCGGCGCGGCGCAATTGCTGCTCCAGGCGGTCACGGAACAGCCGGCGGTTGGGTAGTTCGGTCAGTTGGTCGTAGTTGGCCTGTTGCCAGATGGTTTCTTCGGCGTGCTTCTTTTCCGAGATGTCAGAGAAGATGGCGACGTGACGGTAGGCGTTGCCCTCTTCATCGCGGATGGCGTTGATGGTGAGCCACTCGGCATAGACCTCGCCGTTTTTGCGCTTGTTCCAGATTTCTCCTTGCCATTGCCCCGTGGCAGCCAGGGATTTCCACATGGCCCGATAGAAGCCAGCCCCCATGCGCCCGGAGGAGAGTAGCGAGGGATTCTTGCCGATCACGTCATCCAGGCTGTAACCCGTGACCCGGGTAAAGGCGGGATTGACGGCGATGATCAGGTTTTGCTCGTCGGTGACGGTAATGGCTTCGCCGCTGCCTTGATAGACCGAGTCGGCCAGGGTCAAGGCCTCCTCATTACGCTGGCGGCGCAGCATGACGGTAACCAGATTGGCGGTTTGATGTAACAACTCCAACTCGCCATTGTTCGGTTTTGCCGGGGTGTGGTGGTAGAGGGCCAGGGTGCCAAGTACCTTGCCATCACTATCGGTAACGGGTTCCGACCAACAGGAGCGCAAGTTGGCCCGGCCTGCGAGGTCGCGAAAGTCTTTCCAGTAAGGGTGATCCTGGATGTCTTCGACAATGACCCGTTGGCCACGGAAGGCGGCGGTTCCACAGGAGCCCACGCCATCGCGGATGGGAAGCCCCTCGATGGCCTGGCAATAGAAATCGGGCATGGATGGGGCGGCGGCATTCACCAGATTTTTTCCGCTTTTATCCTTGACCATGATGGTGGCAATAGTGCCGGGCAGATCTTGTTCCAGTCCCTGAATAATCATGTTGAGGATATGGCTTGCCGATGCCCCCAGCGCCATGGCCTCATAGATGCTGCTACGTCTTTCCTGTTGCTGCCGAGATTGCTCCAAGGCAGTGTCCTGATCCTGCAGGTGCCGAGATGCCGTGTTCAGGGCCTGAATCAGAGTGTCGATTTCCTGAGTGCTGGAAGTATCCTCAAGCTGTTTTCCCTGGCTGGTGGGTAGTTGGGTCGCAAACTCAGCGGCATGGCGTAACAGCCCCATGGGGCGACGGAGCAGCAGGAACAGGAGCAGAGCACTGACAGGGACAACCAGTAAGCCGATCAGCAGCGAGTCCTGCCATAGATGGGATTGCAGCAGCCGACTTTCCGAGAGGTCGTGTTCGACATGGACCCAACCCATCAATTCATCGGCCTGAATGGGGCGCCATGCGTCCACCCGATCTTGATCGGTGTGCGTCACTGCTTCGGTACCGGTCGGGATGGAAAGTTTCTGCGGCTTGTAATTCATGACCGCTTCACCACCGACCGTACTGCGCTGAATTTGCCCCATGACCCGGCCGTCAGCACTGGTGATTTGGAGCAGCATGATGCCGGGATTGACCGAGGACTGTTTGAGCAACTGCTCCAGGTTCCAGTAATCCTTGATGATCAGATAGTGGATAGCTGCATTGCCCACGTCATCGGCCACCAGTTGCACTTCGCTTTCCAGAGCGCGGATTTCCAGATTGCGCTGGACGTGGGCGACGTAAATACCGAATAACAGAATGGCGATGGCCGTGGCTGTGGAGCCCAACAGCATCAACTGGGAAAACAGGTGGCGTTGCTTTGCCATATCAGTCTTCCCCGTACACAAAGAATTTTTCCAAGCCCAACTGTTCCATGGACTGGTAGTCCTGACGATAGTCCGCCCGGACCGGCTTGGGCAGTTGTGCCTTGTCCATCATGACTGCCCCCTCAGGCGTTGTTGCAATGCGCAGCAGGGCTGCTGTTACCGCTTCTCGCACAGTAGCGGGAATGCGCGGGTGGGCAGAAACAGGATGGGGTTTTGTGGGAGGCGTCTTGAACAGGATGCGGAGGTTGTCGCGGATTTCCTGGGGTTCCCGGTCAAAGGAATAATTGACCCCGCCGCCCGCCTCGACTTCTCCGTAGACCACTTGGCGATACACATTGCTATGGGCGCCAACATAGCGGGGCTGGATGGGGATACCTTCCTTGGCCAGCAGACTGCGCATGTAGAGGGAGGCCGCAAAGGAATTAGGGGCGGGAAAAGCCACGGCCTTGCCCTTGAGTTCCTTTAGGGATTGAAGCGGACTGTCCTTGCGGACCACCAAATAACCCTCCAGCAGCATGGCGTTGCTGCGGATCAGCGGGATGTAGCCCACCGTTTTGTGAAGCACGACGACCAGATAGGGATTCGGGAAGACGAAGTCCGGAATCCCTTTTCGCATCAGGGTTTCAAAAGCTGGAATGGAAGGCGGTATGTCCAAGCGGAAGGTGTAGCCCGTTTCTTCCGACAAACGTTTGAGCAGTGGCGACCACGCCTGATGCATGACCACGGGAGGTAATTGGGGGGTGACGTAAAACGTGTAGCTGCCCTTGGATTCAGCCCCGTGGGCAAAACCAGTACCCAACAGGGTGGCTGCTACTAGCAGACGGACGACAAGGCGATAGGGAATGGGAAACACTCGGTCCAAAGTAATAAGGCAGCAGGGTAAACGAATGTAGCGGATTACCCCCGCAGGGGCAATCGCCTTTGAGGCTCGATTAAGGGATGGCGAGGAAGATGGATCGAGACGGGTAGACTTGTCTGTCACTTCAGTCCATAAAAAAGGGGAAGAGCATTGCCCTTCCCCCCTGCGCATTTTCAGCCGACTTTTACTTGAAGGCGATAATGACCTGATCAACAGACAGACTTTCGCCGGCGGTGGCCTGGATCTTTTCCACCACGCAGTCACGCTCGGCCTTGAGGATGTTTTCCATCTTCATGGCTTCGATCTTGGCGAGGACTTCACCAGCCTTCACTTCCTGACCCACCTTCACCGCCACTTCGGTCAACAGACCGGGCATGGGGGAGAGCAGGTACTTGGACATGTCGGGCGGTGCCTTGAAGGGCATCAGCTTTTGCAGTTCAGCAGCATGGCCATCCAGCACCAGCAGGTTGGCGACCGTGCCCCAGTGGAACAGGCGGTACTTGAGACCGTGGCGTTCCACCTGCATGCAGAAGGGCTCGCCGTTGAAGGTGCCGGTGTACAGCAGATCGCCAAAATTCCAGTCGGAACGGATGACGTAGGACTGTCCGCCGTAGCTGACGTCGTAGCCGCCATCGACAGGCTTGACGGTCACGGCATGGTGCTCGTCACCGCGGATCACCACGTAGTCGTCGCCGGGTTTGAACTCATGGCCGGGCATCTGGCCGCTGATGCTGCTGCTGCGGGCCAGGTACTGGCGATGAATGGCGCCACCGACGGCAATGATCATGGCGGGGTCGTCATGGGGCACGTCGGCCGCATCGAAGCCCTTGGGATATTCCTCCGCGATCAGGCCGGTGTTGAAGTTGCCCGAAGTGAAGCGGGGATGCTGCATCAGGGCGGACTGGAAGGAAATGTTGGAAGCGACGCCGCGGATGACGAAGGCGTTGAGGGCTTCCCGCATCTTGCTGATGGCCTGGTCCCGGGTGGTACCGTGCACGATCAGCTTGGCGATCATGGAGTCGTAGAACATGGAGATTTCGCCGCCTTCATAGACGCCGGTATCCACGCGCACGCCGCCGGTAGCCGGCATGGCTTCAGCCGCCACCATGTCCTGGGCTGGGGGGGCAAACTTGATCAGGCGACCAGTGGAAGGCAGGAAGCCGCGGAAAGGATCTTCCGCATTGATACGGCATTCCATGGCCCAACCGTTGATCTTCAGGTCTTCCTGCTTGAAGGCCAGCTTTTCGCCAGCCGCCACGCGGATCATCTGTTCTACCAGATCGAGGCCGGTGATGCATTCGGTGACGGGGTGTTCCACCTGGAGCCGGGTGTTCATTTCCAGGAAGAAGAAGCTCTTGTCCTTGCCCACCACGAATTCCACTGTACCGGCGGATTCGTACTGCACTGCCTTGGCCAGGGCCACAGCCTGTTCGCCCATGGCCTTACGGGTGGCGGGGTCGAGGAAGGGTGACGGTGCTTCTTCAATGACCTTCTGGTGACGACGCTGGATGGAACATTCGCGCTCGTGCAGATACACCACGTTGCCATGACTGTCGCCCAGCACCTGGATTTCGATGTGGCGGGGTTCTTCAACGAATTTCTCGATGAAGATGCGGTCATCACCGAAAGCGTTCTTGGCTTCGGTCTTGCAGGAAGCGAAGCCTTCGTGGGCTTCCTTGTCGTTGTAGGCAACCCGCAGACCCTTGCCGCCGCCGCCGGCGGAGGCCTTGATCATGACCGGATAGCCGATGCCCTTGGCGATGCCGACAGCCTGTTCCGGTGTGTCGATAGGATCGTTGTAGCCAGGAATGGTGCTGACCTTGGCTTCCATGGCCAGCTTCTTCGAGGCGATCTTGTCACCCATGGCGGCCACGGAGTGGGCCAGGGGGCCGATGAACTTGATGCCTTCTTCAGCCAGACGGCGGGAGAAAGCTTCGTTCTCGGAGAGGAAGCCGTAGCCAGGATGCACGGCTTGAGCGCCGGTTTCCTTGCAGGCGGCGATGATCTTGTCCATCACCAGATAGCTGTCCTTGGACGCGGCTGGGCCGATGCAGATGGCTTCGTCAGCCAGTTCTACATGCAGCGCATCCTTGTCCGCTTCGGAGTACACCGCAACGGTCTTGATGCCCATGCGACGGGCGGTCTTGATAACGCGGCAGGCGATTTCGCCGCGGTTGGCGATCAAAATTTTGGTAAACATTTTTCTATGTCCTCCCGGCGATCACAGCGGAATGTTGCCGTGCTTGCGCCACGGATTGGTCAGTTGCTTGTTCTTCAGCATCACCAGGGAACGGCAGATGCGCTTGCGGGTTTCGTGGGGCTGGATCACGTCATCGATAAAGCCACGGGCGCCGGCCACGAAGGGGTTGGCGAACTTGGCCTTGTACTCGGCTTCTTTGGCGGCCAGTTTTTCCGGGTCGCCCTTGTCTTCGCGGAAGATGATTTCCACGGCGCCCTTGGCGCCCATCACGGCGATTTCGGCGCTGGGCCAGGCCAGGTTCACGTCACCACGCAAGTGCTTGGAAGCCATCACGTCGTAGGCGCCACCGTAGGCCTTGCGGGTGATCACGGTGATCTTGGGCACGGTGCACTCGGCGTAGGCGTAAAGCAGCTTGGCGCCGTGCTTGATGATGCCGCCGTATTCCTGGGCAGTACCGGGCATGAAGCCGGGCACGTCCACTAGGGTGATGACGGGGATGTTGAAGCTGTCGCAGAAGCGTACAAAGCGGGCGGCCTTGATGGAGGACTTGATATCCAGGCAGCCGGCCAGCACCATGGGCTGGTTGGCGACGATACCGACGGTCTGGCCTTCCATGCGGGCGAAGCCGATCACGATGTTCTTGGCGTGGTCGGGCTGCAGCTCGAAGAAGTCGCAGTCGTCCACCATCTTGATGATCAGTTCCTTGATGTCGTAGGGCTTGTTGGCGTTGTCGGGCACCAAGGTATCAAGGGAGTAATCAAGGCGGTCAGCCGGATCGTTGGTGGGACGAAGTGGCGGCTTTTCCTTGTTGTTCAGGGGCAGGTAGCTGAAGAAGCGACGCAGCATGACCAAGGCTTCGACGTCATTCTCGAAGGCCAGGTCGGCCACGCCGGACTTGCTGGTGTGGGTCACAGCACCACCCAGTTCTTCGGCTGTTACTTCTTCGTGGGTCACGGTCTTCACGACTTCAGGACCGGTCACGAACATGTAGGAAGTGTCCTTCACCATGAAGATGAAGTCTGTCATGGAGGGGGAATACACCGCACCACCGGCACAGGGGCCCATGATCATGGAGATCTGGGGCACAACACCGGAAGCCATCACATTGAGCTGGAACACGTCGGCGTAACCACCCAGGGCAGCAACGCCTTCCTGGATACGGGCACCGCCGGAGTCATTCAGGCCGATGACGGGGGCACCGACCTGCATGGCTTTTTCCATTACCTTGCAGATTTTCTCGGCATGGGTTTCGGACAGGGCGCCGCCGTAGACGGTGAAGTCCTGGGAGAAGACGAAGACCATGCGACCGTTGATGGTGCCGTAACCGGTCACCACGCCATCGCCGGGAATCTGCTGGTCGGCCATGCCGAAGTCGGTACAGCGGTGCTCCTTGAACATGTCCCACTCTTCAAAGGTACCGGGATCAAGCAGCAGTTCGATACGCTCGCGGGCGGTCAGCTTGCCCTTTTTGTGCTGACTGTCGATGCGTTTCTGGCCACCGCCGAGACGGGCCCTTTCGCGCTTTTCGTCGAGCTGATGGATGATGTCATACATAGGAAACTCCCTTTAAAAGGCGGGTAACTTGAATCAGTGGTTCAAACAGTCGAGCAGGGCATACGCGGCAGCAGCCGGAGTCGTACGACCCTCCTCGACGGAGCGGGTAAAGGCGGGCAGGTTTTCCTGCACGCGGGGATTGAGGCGGAAGTACTGGTGTAAGCCGCTTTCGATCAACTGCCACATCCAGGCCAGGGATTGGTGCTGGCGTTTGGCCTGGAACTCGCCCGTGGGCTTGAGGGCGGTTTGGTATTGCTCCACCTGGGCCCAGAAGTCGGCGATGCCCTGTTTGTGCAGGGCGGAGAGAGCTACCACCGGCGGCTCCCAGTGGGGTGAAGCGTGACGCAACATGTGCAGGGCATTCTTCCATTGGGCCCGAACCACGGCGGTGGCCTGGGGATCAATGTCGGCTTTGTTGATCACCACCATATCGGCCAGTTCAACGATGCCTTTCTTGATGGCCTGCAGGTCGTCACCGGCATTGGGCAATTGCAGCAGACAGAACATGTCCACCATGCCGGCGACGGTGGTTTCGGACTGACCGACGCCCACTGTTTCGATGATGATTACGTCGTAGCCGGCGGCCTCGCACAACAGCATGGCTTCCCGGGTTTTTTCGGCGACACCGCCGAGGGAACCGGCCGAGGGGCTGGGGCGGATGAAGGCTTCTTCCTTTTGGGAGAGCAATTCCATGCGGGTCTTGTCACCCAGAATGGAGCCGCCGTTCACCGAAGAGGAGGGGTCAATGGCCAACACTGCCAAACGCTTGCCTTGCTCGATGAGCCAAACACCGAGGGCTTCGATGAAGGTGGACTTGCCAGCGCCGGGGACGCCGGAAATCCCGATCCGGATGGCGTTGCCGCTGTGGGGCAATACGGCAGCGAGTACTTGCTGTGCCCGCTGCTGATGATCGAGCCGGGTGGATTCGATCAGGGTGATGGCCTTGGCCAGTGCACGGCGCTGACCGGCCAGAACACCGTCTACCAGTGTCTGGTCGGCTGGGGCGAGCAGATGGGCCTGGACCACTACTTTGCCTCCGTGGCGCCGTTGATCAGGCGCGGGCCTTGCGGATTTCTACCAGCACCTTGGCGGCAGAGTCCTCGATGCGGGTGCCGGGGCCGAACACGGCCTTGGCGCCAGCATTGAAGAGGAAGTCGTAGTCCTGAGCGGGAATCACGCCGCCGGCAAAGACGATGATGTCGTCGCCGCCTTGATCCTTCAGGGCCTTGACCAGAGCCGGCAGCAGGGTCTTGTGACCAGCCGCCAGGGAGGAAACGCCCACGGCATGGACGTCATTTTCAATAGCCTGGCGGGCGGCTTCTTCGGGAGTCTGAAACAGGGGACCCATATCGATGTCGAAGCCCAAGTCAGCGTAGGCGGTAGCCACCACCTTGGCGCCGCGGTCATGGCCATCCTGGCCCAGCTTGGCGATCATGATGCGGGGGCGACGGCCTTCTTCCTCGGCAAACTTGGCGACATCGGCCTTGAGGCCTTCCCAGTTTTCCTGACCTTCCACAACACCTCCGTACACCCCTGAAATGGTTTGGTTGTTGGCGCGGAAACGACCGTAGATCTTTTCCAGGGCATCGGACACTTCGCCGACAGTGGCGCGCAGGCGGATGGCCTTGACGGTGAGGTCGAGCAGATTGCCTTCGCCGCTTTCGGCGGCCTTGGTCAGGGCTTCCAGAGCAGCATTGACGGCGGCGCTGTCACGGCTGGCGCGAATATTCTTCAGGCGGGCAATCTGGGACTCACGGACGGCGTGGTTGTCGATGTCCAGAATATCGATCGCATCTTCCTTGGCCAGCTTGTACTTGTTCACGCCGACAATCACGTCCTTGCCGGAGTCAATGCGGGCCTGCTTGTCCGCCGCACAGGTTTCCACCTGCATCTTGGCCCAGCCGGATTCCACTGCTTTGGTCATGCCGCCCATGGCTTCGATTTCTTCGATGATGGCCCAGGCCTTGTCGGCCATTTCCTGGGTCAGCTTTTCCATCATGTAGGAACCGGCCCAGGGGTCCACCACATTGGTGATATGGGTTTCTTCCTGGATGATGAGCTGGGTGTTACGGGCGATACGGGAAGAGAATTCCGTGGGCAGGGCGATAGCTTCGTCCAGGGCATTGGTGTGCAGGGACTGTGTGCCGCCAAATACGGCTGCCATGGCTTCAATGGTGGTACGCACTACATTGTTGTAGGGGTCCTGCTCGGTCAGGGACCAGCCGGAAGTCTGGCTGTGGGTCCGCAGCATCATGGACTTGGGGCTCTTGGCATTGAAGCTTTGCATGATCCGCCACCACAGCTGGCGTCCTGCGCGCATCTTGGCGATTTCCAGATAGAAATTCATGCCAACGGCCCAGAAGAAGGACAGGCGGCCAGCGAAGGTATCCACATCCATGCCGGAGGCGACACCAGTACGCACGTATTCCATGCCGTCAGCCAAGGTGAAGGCCAGTTCGATGGCCTGGTTGGCACCGGCTTCCTGGATGTGATAACCGGAAATGGAGATGGAATTGAACTTCGGCATGTTCTCCGCTGTGTAGGCGAAGATGTCCGCGATGATCTTCATCGAGGGCTTGGGCGGATAGATGTAGGTGTTCCGCACCATGAATTCTTTGAGAATGTCGTTCTGGATCGTGCCGGACAGTTGATCCTGCTTTACGCCCTGCTCTTCGGCAGCGACGATGTAGCCGGCCAAGATCGGCAGCACGGCGCCGTTCATGGTCATGGAGACGGAAATCTTGTCGAGAGGGATGCCGTCGAACAGGATCTTCATGTCCTCCACGGAGTCGATGGCGACACCGGCCTTGCCCACGTCACCGACGACGCGGGCATTGTCGGAGTCATAACCGCGGTGGGTAGCCAAGTCGAAAGCCACGGACACACCTTGACCGCCGGCCGCCAGGGCCTTGCGGTAGAAGGCATTGGACGCTTCGGCGGTAGAAAATCCGGCATACTGCCGAATGGTCCAGGGCCGGGCTGCGTACATGGTGGCCTGGGGGCCGCGCTGGTAGGGAGCGAAACCGGGCAGGGTATCGGCGTAAGGCAGGTCCTTGGTGTCCTCTGCTGTGTATAGCGGCTTGACGACCAAGCCCTCGGGAGTGGTCCAGTTAAGGCCTTTTACATCACCACCGGGCGCGGACTTTGCTGCAGCCTTGGTCCAGGCATCCAGAGAAGGAATGTCCACTTGAGGGTACTTGCTCATGTTTGGTCCTGCCTTGTCTCGTTTTGTCTAGGAAGCCCGGCTTCGGCCAAGCTACTTATTTTGAATGAATTGTGGCGCATTGCCTGACATTGGTCTTGACAGTCACCACCCATACATAATACGTTATCCATAATTATGAATGCAAGAGACCCGCAAGGAACACAGGCAATGAGCGCACAGCCCTTCACTCGCACCGCACTTTATGAGGAAGTCGCCGAACTTTTGCGCGCCCGGATTTTCAGCCACGAACTGGAACCCGGGGGCTGGATTGACGAACAGGCCATTGCCGAAGAGCTGGGCATTTCCCGGACTCCCATGCGGGAAGCCCTCAAAGTGCTGGCTTCGGAAGGCCTTGTCGTACTCAAACCGCGCCGTGGCTGCTACGTGGCACAACTGTCGGAACAGGACCTGGATGAAGTGTTTCCCATCATGGCCCTGCTGGAAAGCCGCTGTGCCTACGAAGCTGCCCGCAAAGCCACGGACGAAGACATCAGCCATCTTGAGACTTTGCACCAGACCCTGGAGGCCCACGCCAACAGTGGTGATGCCGACGCCTTTTTTGTTGCGAACGATACTTTTCACAGTGCTTTACAGGATATTGCCGCCAATGGCTGGTTAAAACACCTCATTGACGACACCCGCAAGGTTATCAAGTTGACCCGTCGCCATTCCTTACAACTGGATGGTCGGGTTCAGCAGTCCTTGCTCGAACATCGGGAAATCATGGCGGCGTTGCGTCAGAAGAATCCTGAGTTGGCAGCCAGCCGCATGCATGACCACCTGCTGTCCGGCAGGCAAGCCTTGGCAAAATTGGTCACAGGGTAATCGGCGGGATTGGCCGCCAGGCAGCCCTGCTGGGCTGCCGAAACTAACTACAAATTGCAGAAAGTCAGGTCGAAGTGCGCGTCGGCCTCGACCTGTTTCGGGCGTTGTTCAACGCCGGGTGCCATGAAGCGGATATTCAGGGCGTACTTGCTGGCGCTGATTTCCGGCACATAAGGATCGCCGGAAGCTAGGCGCAGACGCACCAACTGGGCGCTGCGCCCGGCCAGCATCATCTGATAACTACCTTTAACCGCCTGGTGTTCTTCGGGGCGACCCGAGGAACGCAACAGGCGAAGCACGATGGCAATGGCCTGACGCATGCCCAGCATGGGATTGAGCCAACCTTCCAGATCGGTACGGCGAGGCGCTGCATCCCGGTTCAGCCAGTAGTGATAGGACGGCAGATCGAATTCGCAGACGCCACCAGGGATATTTGCCCGGTTCTTGATGGCCATCAGCCATTCGTTTTCGCGCAAATAGTGACCAATCCGGCCCTGCATGGCGAGCAAGGCAGCTGCAGCCTGTTCGATCTCGTAGAGGGCGCCGGATAGGGCATCTTCAGAAATGTCGGGGTTGTTGCGGAAGGACAGCAGGATTTGCCGCTGGCGTTCCAGCTCCTGCATCAGGTCGAACTTGAGGTCGGCCCGACCGGCCACTTCAAGGATTTCGAACAGGGTAACGAGGGCAACGTGGTGGGATTCGGCGGCATTGGCGGAGACGAAGAACGTCACCTTGTCGAACAAGTCCTCCAGGCGCAGCAGGGTGCGTATGCGCTCATTGAGAGGATATTCGTAAGTAATCACACGGCAGCCCGAGAAAATTTCAGAGGATTCTGACCGATTCGCTTGCAAATCTCAATGGGAACAGGAGGAGTAAGTGACGGCAATTGCCATGCTTTATGGTTATACCTTCTTGAATTTTGCATCCAGCATATCGATTTGCTGATGCAGATTGAGTAAGTCATGGTCGTTATCCAGGATGTCATCAGCAACGGCGAGGCGCTGGTCGCGGCTCGCCTGGGCGGCAAGTATCGTCCGGACTTCGCTTTCCGAGCGCTGATTGCGTGCCATGACTCTGGCAATCTGGGTGTCCTCACTGCAATCTACAACGACGATTCGGTCAACACGGTCACGATAGTTTCCGGATTCCACGAGCAAGGGAACCACCAGCACGATGTAAGGGGCTCCCTGCGCCATAGCTGACTGGACGAGCCGATCACTTTGCTGGCGAATCAAGGGGTGAAGAATGTTTTCCAGCTTTTCCCGTTCGCCAGCATTGGCAAAAATCCGCCGCCGCATGGCGTCCCGGTCCAGGGCGCCATCGGGACGAAGTATCCCGGGGCCGAAAGCTGCGCTAATGGCAGGTATGGCCGTCCCATGGGGTGCCGTTAGCTGATGGGCAATGACATCCGTGTCGACAATGGCCGCGCCATGGCGGGCAAAAGCATCCGCTGCTGCGCTCTTGCCACTGCCAATGCCGCCGGTGAGGCCAATAACAGGAATCCGGTTCATTTGGCTGGGCAGTCACCAATGTGCAGATCGCTACGGTTAACCAGTTTGTCCTTGATCGTTTTCAGACTGTTCTGGTCGAGATTGCTGATTTCAACCTGAGCAGAAGTTGGCGGGGCTGGCCGAGAAAAAACCCGGGCAGAACGAACCCCTTTTTCCTGCAAGGCTTGCAGATAGTCCTTGGCTTCCGATTCGGAGGCGACGCTGGCAAAAATCAGGGCAACCCTGCCTCCGCCATCCGCGGCGGTACGGACAGGCGCGGTAATACCCAGGGCACGGACTTCCTTGAGTTTGGTTTCTGCGGCATCACGACCGGGAAGGCCTGCAATCAGCACGTCATAGGTCCCGGCGGCTACGACAGGAGTCACCAGAAACTTCAATTCAGGATGGGGGCCGGCTGAGGCATCAGCCCATTGCTTGGCTTCAGCAAGTTTGAAACCGGAAACGAGGCGGCAGATTGCCGAAGGTTTTGTTTCAGGGCTGGCCGCGAGGGGCTGTGGCGCTGTAGCAGTAGACGACAGAGTTGCGCCGGGTGCGCTAGCTGGTGCATTCGCCTGATTGGCGGGGGGTTTGCTGGGGGCGGCTGGTTCAGCGTCGTCATTGGTAAGAAGCTTCAGCTTGTCGGCATCTTTCTGTTCAGTCAGTCGTTGCGGCTCCCGGCTCTCGTCGTCGTTGCCCAGCGTGCTCTGATGCCAGGCGAAGACAAGTAAATTGATCAGGACGAGCAAGGCGAAAAGGATGCGGAGTACTTTCATGGCGGAGAATTATGGAGCAAGCTGGACAAGGCCGTGAAGGATTAGCAATGGCTCGGTCCGGAACGGGAGTGTGAGATGGGGGGCAAGCAGGGGCGAAGCTCCACCCGCGAGCAGGCAAAGGGGGACCTCGCCATCGAGCGCTTCGAGTTGCCGAAACATCCGCTCTAGTGCTCCGAGAGTGGCATGAGTCGCGCCACTAGTGATGGCGTCCAGGGTGTTGTTGGGTATTGCTTTATGGGTGCCCGTAACGGCTGGCAACTGGGCGGTATTGCGGGCAAGGGCGGTGCGCATCAAATCCAGGCCGGGCAGAATTAGCCCGCCGACAAAGTGGCCATCGGCCGTGAGCAAATCAATTGTGGTGGCTGTGCCGGCATTGACGACCAGGCAAGAACCCGGATGAAGTGCCCGGGCGCCGAGCAGAGCCGCCCAGCGGTCTGCCCCCAGGGTATCCGCTATTTCATACCCGTTGGAGACGCCAGCTTGTTCCGCTTGAGCACGATTCCAGTAGATACGGCCCGGGAACTGCGCATTAACCGCTGCTTCTACCGATTCGCCGGCGACATTGCAGGCAATGATCGTGTCAGCAGCCGGCAACAGCACCAGTTCTGTGGTCAGCTGATCCGCTGCCGTGGTTGCTACTGCCCCATGGGCCAGCCAGTTCTTGCCGTCATGGAGCCCCCATTTGATGCGGGTATTACCGCAATCCAAGCAGAGTTTCATGATGAAAAAAGGGCCCGCAGGCTGACGTCGCCGCTGACGACGGTACGGAGGCCTTGGTCGGTTTGGAGCAGCAAGGCTCCCTCCGCATCGACACCGGCGCAAAGCCCTTCCAGCTCAGTACCTCCGCTGATTCGCACAGGCTGCCCCTGGTGGGCATGGCGCAACAGCCAGTCCTCGCGCAAGGCGGCAAAGCCGGTAATGGCATATTCGTCCAGGGTGCGCTGCAGCGATGCCAAAAGCGCCGCCAGCACCGTTTCCCGGGTCATTACCATTCCGCTTTGATCCAAGGCCGCAGCTAAGGAGCGAACATCTTCTGGTAAGTCGTCGGGCAAATGAAGGTTCAGGCCGATACCGATGACGGCGCTGCGCAATTGCCCGGGTTGCAGTTCGACCAGAACGCCCCCCAGCTTGCGACCATTAAGCAGCAAGTCGTTGGGCCATTTCAGGGTTATGCCGGAAACTCCCAGGGATTCAAGGCCTCTTGCCAGAGCAAGACCAACGGCCAGGGACAAACCACCAGGGGCGGGGGACTCAAGGGCGAAGCGCCAGAGGAGGGAAAAGGTCAGGCTGTCACCGGGGGCGGCAAACCAGGTGCGGCCCCGACGGCCTCGACCTGCTGTCTGGCGGTCAGCCACCAGAACGGTGCCGGAAGGCGCGCCGGCTTCAGCCCGGCGCAGGAGTTGGGTGTTGGTGGAATCGCACTCGGCGAGGGCGTCCACATCGAAGCGGCAGGCCGCCACGCCCAAAGCCTGGACGAGGCGGTCAGTTTGAAAGGATGAGGCAGTCATGCCCCGGATTATCCCTGCTCTTCTTCCCCTTTGGCATCGTCCAGGCCAAGTTCCTGGATTTTGCGAGTGATGGTGTTGCGGCCAATGCCCAGCAGATTGGCCGCTTCTATACGGCGGCCGCCGGTGGCGATCAGGGCGCGGCGGATCAAGGTGCCTTCAAAGACCCGGGTCAGCAGGTCGAAGACCTGACCGGGATGGGTGCTGATCATGCGGTCTGCCTCCTGGGCCAGGGCATCCTGCCAGTCAAAGGGGCCGCTGCTGGCGGTCTGTTCCCGCAGTTCGGCAGGCAGGTCGGCCACTTCCACCGATTGCCCGGGGGCCATCACGGTCAGCCAGTGACAAAGGTTTTCCAGTTGCCGCACATTCCCGGGGAAATCAAGTCCGGCCAGGTATTTGACGGCGCCTTCGCTCAGGCGCTTGGGTTCCACGCCCAGTTCCTGGGCGCTCTTGGCCAGGAAGTGCCGGGCCAGCAGGGGAATGTCTTCCCGCCGTTCCCGCAGGGAGGGCAGGCGCAGGCGGATGACGTTGAGGCGATGGAACAGGTCTTCCCGGAACAGGCCGTCCTTGACCCGGATTTCCAGATTCTGGTGAGTGGCGGTGATGACACGAACGTTGGCCTTGACCGGATGCTGACCGCCGACCCGATAAAAGTGACCGTCGGAGAGCACCCGTAGCAAACGGGTCTGCAATTCGGGCGGCATGTCGCCGATTTCATCAAGAAATAGGGTGCCGCCTTCGGCTTGTTCGAAACGACCCCGGCGCTGGGCCGCCGCGCCAGTGAAGGAGCCCTTTTCATGGCCGAAGAGTTCGGATTCAAGCAGGTCCCGGGGGATCGCTGCGGTATTGATGGCGATAAAGGGCGAGCTCTTGCGCGGGCTGTGGCGGTGCAACGCCCGGGCTACCAGTTCTTTGCCGGTGCCCGACTCGCCGTTGATCAACACCGTGGCGTGGGATTGGGAGAGGCGGCCGATGGCGCGGAAGACTTCCTGCATGGAAGGGGCCTGACCAAGAATTTCCGGGACCAGACTGACAGATTCTGGCGCACCTTCTTGGTGCGGCGTCTCTTCGATGGCACGCCGGACCAGATCGACGGCTTGATCCACATCGAAGGGTTTGGGCAGGTATTCGTAGGCGCCCCCCTGGAAGGCGGCCACCGCAGAGTCCAGGTCCGAATAGGCGGTCATGATGATGACCGGCAGTTCGGGCCACTGGGCTTTTACATGTTTGAGCAGTTCCAGACCCGATTGGCCGGGCATGCGAATATCGGATACCAGTACTCGGGGCCGTTGCCCTGCTTCAAGGGCTGCCATGGCTTCGTTGGCAGAACTGAAGCTCTTGTAGCTGATCTCTTCCCGGGCCAGAGCCTTTTCGAAGACCCAGCGGATAGAGCGGTCATCATCGACAATCCAGACCGGATTCATTGTGTTTTGCCTTGTTCGTTCGACAGCGGCAGCCGAATGTGGAAACAGGTGCGGCCGGGCCGCGATTCCACATCAATGCTGCCGTGGTGTTGGTGAATGAAACTCTGGGTCAGGGTCAGCCCCAAACCGCTACCGCCTTCCCGCCCGGAAACCAGGGGATAGAAGATCTTGTCGCGGATGTCTTCGGGAATGCCCGGACCGTTGTCGATCACTTGCAATTCAAGTGCCAGGGGATAGCGTTTTTTCACCAGGGTCACCTGACGCAGGGCCCGGGTCTTGAAAACGATTTCGCCCTTGCCGTTCATGGCCTGGGCAGCATTGCGGGTGATGTTGAGAATGGCCTGAATCAATTGCTCCCGGTCACCGGTGAGTTCCGGCAGGGAGGTATCGTAGTCACGATGCACCCGTACTCCGGCGAATTCGGCGTGGATCAGGCGTAGCACCCGTTCCAGGATTTCGTGAATGTTCACCTGCCCCGGCTGCATGGTGCGGTGGGACGAGAGCAGGCGCTGCATCAGATCCTGCAGGCGGTCTGATTCGCTGATGATGACCTGGGTGTATTCACGCAGGGCAGGGTTGTTGAGTTCCCGCTCCAGCAGTTGTGCCGAACCGCGGATGCCGCCCAGCGGATTCTTGATTTCGTGGGCCAGGTTGCGGATCAGTTCGCGGTTGGCTTGTTGCTGCACGGCTTCCCGTTCCTCCCGGGCAACCTTGAGTTGCTGGTCGATGGGGCGGAACTCCAGCAGCAAGCGGGCATCGCTTGTCTCAAGGGGGCTAACGGTGCAGTCCAGATGCAAGACGGTTTGTTCGCCTCGGGTCACCTGGATGTTATGGCCGGTGTAGCTCCAGTTGTTATTGATAGCACTGTCCACCGCCGAAGCCAGTACCGGAGAGTTGCCTAGCAATTGAAACAGGGAGCGACCCAGCCAAGTCCGCTGGCTCACTGCCAGCAGGTTTTCTGCCGCAGGATTCAGATGCCGGATCAGATTCCGCTCATCCAGCAGGATCACCGCTGACGAAAGCAGATCGAGGCCGGTAAAGGCCAGGGAGGCTTCAGCCGTCAGTGCTTGAGAAGAAGATTCGGGGGAGTTCATGGCGACAGGATCAGCAAGAAGCAAGCCACGAAACTATCAAATGTCATAGCGATAGCAATCCTTTGCCGAAGCCCTATTTGAGCTTGCCCAGTTCCCGCCGCAGGGCATCGAGATTGCGGGTGTGGAGGGCGATCCGGTCCTTCGTTGGTTGCTGGCGATCAGGAGGCGTGCGTGTGGCTTCTTGCTCAGCGAGGGTCTTGCGAGCCTCGTCCAGGCCCTTCTGTTCGGTTGCAAGCTCCTGCTCAAGAATGTGTTGGCGGTCGTTATCGCGGCTCTTTTGGGTGTCACTACTGACTTTGGGGAAGTCAGAGGGGGACGGATTGGCCGAGGCCTTGGGGCGTGACGAGCCTGATGAAGCTACTGGCGAGCTTGCGGGACCATCTTTGGAAACCACGACGCAGTTGCGATAGCCGTCCTTGTTGTTGGTGTAGGTCGTGCTGCCGCCGTCGCTTGCGCATTTGTAAAGGACGCCGCTCCAGGCAGGAAGGGATGTGGTCACCAGCAGGGCAGACAGGATGGCAGGAATTCGCAGGCTCATGGAAGGGAACGAATAGGGGAAAACAGGGAAGAGTGTAGTGCCAACGGGAGAAATGAAAAAGGACGGGTTACCCCGTCCTTTTTCGTTCCAAAAAATCCCGAAGGATTTAGATGGAGTAGTACATGTCGAACTCGACCGGGTGAGTGGTCATGCGGAAGCGGGTTACGTCTTCCATCTTGAGTTCGATGTAGGAGTCGATCCAGTCGTTGCTGAACACGCCGCCACGAGTCAGGAACTCGCGGTCGTTGTTCAGGTATTCCAGAGCCTGTTCAAGGCTGGAACAAACGGTGGGGATCTTGGCATCTTCTTCGGGGGGCAGGTCGTACAGATTCTTGTCAGCAGCATCGCCGGGGTGAATCTTGTTCTGCACGCCATCCAGACCAGCCATCATCAGTGCAGTGAAGCACAGGTAGGGGTTGGCACCGGGATCGGGGAAGCGGGTTTCGATACGACGGCCCTTGTCGCTATGGACGAAGGGAATACGGATGGAAGCGGAACGGTTCTTGGCAGAGTAAGCCAGCTTCACGGGTGCTTCGAAGCCGGGCACCAGACGCTTGTAGGAATTGGTCAGCGGGTTGGTGATGGCGTTCAGGGCGCGAGCGTGCTTGATGATGCCGCCGATGTAGTACAGGGCGAATTCGGACAGGCCGGCGTAGCCGTTGCCGGCGAACAGGTTCTTGCCGTCTTTCCAGATGGACTGGTGCACGTGCATGCCGGAACCGTTGTCACCAACGATGGGCTTGGGCATGAAAGTGGCAGTCTTGCCGTATTGGTGAGCAACGTTGTGCACGATGTACTTCAGGGCTTGGGTCCAGTCAGCACGCTTCACCAGGGTGGCGAACTTGGTGCCGATTTCGTTTTGGCCGGCAGTAGCCACTTCGTGGTGGTGCACTTCGACCGGGATACCGATGGCTTCGAGGGCCAGAACCATTTCGGCACGAACGTCGTTGAAGGAATCAACGGGGGGAACGGGGAAGTAGCCGCCCTTGACGCTGGGACGGTGGCCGGTATTGCCGCCTTCGAATTTTTCGGAAGAGGACCAAGCGGCTTCTTCGGAGTTGATCTTGACGTGGGCGCCGGACATGTCCACACCCCATTCGACGGAGTCGAAAATGAAGAATTCGGGTTCGGGACCAAAGTAGGCGGTGTCGCCCAGGCCGGAGGACTTCAGGTAGGCCTCGCCACGCTTGGCGATGGAACGGGGGTCACGGTCATAACCCTTGCCGTCGGAAGGCTCAACCACGTCACAGGTCAGAACCAGGGTGGTTTGATCGAAGAAGGGATCGATGTAGGCGGAGTCGGCATCGGGCATCAGCTGCATGTCGGAGGCTTGAATGCCTTTCCAGCCAGCGATGGAGGAACCGTCAAAAGCATGGCCGTCTTCGAACTTGGACAGGTCGAAAGCAGACACGGGCACGCCGACGTGCTGTTCCTTACCGCGGGTATCGGTGAAACGGAAGTCTACGAATTTGACTTCTTGTTCCTTGATTAACTTCAACACATCTTGAGGCGTGGTCATGAGGTTGCGCTCCTAAGCGTTAAACACAGATCAGAGTAGAAAAACTGGCGAGAAAATCGCAGCCCGTGGTTTTAGCAGCTTCTATGCCAAAAGTCGGGACAAGGTCGGCAATTGTGCCATAACGAGTTTTTGTCGGGCAAAGGGATGTGATTGCAATTGATGGCACGTTAATGGTGCGTATAGGCGATAAATGGCATCAATTTGGTGCAAATCGGCAATTCAGGGTGACAGAGCCGAACCAGGGGTCCTTTAAAAGTGCACCAGCAAGGTGGTTTTCCAGGGATGTCATGCGCTCGGCGTTCATGAAAATTTCCGTTGGCAGGAAAATTTCTGCCTCCACCTGGCGCCCCAGGTAGTGAAAAACGGTTTGCTCGGTGGTCAGCGGAACATCCCCCACCAAAGTCTGAAGATGGGCCATGAGGGCATCCCGGCTAGGCGTCCGGTTGATGTGACGGCTAGAGTCCATGTCGTCTTCAGGGTCAACGTGCACCAGAACGTCCAGTATTTCAGCGTGAGACTTGAGCGCACGGTTGCGGGCCGTTTCGCCGATCAGGTGTCCTTCGGAAACGCTGATGCGGGGGCTGACCCGGACATGAACGTCCACCAGGGCCTTGTGGCCCATGCGACGGGTACGAATATCGTGGGCATCGAGGACGCCGGGGGTAGTTTCCAGGGTCTTGCGGATTGCCAGGACTTCTTCCTGGGAAAGGCCCGTGTCGATCAGTTCCTGCAAAGCATCCCAGCCGAAGCGCACGCCCGCTTTGACGATCATGGCGCCCACAATGATGGCGCCGACCGCATCGGCGAAACTGAAACCCATCAAGGCGCCGCCAATGCCAGCGGCAACGACCAGGGAGGAAAGGGCATCTGCCCGGGCATGCCAAGCATTGGCCACCAGCATGGGGGAGCGCAACTGTTCTGCGACCTTGAGCATGTAACGAAACAGGCTTTCCTTGCCCGTCAAGGTAATCAAGGCTGCAACCATCGCCGCCGCACCGACCGGGGGAAGATTGCCCAAGTGCTGCAAGCGATCCACCGCCGTCCACAAAATACCGACACCAGTAATGGTCAGCAGGCTGCCCAAGACAAGAGAGGCTGCTGTTTCATAGCGACCATGGCCATAGGGGTGAGCTTCGTCGGCAGCAATCGCACTTTTACGGTTGGCGTAGAGCACGAAACCATCGGAAACAATGTCCGACAGGGTGTGCATGGCGTCAGCAATCAGACTTTGGGAATGGGCCCAGATGCCCACCAAAATCTGCATGATGGTGAGGACGATGTTGACCCAGATACTGACCCAGGTAATGCGGTTGCCTTCCTTCAGGCGATGGTTGTCCGTAGGCATGGACTGGAAGGAAGAACGGGCGTGTTCTCGGGTCATGGCTGCTTGGAAAAGGCGCGGGCAGGCATTCTAGCCCGCCCGCATTTCACTCTCAGGACTAGTTGCCGAGGAAGCCTTTAAGGCCGGTATAGATGGAGATGCCGGTGGTGGCGATGGTGGTAATGGTGCCGATGGCATCGTTGAGCTTGCCGGCGAGTTCTTGAGCTTTCTCGGCGCTTTCCTTGCCCTTGCCTAATTTTTGGGCAAGGCGCAGGGCGGCAGAGTGACGGGCGGCATTTCCCCGCATACGCCGTAGTCGAAGCATATTGCCCAGCACGATGCCGGTAGTGAAACTGAAACCGACACTGGCGGCGTATTCGAAAAACTCTTTCCATTCCCGGGCATCCAGAGGAAGGACGGGGACATGGTCCACTTGTGCAGTCATCCAGCTCATGCCGAGGACGGCCAGCAAGGCCATCACGAAGGCACCCGCCAGTACAGCGGGCAACGGGTGGCGGTGCTTCAGCAGCATGAAGAAGCCAAAGGGTAAGGGAATCAACAGCGAAACTACCCGTAGGTACAGGGTGTTGAGGTCCAGCAGCAAGACGATCAGGCCGTGGGCCGCCAGCAGAAGCACGAGGGGGAGTAGCCAGAACGTTGCCCAGTGCCCCAGAAGCCTGTGCCACGGCAACTTCGGGGACGCTGCTGTTGCCCCGGGGAAGGCTGTTGTACTCGTACCGCCGTTTGCTGCCAGACGGGACTCAAGTTCTTCAACCCGGGCTTCCAGTTGCAACAACTCCGGCATTTCGGAAATCCGTTGTTCCAGCGCCCCTATTTTTTCCAGCAGGGGCTTGAACAGGTACAAGTCACGGGTGCAGTGGGGGCACGCCAGGGCTTCGTCACTGATCTCCGAAACGCAGTAAGGACACTTCATGGATTTATTTGACTACCTTCAGTTCAAGTACAGAGCTGGATTGACGGCCTTCACTGTCTTGCACCGTGACACGGATCTGGTGGTCGCCAGGAGGAACTTCAGCGCCAGCCAGGTCAATCCCGGTTTCAGTCAGGCCAGGTTTGACTCGGTCGAGCAGTTCAACGGAGGGAGACTTGAGGTAGGTCACCTTGACGGTGGACAGGTCGATCTTGGCGCCACCCCGGGGTTCAAAAGCCACTTTGAAATTGAAAGGGGATTTGATTTCCTGGGCGGGATCGGGCGAAACCTGCTTGATGCCGGGGCCCCGGGTAATGCCGCGGGTTGCCAGTCCGCCAGAAGCGTCGGGCAGCTTGGCTTCTGCAGCCTTGATCAAGGGGGCGGCCAGGGCGCTGGCAGACAGGCCCAGCAGGGCAGTAGAAACGATGGATGTAATAAGAGTTCTGTTCATGGACTTTCTCCTGTTGAAGAATCAATCACCCACCACGATGAAGGGTGCCCAGAATAACGGATGAGCATAAGAAAAGCTGACACGCTTTGTTTTTTGGTCGAAATTTCCCGGGCTATCCACCAAGCCCATCATGGATAGCCTTAGGGCTTCCGCTTTGCCCAAGCTGGTGTTTTCAGTCTGGCGGCGAAATAAATCTGTCATCAAATTTCGCGCCGCCACCGTTTCCACCGGCCAGTTGGAAACCAGCAATGCCCTAGCTCCTGCGTAAAAGAATGAGCGGCCTAGGCCTGAAACCGCTTCAGATCCAGCTCCATCACCCGAGGCGGTATTGCAGGCCGACAACACCACCCAGTCGGCATTCAGCTTGAGGGTCAGGATTTTCTCCATGGTCAGCAGCCCATCACCGCCCGGGTCGGCCACCTCGGGCGAGGTCAGGGCCAGGGCTGGTTGGGTCAGGCCGTCCAGTTCGCCGGGAACGAGTCCGTGGGTGGCAAACATCACGACACGCCGGTCATTGAGGGGCGTCTCCATCACGGTTTTGACTGTGGCCCGGCGCTGGAGGTAAATGTCATTCGCCATGTCGGCCTTCAGCACCTTGGCAATCTCGCTGATTTCCTCCCGGGTGTCGGGCAGCCGGGGCAGCAAAGCCAGTTCAGCAGAACTGACGCCATCCGTATGGGGCGCACTGCGCAATTTAAGGGGTAAGGCCCGTGTGGCCAGTTGCGTACCGGCGACGACTTGCTCCGCTTTGCGCGCTTGATCGGTGCTGAACAGCGGGTCACCAAAGCCGATGAAAGGATGGCGATTGACATCCCCCGGTGGTAGCTTGCGCAGACTGGCAAGGGCAGTTACAGACGGTAGCTGGGCAACGGCAATGTGGCGGGCCAACCAGGGAACGTTGCGGTAAGCCTCAAAGGGAATAATCGTCTTTGCCACGGCTGCGGTGGGTTCCGTGGGCAGAAGGGATAGGGGCAACTGGCCGAGTTCGGCGTGGGGGACGGCAAGAAGGGTGTGGGACTTTTCCCAAGCGGAAGAAACGGGTTTAAGCACTTTTGCGTAGAGCGCATAAGCCCCGACCACATCAAAAGCGGGGATTTCGTCGATAGTGGCGACGCCGGGATCAAGAGATTTACGCAGGGCGGTAACGGCCTTGGCCAGTTCCATGCGGTTAAGGCCGACATCGCTGAACAGAGCCTCGCCGTCTTTAGGGATGGCCCATACCCAGCCACCTTCTTCGCCGAAATACCAGGAAACCAGTGCTTCACCCGGACGTAGCAGCTTCTGGGCATTGGCAAGGGTCGCCGGTTGCGGTTCTACTAGTTCGGCGTAATCGGGGAAGCGTTTGGCGATGTCTTTCTTAAGTTGTTGACGCTCGATCTTGAGGGCATCGATGTCCTGCTTCATGCGGGCCTGGATTTGCGGCAATTGCTGGTCTGGCGGCGCTGAAAGTAGTTGGGTCAGCAGGCCCGTGAGGGCGTTGATGCGCTGCTGGGCATCCTGTTCGCGACGAGCTAAGTCGGCCAGTTGCGGATCAGCAATGGCAGCCCGGGCAGCGCTGGCCGTGAGGGCTCGTTGCACGCTGCTGCCCCGGGCAATATCGGCCAGGCGGAAGGATTCCGCAGCGGCCTCCTGGCGCAGGGCCGGATTGTTGCGGCTGACTTCTGCCAGCAGGCGGATGTAGCGTTCGATCAGCGTATTCAAACGGCGCAAATGCTTGGCGCTGCCAGTGCCTGCATCTTCATCGGTCCGGGCCTGCTCGATCAGGATGGGCAGGGATTCCTGAAAGGCCTTGCGGGCCGCATCATGACTGCCTTTGTCCGCCAGGGCCATGGCATGGAAGGCGCGGATTTCCGCCGTCTTCAGGCCCTTCTCGCCAAAATTTCGGATAGATTTTTCCAGCATGGCCCTGGCCATGGTTTCCGCCCCATCCACGTTACGGGTCCGTAGCATGGCCAGCACCCAATCCAGATCGCCCGAGGCATAACGTTTGGCCAGTTCCGGGTCCTGTTGCAGGCCCCGGCGCATTTCCTCGAAGGCCTTGATGGCATCACCATAGCGCTGCTGGGCTACCAGAGTGATGGCGAGGGATTTGCGGGCATTAGCCAGGGAAATGGATTCGGTGGCGGCACCGGCCTCCTGTATTGAGCGAATGGCCTCTTCTGCCAGGCGAATGGATTCCGGATAACGATTTTCCTCAGCGATGACATTGGCCAACTGCAACAGGCCCAGACCTGTATCCGTGCTGCCGCGGCCGACCCGTTCCAAGGAATGGCGCAGGGCCTGGCGGATGAAGATTTCTCCTTCTACCAGCTTGCCCTGGGCAACAAGGGCCTGGCCGATATTGCGTTCAATGTTTTCCCGCAGGCGTTCGCTGTTGTTCAGCATATTGGGGCCGGCATTAGGCGGGATGCTACCGGCGCGGACCTGTGAAATAGATGACTCAATCCAGCGCAAAGCCTTGCGGTAGGCACTCTCTGCTTCGATCATGCGCCCCTGAGCTTTGAATGCTTCACCCCTGGCCCGTTCTGTTTTGGCGTTCCAGTCAGCTTCGAAATACAAATAATTCTTTCCGTTTTTGAGTACGGCTATCAGCCCTTCCACGTCCCGTAACTCGGCGGCGGCCCCATCGAAGTTACCGATGTTGCCGTACTGGGCCACCAAACCCTGGTGAATGGACAGTTGCAAGCCCTTGGTTGTGGCGGGGACGGCTTTGAGAGCCGCTTCAGCAGCTTCAATAGAGCGCAGAAGGTTGCCTCCATTGCTTTCGGCATTGGAAAGCTCTTGCAACACTCGTGCATAACTGTCGGTGGTCTTCCCTTTGCCCAGTTCTACCGCATGGCGCAGGTCATTGATCTGCTGGCTGACCCGGCCCACCTTTGAGGCAGAACTGGCTCGTTTCCAGTAGAAATCAAACAATGTGGCATCGTCGGCTCCTTCCGGTGGCGGCAGGTTGGCTTCTTCCAGGGCTTTGGCGGCCGCAGCGGGGTCGGGCTTGTAGTGCTCAAGCTGTTTGGTGATGTCGTCGATGGTGCGGGGAGGCGGGCGCAGGGTCGATTCTTCGGCGGCCAGTGTCCCTGTGGAAATGGCCAGCAAGCCCGCCGTAACTGCGGTGGCGATCAGGCGCCGGTGATAAGATATGCCTAGTTCCACAGCGTTCTCCCTTTAATGAGTAGGGTTTCCGCCCCACTCCAATCCGGTTCCCGGATTTTCCATTATTCCTAATGTCATGCAAGTCGCCACTATCAGTTTCGACAAGTTCAATGCTTTGGCCGATCAGGATGCCCAGGCGCGCATCGTCGCCGCCAAGGCCAAGCTCGGCAAGCGTGCCGTTATTCTCGGTCACCATTATCAGCGGGCCGATGTGTTCAAACACGCCGACCTGTCGGGCGACTCCCTGAAGCTGTCCCGGCTGGCTTCCCAGACCGACGCAGAATACATTGTCTTTTGCGGCGTGCACTTCATGGCGGAAGTGGCCGACATCATGTCCAAGCCCGAGCAGATTTCCATTCTGCCCGACTTGGCCGCTGGCTGTTCCATGGCGGACATGGCCAATCTGGCCAAGGTCGAGCGCTGCTGGCGTGAGCTGTCCGAGGTGTTGAATCCCGACGAAAAGATCACCCCGGTTACCTACATCAACTCCGCTGCTGACCTGAAAGCCTTCTGCGGCGACCACGGCGGCATTGTCTGTACCTCGTCCAATGCACCGAAGATTCTCGATTGGGCTTTCCAGCAACGGGAGAAGGTGCTGTTCTTCCCCGATCAGCATCTGGGCCGCTGGAGCGGATTCAAGAAAAACATTCCCCTGGACGACATGGTGGTTTGGGACCCGGATCAGGAAATGGGCGGGCTGACACCGGACCAGATCAATAAGGCCAAGATTCTGCTGTGGAAAGGCCACTGCGCTGTGCACCAGATGTTCCAGCCCAACCACATCCTCAAGTTCCGTAACGAGCATCCCGACGGCATCGTTATTTCTCACCCGGAAAGTGCTTTCGAGGTATGCAAGCAGTCCGACTACGTGGGCAGCACCGAATACATCCTCGACACCGTCAAGGCCGCGGCGCCCAACACCCGCTGGCTGGTAGGCACCGAACTGAATCTGGTGGAACGATTGGCGGAAGAAGTGAAGCACGAAGGCAAGATCGTGCAGTTCATGTCGCCCACCATCTGCATGTGTTCCACCATGCAGCGTATCGATCCCCAGCACTTGGCCTGGACCTTGGAAAACCTGGTGGAAGGCAATGTGGTCAATCGCATTGAAGTCCCGCCCCACGAAGCCGCCTTGGCCAAGGTTTCCCTGGACCGCATGCTGGCGATTTCCTGATCTGCGGCCTCGCCGCAGAACTGCTTCACAGTCCTCTTCAGAATTACTTGCCGGAACAGCCTTTAGGGCTATCCGGCAGGTCCCTCTCCGCCGTTATAATCGCGGCCTTTGTTGTCAATACCTTACGCATCTTCCGCAATGTCCTTCGATTCCAAAGCTCACCTGTCCGACCTCCTGCGCGCGGCCCTTGCCAGCGTTGCCCCCGATCACGCCACGACTGAAATCCTGCTGGAACGTCCCCGGGACGCCAGCCACGGTGACTGGGCCAGCAATCTGGCCATGCAATTGGCCCGGGCCCTGAAGAGCAATCCGCGCAAGATCGCCGAAAGCCTGGTGGCCGCTCTGCCGGCGTCGGAATGGCTGGTGAAGGTGGACATCGCCGGTGCCGGTTTCATCAACTTCACCTTGGCTACTGCTGCCAAGACCCGGGTGGTGCAGGACATTTTCGCCGCCGGAGAAAACTACGGTCGCGGTACGGCCAAGGACGGCAAGGTGCAGGTGGAATTCGTTTCCGCCAATCCCACCGGTCCCCTCCATGTGGGCCATGGCCGCGGCGCTGCCGTGGGCGATTGCCTCAGCCGTCTGCTGCAAGTGGCGGGCTGGGACGTGACCCGGGAGTTCTATTACAACGACGCCGGCGCCCAGATCGACAACCTGACCCTGTCCGTGCAACTGCGCGGCAAAGGCCTGTCCACTGATGATCCGGCTTGGCCCGAAGGCGGCTATCGCGGCGACTACATTCTGGACGTGGCCAAGGCCTTCCTCGCCAAGGAATCCGTGGTGGCCGACGATCAGAACGTCACCGCCAACGGCGACATCAACGATGCCGAGGCCGTTCGCCACTTTGCCGTGGCCTATCTGCGCCGTGAACAGGATCAGGATTTGCGCGCCTTCGGCGTAGGCTTCGACGTGTTCTCCTTGGAGTCGGCCCTTTACACCGGTGGCAAGGTCAAGGCGGCAGTGGAAACCCTGATCGCCAACGGCTACACCTACGAGCAGGACGGCGCCCTCTGGCTGCGCACTACCGACTTCGGCGATGACAAAGATCGCGTCATGCAGAAGAAGGACGGCGGTTACACCTACTTCGTGCCCGACGTGGCCTACCACTTGGACAAGTGGCAGCGCGGCTTCACCAAGGTCATCAACGAGCAGGGGGCCGACCACCACAGCACCGTGACCCGCGTCCGCGCCGGCCTGCAAGCCCTCAAGGCCGGCATTCCCCAGGGCTGGCCCGAGTACGTGCTGCACCAGATGGTGATGGTGATGAAGAACGGCGAAGAGGTGAAAATCTCCAAGCGCGCCGGCAGCTACGTCACCCTGCGCGACCTGATCGAGGAAGTGGGTTGCGATGCCACCCGTTACTTCCTGGTGGCCCGCCATCCCGATTCGCAACTGGTGTTCGACATTGATCTGGCCAAGTCCAAGAGCAACGAGAACCCTGTCTATTACATCCAGTACGCCCACGCCCGCATCTGCTCGGTGTTGAGTCAATGGACCGGTGATCAAGCCGCTCTAGCCAAGGCCGACCTCAGCCCCCTGTCCAGCGAACGGGAACTGGCCCTCTGCGCCCGTCTCGCCAGCTACCCCGGCCTGATCGAAGCCGCTGCCCGGGAATACGCCCCCCATCTGGTGGCGACCTATCTCAAAGACCTGGCCGCGGATTTTCACGGCTGGTACAACAGCGACCGCGTGCTGGTGGACGATGCGGCGACACAGAACGCCCGTCTGGCCCTGGCCCTGGCAACCCGCCAGACCCTGCGCAACGGTTTGAACATTTTGGGCGTGCAAGCGCCGGAGAGCATGTGACATGAGCCGCGACAAGAAACCCCGCCAGAATGCTTCGCTTCAGTACGCTTCGCCGGCCAAGAGCCACGGCAGCACCGTGCTCGGTATCGTCATCGGGGTGGTGATCGGTGTTCTGATCGCCTTCGCCCTGGTCTGGTACATGAACCGCGCCACCATGCCCTTCCAGGACAAATCCAATCGCGGCGCGGCAACGGACAGCAAGAGCAGTTCTGCTCCGGCCGCTGCGGCTAAACCGGTGGCTCCCGTGGGCGCTCCTGGCAGCACTGCCCCCGAACCTTTGCCCGGCAAGCCGGGCGACAAGCCCGTAGAAAAACCCCGCTTCGAGTTCTACAACATCCTCCCCGGCAAGCAGGACGCCGCCCCGGATAGCGGCCCTGTGGTGGCACCGCCCGTCGTTGAAAAGCCCAGTGCCGCCGAGCAGACCACCTACCTGCAGGTAGGTGCTTTCCAGAAGCCCGCCGATGCCGATAATCTCAAGGCCAAGCTGGCCATGATGGGCCTCGAAGCCAGCGTGCAGCAGATCAACATTCCCGACAAGGGTGTGCTGCACCGGGTTCGCACCGGCCCCTATAACCGCCTGGAAGACATGAACAAGGTTCGCAGCCAACTGTCCCAGAGCGGAATTCAGGCCACCGTCGTCAAGGCCGGAAACTAATCGCCTGCAACGCAGTCCCAGCAACCGCAACCCCTTCACCTACATTTGACGGAGCTTTCCATGGGATTTATCAAATCGCTTCTGCTGGTCCTTGCCGCTGCTGGCTTTGCCGTCCTGGCGCCAACGGCTTCCGCCGCCGAACCCCTTGAAGGCAAGGACTACGTGGTACTCAGCCCCGCCGTATCTACCGACAGCCCGGGCAAGATTGAAATCACCGAGTTCTTTTGGTACGGCTGCCCTCATTGCTTCCACTTTGAACCCACCTTCAACCAGTGGGTAAAGAAGCAGAGCAAGGACGTCGCGATCCGCTTCATCCCCGCTCCCCTCAATCCCGCCTGGGCCGCTGGCGCCAAGCTGTACTACGCCTTGGATATTCTTGGCGTGCAGGAAAAACTGCGCAACGACATCTTTGTCGCCATCCATAACGACCACCAGCTTTCCCCCACGGACGAACGCGGTTTCGCCACTTGGGTCGCCAAGAAGGGTGTGGATGCCACCAAGTTCTCCGAGGTGTACGGCTCCTTCGCCCTGCAAAGCAAAGTGAAGCGCGCCGCGCAGATCACCAATGACAACAAGATCGACGGCACGCCTTCCGTGGTGATCAACGGCAAGTACCGCATCCTTGAGCCTGCCGGTATGGCCCCCGAGCAATTCTTCCAAGTGGCCGACGCCCTGGTTGCCAAGGCCCGGAAGGAAAGTGGCAAGTAAGAACGCCACCCTTTCCGCTCCCGAGAAACCCGCAGTGTTCCCAGCAAGTCAGGGACTGCGGGTTTTTTTAACGGGAGCTTCCTCCGGTATCGGTGCGGCCCTGGCGCGCCATTACGCCGGACAGGGCGCCGTCCTTGGCTTGGCTGCCCGTAGAGGAACAGAACTCCAAGCACTTGCCGCAGCATTGACCGCCCGGTTCGGTACCGTGGTGCATTGCTATCCCCTCGACGTTACCGATGCCGCTGCTTTGGCTGCAGCGGCAAACCATTTCATCGAGCAGGTTGGGGTGCCCGACGTGGTCATCGCCAATGCCGGCATTTCCGTCGGCACTTTGGCCGAAGAAACAGAAGACTTGTCTGCCTTCAAACGGGTCTTCGAGGTTAACGTCATGGGCGTGGTCAACACCCTGGCGCCTTTTGTTCGTCCGCTGCGAGAAGCAGGCCGGGGGCGGCTGGTGGGCATTGCCTCTGTTGCTGGAGTAAGGGGCTTGCCTGGAGCCGGGGCCTATTCAGCCTCAAAAGCAGCCGTGGTCAAACTGATGGAAAGCCTGCGGGTAGAGTTGCGCGGCACCGGCGTCAAGGCGGTGACCATTTCCCCTGGTTACATTGAAACGCCCATGACAGCGGTGAATGACTATCCCATGCCCTTCATTCTGCCTGTTGGCGAAGCGACACGTCGTATGGTCAAGGCTATTGATGCTGGCTGTAGCCACGCGATCATTCCCTGGCAGATGGCGGTGGCGGCGAAGTTGATGAGCTGGTTGCCGAATTGGCTGTATGACCGCTTGGCGGCCAGGGCTGGGCGGAAGCCTCGGGGGCTGGATCTCTGAGGTTGTTAACGGTGATGTTGGTTATCTACCGTTCGACCTGAGCGTAACGCGCAGCGTGAAGTCGAAGGGCTGGCGCGTTACTCAAGTAGTGTTTGTATAGCCAAGACCGCGCCGGGAGTTCGCCCCTGCGGGCGACCTACTTTCTTGCTTCTGCAAGAAAGTAGGCAAAGAAGCAGCCCCGCCACACCGCCCCTACGGGGTTCCCTCCCGCCAAACCACCCGAACGGCCGGTCTTGCAAACTAGCGGCTACGCCGCGTCGGACAGCAAGCCCGGACTACCCCGTTCGAATGGCTTGGTGTGAGGCGGCGTGGAACGGGATTGGACCGTGCCACATTAAACAGCGTAGCGTACTAATCGGGGACTATTCCTGATGTTCTCTGTTTCCGCTGCTAGTTAACTAATGGCTGCTTATGCCCTAATTACTTCAACCAACTTGTCAGCCAATTGTTTGACTCCAAGTGATGAGAGCAATGCGAATCTATCGTGCAGCCGGGGACAATACTCGTATACGTCGCTTGCTTCGATGTTGTGCCAAATCGGGAGAATGACATTCTGTTTGCTGAGTATTTCTCGTGCGTAGATTGAGTCAAACTCAGCTTTAGTCCATCCTGCATTGGAGATGAAGTTAGGCGATAAGATGACAATGCACTTCTTTGCTTCCTTCAAGCCACGCTCAATACTCTCCCGTAAGCTATCCCCCACCTTGAGTGAGTATTCGTCATACCAGACAGGGCATAAGCGTTGAGTCATCTCATTTACAAGTTCACGTACCAGCGGTTCTTTATCCCGCGAGTCGTGTGAGATGAAAGCGAGTGGCTTGGATAATTCAGAGCATTGTTTGGCGTATTCACGATCGCGCACCATCACGCTCAACCCAAGCTCTTTTCCGATGTCCCTAAGTATCTGCTGTTGGCTTACAGTCAAATTTGAATCGATATAGAGATAGACCCTACCACTGAAGGCGAGTTTGTCCAATCGATGCCGTTCTGGACTATCAGTAAATCCAACGAATTGAGTTGCAGGTACATCTTCAGTAATGACACACCGGGCAGTGTCAGGCATTCTCAGTATGTACTCTACTTGTGCGAGTGTTGCTCCCTCGGGCACAAAGAAAGACCAGTACCGAACATTTTCCTCAAAAGAATATGAGATTTTTCCGAGGATAAGTTGTTGGTTAGTGCCATCCCGATTTTGTACATTCCATCCGGTTTCAGCATTCAATGCTTTAGCGGTCTTGTCGTAGTGTTTTTTGACATCAGTCATCATCTTTTATTGGGTTGCCAAGTATTCGATCTATAGACGCAGGGGGTGTTCGTGCCAACACTGCCAATAATTTCACCACAAATCTCTTTGACATATCCTGATCGTGGCTATCACTCGAAGCCAAGTAGCCTTCTCTTGCCCTGTCGTTGAATGAAGAGCCCCTTTGGTCGGTTCGGCGGGAGGGAGCCGCATAAGCGCGGTCTTGGTTATGCGGATACCGCCTCAGAGGAACGGGCAGCTAACAACTCCGCCAACAACACCTCCGGCTTGAGTATCTGAAACATCCCTGCCAACTTCTGTCGTCGCGCACAGCGCAACAGTAGCTTGTCGGAGGTCACCAGCCAATGGGCGCCGGCATCCCGTGCCAGTTCGAGAAATTTCTGATCGTCCCTATCTTTGCAGCGGGGCAGTTCTGCGACTAAGGGGTCACCTTGCCAGCAGAGTGCCTGTGCTTCGTAGGCGGCGTAGGCCGCGCCCTGTCGAGCCTGATCGAACTTGAACTGGGGGTAGGTGAGCACCCGCAGAAACTCGTCCAGACAGTCGGGCCGGGTCAGGGCAATCCAGCGACCGGCGTCTACTTCGGCCCGCAAGGGCGCAAAGCGGCTGTCGGTGAAGGCCCAGAGGGAAAGGATGGCGTTGGTGTCAAAAACAACGCGCCGCAGGAGAGTGTCCTGCGGCGCGTCTTGGTGAGCACCGGTCTGTGCTGCCGTCACGCTTTTACTCGGCGGCGGGGGCGGCGTCCAGACGGAACTTGGCGAAGGAGCCGGGGGCGTCTTCGAGAACCTTCAGCTTGCCCTTGGCGGGGTCGCGGGCGGGAACTTTTTCGTCGCCGTTAAGCTTGTCCAGCCACTGTTGCCAGTCGGTCCACCAGGAACCTTCGGTCTGCTTGGCGCCGGTGAGCCAGGTGTCGGGATCTTCCGGGTAGGTCTTTTGCGGATTGACCCAGAAGCCGTACTTGTTGGCAGAAGGAGGATTGACGATGCCGGCAATGTGACCGGAACCACCCAGAACGAAACGGATGGGGCCGGAGAACAGGCCGGTACCGGCGTAGGTGGATTTCCAGGGGGCGATGTGGTCTTCGATGGCGGAGATGAAGTACACGGGCACCTTGACCAGGGAAAGGTCGATGGGCACGCCAGCGATGGTGATGCCGCCCTTTTCCCGCAGCTTGTTGTACAGATACATGTTGCGCAGGTAGAAACTGTGCATAGCGTAGGGCATGCGGGTGGAATCGGAGTTCCAGAACAGCAGGTCGAAGGGGAAGGGTTCCTTGCCCATCAGATAGTTGTTCACCACAAAGGACCAGATCAGGTCGTTGGCCCGCATGGCGTTGAAGGTGCCGGCCATTTCGGTGCCTTCGAGGAAGCCGCGCTGCTCCATCTTCTTTTCCAGGCTGGTAACGGTTTCTTCGTCAATGAAGACGCCCAGCTCGCCAGGATTGGAGAAGTCCAGCATGGTGGTGAAGAAGGTGGCGGAGGCAATCCGGTTGTCCTTCTTTGCGGCCATGTAGGCCAGGGTCGTGGCCAGCAAAGTGCCGCCCAGACAGTAGCCAGCAGCGTTGACCTGCTTTTCACCGGTCTGTTTTTCAATGGCATCCAGGGCGGCCAGGGGGCCTTCCACCATGTAGTCCTCAAAGCTCTTGCGGGCCAGATGGGCATCGGGGTTCACCCAGGAGATGCAGAAAACGGTGTGGCCCTGGTCGGTGGCCCATTTGATGTAGGAGTTCTTTTCCCGCAGATCGAGGATGTAGTACTTGTTGATCCAGGGCGGAATGATCAGCAAGGGCTTCTTGTACTGTTCCTTGGTGGTGGGGTTGAACTGCATCAACTGGATCAGGTCGTTCTGGAACACCACCTTGCCTTGCGTGGTCGCAACGTTCTTGCCCATCTCGAAGGCGTTGAGATCGGTCATGGTCACCTTGAGGTGGCCGTCGCCCTTTTCGATGTCGCGCAGCAGATTGTTGAAACCCTTGAGCAGATTCTGGCCGTGGCTTTGCACGGTTTCCTTCAGCACCAGGGGATTGGTCACGGCGAAGTTGGAAGGAGACAGGGCGTCCACAAACTGGCGGGTGAAGAAATTCACCTTGCGCCGCGAGTTGGCGTCGAGGCCTTCCACATTGCTAACAGACTCGTGAATATGGCGGGAGGCGATCAGGTAAGACTGCTTGATGAAGTCGAACAGGAAATGCTCTTCCCAGGTTTCATCCTTGAAGCGGTTGTCGCCCTTGGCCGGTTGGGCCACGGGGGACATCTGCACGCCGGCGAAACGCAGCATGGAGGATTGCCACAGGGACATGTAGTCCCACACCAGATTCATCTGGGTCTGGGCCATCTTGTAGGGATTGGCCAGCATCTTCGACATCATGTCAGAGAAGGCTTGGCCCACGCCCATTTCGTCGCTGGGGGTTTCGATACCGTTCTTGAGTTGACGCTGGATGTGGTCGGTGAACAGCTTGGCAGCCCGCTGGGCGACTTCGGCGTAGGTGTTGGCGATCTGGGCGGGATCAGGCAACTGCGGTTTATTTTCCTGTTGCGTCATGGACGACCTCTTCAGACGGTGATGAAACGGATGATGGAACCTTCATCGATGGGGCGAATACGCCCCGCTTGTTGAAGGTGGTTGAGATGGGCGATGGTCTCGCCCAGGGCAAAGAAAATCTGGTGCGCGTCATTGATGGGCCGGTCGAACAGCACCGGAACCAGATCGGCGGCGGTTTGCGGCGTGGTACAGGCTTCCGCCAAAACTTCGCAACGTTCCGCATGGTGCGCCTTCAGCTGGGCAATGCGCAAGTGCAGGCCGCGGAAAGGGCGGCCATGGGCGGGCAACACCAGGGTGTCTTCCGGCAGGGCGTTGTAGCGGCTAATGGATTCGAGGAAGCGTCCCAGGGTGTCGTCATTGGGGCTGGTGGGTAACACCGAGACGTTAGTGGATATTCGTGGCAGCATCATGTCACCGGAAACCAGGACGTGGAGTTCGTCGCAGTACAGGCTGGCATGTTCCGGCGAATGGCCGTGGCCGGTAATGACCTGCCACTCATGGTTGCCAATGGTGAAGCGGTCACCATCGATCATGCGCCGGTAAGTGGCGGGCAGGGACGGCACCCCTTT
The DNA here is from genome assembly GCA_036504515.1 of Rhodocyclaceae bacterium. Classification (GTDB taxonomy): domain Bacteria; phylum Pseudomonadota; class Gammaproteobacteria; order Burkholderiales; family Rhodocyclaceae; genus AWTP1-18. The sequence continues at coordinate 921,380 of DASXVA010000001.1, forward strand.
GCGATAGCCGCCGGAGCGGGCGGCCAGGGCTTCCCGCATTTCCTTGCCCAGGCCGTGGCGGGCATACAGCGCCTCCACCTCGGAAAAGGACCAGTATTCAAGCTGGCTGAGAAACAGATGGGCCGTGGAGTATTCACCCAGAGTCATCCAGAGCGGGGCACCGGTTTCTTCTTGCAGCCAGGAAGCCAGGCCAACGTGATCCGGATGCAGATGGGTGACCACCAGATGGGACAGGGGATGGTCGGCCAGTACTTGGCGCCACAGGTCTTTTTGTTCTTCCGTGGCGATGCCGGTGTCTACAGCGGCCCAGCGTTCGCCATCGGCCAGCAACCATAAGTTGACGTGATCCAGCGCCATGGGCAGCGGCATGCGTACCCAGCGAATCCCGGGGAGTATCTCCCTCGTTCCTCCTGCCTCTGGCAACCCGATGTCGGGGTAGTCCAGAATGGTGTCTTTTTTCTGTACGAGATCCACTGTATTTTGGTCAAGCCTGTATTTATTGAATTCTAATCTACATGAAAACCTTTTTGTTGCAGTGCAACAAAATATTCATGAACGCCAATGCCTGCCCAAAAGCAGGTGCAGCGAAGTAAGATTGAGCCATGGACTATGAATGCATTGGCGTCTGTACGCCCGATCCCCTTTCCGGCCTTTGTGAGGGCTGTGGTCGTCCCCTGCTTGACCCGGTTTCGAAGGAAACGCCAGCCGATTCCGGTCTGATGCCGGCTGACTCCACGGATACCTCATGCAGCTCATCCTGATTTCCGGTTTATCGGGGTCCGGCAAGAGTGTTGCGCTGCGGGTTCTTGAGGATGCCGGGTATTACTGTGTAGATAACTTGCCGGCGCTGCTGTTGCCCCAGTTGGTGGCGCAGATGCGAACCGACGGTTATGAGCGGGTGGCCGTGGCCATGGACATGCGCGGCGGCAGCAGCATTGCTGCCCTGCCCAGTCAGTTGCGCTCCCTGGAAGCGGAAGGCGGCATCGATATGCGCTTCATCTTCCTTGATGGCCGCGATGACGTGCTGATCCAGCGCTTTTCCGAAACCCGGCGAAGCCATCCCCTGGCCGCGACAGACAGCAACATCACCCTGGCCGAAGCCATAGCCAAGGAACGGGAGATTCTGGAAACCCTTTCCACCTTGGGTCACCGCATCGACACCAGCGACCTGCGGCCCAATGTGCTGCGCAATTTCATCAAGGAACTGGCCGGTATCGGCACTGTGGACAGTCTTGCCGTCAAGCCTGATTCCAGCCTGACCCTGCTGTTCGAGTCCTTCGGTTTCAAGCACGGCCTGCCTTTGGATGCCGATCTGGTGTTCGATGTGCGCTGCCTGCCGAACCCCCATTACGACCCTTTGCTGCGGCCCCAGACCGGCCAGGACCAAGCCGTTATGGAGTTTCTCGAAGCCCAGCCGGAAGTGCTGAAAATGCGGGAAGACATCCGCCGTTTCATTGCCGACTGGTTGCCTGCCTATGTGCGCGACAACCGCTCCTACCTGACTGTGGCCATCGGCTGTACCGGAGGTCAGCATCGTTCCGTCTTCATTGCCGACTGGCTCTCCCGCCAGTTTCTGCAACAGGCTCGCGTCCTGGTCCGGCACCGGGCCCTGGGTTTGTAACGACCGTTTATGCAGCGCCATCCTTCCCTATGGCTGGCCCTGCTGCGACCCGGCGATTGGGTCACCATTGTTTTTTCCCTGGCCCTGGTCGGTGTTTCCTATCCCCTGCTGTGGCAAAGCGGTTCGGCGGAAAAGGCGGTGATCCGCCGCGATGGTGCTCTGGTGGCGGAACTGCCCCTCACCATCAACAAGAAGATCGAAGTGGATGGCCCCATCGGCCGCACCACCATAGAAATCGAACCGGGCCGTGCCCGGGTTCTGTCCGACCCCGGCCCCCGCCAATACTGTGTGCGCCAGGGCTGGCTGACCCGGCCCAACGCCATCGCCATCTGCGCCCCCAATCACATCAGCCTCGCCCTCACCGGGCCGGCCAATTCGGCAAACCACAATGACTCCGTCAGCTACTAAACCGGTCATTGAACTCAAGGTGGCGGCGGAAGATCACCGCATCGCCCGCTATGCCGCCGCCGCCATTGCCCTCACCGTGGCCGAAGCCGCCATCCCCACGCCCCTGCCTGGAGTGAAACCGGGGCTGGCCAATATCGTTGTGCTGCTGGTGCTGCTGCGCCACGGCTGGACCGATGCCGCCTGGGTGTCCTTGCTGCGGGTGGTGGCCGGTAGTCTGGTGGTGGGGCAGTTCCTCGCCCCGGGGTTTTTCCTCAGTCTGACCGGTGCTGTTCTCAGCCTTGGTGTACTGGCCTTGGCCGTGCATTTGCCGCGCCGGTTTTTTGGTCCGGTGACGCTGTCCATCCTCGCCGCCTTTGCTCATATCGGCGGTCAGGTGCTGCTGGCGCGCTTGTGGTTGGTGCCCCACGACGGGGTGTTCTATCTGGTGCCGGTGTTTGCCACCACGGCCTTGATCTTCGGTATCGTGAACGGACTGATCGCAGCCCATTTTGAACGACCGGGCACCCTTCCCGAAAGCCAGCAGACCACGCCATGAAAACCATTGCCCTCGCCTTTACCGGTGCTTCCGGCCTGCCCTACGGCGTGCGCCTGCTGGAGTGTCTGCTCAAGTCGGGACAACGGGTTTGGCTCACCTATTCCCAAGCGGCCCAGATCGTGGCCAAGCAGGAAATGGATATGGTGCTGCCCGCCCAACCCCGGGAGGCGGAGCGGGTACTGCTGGAACGTTGTGGTATTACCGATGGTGCCGGTCAACTCACCGTCTATGGCCGCGACGACTGGAACGCGCCCATGGCTTCCGGCTCCAATCCGCCGGACGCCTATGTGATTTGCCCCTGTACCAACGGCACCCTGGCCAAGGTGGCCGCCGGTATGGCCGACGACCTGCTGACCCGGGCGGCCGATGTGGTGCTCAAGGAAGGTCGCAAGTTGATTCTGGTGCCGCGGGAAACGCCCCTCTCCGCCATTGCCCTGGAAAACATGTTGCGGTTGTCCCGAGCCGGGGCCGTCATCCTGCCGCCCAGCCCGGCCTTCTATCATCGTCCCGTGGATTTGCAGGGCATCATCGACTTCGTCGTGGCCCGCATCCTCGATCAACTGGACATCCCACACCAACTCATGGACCGTTGGGGAGAATCATGAAAACCATGGAAATCGCCCTGTTCCCGTTGCAGACCGTGCTCTTCCCGGAAGGCACTTTGCCCCTGCGCATCTTCGAGCAGCGTTACCTCGACATGGCCAAAGAGTGCCTGCGGGACGAACTGCCCTTCGGTGTCTGCCTGATCGCCTCCGGCGAGGAAGTGGGCGCCCCGGCCGAGCCCCACGAAGTGGGCACCCTGGCCCGCATCATCGATTGGGACATGCCGCAATTGGGCCTGTTGCAAGTCACCACCCAGGGCGGCGAGCGCTTCCAGATTCGCGAGCGCTGGGCCAGCCCCAAGGGCTTGTTGAAGGCCGTGGTGGATATCCTGCCGGAAGAAAGCCCCGCCGCGCTGGCTGGGGAACACAGCCGCCTGCTGCCTTTGCTGAAGCGCGTGCTGGATGAATTTGCCAGCCAGAGCAACGCCGCACCCCTGACGCCGCGCCTCCATGATGCCGCCTGGGTTGCCTGGCGGTTTTGCGAGCTATTGCCCCTGGCCGAAGACATCAAGCAGGATTTGCTGGAGCTGGAAAGCCACCACGAACGGCTGGAAGAAATCTTCCGTTTCTGCGCCCAGCGGGGATTGCTGGAAACCTGAGGGAAGGCGGAAGGGCTAAAAACCCTGAGCCCTGTTTGGGCGGAGTCTGGCAAAAACCTGGCACTGTGGTTTGGTCATACGTTTAACGTATAAAGCGAGGTTTCCTGTTTTTGCCAGGATTTCTTGAGTTTGCCGCATGGTTGAGCGGGAAATCCTGAAAATTACAGTTTTGCGGTGCGCGCTCTTGCTATACGTATAGCGTATGGTCACCCGCTTTACTTGGCTAAAGCCTTGAGGCGGCTTCCAGCAACACCCGCCGGATCGGCGCTGGCAAGGCGGCGGCTTCCAGATCGTGAATCGACCAAAGCTGAAGACCCGCTTCCCGTACTTGCTGGGGGAACCGCTCAATCTTGCCCAACAAGGGCACCAGCTCCAACTTGAAGTGGGTGAAGGTGTGGTTGAGGGCCGGTAGCTGCTGCCACTGGTCAATCGCCGTGCTGTAAAGCTGCAGGGCCTTGGTCGTGGCGTCTTCGTTTTCCGCCAGTTCCGGCAGGGAAAGCAGGCCGCCCCAAATGCCGCTGGGCGGGCGTTGTTCCAGCAAGACCTTGCCTTGACCATCCACCAAAACCAGAAAACGGGAACTGCGTTCCGGCACGGCTTTTTTCGTCTTGCGCACCGGCAATTCCGCCTGCCGGTCGTCGCGGCGGGCGACGCAGATTTCAGCCAAAGGACAAGCGGTGCAGCGGGGCTTGCTGCGCACGCAGATGGTTGCGCCCAGGTCCATTTGGGCCTGAATGTAGGTCCCCACTTGTTTGGTGGGCAGCAGGCTTTCGGCCAGGGCCCACATTTCCTTTTCCACCGCCGGCGTGCCGGGGAAACCTTCAATGCCGTAGCAGCGGGCCAATACCCGTTTCACATTGCCATCGAGAATGGGCGTCTTGGCCCCAAAACAAAACGCTGCAATGGCGTTGGCGGTGGAGCGGCCTATGCCCGGCAGTTCGGTAATGATTTCAGGATCCCGTGGGAAGCTGCCGCCATGCTGCGCCACCACAGCCTTGGCGCAGGCGTGCAGATTGCGCGCCCGGGCGTAGTAGCCGAGGCCGGCCCAAAGGGGCATGACTTCTTCCACGGTTGCTGCGGCCAGATCGGTCAGGGTCGGGAAGCGCTGCAGGAAGCGGTGATAGTAGGGAATCACCGTCGCCACTTGGGTCTGCTGCAACATGATCTCCGACAGCCAGACCCGGTAAGGGGCTTGGGTGTTCTGCCAGGGCAGGTCGTGACGACCGGAATCCTTATGCCACGCGATCAGTCGCGTGGCGAAGTCGGACATTCTGCTCAGGCCCTCAATTCGCCTTGACTGGCTTGACCTTGGACGCTGCCAGCTTGGCCCGGGTGCGGGCCTCGTCGGTGCTGTCCGCATTGGCCACAGCCACGCCCATGCGGCGTTTCTTGAAGCTTTCGGGCTTGCCGAACAGGCGCAGGTCGGACTCGGGTACTTGCAGGGCTTCGGCCACACCATCGAAGGCGATGCCCTTGTCTTCCATGCCGCCGTAGATCACGGCAGAGGCGCCGGCGCGGCGCAGGCTGGTGTCCACCGGCAAGCCGAGGATGGCCTTGGCATGAAGCTCGAATTCGGATTGGCGTTGCGTCGCCAGGGTGACGAGACCCGTGTCGTGGGGGCGGGGGCTGACTTCGGAGAACCAGACTTGGTCGCCCTTGATGAACAGCTCCACACCGAACAGGCCGCGGCCGCCCAGGTCGCCGGTGACGGCCTTGGCGATGTCGCGGCTCTTTTGCAGAGCGACGGGGCTCATGGCCATGGGCTGCCAGGATTCCACGTAGTCGCCGTCCACCTGTACGTGGCCGATGGGGTCGCAGAAGAAGGTTTCCACTTCGCCGCTGGCGCCGATGGCGCGCACCGTGAGTTGGGTGATTTCATAGTCGAAGTCGATGAAGCCTTCCACGATGATGCGGCCGGCACCAACGCGGCCACCGGCTTGGGAATAATCCCACGCCTTCTGCACATCGGCGGCGCTGCGGATCAGGGACTGGCCCTTGCCGGAGGAGGACATGACCGGCTTCACCACACAGGGATAACCGATGCCACCGTCGATGGCGGCTTGCAGTTCTGCCAGGGAGTCGGCGAACTTGTAGGGGGAGGTGGGCAGGCCCAGGGTCTCGGCGGCCAGGCGGCGGATGCCTTCCCGGTTCATGGTCAGTTGAGCGGCCCGGGCGGTGGGGATGAACTCTGCCAGACCTTCGGCTTCCATCTTCACTAACTCGTCGGTGGCGATGGCCTCGATCTCGGGCACCACCAGATGGGGCTTTTCCAGTTCCACCAGCTTGCGCAGGGCAGCGCCGTCGGTCATGGCGATCACGTGGCTGCGGTGGGCCACCTGCATGGCCGGGGCGTCGGCGTAGCGATCCACGGCAATGACCTCGCAACCCAGGCGTTGCAGGGAGATGACCACTTCCTTGCCCAGTTCGCCGCTACCCAGCAGCATGACGCGGATGGCGGAAGAGGAGAGGGGGGTACCGAGGCGCATGGGAGGCTCCGCAAAGAAAAGAGCCCGGATTTTACCGGGCTCTTGAGGGGCGTCAGGACAAGATTGTTCAGACCTGTCGATAGACCTCGGCGCCGGTCTTGACGAACTCCACCGACTTCACGTCCATGCCTTTCTGCAAGGCTTCCTGTTCGCTCACGCCCTGGGCGGCGGCGAAGTCGCGCACGTCCTGGGTGATCTTCATGGAACAGAAGTGGGGACCGCACATGGAGCAGAAGTGGGCGATCTTGGCACCGTGCTGGGGCAGGGTTTCGTCGTGGAATTCCTTGGCCTTGTCCGGATCCAGACCCAGATTGAACTGGTCTTCCCAACGGAACTCGAAGCGCGCCTTGGACAGGGCGTTGTCGCGGATCTGGGCGCCGGGGTGGCCCTTGGCCAAGTCGGCAGCGTGGGCGGCCAGCTTGTAGGTGATGATGCCTTCCTTCACGTCCTGCTTGTTGGGCAGCCCCAGGTGTTCCTTGGGCGTCACGTAGCAGAGCATGGCGGTGCCGTACCAGCCGATTTGCGCGGCGCCGATGGCACTGGTGATGTGGTCGTAGCCGGGGGCGATGTCGGTAGTCAGGGGCCCCAGGGTGTAGAAGGGGGCTTCGTCGCACCACTCCAGCTCCTTGTCCATGTTCTCCTTGATCAGGTGCATGGGCACATGGCCGGGGCCTTCGATCATCACCTGCACGTCGTGCTTCCAGGCGATCTGGGTCAGTTCGCCCAGGGTCTTGAGTTCGCCCAGTTGCGCTTCGTCGTTGGCGTCATAGATGGAGCCGGGACGCAGGCCGTCGCCGAGGCTGAAGGCCACGTCGTAGGCCTTCATGATTTCGCAGATTTCCTCGAAGTGGGTATAGAGGAAGTTCTCTTTGTGGTGAGCCAGGCACCACTTGGCGAGGATGGAGCCGCCGCGGCTGACGATGCCGGTCATGCGTTCCGCCGTCATGGGGATGTAGCGCAGCAGTACGCCGGCGTGGATGGTGAAGTAATCCACGCCTTGCTCGGCTTGTTCGATCAGGGTGTCGCGGAACATTTCCCAGGTCAGGTCTTCGGCCTTGCCGTTCACCTTTTCCAGGGCCTGATAGATCGGCACGGTGCCGATCGGCACTGGCGAGTTACGGATGATCCATTCCCGGGTTTCGTGGATGTGCTTGCCGGTGGACAAATCCATCACTGTGTCGCCGCCCCAGCGGATGGACCAGGTCATCTTGTCCACTTCCTCGCTGATGGAGGAGCTGATGGCCGAGTTGCCGATATTGGCGTTGATCTTCACCAGAAAATTGCGGCCGATGATCATCGGCTCGCACTCGGGGTGGTTGATGTTGTTGGGGATGATGGCGCGACCCCGGGCGATTTCGTCCCGGACGAATTCGGGGGTGATTTCGGTCAGGGCCACGGCGCCGTAGTTATGGCCGGCGTGCTGGCGACCCAGCAGCTTGGCCATTTTTTCGCCGGTGGGGCCGGAATTGCGCAGGCTCTCGATGTAGGCGCGACGGTTCATGTTCTCGCGGATGGCCACGTATTCCATCTCGGGCGTGACGATGCCTTTGCGGGCGTAGTGCATTTGGCTCACATTGGCCCCTGCCTTTGCCCGGCGGGGCTGGCGATGTAGGCCGGGGAAGCGCAGGGAAGTGGTTTCCGGGTCGGCGGCTCGTTCCAGGCCGAAGGTCGAGGTCAGGCCCGACAGCAGCTCGGTGTCGTTGCGGTCATCAATCCAGGACTGACGCAGGGCAGGCAGGCCGGAGCGGATGTCGATCTTGGCCGCCGGGTCCGAATAGGGGCCGGAACAGTCATAGACGTAGATGGGCGGATTCTTTTCGGCGCCATGGGCTGCCGGGGTGTCGGACTGGCTGATTTCGCGCATCGGGACTTGAATGTCCGGGCGAGAGCCTTCCACGTAGATTTTGCGGGAATTGGGCAGGGGCTGAATAGCCGCCTCATCCACATGGGCCGTATTGGCCAGAAATTTATCGTTTGCGTTCATGGGCTTGCTCCAAAGGAGCCGGGTTGCGTTGACTCGAGTCGGCTGAAACTACCGGAAGCCGGCAGTCAATGCAACCGCACCAGTACCAGGGACAAGGAAAAAGCGATTGTGACTCAGGCCTAAAGTCTACGGATTCCCTGCCGTTGACCCGTCGACGACAAAAAAGTAGGGGAGTCCCCAAATGCGCTTTCAACCGACTGCCATGATTGCAGCCTTGGCTGCTGTTTTCGTTTCTTCTACGCCAGCCTTGGCCTCTCAATGGCAAAAACTGTCTTCAGGTCAGGGAGACAAGGTGGAAGTGGATTTGACCCGGGTCACGCCAACGGAAGCCGGTCGGGTACAAGCCTGGTCGCGCCTTTCCCTGAGCAAGCCGGTGGCCGACGAAGAAAGCGGGACGACCTATAACGTTGTGGAAGTACTCAACAGCTATGACTGCACCAATAGCCGTTACGCTGCTGTCAAACGGCTTTACCTGAACGGCGACACCGTACTCAAGGCGGAGCCCATTTACGGCGCCAAGGATCAAACAGTTGGGCGCGGCGTCGATGGCGCCCTGTTGAAGGAAGTTTGTCGGAGCCGCCCCAGTCCCGTTGCTGCAGCCAAGGGCAAGGATGGCAAAGCCAGCGGCGAAAACCGTTTTTCCGTAATGCATGCGGAAATGGTCACCAACGGCAAGGATCCCAAAGCCAAGCCCGTGACGGTGGCTTCTGTGGCGGATAAGCCGGCGGATAGCGGTAAGACCGAAGCGCCCAAGCGCATGATTGAAATGCCCCGGATTGATCCTTCTCAGGTCGAAAAACCGACGGATACCAAGCCGGGTGAAGCCGCAGCAACGGCGGCCAAACCACCGGTAGAGAAAGCCCCAGAAAAGAAAGCTCCTGAAAAAGTTGTCGAAAAGCCCGTCGAGAAACCGGTAGAAAAGTCCTACGCAGCGCCCAGCGCAGCATCGGTGGATGCCTCCTTCTACGGTCTTGACAAGCGTACCCGGGAACTGGCCCTGGCGACGGCGGGCCCGCGCCGGATCGCCCGGAAAAAGGCCGTGGTCAAGCACGAGGACATCCACTGGAGCTATGAAGGCGAAGGTGGCCCTGCCAACTGGGCCAAGATCGACAGCAAGAATTCCCTCTGTGCCACTGGTCAACGTCAATCACCGATTGATATTGGTGAAGGAATCAAGGTCGACCAGGAAGCCATCCGCTTCGACTATCGTCCCCAGCGCGTCAACATCGAAGACAACGGCCACACCATCCAGGTCAATGTGAATGAGGGCAACTCCATTCGCATCATGGGTCGCACCTATGAGCTGAAGCAGTTGCACTTCCATCGTCCTTCGGAAGAAAAGGTCAGTGGCAAGCGGTTCGACATGGTGGTGCATCTGGTGCACAAGGATGACGAAGGTCACCTGGCCGTGGTGGCCATCCTGCTGGAGCGGGGCGAAACCGAACAGCCCGTGGTCCAGACCATTTGGAACAATCTTCCCCTGGAAGCCCATTCCAGTACCAATCCAAGTGCCGCACTGGATGTCTTCCGCCTGCTGCCGACGGATCGCAGCTATTACACCTACATGGGCTCCCTGACCACGCCGCCTTGTTCCGAGGGGGTGCTATGGATGGTGTTCAAGCAGCCGGTTATCGTTACGCCGGAACAGATTGCTGTCTTCTCCCGTCTCTACAAGAACAACGCCCGCCCGATACAGCCCGCCAATGGCCGCCTGGTGAAGGAAACGCGCTAACCCAGCAAGGGTATTGAGTCACCACAAACACCGACTCAGGTCGGTGTTTTCACTGTGGGGTGGCTCACGGGAATAAGGGCGCCTGTGTAGCAGGCGTTCAATTTTTCCCTTTCCGAAGGGGATGAATCCTTGCATCCCTACTTAATTTTCGGCGGGGACAATATTCTTCCTCCTGAATCGTCTTCATTGCATGGATACGATTTTGAGCCCCGAGGCGCTGATGGCCGAACAGGACAAACACCTCACTGAGACCATCTCCCGGGAACGGGGGCGGCTCGGCAACTTCATCCGCCAGCGGGTTGCCGATGCGGGGGAGGCAGAGGACATCCTGCAGGATGTGTTCTTCGAGTTCATCACGGCCTATCGCTTGCCGGAACCCATCGAGCAGGTGGGGGCGTGGCTGTTCCGCGTGGCCCGCAATCGCATCGTTGACCGCTTCCGCAAAAAACGGGAAGAACCCTTGCCCGATGCCGGGGAAGACGGCCCCTGGCTGGACGAACTATTGCCCTCGGCTCAGGCCGGGCCGGAGGCGGCCTATGCACGCTCCCTGCTGCTTGAGGCACTCCAATTGGCGCTGGAAGAATTGCCACCCACCCAGCGCGATGTCTTTATTGCCCACGAACTGGAAGGGTGCAGCTTCAAAACCCTGGCCGAAGAAAGCGGCGTCAGCATCAACACCCTGCTTGGCCGCAAGCGGTTGGCCGTGCTGCACCTGCGCTCGCGGCTGCAGTCTATCTACGGCGAATTCAATCTTCAAGGAGAAGTGCTATGAGCTGTAAAAGTAAATGCGTAAAGATCGGCCTGATGGCCGTGGTCGGGGTTGCCGCCCTGGGCTGGCTGGTGATGGTGTTGTGGAACTGGCTGGTGCCGGCCCTGTTTGTGAGTGGTCGCGAAGTGGATTATCTGCAGGCCATCGGGCTGCTGGCCCTGTGCAAAATCCTTTTCGGTGGCTTCCGCGGTCACGGTGGGTTTCATGGCCGCCTGCATCGCCATCATCTGGAACACCTGACGCCGGAGGAGCGGGAACGGCTCCATAGCGGCTGGCATCGCTGGGGCTGCAAGAGCAAGCCAGCGGAGCCAGAAAGCAAGGGCGCCGGGGACTGATAGCGTTGGAACAATCGAGGGGTGGACGTTGCGCCCCTCGATTTATTTCATTGACTACTGACTAACCGGTTAGTTATTATCCGCCGCCATGACCAATCCCCTTATTTCCAAGCTCAAGTCCCTGCGCTGTCCCGTCCAGGTCGGAATGGAGGGCGTTGCCCGGTCCCGCCAGCGACGCAAAGAGGCCAGACCCGGCGAATTGCTGGCGGCGGCCTTGGCCTTGTTCGTAGAACGGGGCTATAGCGCGACCCGACTTGACGATGTGGCCGCCCGGGCGGGTGTCACCAAAGGCACCCTGTATCTCTATTACGACAACAAGGAAGCCCTGTTCAAGGCCGTGGTGGAAAACAGCATCGTGCCAGTGATCGACGAGGCTGAACGGATGTTGGCCGAGCATCAGGGCACCATGGCTGATCTGCTGCGCAAGATGTTGTTCAGTTGGTGGGAACGGGTTGGCTCCACCGAATTGGGCGGCATCTGCAAGCTCATCATCAGCGAGGCTGGCAACTTTCCTGACGTGGCGGCGTATTACCACGGCACGGTGATTGCCCGGGCGCAACGCATCATTCGCCAAGTACTGGAGTCCGGTGTTGAGCGCGGCGAGTTTCGGCCGATCGATATTGAAACGGCTTTTCACGTGATTTTTGCGCCTCTGCTGATGCTGGCCATCTGGACGAATTCCTTCGCGGTTTGCGGTGCCGGCATAGATCCGGTGCGCTATCTGGAAACCACGATAGACCTGACCCTCAATGGCCTGAGCAGCGGCCAAGAGCAACAAGCCAACACTAAGTAATCATTCCTACGGACCCAACCATGAAAACGTGGCTAACCATTCCCGCCCTCCTCGTGCTGGCAGCCTGCTCCGAATCCAAAGTGCCTGAGCCGCTACCTCGTCTGGTCAAGACCATCACCGTTGCCCAAGGTGTGGGTAATGCCGTTCGCACCTATAGCGGAGAAGTTCGGGCAAGGCATGAAAGCTTGCTGGGTTTCCGGGTGGGAGGCAAGATCATCGAGCGTCTGGTGGATGCCGGTGCCGTCGTCAAAGCCGGTCAAGCCCTGGCCCGTATCGATGGTGCCGATGCGGCTTTGCAATCGATTCAGGCCGAAGCCCAGCGCAGCCTGGCCGAGGCCGAGGCGAAACGCTATCGCGACTTGAAGGAAAAGAATTTCATCAGCCAGTCCGCCCTGGACAGCAAGGAAACTACCTACAAAGCAGCCGCAGCCCAGGCCGCCCTGGCGCGCAATCAATCCGCCTACACCACCTTGGTGGCGGATAAGGATGGCGCGATTGCTGCAGTACTGGCGGAAGCAGGCCAGGTGGTTTCTGCCGGTCAAGGCGTGATGCGGCTTGCCCACCAGGGCGAGCGGGAAATTTCAGTGAACATCCCGGAAGACGGCCTGAGCGGATTGAAGGTCGGCATGGAGGCAGAAGTCACGTTGTGGACCGATGGCAACAAGGTGATCAAGGGCAAACTGCGTGAACTCGCTCCTGCCGCTGATCCGGCAACGCGCACCTATCCGGCCCGGATTGCCCTGACGGCCAGCGAGGCCGCCCTGCCCCTGGGGCTCAGCGCCACGGTGAAATTTCCCGGTATCAACAGTGATGCCAAAGACGGTAGCAAAGCGGCGAGCGTTCCCCTGTCTGCCGTGTTCCAGCAAGGCGATAAGCCTGCCGTCTGGGTCATCGACAAGGAAGGAATTATTACCCTGCGACCTGTGACGGTCAGCCGTTATGGTGAGCAAGAGGCCATAGTCAGCGCTGGTCTTGAGGGTGGTGAACAACTGGTTGCTGCTGGCGTGCACAAGCTTCACACCGGTGAAAAGGTGAGAGTCATCAGCGCTGCCGCTGCTCACTGAAGGTCGCTTTTCATGAAAAAACTCAATCTTTCCGCCTGGGCCCTTGAGCACAGCCAGATGGTGATTTACCTGATGGTGGTTCTGCTGCTGGGCGGCGTGCTGTCCTTTTTCAAGCTGGGACGCAGTGAAGACCCTCCCTTTACCTTCAAGGTGATGGTGGTGCGCACCATCTGGCCGGGGGCCACGGTGAAGGAAGTGGAAAGCCAGCTCACGGAACGGATAGAAAAGAAACTGCAGGACACACCCTGGGCCGACGTGGTGCGTTCCGCCTCCCGTCCCGGCGAGTCCCTGGTCTTCATCGCGCTGAAGGATTACACCCCGCCCAAGGAAGTGCCGGAGGCCTGGTATCAGGTGCGCAAGCAACTGAACGACATTCGCGCAACATTGCCTGCTGGCGTCCAGGGGCCGTTCCCCAATGACGAATTTGGCGATGTGGACATCCTGATCTACGGCCTTACCGGCGACGGCATTGGCTTGCCAGAATTGCGTAGCTACGCGGACAGCATGGCGCGGGAACTGCGCACCCTGAAGGACGTGAAAAAGATCGAAATGATCGGCGTGCAGGAAGAGCGGATCAATGTCGATATTGCACCGGCCCGAATGGCGGCACTAGGCCTGACGCCCAAGCAGATCAGCGATGCTCTGGATCAGCAGAATGCCATCGTCGCATCGGCCTTTGTCGAAACAGCCAGCGACCGGATTCAGCTTCGGGTGACCGGGCGTTTCGATACGGTGGAGGCTGTCAAAAATACGGCGCTGCTGGCGAACGGCAAAACCATCAAGCTGGGTGACATTGCCCAGATCAGCCGGGGTCTGGTGGACCCGCCGGCACCCCAGATGCGCATTGACGGCAAGCCGGCCATTGCCTTTGGCGTGGTGATCGCCAAGGGCGGCAATGTGCCGGACCTGGGGGAAACCGTCAGCAAGCGCATGAAGCAGTTGCAGGCAGCATTGCCGGTGGGTGTGGATGTGCATGTGGTGGCGGACCAACCGGAAGTGGTGCGCTCATCCATCGAGTTGTTTGTGCATTCCTTGGCAGAAGCCGTGGTGATCGTGCTGGCGGTTTCCTTCCTCAGCCTTGGGGTACGGACCGGCGCCGTAGTGGCCTTGTCGATTCCCATCGTGCTGGCTTTGACGTTTTTGCTGATGGGCGTGTTCAACATCGACCTGCAGCGGATCTCCCTGGGCGCACTGGTTATTGCTCTGGGGTTGCTGGTGGACGATGCCATCATCGCCGTGGAAATGATGGTGGTGAAAATGGAGCAGGGTTGGGACCGCTTCAGCGCCGCCACCTACGCTTTCACCTCCACCGCCTTCCCCATGTTGACGGGCACCCTAATCACTGCCGCAGGCTTCCTGCCCATCGCCTTTGCCAAGTCCGCCGCCGGGGAATACACCTTCTCCATCTTTGCTGTGGTGACCATCGCCCTGCTGACCTCCTGGGTTGTGGCCGTGGTGTTCACTCCCTGGCTGGGCTACAAAATTCTTGATCCGGTGGCCCTGGTGGCCAAGGCCCAGAAGCATGGTGAAGATATCTACGACACTCCCTTCTACCGTCGCTTCCGTAGCGTTGTGGAATGGTGTCTGGTCCATCGCTGGCGTGTGATCGGGGCGACGGCGGCAGCCTTTGTGCTGACCATCTTCCTGTTTGGCGTTGCGGTGCAAAAGCAGTTCTTCCCCGCCTCCAGTCGTCCCGAATTGCTGGTGGACATCTGGCTGCCGCAAACCGCATCCCTCAAGGCCAGCGGTTCCGAAGCCGCAAGGGTGGAAGCCCTGTTGGCCAAGGAGCCCACCGTGGAGAACTACTACACCTACGTGGGCAACGGCTCCCCCCGCTTCTATTTGCCGCTTGATCAGCAACTCTTCAGCGACAACTTCGCCCAGATTGTGGTGGTGACCAAGGGCCTGGAAGAGCGGGAAGTCCTCAAGAAAAAACTGGACGCCCTGTTTGAAGGGGATGACCCGGGCTGGAGCCATCTGCGGGTTCGCACTGGCCGTCTCGAAAATGGTCCTCCGGTTGGTTATCCAGTGCAGTTCCGGGCCTCTGGCCCCGATGCAGAAGTTGTGCGCGGCATTGCGCAAGAGGTGGCGACCGCCATGCGGACCAATGCCGGACTGCGGGATGTGCATCTGGACTGGAACGAGAAGATCAAGAGCGTTCGCATCGAAGTGGACCAGGAGCGGGCCAAGATTCTCGGCGTGAATAGCCAGGATATTTCCCTCACGTTGCGGGCCTGGCTCAACGGCGCGGCCATGACCCAATATCGTGAAGGCGACCGCTTGATCGACGTGGTCTGGCGTGCCGGTCGCAGTCAGGCCGATAACGCTGCCACCATGGAACGTCTGCCGGATCTGGACATTGCTGCCAGTGATGGTCGCCATGTGCCCCTGGCTCAGGTGGCGAAGCTGATCCCCGTGCTGGAAGACGGCGTGATCTGGCGCCGTAACCGGTTACCCACCATCACGGTACGGGGCGACCTGACGGACCAGAAGGTGCAGGCCCCCACCATTTCCGTGGCCCTGGAACCGAAGATGGATGTACTGCGGGCAAAGCTGCCTAGTGGCTACAGCATCGAAACCGGTGGCGCAATCGAAGAGTCGGCCAAGGGCTCCGACTCCATCGTTGCCGTTCTGCCCATGGCCCTGTTCGTGGTGGTGACCCTGCTCATGATGCAGTTGCAGAGCATCAGCCGCACCGTCATGGTGGTGCTGACAGCCCCTCTGGGATTGATTGGTGTCTTGCTGGGGCTGCTGGTGTTCCAGGCTCCCTTCGGTTTCGTCGCCAATTTGGGGGTGATCGCCTTGATGGGCATGATCATGCGTAACTCGGTGATCCTGATGGACCAGATCGAGCAGGATGAAGTGGCCGGCATCAGTCGATGGGAAGCCATTGTCAGTTCTACCGTGCGCCGTTTCCGCCCCATCGTGCTGACGGCAGCTGCTGCCATCCTGGCCATGATTCCCCTGACCCGGCAGGTATTTTGGGGCCCCATGGCGATTGCCATCATGGGCGGCCTGATCGTCGCCACGGCCCTCACCTGCCTGTTCCTGCCGGCCCTGTATGCGGCCTGGTTCAAGGTCCGCAAGGAGGATGGGGTAATTACCGATGCCGCGGTGGCTCAGGGCTAAAATGATCGACTTTGTCGCCGCCTTGAAAACATCCTGGCAACAGGGCGCTCAAGGCATATTAGAATAATCTGATATTTAGAGGTCGCCATGAGTACTGCCATCAACTTTGATCAAGCCCGTTACAACATGGTCGAACAGCAGGTCCGTCCCTGGGCCGTGTTCGATCAAGAGATCCGTGAACAGTTGTCCGCTGTTCATCGGGAACTATTCGTGCCGGCCGCCTACCGTACCCTGGCCTATGCTGATACCGCTATCCCCCTGGGCCATGGCGCTGAAATGCTGCACCCGGTGGTGGAGGCTCAAGCCCTCAAGGCCCTGCAATTGAAAAAGCACGCCAAGGTGCTGGAAGTCGGTACCGGCTCCGGCTACATGGCTGCCCTGCTGGCCGAACACGCCGAGCAAGTCTGGTCCGTCGAGATCGAACCCGCCCTAGCGGAAACCGCCAAGGCTAATCTGCAAAAAGCCGGTGTCGGCAATGTGGCGGTGGAAGTTGGCGATGGCCTCAAAGGTCTGGCGGCACACGCTCCTTTCGACGCCATCATGGTGTCCGGTGCTGTGCTGGAAATCCCCGCCGCGCTGCTGGAACAACTTAACGTGCACGGCACCCTGTTCGCCATCGTCGGCGACGCTCCGGTCCAGACCATGGAAGTGGTCACCCGGGTCAGCGAGACCGAGTACAAGACCAAAAAGATTCTGGAAGCCGGTGCCGCGCTGCTGCGCAGCGGTAATGCCCGGGCAGCCTTTAGCTTCTGAAAGCGACGTCATGGAACAGATCACCCCTTCCACACTGAAAGCCTGGCTTGCCGACGAAAGCAAGGCGAAGCCTTATTTGCTCGATGTGCGGGAAAGCTGGGAGTTTGAAAAGTGCCATATCGATGGCGCCCAGTTGATGCCCATGAGCACCATTCCTGCCCGGGTCGCCGAACTCAAGCGGGATGAGGACATTGTGGTGATCTGTCATCACGGCGGTCGCAGTTTTCAGGTGGCCATGTTTCTCGAACAGCAGGGTTTCTCCCGGCTGCACAACCTGAACGGCGGTGTCGATGCCTGGGCCTTGCAGGTCGACACCACCATGGCTCGCTATTAAACAAAGGAAGCATCACCGATGAAGTCCACTTTTTTGTCTCGCGCCCTCAGCCCTGCTGTGGGCCTCTTCGGTTTTGGTCTGCTCCTGGGCAGCGCCCAGGGGGCGGATCTGCTCTCTGTTTATCGTGATGCCCTGGGCTACGACGCCCAATACGCCTCAGCCAAAGCGGCTGCCGATGCCGGACGGGAAGCCCTGCCCCAGGGCCGGGCAGGCCTGCTGCCCAATATCAACCTGACGGGCAACAGTCAGAAAAATGATATCGACTATGTCCCCAAAGGGAGTTCGACGCGCAGCATGAACTACCGCAGCAGCGGCTGGACCGTGAGTCTGACTCAGCCTTTGTTCCGCTGGGACCGCTGGGCCAACTACAACCAGGCCGAAGCCAAGGTCGCAGTCAGTGAAGCCCAGTTCGGCCTGTCCAAGCAAGAGCTGATTGTTCGCGTTGCCCAGTCCTACTTCGATGTGCTGCAGGCGCGGGAAGCCCTGTCCGCATCCCAGGCCAATCGTGCGGCGATTGCCGAGCAACTGGAAGAAGCCAAGAAGGCTTTTGAAGTGGGCACCAAGACCGTGGTCGAAGTCCACGACGCCCAGGCCCGTTTCGATCTGGCCACGGCCCAGGACATCGTTGCCGAAAACGATCTGGAAGTGAAACGCCAGCAACTGCGGCTGGTGGCGGGCAAGCCCTACGAACAACTGAAGGACCTGCGGAATGGTGTCGCGCTGTTACGGCCTGAGCCGGATAACGGTGAGAAGTGGGTGGAAAGTGCCGAACAGGGTTATTTCGGCGTGATCGCTGCCCAGGCCCAGTACGCTGTCGCCGAGCAGGAAGTGTCCAAGCAGCGGGCCGGTCACCTGCCAAGTCTCGACCTGGTTGCAAGTCGCGGCAAGGCCTCCCAGGACGGTGGCATCACAACCCCGACGGGAGCTGACACCACGTCCACCGTGGTCGGTGTGCAATTGACCATCCCGATTTTTGCCGGCTTTGCTGTGAGCTCCGCCGTGGATCAGGCCATCGCCCTGAAGGAAAAGGCCAACGCCGATCTGGATTACGCCCGCCGCAGCGCCGCCTTGCTTGCCCGCCAATCCTATCTTGGCGTCAGTGCTGGTCTGGCCCAGGTCAAGGCTTTGGAAGCTGCCTTGATTTCATCCCAGTCGGCTTTGGAGTCCAACAAGCTTGGGTTCGAAGTGGGGGTCCGCACCAATATCGAAGTGCTGAATGCCCAGAGCCAGTACTACGACACCCGGCAGAAACTGAAGAAGGCCCGGCTCGATACCCTGGCGGCACTGCTCAAGCTCAAAGGCGCCGCCGGCACCCTGAGCGAAACCGACGTCGAAGCAATCAACGCGCTGCTGGACTGAGCGTCTTTTCTATCCAGGCCAGGGTGCGCTCCGTTGCGCCCCTGTGCTTGCCGGTAAAGGCCAGGCCGGCAATGCCCATGGCTTCCCGCACTGACGGGTTGTCCAGCAGCCCCAAGGCTGTGGTCACCAGAGCTTCCGCACTATCAATCTGAACTACCGCTTTGGCCGCCAGGGCGTTGCTGGCTGCTTCGGCAAAGTTGTAGGTGGACGGCCCGATCAGCACCGGTTTGCCCACAGCACAAGGTTCGATCAGGTTCTGGCTGCCAAAGTCCAGCAGGCTGCCACCGACAAAAGCCACATCGCACGCCGAGTAGTAGCCGAACATTTCCCCAAGACTGTCACCGATCCAGACTTCCGTCGTGGCCGAAACCGGCTGCTCGTCGGAACGACGTTGCGTGACGTAGCCCTGTTCAACGGCCAGCGCCGCCACTTCGGCAAAGCGTTGGGGATGGCGGGGGACGATGAGCAGCAGGGCATTGCCCCGGGGGGCGGCTTTCCAGGCCGCAAGAATCAGACTTTCTTCCCCTTCCCGGGTACTGGCACAAAGGAAGACCGGGCGGTCGCCAATGCGCTGGCGGAAGACTTCGCCAATAGCCAGTTGGGCGGGGGGGGGATCAATATCGAATTTGATGTTGCCCAACACCGCCACCTGTTTGGCGCCAAGTTGAGTCAATCGTTGAGCGTCACCCGGGGCCTGGGCGGCGACACCAGCCAGTTGGCTGAGGGCAACCCGGGTCAGGGCGGCCAGGCGGTCATAACGTTTGGCCGAGCGTTGGGACAGACGGGCATTGGCCAGCATCAATGGAATGTGGCGCTGGGCGCAGGCAGCAACAAGATTGGGCCATAACTCCGTTTCCATGATGATGCCGAAGACAGGCTGCCAGTGGTGCAGGAAGCGGTGCACGGCATTGGGATAGTCGTAGGCCAGATAGACCCGCTCCACCTTGTCACCGAACAGGGTCGTGCTCGTTTCCCGCCCGGTGGGCGTCATATGGGTGAGCAGGATGTGGTGGTCGGGATAGCGCCCTTGCAGGGCAGTCACCAGGGGTTGGGCGGCCCGGGTTTCGCCGACGGAAACGGCGTGGATCCAGATGATGGGCTGAGTGTTCTTGCGGGCCGGATAAAAACCGAAACGTTCGCCCCAATGGTGGCGGTATTCCGGTTGCAGACGCGAACGCCAGAGCAGGTGCAGCAGCGCCCAGGGCAACAGCAGCCAGAGCAGCAGGGTGTAGAGCAGACGGGGCATCAGGGACGGGACGAAAGAGATGGAAGAGCGGACAAGGTTTGCAGCACCTTGTCCACGGCAGGCACTTGGCCGATGCCGCCCAGATTGACGGCAAGGTCGCCGGCATGAACCCCGGTGAGGCCGGGGTTGGAGCCGGTGAACAGGGCCACGGTGGGGCGGTGCAGGGCAGCGGCAAGATGGGTGAGGCCCGTGTCGAGGCCAATGACTTTGCTCGCGCCGGCAAACAGCCGGGCCAAGTCCTTCAAGCCGAGGGACGGTGCACATACCGCTGAGGGAATTTGAGCGGCAAGCCGGGCGGCTCGCTCCCGTTCGAGGGGATTACCTGCCGGCAGTACGCAGGGCAATCCTTGGGCATGAAGGGCTTTGCCCAGGCTGACCCAGTGGGCCTCGGGCCAGAGTTTGTCGTCCCGGGATGTGGCAGTCAGCAGCACGCCGTAGCCACCTTGAGGCAACCAGTTTTCCTGCAAGCCATCGGCCTGGATGCCGTAGTCCAAAGGCAGGTTTGGCAGGGTATCGCTATAGCCCAGGGCCGCCGCGACCAGTTCCCGGTTGCGTTCCACCGCATGGTGACTGCGATCAATGGGGAAGCTCTTGTCGTAAAAGCTTGCTGCCAGGGGTTCCCGGGCGGAGTCTTTACTGTGGCCATAACGCAGGCCATGTAAGGACAGGCGGGCCGTGCGGGTGATCAGGGCGCTCTTGACCAGGCCCTGGGTATCCACGACAACGTCGTAATCTACCGCTTGCAGGGTGTGGCGAAAGGCGGACATTTCCTGCCAGGTATCGCGGCTGAGCAAAGCCTTGCGCCAGCGCCGCACCGCGACAGGAGTAACGCGCCCGACTGCCGGATGCAGATGGGGCAGGTCGGTGAAGTTCTCTTCCACCACCCAGTCAATCCGGGCCTCGGGGAACTGGCGCTGCAAGTCGCTGACGACGGGCAGGTTGTGAATGACATCGCCGAGGGAAGACGTTTTGACGAGGAGAATGCGCATGGATAACCGGGTGAGCAGATGCTGTCCGGTAGAATCGGAAAGAGCCAAATTATAGCCAAGCCATGACCTCAGGCCCCTACGCCCTCTCTGCTGTATTAATCACCAAGAATGCCGCCTCGGCCCTGGAAGAATGCCTGCGCAGCGTTTCCTTTTGCAATGACATCGTTGTGGTGGACTCCGGTAGCCAGGATGGCACGGTGGAACTGGCACAACGATACGGTGCCCGGGTGATCGAATCTGCATGGTTGGGCTTCGGCCCGCAAAAACAGTTTGCGGTGGAACAGGCCCGCAACGACTGGGTGCTCTGCATTGATGCCGACGAGCGGGTTAGCCCGGCCTTGCAAAGCTCCATTGTTGCCGCTTTGGAAAAGCCGATGGCAACGGCCTATCGCTTTCCCCGCTGCAACCGCTTCCTTGGCCGCTATTTGCGCCATGGCGAAGGCTATCCCGACTGGAGCCTGCGCCTGTTCCATCGCGGCCATGGCCGCTGGTCCGACGATGCCGTCCATGAAAAAGTGCTTTGCGATGGTGAGATAGGTGTGCTGGCCGGTGACCTGCTGCACGACTCAGCCGAAAGCCTCGATAGTTATCTGACCAAGCAGAATCGCTACACCTCCCTGGCGGCGGACGAGACCCTGGCCCGAGGCAAGCGGGCATCAGTGGCGAAGATGCTGCTGTCGCCCCTGTTCCGCTTCATCAAGTTCTATCTGCTGCGCCGGGGCTTTCTCGATGGTGCTCCAGGTTTGGTGCATATCCTCATCGGCTGCCAGAACAGCTTTACCAAGTACGCCAAAATGCTGGAACGGCAGGCTTCGACAAAAGGCCAATGAGGCAGATCATGGGGGTGGCGTGCGAATCGACAAACAGACCCCTGCTGTATATTCCGACGGTATTCCCGCAGAAAAGTCGGCCTGAAGGCCACTACCGAAAACGGTTTGCGGGTCTTTGGAGATAGTGGCTGAGCCACGATGAGGAACTATGGACAAGCGTGAAGCCTTTACCTTGATGGCCGCAGATGTAGCGAAAGGCGAGTTGTCCTTTCCTACCAGCGCCCGGGTTGCCATGAAAGTCCGGCAGGCCCTCGACGATCCTGATTGCCATATTGAAACCGCCGCCAAGCTGGTCCAGGCCGAACCGCTGCTCGCAGCGCGGGTCGTCGCCATTGCCAACTCCATCGCCTTTAACCCCGCCGGTCGTGAAATCACGGAAGTGAAAACCTCGGTAACCCGTCTCGGCTTTGGTACCGTGCGTTCCCTGGCAACGGCTCTGGTTACCCGGCAACTGGCAGGACAGCCGACGGGGAGCGAACAGGATCTGGCGGCCCAGTTGTGGGAGCACACCGCCCACGTCGCCTCCCTGGCCCATGTGATTGCCAAGCGGGTCACCCACATCGATCCCGAAACCGCCATGTTTGCCGGCATCGTCCATGAGGTTGGCGGTTTCTATCTGCTGTCCCGGGCCAAGGATTTCCCCGGTTTGCTGGATGGCGATTTCAGCGAATGGATCGACGGTGGCGAGGCAGAAGTCGGCCGCGCCGTACTCAAAGTACTCGAAGTGCCGGAGCAGGTGCGGGAAGCCATCGAAGCCTATTGGGACGGTTTCCTCGGCATTCCACCCAATACCCTTGCCGATACCCTGCTGCTGGCGGAAGAACTGGTGCAAATCCCGTCGCCCCTGCACCAGCTTGCCGACGTGGCACCGGCCGCAGGTAGTACCTCCAGCATCGACATGGTGGTGGGGGAAGAAACCCTGAGTCGTATTCTTGAAGAGTCCGCCGAAGAAGTGGCGTCCCTGACGGGGGCTTTGAAGTTCTAAAGACAGTAGCGGTGGCGGGCATCAAATCCCGGTAGCTATCGTCACAGTTCCAGCGGATCGATATCCAGGTGCCAGCGCAGGTCTCGTGGCGCTTTGAGGCTGTAGAGCTGTTCACTCCACTGGGTCAAAAAGGCTTGCAGTGCAGGACGACTGGGGGATTCCGCCAGTAGTTGCGCCCGTTCCAGACTCATCAAACGCACCATGCGCATCGGCACCGGATCGTAAAGGCTGACGTTGGCGGGTGCCAAGGGCTCGGCCAGTTGGCGCGCTTCGGCGAGGAAGGCCAGGGATTGCTCCACGGTTTTCGCTTCGGCTCGCAGCAGAGCCTGGTGGGCGAAGGGCGGGAAGCCTGCTTCTTCCCGTTCCACCAATTGCGATTTGGCGAAGCGGGGATAGTCGTGGTCGGCTAGTGCCCGGTACAACTCATGATCCGGGTATTCGGTTTGAATCAGCACCTCGCCCGGCAGATCGGCGCGGCCGCTACGGCCGCCGACCTGCATCAACTGGGCGAAGAGCCGTTCCGGCGCGCGGAAGTCGGCGGCGAACAGGGCCGCATCGGCACCGACAGCGCCCACCAGGGTGAGCTTGGGAAAGTCGTGGCCCTTGGCCAGCATCTGGGTGCCGATCAGCACATCTACTTCGCCGCCGTGAATCCGCGCCAGCAGGTCCTGCCATTTCTTCGGGCTGTTGGCCGAGTCCCGGTCGATGCGCAGTACCCGGGCTTCGGGGAAGAGTAGTTGCAGCGCCTCTTCCAGGCGCTGGGTGCCGCGACCGAAGGGCTGGATGTCCAGATTGCCGCAATCGGGGCAGGCCTTGGGAATGCCGGTTTCCAGGCCGCAGTGGTGGCAGCGCAGGCGTTTGTCCGCCAGATGCACCACCATATTGGCGGCGCAGCGGCGGCAGCGGGAAATCCAGCCACAGGCAGCGCAGGCCAGCACCGGGGCGTAACCGCGGCGGTTGAGAAAGACCAGGCTTTGCTCGTTTTTTTGTAGCCGTTGCTCTATGGCGGCCAGCAGTTCCGAACTCATCCCGTCCTGAAGTTTCTGCCGCCGGGTGTCGATCACCCGCACGGTGGGCATGGCTTCCGCCACGGCGCGCTGGGCCAGCAGCAGGTAGCTGTGGCGGCCAGTGATGGCGTGGTGATAGGTTTCCAAAGAAGGAGTGGCAGAGCCGAGAACGATGGGCACATCCCGCTGCTTGGCGCGGTAGATCGCCACGTCCCGGGCGGAGTAGCGCAGGCCGTCCTGCTGTTTGAAGGAAGCGTCGTGTTCCTCGTCCACTACGATCAGGCCGAGGCGGGGCAGCGGTATGAAGACGGAAAGCCGGGTGCCGAGCACAATGTCGGCGCGGCCCTCAAGGGCATCGAGGAAACCCCTGCCCCGGGCGGCATCGGCCACGCCACTGTGGGCGGAGACGATGCGGGCGTTGGGGAAGCGGGCTGCCACCCGGCCCTGCAACTGGGGGGTCAGGGCAATTTCCGGCACCAGCATCAGGGCCTGTTTGCCCGCTGCCAGCACTTCTTCGATGGCGTGGAGATAGACCTCGGTCTTGCCGCTGCCGGTAACGCCATGCAGCAGCAGGGTTTCAAACCCTTGGGCCTTGACGATGGCGGCAACGGCCTTCAGTTGTTCGTCGGTCAGTTGCGGCTTGGGCGGCGCCGGAATTTCCTTGGAGGGCTTGTCCTTGAGGGGGCGGGGCAGCTTGCCCTTGCGCAGCATGGGCGGCAGGGCAAAGTTCATCACTTCGCCGAGGGGGTGCTGGTAATAGCGGGCGCAAAACTCGGTGAGGGCGATCCAGTCCTTGGGCAGGGGTGGCATGTCCCGCAGGATTTCCACGGCAGCCTTGAGCTTGTCGGCAGGCTGATCGCTTTCGGTCAGGACGCCGAGAATGACGCCGATTTTTTCGGTACGACCAAAAGGCACCCTTACCCGCAGGCCAATTTCATCGCCCAAAAGACCTTCCGCCCGGTAATCGAAGAGGCGGGGCAGGGGAATGTCGAGGGCAACGCGGACAATGGTTAAGGGGGATGAAGGGCTTGCAGTCACTAACTCGACTTCACTTTGTCTTTTGATGCTAACTCCCTGCTGGGAAAGGACTTCTAAGTTGCTCACAAAATCTGTGGATAACTTTGTGAGTTATGTCCATCAAGCGTTGCTAAGTGTCGGTGGCACAAGGCGATTTCCTAAAGTGCGCAACAAAGTGGCAACATTTAAATCATTTAAAATCAATTGGTTATGTTGATCAAGGGGCTGGTGCGGCCTTCAAGCAGGTGTTGGCAAGGAGGGCCCCATTTCTGTGCATAAGTCAATTCATTTGTGATCTTAATTCATCCCCCTCAACCGTGAGGCAGAGGGGGCTTGTCAAGAGGTTTGTCACAGAATTTTCTTAATTTTTCCGGCTGTGCTTATGTACGGTTTCCACTAATACCGAGACGTTTTCGGGAGGAGTGAACTGATTGATGCCGTGGCCCAGATTGAAGACATGGCCGCCATTGGAGCTGTCACCGAAGCTGTCCAGTACGCGTTTGGCTTCCGCTTCAACGGCTTCCGGGGTGCCGAACAGACTGAAGGGGTCCATGTTGCCTTGCAGCGCAACCTTGTCGCCCACCCGGCGGCGGGCCGAGGCAATGTCCGTGGTCCAGTCCAGACCGACTGCATCGCAACCGATGGCGGCGATGTCTTCCAGCCACTGACCGCCACCCTTGGTGAAGACGATGCTGGGAATCCGCTCGCCGTTCCAGGTCTTGTGCAGGCCGGCCACGATCTTTTGCATGTAGCGCAGGGAGAATTCCTTGTAAGCCGCGTGGGACAGGGCGCCGCCCCAGGTATCGAAGATTTGCACGGCCTGGGCACCGGATTCGATCTGGGCATTCAGGTAGGTGGTGACGGCCGTGGCGGTCACATCCAGGATGTGATGCAGCAGGTCGGGCCGGCTGTAGAGCATGGTCTTGACGGTGCGGAAGTCGCTGGAACCGCCGCCTTCCACCATATAGCAGGCGAGAGTGAAGGGGCTGCCGGAGAAACCAATCAGGGGCACGCTGTTATCCAGGGCACGGCGGATTTCGACGACGGCGTCCATCACATAGCGCAGGTGCACGTTGGGATCGGGAGCCTGCAGGTCGCGAATGGCCCACTCTTCCCGCAGGGGGCGCTCGAACTTGGGGCCTTCGCCTTCGGCAAAGTAGAGACCGAGGCCCATGGCATCAGGCACGGTGAGGATGTCGGAGAACAGGATGGCCGCATCCAGGTTGTAGCGGGTCAGGGGCTGCAGGGTGACTTCGCAGGCCAGGGCCGGGTTCTTGCACAAATCGAGGAAGCTGCCGGCGCGCTTGCGGGTTTCGCAGTACTCGGGCAGATAACGGCCGGCCTGACGCATCAGCCAGAGGGGCGTGTAGTCAACGGGTTCCCGTAGCAGGGCGCGGAGGAAGGTGTCGTTCTTGGGGCGTGCCATGGCGAGTACCGGATGAAATCAAAGGCCCGGATTCTACCCCGGCCCCTTCTTTCCCGACCGGGGCGGCGCAAGGGCGATGGTGTCCGCACCGAATGCTCCGTCCCCATTCTTGCGCAGGTCCGGTGCAGGCGGTGCCTCCGCCTTGATGATCACGGGCGGGTAGGCGTGTATCCGGGCGTACAGATGAAGCATGGGTTCGCTGCTAGTTTGATAAGAGAAGTCCGGGCAATGGTCCGGTTTAGCAAGCGAGGAGACAACAATGCGCATCCCGGAAATTGAAAATTACCGTCAGCCGGGCCCTGTCGGACTTCTTCGGCATTTGGGCCGATCTACCCCTCTTTCGGCACTGGTTCAGCGTAGCAAGTCGGCCCTGCTGGCGGCCAGCATCGGTGCGATCGGGCTAATTTACTTGCCGGCAGCCCATGCGACCCCGACTTATGTCTACCTCTATACCGGGAAGTCCTTCAACCTGGGTTCCTTCTCCAATCCGGGCGACCCAAGATCAGGGGGCAATCTCACGATGGAAATCACATCGCCGACTCCGTTGATTGCCGGGGGAGATCAAAAAGACACGCCAGGCTTGAGATATTCCATGAGTGACGGGGCCTTCAGCTTCAAATACCCGGTATATCAACCACCCTACGACATGGTGTATCCGATATTTTTTTATGGGAACCTGGCGGTATTTTCCTTGGGCAGCGATGGTTTGCCCACGAGTTGGAACATCCAACTTGGCACAACGCAGGGTACGCATGCCTCGTTCAATCAATCCCTCACCTCTACCTACTATGCCGACCCGTATGAATTGTCATGGGACAACTCATACGTCACGCAGTTCGGTCCCACGTATATCGTCAACGATCCGGGGCAATGGCACATGTACATCGAAACAATCTGTCGGCGGTGCCGGAGCTACCGGCTTCGCTTTTGCTCGGCATCGGCAGCATTGCCATGGCTGCGGTGGCACGCCCCATCAGACGTAGGCGGAATCAACGGGAACGTCAAACGCACATTTTCTGCCTGGGAGCCCCGTGACATCGGACGGCACTTGCCACTTTGGAGCATCCCTGCAGGCAAGTGGCAAGTCAAGGGAAGTTGAAGGAAGCTAAATAGTGGCTTTGTGCTTCAACCGGGTTTTCAAAAAGTCATTTGATAGCAGCGGTCAGTCGGGCAATGGTGTCGTCAAAAAGAGCGAACAAGTCCTTGGACTGCTCGTCGCCCCCCACGGTGAAAGGCAGTACGACAATGGGCGCCCCGGTTTTTTGCGAAAACCATTCAGCAGGCCGGGCCGGGTTATAGGCAGCACGAATCACGGCCCGGGGTTGCTGGTTGGCGACGCGGCCGGCCAGTTCGCCCAGCCAGGCGATGGAAGGTTCCACCCCGGGCTTGGGTTCCAGTGTGCCGACTTCCTTCAGACCAAGCCAGTCATAGAGATAGGCCCAGGCTTTGTGCTGGCTCACCACCAGTTTGCCGCGCAGGGGCGCTGTTGCGGTTTCCCAGCGGCTGATGGCCTTTTTCCACTTGTCGGCGAAGACCTTGAAGTTGTCCTGATAGACCGCAGCATTGGCCCCGTCCAGTTCCGTCAGACGTTTGCTCAGGGCTTCGGCCACCCTGAGGATGTTGCGCGGATCGGTCTGGATGTGGGGATTGCCGGCCGCATGGACGTCGCCGTCGGCCCGGTCGAGGCGGGTCGGTACTTCCAGCATGCGCACGTACTGGTAGGCCTCGAAGTAGCCGGCTTGGCCCGGTTGCGCCTTGCCATTGCCGGATTCCCGCAGGGCCAGGGGCAGCCAGCCGATTTCCAGTTCAGCGCCGGTGGCTACCACCAGATCGGCATTGCGCAGCCGGGCGATCAGGGAGGGCTTGGCATCCACGTGGTGAGGGTCCTGCAAGCCGTTGGTGGCGGTGAATACCTTTACCTTGTCGCCGCCGAGTTCCTGGGTCAAGGCGCCCCATTCGGGCACGGTGGCAAAAACGTTGAGGGCTGCCGCAGCAGGAAAAGCGGCTGCACTTGCGGCGAGCCAAAGCAGGGAACGGATTAAGAATTTCTTCATGATGGGTTTCCTCAGTACTTGTGAGCGCCGTGGGCGCCGAGGCTGACGATGTAATGCAGCCAGATTTGGTCGTCAGGGCTGCCGCTGCGGGAGCTGTCCCGGGCGTATTGCAAACGGACCAGGGAGAACTCCGAGGGCGACCAGTCCACCATCACCGTGTTGCGGCTGGGGTTGTACTTGCCCAGGATGGGCATATCGGCGGCGTTCAGGTTGGACCCGAGATTGATCGTGCCGTAGTTGAGCCGGTCATAGCGATAGCCGGTGCGCCAGGTGGGGGCGAATTTGTAAACCGCTTGGGCGTAGAAGCCGGACTGGCTGCTGTCGAAATGGTCTGTACGTCCGCCGCTGCAATTGCTCGGGTTGGCTGTATCCGCATCGGCGCAGGTGAGGCTGCCGTTTTCCTTGCGGGCGAAATATTCGCCTTGAACCTTCAGGTAACGCTGGGTGGCATCGCCGTTGGGCGCCCACTTCCAGACCCCGTCGGCAATCCAGGTTTTGCTGCTGCCGCTGAAGCTGTTGGTGGTGGCAACGCTGAGGGCATCCGCATCGGTGTAGCTGCGGTTCTGGGGTTTGCTGCTGACAAAGGAAAGCCCGGCCCGCCAGGAGTTTTCAATGCCGACATCGCCGCCGACATGGGCAAACAGGCTGCCGGTATTGAAGCCATTCTTGTTGTTATTGGTACTGGGGAAGCTGCCCCCTTTGCCGCCTTCAACGCCGACTTCAAGAAAGGTATCCGTAGGGGCCAACCACTTGACCTGGACCCCTTCGCCCCGCTGCTGGCCGCCGAAGAAGGCCTTGTAGGCCAGAGGTGCATCAGAAAAATCCCAGGCGTGTGCGTGCTGTTCATTCATGTAGCCGACGCCGGAAAGGAAGCGGCCCGCCTTCAGGTTGAGGCCATTAGACAGGCCCAGGGTCTGGATGAAGGCTTCTTCTACGGTGGGCGACTGGCCTTCTTCCGGCGGCAGGGCCAGGGTCATCTGGCCGCGGAAGTAATGATCGATGTTGGCGCTGACGGCCAACTCCGACTCACCCAGACTGAAGCCCCGGGCCGGTGGCGCCACTTCGCCGTTGGAAGGGACGAAGCCTTTGATGGCGTAGGGCCGCTTGCTCGGATTGTCTTTGAGGTTGGTGTACATGCCGGACAGGATCAGGGACAGGGCCGGATTGAAGGCGGCTTCATTGGCCGGGCGGGCGGTGGCGGCAACACTGGCAGCGGCTGCCGTGGTCTCGGCTTTGGCGGCACTGGCTTCGGCTTTGCCCGCCGAGGTTTCCGCCTGAGCCAATCGTTGCTCAAGGGAGTTGATGCGGGATTCGTAGCTGTCGCGCAGTCGCGAAATTTCTTCGCGCAGGGCCTTCAGGTCGGCATTGTCGGCAGCAAAGGCCGGCATGGAAAAGAGGGGCAGGGCGATCATCATCGCCCAGCTGATGCGGGGTTTGAACATGGAGGTTCTCCAAAGCAATGAACAACGCCATCCGCCAAGACGGATGGAAAGGCGTGGTTTAAAACTTCAGAGGGGGAGTGGCGGTGCCCGGGCTCGGGCGGTGAGGGGGCGAGTGCCGCTATGGACGATGACGGCAACGGCGATGGGCGTCGTTTCGGTGATCGTTGTGGGCAACTGCCAGTCCGTACCGCTGGCCAGATGGTCCAGGGCAGAAAAGGCCAGACAGGTGGTGCAGGTATGGGACAGGCCAAGGGCGGCGCCGTGGTTGTCTTCGTTCTGCTGGATGCTGCTCTGGGCTGCGGCACCGGTGTGGCCGATCATGTGCGCCAGCGCCGTCTGCTGGGCAAAGACCAGCAGCAGGGCGGTAATCAGAGCAATGAAGGGGCGATGGACGCGGCGCATAGGGGCGGAATCAGAACACATTCAGCGGCGGGAGGCAATTGGCGGAAACCGCGGCGATGGAGAAAGTCATGGCTCAGTCATCAATCCAATTGCATAAGTCCCTAGAATCCCTGGGGCGCCGGCACCAGTCAATAGGGCCAACAGAACCAACAGGTTCGGCCCGGGTGCTATCGTGGCGCCGTATCGGAATACTCAAAGCCAGCAGACCTTGATCGTGGAAAAAACAAGCAAAAACAAAACAGGGCAAAGCAGTTTCAGTGGGGATTTGGCCGGGGGACTGGCCGCCACCCTGGCCGGCTTGCCGACAGAACTCAATTACGGCTTGATGATTTTGGCGCCCCTCGGCGTGGCTTATGCCGCGAGCGGGGTCTTGATGGCCCTTTATGCCTGCATGGTCGCAGGGGTGGTAACGGCCCTGGCCGGTAGCCGCGCGGGCATCATCAACGGTAGCCGCCCCGGTAGCAATCTGATCCTGGCCAGCCTTGCGGCCGATCTGCTGGTTCATCCCTTTACCTCGCCGGTGGTGGCCGGGGTCAGCGGCATTCTGCTCGCCCTGCTGGCGACGACGTTGATCGCGGGGGCGGTGCAGGCCCTGTTCGGCGTGTTGCGGTTGGGGCAGGTGATCCGCTTCATGCCTTATCCCGTTCTCGCGGGGCTTACCAACGGCATTGCTGCCCACATGGTGCTGGCCGCCCTGCCCGCCGCGCTGGGATTGGCGCCAGGCGCCTCCCTGGGGGGATGGCACGACGCCCACCTTCTCTCTTTGCTCATCGTGGGGCTCTGCCTGTTCCTGACCTTCCGCCCCGGGCCGGTATTGCGCCGTTGGCCTGTGGGTCTGGCGCCCCTGGTGATCGGCACCCTGGCGTTTTATCTGTTGTCGGTACTGGGGGCAGGCGCGTGGCTGGGGGGCTTCTTTGCCTCGGTGCCTTCCACTTTGCCTTCCCTGGAAACCGCCGCCCAGCTGGCGGGCTTGATGCTGCACCCGGATTGTTTGCTGGAGGTAGTGCCGCGCATCTGGCCCTACGCTTTTGCGATTGCCGCCTTGATGTCCCTGGAATCCCTGGTGGGCGCTTCCAGTGCCGACCAATTGTTGAACGGGCAACACAACGGCGATCGGGAGCTGATTGCCCAGGGCATAGGCAACATGGCCTCGGCCCTGGCGGGCGGGGTGCCCACGGCCCCCACCCTGTCGCGCATGACCGCCAATGTTCAGTCCGGGGGGCGCACACCCCGAGCCAGCATGGTCTATGCCGCGCTGATTCTTCTGGTCCTGCTGTTTGCCGTGGGCGGTATCGGCTACCTGCCGGCGGTGGTGCCGGCAGCCATCATGATTTCCATCGCCATGAACATGGTGGATAAATGGAGCATCAACCTGGTGCGGCAGATCGTGCTCCATCGCCATGCCATGACCCGGGAAGAGTCGCGCCAGTTGCTCGGGCATCTGGTGATCATGTTGCTGGTGGTCGCCGTGGCCCTGGGCAAGGGGCTGCTGTGGGCGGTGGGCATCGGCATCGTCAGTTCCATGTTGGTGTTCGTCAATAACAACATCAAGCCGGTGGTGCGGCGCAGTTATAACGGCCAGTTCCAGCACTCCTTGCGTATGCGCTGCAGCCATGAGATCGACTATCTGCTGCGGGAAGGCCAGCGCATTGTGGTGGCGGAGCTGGACGGCGCCATCTTCTTCGGCACCACGGCGCGGCTGTCCCAGGAGGTGTGGGAAGCTGCCCAGGATGCGGATTACGTGATTCTGGATTTGCGCCGCGTCAGTGAAATCGATGCCACCGGTGTTCGCGTCCTGCAGCAGTTGGCGCAGCGATTGAAAGCCCTGGACAAGATTCTGATGCTGAGCCACATGATGCCCGACACCCCCTTGGGCCGCTTCCTGGTACGGATGGAGTTGGGAACGATGATTCCTTTGCTCTGGTGGTTTCCCGATACGGATACGGCCCTGGAGCACTGTGAGGATTTGTTGCTGCGGATGGACGGTGTGGTTCAGGCCGTAAGCCAGGAAGAATTACCCTTGTCCCAGATGGGCCTGGCAGCCGGGCTCTCGGCGGAGCAAGCGGAGCGCTTGCAGAAATATCTGGTGCGTGTGGACCTGAGCGAGGGCGAGGTGTTGTTCCGCAACGGCGAGCCCGGCGACAGTCTGTTCTTGGTGGCACAAGGCAGCGTCAGCATCCGCGTTCCGTCGATCCCTGCCAGCGCCTACAGCCCGCGCTTGGCGGCCTTTGGCCCCGGGGTCGTGCTGGGAGAAATGGCGGTCATCGAAGGCAAGCCACGGTCGGCGGATGCGATTGCAGATGAACCTTCCGTTCTCTATCGGCTGGATCGCCAGCATTTCGATCAGTTGTGCCAGGAGGATCCTGTGCTGGGCGCTCATCTGCTGATGCAGATTAGTGTGGAGCTGGCGGGGCGGTTGCGGTCTACTACTTTGTCTTTGCGGGAGTTCAGCCTGCAATAGCCGAGGTTAGCTCTTTAGGAGTTGAGTTGCCCTATCCGAGACCGCGCCGGGGCGAACTCCCGGCGCGGTCTTCGCTACGGGGCTAGCGCATCAGGAAGACTCAAGACCCTGGATTCCCGTTTTCGCGGGAATGACGGCGGAGTGCGGCTGGGGCTTTAATTGCGTGCTGCGCAGAAACTCCAAACCCTTACTCCGCCTGCACCAACAGCCCCTTCAAATACTCACCCTCAGGAAAACTCAAGGCCACCGGATGATCCGCCGCCCCTTGCAAACGCTGCATGATGCGGGCGCTACGTCCGGCATCCAGGGCTGCCGCGGCGGTGATTTGCTGGAATAGCTCAAGGCTGATGCCGCCGGAGCAGGAGTAACTCATCATCAGCCCGCCGGGGGCGAGGAGTTTGAAGCCGTTGAGGGCGATGTCCTTGTAGGCGCGGCTGGCGGTTTCGGCGTGGCGGGCGGTGGGGGCGAATTTGGGTGGATCGAGAACGATGATGTCGAACTGTTCGCCCAGGTCTTTCAGGCGGCGCAGTTCGTCAAAGACGTTGGCGCAAACCCATTTGGCCCGGCTCGCATCCAGCTCCGGATTGAGGGCCAGATTGGCGGCAGCGGTGTCGAGTGCGGGCTGGGAACTGTCCACGGAAATCACTTCTGTTGCGCCGCCGGCCAGGGCCTGCAGGCTGAAGCCGCCGGTGTAGCAAAAGCAGTTGAGCACCCGCTTGCCAGCACTGAGTTGGCCCAATAGCTGGCGGTTGTCACGCTGGTCCAGGTAGAAGCCGGTCTTGTGGCCACCTTCGATGTCCACCTTCATGGTGACGCCGTTTTCCTCGACCAGGATGTCTGCCGCGGGGGCTTCGCCATGGAGCCAGCCGGTGACGGGCTCCAGGCCTTCCTGTTTGCGGGAGTCCACATCGGAGCGCTCGAACACCCGGGCGCAGCCAGTGGCTTTGACCAGGGCGGCGACGATGGCTTTGCGCCATTTGTCGGTGCCGGTACTGGTGAGTTGCACCACTACCGTGTCGCCGTACTGGTCGGCGACAAGACCGGGCAGGCCATCGGATTCGGCGTGAATCAGGCGCAGGCCGCGCGGTTTTCCATCTGCCCCCTTGAGGGAGGGCAGGCCCTGGCGGCGGGCGACAGCCGCGGCGATGTGGCGCTTGAAGAAAACATCGTCGATGGTTTCTGCGGGATCGAAGGTCCACATCCGGGCGCGGATGCGCGATTCCGGACTCCAGGCCGCCTTGCCCAGAATGCGGCCGCGGTGGTCCATAACTTCGACGGTATCGCCTGCCCGGGCGCGGCCTTCAATATCTTTTACCGAGGCGGAAAAGACCCAGGGGTGGTGGCGCAGGACGGAGTGTTCTTTGCCTTTTTCGAGAATGAGTTGGGCCATGGGGATGTGGGGTGCTTAGCGGGCGAGGGTCAGCCAGAAAGGAATGGTGATCATGGCCAGCACGGTGGTGACGGAAATTACCCAGGCCACGGCGGCACCATCGCCGCCCATGCGTTGGGCAAGGATGTAGGCGGAGCTGGCGACGGGCAGGGTAGCGAAGATAAGGGCGGTGTCGGCATCAAGGCCGTTCAAGTGAAGTAAGGCGGTAGTCCCCAGGGCCACAAAGGGCAGGGCCAGCAACTTGACAGCCATGAGATAGACCGCAGCGGGGACGGCATGGCGCTCCAGCCCGCCACGCAGGCGCAGAGCGGCACCTACGGACATGAGGCCAAGGGCGATGGAGGCGTCGGAAAGCCGGCCGAGAAAAGCGCGCACAGGGTCGGCCACCGGCAGTCCCAGTGCAGCCCAGACAAAACCCGTGACGGTGGAAAGGATCAGTGGGTTGCGGATCAGCTCGCGCAGGATGCCGAATTGGCCGTGACGGGCCAGCATGGACACGGCGCCGATATTGGCAAGGGGAACGGTGACGCCGAGCATGATGCCCATGGCTGCGATGCCCGCCCCGCCGTTGAGTTTGCCCGCGATGGCCAGGGCGATGTAGGAGTTGAAGCGGAAAGCGCACTGGAACAACGAGGCAAACTGCATGGCGGGCAGGCGAAACAGCAGTTGGGCCAGGAGGCCCAGCAGAACGCCAGCAAGCATGATGAACAGACCGCTGGTGGCAAGGGGGCCAGCGTCGGCCAAGCTAAAGGATTGCCGGGTGATGGCATTGAACAGCAGGGCCGGGAACAGGATGAAATACACCAGTTTTTCCAGCCCGGTCCAGAAGTGGTCACCCAGATGGAAGGCACGCCGCAGCCAGGCTCCGAGTGCAATCAGGGCGAAATCCGGCAGCAGGAGCAGGGCTGTTTGCATGGGGCCAAAAGAAGAGGGCGGAGGCGCATTTTACGCACTCCGCCCTCAGGGCATGGGTAATCGAGCGGTTAGGCTCAGGCGGCAGCGGCCAGGGCGGTTTCCCGGTGTTGCGAGCTTGCGCTGGGGACGCCGATTTCGGCATCGTCGTCATCATCCAGAATCTCGATCTGGAGTAGGTCGAGAATTTGGCGGGCTGCACCGCGGCAGGCGTTGTTCAGGGCTGATGGAATGGTGCCGGGCACCTGTTTTTGCAGCAGCACCTTGCTGCCGGACAGGGCATAAACCGGGTCGAGAATGCGGTCCTTGTAGGGGGCGAGCATTTCCTGCACGGTTTTTTCGGCAGCATCCTTTTGCCAGGCGTTGGTCGGCCATTGTGTGGGGATGGCGTAGGCCCGGGGGAACATTTCCAGATCGCGGATCACGGTACGGATATCTTCGTGGGAATCGCGGAAGGGCAGCAGTACCAGATCAGCCAAGCCATAGAGACGGCGGTCCATTTCGGTGCGATTGCCACCGCCGTCAATGACGCCAAGCCAGGATTTCAGGCTGCGAATCTTGTCGGTGACTTTGCCCAGGGCTTCCCGGGAACGGGCGTCGGCCACCAGATAGCGGCGTCCGGTGGGATCAAGGGGTTCCCGGTAGGTGTCGGTCAATACACAGACAGAGCGCTGGCCGAGGAGGCCGAGGCCGTGGCTGAGCATGTGGGACAGGGTGGTCTTGCCGGTGCCGCCCTTGTTGCCGATAACGCAAATAATGTCTGCCATGTCTTGCTCCAATCGAGTCTGCCTCTCGTCGGCCGAAGCCGGGGCAGCAATGGAAGGGATTATTGGCGAGACAAGGGCGGGGCGATGGGGCGAAATGGAGGGCTTAGGGAGTTCTATTCAGCCAAGGGCGTGACGGTCTGACCCGGACGGTAGCAATAGAGCTGCGTCTGGCGGCTATCATCTACGGCGATGATCTGCTCCGGCTCGACGTCCGGCACTTCAAAACTGTTGGAAACCAGCAGGGCGCCCGGCACCATTTCTTCCTTCGCTTTTTGCCAGAGTCTGGGCATGGGGACGGGGGAAAGGAAGGCGTAGACCAGTTGGCAAGCGCCAAGGCCTACCGTCCAGAGGTCACCATGACGAATATGGATATTGTCTTGCTTGCGACTGTGCCAACGGGCAATCAGATAGGGGATCGGGGCATGTTCGATGCCGGTGAAGTGGCAATCAGGGCGCAAACGTGCCATCAGGCAGAGCAAGCCTCCGGTGCCGCAGCCTAGGTCGATGACAAAACAGGGTTCGGCCGGGATCAGTTGAGCGAGGGCGGTGCCGGTTGCCCTATTACTCAGGTAGAGCGGTACCTGGCTGGTGTCGGTACGCCAATAAACCAGAAACAACAGGCCAAAGCTCCCCAACCAGAGCAAAGGGGGAAGGTGCAGTTCGTTGAGCACCAGCATCAAGGGGAAGAACAGGAGGTGAATCGCCTGCCACCAAATAGGGGCTTTTTGCAGGCGAGCCATCCAGGCTGCAAAGAAGCCCTGAAAACCAGCCAGTACAAGAAGTTGATTCATCAGGGCTGGTTTGGCGACAACCAGTACAGCGGCGGCGAACAGGCCGGCTAGCTGGGTGAACAGGGCCGCCCGCAGGGGCGAATTGCTTTTGGCTGGAATAGGGGGCGCTGTGGTCATGAGCAATGATAGACGCAGGTGCAGCAAAATTTATGTCGAAAAAGCGCCAACGTCGTTGACATGATCGTGCACCATCTCCATAATGCCGGGCTCTTCTGGAGGGATTCCCGAGCGGTCAAAGGGATCAGACTGTAAATCTGACGGCTCTGCCTTCGAAGGTTCGAATCCTTCTCCCTCCACCAGAATTCTGAAGTAGTGCTTTGTAGCAGGCGGTTAGTTCAAGCGGGTGTAGCTCAGTTGGTAGAGCACTTGCCTTCCAAGCAAGATGTCGCGAGTTCGAACCTCGTCGCCCGCTCCAGATGCTTCGGGTTTTGGGTTAATGCAGGTTTCTGCCCTTGTAGCTCAGTGGTAGAGCACTCCCTTGGTAAGGGAGAGGCCACGTGTTCAATCCACGTCAAGGGCACCAGAAATATTAGATGCACCAGGCTGCCGTTAAGGCGTTTTTCTGATCGAAGATCTTTGGGGTAACAGATCATGGCAAAAGGCAAGTTTGAACGTACGAAGCCGCACGTAAACGTCGGCACGATTGGACACGTTGACCACGGCAAGACCACGCTGACTGCAGCGATCACGACCGTGCTGTCCCGTAAGTTTGGTGGTGAAGCCAAGGCTTAC
>DASXVA010000002.1:0-2209 GCA_036504515.1 Rhodocyclaceae bacterium
GCACGCGCCCTGGCGCTGCAACCGGCCTTGATTGTATGTGATGAGCCCATCTCGGCCCTGGATGTCTCCATCCAGGCCCAGGTGGTTAACCTGCTGGAAGACCTGCAGGAGAAGATGGACCTGACTTATCTGTTTATCGCCCATGACCTGTCCATGGTCCGCCACATCTCGGACCGCGTGGCGGTGATGTACCTGGGGGTGATTGTGGAGATGGCCGCGCGGGAAGAGCTGTACGCCCATCCGCTGCATCCCTATACGCAGGCTTTGCTTTCGGCGGTGCCGATCCCCGATCCGGTGATCGAAGAACGCCGGCGCCGCACCATCCTGGAGGGCGACGTGCCCTCCCCCATCAACCCGCCTTCCGGCTGTCGTTTCCGTACCCGCTGCCCGCTGGCCCAGGAAATCTGCGCCCAAGTCCGCCCGGAATTTCGCGAGCTGGCCCCGGGGCACTGGGTCGCCTGTCATTTCGCCTGATCGCCAATTTTTGCCCTGCCTGCGAGCAGGAGCACAGGCTTTGGATCCTCGAGAGGAGGTGATTAAACAGAAGCAGTCCTGTAGCAGTGCTTTATTCTAGATGTGCACCAAATGGCATATCCGGGACATTTTGTTGGATCTACCTATTTATGAAGGAGAAGAAGAATGCGTAAACAACTGTTCACAATTGCTTCGCTGCTGGTTATGGCGAGCATGGCCTTGACAGCGTGCGGGCCGCAAGCTACCCCCGCTGCTTCAACCCCTGTGACCGTCGAAAAAACCGTGGTCGTAGCCGGCACTCCACAGACCGTCGTGGTTACCGCTACTCCTGAGACCAAGGCTCCGGCGGTTTTCAAATCCAAGGACCCGACTACCTTCGTCGAAATGACCTTCGGTGATCCTGAGACCCTCGACCCGGCATTGGACTACGAAACCGCCGGTTCAGCAGTCATCCAAAATGTTTATGACACCCTGCTTTGGTACAAGAAGGACACGACCGACCTGGTGCCCTGGCTGGCGACCGAAATTCCCACCACTGCAAACGGCGGCATTTCTGCGGATGGCAAAACCTATAAATTCAAGATCCGCACGGGCGTCAAGTTCCATGATGGGAACGATATGAAGCCTTCCGATATCGCCTTCTCGCTGCAACGTGGCCTGCTGCAAGGTGGTTCTGCCAGCCCACAGTGGCTGATGTTTGAGCCTGTCCTGGGCAGCGGTGTCGGCGCGGGCAATAATGACATCACTGACCTGCTGGATGCTGATGGTAGCAAGAAATTAATCGATGATCCCGCGGCCCTTCAGAAAGAAGATCCGGCCGCTTTGAAAGCTGCCTGCGAGAAAGTAACCGCAGCCATCGTCGCTGATGATGCCGGCAACACCCTCACATTCAACCTGGCGCAGGCCTGGGGCCCCTTTAATGTGACCCTGGCTGGCTCCTGGGCTGCCGTGATGGAGAAATCCTGGGTAGCCTCGAACGGTGGTTGGGATGGTTCCTGCGATACCTGGCAGAAGTTCTACGGTGTCACATCCGATGTCATCAACAAGACCAAGATCGGCACGAGCGAAATGGGCACCGGCCCGTATATGCTCGACCACTGGACTCCGACTGAAGAGTACGTCCTCAAAGCCAACGAAAACTATTGGGTGAAGGATGCCGCCTGGGATGGCGCCCCCACTGGTGCTCCTAAGCTGAAGACCGTCACGGTCAAGAGCGTTTCTGAGTTCTCAACCCGCTATGCCGCTTTGCAGGCTGGCGATGCCGACATGATCACCCTCGGAAGCACGGCTGACTGGACGCAGATGGATACCCTGATGGGTGAAACCTGCGATACAACCACTGGCACGTGCACCCCCTCCGACAAACCGGATGCCCAACTCCGCCGCTTCACCGGCTACTATGCGCCTACTCACACCGATGCATTCTTCCAATTCAAGGTGGATGAGACCGGCGGCAACAACTTCATTGGCTCAGGCAAGCTGGATGGCAATGGTATCCCTGCCGATTTCTTCAGCGATGTCCACGTCCGCAAGGCCTTCGCTTACTGCTTCGATTGGGACACTTTCATCAAAGACGTCATGCAAGGCCAGGGCAGGCAAACGTTAACCCTGATGCTGCCCGGCGAGCCCGGCTATGACGCGAACGCCACCCACTACACCTATGATACTGAGAAGTGCAAATCCGAATTCCAGGCCTCCACTTGGAAGGCTGCGGATGGCAAGAGCCTGTGGGATA
>DASXVA010000003.1:0-1747 GCA_036504515.1 Rhodocyclaceae bacterium
CTAGCTCAAAAATCGCGTGAATAACTTGCACTTCGTGCAATGGGAACCCATTGCAAAAAAGCATCGGTGAACCAATGATGTGTGTAGTAGGAGCTGACAACTCTACACCACACATCTGGAGGGTTCACCGATGCAATCTCATGGTACGACGCTCGACAGTTCTGCGCAAGTCACGAAGTCCACCACCCGTCACGGTTTTGTGGTTGCCTTGGGCTGGGTAGCCAAAGATCTCAAGTTGACTGAAACGTTGAATCGCCACCTGGCCATCAAGCAGAAGACGTATGACCACACGCCCGTTGACAAAGTGGCGGAGACGCTGGTGGCTATCCTGGGAAACTGCCGATATATGAAGGATCTCAACTGCGACCCCGAGCCGTTGGTGGCCGACGTGACGGTCGCCAAAGCCTGGGGCCAGGAACGCTTTGCGCACTTCTCCACGGTCTGTGCCACCTTCGGCAAACTGACGACCGAGAATGTCCAGCAACTCACCACCGCCCTGGCTGAGGTACAGGCGCCGCTCCTGCGGCAAGAGGTTGCGGCTGTGGCCGGCCCCGACCGCACCGGACTGGTCATCGTAGATGTCGATCTCACCGGCCAGCAGGTTCGGGGCGAAACCAAGCAGTACACTGGCACCGACTTTGGCTACATGCAGGGGAAACTGGCCCGCGGCTATCAGATTGCCGCCGCCTTTCTCAATGGCCGGACGCAACGCTTCGCCCTGGCTGGAGACCTCAAGTCCGGCAAGGCTCACAGCCGGTCGGGGGACTGCCTGCTCGAACTGGTGCCAGGAATCGAGGCCCAGATCGGTCGCCCCCGGCGGCGGGTGGAATGGGTGCAGCAGTGCCTGGCTGCACAGAAGCTGCAGGTGCGGCAACTGCATACGGAACTGTCGGTCGCATCCGGAAAAGGTAGCGCCCGGCGCCGGGAGCGGCTGGGGCGGGAGTTTAAGGCAGCAGTCCAAACGCTCAGCGCCTTACAGCAGCGGCTGCGGCAGTACCAGCAGGACAATCAGACGAACCTGATGCCGTACCGGATGGTGTTACGGGCGGACAGCCATTTTGGCACACCGGCAACCATCCAACGCCTGTTGGAACTGGGTTACGAGTTGCTGATCAAATCCTACTCCGCCAGCAATCCAGCCTACAAGCGGCTCTTCGATGCAGTCCCGGCAGAAGGTTGGATAGAGGTGGAGAAAAACCGCTTCGCCTCCGAAGCCGTCGCCGTGCCGGCCCCGGCCCTGCTTGGCCCCTCGCCACTCCGGTTGGTCGCCTTGCGACGGTGGGATGGAGACGGGCGGCAAGTCCGCAGTGTGGTCTTGACCACCTTCCAGCCCGCCGAACTATCGATGGTCAAAGTCGTCCACTTATACAATCAGCGGCAATCCATCGAGGCCGGCTTCCAAGAATGGAAGGGCACTTTTCACTTCGGCGCCCCCAGGCTGCGCAAGCACGAAGCCAACGCGGCCTTCACGCAACTGGTCCTCTTTGCCTTTAACCTGGTGCGTTGGGCATGGCGATTTCTCAACACCACATCACCCAAACTGGGGAAGGCCAAGACCCGCCTGCTGATCTGGGTGGCGGCCCGTTGCCGCGCCACGGTGAAGCGGATCGGTGGCACCGTGGAGCTCGTATTCAGTCGGGGTACACCGCTTTCCGGGGTCACGGTGGCATTCAATCGGGTGGTCACTGGCCCAGATCCCTTTCTCGAAGCACCAATATCCGCTTGTTCACGTGATACTTGAGCTAGA
>DASXVA010000004.1:0-245413 GCA_036504515.1 Rhodocyclaceae bacterium
AGACCGCGCCGATGATATTGCCCACTCGGGTGAGAAAGTAGGTCAGCGCCAGACCCCCCATTACAAACGCCCCGCCTGTGATCAGACGGGGCGTTTGCTTTTGTAAATCGGTATCAATACATCTATACAACATCAGCGAACGTCGCATTGGCTATCGCTGGATAGCATGTCGTTATTCCTAAAGCGCAGCAGGCCACGTACGGCCAATTTAGGTATCTCTAAATGGGCATAACTTCAACTCTGCGTGAGCTAAATGTTCCCAACTAGCCCTTAAGCAAGGCTTTAATGTGCGGCCACTGACGACGGCTTACAGGAATTTTTTCCGACGAATTTTGCAGTAGAAGGACCCACTGCAACTCCCTACCAGCATCAGGAACGGCGATCCGTTCGTAGCCTGAAATAGCATTGCGGGCCACGAGACAATTTCGGTGGGCGCGGATGAATAGATGCGAAAACTCAAGTTCAAGCTGAACAAGAGACTCATCGATCAGATACTCGTGGGTACGTGAGTAAGCAGAAACATATTTGAGCTCGGCTCGCAAAAAAATGATGTCGACAACTGGCACGAGCATGACTTTGCCTCCCACTGAGCTGCGAAGATGGGCTCTGCCTGCCGGTGCCAATGGAGCTATCTGAGCTGCAGTTAAAAGACCAGAAGGTTGATTGACAACTTTTTGTAAGGCGATAACCAAACGTTCAGCTCGTACCGGTTTGAGTAGGTAGTCTGTAGCGTTTAGATCAAATGCTTGAATAGCATGCTGATCATAAGCAGTAGTGAAAACAATTTTGGGCGCATGTGAGATTGACGCAAGTTGAAGCGCTAATTGCAGACCATCGAGCCTAGGCATCCGGACATCAATGAGTGCAACATCGAAAGTTTCATCGTGGATGAGTTGCAATGCCTCAAGTCCATCTTTCGCCTCTGAAACAATCCGGGTTTGAATTTCGGACGAAATGTCCTCCAATAACTGTCTTAGTCTCAGCCGGGCCGGAGCTTCATCATCAACGATAAGAACACGAAGTAGAGTCATCTCGTGGTGGAGGACTGGTAAGGAAGGACTATACGGACAATGTACCGTTCATTATGAATGGTGTTGAGGAACGTAGCAGTCTGTCCATAAAACAACTCAAGACGTTCCTTGATGTTATCAATGGCTATGCGATTCCCTTCAGCATGAAGGTGGTGGGGCAAGAATGGATTGGACAACTCAATCACAACCATGCCACCGGAGCTGAACAGTCGAACATCGATGACTCCTGGCTCTGGCAATGGCTCGATGCCATGATAGACAGCATTCTCAATCAAGGGCTGAAGCATCAACGGTGGCATCAGGGCATCGGGTGGGCAACTATTAATTTCCCAGCGAACTTGCACGCGATCACCTAGACGAAGGCGCTCAAGCGCCAGGTATTTACGGCACAGGGCAAGTTCTTCGGATAGAAGAACAAGCTCCTGGGGATCCTGCAACATGGCCCTAAACAAATCTGAGAGCTCTTCGAGGGCGGTTTCTGCAAGGCGAGGATCAGTTCTGATCGTGCCCAGCACAGCGTTAAGACTGTTGAACAGAAAGTGCGGACGAATCCTCGCCGATAGCGCCATCAAGCGGGCTTCAGTCATCACTGACGAGGATGTATTTTCAAGGAAGAACGCCAAGCCCAAAAGGAAAATGGTTGCAGTGAGGGTGCCAACAAGGACTGCTGCGACGGGCAAATTTAAAAAATAACTCGCAAAAATTGCTGCCACTAGAGTACAGGCTAGGGTAAAGATCACCCGAAGCCAGAAAAAGCGTCTGACAGAGAGCCGCAGGGAGGGAGGTAGCATGAATTGCCGTATACTTTCTCGTTCTTTGGC
This sequence comes from Rhodocyclaceae bacterium, assembly GCA_036504515.1. Lineage (GTDB taxonomy): Bacteria > Pseudomonadota > Gammaproteobacteria > Burkholderiales > Rhodocyclaceae > AWTP1-18. The sequence continues at coordinate 1,853 of DASXVA010000004.1, forward strand.
CATGATGGTATTTGTTGGGCCGATCTCACTGAAATTGAGTCAATTATTCTTGGCATTTTGATTATGACAGAACAACAAATTCCCGATAGCGCTGACGAGAGCAACAAGGTTTGGTCTGGGCGTTTTTCAGAACCCGTGAGCGATCTGGTGAAGCGGTACACCGCTTCGGTTTTTTTCGACAAGCGCATGGCAGACCAGGATATACGCGGCTCATTAGCCCATGCAAAGATGCTGGCGAAACAAGCAATTATCTCCGCTTCGGATCTTGAAGCTATCCAGCGAGGTATGGCACAAATTCAGGGGGAGATATCCAAGGGCGAGTTCCATTGGAATCTGGATGACGAGGATGTGCATCTCAACATTGAAAAGCGGCTAACTGCGCTGGTGGGCGATGCGGGTAAGCGCCTTCATACTGGCCGGTCCCGCAATGACCAAGTCGCTACGGACATTCGGCTTTGGCTGCGGGATACCCTCGATACGATTGACAGCCTGCTGGCAGATTACATTCGTGCTTTGTTGAACCTTGCCGAGCAACATGCAGAAACCTCGTTGCCTGGCTTTACTCATTTGCAGGTTGCGCAGCCAGTGACCTTTGGTCATCACCTGCTGGCCTATGTGGAAATGATGAAGCGCGACCGGGAACGGGTGAAAGACTGTCGCAAACGCATGAATCGCCTGCCTCTTGGAGCCGCCGCATTGGCCGGGACAACCTTCCCGATTGACCGCGAGTTTGTTGCCCGGGAACTTGGATTTGATGCAGTTTGTGAAAACTCCCTGGATGCTGTTTCAGACCGTGACTTCGCCATTGAATTCACCTCGGTGGCCTCACTCATCATGGTCCATATTTCCCGATTCTCCGAGGAACTGATTCTTTGGATGAGTCCTCGGGTCGGATTCATCGATATTGCTGACCGGTTTTGTACCGGTTCATCGATCATGCCCCAGAAAAAGAACCCGGACGTGCCGGAACTGGCACGGGGAAAGAGTGGCCGTGTATTCGGGCACCTGATGGGTATGCTGACCTTGATGAAAGGGCAACCCCTCGCCTATAACAAGGACAATCAGGAAGATAAAGAACCGCTGTTTGACACGGCGGACACGATTATCGATACCTTGCGAATCTTTGCCGACATGGCAACAGGTATTACGGTAAAGCCAGAAGCAATGGCGGCCGCCCTAAAGCAGGGCTATGCGACAGCAACAGACCTCGCCGATTACCTTGTGAAAAAAGGCCTTCCCTTCCGCGATGCCCACGAAGCCGTTGCCTTGGCAGTTCGGGCCGCTGAAAAGAAAGGTTGCGATCTGCCGGACTTTACGCTGGCCGAACTCCAAGCTTTCTCTCCCCTGATTGGTGATGACGTGTTTGGCGTTTTGACGGTGGCCGGATCGCTTGCGGCCCGTAACCACATTGGCGGTACTGCTCCCGTCCAGGTCAAGGCTGCTATTGCTCGAGCGCGCGCCAGCCTGTAGTCATCAAGACCGTGGATAAGGTCGGCAAATACGAAATCCGCCAGAAACTGGGGGAAGGTGCCACTTCCACGGTCTATCTGGGTTATGACCCTTTTGCCCAAAAAGATGTCGCAGTAAAGCTGATCCTGCCAGAGGCATTGCGCGACCAGGATAAAGGTCGCGTCTATCGCCACCTTCTGGTAAATGAAGCGTCCCTTGCTGGCCGGCTCAATCACCCTCACATCGTGCAAATATTTGATGCGGTGGTGGACGAAGCGCAAAGCTACATCGTCATGGAGTACGTGCCAGGCGGTACCTTGGAGCAGTTTTGCAGCAGCGAAACCTTGTTGCCGGTAGAGCGGTTGGTTGAACTTATTTTCAAATGTACCCGCGCCCTTGATTATGCTCACCGCTTGGGCATCACACATCGAGACATCAAGCCAGCCAATATTCTGCTGTCAACAAACACCAGTGGCGGCGATATCAAAATCTCGGATTTTGGTGCGGCAATGTTGTCTGATGATGAGCAAACACGTACCCAAGTGACCGGGGTCGGCTCCCCAGCCTATATGTCGCCGGAGCAGGTGCAGGAGCTGCTGCTCAATCACCAGACCGACATCTACTCTCTGGGCGTTGTGATGTACCAGTTGCTCACTGGACGGCTGCCATTCCAGGCCAGCAGTAATTACGGGATGATCTACCAGATCACTAATTACGATCCACCGCCTCCATCTACATTTCGGGCCAGCATTCCTGCCAATTTGGATGCCATTGTCGCCAGGGCCATGCAGAAGGAAAGGGAAGCTCGCTACTCAAGCTGGGAAGAGTTTTCCCATGATCTAGCCCAGTCCTTCCGCAACAAGCAGATCATTAGCCTCTCAAGGGATGTGCCTGACAGCGAAAAGTTTGAAACCCTGCGAGCAATGTCTTTTTTTCGCGAATTCTCTGATGTTGAAATATGGGAGATCGTCAGATTTTCTCGTTGGGACGATGTAGCCTCCGACACCATCCTGATGAAGGATGGCGAACCGGGCGACTACTTCAGTTTCTTGCTCTATGGCGAGGCTCATGTTTTAAAGAAGGGCAGAACGCTTTCGATTATGAGCCCGGGCGATTGCTTTGGCGAGATGGCGATCATCGGTGGAGTCCATAATAATGTGCGCGGTGCTGATGTTGTTTGTCGCACCCTTTCCCGCACCATGACGATACGCAGCGAAGCCCTGCAACATGCCTCCGACACCTGCCGGATGCACTTTTATCAAAGTTTTTTGGAAGTCCTCAGCAGTCGCCTGTCCGCTGCCAATATCCGACTTTCCACACTATAAATTCCTGTACCGCCGGATCAACAGTCAACGCAGCTACACATTATTCTTTAGGTTTCATTTATTAGCTGAATCTATAATGGCCCTTGCTGGTCGTGCTCAAAGGAGCGGTAGATATGCTTGTAGCCTTGGAACCTGCTCGATGGAATATGCTGATTGTCAGTGTGTCTGTCGTGCTTGCGGTTTTGGTGCTGCTGGCAATCAATGTCAGGCTGGCCGAGCGGCGCAAGTGGCGAAAGTCCGAGTACAAGCTTCGTGCACTTCTTGATGCTGCACCGGACTCTGCCATGCTGCTGGATACCACCGGTGCTTTGATTGCAATCAATGCGATCGGGGCAGGTCGGTTCGGTAAAACCCCGGAAGAAATCGAAGGAAAAAACTTTTTCGGCATGATTCCTCCGACTGTTGCCAAGGCAAGACGGGAGGCCGTCACACAGGTTATCTCCAGCAAAAAAAGCTTGGTCTTCCTCGATCAACGAGATCGCTACTTTCTTGAAAACCGGATTTACCCGCTGATCAACGACTACGGTAACGCAGAGGGTGTCGCCGTTTTTTCGCGGGACATTACCGAAAAGCATCAGACCGAAGCCATTAACACCCTGTTTCAGCAACTCGATCGAATGCTATTGGAGCGCCATGTGTCTTTTGACACTTTGGCTCGTCGTGTGTGCGATGAACTGCTGGTGTTATTCGATTTATCCGTTGTCTGGATTGGCGTCAAAGAAGCAGACTTCAAGGTAAGGCGAATCGCCGGTGCCGAAGCGACCAAATCTTTTCTGGCTGATTTGGATGCCGTCGGTGTGCGCTGGGATGATTGCCCCCAGGGAAGTGGCCCGACAGGGACCGCTATTCGTACCGGGCAAATCCAGATGGCCAAGGCAGAGAGCCTTCAGGTCTCACGATGGCGTACAGGAAGTTTGGCTGTTGGCATCAGCGATGGCTTGAGTTTTCCTATTTCCGTGGGGGGCAGCGTATGGGGCGCCCTGACGATGTACAGCAAAGGGGGGACCCCATTTTTAAGCCCGGAAAGCCGCAGCTTGCTGGAAACGATTGCCGACAGACTCAGCATCATTTTCGAGACGGCACGGCAACAGGAACAACTGCATTTACTTGAAACTGCTTTGGCATCCGCCAGTAACGCGGCCTTCATTACCGACACCAACGGCATCATCCTTTGGTGCAATCATTCACTGGCTGAATTGTCAGGCTATCCCGAGGCCGAATTACTCGGTGCAACGCCAAGAGTATTCAAATATGGCCAGAATGATCCCGAAAGCTATCTTGAAATGTGGCAAACAATTCTTGCCGGCAATGTGTGGAAAGGTGAGTTGGTCGATCAGCGCCGGGATGGGACGCTTTATACCGTGCGCCAAACGGTAACGCCGTTGCGGAATGATGAAGGCCGGACGACGCACTTCATTACCATTCAGGAAGATGTGACCGAGCAACGCAACAGTCAGCGCCACATCGAGCATCTGGCGAACTATGATCCCCTGACGGATTTACCTAATCGCAACTTGTTCTTCGACCGACTTCAGCAGGCGATGGCACTTGCCCGCCGTAATGGGGAAACCTGTGCTTTGATGTTCCTTGATCTTGATCACTTCAAGGAAGTGAACGACCGCTTTGGTCACCAGGCGGGAGACGAATTGCTGCAGGAAGTGGCGGCTCGGTTGAAAGGGCAAGTGCGCGAAAGTGATACGGTGGCCCGGTTGGCGGGCGACGAGTTCACCGTGATTCTCACCCGCCCGGGCACTCGGGACGATGTGGCCTTGATCGCCGAGAAAATCGTCGGTGCAATCGGCAGTCCTTACAAGCTCTCAGCGGAGCGATGCGTCAGCGAGGTGAGCGTCAGTATTGGCATTGCAGTTTATCCCGCAGATGGTGATGACGGTGATGTTCTGGTCCGCGGGGCAGATCAAGCGATGTACGCAGCCAAGGCATCAGGTCGCAGTACCTATCGGTTCAACGCTGAAATCAGTACCGAGCAGAAACAGAAGCTGACAGCCTGATCCCGCCTAGAGGCTGATGGATGCTTTTGCTTCCTCAGGGATAAAGCGCTTACCTCCGTCAGGATTCAAGGCGACATAGGTCAAGGTTGCCTCTGTCACCTTGACGGTGATCGCGTCTTCCAGATGGGGTTGGCGGGTTGCATAAACCTGCACGTCCACCGTGATGGAGGTATTCCCCACTTTGACGACCTCGGCAAAAAAACTGACAAGGTCGCCCACGGCAACGGGCTGCTTGAACTGGAATGAGTTCACCGAAACGGTAGCCACTCTACCCCGCGTCAGATAACGGGCGGGGATCGCCCCCGCCAGATCCACCTGCGCCATGATCCAGCCGCCAAACACATCACCCGCTGGATTCAGGTCGGCAGGCATGGGGATGACGCGCAATACGGGTTGACGGTCAGGAAGCGGGAAGATGCTGTGGGCAGTGTGCATGGCAAGTCCTTGAAACAAGTAGATCGGGTGTGCATCATCATACCGGCTTAAAATCCCGCCATGAGACATAGCTCCCCCGCCCTGCCATTGCCGGCCCAATCCTCGGCGCAACGCCACGACTGGCAAACCATCAAGACCCTGTTGCCCTATCTCTGGACCTGGAAGTGGCGAGTCATCATTGCCCTTAGCTGCCTGATTTGCGCCAAGGTCGCCAATGTCGCGGTGCCCTTGGTATTCAAGAATCTGATCGACACCCTCTCGATCCCCAAGGAGCAGATGTGGTTGGCAGTTCCCCTTGGGCTATTGGGGGCTTACGGGCTGCTGCGGTTTTCTTCGGCCATGTTTCAGGAGTTGCGGGAACTGGTCTTTGCCCGGGTAACCCAGCGTGCCGTGCGCACCATTGCTCTTCAGGTGTTCGAGCACTTGCATGCGATGTCCTTGCGCTTCCATCTGGAACGCCAAACGGGTGGCTTGACCCGGGATATCGAGCGGGGCACCCGTTCCATTGGCAGCCTGATCAGCTACTCCCTCTATTCCATCCTGCCCACCATCATTGAGGTCCTGCTGGTGCTGGGGGTTCTTGTGGTGCGGTACGACCTAGTATTCGCCTTGATCACAGTGGGCACATTGACCGCCTATATCACCTACACCATTGTCGTTTCCAATCGCCGCGTGACGCAACGCCGCTTAGTGAACGAGCTGGACTCTGCTGCCAATGCGCGCGCCATCGACAGCTTGCTCAACTTTGAGACGGTGAAGTACTTCAATAACGAAGCCTGGGAGAAGGCGCGCTACGACAAACAAATGCTGAAGTGGGAATCCGCTCAGGTGGATAGTCAATTGTCCCTGGCTTGGCTCAACCTTGGGCAGGCCGGCATTATTGCCGTGGGCGTGACCCTCATGATGTGGCGCGCTGCCGCCGGGGTGACGGCAGGCACCATGACGGTGGGGGACATTGTGCTGGTGAATGCCTTTCTCATCCAGTTGTACACGCCACTCAATTTTCTCGGCATTCTCTACCGTGAAATCCGCCAGGCCCTGACCGACATTGAGCGCATGTTTGGTTTGCTTGGGCAGAATCGGGAAATTCAGGATGCCCCTGATGCCGTCGTTCTTGAGCCGGTACCCTGCGCTGTTCATTTTGAGCAGGTTGATTTCTCCTACGACCCGAATCGCTCCATTCTGCATGGCGTTGATTTCGAGATCCCTGTGGGGCAGACCCTGGCCGTTGTTGGCCACAGCGGTTCGGGCAAAAGTACCCTGGCGCGGTTGTTGTATCGGTTCTACGACGTACAAGGTGGCGCCGTGCGGATCAATGGTCGGGATATTCGGCAACTGACCCAGGCCAGTTTGCGGGCTGCTATTGGAATCGTGCCCCAGGACACCGTACTGTTCAACGACAGCATTTATTACAACATTCAGTATGGCCGCCCCAGCGCAAGCCACGAGGAAGTCATTGCCGCTGCCAGAGCAGCGCATTTGCATGGGTTTATCGAAGGCTTGCCCGACAAGTACGAAACCAAGGTCGGCGAGCGGGGGCTGAAGCTGTCCGGCGGGGAAAAGCAACGGGTAGCGATTGCCCGGGCTCTGTTGAAAAATCCGCCCATCTTGATTTTTGACGAAGCGACTTCTGCGCTGGACTCAAAAACCGAGCAAGCGATTCAAGCCGAGCTGGATCTTGCGGCCCAGGGCCGGACGACCCTCATTATTGCTCACCGCCTGTCCACCGTGATGAACGCTCACCAAATATTGGTGCTGGACAAAGGGCGCGTCCTTGAACGCGGAAGTCACCGGGAACTCCTGAACGCTGGTGGCGCCTATGCCCAAATGTGGGCCCTGCAACAGCAGGAAAAGGACAACAGCTGAAATTGAAAACAATCATCCCGCAGACTATCGCGGGATGATTGTCTTAGCCGTCCAGTTGGCTAAGGGGCTGAGCCTTGACGAAATTGCCCGAGCTTCTCAGGGCAGCATCGACCCAGCGGCCGAATGTGGGGAAGAAGAACAGTACAACGATAAGGCTGCTCGCAAGCCAAGCAAGCGTAGCCCCGGCAAAACCGGCGTGATGTTCGCCCAGCAGTGTTGCCAATGCCGGGAAGGCAAAACTGATGAAAGACCCCAGAAGCACCACCACCACATCGCCAAAAATAAGTTTTTCCATAGCCCTCACCTTGCTTGAATTTGCCCTGCTATTACCTGTAGGAGCCCCGTCTTGCTGCGGGTAAATCAACAGATTTGAAAGGGAGAATGATGGGCCTGTTGTTGAATTTATTCAATCCAACCAATGGCATAGGCAAAAGGTCATAGGCCGAAAAGGGTTTTTGCTGCCAGGGCAAGGGCAGCCGCGTGTGAGTGTTCGGTTACAGAGAAAAACTGTCAGTTTCTCCGCCCCAAAACTTCCAAAGTTTTAACCCGATCACGGGCAAATGGGATCAAGGGATCGGTGCGTTTAGCGCCTGTTCTAGGGAGGCTCAGGACAGGCTTGTCGAAACGCGGTCTTTGTTAAGCATGTGATTAGCCCGGCTGCCGGACGGCATTTATACGTTTGACGTATAACACGGCGCTTTCGTATTTCTTGCCGAAATCAATCAAACATCGCACCATTAGGCCATCTACGAGAAATCTCAAGCCTTTCAGCTGATGTTGTTGCTATACGGTAAACGTATAACCATTCGCTTTTCCACGCTTTTACTTCGGGTAATGATCTTTCCGCCGGGGCGATCTGACGGGTTTCCTGACTTTGCACTATCTGTGTCAGCAGTTTTTCACTTACCTGGCAGGTTTTTCACTTTCCCTGGCAACGCTGCGTCGTGGCGACCCTTGATATTGGTTTGGTCGCTTTCATCGAAGAAGCTCATAAAGTTATATAAAAATAAAGATAAAGTATTTCTGGTAATTAAGGGTTGCCGTTAGGATTCGCCCCTGTTCTCTGCAACGCAGCCGTATACCTCCATGATTGATTTAGCCCAAACCCTGTCAGGCTTTGCTGTCGGCGCCATTGTCGGTTTAACCGGCGTGGGCGGCGGTTCCCTGATGACGCCTTTACTGGTGTTGCTGTTTGGCATCCACCCTGCCACTGCCGTGGGGACTGATTTGCTCTATGCCGCCATCACCAAGTCCGGCGGCACCTGGGTCCATGCGTCAAAGGGGACGGTGGACTGGTCTATTGTCAAACTACTGGCCAGTGGCAGCATGCCTGCCGCTGCCTTGACCTTGCTGGCCGTTCATCAGTTTGCTCCCGGAGGGCTGGGCAGTGCATCCCGGGCCATTACCTTCTCCTTGGGCATTGCCTTGCTGCTGACCTCTGGCGCTTTGCTGTTTCGCCAGCGGTTGTTGGCCTGGGCGCGTAGCCGTAATCCCGATACCGAGCATCACCCCTGGAAAACCGTTGCCATGGGCGCCACCCTGGGTGTGCTGGTTTCCATTTCATCGGTGGGTGCTGGGGCGCTGGGTGTTACGGCACTGTTTTTCCTTTACCCAAAATTGGGTGCCCACCGCATTGTCGGTTCCGATCTTGCCCATGCGGTGCCCCTGACTTTGGTTGCTGGCCTGGGGCATTGGTGGCTGGGCAGCGTAAACTGGAGCCTGCTGGGCTCCCTGCTGGTGGGCTCCTTGCCCGGCATCTATATCGGCAGCCATCTTTCCACTCGCGTACCCGAACGTATCCTGCGGCCCACGCTGGCAGGCATGCTGGTTTTGGTGGGTAGCAAACTTATCGCTTTCTGACTGAGAGAGTTCTATGTATCAATACGACGAAGTTGACCGCCGCATCGTAAAAGAGCGCGTCGCCCAATTCCGCGACCAGACCCGGCGCTTTCTCGCCGGTGACCTGGGTGCCGATGAGTTCCGCATTTTGCGTTTGCAGAATGGCCTTTACATCCAGCGTCACGCGCCGATGTTCCGGATTGCCGTGCCTTATGGCGTGCTCTCCAGTCAGCAGTTGCGCAAGCTTGCCGACATCGCCACGCGTTACGACAAGGGCTACGGTCACTTCACGACCCGCCACAACCTGCAACTGAACTGGCCGAAGTTGGAAGATGTGCCCCAGATGCTGGACGAGTTGGCGGATGTGGATATGCACGCCATTCAGACCTCCGGCAATTGCATTCGTAACACCAGTTCGGACCCCCTTGCCGGCGTCGCGGCCACGGAAGTGGCGGATCCCCGCCCCTGGGCCGAGATCTACCGCCAGTGGTCCACCTTCCACCCCGAGTTTGCCTATCTGCCCCGCAAGTTCAAGACCGCCTTTGCCGGTGGTCCTGATGATGCCGCCAATGTGCGCATCCACGACATGGGCTTCCAGCTGGTAAAGAATGATGCGGACGAAGTCGGTTTCCGCGTTTGGGTTGGCGGCGGCCTCGGCCGTACCCCTATCCTGGCCGTGGTGGTGAAGGACTTCCTGCCCTGGCAACATCTGTTGTCCTACTCCGAGGCTATCCTGCGGGTCTATAACCGCTTCGGCCGCCGCGATAACCCCTACAAGGCGCGGATCAAGATTCTGGTCAAGGCGCTCGGTACTGAGGTTTTCGCCAAGCAGGTGGAAGAAGAGTGGGCCCATTTCAAGGATGGCCCCGCTACCCTGACCGAAGCCGAAGTGGCCCGGGTCTCCGCCCACTTCACCGCCCCTGACTATCAGGCGCTGCCGGCCAAGGACGTGCAGTACGAAATTGCGCTGCGGGACGACAAGGCCTTCGCCAAGTGGGTTGCCCATAACGTGCACGCCCACAAGGTGTCTGGTTATGCTGCCGTGACCCTGTCCCTCAAGGCTCCCGGTCTTGCCCCTGGCGATGCCACCAGCGAGCAAATGCTGCAAGTGGCCGACTTGGCTGATCGTTTCGGTTTTGGTGAATTGCGTGTTACCCAAGCTCAGAACCTGGTGTTGCCTGACGTCAAACTGGCTGATCTGTATCTACTGTGGTCCCAAGCCGGTGGTGCCGGTCTGACCACGCCGACCGTCGGCTTGTTGACCGACATTACCTGCTGCCCCGGCGGCGACTTCTGCGATCTGGCTAATGCCCGCTCCATCCCTGTCGCCAACTCGATTCAGGAAAAGTTCGCCAGCCTGGAAGATGCTGAAGACGTGGGTAGTCTCAAGCTCAATATCTCCGGCTGCATGAACGCCTGCGGTCATCACCACGTGGGCCATATCGGCATCCTCGGTGTGGACAAGAACGACCAGGAGTTCTATCAGATCACCCTGGGCGGCGCTTGGGGTATGGAAGCCTGCCTGGGCAAGGTCATCGGCCCCTCCGTTCGCGCCAGCGATGTTGCCGGTGTTGTCGAGCGGGTCGTGGGGGTGTATCGCAATCGTCGCCAAACTGGTGAACGCTTCATCGATACCTATCGCCGCATCGGTATGGAGGAATTCAAAGCCCGCGCCTACGAAGGCGTGAACACGGTAGCCCGGGAGATCGACCATGACTAAGATCATCAAAAACGGCCAGATTCTTAAGGATGACTGGCTGGTGTTGCGTGTGGCCGAAGGCCAGTTGCCGAGCGAGGTGAAGGTTCCCGCCGGCAAGGTATTGGTGCCTCTGGCCGTATGGCTTGCCCATAGTGATGAACTCACTCAGCGCAAGCACCATGGCAATGATCTCGGTGTGTGGCTTGCCCCGGAGGACGATCCGGCTGCGCTGCTGCCCCATCTCAACGAGTTTGCTGTCATCGCTTTGGACTTCCCCGTCTTCCGTGATGGTCGTGGCTATTCCAGCGCAGTGCTGCTGCGGACCCGCTACGGGTACAAAGGGGAGTTGCGCGCGATTGGTGATGTGCTCAAGGACCAGATTTTCTACTTGGCCCGGGTTGGCTTCGATGCCTTTGCGGTGCGTGAAGACAAGTCCATCGAAGATGCACTGGCCAGCCTCAAGGATTTCAGCGAGGTCTATCAGGGCGCTACCGATCAGCCGCTGCCCTATTTCCGCCGCCGCGCTGCTTGAGGAGAGACCATGAGTGACGCGATGAACCCAGATCTCAACGACGCCGCCTTGGTGGCCTCAGTCAAAGCCAAGAGCGAAGCTGCCTTGGCCCTGCTGCAAAAGATCGCCGCTGACTACAGTCCCGCTGGCTTGGCCAACAGTCTGGGCGCCGAGGACATGGTGCTGACCCACTTGATCGTCAAGAACAAGCTGGCCATCGACATCTTCTCCCTCGACACCGGCCGCCTGCCGACGGAAACCTACGACCTGATGGGCCGGCTGAAGCGACACTACGGTTTGCTGTTGACTCTCTACTATCCGAACCACGAGAACGTCGAAACCTTCACCCGCAGCCACGGCATCAATGGTTTTTACGATTCGGTGGAGAACCGCAAGGCCTGTTGCCATGCCCGCAAGGTGGAACCCTTACAGCGCGCTCTGAAGGGCAAGAAGGCCTGGATCACCGGTATGCGTGCCGAACAGTCCGAAACCCGTGCCGAACTGCCGCTGCAAGTGTTCGACGCTGGCAATGGTTTGGAGAAGTTCAATCCTCTGGCTGACTGGACCGAGGCCGAGGTGTGGGCCTTCATCCGCCTCAACGATGTGCCCTACAGCAAGCTCCATGAAAAAGGTTATCCCAGCATCGGCTGTGCCCCCTGTACGCGGGCTATTCAGCCCGGCGAGCACGTGCGTGCTGGGCGCTGGTGGTGGGAGGAGCCCGCCGGCAAAGAATGTGGTCTCCACGTCAGCAAGGTTTGAGAAAATAGCGAAATGAATACGACCAAACAAAAGACCCTGAGCCATCTCGACTGGCTCGAAGCGGAAGCCATCCACATCATGCGCGAAGTAGCCGGCCAGTGTTCCAACCCGGCCCTGCTCTTCTCCGGTGGCAAGGACTCCATCTGCATGCTGCGCATCGCCGAGAAGGCTTTCCGCCCGGGCAAGTTTCCCTTTCCCCTGGTGCATGTCGATACCGGTCACAACTACCCGGAAGTGATCGCCTTCCGCGACAAGCGCGCCGCTGAGTTGGGCGAGCGTTTGATCGTGCGTTCCGTGGAAGACTCCATGAAGCGCGGCACAGTGGTGCTCAAGCATCCGGGCGAATCCCGCAACAAACACCAGTCGGTGACCCTGCTGGAAACCATTGCCGAGTTCGAGTTCGACGCCTGTATCGGCGGCGCTCGCCGCGATGAAGAGAAGGCCCGGGCCAAGGAACGCATCTTCTCCTTCCGCGACGAATTTGGCGGTTGGGACCCGAAGAACCAGCGTCCCGAACTGTGGAGCCTGTACAACGCCCGCGCCCACAAGGGCGAGAACATCCGCGCCTTTCCCATCTCCAACTGGACCGAACTGGACGTGTGGCAGTACATCGAGCGGGAAGGTCTGGAGCTACCCAGCATCTACTTCGCCCATACGCGGCCCGTGGTGCGCAAGAACGGCTCCATCGTGCCGGTCACGGACGTCACTCCGGCCAAACCCGGCGACGTGGTGGAGGATGTGCTGGTGCGGTTCCGCACTGTGGGCGACATCACCTGTACCGCTCCGGTGGAATCCGACGCCGACACCGTGGCCAAGATCATCGAAGAAACCGCCACCACCACCATCACCGAACGCGGCGCTACCCGCCTGGATGACCAGGCTTCCGACGCCGCCATGGAACAACGCAAGAAGGAGGGCTACTTCTGATGAGCGCCCCTGAAAACATTGGCAATATCGATAACGGCCTGCTGCGGTTTTTGACCTGTGGCAGCGTGGACGACGGCAAGAGCACCCTGATTGGTCGCCTGCTGTTCGACACCAAGACCATCCTGGCCGACACCCTGCACGCCATCGAGAAGACCTCGGCCAAGCGCGGCATGGAAGCGGTGGACCTATCCTTGCTGACCGATGGCCTGCAAGCCGAGCGGGAGCAGGGCATCACCATCGACGTGGCCTACCGCTACTTCACCACCGGCACCCGCAAGTACATCGTCGCCGATGCACCGGGCCACGAGCAGTACACCCGCAACATGGTGACGGCGGCCTCCACTGCCAATCTGGCCATCATTCTGATCGACGCCCGCCGCGGCGTGCTGCCCCAGACCAAGCGCCATTCCTACATCGCTCACCTGATGGGTATTCCCCACATTCTGGTGGCGGTGAACAAAATGGACCTGGTGAACTTCGATCAGGCCGTGTTCGACAAGATCAAGGCTGATTATCTGGAGTTCGCCGACAAGCTTGGTACCAATGCCAAGGTGGACGTGAAGTTCCTGCCGCTTTCTGCCCTCACCGGCGACAACGTGGTGGACCGGTCCGAGGCCATGGCTTGGTATGACGGCCCGACACTGATCGACATTCTGGAAAATGCTCCTGCTGCCCATACGGAGCACAGCGAGCCTTTCCGCTTCCCCGTGCAGTATGTCTGCCGTCCGCAGGACTCAGCCAACCCTGACCTGCATGATTACCGTGGCTTTATGGGCCGCATCGAAGCCGGCAGTATTGCCATCGGCGATGCCGTCACCGTGCTGCCCTCTGGCCAGACGACGACGGTCAAGGATGTGCAACTGGCGGGGCAGTCCATCGGTTCCGCCTTTGTCGAGCAATCCGTGACCTTGTTGCTAGCGGATGAAATCGACATTTCCCGCGGCGACATGATCGTCAAGTCTGCCGATACGCAACCTGCCGTAACCAAAGCCATCGAAGCCGAACTGTGCTGGTTGTCGGAAACTCCACTGGAGCCCAGTCGTCGCTATCTGGTCCGTCACACGACCCGCACTACCCAGGCCAAACTGGCGGGTATCGCTTACAAGCTGGACATCAACAGCCTGGAGCAGGTGAGTGCCGACAAGTTGCAGATGAACGACATTGCCCGGGTGACCCTCAAGCTGGCCCAGCCCCTCGCCATCGACTCCTATGCCGATAATCGCGGGACAGGTGCATTCATTGTGATCGACGAGTCCACCAACAACACCGTTGGTGCCGGCATGATTGTTGGTTCCGCCGCTTAAGCGGATTACCTGAGGAACTGGATGACGGGCGGCTCTGTCGAACCGTCATCCAACTTCCGGAAAGTCACCATGGGTTTTAGCCTGCGTTCCCGTCCAAGTTATCGGCCCCTGTTTATTCTGCTGGCTTTGGCTGGTTTGGGATGTTTCTTCGGCGGGGTTCTGCTGGGTAATTTGATGCATCTGGCCGCCTGCCCGCTGTGCATCTTGCAGCGAATGCTTTATCTGGCCTTCGGCACGATTGCGCTGATTAGCGTTGCTGTGAGCACAAACCCCTTTGGTGCTCGTGCAAGTTCTTTCTTGCTGGCCGCTACCGCCGGAACAGGTGCTTACATCGCCGCCTATCAAAGCTGGTTGCAATTCCATCCAGAAGGACCGAGTTGCACTGCCAATACGCCGTGGTGGGAAGATTTCGTTTATTGGGCTGGAGAAAAAGCACCGGATCTTTTTCTTTCCAGCGGCATGTGCTCCGACCCCGGCTTTACCCTGTTCGGGCTCAGTATTGCCAATTACTCGCTGATCGTTTTCAGCATCCTGGCCTTGGGATCATTGATTCTCTTGTTTCGCCGCAGTCAATAGTGCTTAGCGGGCATTGACGCAATCGGCCAGGGCACTCGCGAAGTTTCCAGACCCTGTCGCACTGACATCGCAGTTGTTGCCTTTGCGGGTAACCGTGCCATCACCATAACTAGACGCTACGGTGTTGCTGGAAGCCTTGCTTGCGGAGGCGGAACCAGGTGAACCGCCGCTCCCGCTGGCGCCACTACCTGCATTGGTACTGTTGCGGTAATGCGTATCGAGAAAACTATCGTCAGTAGGCGTTCTGCGTGAAGAGCTAGAACGGGCCAGCGAGGTGTCCAGTGCGGACAGGGTCGGCTGGGTTTTCTTTTGCTCGACATAGTCGTGGGACGGCGCCGATTTGGGGATGAGATAGATCAGTCCAACCACGCCCACCGCTGCTGAAACTACAGCCATAAATAGAACGGCAATTGGGTGGCGTTGTGCCCATCCGTCAGGCTCTTGCGTATGGGTGTAGACCCCACTCCCAAAAACGCTCTCCGACTTCGCGGAGGGGTCATATTGTTTGGTAATCGTTGGGGGCGCTTTGCGCTTTGGGCCTTTGACCTTGACGGTCGCCCGGCGACGGGATGAGCTGCTTGTAATCATGAATTGCTCCTGGTGGTTCCGCTGCCATCGCATTCCAAAGGGAACACATTAGGCCGGTAACTTTGCGTGCCTACCTTTCAGTAGGGTTGCCTTGATGCAGGGAGAGGTGTGGACGCAGTATGAAGAAATTCTAATTGGATGTAAACCATTTGAAATCATCCTGCTAGAAAACATTCTTCATATGCTGGCTGTGTGGGGTGTTACTTCGTTAACGAGCTGATTCAATCAACCAATAAAAAGCGCTCCCGAAGGAGCGCTTTTTATTGGCCGCAATAGAGGAGAGCCGAAACCCTCCGCTGCGACGGGTATTACATGCCCATACCGCCCATGCCACCCATACCGCCCATGCCACCCATGTCGGGCATGGAGGGCTTGTCTTCAGCCAGTTCTGCCACCATGCAATCGGTGGTCAGCATCAGGCCGGCAACAGAAGCGGCGTTTTGCAGAGCAGCGCGTTCCACCTTGGTGGGATCCAGCACGCCCATGGCGACCATGTCACCGTATTCACCGGTGGCAGCGTTGTAGCCGAAGTTGCCCTTGCCTTCCAGAACCTTGTTCACCACGACAGAAGGTTCGTCGCCAGCATTGGCGGCGATTTCACGCATGGGTTGTTCCAGAGCGCGCAGAACGATCTTGATGCCGGCATCTTGATCAGCGTTGTCGCCCTTGACGGTGACGCCTGCACGAGCGCGAACCAGAGAAACGCCGCCGCCAGGAACGATGCCTTCTTCAACGGCTGCACGGGTAGCGTGCAGAGCGTCTTCAACGCGGGCCTTCTTTTCCTTCATTTCGACTTCGGTGGCAGCGCCAACCTTGATCAGTGCAACACCGCCGGCCAGCTTGGCCACGCGCTCTTGCAGCTTTTCTTTGTCGTAGTCGCTGGTCGCTTCTTCGATGGCAGCACGGATTTGACCAACGCGAGCCTTGATAGCGTCTTCAGTACCGGCGCCGTCGATGATGGTGGTGTTTTCCTTGCCGATTTCAACGCGCTTGGCTTGACCCAGGTCTTGCAGGGTTGCCTTTTCCAGGGACAGACCAACTTCTTCAGCGATAACAGTACCGCCGGTGAGGATGGCGAGGTCTTCCAGCATGGCCTTGCGACGATCGCCGAAGCCAGGAGCCTTGACGGCAACAGTCTTCAGGATGCCACGGATGTTGTTCACCACCAGAGTAGCCAGCGCTTCGCCGTCTACGTCTTCAGCAACGATCAACAGGGGGCGGCCGGCCTTGGCCACTTGCTCCAGAATGGGCAGCAGGTCGCGGATGTTGGAGATCTTCTTGTCGAAGAGCAGAACAAAAGGATTGTCCAGAATAGCGATTTGCTTGTCGGGATTGTTGATGAAGTAGGGGGACAGGTAGCCGCGGTCGAACTGCATACCTTCCACAACTTCCAGTTCGTTTTCCAGGGACTTGCCATCTTCAACAGTGATGACGCCTTCCTTGCCGACCTTGTCCATGGCCTTGGCGATGATGTCGCCGATGTTGGCATCGGAGTTGGCGGAAATGGAGCCGACTTGGGCGATTTCCTGGGTAGTTGTACAGGGCTTGGACAGCTTCTTCAGTTCTTCAATCGTGGCAGCAACCGCTTTGTCGATACCGCGCTTCAGATCCATGGGGTTCATGCCGGCGGCAACGTACTTCATGCCTTCGCGGACGATGGACTGGGCCAGAACGGTGGCAGTAGTGGTGCCATCGCCAGCGATGTCGGAGGTCTTGGAAGCAACTTCCTTGACCATTTGTGCGCCCATGTTGGCGAACTTGTCCTTCAATTCGATTTCCTTGGCCACGGACACACCATCCTTGGTCACGGTGGGGGCGCCGAAGGAGCGCTCCAGAACTACGTTACGACCCTTGGGGCCGAGGGTTACCTTGACAGCATCAGCCAGAATGTTGATGCCTTCAACCATGCGTTGACGAGCGGAGTCGCCGAACTTGACTTCTTTAGCAGCCATTTATGTTTCTCCTAAATATCTTGTTTCGATTGGCTTGAAAATTAGGCTTCAACAACGCCCATGATGTCTTCTTCACGCATTACCAGCAGCTCGTCGCCATCAACCTTGACGGTTTGGCCGGAGTACTTGCCGAACAGAACGCGATCACCGGCCTTAACAGCCATGGGGCGAACCTTGCCGTCTTCCAGAATCTTGCCGGCGCCGACGGCAACGACTTCACCTTGGTCGGGCTTTTCAGCAGCAGAACCGGGAATGACGATGCCGGAGGCAGTCGTACGCTCTTCTTCCATACGCTTGACGATCACGCGGTCGTGCAAGGGACGAATTTTCATGGGTTATCTCCTTGAATTGATGACTAAGTGGTGCAGCAGAGCTGCAAAACTGTTGATTTTCAGTCGGTTGGGTGGCTGGCACAGGGTGCTTGAGGGCAACTTATTAGCACTCACCACCGACGAGTGCTAATAATAAGGACGCCAACCCTCCTTTTCAAGAGGCAGGGATCAAATAGTTTTTAGTATTACTTAAGTCACAGCGAGTTAATATGTTTCAAAATGTTGCAAATTGCAGCAGTAGCACCATAAAAAATAGACGCAAAGTGGAGGCGAAAATGAAGAATCTATCGAATTTACGGGTATCGACCCGGATGTCGTTGTTGGTCATATTGATGCTCTTGGGATTGCTGATCCTTTGTGTCACAACCTTGGTTCAGCTCAAGGGCAGCATGCTGGAGGACCGCAAAGCAAAGACTAAAAATTTGGTTGAGGTCGGCATTGGTGTTCTTGCTCATTACCAAAAGCTAGCCCAAGACGGAAAGCTGCCGGAAGAAGATGCAAAGAAAGCGGCCCGGGAAACCTTGCGCACACTGCGTTATGGCAGTAATGACTATTACTTTGGTTTTACTGGCCCCGGCATTTACTTCCTGTTTCCGACAAAGCCGGAATGGGAGGGATTGGATAAAACCGACCTCAAGGATGCCAATGGCACTTTCCTGGTGAAGGAGTTGGTGGCAGCCGGACAACGAGGCGGCGATTTTGTCCACTATTGGTTCCCTCGGGCCGGGCAACAAACGGCGGAGCCCAAGTTGGCCTATGCAGTGAATTTCGCCCCTTGGGGTATCGTGCTCGGTACCGGGATTTACATCGACGATGTTGATCGGGACTTCCGCAAGAGCGCGGTGCTGCTAGGAGGAATCTCCTTGGTTCTGCTAGTTGCCCTGAGTGTTCTGGGATGGACGGTCAGTCGAAGTGTGCTGAAGCAACTGGGTGGTGAGCCTGCCGATGCTGTTCTCGTCATGCAACGGGTGTCACAAGGGGATTTGACAGCGAGTAACTCCGCCCCTGCCGGCAGTCTGCTTTACGCCTTGGGAACCATGGTGACATCCCTGCGTGAGTTGGTGAGTGATATCAATAGCAGCGCAAACCTGTTGGTCAAGGATGCGGAGCAGATCAACCACGCCTCAAAGGATGTCGCTGCGGCAGCCGAGCAGCAATCCGATGCCACATCCGCCATGGCGGCCGCCATTGAGGAGCTCACCGTGAGTTCCAGCCATATTTCGGATAGTGCCCGGGATACCGAACAAGACTCCCGCGATGCCATGGCCCACGCTGGCGAAGGCGCGCTGCGGGTGGATCAGGCGACCCAGGCCATCCAGAAGATTGCCAACACGGTGACGGACGCTTCCGAGCGGATTCGTGCCCTTGAGCACCGGGCCAGCCAAGTGTCATCCATCGCCAATGTAATTAAAGACATCGCAGGACAGACCAATTTGCTTGCCCTGAATGCCGCCATTGAAGCTGCCCGAGCCGGTGAGCAAGGCCGTGGGTTCGCCGTGGTGGCGGATGAAGTTCGCAAGCTGGCAGAACGGACTTCGGTGGCGACTTCAGAAATCGAACAAATGATTGCCGGCATTGAAGAAGATACCGTCGGTGCGGTTGAAGCCATGAACGCCGCATTGCCGGAGGTCGAGCAGGGGGTGACGTTGGCCAGCTCTGCATCCGAGTCCCTACGCACGATTCAGGAAGGCGCCCAGCGCACACTGGTTCGAGTACAAGAAGTTGCCGATTCGACCAGCGAGCAGAGTGTTGCCAGTACTTCAATTGCCCAACGGGTTGAACAGATTGCCCAGATGGTGGAAGAAACTACCGTCACCGTGCGCAGCACAGCCGAAACCGCAATACGGTTGGAAGACATTGCCCTGGGTCTTAAACAGCACATCAGTCGTTTCAAGATTTAAGGCGATAGAAGAGGCTGCTGCCCTACGGGTTTCGTACGACAGCAGCCTCGAAGTAAAACTCCTATGGGTTGATGGTTTCAGCGGATATTCTCTGGAGGCGGCATTCGCTCCTGAGGAATACCCGGTCGCGTCTCGAACCTTCACGAGATCAATGCAGGTGCAGTCGATTGTGCCGGTGATCGAGTATTGATGTGATTTGCCACAGGTGTCTTGCTCTTTCCCCAAGGGCAAACTCCCGTAGAGTCACCTCTTCGGATACGTCACACGATCTCTTGCCATGCGTCGCCAGCTTGCTTGTCTCTGTTTATTTCTTTTTCTTCCTGCTCAGCCCTTGCTTGCCCAGGGGCGCAACGGACTGCCGCCTGCCGTAGCAAAAGCCCTGGCAAGTGCCAATATTCCGGCAAGTGCTGTCGGGGTTGTTGTACAAGAAGTCGGCGCCACATCACCCCGCCTGAGCATCAATGCCCAGCAGGCCATGAATCCCGCTTCCGTGATGAAGCTGGTTACCACTTACGGCGCTCTGGAAATCCTCGGCCCGGCAGCCACCTGGAAAACCGAGGTGCTGGCGGCGGAGCCCTTGGTTGATGGTGTGTTGGCCGGGGACCTTTATCTGCGGGGTAGCGGCGATCCCAAACTCACGGCAGAGCGGTTGTGGCTATTGCTGCGGCAATTGCGGGACAAAGGAGTGAAGGAAATCCGTGGTGATCTGGTGCTGGACCGCAGCGCCTTTTCCCTGACTGATACCGGTGCCAGCTTCGACGACCAGCCCCTGCGACCCTACAACGTCGGCCCCGATGCCTTATTGCTCAATTTCAAGGCGCTGCGCCTGACCCTTTCCCCCAACCCCGCCCAGAAAACGGTGACTGTTCAGCCCGAGTTGCTGCCGGACAATCTGGAAATCATCAATCTGGTCAAGTTGGGCAACAACGGTTGTGGCGAATGGAAAGATGCCCTGCGGCCAGACTTGAGCCGCAACGAAAACCGCTTTCGCCTGGTTCTGACCGGCAGCTATTCTGCGAGTTGCGGAGAAAAGGCCTGGAATCTTGGGGTCTTGCCCCACGATCAGTACGACTTGGGCCTGTTCCGCCTGCTCTGGCGTGAGCTGGGCGGAGAGCTGCGTGGCGAGGTGAAGGATGGTCAGCCTCCTGCCAATGCGCGCTTGCTGGCGACGACAGAGTCTGCCCCAGTGGCGGAAGTGGTGCGCGACATCAACAAGTACAGCAACAACGTCATGGCTCGCCAGCTTTTCCTCAGTCTGGCTCAGCAACGGGGAGCAACGCCGGACATGGCGGCAAAGTCGGTGAATCGCTGGCTGAGCGACAAGGGGCTCAATTTCCCGGAGTTGGTTCTGGAAAATGGTTCCGGCTTGTCACGCAAGGAACGCATCGCTCCCTGGAGCTTGTCGCGCCTGTTGTTGAACGCCTGGGAAAGTCCGTTGATGCCTGAGCTGGTTTCATCCCTGCCACTGACTGCGGTGGACGGCACCATGAAAAAACGCCTGGGCAGTGTCGGCGTGGCAGGCCGGGCTCACATCAAGACCGGTACTCTGGAAGGGGTCAAGACCATCGCCGGTTATGTGCAAGACAGCAACGGACGGATGGTGATTGTGGTGTTCCTGGTGAACCACCCCAACGCCGCCCTTGCCCAAGGGGCCCAGGATGCTTTGTTGCAATGGGTCTACGAGGGCCGCTAGGGCCTCGGGAACGGTACGAGGCCGAGGCATCGGCTTCGTTTGAGCATGGGTGTGCACACTTCAGGGCTTCGTCGGCCGATCGGAAGCCGCTTTGCGGGCAGGCTGTAATGAACGGTTACTGCTGTTGAAGGAACCGATTCTGGCTACGGCCATGGCGAGGCGTCCCTGAAGGTGCTCGTCCTACTATAGACGCTGACGGCAAAACGTCTAGTCATCAATCCGACACATCTTCTCGTTAGCCTCCCGGGCAGCCGGTGGGATTTGCGGCTCCATGCCCAAATTCTGTATCCGGCAACAGAATTGTCGGGGACATTCTTGACTCAGAACATCAGGCAGGTCCGATCAATATTTCTGTCCGATATCCACCTCGGCACCCGGGGCTGTCAAGCGGACCGATTGCTGGATTTTCTTCGCGACTACGAAGCCGAGTACGTATTTCTGGTGGGCGACATCATCGACTTCTGGGCCATGAATCGCGGCATCCATTGGAGTCCCGCCCAGAATACCGTGGTGCAAAAGGTGCTGCGCCGTGCCCGCCACGGCGAAAAGGTTTTCCTCATCCCCGGCAACCACGACGAAGCCCTGCGGGAATACGACAACACTGCCTTTGGCGACATTCAGGTGGTTAACGAATATATCCATACCATGGCCGATGGCCGTCGCTTTTTGCTGGTCCATGGCGACGAGTTCGATCAGGTGACCCGTTATCACAAATGGGTGGCACTGCTGGGGGATATGGCCTACAACTGGCTGGTGCGGGCCAATGCCTGGCTATCCTGGTGCCGCCGCCGGCTGGGTCGGCCCGGTTATTGGTCCTTGGCGGGTTACGCCAAGCGCAAGGTAAAGACCGCTGTGAGTTTCATCTTCGATTTCGAGGATTCGGTCATCCATGCCGCCAAAGAGCGGGGCATGGACGGGGTAATCTGCGGCCACATCCACAATGCCACCCTGCGTGAAATCGATGGTCTGGTCTATGTGAATTGTGGTGACTGGGTCGATAGCTGCACCGCCATCGTCGAACACATGGATGGCCGTCTTGAATTGGTCGAGCAGGGCGTCGCAACCGTGCAGACAGAAGCTGTCGGCGAAAAGCCCAAGGAAGTTCTGGCCGCTTAGTTTTTAGCTGCTTCGTTCCCGCTGCCGACGGGTTTGTGCTTGAGGCCGGGTATTTGCGATGAGCATTGCCCCAGACGGCAAGCCAGGTAGTCGACTAATTCCTGTCGGGCACCGGCAGCCTTCAGCACCTTGCCGGCCAAGGCATCCGCTTCCAGTTCATTGTGCGGGGTTTCCCAGGCCAGGCTGACGCCGATGGAGGGTTGCCCAATGTGATTGAGGGCCACGTGGGACATCTCGTGGGCCACCACAATGTAGGCATAGTCTGTTTGCTGGCACAGGATGGATCGCAGGCGGACCCGGCCCCCGGGCATGGAGTCGCCAAGCACGTTCGGTGAGGCAGCAAAACCGCGGCCATTGGCCAGGGCATCATCCAGTTGAATGCGCACCGAAGGCTGGTAGCCCAGGCTGGCAAAGGCGGGCATCAAACCTTGGGCCAGGGTTTCCATTTGCCGCAGGCAGGCTGCCCGGGCCGGATCAGAAGGCGTAATGGCGCAGGAGGCCAGGAGCAAGCCCAGACTAGTGAATAGCAATCCCCACTTGCCCGAGCTCGGTGTCATCAGGGCACCACGACCGGAAGGGGTTTGGTCAGATGGATACTGCCGGGCGTTATCTTCGCGCGCCAGGCCATTGCCTCCACCCCGGCCGCCAAAGCTTCCCGCAGGGTGCGGCCATAGACTTTGTCGATATGGTCGGCGGGCCGGACTTCGCTAACGTCGCCCCGTTGCACGCAAAAGAAAATCACCCCGCGCTGGCCCAGGCGAACCACTTCCATCAATTCCCGCAGATGCTTGCTGCCCCGTTCCGTCACGGCATCAGGGAAGTAGCCGATACCGCCCTCGACCGCTGCCGTCACGTTCTTCACTTCCACATAGCAGGGCGGACGGTCATCGTCTTCCAGCAACAAGTCGATGCGGCTTTTCTCACTACCGTAGCGAACCTCACTCCGCAGCCGCGCGTAATCCCGCAATTCCGGCACGACACCCTGCTCGATAGCTTCCTTGACCAAGCCGTTGGTGCGCCCTGTATGCAGACCAACCAGCACGCCATCGGCTTCGACAAGTTCCCAAGTCCATTGCAGTTTACGTTCGGGATTGCTGGCGGCAGATAGCCAAACCCGGCTGCCGGGTGTTTTGCAGCCTTGCATGGAGCCGGTGTTGGGGCAATGGGCCTCAACCTTGGCGCCATCAAGCAACTCGACTTCGGCGACAAAACGATTGCGGCGGACGATCAGGCGCCCTTCCGTCAGGGGCGGCAGAATCAAGGCAGCAGTTTCTTTTGCAGGAAAAGTGCCTGCCCCGCTTTCGGGTCCAGCACGTAAGGTTTGAATCCGGCCCGCTCGTAGGCTTTCATGGCGGTCTGATTGTTGGATAGAACTTCCAGCGTCAGTTTGCAGCAGCCCTTTTGCGAGGCCACATTTTCGACATGGGCCAGTAGTGCCTGACCCACACCTGTCCCACGCACATCGGCGTGGACCACGATGTCATGCACGTTGAGCAAGGGCGCCCCGACAAAGGTGGAGAAACCAAAAAAGCAGTTGATCAGCCCGACCGGCTTGCCATCGTCAAAGGCCAGGGCGCCGTAAAAATGAGGAATCATCTTCAGCTTGTCGACCAAAGTGGCCTTGACTGGTTCAGCCAGGCCTGTGCCACCTCCCATGGGATCGTGGGCGTAGTGATCGAGTAGTTCGATAAAAGCCGCCCCGTGCTCAGGGCGGGAAAAATCAAGGGGAACAACGGAGAGTGCCATGGGGAAACTCGTCAGACGAAATCCAGAGAGTACCGGATTTTTAGGCGTATGGAATGTTCTGGCCGATGGGGGCGAAGGCGGGGAAGCCTGTCTTCATTTTTGCCCATGGTGCGCTATTACTGACGGCCTGGGGCTTTTCCGTCTTCAGGAATACGACAGGGAACCGAGAAATAAAATGTCGATCCCTCACCCAATACGCTGACTGCACCCAGGGTGCCGCCCATGAGTTCCAGCAGTCGCTTTGCAATGGGCAGGCCGAGTCCGGTGCCGCCATAGCCGCGGGTCGTGGAAGTATCCGCCTGGGTGAAGGGGGCGAACATGGCTTCAATTTTGTCAGCGGGAATACCAATCCCGGTATCCACAATTTCAACATTCAGCCGGCACTGGTCTCTTCCCTCTTGCGGGCAAGTGATGCTGAGAAGAATCCTGCCCTTGACCGTGAATTTGATGGCATTCCCGACCAGGTTGAACAGCACTTGGCGCAGACGCCCTTCATCACCCAGTAGGAGCGGAGGCAAGTCCTGATGAATATCCAAAATCAGCTCAAGGCCTTTTTCACTGGCAGAAATGGCCAGGACCTCGTATATCGATGAGATCAGGTAGGAAGGATCAAAGCTGGTTTCCTCAAGACTGAGGCTGCCAACCTCGATTTTGGAAAAGTCGAGAATGTCGTTGATGATCTTGAGCAAGGCCTCGCCGTTGTTCTTGATCTGCTGGGCATACTCTTGCTGGTCCTTGTCCAGGTTTGAGCAAAGGAGCAGTTGGGACATGCCGAAGACGCCATTCAAGGGGGTCCGGATCTCGTGGCTGATGGTGGCGAGAAAGTCGCTCTTGGCGCGACTGGCGGCCTCTGCAGCCCTTGTAGCCTGACGCAGATTTTTCTCATTGACATGAAATTGGCGGGTCACAATCAAGGTCGCCACCAGCAGGCTGATGGTGATCAACAGGCCGAAGCCGAGCAGCTGTGAATGCAGGGTATGTAGTCCGCTATGAATTTCTTCCTCGTAGGCACTGGCCGCCACAATCCAGCCCCAGGGCTCATAGCGGCGAAAGACCACAATCTTGTCTCTGGGGGCGGCTTCTCCCAAGGACGGGTTTGCCCACCGATAGTGGATAACACCAGAACCCTGGGCCAGCATGTCCAGAATGAACCCCCGTTCCTTCTGTCCAAGGAATTCGGGTGCGCTCGTTTCATCTTTATTGGGATGCACGACGGCTTGGCCGGGGTGTTCCTGTGCATCGATGGCGAAGATATATCCTGTTTCACCAATCTTCACAGCCAGCATCCGGTCTTTTAAAACCTTAAGGCTCTCGGTGAAATCGATACCCACATAAGCTGCAGCAACAATGGTCCCCGAGGCATCTCGAAGGGGTTGATAGCTGGTCATGAATCGATGACCAAAAAGGGTAGCCTGGCCGGTATAGGAGTGTCCTTCCATCAGGGCCGTATAGGCTGGATAGTGATGGCTGAGGGCAGTACCAAGGGCTCGTTGACCATTTTCCTGTTTGACGGAGGTCGTGATCCGGAAGAAATCATCCTTGTCCCGCACAAAGATCGTGGCTGTCGCGGCGGTGGCATTACTGAAATCATCCACGGCACTATCCTGATTATTCAGGACCAAGCCATTGCTGCGCAGTTCGGGCAGTTGCTCGCCGCCGCTGGTCACGCGACGGTTTTCGTTGCGAACCGGGTTGGGGAAGCGGGAGGCGAAGTCCTTGCCCAGCAGGGTTGTCGAGTTTTCCAGTATCTGGGCGTAGGCGTCGACCATGTCGACAACTTGTTGATTGACCCGTTTCAACTCGACGATGCTGCGGTCGTGCAGATAGCGGTCGAGCCAGTTGTTGATCAAAAAGCCGCAGACGCCGACGATGAAAAGAATCGCCAGACTGAGAATGAGACTGAGGCGTGAGGAATGGGTAAATCCCTCAGCGGATTGGCCGTGCTTGCCCATGGACTGATCGTAAGGAGATGCGGAGTTGAATGTGACGCGAGGGCGTCTTTATACCCGCTAAATTTCTGCAGGACTACCAGCAAGGGAGCTGATATTCAAGGGGTTTGAGCGAGGTCAAATGCTCCCTGAGTAGAGGGGGTGCCGGACCAGCTTCAGGCCCGGGTATAAATCGCCAGCGTTTGTGTCAAGGCGTCCTGCGCCTGCTGCCGCAGGCTGGCCGGACCCAACACTTCTACGTCGGCACCGTACTTGAGGATGTCCATCAGCAATTCCCGATGGTCGGCGTAGGGGAGTTCAAGAACGTAGCGTCCCTCTTTGTCGAAACTTCCTTTTTGCTCGGGGTGCCATTGCTCCTTGCCGACCCAGCGCGCCCGTTCCGCCGAGAAGGCCAGCTTCGCCCACTGCACTTTCTTGCCGCTGAAAATGCCGTAGCCGGGGCCCAGCACTTCGTCCATGCTGCGGCTCGACATTTCCTTGGTGGGTGTCTCCAGTACCTCGGTGGACTGGATAGAGTCCAGGGCAAAGCTGCGCAGTTCATTGCGCAGGTGACACCAGGCATCCAGGTACCAGTTCTCCCGATAGTGCACCAGACGTTGGGGCGAAACTTCGCGCTCGGTCTGCTCCCCCTTGCCCTTGGACAGGTAGGCGATCTTCAGCCGCTTGCGGCCGATCAGGGCGGAGCCCACCCGCTCAAAACAATCCAGAGGCACCTGACGGCGACCCATTGCCAGCACCGACACGCGGCGCTTCACTTCTTCTGCACTGTTGTCCGCCGTGCCGAGCAGGGCGTTGAGGCGGGCCATCAGGGGTTGGATGTGGGGCGTGAGAATGCCGCCAGAATCCAGGCCTGCCAGCAGATGCTGCATGGTGAGCAGGGCATGAATTTCCGCCGGGGAGAACCACAGCCCCGGCAGCTCGTATTTGTCGCCGATCTGCTGGGCGCTGTCGAAGCGGTAGCCGTTGGCGTCTCGGTCATAAATGATGGGTGCGTTGAGACGGCTGCGCATGAACTCCAGATCCCGGCGCAGGGTGGCCCGGGAGATTTCCAGGGCAGCGAGCAAATCCTGAAAGCTCACCACCTTGCGCTCGCTGATGAGCTGGTCGATCTTGTAGAAGCGCTCGGTCTGGTTCATGGCGAACGTTCCGTGGCCTTACAGGCCGAGGCTCAGCCAGAGCGTATCCACCTTCTGCTTGACGGCTTCATCCATCTCGATGGGTCGACCCCATTCCCGGGTGGTTTCGCCGGGCCACTTGTTGGTGGCGTCCAGGCCCATCTTGCTGCCGAGGCCGGCGACGGGAGAGGCGAAGTCCAGATAGTCGATAGGGGTGTTGTCCGCCAGCAGGGTGTCCCGGGTAGCGTCCATGCGAGTGGTGATGGCCCAGATCACTTCCTGCCAGCTGCGGATGTCCACGTCGTCGTCCACCACGATGATGAACTTGGTGTACATGAACTGGCGCAGGAAGCTCCAGATGCCGAACATCACCCGCTTGGCGTGGCCGGGGTACTGTTTCTTGATGCTGACCACGGCCAGGCGGTAGGAGCAGCCTTCCGGTGGAAGATAGAAATCCACGATCTCGGGAAATTGCTTTTGCAGCAGGGGCACGAACACTTCGTTGAGGGCCACGCCCAACATGGCTGGTTCGTCCGGCGGCTTGCCGGTGTAGGTGGAGTGGTAGATGGGGTCCTTGCGCAGGGTGATGCGCTCGATGGTGAAGACCGGGAACTCGGCCTGCTCGTTGTAGTAGCCGGTGTGGTCGCCGTAGGGTCCTTCCAGGGCCACCTCGCCGGGATGAATCACCCCTTCCAGCACAATCTCTGCCGAGGCCGGTACCTGCAAATCATTGCCCAGACATTTGACCAGTTCCGTCTTGCCGCCGCGCAAGAGGCCGGCGAACTGGTATTCCGACAGGGTATCGGGCACCGGCGTCACCGCGCCGAGGATGGTGGCCGGGTCACAGCCCAGCACCACCGCCACGGGATAGGGTTGGTCGGGATATTTCTGACAGTGCTCGCGGAAGTCCAGGGCGCCGCCCCGGTGGGCCAGCCAGCGCATGATCACCTTGTTCTTGCCGATGACCTGCTGCCGGTAGATGCCCAGGTTCTGCCGCGTCTTGTTAGGGCCTCGAGTGACGGTGAGGCCCCAGGTGATCAGGGGCGCCACATCGCCGGGCCAGCAGTGCTGGATGGGCAGGCGGGCCAGGTCCACTTCATCCCCTTGCCACACCACCTCTTGGCAGGGGGCGGAGGACAGCACCTTGGGCGCCATGTTCAACACCTGCTTCAACAGGGGCAGCTTGTCCCAGGCATCCCGCAGGCCCTTGGGTGGTTCTGGTTCCTTGAGGGCGGAAAGGGTGCGGCCCACTTCCCGCAGAGCGGTTTTCCAGTCGGCGTTTTTCTCGATGGGGACACCCATGCCGAAAGCCACCCGCTCCGGTGTGCCGAACAGATTGGCCAGCACCGGCATGGCTTGGGCGACGCCCTTGGTCACGGGTTTTTCAAACAGCAAAGCCGGGCCTTGGGCGCGCAGCACCCGGTCGGCGATTTCGGTCATTTCCAGGTGGGTATCCACCGGCACGGTGATGCGCTTGAGTTCGCCCTTCTGTTCCAGTTGGGCAATGAAGTCGCGCAGGTCGCGGTAAGACATGGATGAGAACCAGAGAATTGATCTGGTCCGATTATACGGAGCCGGCTCCCTTTGCCCGGGCTGTCGGTGTCAACCTAGAAACTGTGGAAGACGTGGCTGTGCAGGGTGGACTCGAAACTGTTGTGGATGTTTTCCCAATCCAGATGGGCGACGGAGGATGCCGCGTGGTGGCGCATTCCCTGGCGCAGGGCCGTGTCGGTGGCCACTTCCACGGCGGCGTCCACAAAGGCTTTGCTGGCGCCGTTGGGGACCAGACGGCCGTTGATGCGGTCCTTGATCAACTCCCCTGCTGCGCCGTAGTCGAAGGCCACCACGGCCAGGCCGCTGGCCAGGGCTTCGGTGGTGACATTGCCGAAGGTCTCGGTCAGGCTGGGGAAAAGAAAAATATCGGCAGAGGCATAGTGCTCGGCCAGGTCTTCGCCGTGGCGCATGCCGACAAAAATGTAGGGCGAACGGCTGTCGCTGCGACGGCGAAGGCTTGCCGTGGCGGGACCATCGCCGACGAACAGCAGGCGCGCGTTGGGTACCTTCTCGCGGATGGCATCGAAGGCCTTGATCAGCAGCCCGAGATTTTTTTCCAGGGCAATGCGGCCCACATAAGCCACCACCAGTTCATCGCCACTCAAGCCCCAGCGGGAACGCAGGGCGCGGGAACGGCGTGTCGAGGAAAACAGTTTGGTATCGACACCCCGGGACAACACATCCACATTGTTGAAACCGTTTTCGTTGAGAGTGTCTGCCTGACGGCGGGTCGGCACCAGGGTGGTGTCGGCTTTGTTATGGAAGTGGCGCAGGTAGCGGATGATGCCGCCCCGCAGCCAGCCGATGCCGTAGTAGCGGCTGTAGGCGTCGAAATTGGTATGGAAGGTGGAGCTGACCGGAATGCCCATGCGCCGCGCCGTGTTCAGGGCCGCCCAGCCCAGAGGGCCTTCCGTCGCCACATGGACGATGTGGGGCCGTTGCTCGGTCCACAGTCGCTGCAACGTGCGGCCATTGGGCAGGCCAAAACGCAGGCCCGGGTAACGGGGGATGGGCAAGCCGGGAACCACCACATGTTCCAGACCCGGTTGCGGCAAAGGCGCATCAGTTTTGTTCTGTCGGGGGCGGATCAGTTGCACCCCGTGGCCTCGCTGGCGCAGACCATCCACCATGCGGCCCAGGGTCATGGCAACGCCATTGACCTCCGGGGCAAAGGTTTCAGTAACCAGGGCCACCCGTAAAGGAATTGCCGGGTGGGATTCGATCAGGTTCTGGAATTCGGCTCGCATGGGCACATGGTGTGCCCCCCTTGCGACGGTTTGATGACGAAGCGGTGATAAAGCCGTGACAGCAACAAGGTCGTACCGCGAGCCCCAGATAAGGCCGACGACTCAGTGACCGATGACGCCAAGCTGTTGCAGCAGGGTCAGGTTGTCCTCCAGATGCCAGTTGTCGGCGATGCGTTTTTCGCGGATGCGATAGATGTCCGTGGCGATAAAGTCGATGGGACGACCATCGCCCTGCTTGGCATTGACACCGCTACCAAACTGCCCGGTGAAGTGGCCGGTGAAATGCAGCCGACCGACAACGCGATCCCCCACCAGCAGCATCTCTTCCACTTCTGCATGAAGGTCGGGCACGGCGGCACGGAAATTCCGCGAAGCGAAGAGGGGGCCTTCCTTGCCCTGGGGGCGGCCGGCGGGCAGGGTGCGGTCGGTGAAGTCGGGGGCCAGGGCGGCCTCGGCATAGCGTTCTTCGCCGGTGTTCCAGAAGGCGTAATAGCGGCGGGCGGCCAGGGCCATGGCGGCAAGCTGTTTAGCCGGGATGGAGCGGTCAACGATGACGGACTTGGCTTGGGGCAAGTCCTCCGCCGGGGCGGCTTGCGTACTCAGGCTTGCCGTCGCAAGCACAAGGCCGGCGAGGAGGGAATGAACGGGAGAGGGGTTGAAAGTCTTCATGATGGAACTCCGGTCAGGGGGAAGGGCAAGTCGGGTTTGGCCGGGGACCGGGACTCGACTTGATGGATGAGATTGCATGCCATGGCCGAATTCTTGGTTTTTCTTGATCGGAGGGGAATCCCTATAATCGGCAAGGTATCTTCTTCAAAAAATTGAAGATGCTGCGGTCCTTAATCCGCGCAAACTCACCGACTTACCCTTCGCCCCCAGCCCTGTTCCCGCCATGACCGACCTCGCCGACATGCAGCTTTTCGTTCAGGCCATTACCTCCGGCAGTCTTTCCGCTGCCGGTCGTGCCCTGGGCCTTTCCCCCGCCGTGGCCAGCAAGCGTTTGGCGCGGCTTGAGGCCCAGGTCCGGGCGCGCCTGATACAGCGCACCTCGCGTCGCCTGGCCCTGACCGAAGAAGGTGTCATTTATTTCGAGCGCTGCCAGGCCATCCTGGCCGATGTGGCCGAGGCGGAAGCGGCGGTGGCCCAGGGCCATCAGGAAGCCATCGGTCTCTTGCGGGTGTCGTCCACTGTTGCCCTGGGGCGGCGCTGGATCGGCCCGGCCCTGGCCGACTTTGCCCTGGCCCATCCCAAGGTGTCCGTCCATTTGTCCCTGTCGGATGCTCTGGCGGATTTGGTCGAGGGGCGGTTCGATTGTGCGGTGCGCATCGGCGGCCCCGAGGATTCAAGGTTGGTGGCGCGCACCCTGGCCCAAAACCGGCGCGTCATTTGCGCCGCACCGGCTTATCTGGAACGACACGGACAACCCCGGACGCCGGAAGCATTGCGCGATCACGATTGCATCATCGTTGGTTCCGGGGCGACCACGGCGGACTGGCGTTTCCGTTCGGTCAAGAAAAAAAGTTCTGAAGAAACCACCGTCCGCATTCAGGGCCGCTTCGTCAGCGACAACGGCGAGCAGGCCCACGATTGGGCCCTGGCCGGCCTGGGCCTGGCGCGCCGTTCGGTGTGGGATGTGGCGCCGGAGTTGGCTGATGGCCGCCTGGTGGAAGTGCTGCCGGACTGGACCAGCGCCAGTGCGCCGATTCAAGTGGTATTCCCGAGCCGCCGCTTTCTGCCGATCCGCACCCGCCTGTTCATCGACGCTTTGGTGGAACGCTTCGCTGCGGCGGAATCCCTGTTAGGGCTGACAGGCCGGAAAAGAAAAGCCTGACTCGTTGTCGTTCAGCCCAGCAGCACCAGTCCCCACACAACGGCCACATTGATCAGGGATACCAGTACGGCGGCACTGCCGATGTCCTTGGCACGCTTGGCCAGGCGATGGTTTTCCAGGGAGATGCGATCCACGGCGGCTTCCACGGCGGAGTTGAGCAATTCCACCATCAGCACCAACAGCACGCTGGTGATCATCAGCGCGCGGCCGAGATTACTGGCCGGTAAAAAGCAGGCCACGGGAATCAGCACCAAAGCCAGCCACACCTCCTGGCGGAAGGCGTCTTCGTGGCGATAGGCGGCGGAAAGGCCGTCGAGGGAATAGTTGAAGGCGTTCCAGATGCGGCGCAGGCCGGTCTTGCCCTTAAAGGGGCTTTCTTGTTCGGACATGGGGTGCTCAGGCTTGGTGGTTGGGAGTGAGGCTGGCGTACAAATCCGCCAATTGTTTTGCGCGTTGCGGTGCGGACCATTCATCGGCCCAGCTGCGGGCTTCGGCAGCCAGCAATTGCAGGCGTTCCTTGTCCTGCAACAGCGCGTGGAGTCCTTCGGCGAAAGCCGGGACTTCTTGTGGCGCGATCACCGCGCCGCGCTGGGGATCGAGAATATCCTTGGTGCCCATTTCAGCAAAGGCATAGGCCGGCACGCCGGCGGCCATGGCTTCCAGCAACACCAGACCCTGGGTTTCGGTGCGGGAGGCGAACACGAAAACGTCGGCAGCGGCATAGCAGCCGGGTAATTCTGTCTCGCGATCCAGGTAGCCAATGAAGCGCACATTGTCGGCAATGCCCAGATGGCGGGCCTGCTTTTGCAGCGCCGGCAAGGCCGGACCTTCGCCGGCCACCACCAACAAAAATTGCGGGTTCAGCCGGGCCATGGACTGGGTGGCTTCGAGCAGAAAGCCGATGTTCTTTTCATGGGCGACCCGACCCACATAAAGGGCCACCGGACGTTCTGCCGGGATCTCGTGCTTGGCGCGAAAAGCCTTGCCGTCGCCGTTACGGAAACGCTCCACCGGAATACCCGTAGGCAGAATGTGCACCGGAGCGTGGACGCCGTAGTCGCGCAACGTGTGTTCCATAGCCCGGGACGGCACGACGATGGCGCTCAAGCCATTGCACTGGGTCCGCGCCAGCCGCCGCGCCGTGGCCTTGAGCAGGGGCCGCGGCAGCAGGGGCAGGTAGTGGTGAAAGTATTCTTCAAAGTGCGTGTGATAAGTGGTCAGCACCGGCAGCTTGTGCTGCTTGGCAAAACGCACCCCGGCGTAGTGGGCGGTGAAGGGCGTCTGGATATGCACCACGTCGAACTGCTTGTGGGCCAGACTATGGGCTGAGGCGTTGAGCTTGCCCCAATGCATCAGCCGGTCCTCCGGGTCCAGGGGCAGTTGCCGCGCCGGGACGCGATGCACCAGGGGATGCTGTTCGCCACTCAGGTAGTCCGGCGCGATCAGGGTGACCTCGACGTTATGGTCGTGCAGGTCGCGACGGAAGGTTTCGATGGATGTGGACACCCCGTTGATCCGGGGGAAGTACACATCGGAGAGCATCAGGACACGCAGGGGTTTGGTCATCATGCCCGCCATGGTGGCGTGGCAGTGTTGCGGGGATGTGACAGTGATGTTAATCCCCGTTCGTGCTGAGGTATCGAAGCATGAGCGCTAACTTTGAGGATGGTCGCTTAGCGCAGACCGCGCCGGGAGTTCGCCCCGGCGGGCGACTCACTTTCTTGCTTCTGCAAGAAAGTAAGCAAAGAATCAGCCCCCGCCGCCCCGGCCCTACGGGCTTCCCTCTCTCCAGAAGGCTTGCCGGGCCGGTGTCTTAAACTCGCCTACGGCTCGGACAAAGCCACCGGAAAGCTCCCGGCAAACCTTCTTCCGCTCGGCGGGACAGAGGGGATGTATCGCTATAGTGACCAGCCTGCTTTGCCGCTATGAACTTCATAGGAATCGAAAGGGTAGAGAGCTAGGTGTCACAATGGCACGATTCGCACGTTCTTTTTGCCACTCTTACTTTCTCGCCATACTTCGATTCTCAGTTTATTGGTAGTGGGGATTGCAATAGCAGGAGGAGGAAGCAGCGGCTTTTTCGGGGGAACCCGTTGAGTTTGCACGATGAGGCCTGAAGGAGTTTCATAGCCTTCTCCAGCAAACGGTACTTGCTCTGGATGCTTTTTGATTTTTGCTATTGATTTCTCAATATCTCTGCGAAGATTTTCTGGAGGTTTTTCGTCATCTTCAAGGACTTTTAGTGCCTGATCGGTAGCAGCTCTTGGCGTCATTTCACCGTTGGCCACACTTTCAAAAAGACGGTCCAATTCGCCTAGCTTGGCTGAACTCTTATTTTTCTTGATTATTAGCTCTCTAGGAGCACTTAATCTATCAGGAGCCGAGGAAAGGAATACATCTGCAACTGTTTTGACTTGTTCCTTTATCTCGCGAACCCCTTGGATAAATGATCCGTAGTTGCCAATCCCAAAGTAAAGAGTTCCGATGCCGACAAGTATTCTTTGCTTTGTGAGGATTGAACCTTCTTCCACATCCAGATGTAGTTCGTAATCGGGTAATCGAACGAATCGCTCTGCTGCTTGCTCAATGTCGTCAAAGAGTAATTCAGCGTATCCGGCGAGTTCATGTTCCGATAAGCCTGATATCGAGATGTTGCAATTAGCTTCCCCAATTAAAAGCATTTGTACCCCTTGCAATTAGTTCTAGCTGATCTTGTTTTCTTATTTGGCATATTAGATCAATAAGTTCAAGCGTTGTGAGCAGCATCTGATTGCCTTCTCCGATTCAATTTTCATTGCTCAGTTATAGCAACCGACCTTTTTCCATCCGTCTCGCCGACCAGAAGCCCATCCGAACGGGGCAGTCTGGGCTTGCTGTTCGACGCGGCTTTAGCCGCTAGTTTGCAAGACCGGCCATTCGGGTGGGCTGGCGGGAGGGAAGCCCGTAGGGCCGGGGCGGCGGGGGCTGATTCTTTGCTTACTTTCTTGCAGAAGCAAGAAAGTAGGTCGCCCGCCGGGGCGAACTCCCGGCGCGGTCATTGTTTTGCGGCCATCTCCAAAGTTAGCGTTCGCCCTTCGATACCTCCTCAGGCCGAACAGGAATGGGACAATAGCCCCATGAACTTCCTAGCCCACCTCTACCTCGCCGGCGGCAGTGAATCCTACCGCCTCGGTGGCCTCATGGGCGATTTCGTCAAAGGCCCGCTACCGGGCACGCTGCCAGCCGATCTGGCCGAGGGCGTTCTGCTCCATCGCCGCATCGACAGCTATGCCGACCGCCATCCGGCTTTCCAACGCAGCCGGGCGCGCATGAGTGCGGAGCGGCGTCGTTATGGCGGCATTCTGGTGGATATGTTTTACGACCACTTCCTGGCCCGGTTGTGGACGCAGTTCTATCCTCAGCCCTTGGCAGACTACGTGCGTGGCGCCTATGGGTTGTTGCAGAAAAATGAAGCTCGCCTACCGGCGGAGATGGTGCCGGTAGCCCGGGCCATGGCGGCGGGGGACTGGTTGTCGTCCTATGCGGAAACGGATGCCATTGCGGTGGCGGTGGACCGCATGGCTCTACGCCGTTTGCGCATGCCCAATACTCTGGCGGGTGGTGTGGCGGAACTGCTGGGGGATTACGCTGGGTTTGAAGCGGACTTTGTGGAATTCATTACCGACGCCCGGTTGTTCTGCAATGAGTTCCTTGCTGGAACCGAGGCATCCCTTAGGACCGGATCAGATAGTCAATCACCAATCCGGTAAAGATGACGGCGCCGATCCAGTTGTTGTGAAGGAAGGCCTTGAAGCATTTGGCTCTATCCCGAGTACGAATCAGGGTGTAGTGGTAGCCAGCAATGCCGGCGGCGATGGTGAGGCCAGCGTACCAGGCGACGCCTAGGTGAATCCAGTAGCCGACCCCGGCCAGCAGGCCCAGGGTGACGGCGTAGCAGATCATGATGGCGGTGACTTCAAAACGGCCGAAGGTGATGGCGCTGGTCTTGATACCGATCTTGAGGTCGTCGTTGCGATCCACCATGGCATAGGCGGTGTCGTAGGCCACGGCCCAGAATACATTGGTGATGAGCATGACCCAGGCGAAGGTGGGTACGCTGCCCCACAAGGCGGCGAAAGCCATGGGAATGCCGAAGCCGAAGGCGATGCCGAGATAGGCCTGGGGGATGGCGAAGAAGCGTTTGGTGAAGGGATAGCTGGCGGCGACGAACAGGGCGACGATGGAGAGCTTGATCACCAACCAGTTTTGCAGGGGCAGGATGAGACAGAAGGAGGCCAGGGAAAGCGCTGCGGCCAGCACCAGTGTCTCCTTGGTGCTGACTTTGCCTGCGGTGAGAGGCCGCTCTTTGGTGCGTTCCACATGGCGGTCGAAATCCCGGTCAGCGTAGTCGTTGACGACGCAACCGGCGGAACGCATCAGCACGGTACCCAGGGTGAAAATCCACACCACTATCCAGTCGGGGTGACCGGCCCCGGCGATCCATAGGGCCCAGTAGGTGGGCCAGAGCAGTAGCAGAATGCCGATGGGCTTGTCCAGCCGCATCAGCTTTTCGTAGTGGTTGAGGCGTTCCTTGAGGTCGTTCAGTTTCATGATGGGCAACGGTCGAGCAGGGCGGGCAAAAAGACTTCGGTCACCAACAGGGGCGAGCCTTCCAGAAAAAAACGGGCGCGACGGGCCTTGAGCCCCAGGGGCACAGTTTCACCGTGGCACCAGGGGGCGGCAGCGCGATAGAGCGGATGGCGCCGATCCAGGCTTTGGTAGTGATGAGGGCCGGGGCGTATGTCGTGGCGGGTAAACAGGATACTGCCCAGGGGGCGCTGGCCGATGCGGCCCAACCAGGGCCAGGGATGGCGGGCGTGCTTGAGGGCGAGGACGGTGTGGGCGTAGATCACGGGGGTGCCGTCCACCTTGAGTACCACGTCCCGGACCAGGGCCAGCCGATCTTGGGCGGTCGCGATCAGGGCGGCTTCATCCCGTAGGGGGCGGGTCACATCCTGGCGCAGGACTTCCACCGAAAAAACAGCCTCAGCTCCGGCGCTGTGAATGATGCGGGCGGTCAGGGAGTGGGGTTCTTGCAGCCAGTGGGCGAGGAGGGCATCAGTGTGCAGGCTGCGCACGGAGGGATGCCAGTTGCCGACATCGGGGCGCTGTGCCCGACGGCTGGCGTTGCTGCTTGACCTGAGGGTGCTTGAACTGCGTAGCGGCTTGCGGTTCATGCTTTCAACATTTCTTCGGCACCCCGCAGCCAGCGCTGGATGTGGCGTTGGGCGGCTTCGGGGTGGTGGCGCAGCATTTCTTCGGCGACGTTGCGGGCCTGCTCCACCAGCTCTGCATCTTCCAGGGTGGCGTAGCGCAGCATGGGCACGCCGCTTTGGCGGGCGCCGATGAACTCGCCGGGGCCGCGCAGGGCCAAATCCTGGCGGGCGATTTCAAAGCCGTCGGTGTTTTCGTAAATGATCCTGAGGCGCTGGCTGGCAGTTTCCGACAGAGGTCGCGCGAACAGCAGCACGCAGGCGGATTCGGCGGTACCGCGCCCGACCCGGCCCCGCAACTGGTGCAGTTGCGACAGACCGAAACGCTCGGCGTGTTCGATCACCATCAGGCTGGCGTTGGGCACGTCCACCCCCACTTCGATCACCGTGGTGGCGACCAGTACCTGGATTTCGTTGCGGACAAAGGCCTCCATCACCAGGGCTTTTTCCGCGGGCTTGAGGCGGCCATGGACGAGGCCTATCTTGAGGTCGGGCAATTCGGCGCTGAGGTGCTCGTAGGTTTCCTGGGCGGTCTTGAGCTGCAGGGCTTCCGACTCTTCGATCAGGGGGCAAACCCAGTAGGCTTGCCGGCCGAGCAGGCAGGCGTCGTGCACCCGGCCCACCACCTCGCCGCGGCGGGCTTCGCTCACCAGCTTGGTGGTGACCGGGGTGCGGCCCGGCGGCAGTTCGTCCAGTACCGACACATCCAGATCGGCGTAGAAGCTCATGGCCAGGGTACGAGGAATCGGTGTAGCGGACATGGTGAGCTGGTGGGGCGACTCGGCTTTCTGCTTGAGGGCCAGTCGCTGGCGCACGCCGAAGCGGTGCTGCTCGTCCACGATGGAAAGCCCCATGTTGCAGAACTGGATGTCGTCCTCGATCAAGGCGTGGGTGCCTACGGCCAACAGGGTTTCGCCGCTGGCGATGCGGGCGGCCATGGCTTCCTTTTCCTTCTTCTTCAGGCTGCCGGTGAGCCAGGCCACGGACAGGCCCAGAGGCTCCAGCCAGGCGGAGAGTTTGCGGTAGTGTTGTTCGGCGAGGATTTCCGTGGGCGCCATCAGGGCCGACTGATAGCCGGCCTCGGCGGCGTGGAGCATGGCCAGGGCGGCGACGATGGTCTTGCCGCTGCCCACATCGCCCTGCAACAGGCGCTGCATGGGGAAGGGCTGGGCCAGATCGGCGGCGATTTCCTGCCAGGAGCGCTGCTGGGCTCCCGTAAGGTTGAAGGGCAGGTTCTCCAGCAGTTTTGCGGTGAGGCTGCCCGTGGGCAACAGGCGTGGTGCGCCTTTCTCGCGGCGAGCCGCATAGGCCAGACGCAGGGAAAGCTGCTGGGCGAGGAGTTCGTCGAAACGGACCCGGGTCCAGGCCGGGGTGCCCCGTTCTTCCAGGGTTGCCATGCTCAGGCTGGGGGGCGGGTGGTGCAGGGTGTGCACCGCTTCGGCCAAGGGCATCAGCTTGAGCTTGCGCCGTATTTCATCGGGCAGGGTGTCGGAAAAATCCACCCGCTTCAGGGCGGCGCGGATGTGTTTTTGCAGGACGCCCTGGCCGAGGCCGGCGGTGGTGGGATAAACGGGGGTAAGGCTATCGGGCAGGGGCGCATCTTCATCCACCACGCGAAAGCGGGGATGCACCATTTCGCTGCCGAAGAAGCCATTGCGAATTTCACCGAACAGGCGCAGCACCGCACCGGGGGCGAGAGCCTTTTGCTGGTTGGGATAGAAATTCAGAAAGCGCAGCAGCAGGGTTTCTTCCCCCTGTCGGGTATGGCAAAGCAACTGACGGCGGGGACGAAAGCTGACTTCGGTGGTAACAACTTCCACCTGGTACTGGGCGGCGAGACCGGGCAAGGCCTCCGCAAGGGGGGTGATGCGGGTTTCGTCTTCGTAGCGTAGGGGCAGGTGCAGCGCCAGGTCTTCGTCCCGGCGCAGGCCGAGGCGAACCAGCTTGTCGGCGAGGACAGGGCTGACGCCGGGGATGGAAACAGAGGGCGCTGCTGGGGTTTTGCCAGCCCGGGGCGTGCTGCCCGCGGGCTTTCTTGCGGCCTTGCCTGCCGGTGGTTTAGGCGAGGACGAGGATGGCATCAGCCTCGACCAGGGCACCCTTGGGCAGTTCCTTGACGCCAATGGCGGCGCGGGCCGGGTAGGGCTGGGCCACGTACTTGGCCATGACTTCATTGACCTTGGCAAAGTTGGCCAGGTCGGTGAGGTAGATGTTGAACTTCACCGCGTCATTGAGACTGGCACCGGCGGCTTCTGCCACCGCTTTGAGGTTTTCGAAGACGCGGACGATCTGGGCGTCGATGCCATCCACCAGGGTCATGGCGGCGGGATCAAGGCCGATCTGACCGGACATGTAAATGGTGTCGCCAACCTGCACCGCCTGGGAATAGGTGCCGATGGCGGCGGGAGCGTTGGCGGTGGAGATGATCTTCTTGCTCATGAGTTGCTCGAATCCTTGAGGGTGACTTGGTAGTTCAGTTCAGCAAAGACGTGCTGCAAGCCTTTGCGGGTTTTCAGATTGAGCACCAGGGGAGCGTTGAGATTGGCGCGGAGGGGCTTGTTGCCGAGGATGGCGTCCTTGAGCAGCATGACCACCACGACGACGTCCGCCGGGTCTTCCAGACCGATGATGTTTGATTCTTCGTCGGACAGCTCGATTTCGTAAGTAAAGCCGAAACGGGACGGGTCCGCGATGTGGAAGGCCACATCAGGATTGTCCACCGCCTGGAGAATGAAGTACTTAGGGTCTTCGGTCTCGGGGTGGAAAAGGCTGTAGCGGTGGATGTCCTCAAAGCCGGGAATGCCGTTGGGGAATTCGATAATACGTTCGGGGCTGATTTCCAGCGTGCCAAAACGCGGACTCTCAATACGGGCGAATTCTTCGTTCATATGCGTCCAATCACTTCTTGGTGGCCATGAGTATGCCCGGATCAAGACCCAAGGCAGCAATTTTTTCCCGGGCGGACTCGGCTTCTTCCCTGGAGCCGAAGGGACCTACCTGCACCCGTGCTTCGATATGACTGGGAACGCCGGCCAGTTCCAACTTGGCGCGGAGCTCCTCAGCGTTTGCCACATTGTTGAAAACGCCCATTTGAACCAGGTAACGGCGGGGTGGTTCGGTGATGGGCGCTCTGCTGCTGTCCATGGTTTGGACCGGTTGGGCCGGCTGAGACAGAGGCCGGGATGCCGGGGCGTTATGGGCGTAGGTCTGTTGTGGTGACGTACGGTAAGGCTGACGCTGCGCCAGGTCCCGCGCTGGTTCAGCCCGGGGCAGACTGGCGATCGGGGTCGATGAACGGGATGAACCGGACGGACCTGAGCGCAGTGCACTGGCCATACTGGCTGGCTTGGCTTCTGCCGGGACAGTCAGGGGCTTGATCGGTTTGGTGCCCTTGCTGCTGGCGCCTACGGCAGACTCAATTTTTTCCGGCTCGGCCTTGGCGGTCTGGGTGGGACCCTTGTCCTCTTCCTTGGCGGGCTCCGCTTCAGCGGTCTTCTCGGGCTCCGCTGCCGGAGCGGCTTCGGCTTCCGGTTCGGCCTTGGCTTCCTTCTCAATCTCTTCCGGGGCCGCTGCCATTTGTGGGGGCGGGGCGGGAGGGGGCGGCTCGTAGAGGGCGTCCACAATAGCCAAGCCGCCCAGCAGGGCGACGATCACAACACCGGCAATGGCAATGCGATTGACCAGCTTGCGCCGGACAGCATCCTCATCCTCCTGAAATTCCTCAGGCGGCGGCGTATTGTTTTTCTTTGCGGCCATAGTGCCTTTCCGTTCCATAGTCGTCCTCGTAAAGGTCGTCTATTGCTGAGTCGTCCTTGCCCCGCTTGTTGGACAGGGCGGCGACCAGCTGGGCTTCAGCGATGGAAATACCGCAGCGGGACGCAATGCCCTCGGCATCAATGCCGTGCTGGGCCATGCCGACAGCTTCGTTGTACAGGGGGGAAACGGTCTGGGCCGCTTTGACCCGGTCAAGCTCCCCCTGGAGGTCTTGCATGTTCTGACGCAGGGTGGCGACCTCGTTCCGTAGGGCATCGACCTCCTGTGCGCGGACTTTGCTGCGGTCCTGACTTTCGCCCAAGAGAGCGGCAAAGCCGGGGTCAATCGTCATGGGGTTGCTTCTGGCCGGGGCACTGGGGA
This sequence comes from Rhodocyclaceae bacterium, assembly GCA_036504515.1. Classification (GTDB taxonomy): domain Bacteria; phylum Pseudomonadota; class Gammaproteobacteria; order Burkholderiales; family Rhodocyclaceae; genus AWTP1-18. Next base: position 42,962 of record DASXVA010000004.1, read on the forward strand.
CTGACCGAGGGCGGCCGTAGGTGACTTCCTCGAGGATTTCATCCTCTTCCTCATCGTCAACGACAGGTGCCGCAGGAGCTTGCTCCTTGCTATTGTTTTTGGCTGCCACGGTTTTGGCCGGGGCTTTGCCCTTGCGCTTGGTGATCTTGCGCAGACGCAACCAGGTGAAGACCAAATAGGCAACCGCCAGCCCTACGGCCAGCAGCAATCCGCCTTTTAGTCCCAGTCCTAAGGTGTCAATCATTCCGTACCCGCGCCCGATCATTGTTGAGAGGCCAAGATAAATCAAGGCCATACTCCGCGGATAATAGGGGAGACCTGAAAGGTCAATCATTGAATCAGGACCGGGTTTACATCATGTTTCTGCTGAAAAAACTACTTGCCGGCTGGATTTTTCCTCCCATGGGGCTGGTTTTGTTGAGCCTGATCGGGATTTTTCTGCTTTTGCGCCATCGCCGAGGCCTAGGCATTGCCTGCATTTTGTTGGCCCAGGGGCTGCTGGGCTTGTTGTCCCTGCCGGTGGTGGCTGGGGCGCTGATCCATTCCCTGGAGCGTTATCCAGCCCTTGGGGCTGCAGAGTTGAAGCAGGCCCAGGCCATCGTCATTCTGGGGGGCGGCAGTTATTACGCTGCGCCTGAATACGATGGTGAGGATACGGTGGTGGGATCCGCCCTGGAACGGGTGCGCTATGGCGCCCGCCTGGCCCGGCAAAGCGGCTTGCCTGTGTTGGTGACGGGGGGCGTGGTTTATGGCGGGCGCCCGGCAGCCCAGTCAATGCAACAGGTGCTGGAACAGGAGTTCAAGGTGCCCGTCCGTTGGGTGGAAGAGCGTTCCCGGGACACCAGAGAAAATGCCCTTTACTCCGCTGTTCTACTCAAGACCGCCGGCGTGAAGAAAGTCGCCTTGGTATCGAATGCCTGGCATCTGGCCAGGGCTGTACCCTTATTTGAAGCACAAGGGATTACGGTCAGTCCGGCCCCGACGGTTTTTTCTACGGGCGGTAGTGGTTTTGAAAACTGGCTGCCTTCTGCCGGAGCCCTGACAACGAGTGCCACTGCCCTGCGCGAATGGGTAGGCCGGTACTTGGCGTGAGTCTGTGCTTGATGCGGCGAATGCTAGAATCCACGCGCTTTTTCAACCTCTTATCCGGTCCGTCCTCCCGTGAGCTCTCCTGAAAAAATCGTCATCGCCACCCGCGAATCCCGTCTGGCCCTGTGGCAAGCCGAGCATGTGCGCAGCCTGCTCCAGGCCCTGTATCCCGCCTGCACGGTGGAACTCATGGGCATGACCACCCGCGGCGACCAGATTCTTGATCGGCCTCTGTCCAAGGTGGGCGGTAAGGGCCTCTTCGTCAAGGAGCTGGAAACCGCCCTGCTTGACGGTGGCGCCCACATTGCGGTGCACTCCATGAAGGATGTACCCATGGTGCTGGAACCGGAATTCTCTCTGGTCGCCATCGGCCCCCGGGAAGTGCCCCAGGATGCCTTTGTCTCCAATAAGTACGCCAGTCTCGACGACATGCCCCCCGGCACTATCGTCGGTACCTCCAGCCTGCGTCGTGAAGCTCAGCTTCATGCCCGTTATCCCTATCTGGGTGTCACTCCCCTGCGCGGCAATCTGGATACCCGCCTGCGCAAACTGGATAGTGGCGAATACGATGCCATCATTCTCGCCGCGGCTGGCCTGACCCGCCTTGGACTGAAAGACCGCATCCGTGCCGTGATTTCGGCGGAAGACTCCCTGCCCGCTGCCGGTCAGGGCGCCTTGGGCATTGAGGCTTTGTCTTCCCGGGCCGATGTGGCGGAGTGGATGGCCCCCTTGAACGATCCCGCCACGGCGGCCTGCGTCCGCGCCGAACGGGCCGTGTCCCGGGCCTTGGCCGGTAGCTGTGAAGTGCCCTTGGGTGCTTACGCAGTACCCCATGCAGAGGGTCTCTGGCTGCGGGGCTTTGTTGCCAGTCCTGATGGTGCCCGCATGACCAGTGCCGAATTCACCGGCTCCGCTGCTGAGCCAGAAGCGCTGGGCTTGAAGCTGGCCGCTGAGTTGCGGGCCCAGGGTGCCGACGAGATTCTGGCCGAACTGGGACAGGCGCCGGCTCTCTGAGTCCGGCAAGCGATTGACGATGGTGCTCACGGCGACAGGACCCCTGGCTGGTCGCCACATCGTCATCACCCGCCCTGCCGGGCAGGCCACCCACATGGCCGATGCCCTGGTGGCACTGGGGGCTCAGCCGGTGTTGTTTCCCGTCCTGACCATTCGGCCTCTGGAAAATTTGCAACCCTTGTTGGATGCCGCCATCCACCTTGAGGGCTTCGACTTGGCTGTGTTCGTCAGCCCCAATGCGGTAGAGCATGCCCTGACGCCCATCCTGGCCCGTCGATCCTGGCCCGCCGGATTGCGAGTGGCGACAGTGGGCAAGAGCAGCGAGCAGGCCCTGGCGAAACATGGCATTCATCAGGTGATTGCGCCGCAGGACCGCTTTGATTCCGAAGCACTGCTGGAACTGCCGGAGCTGCAGCAGGTGCAGGGGTGGAAGGTCATGATTTTCCGCGGTGATGGCGGCCGGGAGCTACTGGGGGACACCCTGCAGGAACGGGGCGCCAAAATTGAATACGTCAGTAGCTATCGTCGCGGCAAGCCGGAACAATCCCCCGCCCCGTTGCTCAAACTCTGGAATGACCACCGGCTGGATGCGGTGACGATTACGAGCAGCGAAGGCCTGCGCAACCTTTATGACATGCTGGGCAAGCTGGGCCAGACCTGGTTGCGCAACACCCCTTTATTCGTCCCCCATGCCCGCATTGCCGACCAGGCTGCGGCGCTGGGCATGAAGCAGGTCATCCTGACCGGACCCGGTGACGACGGGCTTGTCAGTGGTCTGTTGGAACACTGTGAGACACTTTGCAAACCATGAATACGCCTCCTGAAAATACGCCCCCCATTCATCGCCCTTCACCCTTGTTGGCCCTGCGTCGGCCCTCGGTGTTGATTGCCGTTATCGCCCTGAGCCTGCTTGGTTGGCAGTGGCTGGAAACCCGCAGCCGCCTTTCCTCGGTACAGGAAGAGTTGGCCAAGCGCCTCGCCGCCGGTGATGTGATGACCCAGGAAAGCCGAACCCTGGTCAAGCAGCAACAGGAAACCCTGCAGACCCTGCAAGGCAAGGTGGGGGCCTTGGAATCCCAGTTGTCCCAGGCCCAAAGCCAGCAGTTGGCGCTGGAGTCCATGTATCAGGAACTCTCCCGCAGTCGCGACGAGCGGCTGTTGGCCGAGATTGAGCAGTCCTTGTCCATCGCCGCCCAGCAACTTCAGTTGGCCGGGAATGTGGAAGCAGCCCTGATCGCCCTGCAAACTGCCGACAGTCGTCTGGCCCGGGCCGCCCAGCCCCAGTTGCTGCCGCTGCGCAAATTGATCAATCGGGATATGGACAAACTCAAGGCTTTGCCCATTGCCGATATTTCGGGCATTGCCCTTCGCTTGGAAAGCCTTGTGTCGGCAGTGGACACTTTGCCCCTGGCCTACGAGCAGCGCCCTGCCGTGATTGCCAAACCTGCGATTCGCAAGACGGAGCTTGCCTGGTGGGAGAGCCTGGGTGCTGAACTCTGGAGTGAGGCACGGCAGTTGGTGCGGGTGGACCGGGTGGATCGCAGCGATCCGGCCCTGCTTTCGCCCAACCAGGCTTTCTTCCTGCGCGAGAACCTCAAGCTGCGGCTGGTCAATGCCCGGCTTGCCCTGCTGTCCCGGGATGGTCGTAGTTTCCGGGAGGACATGCGCCAGTCCGGCGAATGGCTGGATCGCTATTTCGACAGCCGGGCCAAGACCGTGCAGACCGCCCAGTCTTCGGTGAAGACCCTGGCCGCCATTGATATCGCCCGGGACCTGCCCAATCTGGACGAAACCCTCAACGCTGTGCGCAACTTCAAGACAGCGAAGGACAAACGGTAATGCGTCTTCTGTTCTGGTTATTGACCCTGGCCGCCTTGGCCGTGGGCCTTTCCATTGCCGCCAGCTACAACGATGGCTACGCCCTGCTGGTGCTGCCACCCTGGCGGGTGGAAATGTCCCTCAATCTGTTGTTGGTGATTCTGGCGATTGTCTTTGGTCTGCTCTATGCAATCTTGCGGGCGGCGGGTGCCATGGCCCGTCTGCCGGCCCAGGTGGCTGCCTTTCGTGCCCGCCGTGCGCAAGGCCAGGCGGAGTCGGCCCTGCGCGATGCCATGCGTTTGTTGCTGGAAGGCCGTTACAGCCAATCCCTGAAACGGGCGGAGGTTGCCTTTGATGCGGGCCATGCCCCGGGCCTGGCCGCTTTGCTGGCAGCCCGTTCCGCCCAGTTGATGCGGGATGATGAACGGCAGGCCCAGTGGTCTGTCCGGGCCCTGGAGCACGATGGCGAGATTCATAACGCCCGCCTCATGATTGAGGCCGTCATGGCGGTGGAAGCCCAGGATTTCCGTACAGCCGACAGGGCCCTTGAGCAACTGAACCGGGAGAGTGGTCGCCACATTGCCGCCCTGCGCTTGAGCCTGCGCACCCAGCAAGGCTTGGGTAACTGGCAGGGTGCCCTGCGCATTTTGCGGCAACTGGAAAAGCACCGGGCCATGACGGCAGAACAGGCTGCAGTGCTGCGCCGCCGGGCCCATCGGGAAATTCTCAAGGACCTCAACGATGACACGGATACTCTTGAGCGTTATGTGCGGGACATGGATGAAACCGACCGCAATGACCCCGCTGTTGCCCAGTCCCTGGCTAGGGCATTACAGAAGGTGGGCAACGTGACGGAAGCCGCCCGGGTGATCGAGTCTTCCTTGGAGGAGCAGTGGGATACCGATCTGGTAGCCCTCTATGGCGACCTGCAGGGCGGAGATGTACTGGGCCGGATTTCTCACAGCGAGAAGTGGTTGCACGAACATCCTCGGGATGCGGTGTTGCTGTTAACCCTGGGCCGTCTCTGTCGGCAGCGGGAACTGTGGGGCAAGGCCCAGAGTTATCTGGACGCTTCCCTGTCCATCGATGCCAGCGTTGTCGCCCATGTGGAACTGGCGCGCTTGCTGGATCATTTGGGTCGTAACGAAGAGGCTAATCGCCACTACCGTACCGCCGCTTTGTGGAGCCTGGGCGGACAGCGTTAAAGAGCGACTGTCCGTCCGTAAAAAAAGCGCACCGCCTGAAAGGCTTGGTGCGCTTTTTTGTTGACTGAGCTTTTGATCAGACCCAGTCCCGGGGGCGAAGAAAATCGGTGTAGAGCTTTTCTTCGGCACTGCCCGCTTCGGGATGCCAGTCGTAGCGCCATTTCACGACAGGGGGTAGGGACATCAGGATGGATTCGGTGCGCCCGCCGGATTGCAGACCGAACAGGGTGCCCCGGTCCCAGACCAGATTGAATTCCACATAACGGCCCCGGCGGTAAGCCTGGAAGTCCCGTTCCTGTTCGCCGTAGGCAATGTCCCGGCGCTTTTCCAGAATGGGCAGGTAGGCATTGACGAAGTTGTCCCCCACAGCCTGGGTCAGGGAGAAGCAGCGCTCGAAAGGATTTACACCACCGGGGCCGCCTTCGTTCAGATCATCGAAGAACACGCCGCCGATACCGCGGGGCTCGTTGCGATGTTTGAGGAAGAAGTACTCATCGCACCACTTCTTGTATTTGGGATAGACCTCCGCACCGAAAGGCGCCAGGGCATCGCGGCAGGTGCGGTGGAAATGCTGGGCATCTTCCTCGAAGCCGTAATAGGGCGTCAGATCCATACCCCCGCCAAACCACCAGACTGGTTCTTCCCCTTCCTTACTGGCGATGAAGCAGCGCACGTTGGCATGGGAAGTGGGGCAATAGGGATTGCGCGGATGCAGCACCAGGGAAACCCCCATGGCTTCCCAACTGCGGCCCGCCAGTTCGGGGCGATGGGCCGTGGCGGAGGGGGGGAGCTTGGTGCCGGTGACGTGGGAGAAGTTGACGCCGCCCCGCTCGAAGAAATTGCCTCCCTCAATCAGTCGCGATTTGCCGCCACCCCCTTCGGGACGAATCCAGCTGTCGGTGAGGAAGGCTTGCCCATCGAATTGTTCAAGGGCGCTGACGATACGGTCCTGCAGACCCGTGAAGTATTGTTTGAGGAGGTTGGTGTCCATGGAGGCGCTCTCTGTGAAACGGGCCGCATTGCGGCCCGTGTGTTCTAGGGGAACGGTGAGTCCGTCTGCGCGGACTTCACCGGCACTGCTGGTCAGCGTTTGATTGCCCGATAACCAATGTCGCGGCGGTACTGAGCACCGTCGAAACCGATGGTCTCTGCTACTTCATAGGCCCGGTTCTGGGCCAGCTTGACCGTGTCGCCGAGGGCGGTGACGCAAAGCACGCGACCGCCGTTTGTGACCACATGACCGTCCTTGTCGGTGGTACCTGCATGGAAGACATGGGCATCGTCCAGGGCGCGAGGTGGTAGACCGTGGATCACGTCACCCTTCTTCGGGCTGTCGGGGTAACCGCCGGCGGCCATGACCACACCCAGCGCAACGCGGCGATCCCATTCCGCTTCCACCTGATCCAGTTTGCCGTCGATGCCGGCGTCGATCAGGTCGGTGAAGTCGCTCTTGAGCCGCATCATGATGGGCTGGGTTTCCGGGTCGCCGAAGCGGCAGTTGAACTCCAGCACCTTGAGGCTGCCGTCGGGCTTGATCATCAGGCCGGCGTAGAGGAAACCGGTGAACAGAATACCGTCGGACTCCATGCCACGGATGGTGGGCATGATCACTTCGCGCATCACCTTGGCGTGGATGTCGGGGGTCACCACGGGTGCCGGAGAATAGGCCCCCATGCCGCCGGTGTTGGGACCCTGGTCGCCGTCCAGCAGACGCTTGTGATCCTGGCTGGTGGCCATGGCCAAGGCGTGTTTGCCGTCAGCCATGACGATGAAGCTGGCTTCTTCGCCGTCGAGGAATTCTTCCACCACGACGCGGGCCCCGGCATCCCCCAGCTTGTTGCCGGACAGCATGTCGTCGATGGCGGCGTGGGCCTCATCAATGTTCATGGCAACCACAACACCCTTGCCGGCAGCGAGGCCGTCGGCCTTGATGACGATGGGCGCACGTTCGCCATCGATGTAAGCGTGGGCGGCCTTGGCATCGGTAAAGGTCTGGAACTTTGCGGTGGGGATGTTGTGCCGGGTCATGAACTGCTTGGCAAAATCCTTGGAGCTTTCCAGTTGGGCGGCTTCCTTGCTGGGGCCGAAGATGCGCAGGTCGGCGGCGCGGAAGGCATTGACTACGCCCGCCGCCAGGGGGGCTTCCGGCCCCACCACGGTGGCGTGGATGCCTTCCGTGCGAGCGAAGTTCACCAGATCGGCAATCTCGGTTAGGGGCACATTGACGATGCCGTCTTCCCGGGCCGTACCGGCGTTACCGGGAGCGACGAAAATTTTCTGCACCTTGGGCGACTGGGCCAGACGCCAGGCCAGGGCATGCTCGCGGCCGCCGGAACCGATGACGAGGAGTTTCATGGACGAGTCCTTTTAGTGGCGGAAGTGACGGAAGCCGGTGAACACCATGGCGATGTTCTGCTCGTCGGCGGCAGCAATGACTTCGGCGTCGCGCATGGAGCCGCCGGGCTGGATGACAGCGGTGGCACCGGCCTGGGCCAGTACGTCGAGGCCGTCACGGAAGGGGAAGAAGGCATCGGAAGCCACCACGGAACCCTTCACGGTCATCTTGGCATTCTCGGCCTTGATGGCGGCGATACGGGCGGAGTCCACACGGCTCATCTGGCCTGCACCGACACCCACGGTCATGCCGTCCTTGCAGTAGATGATGGCGTTGGACTTGACGTACTTGGCAACGCGCCAGGCGAACAGCAGATCACTCATTTCCTGTTCGCTGGGGGCGCGCTTGGTCACCACTTTCAGATCAGACAGGGCGATGCGAGCCTCGTCGGCACTCTGCACCAGCAGACCGCCGCCGACGCGCTTGTAGTCGAAGGCGCCACTGTTCTTGCCGAGGGCAACGATCAGCACTCGCAGGTTTTGCTTGGCGCCGAAGACTGCCCGGGCTTCTTCGGTGATTTCCGGGGCGATGATCACTTCGGCGAACTGGCCGGCGATGGCTTCGGCAGCGGCCTTGTCGATGGCGGTGTTGAAGGCAATGATGCCGCCGAAGGATGAGGTGGGATCTGTGCTGAAAGCCTTGCGATAAGCCGCTTCAGCAGAAGGCGCCAGGGCCACGCCACAGGGATTGGCATGCTTGACGATGACACAGGCGGGGCCGGCGGCAGGATCGAAGGCCTTGACGCATTCCCAGGCCGCATCGGCGTCGGCGATGTTGTTATAAGAAAGCTCCTTGCCCTGCAGCTGGTGGTAGCTGGCGATGGTGCCGGGGGCGAGGGCGGTTTCCTTGTAGAAGGCAGCGATCTGGTGGGGATTCTCGCCGTAGCGCAGGGTTTCTACCTTGTCGAAGGCCAGTTGCAACTGGTCGGGGAAGGGGCCGGGCTTGTTGGCTTCGTCCAGACTGGTCAGCCAGTTGGCGATGGCGGAGTCGTAACGGGCGGTGTGCACGAAGGCTTTCTTCGCCAGTTCGAAACGGGTCTTGTAGGTCAGCACGCCGGCGTTGTTTTCCAGCTCTTCGAGGATCAGTTCGTAATCTTCGGGATCGGTCACGATGCCGACGCCGCCCTGTTCATTACCGTGGTTCTTGGCTGCAGCGCGGACCATGGTGGGGCCGCCGATGTCGATGTTTTCGATGGCGTCGTCCAGACTACAGTCGGGCTTGGCCACGGTTTCACGGAAGGGATAGAGGTTCACCACTACCAGGTCGATGCGGGGAATGCCGTGCTCGTCCATGGTGGCCTTGTGGTCGGCCAAGTCGCGGCGACCGAGGATGCCGCCGTGCACCTTGGGGTGCAGGGTCTTGACGCGACCGTCGAGCATTTCGGGGAAGCCGGTGTAGTCGGACACGTCGGTCACGGGCAGGCCCGCTTCCCGCAGCATCTTGGCGGTGCCGCCGGTGGACAGGAGCTTGATTTCCAGTTTGTGCAAGGCTTGGGCAAATTCCAGAACGCCGGCTTTGTCGGAAACGCTGATAAGGGCTTGGGTAACTTTCATGGGTGTGGACTCAAAGAAGTTCGTATTCGGTGAGCTTGCGACGCAAGGTATTGCGGTTGATGCCGAGGATTTCGGCAGCCGCGCTCTGATTGCCATTGGCTTGTTTCATGACCACTTCCAGCATGGGTTTTTCCACCATGCTGAGCACCATGTCGTAGACGGCATGGGGTTGCTGACCGTCCAGGTCGCGGAAATAGCGGTTGAGGGACCGCCGTACGGAGTCGGAAAGTTCGGCACTCATATTTTCTCTTTTATTTAAATTCGCTCAGGCTGCGAGCGCTTCCTCGGTGTTGTCGTTATCGGTTTGCTGATAGCTCAGACGATCGCCGGTCGCGCTTTGCAACTGGAAGAATTCGTCGGTGGCGGCCAGTTGGGCTTCCACGCCCTCTAGTTGATTCATGGCGTGGCGGAAGTGGGCGGAACCCACCAGGCCCTTGGTGTACCAGCTGATGTGTTTGCGGGCGATCTTGACGCCACTGTCTTCGCCATAAAAAGCGTAGAGGTCGTACAGGTGTTCGCGCATGATGCGGTGGATTTCTTCCACCTTGGGCGGCGGTAGTTCTTCGCCGGTTTTCAAGTAATGCTCAATCTCGCGGAATAGCCAGGGGCGGCCTTGGGCCGCACGGCCGATCATGACGCCGTCGGCACCAGTGACGGCAAGCACGTGCTTGGCTTTTTGCGGGGAGGTAATGTCGCCGTTGGCGATAACCGGAATTTTGATCAGGGATTTGACCAGGGCGATGGTCTCGTACTCAGCTTCGCCGCGGTACTGGTCGGCCCGGGTGCGGCCGTGAATGGCCACGGCGTGGATGCCGCTGGCTTCGGCAATGCGGGCGATGGTGGGAGCGTTCTTGTTTTCGCTGTTCCAGCCGGTGCGGAACTTGAGGGTCACCGGGGTATCGGGGACGGCGGCGACCACGGTTTCGAGTATGCGAGCCACCAGAGCTTCGTCCTGCATCAGGGCAGACCCGGCCATGACGTTGCAGACTTTCTTCGCCGGACAGCCCATGTTGATGTCGATGATCTGGGCACCGTTGTCCACATTGTGTTTGGCCGCCTCGGCCATCATCTTCGGATCAGCCCCGGCGATCTGTACGGAAATGGGATCGGCCTCGCCTTCATGGTTGGCCCGACGGCGGGTCTTGGCGCTGCCGTAAAGCAGTGAATTGGACGTCACCATTTCTGATACGGCCAGCCCGGCCCCCAGCTTCTTGCACAGGACGCGGAAGGGGCGATCCGTTACCCCGGCCATGGGCGCAACGAAGAGATTGTTCCGCAGCGTGAAGCCGGCGAATTCCATGGCGGGATCCTGAAAAGGGGCGATTGGGGAAGGGGGCGGATTCTACACCGGCTGCCTAAAAAATGGGCAAGTCGGCATAGAACGAAAAAGCATTACGTCACCGAAATGTGACAGCTCTATGGATTCAGGGAAAGGCCCGGGCGCCGAACATCATGCGGTTGGCGACAAAGTTGCGCAGGGGCGGCAACAGGTCCAGGGCCAGCAGGCCCGCGCCCCGGGCGTGATGGAGCAAGGGATGGTCGTTGCTGAAGAGGCGTACCAGGCCATCGGTGAAGCCGATGGTGCTGCGGCGATCAAGGCGACGGCTGGCCGCGTAGCGCTGTAATACTTCTGCGCTGCCCGGGGCCGTGTCTTCCCGGGCGCAGTCGGCCAGGGTTCGGGCCAGGTCGCGGATATCCCGCAGGGCCAGGTTGTAGCCCTGGCCGGCGACCGGGTGCAGGGTCTGGGCGGCGTTGCCCAGCCAGACCTGGCGTTGGCCGATGGTGGTATCCCGGTAGCGCAGTCCCAGAGGAAAACGATAGCGGTGGCTGACGCTAGTAATTTGCAGGCGGCCGTTGAACTCGGCTTGCAGGCGGGTGATGAATGCGGCGTCATCCAGGCCTTGCAGTACAGCGGCCTCCCCGGACGGGCCGGTGTAAACAACGGCGACATCTTTACCGCTGTGACCATTGCCGACAACAGGAAGCAAGGCCACCGGGCCGTGGGCGGTGAATCGTTCCCAAGCATTGCCCTTGTGGGGCTGAGCCAGGGTGGCGGTGCACGTGATGGCGTGTTGGCCGTAGTCCCGCTGGCGCAGGTGCTGGCCTTCGTCAATGGCCCCTTCGGCATAGGCCAACAGGGCCGCATGATGTTCTTCATCACCGGCCTGGAAGCGGATGCCATCGTTTGTGGCGACGGCTTCGTGAACCAGGCGCTGGTGATGGAGGGGGATTTTCTTTTTTTCTGCGGCAGCAACCAGGGCGGCAATCAATTCGGCGGCGGGGCAGACGTAACCCAGGGCGGGCACTTGTTGTTCGGCGGCGCTGATGCGGGTACGACCCAGCCCCCCTTGTTGGGAAATATGGATGGTGGTGATCGGAGCGGACTTACCTTGCAGTCCGGACCAGACTCCCAGCCATTCCAGCGTCTGGACGGAACCATGGGACAGGGCCAGGATGCGCTTGTCGGCAAGCCCCGCACCGGGAGCGGCGGCATCGAAGATTTCGGTGGACAGGCCGTGCTTTTGCAAGGCTAGAGCCAAGGCCAGTCCAGCGGCGCCGCCTCCGGCAATGGCGATCTTTGACGAACTCACGAACGGGCGTCCTGCATCAATGCCTCGATGTCTGCCACGGTTTTTGGGGCGTCTTTGGTAATGAGTTCGCAGCCGGTGGCGGTGACCACGGCATCGTCCTCGATGCGCACGCCAATGTTCCAGAAGGCTTCCGGCACGTCGTCGCCGGGGCGGATGTAACAGCCCGGCTCCAGGGTCAGCACCATGCCCGGCTGGAGCAGCTTCCAATCTTCACCGTCCTTGTATTCACCGGCGTCGTGCACATCCCTGCCCAACCAGTGGCTGGTGCGGTGCATATAGAAGCGCTTGTAGCTTTCCTTTTCCAGGACTTCGTCGGCGGTGCCGGTCAGTAGTTTGAGGTCGAGCAGGCCCTGCACCAGCACCTTCACTGCCGCATCGTGAGGCGCCATGAAAGTTGCGCCAGGCCGTGTGGCTTCTTCTGCAGCAATCTGGGCATTCAAAACCAGTTGGTAGATGTCTTTCTGGGGGCCGCTGAAACGGCCATTGGCGGGATAGGTTCGGGTGATGTCCGAGGCGTAGCCTTCCAGTTCGCAGCCGGCATCAATCAGGACTAGCTCGCCATCGGCGATGGGGCCGTTGTTCTCTACGTAGTGCAGCACGCAGGCATGGGCGCCGGCAGCGACGATGGAGGTGTAGGCGGGGAAGGGGCTGCCCAGCCGGCGAAATTCGTGCAGCAGTTCCGCTTCTACTTCGTATTCGTGGCGGCCCGGTTGGGTGAATTGCATGGCCCGGCGATGGGCACCAGCAGAAATACGGGCAGCTCGGCCCATGATGTCCAGTTCGGTCGCATCCTTGATCAGCCGCATGTCGTCCAGCAGGCTGCGCACATTGCGGATGGTTTCCGGTGCTCGCTTGCCCGCCCGGCTCTGGCCGCGGACGGTATTGAGGGCAGCGGTGATGCGGGTATCCCAAGCCGGGTCGAAGCCGAGGGCAGTCCACAGCAAGGGTTGGTTGGCGATCAACTCCGGCAGTTTGGCGTCCAGCTCGGCAATGGAATGGGTCTCGTCGAAGCCGAAGATTTCCTTCGACGCCTCCGGGCCGTAGCGATAGCCATCCCAGATTTCCCTTTCTTCATGCTTGTCGCGGCAAAAGAGGATGCTCCTAGGGCTATCGCCGGCGATCAATACGATGACCGCTTCCGGCTCGGGAAAGCCGGACAGGTAATGGAAGTAGCTGTCGGAACGGTAGGGGAAGTGGGCATCCCGGTTGCGCACCTGTTCAGGGGCGGTGGGGATGATGGCAATGCCCTGAGTCATGGCTTGCAGCAGTCGTTGGCGACGGGCCAGAAAGGGGATGGGATCGAAGGAGAGGGTCATGGTTGCGCTTTCAATTCTTGATCCAGTTCAGCCAGCCGTTGCGGGGTGCCGACGTCTACCCAACGACCTGTGTGCAGCTCGCCGGACACCTTGCCTGCATTCATGGCAGTACGCAATAGCGGAGCAAGTTTGGCCGGTTGGTCCGAAATAAGTTCGGCGAACAGTTGCGGCCGATAGACGCCGATGCCGGCAAAAGTGAAGCTGGGACTGCCTTCGCTGGAAATGCGATGGTCGGCGAGAGCGAAGTCACCTTTTTCGTTGTGCCCCGGGTTGGGCACCAGGACCAGGTGAGCGAGGTCGTTTGTATTCAGCGCCTGATGGGCCAGGGCAAGGTCCCAGTCGCAAAAAACATCACCATTGATGACGAGAAAGGGATCGCTACCCAATAAGGGCAGGGCTTTGACAATGCCGCCAGCCGTTTCCAGGGCGCCGGGGGGTTCTGCGGAGTAAGTGATCAAGAGGCCGAGATGTTGTCCATCGCCGAGAGTCTCTTCAATCAGGTGGCCGAGATGGGCGTGGTTGATCACGACTTCCTTGAAACCAGCCACCGCAAGGCGTTCCAGATGCCAGACGATCAGGGGTTTGCCGCCGACGGGGAGCAGAGGCTTGGGAGTGACATCGGTGAGGGGGCGCATGCGCTCGCCTCGGCCAGCGGCGAGAACCATGGCTTTCAATTGCGAACTCCGTGGTGCGGTTTGTCGTGAATTGGGGCTGTGAGCGCGAATTGAACTCCCTCTGCCCTAGCATGGGGGCGGCTTTCTTGAGTCCGCCCCATGTGCGGACTGCAATGCAGGTGCTTCATGCTGCGGGCTTGTCCATGGTGTAGCCGAGCACGGTGATCTTGTTTTCCACCAGGTCCAGCACTTTGCGCAGGGGGGACAGTTCGTCGTAGCGGGTCACGGCTTTGCGCAGGTAGTGGGCCACCAGAGGCATGTCCTTGAGGTAGCCGTCCTTGCCATCCCGGTGGTAGAGGCGGGCGAAAATGCCTAGTACCTTGAGGTGGCGCTGCACACCCATCCATTCGTAATCCCGGTGGAAGCTGGCAAAGTCGGGATTGATGGGCAGACCGGCCTTGCGGGCCCGCTCCCAGTAGGTAATCAGCCAGTCGAGGACAATTTCTTCTTCCCATTCGATGTAGGCATCCTTGAACAGGGAGGCCAGATCGTAGCTGATGGGGCCATAGACAGCATCTTGGAAGTCTACGATGCCCGGGTTGGGGGTGGCTACCATCAGGTTGCGGGAGTGGTAGTCCCGGTGGACGTAGACCCTGGGTTCGGCAAGATTCACCGCCATGATGCGTTCGAAGACTTCTTCCAGCCCCTTGCACAGCTTGTCGTCCAGTTCGATCTGGACGTGCTTGGCCAAGTACCAATCCGGAAACAGGTCCAGTTCCCGTTTGAGCAGGGCTTTGTCGTAGTCCGGCAACTGGCCCGGCTGACTGGCGGCCTGGATGCGGATCAGGGCATCTACGGCATCCAGATAGTGTTGGCGGGCGCTAGCAGGATCGTCTGGGTTGAGGGCGGACAGATAGGTGGTATTGCCGAGATCGGAGAGCAGCAGGAAACCTTGCTCCAGATCCTGGGCTTCGACGGCGGGAACATGAACGCCGGCGGTTTGAAACAGGGATTGCACCTGCAGCCAGGGTTTTACATCCTCATGGCTGGGGGGGGCATCCATCACGATACGGGTGGCACCATCGCTGCGAGTGACCCGGAAATACCGGCGGAAACTGGCGTCGGCCGAAGCGGGGGCAAGACTGAAGGAGACGCCGGGCCACAATTGGCCCAGCCAGGATTCAATGCGTTGCTGTCTTTCCATGGGGATTCTGTACCGTCCCGGCAGGGACGCTATGTTGCTGATGTTAGAATGCAAAATTCTATCATTGGCCAGACAGTCGGCATTCAAGGTGGGCATCCGGCGCGGATACTTAGCCAACCTGTTCGTCGCGGTCTTCGCCTTGGATTTCATTACGCCGGATACCCATGCATCGTTTGCCCCGCGGACAATTCAGCATTCTTGCGCTCTTGGCCGCCATGGGAGGCGTACTTTCCCCCGTTGCCCGTGGCGCTGACTTGCCTCCCTTCGCCGTTGATCCGGTGTTGCTGGGCCTGCCTGCGGCTAAACCGGTCGAGCCGCCTGCTCCCGCCGCCGCTAAAACCACAGCTCCGGCGCAAGTGGCAACGCCATCATCTGCTCCAGTCACTACACCGGTAGTTCAGGGGGATGCGCCACCAGCGGTTGCTGCTTCGGCACCAGCTCCTGTCGTGAAAAGTGCGGAACCCCCTGTTTCTCCTGGCGTTGCAACAGTAGCGGGGAGCGCCGCTGAAGAAGGTAAGGCTGTTGCGATCCCACGCCGTGGGAAGAAGTCGACCAAGAAGGGCAACACTGCTACTGACGTCCAGACTGCGGCCGTGCCGAGTCAAGAAAAGACAATTACCGCTGCTCCTGCGCCCGTGGTTCAGCCAGCATCTCCTGCTGTAGCAACGGCGCCAGTGGTCTCCCCTGTTACAGCCCCATCACCTGCCCCAGCGCCTGCAGTAGCGAGTAGTGGGGTGGCGCGAAACATGACTGTCTTTAAGGTGGATCCCGCACTGCTCGGCTTGCCTGCGGATAGCGCGGTTACCGCAACAGCCGTGGCAAGGCCGGCGCAAACTCCTGCCGGGAGCAATGCTGTTGCTGCGCAGGGAGTGCCAACTCGACCCACTGCATCCCGCAAGGGCGGACTTGTGCCTGGTCAGGTCATGCCTGAGTCGGCCGTGGTCGGCGTCATTCCTGCATCGACTCCTGTTGTTCGACCCGCCCAAGGTTTGGCGCAAGGCATGGCGGCTTTCCGTGTTGATCCCGCGCTGCTTGACCCCGCAGACCGAATTGCTGCTCCTGCCGCACCGGTTATCGCTCAAACAGAGAGCGAAGGCAAAAAAATCAAGAAAGGTCCGCAACCCAAGCTGTCCATCGTGCCTGGCGTTGTGGCTGGAGGAACTTATTTCCCGCCGGTTTACGCAGGTTCTGCGAAGGATAGAAAAACAGTACCGGTTTATGTCACAGCGGACGGAATCGAAGGAACCAGCGGTGTTCAGTCCATCGCCAGGGGTAATGCCGATCTGATCAAGGCCGATAGCCGCTTGCGAGCCGACGAGATCATTTATCGCGAGCAGGAGGATGAGGTCGAGGC
Source organism: Rhodocyclaceae bacterium (assembly GCA_036504515.1). Lineage (GTDB taxonomy): Bacteria > Pseudomonadota > Gammaproteobacteria > Burkholderiales > Rhodocyclaceae > AWTP1-18. The sequence goes on from DASXVA010000004.1 coordinate 59,115, forward strand.
TCGGGGCAATGTGATGTTGACCCGTGAAGGTGATGAGGTCAGCGGTCCTCATCTGAAGCTGAAACTGGGGGACAGCGTTGGGTTTTTCGACTCACCAACCTTCAAGGTTGATCCGCGGCCAGCTAAACCCAAGACAGATACTGATCCGCAACCTCAAGATTCCATTACGCCCCCAATGGCTGGTTATGGAACGGCAGCCCGCATGGACTTCCTGGGAGAGGACCACTACTTCCTCAGTAATGCGACCTACTCGACCTGTGTGCCTGGCGAGAGTGGGCAGGACTGGTTTGCCAAAGTCGCCGATTTGAGCCTGAATTACGACACCAATGTCGGCGAGGCTCATGACGCAACACTGGTATTCAAGGGGATGCCGATTCTGTATTCGCCTTGGCTAAGTTTCTCCCTTAACCGGCAAAGAAAGAGTGGTTTCCTTTCCCCAACTTGGGGCTCCACCAGTAATGGCGGCATGGAGTTTTCCATTCCTTATTATTGGAATATCGCTCCAGAAATGGATGCCACGATTGCCCCTCGGATTCTGGCTAAGCGAGGCACCCAATGGCGTGGCGAATATCGCTACATGGGTAAGGATTATGTTGGTATAGCGAATGGTGAGTATTTGCCAGATGACAAAATTACACATACTTCTCGTCATGCTTTCAGTCTACAACACGCCCAAACTTTTAGCGGCAACCTCAGTGGAAATCTAAATATCAACGGTGTTTCTGATGACACTTATTTTACTGATATGTCATCAAGTGTCGCGACGGTTGCGCAGACTAACTTGGTGCGGGAAGGTCGGTTGATTTATGGAGGTGGCTGGTGGAATCTTTCCTCTCTAGTTCAACGCTACCAGACACTGCAGGACCCGGCTCAGCCGCCAGTGCTGAAACCCTATGAACGATTGCCCCAGATTGTATTTACGGCTTCTCGTCCTGATTTGCCGCTAGGATTGGCATTCAACTTTTCTGGCGAGTATGTCTCTTTTAGTAATCCAGATAAGTCTCTTGTGCAAGGCCGACGGACTACCGCTTATCCTCAATTGTCATTGCCGTTGCAGACAGCAGCGTTTTATATAACACCAAAAATCGGGGTGCACAACACGCGATACCAGCTTGATCAAACGACATCAACTGGGACTAATTCCTTAACCCGGTCAGTACCAATATTCAGTGTGGATAGCGGGTTGGTCTTCGAGCGGGAAACTAGTTATTTCGGACGGGATATGTTGCAGACGCTTGAACCGAGGTTGTATTACCTACGTGTTCCTTTGCGGGATCAGAGTCAATTCCCAGTTTTCGATACCGGCGTAGCCGACTTTAATTTCGCACAAATTTTCTCCGAAAATTCATTTTCGGGGGGGGATCGAATCGCCGATGCCAACCAGACAACCCTCGCCCTTTCATCCCGTTTGATCAGTCCTAATACCGGGGCAGAGTTAGCCAAGGTGGCGGTAGGTCAGCGCTGGTACTTCTCTGATCAATCGGTTACCTTGCCAGGCATTGCCCCTCGTAACGGCCACCTTGCTGACTATCTGGGGGCGGTTACGGCGCAGCTTGAGCAGGACACGGCGATTGATGGCGCCATTCAGTACAACCCCCGTGACAAAAAGCTGGAGCGGTTGAATGCAGGGGTTCGTTATCAACCTGAAACGGGGCGGATATTGAATGCTGGTTATCGCTATAGCAGCACACTTTTGAGACAAATTGATATTTCCGGGCAATGGCCTTTAGGCGGAGGATGGTCGGGTGTTGGCCGGTTTAACTACTCCCTTAGAGATAAGCGAGTCGTTGAAAACATTGCTGGACTTGAATATAACGAAGCCTGCTGGGCACTTCGTTTTATTGCTCGCCAGGTTGCTACTGCGACGGGCCAATCATCGACAGGCTTCTTTGTTCAACTGCAACTGAATGGCTTCTCCAGTTTGGGTGGCGATCCCGTTAAGTTACTCCGGCGGAGTGTTTCTGGTTATGGCCGTGTTATCGACTCTGATGAAGATGAAATGGTCCCAAGATAATGAGCCAACTCTTGAATCACAATAACTTTTTTGCGGTGGAACTCATGCGTCGTGCTTTGCTGTCCGGAGTGGTCTCCTTATTCCTGACTTCCCCTCTTGCTGTTATGGCTCAGAGTCGTGTGCCGATCGAAGCGGACCGAGTCATTGCTGTCGTTAATGACGAAGCCATTACCCTTTCCGAGCTCAATGCAAGAGTTGCCACTGTCGAGCGGCAGCTCAAGGGACAGAACACTCCGCTTCCACCCCGTGAAATTCTGACCAAGCAAATTCTTGAGCGACTGATTGTGGATCGCGCTCAGATGCAATTGGCACGAGAGTCCGGTATTGCGATTTCTGACGCTGAGCTTGATGCCGCTTTACGCCGGATTGCGGATGCCAACAAGATTGCACCCCAGGATTTCCGTAGTCGTCTGGAAAAGGATGGCATTCGCTGGAGTCGTTTCCGCGAGGAAATTCGTGAAGAAATCACTTTGGCCCGTTTGCGGGAACGGGAGGTAGATGGTCGGGTCAATGTTACTGAAGGTGAAGTTGATAACTATCTGGCAAACACAGCCACCCATGGCGATGCCGATGTTCAGCTCAACATCGCTCACATTCTGATTCGGGCACCGGAGCAGGCGACGACGGACCAGTTGACTCGCCTCAGCAACAAGGCTGACCAGGCCATGGCTCAGCTGCGCAGGGGTGAGCCCTTTGCCAAGGTGGCGGCGGCTTTTTCCGATTCTGGTGATGCCATGACGGGGGGGGTACTGGGTCTGCGACCCATGGACCGTTTGCCTGGCCTGTATGCCGAAGCTGCCCAGCAGCTTAAGCCGGGAGCCATCAGTGACGTTCTGCGCAGCCCGGCCGGATTTCACATCATCAAATTGCTGGAACGCCGTGGCGGCGTTGATGCTTTGCCGGCGCTGCGTCAGACCCATGCTCGCCATATCCTGATCAAGGTTAATGAAGTGGTCTCCGATGCCGAAGCACGACGGAAAATTGAAGTCCTGCGCGAGCGTATCGTCAATGGCGGCGACTTCGCCGAGCTGGCAAAACTGCATTCCAACGATCTTTCTTCCACCAAGGGTGGTGATCTCGGTTGGCTCAATCAAGGTGACACGGTGCCTGAGTTTGAAAAGGCGATGGATGCGCTCAAATTCAACGAACTCAGCCAGCCCGTCAAATCTCCCTTTGGCTACCACCTGATCCAGGTACTGGAGCGCCGCACCGACGAAGGCTCACCGGAGCGCAAGCGTATGGCGGCGCGGCAGGCCCTGCGCGAACGCAAGGCCGACGAGGCTTACGATGACTGGCTGCGTCAATTGCGCGACAAGGCCTATGTCGAGTACAAGCTTGAGGACAATTAAGCCCCTCGTCGTTACCAGTGGCGAGCCTGCCGGCATCGGTCCGGAACTGTGTCTTGCCCTGGCGGATGCCGACCTTCCTGTGCCCCTGGTTGTTCTCGGGGACAGGAACCTGATAGAAGCCCGGGCTCGGGCTCTGGGCCGGTCTATCGGGACTCTCAATATTATCCATGTGCCCTTGCGGACAGCTTCGCTAGCCGGAAAGTTGGACCCGGCGAACGCCCCCTACGTCATCGACCTGCTTGATCGCGCCCTGGCCGGGTGTCTTAGTGGTGAGTTTTCTGGGATGGTCACGGCGCCGGTACACAAAGGCGTCATCAACGATGCGGGCATCCCCTTCACCGGCCATACCGAATACCTTGCCGACAAGACTGGCACCGCAAAGGTAGTCATGATGCTTGCCGGTGGCGGCTTGCATGTGGCCTTGGTGACGACCCATCTTGCCCTCAAGGACGTGCCGGCGGCCATTACTCGGGACGAAGTGGAAACCACCCTGCGCATCGTTCATCACGATTTGCACAGCAAGTTTGGTATCAGCAACCCCCGCATCCTTGTGGCCGGTCTTAATCCCCATGCCGGGGAAGGCGGGCACATGGGGCGCGAAGAAATCGATGTCATTGAACCGGTTATCGCCAAGTTGAGAAGCGAAGGGTTTGACATCGTTGGTCCCTTGCCGGCAGACACTCTTTTTACGCGCAAGGTTCTGGCCGGCTCCCATGCCCAGGTGGCCATGTACCACGATCAAGGCTTGGCTGTACTCAAGTACGCGGCCTTCGAGGAAGGCGTCAATATCACCCTGGGTTTGCCTGTGTTGCGTACCTCCGTCGACCACGGCACCGCCCTCGACCTAGCGGGTACCGGCAAAGCAGACCCCGGTAGCTTGTTCGCTGCCGTCAATATGGCCGCTGAAATCGTGGCACGACAATGAAACACATACCCAGAAAACGGTTCGGCCAGAATTTCCTCAACTCACCCGGCGTCATCCGCAAAATTGTTAGTGCCATCGGCCCCCAGCCGGATGACCTCATGGTGGAAATCGGCCCTGGTTTGGCCGCCCTGACCGAACCCCTGACGGAAGTGCTCAAGCACTTGCATGTGGTTGAGATTGACCGGGATCTGATCGCCGGACTCAAGGAAAACTTTCCCCCCGAGAAGCTCACCATCCATGAAGGCGATGCCCTCAAGTTCGACTTTGGGCAGTTGGGATCAAACCTGCGTGTCGTTGGCAACCTGCCCTACAACATCTCCTCGCCTTTGCTGTTTCACCTGACCGCCTTCGCCGATCAGGTGAAGGACATGCATTTCATGTTGCAGCGGGAAGTAGTGGACCGCATGGCCTCCGAGGCTGGGAGCGGCGAATACGGGCGGCTCACGGTCATGCTGCAGTACCGCTACTGGATCGAACGACTGTTCATTGTTCCCCCCGGCGCCTTTACGCCGCCCCCCAAAGTGGACTCCGCTATCGTGCGCTTGATCCCCAAACCCCCGGAACACATGCAGGTTTGCAATGTGGACTTGTTGGGCACCGTCGTCACTGCTGCCTTCACCCAGCGCCGCAAGATGCTGCGCAAGAACCTCAAGGAAGTCACTGGTGAAGCCCTGTTGGAAGCGGCCGGCATCCCCCCCACCGCCCGGGCTGAGGATGTGCCGGTAGAGGACTGGGTGCGTCTGGTCAATCTGCTGGAAAAGTCCAGATCAAGCACTGGAGCCTGATTGAGATTCTCAGGCCTTGGGCACGCAGCACTATCCGTTAGAATTCGCCTTTATTCCCCCACTGATTTCAGAACAGAAAGGACGCAACCATGGCCCACACGGTCAAGTGCATCAAGCTCGGCGTAGAGGCCGAAGGTCTGGATTACGCCCCTCTCCCCGGCGAGCTGGGCAAGAAGATTTATGAAAACGTTTCCAAGGAAGCCTGGGCCCAGTGGATCAAGCTGCAAACCATGCTGATCAATGAAAACCGTCTGAGCCTGGTGGACCCTCGTGCCCGCCAGTATCTGCAGGAACAGGTGATCAAGCACTTCTTCGGCGAGGGTGCCGATGGCGCAACGGGTTACGTGCCGCCCAAGGCGTAAGCCAGACGTTCTAGCCGCCTGATTGAAGCCGCCCGCAAGGGCGGTTTTCTTTTGGGCCGGACTAATCTGGCCGTGCTACCAAGGAAGCGGAGCCGTCCCCGCCACATCCTGATCCTGCTCCGCTCGGTAGGCCGCAAAACGGTCCGTCAGAAAATCAAGAAAAGCTCGCACCTTGGCGGAGAGTTGCAGGCGCTGCGGATAAACGGCGTAGATGTCCGCCGGGCTGCCATACCAGTCGGGCAATACCTGCACCAAGCGCCCCGTACGCAATTCGGGCGCAATGTCCCAGAGGGAGCGCAGCAGAATGCCGTGACCGGCCAAGGCCCATTCCACGGCCACCTCGCCGTGATTGACGCTGAGATCGCCCTTCACCTTGATATTGCGATTCTGTTTTCCGCTGCAGAGCGCCCAGGTACCGAAGGCCATTTCCCCTTCCCGCAGCACGATGCAGTTGTGCTCTTGCAAATCGTCCGGTTCCTTTGGCGACCCGGCTCGGGCCAGATAGGACGGTGCCGCACAAAGCACGCGGCGGTTGGAGGCGATCTTGCGGGCCAGGATGCGGGCATCCGGCGGTTCGCCGAAACGGATGCCGATATCGAAGCCTTGGGTGCCCGCCGTGACGGTCTGATCCGTCAGTTGCAATTGAATGGATACGGCCGGATATTGCTGGACGAAAGCGGAAATAGCCGGCCCCAGTTGCTGCCGACCAAAGCCAAAACCAGCCACCAGTCGCAGTAGCCCCCGAGGCTCGGCCCGGGTACCGCTCAGGCTTTGCTCCAGAGTGTCGATGTCAGCCAGGATGCGCTTTCCTTCCGCGAGGAAAAGCTCCCCTTCCGCCGTCAGGCTCATGCGCCGCGTGGTTCTTTGCAGCAGGCGCACCCCCAAGCGTTTTTCCAGCAAGGCCAGGCGCCGGCTCACGGCGGGGGCGGTTACCCCCAACTCCCGGGCTGCTCGGGCCAGGCTGCCTTGCTGGGCCAGGAGCGTGAAAAACTGCAGATCGAGGGTAGGCGTCATGGCGCTTATTGATAACTTGGAGTAATGAATTGAGTAAGTTTGGCAATATTAAGCCTGTTGCGGCAAGGATTACCATGGCTTGCCATGAGCGTTGTTGCCGCTCAAGATTTACTGGAACTCCCCATGATCCTGTCCGACCTGCCTTCCCTGCTGTTGCTGCCCTTGGGGCTGGGTGCCCTGCTGGGTTTTTCCGGCGGCGTGTTCGGCATCGGCGGCGGCATCATCGCGATTCCCGTTCTCACCACTTTTTTCGGCATGGATCAGAAGCTGGCCCAAGGCACGGCCTTGGTCATGATGTTGCCGAATCTGGTCATTGCCCTTTGGCGCTACAGCCAGCGTCAGCCCCTGCCGCTCTGGCGCACCTTGGCATTGGCCGGGTGTGCCATGACGACGACAGCACTGACCGCAGGCGTTGCCAGCAGCCTGGACTCGGCCTTGCTGCGGCGGTGCTTCGGATTGTTTTTGCTCTGGTTATCCCTGCACATCCTCTGGCAACGCTACGGACGTCGCGCCGAGAGTGTGGATAGGGCTGCGGGCAAGGCGCTGCTGCCCGAGCGATTTCTGCCCTTGGTCGGGCTGTGGGGCGGAGCTTGTTCCGGCTTGCTGGGAATAGGCGGTGGGCTGGTGGCGACGCCGGTTTTCGTCAGCCTGTTTCGCCTGCGTCAGGTGGTGGCCCAGGGGCTTGCCCTGGCACTGGTGACCCCCAGTACCGCCGTGGCTCTCAACACATTTTCCCGGGCGGGTCTGGTGGATTGGCCCCTCGGCTTGGTGCTGGCTGTCGGTGGTTGTTTTATGGTTTCACCCGGAGTGAAGCTGGCTCACCATCTGCCCGAGCAGCAGTTACGCACCTTCTTTGCCTGGATGTTGGGGGCAACAGGTCTGTGGATGGTGGTCGGCGGCTAGGCTACTGACCACCCGACGAAAGCTCAGGCTTTGCGGAATTCCTTGACGCCTTCCGGGGTTGCCAGCAAAAGCAGGTCGGCGCCGCGGATGGCGAAGAGACCATTGGTTACGACACCAACGATCTGATTGATGCGTTCTTCCAGAGCCGCACCATCGGCGATGGAGAGACCGTGTACATCGAGGATCACATTGCCGTTGTCGGTGATGAAGCCTTCCCGTAGCTTGGGCTGGCCGCCCAGGGCAGTCAATGCTTTGGCCACCTGAGCGCTCGCCATGGGGATGACTTCCACCGGCAGAGGAAACTTGCCCAGGTTTTCGACGCGCTTGCTTTGGTCGCAGACGCAGATAAAAGTCTTGGCGACCGCCGCGACAATCTTCTCCCGAGTTAAAGCACCGCCGCCGCCCTTGATCATTTCCTGGCGGGCGTTGATCTCGTCGGCGCCGTCCACATAGACGGGGATTTCCTTGCCGCTGCTGACAACGTCGTTCAGTTCAAGCACCTTGATGCCGTGGCCTTCGAGACGCTTCTTCGATGCCTCGGAACTGGCCACGGTGCCGCCAATGCGGTCCGCGATGCCAGCCAAGGCGTCGATGAAAAAATTGGCCGTGGAACCGGTGCCGACACCGATGATGGCGCCGGGGGCCGTGGTGGCAAGCAGGTGTTTCAGAGCGGCGTCGGCGGAAGCTTTTTTGAGTTCGTCTTGGGTCATGGCGGTGGGTGAAGTTAGGGGTGGCAACGGGTTACGTTATGCAGGGGATTCTGCCTGGTAGCGAACCAGAGTGAAGTCATCCCGTTGTTCCAGGACTTCTTCGATGAGGATTGTTTGGCGCAGACCGTGGGCCAGCAGGAGTAGGCGGTCACCTGCCGTGCCCAACTTGGCATCAAGCAACAAGGTGTGTTCTTCCTGAGAAAGTAGGATGCCATCATGGAAGTCCGCCAGGGAGTCCCGGCTGGCCTTGACGCACTCATCGTCTCTCAGGGGCCGCAGGCTGACGGGTTCTGCCAAGCCGGGATACAGCAGCAGTCCCGCCACTCGTTGCCCTTGGGCGTTGCGGCCAAGGCGCCGGATGACCGCGATCTCCCATTGCAGGGAGCTTTTCTCGCGGAAGCTGAGGAGGGAGCCGATCTTGAGCCAGCGTTTTTGCTGAGGGACGATCAGCCCCAGTCCTTTGCTGCTGCTGTCGGCAATTAGCCATTGTTCCATCTGGTCCCGGTCACCGGCCAGTTCGAGGGTTTCCAGTACCTGCAATGGGGGCAGGGGTTCGGTGGTGTCATCGGTTACTTCTTCGGCCACCGAACCGAAATAGTCTTCCAGGTTTTTCGCCCGGGACTGGTAGCTGGAATAAAGCGCCAGTTGCCTTCCGGAACGGGCGAAAGAAGCAGCGGCAATCATGCGGCGAACCTGGGTGAAACCATGGACCACATTCAACTTGCCTTCACTGCTTTGTCGCGGCGTCAGGCGTTGAGGTGGCGTGCTCGACCAGTTGTCCCGCAACAGGCTGAACAACGCAATTTTCTGGGCGGGTGTGCCCGGTGCCTGCTCCAGCCAATCTGCCGGCTTGTTCTTTTCCAGGGAAGAAAGCATGCGCTGCAGGTCGCTGTAGGCCAGACCGGGGCCGAAAAAGACGGCCTCAGCCGAGGCTGGCCGATTGGCGTTGATACGGGTCGGTGCGGCTGCGTCAAAAACGAAGGGGCTGCGTTCGTCCGGAGCACTGCGCAGGACCAGCATCGCGACATCTCGCGCCAGCAACAGGTCGAGGCATTCGATCTGTTCCGGGGACAGGTTTTCCAGAGGTGCCACTTCCAGCATCAGGGCCCGTAACAGGGCTCCCTGGATGGTCCATTCTTTGCCGCCTTCCGGTGACTTCAGTGATGCCGCATTCACCCCTTGCTTGCGCGCCTGGCTATACAGGGCCGCGTAGGACTTCCACAGGGTTGCATCACCGGGCCGATAACGGAAACGCTGCAGTTTTTCGTGGCTATGGCGGGTTTGCAGGGCGCGGAGTGTCAGCAGCGCAAACTGCTTGCGATTGCCGCTACTGTCGAGGGATTCCTTGGGGAAGGCGGCCAACGCCTCCATAAAAGCGGATGCGCTAAGCCGGTAATAGGTTGCCAGGGTCAGCCAGACATCGTCCGGCAGAGGGGCTTGGGGCTGCGGCGGGAAGAGCTGGTCCCAGGCCAGGGCAAGAAATTCCGCAGCCCGTTCGTCGATCTGCAGTACCGCCCGAATGCGGGCCTCGGGAAGAATACTGGCTTCCAGTCCGAGCAAGTCTTCCAGGTATTCGGACAGATTGCGCAGCACCGTATTTGACGCACCTACGGTCGCATCGTCCAGCAGCTGGCGCAACCCCGCTTCTGTGGTCAGGGGATGGGCATCGCCATCGGTTTTTTTGAGGCGGGAAGAAAGCCAATCAAGCATGATGGCCGAAATATACGCTAGCGGGAATTGATGTATTCGGAGAGCTCAGACATTTCCCTGGCGCCATCCCGGATATCGTCCAGCCGTTGCAACAGTTGGGTGTGGGCGCTACTGGCCGCGGCCGGGGCGTCAGCTGTAAAGGGCTGGCCGGGCTGCTGCTCTTTCCCGGCCAGGATGTCGGCAATGTCCTTTGCCGCTGCAATAAGGCGGGGCGTCAGGATGTTCGGGTCCAGTTCGCCGCCCCGTTGCTGAATCAGCACACGAATCGAGGCCAACTGGGCCGCCATCAGGTAGCTGTCGGTAATAAAAGTATTGAGATGTTCCACCGCGTGGCGACGGCTTTCCGGTTCATCCAGCATGCGGCGGATGGCCGAGCCCAGGGCGGCGATGGCATCCACCAGATGTTTGCGCGACAGCCGGTAGTACAGCTGGCTGGGGCTCAGGTCCAGGGTCATGCGGGTGTAGTCGGCGCTGGTGCGCAGCACGTTGTTGACCAGGCCGGGGATGTTGCTCGATTCCCAGTTGGGCAGGATGAAGCTGAAGCTCCAGGCGATCAGGGCGCCAACGCCGGTATCCAGCAAGCGCTCGGCAATCAGGAACTGGGCATCGGGCTCCAGGAAGTGGGTGGGCAAGAGACCCATCAGACAGGCGGCCAGGGCGGTATAGCGATAGTTGCGGGTGCCCAGGGCATGGGCTGCGCCGACGGCGGTGAACACCACCATCATCAACACCACGGGATTGTTGGTGGCCCAGAGCAGGAAGGCCGCCAGGATGCAGCCGAGAATGTTGCCGGAAATCCGGTCCCACTGGCGTTGCCGGGTCTGGCTGTAGCTGGAGCGCATGATCACCGCGATGGTGAGCAGAATCCAGTAACCGTGGGCCGTGTAGGGCAGCACCTGGTCAACGGTGAAACCGCAAGCCATGGCCATGACAACGCGGATGGCGTAGCGGAACACCGGCGACTTGAAGGTCAGGTTTTTCAGCAACTGGCCAACGCTGAAATTGGTGCGACTGAGGAAGTGTTCCACTGCCACCCCGTCCACGGCTTCCAGGGGCGGGATGGGCGTATGGGAGGCGCGGCGTATCTTGTTGATCTGCTCGATGCAGGCCAGGGTCTTGTCGTACACCCCCACTACCATGGCCAGGGGGCGCTGCCCTTCCTGTTTGATGATGGGGCGCAGACGACCCATCTCGTGTTCGATGGCATACATCTCCGCCTTGTAGTTCACCCCGGAGTCGGGCTGGCTGCCCTTGATCAGGGAGTTGCCGATGAACTCCAGATCGCGGCTGCCCTTGCGCGCCAGATCGCGGAAGAACATCAGCAGATCGCTGCCGGCAAAGTGGCTGCGCAAGCCTGTGTAATCCACCTGGATCGACAGCAGCAACTCGAACAATTCCAGGGACTTGACCAGGGTCGCCGCCAGCATGCCGTCCCGCTCTGAACGCATCTGGCGGAACAGCAAATCCCGCGCTGTCTGCAGTTTTTCTACGACTACTGCTTGCTGGGTAATCAGGGTGCTGTAGCAATCTTCCATGGGAATCGCCGCATCGAAGAAGTCACCTTGGACCCGCAGGTAATTGGACAACTCCTGAATGCTTTCGCCCAGGGCTTGTTGCCGGGTGCGGAAGTTCAGCTTCTTTGCTACCACCAGGGCATAGGCCAGATACAGGGTGCCCCCCAGGGCAAAGTGCAGGATCAGACTGTTGTTCTCGCCATGCTTGGGCACGCTCAGGGCCAGCACCATGGTGAAGAAAATGGAGAAGGACAGCGGCACCGCCTTGCGCCCATAGGCGGTGATCATGGCGGAAACAAAACTGATGCCGAGTACTGCCGTTCCCAGCCACCAGATGTGGTGATAGCTGAGGGTGATCAGGATGACGACCAGGGTGCCCAGGATCAGCCCCGCCAAGGTTTCCAGTAACTTGTGCCGGGCCGGAGTCGGGACATCGTTGATGCTGACGCAGATGGCGCCCATGGCCATGCCCGCCGCCAGATCGAGACCGGAAAAAAGATAACCGGCCAGGGAAATGACAAGAATGCCCACCGAGACGGTGAAGCCGCTGTAGGCGTAGTGGTCGAAGATGGCGCGTTGCGTCATGGCGTTACGGAAGTGGACTGGTATGGGGGAAGTGGGTCAATGATAGCCGGGATGAGCCATGAAAAAGGCCGCCCGGGGCGGCCTTGTTATCCCCGGACGGGCGTGTTTACTTCTTCTTCATGGGGGGCAGATCGGTGCAGGAGCCGTGGGCGACTTCTGCGGCCATGCCGATGGATTCACCCAGGGTGGGGTGGGGGTGGATAGTCTTGCCGATATCCACCGCATCCGCGCCCATCTCGATGGCCAGGGCCACTTCGCTGATCATGTCGCCAGCGCCGGGGCCGACGATGCTGCCGCCGATGATGCGGTGGGTTTCGGCGTCGAACACCAGCTTGGTGAAACCGTACTCGGCACCGTTGGCGATGGCGCGACCGGAAGCTGCCCAAGGGAACTTGGCGGCGCTCACCTTGCGGCCCGCCTTCTTCGCCTCGTCCTCGCCGACGCCGACCCAAGCCACTTCGGGGTGGGTATAGGCGACGCCGGGGATCACCGTGGCGTCGAAGAAGCTCTTCTCGCCAGCGGCCACTTCGGCGGCCACGTGGGCTTCATGGACGGCCTTGTGGGCCAGCATGGGTTGGCCGACGATGTCGCCGATGGCGAAGATGTGGGGCACATTGGTCCGCATCTGTTTGTCCACCGGGATGAAACCCCGCTCGCCGACGATGACGCCAGCCTTGTCGGCGCCGATCTTGTGGCCGTTGGGGGCACGACCGGCGGCTTGCAAAATCAGGTCGTAACGTTGGGCTTCGGAGGGGGCTTGTTCACCCTCGAACTTGACCCAGACGCCGTCATCCTTGGCTTCCACGGAAACCGTTTTGGTCTTCAGCATTACCTTGTCAAAGCGGTGGCTGTTCTGCTTTTCCCAAACCTTGACCAGATCCCGGTCGGGGCCCTGCATCAGGCCGTCGAGCATTTCCACCACGTCGATTCTGGCGCCCAGTGTGGAATACACCGTCGCCATTTCCAGGCCGATGATGCCGCCGCCGATGACCAGCATGCGTTCCGGCTTGCCCCGTAGTTCGAGGGCGCCGGTGGAATCCACAATGCGCGGGTCCCGGGGCAGGAAGGGCAGATGTACCGCCTGGGAGCCGGCGGCGATGATGCACTGCTTGAAGCGCAGCACTTTCTTTTCGCCAGTCTTTTCCTGGGCCGTCCCGGTGGTGACTTCCACTTCGATATGGTTCGGGTCGATGAAGTGACCGAAGCCGCGCACGATGTCCACCTTACGTGCCTTGGCCATGCCGGCCAGACCACCGGTCAGTTTGCCGATGACTTTTTCCTTGTGGGCGCGCAGTTTTTCGATGTCGATGGTGGGGGCGGCAAAGCTGACGCCGGCGTCAAGCACATGACTCGTTTCTTCGATGACCGCGGCGACATGGAGCAGGGCCTTGGAGGGAATGCAGCCAACATTGAGGCAGACGCCGCCCAGGGTGGAATAGCGTTCTACCACCACGGTCTTGAGACCCAAATCGGCAGCGCGGAAAGCGGCGGAGTAACCGCCGGGGCCGCCGCCGAGGACCAGCATGTCGCATTCGATGTCGACAGTGCCGCTGTGGCTGCCAGCCTGGGGGGCGCTGACCGGCGCTGCAGGGGCAGAGGCCGGCGCAGGGGAAACTGCTGGTGCCGCAGCAGGAGCGGCCGTAGTGACGCCCGCAGCAGCGGCTTCCAGCACCACGATCAAGGCACCTTCGGAAACCTTGTCGCCGAGGCTGACCTTGACCTCCTTCACCACGCCATCGGCGGGGGAGGGCACATCCATGGTGGCCTTGTCGGACTCCAGGGTGATCAGACTGTCTTCGGCCTTGACCGTGTCGCCGACCTTGACGGAAATTTCGATGACGGGAATATCGGTGAAGTCGCCGATGTCGGGAACTTTGACTTCAATCAGTTGGCTCATGGCTAACCTTTCTTGATTCGCTCAGGATGTGGCGACGGACGACGTCAGGGGAATGCTGTGGACCACCACAGGGCCTCCCGATGAAGTGTCGAACTCGATGCCGGCGTTGACGCCCAGGATGGCAATCTCCGCGGCGCTGGCGTTGCTGTCGTAGGCGGCGTGCATGGCACCGAGGGCATAGTTGCGCCCGGAGCCGATGCCCCAGAAGCGGTCGAACTCGAACACTTCGCGCAGGGAAAACACGCCGTAGATACCGGTTGCATTGGCAATAAGGGCCGTGATCTGGGAGGACTCGTAGGGATCGTCCTCGTCTTCCTTCGGGTTCAGATAGGCGTGTTCCTTCAGGATGGGATGCAGCCGGCGGAAGGTCTCATAGACCTCCTGCCGGGAACCCAACTTGAGGGCGCTCGCTGTTTCACCGGACTGTTCCGCCAACTGGGTCAGGCAGGAAGCCAGCACCAGATGATGGGCAGAACTGCCGCAGACGCCGATCAAAGAACCTGCAATGTGCAGGATCTTGTCGTGCTCGCCCTTATAGGAACGGCCCAGCCGCGTGTCGCCGAAGGTGGTCAGGGAGTCCGCCGCGATGGCGACCCCCCCGCCCTTCTTGACCACGGTGAGGGTGGTCACAGGGACACTCTCCTCAGATCCACCAGCAACTGACCCAGGTAGGCCGTGAAGCGGGCCGCTGAAGCACCGTCAATGACCCGATGGTCGTAAGACAGAGACAGGGGCAGCATCTGCTTGGGCACGAATTGCTTGCCGTCCCACACCGGTTTGGTCTGGGTCTTGGAAACGCCGAGGATGGCCACTTCCGGCGCATTGATGATGGGCGTGAAGGCCGTGCCGCCGATGCCGCCGAGGCTGGAGATGGAGAAGCAGCCGCCGGTCATGTCGGCTGGGCCCAGCTTGCCGTCCCGGGCCTTCTTGGCCAGATCGCCCATTTCCTGGGCAATCTGCAGCAGGCCTTTCTTGTCGCAATCTCGGATCACCGGTACCACCAGGCCGTTGGGCGTGTCGGCAGCAAAACCGATGTGGTAGTACTGCTTCAGAACCAGGTTGTCGCCGTCCAGGGAGGCATTGAACTCGGGGTACTTCTTCAGGGCTGCAACGCAGGCCTTGATCAGGAAGGCCAGCATGGTCAGCTTGGCGCCGCCGGACTTCTCGTTCTCCTTGTTCATCTGCACGCGGAAGGCTTCCAGATCGCTGATGTCGGCCTCGTCGAATTGCGTGACGTGGGGAATCATCACCCAGTTGCGAGCCAGGTTGGCGCCGGAAATCTTCTTGATGCGGGACAGGGGCTTGGCTTCGATGGGGCCGAACTTGGCGAAGTCCACCTTGGGCCAGGGCAGCAGGTCCAGGGTGCCGCCACCGGTTACACCACCACCGGCCGCAGCGCCAGGCGCAGCAACAGCACCGGTGACGATGCCCTTGACGAAGCGGGTCACGTCTTCCTTGGTGATGCGACCCTTGGGACCGGAGGAGGCAACCTTGCCCAGGTCGGCACCGAGTTCGCGGGCATAGGCCCGAACGGAAGGCGAGGCGTGGGCCTTGCTGCCAGCGGGCAGTACCGCACCGGCTGACGCACCGGGAGCCGCTTTGGTGGCAGTCGGCGCAGGAGCAGAGGCAGCGGCGGCTGCGACGGGCGCTGCTGCGGGAGCCGCAGCCTGGGGTGCTGGAGCGCTCGCTGCGGCAGCACTTTCCACTTTAATCAGCAGGGCACCTTCGCCCACCTTGTCGCCCACTTTGACCAGCACTTCCTTCACCACGCCTGCGGCGGAGGAAGGCACGTCCATGGTGGCCTTGTCGGATTCCAGGGTGCAGATGGAATCATCAATGGCAATGGTGTCGCCGACTTTGACGTTGAGTTCGATAACGGGGACCGCATCGAAGTCGCCGATATCCGGCACCTTCACTTCGACGATGCCACCGGCTGTGGCAGCCGGAGCAGGGGCGGCGGGAGCCGCTGCTGGTGCGGCAACGGGGGCGGGCGCTGGAGCCGCAGCCTGGGGTGCCGGTGCTGTCGCAGCAGCGCCGCCTTCCACTTTAATCAGGACCGTGCCTTCGCTCACCTTGCTGCCGATGCTCACCAGGATTTCCTTCACCACGCCGGCCACGGAAGAGGGCACATCCATGGTGGCCTTGTCGGATTCCAGAGTGCAGATGGAATCGTCCACTGCGATGGTGTCGCCCACCTTGACGTTGAGTTCGATGACGGGAATGTCGGTGAAATCGCCGATGTCGGGGACTTTGACTTCAATCAGTTGTGTCATGGTCGTCTCCCTTTTAAACCGTCACGGGGTTGGGCTTGTTGGGGTCAAGGTTGTACTTGACCAAAGCAGCGGCAACCTTTTCGTACTCGATGCTGCCTTCGTCGGCCAAAGCCTTGAGGGCCGCCAGGGTGACCCAGTAGCGGTCCACCTCGAAGAAGGCGCGCAGATTTTCGCGGGTGTCGGAACGACCGAAGCCATCCGTGCCCAGCGTTACGTAGCGACGATTGATGTAGGGACGAATCTGTTCGGAGAACAGACGGATGTAGTCGGTCGCTGCCACCACGGGGCCGCGGGTGTCGTCGAGGCAGTTCTCGACGTGGGACTTGCGCGGTTTTTCCAGGGGATGCAACAGGTTCCAGCGGGCACTGTCTTGGCCGTTGCGGGCCAGTTCGTTGAAGCTGGAGCAGCCCCACAGGTCGGCTTCCACACCCCAGTCGTTCTTGAGCAGATCAGCTGCGGCAATCACTTCGCGGAAGATGGTGCCGGAGCCCAGCAACTGCACGCGAGGTGCATCGGAGGCCGTGCCCTTCTTGAACTGGTACATGCCCTTGATGATGTCGGCCTCGGCACCCTTCGGCATTTCCGGGTGCTCGTAGTTCTCGTTCATCACGGTGATGTAGTAGAAGACGTCTTCCTGTTCCTGGTTCATGCGGCGCAGACCGTCCTGTACCACCACGGCCACTTCGTACTGGAAGGTGGGGTCGTAGGAAACGCAGTTGGGAATCAGGTTGGACAGGATCAGGCTGTGGCCGTCTTCGTGTTGCAGACCTTCACCGTTGAGGGTGGTGCGGCCGGCGGTGCCGCCTACCAGGAAGCCGCGAGCCCGTTGGTCGCCAGCCGCCCAGCACAGGTCCAGGGTGCGTTGCAGGCCGAACATGGAGTAGCAGATGTAGAACGGGATCATCTGCACGTTATGGACGGAATAAGCAGTGGCAGCGGCGATCCAGTCGCTCATGGCGCCAGCTTCGTTGATGCCTTCCTGCAAGACCTGACCAGTCTTGGATTCCTTGTAGAACATCAGCTGGTCGTGGTCTTCCGGCACGTACTTCTGGCCTTCCTGGCTCCAGATGCCGTACTGGCGGAACATGCCTTCCATGCCGAAGGTGCGGGATTCGTCGGGCACGATAGGCACCACGTGGCGGCCGATCTGCTTGTCCTTGAGCAGGGTGTTCATCACCCGCACGATGGCCATGGTGGTGGACAGTTCGCGGCCTTCGCCGGAGGCCTTGAGCAGGGCTTCAAAGCTTTCCAGGGCGGGAATCGGCAGCGGGTCAGCCTTGCGTCGACGTTGGGGCAGGAAACCACCCAGGGCTTCGCGGCGGGCCTTCATGTATTTGTATTCGTCGGAATCTTCGGCGAACTTCACATAGGGGATTTCGTCCAGCTGCTCGTCGGCGACAGGAACATGGAAGCGATCGCGGAAGTGGGCGATCTGGGCGCGATCCATCTTCTTCTGCTGATGGCTGATGTTCATGGCTTCGCCAGCGTCGCCCATGCCGAAACCCTTGATGGTCTTGGCCAGAATCAGGGTGGGTTGACCCTTGTGGTCTGAAGCCGCGCGGTAGGCCGCGAAAATCTTGAACACGTCGTGACCACCACGGTTCAGTTGCCAGATTTCGTCGTCGGTCCAGTCGGCCACCAGTTCCTTCAGTTCGGGCGTATTGAAGAAGTGTTCGCGGACGAAGGCGCCGTTCTTGGCCTTGTAGGTCTGGTACTCGCCGTCCACCACTTCCATCATGCGCTGCTTGAGGATGCCCTTCTTGTCCCGGGCGAACAGGGCGTCCCAGTGGGTGCCCCAGATCAGTTTGATCACATTCCAGCCGGAGCCGCGGAATTCGGATTCCAGTTCCTGAATGATCTTGGCATTGCCGCGAACGGGACCGTCCAGACGCTGCAAATTACAGTTGATGACGAACACCAGGTTGTCCAGCTTTTCCCGGCCGGCCATGCTGATGGCGCCGAGGGATTCCACTTCGTCGGTCTCGCCGTCGCCGAGGAAAGCCCAGACCTTGCGGTCCGCCGCTTTGATCAGACCGCGGGAGTCCAGGTACTTCATGAAACGGGCTTGATAAATGGCTTGAATCGGGCCCAGGCCCATGGACACCGTGGGGAACTGCCAGAAGTCCGGCATCAGCCAGGGGTGGGGGTAGGAAGAGATGCCCTTGCCACCGGTTTCCTGGCGGAAGTGGTCCATCTGTTCTTCAGACAAGCGGCCCAGCATGAAGGCGCGGGAATAGACGCCGGGGACCGAGTGGCCCTGGAAGAAGATCAAATCGCCGCCGTTGTCAGCGGAAGGGGCGCGCCAGAAGTGGGAGAAGCCCACGTCGTAGAGGGCAGCAGCCGAGGCGAAGGAGGCGATGTGGCCGCCGACGTTGGTGTCCTTGTTGGCACGCACGACCATGGCCATGGCGTTCCAGCGGATGTAGGAGTGAATCTTGATTTCCAGGTCGGCATTGCCCGGGTACTTGGGCTGCTGCGCAACGGGAATCGTATTTACGTATTCGGTATTGGCCGAGAAGGGCAAATCCACGCCGGACTCACGACCCCGCTCCAGCAGCTTTTCCACCAGATAGTGGGCGCGCTCGGGGCCTTCAAATTCGATTACCCCTTCCAGGGCGTCAAGCCATTCGCGGGTTTCTTGTGGGTCTGCATCAGCGGATTGAACGGCTGGCGGGACGGACTGCGTCGTCATGGTGCTTCCTCCTCGTGAGAGTTGTTGTTTTCGCTCCGGATGCGAGCGCGGTTTTCCGTCAGCTTAGTCCTGCTTGAGGGCTGAAGTATTTCGGAGTGTTTCGGATAGTAAAACAAGAATTCGTATTGTGCAATGACGCAGCGCAGCATCGAAGTACTTGGCCCAAGGAAGGGGTGTCGGTCGGTCCGGCCCCACAACTCAGCGTGATAAATGTCCTGAAATATGGACGTTGCCCCAATGAATCCGGATAATTCGCCCCTTTTCCGATCCGGGATTCCCATGACTGCCCGACTGATAGATGGCAATGCCCTAGCGGCACAAGTTCGCGGCGAACTGGCCGCCCGCGCTGATGCGCTCAAGGCGCAAGGCGTCACCCCCTGCCTGGCGGTAATCCTGGTGGGCGAAGATCCTGCCTCCGCTGTGTATGTGCGCAACAAAGTGGCCGCCTGTGAAAAGGCTGGCGTGCTTTCCCTGAAGGACACCTACGCAGCCGATGCCGACCCTGCCGTAGTGTTCGCCCGCATCGCCGAGTTGAATGCCGATCCTTCCGTCCATGGCATCCTGGTGCAACTGCCGCTGCCAAAGCATTTCGATGCGGATGCCGTGCTCGAAGCCATTGCACCGGAAAAGGATGTGGACGGTTTCCACGCCGAAAACGTCGGCGCCCTGATGCAAGGCAACGCCCGCTTCATTCCCTGCACGCCCTACGGCGTGATGAAAATGCTGGAGTCTGCCAACGTCCCCCTCAAGGGTGCCGAGGCCGTGATCGTCGGTCGCAGCAACATCGTCGGCAAGCCCATGGCCATGCTGCTGTTGCAGGCCGGTTGCACCGTCACCGTGACCCACTCCCAAACCAAGGACCTGGCTTTCCACACCAAACGCGCCGATATTCTGGTGGCCGCCGTGGGCCGTCCCAAGATGATCACCGGTGATATGGTCAAGCCCGGTGCTGCCGTCATCGACGTGGGCATCAACCGTTTGCCCGATGGCAAATTGTGCGGCGATGTGGATTTTGAATCCTGCAAGGAAGTCGCTGGCGTTATCACCCCCGTTCCCGGCGGCGTTGGTCCCATGACCATCACCATGCTGCTGACCAATACTCTGGAGTCCGCCGAGCGGGTCGCCGAGGAGATGAAGTAATGAGCAAGGACAAACAGCCCCTGGTGGGCATCGTCATGGGGTCCGACTCCGATTGGCCCACCATGCAAGCCGCCGCCAAGGTGCTGGAAGAGTTTGGCGTGCCCTACGAGGCCAAGGTGGTTTCTGCCCACCGCACGCCGGACCTGCTGTTCGATTACGCCGCCATGGCCCAGGAGCGGGGCCTGCGCGCCATCATCGCTGGCGCTGGTGGCGCTGCTCACCTGCCGGGCATGCTGGCCGCCAAAACCATTGTTCCCGTACTCGGCGTGCCGGTGCAGTCCAAGGCCCTCAACGGCATGGACTCCCTGCTTTCCATCGTGCAAATGCCCAAGGGCATTCCCGTTGCCACCTTTGCCATTGGCGAAGCGGGCGCGGCCAATGCCGGTCTGTTCGCTGTCGCATCCATTGCGGCTGGCGATGGTCATTTCGGCAAGGAACTGGCAATCAAGCTGGAAGCTTTCCGCAGCGCCCAGGCCGAGAAGGTCATGGGCATGACTCTGGAACTGCCGACGGAGCAAGCCAAGTGATCCTGCCTCCCGCCACCCTGGGCATGCTTGGAGGCGGCCAGTTGGGCCGCTTCTTCGTTATGGCTGCCCACGAAATGGGCTACAAGGTTGTGGTCCTCGATCCCGATGCCAACAGCCCTGCCGGCAAGATTGCCGACCGGCATTTGCAGGCCGCCTACGACGATCAGGATGCCCTCAACGTCATGGCCGAAACCTGCGCCGCCGTGACCACCGAATTCGAGAACGTGCCCGCCGACACCCTGAGCTATCTGGCCAAGTTCGTGCCGGTGCGCCCCGGTGCCGAAGCCGTGGCGGTGTGCCAGCAGCGCATGAAGGAAAAGGGTTTTCTCAAGGCCAACGGTTTTCCCCACGCCCCCTACGCCGAGATCCACAGCGAAGCCGATGTGAAGGGTGTCGATACCGCTCTCTTCCCCGGCATCCTGAAAGTGGCGCGCTTCGGTTATGACGGCAAGGGCCAGGCCCGGGTGGCCAATCGCGATGAAGCCTTGGCCGCTTTCCAGCAATTCAAGGGCGAGCCCTGCGTGCTGGAAGCCATGCTGTCTCTGGATTACGAAGTTTCTGTTGTGCTGGCTCGCAGCGCGTCAGGTGAAGTGAAGTATTTCCCCGTGGCGGAAAATCAGCACACCCGGGGCATCCTTGATGTATCCATCGTCCCGGCCCGGGCTTCTGCCTGTGCCATGAGTGATGCTCAGGAAATCGCCGCCACTGTTGCCGCGAAAATGGATTACATGGGCACCCTCGGCGTCGAGTTTTTCGTTAGCAGCGGCCAGTTGTTCGTCAATGAAATGGCGCCTCGGCCCCATAACTCCGGCCACTACACCATTGATACCTGCGTCACAGACCAGTTCGAGCAACAGGTGCGTGCCCTTTGCGATCTGCCCTTGGGGGATCCCGCGGCCCACAGTGCTGCCGTGATGGTGAACATCCTCGGCGACATCTGGTTCCTCGACGATCCCCATCACACCAAGGAGCCGGACTGGAGCAAGTTGTTCGCCGTGCCCAATCTCAAGCTGCACCTCTACGGCAAGCACCACGCCCGCCCCGGTCGCAAGATGGGCCACTTCACCGTGATCGGGAACGACCCCGCCCAGGTGCAACAAGCCGCCCTGGCAGCGCGCAAAGCCATCGGTATCGGCGACGACTGATCCCATGACCAGCAAGGTTTGCCGTGTTGCTGCTGCCTGAACATCTGACATTGCAAGGTGCCACGGTGACCTTGCGGCCTCTGGTGGCAGCGGACGCCCAAGCCTTGTTTGCAGCGGCGAGCGAGTCCCGGGAGACCTACGGCTTCACCCCGACACCGGACCGCCTTGAGTCCGCCCAACGCTACATCGACCGGGCTCTCACCATGAAGGCCGTTGGGCAACGCTTTGCCTTTGCCATCGAATGGCAGGGTCGGGTGGTGGGCAGTACCAGCTATGCCAATTTCCAGCCCTGGGATTGGTCCAGCAACCTTGCCCTGCAACGCAGCGACCGGCCCGATGCCCTGGAGATCGGCTACACCTGGCTCGCCGCTTCCGCCCAGCGCAGCCGCTGCAACAGCGAAGCCAAATATCTTCTGCTGCAACAGGCCTTCGAGGGCTGGCAGGTTCATCGCGTCTTCCTCAAAACCGATGCCCGCAATCTGCGCTCCCGCGCTGCCATTGAACGCCTTGGTGCCCAGCTTGACGGCGTGTTGCGCAATGACATGCCGGCTGTGGATGGTACGGTGCGCAGCTCGGCCTACTACTCCATCCTGTCGCAGGAATGGCCTGCCGTGAAAGCCGGCCTTGAGGCGAGGCTGGCATGAGTGCAAACGGCGTGATGACATTCCCCGAAGACGAATTGACCGACGCTGTTGCCAAGCTGCGGGCCGGCGAACTGGTGGGCATTCCGACGGAGACAGTCTACGGACTGGCCGCCGATGCCTCCAATGCCGATGCCGTGGCGAAGATATTCGCCGCCAAGGGCCGTCCCGCCGATCACCCCCTGATCGTGCATCTGGCCGGGGCCGGTCAATTGCCCCGTTGGGCGAAAGAAATTCCCGACGCGGCCTATCAACTGGCAGCGGCCTTCTGGCCCGGCCCCCTGACCCTGATTCTGAAGAAGCAGCCCGGTGTACCCGATGCCGTGACCGGCGGTCAGGACACCGTCGGCTTGCGGGTACCAAACCATCCGCTGACCCTGGAACTGCTGCGCCGTTTTGATGGCGGGCTGGCTGCTCCTTCCGCCAACCGTTTTGGCCGCATCAGCCCGACCACGGCCGAGCATGTACAGGAAGAACTGGGGGATCGCGTGGCCCGGGTGCTGGACGGTGGCCCTTGTTCGGTGGGTATCGAATCCACCATTGTCGATTTGTCTCGGGGCGTGCCGGTCATCCTGCGCCCCGGTGCCATTACCGCCCAGGACATCGAAAGGGTGCTGGCGGCTGCCGTCGGCAGCGGTCAACGGGAATCAACGCCCCGGGTTTCCGGGTCCTTGGATGCCCACTACGCGCCGCTCACGCCCTTGCGGCTGGTGGCGACCGAGGCTCTGACGGCTGCTGTGTCCGAAGAAATTGCGGCTGGTCGCAAGTGCGCTGTGCTGTCGTTTCAGCCCCTGCCGACGCAGCACAATCTTGTGCATTACCCCGCCAGTCACGATCCGGCTGGCTACGCCCATGATCTTTACGCCGCTTTGCGCAGCCTCGACCAATCCGGCGTCGCCGTGATCCTGGTGGAAGCCCTGCCGGAAGGCCCGGCTTGGTTGGCCGTGAAAGATCGCCTCAGCCGCGCTGCCTGCGGTTCCGGCAAGGCCTGAATTCAGGCCTGCTTTTCAGGCTGGGTCCCGGGGAATCTGCATCAACTTGAGAGTTTGCGGCTGCTGAACCAGGTCCGCCAGGGTGACTTCATTCAAGGTCGCCAAAAATGATTTCAGGGCTTTGTTGATCACCCCCTTCAGCTTGCAGGCCGGGCCGAGGATGCAGTTGTGATCCTCTTCAAAACATTCCACCAGTACCATGCTGGGCTCCATGCGGGCCACCACGTCGCCGATGCGAATCTGCTCCGGGGCCACGATCAGCCGCAGGCCGCCGCCCTTGCCGCGCACCCCTTCGAGAAAGCCTTCCCGTACCAGCTTGGTTACTACCTTCATCAGGTGGCTGCGGGAAATATCGAACAGCTCGGAAATCCCCGCAATGGTGATGCGCTGTTCCGGCCGGTCCTGATTGGCGGCCACATGGATGAGTACGCGCAGGGCGTAGTCGGTGTGCTGGGTGATGTACATGGATGGATTATAAAACCGGTCATCCGAAAGAGTCATTCTAGTTGACTCTTTAAAAGAGTCATTATAAATTCATCTTATCGTTGAACCTGACCGACTTCGGACCGCCGCCATGAACGTACTAATGTCCCTGCAAGAACCTTCCGCTCCCCCCAAGGCCAGTTGGCAGGCCTTCCTCTCCATGGGCTTCCGCCCCTTCTATCTACTCGGTGCGATCCAGGCCGCGCTGTTCATCCTTTTATGGGCAGCAGGTTACGCCGGCACCAGCGCTTTGCCCGGCCTGTTCTGGCACGGCCATGAAATGATCTGGGGTTTCGCTGGCGCCATCATCGTCGGCTTTCTTCACACCGCCGTCGCCAACTGGACCGGCCAGCCGCCGGTTCATGGCCGGGAATTGGCTGCTCTGGTATTGCTCTGGCTGGCGGCCCGTGTCGCCGGCCTTTGGCCTGATCTGCCCGGAGCTTGGGAGGCCTTGCTGAACTCGGCCTTCCTGCTGCTTGCGGCTATCTATCTGGCTCGCTCTCTGTTGCGGGCAAAGCAAAGGCAGAACTATTTCGTTCCGCTGCTGCTGGTTGGTTTTGCGGCCAGCCACCTGGCCTTCCATCTGTCCCTGGAAGGGCGCATCAGCGCCGATCCGCGCACGGTGCTGCACACCGGCGTACTGGTGGTGGCTGCCGTCATTTTTTTCATGGGCATGCGCATCCTGTCTTTCTTCACCAGTCGCGCCGTCATGGGGCAACAAGTCCTGAACCCCGGCTGGTTGATGGCCGCCGTGATCCTGCTGCCTTTGCTGATGGCCTGCGGCTTGGTGTTGGGTTCGACCAGCCCGGTGCTGGCAGTGTTGGGCCTGGTCGTATCCGGCCTGAATGTCTGGTGCCTGGTGCGCTGGTGGGATAAGCGCGCGCTGCAACACCCCATGCTTTGGGTGCTCTATGCCGGTTACGCCTGTACCACCCTGGGCGTCGGTCTTTACGGCATCGCCCTGACCGTCTGGCCGGCGGGCATCAGTGCCGCCCTCCATTGCGTCACCGTGGGCGGTATCGGCCTGCTCACCCTGGGCATGATGACCCGCACCGCCTTGGGCCATACCGGCCAACCTTTGGTACTGCCCAAGAGCATGGTGGTGGCCTACGGTTTCCTCCTGGTGGCCACGGCCCTGCGTTTGCTGGCGGCCTTCATCCCCAGCCTTTACAAAGCCGGCATCCATGGCGCCGCCCTGTGCTTTGCCATCGGCTTCCTCTTGTTTGCCTGGCGCTATGGCCCTTGGCTGATCCGGCCCCGGGCCGATGGCAAACCCTGGTAGGGAAAACAGCAGGGGAGGGGCAGGAAAGGGGCGATTCCTCGCGTAAAATCACGCGCTTACTCCCTATTTTCATTCCAGCCCCTTATCCATGAAAAGCGCTGAAATCCGCCAGAAGTTCCTCGACTTTTTCGCCTCCAAGGGCCACCAGATCGTGGCGTCCAGTTCCCTGGTGCCCCACGACGATCCGACCCTGCTGTTCACCAACGCCGGGATGAACCAGTTCAAGGATGTCTTCCTCGGTTTCGACAAGCGCAGCTACACCCGCGCCACCACCTCGCAAAAGTGTGTGCGCGCCGGCGGCAAGCACAACGATCTGGAGAACGTGGGCTACACCGCCCGCCACCACACCTTCTTCGAGATGCTGGGCAACTTCAGCTTCGGCGACTACTTCAAGCGGGACGCCATCGGCTTCGCCTGGGAACTGCTGACAGAAGTCTTCAAGCTGCCCAAGGACAAGCTCACCGTCACCGTCTATGCCGAGGACGACGAGGCCTACGATATCTGGACCAAGGAAATGGGTGTGCCTGCCGAACGCGTGATTCGCATCGGCGACAACAAGGGTGCCCGCTATGCTTCCGATAATTTCTGGATGATGGGCGACACCGGCCCCTGCGGCCCCTGTACCGAAATCTTCTACGACCACGGTCCCCAGCACTGGGGCGGCCCTCCCGGAAGCCCCGAGGAAGACGGCGACCGTTTCATTGAAATCTGGAACAACGTCTTCATGCAGTTCAACCGGGATGAAGCCGGGGTCATGCACAAACTGCCCAAGCCCAGTGTCGATACCGGCATGGGTCTGGAGCGCATTTCTGCTGTGCTGCAAGGCGTGCACGCCAACTACGAGATCGACCTGTTCCAGACTCTGATCAAGGCGGCTGCTCGCGAGACCTCCGATGCGGACATGAACAGCCCCTCTTTGAAGGTGCTGGCCGATCACATTCGCGCCTGTTCCTTCCTGATTGCCGATGGCGTCATCCCCGGCAACGAAGGTCGCGGCTATGTGCTGCGCCGGATCATCCGTCGGGCCATCCGCCACGGCTACAAGCTGGGCGCGCGGGCTGCCTTCTTCCACAAGATGGTGCCCGATCTGGTGGCCGAGATGGGCGATGCCTATCCCGAGTTGAAGTCTGGTCAGCAGAAGGTGATGGATGTACTGAAGCAGGAAGAAGATCGGTTCTTTGCCACCATTGAAAATGGTATGGCAATTCTGGAAACTGAACTAGCCGGGATGCTTCAAAAATGCGAAGGGCAGTCATTGCAAGAACGCGTTGCTGAGTTGGCAAAGGATAGCGGTAGCGTGGCGAAGTTAAGTGTGCCGCCATTCAACGGCGAGACAGCTTTCAAACTTCACGATACCTACGGTTTCCCCCTGGACCTTACCGCTGACGTTTGCCGCGAACACGGCGTAACCGTGGACACCGCCGCCTTCGACGCCGCCATGGCCAAGCAGAAGGAACAAGCCCGCGCTGCCGGCAAGTTCAAGATGGCGACCAATCTGGAATACGACGGCAAAGCCACGACTTTCCACGGTTACGACAAGCTCGATACCAAGGCCACTGTGCTTGCCCTCTACAAGGATGGCGCTGCCGTGCAGGAATTGCACGAAGGCGACTTGGGCGTCGTGGTGCTGGATGACACCCCCTTCTATGCCGAGTCTGGCGGCCAGGTGGGCGACCAGGGCGAGATTCGCGCTGGCGGCCTGTTCGCCGTGGAAGACACACAAAAGATTCAGGCCACAGTTTTCGGCCACCACGGCGTACTGAAAACCGGAGCCCTCAAGGTGGGCGATGCGGTTACTGCTCGCGTCGACACCGTGGCCCGGGCTCGCATCGTGCGCAACCACTCTGCCACCCACCTGATGCACAAAGCCCTGCGCGAAGTGCTAGGCGACCACGTGCAGCAGAAGGGCTCCCAGGTGGATGCGGACAAGACCCGCTTCGACTTCGTCCATACCCAGGCTTTGACTGAAGACGAAATCCGCCGTGTCGAAGCCATCGTCAATGCCGAAATCCTGGCCAACGTTGCCACGGTGGCCGCCGTGATGGACATCGAAAGCGCCCAGAAGACTGGCGCCATGATGCTGTTCGGCGAGAAGTACGGCGACGAAGTCCGCGTGCTGACCATCGGTTCCTCCAAGGAACTTTGCGGCGGTACCCACGTGGGCCGCACCGGCGACATCGGCCTGTTCAAGATCGTGGCTGAGGGCGGTGTAGCCGCGGGCGTGCGTCGTGTTGAAGCCGTCACCGGCGACAATGCCCTGCGCTTTGTGGATGAACAACTGACCCAGCTCGACGCTGTCAGTGCCCAGCTCAAGGCCCAACCCGCCGAAGCGGCCCAGCGCGTGGCGCAGATTCTGGATAACGTGAAGTCCCTGGAAAAAGAACTGGCCCGCCTCAAGAGCAAGCTGGCTTCTTCCCAAGGTGACGATCTGGTGAATCAGGCCGCCGACATCAAGGGCGCCAAGGTCTTGGCCGCAACCCTGGAAGGGGCCGACGTTACCGCCCTGCGCGAAACCCTGGACAAGCTGAAGGACACCCTCAAGTCCGCCGTGATCCTGCTGTCTTCCGTCAATGACGGCAAGGTCAGCCTGATTGCTGGTGTTACTGCTGATCTCACCGGCAAGGTCAAGGCCGGCGAACTGGTGAACTTCGTGGCCCAGCAAGTGGGTGGCAAGGGTGGCGGTCGTCCCGACATGGCTCAGGCGGGCGGTACTGATGCTGCTGCGTTGCCGGCAGCGCTGGCGTCTGTTCCGGCCTGGGTTGAAGCCAAGCTCTAAACCGGAAGCACTGATATAAAAACACGCAAAAGGTCCGCGATTCGGCGGACCTTTTGTTTTTGTGGAGAACAGCATGCGCTACTGCCCCAACTGTGCCAGCCCGCTAGTGGAGCGGATTTTCGAGGCGCGGCCCTATTTGGCCTGCCCTGATACTGCCTGCGGTTTTGTGCACTGGGACAATCCGGTGCCGGTGGTGATGGCCATTGTCGAATACCTGAAACCGGGCGAGTCCACGGGCCGCATCCTGCTGGCCCGCAACCATGCCTGGGAGGTCGGAACCCTCGGCCTGATTGCAGGTTATCTGGATCGGGGCGAGTTGCCGGAAGCCGGTGCCGCCCGGGAAGTGAAGGAAGAAACCGGGCTGGATGCCGAGTCGGTAACCCTGATCGGCAACTACTTTTTCGAGCGCAAGAATCAGGTATTGCTGGCCTACCACGTCAGAGCACGGGGGCAGATTGTGCTCAATGAAGAACTGGCAGAGTACCGTTTGTTTGCGCCGCTGGAGGTGCCTCCGCTGGCGACAACCATCGGCGGCATCATGAACGACTGGCTGGATAGGCACTACCGGCAGCAGCCGAAATGAAAACGGGGCACGGTTTAAACCGTGCCCCGTTTTTTCATCGAAGACCGATTATTTACAGTTGGCGGCCAGCCACTGACCCTTGAACTTTTGCTGCATGGTCATGGCTGTCCCTTGAGGGCCGTTCTGCATCTGCATGGTGGCCTCGCCGGAATAATGTTCCGGGCTGTCGTAGGTAATGGTGCCGGTGCCGGTCATCTTTTGCTGGCCGCTACAGGTGACCTTCCAGTTGGTGGTCTTGCCGCTGGTCTTGACCTCGGTCTGCTCGCACTTCTGTTTTGGATCGTCCGGCAGCGTGCCCTTCTTTGCCTGTTCCGGCGTGATGCAAATCTTGCTGCTGAAACCCATGCCCTGCCCCGGCGCTGAAGGCATTTTCACCCCGGCGGCTTCCATCTGTTTGCGCTGGGCATCGCTCAGCTTGGGCATGGCGGGCATGCCGCTACCGCTCATTTCCGAGGCGATTTCCCAAAGGCCGGGTTTCATGGTGTCCGCCGCCTGGGCCGCGATGCTAAAGCTGGCGAGGAGGGCTGCGATCAGGATGGTCTTCATGGGGCTTCCTTGCGTAAAAGAAAACCCTATTTTCCACCCTTGGACCAGGAGTCCCTGAGGGTTACCGCACGGTTGAAGACCGGCGTACCGGGTTTGGAATCCTTGCGGTCGGCGACGAAGTAACCATGCCGTTCAAACTGGAAACGGTCTTCGGCGCCGGCTTCCTTGAGGGAAGGTTCCAACTGGGCGGTGATGATTTGCTTGGAGTTGGGATTCAGGTCGGTGAGGAAGTCCCGTTCCAGGTCTTCCGCATCCCCTTCGCGCCGGGCGCCGGGAGCGGGCACGGCGAAGAGGCGGTCGTAGAGGCGTACTTCGGTTTGGTAGGCGTGGCGGGCCGAGACCCAGTGGATATTGCCCTTGACCTTGTAGGTGTCGGAACCCGGGGTGCCGGACTTGGAATCTGGTTGCAGTTCGGCGTGAACGGCGGTGATGTTGCCGTTGGCGTCCTTGTCG
Organism: Rhodocyclaceae bacterium; assembly: GCA_036504515.1. Lineage (GTDB taxonomy): Bacteria > Pseudomonadota > Gammaproteobacteria > Burkholderiales > Rhodocyclaceae > AWTP1-18. The sequence continues at coordinate 88,416 of DASXVA010000004.1, forward strand.
CAGCCAATGCACTTGATGACGAAGCCGTAGCGCAGGCGAACCAGATTGCCGGGGAAAAGGCGGAAGTAACCCTTGGGCGGTGTTTCGACGAAGTCTTCCCGTTCGATCCACAGTTCGCGGCTGAAGGGGATGGGGCGCTTGCCCAGTTCGGGGTGCTGCGGGTGGTTGGGGGCTTCGCAGAGTTCTTCGTGATCCTCGGCCACGTTGTCGAGAATCAGCTTGACCGGGTCGAGCACGGCAATGCGGCGCGGCGCGGAATCGTTCATGGTCTCCCGCATGCAGTCTTCCAGCACGCTCATGTCGATCAGGGAGTCGGACTTGGTTACGCCGATGCGTTCTGCGAACAACTGGAACCCTTCGGCGGTGAAGCCGCGACGGCGGGCGCCGACCAGGGTAGGCATGCGCGGGTCATCCCAGCCTTCCACATGTTTTTCGTCCACCAACTGGATCAGCTTGCGCTTGGACAGCACCACATAGGTCAGGTTGAGGCGGGAAAACTCGTACTGCTTGGGCAGGGGCCGGGCCAGCAGGCCACAGTCGGCGATGCGTTCCAGAATCCAGTCGTAGAAGGGACGCTGATCCTCGAATTCCAGGGTGCAGATGGAGTGGGTGATGTTCTCCAGGGCATCCTCGATGGGGTGGGCGTAGGTGTACATGGGATACACGCAGAACTGGTTGCCGGTGCGGTGATGCTCGGCGTGGCGGATGCGGAAGATGGCCGGGTCGCGCAGGTTGATGTTGGGCGCGGCCATGTCGATCTTGGCCCGCAGGATGTGGGCGCCATCGGGAAACTCACCGGCCTGCATGCGCTTGAATAGATCCTGGTTCTCGGCCACGGTACGGGTGCGATAGGGGCTGTCCTTGCCGGGCTGGGACAGGGTGCCGCGGTTGGCGCGCATCTCTTCGGCACTCTGGCTGTCCACATAGGCGTGACCGGCAGCGATCAGGGCTTCAGCGGCTTGCACCATGAAGCCGAAGTAGTCGGAGGCGTGGAACAGGTGGCTCTGGCCGAAGGCATCCCAGCCACAACCCAGCCATTTGACGGAATCGAGGATGGCGTCCACGTATTCCTGATCTTCCTTCTCCGGGTTGGTGTCGTCGAAGCGCATGTGGCAGACGCCGCCGTAATCCCGGGCCAGGCCGAAATTGAGCAGGATGGACTTGGAATGGCCGAAGTGCAGATAACCGTTGGGTTCCGGCGGAAAGCGCGTGCGAATTTTTGCTGGATCGGGCTGACCCGCCTGCTGCTCCGGGCCCGAAGCGGGCTTGCCACACCAGCGGCGGCTGGCATTGGTGCCCTGGGCCAGATCGTTTTCAACGATGTGACGAAGGAAGTTGGCGGGTTTGTTTTCGGGTGTGGAGGAGTCAGCCATGGTGTCCGGCAAGGGGCTTGTGCAAAGCGGCAATTCTACCGGCCCGGGGGGCTGCGGCATAATGAAGCACTGTCCTTTTTCCCCCGTTAGCCATGCGTTTTGAACATCTGATTGAAATCAACGACCCCAATCTTCCTTTTGTGCCAACTCTGAGTCGCCGGCAAGTGTGGGACGGCCTCATGGTGCGGGTCGAGGATTCCCGCAGTTTTTTGCCGGGGCTGGACGAGTGCCGCATCCTGAGCCGCAGCCCGGGAGCAGTAGAGCGCTTGCTGCGCTGGGGCGAGGTGGAAGTGCGGGACCGGGTGACCTTTGAAGCGGACGCCTGGGTCTGCTTCGATACGGCGCCGACGGAACAGCATGGCGGTGGTCTGCTCACCATCGTGCTGGAAGAACCGGAGCCGGAGCATCTCTTCCTGCGCTTTGTCTATGAAATTGCCTTCGCCAGCGGCCACGAAGAAGAGGATGCGGCCTACGAGGACTTTCTCACCCAGGCCTATGAGGCGGCGGGGATTGATACCGTGCAGCGGATTCGGGAACTGGCGGAAATGGCGGTGCGCCACTAAGGTCTCATCGAGAAACTTGACCGGTGAGCGCCAGTTTTTCTGGCACCCACCGGCAAGGTTCTTAACTTTTAGGCGGTGTCCAGATATTGCTGGGCATCAGCTCCCGAGCCGGACGGCCAAGGTAGTAGCCCTGGGCCAGATCGATACCCAGCGCCTGGACTTCCTTGAGCACTTCGGGGCCTTCCACAAACTCGGCAATGGTCTTGATGCCCAGTTCCGTTGCGAGGGACTGCATGGACTGGACGAAGGCCCGATCCTTGGGGTTGTCCAGCAGGTGCACGATGAAATCCCCTTCGATCTTCAGGTAGTCGATGGGGAAATGGCGCAGGTAGTGGAAGGAAGAAAAACCAGAGCCGAAGTCGTCGATGGCGAGGCCGAAACCTTCGAAGCGCAGGTCATTGAGCAAGCGTTCCAGCATGCCCAGGTTCTTGATGGTGTCGCGCTCGGTTATTTCGAAAACGATGCGGTCTGCAGGAATGCCGCTGTTGGCCACCACAGACAGCAGTGTCTTGCTGAACTCGCTGAGAACCAGGGCCCGGGGAGAGAGATTGAGGAAAATCTTGCCCTTGTGGTTGCGCTCGGCCATGGCCTCCAGGGCCTTTTCCATGACCATGGTGTCGAGGCGATGGATGACGCCGATGCGTTCGGCAATTTCCACAAATTCGCCGGCGCCGACAATGCGGCCATCCAAGTCGAGGCGACTGAGCACTTCGTAGGCAGAAATCTCGTTGCTATTGACGTCGACGATGGGCTGGAAGAAGGGCACCACGCGTTTCTCTTCCAGGGCCTTGATGATCAGCACGCTTTGCTGGGTGATGCCCTGGAACACTTCCACCACATCGGCATCGGTCGGTATTGCCACCCGGCCCTTACCTTCGGCCTTGGCCTTGTACATCATGTTGTCGGCAAAAAGGAACAGGTCCTTGGTGTCCGTGGCATGGTCGGGATAGGTGGCAACGCCGATGGAAATGGCACCCCGTACGATGCTGCCGTCTGGTGCCACCAGTTCCATGGCCTCGGCGGCTTCGATGATGCGCTCAGCGGCCTGGGCGGCGGCCTCCAGATCGGTTTCTGGCAGAACGATGACAAATTCGTCACCGCCATAACGGGCAAAGATGTCACCCAGGCGCAGTACCTCGCGCACGGTGTCGGCAAACTTCACCAGGAACTTGTCGCCCAAGGCATGGCCGTAGCCATCGTTCACCAGCTTGAAGTTGTCCAGGTCGATCAGCAGCAGGGAGAAGGCATAACCGTGGCGCTGGGCGCGGCCTACTTCATAACCCAGCATTTCCCAGAAAACCCGCTGATTGAACAAGTCGGTCAGGGGGTCCCGGGTGGCGTAGTACTCCAGGTCCCGGGTGTATTTGTAGATGGCTTTGACTGAGCCCACCACGTTCATCAGGGTGGACAAAATACTGTCCATCACCAGCTTCAAGGTGCCGTCCGCCATCACGTCGGAATGGACGCCGATACCGACGATACCGCCGATCTTCGGCGTATCCACGAAGAAGGCTTTGACCTGCAGGCGAATTTCATCTTCGGACAACAGGGTGGGGGCTCCGTCACTGTCCACAATGTGGTGGTGAATCCGGATTTCGGTGGTGTCGGCAAAGTGGGAGTGATTGGCGATCTCGGAGTGGATGTAGTGCTCCACCATGGCCTTGGACTGGCTGCTGGTGGGGTAATGCCAGAACACCTCCAGGTCGAACAGCTCGTCGTCAATCTTGAAGATGGAAAACAGAACATGGGCGGTGATCACCTCGTTGATGTCCACCAGCAGGCGACCCACGTATTCACGCCAGTCCCGCACCACGTCCGAGGTGATGACGAACTTTTCCAGCAGCCCGATTTCGAACTGGAGGATGTTCTTGTCCACGGCGATATTGCGCACCCGGTCCCGCAGTTTTTCCAGGGCGGCAAAGGTATCGTCAAACTCGCGGATGCCGATGGGGGTATAGCCATGGCCCAGGCTGCGTAGGTCGGTCAGGGTGTTGATCTGTTCCATCGACGACTGAAGTTCGCGCAGGGGCTTTTCCACCCGCAAACGTACCCGCCAGACGATGAACATGGCGATAAGCAGCGCCGCCGGAACCACCAGTCCGGCTAAGCGGATGAAGTCGCGGCGACTGGCGGCGAGGCGGGCGCCGATGTCCTGTTCCACATCGATGACGCCCAGTACGTCACCGACCTTGGCGTTGACGTGGCAACGCAAACAACGCTCTTCGGCCTTGAGGGGAAAGACATAGCGAATATGGTCGCCACTGCTCTTTTGCAGATCCTGGCCGTCGGCAAAGACCTGGCGCAATTCCTGATCCTGCTCCGGTTGTGCAATGGGGCCAAAACGGGCCTCTACCACGGGGCCACGGAAAATCTGCAGGCTGACGGGGGTTTCTTCGGTGGCCTTGGAGGAGGCCTTGAGGAAAGATTCAAGTTGAGCCCGACTCCAGCCGGTACTCATCAACTCGTACATGTTGTTGAAGGCCAGCCGGGCAATGCTGCGGGAGCTTTGAACGGCCTCTTCCTGAATGGCTTTTTCAAAAACCCGATTGAGTACCAAATAGGTACCGCCAAAGAACAAAACCGACACCAGGGCCGAGGACGTCAGGATGAAAGTTCTAAGTCTCAAGGCTTTATCTCCGTATTTTTACAAAGGAGATTAAAAGATCATCCGCTTCAGGGCAAGAACTATGTGACTGATTCTTTACGTCACAATGACACTTTCCTCTTGTTTTTACGGTGACCGAAAGCGTCAAAATAAAACAGTCCACTAGGCAAGCCCCCCCGGTTTCGCCGATAATTACGGGCTTTCTTCCATCCCGGAAGCGACAGTTTCAAATCAGCCGAAAGCACCCTCCCGTGTTCACTCAAATCACCGGCGCTATTCGCGCCCTGGCCATGGATGCCGTTCAAAAGGCAAACTCAGGTCACCCCGGCGCCCCCATGGGCATGGCCGAAATCGCCAAAGTTCTCTGGATCAACCATTTGCGCCACAACCCGCGCAACCCCCATTGGGCCAACCGCGACCGGTTTGTGCTGTCCAATGGCCATGGCTCCATGCTGATCTATTCGCTGCTGCATTTGACCGGTTACGATCTCTCCATCGATGACCTGAAAAACTTCCGCCAACTGCATTCCAAGACTCCGGGCCATCCCGAATACGGTTACGCCCCCGGCATCGAGACCACCACCGGTCCCCTTGGTCAGGGCATCACCAACGCCGTGGGCATGGCCCTCGCCGAAAAGTTGCTGGCGAACGAATTCAACCGCCCTGGCCACGAGATCGTTGACCACAACACCTACGCCTTCCTCGGCGATGGTTGCCTGATGGAAGGCATTTCCCACGAAGCCTGTTCCCTGGCCGGTACCTGGGGCCTGGGCAAGCTGGTCGCCTTCTGGGACGACAACGGTATCTCCATCGACGGCCACGTCACTGGCTGGTTTACCGAGAACATTCCTGAACGCTTCCACGCCTATGGCTGGCAAGTGATCCGCAATGTGGACGGTCATAACGAAGACGCCATCGAGGCCGCCATCCGCGAAGCCCGTTCCGATACCACTCGTCCTACCCTGATCTGCTGCAAGACCACCATCGGTTTTGGTGCTCCTAACAAGCAGGGCAGCCACGATGTCCACGGCGCGCCCCTGGGCGATGCCGAAATCGCTGCGGCCAGGGACTACATCGGTTGGCACCATCCTCCCTTTGAAATCCCCGCCGACGTATACGCCGCTTGGGATGCCAAGGAAAAGGGCGCCGCTGCTGAAGGTGACTGGGACAAGAAATTTACTGCCTACGCGGTCGCGTTTCCCGAGTTGGCTACCGAGTTCAAGCGCCGCGTTGCCGGCGACCTGCCCGGCGACTGGAAGTCCCACGTGGACGCCGTGCTGGCCAAGCTCAATGAAAAGGCGGAAACCATTGCCACCCGCAAGGCCAGCCAGAACAGCATCGAAGCTTTTGCGCCCAAGCTGCCCGAACTGCTGGGCGGCTCTGCTGACCTGACCGGCTCCAACCTGACCAACTGGTCCGGTTCCAAGAGCGTGACCAAGGAAGGCAAGGGCAACTACATTCACTACGGCGTGCGAGAATTCGGCATGTGCGCCATCATGAACGGCATTGCCCTGCACGGCGGTTTCATTCCCTACGGCGGCACCTTCCTGATGTTCTCGGAGTACGCCCGCAACGCCATCCGTATGGCAGCCCTGATGAAGCAGCGGGTGATCTACGTATTTACCCACGACTCCATCGGTCTCGGCGAAGATGGTCCCACCCACCAACCGGTGGAGCAGATCGCCACTTTGCGCATGGTGCCCAATCTCGATACCTGGCGTCCTTGCGATACGGTGGAATCCGCCGTGGCCTGGGCCAGTTCCATCACCAAGGATAGCGGCCCCGCTGCCCTGTGTTTCTCCCGCCAGAACCTGCCCTTCGTCTCCCGTGATGCTGCCACCCAAGCCAATATCGCCAAGGGTGGCTATGTGATTGCGGAAGCCAAGGGTGAGGCCAAATTGATCCTGATTGCCACCGGTTCCGAAGTGGATCTGGCCCTCAAGGCCCAGGCCAAGCTGGCCGAAGAAGGCATCGCGGCTCGCGTCGTTTCCATGCCCTGTACCAATGCCTTCGACCGTCAGGAAGCCGCCTACAAGGCCAGCGTGCTGACCAAGGGTGTACCCCGTCTTGCCATCGAAGCCGGTGTCTCCGATTTCTGGCGCAAGTACGTGGGTCTCGAAGGGGCGGTCATCGGCATCGACCGCTTCGGCGAATCTGCTCCGGCCGGGCAGTTGTTCAAGGAATTCGGCTTCACCGTGGACAACGTCGTCGCCACGGCCAAAGGCTTGCTCTGATCACCATAAAACATAACCTGGAGAAGAAACCATGACTATCAAGGTTGCCATCAACGGCTTCGGTCGTATCGGTCGCTGTACCCTGCGTGCCATCTACGAACAGGGGCTGCAAAAGGAATTCGACGTGGTTGCCATCAACGCCTCCGGCGATCTGGCCACCAACGCCCACCTGCTGAAGTACGACACCACCCATGGTCGTTTCGGTACTTCTGTGGAAACCGAAGGTGAAAACTGCATCATCATCGACGGCAAGAAGATTCCCTTCTACTCCACCAAGAATCCCAAGGACATCGACTGGTCCAAGCACGGTGTTGAAGTGCTGCTGGAATGTACCGGTGCTTACACCACCAAGGAAAAGGCCCTGGTTCTGCTGGAACAGGGCGCCAAGCGCGTGCTGATTTCCGCTCCCGGCGGTGACGACGTGGATACCACCATCGTCATGGGTGTTAACGAAGGCGCTCTCAAGGCCGGCATGACTGTGGTTTCCAACGCCTCCTGCACCACCAACTGCCTGGCCCCTGTGGCCAAGGTGTTGGCCGAAAACATCGGCATCAAGCAAGGCTTGATGACCACCATCCACGCCGTGACCAACGACCAGGTGACGGTGGATGTGCGCCACAAGGATCTGCGCCGTGCCCGGGCCGCTTTCGCCAACATCATTCCCACCAAGACCGGTGCCGCCAAGGCCGTGGGTCTGGTGCTGCCACAGTTGAAGGGTAAGTTCGACGGTTTCTCCCTGCGGGTTCCCACCATCAATGTTTCCCTGGTGGATCTGACTTTCACCTCCGAGCGTGGTACCACCAAGGAAGAAATCAACGAGCTGATGACCAAGGCCGCCGCCGGTCCCCTCAAGGGTATTCTGGCCGTGAACAACGAGCCTCTGGTGTCCTCCGACTTCAATCACACCACGGTTTCTTCCACTTTCGATGCCACCCAGACTCGGGTCATTAAGGCCGAAGACGGTAGCACCCTGGTCAAGGTGCTGGCTTGGTACGACAACGAGTGGGGTTACTCCTGCCGCATGCTGGACGCTGCTCGGGCCTTCGTTAACGCCAAGTAAGCCGGCTCGCGCAACCAGCGCAAGCGTCCAATAAAAAACCGCCAGGGCTGCTTGGCGGTTTTTTTATGTCCGGCTCTGGGCCGGATACCTTAAAACGGAGAGGTCAGGCCGATAGTTTGCCCGTGGTCTGGGCCATCAGATCGGCAATCACGGTGGCCGATACCAGTCCGGCGGACTTGCCTGTGGCGTTGCTGTCATCCGTGGTCTTTGCATGACGGTACAGGGCCTCAATAGCTTTCAGGGTAGCTTCTTCAGAGTCGCCTTCCTGCTTGCCCACCATGCGTTCCTTGATGCGCCGGGTGATCTCCGTTTCGAGGGCCATGCGTTCCTCCGGTGGCTTGGCGGCAAGCTCTTCCTCGGTGATGCCCATTTCCTTGAGGATGGCATCCCGCATATGTTCGGCGGCGGATTTGCTCAGGTACTCCTGCAGAGCGTTTTGCAGTTGGGCAGTTTCGGTCTTGTCGGCGTCAACTTTCTTGGCTTCTACCGCTGCAGCAGTAGCGGCTTCCGATTTGGTCGTGCCACCTGCCGCAGCGGTTTTGCTCAGGCGGGCCAAGGCTTCCTGGAAACTGGCGGCCGATTCAGCTTGGCTGCCGTCCTGGCGACGGCGGGTCTGGGTGGTGTTACTCAGGGAATCAATAATCATGGCGAGGACTCCGGGGAACGGTGAACCCACTCTTTTGCAAGTCACGTACCAGACGGCCTTGTCCTTTGCCATTCTCCTTGCATGGCCGTATTGCCACCTTTGCCACGGGTTTCCATCAATCCAATCTCCGCGCGTTACGAGGCAGGCGGCAAGGGGCGCCGTGAACCAGCAGAAATTGCCGCTCGCCTGCCGATGACCTAGGCTGTTTTTCCCCCTGTTTCTCCTCGGTTTTGCCGCAGCAAGCCTGTAAAATCACGAGCTTCAACTATTTTTCATTGGCCCCAGTGTCCGGCTCACCTCGCCCCCTTCGTCTTGCCATCAACGGCTACGGCCGCATAGGTCGCTGTTTTTTGCGAGCCTTGCAGGAATCCGCCCTGGGGCAGCATTTCCAGGTGGTGGCCATCAACGAGCCCGCCGACCTGCCCAGCATCACCTATCTCACCCGTTTCGATTCCACCCATGGCCGCTTCCCCGGCACCGTTGAGCAGACCGATAACGGCCTGCTGATCAACGGCCAGCCCATCGCCGTCACCCATGCCGAAACGCCGGAAGCGGTGGATTGGCAAGCCATGAATATCGACCTGCTGGTGGAATGCTCCGGCCAGTACAGCACCCGCTCGGCCCTGGAGCGGTTCACCGCTGCCGGTTGCCCGCGCCTGTTGCTGTCCCATCCCGCCAACAGTGCCGAGGATGTGGATGCCACCGTGGTTTACGGCATCAACCTCAAGAAGCTGCGGGGCGATGAGCGCATCGTTTCCAACGCCTCCTGCACCACCAATGCCGTGGTGCCCATCCTCAAGTTGCTGGACGAACAACTGGGCATCGAACAGGCCCTGCTCACTACCCTGCATTCGGTCATGAACGACCAGCCCCTGATCGACGGCTATCACCACGCCGATCTGCGTCGCACCCGTTCTGCCATGCAGTCGATCATTCCCGTCTCCACCGGCCTCGCCCGGGGCGTGGAACGGTTGCTGCCGCAACTGGCGGGACGTATTCAGGCCAAGGCCATCCGCGTGCCCACCCTTAATGTTTCCGCCATCGACGTAGTGCTGCAAGTAGGCCGCGATGTCACCGTGGCTGAAATCAACAAGCTGTTGTGCGATGCAGCTGATGGTCCTTTGCAAGGACTGGTGGCCTGCTCCCACGAGCCCCATGCTTCCATCGACTTCAACCACGACCCCCATTCCGCCATTGTCGACGCTGGTCAAACCCGGGTTCTCGGCAATGCCGGAGGCCCCCGTCTGGTGAACCTGATGGTCTGGTTCGACAACGAATGGGGCTTTGCCAACCGCTTGGTGGAAGTAGCCCATCACTGGCTGTCTGTGGCCCCGCGCCCCTAACCTTTTTTCGATCTGACCCTGCAAGGAACGCAACCATGAAAGTTCTCAAGCTCAGCGACCTCAACCTCAAAGGCAAGCGCGTCTTCATTCGCGCCGACTTGAACGTGCCCCAGGACGAGCACGGCAACATCACCGAGGACACCCGCATTCGGGCCTCCGTCCCCGGTATCAAGTTTGCCCTGGAGCAAGGTGCCGCCGTCATGGTCACGTCCCACCTGGGTCGTCCTACCGAAGGTGCCCTGACCCCCGAGGATTCCCTGGCCCCCGTCGCCCATCGTCTGGCCGAGTTGCTGGGCTGCAAAGTGCCCCTGATCGACAACTGGGTAGACGGCGGTTTTGAAGTGGAGCCCGGCCATGTTGTGCTGTTGGAAAATTGCCGCGGCAACAAGGGCGAAAAGAAGAACAGCGACGAGTTGTCCCAGAAGATGGCCAAGCTCTGCGACGTTTATGTGAACGACGCCTTCGGCACCGCCCACCGCGCCGAAGCCACCACCTACGGCATCGCCAAGTTTGCCCCTGTGGCCTGTGCCGGCCCCCTGCTGGCGGCGGAACTGGATGCCCTGACCCGGGCCCTGGAAAACCCCAAGCGTCCCCTGGTCGCCATCGTTGCCGGTAGCAAAGTGTCTTCCAAGCTGACCATCCTCAAGGCCCTGGCCGACAAGGTGGACCAGCTCATTGTCGGCGGCGGCATCGCCAACACCTTCATGGTGGCTAACGACCTGCCCATCGGCAACTCCCTGGCGGAGCTGGATCTGGTGGACGAAGCCCGCGCCATCATGGACATGATGGACAAGCGCGGTGCTTCCGTGCCGATCCCCGAAGACGTGGTGGTAGCCAACGAACTCTCCGCAGTGGCCCGCGCTAACCGGGTGGCCGCCAGCGATGTGGCTCCCGACGACATGATTCTCGACATCGGCCCCAAGACCTCCGCCCGTCTGGCCAACATCCTCGCCCACGCCGGCACCATCGTCTGGAACGGCCCCGTCGGCGTGTTCGAGATCGACCAGTTCGGTGGCGGCACCAAGATGTTGGCCGCTGCTATCGCCCACTCTCCGGCCTTCTCCATCGCAGGTGGTGGCGATACCCTGGCTGCCATCGCCAAGTACCACATCGAGAATCAGGTGGACTACATCTCCACCGGCGGCGGCGCTTTCCTGGAGTTCCTTGAAGGCAAGAAGTTACCCGCTGTTGAAATTCTCGAACAACGTTTTGCCGGCTGAGCCATCCCCGGATAACCTTTGAAGAGTTGACCATGACCCGCGCTACCAAGATCGTCGCAACCCTCGGTCCCGCCTCCAGCAGCCCTGAAGTTTTGGGCAAGCTGATTGAAGCGGGGATTGACGTTGTGCGCCTCAACTTCTCCCACGGCACTGCTGCTGATCACCGCACTCGGGTGGAAGCCCTGCGCGAAGCGGCCCAAAAACGAGGCCGTACCGTGGCCGTCATGGCCGACCTGCAAGGTCCGAAAATCCGTATCGGAAAGTTTGCCGACAACAAGATCGCCATCAAGGCCGGTCAGTCCTTCATCCTTGACGCTGCCTGCAAGCTGGGCAATGCCGAGCGGGTCGGCCTCGACTATCCCGAACTGATCGACGACGTGGTAGCCGGCGATGTGTTGTTGCTGGATGATGGCCGCACCGTGTTCGACATCGTGCGCATCGAAGGCAGCGAGATTCATTGCACCAACCGCCATGACGGCGAACTGTCCAACAACAAGGGCATCAACAAGCAGGGCGGCGGTCTGTCTGCTCCGGCCCTGACGCCCAAAGACATGGAAGACATCAAGACTGCCGCCAGTCTCAATGTGGATTACGTGGCCGTCTCCTTCCCCAAGTCCGGCGCCGACATGCGTCAGGCCCGGGAACTGCTGCACGAAGCTGGCTCTGACGCTTTGGTTGTCGCCAAGATCGAACGGGTCGAAGCCGTTGCCAATCTGGAGGACATCCTTCACGCCACCGACGGCATCATGGTGGCCCGGGGCGATTTGGCGGTGGAAGTGGGCGACGCCGCCGTGCCAGCCCAGCAGAAGCGCATGATCCGTATGGCGCGGGAACACAACAAGTTCGCCATCACCGCCACCCAGATGATGGAGTCCATGATCCACAGCCCCGTGCCCACCCGGGCCGAGGTGTCCGACGTGGCCAATGCCGTGCTGGACGGCACCGACGCCGTCATGCTCTCCGCCGAAACCGCCTCCGGCGACTACCCGGTGGAAACCGTGGAAGCCATGGCCCGGGTCTGTATCGAAGCGGAAAAAACCCACGACGTTACCCTCGACACCCACTTCCTTAATCGGGTGTTCACCCGCATTGACCAGTCCATCGCCATGGCGGCTTTGTTCACAGCCTTCCACCTCAAGGTAAAGGCCATCGCTGCCCTTACCGAGTCCGGCTCCACTGCTCTGTGGATGAGCCGCCTCAACTCCGGCGTGCCGATCTACGCCCTGACGCCCAACGTGCGTACCCGTTACCGCGTCGCTGCCTTCCGTGACGTTTATCCTTTGTTGATGGACTTCAGCACAACGGACCGGGAACGGTTACTCTGGCAGGCGGAAGAAGCCCTGCTGGCCGCCGGCGTTGTGGAAGAGGGCGATCTGATTGTCCTCACCGTAGGCGAGCCCGTCGGTCAGGCCGGCTGCACCAACACCATGAAAATCGTCAAGGTGGGCGAGCACAAGCCCCACCCAACCCCCTACCTCAGCATTTAATTCAAGGAGACTCTCATGCCCACCGTATCCATGCGCCAGCTGCTGGACCACGCTGCCGAAAACAACTACGGCCTGCCCGCCTTCAATGTGAACAACATGGAACAGGTGTGGGCCATCATGGAAGCCGCCAATGAATTGGACGCCCCCGTGATCATGCAAGCTAGCGCCGGTGCCCGCAAGTATGCAGGTGAAGCCTTCCTGCGCCACCAGATTTTGGCCGCCCTTGAAGCCTATCCCCACATCCCCGTCGTCATGCACCAGGACCACGGCCAGTCTCCCGCCGTCTGTATGGCCGCCATCAAGTCCGGCTTCTCTTCCGTGATGATGGACGGCTCCCTGGAAGCTGACGGCAAGACCGTCGCCAGCTACGAATACAACGTCGCCGTCAGCAAGAAGGTCGTCGAGTTCTCCCATTCCATCGGTGTCTCCGTCGAAGCCGAACTGGGCGTGCTCGGCTCCCTCGAAACCATGAAGGGCGACAAGGAAGACGGCCACGGCGCCGACGGCCATATGACCCGCGAACAACTGCTGACCGATGTGGAACAGGCCGCAGACTTCGTTCGTCAGACCAACTGCGATGCCTTAGCCATTGCCATCGGCACCAGCCACGGCGCCTACAAGTTCACCAAGAAGCCCACCGGCGACATTCTCGCCATCGACCGCATTGCCGAAATCCACGCCCGCATCCCTAACACTCACTTGGTGATGCACGGCTCCTCCAGCGTGCCCCAGGAACTACTGGCCGAGATTCGCGAATTCGGCGGCGACATGAAGGAAACCTACGGCGTGCCCGTGGATGAAATCGTCAAGGGCATCAAGCATGGCGTGCGCAAGATCAACATCGACACCGACATCCGTCTCGCCATGACCGGCGCGATTCGCCGCTACCTGTTCGAGAACCCCAGCAAGTTCGACCCCCGCGATTATCTGAAGCCCGCTCGCGAAGCCGCCAAGAAGATTTGTCTGGCCCGCTATCAGGCTTTCGGTTGCGCTGGTCAGGCTAGCAAGATCAAGGTAGTGCCTCTCGACAAAATGGCTGAGCGCTATGCCAAGGGTGAACTGAACCAGATCGTTAAATGATCTGATTTGGTTTTTCCGGAGGAAACGACAAGGGCCGCTTTTGCGGCCCTTGTCGTTTTAGTAGGCGGGTTTTATTGATCGTGGAACTGGCTTCCGTGGAGACAGCGGTTTGATGATGCCAAGGCGATACGCATGTCGGGTATTTGTTATTAGAAAACATGTAAAGATTTTCTGATTTCTTCACATGAATTGAGTTGTCGTTTGGAGATCCTCTCGTACTGCAACTTGTTATGACAGGTCATAACAAAATACGAAAAACTTGGTTTGGTATTTGTTTCGCCATTGATAACTTTTGATCAGCCGCGATCGGCAATCAATTACGGAGATATCAATGGCTATCAAGAAGTCACTCATAGGCTTACTGCTGACGGTCGCCCTGGGCGCCGCACAGGCTGAAACCATCCGGGTTGCCATCGGCACCCAGGACACCACCATCAACTGCGCAACGGGTGGCTTGATCATCCGCGAACTCAAGTTGTTGGAAAAATACCTGCCCCACGATGGCAAATACAAGAACGCCACCTACGACATCGTCTGGAAGAACTTCACTTCCGGCCCCCCTCTAACCAATGAAATGGTGGCGGACAAGCTGGATATCGGTTCAATGGCTGATTTCCCCGGTGCTTTGAATGCCGCCGCCTTCAAGAAGGCGGGTAAGAAGAGTGTGTTCATTACCATTTTGTCCGGCAGCCCCCAAGGGAGCGGCAACGGTTTGGTCGTGCCGGTTGATTCCCCCATCACCTCCCTGGCAGGCCTGAAGGGCAAGAGTGTTTCTGTGCCTTTCGGCTCTACTGCCCACGGCATGCTGCTGCGGGCATTGAAGAACAATGGTCTTGATCCAGAGAAAGACGTGAATCTGGTTTCTCAGGCCCCCGAGGTTGGCGGCACGGCTTTGCAAAGCCACAAGATCGACGCCCATGCGGACTTTGTGCCGTTTGCCGAACTCTTCCCCTACCGTGGTTTCGCCCGCAAGATTTTTGACGGTGCCGAAGCCAATACGCCGACATTCCACGGCACCCTGGCTAATGCCGACTTTGCACAGAAATATCCTGAAGTGGTTGTGGCCTTCCTGCGAGCAGCCATCGAGGCTGACCGCCTGGTGAGTGCGGATCCGGAAAAGTATTCCGACCTTATCGCCAAAACCACCGGTATCGAAGCGGAAGTGAATTACCTGTTCCATGGTCCTTTGGGATTGCAGTCCCGGGACTTCACCTTCAAGCCGGAATATCGCCGCGCCTTGAAAACCGCCATTGAAACCCTGACCCTGTTGGGTCGCAATGACACAACTCTGGATGCTGATGCCCTGATTGATGACCGCTATCTGCGCGAAGCCTTCAAGCAGTCCGGCCTGGACTACGACAAGCAACTCAAGAACTACAGCAAGCATCCGCTGGTCGCCAACGATGCCCGGACCGGTACTCCCATCAAGGACTTGAAGCGCGTGACCCAAGTCTGGGTAGAAGGTGAGCCAAAAGTGCGTAACTACGCTTCCCCCGAGTCGGCTTTGTTTGCCGTACGCGAAATTGAAAAGACCGGTAAGAAGATTCGTGTGGTCTTCGTCCATGACCGTCAGTCCGGACTCAAGCTGCTGGCAAATCTGGCTTGGTTCTCGCGTAATCCCAACGGTCAGATCGACGCCTATTTGCAGAAGGATGCTGCTGAAACTGCAGCCCGTTCCGTGGGCGGCAGCGTGGTGAACTTTGCTTCCACTTTCGCTTCCTCCGCCCAGGCGGTTCGCTAGGTTCATGCCATGAGTCAGTTGGAGTCGGTCATTGCGGCCACAGCACTGACGGATGAGGTGCCCTCCGGGGCATCTCGCTCCGAGGGTGCATTCAAGGGTGCAGCCCCAGGGCGCTTGGCGCTGAGGCTTGCCTCCCTGATTGTTTTTGTTTTGCTCTGGGAGGTGGCATCGCGCAACCGCCTGCACTTGTTGATCGTGACTTTTGAAAATGTGCCGGCCCCGAGCGAAGTGTTGCCCGCGCTATGGTCCCTGCTGCATTCCCCCAAGGTTTTGCACCATGCCAGCAACAGTCTTTATCGGGTCTTCGGCGGTTTTGTTGCGGCAGCGTTTGTTGGCATCGGTCTCGGTTTGGTCATCGGTCGGTCCCGTCGTGCGGCGGATATTCTGTTGCCGCCTTTGGAAGTGCTGCGCCCTATCCCCGGCGTGGCGTGGATTCCCCTTGCCATTCTGATGTTTCCTTCATCGGAACTGAGCATGATCTTCATTACTTTCATGGGTGCGCTGTTTCCAATTCTGCTCAACACTATTCACGGCGTGGAAGGCATCGATCCGAGGCTGACCGCAACGGCACGCAGTCTGGGAGCTGGGCGTTTTCGCTTGCTGCCGGAAGTCATTCTTCCCGGCGCAGCGCCCAGCATCGTGACCGGTCTGTCCATCGGTATGGGCACGTCTTGGTTCTGTTTGGTCACAGCAGAAATGATCGCCGGACAGTACGGCATCGGCTACTACACCTGGGAGTCTTACAACCTGCAGCGTTACGCTGACATTGTGGTGGGCATGGTCCTGATCGGGGTGTTCGGTATGGGCAGTAGCGCCCTGGTGCGCAAGCTTGGTGTTTATCTCACCCCCTGGTATCAGATCAAAGGAGCACGTTCCCATGAGTGATCATGCAATTCATTCTGGTGGTATTGACCTGCGTGATCTGCGCATCGAGCTTGGCGCGGGTAAGGATCGCTTTACCGCAGTTGAGCGAATTTCCGCCAATATCGTACCGGGTCAATTTGTCTGTTTGCTGGGGCCTTCCGGTTGCGGTAAATCCACGCTGCTGGGGGCGGTAGCGGGGCACATCCCCGTTGCTGCCGGCAGCCTCACCCTGGATGGCGAAACAATCAAGGGCCCCCACCCCGACCGTGGTCTCGTGTTCCAGCATCACACCCTTTTCCCTTGGAAGAAGGTAGTGGACAACGTTGCCTTCGGCTTGAAGATGCAGGGGGTTTCTCTGGCAGAACGACGTGCTCGGGCCCGGGAACTTTTGGACTTGGTTGGACTGTCAGGGTTTGAAAATAAATATCCGATTCAGCTTTCTGGCGGCATGCAGCAGCGGGTGGAAATCGCCCGGGTATTGATCAATCAGCCACGGGTGCTGCTGATGGACGAACCCTTCGGCGCCCTTGATGCCCAGACACGATGGGTCATGCAGCAACTGTTGCTGGATGTCTGGGCAAGGGTGCAGACCACCGTTCTCTTCGTCACCCACGACATTGATGAAGCCATACTGCTTGGCGACCGAATTCTCGTCATGTCCCACCGCCCTGGCCGTATCCGGGAAGACCTGGTCATTGATGCTCCCCGTCCTCGCGGACAGGAGTGGGTAACCTCCGACGAGTTTGTTCGTCTCAAGCGGCATTGCCTGGAGTTGATGCGGGAAGAACATCAGCGGGCAACACTTTCTCCTCACTTATCCAGTCAGGAGCCGGCCTTCGCCTGAACCATGATCAAAGCCGTCGACACCCCCGCCGCCAATGCGGCCCGACAACTCCAGCCGCTCTACGCCCAGATCAAGGATGCCCTACGCAGCCGGATTCTGGATGGCACCTATCAGCCCCATGACCGCATTCCGTCGGAAAGCGAAATGATGCTGAGCTTCAATGTCAGTCGCATCACGGTGCGGCAGGCCTTGAAGGATCTGGAAAACGAAGGGCTTATTTTCAAGCTGCAGGGCAAGGGATCTTTCGTTTCCCGTCCCCGCCCCTTCCAGGAACTCACCCAGTTGCAAGGTTTCGGCGAAGCCATGTCACGCCTCGGTTACGAAACGGTGAATCAGGTCCTGAGCATCGCACCTGTCGCAGCACCACCTCTGGTGGCCGAACGGCTTGAACTGAGTGTGGGTACGCAGGTAACGGAAATCCGCCGGGTGCGGCATGTGGATCGGGAGCCCATTTCCCTTGACGTGACCTATGTGCCCCAGGACATAGGGGAGCGTCTGGCTAGGGAGGACTTGGTCGGGCGGGACATTTTCGTGATCATCGAAAACGATTACGGCATTCCCCTTGGCCATGCCGACCTCAGCATCGACGCGACCGTAGCCGATGCCGACCTGGCGGGTGCCCTAAGCGTGAGCAAGGGATCCCCCATTTTGCGCATCGAACGCCTTGCTTCGGGACAGGACGGCCGCCCGCTGGATTTTGAGTATCTCTATTACCGGGGCGATGCCTTCCGCTATCGCCTGCGGGTGGACCGCTGAGTCCGCCCAAACCAAACACTCTTGCTGAAGAAAGTGAATCATGGAAACAAGAAACATTGATGTGGATGTGCTGGTTGTCGGCGGCGGTACCGCCGGCCCCCTGGCGGCCATCAAGGCCAAGCTGAAGAACCCGGCCCTGAAGGTACTGCTGCTGGATAAGGCCAATATCAAACGGGCTGGCGCCATCGCTGAGGGGATGGACAGTGTGAACAATGCCGTCATACCCGGTCATGCCACCCCGGAGCAGTACGTCAAGGAAATCACCATCGCCAACGATGGCATTGTCAATCAGGCTTCCATCAACGCCTATGCCGTACGCAGCCACGACATGATCCGGGAACTGGATAGCTGGGGCGTCAAGTTTGAAAAGGACGAAACCGGCGAATACGCAGTAAAGAAGGTGCATCACCTGGGCGCCTACGTGCTGCCCATGCCCGAGGGGTACAACGTCAAGAAGGTGATCTTCAAGCAGTTGCGCAAGGCTGGCGTGATTACCAATAACCGTCTCACTACTACTCGCCTGCTGGTGGGCAAGGATGGCCGTATTGCCGGAGCCATGGCCCTGGAATCCCGTACGGGCGAGTTCGTGGTGATTCGCGCCAAAGCCGTCGTGTTGTGTACCGGCGCTGCCGGCCGGCTCGGGTTGCCCGCTTCCGGTTATCTGTTTGGTACCTATGAAAACCCCACCAATGCCGGTGATGGTTACAGCATGGCGTATCACGCCGGTGCCGAACTCTCTGGCCTTGAGTGCTTCCAGATCAATCCTCTGATCAAGGACTACAACGGCCCCGCCTGCGCCTACGTGACGGGTCCCTTTGGCGGCTATACGGTGAATGCCAAGGGTGAGCGCTTTATCAAGAGCGATTACTGGAGTGGCCAGATGATGCTGGAGTTCTGGCGGGAACTGGAAGGGGGCAATGGTCCCGTCTTCCTCAAGCTTGACCACTTGGCCGATGAGACCGTGAGCAAAATCGAGAATGTGCTGCATATCACCGAGCGGCCGACCCGAGGCATCTTCCATGAAGGACGAGGCACCGACTATCGCCATGATCTTGTGGAAATGCACATTTCCGAAATCGGCCTCTGCGGCGGCCATAGTGCCTCCGGTGTCTGGGTTGACGAAAACGCCCGCACCACGGTGCCCGGACTCTACGCTGCTGGCGACCTCTGCAACGTCGCCCACAACTACATGTTGGGCGCCATGGTGTTCGGCCAGATCGCTGGCGAGGATGCCGTGGACTTCATCGCCGACAAGGACTTTGCCGAGTTTGAACCGGAGCAGGTCGAAACCGAACGGCAGCGCATCTTCGCTCCCCTTGAACGGGAGGAAGGTCTGACGCCTTCCCAGGTGGAGTACAAGCTGCGCCGGATGGTGAACGATTACTTGCAACCACCCAAAGTCACCCGCAAGATGGAAATCGGCCTTAAGCGGTTTTCCGAAATTCGAGAAGATCTGAAGCGGCTCAAGGCACGTAACCCCCACGAACTGATGCGAGCCATGGAAGTGCACGCCATTCTCGATTGTGCCGAACTGGCCGCCGCTGCATCCCTCTATCGCACCGAAAGCCGTTGGGGTCTCTACCACTACCGTACCGATTATCCAGAACGAAGTGAAGCCGACTGGTTCACCTTCGTCGAAGTGAAGAAGGGGGCCGACGGCAAGCCGGAGTGTTTCCGTCGTCCGGTGCCACCCTATATCTATCCGCTCACGGAGGCCGAACGTAGTTCCTACGCCGATATGCGCCTCGATACACCTGTTGCTGCCTGAGAGAACACCATGACCACCCCAGAGTTTTCTGTTTCCGTCATCGTTGACCACGACAAGTGCATTGCCCACAAGGGTTGCCGCGTCTGCATTGACGTTTGCCCCACCGACATCCTTGCCTACGATGAAAGCGACGCTAAGGTGAAGATGGTTTATGACGAGTGCTGGTATTGCCTGCCTTGTGCCCACGATTGCCCCACCGGGGCGATTCGCGTCGAGATTCCCTATCTGTTGCGCTGAGGATAGCCATGAGTGATGTCGATTTTTCCCAGGACCTGGAACTGGCACCCTATGTCGATCAACTGTCTGCGGCAGACGCTACCCTTCGTTTGCTGGCGGTACGTCAGATCAGCGACTATGCCGACGAGTACCCGCAACTCTTCGCCACGGCTGCCCGTGATGCGGATGCGGGCGTTCGTCTGGAAGCTGCCAGGGCGCTGGAGGGCACGGTGGATGTCCACGCCGTGGAAGCCCTGGCCGATTTGCTGGAGGATGAGGTGGTCGAGGTTGCGACAGCTGCAGCCGAATCCTTGGCCGAGATTCTGGATGATGTGGTCGCGCCTACCCTGCTCAAGCGTCTGATTCCGTCCCGAGGTTTTGCCCGGGCTGGGTTGCTCGGGGCACTGCGTCGCTTGCGGGTTGAGGAGGCCTTGGCGCCGGCCCTGGACAGTCTTGACGATGCGTCCGCCGTGGTTCGACGGGAAGCGGTTGGCGTATTGGCCTATCTCAAGGCCGCTGAAGCGGTGACGGCCCTGGGTACTCGGGCCGTTGAGGACAGTGAGGTCAGTGTGCGTTTGGCCGCTACGGGGGCCTTGGTCTATACCGTTGATCCGGCGGCCCTGCCTTTCTTGCTACGGGCTTTGACCGACGAGGATTGGCAGGTACGTGAAGCCGCCGCAATCACTTTGGGCAAGACTGCTCTTGCCGGGTCTGCTGACGGACTGATCAATGCTTTGCAGGACAGTAGCTGGGAGGTGCGACTCAAGGCCGCTAATGCACTGGGCACCTTGCGGGAAATTCGCGCAGTCCCCGGCATTATCGAGGCCTTGTTGCACCCCGTGAGCAATCTGCGCAAAGAAGCGGCTACCGCCTTGGGTGTCATCGGTGATGTTGCGGCCCGGTCAGCTTTGGAAAACGCCTTGAGTGATTGCGATGTAGAAGTGCGCAAGGCGGCCCAGCGATCCCTGGAGCGTCTGCCGTGACAATCCTCCCGGAGGCGGCGAAGCAAGTGCTGCCTCCTGTTCGTTCCCGCAGGACTGGCTTACAGGGAGTCGGCGATTTTCTGCGGGACCATCAAGCCTTGATTCGCCACCTCCAGTGGGGCTTGGTTTGCTTGTATGGATTGTTGTTGCTGGTACCCGTTTTGCCTGCGCCGCTGTCCTTTGGCGGGCATGAACTGTTATCCCACAATCAGGTCGAGGTGCTTGGTCGGTTTGCCCGCATTCTGTTCTGGTGTGTCTGGTGGCCCGGCGTCATTCTTAGTGTCATGATCTTTGGCCAGTTCTGGTGCGGTTTGCTGTGTCCGGATGGTGCCGTCACCGAGTTTGCCAGCCGCCATGGCCGGGCTTTGAAAATTCCTGCTCGCTTACTCTGGGCTGGCTGGCCCTTGCTGCTCTTTACCGGCATGACATTGCTGGAAGCCGTCATTGATATTCGTAGCGAATCCTTCAATGCCTTGTGGGTGTTGGGCACGATTTCCTGTGCCGCATTGCTGGTCGGTCTGCTCTACGGAAAAGGCAAGCGTGTCTGGTGTCGCTACCTGTGCCCGACGGCGGGATTGTTCTCTTTGTTGGCACGCTGTGCCGTGCTTCATTTCAAGGTGGACCGTGAGGCTTGGGATTCGTCGCCACGACCAGCCCGGGCGGTGGATTGCCCGCCGATGCTGGATGTTCGTCGCCTACGTAGCAATGAGAAGTGCAGCATGTGCGGCCGGTGCAGCGGCCATCGCAATGCCGTTGCACTGGCTGTCCGTCCGATGGGGAGTGAGTTATCCCGGATAGCTGATGGAGATGCTCGCCCGCTTGATGTCTTCGTGATCCTTTGGCTACTTTTTGGCTTAACACTTTCAGTGGCTCAGGGAGAACAGGGTTTTGCCAGCAACTGGCTGGCAGGACATGGACCATTGCCTTTGTGGGTTTTGACCCATCTCGGTTTGCCAAGTATCTATGCCTTGGTTTTTGGTGGCTTGCTGTTGATAGCGGCCAAGGGGCATCGCCAAGTCGCTCTGCGACTGGCCTATGCCTTGATTCCCCTTGGTGGAATGTTTCTGATACTGATGGCGGCACAGCAAGGATGGCAGTCTCTCGGTATTGAAAATACGACACCCTGGCCGTGGCGCATGGAGGCGACCTTGTCGATGCTTGGGCTGGTTTGGTCATGGCGCATCGTGTTGGACATGGCAAGCGCATGGCAGCCCCGGTTGGTGCTCGGTCTTTTGCTGGGGCTGGCGGTGTTGTTGCGGCTAATGGCCTGAATCGGTTTGCCGTTCAGTCGGCGGAAACGGTCAGGCCGGACAAATAACTCGCCAGGGCCTTGATGTCGGCCTCGGTCAGGGGGTGAACAATGGCGTTCATGATCTTGCCGGGACTGTTTTGGCGCTGGGCGGTGTGGAAGTCCCGAAGCTGTTTGTCCAGGTAGTGCCAGGTCTGGCCGCTGATGACGGGATAGGCCATGCCATTCACAACGCCGCCTTTGCCCGTTTCACCATGGCAGGTGGCGCAGGCGGTGATGTTGCGGGCGGGGTCGCCGCTCAGGAACAGGCGCTTGCCCAAGGGGTTGTCGCCGCTGCCATCCCCTTGCATTTTCTTCTGGCTGGAAAAATAGGCAACGATGTCGGCCAGGTCGCGGTCGCTGACCCCGTCGGACATGACGGCCATGGTGTTGTCGTGGCGCTCGTCGTTGCGGAAGTTTCTGAACTGCTTGATCAGATACTCGGCATGTTGGCCGCCGATCTTCGGTGCTTTGCTTTCACCGCCGCCGGTGCCGCCATCCTGTCCGTGGCCTTCGGCGCCATGGCATTCCTGGCAGCGCTCGGTTTCGGACTTCTTGCGGCCGAGGACCGGATCGCCCAGGCGGGCCAATTCTGCCGCTGTCAGCTTGCTTGCAGCGATGGATGACTTGGTATCGGCGGCGGGCGCAAGGGGACTGAAAACGATGGTTGCCATGACTATGGTCAGGGCAAGAATTTCGGTTTTGGAGGCGATTGAAAACGTCATGATGGCTACCCAGAGTGCGGTGTTCGGTGCCCCGTTACAGGCCCGAGGGCAACCACCGACCGTTGCTCTGGACCCTTGTTTTAGTAACGGGACTTAACAGCACTCTTCCTCAATCTGCAGCAGCAGGGTGAGGGCATCTTCGTCATCGCAGGATTCGAAGAATTCCCGAATCTGGTTGATGTTGCTATGGATCAGGAACAGGTCATCGGGCTTGGGGCCGCTGCCGCCTTTGCGCTTGGTCATGAAGTATTCCCAGAAGGGATTGTTCTTTTCCGGGTCTTGCAGGTGGGCTTCGATCATTTCCATCAACTGGCGGGTGTTGCCTTCGCAGTCGATGTCCTTGAAGCTGACGTAGCGATCCGGGGTTGAGGCGGCCTTGCAGCCGCAGTTCTGCTGGGACATGGCACTTCCTTTGAATGAACTGTATGGCCTCCACTGTAGGGGGGCGCCGTTGCCCTGTCCGTCAGCCAGCCGACAATTCCCGATTTAATTGGAAGTCAGGCTGCGGGCCACCAGGGCCTGGGCATCGTGAATCAACAGGGAATGGCGACCGCGCCGGGTGAGCAAACCTTCCCGCTGCCATTGGTTGATCAGGGACGAGACGGATTGGCGGGTGGTGCCCAGCAGGCAGGCGATGTCTTCGGTGCCCAGGTTGAGGGGCAAGAGGCAGCCTTCGGCTTCGGTCACGCCCCGTTGTTCAGCTTGCCGGATCAGGAAGCGGGCCAGGCGGGCGGGCACGTCACGGAAGGCCAGGTCTTCCACCAGGATGATGGCGTTGCTCAGAATGCGCCCCAGAACCCGCATCATCAGCGGCGATACCGCTGGTTGCGCCGCCAGCTTGCGGGCGAACTGGCCGATGTCGATGACCCACAACTCGGTGGCTTCCAGGGTGCGGACGTAGGTGGGGGTGTGGGTGGAAAACAGGTCGCCGGCTTCGAGGATGGCAAGACTGATTTCCCGGGTGTCGTTGGCGAGATAGACCTTGAGCCGTCCGCTGCGGACGATGAACACCTGATTCAGCGGGTGGCTGGGGGTAGATAGCACATGGCCCTTGGCAAGACTGCGGGGCAGAAAGTCATCAAGAAAACCCTCGGGAAAGCCAGGGGCTTGGGCGGTGGATGCGGGCATGGCGCCGCCGCCGGCCCCGGGATGCCCGGAGGGATGATGTCCTGCTGGTCCTGGCCCCTTTGCCATGACGTGTCCTCAATGGTCTTTGCGGGAAATGGTTTCCCGGTGTGCTGGTGATGGAACGAGTCGCCCCGTGAAACACAGACGCCGTCCGGCTTTGCCTTGATGATGCCGACGGCTCGATTGTACCGAGGGGCAGGGCGGCCCGTTCCCTTATCACCGTCTGCTGTTAAAGCAGAGGGGGCGAGCCGGGCTTAATCCGTCATCAGGCTGCCCTTCAGCCCCGGTAATCTGCTGTTCCCCGGCCAGAAAAGGCTGGTAGCTTTTGCGTCACTCTGTTTCCCCGGTTATTTCATGCGCGCTCCACCGATTATCGATGTCGAAGCTTCCGGCTTCGGCGCCCGCAGCTATCCCATTGAAGTGGGGTTGGTGCTGCCTGACGGCCAGGCTTTTTGTTCCCTGATCCGCCCTGCCCCGGATTGGAAGCATTGGGATGAAAGCGCGGAAAAGGTGCACAAGGTGCAGCGGGATACCCTGTTTTCCCATGGCCGTCCGCCGGTGGAGGTGGCTTGGGAAATCAACCAGCGCCTGCGCGGCATGACGGTCTACTGTGACTCCTGGTATCACGACTTCAACTGGCTGAGCCGCCTGTTCGATGCGGCCGACGCTACCCCCGCCTTTCGTCTGGAAGATTTGCGCGTTCTGCTCAATCAGGCGGAAGCCGATGCCTGGCATGTGACCAAGATTCTGGTGCAGGACGAAATGAAGCTGGACCGGCACCGGGCCAGTAACGACGCCCGGGTGTTGCAGGCCACCCTGATGCGGGTCCGGGGCTTGCCCCTGTTGCAGGCTTTATAAGGAGAACGGTTTGAATCTGGTTGAACGGGTAGCGGCGCGCATCAAGGCCCAATTCGAGGGGGAAGGTTCCGGCCACGACTGGCAGCACATCCATCGCGTCTGGCGCTTGGCCCATCATCTTGCCATTGAGGAAGGTGCCGATCAGGAAGTGGCAGAACTGGCCGCCCTGGTGCACGACATCGCCGACTGGAAATTCCATGGTGGTGACGATGCCATCGGCCCCCGCGAAGCGGAAGCCCTGCTGAAAAGCGAAGGGGCCTCCCAAGCCTTGATCGACGAGGTGGTGGATATCGTCGCCACCATTTCCTTCAAAGGGGCCGGGGTCACGACCGCGATGAAAACCCTGGCGGGCAAGTGTGTGCAGGATGCGGACCGGCTCGACGCCATCGGCGCCGTGGGTATCGCCCGCTGCTTCACCTACAGCGGCCACGTGGGCCAGCCCATGCACGACCCGGCCATTGCACCAGTACTGCATCAGACCGCAGCGGCCTACAAATCAGCCAAGAGCACGGCCCTCAACCACTTCTACGAAAAGCTGCTGCTGCTCAAGGACCGCATGAATACGGACAGCGGCCGCGCCATGGCGGCGGAGCGCCATCGTTTCATGGAAGCCTTTGTCGCGCAGTTTTTGCAGGAGTGCGAAGGCCAACGCTAGGGTGTCTGCTAGCGCAGGTCCAACCCATTTTCTTACTGGGTTTGGGCCATGGCCTTGCGGAACCGTACCAGGGCGAAGCTGAAGAACACAGCGCCGATGCCGGCGATGGCCAGCATTTCCGGCCACACCACGGTGATGTCTGCTCCGCGGAAAAGAATGCCCTGGGCCAGTTTGACGAAGTGGGTGGTGGGCGCAATCAACATGAAGTCCTGCACCGGTACCGGCATGCTCTCCCGGGGCGTTACGCCGCCGGAGAGCAGTTCCAGGGGCAGTACCACGAGAATGATCAGCAGGCCGAACTGGGGCATGGAGCGGGCCAGGGTGGCGAGGAAGATACCGATGGAAGCCGTGGAGAACAGGTAGAGCCCGCTGCCCGCCATGAACAGCAGAAGGGAGCCGGCGATGGGCACCGCCAGTATCCATTCCACCACCACCTTGAGGGCGAAGGCCGAGGCCAGCAAGACCACGAGGCCGTTGGCCAGCACCTTGCCCGAGAGGATTTCAAAAGGTGTGAGGGGCATCACCATCAAGTGTTCGATGGTGCCGTGCTCCCGCTCGCGGATGAAGGCGGCTCCCACCAGAATGATGGAAAGCATGGTGATGTTGTTGATCACTTCCACCACGCCGCCGAACCAGAAGCCGGACAGGTTGGGGTTGAAGCGCACCCGACTCACCAGGGTGATCAGGCTGGCGCGGCTGGTGCCGGGAGAGGCGGCGGCCACTTCGTCGGCGAAGATGTTCTGGATGTAGCTGGAGCCGAGGAAGGCCTGGCTCATGATGGTGGCGTCGATGGCCAGTTGCACTTCGGGGCGTCGCCCGGCCAGCAGGTCCCGCTGGAAGTTGGCGGGGATCACCAGGACGAAGGTGCATTCGCCCCGGTCCATCAGTTTGTCCATGTCTTGCAGGGCGACTTGGCGCGGCGGCAGGAAGTAGGGCGGATAGAAGGCCTGGGTCACCCGTTCGGAAATGGGGGAGTGGTCCATATCCACGATGGCAATGCTGGCCCGGTGCAGTTCCTGGGAGATGCCCGAGGCGGCGGCGTAGATGCCCACGGAAAAGGCCCAGACGATGATGACCAGCAGCACCGGATCGGAGAACAGGCTGCGCAGTTCCTTGATGCCGAGGCGGTAGATGTTAGAGAGGCGCGCGGTCAGGCCCATTCAGCGCTCCTGTTTCTTCAGCAGCAACATGCTGAGAAGGGTGAAGGTGGGGGCGAACAGGGCCAGAGCGATGAACTGGGGTTGCAGGTCCACCAGATTCAGGGCCTTGGCAAAGATGCCGCGACTGATGACCAGATAATAAGTGGCAGGCCAGAACTGGCCGAGGGTGGCGCCAACGCCGGATAGCGAGGCCACCGGCTGGGTCAGGCCGGAGAACTGGATCGTGGGCAGCATGGTGATGATGGCAGTGCCCGCCAGGGCGGCGATCTGGGATTTGGTGAAGGAAGACACCAGGAGACCAAGGCCGGTGGTGGCCGTGACGTAAAGCAGGGTGGCGGCGGTCAGGGTGATGAAATGGCCCTTGAGGGGAACGTTGAAAATCCATTCCGCCTCCAGCAGCAACAGCACGAAACTGACCATGGACAGGGCGATGTAGGGCAGTTGTTTGCCCAGCAGAAATTCCAGCCGGGTCACCGGGGTGACGTAGAGGTTGGTGATGGAACCCAGTTCCTTTTCCCGCACCACGCCCAGGGCCACCAGAATGGCAGGGATGAACACCAGCAGCAGGGGAATCACCGCTGGCACCATGGCGTAGACGCTCTTGAAATCCTGGTTGTAGCGATAACGGGTTTGCACGTCGAAGGGCAGCAGGGTGGGCACCACCCCGGTTTTGTCTGCCACCAGTTGCGCCTGATACAGCAGGTGCATGGCCTGCACATAGCCGCGTATCGTTTCGCCGCGATAGGGCATGGCGCCGTCTACCCAAAGGCCGATTTCCGGCACCTTGTTGCGGCGTAGATCGCGGCCAAAGTTTGCCGGGATTTCCAGGGCTAGGGACAGGTCACCGCTCTTGAGCCGTTTGTCTAGGTCTTCGCTGCTGGTGATGGGGGCCTGCTGGAGGAAGTAGCGGGAACCGGCAATGTTGTTGATGTAGGCCCGGCTCTCCGGGGACTGGTCCCGGTCCAGCACGCTGAAGCGCAAATCCTGCACGTCCATGGTAATGCCGTAGCCAAGGATCAGCATCATCAACACCGAGCCGAGCAGGGCGAAGGTGAGGCGGATCGGATCGCGGCGCAGTTCGAGCATTTCCCGATAGGCGTAACCCAGCAGGCGACCCAGGCTGAAGGCGGAAGGTCGTTGTGCCTTGCCGTTGCTGACGGCTGGTTCCGGCTGGGGGGCGACCGCGGCATCTTCGCTGGCTGCCTCGCCCTGGCGGGCGGTTTCCAGATAGGCGATGAAAGCTTCTTCCAGATTGTCCTTGCCCTGGGCGATGCGCAGGGCCTCCGGTGTATCACTGGCGAGCACCTTGCCGCTGTTCATGAGGGAGATGCGGTCGCAGCGTTCCGCCTCGTTCATGAAGTGGGTGGAAATGAAAATGGTGACACCCTGTTCCCGGGAGAGGGTGATCAGCAGTTTCCAGAATTCGTCCCGGGCGATGGGGTCCACGCCGGAGGTGGGTTCGTCCAGGATCAGCAGCTTGGGTTCATGCACCACCGCCACGGCCAGGGACAGGCGCTGGCGGATGCCCAGGGGCAGGCCTTCGGCGCCTTGGTCGAGATAGGGCTCCAGACCGAAGCGTGCGACCAGCTCAGTAATGCGCTGAGTCCTGTGGTCCGGCGGCAGGTGGAAGAGGCGGGCGTGGAGGTCCAGATTCTGGGCGACGGTCAGCTCACCGTAGAGGGAGAAGGACTGGGACATGTAGCCCACCTGACGGCGGGTTTCCAGATCATTGGCGTTCACCGGTTTGCCGAACAGCAGGGCGCGGCCTTCCGTCGGCGGCAAGAGGCCGGTGAGCATTTTCATGGTGGTGGTTTTGCCGCAGCCGTTGGAGCCGAGGAAGCCGAAAATTTCGCCTTTGCCGATGCGGAAACTGACGTGATCCACCGCCGTGAAATCGCCGAAGCGCTGGGTCAGCCCTTCCGCTTCGATGGCCCAGTCTTTGTCGTCGTTTTTCCGGGGCGGAATGCTGAGGGCCGTGTGGCCCTGGCGCTGGGCTTCCGGCAGCAGGGCGATGAAGACTTCCTCCAGCGTGGCCTGGCCGGTGCGTTGCCTCAGTTCTTCCGGTGTGCCCGAGCCCAGCACGCGGCCTGCATTCATGGCCGCCAGCCAGTCGAAGCGGGCGGCCTCTTCCATGTAGGCCGTGGCGACAATGACGCTCATGCCGGGACGACGGGCGCGAATGCGGTCGATGAGTTCCCAGAACTGGCGACGGGAAAGGGGATCGACACCGGTGGTGGGCTCGTCGAGGATGAGCAGGTCCGGGTCGTGGATCAGGGCGCAGCAAAGACCCAGCTTCTGCTTCATGCCGCCGGAGAGCTTGGCGGCGGGACGGTCCTTGAAGGGCAACAGGCCGGTGCTGGTCAGCAGCTCTTCCACCTTGGTTTTGCGGTGCGTCCCGCTTAAACCGAACAGACGACCGAAGAAGTCCACGTTTTCGAAGACGGACAGGGTGGGGTAGAGGTTGCGGCCCAGACCCTGAGGCATGTAAGCAATGCGGGGTTGGGCCAGGGCGCGGAAATGCCGGTCGGCCATATTGCCTCCCAGCACTTGCACCGTGCCGGCCTGGATCATGCGGGCACCGGAAATCAGGGCCAGCAAGGTGGACTTGCCGACGCCGTCAGGGCCGATGAAACCGGCCATGCAGCCAGCGGGAATGGTGAGGTCAACATTGTCCGCCGCCAGAACTTTGCCGTAGCGTTGCGTGATGCCCTTCAGCTCAGCGCAGGCGCCTGCGCTGACGGCCTCGGTGCCGGTACTGGCGACGGGAGCGGGCGTTCCCAGGTCAGGCATCGTTTAAGGCGAAATACGTCGAGAAGCACGCTTGGCCAGATTCGAGCGAAGCGAGCTGATTAGAAGCCTCCCCGAGAGGGGAGGATGGGAGGGGCGGGTTCTTCTTTTGCCGGCCCGTGGCGTTAGGGCAAGCATGTGTTCCATCATGAATGGAGCCCATCGAAGCCATAACTTTTAGCGCTTGGGTAAAGGGCTCGGCCAGGGTTTGGCTTCGTCCAAGCGTAGATAGGCAACGCCGGGCATGCCGGGCTTCGCTAAGGATTGGTGACTGGCCAGCCATTCGGCATCTACTTTGACCTTGACCCGGAACATGAGCTTTTCCCGTTCACTGCGAGTTTCCACATCTTTGGGGGTGAACTGAGTGCGGTCAGACACAAAGCTGATTTTGGCGGGAATCACTTCGTCGGGCCGGGCATCAAGAACGATCTTGGCTTCACTGCCGATGGGCAATTGGCCGGCTTGATCCGACGGCAGGTAGACGGTCATGAACACGTCTTCCAGATTGAGCAGGGTCAGCACCTTGCCGCCGGCCCCGAGGACTTCGCCGGGTTCCACCAATCGGTAAAGCACCCGGCCGGTGATGGGGGCGGTGAGGCCGGCATCTTTCAACAGCGTGCGAATACGTTCGCTCTGGGCCTGGGCCGCTTCGATAGCGGCTTCGGTTTCGTGGATGCGGCTGTGGGCAGAGGACAGCGCCGATTCGGCGGAGCGGTAGCCGGCTTCGTCCTTGTCCAGCAGGGCGGTGCTGATGAAGCCCTTGGCGATGAGTTGTCGGGTTCGTTCCACTGTGTTGCGGGCGAGAAGGACATCGCTTTCGTAGCGGGACAGATTGGCAGCGGCTTCAGCCCGGGCGCTGCGGGCTTGGGCTGTTTGCGCGTCGGCGGCGCGAAGCTGGGCGTTGAGTTCGTCCATGTCGAGCTTGGCTACGACCTGATTGCGGCTGACGCTGTCGCCTTCTTTCGGCGTTACCTCGGCGATGCGGCCGGCCATTTTGGTGGACACATCGACCTCGATGGCTTCGAGGCGACCGTTACCCACAACAAAGCCCGGCGGCAGGGCCGGCTTTTCAAGTTTTTTCCAGACAACGAAAGCACCTCCGGCGATGACAAGCAGCAGCAGGAGGATGGCAATTTTCTTTAGCAGGGGATGGGAATGGGACATGGCTTCATGCGCAAATTCATAACAACAAGCGCAAAGCATAGCCGCATCGGATTACATATTCTTGCGTCAGGGCAATAAAAAATTAACACTGGAACGTTCATTGCGAACGGTCCAGCGCCAAGGGGATATTCAGACTATTGCGGGGGGCTGTACCCCCGAAAGCTTGGCCGAATCCGGCGCCAAGTTCAGCGTCGAGACGGCTAAACGATCAGGCCAGTAATTCGAAAATGTGATCCCGGCTTTCCAGTTCGTCCTGGAATTCCTTGAGCTCTGGGCCGAGGGCATCCCGCACCGAAACCATGCCGACCAGATAGCCATTTTCGACCACGGGCATGTGACGGTAACCCCCTTCATACATCAGGTGCATGGCATGGCTGAGGGGGCGGTTTGGGGGGATAGTTTGCGGGTTGCTGGTCATGACATCGCCCACGGTGGTGCGGGCTGGATCACGACCGGCGGCAAGGACGCGGAACAGGGCATCCCGTTCCGTGAAAATGCCGGTGAGTTTGTCGTTCACAAGAACTGCCAGGGCGCCGACCCGGGCATTGCGCATGATGCTGGCGGCTTCGCTGATGGTGGCTTCGGGAGAGGCGGTGGCCACGGTCTGGCCTTGGATGATGGTGCGGATCAGTCTGCTTGTCATGGTACGGCTCCTTGAGACGGTAGGTGCAACGAGTCCGTGGTTGGGGGCGGAACAACTAGCTACCTTCCCCTTCAGGGTTCAATCCAAAAACCCATGGGGGCAGATTAGTTGTGCTTTGTTTAAATTTCAAGAAACCATGATGACAGTCAGCCCTAATTTTCTTGATGCGCCGCGGCAATAAAAAAGCCCGCATCAGCGGGCTTCTGTTTTGCAGCGATGCTGCACCGCGTTGCGGCGGCTTAATCTTTTTTTGCAGAACAGGTGTTCAGACCGATCAGGGGGTAGAGGGGGCAGAACCCGATGGCGCCAGTACCGACTGCCACCAGACCAACCCAGGCCCAAACGGGACCGCCGCTCAGGGCCCAGCCCACCAGGGCGAGACCGACGACGATACGAAGAATGCGATCAATACCACCGACATTGAATTTCATGCTGTGCTCCAAGGGTTGTAAAGCGATGAGCGGATTAGAGCACCAGCCGGGGCGCGACCTCTGTAACCAAAGTCACCCAGCCCGGGGCTGAGAGGATTACTCGGCGATGCGGCGCAGGCCGGCGGGATCAAGGATTTCGATCTGCTCCCGACCGAGGCGCACCAGGCCCTGTTCGGCAAAGCCCTTGAGCAGGCGGCTGACCATCTCCCGCACACTGCCCAGGTTGTCGGCCAGATGCTGGTGGGTGGTGTGCAGGGTATGGCCTTTGCCCAGCAGCAAGTTGGCCAGACGCTGGTCGAGTTTGCGGAAGGCGACCTCTTCCACCAGTTGCATCAGGTCGGCCATGCGTTCGCCGAACAGATTGAAAACAAAGTCGCGGAATTTCGGTGTGCCCAGCAGTGCGTCAAAGCGCAGGCTGGGCAACAGCACCAGGGTGGTTTCGTTTTCCGTCACGCCCCGGGCGTTGTAGTCCGTATGGCCCAGCAGGCAGCCGGAACTGATGAGACAGGATTCCCCCGGCAGCACCCGGTAAAGGGGCAGCTCACGGCCATTGGCGGCAGCCTTGATGACGCGAATCGCACCCTCAAGAATGAAGGGGAAGCCCTGGCAGGGCTGACCGCCATCGAAGACGACGGTGCCAGCGGGAACTTTCATCACCATCGCTTCCGCCAGACACTGCTGACGCAGAGCATCGGGCAGTGTGGCCAGCACTGGATACAAATCAGTCAGCCGTTCGATCTGCAGGGGCGTGAGATTCATGGGGCGATTTCGACGAAGACGGGGGCGTGATCCGAGGGCCGTTCCAGTTTGCGCGGTGCCTTGTCGATGGTGCTGCTGGTGCACTGCTGGGCCAGAGGAGCGGAGAGCAATATGTGGTCGATGCGCAGGCCGGCATTGCGGCGGAAGCCGGCGGCCCGGTAGTCCCACCAACTGAAGCTTTGCTCCGCTTGTTCAAACAGACGGAAGGAGTCTTGCAGGCCCAGGTCGAGCAAGCCCTTGAAGGCACTGCGCTCGGCTTCGGAGCAGAGGATCTTGTCTTTCCAGGCCACGGGATCGTGCACGTCTCGGTCATCGGGAGCAATGTTGTAATCGCCGAGCAGGGCTAGCTTTGGGTGGCGCGTCATTTCGTCCTTGAGCCAGGCGGTCAGGGCCGCAAGCCAGCGCAATTTGTATTCGTATTTTTCCGAACCCACTTCGCTGCCGTTGGGGATGTAAGCGCAGACCAAGCGCACGCCGTTGACCGTGGCGGCAATGATGCGCTTCTGCTCATCGGCGAAACCGGGGATGTCGCGTTGTACATCTTCAAGGCCGTGGCGGCTGAGAATGGCAACGCCGTTGTAGGTCTTCTGGCCGTTGTGGATGGCGCTGTAACCGGCAGCCTCCAACTCGGCAAAGGGGAAGCCCTTGTCTTCGGTTTTGGTTTCCTGCAAACACAGGGCATCAGGCTGCTGGGCGGCCAGCCAGTCGAGTACGTGGGGCAGACGCACCTTGAGGGAATTCACATTCCAGGCGGCTATTTTCAAGTCAGTCTCCGGTGGGATCTTGTGCCGCGATTCTAATCGAGACCTTCCTTGCCATGCTGCATTGCGGGGCTCAACGGTGCGTGTTTTCGCTATGATCCGGCCATGGATATGGTTTTTGTACTTGCTTTGCTGGTGGTGGTCATCGTGCTGTTGTTCGATTACACCAATGGCTTTCACGACGCCGCCAACATTATTGCCAGCGTAATTGCCTCCCGGGCCATGACACCGGTGGAGGCGGTGCTGATCGTAGCGGTCTTCGAGTTTCTCGGCCCCTTGCTGGGGGGCACCGCCGTGGCCAGCACCATCGGCAAATTTGTGCGACTTGATGGGCTGCCGCCGACCCTGGCCCTGACTGTCATTCTGTGCGGACTGGTGGGCTCCATCGTCTGGAATTTGTTCACCTGGTGGCGGGGCATTCCTTCCTCCTCATCCCACGCTCTGGTTGGGGGGCTGGCCGGTACCGTGGTGGTGTCCGCCGGCGCCGACCACGTGGTGTGGGGCTTCGCCGATCTGCTGCAAGGCCATGTGTCGGGCGTCATGAAGGTGCTGTTGGCCCTGGTGCTGTCGCCCCTGGTGGGTTTCTGGGTTGGCTACGGCTTGCACAAGCTGATGCTGGTTCTGTTGCGGCGCGCCCGGCCCACCCTCAACCGCGGCCTGCGCAATGCCCAGTATCTGACGGCGGCGGGGCTGGGTTTTTCCCACGGTGCCAACGATGCCCAAAAGAGCATGGGCATCCTCACCCTGGTGCTGGTGATGGGTGGCTTCCTGGAACGATTTGAAGTGCCGATCTGGGTGATGCTGGCCTGCGCTACATCCATGACTCTGGGCATCCTTTCCGGCGGCTGGCGCATTGTGCGTACCTTGGGCTTTGCCATCTACAAGGTGCGTCCTCTCCATGCCCTGGATTCGCAACTGACTTCGGCCAGCGTCATCCTGACTGCTTCAGCCCTGGGGGCACCGGTGTCCACTACCCATGTGGTGGCCACCTCCATCATGGGGATCGGCGCTTCGGAAAGGCCCAAGTCTGTGCGCTGGGCCAAGGCCGGAGAAATCGCTACCACCTGGCTGGTCACCATTCCCGGTGCCGCCGTTGTTTCCATTCTTTTCTATTTCGCCCTTCGCGGGATTTTCCTTCTTGCCGGGAGCGCACCATGAGCCATTCCG
The DNA here is from genome assembly GCA_036504515.1 of Rhodocyclaceae bacterium. Lineage (GTDB taxonomy): Bacteria > Pseudomonadota > Gammaproteobacteria > Burkholderiales > Rhodocyclaceae > AWTP1-18. Next base: position 122,725 of record DASXVA010000004.1, read on the forward strand.
AGTCCGTCCAACAATCCCTGCTGGCTCGACTGTTCGAGCGATTTTTCCCCAAGATGCCGGATTTTTTTGTCATGCTCCACGACCAGAGCGCCCAGGTGGAACATACCGTGGGGCTGCTGGTGAGCTATATGGAAAGCGGCGATCCGGCCATCGGCGAGCGGATCAAGGAAGACGAGCACGCCGCTGACAAGGTGAAGGTGCACAACATCCATGCTCTCAATGAATCCTTCTCCACGCCCATGGACCGGGAGGACATCTACCGCGCCATTACCCATCTGGATGAGATCATCAATTTCTGCAAGGACACCGTGTCGGAAATGGACGCCCTAGGCCTCAAGCCGGACCGGTTTACCCTGGAGATGGCAACCCTGTTGCACGAGGGTACGGTGTCACTGCGGGATGGCTACAGCCGCCTCAGCACTTGCCCCGCTCAGGCTTCGGAAGATGCCGATCTGGCACGGCGGGCGGAACGCAAGGTGGAGAAGCTTTACCGCCACGCCCTGGCCGAATTATTTCAGGGCGAGGACTACATCCACATGTTCAAACGACGGGAAATCTATCGCCATTTGACCAATGCCTCGGAGCGCATGGCCCATTGCGCCAACACGCTGCACGACATTGTGGTGAAGATGGTTTGATCCTTGTGCCGGGTGTAGGATGGTGACAGCCCTGTTGTACTAAGGGATAAAACGATAAGAGGAGGCATCAGCCATGTTTGATTCCCCGTTTGATCTGTGCCCGGTGCATCGTGAAATGGTCTTGCTGGACCAGACCGTGGAAGAATGTGCCCGGGACCATAGCTGTCAGGATTATTCCCAGTGCCCGCTGGGTAAGTGCTTTGTCGGAACTGGAGACGAGGCTCGCCAATTGCAAAAGGAACGAGATGACCCAAAACGCTGACCGCCGCCATTTCTGGCGCGCCGCTTTTGAATCCCCCGTACGCCTGATCGACGCCCACGGCACGACGGAGGCACGACTGGTGGATTTGTCCCTCAAGGGGGGCTTGGTAGAAGTTCAGGAAGGCTGGCCTGTACACAAGGGCGAGCATTGCCAGTTGCACCTGCTGCTGGCGGAAGACGTGGCGATCAATATGTGGACCACCGTGACCCACCTTGAAGGTCGGCGGGCGGGCTTGCACTGTGATCGTATTGACCTGGACAGCATCACCCACCTGCGCCGTCTGGTGGAGTTGAACTCCGGCGATCCCAGCCTGCTGGACCGGGAATTACCGGAATTGCTGAAAACGGAATTGACGCCGGATTAAAGCCCCAGTAGTTCCAGGTTCAGTTTCCCGTCCTTGACCGGTGGGCACCAGTAGTAGCCGCCGGTAATGGGATGGGAAAAATCAAACAGGGCATCAACGATGCCATCCTCCAGCCCCATCATCCGCTGCAAGACCTGTTCAAAGGCTTGCAATGAGTGACCAAAGGCAATGAACTCCAAACCCTTGTCCTTGCCTGCTATCCAGGGCATGGAGCGGCGTAGCATGAAGGCTGGTGGTTCGTAGTCTTCCTGGGCTGTGCGTTTAACGTGGGCTGTTTCCGGCGCGTCCTCCAGCTCGTCATTGCTTTCCTTGTCGCGGCCGATCATGGCATTGCGGACTTCCGGCGGATGCGCGTTGAAGCGCGCCAGATCGTGTTGCCAACGCTGCACGGCAACGAAGCTGGAACCTTGCAGACCGGCCTCGCCGGTTGCCAGGGCGGCGACTTCGGCATCATCACCCTTCGGGTTTTCCGTACCGTCTTCATAGCCGGTCAGATCGCGACCGCCGGCATAGATGAAGGTGTCCTGGGCGTTATCGAGAACAAAGGCTTCTGCAAGCAGGGCCTGCAGGGTTTCCGTGATGTTGAAAACTTGGCTGCGGTCACTGCTGCTGAGCAGAAACCAGAGGGCTTGTTGGGTAGCGGGGGAAGTGCAACCGGGACCGGACAGGGCAGTAAAGCCATGGAGCCCCGGCACCGTTTTACCCAGAGCCGCCATCAGGGGTTGCCCCAGCCCGGCAACGCCCCAAGCGGGGTCGAAGCCTTGTTGCAATTTAGCCAGGGATGACTTGGCGTCCGTGCCGGGGCGCAGTTGAAAAACGATGGAGGCCCCATGGGCCGAAGGTGTCGCGAGGATGGCGGGTTGGGCCGATGAACGCATGGGCTTGCCTTTGTTTAATGAATATTCTTGCTGGAGTACAGGACGGATTGGCCGGCAATAAAGTTGACGCTGATGTTGCTGTTGTCGTCGCCCCAGAGGCAACTGCGGGCCCCCAGCACTTCACTGCATTGACTGGGCTTGCCGATGACGGCAACCACTTCGTCGTAGCTCATGCCCACCTTTAGCTTGCCGTAGTTATCTTGGCTAATGGGGCTGCAAGCCCCGGCCAGGAGCGCCAGGGCGGCGATGGTCATGAGACGGGCCGTCTTGTGCAGAGAGATCATCATGCGCTCGCCACCATGCCGTTATGGCGCAGCAGGGCGTCCGGCTGCGGTTCGCGGCCCCGGAAGGCCTTGAAGGATTCGATGGCGGGACGGGAACCGCCCACGGCCAGGATTTCCTTAAGGAAGCGGCTGCCGGTTTCCGCATCCAAGGCGCTGCCCTTGTTTTTGGCGGCTTCTTCAAAGGCGGAATAGGCGTCGGCGGAAAGGACTTCGGCCCACTTGTAGCTGTAGTAACCCGCGGCGTAGCCACCGGCGAAGATATGGCTGAAACTATTGGGAAAGCGGTTCCATTCGGGCGGAATGACAACCGCCACTTCCTTGCGCACCTGGGCCAGCAGGTCCAGATAACTGCGGCCGGTGCCGACCTTGAATTCGCTGTGCAGCAACAGATCGAACAGACTGAACTCTACCTGGCGCAGGGTCTGCAAGCCGCTCTGGAAATTCTTGGCGGCGATCATCTTGTCGTAGAGGGCGCGGGGCAGGGGCTCGCCGGTGTCCACGTGGGCCGTCATGCCTTGCAGCACATCCCACTCCCAGCAGAAGTTTTCCATGAACTGGCTAGGCAGTTCTACCGCATCCCATTCCACGCCGTTGATGCCGGAAACAGAGTATTCCTCCACTTGCGTCAGCAGATGGTGCAGGCCGTGGCCGGTTTCGTGGAACAGGGTGATCACGTCATCATGACTGAAGGTGGCCGGCTTGTTGCCAACGGCAGCGGGGAAGTTGCAGTTGAGATAAGCCACCGGCGTTTGAATGCCATGGTCGGTTTTGCGGCGGGTAATGGCTGAGTCCATCCAGGCACCGCCCCGCTTGGTTTCCCGGGCGTGCAGGTCAAGATAGAACTGGCCGATCAGCTTGCCGTCCTTGTTTATGCGGAAGAAGTTCACGTCCTTGTCCCACACCGGCGCACTGTCGGCCTCCAGCTTGACGCCGAAGACGGATTCAATGACGCGGAACAGGCCTGCCAATACCTTGGGCTCGGGGAAGTATTGCTTCACTTCCTCGTCAGAGAAAGCGTAGCGGGCCTGCTTGAGTTTTTCCGAAACCCAGCTCAGGTCCCAGCTTTCCAGCTCATTCATGCCCAGTTCCTTGCGGGCGAATTCCTTGAGTTCGGCGTAGTCCTTCTCGCCAAAGGGCTTGGCCTTGGCCGACAGGTCCCGCAGGAAGGCCGCAACCTGATCCGGTGTGTTGGCCATCTTGGGTACCAGGGAAATTTCGGCGTAGTTGGCATAACCGAGCAGGGCCGCTTCTTCTGCCCGCAGCGCGAGGATTTTTTCGATCAGACTGCTGTTGTCCCACTCAACCTTGCCAAACTCGGAGGCGCGGGTGGCGTAGGCGCGGTAAATGCGCTCCCGCAGGTCGCGATTCTCGGCGTACTGCAGGATGGGGATGTAAGAGGGGGCGTGCAGGGTGAATTTCCAGCCGGGCTTGCCGTCTTTTTCGGCGGCGGCTCGGGCGGCGGCAATCACATCCTTGGGTAAGCCGGCTACACCGCTTTCTTCAGTCACCCATTCGGCATGGGCATTGGTGGCATCGAGAATGTTTTCGGAAAATTTGGCCGCCAGGGCAGAGAGCTCTTCCTGGATTTCCTTGAAGCGGGGCTTCTTGTCTTCGGGCAGTTCGGCACCGGACAGACGGAAATCGCGCAGGTCGTTATCGACAATGCGCTTGCGCGCCGGGGAAAGGGTGGCGTATTCAGGGCTGACGGAAAGCGCCTTGATCTTGGCAAAGAGCGCCAGGTTCTGGCCCAGGTCAGCATAGAAGCCGGACACCTCGGGCAGCATGGCGTTATAGGCATCACGCCATTCGGGCACGTCGTTGACGGAATGCAGGTGGCCGACAATGCCCCAGGCCCGGGAGAGCCGCTCGCCCATGTCGGTCAGGGGCTGCATGAAAGCGTCCCAAGAGGCGATGGCCTCGGGGGCTGTGAGGGTGGCGATCAAATCGCGGTACTCGGTAATAAGCTGGCGCACGGAGGGAGCAACGTGGTCGGGCTGAACGGTATCGAAACGGGGCAGACCGGAAAAATCGAGGAGGGGATTGTTGGCGCTCATGGCAGAACCTTTTTATGACCAGCAGGTAAATCCTGCTGGGAAGTGAAACGAAGACAGACATCTGACCGGTATTCTGCCCGAGTCCCTGCCGGGATGGCTGCTGGAATGGGCTTGAGAATACTTATGGGGACCATCGCTAAAAACTAAAGAGCTCGGCGACCAAAGTAAAAGGGGCCCGAAGGCCCCTTTTACTGATTACCGACACGATTTTGGAAAGAATCAGGCTGCAGGCAACTGACTACCCGTAAGGCGGGTATAGGCTTCGCGGTACTTGTCGGCGGTTTTTTCCAGCACGTCGGCAGGGAGTTTGGGGCCGGGGGCGGCTTTGTTCCAGTCCAGGGTTTCCAGGTAGTCGCGAACGAACTGCTTGTCGAAGCTGGCGGGGCTGGTGCCGACCTTGTAGGTGTCGGCGGGCCAGAAGCGGGAGGAGTCGGGGGTCAGCACTTCGTCGATGAGGTGCAGACGGCCGTTGTCGTCCAGGCCGAATTCGAACTTGGTGTCGGCGATGATGATGCCTTTAACCCGGGCGAAGGCGGCGGCTTCCTTGTACAGGCGCAGGGTGACTTCTTTCACCTTGGCGGCCATTTCGGCACCCACCAGTTTTTCGGTGGTGGCGTAGTCGATGTTCTCGTCGTGGTCGCCCACGTCGGCCTTGGTGGCAGGGGTGAAGATGGGTTCGGGCAGTTGCTGGGCTTGCTGCAGGCCGGGGGGCAGGTCGATGCCGCAGACCTTGCCGGTGGCTTGATAGTCTTTCCAGCCGGAGCCGATCAGGTAACCCCGGGCCACGGCTTCGATGGGCAGGGGCTTGAGGCGCTTGACCACGATGGCGCGGTCGCGCACCTGGGCTTTTTCTTCTTCACCGTCCACTACGCTTTCCGGATCAATGCCGGTGAGCTGGTTTGGGATGACGTGGGCCAGCTTGCCGAACCAGAAGTCGGCAACGGCTGTGAGTACGCGGCCTTTGTCGGGGATGGGATCGGGCAGGATCACGTCAAAGGCGGACAGACGGTCAGTGGTGATCACCAGCAACTTGTCGTCGCCCACGGCGTAAATGTCGCGGACCTTGCCTTTACCCAACAGGGGCAGGCTCTTGATGCTGGATTCGAACAGGGGAGCGGTCACGTAGGAAAGTTCCTGCTAGGTGAAAAGAAGGGGCGAATTATCCCAGTACTTTGGTTAAAGATGAAGTCTTTGGCAAAAGCAGCACGGGGAGGCGTGGCGGGATCAATGTTCGCCTTCTTCGTCGGTCAGGGCCTTGCGCATGCGGCGGATGCTGAACGCCACGGTCAGGGCGATGACGGGAATGGAGACGGCAGCAATGACCGAGGGCTCCACCGTGGGCACATAGTGGCTGATGCCTTTGGCCAGATAGCTCACCAGTTGTGAGGCGTAGTAGGTGATGGCGACCACGGAGAGGCCTTCCACGGTTTCCTGCAAGCGCAGTTGCAGCTTGGCGCGGCGGTTCATCTGGGTCAGCAGTTGCTGGTTCTGTCGTTCCAGTTCCATATCTACCCGGGTGCGCAACAGGGCGCTTTCCCGGGCGATGCGGCTGGACAGGTCGTCCTGGCGGCGGGCCACGCTGGTACAGGTGGCGACGGCAGGGGCAAGACGGCGGCCCATGTATTCGCGCAGGGTGGGGAAGCCTTCCACCCGCAATTCCCGCAGATCTTCGATGCGCTGCTGTACCAGTCGGTGATAGGCCTGGGTGGCGCCGAAGCGGTAGGCGCTGCGGGTGATGGAGTGTTCAATGTCTGCTGCAAGACGAGTCAGTTGTTGCAACATGCGACGCTCGTCTTCCATGGATTCGGCCAGACTCATATTGCCCATCAGGTCGGCCAGTTGTATTTCGGCGCCCCCCAGCAATTGGCCCACTTCCTTGGCTACGGGGAAGGCCAGCAGGGCCATCATGCGGTAGGTTTCAATTTCCAGCAGGCGTTGTACGGTACGACCGGACTGCAGGCTGTTGAGCCGCGCGCTGAGGACAAGAAAGTGGGTGAAGCCTTCCCGCAGACGGAAATCGGAAAAGACCCAGGCGGCTCCATCGCCGATGGTGGTGACCACTGTATCGGTGGCGTGGGGCATCTGCCGCAAAATCTCGTCTGGCTCCCGTTCGGCCACAGAGCGGAATTCCACGTGGGCGGCGACGATCACCTTGCCCGGAATGGTCTGCACCCAGGCCTGGGGGAAGCCTTCCAGGGCGGTGGCATCAGGGCCGTCGTCGGCCTGACGTTGGCGGAAGAAGGTGAAGCTGGAAAACTCGTTATGCCGTTCCCGCTTGAGGCGCAGGCCGCCGATCTCCAATACCCACTGGTCGCCGGAGGCGAGGGGAATGTCGGTGGAGCCCAGCAGGTGGCAGAGCTGCCGCAGATGGGCTTCCTCTTCCTCCGCCGAGGCCTGGTCGTGCACCACAGCCAGGTAACTGACCCATTCCTGGCCGGTGAGCAGGGTTGGCGGGCGGGCATGAACCTCGTCGTTGAGACGCTGGCGCAGGGGGTGTTCCTGATGGGGGTCGATGCGTACCGTCATGGTTCTAAGTGTCCGGATGTTTGTATTCAAGCCGGCCCCGATGGGACTGGAAAGTGACCGGATTCAGCAATTTCTGTGCAAGACCCGCCCGCAAACGGCGAACAGCTTCAGGAAAAGACTTCTGCCTCGGCCAGCAGTCTTCCTTGTGCGTCTTTCGCGGCAAGGATGGGGTCGGAGGATAAAGGCCAATCAACGGCCAGGGCCGGATCGTTCCAGAGCAGGGTCCGTTCGTCCTCGGGGTGCCAGTAATCGGTGACTTTATAGAGGAATTCTGCGGTATCGGAGATAACGCAAAACCCGTGGGCAAAGCCGGGCGGCACCCAAACCATGCGCTTGTTTTTGGCAGACAGGGTGAAACCTTCCCATTGGCCGAAGGTGGGCGAGGATTTGCGTAAATCCACCACCACATCGTAAACCTCGCCCTGGATGGCGCGCACCAGCTTTCCTTGGGGATGCTCAATCTGATAGTGCAGCCCGCGCAGAACGTTGCGGCTGGAAAGGGAATGGTTGTCCTGAACGAAGTTGGCTTCGATGCCGAGACCCGCCAAAGTGCGCTGGTTCCAGCTTTCGTAAAAGAAGCCGCGATCATCGCCGAATACGCGAGGTTCCAGCAGATAGACGTCAGGCAGGCGGGTGTCGATACGCTTCATCAGAACACTTTCTCTTTCAGCAGGCTCAGCAGGTAAGTTCCATAACCATTTTTAGCCAAAGGTGTGGCCAAGGTTTCCAGTTGCCCGTCGTTGATCCAGGATTGGCGCCAGGCAATTTCTTCCGGGCAGGCCACTTTGAGCCCCTGGCGTTTCTCCAGGGTAGCAATGTATTGGGAGGCTTCCAGCAGAGAATCGTGGGTGCCGGTATCCAGCCAGGCCATGCCGCGACCCATCAGCTCCACATTGAGTTGCTGGTTTTCCAGGTACTGCCGATTGACGTCGGTGATTTCCAACTCGCCCCGGGGGGAAGGTTTGAGATTGGCGGCGATGTCGCAGACCTGCTGGTCGTAAAAGTAGAGGCCGGTCACTGCGTAACGGGATTTGGGCTGCTTGGGTTTTTCTTCGATGGAAATGGCGCGTTGTTTCTCATCGAACTCCACCACACCATACCGTTCTGGATCATGGACCGGATAGGCGAAAACCGTGGCGCCTTCAGTGCGCTGATTGGCCGCAGTTAGTTGGGCACTGAGGTCGTGGCCGTGAAACAGGTTGTCTCCCAGTACCAGGGCCGACGGCGCATTGCCGAGGAAATTCTTGCCAATGATGAAGGCCTGGGCCAACCCGTCCGGATTGGGCTGGATAGCATAGCTGAAGCTCATGCCCCATTGACTGCCATCACCCAGCAGTTGCTGGAAGCGGGGCGTGTCCTGGGGGGTGGAAATCAGCAAAATCTCCCGGATGCCCGACAGCATGAGGGTAGCCAGGGGGTAGTAGATCATCGGCTTGTCGTACACCGGCAGCAACTGCTTGGATACGGCCAAGGTGGCCGGGTGCAGACGGGTGCCGGCGCCGCCAGCGAGGATGATGCCTTTACGGGTCATGGTGTCAGGATGTCGCTGAGAATGTTGGTAAGGGGCAAGCGCCAATCGGGCAGGGTGAGCTGAAAGTCGTTTTCGAGACGGCTGCAGTCCAGCCGGGAGTTTGCTGGCCGGTTGGCCGGTAGCGGGTATTCGGCAGTGGTGATGGCAGCGATATTACTTGTCGCCAGGGCCAAGGGAATGCCAGCGGCAATGGCTTGTTCAACAATGGTGCTGGCAAAGCCGTGCCAACTGGTGTGGCCCGCCGCGGACAGGTGATAAAGGCCGCCCTTGATGGCGTTGCCCTGGTGGAGGCAGCGTGCGATGACCTGGGCGCTGACATCGGCAATCAGGGCGGCAGGCGTTGGTGCGCCGACCTGATCAGCTACGACGCGCAGTTCCTTGCGTTCCTTCGCCAGACGCAGGATGGTCTTGAGGAAGTTGCCCCCGTGGCGTCCGTACACCCAGCAGGTGCGAAAGACGAAGTGGTTGGCACCTGCTGCCAAAACCGCCTGCTCACCGGCCAGTTTGCTGCTGCCATAAACGCAGTTCGGCCCCGTGGGGTCGGTTTCCCGGTAGGGGGTCGCCTGCTCGCCGGAGAAAACGTAGTCGGTGGAATAGTGAATCAGGCGGGCACCGATTTTCTCGGCAACTTCAGCCAGCGCTTTTGGGGCCTCACTGTTGATGCGCCGGGCCAGTTCAGGTTCGGCTTCAGCCTTGTCCACGGCGGTGTAGGCGGCGGCATTGAGGATGATACCGGGGCGCAGGGCGTCGATCTGGGCTGCCAAGGTTTCGGGACGAGACAGGTCGGCGCTGTTGCGATCCCAGGCCGTGACTTCGCCCAGGGGGGCGACAGCCCGCTGCAGTTCCCAGCCCAATTGGCCGTTCTTGCCCAGGATCAGCAGACGTGGAATGGCTTTACTCATGGTTGCTGGTAGTGCTGGTCAAGCCACAGGCGGTATTCGCCGCTTTGTACGTGCTGTACCCAATCCGTATTTTCCAGGTACCAGCAAACGGTTTTTTCCAGGCCGCTATCAAAGGTTTCCGTGGGCTGCCAGCCCAGCTCGCGCCGAAGCTTTTCTGCATTGATGGCGTAGCGCAGGTCGTGGCCGGGCCGGTCCGTGACGAAGGTCTTTTGGCTGGCGTAGGGCCGTCCATCGGCACGGGGTGCGTGTTTATCCAGCAAGGCGCAAAGGGCGTCCACCACTTGCATATTGGTGCGCTCTGCATTGCCGCCGATGCAATAGGTTTCACCGCTGCGGCCCTTTTCAAAAACGGCGCGTAGGGCCCGGGCGTGGTCGTCCATATAAAGCCAATCCCGCACGTTCTCGCCCTTGCCGTAGATGGGTAGGGGCTTGCCGGCGAGGGCATTGAGAATCATCAGTGGAATCAGCTTTTCCGGGAAGTGGAAAGGGCCGTAGTTGTTGGAGCAATTGGTCACTACTACCGGCAAGCCATAGGTGTGATGCCAAGCCCGGACCAGATGGTCCGAGGCGGCTTTGGAGGAGGAGTAGGGGGAGCGGGGATCGTAAGCCGTCTGCTCGTCAAACTGCCCGGTTTCACCAAGGCTGCCGAACACTTCGTCGGTGGAAATGTGGTGGAAGCGGAAGGCAGCCTTGGCTTCGGCTGTGAGATTGTCCCAGTAGCCTCGGCTGGCTTCCAGCAGGGTGAAGGTGCCCACCACATTGGTCTGGATGAATTCGCCTGGGCCGTGGATGGAACGATCCACATGGGACTCGGCGGCCAGGTGCATTACGCCATCGGGTTGGTATTTTGCAAACAGCCCATCCAGCCCGGCGCGGTCGCCAATGTCGGTCTGGCTGAAAATATGGCGGGGGTTGTCGGCAATGCTGGCGAGGGACTCCAGATTACCGGCGTAGGTGAGTTTGTCGATATTGACGATGCGCCAGTCGGTTTCGGCAATCAACTGCCTCACCAGTGCTGAACCAATAAAACCTGCGCCGCCGGTAACGAATATGGTCTTCATTCTGATGTTCTTTCCTTAGGCCGCCACAACGCGGTTCTTTCCCGCACGTTTGGCCAGATACATGGCCTGGTCGGCCCTCTGCAGGCTGTCCTTGGGTAACTCTTCCTGAAGCAGCTCAGCAACGCCGCAACTGAAGGTGATCAGCACCTTGTCGTTGTTGTGCAGGAAGAAGCGCTTGGTCAATTCGCGCTGGACCCGAACCATGGCGTTGACGCCATCTTCCAGATGCGTGTCCGGCAGAATGACTACAAACTCCTCACCGCCGTAACGGGCCAGAGTGTCCTGGGGGCGGATGGTTTCCTGAACGACGCTGGCCAGATGGATCAGGGCTTCGTCGCCCACCTTATGGCCCATGCTGTCGTTGAGTTTTTTGAAATTGTCGATGTCGAGCAGGGCCACGCACAGCTTGCTGCCCTGGCGCTGGCTGCGGGCGACTTCCTTCTCCAAGGCCTCATCCATGCCTTTGCGGTTAAGGGCACCGGTAAGGGCATCTTGCCGCACCATATCGCTGGCTTCGGCCAGTTCGTTCTGGAGCCGGGCGACTTCTTTTTCGGCTTCCGTGACCCGCAAGCGCATTTGCGTCAGTTCATCCTTGGAGTTCAAGGCGGAGATCTGGATATTGCGGGTTTCGCGCATGACCTCGCCAAGCACATCGGTCAGATCGTTGATGTTGTTGGATTTGCTAATGCGGGCGGCACAGCGTTCGATGGTGGCGTGGTAGTCGCCAGTGACCGTGGTGATATCGCCCAAGCGGTCCACAAACGTGGCCAGCATGGTCTTCAGCCGATCCTGGGCTTCATTGAGGTTTTTCTTCAGGGCGCCTTGCTTGAAGATCAAATCCTTCAGCTTGCGCTCCATGTCATCCAGCTTGCGCAGATTCAGGGGCTGATTCACCAGATCGGAAATCACCGTGATCTGCCCCTGCATCCACTGGTCATCCACCACCAACTCGTCGATGTTTTCAACCAGCAGACGCAGTAAGCCCAGCAAGGCGGTCCTGAGTTCCGCCTGGTCTTCGGCAACGAAGTGCAGGCGATAAATGAATTTTTTCAGGCGCGAAGAAAACTCTTCCACCTTGTTGGCAGCCTGGGCCTGGCGAATTTCCCGGGAAATTTTGCCGGCTTCCGCCGCCAGTTCGGGGGATTCCGCCAACAGGGGCGGCAGGGCATTGTCCAGAATGAGCGCAATCAGTTCCCGCCATTCGGCGCTGCTACGATCCGCTCCCGGCGCAGGGGCTGTGGCGGGAGCAAGCGTCTCTGCTGGTGTCGCCGTGGCCGCGGGAGATATTTTGTCCACCAGGGATTCAGAGACGGCTCCCGGGGTTTGTGTCCAGGAGCGGAGCAGGCCCTGCATGCGCTGGAAGAGCAAATCCGGGTTGGCCGCGTTGGACAAAACGTGGTCCAGGCTTTCCCTCTTTTTGGCCACAGTCAGGCCGACGCTGTGGGTATCCAGCTGCCCCAGCACTTCCTTGAGCAGATTGCCCCAGTTGGGCGGCTCCGTGCCCAGACGGGTGAAGATATCGTCGAAGGTTTGCTTGATGCCCGGCCAGCTTTTATCGGCCACCGCCTGATCCAGTTGGCGAACGATGCGCATTTGATCCGGGGTGTTTTTCGGCAGCGATGTGACCAAGCCCTTCAGCGCCCGCTCGGGAAAGGTCTCGGCTGGTGCGGTGCCGGAAATCTCGTGGTACAGGGCGAGGTAGTTATCCGGTGTTGGCTGAATCCGGCGTTGCGCCAAACGCAGCAGAGCTTCCCTCGCAATTTCTGAAGGCTGGGTGAAATCAGGCATGGCGTTTTTTCTGGAGCGGTGGAGGGGTTTCGTGGGGGCCTGCTTCGGTACGGTCATTGTACAAGTCCGTGCTCCAGGCCATAGCGGATCAGTTCCGCCGTGTTATCCAGCCGCATCTTGTCCAGCAGCCGCTTGCGGTATTCGCTCACTGTCTTGACGGAAAGATTGAGTTCCTCGGCGATCTGGGTCAGGGTCTTGCCGGCGGAAATGCGCACCAGCACCTGATATTCCCGGTCGGTAACCCGTTCGTGGGGCAGCTTGTCGTGATCGTCAGAAATCGCGGCAGCCAGTTGCTCGGCCAGGATAGGGCTGATGAAGCGCTTGCCAGAGGCCACCTGACGGATGGCTGTCACCAGCATTTCCGGCGCGCTTTGCTTGGTCAGGTAGCCAGCGGCCCCGGACTTGATGGCGCGGACTGCGTAATGTTCTTCAGGGTGCATGCTCAACATTAGCACCGGCTGCCGGGGGAACTCCTTTTTCAATTGTTTCAAAGTATCAATGCCGTTGCGGTTGGGCATGGATACGTCCAGCAGAAACACATCCCAGCGCTGGTGGCGGGCAAGGCGCAGGGCATCGGAACCGTCCTCGGCTTCCCCCGCTACCACCATGTCGCTGGTCTCGGAAAGAATCTGGCGCAGGCCCTGACGCACGATGGCGTGGTCGTCGGCGATCAGTACGTGAATTTTCTCGGCCATTTTCGTCGTTCAGTCAGAACAAATCCCGTTGTCGTTCTTCTTCTGCCGTGGTTGCGGCAAGGGCGGTCTTGATGGGCAGGGTCAGGGTCAGGTGGGTTCCCCCCTGTTCGCTGGCCTCGATGCGGAAATCCCCTTCCAGACTGCGGCTGCGCTCCCGTATGCCGCGCAGGCCGAAAGACCGGGGTTTGTGGATGTCATTTTCTGCAATGCCCCGGCCATTGTCGCGCACTTCCAGCACAAGATGGCTGCCGTCCCGATAGAGGCGCAGCACCACCAGCGAGGCATGGGCATGCTTGGCCACGTTGGTCAGGGCTTCCTGCACGATGCGGAACAGGGCCAGGGAGGTGGCCTCATCCAGTTCGCTGCCGTCATCCTCGCACTGGAAGCGGCAGGTAATGCCCGTGCGCTGGGCGAAATCTTCCGCCTGACATTCAATGGCCGCCTGGAGGCCGAATTCCTTGAGAATGCCGGGGCGCAGTTCCCGCGCCACCCGGCTCGCCGTGCCCATGGCCTGATCCAGCAGGGATTCGATGGCCTGAGCCTTCTTGCGCAAAGGGGTATCCCCCTCGGGCAACTTGCCCGCCAACAGCGCCGCTTCGATCTTGATGGCCACCAGAATGCTGCCCAGCTCATCGTGAATGTCCCGGGCGATGCGTTCCCGTTCCTCTTCCTTGGCAGCTTCCAGATAGGACGACAGTTCCGCCAGTTGTTCCCGGGATTTACGCAGGGCCGCCTCGGTTTCCTTGCTGCGGGTAATGTCCGTGGCGATGCCGTGCCAATGAATACTGCCGTCTTCCTGGCGCTGGGGCGACGAGCGCAGATTGACCCACTTGGGCTTCTGCTGGCTGCGGGGGTGGATGCGGCCTTCCCAATTGAACACCGCCATTTCCGCCGCCGACTGGGCCAGGCTGCTTTCCAGCCGGGGGCGGTCCTCCGGCGCAATCACATCCAGCAGACGGGCAAAGGAATTGGCCGACCCCAGCAGTTCGTGGGGCTTCAAGCCCAGCAGCTTGTGGCCGCCCTCGCTGACATAGATAAAGTGCAACTGTCCCTGGGCTTCCTTGGCCAGTTGAAACGCCATGCCCGGCAGATTCGTGGCCAGGGCGCGAAAGCGGTCTTCGCTGCCCTTGAGCATTTCCATCGCTGCCCGATGGTCGCCCCGCAGCCGGGCCTCGTTGATCTCCCGTTCCAGGGCCGGCAACAGTCGTTCCAGTTGCAGTTTGCTGAAACTGTCCCGGGCACCATGCTTGAGGGCGCGGATGACCGAGCGTTCCGTGCCCGTCTCCGCCAAAATCAACAGGGGCAAGTCCAGTCCAAGCTCTTCCAGCAGCCGCTGCACCGTTTGCAACGATAGCCCCGGCACATTGTGGGCACAGAGCAGCGCATCCCACGCCTGTCCCAGCAACAGCTCCCGCAGCAGTTCCCCTTCTTCCACCGGCTGCAGCTCAATTTTCCCCGCTTGGCCCAAATGGGCCTGCAAGGCAGGCAGGTGGTGCTCGCCCTGATCCACCAGCAGCAGGCGCAGCTTGAGGTCTTTGGTTTTGCTGGAAGCGACCATCGTCAGGGAAGGGAGCGGAATGCGCGCGAAAAAATCATTCCCAAGTTTAGCGGAAAGGGCGCGCTATCTGAGATTCCTCAGCTATAATGCGCGCCGCTTCACCGCCGGTTTAGCTCAGTTGGTAGAGCAACGGTCTTGTAAACCGTAGGTCGTCAGTTCGATTCCGACAACCGGCACCAATTCAAACGGCCCTCCACATGGAGGGCCGTTTTCATTTCTAGTGCCCCTGTAGCCCCAGTGTAGCCAGGGTCGGGAGTACAGACTCCAGCCGCGCAGCAGAAACTGCCAGGAAATCCGGGGTTAAATGGGCATAACGCTCCACTATCGCCCCTGTTTGCCAACCCCCAAGCCGTTGAAGTTCATGGGTCGGGGTTCCTGCCTGTCGCTGCCAGGTGTGGCGTAGATCGTGCCACCGGAAATCCTCGATTCCTGCCCTTTTCAGGGCCGCGTGCCAGGCTTTGGTATTGACCGAGTTAATCGGCCTCCCCCGAAAGCTGAACACCCGTTGAGGATGTTTCCCTACCCAACGCTTACACCCCAGCTATACGTCGAAGACGCTCAATAACTAACCCGACTCTATCTTGATCTGATGGTCTTAAGTGCATTCGTAGTGCCTCTATAAATGTGACTTGAGCGAGCAATGTATCAACTTCTTCTTCAAGATAAATTCTTACTTGACCTGGAGCAGAAAGTACCTCCTCAACCACTTCAGGCCTTCCATCCACAAGGTTGATTATGTCTTCTATGTCATGGTGTAGGAAATCTCCAGCCCCTCTACCGTAGAAAGACTCGATCTTTGTAGCAATTAGCAGTGGTGCAGTAATGTGACGTACGGTTTGTCCATTGGGCAACAAGGCCTCTACGGCTGTGGTAACTGCTAAGTCATACCATGTGTTTGTAAACCCTAGATAACCACCGGTTGGCATTACATCAACCACTAGAGAACCCTTTGTCCACCTACAGATAACGTCCTGAGATTCTCTAAACCCAAGTTGTTTTAGGGTGTCTCCAAAATCATAATATTTCGATAAGGGGCTGATTTCTGTTACTAAATCAACATCAATGGTCTCCCGAACAGGAGGTCGTGCATTGTCCGTAATTAAAAGACCAACTGCACAGCCGCCGACGAGAACAAGCTGGTCGATTACTGGCTGAAGTGCTACGACAGCTAGTTCTAGCGTAAGTAGATTTGGATTCATGGATGTAGATCACAGTATCTTGTTGAGTTCAGTTTCGGCAATTTCACGTTCCCTGGCGGCTCCGTATCGTAGTGCATCGATAAGTGTGAGTACTTGGTACAGACGTTTGTCGATTCTTGCAGCAGCTGGAACAGATGGATATAGCGGGCAAAGTGTGGCCCCCCAAGACTCCCCTTCGGTATCGGGCCAAACCCACTCTATGTTTCCTTCGTTTTGAGAAAAGTACCCCTTGAGAGGAGGGGCACTAATGGCTGTGGGAGTTCCGCGCGTAAGGGGGCCTAGCAGCGCGGGGAAGGCGTACTTAACCCCATGTATTGCGAACTCTTTTAATGCCATTCGAACCGCTGTCACTTTCCCTTCGTATCTAGCTAGCAACCATGCTGATTCAGCTCGTTTTACTGCGGAGTGAACTTCCGATGCAGCTAGATATAGCTCCCTAGCCAGTTCGGCAAAGGTATAGCTTTTATCTTCGTTAACTGCGATTTTTAACGCAACAACTAAGTCTTGCGGTTTTAGCAGGGGTTGTTTGAGGTTTGACAATTTATTCTCCATTCGCGAATAGAGAATACCTTTTGGTGAGTCGTAAGTAAACTTTTTGGGCGTCATTCTCAATTCGCGAACGGCGAATTATTTATAAAAAACAATGTGGAGATGTTGACTGCGGCTCTCTGGATGCTTAGCATGGCTTATGTGTGTTTATGCCTTGTTAAGCTAGGCGTCTTTAGATTTTTATTCTTTTCCTGTTTTGTTGTGAGCTAGAAAGGAGGGTCCAGTGATGAACGATGTCATTCGAAGAAAAAGTCCAAGAGCTCCGTCTATGTCTTTAGAGGAGGCCTTGGAGCGCGCCCTGAAGGCTTATGACCGAGAGCGCCTGCATCCTGCTCCCTCCGATGTAATGGCGCAGAACATTGGATATAAGAATGCGAACAGCGGTACTGCCTTGAGCGCTCTAGCATCTCTGAGATATTTCGGGTTGCTGAGCCGACCCAAAGAGGGCTTTTTGGCAGTAAGTAAAGAAGTAGAGGCATACAAATTTGCCCCAGAGGAAGCACTTAGGCGGTCATTGTTAGTCAGTTTCTTAAAGCGCCCCGCTCTCTATGCCGATCTATTGGAGAAATTTGCTTCAGGTCTCCCTTCGGACGCCACTTTAAGATACGAACTGATACAACGAGGTTTTGCTCCTCAGGCTGCAGACGGGGCTTTGGCAGCTTTTCGTCGATCAGTGGATTTTGCTTGTTATTACGATGAATCCAGTGACCTAGCAAAACCGACACCATCCTTCCCTGATGACTTAAATGAAGTAGGTGGGAATGGGCCGGGAGTACTCGAGCCAGAGAGCGAACCAGCTCAAAAGTATTCAGTTGCTAAATCACAAGCAGAGTCCCCCACATTGCCTAGTTTAGAGGATAGTTCTCATGACCGTATTCCTGTCCGTCTTCCAGGGGGGCGTCGAGCATGGCTAGTAATTCCATCTCTCTTCTATAAAGGCGATAAGGTACGCCTTAAAGCTCAGATCGATCTCTTATTAACACAAGAGGATGAGGAGTCCATCGATGCTGAAGATGGCATCTCCGGGTGATCGTTCATTATTCCCATGGCAAATGAATGCTTATGGCTAGTTGCTTCGAGAGACTCAGGTAGAAGGTTATTTCGCAGTTTTAGTACGACTGTTTTACAACATCGAAGTTTTGTCGTTTGCAGTGTCATTAACGAAGTATCTATTGGGGAACGTAGCTAAAACGTAGCTGCATTGTTTTGATGGAAAGGTATTTTTGACTATTTGATACTGCGTTCTGCAATGGTGGACGTTATAGGGTGTTGATGTAAAACGGTAGTATTTCCGTAGCTAAATCTTGTAAACCGTAGGTCGTCAGTTCGATTCCGACAACCGCACCAGTATTCAAGCGGCCTCCAGTGATGGAGGCCGTTTTCATTTCTGTCGTCGTTAGACGCCATAGATTTTGGTGCTGATTTATGCGGCTTTTGACCTTGCCTGGAATTGAAAGGAATTGGTTGGCTGAACATAGCGAGGGGCACGCCTGATCAAGTTGCTGACTTGCCTGTCAATGAGGTGAATTATTTTCACAATAAAACTGGCTAACAATTACCAATAAACCGCATGGTTAAGCGATAGTTGAAATGGAAGGCGAAGGCATTGTCCATTAAGGCCGCTTTTATGTGAATAAAATTCACCTCATGAAATGCCCCTCAACGTGGAGGGCCATTTTCATTACTGCCGGGCGTTGTTCAATGGAGTGATTGGCTGATGCTTAATCGACCAATCACCTTTAGCGGCTGACCTTGCGGCTCTTGCGGGGGGCGGGGGTCAGTTGAATCTTGACTTCTTCGTCGATTAACTCGGTGGTGGTGATTGCGGTTTCGGAAATCCGGTCGGCGGTGGCAAGACCTTCGTCCACGGTTTTCTGGGTCAGGTTGATAAGCCAGAGGGTTTCCCAGGGGGAGGATTTGAGGCTGCGGCCAAAGTAGTTGTTGCTGAGTTCCTTGGCGCTGGAAATCTGGCTGCCGGCAACATTCCACAGTTCTTCGGCGCGGGAGGCGGAGGCATGGACGATGTTGGAAATGAGGGAGGGGATTTCCTGGCTCAGCAGTTGTTGATTCAAATGACCGGCTTGTTCGGCCCAGGAGGAGAGTGCATGCTGACCTTCAATACTCTGGAGTTTCTGGCTGCTGTCACTCAGCAGCTTTTTGGCAAAGCCGGTACTCAGTTTCAGGCAGTCTTCCACTTGATCAAGGTAGCTCTGGGAAATCTGGTGGCAAAAACTCAGGGAACGTTGTCGGGCGGAATGAATGTCGGTGGAAGAAAAGTACACGGTGGAACCTCCTGAAGGAAAAGGAGCCACTGTAGGTGTTGGTGATGACAGCCTGCGGGCAGTTCGATGACAGGGCGATGAATAAGGAATTCCAATATCCGTCCAAAGGGATCTCGACATCAGCCTTATGATGGACGTTTCGTCTCAGCCTGAGGTTTGCCGATGTTTGCGCGGATGCCTGTTTCCTCCCTCGTTCCTGGTCAGCGGCCAGGACGTTTGACTCATCTGATTCGCTTTTTCGCCAGTCTTGCGGCGGGCATCTTGCTGACAACGCAAGCGGTTTATGCCCAGGAGGCGGTGGTGCCGGTGGCGGATGCGGAAGCCCTGTTCACCAGCGCCGACCCCAAGCTTCAGGCCAACAAGCAGGTGGCTTACCACATCGTGCGGGAGCTATTGGAGGCGGGGCACTGGGAGTTGGCGGACCGGTATTTGACGGAACGCTATCTGCAACACAATCCTAATGCAGCCTCTGGCCGGGCCGGCGTGGTGCATTTCTTCGTGGATGTGCTGAAGGTGAAACCAACGCCCATCCCCGAAAAAATCAAAACGCCCATCGTCGCGGTACTGGCCGAGGGAGACTTGGTGACGGTGGTTTATCCGCGGCTGGTGGAGGTCGGCGGCGACCCTGCCAAGCGCTATACGACCACCTGGTTTGATATGTGGCGCATCAAGGATGGCAAGGCCGATGAGCATTGGGACCCGGCCACGCGCAATTGAACGATCGCGGGCGGCTCCAGTCAGACGGCCGGCCTGTTGGCTTTATTTCTTTTCTCTCGTTATCCCGAAAGGTTGTGAGTCATGTCGGATCTTATTGAAAAGTTGAAATGGCGTTACGCCACCAAAAAAATGACACCTGCCAAAGCGGTTCCCCAAGAAAAGGTGGAGCGCATTCTGGAAGCCATTCGCCTGACCGCCAGTTCCAGCGGGCTGCAGCCCTATGTGGTGCTGGTGGTAACAAACCCCGCGCTGCGTGCCCAGATCCGGCCCCATGCCTGGGACCAGAGCCAGGTGACGGATAGCTCCCATCTGCTGGTTTTCGCCGCCTGGGATAACTACACCGCCGAACGCATCAACGGCATGTTCGATCTGGTGACGGCCGAGCGCGGTTTTCGCAATGAAGGCCAGGAAGCCTACCGGCAGAAACTGCTGGACACCTATCCCCCGCGGGATGCGGAAGTGAATTTTCAGCATGCCGCCCGGCAGGCCTATATCGGCCTGGGCAGCGCACTGATTGCTGCCGCTGAAGAAGGCGTGGACAGCACCCCCATGGAAGGTTTTGACCCAGCCAAGGTGGACGTGATTCTGCAGCTGCGGAAGCAGGGCTTGCGTTCCGTGGTGATGCTGCCCTTGGGTTATCGCGATGTAGAAGGCGATTGGCTGGTGAACCTGAAAAAGGTCCGTCGTCCCCGGGACCAGTTTGTGATCGAAGTTCCCTGAGCATTGTTCAGTCAGGGGTTAAAACTAGGCGGGAGGGCGTTGCGCTGTCCCGCCTATTTTTTGCCCGAAACTTTTTGTTCGAAACGGCCTGGCGTCAGACGTAACCCGCGGCGCCCAGGGCCGCGCCGACCGCCAGTAGCCAAAGCGGATTGAAACGGGTCCGCCAGGAAATCAGCGCTGCAGCCAGGGTCAGCACCACGGCAAACCAGTGGTGGTCGGCCAGGCCGATCATCACCCAGGCGGTGCAGCACACCAGCCCCACGGTCAGGGGCGCGATGCCCTGTTGAATGCGTTGGCGCCAGGGATGGTCGCGGAAGCGTTGCCACAGGCCGGCGACCACCCAGGTGAAGGCCGCTCCCGGCAGGCACATGGCCATGGTGGAGGCCAAAGCGCCAGTAACACCATCCACATGCCAGCCGATCAGGGTAATGAACAGCACATTGGGCCCCGGGGCGGCTTGGGCGATGGCGAAATAGTCGAGGAATTGCCGCTCTGTGAGCCAGCCTTGCTGGTCCACCACCACCCGGTGGATTTCCGGCGTCAGGGCTCCGGCACCGCCAAAGGCCAGCAGGGAGAGCAGGCCGAAGTGGATGACCAGGGCAATCAGGGCCGGACTCATGAGGATTTGTCCGCCAGCCAGATACTGCCTGCAGCGAGGAGAGGCAAAGCCCAGAGCAGGGGCAGGCGCAGCAAGCCGATGGCGATAAAGGTGAGGGCCATGAACAGGGGCGGTAGCCAACGCCTTTGTTTGAGTTGAGGCAGGGCCATCTTGAGGGCCATGGAAAGAATCAGGCCGGCAGCGACGGCAGCAATGCCGTTCAGGGCCCCTTGCAGGGCAGGCACTTTGCCGTAATGGCCGTAAATCATGGCCAGGCCCAGCACGATCACGATGGAAATGCCGTAAAGGCCGACGAAAGCCGCTGTTGCCCCCTTGAGGCCGCCGAAGCGTTTACCCACGGCAATGGAAAGATTGCTGATGTTGGGGCCGGGCAGAAACTGGCACAGGCCCAGGGTTTCGGTGAATTCTTGCTCCGTCAGCCAGCCCCGTTTTTCTACCAGTTCACGCCGGGCAAAGGGCAGCACACCGCCAAAGGCATGGAGCGCACAGGTCTGGAAGGCGATAAAAAGGTCGAACAGGGAGGGCTGTTTGAGGGGCGGAGACGGCTGGGACATGGCGGAATTTCCGGGCTGAAGCCTCGATTATCGCGAAAATAAGCCCCGTCTAAAATCCTTTACTGGAGCCAAACCGTCTGACCTGGTAGAATGCCGCGTCTTACTGTTCTCCGAGCTGCGTCTGCAGCCCCGCCCCCCATGTCCTCTACTGATTCCGCGCCCACCCCGGTGCGCTTTGACCAATTGGGTCTTGCCCCCGCATTACTTCAGGCGCTTGAGGCCGTGGGTTACGAAACACCTTCTCCCATTCAGGCTGCCTGTATTCCCGCGCTGCTGGCGGGACACGACCTGTTGGGCGAGGCCCAGACCGGCACCGGCAAGACGGCTGCTTTTGCCTTGCCCATCCTGTCCAAGGTCGATGTTGCCAACCGCCGTCCCCAGGCGCTTGTTCTGGCGCCGACTCGGGAACTGGCCATTCAGGTGGCCGAGGCGCTGCAAAGCTACGCCCGCTTCATGCCCGGCTTCCATGTGCTGCCTATTTATGGCGGACAAAGCATGGTGGTGCAATTGCGCCAGTTGGAACGAGGCGTTCATGTCATCGTCGGTACCCCCGGTCGTGTGATGGATCACCTGGAGCGCAAGAGCCTGTCCCTGGATGGTCTGAAAACCTTGGTGCTGGACGAAGCCGACGAAATGCTGCGCATGGGCTTCATCGACGACGTGGAGTGGATTCTCGAACACACCCCCGCCAATCGCCAGACGGCCCTGTTCTCGGCCACCATGCCGGAAGTCATCCGTCGTGTTGCCCGCACCCACATGCGGGAACCGAAGGAAGTAAAGATCAAGGCTGCCACGTCCACCGTGATGGCCATCCGCCAGCGCTACTGGTTGGTGAGCGGTTCCAGCAAGCTGGACGCCCTGACCCGCATGCTGGAAGTGGAAGAAGACTTCGACGCTGCCATCATTTTTGCGCGCACCAAAACCGCGACGGTGGAACTGGCTGAAAAGCTGGAAGCCCGTGGCTACTCTGCCTCCGCCCTGAACGGCGACATGCAGCAAGCCCAGCGGGAACGGGTTATCGAACAAATCAAGAACAAGCAACTGGATATCGTGGTGGCGACCGATGTGGCCGCCCGCGGCATTGATGTGCCCCGAGTCAGCCACGTGATCAACTACGACATTCCCTACGATACCGAGGCCTATGTGCACCGTATCGGCCGGACTGGCCGTGCTGGTCGTACCGGTACCGCCATTCTGTTCGTCTCCCCCCGCGAAAAGCGCATGCTGCGCATGATCGAGCAGGCGACCCGCCAGCCCATCGAAGCCATGCAACTGCCCAGCCCCGAGGCTGTGGCTGATCGCCGCGTTGCCCAGTTCAAGCAACAGATCGTGGCCGTGTTGGGCGAAGGTCAGAACCTGAGCTTCCTCGAAGACGTGGTGCAACAGATCGTCACGGAACAAGGCATCGAAGCGGC
Source organism: Rhodocyclaceae bacterium (assembly GCA_036504515.1). Taxonomy (GTDB): domain Bacteria; phylum Pseudomonadota; class Gammaproteobacteria; order Burkholderiales; family Rhodocyclaceae; genus AWTP1-18. The sequence goes on from DASXVA010000004.1 coordinate 145,321, forward strand.
TGAAGTCGCCGCCGCCCTGGCTTGGTTGGTGCAGCGGGATCGTCCCCTGCAGCCCGATGCTAATCGCCGCTCTTCTTCCTATTCAGCCCCGGCGCCCTATGCGGCCTCCGCTCCTGCGGCCCGGTCTGCAGCTCCCCGTCCGGCCCCCATCGGCCCCGGCGATGATCCCAACGATCCTTGGGCAGAAGCCCGTCGCATCAAGCAGGAACGCCGTGCCCAGGAGCAGGCTGAAAAGCTGGCTCGGGGTGATGAACCCAGAGCCCCTTGGCGCGATGACAAGGCCCACAACACCTCCCATGGTCCTCGTCCTGCCAGTTTCGGCAAGACCCGTTACCGGATTGCGGTAGGCCGTGACGACGGTATTTCTCCCAAGGATGTGGTGGGTGCCATTGCCAACGAAGCCGGCATCGAAAGCCGTTTCATTGGCCAGATCAACCTGTTCGACGACTTTTCCACGGTGGAACTGCCGGACTCCCTGCCCAATGACGTGCTGGGCACCCTCAAGCGTATCCGCGTCCGCGGCAAGCCCATGGATATCGAAGTCGATACCGGCGATACCCCGGAACGCGGTCGCCGTGATTTCGGTGGCGAACGTAGTGAGCGCAAGCCCTGGGATGATCGTCCTCCCCGTCGCGATTTCGGTGACAGGGGTGGTGATCGTGGCGGAGATCGCGGTGGTGACCGTGGTTCCCGTAGTGGCGGCGAATGGAAGGGCAAGAGCGAAGGCGGTGGTTTCAGGAGCCGCGAACCCGGCGCCCGTAGCGAGTCCACCGGTGGTTATGGCGCTCCCCGTCGCGAAGGCAGCAGTGACTTCCCGCCCCGCGCCGCTCGTACTCCCCAGACTGACCGTCCCCGCCGCGAAGGTGGTTTCGGTGCTGCCGGCGGCGACAAGCCCGCCTTCGGCAAAAAGCCCTTTGAGAAGAAACCCTTCGACAAGAAGCCTTCGGCTGAACGCAGTTTCAAGCCCTTCGGCGACCGGCCCAAAAAGCCAAAGTTCTGATTCGGGCGTAGTAGGACCGGGGACTTGCTCCCCGGTCAGCCCTTTCCCCTGAAAAATCTGAATTCATCCCTTCTGTTGGGAGGGATTTTTCTTGCTGTTTTCTTACTGTCATAGGGAATTGTGACTTGATAATCTATAATCGTTCTCAATAAGAACAGTAAAAACTAATACAACGACTAATACCCGGCAGAGAAAAATATGGGAATCAGTCAATCGTGAAAAAGAATTTTCCTGTCACTCAGGTAGAACAGCCCTTTCCTAAAGGCAAGTACGTGGTTTCCCGTACTGACCTCAAAGGTGCCATCACATTCGCCAACAAGACCTTCATCGAGTTGAGCGGATTCAGTAGTGACGAACTTCTGGGCCAAAACCACAATCTTGTGCGCCATCCGGATATGCCGCCGGCGGCTTTTGCCGACTTGTGGGTAACGGTCAAGACGGGGCGCCCATGGCGCGGTATCGTCAAGAACCGCTGCAAGAATGGTGACTACTACTGGGTGAATGCCCTGGTCGTCCCGGTCAAAAAAGGCGGCACGATCACTGGTTACATGTCGGTTCGTACTGAACCTAGCCGGGCAGAAGTGCAGCAGGCAGAAGCGCTTTATGTGCAGCTCAACAAGAGCGGCGCTGCGATTGTCCATCCCTGGGCTTTGCACCACATGGCCTTGCGCCCCCGGCTACTGGCCATGTCCGGCTTTTTGGTGTTGGCACAACTCATCACTTTGCTGGCCCATCTATTTGCCGACAATCTTGGCATCAGTGCTGGTTTGATCAACGCGTTGCTGACGATACTCGGCGTGGCCGGGGTCGGGGTTGGCGTGATGACTATGGGGTTGCAGTCGAAAATCCTGACCATCATGAGCCGCATCATTGATCGTCTCGACAACATCGCCCAAGGCGACTTGACGGACGATATTCCGCTCCATCGACGAGATGAACTGGGGCGCATCAACGATGCCCTGGTAACAATGCAATCCCACCTGAAAACCATGATGGCGGAAATTGCCGAGTCTGCCGACAGCGTGCTCAACAGTGCCGAAGAGGTTAGCCAGGATATGGATAAAGCCCACGGCGAGGCTGAAGGGCAGTCGGATGCGGTGGCTCATATTGCCCAGGTGATGGAAGAAATGTCCGTTTCCATCCAGCATGTGGCGGAAGGGGCCGAACAGGCTGCCGGCGCAGTAGGAACGTCCCAGTCCCTGTTGCAGACAGCCGTGGCCCAGATGACTGACAGCCGCGAAGCATCCCGGGGTGTGGTGGCCTCTGTGTCTGAGGCCAGCGGCACCATGGGCGAACTGTTCAAGTCGATCCACGATATTGGCGTGGTGACACAGACCATTCGCGAAGTGGCAGACCAGACCAACCTGCTGGCCCTCAATGCCGCCATTGAGGCTGCCCGGGCAGGGGAAGCCGGGCGAGGCTTTGCCGTGGTGGCGGATGAAGTCCGCAAACTGGCCGAGCGGGCCAGCACCCAGACAGAGGCCATTACCAAGACCGTCCAAGAGGTTCAGCGTGTCACCCAATTGGCGGTGTCCGGTATGGAATCGGCCGTCAATCAGGTCGCCGTTACCGACCAGGCCATGGACCAGGCTCAGGCCAGTTTGGGGCAGGTGGGCGTCCAGGGCGGTGAAGTTGGCCGCATGTCCGGAGACATTGTCACCGTGACCCGGGAACAAGCCCGGGCCGGAGAAGACGTGGCGCGGCAGGTGGAAAACATGGCGTCGGGCATCGAGCAGACGGTCGGTCAGATTGCCCAGGTCCGAACCCGGGCTGGAGAAATGCGAGGGATTGCGCGGCGGATGCGCGAACTGGTCGGCTATTTCCGCTTGATTCGATAATGCACTCCTGGCCTGATAGGGCCAGGGTGTTGCAGAACAAGGCGCCGGGACGGATGGTTTCCCCGGCGCTTTTTGCTTTTATGGGCCAAAATCCCCGACTGGAATTTTTATGGTGGCAGCTTGCGATTAAAGCTGGCTGCCTGGGGGCCGAACTGGCCTGTCTCGTTCACGAAGGTATCGGCAGATCCATGACCCTGTTGCGCTTGACCCTCTGCAGCATGGCCCTGTTCTTTGCGCTGATGACCAGCGCCAGAAGTCAGGAGCCAGCTCCTGCTGCATCGGTAATTAAGGGGCAGGGCAGCGCCCAGATTCGCAATGGTGATGTGGCTCTGGCTCGTTGGCAGGCGATGGCGGATGCCCTCAAGAATGCCATCGAAAACCACGGCGCCATGGTTCAAACCGGGACGCTGATGAGTAACGGTCGAGTGTTCGAGACCCTCAGCGTCAAGAGTGATGTACGCACCCGGGACGTGCAGGTGCTGGAAGAAAAGCGGGAGGGCGACCAGCTTTACCTGACGGTACAAGCCACCATAGCTTCCGTATCGCCGACCGCAACATGTTCTTCTGAATACCGTAAGCGTGCCTTGTTCACTGCCATTCCCTTGCAGCATCCCGAGCAATTGAAGCGGGGTGAAGCCGGTAATCTGCCTTCTGCCCTGGCCTTCATGCTGGCATCAGCGACGGGGCGGAGCGGGAAGCTGGACACCTTGGCCGATCCCGGCGCATCTCCATTGCAAGGGCTTGCGGATATTCCCCGGCCAAGAACGGCGGTACTAAATGTCCTGCTGGAAAAGCACCGGGTTCAGGCGGTTGTTACCGGCGTGATTCGTAATTTCACCCCGGTCAAAGAAGCGGGTCTGCTCACCCTGTTTGAGCCGGATCGACTGCTGGAAATGGAGATTCTGGTCTTCGGCCCCTTGGGTGAAGCTCCGCTGGCCACCCGTCGTTTCAGTTTCCGCCTGCCGGGAGCCACTTTGACGGGCCCCTTGGCCAGCGCCAGTTCGGACACTTTTGCCAATAGCAGCTTCGGCCAAGCCCTAGGGCGGGCGCTGGCGGAGGTGGGGGATTGGGTTAGCGAGCGCCTGGCTTGCACCCCGTTCACCGCCCGGGTTGTCAGCGTGGAGGGCAACCGTTTGGGGCTGGATGCCGGCAGCCAAGCCGGTTTGAAGGCCGGGGACGGTTTTATCGTTTTTCGTCCCGGGCGCGATGCGGGCCTGTCGGTACCCCAGGCCTCGGTAACCATCCGCAGTTTGCAAGCCGACCGCAGCATTGCTGAAGTCAGCAGCCCGGGAGGCACCTTTTTGCTACAAGTCGGCGATGTGGCTGTATCACGATAATTTCTTTTATTTTCAATTAGCTGTCAAATAATCCTGATGTTCTGGTTAAGTTCCTCAGTATTTTGTCGTTAGGCTGAGTATCCCTAACAAACGCCCATTTGCCTGATGCGCCTTTTCAGACTTTTAGGACTTGCCACTCCGCTTGTATTCCTTTGCAGCGCCTGCGTGACGCTGCCAGGAGCTGGTTCCGCAAGTGGCTATTCTTCCGCCGAAAATCCGGTTCCTATGGAAGACCGGATTGTCAGCGCCAAAGGCTATGGCACTGTCACGGCCCAGGCGGCCATGTCCTCCGACCAAGCCAAGCTGATGGCCATGCGTGCCGCCAAGGTCGATGCTTATCGTAATCTGGCTGAACGCCTGCAAGGCTTGCGCGTCAGCAGTGTTTCCAATGCAGCAGCCTTTGCTTCCCAGGGTGATGCAGTGCAGACCAGTGCCGAATATTTCCTGCGGGGGGCTCGTGTCGTCAGTATTACGCCACTACGGGACGGTATTTACGAAGCGGTGGTTGAACTGGACCTGGATAATCCCGGCACGAGCGTAACCTTGGCCCCTGCTCCGGCACCAGCCCCGGTTGTTCAGCCGGCGCCGGTCGTCAAGCCCGCGCCGGTGAGCGAGAACAAAAAAACAAAATCATTCTTTTTCTTCTAGGAAACAATGCCATGAAGTTTGCATCCAGCTTTCTTGTCGTCCTGCTGTCGCTCATGCTGGGCGCTTGCTCCAATTTTTCAACATTCCTAAGTTCGATGGGGGGAGCCGCCATCGGTTCTTCCTCTAAGGAATCCACCGCAAACAAGAATTCTGCCCGGGTATCAGTGTTGAAAGATAACGCCACCTGCTGCATTGGGGGGGGCGCCGACTGTGATTGCGATCTGGAAAAAGATAAACAGATTGTCTATGTGGACAAACCCATTGAGGAATGCACTCGTAGCGTTCGCACCGTCAAACAGGTGGATACCTGTCCCACTTGCAGTCCGTTCCCGGTCGCCGTTCGCGAACGGGGAAGCTGTGCTTCCAACTGAGCCTTGAATCCCCAGGCAAGCCCGAAGCAATCGTTAATGGAAAGAGAACCGATCATGAAAAAGACCCAAGCTCTGGCCCTGACCTGCACCTTGGTGGCAGGGTTGCTGAGTAGCCTGCCCCTGCGTGCCGAAGATGCAGCCATGAACCCCACCCTTAATCTGGGGCAATTGAGTACCTCCGGCAAGCTGGGACTGATCGCCTCTTTCCTGGCCGATCAGTTGGCCCATAACCGGGACCTGAAGAACGTCTCCGAGAGCCGGATTGCCGTGACCTCCTTCGTCAATTTGCAGACCCTGAAGGAAACCAACAAGATCGGCATGCTCCTGTCTGAAAATATGATTCACGATTTCCAGGTGCGGGGTTTTCCTGTGGTGGATTTCAAGACGCTGCCCTTCATTCAGGTAACGCCCACGGGTGACTTCATCTTCAGTCGTCGGGTCAACGAGCTGCGCAGCGAATACAACATCAACTATTTCCTGACCGGCACCTACAGCAACAACTCCGATGGTGTGGTGATCAATGCCCGCCTGCTGGATGCCCGTAGTGCTCTTGTTGTTTCCACTGCCCAGGCCTTCATCCCCGCCCGGGATGCAGCGCGGTTGCTGGCCGAGTTCCGCGAGTTACCTACGGAAAAAATTTACATCGACCGTCCGGTTGTCCCTGCCGTGCAGGCCAATCCGGTAGCGCTACGGGCTTATTAAATCCGTGGGATGACAAGGGCCGTCAAAAAGGGAAACCCGACAGGTTTCCCTTTTTTATTGAACGATGCCGGTTGATAGAAGAATCCAGCCCAAGAGCTGGTGTGGAGGAAAACGATGAAGACGCTTCTTGGCTACAGCCAATTAACGCCAGGGCAGGCATTACCCTTTGATGTGCTGGATGTGCGGGGGCATATTCTTCTGCGCTATGGCTATGTGCTGAAAAGCCAGGAGCAGATCAATCGCCTGATCGAACGCCAAGTCTATTTTGATGACATTGACGAAGACGTGATTGAAAGCCGCCAGGTGGCGCGGGTTTCCATTTACCTGCGGGTGACAGAAATCTATCAGGACTACGAGGATGTACTGGATGTCCGCCACCATGAAACCGACTATGGTGCTGTTCTGGACATCGCCCGCAACTTGCTGGAAGCCTGCGAACTGGATAACGACCCGGCCCTGGCCTGCATACTGTTGCAGAAGGGCAATCATTATTCCCTACGGCATTCCTTCAACTCAGCGATTCTGACCGAGGTATTGCTCAAGCAACTGGGACGCACGGAGGATGAGCGTTGTGACGCCATGGCCGGTGCCCTGACGATGAATATCGCGATGCTGATGTTGCAGGATGAGCTTTATCACCAGAACATCAAACTAACTCCGCAGCAGAAACGGGATGTGGTTCTGCATCCTTCCACCGCTGCCGCTATGTTGCGCAAACAGGGCATAGACAGGCCGATCTGGATCGACGTGGTGGAGCATCACCACGAAATGCTGGATGGCACCGGCTATGCCAAACGTTTGCAGGGTGAGGCTCTGTCCCTGGAGGCACAAGTGGTCTCTCTTGCAGATCGTTACTGTGCCATGGTGGCGGAACGGGGGTATCGGGCAGGAACGCAGCCCAGCACCGCCGTCAAGGAACTGCTGACGAGACAAGGGGCAACCATCGACACTGCCCTGGCTGCCATCTTCCTCAAGGAGATCGGCCTCTATCCGCCGGGTACGGTGGTCTTGCTGGCCAATGGAGAAGTGGCCGTGGTGATCAAGCGCACCCTCAATCCGACCACTCCAGTGGTGCGCAGTCTTCGTGCCCCCAGCGGGGTACGCCACCTCAAGCCGCCGAAGCGCCTGACCAGCAAACCCACCTACGCCATCAAGGAAGTGCTTAGTGGTGATCAGGCCAGGGATTTTGATCTTGCGGGCCTTTGGATACCCGCTGAGCTTGATGATAGTGACGAAGAGCTGGAGGTCTGATACTTCGTCCGTTTGCATTGGTCTTCACTCATGCCTTCAGCTAAAAAGGTTGCTTCGTTACCTTTGCCTACCGCTGCATTACAGCAGCGAGTTCGACTCATCGCCGAGAATTACACCCGTTTGCTCGGCACACCTTTGGTAGCCGAAAGCTCCGGCAATTTCTGGCAAATGCTGTGGTCGGCACCCAAGGTCATCGTTGCCCATGGGACCGAGTCCGACCCCGTGTTCTTTTACGGGAATGCACTGGCCCTGTCCGTGTTTGAAATGGACTTTGCTACCTTTACCCAGTTGCCTTCGCGCTATTCCGCCGAACCGCTGTTACGGGAAGAGCGGGCCACTTTGCTTGAGCGGGTGAGTCGCGACGGGTACATCGACAACTATGCCGGCGTGCGTATCGCCAGCAGTGGCAAGCGCTTTCTCATTGAGCAAGCGGTCGTTTGGAATCTGCAGGATGACAAGGGGCAGCTTCAGGGCCAAGCCGCCGCTTTTGATCGCTGGACGCCGCTTTAGTCGTCGAGGGTGAAGCTGCAATCGCAGCCTTTGCCGGAAGCAATCCAGCGACGAAACAGGGCTTGCGTGGGCTTGATAAAGAGGGTGGGCAAGCCGCGCAGATACTGCTGGGGCGCGGTGACGAGTCCGCAGTCGTAGCGGGTCTCAGGCTCATTCCAGCGCAAGGCCGGACAAGGCCCGCGTTTTTGGCGGAAGAGAATCAATCCAGCCGGACAAGTCTCGACTAAACAGCAGACACCACAACCATTGCAGGGGGCCCCTGGGTCTGGTTTGGCGGGGGCCTTATGATGCAGATGGATGGTCTGGCTGGTCATGACCGCCATCGGTCCGCTCAGGCCAGTGCGACCTGATCGCGTCCCTGGTTCTTGGCTTGGTAGAGGGCCCTATCAGCTTGGGATAGCAGCAGGTCCAGACTCGTGGTTTCGTTCCCGCCCCGGCAGGCTACTCCAATACTGGCAGTCACCCTGATGGACTGTCCGTCAGCGAGAAGAATGCTGTGTTCCGCCAGTCCCTGGCGCAGTCGCTCTGCCAGGGTAAGGGCGCCTACGGTGTCGGTTTCTGGGGTGAGTACACAGAATTCTTCACCACCGTAACGACCAAGAAAGTCGTGGCTGCGCATACAGGTTTCGGCGATGCTGCGCAGCTGCTGCAGTACCTGATCGCCAGCCTGGTGGCCGCAGGTATCGTTTACCTGTTTGAAGTTGTCCAGGTCGATCAGCAGCAGGGCAAGGGGAAGATGATGGCGTTCGCTTCGGCCCAATTCCGCTTCCGCCAGGGTCATGAAGGTGCGCCGGTTATAAACGCCGGTGAGGGAATCTCTGGCGGCCAGCCAGGTCAATTCGTCGTAACGATGGGCTTCGATCAGTAGCAGGAAGCCGCAGGTAAAAATCAGGCGCAGGACAAAACCTACGCTGAAGGTCAGCGACTGGATCGGACTGGACTGGAGGATGAGAGGAATGTCGCCGTGATTGCTGATGACATAGAGAATGCGGATAAACAGCAATACGGCGGCCATCAGTGCACTGGTCGCCATTAGCCAGCGCAGGCCCCTTTGAGGGTCTTTGCGACTGATCAGGAAGACAGCACCGGAGGAAACCTGCACCGTGTAGCAAAAATTTATGGCCATCTGCCGCAATGGCTGATTGTCATGGAACAGCAGCACAATCGCCAGAGCAAAGGGAATCGGCCAATAGGGCCAATAGCGCCGCGGCGGGCTGTCATAGAACACGGTCAGGGCATGAATGAGGAAGCCGTAGGCAACGCTGACCAGTGTCGGCCCCAGTACGGTGGTCAGTACGGGGAAGGGATAGTCCTGCAAGGAAATGAAGAACCAACCGACGGCCTGGGAGAGAAGGCTGGCCAGCCAGAGCTTGAGGGCCGGCGTGAATCGCCCGCGGAAAGCTACCATCAAGAGTACCGCCAGAGTCAGACTGGTCAGTACGTAATAAGCGAGGGTGGTCTTGGTATCAAGCAGCACTTGCAGTAGCGGGCTTAGCGGTAGCGGTTGATAGCGTCCCGGGTTTCCAGGGCAACCTTGCGGGAGGCTTCGGCGTAATCCTCATCCTTGCCGGCGTAAAGAATGGCCCGGGAAGAGTTGATCATCAATCCGGTTCCGCCCGCGGTACGGCCAGCCTTGACTGTCGCTTCGATGTCGCCGCCCTGGGCGCCGATGCCGGGCACCAGTAGGGGCATGTCGCCGGTGATGGCCCGTACCCGGGCGATTTCGGACGGGAAGGTGGCGCCCACCACAAGGCCAATCTGGCCGTTGTTGTTCCATTCGGTGGCCGCCAAGCGGGCGACGCGCTCAAACAATTTTTCACCACCGATATCCAGGAATTGCAGATCGCTGCCGCCGGGATTGGAAGTGCGGCAGAGCAGGATCACACCCTTGTCCTTATAGGACAGCCAGGGTTCCACCGAATCCCTGCCCATGTAGGGGCTGAGGGTGACAGCATCGGCCCGGTAGCGCTCAAAAGCCTCTATTGCGTACTGCTCGGCGGTGCTGCCGATATCGCCGCGCTTGGCATCAAGGATGACGGGAACGCCCGGATGCTTGGCATGAATGTGGGCGATCAGGTCTTCCAGTTGGTCTTCGGCACGGCGGGCGGCGAAGTAGGCAATCTGGGGCTTGAAGCAGCAGACCAGGTCGGCCGTGGCATCGACGATGCTGGTGCAGAACTCGAAAATGGCGTCGGGTTTGCCCTGCAGGTGGGCGGGGAATTTGGCCGGGTCAGGATCAAGGCCGACGCAGAGCAGACTGTTGCGTTGTTGCCAGGCGGTATTCAGTGAGGCAATGAAAGACATGTTTATTCTTGTTCCTGATTGATGCTGTTGGCCCAGCACAGGGCCTCGGTGAGGTGAGCGTTGACGATGGTGTGGGTCAGGCCCGGCAGTTTGAGCAGTTGCTCGTGGCAACTGGCGCCATCGCCGGACTCCAGAGCCTGGGTCAGGGTGAGCAGGGCGCCCAGGCGACCTTCGCCGGTTTCCAGGGCTTTTTGCATAGCCGGGGCAAGGTTGATGCCCTTGAGGATTTCATCCATGGGAGTGCCCATCAGGGCGGGCATCAGGGAAACGATACCGGTCATGAAGCCCTGGTCGGCAAACTCGCCCTTGCTGTCGAGGCGGGCGGCCAGCAGTTCCATCAGCCGACCCCGGGTGGCGGCCAGCATCATCAGCGGACTGGAGCCGCCCTTGCCGGAGGGATTGGTATACAGCAGCAGTTGCAGCCAGCGTTGCAACTGGCGGCGACCTAACACGGTAATGGCATGGCGCAGGGAGGTGACGCGCACCCGGCAGCCGGTAGCCACGGAGTTGGTGAGCCGCATCAGGTTGACCGAAAGGCCGGGCTCCTGTTTGAACACGGTTTCCAGTTGGCCGGTTTCCGCATCTTCCAGCACCAGACCCATGAGCCGCATCAAGGCTAGCTGGGAATGGCCCAATTTGCGGCCGGCCATGATTGCCGGGCGAGCAAAGTAGTAGCCCTGAAACAGGTCGTAGCCGATCTGGTGACAGTAGTCGGCCTGGTCCCGGGCATCGACTTTTTCTGCCAGCAGGCGCAGGGGCCAATGCTTGAGTTTTTCTGTGGTGACTTTCAGGGCTTCCGGGTCGAAGGGAAGAATCTCCACCTTGACGATGTCCACCAGCTCCAGCAGGGTTTTGTATTTCTCGACGTCGTTGATGAAATCATCCAGGGCCAGGGTGAAGCCCCGGGCTTTCAGTTCCTTGCAACGCTCCAGGATGATGGGCGTGATTTCGACGGTTTCCAGCACCTCCAGCACAATTTTGTCGGAGGGCAGGATTTCGAGGATGTCGGATAGCAGCAGGGCTTCGTCACAATTAAGGAAGCCCTTGTAGGGGCCCAGGGCCTGTTCCACGCCCAGATCGGCAAAGGCGTGGCTGATGACGTTGGCGCTGGCCACCAGATTGTCTTCCACCTCGGCAGCATTCTTCAGGCCGTTGCGAAACAACAATTCATAGGCGACGAGTTCATGATCCCGGTCGAGGATGGGTTGTCGACCAAGGAAAATCTCATCGCTGCTATCGGAGTCGTTCATGAGTATTTGATTTCCAGACCGGGCCAGGCCGTTTGCAGGGCTGCTTTGAATTCAGCCTGGATCCGCGTAAGGGCAGTTTCATTGTCGGCCTCGAATCGTAGCACCAGCACGGGGGTCGTGTTGGAGGCCCGGGCCAGGCCAAAGCCGTCGGCGTATTCGGCACGGACGCCATCGATGGTGATGAGTTCCTTCGCCGTAGGGAACTTGCCGGATTGTTGCAGTTTTTCCACCAGGGCGTGGGGTTCACCTTCCGCCATTTTGATGTTGAGTTCCGGGGTGGACAGAGCATTGGGCAGGTGCTTCAGGGGCCAGTTGGCATCGGTCCAGCGGGAGATGATTTCCAGCAGGCGGGCACCGGCGTAAAGGCCGTCATCGAAGCCGTACCAGCGGTCCTTGAAGAAAATATGGCCGCTCATTTCGCCGGCCAAGGGGGCACCGGTTTCCTTGAGCTTGGTCTTGATCAGGGCGTGGCCGGTGTTCCACATCAGGGGTTTGCCGCCCTGGAACTTGACGGACTCGGCCACCCAGCGCGAGCACTTCACGTCGTAGATGATCTGGGCGCCGGGATTGCGGCTCAGCACGTCGGCGGCGAACAGCATCAACTGACGGTCAGGGAAAATGATCTCGCCGTCCTTGGTCACCACGCCGAGGCGATCGCCGTCGCCGTCGAAGGCCAAGCCCAGTTCGGCATCGCTGGTCTTAAGGGCGGCAATGACATCCTTCAGATTTTCTGGTTTGGACGGATCGGGATGATGGTTGGGGAAGGTGCCGTCCACTTCGCAGAAGAGTTCGGTCACTTCGCAGCCCATGCGGCGGAACAGTTCCGGGCCGAAGGCACCGGCCACGCCGTTGCCGCTGTCGATCACAATCTTCATGGGCCGCGCCAACTTCACGTCGGAGACGATGCGCTCCAGGTAGGCTTCTTTCACATCGGCCTTGCTCAGCTTGCCCTTGCCCGTGGCGAAGTCGCCTTTTTCGATGCGTTTGCGCAGATCCTGAATCAGCTCGCCGTAAAGGGTCTGGCCGCCGAGCACCATCTTCAAGCCGTTGTAGTCCGGCGGGTTGTGGCTGCCGGTGACTGAGACGCAACCGTCTACGCCCAGATGGTGGGCGGCGAAATAGGTGACCGGGGTCGGTACACAGCCGATATCCACCACATCTACACCGCAACTGAGAATGCCTTCTGCCAGGGCCGCTGACAGGCTGGGGCCGGAGAGGCGGCCGTCACGGCCGATGGCAATGATTTTCAGCCCTTGGGCGACGGCCTCTGAACCCAGAGCACGACCGATGGCCCGTACCGAGCCGGTGGTCAGGGTTTTGCCGACGATGCCGCGAATATCGTAGGCCTTGAAAATTTCGGGGGCGGGCAGTGTCATGGCAACTCCGGTAGAGGATTAGTGCAGGATTTGGGCGTAGGTGGCGGACTCGGGGGGCGATGGTGAGGCATGGTGCAGCACCAGCCGCCAGCCCAAAGGGCCTTTGAGGAAAATATTGGTGGCGACCACCGGTGTCAGGTTGTCTTCCTGACCTTCGATCGTGATGGTTTCTACCACGCTGTGGATGGCGGTGAAGGGATTGACCACCGCGCTCAGGGTGTGGATACGGAAATGCAGCCGGGCGCCGCCTTCAAAAACTGCCTGCCAGGCTTCGCGCACGCTGGCGTAGCCAGAAATGCGGGGGCCGCCGGGGGAGACGTAGACCACTTCTTCTTCGTCGCACCAGACCGCCATCAGGGATTCCAGATCGGCCCGTTCGATGGCTTCGTAGAAAGCCGCCTCGGCATCCTGGGGGGTGGCGAAAAAGGTTTTGTTGGCAGGCATGGTCATGCACTCATGGCGGCAATCACTTGGTCCGGGCTCAGATGCTCAAGACAGTGGAGGTGCCCCAAAGGACATTCCCGCTTGAAACAAGGGCTGCAATCCAGCCTCAGGCTGAGAATTTTCGCATGACTGGACAGGGGCGGGGTGTATGTGGGGCTGGAAGAACCATAGAGGGCGATCAGGGGCCGGGCCAGGGCGGCAGCCACATGCATCAACCCCGAGTCGTTACTGACCACCCAACGGGCCGAAGCTAGCAGGTCGATGGCCTGATCGAGACCAGTTTTGCCGCAAAGATTGACCACGTTATCCATGGCGGCGAGGCCAACGATATCGTCGCCCGTGGGCACATCCTTGGCAGAACCCAGCAGCCAGACCGGTGACTGGGGTGATGCCACGCGGCGGGCCAATTCGGCAAAGTGACGGCTGGGCCAGCGCTTGGCCGGGCCGTACTCGGCACCGGGGCAGAAGATGTAGGGCTTGGCTTCCAGGGGCAAGTCCAGGACGCGGCGGCTTGCCTGCTGCTGCTCAAGACTGGACAACAAGCGGGGTTGGGGCAGGGGGCGTTGCAGAGGAGCATCGATGGCCTGGGCCAGGGCGGCGTAGCGCTCGGCCAATTGCGGCAGGGCGGCTTTGTCGAGACGGTGCCGTTTGTTGAGCAGGCCGTAGCGGGATTCGCCTTGGTAGCCGGTGCGTAAGGGAATGCCGGCAAAGAAGGGCACCAGGGCCGACTTCCAGGAGTTGGGCAGGACGACGGCTTCGTCGTAGCCTTCCGCCGCCAGACTTTTACCCAGGGCCCGGCGGGCGAAAAAAGCAAAATCACCGTGACCGAAGGGGCTGCTGATGACCTTGTTTACCTCCGCCATGCGGGCAAATAAAGGAGCACTCCAGCCCGGGGCCAGCACGTCGATGACGGCTCCCCGTTCGGCAAGCCGCATCAGTAGCGGTTGCGCCAGCAGCGTGTCGCCGATCCAGGAGGGGGCGACCACAAGTATTTTCATGGGCATCAGGAATGAGCCGGCAATGAGCCAGCTATTGAGCGGACTAACGACCAAACAAGCGACCAAACAAGCGGGGCATAAAAATCGGGCGGGATAAATCCCGCCCGACGTACCAACCGTTCAATCGACTTAGTGATGACCCTTGGGCCGCTCGCCGGTGAAGGTGTAGGTGGTGCCGCAGTAAGGACACACAGCCTTGCCTTCTTCGTTCTTCAGCACATCCAGAAACACGCGGGGATGCCGTGCCCACAGCGGCGAGCCGGGTTGCGGGCAATGCAGGGGCAGGTCGTGGGCGGTGACGTTCACTTCGCGGAAGCTGTCGTCGCGGGGGGCTTGCTCTTCTTTGCGGGCTGCGGTCATGGCGGGAATCCTCAGGCTCAGATGTAGGAAAGCCAGTCGGCGTGGGCCGGCACTTTGCCGCCAACCACGTCGAAGAACAGGCTCTGGATTTTTTGGGTGATGGGGCCGCGCTTGCCTTCGCCGATCTTGCGGTTGTCCAGCTCGCGAATGGGCGTCACTTCGGCGGCAGTGCCGGAGAAGAAGGCTTCGTCAGCAATATAGATATCGTCCCGGGTCAGGCGGCGGCTCTTCACTTCGAGGCCGAGATCCTTGGCCAGGGCGATGATGGAGGCGCGGGTGATGCCGGTCAGGGCGGAGCCCATCTCGGGTTCGTAGATCACGCCGTCCTTGACGATGAACAGGTTCTCGCCAGCGCCTTCGGCTACATAGCCGTCCACGTCCAGCAGCAGCGCTTCGTCGTAACCGTCCTGGGTGGCTTCCAGATTGGCCAGGATGGAGTTGGCGTAGGTGGCGCCTAGCTTGGCACGGGGCAGGATGGAGTTGACCTGGGCCCGGGCGTAGCTCGATGTCTTGACGCGGATACCCTTTTCCAGACCATCTTCACCCAGATAAGCGCCCCAGGGCCAGGCAGCGATGGCCACGTGCACCGTGGCGCCACGGGTGGAAATGCCCATCTTTTCGGAGCCGTAGAAGGCGATGGGGCGCAGGTAACAGGATTCCAGCTTGTTCGCGCGCACTACTTCCTTCTGGGCTTCCATCAGCACTTCTTTGCTGAAGGGCATTTTCATCATGTAGATGTGGGCCGAATTGCACCAGCGGTCGGTGTGTTCCTTGAGGCGGAAGATGGCCGTACCGGTGTCGGTCTTATAAGCGCGAACCCCTTCGAATACCGACAGCCCGTAATGCAGGGAGTGGGTCAGAACGTGGGTGGTTGCTTCACGCCAGGGGACGAGCTTGCCGTCCTGCCAGATGAAGCCGTCGCGGTCGGCCATGGACATTGGGGTATCTCCAACTAGGTGGTTAAGTCGTCCCGGAGACGACCAAAGAGATGATTTTACCGGATTGAGGGCCATAGAAGAGTGTTGAGCAGGGCTTTGCCAAGGGCCTTGGGCGGAGCAGGTAAAATGGGGCCATGGAAAGAATCTGGAAACCCAATGTCACCGTGGCCGCCGTTATCGAACGGGAAGGCCGTTACCTGCTGGTAGAAGAGGAAACCGAGGACGGGCTGCGCTTCAATCAGCCCGCCGGTCATCTGGATCAGGGGGAATCCCTGGTTACCGCCGCCAGCCGCGAGGCCCTGGAGGAGACCGCTTGGCACTTCACGCCGACAGCCCTGGTGGGCATCTACCAATGGCCCCGGCCCCAGGGCGACATCACCTATTTGCGCTTTGCCTTCAGCGGCACCCTGGGCGACCATGAAGATGGTCGGGCGCTGGATACCGGCATTCTGCGGGCGGTCTGGCTGACCCCGGCGGAAATCGAGGCCAGTCAGGCCCGTCATCGCAGCCCCCTCATTTGGCAGTGCGTTCAGGACCACATGGCGGGGCAGCGTTACCCGCTCGAACTGATTCGCCACTACGATTGATGACCTTCCTGAAGTGCATTCTCGGCACCCTGTTGCTTGCCTGTGTCGGTCTGGCCTGGGGCGATGAGGCGGTAGATGTTTGCTTCAACTACGGCTGTGCCAATCAGGCGGTGGCGGTGTTTTCCGAAACCCGCCTGTCCCTGTTGCGCGACAGTCTGGCCCTCGCGGCAAGCCCGGATCAAGAACGGGGGCTGCTTGCCCTGGCGGTGGGCAGTCTCTATAGCTGGGCCGGGGAGCAGACCCCAATCCATGCCGATAAGGGCGGCAACTTTGCCGATGAAGGCGAACCGGGCACCATGGATTGCATCGACCACTCCCTGACGACGGAGCGTTTCCTGCAACTGCTGGAAAATCGGCACATGCTGCGCTTCCACCGCCTGCTGGGCCGGGTTCATCGCATCCGGCATCTGGTGATGGAACACAATGCGGTGGAAATCGAAGAGCTTAGCCAGGATGCCCCCCACTACGTGGTGGACAGTTGGTATGTGGATAACGGCAAACCGGCATTAGTCATGCCTTTGCAAAACTGGATGGATGGGGACGGTCCCGATGTCTAAAGGTACAGTGGTTGTCGGCATGTCCGGCGGTGTGGATTCTTCCGTGGCAGCACTATTGCTCAAGCAGCAGGGCTACAAGGTAATCGGCCTGTTCATGAAGAACTGGGAGGACGATGACGATGACGAATACTGTTCATCCCGCCAGGATTTGATCGATGCTGTCTCTGCTGCCGATACGATAGGCATCGACATCGAAGCGGTGAATTTCTCTGCCGAATACAAGGAAAGGGTCTTCGCCGAATTCCTGCGGGAATACCAAGCGGGCCGCACACCCAATCCCGATGTGCTGTGCAATGCCGAGATCAAGTTCAAGGCTTTTCTCGACCACGCCCTGCGTTTGGGCGCGGACCGGATTGCCACCGGCCACTACGCCGGCGTGCGGGAATTTGAGGGCAAGTACCAATTGCTCAAGGCCGAGGACGGCAGCAAGGACCAGAGCTACTTTCTTTACCGCCTGAATCAGGCCCAACTGTCGAAAGCATTGTTCCCCCTCGCTGACCTGTACAAGCGTGATGTACGCAAGATGGCCGCCGATGCAGGCTTGGCGAACCACGCCAAGAAGGACTCCACCGGCATCTGCTTCATTGGTGAGCGCCCCTTCCGTGAATTTCTCCAGCGTTACCTGCCGACCCAACCCGGCGAGATCCGCAATCTGGATACGGACAAGGCCATGGGTCAGCATCAGGGTCTGATGTATCACACCCTGGGCCAGCGGGACGGCCTCGGCATCGGCGGCGTCAAGGGTGCGCCGGAGCTGCCTTGGTATGTGGCGAAGAAGGATATGGAGAAGAACGTGCTCTATGTGGTGCAGGGCCATGATCATCCGGCCCTGCTGCAGGAGCGCCTGACGGCCATCGACCAATCCTGGGTTTCCGGGGAAGCACCCCACACTCACTGGGTCTATGCCGCAAAAACTCGCTATCGTCAGCCCGATGCCCCTTGCGAGGTGGAACGGGTGGATCACGAAAATTGCGAAGTGGTTTTCGCCGCGCCGCAATGGGCCGTGACACCGGGTCAGAGCGTGGTGCTGTACGAGTCTCGGGTATGCCTCGGCGGCGGAATTATCAGGTGAGGGCCGGAGCCATCACCTGATAATTCGCTTGAGTGTTGGCCTATCCCCCGACCCCTTCCCTGTAGGAAGGGGCGATTGAAGTGACTGCGTGTAAACGCTATGTGGTAGCTGTTGCCCAAAAATCCAGAAAGCCCTACAAGAAGGGCTTTCTGCTTTGAAGAGGCACTCGCACTGTGTTGTTCAAGCAGGCCTGGGAATGAGCCAACGTGGAATGAGAAAACCCCGTGCGATGTCGACGAGCTGTATGCGCTACGGGCACGCTGGCCTCGGCCGCGCGTCACCATTGAGCACCTCGACCTCTCCGAATAGATGGTTGAAACCAGCATAAGGGGGAGATTGACGTAGCCGGTCGGCTTTTCGTCGAGTCCAGTCATTGCCGCGATAACTTCCAGATCGCTTCCATTGCGCATCAGCGCTTCCAATTCACCATAAGCGCTGCACCAAGCACCTTGTGTGCACCAACCGTGATGGTCTCTTTATTCTCGATCCCGATAGACATCAGATCAAAATCGAGAAAAGCACAAAGCCCCTCAAGCGTGTAAAGGGCTTGCAAACAGGGAACCCAACCAAGCTGCTTTTAATGGGTTGGATGTAAGATGATCGGGTAATGCAACACAAGGCGGTGTGCATTGGGAACCGCCACCTTCATAGAATTCTGTCATTCTTAAAGCGCGGTGAAACGGGTACCTGGTCCGCCAGCTGGTTCTGGCAGCTTTCGGATAGGGAATCCATTGGTGTAGTAATCAATATACTCGTCATGTGCCTCGCTTAAGCTCAGCACGATCCGGTGAAAAATCGTAAGCAGCAGTCGGTTTTCACGGATAAGAGCCGGGTAATCTTCCGCTTCCACTATCGTCCCATGAGCTGCTTCGTTACGCCTCCGCCAGGCACGTTTTTCATCCTCACCCAGTTCCAATGACAAAAAACTGAAAAAGCGGTCATTCAGCATGTTCTGAGAAACGTCGTTCAGGCCGTTTGCCTTATTCTCCAGGGCCTTCTTGATGTCGGGATCTATATTCATCGCATCCACCAACGTCAAGAAACTCTCGCGTAAATATTTGGCGTCCTTACTTTCCAGCAAAGTGGTGCTGTAGCCATTTCTGTTTAACTTCCTAAAAGCATTTTGCAGCGCCTCTATGCCAGCGCCAAGCTGAGCAGCGCGTGTATGAATCGGAGCACATAGAGCGTGCCAATAGATCCAGCTCACATGCAGAAAGTTTAAGTCCTCATAGCTAGCAAACAATTTATTGACGGTATTCGAAATAACGTCTTGCTCTATGAAGTTGAATGAAGATTTGCTAACTGGAGCCGGAGGGCAGGTATGAATTGCATACAGCTTTCCGTCAACGCTATGCGCCCCTACCGCCTGAAATCCCACAAAATCCGAATCCTCAGTCAGTAACGTGTATCCCAAATACACAAGCGGCCTACCGAGCGCAAAGGACAAGCAATCCCGAATTTTGTCGCGAACTTCTTTGTCCGGGAAACCCTTATAAAGGATGAACCCGGAACCGGGGATGGCATCGTCCTTAAAGTCCCGATTCAGCGCTAAAAACAATTCACAGCCCCCAACTTCAAGTCGAAGGCATGACGAGCCGTAGTATTCTTTACTGTCAGTTTGCTGTTTAAAGAAGATATTTGACGACCTGCCAAACGTTCTAGTGCTAGTGACTACCTCGTCACCCGACGTCCAATCAGGATAGTGGTACGTAGATGTATCGACGTTACCTACCCACTCGATGGCACAGGAGATTGTTTTGCCATCCTTAAACGCTTCTATCGAATGAATTGATGAAGTCTCTTCTTTAAAACCTTCACCGCTCGCGTTGGTGTGAGTCCGTTCACTATATGAGCGAACGCCCCTCAAATGTACCGTCAGCCCACTAATCAACTCGATCGTGGCCGTATCAACACTCGTCCGTACAGTGCCAGCTATTGGGGCCTGGTAATCGGCCGGTCGCTTTGAGTCAAGCGATGACTTTGTCTTCAAGATTAACTGGTGGGTCTCCTTGTCACGCTCCAGCTTGAAGCTATCGACAGGGCCGTACAGCGAGCCGCAATCAATCATCTTTGATGGCGCTTTAAAAAACTCCTCCCAGATTTCACCATCCCAAATATTCATTCTTCCACCTGTCGTATTAAAACTATAAGTGGATGCGACTGACACTCAGAGTCGGATGTCCGCAGAGATGCTGCAACTCGAATTGGCGATTCTTCATCTACCTGACCTCAGACACGATCAACTGGTGCGCAGCAGCCACTGTGGCCGGTTCCGGCATGAAGCGGGCCTTGAGATAAAAGAGCATCGACTTCCGCAGGTTCAGCTTCAACTGCCGGTTTCGCGGCATGAGGTATTCCGCTGCGATTGCGGTCTGTTGATCCTCTGACAACTTCGGATTTGGAGCGAGGACAACCTGAACGAATGTATGCCAGTCAACGTCGTGCTCCGGCGCTGCGTCACTTGGGCGGCAGTGTCGGGTACCTACGATACGCCCGAGCACGAAATCACGGAACTCCTCTCTCTTGTGGCAGAACGCCCGAACGTGCCAGCGTTCGCCGTCCGACGCGAAGGCGTGCGGCGACAGCCAGCGCCAGGACTGTTTCGGGTCAGTCATGGACTGGTATCGTACTTCCAGTGCCTCGCGTTGTCGGATTGCACTGACGACTGCCTGTAACGTCTCTGAAGAAGCCACGCGCGCAGGCAAAGGCCACGACTCTACCTCGATGACCGGTGAGGTTATATTCATAAATCCATCGAGTGAGGTGGGATGGATGAATTTCGGCGTAAAGCTGGGAAGCGGTAGATAGCGCTTGCGCGACTTGTTGTAGTCCATGTTGCCTGGCGCTAGGGCCATGTAGGCGCTGAAATCAGCTGCCGCCTGGGCCGGATTCACCCCGAAGGTATCTACGATGTCGGCTCGTTGTAACTCGCCCTTCCAGAAAAGACAGCGCTCGATTTGCTCCATCCGTTGACGGACGGTGAAGGGCAGATCGGCGGGCGCAGTCTTGGCAGTAACTTTCGGCATGCGGTTGCGTTAGAACAAGTTGGTAGGGTTATTGTCAAGGCTAACATGATCTGTTATGTTAGTCGATAGGTCGTGTTATGCGACATATTAAGATGCACTGCTAACTTAGCCGAACAGGGTACGAATTCGCCACACCCACAATCTATGAACTACATTGCACTGCTCGCTTCTGCCGTTCGGCTACTTGACCTCCATGACTCCAATCGTGGGTACGGAGAAGCTGATAGCTTCTCTCGGGAGAAACGTCCCGGGCGATCTGATGGCATTTATCTGGACATCGCTTGGCTTGTAATAGAACGGCTCAAGCAACATGACGATGCGGTATACCAAGAATATCTGCCATTCTCGATGATTCTCGGCCACGTCCGAGCCACTAGGCCAGACGTTGATGAGAACGATGTTGCTTATGTGCTGGGCGTTATGCGCAGACCCACTGAGCTTTTTTACATCTCACGAGACAATTGCTCAGCAGAGCGGCATTCGGAAAAACGAAAAACTGCGCTGATTGAGAAGATCGACTATGCCGATGAGTACCGGCTGTCGCCGACCGGACGCGGTATTCCTGGATTGGCGAACGCCGCAAGAAAT
This sequence comes from Rhodocyclaceae bacterium, assembly GCA_036504515.1. Classification (GTDB taxonomy): domain Bacteria; phylum Pseudomonadota; class Gammaproteobacteria; order Burkholderiales; family Rhodocyclaceae; genus AWTP1-18. The sequence goes on from DASXVA010000004.1 coordinate 166,478, forward strand.
GCCACCTATGTTCGTGGGGACGCCTATAACTTGCTCCATGCAGTTGAGGGGCATGACTTCCAGGAGATACCAAACTTCGCAGATGAGATCGTAAGTCAACTACGCGCAGAAATATTGAATATTCACGCGGCGATAGAACGAATCGGCCGAGTTGATGCGGTCAATTCCTACATCAAGAACTTCGAGCAATGGAAGAACATTATTGCCGATACTATCCAGATAGTGAGCCGTACAGAGGAGCGCTTGGACAGTACAGCGTTTAGGGAACGGCTCGAAGCATGGCTGGATGACGACAACAATAAATCATCGCTGACTTTTAACAAACTGCACAACGAGGTTCTGCGCATCCGTCAGGTGCTGACGACTTTTAATCGCCTTCTGACTGACCTTGTTCAGATTGCGATGCGGGAGCGGCGAAACGCCGTGGCCCCTCCTTCATTTAGGGATTTCGCGGTGCAATTAGTGCGCAACCCATTCTCGCTATGGGCGGAAGAACACTTCTTCCGGCAATGGGGCGCATGCAAGCTGGAAACGCCTTTTCATTCCGTATTCGATGGGCTTGCTGCGGTGTCGATCCGCGAGGTGTCACCGCAAGCCAGCGCACCAGTATTCGCAGATGAACTTATCGAGGCCGCTTCGGACATAGGCAAGCTTCGCTTCCTTGACGCCCGTGGCAAAGAGATCGCGGCCCGGTTGCAGGCGGGGCCATTGAGTTTGTCATCGGCAATCGCGGACGGTTTGTTTGTAGTCGATAACGACGTGTTGATCGGCGATCTAGTCGGCGTGTTTGTCATGCCAGAGGCGCTTCCCCTTGACGGAACAATTGAAATACGGATCGAGCATGGACTGCATCGTACTCAGCTTGGCCTGGATGATTACCTTTTCACCGATGTTGAACTCGTTCTCAAAGAGGATGCGGTATGAATAATACTGATATGGGGCGTGTACACGCCTACCTGTTGCGTAATCGCATAGCCGAAAGCAAATCGATGCGGCGCAACGTTAGTCGCGAAGAGCGCGATATTGCAATTATGTTGCGAGATGCCGATGCCCACATGCGAGCTCTGCTCGATGAACTTCTGGACGGGCAAGGATTGATGCTCAAGTCCTTTAGTGACGATGTGAAGGGGTTGCCAGCAGGGGCTGTTTCATTTGTACTAGCCCGCAAGCCAGACACAAACCCGCCGTTTTTCGGCACTGAGCGAATGATCGCGAGAATGCAACAGGCGGGCGGTTCTGATGTATCTGAGCGCGACGCTAAGATATGGTTCACGCATATCTGGTTCATCCTCATGGACATCATCTACACCCGTCGAGGATGCAGCCCAGGGGAGTTGCAAGATTGGGTCGAAAAGAGCTTCACAAAAGCAGTATTGGTTGATGCGATGCGCGACTACCTGAATGAAGATGTGCGCAAGATAGATCCTGCCACGCTAACCACACCCACCATCCATACTTCGCTTACCTCGTTCAAAGAGGGAACGGTCGCCCAGTTCTGTAACAACTTCCTTGATCTGATGATGGATGCGCGTCTGATTGAAAGCATTGGCAGCGATCTGTACCGCCCGACTCTTTTGTTTGCCTTTGAGGTTAAGTTAAATTACGACCGGCAACTTGAACCATTCCTAGCAACCACTGCGCCGTTTGATGGGGCAACCGCAGTCCTTACCCGTGAAGTAACCCTGGAGGACAGCAGTAATGGCCGCAATCACTAGAATCGAAGTCGCCAATTTCTTGGGTGACGGTTATGAGCCTGGCAAGACATGGATCCCCTTTTATCGCGGCGAAACGCTTCGGTTGGCCGGAGTAAATGGGTTCGGTAGCTCCACTGCTATTCAGATACCAAATGGCGGAGGAAAAACCAGCTTGACCGAAGCCTGTTTGTTTCTGCTTACGCGCAACAGCGGCCTGAAAGAAAAAACGCAAGGCCGCGTATCACCTGGCGAGAGCTCCTGGTCACACGTTCGGATTGAATTTACCGAGCGTCCGCTTGACGATAATCCCGCCCAGCAGCAATTGATCGTCATCGACCAACAGGATGCAGTAGGCACTCCCTATGTAGTAGGGTTGGTCTGGTCGCGTGGGAAAGACCCCATTTTCTACCGCTATCAAGGGGTACTGGAGGATGCGCCGTGCTTCCAGAAAGATGGCACGACCTTGACGCTTATTGAGAACGTCGCGTTCATGGCATCAGTCAAGCGTCTGGAGAGAGATAAATACAAAGTTTGGAATGTGTGGGGTAGCGCCCGAGATTGGGAGCAGGAGATTAAATTCTTCTGTGATACCGAAGTCTTGAAGCAGAACGCTCAATTCCAACTGGATGGTGCCGGCGATTACTCGGCAGTCTTCAATAAGGTCAATAACAAAAATGGCGACGGTTACGATGTGAACTTCTTCAGGCAGATCGTGGCGCCGGAGCTTCTGAGTGATCCGCTGGGCACGGAAGCCGGTGAAGGAGATAAGCGTTTCGAGACGACGCTACTGACTCATTTGCGGATGTCGGTTGATCGTTTGCTGGATATCTCAACGAGACAGCGCGAACTGGATGCCGCCAGTGCTGCGCTGGTCAAGTTCGAGCCTGTCGAGATGAAGGCAAAGGACGTGATAGCAGCAGAAAGGGCGTATATCGCAGAACTCAATAATGTCGCTCGGGATGGAGCGATGATTGATGCCCTAGTGCGTAACAAGCTGCCAGGCATGCCAAATGTCGCTGCACTGGAAGCGTATTCAGGCAGTAAGAAGCTCCTGCAAGCCCTGTCGAGCATGGTTATTACTCAGCGAGAAGGCGTGCTGATAACTGATACCGGCCTTGCGAAGCTTTGCGGTGTTGAAACCTTCAAGTTAAATGAAAAAGGTGTTGACCATTGGTCATCAATATCGCAACCAATTGATTTATCAGAAGATGTCAAAGAGTCTTCCATCGTTGTTGTGAAGCTTAGCAATCCCTCTCATGGTTCGCAAGATGTTGAATATAAAGGAGATGTCAAAAAGTCCGGAAGGGGTGGGAGGCGTTCGAGTGTTAATTACTATGACCTGTCAGGTGCCATAAAAGCTGCCGCTGCCGTGAGCAACCTATCGGGCGCTCACACCGATGGCCTGGACGACATCCTGACGCGCGCCTTTGGCATCGCCATTGATGAGATTGACACGAATCCTTATCGCCGTGAGCGCCGCCACCTTCAAAAATCTATCGATATGGCGGAATTAGCTCTCACTACCGCAGAAGCCGACAAGGAGCACTGGTCGAATCAGGTTGAGTTGCTTCTGCGCAAGCGTACTGATGCACAGGAAAACCAGACCGCCTATGAAACATTCAAGGCGCGTGCAGGCGATTTTCTGCCAGAGCACATCAATGATCCGCTGGCTGCCAGAAAGTGGGCGGAGGATCAATTGAAGGAAGCACGGGACGACTTAGACCGTCACCACAAGAAAGTTGTTGAACTGACGGCGCACTATAAGACGTGGTGTGATCTGAACGAACAAAACATGGGTATCCCGCTGCAAGAGGTTCTGGATACGCTCACGGCCAATTTCGAGAGGGCAAAGGAAGAGCGCAACATGGCGGATACTGCATTAAAGAATGCGCGTGCCCGCCGGTCTGACCTAGATGCAATGCACAAAACCAAGAGCGCAGAACTATCGATATTGGAGAAACGGAGTAATCGTCTCGAAGAACTATCCAGCAAGGTACCGCTGTTCATCGAAATGTATGGGGATGTCGACCCCGAAGTTCTTGTGCCGCATACAGACCTCAAGGACGCCAATGCGGCTCTTCGTGAGACGGCAGGCGCCCTACAAAGGGCCGAGCTTGATAAGCAAAGCCTTGAGGCGCTAAGGCCCGCGGTTAAAACCTTCCGAGAAATCTTTGGCGATGCCGATCCGGCTGTCCTTAACCCAAACAAAGAGCTTCGAGATCACAACGAAAAAATCCGCGTCGAGAATGAAATACTCACGGATCATCAACCGTTGGTCGAGGCACTGGCTCTATTCAAAGAAGCGCATCCAACGAAGCTACCGGCAGAATGGCTTGAGGAAGCTGAGCATGAGCGGCAGCAACTCGGGGCAGAACGGCAAGAAAACCAGCGCCGGGCATCCGAAATTAAGCGCGAACTAGCTGAACTGGAAACGGATTCGATAGCCGACAATCGCGTTTATGCAGATGCATTGGCCGCCTTGAAGGCCGGGCACGTTCGCTATACCCGGCTAAACGAACTCATCAAGGAAATGGCGACAGGGGATAAGCTTGAAAGTCTGCTGACGCTGTTTTCGTCAGCCCTCTCTGCGCCGGTTATCGACTCGCTTGAAGAGGCAGACACTGCAACTGAAATCCTAGAACGTGCCAACTTGACCGTGCCGGTATTTCTGAATGCACCGTTACTCCAGTTCATTGAGCGGAACGAGTATCAGACATCCGGGAAGCTAGTACATTCCTATCTTGTTGGTCGCCGCACTCGCCAAGTCGAGGTTTTGTTGAATCCGGAGTTAATTGCGGAAGAGCGTGAGGGCTTGACGACGGAATCTGATCAGCTTGCCAGCCGTCTAATTGAAATTATAAATCGCCTGCGTGAACTTCAACCTACGAGCCATCTCATTGAAACCGCCCTGAAGGCCGCGAAAGCGATCGAGCGCAAATCCAAAGAGAAACATGCCGAAGCGAGCGCCCATCACTCACAATTATTGGCATCGCTGGCAGCATTGGAGTTACGTGCATCACCCCAGGCGGTGGACTCAATTGGAAAGATGAAGGACTTCACCGCCAAGGGCGGCGATGACGCCTACAACATGCTTATCGCCTCCACGATCCCGCAGCTTGAAAGCACAAAGCAGGCTCAGGAGAAACGGATCGCACAATTGCAGGTATTGGCCGAACCGCCAGCCACCTTATATCTGGAAGCTGCTAAAGAATACAAGCGTGAAGGCGGCAAGCCAGCGTTGATTGCGGCGCGCGATGCGATTGCGATACTCAAACCAGCAGTCGAGAACATTGCCACCGAGATTGGCGCGCTTGACGACCAAATCAATACTGTACTGAGCAATAACGTGGAGAAGGCCACGAATGCCTTGAATCTGCTTAATCAGACCTTCCAGATCAATAAACGTGATTTGGAGACGGCCGTGGCCTTCCAGGCGACAGATGGTCTTGACTACATGCAACGAAACGAGAAGACCGGTAAAACACTGGATACGGCAATCAGCGTTGCAGGAAACAGGACCAATGGCATTGACTTCGAGCGTGCTGCTCGCTTCGTACTTCCCGGCAATGAGGATGCCCGGAGCGTGGCGGATCAGATAGCCGACGCCGAAGGAAAACGTAATAGCGCTGAGGCGAGGCGCAATAAGCTAAACGATGATCTGGTGCAATATCGTGGCCGCCGGGATTCCATAATTCCATTCATGGAAGACCTTCATAAGCTGATTGCGGCAATTCGTGCGCAAAATTCCAAGATTAGCGACTTTTCCGATGACATCAGGGGCCGGATGTTGTCAGTCGACATTGATCCAGAACTCACCGAATTGGCTGCACGCATTCAGAGTGCTTGCATCGGCAAGCAGGCTTCGACAAACGAAGCAGCAAAGACTGCCATCGCCAATCTGACATCGATTATCAATGAACTCGAAATCGACACAAAGCCGCTGCTTGCTCGCGTAGATCAAAAATCGTCGGCCTACGAAGCATTTCAGGCGCGGCGTGCCGACTTTTGCGAGAAGGCGCGAAATGGAGAAATTAAGGGCTTACAGCTACCAGAGATTGAGCGCATATCGGAAGCTCGCACTATTGAACAGCTTGGATTGATTCATCAGGTAAAGGAAAAAATCAGCGCTTCAATCAAGGAACATCAAGACCAGTTGGCGGTTTTCAAGCAAGCCATGGAGGAATCAAAAGCCGCGACCATCGACAATATGACGCGCTTTGCCCGCCAGGCCGAGAGCAATCTTGCCATTATGGAGCGCGTGATGCAGAAGTCGCCTAACGCTCGCTTCTACGTAAAAGCGGATGTGGCAGACGCTGACAAGATTCGCAGCATTATTGAATCCTTGATCGCCACAATCCAGGAACGCGAAGCGGCAGCGCGAGAACGTGGCACCGTTGCATTGAATGAGGATATCAAGCAACGTAACGAAGAATATCTCGACCAAATTCATATCCAGGTTTATCAGAAGATATTCTCCAATCCATCCGTGCATTTCTTGCACAAGGCCATCCGTGGTGGAGAGAAAACGCGGTTGACTGGTGACAAAGGAGGTCTTTCTGGTGGGCAGCGTACCGCGCTGATGATGATGTGGCTCATCAAGCAAGCCGACTACGCGCTCACGCGTGCCGTGATGAATAGCGACCTTAATCGCCGTGATCAAAAAGCGGCCCTTCGTGCAGTTCAGCGAATCATGTTCTTCGATGGATTGTTCAGCAATCTGAGCAGCGATGAAATCATCAACGACGCCTTTCAGGGATTGAGTGATATCGACATGAATTTCCAGTTGATCGGACTCATCCACAATCCGAACTACGTCAACAACAAAGCGATTTTCCCCGTCCATCTTGTCGGGAAGAAATATTCGGCAACCAAGGGAGGGAAGCGGCATTGCTTCATGTCCATTGACGGATATGAAAACAAGCTAGGGTTTTTCCAGAGCGCATATCGCAACAACACTTCACCGGAGCAGCCGAATGCTTGAGGCCAGTATCTATGAGTGTTTATGCAAGAAGGTGCGCGGCAACGGCACAAACCGCATTCGTACAAAGACCGCGTTATCAAAACTCAGTACGCATATATCGCATGACTCGATTGAAATTCGCAAGGCTTTATTGGCACTGCGGGCGGATGGCAAGGTTGAATACAGCACCGGATCGCACGGAGAGCCCATCAGTGCGTTTATTACCGTAATCCCGCCCAAGGTTGTGATTCCGGCCTACGTAACCGGATGGAAGGCGGTACTGGAACAATCCGGGCTCCCGAATGACGATTTGCTTGCACTGGAGTCGATTGGGTGCAGCTTGGACGGATTCTGCAAGGGAGATATGGAACGCTTGCTTGCTGGGATGGTACGGCTCCGCAAAGAGCAAACGCAAGTGTACGGGCAATGCGATTTCAATGTGAGTGCCGCATACTTGCTGGGATCATCGAAGCTGCTTTCCGCGTTGGATTCCCGTTCCCTTCGGGCATTTGGAATCGCAATAGATCAGTTTCCGGCTCGGGCGCCTTATGTGGTTGTTGGTGGCAATACCGACTCACCCGTCGCAGTCATCCTCGTTGAAAATCCCATCCCATTCGAGACGGCAGTTAGATCGGCAGCAGCAGAACGCTGCCTCTTTATCTGCACCTTCGGTTTTGGTTTGAGCACGGCCACAAATGACTATGGAAACCAGTTGGCTGGAATTATCGAGAATGGTCGCGCTGTAGTGCTCAATCGATCACATGGTGCAGCACCTACGCTACAGGCAATCCTAGCCCATCCCGTAGTTCAATTCTGGGGCGACCTCGACACGGCTGGAATGCAGATATTCCAGAGGTTAGTTGCCGCGATTCCTCAAATCAAATTATCCGGGCTCTATAAGCCACTTATTGAGGCAGCCAAAGATCCTCTAAGGCGCCATCCGTACACCGCCGTAACTGGCAAGGAGGGGCAGCCACGAATGGTGTTCCAAACAAATGACACCTATGTCATACGATTACTGACCGCGTGCAAAGACTTTGGCGTAGACCAGGAAATTGTCACCCATGCGGAAATTTCCGCATGGGCCGGTGAGATATTGGATGCAGCTTGACGTCTTCGCCGACAGCTATGCTGTTTGTGGCTGAACTCCATCGGAACAAAGATTTTGTATTTATTTTTCTATGCAAACTCTTAGCGCCGCATTGCATTCTACGAGGGCCTTATGTGCGCTAATCCTGAAGCACAACTGCAAGAGCTCATGCCATCGTCAATCATAATTGGCATTGAAGCATTGCGTCGTGAGGCTTGGACAACGCAGATTCCTTATCTGCTGGATGTCGCGATTGAATCTAAAGTTGCGCCGTTCCACGACGATCAATTTGTCATCAAGCTACGGTCTTCGGCCTGGTTCGATGCTGTTACTCCTTACCTCAAAGGCGACCGCGCTTTCGGTATCCCATGGCTTAGCCCGGCCTGGGCGCTAGCAGACATGCTGAATGAGAATGGTTGGGGCAGCTGCGGGCTCTGGCCAGACGACATCGAGTGGGATGAGATTGCCCCGACCGATGAAGCAGAGTGGCGCATCGCGGCCAATTTCTTCAGACTTCCCAATCATGAGCTTTTATCTATTCGGGAAGAGTCACGCTAGACTGCGCTGAGCCCTTCTGGCTTTCAGTTTTTAATTCATTGCGCACATGCATACTCTAACGAAAGTTTGTAAGTGGCTGTTTTATTGCGTATTATTTTCTATTTTTTTTGCTTTTGTTTTTTGGTTGTGATTGAATCGTTCATACGCGATATGCGTTGATACCTATGTCGTAAATCGAGCATGCATACGTATGCAAATGCATCGACGTACATGAAGGAAGATTCAATGGACAACTTGCTAAGCGCTCAAGCCTTCGCTGCAAAGCTGGGAATTAGTATGCGCATGCTTGAAGATTTAATTCTTCAGGGCAAAACTCCTCCATACATCAAGCTAGGACGTTTGCGACGTTGGCATCCGACGCAAGTCGATGCATGGATAATTGAGCAGTTCTCCGCAGTGAATTCGGAAGTGGAGGCAAAAGCTTCGTCCCAGACCAAAGCAGTCACGCAATAAGCTGGGTGATTATTGCGTGAAGCTGTATTCAGTTTTTAACGGAGGGATTAGCGCGGTACTAGACAAGCAATCTCGTAGGGCATAAAGGCGAAACGGCTCGGGGTTAGGCCCCCGAGCCGTCTCTTTGAAGCATCCAGTTTTGCGGCCGGATAACTTCATTCTACATTTGGCACTTGGGCTGTCAAGCCTAGGTGCTGCGGTAGCGCTCAAGCCTGAAGTTTGTATCACCGAAGCGACTGCTTCGGCGATAGGGATTCGTTTTGCCCAGTACCGGCTTTCCCCCTCCATTTTTTATGGAGACTGGCTTGAGCGCCAAACGAAAGTGGAAGAAATACAAGTATGCCGATGGCATCAAGGGGCAGCACATTCGGAAAACCGCACGAGCCCGTGACTTCACCACGTGGGACGTGTCTGAAATGTCCCACGAAGATGTGTTCTGGTTTTTGGTTGAAAGTCGATGGGGATCGAGAACAGAAATAGCTTGCCCATCGTGCGGGACTATCAATAAGCACTACTTCCGAAGAACTCGACACCAATGGCGGTGTAAGGATTGCTATGCCTATTTTTCATTGACGTCAGGCACCCCATTTCAAGATAGGAAGTTGCCGTTAAAGAAGATGTTGCTTGGTATGGTCGCCTTTATCCATGCCTCCAACGGCATGTCTCATCACGAGTTGGCCTTCCATATGAAGGTCCATGTGAAAACGGCACAAGCATTTGTCGGGAAGCTTCGTGAGTCGACCTTCAACGACATGCCCAAGGTACCGTTGTCTGGAACGGTTCAAATAGACGGTGGATACTTCGGTGGAAGACCGCGTCAAGGACGATTGCGCAGGAAAAAGGACCGCCAAGCTATCGCGGAAGAGATCAACAACCGACAGGGAAAGAGAAAACAACGCAGACCTAGATCAAAAATTGATCAGGCAAATGAGCTACGCAAGAAGACGCATCGACGTACCGTTATGGTGCTGCGAGAGTTGTACCCTGAACCAGGGATGGGGGCCAGACGCAGCATTGTTGCAGTTTGCCTCAGCGAGAACGAGATTTCTGCTATGGAGCTAGCTAGGTGCTATGTGGTCACAGGCACGAAAATAATGACGGACGAGAATGCTGCATACAACTGCCTGGGCAGCAAGTATGACCATGACACCGTGCAGCATCAGATCGAGTTTTCAACGGATACCGGAATTAACGACAATCAGGCGGAAAGCTATTTCTCACGTTTGCGTCGCTACGTTTTGGGTGTTTCTCATCGTATCGAAAGCAAATACATGATGGACATCGCAATAGAAATGGCATGGCGCGATGATGTCCGGAAAATGACTGAAGGCCAAAAACTAGCCAATTTGGCAAAGGCAGTATTTGGCAGCAGCTTGTCTCGCTGGTGGCGTGGGTACTGGCAAGGGTTTAATCGGCCGGGAGAGGTGTTATTCGCGCATGGGATTCCAGAGGAGGCGATAAAGGCAGTAGTGTCCACCGCCCCTCTTCACAGGTCTTCACCTCATGTAACCGTGAAATTTTCTTTTGCCAAACCAGATGGCCCAGCCGTTGGCTAACCCGAGATCTGAAATTCAGCAATTCGTTAGTATTTAACTGAACCTCTGCCGCAGAAAGAACAAATAGTGCAACCTCAGTTGTAGTCCGCGGTTCGGGGTAGGCTGCTTTCAGGCAGGCATATATTTGCCGCGTCATCTCTCCATGTGGGAGAAACCTATCTGCCCATTGTGAGCAGATAGGTTTGATTAGCTTGGGATCAATTTGTATATCATGCTGTTCCAGCGCTCTGTCAATAGCAACGAGATCGGATCTCAATGCTTCTAGGTACAGCGGGCGATTGTCACCTTGCGCTTGCTGCATTCGAAGGTGGTCTAGCTTACTTTTGAGTCGAACCAGCCGAAGTTCGATTTCGGCTATTTTTTTATTCAGCTCAATCTGAGATAAAGGAATAGTCTTTTCGACCTTGTTTATCTCGCCCAAAAGGCGAGCTCTTTTGTCGACTAGCCACTTTAGTGATGACGGAATTCGCATGCCCCTAGGTTAGAGCTACCTAGGGGGCTTGTTAAGTGCAACAGCTACCACATAGCGCGTGTAAATAACAAAGGGGCCCGAGGGCCCCTTTGTTATTTGGAAATACGCTGTCGCTGAATCAGGCCAGGCCGAGCAGTTCCACTTCAAACACCAGGGTCGCATTGGGCGGAATGACGCCACCGGCACCGCGGGGGCCGTAGCCCAGTTCGGGGGGGATGGTCAGCTTGCGCTTGCCGCCGATTTTCATACCTTGTACGCCTTCGTCCCAGCCGGCAATCACCCAGCGCTTGCCGAGGGGAAATTCAAAGGCTTCGTTGCGGTCCAGACTGGAGTCGAATTTCTGGCCATCGGTGAGCCAGCCGGTGTAATGCACACTGACGGTCTGACCGACTTCGGCAGTGGCGCCGTCACCAACGGTGATTTCTTCAATGACCAGGCCGCTGGCGGTGGTGGTTGTGCTCATGGAGAGTCCTTTCTTTGTTGCGGGGGTTATGCCGTGACCCGGGGATTCAAGGCGGGCAGGTTAAAAATCTGATCGGAAAGCTGGGGCGAAATCGCCCGGGAGAAATAAAAACCCTGGAATTTACGGCAGCCGTAATTCATCAGGATGCCCAGTTGAGCATCGGTTTCCACCCCTTCGGCCAGGATGTCCAGGCCCAGATTGCGGGAGAGGCCGATGATGGCGGAAACGATGGCGGCATCTTCCTTGTCATCGCAAAGGTCGCGGACGAAACTTTGGTCAACTTTCAGCTTGTGTACCGGGAAGCGTTTGAGATAGGCCAAGCTCGAGTAGCCGGTGCCGAAGTCATCGATGGCGAGGCGCACACCCATGTGGGCCAGTTCCTTGAGACGGGTGAGGGTTTCCTCCACGTCCTGCATCAGAGTGCCTTCGGTGATTTCCAGTTCCAGCAGGCTGGCGGGTTGTCCTGTCTCCACCAGAATATTGCGAATAGTATCCACCAGCCCCCGTTGGCGGAACTGACGCGGCGACAGATTTACCGAGACTGGAATCGTGGGCCTGCCTTCATCCTGCCATTGGCGGTTTTGGCGCATGGCTTCCCGTAGCACCCATTCCCCCAAGGGGACGATGAGGCCCGTTTCCTCCGCCACCGGAATGAATTCCCCTGGGGAAATCATGCCGTGCTCGGGGTCGTTCCAGCGCACCAGGGCTTCCACACCGCAGACGCAGTGCTTGTCCAGATCGACCAGGGGTTGGTAGTGCAGCAGCAACTCCCCCCGGGTGATGGCCGCACGTAGGCGGTTTTCCAGATTGAAGAAGCGGGTCGCTTCGTCGTTCATGCGGGGCGTGAAAAACTGGAAGTTATTCCGTCCTGCTGCCTTGGCGTGGTACATGGCCGTGTCGGCATTGCGCATGAGTTGCATGGCTTCCATGCCGTCGTCGGGGAAGATGCTGATGCCGATGGAAGGCGTGGTCTGCAGGGCATGGCCGTTGATGTAAACCACGGGGGCCAAGGCGGCGATGATCTTTTCAGCCACCATGACCACATCGTCCAGATTGCCGATTTCGTTCAGAATCACCACGAATTCATCGCCGCCAAGACGGGATACGGTATCAACGCTACGTACCGCATTGCGCAGGCGGTCGGCAATGTTCTTCAACAGCTCGTCGCCGATGGCATGACCCAAGGTGTCGTTGATGGACTTGAACCGGTCCAGGTCAAGGAATATGACGGCGACCCGAGCATCCCGGCGGGAAGCCTGGGTGATGGCTTGGGTTAGGCGATCCTGCAGCAGGGCGCGGTTGGGCAGGCCGGTCAGGCTGTCATGGTGGGCCAGGTGCCAGATGCGCTGCTCGGTTTGCATGCGCTCGAAAATCTCGTCCTGCAGCTGAGCGTTGGCCGTAGCCAGTTCCTGGGTGCGTTCCTGAACCCGACTTTCCAGTTCGTCCCGGCTTTTGCGCAGGGCATCTTCCGCCAACCGTCGTTCCGTGATGTCCTCGAACACCCAGATGGCTTCCAGTTCCTTGCTCTCCTGGCCAGTCCGGCGCCCGGAAACCCTTAACCAGAGCGTACTGCCATCTTTGCGACGGCCTTCAATTTCAGCGACGAAAGTCTCGCTGCGCACCAGGGTGTCATGCCCCTTGCCCCGAAGCGCCATGAAGGAAGCTTCCGAGGGGTAGAGCATCTGGGCTTCCTTGCCCACCATTTCTTCGGTGCTGTAGCCGAAGATTTCCACTACTTTGGGGTTGGCCTTGAGGACGATACGACCCCGGGTGTAAAGAATACCGATCGCGGCATGATCGAAAATGGTTCTCTGCTCGTTCAGCGCTTGGCGCAATTGGGCATCGGCTTGTTTGTAGGCGGAGATGTCCTCCACCAGCCAGGCTGACCCAGCTGCAGGGGCTTCCGCATCGAAGGCTCTGCCCGAAATCCGGGCCCAGAAATGGCTGCCGTCATGACGGCAGAGCAATAGCTCGCCGCTGAACTCCTTGCCAATGGCCAGGTCTTCGTAAAACGAATGAACAGCCTCGTCGAACTCGCCTTCCTGGACAAAGAGTTTTTGCACGGGCATGTGCAGCAGTTCTGTCTGGCTATAGCCGAGCATGCCTTCAAGACACTCGTTGGAGCGAACAATCTGGCGCTGCCGCACCACCGCAATACCAATCAGGCTGGTATTGAAAATACCCAATAACTCGCGGGTAGAAGACTCCAGCACATCCCGCATGAGGCGGTCATCGCTGACATCTTCCATGATCCAGATGGTGCCTTCTCGGGGGCGATGGGGGTTTACCGCCTTGGCAGAAATCCGGCACCAGAACAAGCTGCCATCCTGGCGCATCATCTGTCGTTCGCTGCGGTAGGGTTTTCCCGCCACAAGAGGCGGAATCGCCTCCCGACCCAGACTGTCGTAGTCCGCCTGGCTCGGATTGAGCACCGTGCCGGAAAGGCCGATCATTGCCTCAACGCTACTGAAACCCCACATCTGCGCCGCCACCGGATTGGCCTGCATGACCAGTCGATTGCGGGTGAAGATAATGCCTACCGTCGCATTCTCAAGAATGGCCTTGAGTTCCAAAAGCGCCTGGGCACTCGGGTCTTCTTCCGGGGAAGAAAATCCGACATTGTCCATTTCCGCCATGGGTGCGCTCAGAATGAAACGGGGATGCAAATCAGGCACCCAGCTTCTCCAGCACTTTATAAATAGCGAGGGAGTCTTCTTCACCGCCACCACCGCCCACCAGGGCGTTGAGTAGTTGCGCCACGATGGCTGCCGTGGGCAGGGCAACACCCATACGGGTTGCTTCTTCCATCACGATGCGCAGGTCCTTCTGGTGCATCCAGGCCTTGAAGCCCGGCTTGAAATCGTCGGCCAGAATGCGGGCGCCGTGTACATCGAGAACCTTGCTGTAGGCAAAACCACCCAGCAAGGCTTCCCGTACCCTGGCTGGATCGACGCCGCTTTTCTTTGCCAGGAGAAAGGCTTCGGAGACGGCCGTAATGCCGGCCCCGACCAGAATCTGGTTACAGGATTTGGCCACCTGACCGGCGCCACTGGCGCCAATACGGGTCACGGTACGACCCATGATCTCGAACAGGGGGCGCATTTTGTCGAAGGCTTCGGCTTTGCCGCCGACCATGATGGTCAGGGTCGCTTCCTTCGCGCCTTTTTCGCCACCAGAAACCGGGGCATCAAGGAAATCGATTTTGTGCACCGCCAGCCGCATCGAAAGCTCCCGGGCAGTTTCGGGAGAGATAGTGCTCATGTCGGCAATCACTAATCCGGCCTTTGCTCCCTCCACGACGCCCTTGGGGCCCAGCAGCAAGTTGGAAACATCGGGGCCGTCGGCCACGATGGTGATCAGTACCTCGACCTGGGCTGCCAGTTCGGCGGGGGATGCGTAAAAGCGGGCACCTGTGTCACGAAAGGGGGCCAGAGTTTCGGGCCGGCGAGCCCACAGGTGCAAGGTATGCCCTGCTTTGGCCAGGTGCTGGGCCATGGGTCTGCCCATCAAACCAAGACCGATGAATCCGATATTCATGACGCGCTTTTTCCAAGTAAATGCTGATCATACCTTTCAGGCTTCAACCTCGCCACCTGCAGGTATTTGATAAGTTAAAGAAGACGGCGGTCAGGGCGTTGCAATGGCCTTCTGGATCAGGGGAACCAAAGGCGCCGGAAGTGCAATGCCGCCTTCCAGGGCAAAGTGGTGTGCCCGATCCGACATCTTGCGCCAGGTTTTGGCGATGATGCCCAGCCATTTGTCTTCCGAGTAATCGGGTTTCTGCGCGGCGAAGGTTGCCATGTAGTGTTCAATAAAAACCAGACCGGCCACGTCTTCCAGCAACTGGGTATCCGGGTTGGTTTTCAAGTCACGCTTGCCCACCGCCACTTGAATACGGACGGCACTCGTTTCATCGGCGCCGGCCTGACGGGCCAGTTGGGCAGCCAGATCGGCGTGAAAACGGTAGAGCCCTGTGCGCCACTGGTGATAACCCACCTTGTCCATGGGGAACTGGTCGCGGGGTACGGTCCAGCGGCGAATGTGCTGGGCGCGAACCGCCACCTGCATGGCCGCGTCGGCATCGGGGGAAAAGCGGGCCAGCATGTCGCTCATGCGCAAACCGTAGAGGGCTTCCTTCGGGTGAGATTTCCCCGCCGCATCGGTTTCAGTATTGGGGTCCTGCGCGTTGGCCTCGTCAATTAATGCGATTGCCTGGGAAAGCCATGGGGCTGTCATCGTGATCTCCTTTGCGCCATTATATTGAGGCGGCTTGTCCGGTGGCGGACGCATTTAGAGCGGCGAGAGCCTTTTGCACCAGTGCATCGCCAAGCATTGCTTCCATGCACCAATGCAGCGCACGGTATCCATGGAAATTGGCCCTGGCCCAGGGAAAACCGATGGCACGTCCCTTGCACAAGGAATGCTGTCATCGGGCTGGAACGCCGCCGTTCCTCCTGCAATTCAAGAAGCCCGCTGACCGGAACGCCCTTCACAGGAAGCCCTTGTCGGCCTCTTCAGGTTCTCCACCTGAGCCGACCCGGATGTGGCAACGCAGCCACCCCTCAGCGTCCAAAAATCCCCCTATTTTTGTGAGCTTCCACCATGGAAACGAAGACAACTTGCCCCTATTGCGGCACCGGCTGCGGTGTTATCGCCGAGCACGATGGTCAGCAAATCACCGGTGTGCGCGGCGATCCGGACCACCCGGCCAACAGGGGACGCCTGTGTACCAAGGGTTCCACCCTGCACTTCACCGTCTCGCCGGATACGCTTTCGCTGCGGGCAAAGTATCCCGAGTTGCGTACCGGAAAATCCTCTCCCCGTCAGCGGGTGAGCTGGGATGCCGCCCTTGACCATGCCGCCGACCATTTTGCCGAGGTGATCAAGACCCACGGTGCTGATGCCGTGGCTTTTTACGTTTCCGGCCAACTGCTGACCGAGGACTATTACGTCTTCAACAAGCTGGCCAAGGGCTTGATCGGCACCAACAACATCGACAGCAATTCCCGCCTGTGCATGTCCTCGGCCGTTACCGGCTACAAGGCCACCCTGGGTTCCGATGCCCAGCCCTGCGCTTACGAAGACATTGCTCGGACCGATTGCCTGTTCATCACCGGGGCCAATACCGCCTGGGCCCACCCCATCGTTTTTCGCCAGATCGAGGATGCAAAAAAGGCCAATCCCGAACTCAAGCTGATCGTCGCCGATCCGCGCCGGACGGATACCGCCGAAGCCGCCGACCTGCATTTGCCCTTGCTGCCCGGCACCGACGTTGCTCTCTACCACTCCATGCTCCACGTCATGTTGTGGGATGGCCTTTGCGACATGGATTACATCGCCGCCCATACCGAAGGCTTCGATGCCCTGCGCGACACGGTGCGGGAATACACCCCGGCCGTTGCTGCCCAGATCTGTGGCCTACCCGAAGCCGACATCGTCACCGCTGCCCGCTGGCTCGGTGCTCGGGGCAAGAAGGCCATTTCCCTGTGGTGCCAGGGGCTCAATCAATCTGCCCAGGGCACCAACAACAATGCCGCCCTGATCCAGCTGCACCTGGCTACCGGCAAGATCGGCAAGATCGGCTGCGGCCCCTTTTCCCTGACCGGCCAACCCAATGCCATGGGCGGGCGCGAGGCGGGCGGCATGGCCAATCTGCTTTCCGGCCATCGCGATTTGGCCAATGCCGAGCACCGAGCCGAAGTGGCTCGTCTCTGGGGGCTGGACGATGTGCCCGCTCGGCCCGGCCTGACTGCTGTTGAACTGTTCGATGCGGTGGCCGCAGGCAAGATCAAGGCGATCTGGATTGCCTGCACCAACCCAGCCCAGTCCATGCCCGAATCGGACAAGGTCAAGGCCGCCCTGGCTGGCTGCGACTTTGTCGTCGTGCAGGAAACGGCGCGCCAGACCGACACCACTGCCTACGCCGATCTGCTGCTGCCCGCCGCTGGCTGGGGTGAGAAGGGCGGTACCGTCACCAATTCCGAACGCCGCATTACCCGGCTCCAGGCCGCTGTTCCTGCCGTCGGCGAAGCCCGAGCTGACTGGCGTATCGCGGCCGACTTTGCTTTGGTGCTGGGAACCCGCCTGGGCAAGGCAGAGCAGGCGGCAAGAATGTTCGACTACCCCAGCAGCGAAGCGGTCTTCAACGAGCACCGGGAAAGCACCCGGGGGCGAGACCTGGACATCACCGGGCTTTCTTACGCCCTGCTGGAACAGCAAGGTCCCCAGCAATGGCCCTTCCCCGAGGGGGCAAGCACAGGCAAGGTCCGGCTCTACGAAGACGGCATCTACCCCACCGTTAACGGCAAGGCCCGCTTTCTCAATATCCGTCCGGCACCTTCCGCAGAAAGCCCCAGTTCTCGCCTGCCTTTCCGTCTCAATACCGGCCGCCTGCGGGACCAGTGGCACGGCATGAGTCGCACTGGCACCGTGGCCCGCCTCTTCAATCACGCGCCGGAGCCCCTGCTGGAAATCCATCCCGACGATGTCTATCGGCGCGGCCTGGAAGAGGGTGGTCTGGTCAAGGTGAAGAACAAGCGCGGCAGTTTCGTCGCCCGGGTCAAGGCAAGTAGCGCCCTGCGATCCGGCCAGTTGTTCATGCCCATGCACTGGGGCGGTCAGTTCATGCGGGGCGGAGGCGCAAATACCGTCACTACTCCGGTGTTCGATCCAAGCTCGAAGCAGCCAGAACTCAAACACGCCGCCGTGACCATCGAAAAGTTCGACGCCCAATGGCAGATCGTCGCCCTGTTTCGTGCCCCCGCTGGCGCCGGCGCTGACACCCTGGCGCTCCACGCCACCCTGCAACCCTGGTTGATGCAATGCGACCATGCGACTCTGACCCTTGCCGGTCGCGAAGATCCGGTGCTGGTGTTCCAGGGTTGGCGACTCAAGGAGGGCTGGAGCGAGGAACAACTCGCCGCCTTCGATAATCAGCTCGGCCTCGACGATGCCCATGCCCTGCGCTTTTCCGATCGCAAGAAAGGCATTTCCAAGCGTGCCCGTATCGAAGGCGGTTTGCTGCTTGGCGTACGCCTGGCCGGGGAAATCAAGGCCAAGGACTGGCTCTCCGACATCATGACCCAGGGCGCCATGCCCCCCGAGTTGCGTCGTTGGTTACTGGCCCCTCTGGATCAACCGCCTACAGGTAGCAAGCGGCGGGGCAAGGTGATCTGTAACTGCTTTGATGTCTCCGAAGATGAAATCCTCGCCGACTTCAATGCCGGTCTTGGCTTGTCAGCCCTGCAGGAAAAACGCAAATGCGGTACTTCCTGCGGCTCTTGTGTGCCGGAGCTTAAAAGACTGGAAACCCAAACAGGAGCGAAGTAAGCCGAGTGATGAATAGCCCGCTATACCCGGAAGCGCGCCGTTGCTGCGCTGAGTTCCTGAGCAATTGTTTGCAGGGACTGGGCGGCTTGGGTATTGGTGGCCATGTTTTCACTGGTCTGCTCTACCTGCTGCACGATGCGGTCGACCTGCTGGGCCAAAGATGTACTGGCGGTACTTTGCTCCCGAGTGGACGAGGCGACATCTTTAACCAGAGTCTGAGCTTCCAAGGAGCCCTTGGAGATGTTTCGTAGTAATTCGATGATTTCTGTTGCAGATGATTTAGCCCTCTCGGCCTCGGGTAGTGCGGATTCCATAACCTGAGCAGCTGAAATTGTTTCGTTCTGAATGCGGTTTACTACGGCAGAAATTTCCAGGGTGGCCTTTTCCGTTTGTTCAGCCAATTTACGTACTTCATCTGCGACGACGGCAAAGCCTCTTCCTTGTTCTCCTGCGCGGGCTGCTTCAATAGCTGCATTTAGGGCCAATAGATTGGTCTGCGCAGCAATGTCGTTGATGCTGTTGGCGGTGCGAGCTACTTCCTCGGTACTGCTTGCCAGAGCGCGGACTTTTTCAGCAGCCGCTGCGACAGAGTTCACCAAGGTGGAAATATTTTCTGCTGTGACGCTAACGTTCTTTTCTCCCTGGGTAGCAAGTTCTACCGCTGCATTGGAGTAGCGCTCGGTTTCCAGGGCATTGTCCGATACGTGCGTTATGGAGACGGTGAGTTGTTCCATGGCGGCGGCCATGGACTGCGTGGCATCTGCCTGAGTCTCGGCAGCTTGAGCTACTTGGATTGATGTCTGGTTAATGTCACCAGCAGCTTGGGTGACTTTGCTTGAACCCGTTGCGATGTTCTTGATCATGTCACGAAGGGCGTGCACCAGATGCTCAAGTTCTCCCACCAAGCTATCGGGGTGTTCCGGTTTGAGACTAATGGTCAGGTCACCAGCGGCGACGGTTTTCATGGCTGCAACAGCTACGGCTGGTTCGCCGCCGATCTGGTGAAGGATGCTGCGGGACATGACCCAGGCGGCAGCGCCAACTGCAATCATGATCAGCACAATGACTACGGAGACATAAGCCAGTTGCTGCAAGAAAATCTGGTTCAGGTCATCGATGTAAAGTCCTGTGCCGATGGCCCAGTCCCACGGTGCGAAATATTCGACGTGGTGGAGTTTGGCAACCTGTTCTGTACCGCCAGGCTTGACCGTCAGGGTGTTGACGAATTCAGTTTTCTGCACAGCCGAGTTGACCAAATCCCGTACCGGATAGGCACCGGATTTGTCTTGTCGATCCCAGTGTTCTGCCCCAACAAACTTGGGGTTGATATGGACGATGCTTAAGCCTTTTCCGGTATAGACATAGAAATACTCGGCACCCAGGTATCGCATACCGGACAAAGCCGTGACGGCCAGTTTTTGGGCATCCTCATGGCTGAGTTCCCCCTTGGCTTCTTTTTCCTGGAAGGTTTTGACAGTGCTCACTGCCAAGTCTACGGCGGACCGCAAGGTAACCTTTCGGTCTTCCAGTAGTTGCTGACGCAGATGGTTGATCTGAAAAAAGCCGAGCAAGACCAAACCGAGCAAGGAGATCAATACAGATGTGGCAAGGCGACGATGAAGACTCATGGTTTGGAGCATCGCAATTCCTCTGGAGGAGTAACAGACTAGGTGTCAGATGTTGACAAGGTTAGACTGTTGAATGAGCTGTAGTCCATATCGGATTCTACGTACGGTTATGTGTGCGATTTATGACTCCGCTAACCGATGAAATCATGAGATCAGTCTGTTACTGGGTTATGGCGGGGCGACTCCTGTCGAGTGCTGGTGCGCCTTAACCCTATGGTGCGATGTAAGCCGGGTGAATAGATACTCAGTACCGCTGCGTTTCCGCAAAGCGCCCTTAGAAAGAGCTATCCAGAATTTCGTAGTTGCCATCCATAAGGACCTCATCCGCATTGAAGACCAGCTGAAGGATGAGATCGGTATGGGCGCCATACCAGCTGCGGTCAATCTGGGCTTTGCCGAAAATGCAGGGGCCACCTTTGGTCGTCAGCTGAGTTTGCACCCGAGCTTGTTTGACCAGGGCGTCGCACTCCCGAATCGTCTTTTGGGAAAAGGTGACGTTTCGGGATTTCAAGATGTTCAGGGTTTGAGTCAAGGAAACCCCTGGCGGTAATTCCGCCTTGAGTTCTGCCATCAGCATCTTTCCCTTGTCATCTGCGCTGCTGCAGGCCGCAATGAACATTGCGGAAAGCATGACGACCAAAACGCTAAATATGTGCCGGGACACGCTTTTTGATGACAGTAGGTTCATGGCAACTTTCGTGGCTAGGTCCGGCTATCCATCAAGAGGCCGGACCTTTTTCTATTAATGGACAAAAGCGCCCATGGCGGTACGCAGTCGCAGGGATACGCTACGGAGAATGGACCCGGAGCGAGCCGTATCCTTGGTGGCCTGGTTGCTCATTTCCGTCAAGGAGCCTAATTGTTCCATCGTACCAGCCACCATCCGCGCAGCGGAGTTAACTTCCTTGGCGGCATTGGTGATGTCTTCCATGGCATGACAGGCTTGGGTGATTTTTTCCTGAATCATCAACAGGGAGTCACCCGAATTTTCCACGTTGCGGATGCCTTCGCTGACATCGGACGCACTGTTGCCTATGGTTACCACGGCATTTTCAATGCCGCTCTGGATAGAGTTGATCAGTCCCGCAATTTCCTGGGTTGCCTGCGTAGTCCGTTCCGCCAGTTTGCGGACTTCATCGGCTACCACGGCAAAACCACGACCCTGCTCACCGGCGCGCGCCGCTTCAATGGCGGCGTTGAGGGCGAGGAGATTAGTCTGGTCGGCAATTTCACGGATGGTCTGGACGATGCTAGTGACCTTCTGGGACTGCTCACCCAATTGGGTAACAGATTCCTGGGCCTGATGACTGGCAGTGGCAAGGCGCTGGACGCTGGAAAGACTTTGCAGTCGGGCTTTATCGCCCTCGTCGGCCAGTGTGCGTGCATCCCTGACCGTTGTTTCTGCGGAGCCAGCCTGTTCAGCGATCAGGGCGATACTTGTCGAAATTTCCTCCATCGCTGCACTGGTGGACATGGTGGATTCCGTCAGTTGAGCCGCATTGCTTTCCAGTGCATCAAGGGCAGAGCCAACCTGAGCGGCTTGGGTTTCAACTTCCGATGCCTCCTTGGAGGTTTGCACGACCAAGGAACAAATTTTTGCCTGGGCTTCCTTGAGTGTCGCCATGACACTGCCAGATTTAGCTGATTTGCTGGAGGGGCGCAGATCGCCATCTGCCAGTCGGCTCATTTCGGCACGTAGTTCTTCCGGTTCCGCTCCCAGCAGGCCATCAATACGGCGTGCAATCACGAGGTAGATGCCGACGGCAAGTACCATGCAGAGGGTACCGATGCCCCCCATCAACCACTTGGCCATGGAGGCTGTGGTGTTGAGGGCTGCCTGACGACTATCGGCCCAGCCACCGGCCACCTTGACCGTGTTGTCTACCCCAGCGCGGTGGGCCTGATAGAGCGCTTTGAGTTCCGTTAGTGCCTTGTCGGCGGCTTCGTCATTGCCAGCCTGAACTGCCGGGACGAACTTCTTGTTGAGGACATCGAAGTACGCTGTCCCTTTTTCCTTCTGGATGCCCAGTAGGGTGCCGCTAACAGCCTCATCCACCTGTGCTTGCGTCCAGTAGGCGTTGCGATCATCAAAATCTTTTTTCAGTTGCACTAGCTTGTCCAGTAGCGCTTGGCGCTCAGCGACGGGCGTGTCCAGCAGCTGATAGGCGGTGAGGTGGGTTTCAATCAGGTAGAGGGGAGGCGGCAGAATATCGGCCACCACATCTTTGCCCGCGCCCATGTCTGCTGCAGATTGCTCAAGCCGATTGAGGGAAAGTAAGCCTCCGGCGAAGATGGCGGAAAAACCTAGACCACAAACAACGACAAGGACCAGCAGCATTCCTCGAATGGAGTTAAAGATTGACCGCATATTTTTGTGTGATGAGTGGGGGTGATGTTTGATTTTTACATATTTCGCTAAAAACCATAAGAAACAAATGGTTTTTAGCGGTGGTGCTGTGCTATCCAGGTGTTACCAGGTGTTTTTCTAGGGCTTTCCCAGCGTCGAGTATCAAAGCAAACACTGTGTCGATCGCGAATGTTGCTTGAGTAAAGTAGTTATCAGCGGTGACGCTGATCGCGGCTTCTCGGTTAAGCATGCGAGAACGGATCAAGTTAGCCAAAGAGCGTACAGCGTCCTGAGCCGGTCGGCTCTGGGCGCTATTACCCTGGTGGCTTTGGCAGGCTTGTTCGATCAAAGATTCTGCCCGGTTGACCAGAAACATCAGCCGCACTCTCGCCACAGCAGGACAGCTACCCCGGGCGGCAACGCTGCTACCGATAGCCCGGGCCTGACCCAAGCACTCGGTCAAGGCCGGGAGACGGTGAGCATAGTTTTTCACCAAGCCCGTGGGTAGACAGTCACCAGCGGCCAGGCCAATTCGAGCTTCGCCCACGGCATTCAACCATTCGAGGGTGGTGGCAATCAGTTGGCTGTGTTCTGTAATGGATCTTTCCACCGTCATGGTGCTCAGGTTGTCCACCAGGTCGCGCCACTTGAATCGGAACAGGGAGAGGTCGTTGACCGTGAGGCAGGGAGATGCCTGCCGGCATTCTTCCTGGGCCGCTTCATTGAGCGCAGGAAACATGGCGTCGATTTCGTGACGTTTGCTGCTTAGCCGAGAGCTGAAACTGTTGTCACCGGCCAGCAAGGCACTGCTCATGCCACGATGCTGCTGGAGATGAGCGATCAGCCGGATCAGGTGGTCGCAGGTCTGCATGGCCTGCTGTGCCGATGCCAGATTGCCCTGGCCGCGGCGGTGTTGGCGCAGGACCAGGCGAGCAAGGAGGAAGAACGCGGGAATGGCGATGAGGACTTCAAGCAAGAGTGACATGGCGGAAGTTCCTTATTCGAACTGGTAGGCCTGAGTGGTTTCGGTCAGCTGCTTGGCCAACTGATCCAGATAGCCCGACAGCTCGGTGTTCTCGTGAATCAGGGCCTCGTTGCGATCGGCGAGTTGGGCAACCTGTTCGATGGCCTGGGCGAGGTTCTGGCTAGCCAGGCTTTGTTCTGCACTGGCCACGGAAATGTCCCGCACCAGGGTTTCCGTTTGCAGCGTGCTTTGTTCCACCTGATGCAGGATTTCCTCTGCGCTGCGAACTTCATCCATGCTGTTATGGGTGCTCTGATTGGTCCGCTTCATGGAGGAAACGATGCTGTCGATTTCCGTGCGGATGCCCGTGATGCGGGTACCGATATCTCTCGTGGCTTCTCCCGTCCGTTCTGCCAGTTTCCGCACTTCGTCCGCCACCACCGCAAAGCCGCGGCCCTGCTCACCGGCCCGGGCGGCCTCAATGGCGGCATTGAGGGCCAGCAGATTGGTCTGATCGGCAATTTCGGCAATCACCTTGACGATGCTGCCGATCTCCTGGGAGCGGGTGCCCAGTTCATGGGCCATGCCCGTGGTGGTTTCGACCTCCTGGGACAGCTCGTTCAGGGACTGGGCCAGGATGGTGACCCGCTGCACACCGTTGACTGCGACTGTTTTGGTCGAAGCGGCGACTGCGGCCACTTCGCGGGCCTGATCGCTTGCGGCAGCCAGACTGACTGTGAGTTGTTCCAGGGTCGCTGCAGAAGAAACCGTGACATCCCGTTGCGCCCGCACGCCGGAATCGCCGCCGCTGGCATTGGCCGTACTTTCCTTGGCAACGCTGGCCAGTTCGTGGGAGAGGCGGGTGAAGGCGCTGAAAACCTTGACCAGGGAGCGGGTCATGGCATTCAAATGTTCCGCCTGGGGCGCAAAGCGGCCTAGATGCCCAGGTTCAATGCGTGCTGTGAGGTTGCCGCCAGCGATGCTGACGAAGTAGCGCACCAGTTCCCGATGCCAGGTATTGAGGTCCCGCAGGAAACCGGCCAGCAGAATGAGGCCGATAGCCAGCAGCGGAAGTGCGGCGAGCCACCACCATCCTTCGGACAGGGCGAGCAGGGATGACAAGCCAATGCCGAAGAAGATGCCTGCGCTCAGCAGGCAAAGAACGACGGCAAGCATCGTGTTCAGGGAATGGGGACCGACGTTGTCGCGGGAAGCGGTGGGGTCCATGGTGTCGGGTGCCTTTGTTCTGTTCAGGGGAGAGGGCTGCGAGGTGATTCGTTGTCGCCTCGTCACTGTGCCTTGAGCGGTAACGATTACATGATCATTGCGGTGTTGTCGAAAAGAGTCCCGTCAAAAAAACGGCGACAGCCTTACCGGACCCTAGGACCGGTGCAGAAGTCGCCGCCCAAGTGCAGAAACTCTTCATTTCACGGCCGTTTAGCCCAAGGCCAGCCAGACCAGACCGTCTTCATGCTTGACCTTGAAGGGTTTGCTGCAGCCCACATCGGGGGCCAGGGCTTCACCGGTTTCCAGGTCAATTTTCCAGCTGTGCAGCGGGCAAGTCACGGTCTTGCCGTGGACCAGCCCCTGGGACAGGGGGCCGCCCTTGTGGGGGCATTTGTCATGAATGGCAAAGACGTCGTCGTCCGCCGTGCGAAAGACGGCAATGTTGCCGACCGCCGACTTCACCACACGGCTGCCGAGGCGGGGAATCTCCGCCAGCTCGCAAAGACGCTTCCAGAGGGGTGCCACGTTCAAGTCTTGTTCTGCGGTGCTCATGGTCATACCTCCAGTGTTTCGTAGTTGCGACGGACTTCCGGGTCCTTGACGGCCACGGTCCAGGGGTCTTCATAGCCTTGCAGGGAATAGAGCAGGCGGTCGTAGAGTTCTTTGCGCCGCTCCGGGTCTTCCAGCACGGCCTTCTTCACATGGTCCATGCCCACCCGTTCCAGGTAGTGGCAAGTGCGTTCCAGGTAGTAGCCCTCGTCGCGGTAAAGCTGGAGAAAGGCGCCGGAATACTCCATTACCTCCTCATCGCTTTTCACCTTGCAGAAGAACTGGGCCACTTCCGTCTTGATGCCGCCGTTGCCGCCGATGTAAAGCTCGTAGCCAGAATCGACACCGATCACGCCCACGTCCTTGATGCCGGATTCGGCGCAGTTGCGGGGGCAGCCGGACACCGCCAGCTTGACCTTGTGGGGGGAGTACATGCCGAACAGCATCTTCTCCAGCTTGACCCCCATGTTCATGGAAAGCTGGGTGCCGAAACGGCAATGCTCGGCCCCGACGCAGGTCTTCACGGTGCGGATACTCTTGCCGTAGGCGTGGCCGGAGACCATGCCGGCATCGGCCAGCTCCGCCCACATCTTGGGCAGGTCGTCCTTCTTCACCCCGAGCAGGTCGATGCGCTGGCCGCCGGTGACCTTGACCGTGGGCACCTTGTATTTGTCCGCCACATCGGCAATGGCCCGTAGTTCATTGGGGGTGGTCAGGCCGCCCAGCATGCGCGGGACGACGGAGTAGGTGCCGTCCTTCTGGATGTTGGCGTGGTGGCGTTCGTTGATGTAACGAGACTGGGGATCGTCCTTGGCTTCGTGGGGCCAGGTGGAGATCAGGTAGTAGTTGAGGGCCGGACGGCAGGAGGCGCAACCGTTGGGGGTCTTCCAGTCAAGGGCCTTGTACACCGCAGGAATGGTGAGCAACTTCTGTTCGAGGATGGCAGCCCGCACTTCACCGTGGGTATGGTCGGTACAGCCGCACACCGGCTTGTCGCTGACAGAGGTGGGCTGGTAGGCGCCGCCGACGGTGGAGGCGAGGATCTGCTCCACCAGGCCGGTACAGGAGCCGCAGGAGGAAGAAGCCTTGGTGTGCTTGCGCACGTCGTCCAGGGTGAACAGGCCCTGTTCCTTGATGGCCTTGACGATGGTGCCCTTGCAGACACCGTTGCAGCCACAAACTTCCGCCGTGTCGGGCATGGTCGCCGCCATGCTCTGACCGGCGTGGCCGGTGTCACCCAGATGGGATTGGCCGAAGACCAGATGGTCGCGCAGGTTGGCGATGTCCTGACGGTCCTTGAGCAACTGGAAGTACCAGGCGCCATCCACGGTGTCGCCGTACATGACAGCGCCAACGAGTTTGTCGTCCTTGAGGCAGAGCTTTTTGTACACGCCGCCGGCAGGGTCGTGGAGCAGGATTTCGTCCACATGCTCGCCGCCCATGAAGTCGCCAGCGGAGAACACGTCGATGCCGGTGACCTTGAGCTTGGTGGATGTAACGGAGCCCTGGTAGCGGCCGATGCCGTGCATGGCCAGGTGATTGGCACAGACCTTGGCCTGCTCGAACAGGGGCGCCACCAAGCCGTAGGCAATGCCGCGGTGGTTGGCGCATTCGCCCACGGAATAGATGCGCGGGTCGAAGGTCTGCATGGTGTCGTTCACCACGATGCCACGGTTGCAATGGATGCCGGCCTTTTCCGCCAGTTCGGTATTGGGGCGGATGCCGGCAGCCATGACCACCAGGTCGGCGGGAATGCTGCTGCCGTCCTTGAATTTCACTTCACTGACGCGGCCATTGGTGCTGGCGACCAGTTCGCTGGTGCTGGCCGACAGCTTGAACTTGAGGCCCTTGTCGGCCAGGGATTGCATCAGCATGTCGGCGGAAGGTTTGTCCAACTGGCGTTCCATGATCCAGTCGCCGATGTGCACCACGGTCACGTCCATGCCGCGCAGGGCCAGGCCGTTGGCGGCTTCCAGGCCGAGCAGACCGGCGCCGATGACCACTGCGTGCTTGTACTTGGCGGCGGCAGCGATCATGGCTTCGGTGTCGGCGATGTCGCGGTAGGCGATGACACCGGGCAGGTCCTTGCCTGGCACCGGCAGGATGAAGGGCAGGGAGCCGGTGGCCAGCAACAGGCGGTCGTACTCAGCCTCGACGCCATCTTCGGTAAATACTTTGCGGGCCAGCCGGTCGATCTTGACGATCTTCTTGCCCGTGTGCAGGGTGATGTTGTTGTCCTTGTACCAATCCAGCGGATTGAGGACGATGTCAGGCAGGGTCATTTCCCCCGCCAGCACCGGCGAGAGCAGGATGCGGTTGTAGTTGGGGTGGGGCTCGGCACCGAACACGGTGATCTCGTACATGTCCGGGGCGATCTTGAGCAGCTCTTCCAGGGTACGTACCCCGGCCATGCCGTTGCCCACCAGTACCAGTTTCAGCTTTTTCATTTCGTTTCCTTTCGTCCTTGCAGCGCCGCTTCCCGCGGGCAAAAAAATGGCGAACACATTCCCGCTTCCAGGGGGAAGCCGGTTCTGTGAACGCCGTTGTTCACCTTCAGGGGAAAACCAAGACCTGCAATCCCGTCTGGGGCACCGTTGCCCCAGGGGGAGAAGTGCGGTGTCAGGCCGCTTTTTTCAGTTGCTTGCGGTAGAGGAAGTCCAGTACTGCTGCACGGTATTCGGAGAACTGCTTGTTCTCGGCCAAAGCCAGGCGATCCCGGGGGCGGTCCAGTTTGACTTCGAGGATGTCACCAATGGTGGCAGCAGGGCCGTTGGTCATCATGACGATGCGGTCCGAGAGCAGCACGGCTTCATCCACATCGTGGGTGACCATCACCACGGTGGCGCCGGTCTTGGCCATCACTGTGTTCATTTCGTCCTGCAGGCTGGCCCGGGTCAGGGCGTCAAGGGCGCCGAAAGGCTCATCCATCAGCAGAATTTTCGGTTCCATGGCGAAGGCTCGGGCGATACCCACCCGCTGCTTCATGCCGCCGGAGACTTCGTGGGGCAGCTTGTGCATGGCATGGTCCATGTGCACCATGGCCAGGGCGGCTTCAGTACGGGCTGTCAGTTTGACCTTGCCTTCCTTGCGACCGAACACCCGTTCCACCGCCAGATAGACGTTCTCAAAACAGCTCATCCAGGGCAGCAGGGAATGGTTCTGGAAAACCACGGCACGCTCGGGGCCGGGGCCGTTGATTTCTCGGCCATCACAGATCAGCACACCGGAAGTCGGCAGTGTCAGGCCGGCAATCAGGTTGAGCAGGGTGGACTTGCCGCAACCGGAATGGCCGATCAGGGAGACGACTTCGCCTTCGCCGATATTGAGGTTGATGTCCCGCAGGGCGGTGAACAGTCCCTTCTTGGTGCTGAAGGTCTGGCCGACGTTTTCGATTTGAACCAGGGGCTTGCTCATGGCAGTTCTCCTTCAGCAATTAACGGGTTTCGTAGGTAAAACGCTTGGCGATCAGCAACAGGGATTGTTCCAGCAGCAGGCCGACGATGCCGATGACGAAGATGGCGATGACGATGTGGTCCACCTTCAGGTTGTTCCATTCGTCCCAGACCCAGAAGCCGATGCCGACGCCGCCGGTGAGCATTTCTGCGGCAACGATGACCAGCCAGGCGGTACCGATGGAGAGGCGGATACCGGTGAGCATGTAGGGCAGTACCGCGGGGAAAAGTATCTTGGTGACAATCTTGGCTTCCGACAGGTTCAGCACCCGGGCCACGTTGAGATAGTCCTGGGGCACCCGGCGCACGCCTTCGGCGGTGTTGAGGATCATGGGCCAGATGGAGCAGATGAAGATGGTCCAGGTGGCGGCGGGGTCGGCCTTCTTGAACACCAATAGGCCGATGGGCAGCCAGGCCAGGGGAGAGACGGGGCGCAGCAGGCTGATGATGGGATCGAACATGCGGCTCATGAAAGTGAAGCGGCCCAGGGCGAACCCCAGGGGGATGCCAACAAGAGCGGCGAAGCCGAAGCCGAGGCCGACTCGTTTCAGGGAGGAATAGATGTTCCAGCCGATGCCTTGGTCGTTGGGGCCGTTGTTATAGAAGGGGTCGGCGAAGATCACCTGGGCTTCGTTCCAGACCTGGACCGGGCCGGGGATGGCACCGCCCTTCATGGTGGCCAGGCCCCAGATGCCGATCAATAGGGCCAGACCGAAAATGGGCGGGATTGCCTTGAGCAGAAGCTCACGAAGATAGGTGGCAACCGGGCTTGACTCCGGCGCGGGAGCGGCAGGGGATGGGGTGGTGGCGGTTTTCTGCACGGGGACTTCTTCCTTTTGTATTTCTGCTTCTGCGGGGATATTTGCAGGCTTCAGTGCGATGACGGTGCTCATGGCGTTCTCCTGTCAGCGTTGGGTGGGGAGGCTCTTGTGACGCCTCCCCGGTGCAGGCCTGATCAGGCCTTGATCTTGAAGGAGGCGGCGTACTTCTTCGGGTCCTTGCCGTCCCACACGGTGCCGTCGATCAGCTTGGAGGTGCGCATCTCGCTCTTGGGCAAGGGCACGCCAGCGGCAGCGGCGGCCTGCTTGTAGATATCGATGCGATTCACCTTCTTGGCTTCCGCCAGGTAATCGGGATCGGCTTTGAGCAAGCCCCAGCGCTTGTGCTGAGTCATGAACCACATGCCGTCGGACAGGTAGGGGAAGTTCACCGCGCCGTCGTTGTAGAAGTGCATGCAGTTCTTGTCGTCCCAGCTCTTGCCAAGGCCGTTGCTGTAGCGACCCAGCATCCGTTCCAGGATCACGTCCATGTCGGTGTTGATGTAGGCCTTCTGGCACACGGTTTCTGCCGTAGTGCGGCGGTTGGCCAGGGAGGCGTCGATCCACTTGCCGGCTTCCAGAATGGCGGCGGTCATGGCACGGGCGGTGTTGGGATGCTTGGCCACCCATTCGGCAGAGGTGCCCAGTACCTTTTCCGGATGGTCGGTCCAGATGTCCTGGCTGGTGACGGCGGTGTAGCCGATTTTGTCGATGATGGCGCGGTTGTTCCAGGGCTCGCCGACACAGTAGCCGTCCATGTTGCCGACCCGCATGTTGGCCACCATTTGGGGAGGGGGTACGGTGATGTTCTTCACGTCCTTGAAGGGGTTGATGCCCTGGGCTGCCAGCCAGTAGTAGAGCCACATGGCGTGGGTGCCGGTGGGGAAGGTCTGGGCGAAGGTGTATTCCCTTTCCTTCTTGGCGATCAGCTTGGCCAGGCTGGGGCCGTCTACCGCGCCTTTGTCCTTGAGCTGGTTGGAAATGGTGATGGCCTGGCCGTTGTTGTTGAGGCTCATCAGGGCAGCCATGTCCTTCTTGGGGCCGCCGATGCCCAGTTGTACGCCGTAGATCAGGCCGTAGAGCACATGGGCAGCATCCAGTTCGCCATTCACCAGCTTGTCACGGACCGAGGCCCAGGAGGCTTCCTTGGTAGGAATGATCTTGATGCCGTACTTCTCATCGAACTTCTGCACGGCGGCCATCACCACGGAAGAACAGTCGGTGAGGGGAATGAAGCCAATGCGTACTTCCTTTTTCTCGGGAGCATCGGAACCGGCCGCCCAGGCACCGGAACGAACGCCGGGGGGCACCATGGACATCAGGCTCGAACCCACGGCGAGGCCGCTGGCGGAGCGAATGAAATCACGGCGGGAATTGTTGAAGGGTTTTTGCTCCATGGCTGACTCCTTGTCACGTCGATGTATCCCGAAAAACCAAAAAAAGACGGCGTCGCACGCTGGATGAGAAAGTGCCCTGGAGCACTTTTTCTTCAAGCGTGGACGCCGTTGTCCACTCTGATCTGATCGCCCGGATCCACCTTGATCCGCGCTGAGTACCTATACGCAAAGCATGTGCCAGCTAACCGTTATTGATTGCAATACCTTGTCAGGAGCGGGTTAGCGTCCTTTGTGGGAAGGTAAGCAGGGGGTGGTGAAAGAAGGGGGGGCTGCACCCGGAGTGTGCATCGATGTGGTGCTCTGCACCATGAGGGATAGGGACTCGTTGCTGCCGGGAGGAAAAGTCAGGGCCTGGAGCCCGTCCTTTTCTGTGACTCAGGAACCGAGCAGTTCCGCCATTTCGATAACTTGAGTCGCCACTTTTGCCACGGACTGTTTGCGGTCCATGGCCAGCTTGCGCAGGGCGTTGTAGGCCTCGTCTTCATCCATGCCGCGGGCCTTCATGAGGACACCCTTGGCCCGGTCAATGACCTTGCGGTCCGCTAGTTTCTGGGTGGCTTCGTCTCTTTCCTTGCGCAGGGCCTGGAATTCCTCGAAGCTGGCAATCGCGACTTCGAGAATGGGCTTGAGCCGTTTCTGGGTCAGGCCGTCCACTACATAGGAGGACACGCCAGCCTTGATGGCCTTGCGAATGGTAAAGGCATCCCGTTTATTGGAGACCATGACCACGGGGCGGGGCATGGCCTCGTTCATGACAGCCAAGTGTTCCAAGGTGTCGCGGGTTGGCGAGTCGGTGTGAATCAAGATGGCATCGGGCTTGAGCTTTTCTACTTTGTCAGCCAAGTCCATGGCCGAAGGCAACAGGGCTGCGACCTGATAGCCGGCCAAGGCAAGGCCAGCACAGATTTCCCGGGCGCGGCTTTCCGAATCGTCAATGACAAGAACGCTCAACATGGGGCGATTGTGCCACGCCCGCGGGAACGGATGAGAAACGTCAGGACTGACCCTGGCAACGGACGAACATCAGGGAGATGTCGTCCTGCTGTTCGATACCTAGCGTATGGCGGCTCAACTGGTCACGGACGGCATCAAGCCGGTGATCGGGGGAGGCCGAGACAAGGGTGCCGATCAATCTTTCCTGACCGAAGGCCTCGTTGTTGACGTTGGCGGCTTCGATGACGCCGTCCGAGAACATGACGAACTGATCGCCATCTTCCCACTGCAGTGTCACTAACTCACTCATGTCATTGCTGAAGTCCACAATACCCAAAGGGAGATGGGTTGATGCGAGACGTTGTTTGATATTGCCCTGGGCATCCAGCCATAGCGTTTCTGGCATGCCGCCTTGCCAGATTGTGATGGAACGACTCTTCTCGTCGATGCAGAGCAGAGTAGCTGCAACAAAGCGGCCGGAAGGAAGCATCGCCAGCAAGTTCTGATTGAGCCGCTGAGCGATGTAGGAAAGGTCGCGACCAATCTGAATGAGGCTGTAAAAGGACGTTAATACGGGGAGTGCGCTGATTGCTGCGGCAAGGCCGTGACCGGTGGCATCGGCCAGCATGGCATAGAGTCGTCCGTCTGCACCGCGCATGCCTGCAACAATGTCACCGCTGAAACTGCTGGCAGGAGTGACCCAATGGAGCAGCGCGGGGTCCTCAAGGCCGGGGTGCTGCACCATGCGTTGCATGATGTCCTGGGCGAGCTGATTTTCCCGTTCCTGCTCGTCAAAGTAGCGCTGGAGGCGTTCAGCATTGGAGCGCAGGCGGCTTTCGATAATCTTTCGCTCGCTAATGTCGCGCACGATGCCGACAAAGGAGCGCTCACCATCCACGATCATTTCGGTGACACCCAACTCCATGGGGAAGACACTACCGTTGCGGCGGCGACCTTTGACTTCCCTTTGCCCGATGCCAATGATTTTTGAGGGGCCACCTTGAATGTATTTGGCCAGATAACCATTGTGTTCGCTGCTGTAGGGTTCCGGGATCAGGATGCTGACGTTCTGCCCGATCAATTCATCCAGTTCATAGCCGAAGATGATGCCGGCGGCACGACTGGCCCAGGTAATAGTGCCCTGCTCATCGATGGTGACGATACCGTCCACAATGTTTTCGGAGATGGAGGCCATCTGCTTGCGGGAGGCGTCCAAACTGCGCTGCATGTGCAGAGTGCGGGAAAAGGAGCGCAGCTTGGCATCCAGCACGACGAAATTGATCGGCTTTGCCAAGTAGTCATCACCACCGGCATCCATGCCCGCCACCAAGTTTTCGTCTTTGGACAGTGCTGAGAGAAAAATGATGGGAACCCAGTGTTCCCCTGCGATTTGCTTGATGCGGCGCGTGGCTTCGTAACCATCCATCACCGGCATCATGACGTCCATCAGGATCAGGTCAGGATGTTCGCGAGAGAAAACTTCAACGGCGCTTGCGCCATTGTCGGCAGTCAGAACCTGATAACCCAGCTTGCTCAGGAAGACTTGGAGAATCTGTCGATTGGTTGCCGTGTCGTCCACGGCCAGCACTTTGAGCTGACGACTGCTGGAGGAGCTTCCAATCGCGATGTTCATGGCCCGGGTCTCAAAATAATGGCGTCTCTGCCGCGTGAAAGATTATAACTTTCGTCCTACCTCTGTATCAGACGTTTTTGTCGGTAGGCAAGCTGATTTTGGCAACAACCTGATTGCCGCACCCGATGAATTCGACGGATTCAAAGCCCATGGTGCGGGCAATGGCGATTCCCCGGCCACAGGGGTCCGCCGCCCGATCATGGTTGAAGTTTTCGAAGGGATGCCAGTCAAAACCCTGCCCGGGGTCGCTGACCTTGAAATTGATCTTGTCGCCGACAAGAGAGACTTCAATGTGGGCGGTGAGCCCTGCGTATTTGTCCAGGGCGAGACGCCGGTCCACTTCATCTTCCAGGCTCATATTGCGTCGCAGATGCAGCTTGGTTTCGTGACCAATGCACAGTACCCCATGTTCAATGGCATTCGCCATGAGTTCGATCAGGCCGACGGTGGCCGTTTCGGGGGTGGGGCATAGTTCGGCAAGAAAACAGGCAAGGTCACCAATTTCTGCTGGCGTGCGAAAGGTGAAGTCCACGGGACCAGCCTGCTTGATAAGCCGCAAAAGACTGCTGGAGGTGATGTCTTCGCCGGAGCTGGTTCGCATGAATGGGATGTGGGATGGATTAGCCTGACCGTCTTGATGCGGTACGAGGAGGCCATCGTTCGCTTGAAGGACAGCGCAACAATTATATTCTGATATTCGGACAAGCTATGCCTTTAGGGCTAGATGGCCGCCTAATGACGCTTTCTTGAGTGGAATTTGATGGACTTTCAAAGGGGATGAATGTGTTTTATTGTTGCCCGAACAAGTGCCACGCACAGGCAACCGTATACTTTGCCTTGTCGTCACCACCGTCGAAGACAAAGGTGGTGCTCTGTTTTTGTGACCCAATCTAGAGGGCGCTATGCTCAAGTGGTTTCTTTGGTTCCTCATCGTTCTCATCTTCTGGGGATTGTTTCGTTCCCGCAATCGTCTGAAACAAGCGGACGTATCTGTTGCGGACTCCAGAAAGTCTGCAACTATGGTCTCCTGCGCCCAGTGCAAGATTTACCTGCCGGAGGGAGAGGCCTTGAAGCAGGATGGCAACGTCTTTTGCAGCAAGGACCATTACGAGCAATGGAAGCGCCGTTCCTGACATGACTGACTTGTCCGCTTTGCTGCGACGGGAGGAGCGATACCCGCTGGCGCCAGGAGATACCTTCTGGCGCTCCTTGCACTACTTCAATATTTATCGCTTGCTGGTGGCGGCGCTGTTTGGGTTGGCATCGGTCTTCATGATTGCCAATCCCCCGTTTGCCTCTCCGACCGACAACTGGGGAAACTGGCTGGTTCGCCTCTACTTGCTGCTGGCTTTGTTCTTCTATTTTTTGTTGCCACGCTGGCGCCTCTCCTTCAATGCCTTGCTGACTTTCGAGGTGATGGCGGACGTATTCATCCTGACCCTGCTCATGTATTTGAGCGGCGGGAACCGCAGCGGCTTCAGTTACATGCTGCTGGTGGTGCTGGCCGGGGCCGGGCTGGTCGGACAGGGCCGACTGACGCTGTTCTATGCAGCCATGGCGTCGGTGGCGGTGTTGGTGGAGCAGGGCTTCCATTTGCTACGAGAGGGTAGTGACCTGGCAGACTTCACGTCCACCGGCGTGATCTGCATGGGATTCTTTGGCACCGCCATTTCTGCCCACTTGCTTTCGAAACGGGTGGTGGCCAGTGAGAATCTCGCCCGCCAGCGGGGCGAGGCTCTGGCTGCCCAGGTGCGGATCAATGAGCAAGTCATCCGTGACATGCAGGATGGCGTTCTGGTCGTGAATCGGGAAGGCCATGTGCTGCAACACAATCCCCGGGCCGCCGAATTGTGCGGGATGGAAAATGTCGGCAAGGGTGCGTTGGCCGACTTCTTTCCCGAATTGGCGGAACACTTTGATCAGTGGCGGGATGGTGCCGGGGAGGCTCAGGGAGTCCTGTTGTCGCCCAACAATCTGCCGCTTCATGTCCGTTACTTGCCCGCCGGGGATGGTGCCAATTCCCTGCTTTTCATTGAAGATGCCGATCAGTTGCAGGCCCAGGCTCGCCAGATCAAGCTGGCAGCCCTTGGGCGGCTTACCGCTAATATGGCCCATGAAATCCGCAATCCACTGGCCGCCATCAGTCATGCTGCCGAGTTGATGAAAGAGGAAACGGAAAGTCCCGTTAATGATCGACTGCTGCGCATCATTGGCGAGAACACCGGTCGTTTGAACAGGATGGTGACCGATGTGCTTGAGCTGGGGCGGCGAGATAAGACCTGGGCTGAAACTATCGACCTCAAGCCCTTCCTGACGAGCTTTGCCGAGGAGCAGGCCTTGACCGATCCGCAACAGGCGGCTGTTTTGCTGGTGATTTGCGATGAAGGGGCGACACTGCTTTTCGACCGCGGGCACCTGACCCGGGTCCTGAGCAATCTGGTGGGCAACGCGTTGCGTTATTGCAGTGGCAAGCCTGCCAGTGTTCGCATCCAGGCCCAACGGGCGGCCTTTGGTCAGCAGACCATCCTCTGGGTGGAAGATGATGGCCCCGGCATTGGTGCCGAATTACGGGCGCAGGTTTTCGAGCCCTTTTTCACGACACGCAGCAACGGGACGGGGTTGGGGCTTTATATTGCCAGGGAACTGTGTGACGCCAATGGGGCGAACCTGGTCCTGCTGGAAAGGGAAAGCGGCACATGCTTTCGCATGACAGGCCCTTCAGCATGAGTAATGGAGAACAAGGGTGAAACGGGGCGATTGCCAAAAACGCGTATTGATTGTGGATGACGAGGCTGACATCCGCGAATTGCTTGATCTGACCATGGTCCGCATGGGACTGGTGGCCGATTGCGCCGCCAATCTGGCGGAGGCAAGGCAGTTCCTGGCTTCTGCCCATTACCAGCTTTGCCTGACGGACATGCGCTTGCCGGATGGCGAAGGCTTGTCCCTGGTACGGCACATCGGCGAAGTTTTCCCCGAACTGCCCGTGGCCGTGATTACCGCCCACGGTAGTGCCGAAAATGCGGTGGCTGCTCTGAAGGCCGGTGCTTTTGACTATCTGTCCAAACCGGTTTCCCTTGATCAGTTGCGCGCCCTGGTGAAAACAGCCGTGGGTTTGCCCTCGGCTGAAGCAGCCTCAACCAGCGTCGCGGACGATGAGTTTTCCCTGCTGGGCTCATCCTCGGCCATGGAAGAGGTGCGCAGTTTGATTGAGCGGGTGGCGCGGAGCCAGGCCCCGGTTCATATTCAGGGGGAGTCCGGCAGCGGCAAGGAAATGGCTGCCCGACTGATTCATCGCCTGGGGGCCCGTAGCGCTGGTACTTTTGTTCCGGTTAATTGCGGCGCTATTCCCGAGAACTTGATGGAGAGCGAATTCTTCGGTTATCGAAAAGGCGCCTTTACCGGTGCCGATCAGGATCGGG
Source organism: Rhodocyclaceae bacterium (assembly GCA_036504515.1). Classification (GTDB taxonomy): domain Bacteria; phylum Pseudomonadota; class Gammaproteobacteria; order Burkholderiales; family Rhodocyclaceae; genus AWTP1-18. Next base: position 203,423 of record DASXVA010000004.1, read on the forward strand.
ACGGCTTCTTTCAAACGGCTCACGGCGGCACCCTGTTCCTGGACGAGGTGGCCGATTTGCCGCCGGCCATGCAGGTCAAGCTGTTGCGGGTGATCCAGGAAAAGAAGCTGCGCAAGGTAGGCAGTCCCACCGAGGATGCCGTGGATGTACGCATTCTCAGTGCGACCCACCAGAATCTGCGGGCACTGGTGGAGCAGGGCAAGTTTCGGCAGGACCTGTACTTTCGCCTCAATGTGATCGAGCTGCGGATGCCATCCCTGCGGGAGTGTGGCAGTGATGTGCTGCTTCTCGCCGACCGTATTCTTCAGCGTTTGGCAAAAGATACGGAAGGCCCGCTGCCCGTGCTGAGTGTCGAGGCGAAACGGGCCCTGGTGTCCTACCCTTTTCCTGGCAATGTGCGCGAGCTGGAAAACATTCTTGAACGGGCCATGGCGTTGCGCACCAGTAATAGCATCGAAGTTGCCGACCTGAATTTGGCCCCGGTGTCCGTCATTTACTCCGCTGAAGATCCGGGCGGGGTCGAAGGTCAGTCATTGCAAGACTATCTGGATCAGGTCGAGCGGCAAGTCTTGCTGGAGGCCTTGAATAAAACCCGCTTTAACAGGACTGCTGCCGCCAAGGTGCTGGGTGTGACCTTCCGTTCCCTGCGCTATCGCATGGAACGACTAGGCTTGAACGACTGAGTCATGGCATCTCCAAAGTTCAGCTGGCAGGAGGCTGGTGGTGGCCTTATTGGTGAAGCGGAGTACGGCGCTTCACCAAACCAGGATGCCCGCCCCGAGGGTGTTCGTGTCGACTTGCTGGTCATTCACTTCATCAGCCTGCCGCCAGGCCGTTTTGAGGGCGATGCCATCCATCGTTTATTCACCAATAGCCTGGACGAGTCGGTCCATCTTGATTTGGCCGGGCTTTCTGCCCTGAGGGTGTCGTCCCATTTTCTGATTCGTCGGGATGGCCGCCTCTTGCAGTATGTGCCCTGCGACCAGCGTGCCTGGCATGCCGGTGTGTCCCGTTGGAAGGGGCGTAACCGCTGCAACGACTTTTCCATCGGCATCGAGCTTGAAGGTTGTGAAACCCTGCCCTTTGAAGAAGCTCAGTATCAAACCCTGGCTGCGTTGATTCCCCTGCTTAAATCCCGTTATCCCATTGTGGATGTGGTCGGTCACGAACACATTGCCCCGGGACGAAAAATAGATCCTGGCCCCACCTTCGACTGGGCGCGGATTTCCTGATTTTTACTTCCGACGAAAGTCATATCTATGAATCGCCTCAGCAGAGTTCAAAGTCATACGCCGCAATGGTGCTGTTGTCGGTTTTGAGGCATCCGGCTTCCATCGCCATGACGGACCAAGGCCTTCCTTGCTGTTACCGGAGGGCAGTGGGCCGTACCGGCTCAGGTGCGGGAGTTGGTGGGGCCTCTGACCGATAACGTTATGGCTGTCTTGACGCGCCGTCATCCCAAGGGCGGCACGGTGCATATCGAGAATATTCAGGATTAAGTGGAACTGGCACCGATGCGTTCCGGCGAGCATGACGTGGCCAGGGCCTATGTGCTCTACCGGGAAAAATGTACTCTGGAGCGCAGCCAGAAGCGAGTTGCCATGTAACTCGAACTGGCCTTGCATGTGATTGAGAACTGCGTCCGCCAGCCCCTGGATCAAGAGGCTCTGCATGATTTGCTGGACGCTGCCTGTGAGGGCTTGGGGGAAGCGGTGAATGCAGCTGCGATCTTTGAGGCCACCCTGAAGAATCTCTACGACGGTGTGCCGGTGGAAGAAGTGCGCAAGTCCGCCATTCTTTCCTCCCGGGTGCTGATCGAGAAGGATCCGGCTTACAGCCACGCCACCGCCCGTCTGCTGCTGTGCACGCCGTACGCCGCGAAGTGCAGGCCCGGGAACACGACGGTTATCTGGAGGTAGAACGTTCCTCCTCCCTGGGCTGGGACGCCCTGCGCCGCCGCATCGCTGAGATGGGCATGCGCAATTCCAACTGCGTTGCCATTGCGCCAACGGTCACCATCTCCAACATCGTCGGCGTTTCGGCCTGCATCGAGCCTGAGTACTAGAACCTCTATGTCAAATCCAACCTGTCCGGCGAGTTTACCGTGGCCAACGAACATCTGGTGCGGGATATCAAGGCCCTGGGTCTGTGGGACGAGGTGATGATCGCCGATCTCAAATACTTCGACGGCTCCCTGGCTCGGATTGGCCGGGTGCCCCAGAAGCTGCGGGACCTCTACGCCACGGCTTTCGAGGTGGATGCGACCTGGCTGGTTGAGGCCGCCTCCCGCCGTCAAAAGTGGATCGACCAGGCCCAGTCCCTCAACATCTATCTGGCTGGTTGCGCCAATTACTGGATGCCCCAAGAGATCAACATGGCCCGGGACATTTCCCAATGGAAGGATCCCAACGTCCTTTCCGAAGACGAGCGCCGCATTGCTAACCGCAACCGGGGGTTCTTTGTCACCGCCGACAGTCTCGCTGCCAACAACATCGTACTCGGTACCTACCGCCACATCACCGCGCCCGAATGCCGCCAGTACCTGCTGCGCCAGGCCTTCGAGGAGACGATCCATACCCACGCCTATCAGTACATCGTGGAAAGCCTGGGGCTGGACGAGGGCGAAATCTTCAATGCGTATCACGAGACTCCTTCCATCCGGCCCAAGGACGAGTTCCTCATTCCCTTTATCGACGTGCTCACCGATCCCGAATTCCGCACCGGCACACCGGAGGCGGACCAGCAGTTGTTGAAGAGCCTGATCGTGTTTGCCTGCCTGATGGAGGGCTTGTTCTTCTACGTCGGCTTCGCCCAGATCCTGGCCCTGGGCCGGCAGAATAAGATGACCGGCGCTGCCGAGCAGTACCAACACATCCTGCGGGTCGAGTCCATGCACTGCAACTTCGGTATCGATCTGATCAACCAGATCAAGTTGGAGAACCCGCATTTGTGGACCGCCGAGTTCCGCGCTGAACTGTATGACTCTTCCGGCAGGTGGTTGATCTGGAGTACGCCTACGCCGAGGACACCATGCCCCGCGGCGTGCTGGGCCTCAATGCCTCTATGTTCAAGGGCTACCTGTGTTACATCGCCAATCGGCGCTGTCAGCAGATCGGACTCGATACGATGTTCTCCGGCGAAGAGAATCCATTTCCCTGGATGGTGGAGATGAACGATCTTAAAAAAAGAGAAAAATTTCTTCGAGACGCGCGTCACGGAATACCAGGCGGGTGGCGCGTTGTCGTGGGATTGAGACAGTGTGCGATTGTGATGCGAGCAACGATGTGTGAACACGAATGACGTTTGCTAGTCTCCGTTTCGTTTCTCGTCTCGCACTCTTAAACGAAGTGATAGGCGGAAAAACGTGAGGAATTCATCGCTTTCCTTTGTATGATTGCAGTGAATAATGCACGCATACCCAAATCGGGTTAGAGAAGTGAAGCAGTAGTGGTGTTTCCCTTGTTCCCTTGTCCTTTAGGAGGTTCCCATGGCTGAGACCAAAGCCAAGAAACCGGCGGCTAAGAAGCCTGCTGCCAAGAAGCCCGCTGCCGCAAAGAAACCCGCGGCTGCAAAAAAACCCGTTGCTAAGAAAGCAGTAGCGGCCAAGAAACCTGTTGCAAAGAAAGTTGTTGCTGCCAAGAAGCCCGCAGCCGCTAAAAAGCCTGTTGCTGCTAAGAAGCCCGCAGCCAAGCCCGCAGCGAAAAAGGCTGTTGCAAAGAAACCCGTTGCAGCTAAGAAGCCTGTTGCTAAAAAAGCCGCAGCTAAGCCCGCAGTGAAAAAGGTTGTCGCCAAGAAACCTGTTGCTGCCAAAAAGCCTGTTGCTAAAAAAGCTGTTGTTGCCAAGAAGCCCGCAGCTAAGCCCGCAGTGAAAAAGGTTGTCGCTAAGAAACCTGTTGCTGCCAAAAAGCCTGTTGCTAAAAAGCCCGCTGCCAAGCCCGTCGCTAAGAAGCCCGCCGCAAAGCCGGCTGCTAAGCCCGTCGCTAAAAAGCCTGTTGCCAAGAAGCCCGCCGCAAAACCTGCTGCCAAGCCCGTAGCTAAAAAGCCTGTTGCCAAGAAGCCTGCAACTAAGCCCGTCGCTAAGAAGCCTGTCACCAAGCCCGCTGCTAAGCCTGCTGCAAAGAAGGCTCCTGCTGTCAAGAAGGCCGCACCTGCTCCTGCTGCTGCTGCTGCACCTTCTACTGCTGCAACTCCCGGTATCAAGTCTTCTTTGAATCCGGCTGCCGCCTGGCCTTTCCCTACTGGCTCCCGTCCTTCCTGATCGGTTGCTTGTGGCCGACTGAAAAGTCGGCCTCGCCTTCAAACGCACGGTGCTTTTAGCCCGTGCGTTTTTCATTTCAGCGTCGCTCTAGATAATTCTTAAGGCGGTGGATGCCTTCTTCCAGTTTTTCTTTGCTGACGGTATAGGCAAAGCGGATGTGGTGCTCCGGCTGGTTATTGCCGAAATCCAGACCAGGGGTTGCTGCTACGCCAGCTTGCTCCAACAACTCCATCGCAAAGCTGAAACTGTTGTTTGTCAAAGAAGAGACGTCGCCATAAATGTAAAAAGCGCCGTCAGGACGGGCTGTGATTTTTATGCCTAGTGAGCTTAGCCCTTCAAGCATGAAATCCCGGCGAGCCTGAAAAGCCAGTCTGCGTAACTCGAGTTCTTTGATTGTTTTCGGGTGAAATGCGGCCAGTGCGGCATGTTGTGCCGGTGTCGAGGGAGCGATGTAAAGATTCTGAGCCAGTTTTTCGACGGCCCGCAAATAGGGCTTGGGTACGACCATCCAGCCAAGGCGCCAGCCGGTCATGCCAAAGTATTTGGAAAAGCTGTTGATGATGAAGACGTCGTCAGCCAAGGAGAGGGCCGTCGTTGCCGGCTGGTTATAAGTGAGCCCCTGATAAATTTCATCGACGATCAACACACCGTTTCGCTCTCGGGTTGCGTTGGCGATGGCACGCAAGGACTCCGTCGAGATCAAGGTGCCTGTCGGATTTGATGGGCTCGCTAGCATGACGCCTTGAGTGCGGGGACCCCAATGCTGAATGACTTGATCGGGCGTGGGCTGAAAGTTGGTTGCGGCAGTGACGGCAATGGCGCGAGGAATGCCTTCGAACAGGCTGACGAAATGGCGGTTGCAGGGATAGCCCGGATCGGCCATCAGGATTTCGTCACCGGGATTGATCAGTGACCCCAAGGCCATGATCAGTGCGGCAGATGCGCCTCCGGTAATCACAATTTGCTCGGCATCGACCGCGACGCCGAAGCGCTGAAGGTAATCGTTGGCAATGGCTTCCCGCAGTGCAGGCAAGCCCAGGGCACTGGTATAGAACACCTTGCCGCTGGCAATGAATTGTTGTGCTGCTTCGATGACGAGGGGCGGGGTAGGAAAGTCCGGTTCGCCCACTTCCATGTGAATGATGTTGCGCCCTTGAGCCTCCAACGCGTGGGCTTTCTGCATGAGCTCCATGACGTGAAAGGGCTCGATGTTTTTCATCCGCTCGGCGATCTGCATGGGTTTCAATGTCCTTGCCTGAAATGAAAATGGCCACCCGAAGGTGGCCATGGTGCTTGAGGTGCTGGAGGATTAATCCACCAGACCCAGTTCAAACAGTTCCAGCTTCAAGGTCAACTCACGGGGCAGTCGACTCTTGAGCTTGTCGAACCATTCGGCGTGGAGCTTGAGCTCTTCGCGCCAGGCGATCGGGTCGACGCTGGTGAGGGCTTCAAACTCAGCCTTGCTCATGGCATCGAGACCGGTCCAGTCGATGTCTTCGTAAGCCGGCATCCAACCCAGTGCTGTTTGACGGGCATCGGCCTGGCCGCTGCAACGACCCACAACCCACTTGAGAACGCGCATGTTGTCGCCGAAGCCGGGCCAGATGAACTTGCCATCGGCGTCCTGACGGAACCAGTTGACGGTAAAGATACGGGGAGCGTGTTCAACCTGATGGCCGATCTTGATCCAGTGGTTGAAGTAATCGCCCATGTGGTAGCCGCAGAAGGGCAGCATAGCCATGGGGTCGCGACGCACGATACCTTGGGCGCCAGTGGCAGCGGCCGTGGTTTCGGAACCCAGGGTCGAGGCCATGTAAACGCCGAAGTTCCAGTTGAAGGCTTCGTACACCAAGGGGATGGTAGTGGAGCGACGACCGCCGAAGATGAAGGCGGAAATCGGCACACCAGCGGGGTCTTCCCAGGCGGCATCAATCGAGGGGCACTGGCTGGCTGGGGCGGTGAAGCGGGAGTTGGCGTGGGCTGCCTTGCGGCCGGCCTTGCCGTCTTCCGGTGTCCAGTCCTTGCCTTGCCAGTCGATCAGGTGAGCGGGTGCTTCCTTGGTCATGCCTTCCCACCACACATCGCCGTCGTCGGTCAGGGCGACGTTGGTGAAGATGATGTTTTCCTTCAAGGTGGCCAGGGCGTTGTAGTTGGTCTTTTCGGAGGTGCCGGGGGCAACGCCGAAGAAGCCAGCTTCAGGATTGATGGCGTAGAGCTTGCCGTCGGCACCGGGTTTGATCCAGGCAATGTCATCACCAACGGTAGTGACTTTCCAGCCGTCCAGGGACTTGGGCGGGATCATCATGGCGAAGTTGGTCTTGCCGCAAGCGGAGGGGAAGGCGGCTGCTACGTAGGACTTTTTGCCTTCAGGGGATTCAACGCCAAGAATCAGCATGTGTTCTGCCAGCCAGCCTTCGTCCCGGGCCATGGTGGAGGCAATGCGCAGGGCGAAGCACTTCTTGCCCAGCAGCGCGTTGCCGCCGTAACCTGAACCAAAGGACCAGATTTCCCGGGTTTCGGGGAAGTGGCAGATGTACTTTGTGGCGTTACAGGGCCACTTGACGTCAGCCTGGCCTGCTTCCAACGGCGCGCCGACAGAGTGCAGGCAAGGAACGAATTCGCCATCGGTACCCAGTTGGTCGAGAACGGCACGACCCATGCGGGTCATGATGCGCATGTTGACGACTACGTAGGGAGAGTCGGACAACTCGACGCCGATATGGGCAATGGGGCTGCCAATGGGACCCATGCTGAAGGGAACGACGTACAAGGTACGGCCACGCATACAGCCGGAGAACAGGCCGCGCAGCTTTTCCTTCATGATGGTCGGATCTTCCCAATTGTTATTGGGGCCGGCATCTTCCTTGTTGGTCGGACAAACGTAGGTCCGGTCTTCAACCCGGGCCACGTCTGAAGGATCGGACAGGGCCAGATAGGAATTAGGGCGCTTGGCTTGATTCAACTTGATCAAACTTCCCGCTTCAACCATCTCGGCGAAGAGACGATCAGCTTCCTGCTGGGAGCCATCACACCAGACGATGTTGGCTGGCTGAGTCAGGGCGGCAACTTCAGCTACCCAAGCTTTCAGCTTTGTATGTTTGACGTAATCGGGCGCAGCAAACTTGCTTGCAGCGACGGCGGACTGGGACTGAGTCATCAATTTCTCCACACGGATGATCAGGGCGGGTTCGTCTCGTCGATCAGGGCTGGCGGGTAGCCGGCGGTGGTCTTGGCGCAAGGGCACGGGTACGGGCGCGTGCGGGACTAACCTTTTGTTGCTTTTGGGTCGCCCAAAAAGTGTAATTATCGCACAGCCGATTGCCCGGCTTTGGCTGTTTCTAAGCCGTTTGACCCCTTTTCTCCGGTGCTAAAAGGGGATCGCTTGGCCTCATAATAGAAAGATAGGCATTCTCGGCTTCTTAATGTTTTCTTTAGGAAGTTTGTATATCTCCTTAATTTGTCGGTATAAAATGCCGTTACAGAATTTGTCGGGCGGCAATGGTGTGTTGCCCCTTGCTAAGAAGGACACTTATGAAACAGACCCTTATTTCTTTGGTAGCAGCCCTGGGCGTAGCTTTGCTTCCCCCCGTTGCCGAAGCGGCCAATAGCAAAAGCAAGCCAGCCACTGCCAAGACGAGCAAGAGCCACGCAAGCGCAAAGCATGTAAAACCGACCAAGGCTGCCAAGGTTCATGCGGTTTCTGCCAAAAAGAAAATAACCCCCGTTGCTCGAAAGGCCGTGCCTGAAGCCAGTGCTCTGCGGATTCATGAGGATTCCCACCATCTGGTCTTGCAGTCCTCTGCCGCCTTGGTGCAGGATCAGGCGACAGGTGCCGTACTGTTCGAGAAGAATGCTGGTGCCATCCTGCCCATTGCCTCCATCAGCAAGCTAATGACCGCCATGGTGACCTTGGATGCCAAACCCAATCTTCAAGAAACCATGGTGATTGGTGAAGAAGATGTGGATTCCCTGAAGGGCACCCGGTCACGACTCAAGGTCGGCACCCAACTGCCCAAAGAGGACATGTTGCGGCTTGCCTTGATGTCCTCTGAAAACCGCGCAGCCGCCTCCCTTTCCCGTTACTACCCCGGTGGCCGTCCCGCTTTTGTGGCGGCCATGAACCGTAAGGCCGCTGCACTGGGCCTGACCGGAACCCACTTTGAGGACTCGACCGGCCTGACCTCTGCCAATGTTTCCACGGCCAAGGATCTGGTCCGCATGGTTGCCGCGGCTCACCAATATCCTTTGATTCGTGAGTTCACCACTACCGCCGAGTACGAAGTTAGCGTAGCCGGTCGGACCGAAACCTTCCGCAACACCAATCCCTTGGTACGGACGCAGAACCAGAATGACTGGGAAATCGGTCTTTCAAAGACCGGCTATATCAACGAAGCTGGGAAGTGCTTGGTGATGCAGGCTTGGTTCAACAACAAACCAACCATCATTGTGTTGCTGGATTCCTGGGGCAAGCTGACCCGGATTGGCGACGCCAATCGGATCAAGCGCTGGATCGAAAGCGCTTCTGTGGGTCACAAGACCCGCGCAAGTTAACAGTGATCAGCATGCGTGCCCAAGGGCACGCCGAAGTGCCATTATTCGTCACTTTCTGCCGCAAAGCACTGTCCTCTGCCTGTTCCCTGCTGTGAAAAATGCCGCTAAAGCTGACCTATGGCTTTGGTAAGCTTTGGCACAGGCATTGCCTAAGCAATCCCGTGCGTTAATGCATTTCACCGCGCAAGCGGATATTTCCAACCGTAAGGAGAGCTTCATGAAGAAGATTCAACAAGGTTTTACCCTGATCGAATTGATGATCGTTGTGGCCATCATCGGCATCCTGGCCGCTGTGGCGATTCCTCAGTATCAGGACTACATTACTCGCTCAAAGTTGGTAAAGGTCTCAACTTCCGTTGATGCTGTGAAAACCGCCATTGCCGAATACCTTCAAAATACTGGTGGCGATCCTTCAGGGCTTGCTGGCAATGACTGGACAACTTTAGGTTTACCTTCTGCAGGTCCTACAGCAACAGCAGAAGTGAGCGGGATCACAGTTACTGCGGCAACAGGTGCTATCGTAGCTACGATTCAGGGCGTTGGCGCTGGCTTTAACGGAGGTACCGTGACTTGGACGCCACCCACTGCCGCAAATGCCGGTACTGCTCTGGTGTGGACGGTTAGTTGTGCTAGCAACGCTGGTTCTGCTTCTCAAAAGGCGCTGATGGCTAAAGTGTTTGCCCCTGCATCAGGCACTTGCAGTTGAGCGATTTCTGAATTGAAAACAAGGCCCCTCAAGGGGCTTTGTTATTTTTTAATGGTGTTTTATTAGTTGGTTTTTTTGCAGAGGCAATTTGCCAAGTTTGATGCCTGGGTAACCGAAAGAAGTTGCTGTCATCAGGGCCACTTCCGCTTCAGTGCTGCGTCCTGTACGGTTGAGTACCCCTCCCAATCTTAGCCAAGCAATACCTAAATTAGGTTTGATTGCCAAGACCATACGTAAATCTTCCTCTGCTTCTCGAGGGTGGTTTTGTGCAATTGAAACAGAAGCCCGTCCCCAATATCCCCAATATTCACGGGGTTTCAACCGGATGATTCGATCAAAATCTTCTCTGGCTTGGATCAAGTCATTCTGCTTGAGTCTTTGTACTCCTCTGTTGTAGAAGATTCTTGAAGAGCCAGCCAAGTCTTCACGTTGAAGTTTTTCAGCTGCTTCTTCCCAAAGATTTTTGTTGCTGGAAAAAGTTGCTAGCCTCTGCCAAGCCAAGGGGGCTGTCAGTAAGCTTCCAATCGCCAACAGGATTGTGATTGAGCGTAATGAGAAGGTATTCATTACGCTGATAATGCCCAAAACTAGAGGTGGCATCCAAAGATAGCTGCGGTAAAGCACGATAGGCTCCTGGATGCGGATGGTCGATAACTCAATCAAAAATAAGCTTAGTAACCAAGTCAGTGAAAACAGTAAGGGTTGGGAAATGGACGGGATGCGTTGTTGCCATTTGAGTCCCGTGATGGTTATGAAAACGAGTGTTACAAAGAGAAATGGACCAACCAGAACCTTGGGCCAGTCAGATACCGCCATGAAGTCGGGGCGAATATCAATGCTCATGCCCACCGGATTAGGCCATAACCACAAACGCATATAGCGGAAAAAAAAGTCGCACTGCAGGGCTGCACTCAAAGCCCAGTTTCCCAAATGTGAGCTGGTGTTGGGGAAATCAACAGAATTGAGCAGGTTGGATGCGTCAGGCTCATAGCTTGTACCGATATAGCCCAATTTGATCAAAATGACCCAGAGGGCGATGGGGAGACAAGCAGCAAGGAATGTGAAAAGAATGGGGCGGATTTTCTTCCACGTCAGTGCCTGATGCAGGAAGACCAGTCCTGCTACGGAAGCGCAGCCTGTCACGGCATGCTCCTTGGACATCACCGCCATGCCGTAGCAAAGCCCGGCAAAGATCGCCCGTCGCCAAGAGGTTTCAGTCAGGGCCTTGTCGAATTGAATGGCCGAGAGCAATAGAAAAAAAGTGGCGAAGAGGATCGTGCGCTGGATCAGATAGCCGACGGCATAGACCGATACCGGATGGACCACGAAAAGCAGCCCTGCCGCAAAGGCTAATAAGGTGGCTTTGTTTGTGTCGGTGGTCGCCCGCCTCAGCAAGCGGCGACTGAGCAAAAACAACAAGAACCCATTGAGCCCGTGGAGGATCAGCGCTACATAACGGGAGACGTGCAGATTGCCGTTTGAAATGACCTGCTCAAAGCCCAGGGTGAAGTAGGGAAACTGGCGGGGTTGGAGGGAAAAGGGCATCACTGCATAGTCTCCCAAGGCGGGGGAGCTCAGAAGGTTGGGGTCGTCGAAGACCAGGGGGTTGTCTATCCAGGGAATGTACAGGCCAGCACTGGCTGCCAGCAGCAGAACCAGGGCAAGGAGTGGTAGGTAACGGGATTGGAACAGGGGCATCGGTATTAAAGCTGCTCGGCGCAGAGGGAAAAGATTAAACGGGCGTTGTTATTGCCATCGGTTTGCAGCCACCATACAGCCCCTTTTTTGATAGCCCAGGGTTGTTCGATGCCGCAGAGCAGACGGGACGCCAGATAGCCCAAGGTGGGCTGGTGGCCCACAAGCATTATGGGCTGCGGGCTGTCGGGCCAGTCAGCTGCCGACAGCAATGCTGTGGGATGGGCATCGGGAGCGATGGTTTCAACGATCTGGTAGGGGAGCGCAAGGGCATCCGCAGTTTGCCGAGTGCGCAGGGCGGGGCTGACCAGGATGCGCGTGGCCGATGGCAGACGGGGCCGTAGCCATTGGGCCATGGCGGATGCTTGCTTGCGGCCCTTGCCAGTGAGGGCGCGGGATAGATCATCTCCCTCTAGCTGAGGATCTTGGGCTTGGGCGTGACGCCAGAGAATCAAATCCATGGGGCACGATTCAGCAATGAGACGAGTTCTGTGCTGTCATGACAGATGCTTCCCTGCAGTGGATTATCCCCGTAGCCCCAGGCCACATGAATGTAGGGCATGCCGTTGTGACGAGCTGCAGTGGCATCAGTATCGGTGTCGCCGACGTAAGGGGTATTGCTTGCGGGCAAATGATGGTCGGCGAGCATTTTCTCTAGAATTTGCTTTTTATCCGTGCAGTCCAAATGTTCGTCCAGGGCGTATACGGCAGAGAACAGAGGCGTCCAATCGAGATAATCGAGGATCAGCCGGGTGGGCGTACCCCGTTTGTTGGTGGCGAGGTAGAGGGCATAACCCTGCTCCTTTAGTTGGGCGAGGGCTTCACCAATGCCGGGATATGGCTTCGTGGCACGGTAACCGTTGCTGTCGTAGCACAGTTTGAAGTCGGCGACTAGTTGATCGAGCAGGGCATCATTCTGATGACCACTGATCAGCGCCAGGGTCGTCCGTAATGGCGGACCGATGATTCCTGTATTTAAAGGAACGGCGGGTTGAATCTGGTTTTTTTCAAGTGTCAGGGCCATGCCACTGAGAATGCCGGGAGCGGAGTCCACCAGCGTGCCGTCAAAGTCGAAGGCGATTGCGCGGGTAGTGGATTTGCTCATTGCTCAGCCTGCCAATGACCGGACTTGCCGCCGCGTTTTTCCAGAAGGCGAATGTCGGCGATGACCATTCCCCGGTCCACCACTTTACACATGTCGTAAATGGTGAGGAGCGCTATCGACACACCGGTCAAAGCCTCCATTTCGATACCGGTACGCCCGACAGTTTCTGCCGTGACTTCGCAGCGCACCGTATTGTGTTCGGCATCCACGGTAAAGACTACGTCCACATGGGTGAGGCCCAGAGGGTGGCAGAGGGGAATCAGATCGCCCGTGCGTTTTGTGGCCTGGATGGCGGAGATACGGGCGATACCGAGGACATCTCCTTTGGCAGCGTTACCTTGGCGGATTTTTGCCAGGGTTTCTGCCGCCATGCGGATGGAGCCTGCTGCCCGGGCAAGGCGATGGGTTTCAGCTTTTTGCCCGACATCCACCATATGTGCCTGGCCATCGGTATTGAAGTGGGTAAGCCCCTGGTCAGGGGGGGAGGAATTCTCGGTGCTCATGGTGATGGATGTAAGCAAAGTTAAAGGGGCGGCAAGGGTCATTCCAGAGCGGCTATCATACCGGCCATGAAAAAGTTGTTACCTTTTCTTGCACTATCCCTGGGACTTGCCGCACCCCTTGGTGGTTTTGTCCCGAACGTCTATGGGGAGGGTTTGCCTAGCCTTGGCGAGGCTTCTCAGCTGGACTTTTCTCCCCAGATGGAAAAGAAAATTGGGGAAGAGGCCATGAACGACATTCGCCTCCATGAACCTTCCTACATCGATGACCCGGAGATCAACGGTTATCTGAGCCGACTCGTGGGGCGCTTGGCACTTAATCTCGAAAAGGGTAGTCAGCAGACCTTCGAGGTCTTTGCCTTGCGGGATCCGATGTTGAACGCTTTTGCCATGCCCGGTGGCTACATCGGGGTGCATACTGCCCTGATCTTGGCGGCCCAATCGGAGTCTGAGCTGGCATCCGTCCTTGCCCACGAAGTCTCCCACGTCACCCAGCACCATTTGGCGCGGCAGATTGGTGTTCAGCAGCAGTCCCAAATGGCGTCTTTGCTGGCCCTTGCTGTGGGGGTGCTGGCTGCCAGAAGTCGTCCCGATCTTGCCATGGGGGCCATGGTGGGAGGCCAGGCGGCCATGGTGCAGAATCAGCTCAGTTATTCCCGGGGCTTTGAGCAGGAGGCTGACCGGATTGGCTTGCAGCTGCTGGAGCGTAGCGGATTCGATATTCGAGGGATGGGGGACTTCTTTGTTCGGCTGGATAAGTTCGGCCGAATTTATGAAAATGGTGCCCCGGGGTACTTGCGTACCCACCCGCTGACGACGGACCGGATTGCGGATATGGAAAACCGCATCCAGATGCGCCCCTATAAGCAGGTGGTGGATTCTTTGGACTTTCATCTGGTGCGCGCCAAGCTGCGCAGCCAGGAAGGGACGCCGCGGGATGCCGTTACTGACTTTGCCAGTCAACTGTCCGAGCACAAGTATGTTTCTGAAGTGGCCGCCCATTATGGGATGGCTCGGGCTTATTTACGGGACAACAAGCCAGACCAGGCTGAGCGGGAGGTTAATACTCTGCACAGGTTTAAAGTGGCATCTCCCATGTTTGATACGCTCACTGCCGAGATTTTGGTCAAGAAGGGAGATGTTCCCGGGGCGGTAAAAGTCTTGAGAAGCGGGCGCAGTCAGTATCCCGGCGAATTGTCCATCGTTCTTCTTTTGGTTCAAACTTATCTGGATGCCAACCGTTTTCAGGAGGCCCTGGATCTTCTTGCCGAGGAGCAGCAAAGTCGTACGACCGATCCTCGGTTTTATTTGTTGCAAGCCAAGGCCTATGCCGGGCAGGGTAAAACCTTCAAGCAACACCGCGCCTTGGCGGAGGCCTATTCTTTGCAGGGCCTAACCCATGGTGCCATTGAGCAGCTTCAATTTGCGCAGAAGGCGACGGATGGGGATTTTTACGAGCAATCCCAAGTGGATGCCCGATTAAGGGAATTACGTGCCAAGCTGGATAGCGAAAAGCCTGGGCAGCGGCAACCATAACGATTTCGAGGGAACGAAATGATTGAAGGAAAAAGAACCTTTACCGCCGACAAGGAACTGGATGCGAAGGGCCTTGCTTGCCCTTTGCCTATTCTGCGGACCAAAAAGGCCCTGGCTGGAATGGAGTCAGGTCAAGTCCTGATGGTCGCGGCTACGGACCCTGGATCCCAGAAGGATTTTGTGGCGTTCTCAAAGCAGACCGGTAACGAACTGATGGGCGTTGAAGTGCACGATGGCACCGTGTTCGTTTTCTATTTCCGGAGAAAATAGCCAGGTAGTTCCCCATCGGCTGCCGTCAGTCAGCACTTAGGGGGCAGCCCTCAGTCGTTGCGGCGGTACAACCGAAGCTTTTCACCTTTATCACCGGCCCGGTTGCCTTCCCATACCTTGCGCCAACCGGGCTGCGTATTCTCGCTACGAGGCGATCCCTGTATCAGCAGCAGATCGCATTCCTGATGCTTGGAAGAGTAGGCGCGGGGCGCCAGATCCATAAAGTAGCGCAGGGATGCCTTCTGCGCATCACCCAGATTGCGGGCGGTGACACACCCATCGTTACCCGCTAAAGCCTTGCGCAGGGAAAGCGCTACGGGGCGATAGGTTTTTCCGTAATCCATCCAGGGCATCCACAGGGTGGCTAGCAAGCCCCACATCAAGGTCAAGCCGGCAGCCCAATGGGTTGCCGAACGCCAGGGCGATTTGGGTAGGCGGAACAGGGACCAGAGCCAGATCCCACTCAACAAAAGCGCGGCAATCAGGGCTGGCAGTGAAAGCTCACCGACAAATCCCGGTTCGGATTTGGTGAAGTTTTTTGCAACACGGGCGGGCTCGCCGGTCATCATGGACCAGCCGCCAAGCCAGACCAAGCCTGCCAGCAGGGTAAAGGTCATCATGCCGAACCAGTCAAAAGCATTGGCCGCGCCGCGCCTAAGTTTTTCAACACCAGCGGAGGCCAACAGGACCAGAGGAACAATGAGCAGCAGATGGTTCAAAGGCCTGGGTTCTGCCAGCAAGAAAATCTGGACGAAGGCCAGGAGTGTTCCCACGAGGGGAAGAAAGAACGCTGGGGTCGTCAGTTGACGGCGGTAGGCCCAGAGCGCCCAGAGGGCGATGGGCAGCAAGGGCCAGGGAGCCCAGCCGAGCAGTTCCATGTGGTTCTGAAGCGTATCTGCGGACCAGGTCGGAGGGGTCAGCTTTGCCAATTCTATTTTCCAGAAAGTTGGCAGTAATTCTGGAGTTGTGTTCGCAAGGGTGAGGGGCCACAGCGATGCAAGGCCCAGACCGAATAGCAGGGCGAGCAGGACGGCCGCTGTGTTTTTACCGCGCCATGCGGGGTGCAATAGCGCAAGCAGGGGAAGGACGGCAAGGGGAATGATGGCAAGGGCGCCAACAGAAAGAAGCCCCAGGGCAATGGACAGACTGGCAATCAGGCTGCCCAGAAACAGGTCCTTGCGTGACCCCGCAATCAGACGTGCCAAACCCAAGTGCAAAAATGATTGGGCAGCGAGCAATGCGATCAGTGGTTGCGCTTCGTGGATGGGCACGAGAAGGCCGACAGTTCCCATCGCAAGGAGTGGCGCGCCTAGGGCGGCAGTTGGGCCATGCAAGCGTTGAGCTGTTCTGGACAGGCCATAAAAGAGCAGGGCGCCGCACAGGGCTGTGGCAAGGCGCGCTGCATTGTGGAAGGCGAGCAGGGGGCTCAAGCCTTTTCCTAGTAACGCCGCCAGCCAGTGAAACAAGGGTGGCATGCCCAACCACGCATCATTGGCAATACGGGGATTGAGCCAGTCACCTTCCTTGGCAAATTCGTAAGCCACCCCCAGATGAACGGCGTCATCCACTTTCCAGGGGTCGTGACCGACCAGCCCGGCAAGAAGATAGAGGGTGCAGAAAACGATCAGCGGGCGAGGGGATAAGGGGAGGGCAATGGGCATCAGTGGGAGAAATCAGGCCGGAAAATAAAAAAGGCAGCCGGGGCTGCCTTTTTTGCAAAGCCGCAAAAAATCAGGCGGCCTTCTTGCCGTACTTTTGACGGAAGCGCTCAACGCGACCGGCGGTATCAACGATCTTTTGCTTGCCGGTCCAGAAAGGATGGCATTCGGAGCAAACTTCAATGTGGATGGGCTTGCCGCCAGTGGTGTTGGTCTTGAACTTGTTGCCGCAGGAGCAGGTCACGTCAACTTCGACGTAATTGGGGTGAATGCCTTCTTTCATGGTGTCTTGTCCTTGGTGGTATCTGCGGCCCGTGAATGTGGCGGGCCAGGGAGGGCATGATTATCCAGAAAAAACCTTGAAGAATCAAGCCCGGTTTTATTCGACGCCTAGCCGCGCTTCATGGCGTCGAAAAACTCGCCGTTGTTCTTGGTGGCCTTGATCTTGTCCATGAGGAATTCCATGGCTTCCAGATCGTCCATGTTGTAGAGCAGCTTGCGTAGCACCCACATCTTTTGCAGGACGGAGGGCTCCAGCAGCAGTTCTTCGCGACGGGTGCCGGAGCGGTTGACGTTGATGGCGGGGTAGACCCGCTTTTCGGCCATGCGGCGATCCAGGTGGATTTCCATGTTGCCGGTGCCCTTGAACTCTTCGTAGATCACTTCGTCCATACGGGAGCCGGTGTCCACCAAGGCCGTAGCGATGATGGTCAGGGAACCGCCTTCTTCGATGTTGCGGGCAGCGCCGAAGAAACGCTTGGGTTTTTGCAGAGCGTTGGCGTCCACACCACCGGTCAGTACCTTGCCGGAGGCAGGTTGGACCGTGTTGTAGGCACGGGCCAGGCGGGTGATGGAGTCGAGCAGGATCACCACGTCCTTCTTGTGTTCGGTCAGGCGCTTGGCTTTTTCGATCACCATTTCGGCCACTTGTACGTGGCGGGTGGCGGGCTCGTCGAAGGTGGAGGCGACCACTTCACCGCGCACGGTGCGGGTCATTTCCGTCACTTCTTCCGGACGTTCGTCAATCAGCAGGACGATCAGGGAGACGTCCGGATGATTGGAGGTAATCGCGTGGGCAATGTGCTGCATCATCACCGTCTTACCGCTCTTGGGCGGGGAAACGATCAGGCCGCGCTGGCCTTTGCCAATAGGGGCAACGATGTCGATGATGCGGCTGGTGGTGTTCTCTTCGGCCTTGATATCCCGCTCCAGCTTCATGTGCTGGGTAGGGTGCAGCGGCGTCAGGTTTTCAAACAGGATCTTGGATTTGCACGCCTCGGGGGATTGGCCATTGATGGCGTCCAGCTTGGTCAGGGCAAAGTAGCGCTCGCCATCCTTCGGGGTGCGAATTTCGCCTTCGATCGTGTCGCCGGTATGCAGATTGAAGCGGCGGATCTGGGAAGGGGAAATGTAGATGTCGTCGGTGCTGGCCAGATAGGAAGTATCCGGGGAACGCAGAAAGCCGAAGCCATCGGGAAGGATTTCAAGAACGCCGTCACCGCTGATGGTTTCGCCTTTTTTTGCCTGATTCTTGAGCAGGGCGAAGATCAATTCGTGCTTACGCAGGCGGTTGGCCCCTTCGATGCCGTTAGTGCTGGCCATTTCCAGCAACTGACTGACGTGGAGGGCTTTAAGCTCCGAGAGATGCATGTGGGATAAACCTGTGGGAGGATGTGGTCAATGCCGAACAGGAGTCTGTCCGGAAGGTCTGAAGTCGGGAGTTTTTCAGGGTTGGGAGGCCAGGGTCGTCGTATGCTGCCTTGAGACCGGGCCCTTCCCGGATTGCCTTGCTGCGCCTAGGTTCAGGCTGAGTCAGGCAAGTCCGGGGCGGAATGTAGCGGGATTACAGGTTGCTGTCAATAAAGGCCGTCAGCTGGGATTTGGACAGGGCGCCGACCTTCTGGGCTTCCACATTGCCGCCTTTGAACAGATGTAGGGTGGGAATGCCGCGGATGCCGTATTCGCCGGGAACCTTCTGGTTGTCGTCGATGTTGAGCTTGGCAACCTTGAGCTTGCCAGCGTATTCCTTGGCGATTTCGTCCAGGATGGGGGCGATCATCTTGCAGGGGCCGCACCATTCGGCCCAGTAATCCACCAGCACGGGGGTGGCGGAATCCAGCACTTCGGCCTTGAAGGTGGCATCGGTAACGTGGTGAATGTGTTCGCTCATGGGTGTCCTCGGATAGTCCGTTAGGAGGGGTTATGGGATGGATGAGGCCAAGGGATGGTCACTCAACATGGTGCTAGATTATCAAAAATCCCGGATAGAAGGGATGTATCACCCCGATACCTTTTGTTGGAGGATTTCTGATTCCCTCCCGCTTGCGCTCCCCAGCTACTACAATATCCGTTGAAATGATTATTTTGTAGGATGGCTTTATGACCTATGTAGTGACTGAATCGTGCATTCGTTGCAAGTACACCGACTGTGTGGATGTGTGTCCTGTCGATTGTTTTCGGGAGGGCCCCAATTTTCTGGTGATCGATCCGGATGAGTGCATCGACTGTACCCTTTGTGTGGCCGAATGCCCTGCCGAAGCCATTTTCGCCGAGGACGATGTGCCCACCGGCCAAGAGCATTTCATCGCCTTGAATGCAGAACTGTCCAAACAGTGGGCACCGCTGATCGAGCGCAAAGATCCTTTGCCCGATGCGGATGAATGGGTCAAAGTTAAAAACAAGCTGGATCAGCTGGAACGATAACAAGCACCCCATCAAAGAGGGAAAAGGAGACGGACAATGCAAGTCAGAGAAATTCTCGCCATTAAAGGCACTGTGCTTTACACCATTGCCCCGAACAAGACTCTGGGCGAAGCGGTTACCGTCATGAGCGACCTTGATGTTGGTTCTCTTGTCTGCTTTGAAGGGGGCCGTATGGTTGGTATGTTGACCTTCCGCGAAGTGCTGAAGTCCGTGCATGCCAATGGTGCCAGTTGGGAGTCGGCCACCGTCGCCAACGTCATGGTTCGTGATCCCGTGGTGGCCAGCCCCGAAATGGAAATGGTGGACTTGCGTCGCCTCATGGTCGATCAACACATGCGTTACCTGCCGGTAATGGATGCTCATGTACTGATGGGCGTGATTTCCTTCCACGACGTTGCCAAGGCCGTGCTTGAAGAGCAAAGCTTCGAGAACCGCATGTTGAAGGCCTATATTCGCGACTGGCCCGAGGGCGAGGCACCGGCCGAGGCTGGCAAGGCGTAACGAATTTTGTTTCCTTGCCGGGAGCTGAGGTATCGCTCCCGGCGTTTTACTGTCTTCATTTTCCTTCGCACAATTTCCTTCGTCCATGTCCGGCAATATTCTTGGCACTTTGTTTCGCGTCGCTTCCTTTGGTGAATCCCACGGCCCGGCCATTGGTTGTGTGGTCGAAGGCTGCCCGCCCGGTCTCGATCTTTGCGAAGACGATATTCAGGCCGAACTGGATCGCCGCAAGCCCGGCACATCCCGGCATGTGACCCAGCGGCGGGAGCCCGACGCCGTGGAAATTCTTTCCGGTGTATTTGAAGGCAAGACCACCGGTACTCCCATTGCCCTGTTGATTCGTAACCAAGATCAACGCAGCAAGGACTACGGCAACATCGCCCAGAGTTTCCGTCCCGGCCATGCCGACTACACCTATTGGCAGAAGTACGGCATTCGCGACTACCGCGGCGGTGGCCGTTCCTCCGCCCGGGAAACCGCCGTGCGTGTGGCCGCCGGCGCTATTGCCCGCAAATGGTTGCAGCAGCGTTACGGCGTGGAAATCTACGGCTGGATGAGCCAACTGGGCCCCATTGAAATTCCCTTTGTGGATAAGGCTGCCATCGACGCGAATCCCTTCTTTGCCCCCAATGCCGGCATCGTCGATGAGCTGGAGGCCTATATGGACCAATTGCGCAAGGACGGCGATTCCGTTGGCGCGAAGATTTCCGTGGTCGCCCGGAATGTTCCTGTGGGCTGGGGCGATCCAGTTTATGACCGCCTCGATGCCGACATTGCCTACGCCATGATGGGCATCAATGCCGTCA
This sequence comes from Rhodocyclaceae bacterium, assembly GCA_036504515.1. Taxonomy (GTDB): domain Bacteria; phylum Pseudomonadota; class Gammaproteobacteria; order Burkholderiales; family Rhodocyclaceae; genus AWTP1-18. The sequence goes on from DASXVA010000004.1 coordinate 223,712, forward strand.
AAGGCGTCGAGATCGGTGCCGGTTTTGCTTCTGTGGCCCAGCGCGGCACGGTCCATGGCGACGAAATGACCCCTGAGGGATTCGTCACCAACCATGCCGGTGGCGTGCTCGGTGGTATTTCTACCGGACAGGACATCACGGCCAATATCGCCATCAAACCTACTTCCAGCATCCGTACCCCTCGCCGCTCCATCGACCTGCAGGGCAATCCGGTGTTGGTGGAAACCCATGGCCGCCACGATCCCTGTGTCGGCATTCGCGCCACCCCCATCGCCGAGGCCATGCTGGCTCTGGTTCTGATGGATGCCGCCCTGCGCCACCGCGCCCAGTGTGCGGATGTGGTTTGCGAAACCCCCAAGATTCCCGGCCAGATCAAGGCCTGAATTTTTTAATTTTTTTCGAGGAGAAATCTATGACCGTTGAACATCACGATCTGCATCACGAATTTCCTGAATTCAAGGATGCCATTCATCAACTCAAGACCAGCAACAACCATTTCGCCCGTCTTTTCGACGAGTACCACGTGGCCACCGCTGAAGTGGAAAAGCTGGAAGGCAGCGGCATCCCCGTTGGCGATACCGCCTTTGAGGCCCTGAAGAAAAGCCGCCTCAAGCTGAAGGACGAGCTTTATTCCATCCTGCGCGAACACAAGGCCTGAGTCTCTGGGCCTGAGCCCCAGGGCTTGAATCTCAGAGCCCAAGTCCTCGGGCTTGAGTCATTGACCGCCTGAGCCTTTGCGCTTGTTGTACCCGGACCACCCGGCGGATTCGTCCCCCGGGTGTGTTCTTTTCAGGGCCGCTACCTTGATGTGTCGTGATCGTTGTTCCGCACCATGAGCACCTTGTCTATTTCGCCCCCGCAACGGCTGGCGGCTTGGTATTTCTGTTATTTCGCCTTTCTCGGCGCCTTTGTTACCTACTTCGGCCTGTATCTGCAGGGGGTAGGGATGAGCGGCTGGGAGATCGGCATTCTGCTTTCCATCCACTCCGTCCTGCGTTTGGCGGCGCCCCTGTTTTGGGGTTGGTGGGCTGATCGGCGCAACGCCCGGGCTGCCACGGTCAAAGTGACCATGGTGGTCAGTCTGGCCATCTTCAGCCTGCTGTTCCTGGCCCACGGCTTCTGGACATTTTTCATCCTGCTGACCCTGCTTTCCTTCTTTTGGACGGCAACCCTGCCCTTGGTCGAAGCCCTGACCCTGGCCCATTTGCAGCATCGGATCGAACGCTATGGGCGGATTCGGCTGTGGGGCTCCATCGGTTTTATTTTTGCCGTGCAGGGCGTCGGCATCTGGCTGGATGTCTTTTCTGTTTCCAGTCTGCTCTGGGTCTGCATCATCATCCTGGGCGGTAATTGGGTGACCTCCATGATGCTCTCCGAAACCCAAGCGGGGGCGGTCAGCCATTCCTCGGGTTCCTTGCGCGACATCCTTGGCCAAGTCCGGGTCATGGCTTTGCTGGGCGGCTGTTTCCTCATGTCCGCTGCCCATGCGCCCCTCTACGTTTTCTATTCCATCCATCTGGTGGACAACGGTTACAGCAAAACCGCCGTTGGCGCCCTCTGGGCCCTGGGGGTGGTGGCGGAGATTTTTGTCTTCCTCGCCATGCCCCGCTTGCTGGGACGCTATTCCCTGCGGTTGATCTTGAGCGCCAGCTTTGCCCTGGCCGTGCTGCGGTTTCTGTTGATTGGCTGGGGCATTGCCTCGGTGCCCGTCGCTATCGCCGCTCAAATATTGCACGGCGCAACCTTTGGCGCCTGTCACGCCTCCGCCATGGCTGCCCTGAATCGCTGGTTCGCTGCCCATCATCAGGGGCGCGCCCAATCCCTTTACAGCAGCCTGTCCTTTGGCGGCGGCAGCGTATTGGGCGGGCTGGTGTCCGGTTATGGCTGGGAACACTGGGGTGCCGGCCCCACCTATAGCCTGGCGGCGTTGTTCGCCTTGCTGGGCGGCCTTGTGGTGTTGCGCGGACTGGAGCGGGAATGATGGGAATAACGAGGTGGCAAGGGAAATGGCGAGCCCTGTTCCTGGCAGCAGGGTTGCTCATCGGCCTGAATTCCATGGCGCTGGCCGAAGACCCGGTTCCACCGGCCTTGCTACTGGCAGAAACCTACCAGCCGACAAAGGCGCTGCCCATCTCCGCCTATTGGGTCAGCGAAAAGCTTGATGGTGTCCGGGCGGTTTGGGATGGACATGTGCTGCGCTACCGCAGTGGCCGGCTGGTGCCTGCGCCTGCATGGTTTGTCGCGGCCCTGCCGGCGGAACCGCTGGATGGCGAGTTGTGGCTGGGACGGGACCGGTTCGACGAGCTGTCGGCCATTGTGCGCAAAACCCAGCCGGTGGACCAGGAGTGGCGCCAAGTGCAGTACATGGTTTTCGACCAGCCCGACGGGGAAGGGGACTTCACGACCCGGCTGGCTCACCTGAAGCAGTTGCTCGGCAGCCAATCCGCCAGCTTTGTGCAGGTCATCGAACAGTTTCGGCTGCCGGATGCCAAGGCGCTGAAAGCCAGATTGCAGGCGGTGGTGCACGCCGGAGGCGAAGGCCTGATGTTGCATCGGGCCGATGCCCTCTACCGGGCCGGCCGCAGTGACGACCTGCTCAAACTCAAGCCCTGGCAAGACGCCGAAGCTCGCGTTGTCGCCATCGTGCCCGGTCGGGGGCGATTGGCTGGCGTGATGGGGGCGCTGCTGGTGGAAACCACCGATGGCAAACGCTTCCGGCTGGGGTCAGGATTTTCTGACCGGGACCGGCACGCCCCGCCCCAGATCGGCGCCCAGGTGACGTATCGCTACACCTCCCTGACGCCCAAGGGTTTGCCGCGATTCCCCCGGTACTGGCGGGTGCGGGAGTCTTTTTAGGCAATGCCAATCTGGCTGGCGATGATGGCCTGGGCAGGTTTTTGGCCCGCACCATGGTTGATGAGGTGAATTATTTTCACAATAAAAATCGGCTATCAATTAACAAAGAACCGCATGGTTGAGCGGTAATGGAAATGGGGGCGGGGGACTTTGCCCCTGCAACCCCTAAACTTTGTGAATTAAATTCATGTGAAGCCTCGCCCCGTCCCTCTCTGAATTCAAAGGTTCCTGCGAAAGAACTTGTTCAGGGTTCCCACAACTCTGCCTTTCGATAGACGACAGCGTGCATTTCTCCGCTGGCGGCCCCTGTTGGCGACAGTTGAAGCTGTGCCATAATCGACAGTTCCCTTGCAAACCCATAAAGAGCCCAGTTTTATGGCGAAAACGCTGTACGAAAAACTGTGGGAGAGCCACGTAGTCCATACCGAATCGGATGGCACCGCTCTCCTCTATATAGACCGGCATCTGGTTCACGAAGTGACCAGCCCCCAGGCTTTTGAAGGCCTCAAACTGGCCGAGCGCAAGCCCTGGCGGGTGTCGTCCATCGTGGCGACGGCCGACCACAACACGCCCACGGACCATTGGGAACTGGGGATTACCGATCCCATTTCCCGCCAGCAGGTGGAAACCCTGGACGCCAATATTCGGGAAGTGGGCGCTTTGGCCTATTTCCCCTTCCGCGATCCGCGCCAGGGCATCGTCCATGTGGTGGGGCCGGAAAATGGCGCTACCTTGCCCGGCATGACCGTGGTCTGCGGCGATTCCCATACCTCCACCCATGGCGCCTTTGCCTGTCTGGCCCATGGCATCGGCACCTCCGAAGTGGAGCATGTGCTGGCGACCCAGTGTCTGTTGCAAAAAAAGTCCAAAACCTTGCTGGTGCAGGTGAACGGCCAGTTGGGCCGCGGCGTTTCCGCCAAGGATGTGGCCCTGGCCATCATCGGCAAGATCGGCACCGCCGGCGGCACCGGTTACGCCATTGAATTCGGCGGTTCCGCCATTCGCAGCCTTTCCATGGAAGGCCGCATGACCCTGTGCAACATGGCCATCGAAGGTGGTGCCCGGGCCGGCATGGTGGCGGTGGACGAAACCACGATCCAGTATTTGAAAGACCGTCCTTTCTCCCCCCGGGGCGAAGTCTGGGATCGCGCTGTCGCCCATTGGCGCACCCTGGTGTCCGATCCCGGCGCCAAGTTCGACGCCGTAGTCGAGCTGGATGGCGCCCGCATTCTTCCCCAGGTGACCTGGGGTACTTCGCCTGAAATGGTGACTTCCATTAACGACGCAGTGCCGGCGCCGGAAGACTTTGCCGACCCGGTCAAGCGCGAAGGCGTAGCCCGGGCCCTGCAGTACATGGGCCTGACACCCCGCACGCCCATGAAGGACATCAAGATTGACAAGGTCTTCATCGGCTCCTGTACCAACTCCCGCATCGAGGATTTGCGTATCGCCGCTGCCGTGGCCAAGGGCCGCCGCAAGGCCGACAACGTCAAACTGGTGCTGGTGGTGCCCGGTTCTGGTCTGGTCAAGCAGCAGGCGGAAGCCGAAGGTCTGGACAAGATTTTCCGCGCCGCCGGCTTTGAGTGGCGCGAACCCGGCTGTTCCATGTGCCTGGCCATGAACGCCGACCGGCTGGAGCCTGGTGAGCGTTGCGCCTCCACCTCAAACCGTAATTTCGAAGGCCGTCAGGGCGCCGCCAGCCGCACCCATCTGGTCAGCCCGGCCATGGCGGCCGCTGCGGCCATCGCCGGTCATTTCGCCGATGTGCGCGAACTCGCCTGATTCCAAGGAGACATCATGCTCAAACTGATTTCTGCTCTGATGATTGTGTTGGCCGTGACCGCTTGCAACACCGTGCACGGTATCGGTCGGGATATTGAAAAGGGTGGCGAGGCCATCCAGAAGGCGACCAAGTAATGCGTCAATTCACTGTACTGGATGGCTTGGTGGCGCCCATGGATCGGGCCAATGTGGATACCGATGCCATCATCCCCAAGCAATTCCTCAAGTCCATCAAGCGTTCCGGCTTCGGCCCCAATGCCTTCGACGAATGGCGTTACCTGGACCATGGCGAGCCTGGCATGGACAACAGCACTCGTCCCCAGAACCCGGACTTCGTGCTGAACCAGCCCCGCTACAAGGGCGCCTCCATCCTGCTCACCCGGGATAACTTCGGCTGTGGTTCCTCCCGGGAACACGCTCCCTGGGCCCTGGAAGATTTCGGTTTTCGCGCCCTGGTGGGCACGACCTTCGCCGACATTTTCTACAACAACAGCTTCAAGAATGGCCTGCTGCCCATTCGCCTTGCCCCCGATCAGGTGCAATCCCTGTTCGACATGGTGGCGGTGATGCCCGGCATGACCCTCAAGATTGATCTGGCCGCCCAGACCGTGATTCGGCCTGACGGCATCAGCTATCACTTCGACATCGATCCCTTCCGCAAGGAATGCCTGCTCAACGGCTGGGACGACATCGGCCTGACCCTGCGCCATGCCGATCTGATCAAGGAATTCGAAGCCCGTCGTCGTATCGAGCAGCCCTGGCTGTTCTCGTAATCAGGAAATCACCATGAAAATTGCAGTTCTGCCCGGGGACGGTATCGGTCCCGAAATCGTCGCTGAAGCCCTGCGGGTTCTCAAGTCCGATGCGCTTGGCCTCAAGGCCGAGTTTGAAGAAGCCCCTGTCGGCGGCGCCGGCTACCGCGCCAAGGGCCACCCCTTGCCCGAAGAAACCCTCAAGCTGGCCAAGGCTGCCGACGCCATTCTGTTTGGCGCCGTGGGTGATTTCAGCCTGGATACGCTGCCACGGGAACTGCGTCCTGAGCAGGCCATTCTTGGTCTGCGCAAGGAACTGAACCTGTTCGCCAATTTCCGTCCCGCCATCGTTTATCCCGAGCTGGTGCATGCTTCTTCCCTGAAGCCGGAAGTGGTGGCTGGTCTGGACATCCTGATCATCCGTGAACTGACGGGCGACATCTACTTCGGCAAGCCCCGGGGCATCCAAACCCTGGCCAACGGCGAGCGCGAAGGCTTCGACACCATGCGCTACAGCGAAAGCGAAATTCGCCGCGTCGCCCATGTGGGTTTCCAGGCCGCCCAGAAGCGCGGCAAGCGCCTCTGCTCCGTGGACAAGGCCAATGTGCTCGACACTATGCAACTCTGGCGCGAAGTGGTGATCGAAGTTTCCAAGGAGTACCCGGACGTGGCTTTGGAGCACATGTACGTGGATAACGCCGCGATGCAGTTGCTCAAGAGCCCGAAGCAGTTCGACGTGATCGTTACCGGCAATATGTTCGGCGACATCCTGTCCGACGAAGCCTCCATGCTCACTGGCTCCATCGGCATGTTGCCCTCGGCATCCCTGAACGAAAAGAACTTCGGTCTTTACGAACCCATCCATGGTTCCGCCCCGGACATCGCTGGCAAGGGCATCGCCAATCCGCTGGCCACCATCCTTTCCGCTGCCATGATGCTGCGCTACAGTTTCAGCATGGCTGCTGAGGCGGATCGCATCGAAGCCGCCGTGAAGAAGGTGCTGGCCCAGGGCTATCGCACCGGCGACATCAAGGAAGCTGGCGCCAAGATGGTGGGTACCAAGGAAATGGGCGACGCCGTGCTGGCGGCCCTGTAAGCTGAACGAACTGAAATAAAGAGAGAACGAAAATGAAGAAGGTTGGCCTGGTCGGTTGGCGTGGAATGGTCGGTTCCGTCCTCATGCAGCGCATGGTGGAAGAAAAGGATTTCGACCATATCGATCCCGTGTATTTCTCTACCTCCGCTGCCGGCGGCAAAGCCCCTGCTTTTGGCGGTAAAGAAGGCGGCGCCCTCAAGGATGCCAACTCCATCGACGAACTGAAGGTGATGGACATCATCATCTCCTGTCAGGGCGGCGACTACACCACCGAAATCTTCCCCAAGCTGCGGGCTGCTGGCTGGACCGGGTACTGGATCGACGCTGCGTCCACCCTGCGCATGGAAGACGACGCCGTGATCGTGCTCGATCCGGTGAACGAAGGCGTGATCCGCAATGCCCTGGCCAAGGGTGTGAAGAACTACATCGGCGGCAACTGCACCAACTCTATCCTGTTGATGGGCGTTGGCGGCCTGTTCCGTGAAGGTCTGGTGGAGTGGGTAAGCTCCATGACTTACCAGGCGGCTTCCGGCGGCGGCGCCAACCACATGCGCGAACTGTTGAAGGGTATGGGCGTGATTCACTCCGCCGTGGCCGACGAGCTGGCCACGCCTTCTTCCGCCATTCTCGATATCGACCGCAAGGTGGCCAAGACCATTCGTGAGGATGTTCCCCACGAATTCTTCCCAGCACCCCTGGCCGGAGGCCTGATCCCCTGGATCGACAAACAACTGGACAACGGCCAGACCAAGGAAGAATGGAAGGGCCAGGCCGAAGTGAACAAGATTCTTGGCAACAGCCAGGTTGTTCCTGTCGATGGCCTCTGCGTGCGGATCGGCGCCATGCGTTGCCACAGCCTGGCATTGACCATCAAGCTGAAGAAGGATCTGCCCCTGGCTGAGATCGAATCCATCATCAAGTCCGGCAATCCCTGGGTCAAGTTCGTTGCCAACGAGCGCAGCATCACCGAACAGGAACTGACACCCGCTTCCATCACCGGCGGCCTCAAGATCGGTGTTGGTCGCGTGCGCAAGCTGAACCTTGGCCCGGACTACATTTCTGCCTTCGTCATTGGCGATCAGTTGCTCTGGGGGGCGGCTGAACCTTTGCGCCGGATGTTGCGGATTTTGCTGGGCTGAACCATCATCCTTGCCAATTAAAGGTTTTTGCCATGCAGGTCACACCTGACGCGTTGGTTGAGCTTGCATGGCTAAGGTCTTGATGTTATTTTGAATGCTGGAAAATATTCCCCATAGGGGTGAGCCGTGTTTGACGACAATATGAGAAAGAAACTCCGGGTTTCCGTAATTGCTGCTGCCCTTGCAGCACTCCCCACATTGCCGGCGCATGCCGCAGGGTTGGGGAAGCTGACGGTCCTTTCTGGACTGGGTCAGCCTCTGCGGGCGGAACTGGATATCTCGGCTTCTCGCGAAGAGCTTTCTTCTCTTACGGCAAAGGTGGCTCCCCAAGAGTCATTTCGTCAGGCAAATATCGAATATTCCGGCGTTTTGTCCGGATTGCGCTTCACTCTGGACAAGCGCTCCGGTGGCCAACCTTATTTCCGCATCTCCAGCGACAGGGCCATCGGTGAGCCCTTCCTCGATTTGCTGGTCGAACTCAGCTGGTCTTCGGGGCGTCTTGTTCGTGAATACACCTTCCTGCTCGATCCTCCGGAACTGAGCAAACCTGTCGTTGATATTCCCCCGCCCGTCAGTGCTCCTGTTGTTGCTCCGGCACCAACACCTGCTGCCCGACGCGAAGTGGAAAAACCAGCCCCAGCCCCAGCGCCGGTTGCTGCCAAACCGGTCGAAAAGGTTGCTGAAAAACCCGTTGAAAAACCTGTTGAGAAACCCGCCGAAAAGCCGGTTGTTGAGAAGCCTGTCGAAAAACCGGTAGAGAAAAAAGCAGTGGCGGAAAAGGCCGTTAAGCCTGCCCCCGCTGCCAAACCAGCGCCAGCCCCCAAGGTTGCACCGGAACCCAAGGCGGCTCCTGAATCTAAGGTCGTTCCTGAGCCCAAGGCTGCTCCTGAAAAGATTGCGCCGGAAGCCAAGACTCCTGCTCCTGAATCTGCCGAGTCCACTGCCGCTACGACGCGGACGGTACGTAAAGGCGAGACCTTGGGCAAGATTGCCGCCCAGACTCGTCCTGAGGGTGTCAATCTGGACCAGATGCTGGTGGCCCTGTACCGCAACAACCAGGAAGCTTTTGACGGCGCGAACATGAATCGGCTCAAGACCGGCAAAATTTTGTCGGTGCCTGAAAAAGACGCCATCATCAGCGTGGACGCTGCTGAAGCGCGCAAGCTTGTTGTTGCTCAATCAGCTGATTTTGAAAGCTACCGGCGCAAGCTGGCGGGTGCTGTTGCTGAAAGCGCTCCTGCCAAAGAGGAAGCCCCCAAGCAATCCAGCGTCGGCAAGATCGCTCCCAAGGTGGAAGACAAGGCTCCTGTTGCGACCGGCAAGGACAAACTGCAAGTTTCCAAGGCTGAGGCCGGCGCTGATAGCGCCAAGCTGAAGACGCTGGAAGAAGAAAAAATCGCCAAGGATAAGGCTCTCAAGGAAGCCCAGGCTCGGATTGTTGACCTTGAGAAGAACGTTGCCGACATGCGGAAACTGGCTGAGTTGAAGAGCCAGGCCGCCGCCGATCTGCAGAAGCAGGCCGCTAAACCGGCCCCTGTTGCCGAGCCTGCCAAAAAGCCGGAACCTGCCAAGGCTGATGCAGCAAAACCGGTTGCCACACCCAAGGCCATTGAAGTTCCCAAGGTTGTCGAAATCCCTAAAGCGCCAGAGGCGCCCAAGGCAGAACCCGCTAAGCCTGAAGCCAAACCTGCCGAGGCTGCAAAGCCCACCGCAGTTCCGCCCGCCCCGAAGAAGCCGGTTGCCCTTGAATCAGAGCCCGAGGTTGAGCCCGATTTCCTTGATGAAAACGGCCCCCTGGTGTTTGGCGGTGGTGGAGTCCTGGCCCTGCTGGCCGGCTATCTTGGCTTCAGTGCCTGGCGCCGCAAAAAGAACGCCCAAGCGGCAGCGTCCAACGAAAGCGTGCTGTCCTCTAGTTCCGTACTGGACGTGACTTCAAGCGAAGGCCTGAGCCAGATTGATGGCCAGCCCTCCGAGTTTGGTGCCGCAGACGTGCCAGGATTCGGTAGCGGTGAGGGCGTGGACCCCATCCGCGAAGCAGATACCTTCATGGCCTATGGCCGGGATGCTCAGGCAGAAGAAATTCTGGTGGATGCCCTGTCCAAAACCCCTGAAAACCTTCCCGTCTATCTCAAGCTGCTGGAAATCTATGCGGCACGGAAGAGTGTTGGCCAGTTCAATGCCATTGCCGATAGTCTCAAAACTCAAACCGGCGGTGCTGGCCCTGAGTGGGATCGTGCTGTCTCCCTGGGGCAGGTGATTGATCCTGCCAATGCGCTTTACGGTGGCGCGGCAGCAGAGCAGGCCGCTTTGGTTGAGGCGCCTGTGGTTGCGGCCCCTGTGGCAGCTCCTGCCGAGGTTGTCGACGAAGAGCCCGCCCCTCTGGACCTCGATTTTGATCTGCCGGGTACTGCTGAACCCGCAGCCGCTACGGAAGCTGAACCTGCCAGTGCCAGCGTCGAGTTTGATGTTACGGCCCCGGCGGAAGAGGTTGCTGCTGAAGCCGCCGCTCCTGCAGCGGAAGAAGTGGCAAGTTTGGATTTTGATCTGGGCTTGGGCGACACCCCTGCCGAGCCAGCCCCTGTCGAAACGGCTGCAGCGCCGGTTGAAGAAGCCGCTAACGCCCTCGACATTGATTTCGATCTGGGCGACCTATCAACCCCTGCGGCAACGCCGGCAGCAGAAACGGTGGCTCCGGCGGTTGAAGCGGCTGTTGACGCCAATGCTCTGGACTTTGACCTTGATCTTGGTGCCGAGGCAACTCCCGCGGCTGAGTCCGCTGCTGCAGCGATTGCAGCCGATGCAGCCGATGCAGAGCCCGCCGCTCTGGATCTGGACTTTGATCTCGACCTGGGCACGCCGCCTGCAGTTGATGCCGCCGTTGCCGCTGCAAGTTCGGACGCTGCGGCTCCCCTAGACTTTGATTTTGATTTGGGCACGCCCGCAAGCGATGCGCCTAGCGTTGATCTTGCGCTGGAGTCCGCTGAAACGGCAGCGCCTCCTCTTGATCTGTCCGGCATCAGTCTGGATTTGGGCGAGCCGGCAGCTGAGGCAGCGCCTGATCTTGACCTCTCCGCAGAACTCGAGACTCCTCCTGTGGAAGAAGACCGTCCCGAAGTCACCACCAAGCTTGAGTTGGCCCAGGCCTACGAAGAGATGGGTGACAGGGAAGGTGCCAAAGAGCTGTTCCAGGAAGTGCTTGCCGAGGGCAGTGCTGCCCAAAGGGCCATCGCCACTGAAAAGCTGGCCAGCCTGGGCTGAGTTGTCTCGCCCACGGCATGAACCGGCCTGATTGTTTGTGATGTTCCACCCCGCCAGCCTGCTACTCCTCTGGGGGGCGGGCGTGGTGGTGGTGCAGTTTCTGCCCCTGATCCCCACGCTTATTGCGGTCCTGTTGTTCGGGCTGCTTGCCATGACGTTCTGCAAACCTCTTTTCCTGCGCCTTCTGTCCCGCTCCCGCTGGCTGTTCCTGACCATGGGCCTGCTGTTTCTCTGGCTCAGCCCCGGTGTTCGCCTGCCGTCACCCTGGGGTGATGCAGGCATCACCCGGGAAGGGCTGGAGTTCGCTTTGGAGCACATGGGACGCCTGCTGGTGATGCTTGCCTTGCTGGCCGTGTTGCTGACTCGCTTGAGTCATCGTGGCATAGTTTCCGGTTTTTACCTGCTGCTTTCTCCGGTGGCCGGTATTGCCGATTTACGCAGAAGCATTGCCGTTCGTCTCATGCTGACCTTGGAGGCCGTTGCCGGCAAAACCGGTGGGGACTGGAAAAAGCTGCTCATGGCTGATCATCAGCAGGAAGTTGCGTCCGTCGCCAGCGTCCTTCATCTTGAGGCCCCGGCCTGGACCTGGCGCGACTATCTTGCTGTCGCCGTTGCCCTTGGCGGCTTGTGCGTAACAACGTGGCTATTGCGTCAATCATGAGATTTGCGCTTCAGGTCGAGTATGACGGGAGTGCCTTTCAGGGCTGGCAATCCCAGCCCCACGGCAAGACCGTGCAGGATCATCTGGAACAGGCCTTGACAGTGATCGCCGGTCGGCGCACTCAGGCGACGGCAGCCGGGCGGACCGATACCGGCGTCCATGCCCTGTCCCAGATCGTTCATTTTGATACGGAAGTCGAGCGCCCGCTCCAGGCCTGGGTGCGGGGCGTGAATGCCCATCTGCCTGCCGCCATCGCTGTGCGTTGGGTCCAGGCTGTGGATGACGGTTTTCATGCCCGCTTCTGCGCCCTATCCCGCAGTTATCGCTACATCCTGTTCAATAGCCCGGTTCGACCCGCTATTCAAAGTGGTCGCGTTGGCTGGTACCACCGCCCACTGGATGTATCCGCCATGGCCGAGGCGGCGAAGCGATTGTTGGGTGAGCAGGACTTCAGTTCCTTCCGTTCATCCCAGTGTCAGGCCAAGTCGCCGGTCAAGCATCTGTATCAGGCAGAGGTATCTCGCCAGGGCGAGTACGTGATTTTTGAGTTCCGTGCCGGCGGCTTTTTGCACCACATGGTACGAAACATCGTCGGGGCCTTGCTTTGGGTGGGCTACGGCAAGGAAAAGCCGGAATGGATCGCCGAGGTAATCGCTGCCAGGGATCGTAGTCAGGCTGCGCCCACCTTCATGCCGGATGGCCTTTACTTCACTGGCGTTGAGTACGAAGCCCGCTGGAACCTGCCCAATGGGGGGCGTATCATCGCCCCTTTGCATTCCCTTCAGCCCTGATTTGATCTCAACAACTTCCCGAACCCGCATCAAGGTTTGCGGCCTGACCCGGCCCGAGGACATGGATGCCGCTCTGGCCGCCGGTGTGGATGCCGTGGGCTTGGTGTTTTACGGCCCCAGCCCCCGCTATGTGGCTCTGGAACAGGCGCAGTCCCTTGCCCAACGAGTGCCATCCTTCGTGACGCGAGTAGGCCTCTTCGTTAATGCCGATCCTGAGGAAGTTAAGCGCACAATGGCCACGGTTTCCCTGGAGTTGCTGCAATTCCACGGAGATGAGGACGACGCCTATTGTCGCCAGTTCGGCAAACCCTTCATCAAGGCGGCCCGAATGAGGCCAGAAGTCGATCTGTTAGAATTCGCCCGTTCGTTTCCGTCCGCCCAGGCACTCTTGCTGGATGCCTATGTTGAGGGTTATGGCGGCGGCGGACAGACTTTCGATTGGGGACTGATTCCCCGATCCTTGCCCTTGCCCCTGATTTTGTCCGGCGGATTGCACCCCGGCAATGTGCAGGCGGCGGTACAAGGCGTAAAGCCTTGGGCTGTGGATGTGAGCAGTGGCGTTGAGGCGGCAAAAGGCATCAAGGATGTCGCCAAGATCAAGGCCTTTGTGGCCGCCGTTCAGTTGGCTGATCGGGCGGAAAATTCGGAAAAAGCGGAATAGATTTATGCGCAAGCAACGTGTCGGCGGTTTGTTACGCCAATGTTGGAGATGCCATCTGGCGGACCATGTTTGAGGCAGATTGAGCTCAGTCAGCTGTTCCTGTCTCAATCTGAATGAAGGAGTTCCCATGTCCGCACCCTATGATTTCCCCGATGCCCGGGGCCACTTTGGTCCCTATGGCGGCATCTTCGTTGCTGAAACCCTGATTCCCGCTCTGGAAGAACTCAAGGCGGCCTATGAAGCGGCTCAGCAAGACCCAGCCTTCCAGGCTGAATTCGAATACGAACTGAAGCATTACGTTGGCCGTCCCAGCCCGGTTTACCATGCCAAGCGCTGGTCCGAGCTGCTGGGGGGCGCCCAGATCTATCTGAAACGGGAAGACCTTAACCACACCGGCGCCCACAAGGTGAACAATTGCATCGGCCAGGCCATGCTGGCTCGCCGCATGGGCAAGCCCCGGGTGATCGCCGAAACCGGGGCTGGTCAGCACGGTGTTGCAACCGCCACTGTGGCCGCCCGTTACGGCATGGAGTGTGTGGTTTACATGGGCAGTGAAGACGTCAAGCGTCAGGCCCAGAATGTGTATCGCATGAAACTGCTGGGCGCCACCGTGGTGCCCGTGGAGTCCGGCTCCAAGACCCTGAAGGATGCCCTCAACGAAGCCATGCGCGACTGGGTGACCAATGTCGCCAATACCTTCTACATCATCGGCACCGTGGCCGGCCCCCATCCCTATCCCATGATGGTGCGGGACTTCCAGGCCGTGATCGGCGATGAGTGCAAGGTGCAGATGCCGGAAATGATTGGCCGTCAGCCCGATGCGGTAATTGCCTGCGTCGGCGGTGGTTCCAACGCCATGGGTATCTTCTATCCCTACATTACGGTGGATGGCGTCAAGCTGATCGGTGTGGAGGCGGCAGGCCACGGCATCGAGTCCGGCAAGCATTCCGCTTCCATTACCGCCGGTCGCTCCGGCGTATTGCACGGCAATCGCACTTACCTGTTGCAGGACGCCAACGGCCAGGTCATCGAGACCCACTCCGTTTCCGCCGGCCTTGATTATCCCGGCGTCGGCCCTGAGCATTCCTGGCTCCACGATTCCAAGCGGGCCGAGTATGTCACCGTGACCGATGACGAAGCCCTGCAGGCCTTCCATAACCTGTGTCGTTTCGAGGGCATCATTCCCGCCCTTGAGTCCTCCCACGCCCTGGCCTACGCCGCCAAATTGGCACCGACCCTGGGCAAGGACAAGGTGCTGCTGGTCAATCTGTCCGGCCGTGGCGACAAGGACATGCATACCGTGGCTGAAAAGTCCGGCATCCAGTTTTAAGAGGCGAACCATGTCAAGAATCCAAGCTACATTCGCCCGACTGCAAGCCGAAGGCCGCAAGGCGCTGATCCCTTTTATCACTGCCGGAGATCCGGAGCCGGGTTTGACCCTGCCCTTGATGCAAGCCCTGGTGGCTGGTGGCGCCGACATCATTGAACTGGGGGTGCCGTTTTCTGACCCCATGGCCGATGGTCCCACTATTCAACGGGCTTCCGAGCGGGCTTTGTCCTACGGCACATCGCTGCACATCGTGCTGGGTATGGTGCGGGAGTTCCGCAAAGTGGATGCCCAAACCCCGGTGGTGTTGATGGGCTATGCCAATCCAATCGAGTCCTACGGCATTGAGGCTTTCGCCAAGGATGCCGCCGCGCATGGTGTGGACGGCGCCCTGGTGGTGGATTACCCGCCGGAAGAGTGCGGCGAGTTTTCAGCCACCCTCAAGGCTGCCGGCCTCGATCCCATTTTCTTGTTGGCACCGACCTCCAGTGAAAAGCGCTTCAGCGAAGTGGCTGCTGCTGGCAGCGGTTACATCTACTACGTTTCTTTGAAGGGCGTTACCGGCTCCGCCAATCTCGATCTGGAAGAGGTAGCCAAACGCATTCCCGCCATTCGTGCCAAGGTGGGTATGCCTGTTGGCGTGGGCTTCGGCATCCGTGACGGAGCTACAGCGGCCAAGGTGGCAGCCCTGTCTGATGCAGTGGTGATCGGCAGCCGGATTATTGAAGAAATTGAAAACTCACCCCGTGATCAGGCTGCGGCCCGAGTTACGGTTCTGCTCAAGGGCATCCGCGATGCCATGGACAAGGGAGACCGCGCATGAGCTGGCTTCAGAAACTGCTTCCGCCGAAGATCAAGCGTAACGCCGATACAGTACGTAAATCCATTCCAGAAGGTCTGTGGAGCAAGTGCCCCTCCTGCGAGGCGGTTCTCTACAGCTCCGACCTGGAGAGCAATCTTGGTGTGTGTCCCAAGTGCAGCCACCACCATCGCGTTGGCGCGAGGGCCCGGTTGGACATGCTGCTGGATGCTGAAGGTCGTTTCGAGATCGGTGCCGAAGTCGTCCCCCTGGACCCGCTCAAATTCAAGGACAGCAAGCGTTATTCCGATCGTCTGGCAGCAGCCAACGAGGCCACCGGCGAGGCCGATGCCCTGGTGGTCATGCAAGGCGCCATCAAGACAGTGCCCGTTGTGGTGGCCTGCTTCGAGTTTGATTTTCTTGGCGGTTCCATGGGCTCGGTGGTGGGCGAACGCTTCGTGCGTGGCGTGAAGGCGGCCCTGGATGCCCAGTGCGCCTTCATCTGCTTTACCGCAACCGGCGGTGCGCGGATGCAGGAAGGCCTGTTTTCTCTGATGCAAATGGCCAAGACGACGGCGGCGGTCACCCTGCTGGGCCATAAGCAACTGCCTTTCCTCACCGTCCTGACCGACCCCACCATGGGCGGCGTTTCTGCATCCTTTGCCTTTGTGGGCGATGTCGTGATTGCTGAACCCGGTGCCCTGATCGGTTTTGCCGGCCCCCGCGTAATCGAGCAGACCGTGCGTCAGACCTTGCCGGAAGGATTCCAAAGGGCAGAGTTCCTGCTGGAAAAGGGCGCGGTGGACATGATCGTGGATCGTCGCGAAATGCGGGACAAACTGGCTTCCCTGATAACGCTGCTGCAACGAATGCCCGCCGCCTGATGATCGATTCGCTTGAAGGCTGGCTGAGTCATATAGAAAGCCAGCACGCTCGGCCGATTGATCTTGGTCTGGAGCGTTTGCTTGAAGTTAAAGAACGACTGGGGCAAAAGAAGAACTGTCCGGTCATTCTGGTGGGCGGCACCAATGGCAAAGGTTCCACCTGTGCCATGCTGGAGTGTATTTTCCTCGCCGCCGGCTATCGCACTGGTGTTTATAGCTCGCCCCACCTGTCGCGCTATAACGAACGGGTTCGCATCAATGGCCGCCAGGCTGACGATGCCGCCTTGTGCGCCGGCTTTGCCCGGGTCGAAGCCGGGCGAGGCGACACCCCGCTGACCTATTTCGAATTCGGCACCCTGGCCGCTTGGGAAACCTTTGCCCAAGCTGTGCTGGATGTGATCATCCTGGAAGTCGGCCTCGGTGGCCGGCTTGATGCAGTCAATATTTACGATCCTGATTGCGCCATTGTCACCACGGTGGACATGGACCACATGGATTTTCTTGGTGATAGCCGGGAAAAAATCGGCTTTGAAAAAGCGGGAATCTTCCGTGCAGGAATCCCCGCCATTTGCGGCGATGACAATCCACCCCTCAGTCTGCTGGAACACGCCGCCACCCTAGGTGCAAAACTTCAGGTGCTGGGCAAGGATTTCGGCTATCTGCGGCAGGAACTGCAATGGCAATTCTGGAGCCTGGACGGAGATACCCTGAACAAGCGCAGCAGCCTGGCTTTCCCCGGGATGCGGGGTGGCAATCAGTTGCAAAACGCCAGCGTGGTGCTGGCGGCGTTGGACGCTTTGCGAGACCAGTTGCCCGTGGCCATGCAGGATATTCGCCGTGGTTTGATCGAAGTGGAACTACCAGGGCGTTTCCAAGTGTTGCCCGGACAACCCACCATCATTCTCGATGTCGCTCACAATCCCCAAGCTGCACGGGTTCTGGCCGACAACCTGGGCAATATGGCTTTCCACCCGGAAACCTACGCCGTTTTTGGCATGCTGCGAGACAAGGACATGCCCGCTGTCGTGGAAGCCTTGAAAGGTCGCATTACCCGCTGGTTGCCCTGTACTTTGTCCGGTCCAAGGGCAGCAACTGCTGAGGAACTGGCTGAGGTGCTTGTTTCCTCAGGAATTCCCGGTCCCCATCAGTGCTTTGATAGCCCCGCTTTGGCGCTGGATTACGCCCGGGAGCAGGCAGGGGATGGTGATAGAATCGTGGCCTTCGGGTCATTCCTGACCGTTGCCGATGTGATGAGCGCCCTCGGGCGCACCGCCTGAGACCATGGCCACAAACGACGCTGCTGAAGATTCATTGGATTCTCTTGATTTGAAGAAGCGCGCCCGCCGCCGCCTGGTTGGCGCCGCTGCGTTGGCATTGCTTGCCGTTATTGTCCTGCCTGTCGTGATGGACAGCGAGCCCAAGCCTGTGGCCCAGGACATTCAAGTCCGCATTCCCAGCCAGGATGGCGTGGGGCTTGCCACGAAGGTTCTGCCAAACAAAACCTTGGCGACACCGCTACCTGCCGTGCAGGAAAAATCCCCCGAAACCCCCGCGCCAGTCCTTGCTGCTGCAAACGCTGCATCCGAAACTGTGAAATCAGAGTCCAAGAGTGACACGAAGTCTGAGGCGAAGACAGATACCAAGGCTAAACCCGAGACTAAGGCTGCCGAAAAGCCCGTTGATAAGGCAAAGGCTGATAAGCCGCAGGACAAATCTACAGACAAGGCCGGTGCCGATAAGACTGTTAAGAAAGCCGAAGAGGCCCGCGCAGCAGCGGCCCTTGAAGGAAAGGCTTCTTCCAGCGGTCAATGGGTTGTTCAGCTCGGGGCTTACCAGAACACGGGTAACGTCAAACTCTTATTGTCCAAGCTAAAAGAATTGGGTGTTCCTGCCTATACCGAAAAGTTGGATTCACAGGAAGGCGCCAAAATCCGCGTTCGCGCAGGTCCTTTCCCATCCAAGGAAGCCGCTGAAAAAGCTCAGACTCGGATCAAAATCATTGGTGTTGATGGCCCTGTCGGTCAAAAGTAGGCCCTGCTTAAGTGACTCTGTTTGATTATTTGGTGCTCGGCATCGTGGGCGCCTCCGTTTTGTTGGGGTTATGGCGTGGCGTGGTGAGCGAATTGCTCGCCCTAGCTGCGTGGATACTGGCCTTTTTTGCTTCGCGAATGTTTGGCCCCATGGCGGCAGGATGGTTATCCGGCACGGTGGTTGACCCTTTGATTCGGCAGTGCCTAGGTTTTGTGGCCGTCTTCGTAGCTGTCCTTATTGTTGTTGGTTTGGCCCGTCTTTTATTGCGTGAACTATTGAGAGCCGTGGGATTGGGTTTGATTGACCGGATGCTGGGTTCTGTTTTCGGTGTTCTGCGCGGATTGGCTGTAGCTTTGGCAGGGGTGTTGATCGGCGGTATGACTTCCTTGCCCCATCAGGCTTGGTGGCATGATGCGATGTTGGCACCGCCCCTGGAAACCGTCGTGTTGGCAGGCAAACCTTGGTTGCCGGCCGATGTGGCAAAACGAATTCGTTATCGATAGAGGTTGTTATGTGCGGGATTCTTGGGGTTGTTGCTACCACGCCGGTCAATCAGCTGCTGTATGACGGCTTGCAGGTCCTGCAACACCGGGGACAGGATGCGGCCGGTATTGCCACGGCAGAAGGCGGTCGTTTTCACATGCACAAAGGACCGGGGCTGGTGCGGGATGTTTTCCGTACCCGCAACATGCGAAATCTGGTGGGCAACTGGGGGATCGGCCACTGCCGCTATCCCACCGCTGGTTCTGCCTACAACGCAGCCGAAGCCCAGCCTTTTTACGTGAATTCGCCATTCGGCCTGATGCTGGCACACAACGGCAATCTGACCAATGCCGATCAGCTCAAGCAGGACATGTTTCTGCAAGACCTGCGCCACATGAACACCAACTCCGATTCGGAAGTGCTGCTCAATGTATTGGCCCATGAGCTTCAAGCGGCTTCCCAGAATCGTTACCAACTGGACCCGGACACCATCTTCAAGGCTGTGGCTGGTGTGCACAAGCGCATCAAGGGCGCTTACGCGGTTGTGACCATGATTTCAGGCTTTGGCTTACTGGCATTCCGTGATCCGCACGGTATTCGGCCTTTGGTGATTGGCCGCAACGACACGCCCCAAGGGCCGGAATATTTGGTGTCCTCCGAAAGTGTGGCCCTCGATACGCTGGGTTTCCGCATGCTGCGGGATGTGGAGCCCGGTGAGGCGGTTCTGATTGATACCCAGGGGCATTTCGTCAGCCGCCAATGTGCTGAAAAAACAGTGCATGCGCCCTGTATGTTTGAATATGTCTACCTGGCCCGCCCCGACTCCTTGATGGATGGTGTTTCTGTTTACGAGACACGGGTCAAAATGGGGGAGTTTCTGGCCGACAAGATTCGTCACACCATGCCCCACCTGGATATCGAGGCGGTCATTCCTATTCCTGACTCTTCCCGTCCCTCGGCCATGGAACTGGCTTATCGCCTGGACGTGCCCTATCGTGAAGGGTTCGTGAAGAACCGCTATATCGGCCGTACTTTCATCATGCCCGGCCAAGCGACGCGCCGTAAGTCTGTTCGGCAGAAGCTCAACGCCATTACTCAGGAATTCAAGGGTAAGAACGTCATGCTGGTGGATGACTCCATTGTGCGCGGTACGACCAGCAGAGAAATCATCAACATGGCCCGCGAGGCCGGTGCGAAGAAGGTTTATTTCGCTTCCGCATCGCCTCCCGTTCGGCACGCCAACGTCTACGGTATCGACATGCCGACCCGTAGTGAGTTGATCGCTGCGTTCCGTAATGATGAAGAAATTTGCCAAGAGATCGGTGCCGATGGCTTGGTCTATCAGGATCTGGAAGCCTTGAAAGAGGCGGTTCGTACTTTGAACCCGACCCTGACCCATTTCGAAACTTCCTGTTTTGATGGCCACTACATTACGGGCGATGTTTCGGCGGCCTACCTTGAAGGCATGGAGTTGGAGCGCTCAAAGCCTTCCAAAGCCAATGACGATAGCGATGGCGGGCAAATGGATTTGAACCTGATTTCGAACGAGGCTTGATATGGATGATCTGGATTTCAGTACCCTGGCAGTTCGTGCCGGGCAGGAACGAAGCCAGTTCGGAGAGCACTCCGAAGCGTTGTACCTGACATCCAGTTTCGTTTTTAACAGTGCAGCCCAAGCTGCAGCTCGGTTTTCGGGGGCGGAAGAGGGGAATGTTTACGCCCGCTTCACTAATCCCACGGTCACCATGCTGCAAAACCGCTTGGCCGCGCTGGAAGGGGCCGAAGCATGTATTGCTACTGCCAGTGGTATGTCGGCCATTCTGTCTACCTGCATGGCATTGCTCAAGTCTGGCGATCACATCGTGTCGTCCCAAAGTATTTTTGGTTCGACCCAGCAATTGTTCGGCAACATCCTCAGTCGCTTTGGCATAGAAACTACCTTTGTCCCTGCTACTGATGTCGGAGCCTATCAGTCAGCGATGCGGTCCAACACCAAGCTGGTATTCATCGAAAGCCCATCGAACCCCCTGACGGAAGTGGTGGACATTGCCGCGGTTGCCGCAGTGGCTCATGGCGGTAACGCCCTTCTGGCGGTCGATAATTGTTTTTGTACCCCAGCCTTACAACGGCCCCTGACATTAGGCGCGGATTTGGTCATTCATTCTGCAACCAAGTATCTGGATGGACAGGGCCGGGTTCTTGGTGGGGCCGTGTGCGGTAACAAAATTCATACAGAGGAGGTCTTCAAGTTCCTCCGGACTGCCGGGCCGACCTTGTCGCCATTCAATGCTTGGGTGATCCTGAAGGGCTTGGAAACGCTGAAGCTGCGTATGGATGCGCAGTCAGCGAATGCGCTGGAACTGGCCCGTCGTCTAGAAGCACATCCCTTGGTGGAGCGGGTGTACTACCCGGGTTTGCCCTCGCACCCACAGCATGAGCTCGCCATGAAGCAACAATCTACTGGTGGTGCCATTGTCTCTTTTGAGGTGAAGGGCGCCCGTGAACTGGCATGGGCCGTTGTGGATGGCTGCAAGCTGCTTTCCATAACAGCTAACTTGGGTGATACCAAAACGACAATAACTCATCCAGCAACGACAACTCACGGCCGGATTTCTGCCGAGGCCCGTGAAGCAGCCGGGATTCGGGAAGGTTTGTTGAGGGTTGCTGTGGGGCTTGAGTCGGTTGATGACATCTTTGCCGACATCTCTAACGGGCTTAAGTGACAGTGTTGAAAATGAGAACCGCCATTCCCTCAAGATAGGGGTGAGCAAAATCGCTAGTCAGCAATACCAAAGGGCCGAAAACGGCCCTTTTCTTTGTCCGCAAAACGATTCGATGGAGTCTCTGCGGAGGGAAAAATCAAACAAAGAAGCAATGCTCGAATTATTTTGTGGAATCCATTGGAATAAGTTAACAAGGTCGCATCTTCGGAAGTCATTGATACAAAAACACTCGGTATGGAATGTGGCGTTAAGCGTGCCGAAGACACTGCCGCTAGCAAAAAGAAAAATGCTCAAAAGTGTTTACAGAGACTAATTTCCCCCCTATAATCTCGTTCCTCTGCTGATGACGCAGACGGCGAAACGAAGTAGATAAGTACTTGTTTTGCAGCTCTTTAAAAATTGGAACAGCCGATAGGTGTAGGCACTTGCGGGCTGTAGATAGTTGATTCGCTGGACGGG
>DASXVA010000005.1:0-68087 GCA_036504515.1 Rhodocyclaceae bacterium
GAAATGGTGATGCCTGGCGACAATGTGTCGATCACCGTCAAGCTGATCTGCCCGATCGCCATGGAAGAAGGTCTGCGCTTCGCCATCCGTGAAGGCGGTCGTACCGTCGGCGCCGGCGTCGTTGCTAAGATCATCGAGTAAACCTCAGTAAAAGTTGCAATACGAGGAAAAGGGCGGTATAGTGCCGCCCTTTTCGCGCCTTGGTTAATGTTCCAAGGTGAATCGCTCTTTAAGGAAGATTCATGCAAAACCAGAAAATTCGTATCCGCCTCAAGGCCTTCGATTACAAGTTGATCGACCAGTCCGCTCTTGAGATCGTCGATACGGCTAAGCGCACCGGTGCTGTCGTGCGTGGCCCCGTGCCTCTGCCCACTCGCATCGAGCGGTTCAATGTGCTGCGTTCCCCGCACGTGAACAAAACATCTCGCGACCAGTTTGAAATCCGCACCCATCTGCGCTTGATGGACATCATTGATCCTACTGATAAGACAGTGGATGCCTTGATGAAGCTGGATTTGCCTGCTGGTGTTGATGTTGAAATCAAGCTGCAGTAATTAATTTTGCCTCGCCATTTGGCGGGGCAAAGCTTTTGGTGGCGCAAGTCACTTTGTAACGGGCCCGGCCAATCGTAGCCGGGGTTTAGGAGAAAAAAATGAGTCTAGGCCTTGTAGGACGCAAGGTCGGCATGACGCGTATCTTTGCCGAGGATGGCACATCCATCCCCGTCACAGTGCTCGATGTGTCGAATAATCGCGTCACGCAAATCAAGACGCCCGAAGTGGATGGCTATTCTGCTGTTCAAGTTACCTTCGGTAAGCGTCGTGCCAGTCGTGTCAACAAAGCTGCAGCCGGTCACTTGGCTAAGGCAGGCGTTGAAGCTGGCGAAGTGTCAAAGGAATTCCGTGTTGCGCAAGATCAGCTCTCCGGCTTCAAGGCTGGTGACGTGATTGCGGCAACTATTTTTCAGCCGGGTCAAAAAGTGGACATCAGTGGCACGTCCATCGGTAAAGGTTTTGCTGGTGCGATCAAGCGCCACAACTTCTCTTCCAACCGGGCGAGTCACGGTAACTCCATTTCCCATAATTCCCCTGGCTCCATTGGTATGGCGCAAGATCCCGGTCGAGTATTCCCGGGTAAGCGCATGGCCGGTCACTTGGGGGATGCTGCGTGTACAACTCAGAACCTTGAAGTTGTGCGTGTGGATGAGTCCCGTCAGCTGCTGTTGGTCAAGGGCGCAGTGCCCGGTGCCAAGGGCGGTGACGTGGTCGTCAAGCCCGCAGTCAAGGCCTAAGGAGAAGCCATGGAACTCAAACTAATTAACGAACAGGGTCAGCAGGCTTCTACAGTTTCTGCTTCTGACACGCTGTTTGGCCGTGACTTCAACGAAGCGCTGGTTCATCAGGTTGTTGTTGCCTATCAGGCTAACGCCCGCTCTGGCAATCGCAAGCAAAAAGACCGCGAAGAAGTTCGCCACACCACCAAGAAGCCTTGGCGTCAAAAGGGTACGGGCCGTGCCCGTGCTGGTATGTCTTCTTCGCCCTTGTGGCGTGGTGGCGGCCGCACATTCCCGAATACTCCTGAGGAGAATTTCTCTCAGAAGGTCAATCGGAAAATGTACCGTGCTGGCCTGGCTGCAATTCTTTCCCAGTTGGCTCGTGAAGATCGCTTGGTTGTGGTTGAAAGCTTCACTGTTGAGGCGCCCAAAACTAAGCTGGTTGCGCAAAAGCTGAAGGGTATGGGCATCGACTCCGTTATGGTTATTACCGACGGTCTTGATGACAATCTTTTCCTTGCTGCCCGCAATCTGCCGAATGTGCTTGTCGTTGAAGCCCATCAGGCCGATCCGGTTTCCTTGGTGCGTTTCCCTAAGGTCCTGATCACCAAGGCTGCTGTGGCCAAGTTGGAGGAAATTCTGGCATGAGTAACTTCAATCAAGAGCGCTTGCTGCAAGTTCTGGTAGCGCCCCAGATTTCCGAAAAGGCCACCATGATTGCCGATAAGAATGAACAGGTTGTGTTCATTGTTACGCCGGATGCTACCAAGCCTGAAATCAAGGCTGCCGTGGAGCTTCTATTCAAGGTTCAGGTCAAGTCTGTTCAGGTTTCCACGCTTAAGGGTAAGGCGAAGCGCTTCGGTCGCAGTTTTGGTCGTCGCAGCAACACCAAGAAGGCTTATGTATGCCTGCAACCCGGTCAGGAAATCAATTTTGCTGAAGGGGGGGCTGCTTAAATGGCACTCGTTAAAGTTAAACCGACTTCCCCGGGCCGTCGCGGTGTAGTCAAGGTTGTCAATGCTCATCTGCACAAGGGTAAGCCCCTTGCTGCACTGGTTGAGAAGAAGACAAGCAAGGCTGGCCGTAATGCCCATGGCCGTATTACTGTTCGCCACCAAGGCGGCGGTCACAAGCAGCACTATCGCGTCGTCGATTTTCGTCGCAACAAAGACGGTATCGTTGGCAAGGTTGAGCGTCTCGAATACGATCCTAACCGCACCGCCCATTTGGCACTGGTGCTGTATGCCGACGGTGAGCGTCGCTACATCATCGCCACCAAGGGCATGGTTGTTGGTCAGGAAGTGGTCAGTGGTTCCGAAGCTCCGATCAAGTCTGGCAACGCGCTGCCCATCCGCAACATTCCCGTGGGTACTACCATTCACTGCATCGAACTGACTCCTGGTAAAGGTGCTCAGATCGCTCGCTCTGCTGGTACCTCCGTTCAGTTGCTGGCTCGTGAAGGCACTTACGCTCAGGTTCGCTTGCGTTCCGGTGAAATTCGCCGCATTCACGTTGAATGCCGCGCCACCATTGGCGAAGTAGGTAACGAAGAAAACAGCCTGCGCAAGATCGGTAAAGCCGGTGCTCAGCGTTGGCGTGGTATTCGTCCTACCGTTCGTGGTACTGCGATGAACCCGGTTGATCACCCCCACGGTGGTGGTGAAGGTCGTACTGGTGAAGGTCGCGTTCCCGTCAGCCCCTGGGGTACTCCTGCTAAGGGCTACCGTACCCGCAACAACAAGCGCACTGACGTGATGATCGTTCAGCGTCGTCATAAGCGATAAGAGGCAACCATGGCACGTTCAATCAAAAAAGGCCCGTTTGTCGACAGCCATCTGATCAAGAAGGTTGAGGCAGCTCGTACGGGTAACGACAAGCGTCCTATCAAGACCTGGTCCCGCCGTTCCACGGTGCTTCCTGATTTTGTCGGACTGACTATTGCTGTTCATAACGGCAAGCAGCACATTCCTGTCTATGTGTCTGAAAACATGGTTGGCCACAAACTGGGCGAATTCGCTCTGACGCGTACCTTCAAGGGTCACGTCGGCGCGAAGAAGGCCCAGGGCAAGAAGTAAGGAGCGATGATGGAAACCAATGCAATCCTGCGCGGCGTTCGCCTCTCTGCCCAAAAGGGCCGTCTGGTAGCCGATCTGGTCCGCGGTAAAACCGTAGATCAAGCGCTCAATGTTCTAGCTTTCAGCCCGAAAAAAGGTGCTGGCATCATTAAGAAGGTGCTGGAGTCTGCTATTGCCAATGCCGAACACAATGATGGCGCTGACATTGATACTCTCAAAGTCACTCGCATCTACGTGGAAAAGGGCGAAGTGCTGAAGCGCTTCACCGCTCGAGCCAAGGGCCGTGGCAATCGCATCATTAAGCCCACTTGTCACATTTATGTGACTGTCGGGAATTAAGGAGCCGTTATGGGACAGAAGATTCATCCGACCGGGTTCCGCCTTGCAGTCACTCGTGACTGGGCCTCCCGTTGGTATGCCAATTCCAAGAACTTTCCTCAGATGCTGAAGGAAGATATTGAAGTTCGCGATTACCTGAAGAAAAAACTTGCTCATGCCTCCGTTGGCCGTGTGGTCATCGAACGCCCTGCCAAGAACGCCAAAGTAACCATTTTCAGTGCTCGTCCGGGCGTTGTGATTGGTAAAAAAGGCGAAGATATCGAACTGCTCAAGTCCGAGCTGCAAAAGCGCATGGGCGTTCCCGTCCATGTGAACATCGAAGAAATCCGCAAGCCTGAGCTGGACTCTCAGCTGATTGCTGATTCCATCGCTCAGCAGCTGGAAAAGCGGATTATGTTCCGTCGTGCCATGAAGCGCGCAATGCAAAATGCTATGCGCCTCGGCGCTCAAGGCATCAAGATCATGAGCTCTGGCCGTCTGAATGGCGCTGAAATTGCCCGTACTGAGTGGTATCGCGAAGGTCGCGTTCCACTTCATACACTGCGCGCTGATATCGACTACGGGACATCCGAAGCTAAGACTACCTACGGCATCATTGGTATCAAGGTCTGGGTGTTCAAGGGTGAGATCGTTGGTAAGAATGAACAACCCGCCGGTGCGGACGTGAATGCAGACGATGCCAAGAAGCCCCGTCGTGCAGCCAAGCCCGCTGATGGCGAGAAGCCCAAGCGCACTGTGCGCAAGGCCGAGGGAGAAGCTGACAAGGCTGGCGTGAAGCGCGTACGCAAGCCTGCTGCTCCCGCAGAAGGTAAGGAGTAATCAGGGATGCTGCAACCCTCACGCAGAAAGTACCGTAAGGAACAGAAGGGCCGCAATACTGGTCTGGCAACTCGTGGTGCAAAGGTGAGCTTCGGCGAATATGGTCTCAAAGCCATTGGCCGTGGCCGTCTTACCGCTCGCCAGATTGAAGCTGCTCGTCGTGCCATGACCCGTCACATCAAGCGGGGCGGTCGTATCTGGATTCGTATTTTCCCGGATAAACCCATTTCCAAGAAGCCTGCCGAAGTTCGTATGGGTAACGGTAAGGGCTCTCCTGAATATTGGGTGGCTGAAATTCAGCCCGGTAAGATTCTCTACGAGATGGACGGTGTGGACGAGGTGTTGGCTCGCGAGGCGTTCCGCCTTGCAGCAGCCAAGCTGCCCCTGGAAACCACCTTCGTGACTCGCCATTTGGGGTAAGACATGAAAGCCAGTGAACTTAGGCAAAAAAATGACGCCGAATTGCAAAAGGAAGTTCTGGACCTGCGTAAGGCTCAGTTCTCCCTGCGCATGCAGGTGGCAACTCAGCAGCTGAGTAATACCAGCCAGTTGGGTAAGGTGCGCAAGGATATTGCGCGCGTTAAGACAATTCAACGTGAAAAGGCGGCGGCCAAATGACTGAAGCCAAAGAATCTGCTGGCCGTTCCCTGCAAGGGCGCGTAGTCAGCGACAAGATGGACAAGACTGTTACCGTTTTGGTTGAGCGCCGGGTTAAGCACCCTGTGATCGGCAAGGTAATGATCCGTTCCAAGAAATACCATGCTCACGTCGAGGGCCTGGAAGCGAATGATGGCGATCTGGTTCAGATCGTTGAATGCGCTCCCATTTCCAAAACTAAAGCTTGGCGTGTTGCTAAGGTTCTTGAAAAGGCACGCGCTGTTTAATTATTTACTGAGATTTCAGCAAATAATTATGCAAAAGTAGTTGACGGAGAAAGAGCGGGGTTATAGAATCCCGCCTCTTTTCCTGGGTTGACCAGATTCTGGTTGGCCTTCCTACCCGAACGGGTTCCAAGACTGGCTGCGCAATGATCATTGTGCGGGTTAAGTTGGAGAGATTGAAATGATCCAAATGCAGTCGATACTCGACGTCGCCGATAATACTGGCGCGCGTTCGGTAATGTGCATCAAGGTGTTGGGCGGCTCTAAGCGCCGTTATGCCGGAATTGGCGACATCATCAAGGTGAGTATTAAGGATGCGGCTCCTCGTGGCCGCGTCAAGAAGGGCGAAGTTTACAGCGCCGTGGTGGTTCGTACTGCCAAGGGTGTGCGTCGTCCTGATGGCTCGCTGGTTAAGTTTGATGGCAACGCAGCGGTGCTCCTCAACAACAAGCTGGAGCCTATTGGCACTCGCATCTTCGGGCCTGTTACGCGTGAATTGCGTAATGAGCGCTTCATGAAGATCGTGTCTCTTGCTCCTGAAGTTCTCTGAGGTTTTGTCCATGGCTAAGATTCGCAAGGGCGATAGCGTAGTTGTTCTTACTGGTAAGGACAAGGGCAAGCGCGGTGCAGTAGTGCAGCGCGTCGATGATGAACATGTTGTCGTTGAAGGCATCAATCGCGTCAAGAAACATGCTCGTCCCAATCCCATGAAGGGTTTGCCTGGTGGCATCATCGAAAAAGAGATGCCGATTCATGTATCCAATATTGGCTTGTTTAATCCTGCTACACAGAAGGCTGATCGCGTTGGCTTCAAGCAACTCGACGATGGCCGCAAAGTGCGGGTATTCAAGTCCAATGGCGAAGTAGTGGACGCGTAAGGGGTCATCATGGCGCGCTTGCAAGATTTTTATAAAGAAAAGGTTGTTGCTGAGCTTCGTGAGAAGTTTGGTTACAAGTCCCCTATGGAAGTCCCCCGCATTACCAAGATCACCCTGAATATGGGTGTCGGTGAAGCGGTTGGGGACAAAAAAGTTCTGGAAAATGCTGTTGGCGATATGACAAAGATTGCTGGTCAAAAACCAGTGGTTACTGTTGCTCGCAAGGCTATTGCCGGCTTCAAGATTCGCGAAGGCTACCCGATTGGTTGCATGGTGACTTTGCGCGGCACTCACATGTTTGAGTTCCTTGATCGTTTCATTACCATCGCACTGCCACGTGTTCGCGACTTTCGCGGCGTGGGTGGCAAGGGTTTTGACGGTCGCGGCAACTACAACGTCGGTGTGAAAGAGCAGATCATTTTCCCCGAAATTGAGTACGACAAAATCGATGCGCTGCGTGGTATGAATATCAGCATTACCACCACCGCCAAAACCGATGAAGAGGCCAAGGCTCTGCTTGGCGCTTTCAAATTCCCCTTCAAGAGCTGAGGGAACCATGGCGAAACTTGCACTTAAGAACCGTGAAGCTAAGCGTGCTGCAATGGTGGCGAAATTTGCTGCCAAGCGCGAAGCTCTGTTCGCAATCATCAACAATGTGAAGCTGTCTGAAGAAGAGCGTATGGATGCTCGACTGAAGCTTCAATTGTTGCCCCGGAATTCCAGCCCTGCACGCCAGCGCAATCGTTGCGCTTTAACGGGTCGCCCCCGTGGTGTGTTCCGTAAA
Organism: Rhodocyclaceae bacterium; assembly: GCA_036504515.1. GTDB lineage: Bacteria > Pseudomonadota > Gammaproteobacteria > Burkholderiales > Rhodocyclaceae > AWTP1-18. The sequence continues at coordinate 7,050 of DASXVA010000005.1, forward strand.
TTTGGTTTGTGCCGTAACAAGTTGCGCGAAATTGCTATGCGCGGCGAAGTGCCTGGCATGACCAAGGCCAGCTGGTAAGGAGATCGCTATGAGTATGACCGATCCTATCGCCGACATGCTGACGCGTATTCGCAATGCGCAGATGGTCGAAAAAGCTTCCGTTTCAATGCCCGCTTCCAAGCTGAAGGCTGCAATTGCAACCGTGCTTAAGGATGAGGGTTACATTGAAGACTTTGCTGTCCGTAATGGTGACGGCAAGGCTGTTCTGGATATCGCTTTGAAGTACTACGCAGGTCGTCCTGTCATCGAAAAGATTGAACGGATTTCCAAGCCTGGTCTTCGTGTTTACAAAGGCACCGATGAGCTGCCCCGTGTCATGAATGGCTTGGGTGTCGCAATCGTTTCTACCCCCAAGGGTGTCATGACCGATCGCAAGGCCCGCGCCAGCAATGTTGGCGGCGAAGTCCTTTGCATCGTGGCCTAAGGAGGGATGACTAAATGTCTCGCGTAGCTAAATATCCCGTCGAGTTGCCTAAAGGCGTTGAAGTCACCATCACTGATGCTGACATTACCGTTAAAGGCCCCTTGGGTTCCCTCAAGCAATTCATTCTTCCTGGTGTGAAGATTGAAAAAGATGGTGACAAGCTTGTCGTTCGCGCCATTGAAGGCATCGCTGGAGCTGGTGCCAATTCCGGTACAACGCGTGCACTGGTGAATAATGTTGTCACTGGTGTTAGCAAGGGTTTCGAGAAAAAGCTGACCTTGGTTGGTGTGGGTTACCGCGCTCAAGCTCAAGGTGACAAGCTGAATCTGTCCCTCGGTTTTTCTCACCCTGTGGTGCATCAAATGCCTGCTGGCATTAAGGTTGAAACTCCGACTCAAACTGAAATCGTCATTAAAGGTGTCGATAAGCAGGTAGTCGGCCAGGTGGCCGCTGAAGTTCGTGCCTATCGCCAGCCTGAGCCCTACAAGGGCAAGGGTGTGCGTTACTCGGACGAAGTGGTTGTCATCAAGGAAACCAAGAAGAAGTAAAGGCACAGGAATATGGACAAGAAACAAGCTCGTTTGCGGAGAGCGCGCAAAACCCGCGCCAAGATTGCGGAGCTCAAGGTGGTCCGTCTGGCGGTGCATCGCACCAACAGCCACATCTATGCGCAAATTTTCTCTGGTTGCGGCACCAAGGTTCTCGCCGCCGCCTCTACCGTCGAAGCCGATGTTCGCGGCAAGGTCGCCAATGGCGGCAATGTCGCAGCCGCGGTACTGGTTGGTCAATTGATTGCAAGCCGTGCCAAAGAAGCTGGCGTGGAATCTGTAGCCTTCGATCGTTCCGGATTTTATTACCATGGCCGCGTCAAGGCGCTGGCAGAAGCTGCCCGTGAGGGCGGTCTCAAGTTCTAAGCGAGATCAACATGGCTAAACCGCAAAGCAAGAAACCGCAGCAGGCTGAAGAACGTGATGATGGCCTGCGCGAAAAGATGGTATCTGTCAATCGGGTCACCAAAGTTGTTAAGGGTGGTCGGATTCTCGGTTTCGCAGCACTGACCGTAGTTGGCGATGGTGATGGCAGTATTGGTATGGGCAAGGGCAAGTCCCGCGAAGTGCCTGTTGCCGTACAAAAAGCCATGGAAGAAGCCCGCCGCAAGATGAAAAAGGTCAGCCTGAAGAGCGGCACCCTGCATCACACAGTTACTGGCAAGCATGGCGCTACTACAGTGCTCATGTCCCCGGCTCCTGGTGGTACTGGCGTGATTGCTGGCGGACCGATGCGTGCAGTCTTTGAAGTGATGGGTGTTACCGATGTGGTCGCCAAGACCATTGGTTCTACCAATCCCTACAACGTCGTTCGTGCCACTATCAACGGTTTGCTGGCTACCAGCACTCCTGCTGAAATCGCTGCAAAGCGCGGCAAGAGCATTCAAGAAATTCTGGAGTAAACCATGGCTGACAAGACGATCAAGGTCACGCTAGTCAAAAGCGTGATTGGTACCAAACAAGATCATCGGGCAACTGTGCGTGGCCTCGGTCTGCGTCGTATTGGCCACACTGTTCAGTTGGAAGACACTCCTGCTGTTCGCGGTATGGTCAATAAAGTAGCCTATCTGGTCAAGCTGGAAGGATAAAGTCATGGAACTCAATACCATTAAGCCCGGTGCCGGTGCCAAGCACGCTCGTAAGCGTGTTGGTCGTGGCATTGGTAGCGGTCTCGGCAAAACTGCTGGCCGTGGTCACAAAGGTCAATTAGCCCGTTCAGGCGGCGGTGGTAACGTAGGTTTCGAAGGCGGTCAAATGCCTTTGCAACGCCGTCTACCTAAGCGTGGTTTTATTTCTCTCGTTCGTGGCCGTAACGTTGAAGTTCGTTTGTCCGAACTCGACAAGCTTCCCGTCGAGGACATTGATCTTTTGTCCTTGAAGCAAGCCGGTGTGATTCCTGCTGACGCCCTGTCGGCCAAGGTAATCCTGTCTGGCAAGCTTGCTCGTAAAGTTGTCCTCAAGGGTGTTGGCGCAACTAAGGGCGCCAAGGCAGCAATTGAAGCCGCTGGCGGCTCCGTTGCTGAGTAATAAGAAGGTATAAGCGAATATGTCCACCAGTGCAAAAGCTACTAACGGTTCCAAGTTCGGCGATCTCTGGCGTCGACTCTGGTTCCTGCTGGGCGCGCTGGTGGTCTATCGCATTGGCGCACACATCCCTGTGCCCGGCATTAATCCTGCCCGTTTGGCTGAGCTTTTCCAGTCTCAGCAGGGTGGCATTCTTGGTGTTTTTAATTTGTTTTCAGGCGGAGCGCTTTCTCGCTTCACTATCTTTGCCTTGGGCATCATGCCTTACATCTCCTCATCGATCATCATGCAGTTGATGTCGATTGCAGTGCCTTCACTTGAGGCATTGAAAAAGGAAGGCGAAGCTGGCCGTCGCAAAATTACGCAATACACCCGGTATGGCACTGTTGGTTTGGCTTTGTTCCAAGCAACAGGTATTGCCATCGCCTTGGAATCTCAAGCTGGCCTGGTGATAGATCCAGGCATGCTGTTTCGCGTTACGACAGTCGCTACGCTGCTGACTGGAACGATGTTTTTGATGTGGTTGGGTGAGCAGATTACTGAGCGTGGCCTCGGTAACGGTATCTCCATCATCATCTTTGCCGGTATTGCTGCTGGCTTGCCGAATGCACTTGGCGGTTTGTTTGAATTGGTGCGAACCGGTGCCATGCACCCCGTTTCTGCCCTGTTTATTGTTGCCCTCGTTGTATTAGTCACTGCGTTTGTGGTTTTTGTTGAACGCGGTCAGCGCAAGATCTTGGTTAATTATGCAAAGCGCCAAGTAGGCAATAAGGTTTATGGTGGTCAAAGTAGCCATCTACCTTTGAAGCTGAATATGGCTGGCGTAATTCCTCCTATCTTCGCGTCATCGATCATTCTGTTCCCCGCTACGGTTGCACAGTGGTTTGGCTCTTCTGAGCAAATGAATTGGCTTAAGGATGCCGCCGCGAAGCTTGCTCCAGGTCAACCTGTTTATGTGCTGCTGTACGCTACTGCGATTGCCTTCTTCTGTTTCTTTTACACAGCTCTTGTTTTTAATTCAAAAGAGACTGCTGACAATTTGAAGAAGAGTGGTGCTTTTGTTCCTGGTATTCGTCCTGGTGAGCAAACCGCCCGTTATATCGACAAAATTCTGATGCGCTTGACGTTGATCGGAGCCCTCTACATTACTCTGGTGTGTTTGTTGCCCGAGTTTCTGATTCTCAAGTGGAACGTGCCTTTCTATTTTGGCGGCACTAGCCTCTTGATTATCGTAGTCGTAACCATGGATTTCATGGCTCAGGTTCAGGCCTATGTCATGTCTCACCAGTACGAAAGTTTGTTGAAGAAAGCTAATTTCAAAGGCTCCGGTTTGCCGGTGCGTTGAATAAAGTAGGTTTATGGCGAAGGAAGACGTTATCGAAATGCAGGGTGAGGTCGTTGAAAACCTCCCTAATGCAACCTTCAGGGTAAAGCTGGAAAATGGGCACTTTGTGCTCGGTCACATTTCCGGAAAGATGCGTATGCATTACATCCGCATCCTGCCTGGAGATAAGGTGACTGTTCAGCTGACGCCCTATGATTTAACTAAGGGAAGAATCGTCTTCCGCGCCAAGTAGTAACTATCCGGAGAGTAATCATGAAAGTTCTGGCTTCGGTCAAGCGTATCTGCCGCAACTGCAAAATCATCCGTCGCAACCGCGTGGTTCGGGTCATCTGCACAGATCCCCGTCACAAGCAGCGCCAGGGTTGATTACGTAAGTTTAATCAGATATAATTTTCCGCTTTTATTTCGGCGATGAACAGGTAAGGTAACCAAATGGCCCGTATCGCAGGTGTCAATATTCCAAATCATCAACACACAGAAATCGCTCTGACTGCGATTTATGGTGTGGGTCGTCCCCGCGCACAAAAAATTTGTGATGCGGCGGCTATCAAGCGTTCTGCAAAAATCAAGGATCTCACTGAGACCGAGATGGAGCGGCTTCGTGACGAAGTAGCTAAGTTCACCGTCGAAGGTGATCTGCGCCGTGAAGTCACCATGAACATCAAGCGCCTGATGGATCTTGGTTGCTATCGTGGCGTTCGCCATCGTCGTGGCCTTCCCCTCCGTGGTCAGCGTACTCGTACTAATGCCCGTACTCGTAAGGGTCCGCGCAAGTCTATCGCTGGCGCGAAGAAATAATAGGAACTAAAGCATGGCTAAGACAGCTACCAAAGTTCGCAAGAAGGTTAAAAAGAACGTTGCCGAAGGTATCGCACACGTTCACGCCTCCTTCAACAACACCATCATCACGATCACCGATCGTCAGGGCAATGCTCTTTCTTGGGCAACTTCTGGCGGCGCCGGCTTCAAGGGCTCTCGTAAGAGCACCCCTTTTGCTGCGCAGGTCGCTGCTGAAGCTGCCGGCAAGGCTGCTCAGGAATGTGGTGTTAAGAATCTCGAAGTGCGCATCAAAGGTCCCGGCCCTGGCCGTGAATCTGCAGTTCGCGCATTGAACGCCCTCGGCATGAAGATCACTAGCATTACTGATATCACGCCGGTTCCCCATAACGGCTGCCGCCCCCCGAAGCGTCGTCGTATCTAACGCGCCTCTGAAGAACAAGGAGTTATAAGTGGCTCGCAACCTTGATCCAAAATGTCGTCAGTGCCGCCGTGAGGGTGAGAAGCTCTTCCTCAAGGCTGAAAAGTGCTTTACTGACAAGTGCGCTATCGAGCGCCGTGCCTATGCTCCTGGCCAACATGGTCAGAAGTCCGGTCAACGCCTGTCTGGCTACGGTCAGCAGCTGCGTGAAAAGCAAAAGATTCGTCGTATTTACGGCGTGCTGGAACGTCAGTTCCGCAAAGTCTTTGCTGAAGCCGAACGTAAGAAGGGTCAGACTGGTGAAAACCTTCTGAAGCTTCTTGAAGGCCGTCTCGATGCAGTCGTCTATCGTATGGGCTTTGGTGGTTCCCGTGCCGAGTCCCGTCAGATCGTCCGTCACAACGGCATTCTGGTGAACGGCAAGCGTGTGAACATCCCTTCATACAACATGCGTCCTGGCGACGTGGTCCAACTGACCGAACGCGCTAAGGCTCAGCTGCGTAGCAAGGCTGCTCTTGAAGCTGCTGAGTCTCGTGGTCTGCCCGCATGGTTGGATGTGAACGTGAAGGAAGGTAAGGGCGTATTCAAGGCCTACCCCACTCGTGACGAACTGCCACCTTCTATCAATGAAGGTCTGGTGGTCGAACTGTACTCGCGTTAATTCGTTGTCTTAGCGCCTGATGCCCCAGTCGGGGCATCAGGCGCATTCTCATTTGAAGGAATGCAGATGCAAAGCAATGCACTTCTGAAGCCCCGTATTGTTGATGTTCAATCCCTTTCTCCGGTCCACGCCCGTGTGGTGATGGAACCGTTCGAGCGTGGCTACGGCCATACTCTGGGCAATGCGCTGCGCCGTATTCTCCTTTCCTCCATGCCTGGTGCTGCTCCTACGGAAGTCAGCATCGACGGCGTGTTGCACGAGTACTCCACGATCGAAGGTGTTCGTGAAGACGTAGTCGACATTCTCTTGAACCTCAAGGGTGTTGTGCTGAAGATGCATGGTCGCAATGAAACGACCCTGACTCTAAGCAAGGCTGGTGAAGGCGTTGTGACTGCTGCTGATATTCAGACAGCTCATGATGTCGAAATCATCAATCCCGATCACGTCATCGCCCACATCGCTCCTGGCGGTAAGCTGGATATGCAGATCAAGGTTGAGCTGGGCCGTGGTTACGAGCCTGCTAATACCCGTCCTGCAGCCAAGGAAGAAGGCAAGACTATCGGCCGTATTCTGCTGGATGCTTCTTTCAGCCCCGTGCGTCGCGTCAGCTACCAAGTTGAATCCGCTCGTGTCGAACAGCGTACCGATCTGGACAAGCTGATCATCGATCTGGAAACCAACGGTGCTGTTGACCCCGAGCAATCCATTCGCAGCGCGGCCCGTATCCTGATGGATCAGCTGTCTGTGTTTGCCGATCTGGAAACCACAACTGTTGTTCCTGTTGAACAGAAACAACTGCCTGTGGCACCTGAATTGCTGCGCCCTGTGGATGATCTGGAACTGACAGTTCGCTCTGCAAACTGCCTCAAGGCCGAGAACATTTACTACATCGGTGACCTGATTCAGCGCACTGAAACCGAGCTGCTCAAGACCCCCAACCTGGGTCGCAAGTCGCTCAATGAAATCAAGGAAGTGCTGGCTTCTCGCGGCCTCACCCTTGGCATGAAACTCGAGAACTGGCCTCCGGTCGGCCTCGAAAAGATGGGCTGATTTTCAGCTCAAAAATAACCCCCGCAAACTATCAACGGGCCACTTGCAAAGCGCGGTGGCCCCAAAACATAAAGGGATTTCACCATGCGTCACGGTAACGGTCTTCGTAAGCTCAACCGCACTTCCTCCCATCGTCAAGCCATGTTCCGCAACATGGCCGTGTCTCTGCTTCGCCACGAAGCAATCAAGACAACTCTGCCGAAGGCAAAGGAACTGCGTCGCGTTGTTGAGCCCCTCATCACTCTGGGCAAGAAGCCCAGTCTGGCCAATCGTCGCCTTGCTTTCGACCGCCTGCGCGATCGCGAAGTTGTTTGCAAGATTTTCGACGTGCTTGGCCCCCGCTTCTCCGCCCGCAATGGCGGCTATCTGCGCATTCTGAAGATGGGTTTCCGTCAAGGCGACAATGCCCCTATGGCCTACGTCGAACTGCTGGATCGCCCTGAAGAAGGCTCAGTTGAAGCCGTTTCAGCAGAATAAGTCATCATTCTCGCTGCACAAAAAAAGGCCGGGTAACCGGCCTTTTTGCTTTTTAAGCACTTGCTTTGAGGAAAACGGCTGTTGCTGTCCGCTGTCGCTCCCTCACTTTGCAGCATTCATTTCGTCCCAGAGGGCTTTGGCAAAGGTTTTCCATACCTGGCCACCGTGGGTAAGCAAACCATCTTCAGCGCTTTGGGTCATGAGCTTGAGCATGAGATGAGCAAGTCCAAAGAGCTCAACCTTTGCCAAGACCTCGGGACTCTTTGATCCGTTAAGCGTAACGGAATCACCATGGTAAGAAAGTGCCTGACGAGCCAAGTCTCGCACCTGTGCTTCATTGCTCCAGTCAATGCCGATAACTATGCCCTTGCGGAAAATCTCGGTTTCGAGCTGCTGAGCCTCTGTGGTGAAGTGTTGAAAGTTGGGCATGGTTATTTTCTTTTCTTGGTAGTTTTGACCGGAGTCAGCAGTGCACGAAGGTATTGGCCAGTGTGACTGACCTTGCTTTGAGCCACTTGCTCAGGCGTACCGCTGGCAATGATTTGACCGCCACCATCACCACCTTCTGGGCCAAGGTCAATGATCCAGTCTGCCGTTTTGATGACATCGAGGTTGTGCTCAATCACGACGATAGTGTTGCCGTGATCGCGCAGACGGTGAAGTACCGTCAGCAGCATCTCGATATCCTGAAAGTGCAGGCCGGTGGTCGGCTCGTCAAGGATATAGAGGGTCCGCCCTGTGTCCCGTTTGGAAAGTTCAAGGGCAAGCTTGACCCGTTGAGCCTCGCCGCCAGAAAGTGTGGTGGCACTCTGACCCAGTTGGATATAGGAAAGACCAACATCCATCAGGGTTTGCAGCTTCTTGGCGACTACGGGAACAGGATCAAAGAACTCTCTTGCCTGCTCTACCGTCATCTGCAGCACGTCATGGATGGTCTTGCCTTTGTAGCGGATTTCAAGGGTTTCGCGGTTGTAGCGTTTCCCATGACAAACATCGCAGGGAACGAACACATCTGGCAGGAAATGCATTTCGACCTTGATGACGCCATCGCCCTGGCAGGCTTCACAACGACCACCTTTGACGTTAAAGGAGAAGCGTCCGGGCTCGTAGCCTCGTTGCCGTGACTCGGGTACGCCGGAAAAAAGCTCACGGATAGGCGTAAGCAAGCCGGTGTAAGTCGCCGGATTGGAACGGGGTGTTCGACCGATAGGGGATTGATCGACGTTGATGACCTTGTCGAAAAACTCAAGCCCTTCAATCTGCCCGTAGGCTGCGGGCTCCACGGCCGAACCATATAGATGGCGAGCCGCAACGGCGTACAACGTGTCGTTGATCAGGGTGGATTTGCCGGAGCCAGAAACACCCGTGACGCAGGTCAGCAAGCCAACCGGCAGGGTCAGAGACACCTCCTTGAGGTTGTTTCCTGTGGCATTGCGAATGTGAAGTTCACGTTCCGGGTCCGGTGCCGTGCGCTTCTGTGGAACAGCAATGGCCTTCCGTCCGGACAAATAGGCACCGGTCAAAGAGTTTTCGTCAGCCTGTACCTGAGCCGGAGTGCCTTGGGAAACAACGACACCGCCGTGTTCTCCTGCGCCCGGTCCCATATCAACAACGTAATCAGCATTCTCAATGGCTTCCTGATCGTGCTCAACAACGATCACGGTGTTGCCAATGTCCCGAAGGCGCACCAGGGTTTGCAGCAGGCGGGTGTTATCACGTTGATGCAGGCCGATGGAGGGTTCATCCAGTACATACATCACCCCGGTCAATCCGGAGCCGATTTGACTGGCAAGACGGATGCGCTGAGCCTCGCCACCGGATAGCGTTTCCGCAGAACGATCAAGGGACAGGTAGTCGAGCCCGACATTGACCAGAAAACCCACACGGCTGTCGATTTCCTTGACGACCTTGTCCGCCACCTGGGCTTTGTGGCCGCTCAATTTCAGGGAGCTGAAAAAGTCGCGACACTGACCCAGGGCGAGATGGCTGATTTCAGCAATGGTTTTACCGCCAATGAAAACATGGCGTGCCTCTTTGCGCAGACGAGTGCCTTCGCACTCCGGGCAGGGGCGGGAATTGAGGTACTTGGCCAACTCTTCGCGAACGGAAAGGGAGTCGGTTTCCCGATAGCGCCGCTCAAGATTGGGGATGATGCCTTCAAAGGCATGGGTACGGTCCAGGCGGGTTCCCTTTTCGTTGAGGTAACGGAAACGGACTTCAACATTGCCCGAGCCGTGCAGCAATATCTGCTGCAACTTACTTGGCAGTTTTTCGTAGGGCGTCGTAATGTCAAACTTGTAGTGCTCAGCCAAGGACTCCAGCATCTGGTGATAGAACTGGTTACGCTTATCCCAGCCCTTGACCGCTCCGGCAGCCAGGGAAAGGTGCGGGAAAGCCACTACACGGTTCGGATCGAAAAACTGGATCTGCCCCAGACCGTCGCACTGGGGACACGCACCCATGGGATTGTTGAAGGAGAACAGCCGTGGCTCCAGCTCCTGCAGGGCGTAGGAACATACGGGGCAGGCAAAGCGGGCCGAGAACATGTATTCCTTATCGGAATCCATTTCCACGGCAATGGCCCGGCCTTCGGCATGGGTGAGGGCGGTTTCAAAGCTTTCTGCCAGGCGCTGGCGCTGATCCGGTCGCACTTTGAGGCGGTCCACAACCACATCAACGGAATGCTTGCTGGTCTTGGCGAGCTTGGGCAGGGAATCGATGTCGTACACCTTGCCGTTGACCCGCAGCCGGACAAACCCCTGGGCCCGCAGCTCAGAAAACAGCTCCAGCTGCTCACCCTTGCGATTTGCTACAACAGGAGCCAGGATCATCAGCTTGGTGTCTTCCGGCAAGGCCAGAACATGATCCACCATCTGGGAAACGCTCATGGCCTCCAGGGGCAGGCCATGGTCCGGGCAATGGGGAGTTCCCGCCCGGGCAAAGAGCAGCCGCATGTAGTCGTGGATTTCCGTCACCGTGCCAACGGTGGAGCGGGGATTGTGGCTGGTGGCTTTCTGCTCGATGGAAATGGACGGGGAGAGTCCCTCGATCAGGTCCACATCGGGCTTTTCCATCAACTGCAAAAATTGGCGGGCGTAGGCTGAGAGAGACTCAACATAGCGCCGCTGACCTTCTGCGTAGAGGGTGTCAAAAGCCAGGGAGCTTTTGCCCGAGCCCGACAAGCCGGTAATAACCGTCAGCTTGTTGCGGGGCAGGTCGAGGTTGATATTCTTGAGGTTGTGGGTGCGAGCACCGCGAATCTTGATCGTTTCCATGGATTTCAACTGGTGGCGAGTTGGCCAGACCGGCTAATATACCGGCTTTCTCTTGCACGACTCCTCCTATGGATTTCCCGGAAAAAATGACCCGGCTGGAACTGCGGGCCACGGTATCCCTTGCACTGGTTTTCTCCCTGCGCATGTTCGGCATGTTCTCCATTCTGCCGGTACTCGCCCTTTATGCCCAAGGGCTGCCGGGAGGCGATAGTCCATTGCTGATCGGGGTTGCCCTGGGTATTGATGGGCTGGCTCAAGCCTTTCTTCAAATTCCCTTTGGGCTGCTGTCGGACCGCTATGGCCGCAAGCGCATGATCTACATCGGCTTGCTGTTGTTCGCCCTGGGCAGTTTCATTGCCGCCAGCGCCACAACCCTGCCGCTGATCATTGTCGGCCGCCTGGTGCAGGGCACCGGGGCCGTTGCCGCCGCCATCATCGCCCTGACGGCAGACTTGACCCGGGAAGAGCACCGGGCCAAAGGCATGGCCATGATCGGCATCAGTATCGGCGCCACCTTCGGTGCCTCCATGGTGCTCGGACCCGCCCTTAACCACTGGATCGGCGTTCCCGGCATCTTTGCCCTGACTGGCGTGCTGGCAATTGCTGCCATGGGGGTGATTCGGTTCATCGTTCCCAATCCCCAGATCAGTCGCGTCCATGCCGACGCTGAAACCGTGCCGGAACGCATCGCCTCCGTCCTGCGCAATACCGAACTGCAGCGCCTCAACTTCGGCATCTTCAGCCTGCACTCGGCCATGCGCGGGCTGTTCGTCGTGATTCCCCTACTACTGGTCAGCATCGGTGGGCTGCCCGGGGCGGAGCACTGGAAGGTCTACCTCCCGATCATGACCATTTCCTTCTTCGGCGCCGTGCCCGCCATCATCATTGCCGAAAAGCATGGCCGCATGAAGGCGGTGTTCTGTAGCGCCATTGGTCTGCTGGGCATCTCCACCCTGGTAATGGCGGTCTTCATCAATCATTTCAGCGGCGTGGTTGTCGGCCTGTTCGGCTTCTTCCTCGCCTTCAATCTGCTGGAAGCCACCTTGCCCTCCCTGGTGTCTAAAATCGCGCCGGTGGGAAGCAAGGGCACCGCCATCGGCGTCTATAACAGCTTTCAGTTTTTCGGCCTGTTTCTGGGAGGTGCCTTTGGGGGCTTCCTGGTGCAACACGTGGGCAGCGCAGCCGTCTTTGTTTTTTCAGCCGGCCTCATTCTCGCGTGGTTGCTTTTGGCCCTCTCCATGACCCCGCCGCTGCGGGTCAAAACCATGATGCTGCATGTGGGAGAGATCAGTGAAACTCGTGCCGCGGAACTCTCCGCCGCCCTCGCAGCCCTCTCTGGCGTGAGCGAAGCGACGGTTATCGGGGCCGAGGGCGTGGCATACTTGAAGGTCAGCATGGCGCAATGGGATCAGGCCGGTGCGCTGCAACTCATCAACAAAGGAAATTGATATGGCATCGGTAAATAAAGTGATTCTGGTTGGTAATGTCGGCAAAGACCCGGAAACCCGCTACACCCCTAACGGCGACCAGATCACCAACGTCAGCGTCGCCACCACCGATACCTGGAAGGACAAGGCCACCGGCGAGCGCCGCGAGGCCACCGAATGGCACCGCATCGTCTTTTTTGGCAAGCTGGCCGAGATCGCCGGTCAGTACCTGAAGAAAGGCTCCCAGGTTTACGTTGAAGGCCGCCTGCGCACCCGCAAGTGGCAAGGCCAGGACGGTCAGGACCGTTACACCACAGAAATCAGTGCCGACGCCATGCAGATGCTGGGTCGTCGTGAAGGCGGTGGTGCTCCCGAATACGATCAGCGTCCCCCCGCTTCTTCCGGCAGCAGCAGTTCCAGCGCCTCCCGCAGCGCTCCTTCCAGCCGTCCTTCCGCACCTCCCCCTCCCTCCGGCGGCCTGGGCGATTTCGAGGACGACATTCCCTTCTAAGCATTGCCAGGGCCCAGGATCATGACCCGAGAGTCCCGCCAGCGTGTGATCGAGCGGCTGCGCCGCGCCTCCTGGCGGGATATGGTCTTCGTCGGCCTGCCTGCCTTGGTGCTGGTCGTCGCCGCTTTCTGGGCCACTTCCCACTTTATCCAGCCGGCGCCGCCCAAGCAGTTAGTCCTCGCCAGCGGCGGCCCCGGTGGCGGCTATCAGCGTTACGCTGCGGCCTACAAACCCCTGCTGGAAAAAGAAGGCATCACTCTGGTCGACAGGCCCACCTCCGGCGCAACGGAAAACCTGGCTCTGCTGCGCAGTTCGGATAACGACGTGGATGCTGGCTTCGTTCAGGGCGGGATTGTGGCCCTGCAGGAGGACGACAGCCTTTACTCCCTGGGCGCCCTGTATCAGGAACCGGTCTGGATTTTCTACCGGGAAGCCCGTTTTGAAGGGCAGCATCAAAGTGCCCCGGATCGCCTGCTGCAAATCAAGGGCCTGCGCATCGCCGTCGGCAGCAAGGGCAGCGGCAACCGCTTTTTGGCCGAAGAATTATTGCGCCTCAACGAGATGGACAAGAAGGAAGTTCATCTGCTGGAGGCCGGCGGTCTCGAAGCGGCCGGCGCCCTGGCCAGCGGCAAGGCCGATGTGGCTATCGTCGTCGGCCCGGTGGAATCTGCCGCTGTCTGGACCCTGTTCTACACCCCGGGCGTCAACGTCATGAGCCTGGCCCAGGCCGAGGCGTATACCCGCAAGTTCTCCTTTCTCAGCCATCTCGTCCTGCCCCGCGGCAGTGTCGATCTGGTGCGCAACATTCCGGATCGGGACGTTCATCTGGTGGCTCCCACGGCCACCCTGGTGGTGAAGGACAGCACCCATCCGGCCCTGGTGGATTTGCTGTTGCAGGCCGCAGCGGAAACCCATGGCAGCCATGGCCTGCTGCAGAAAGCCGGCGAATTCCCCAAGGCCCAGGCCGTGGATTTCCCCCTGTCGCCCCGGGCCGAGCGGTTCTATAAATCCGGCAAGCCTCTATTGCAACGCTATCTGCCCTTCTGGGCCGCCAACCTGATCGACCGTTTGGTGGTGATGCTGATTCCGCTGTTCGCCGTGCTCTACCCCGTGGCCAAGTTCGCCCCCTCCCTTTACGGCTGGCGCGTGCGGTCCCGCATTTTCAAGCGCTATGGCGAACTCAAGTTCCTTGAAGCCGATGTCCAGGCCGATGAAACCGGCGCCCAGCGGGACGAGTTCCTCAAACGGATTGATGCCATCGAGCGGAACGTCTCCCATATTCCCGCCCCCCTGGCCTTCAGCGACATGCTCTACACCCTTCGCGGCCACGTAGATATCGTCCGGGCCGCCATCCTTCGCCACGGCCTCAAGGCTGACTAAGGGTTCTCCCCAAGGTGCCGCAGGTTCTCCTCGCCACCGAATCTTTTGTGCGGTAATCCGCACAATCCCCTTCCCGATATTCCGGCAATCCGCACGGTTTGCCGTCTGCCCATTCGCTCATCTGTTTTAGCCTTGAAGTAAAACAGCCACTTAGCGCCGCCGCCCCAGCGGGCACAGCTCCTGCAATGAAGAAGGCAGAAGCCCGTCACCGGGCCACCCTGAATTGACTTCATCCACACCGAGGAGACACTCAAATGAAAACACGTGTCCTGCTGTCCGTATTGCTCGTTGCCGCCGCCAGCGGCGTCCAGGCCGAAGACCTGGTCCGCCTGGGCAACCTCAAGTTTGCCCACTATGGCGCCGTGTCCTACATGAAGGAAGTCTGCGGTAAATACGGCGTCAAGATCGACGAGCGCATGTTCCCCAAGGGACCGGACATCATGCCCGCCATCGTCGCCAATGAAATCGATATCGCCGCCCTGGCTTCCGACGGCGCCATTTCCGGCCGGGCCAACGGCGTCCCCATCTACACCGTGGCCGGCTTCGCCAAGGGCGGCGCCCGGGTGGTGGCGGAAGTCAGCTCCGGCATCAAGACTCTGAAGGATTTGAAGGGCAAGAAGGTCGGCGTGACCCGGGGCGGCATGCAGGAAATCCTGCTTCTGGCCGAACTGGAAAAGGCCGGCCTGACCTGGTCCGACAAGGGCGGCAAGGATGTGACCATTGTCTATCTGGCCTTCGCCGACCTGAATCAGGCCCTGGCCGCTAAGCAAATCGACGCCATGTGTCAGTCCGAACCCCAGTCTTCTCAGGCCATCAACAAGAAATTTGGTGTTGAGGTGATGAAGCCCTACGACACCCCCATGGGCGAACCCTATCGCCTGCTGGTCATGAGCGAGAAGATGTACAACGAAAAGAAGGATGTGGCCCAGCGGGTGATGAAGTGTTTCGTCGAAGCCACCGCCACCTTCAACAAGGATATGGCCCTGGCCGAGCGTTATGTGAAGGACCAGATGTTCAAGGGCCAGATCACCTCCCAGGACTTCCGCGACGCCATGGATAACGCCGACTACACCTACGACGTCAGCACCGAGCACATCGACACGGTGACCGGCATGATGCAGAAGTTCGGCGTGGGTCGCATGGCCAATCCGCCCAAGGCCAGCGACTGGGTCAAGCTCGACCTGCTGCAAAAAGCCAAGACTGATCTCAAGGTGAAGTAAGCGAAAGCCAAAACATGAACGCAAAAATCAAAGCATTCTTCACCGGCATCATCGTGCCCCTGGTGGCCGTCCTCCTCTGGGAAGGGGCGGCCCGGGCCGGGTTCTTCTCTCCGGTGGTATTGCCCGCTCCCTCTGCCGTCGCCATCAAGTGGTGGCAGTATCTGGCGCCGGCCTTGCCCTGGGACTCGACCCAGCAATCCTGGTTGGCCTGGCTGTTTTCCGGGGAGATGATCGACGATGCCATCGGTAGTCTCTACCGGGTGGTAGTGGGTTTTATTGTTGGCGCCGTACTGGCCTTGCCCCTTGGCTTGCTGATGGGGGCCAGTACGCGCATCTACGCCCTGTGCAATCCCCTGGTGCAAGTGCTGCGGCCGATTCCTCCCATCGCCTACATTCCTTTGGCGATCCTCTGGTTCGGTCTGGGCAATCCGCCTTCGGTGTTCCTCATCGCCATCGGCGCTTTCTTCCCCATCCTGATGAACACCATCGCCGGGGTACGCCACGTGGACGGAATCTACCTGCGGGCCGCCCGCAACCTGGGCGTCGGCCAATGGACCTTGTTCACCCGGATCATGCTGCCCGCAGCTACGCCCTACATCCTGGCCGGGGTCCGCATCGGCATCGGTACCGCCTTCATCGTGGTGATCGTTTCCGAAATGATCGCCGTGAACAATGGCCTCGGCTTCCGCATCCTTGAGGCCCGGGAGTTCATGTGGTCCGACAAGATCATCGCCGGCATGTTCACCATCGGCCTCCTCGGCCTTGCCCTGGATACCGCCGTAAGCGCCCTCAACAACTACCTGCTGCGCTGGCATCGCGGCCTTGAGCATTGAACGGAATCGCGCCATGACTCAGATCGTCGTTACCAACGTACAAAAAGTTTTCAAGACCAAGGACCGGGATGTGGTGGCCCTGCGGGACATCAATCTCGACATCACCAAGGGCGAGTTCGTCTGCCTGCTGGGTCCCTCCGGCTGCGGCAAGTCCACCCTGCTCAATGCCGTGGCGGGGTTTTCCCTGCCCACCGGCGGCGTCATTACCGTGGATGGCAAGGCCGTCACCGAGCCCGGCCCCGACCGGGGCATGGTGTTCCAGGAGTACGCCCTGTTCCCCTGGATGACCGTGGCCCAGAACATCGCCTTCGGCATGGAAGTGCAGCACAAGCCCAAGGGCGAAATCAGCGCCAAGGTGGATCAGTTGCTGGAGGTGCTCAAGCTCAAGGATTTCCGCGACCGCTTTCCCAAGGACCTGTCCGGCGGCATGCGGCAGCGGGTGGCCATCGCCCGGGTGCTGGGTATGGATTCCCCCATCATGCTGATGGACGAACCCTTCGGCGCCCTGGATGCCCTGACCCGGCGCAACCTGCAGGACGAGCTGCTGCGGATCTGGAAGGAGTTCGGCAAGACCATCCTCTTCGTCACCCATTCCATCGAAGAGTCCATCTATCTGGCCGACCGCATCATCGTCATGACCTATCGCCCCGGCACCATCAAGCGCGACCAGCGGGTCACCATGGCCCGGCCGCGGGACCCTTCGGCCCCCGAGTTCAATGAACTCAAGCGCGAACTGGGCTTGCTGGTGATGGAAGAGCAGCAGCGCCATGCTGCCGATGAGTTGAAACTGGCCGCGGTGGATTGAAGCCCGTCGGCGTCATGGTGCTTCCTTGAGGCATCATGACGCCATGAAGTGCCTTTGCATTCCTTTCCATGAGGCCTAGCCCCTTGCTCAAAAACCGTTGGTTATTGCTGTCAGGGGCGGTGCTGGTGTGCCTTGCCACCTCCTTCGGCGCCTACAGCCTGTTCCAGGCCCATGCCCTGGCACACCTGCAGGAAGCCAATGGCCAGCGGCTCGATTTCTACGCCGCCAGCCTGGAAAGCACCCTCGCCAAACACGAGCCTTTGCCCTATCTGGCCGGTCTTGAGCGGGATGTCCTGACGGCTCTGGCGAATCCTCGGGACAAGGCTGCCATAGCCGCGGCGAACCATTACCTGGCTACCGTCCAGCGCCAAACCCGCGTCTCCGCCATTTACCTGCTCGATGCCAGCGGCCTGACCCTGGCCGCCAGCAACTGGAACAAATCCCAGTCCTTCGTCGGTCAGCGCTACACCTTCCGTCCCTATTTCCGCGAGGCCATGGCCGGTGGTACCGGGCGCTTCTACGCCGTGGGTGCCACCACCCGGGAGCCGGGTTATTTCATCGCCGCTCCCGTCAAACTGCAGGGGCGCATTCAGGGCGTCGTTGTGGTCAAGGTCAATCTCGACGAGTTCGAAGAAGACCTGGGCAAGAGCGGCGACCACATCGCCCTGGCCGATAGCGCTGGTGTGCTGTTCCTGTCCGCCGTGGCCGAATGGAAGTACCGCACCCTCGGCCCCTTGCCGCCCGAGTTGGCGCTGCGCCTGGCCGAAACCCGGCAGTATGGCGATCACCCCCTTGCCGCGTTGATTCCCGGTCTGCGGCTGGATGGCGATCAGTTGGCCCAGCCCGTGAGGTTCACCGCGCCGCCCCTGCGTGGCAGTCACCTGCTGTTGTCCCGACCGGTGGGTCCCCTCAACTGGCGCATGCTGTCCTTCATTGATCTGACCGAAGTGCGCCAGACCGCTTCCGGGCAAGCGGCGGCGGTGGGTTTTGCCTTGGCTTTCATTCTGGCTTTGCTCGGTTTCCGTCGCCTTCACGCCGACCAGCGCGAAGAGCGGCAGGCTTCCGCCGCGGCCCTGCAACGGGTGCACGATGAGCTGGAACAACGCATCGCCGAACGCACCGATGACCTGACCAGTGCCAATCAACGACTCCATGATCGGCTGGAGGATTTGCAGAAAGCCGAGTCCATCCTGCGCCAGACCCGGGACGATGCGGTCCAGGCCGGCAAGTTGGCCGTGCTGGGGCAACTGGCTGCCGGCATCACCCATGAGATCAATCAACCCCTCGCCGCGCTGACTACGCTCTCCAGCAATGCCGTCAAATTTCTGGAGCGGGGCGACCAGGGTGAAGTCCGCGACAACCTGCACCTGATCGAAGAACTGGCCCAGCGCATGGGCCGCATCGTCGGCCAGTTCAAAGCCTTCGCCCGCAAAGCGCCAGCCGAACTGACCAGCGTGAATGTGAACGAATCCATTACCTTGGCCGGTGTCATCGTCGAACAGCGCCGCCAGGAAATCGAAGCCGTCATCACCAGCGATCTGCCTGCGGAAACCCTCTGGGTCCGGGCCGATGCGGTGCGACTGGAGCAGGTACTGGTCAATCTGATGAAGAACGGCCTGGAAGCCATGGCCCGGCAACCCGCACCGCAACTGTTACTCAGCGCCCGGCGGGAAGAGGGCAAGGTTCGTCTCAGCCTGCGCGACAACGGCCCCGGCATCGCCGCCGAAGCCTTGCCCCATTTATTCGAGCCCTTCTATTCCACCAAGTCCTCCACGGAAGGTCTGGGCCTGGGCCTGGCGATTTCCCGCGCCATTGTCGAAAGCTTCGGCGGCACCCTCACGGCCGGCAACCTGCCGGAAGGGGGCGCGGAGTTCGTTATCATGCTCGATCCCGCCTGACCTTGAGCCGCAACACCATGATCGTGGAGCAGAACGTATTTCTCATTGAGGACGATGCCGCCGTACGCAAAGGCTGCGAACAATCCCTGCGCCTCGCCGACATTCCCGTCCGGGTTTTTGCCGATGCCGAGTCGGCCCTGGCGGCCTTGAACGATGGCTTGCCCGGCACCGTGATCACGGATGTGCGCCTGCCTGGCCAGGACGGTTTTGCCGTGCTGGAAAACCTCCAGCAAAGGGACCGGGAACTGCCGGTGATCCTGGTCACCGGCCACGGCGACGTGACCATGGCCGTGCACGCCATGCGTGACGGTGCCTACGATTTCATCGAAAAACCCTTCACCCCGGATCGTCTGGTGGAGGTGGCCCGCCGCGCTCTGGAGCGACGCCACCTGTGGCTGGAGAATTGCCGCCTGCGGGACCAGTTGGGCATGGCCGGCGCCTTGCCCCGCATCGGCCAATCCCCCGCCATGCAGCAGGTGCAGCAACTGATCCACGCCCTCGCCCCCACCGATGTGGACATCCTCATCAATGGCGAAACGGGCACCGGCAAGGAAGTCGTCGCCAGTGCCATCCACGCCGCCAGCGGCCGCAAAGGGCCCTTCGTGGCCCTCAACTGCGGCGCCTTGCCCGAGACGGTTTTCGAAAGTGAAATCTTCGGCCACGAAGCCGGGGCCTTCACCGGTGCCAGCAAGCGGCGGGTGGGCAAGATCGAATACGCCAGCGGCGGCACCCTGTTCCTCGACGAAATCGAAAGCATGCCCCTGGACATGCAGGTCAAATTGCTGCGGGTGTTGCAGGATCGCCTCGTGGTCCGCCTCGGCAGCAATACCCCGGTGCCGGTGGAATGCCGCGTCATTGCGGCGAGCAAGGCAGACCTCAAGGTGGAGGCCGAAGCCGGACGCTTCCGCCCCGACCTTTACTACCGGCTCAACGTGGTCAGCATCGACCTGCCGCCCCTGCGGGCAAGGCGGGACGACATTCCCTTCCTCCTGGCCGGTTTTCTGCACAGCGCCGGCCAGCGTTTCGACCGCCCGGCCCCCACCTGGACGCCGGCAGACATGGCCCGCTGGCAAGCCTACGACTGGCCCGGCAATGTGCGGGAATTGAAGAACGTCGCCGAACGCTTCTGCCTCGGTCTGCCTGACGGATTGACGACGGCCCCCGTTGCGGCGGTGGAGCAAGCCCCTGGTGCCTCATCCCTCTCCAGCAAGCTGGAACAGGCCGAGCGCGGCTTCATTGAAGCGGCCCTGAAAGAAGCCGAAGGCCAGGTCGCCCGGGCTGCTGAACTGTTGCAACTGCCGCGCAAGACCCTGTACGACAAGCTGGCGCGGCTGGGCATTGAGGCGGAACGGTTCCGGGGCTGATCTTCCCCAAGCCCTACGGGATCATTTTTGCGGTACATCCGCCATGGTCAGGGCCAGTTCCGCAATGGCGTCCTTGCGCAGGAATACCACTCCCGGATGGGACTTGGCGTAACTGATGAAGTCACTCAACACTTTGACCCTGGCGGGAGTGCCGCTGATGCGGTCATGGGTTGAAATCGACATCATGCGGCGGCGGTAGCTGGCTTCTTCGTAGAGCTGGTCGAATTCATTCTTCAGGTCCTGGCCGAATCCGCTCGTTGTGAGCGGGCCTTCTGCACCGTAGCGCGCAATATCGTTGTTGCGCAAGGTATAGGGCACGATGGCGAAGGGTTTGCCGTTGACCAAGGTGGTCATGGGCTCGTCGGCCGACAGGTCATCAATGTGGTAACGGAAGCCCAAGGATTGAAGGATGCCCAGGGTGCGCGGTGTGCCTCGCAGCCAGAAGGCATTGAAGCCCGTGGGGCGTGTCCCTGTGGCGCGCTCGATGGCCTCGATGTTCTGCTGATAGGAAAGACGTTCCTCGGCCTCATTCAAGGTCCAGTGAGGCGTCCAGGTCTGACCGTGGGCCGCTGCCTCATGACCGCGTTCAACAATTTCCTTAGCCAGTGCCGGATGAAGCTCTACGGCCTTGCCCACCATATGGGATGTGACAGGAATATGGTGCCGTTCCCAGAGGTCAAGCAACCGAGGAATACCTTCGCGGATGCCGTATTCAAACCAGCTGCGGGCCGGGAGGTCGGGAACGGCTTCAACCAGGGGCGGAAAAGGAGCGCCGTTGTTGTATTCGCTTTGGGCTCCGGCTTCGAATTGCATCGATAGCGAAATAACCAGCCGGATTCCCTCGGGCCAAAAGGGCCCTCGGCTTATGCGGCGACGTGGTGGATTTGCGTCGACACTGGTGGCCGAAACGGGGTTGCTGGTGACCATGGCCACTGCTCCGGCGAGACTTGCGGCGGTCTGGATGAATTGGCGGCGACTGGGCCGGGGAGTGGATGTGTCCATGGATGATTCCTCTGTGTGTTTCGCGTTGAGGAATTATCAGTATTTCAATCTGGGAAAAAATGCCTGATTCATGACAAGCATTTGTTCCGTAAAGTTGAAGATCTCCCCGCGTTGGGCTAAGGCGTAGTGATGGGGAAAAGTAATCGCTGCCACCGGCCAGATTTAACGGGGGCTGGATGCTGTTACAGCCGCTATTGATGAAAGATCAACGCTGAAATAAAAATGGCGCGGAGATGTCCGCGCCATTTCATGAGTTTCTGTTGTGCAGCCTACAGCCGCCGGATTTTTTCCACCAGGGCGGTGGTGGATCGGTCGTGGAGGAAGGGGATGGAATGCACAGTACCGCCCCAACCCAGGACTTCGCCATAGCCGACGATCTTCTCCACCGGCCAGTCGCCACCCTTGACCAGGATGTCGGGGCGGATTTCAAGAATGCGTTGCAGGGGCGTGTCTTCGTCGAACCAGGTCACCAGGGATACACAGGCGAGGGACGCCATCACCGCCAGCCGGTCTTCCAGTTTGTTGATGGGGCGGTCGTCGCCCTTGCCCAGGCGTTTGACCGAGGCATCGCTGTTGAGGGCTACCACCATCCCGGCACCCAGGGCAGCGGCCTGGGCCAGGTAAGTGACGTGCCCCCGGTGCAGGATGTCGAAACAGCCGTTGGTGAACACCAGGGGGCGGGGCAGGGTGGCGATGCGGCCCGCCAGTTGTTCGGGCGGGCATACCTTGGCTTCAAAGGCCGGAGCGGGATAGTTCAAGGCGGACCTTATTTGCTGGCAGGCGCGGGGGCGGCGCTCTTGTTGGTATTGACGCTGTCCAGGCGGCGGGCTTCGGCGTCAGAGATGATTTCCATGACGCGGACAACCTTCATCACGCCGCCGGTGGTGCGGGCGATTTCCACCGCCGCATCGGATTCTGCCTTGGTGACCAGGCCCATCAGATAAACGGTGCCGCCTTCGCTGACAACCTTGATCACGGTGGTGCGGAATTTGTTGTGGTCGATGAAGCGGGCTTTCACCTTGGAGGTGATGTAGCTGTCGTTACCGCGAGCGCTAAGAGAGCTGAGGCCCGCCACCTGGAGTTCGTTCACCGTGGCCTTGACATTGGGCAGGGCGGCGACGATTTGTTCGACACTGGCCTTGGTGGCTTCGTCAGGCACTTCGCCGGTCATCAGCACCGTGCGGTTGTAGCTGGTGGAATTGACGTGGACCTTGTCGCCGAACTTTTCGCTGATGCGGTTGGCGGCACGGATTTCGGTGGCCTCGTCGTTCAGGTAGGTTTCCGAAGCGCGGCGGTCGGTGGCCATCAGCACGCCGGCACCGGCACCCACGGCCACGGCGCCGAAGCAGCCGGCCAACAGGGGAACAACGCTGGCGGCGATGGTCAGCACGGCAACGCGGCGTTTCAAATCAGTGGAAATCTTCATGCGGGGTCTCCCAGCAAAGTTTGATCAATGCCATCGCACAGGCAGTGGATGGCCAGCAGATGGACTTCCTGAATGCGGGCTGTGCGATCGGCGGGAACGCACAGGTGAATGTCGTCGGGGCCAAGCAAGGCCGCCATCTTGCCGCCGCCCTTGCCGGTGAGGGCAACGATGCGGATACCCTTTTCCTTGGCCACCTTCATGGCTTCCATGACATTGGGCGAATTGCCGCTGGTGGAAATGGCGAGCAGTACGTCGCCCTTGCGCCCCAGGGCATAGACCTGTTTGGAAAATACTTCCTGGTAGCTGTAGTCGTTGGCGATGGAGGTGAGGGTGGAGGTGTCGGTACTCAGGGCAATGGCGGCCAGGGGGTGGCGCTCCCGTTCAAAGCGGTTGAGCAGTTCGGCGGAGAAGTGCTGGGAATCGCCGGCAGAGCCGCCGTTGCCGCAGGCCATGATCTTGCCGTCGGCCTTCAGACTTTGCACCATGACATCCACAGCAGCCGCGATGGGGGCGGCCATGGCGTCCACGGCGGCCAGCTTGGTGCTGGCGCTATCGGCAAAGTGCTGGCGGATGCGTTGTTCAATGCTCATGAGTTCAACCTGTTGTGGCTTGATGGAGAGTAGGCCCCGATTTTAGCGGTTGCCTTTGCCTGTGCCCCGGGAAAAAGCCGCTCAAAGCACGACAAATACCTCGATCAGTACACGTTTCCAGGGGTTGGGGTGCTGCCGCAACTCGGCTATACGGGCTTCGACCCTGCCGCCCCGGTCCAGTTCCTCCGCCACGGTGCGGTTTTCAGCCCGGGGCAGGTAGCCGAGCTTTTCCCCTTGCCATTCAACCCGGATGGCCTTGGCATCGTGGGGGTTATCGGGTTCCCGGATCAGGGTTAGCCCATCCCCCACCTTCATTTCGTCCCAGCGCACCTTGCCGGCGTAGTACTGGAAGCCGGCCAGGGGCGAGCTTTGCACCAGAACCTTGACGGTCTGGGCCAGGGCCGGGACCGCCCAAGCCAGCAGCAGGAGCAGCAGGCTAGTCCGCAGGGAAGGCATCGCGCAGCCACTCCAGGGAGGTTTCGGACAGGTCCGAGAGCAGGATGCAATCGAAGCGGCAGGCCTGTTCGCCATGGTTTTGCAAATAGTGCTGGGCCGCCTGGATCAGCCGTTTCTGCTTGGCCGGGGTGATGCTGGCGCCAGCGCCACCGAAGTTGGCATTGCTGCGCAGACGCACTTCCACAAAGACCAGGGTATTGCCGTCGGCGCAGATCAAATCAATCTCGCCGCCCTTGATCCGGTAGTTGCGCTCCAGCACCCGCAAGCCTTGGCGGGTCAGCCAATGGGCGGCCAAATCTTCTGCCGCCGCGCCGCTGGATTGACCATTCGGCTTGCGTGGCGAGGCTGCGGACCGGAGAATGCGGGTAATGAACGACATCAATGAACCAATCGGCAAGAAATCAGGGAGCAGGACAACGGCATTGTATGTGGTGGCCAGCCCCATGGGAAACCTGGGCGACATCACCTTGCGCGCCCTGGAAATCCTCAAGTCCGTGGACGCCGTGGCTTGTGAAGACACCCGTCACGCCCGGCGCTTCCTCGACCACTACGGCATCCGCGCCGCTACCTTCGCCCTGCACGAGCACAACGAGCAGGAGGCCGGCGCCAAGCTGGTCGACCTGCTGGCCCAGGGCAAGGCGGTGGCCATGATTTCCGATGCCGGCACCCCCGCCATTTCCGACCCCGGCGCCAAGGCCGTGGCCGCAGTGCAGGCCGCAGGCTATCCGGTGATTCCGCTACCGGGCCCCAATGCCGCAGCCACGGCTTTGTCGGCTTCCGGCATCACCGACGACCGCTTCCTTTTCGTCGGCTTTCTGCCGCCGAAAGCCGGAGCACGCAAAGCCGAAATCGAACGCCTGAAATCGGTGGAAGCCGCCCTGGTGTTTTACGAAGCGCCCCACCGCATCGAAGAAACCATCGCCGACCTGGCCGCCCTGCTGGAACCGGAACGGCAACTGGTGGTGGCACGGGAGCTGACCAAACTCTTTGAGCAGATCGTGCGCATGCCCATCGCCGAAGCCCCGGCATGGTTGGCCGCCGACAGCAACCGGCAGCGGGGCGAGTTCGTCCTCATCGTTTCCGCCCCGACCGTGAAAACTGGGCTGGATGGCGAAGCGGAGCGGGTGCTCAAGGCATTGCTGGCGGAGCTACCCACCAAGCAGGCGGCGAAGCTGGCGGCGGAAATCACCGGGGTTTCCAAGAACGAGCTTTATCAGCGGGCGTTGGAATTTAAGGACGTCGACAAAGGCTAGCGTCGCAAGAACGGTGTAACTGTTCGAAGACGCCCCATAGCGGAAGTTGCCGAACTGG
This sequence comes from Rhodocyclaceae bacterium, assembly GCA_036504515.1. GTDB lineage: Bacteria > Pseudomonadota > Gammaproteobacteria > Burkholderiales > Rhodocyclaceae > AWTP1-18. The sequence goes on from DASXVA010000005.1 coordinate 31,835, forward strand.
ATAAGCGGGCTTCAGTACCTGGAAGTGAGGGGGCGCAGCTTTTCGCGCAAGGTCCGGTGGATTGCAGGGTTGGACATCATGTTGCGAGAAGCCCCAAGGTCGAGCATTTCTCGTCCATTGCAGGTAGCCAGATCTTCATTGATTCAATTCTCGAAGAAATTGCGCTGCGACCCAATGCAACACAGGGACCGAGAAAGTTGTCGTTAGACAACGAGACGCCATTCAGCGAAGGCAACGTAGCTCTTAGCAATTCCTTATGTTCGTAGGAGTCGATGAGTCCAGCAGCATGGACAATGCAATTCCGAACATAAATCAAGTGTTCTAGGTCCCCGATTTCAGTGGCATAGGACAGTTGGGCTTTCTCATTGAGAATCGTAAGCAAATGAATAGTGTCGTTCTTCGCCTTCGGTTTCTTTGGCAAAGAAAACTTGAGTCGCCTCTTAAATCCGAGCACGCACCAATCGACTGTTGTAATAAGTGCTGTTAGCCCCGCATAGCGCGCTCGTTGAGAAAGGTCTACGTCAAAACGGTACTTGGCGCTCTCGACCAAGAGGTCTCGATATTGGTACTGAAGTGACTCATCGTCCTCGAGAATGACGGTGTTTTCCGCCAAACGAATTTCATGGCCTTTTTGTCTCTCAATGTTCTCCTCGGAAAGGCTAATGAAGTCCTCGACTCCACCGAGCATACCCATGACGTCTAGACAATAGAACGTCTTATCCAGAAGTCCAGTGAGATCGAGCTTAGACATGTGATGATGCCCAACGTAGAGCTAACCGGCGCTGCGCGGCTTTATCGCGCAGCGTCCAGCGACCGAAGGGAGCGAGGTTGAGCGCCATGTTAGAGCCCGAGCCACAACACTAGACGGAACCAACTATGCGCTGGACAAACTGGCCAACGACAACAGCCAGAACCATGATTGCAGCAAAAGCCGGAACCGCGAGAAGAATGCGCATTGGACGGGAAAGGCGAGCAAAGAACTGTGACCCAAGCACAGTGGTTCCCACCCACTCAAGCGCAAACCACGCTGGAAGACCAACCAGAAACAAAGCCACCCAACCAAGAAGTGACTTTGGTACCACGGGAAAGTAGACGAACAAGAGTGCGCAAGCCAACAGGCCCACAAGGCCAAGCAACGACAGAGATCTTCGCAGGTTGGATGACATTGGGCTCTAACAGTGTTTACACGGACAGCTGGGTCCGTATAACAATTGATATTGATGACCTTGGATTTTCTGTCTTTTATTCATGATCTTCAGTCATTTGGCATTGTGGCGGTCAGTATAACAACTCCAATATGCCGGACAGCTGCGCATTGTTTTGGGAATCTGGATGGTGGGCACGAATGGCCGCTTTGGGGAGAAAACGCGAACAGCCGCTTCTGGCCGGTAGCCGCCGTTAGCATCTGACCCTCTACCCCACCGCATGAAACTGCAGCGCCGCCAGACTTGCATAAAGTCCGCCCCGTTCCACCAATGAGGCGTGGGTGCCGGTTTCGACGATGCGGCCTTCTTCCATGACGATGATGCGGTCGGCGCGCTGCACGGTGGCGAGGCGGTGAGCGATGACCAGGGTGGTGCGGCCGGCCATGGCGGCTTCCAGGGCGCTTTGCACCAGGCGTTCCGATTCGGCGTCGAGGGCGCTGGTGGCTTCGTCCAGCAATAAGAGTGGCGGGTTCTTGAGCAGGGCGCGGGCGATGGCGATGCGTTGGCGCTGGCCGCCGGAAAGGCGTACGCCCCGCTCGCCGAGGAAGCTGCGGTAGCCCTCGGGCAGGCGTTCGATGAATTCGTGGGCGGCAGCCAGTTTGGCGGCGGCGATCACTTCTTCGTCGCTGGCGCTTTGGCGACCATAGCGGATGTTCTCCAGGGCGTTGGCGGAGAAGATCACGGTGTCCTGGGGGACGATGCCGATCGCATCGCGCAGGGTGTGCAGGTCCAGGCGGCGGATGTCCACGCCGTTGAGGGCGATGGTGCCCCGCTGGGGATCGTAGAAGCGCAGCAGCAGTTGGAACAGGGTGGTCTTGCCGGCGCCGGAGGGGCCTACCACGGCCACGGTCTGGCCGGGGCTGACTTCCAGGGAAAAGTCCGCAAGGGAGTCGCTCAGGGGGCGGGAGGGGTAGTGGAAGCTGACGCCTTCCAGGGTCAGGGCCGCGCCCTGGGCAGCCCGGGGCGGCAGAGATTGCGCTTGGGCCGGGGACTGGATGGGGGAATCCGCCGTCAGTAGTTCCAGCAGCCGCTCGGTGGCGCCTGCGGCGCGCTGGGCTTCCCCCATCGTTTCGGCCAGGGCGGCGATGGCCCCGGCGACGAGGGCGGCGTAGAGGATGAACTGGCCCAAGTCGCCGCCGCTCATGGTGCCCTGGATCACGGCGTGGGCGCCGAGCCAGAGGACGAAGACGATGGCGCCGAAGACCAGCAGGATGGCCACCACGGTGAGCAGGGACCGGGCGCGGACGCGACGGATGGCGGTGGCGAAGGCGTTCTCCACCGAGACGCCGAAGCGCTCCGCTTCCTGCGCTTCCTGGGTGAAGGCCTGGACCGTGGGCATGGCGTTGAGGATTTCGCCGGCCAGGGCCGAGGCGTCGGCGATGCGGTCCTGGGAATCCCGCGACAGCTTGCGCACCCGGCGGCCGAAAAAGACGATGGGCAGCACCACGGCCACGAGCATGACGATGATGATGGCCGAGAGCTTGAAGCTGGTCACCACCATCATGCCCAGGCCGCCGATGAACAGCAGCAGGTTGCGCAGGGCCATGGAGATGCTGGTGCCCACCACGGTCTGGATCAGGGTGGTGTCGGTGGTCAGGCGCGACAGCACTTCGCCGCTCTGGGCGGTCTCGAAGAACTGGGGGCTCTGCTGCACCACATGGCGGTAAACGGCGGCGCGGATGTCGGCGGTGACCCGCTCACCGAGCCAGGACACGGCATAGAAGCGGGCTGCGGTGGCTACGGCTAGCACGCAGGCGACGGCAAACAGAGCGAGGAAGTAGATGTCCACATGGTGCGGGCTGCTGTTTCCCGCGGAGCCGAAACCCAAATCGATCATCTGCTTGAAGGCGTAGGGAATGGCCAGGGTGGCCCCTGCCGCCACCAGCAGGGCAAGGCCCGCCAGGGCGAAGCGCTGCTTGTAGGGGGCGAGAAAGGGCAGCAGACCCTTGAGGGTGGCGAGGCTGCTCTTGGCAGGGGGAGGGGCGGGGGGCGTCGATGGAGTCATGGGGAGACAGGGTTGCACATTCGGGTTGCACCATCGGTGCGGGGGAGGGCGTAGGGGATTGCCGCTTCGGCCAAGCTTACTCGCCCCGCCGCCGCCTATAATCCCCCCATGCAAACGATTTCCCTTCTTCGCCCCGACGACTGGCACCTGCACCTGCGCGATGGCGCTGCCCTTGTATCCGTTCTGCCTGACACCGCCCGCCGTTTTGGCCGGGCCATTGTCATGCCCAACCTCAAGCCGCCGGTAACCACCGTGGCTTTGGCGGCAGAATACCGGCAGCGCATCCTTGCCGCATTGCCCGCAGGCATGAAGTTCGAACCCTTGATGACGCTGTACCTGACGGACAACATGCCGGCTTCCGAAATCGACGCGGCCAAGGCCAGCGGTTTCGTTCATGCCGTCAAGCTTTATCCCGCCGGTGCCACCACCAATTCCGATGCGGGTGTCAGTAGCCTGGCCAAGTGCACCGCTACCTTGGCCCGGATGGAAGCCACGGGCATGCCCCTGCTGGTCCATGGCGAAGTGACCGATCCCGCCGTGGATATCTTCGACCGGGAAGCTGTCTTTATCGAAACCGTGCTGCAACCCCTGCTGAAAGATTTCCCCGGTTTGAAGGTCGTGCTGGAACACATCACCACCAAGGACGGTGCCGAGTTCGTGGCCGGTGCCGGCGCCAACGTGGCGGCCACCATTACCGCCCACCACCTGCTGCTCAACCGCAATGCCATTTTTGTCGGCGGCATTCGTCCCCACCACTACTGCCTGCCCATCCTCAAGCGGGAAACCCATCGTCAGGCCCTGGTGAAGGCCGCCACTTCTGGTAGCCCGAAGTTCTTCCTCGGCACTGATTCGGCACCCCACGGGCAAAAGACCAAGGAAGCCGCCTGCGGTTGCGCCGGTTGCTACACCGCCAATGCCGGCATCGAACTTTATGCTGAAGTCTTTGATGACGCCGGTGCTTTGGACAAGCTGGAAGCCTTTGCCAGCCTGAACGGCCCGGCCTACTACGGCCTACCGGCCAATACCGAAAAAATCACCCTGGTGAAGGATGCCTGGCCGGTGCCGGCCACGCTGCCCTATCTCGATACCGATGCCCTGGTGCCCTTGCGGGCTGGGGAAACCATAGCCTGGAAGTTGAAGGAGTAGTCGATGTCCGTCCCGATGCCCATCCGATGGCCAGCTTTGCTGGCGCTGTTCTCCCTGCTTGGACTTACCGCCTGCGGCGCCACGGACGGTGCGGCCTACAAGATCGATGGTCGCAGCGATATGGCCATCAGCGTCATTCGCGAACAGAACTGGATGTGGAGCAACTGGGAAGTGTCCATCGTCGTGGCGCGCCAGCCGGATTGCATGAGGCGCCACCATGTCAAACCGGTATCCAAGGATGTGCTGTTCAAGGTGGAGTTGTACCGGTCCCTTGAGGGTGGCTACATCCTGCGCCAGGGCAAGCGTTGGTACGTGACGGAAACGGCCCAGTGCCAGTTGCAAAAATTTGATACGCCGCCGGCAGAGCCCGGTGATCTGGTCGGCACCTTCATCGACAAGGACGGCGAGTTGCAATTCAAACCCGCCGAGCCGACAGACACCCCGATTCCCCCCCAAGCCAGTCGTTGATTCCCTACGAGCCAACCGGTCAGCCCCTTCATGCCCCGCTCCACCCTTGGTGGCAGCGGGGCATTTTCACGCTGGATGAGCTGAATGCCGAGGCGACCGCTGCCGGCTTGCTGACTGGTGGCGGCCACCCTCTGCGCTTCGTTCCGCCGGGGGCAGGTGAAGGCTACGAGGCCAGTGCCTATCTGCGGGGCGAAGTGGAGACCCGGCCCGACAATTGGCACGATCTTTTTGGCGCCTGGGTCTGGTTGGCTTTTCCTCGCAGCAAGGCCGTCATGAACCGCCTGCACTGGCAAGCCCTGCAAACAGAAACCGGTCGACGCGGCCCGGTGCGGGATGCGCTGACCCAGTTCGACGAGTGCGGCGTGGTGGTGCTGTGTACCGACCACAGTTTGTGGGAGGGCATCCGTCAGCATCGTTGGCGGGAAGTATTTGCCGAACGGCGGGCTGATGTGCAGCAGCATCTGTGCTTCATCGTTTACGGCCATGGCAGTCACGACGCCCTGCAAGCCCCCTTCATTGGTCTATGCGGCAAGGCCCTGTGTTTCGAGGTGGACCGCCTGCCCGAAACTGTCGTGGCCCAGGTTGAACTGGCGGACCAACGCCTGACGGATTACTTGCTGCAAACCAAGTCCTTGAACCCGCGCTGCTGGCAACCCCTGCCTTTACTCGGCATCCCCGGCGCCACAGCGGACAACGAAAACCCGGCCTATTACGACGATACCCGCCAGTTTCGACCGCTGCGCACCTTGGTTGCGGCATAAGTGCCCTGCTGAAACCGGCGCTAAGCCCGTACAATCCGCGCCGGGAAGTTCGCTAGGCAATCGCGCTATCGCTTGCGGTATCGAGGAAAGTCCGGGCCCCATAGAGCGGGATGCTGGCTAACGGCCAGGCGTTATAAGTTGCGGCAACGTGACCCAAGGCGACAGACAGTGCAACAGAAAACATACCGCCGATGGCCCCGCAAGGGGATCAGGTAAGGTTGAAATGGTGGCGGGTCGCAAGATCCGGCAGAGCTGCGCAAGTAGTTCTGGGGTAAGAGCCCACCGCAAATCTGGCGACAGGTTTGGCATGGAAAACCTCATCCGGGGCAAGGCCAAATAGGGGAGCATTGGCGTGGCTCGCGCTGCTCCCGGGTAGGCTGCTTGAGGGCGTCGGTAACGGCGTTCCCAGAGGAATGATTGCCCACGACAGAACCCGGCTTATCGGCGGACTTCCCACCTTCCGCTTTTTGTTCCCCCTCCGTCAACGTGACTTGTGACACGCCGTCCTTCGGGACGGGTTTCGTCCCAATTTCACAGTCCACTTGCAGTTAACCTTGATATGCCTTGATTTTTAAGGATAAGTACTTCCTGTTACTTGTGCGAAAGTAATGCTAAGTCCTTGTCTTGGCTGAATAAAACTCCACGCTTCCCCTTGACTTGACCGGGTTTGGGCAATAAAGTGGTAATAAGTGGGGGAAAGTGGGTAAACAGCAGTTTCCCGGCCCCCAGTTCTTTCGTGGGGAACACCATGTTTCAAGGGGCGATATCGCTGAATCTCGATGCAAAGGGGCGCATGGCCGTCCCTGCACGGCATCGCGACGCCTTGCTGGCGGCCACCGCTGAGGCGGAAGGTCGCTTGGTCCTCACTACTCATCCCCATCGCTGCCTGTTGTTGTATCCGGAACCGGCTTGGCAGCCGATCCGCGACCAGATTCTTGCGGCCCCTTCCTTTGATCCCCGTTCCGCCGCCGCCAAGCGCGTGCTGGTGGGTAACGCCCGGGATGAATCCATGGATGGCGCCGGCCGTTTGCTCATTGCTCCCGAATTGAGGGATTTCGCCGGCTTTGAAAAGCAGGTGTGGTTGGTGGGCATGGGTTCCCATTTCGAGATTTGGAGCGATGCCGGCTGGAAGCGTCAGCACGATATGGCATTCGAGGCACTGGCCGGTGGCGAAGGAAATACGCCGCCCCCCGGTTTCGAGGGTATTTCCCTGTGAGTCATGCCCACGTCAGCGTGCTGCTGACGGAGGCGGTGGAAGCCCTGAATGTGCAGCCGGACGGTGTCTATGTGGATGCCACCTTCGGTCGTGGTGGTCATAGTCGGGCAATTCTGGCCAAGCTCGGGCCCAAGGGGCGCTTGATCGCCCTGGATCGGGACCCGGCGGCGATTGCCGCCGGCGAGGCCATGACCGATGCACGCTTTCAGTTGGAACACGCCTGGTTTGGCGAGATCGATCAGGTGCTGGAACGCTTGGGCGTTGCCCAGGTGGACGGGGTGTTGATGGACATTGGCGTTTCCAGTCCCCAGTTGGACGATGGAAGCCGCGGATTCAGTTTTCGTTTCGATGCGCCGCTGGACATGCGTATGGATACGAGCAAGGGAGAGACCGCTGCCGAATGGCTGGCACGGGCCGAGCAACAGGAAATTACGGAGGTTCTAAAAGATTATGGCGAAGAACGGTTTGCTTATGCGATTGCAAAGGCGGTTGTGGCTGCTCGGAGCAGCGGTGGTATTGCAACCACAGGACAGTTTGCCGCGCTCGTGGAAAAAGCCGTGCGCACGCGGGAACCGGGTCAGCACCCGGCGACGCGCAGCTTCCAGGGGATACGGATTTTCATCAATCGCGAACTTGAGGAGCTGTCGCTAGCCCTTCCTGGCGCCGTGGCTCGCTTGAAGCCCGGTGGTCGGTTGGTGGTGATCAGCTTCCATTCCCTTGAGGATCGTATCGTCAAGCAATTCCTCCGGGACGAATCGACCCCAGTGCAGCCACCCAAGGGCGTTCCGGTCCGGGCGGCAGACCTGCCTCCTCCCAACATGGATCTGGTCGGTAAGGCAGTCAAGGCTTCAGTTGCCGAAGTGGCGGCCAATCCCCGCTCCCGTAGCGCCGTGATGCGCGTGGCGGAAAAGCGTTAAGTCCATGGCCCGTCTCAATCTCATCCTCCTCGCCATTGCCGTGACCTGCGCACTCTCCGCAGTTACGTCAAATCACAAGGCGCGCAAGCTCTTCATCGAGCTGGATCGGGAACAAACCCAGATGCATCAACTGGAAGTGGAATGGGGCCAGTTGCAGCTGGAACAAAGCACCTGGGCCGGTCATGCCCGGATTGAAAAGATTGCCCGCGAAAAGTTGCAGATGAAGTCCCCCGATCCCAAGCAGACCTTGACCCTGGAAGGGGCTGCCCAGAGTCGGGCTGAAGGGGCAAAGCGGTGAAGTTCTCCAACAGCCCGGTACTCTCGCAGGCTGTTCCTGCCTGGCGTTCTCGCCTGGTGGTGCTGGTGCTCATGTTTGCATTCGCGGCCCTGGTGGGCCGTTCGCTCTATTTGCAGGGCATCAATAACGATTTCCTGCGGGGCAAGGGCGAAGCCCGCTACGAGCGGGTGCTGGACATCCCCGCCACCCGGGGTCGCATCATGGACCGGCAGGGCGACATGCTTGCCGTCTCGACGCCGGTCAAATCCATCTGGGCGATTCCTGACGATGCCAAGTTGCAGCCGGCCCAGACCCGTCAGTTGGCCCAGTTGCTCGATATGGATGTGCGGGAACTGAGCCGCAAGCTGGCCAGCGACAAAGACTTCGTTTACATCAAGCGCCAGATTCCCCCCGATGTTGCCGAGCAGATTAACGCCCTTAAATTGCCGGGCATCCATCAGCAGCAGGAGTATCGCCGCTACTACCCCGCCGGTGAGCTGACGGCCCATATTCTTGGTTTTACCGGAGCGGAAGATGCCGGTCAGGAAGGGGTCGAACTGGCGTTCAACGCCGTACTCTCGGGCAAGCCGGGCAGCCGTCGGGTCATCAAGGATAGGCGCGGTAACGTGGTGGAAGATGTGGAGTCCATCCGGGTGCCCCAGGAGGGCAAGGACGTAGAGCTGGCCCTGGATGACAAGATCCAGTACATCGCCTATTCCAACTTGAAGCAGGCCATCGAGCAGTACAAGGCCAAGGCCGGCGGCGCTGTGGTGCTGGATGCGCGCACCGGCGAAATCCTGGCCCTGGTGAATCTGCCTACCTACAACCCGAACAACCGCTCCAAGTTGAACGGCGCCCAATTGCGTAATCGTGCCCTGACCGACACCTACGAGCCGGGCTCCACCATGAAGCCATTTACCGCGGCTCTGGCTCTGGAAAAAGGTAAGTTCCGCTACGACACGCCCATTCAGACGGCACCGGGCCGTCTCACCATCGGCAATGCCACCATTCATGATTCCCACGCGGGCGGTGTGCTGACGGTGGCCCAGGTGATCCAGAAATCCTCCAATGTGGGCATCGCCAAGATCGCCCTGAGCTTCCCTTCGGAGACCCTTTGGGACATGTACGACAGCCTGGGCTTCGGCACCCCCTTGAAGCTGGGATTCCCCGGTGAGGTCGGCGGACGCCTGCGCCCCTGGAAAAAGTGGCAGCCCATTGAGCAGGCCACCATGTCCTATGGCAATGGTATTTCGGTCACCTTGATTCAACTGGCCCGGGCCTATCTGGTCTTTGCCCGGGAAGGGGACTTGATTCCTCTGTCCCTGACCAAGCTCGATACTTTGCCTCCTCGCGGCAAGGCAGTGTTCTCCGCCCAGACTGCCAAGGAAGTTCGCTCCATGCTGGAACTGGTGGTGCAGCCCGGTGGTACCGCCACCAAGGCCCAGGTTGCCGGCTATCGGGTCGCTGGGAAAACCGGTACCGCTCACAAGCTGGAAGGCGGTCAGTACGCCAACAAGTACGTCGCTTCCTTTGTGGGGCTTGCCCCAGCGTCAGACCCACGCCTGATTGTGGCCGTGATGGTGGATGAACCATCCAGTGGCGGTTACTACGGCGGCGATGTGGCCGCTCCCGCTTTTTCCCGCATCATGGGTGGCGCCCTGCGGACCCTTGGGGTCACACAGGATGCACCGTTGAAGCCGGTGATCATTACTTCTGACGTCAAGGAGGAAATGTGATCGCCACCCAGCTTCTGAATCAGTTGCGTAGCCTGGGCGTTGCTCCCGGCAATCTGTGCATCGATTCGCGACAGGTTGCGCCCGGAGATGTCTTCCTGGCCTGGCCCGGCGCTCGCGTTGATGGCCGAAAGTACATGGCGGATGTCGTGGCTAAAGGTGCTGCCGCGGTTCTCTATGAAGCCGCTGGTGCGACAGCACCGACCCTGACGATTCCCACCCTGGCGGTCCCGGGCCTTGCCGACTTGGCCGGCGCCTTGGCTCACGAGGTGTACGGCCACCCTTCGGCAAAGCTGTGGCTGTGCGGCATTACCGGCACCAATGGCAAGACCTCTATTTCCCAATGGATCGCCCAAGCCTTGGATGGAACTACTCCATCCAAGACTAAAGATGCAGGCACGCACTCCCTCCCTCCCTCGCCAAGCGAGGGAGGTGACCAGTCACCCCCTTCCCCAGGAAGGGGGCAGGGGCGTTGTGCAGTCATTGGAACCTTGGGCAACGGTTTTGTCGATCAGTTGCGACCCAGCCCAAACACCACGCCCGATGCCATTACCCTGCAGCGCGATCTGGCGAGCTTTGTTGCTGATGGCGCTGTTGCTTGTGCCATGGAGGTCTCTTCCATCGGCCTCGATCAGGGGCGGGCTAATGGTTGCCAGTTTCACACCGCTGTATTTACCAACCTGACCCGGGATCATCTGGAAGACCACGGCACCATGGAAGCCTACGGCGCAGCCAAGGCGCGCCTGTTTCAATGGCCGGGTTTGCAACGGGCCGTGATCAATCTCGACGATGCCTTCGGGCGGCAATTGGCCCAAGACCTCAAGGGCAAAGTACCGGTGACCGGTTATAGCCTGAGTCCTGATGTTGATGGCACAACCGTTGATCTGTTGCTGCGGGCCGAAGATCTGACCATGACCAGCAGCGGTCAGTGCTTTACGGTTCAGGGCCACAAAATTTCTGTGCCGCTATTGGGGCGTTTCAATACGTCCAATCTGCTGGCTGTGCTCGGTGCATTGCTCTCGGCAGGTTTGTCCCTATCGGACGCGGTGCTTCGTCTTGAGCAACTTGCTCCGCCTCCCGGCCGGATGGAGTGTCTCGGTGGCGATGAGGCTCCCCTGGTGGTAGTGGATTACGCCCACACTCCCGATGCTCTGGAAAAAGCCCTGATCACCCTGCGTGAAACAGCCACTGCTCGTAGTGGCCGCCTGCTCTGTCTGTTTGGCTGCGGCGGGGACCGGGACCCGGGCAAGCGCCCGCTCATGGGGGCCGTTGCCGAGCAACTGGCTGATGCGGTTTTGCTCACCAGCGACAACCCTCGCAGTGAAGATCCGCAAGCCATTCTCGATGCCATTGCCCGCGGAATGAAGCGGCCAGCACCGCAGGAAATTGATCGCGCAAGCGCCATTGCTCGCCTGGTACAGGAAGCCGCAAACCAGGATGTGGTGTTGCTGGCGGGCAAGGGACATGAAACCTATCAGGAAATTTTTGGTCAGCGTCTGCACCTTTCCGATCTGGAAACAGCACGCCTTGCCCTGGAGACCCGTTCATGAATCCGAGCCTGACCTTAAGCCTCATTGAAGCCGCCATTGCCATCGGCGGCAGCACCACCGGCGGCGACGTCAAATTTACCGGCGTCACCACCGACTCCCGCAAGGTAACGCCCGGCCAGTTGTTTATTGCCCTTCGCGGCGAGCTGTTCGATGGCCACAACTTCGTCAAGGAAGTGCTGGCCAAGGGCGCCGCAGCCGCCTTAGTGGACCGCAACTGGGCCGCCAATTTCGGCAAGGATTTATCTCTGCTGGCGGTGGACGACACACGCCTCGGTCTTGGCCATCTTGCCGCCTTCTGGCGCGACAGCTTCGATATTCCATTAATCGGCATCACCGGCAGTAACGGCAAGACCACGGTGAAGGAAATGTGCAGCGCCATCCTGCGCACACATTTGGGTGCCGACAGCGTGCTGGCGACCGCCGGAAATTTCAATAACGATATCGGCTTGCCCCTGACCCTGCTCGGCCTGGAGCGCAAGCACCAGGCGGCAGTGATTGAAATGGGCATGAATCATCCCGGTGAAATTGCTTATCTGACCCGCCTTGCCAGCCCCACCGTGGCTTTGGTGAACAACGCCCAGCGCGCCCATTTGGAGGGCCTCGGCACGGTGCGTGATGTGGCCGTAGCCAAGGGCGAAATTTTCCAGGGGCTGGGTCCAGACGGTATCGCGGTCATCAATGCCGATGATCCCAACGCCGATGTGTGGCGCACTCTGGCAGAGAAGCACGTCATCCTCAGTTACGGCCTCGAAGCCGCGGCGGATATTTCCGGCCGCGCTCAGCTACGTCATTTTTCCAGCCTGATCTCCCTGATCACTCCTGTTGGTACGGTTGATTTCGAACTGCCAGTGCCGGGCCTGCACAACGCGCGCAATGCCCTGGGGGCGGTGGCCGCTTGTCTTGCGGCGCGAGTGCCGCTGGAGACCATTGTCCGCGGGCTTGAGTCCTACGGCGGCGTCAAAGGTCGGCTACAACGCAAGAACGGCCATGGCGGTGCCCGGGTCGTGGACGACACCTACAACGCTAATCCCGACTCCATGCGGGCCGCGGTGGATGTGCTGGCGGCTCTGCCGGGCAAGCGCATCTTCGTCATGGGCGACATGGGCGAGGTCGGCGAAGCGGGTGGTCAGTTCCATGACGAGTTGGGTGGTTACGCCAAGAGCATGGGGATTGACCGCTTGTATTGCCTGGGAGATTTGTGTGCAACGGCCGTGCATAACTTTGGCGAAGGCGGTCAGCACTTCGACAAAGTGGAAGCCCTGGTCAAGGCCCTGAACAAGGATTTGGATGCCGACACCACCGTACTGGTGAAAGGCTCACGCTTCATGCGTATGGAACGGGTGGTGGATGCCATCACCGACAACGGAGAGAAAAACAATGTTGCTTGAACTTGCCCAGTGGCTGGCAAAAGACACGCGCGCTTTCAGCGTTTTCAACTACATCACCCTGCGGGCGGTGATGGCGACCATGACGGCCCTGACCATTTCCTTCGTGGCCGGCCCGGCCTTTATCCGTTGGCTCTCTGCCAAGAAGATCGGTCAGCCGGTGCGCAGCGACGGCCCCCAGACCCATCTGGCCAAGTCCGGCACTCCCACCATGGGCGGCGGCCTGATCCTGATTTCCCTCGGCATCTCGACCCTGCTCTGGGCCGATTTGACCAACCGTTTCGTCTGGATCGTTCTGATCGTCACGTTGGGCTACGGTGCGGTGGGTTGGGTCGATGACTGGCGTAAGGTGGTGTACAAAAACCCGGATGGACTTTCCAGTCGAGCCAAGTATTTCTGGCAGTCCATCATCGGACTGGTGGCGGCCATTTACATCGCCTTCTCGATTTCCGCACCGGATAACAGCAAGGTTGTTCAGCTATTTTTCCAGTGGGTGGGTAGCGGGTTCACCCTGGTGCTGCCGGCCAAGGCCGACCTGATCGTTCCCTTCTTCAAGACCGTTACCTACCCCCTTGGTATGTTCGGTTTTATTTTGCTCACCTACTTCGTTATCGTCGGCTCCAGCAATGCGGTGAATCTGACGGACGGTCTCGATGGACTCGCCATCATGCCCACGGTGCTGGTGGGCTCTGCCCTGGGTATCTTTGCCTACGTGGCGGGTAATGCGGTGTTCGCCAAATACCTGTTCTTGCCCTACATCCCCGGTGCGGGGGAACTCACCGTGTTTTGCGCCGCCATGGCCGGCGCCGGTCTTGGTTTTCTCTGGTTCAACGCGTATCCGGCCGAAGTGTTCATGGGTGATGTGGGTGCCCTGTCCCTCGGCGCGGCACTGGGGACTGTGGCCGTGATCGTGCGTCAGGAAATTGTGCTGTTCATCATGGGCGGCGTCTTCGTTGCGGAAACCCTGTCGGTGATGATTCAGGTCAGCTACTTCAAATACACCAAGAAAAAATATGGCGAGGGGCGGCGCATCCTGCTGATGGCGCCCCTGCATCACCATTTCGAAAAGAGCGGCTGGAAGGAAACCCAAGTGGTGGTGCGGTTCTGGATCATCACCATCCTGCTTGTGCTGTTCGGTTTGTCCACCCTGAAGATTCGGTAAAGAGCGACTGATGCGCCTCAAGGGAAAACAAGTCCTCGTCCTTGGCCTCGGCGAATCCGGCCTGGCCATGGCGCGTTGGTGCGCCCGGCAGGGAGCCCAGGTGCGGGTGGCGGATAGTCGCGCCGAGCCGCCGAACAAGGGCGCCCTGTTGGCCCAGGTGCCGACAGCAGAATTGGTTTCCGGCTATTTTGATGACCGCTTCGACAAGGGCATGTTGACCGGCATCGAGTTGCTGGTGCTGTCCCCCGGTCTTTCCGGCGGATTGATGCCCGTACTGCACGCCCAGGCCAGCAGCATTCCTGTCGTAGGTGAGATCGAGCTGTTTGCCTGGGCATTGCGGGACCTGGGGCTGCGCGAAACAAGCCGGGTGTTGGCCATTACCGGTACCAACGGCAAGACCACGACCACCGCCCTGACCGCACACCTGTGCAACGCGGTGGGGCGCTATGCCATTGCCTGCGGCAATATTTCCCCTTCCGCCCTGGATGCCTTGATGGATGCCCAGGACGAAGGGCGTTTCCCGGATGTATGGGTACTGGAGCTGTCCAGCTTCCAACTGGAAACCCTGGATAGCCTTGAGGCCGATGCGGCAACGGTGTTGAACATCAGCGACGATCACCTGGATCGCTACGAAGGTCTGGGCGAGTACGCCGGTGCCAAGGCCCGCATCTTTTTTGGTGACGGTGTGCAGGTCCTCAACCGGGAGGATCGCCGAGTACGCAAGATGGCCCTGGATGGCCGCCGCCTGTTGAGCTTTGGTCTTGATGCGCCGGGCAACAGTGAAGATTTCGGCCTGAGGGAAAACCGGGGCGAGCTCTGGATCGTACAGGGCGACAGCTTCCTGCTTCCCGTGTCACAACTGCCCTTGGCGGGTTTGCACAATGCCGCCAATGTGATGGCCGCCCTCGCCCTGTGTCGCAGTATCGACATACTACCGGCTGCCTTGTTGCCGGGGCTGCGCAGTTTCAAGGGCTTGGCCCACCGGGTGGAGAAGGTCGCGGAAATCGATGGCGTCAGTTACTACGATGACTCGAAAGGGACCAATGTCGGCGCGACGCTGGCTGCCTTGATGGGTATGGGCCGCAAGGTCGTCCTCATTCTTGGCGGGGATGGAAAGGGACAGGACTTCAGTCCGCTGAAGCCGGCTGTTGCTGATCATGCTCGGGCCGTGGTGCTCATGGGCCGCGATGGGGCAAAGATTGGCGAGGCATTGAAGGGTTGTGGCGTTGCCCTGAAGCAGGCCCGGGACATGGATGATGCGGTTCACCAGGCGGCCTCCGCCGCCAAGGCCGGTGATGCAGTCCTGCTTTCCCCCGCCTGTGCCAGCCTGGATATGTACCGTAACTACGCCCACCGGGCGGAAGTGTTTATTGCGGCAGTCAAAGCGCTGGAGACTCAGTCATGAAAATGTCTGATGCCTTCACCAATATCGCCAACTGGTTTGCCATGCCCGAGCCATCGCGCTTTACCGGCAACCAGGGCCAGCGGGCGACGGCAGAACTGGATGGGCTGCTGTTGTGGCCGGCCCTGGGGCTGTTGCTGTTTGGCCTGGTGATGGTTTATTCCGCCTCCATCGCCATGGCCGAGGGCAGCAAGTTCACCAACTTTTCTTCCTCCTATTTCCTGGTGCGCCACGGCTTCTTCCTTGCCATCGGTTTGGTGGCTGGCGTCATGGCCTTCCAGATCCCTGTGCGCTTCTGGCAGCAGATTGCACCCTGGCTTTTTGTTGCTGGTGTGGTTGCCTTGGCTCTGGTGCTGATTCCCCATGTGGGCCGCTCGGTGAATGGCGCTCAGCGCTGGATTCCCCTTGGCCCTGTGAACCTGCAGCCGTCGGAATTGATGAAGCTGTTTTCTGCACTTTATGCCGCCGACTACACCACCCGAAAATTGGCGGACATGGATTCTTTCCGCCGGGGCTTCGTGCCTATGGCGGTGGTGATGATGCTGGTGGGTGGCCTGCTGTTACGGGAGCCGGACTTCGGGGCTTTCGTCGTGATCATCAGTATCGCCATGGGCGTGTTGTTCCTCGGTGGCATCAATGCCCGCCTGTTTGGCATTCTCTTTGTGGTGCTGCTGGCGGCGTTTGCCGTACTGATCCTTACTTCGCCCTATCGGCGCGAGCGGCTGTTCGGGTTCATGGACCCCTGGCAGGATGCTTTCGGCAAGGGCTACCAGTTGTCCCATGCCCTGATCGCCTTCGGTCGTGGCGAATGGTTCGGCGTCGGTCTTGGCGCCAGTGTGGAAAAACTCTTTTATCTGCCCGAGGCCCATACCGACTTCCTGCTGGCAGTGATTGCCGAGGAACTGGGGTTAGTGGGCGTCACCTGCGTCATTCTGCTCTTTGCTCTCGTGGTGCAGCGCGCCTTTGTGATTGGCCGCCAGGCCATCGTGCTCGAACGCCTGTTCGGCGGTTTGGCTGCTCAGGGAATCGGCATCTGGCTCGGAGTGCAATCCTTCATCAACATGGGAGTGAATATGGGGCTACTGCCCACCAAAGGCCTGACGCTGCCCATGATGAGCTTCGGCGGCTCCGGCATCCTGGCCAATTGTGTTGCCCTGGCGGTGCTGTTGCGCATTGACTACGAAAACCGCTCTGTGATGAGAGGGGTGCGCATATGATGCGTCCCCCTCTCATGACGGATGGAAACCTCCACCAACCCCATCCTCGCCCCGAAGGCGCGGCTACTGATTGGCGCTTTCGTTTTGTGAAAGCGGAAGGTGTGATTCGATGAAAACCATCCTCATCATGGCGGGTGGTACCGGTGGCCACATCATGCCGGGCCTGGCCGTTGCCGATCACCTACGCAGCCTGGGCTGGCGGGTGGTGTGGATGGGCAATCCGGACGGAATGGAAGCGCGGCTGGTGCCGGGCCGTGGTTTTGAAACGGCCTGGGTCAAGTTCACTGCGTTGCGGGGCAAGGGCCTCTTGCGCAAGCTGGCGCTACCCTTCAATTTGCTCAAGGGCTTTTGGCAGGCCCGGCGCGAGATCAAGAAGGTTCAGCCCGATGTTGTGCTGGGCTTCGGCGGTTTCATTACTTTTCCCGGCGGGATGATGGCAGCCCTGTCCGGAATTCCTGTGGTGTTGCACGAACAGAATTCCGTCGCGGGCTTGGCCAACAAGGTGTTGGCCAAATTTGCCAAACGCATCCTTACGGGCTTCCCGGATGTCCTCAAGGGCGGTGAATGGGTAGGCAATCCGGTACGGCCGGAAATCGCCAAACTGCCTGCCCCCGCAGAACGAATGGCAGGGCGCAGCGGACCGCTGCATATTTTGGTCGTGGGCGGCAGCCTGGGGGCCCAAGCCCTGAACGAATCATTGCCTCTGGCGCTGGCCCAGATCCCGACTGCGGAGCGGCCTGAAGTCATCCATCAGTCCGGCGAGAAACATATCGAAGGACTCAAGGATGTTTATGCGAGGGCTGGTGTCGAGGGCAAGCTGGTGCCCTTCATTGAAGACATGGCCGACGCCTATGCCTGGGCTGATCTGGTCATCTGCCGGGCCGGGGCACTGACCATTGCCGAAGTCGCCGCTGCTGGAATTGCCAGCGTGCTGGTGCCCTATCCCCACGCTGTGGATGACCATCAGACGGGTAATGCTCACTTCCTCTCGAATGTCGGTGCCGCCGTACTGTTGCCCCAGACCGACCTGAACCCGGAAACCCTGGCGCTGCTGCGCAATATGAGCCGCGCCCAATTACTCGAAATGGCGGCCAAGGCACGCGAAATGGCCAAGCCGGATGCCACCGCTGTGGTGGCCAAAATTTGTACTGAACTCGCGAAATAACGCGGGAGAAATCATCATGAAACATAAAGTCAAAAGTATTCACTTCATCGGCGTCGGCGGTTCCGGCATGAGCGGTATTGCCGAGGTGCTGGTGAATCAGGGCTTCGACGTCAGCGGCTCCGATTTGGCGGAAAGCGCCACAACCCGACGTTTGGCGGCGGCAGGGATCAAGGTATATATCGGCCATAAGCCTGAAAACGTATTGAAGGCCGATGCGGTGGTGGCATCCACCGCGGTGAAGGAAGACAACCCTGAAGTGATCGCTGCCCGGGAGCGCAAGATTCCCGTGGTGCCCCGGGCCCAGATGCTGGCGGAACTGATGCGTATCAAGCAGGGCATTGCCATTGCCGGTACTCACGGCAAGACCACTACCACCAGTTTGGTCGCCAGTGCTTTGGCAGCCGGTGGCCTCGACCCTACTTTTGTTATTGGCGGCCGACTCAACTCTGCCGGGGTCAATGCGCGCCTGGGCCAAGGGGAGTTTCTGGTGGCGGAAGCAGACGAGTCCGATGCCTCGTTTCTTTTCCTCTCGCCAGTGATTTCGGTAGTGACCAATATCGACGCCGACCACATGGAAACCTACGGTCATGATTTCGGCAAACTGAAACAGACCTTCGTGGACTTCCTTCATCGTCTGCCCTTTTACGGGGTGGCCGTGGTGTGTCTGGATGATCCGAACGTGCGGGAAATCATTCCCAAGGTGGCGAAGCAGATCATCACCTACGGCCTTGATCCCGAGGCCAATATTCGCGCCGAGAACGTGCGGGCCGTGGACGGCCAGATGCACTTCGATTGCGTCAAGACCAATGGCAGCGTGGTGCGTTTCCCGGTAGTACTCAATCTACCTGGCACCCATAACGTCAAGAACGCCTTGGCGACCATCGCCGTGGCGACGGAAGTGGGGGTGCCCGATGCCGACATCGTTCGCGCCCTGGCCGAGTTCAAGGGGGTGGGGCGACGCTTCCAGCGCTATGGCGAAATTGCCCTGCCGGAAAAGGATGGGCAGCCCTCCGGGCACCTGACCCTGATCGACGACTACGGTCATCACCCAGTGGAAATGGCAGCTACGCTGGAAGCCGCCCGGGGCGCCTTCCCCGGCCGCCGCATCGTGCTGGCCTTCCAGCCTCATCGTTTCACTCGTACTCGGGACTGCTTTGAAGATTTCGTCAAAGTGTTGTCGGATTGCGATGCCCTGTTGCTGGCAGAAGTCTATGCCGCCGGCGAAGCGCCGGTGGTTGCTGCCGATGGCCGCAGTCTGGCCCGGGCCATCCGAATTGCCGGCAAGGTGGAACCGGTCTTTGTGGAAGACATTACGTTGATGCCCCAGGCCATTCTTGATAGCTGCAAGGATGGCGATGTGGTGATCACCATGGGTGCCGGCTCCATCGGTGCTGTGCCCGGCAAGTTGGCGGGGCAGGGTTAAACGCTATGACACTGCGGGGCGAACTGCGTCACCAGGAGTCCATGGCTCGTCATGTTTCATGGCGTGCCGGTGGGTTCGTGGACCAGGCCTACTTTCCCGCAGATCTGGAAGACCTGTGTGCCTTCATGGCCCAGTTACCTGTCGACGAGCCTTTGCTACTGGTGGGATTGGGCAGCAACCTGTTGGTGCGGGACAAGGGGTTTCGTGGCACGGTGGTGTTTACCCATGGTTGTCTCAAGACCCTGCGCCTGGAAGACGATGGCTGCATCTATGCCGAAGCCGGTGCAGCATCGCCCAAGCTGGCCCGTTTTGCAGCCAACCACGATCTGGTTGAAGCCGAGTTTCTGGCCGGGATTCCCGGCACGGTAGGCGGTGCCCTGGCCATGAATGCGGGTTGCTACGGCGGCGAGACCTGGCAATTCGTGGATCGGGTGCTGATGCTGGACCGACAGGGCAGTTTGCAGCAACGGCAACCGGCTGAATTTGACGTGGCGTATCGCCATGTGACCCAGAGAGAAGGTCGTGACGAAATTTTTGCGGGTGCCTGGTTTCGCTTTCCTGCCGGAGACGGCCACGTCGCCCGGGAGCGGATCAAGGAGCTTCTGGAAAAGCGGATTGCCAGTCAGCCCCTGCAATTGCCCAATGCCGGTTCGGTATTCCGTAACCCGCCGGGAGACCATGCGGCCCGCCTGATTGAAGCGGCGGGACTCAAGGGGCTGGAAATAGACGGCGCAAGGGTTTCCGAAAAGCATTCGAATTTCATCGTTAATCCACAGGGCAGGGCCACGGCTTCTGGGATAGAAATGCTAATCGGCCGAATTAAGGCCGAAGTTGCAGAAAAATTTGGTGTGGAACTGATTCCCGAAGTGCGGATCGTGGGTGAGGAGTGACGGTGGCAGAGAAGAAATTTGGCAAGGTGGCCGTGATGTTTGGCGGCGATTCCGACGAGCGGGAAGTTTCCTTGAAGAGCGGTTCTGCCGTGCTTAAGGCCCTGCGGGCAGCGGGCGTGGACGCCCATGCCTTTGATCCCCGCGAAAAGCCCCTGTCTGCCCTGCGAGAAGAAAACTTCCAGCGCGCCTTCATTGCGCTCCATGGCTGTGGTGGTGAGGACGGCACTTTGCAGGGCGCCCTTGAACTGATGGGCATCCCCTATACCGGTAGCGGTGTGTTGGCTTCCGCCTTGGGCATGGACAAGTGGCGAACCAAGTTGGTGTGGCAGGCCGCCGGTATCCCCGTGCCTGATTTTGTCGTGGTGGAAGAGCACAGCGACTTTGCGTCCATTGAAAAACAACTGGGCCTGCCCCTGTTCGTCAAGCCGGCTAATGAAGGTTCCAGTATCGGCATCAGCAAGGTCAAGGAACCGGGTGGCCTGGCGACGGCTTACCAGTTGGCAGCCCAATATGACCGCATCGTCATTGCCGAAAGGTTCATGGCCGGCGGCGAATTCACGGTGGGCATCCTGGGCCACGGCGATCAAGCTCGGGCCCTGCCGGTGATACGGATTGTGCCGAGCACCGAGTTCTACGATTACGACGCCAAGTATCTGCGGGACGATACCGAATACCGCATCCCTTCCGGCCTCACCGAAGCCCAGGAACTGGAAATGCAGGCAATGGCACTCAAGGCTTTTGCCGTGCTCGGCTGCCGTGGCTGGGGGCGGGTGGACATGATGATTGATGGCGAAGGCCACATCGTTGCGCTGGAAGCCAATACCGCACCGGGTATGACTGACCACTCTTTGGTGCCGATGGCCGCGCGGGCGGTGGGCCTTGATTTCCAGGCCCTGGTCGTTAAGGTGTTGGAGGAGGCCCGTCTTGGCTAGGGAAAAAGCAGCCAAGCCCTCTCGGCCCAGCAAACCCGCCAAGCGTGACAAGGGCGAAGGTTTCTGGGACAAGCCGCCTTTGCTCAATTTCACGGCAGATTTGCTGATGTTGTTTGGTGCGGTGGTCCTGATTTACGCCGTAGTCTTGGCAGCCAAGCAGTTGCCGGTTTTCCCCCTGCGACAGGTGGTGGTGTTGGGCAAGCTGGATCAGGTCACCCGGACTCAGGTGGAATACGCAGCCCGTACCGCGCTGAATGGCAATTTCTTTACGGTGGATCTCAATGCGGTTCGCGCTACCTTCGAGAAATTGCCCTGGGTGCGTCGGGCCGATGTGCATCGCCGCTGGCCCGACAGTATTGAACTGACCATCGAGGAACAGGTGGCCTCGGCCCGCTGGAAGCAGGCCGATGGTGAGTATCGGCTGGTTAATACCTACGGCGAAGTATTTGTGGCTGCAACCGAGGCAATCCTGCCTGTATTTACAGGACCGGAAGGCATGGCTTCGGTGATGCTGAGCCAGCACAAGGATTTTTCGGAAAGTCTTAAGTCCCTCGGTCGTCGCCCAGTGGAAGTCAGCCTGTCTCCACGGCAGGCTTGGCAGGTCCGCCTGGATGACGGACTGGTGCTGGATCTTGGGCGGGAGGAAAGCAAACATCCGGTGGCAGAGCGACTGGATCGCTTTGTTGCAAGTTATCGGGAGGTGCGGGAAAAACTGCATCTCCAGCCAACGCTGATCGACATGCGTTATCCCAACGGCTTTGCCCTGCGCCAGAGCGCGGCTGCCAAATCATCGTGAGCTGCCTATGAGCAAGGAAACCCGAGAGTTAATTGTTGGCCTGGACATCGGTACGTCCAAGATTGTCGCCATCGTCGCCGAACTGGACGATGAGGGACAACTTGTCGTACTGGGGATGGGCAGCCAGGATTCCGAAGGTCTGAAGAAGGGCATGGTGGTGAACATCGAGGCCACCGTGAATTCCATCTCCCGGGCAATCCAGGAAGTGGAGTTGATGACCGGCTGCAAGGTGAAAGAGGTCTACACCGGCATCGCCGGCAGCCACATCAAGAGTAAGGACTCCAACGGCATGGCCGTGGTGAAGGATAAGGAAGTCACCCAGTTCGATGTGGAGCGGGCCATGGAGGCTGCCGCCGCGACGCCTATTTCTGCCGATGACCAGATTCTGCATACGCTGGTGCAGGAGTTCATCGTGGACGGCCAGGACGGCGTCAAGGAACCCATCGGCATGGATGCTAAGCGCCTGGAGGTGCGGGTGCATCTGGTGACGGGCGCTGTAACTGCCGTGCAGAACATCGTGAAGTGCGTGCATCGCTGCGGGCTGGAGGTTGTTGATCTGGTACTGCAACCTTTGGCGTCTGGCCACGCGGTGCTGACGGAAGATGAAAAAGATGTGGGCGTCTGTCTGGTAGACATCGGTGGTGGTACCACCGACGTGGCAATCTTCACTCAGGGAGCGATTCGCCACACCGCGGTGATTCCTATTGCCGGCGATCAATTGACTTCCGATATCAGCATTGCCCTGCGGACATCGACCCAAGATGCGGAGGAAATCAAGATCGGCTACGGCGTAGCGTTACAGCAACTGGCCGATCCGGAGGAAATGCTGGAAGTGCCTGGTGTTGGTGATCGTCCCGCTAGCAATCTGTCACGGCAGACCCTGGCTGGTTTCATCCAGCCCCGGGTGGAAGAGATTTTGCAGAAGGTGCACGAGGAACTGGTACGCAGCGGCTACGAGCGTTTGCTGCGGGCCGGTGTCGTGCTCACCGGCGGTTCGGCGCAGATGCCGGGCATGATCGAACTCGGGGAAGAAATCTTCCACAACACTGTCAAGTTGGGGATGCCTCACTACGACGGCCCCCTCAAGGATGTGACGCGGAACCCGCGCTATTCCACCGCTATGGGCCTGTTGCTGGAAGGCCAGTCCCAACGCAAACGAGGCATCAAGGTACGAGAGAGCGGTTCCTTCAAGCAAGTGTTGGCGAGGATGCGTTCCTGGTTCGAGAAGAATTTTTAAGCAGTACGGTGTAAGTGTCGTTCATGACGAGGCAGTGGAACGCGGTAAAGGCCCCTCTTTTTCCCGCGTCAACAGCGGCTTCGTCATGGTGAAATCGGGCAAGACTTAATGTTGGAGGCGAACATGTTTGAAATTGAGGAAGTGGTGGACCCCAGTCCCGCCAATACAACGATCATCAAGGTGATCGGTGTCGGCGGTGCCGGCGGTAACGCCGTAGAACACATGATCCGGGAAGGCGTGAATGGTGTGGAGTTCATCACCGTGAACACCGATGCCCAGGCATTGCGCCATTCCGGCGCCAGCCAGAAGCTGCAACTGGGCCCCGGCCTGGGCGCTGGCGGCAAGCCCGGCAAGGCCCGTGAACTGGCAGAAGTCGACCGGGATCAGATCGCTGACTCTCTGCGCGGCGCCCACATGGCCTTCATTACGGCCGGTATGGGCGGCGGCACCGGTACCGGCGCTGCACCTATCGTGGCGGAAGTGGCCAAGGAATTGGGCATTCTCACCGTGGCTGTGGTGACCAAGCCTTTTGAATTCGAAGGCAATCGCATGCGCTTGGCCGAAGATGGCCTGAGTGAGCTTGCCCAGCACGTGGATTCCCTCATCGTCATCCTCAACGAAAAGTTGATGGAAGTGATGGGCGAGGACGTGGG
This sequence comes from Rhodocyclaceae bacterium, assembly GCA_036504515.1. Taxonomy (GTDB): domain Bacteria; phylum Pseudomonadota; class Gammaproteobacteria; order Burkholderiales; family Rhodocyclaceae; genus AWTP1-18. The sequence continues at coordinate 55,375 of DASXVA010000005.1, forward strand.
CATGAAAGACGCCTTCAAGGCCGCTGACAACGTGCTGAAAAACGCCGTGGGCGGTATCGCCGAAATCATCAATGTACCCGGCCTGGTGAACGTCGACTTTGAAGACGTGCGCACCGTGATGGGCGAAATGGGCAAGGCCATGATGGGCTCCTCCACCGCCGCCGGCGTTGATCGTGCCCGCATCGCCGCCGAACAGGCCGTGGCCAGCCCACTGCTGGAAGGCATCGAACTGTCCGGCGCCCGTGGCGTACTGGTAAATATCACTGCCAGCCACTCCTTGGGCATGAAGGAAGTCAAGGAAGTCATGAGTACCATCCGCAACTACGCTGCGGAAGACTCTACCGTGATCTTCGGTACCGTGTTCGACGACGCCATGGAAGACAATCTGCGGGTTACCGTGGTTGCCACCGGTCTCGGCGGCAAAGTTGCCAAGAAGCAACCCGTGCTGACTCAGGTGCCCAACGTGACTTACGGTCTGCGTACCGGTACCGACAACATGGTGGTGGATGCCACCATGGGCAGTACCGATGCGATGCCTTCCGTGTTGCACGGCCGTGGTGCCCGCAATGCAGCCGTGGAAGCCATGACTTCCAGCGGTATGGACAAGTACGATATTCCGGCCTTCCTGCGCAAACAGGCTGACTGATTTCTCGTATCACCAGCAAACCCCGCGTCAGGGGGTGCGGCGGATCGCCTCCCGCCGTACAGCCTGACGCGGGGTTTGTCTTTGCTGCAGTGCTACAATTGCGGCTAACTGACTGATTCCAATACCCATGCTTAAACAACGCACTTTGAAGACTCTGGTTCGCACGACGGGTGTCGGCCTGCACTCCGGTGCCAAGGTCACCTTGGTGCTGCGCCCAGCTGCCCCCGATACCGGCATTGTCTTTCATCGTGTTGATCTGGAACCCTGCGTAACCCTGAAGGCCGACCCTTTCGGCGTGGGTGATACGCGGATGGCATCCTGCCTGGAAAAGGATGGTGCCAAAGTGGGCACCGTCGAGCATCTGATGTCCGCCCTTGCAGGCTTGGGTATCGACAATGTGCATGTGGATGTGGACTCGGCAGAAATTCCCATCATGGACGGCTCAGCATCTCCCTTTGTGTATCTGCTGCAGTCGGCGGGCATTGAAGAGCAGAACGTTCCGAAGAAGTTCATCCGCGTGAAAAAGACCGTGGAGGTGAAGGAAGGTGACAAATGGGCCAAGCTGGAACCCCATGACGGTTTCCGTTTGTCCTTTTCCATTGTCTTCAATCATCCGGCGGTAGATCAGACCGGCAACTTCACCACGGTGGACTTTGCCGACAACTCCTATATCCGCGAAGTGGCGCGGGCTCGCACCTTCGGCTTCACCCAGGATGTCGAAATGCTGCGGGAACAGGGTCTTGCCCTGGGCGGCAGCCTGGAAAACGCCATCGTGATGGACGAGTACCGGGTGCTCAATGCCGAAGGGCTGCGATATACCGACGAGTTCGTTAAACACAAGGTGCTGGATGCCGTCGGCGACCTTTATCTGGCCGGTCACCCCTTGTTGGCAGCTTTTTCTGCCCACAAGTCCGGCCACGCCATGAACAACAAGCTGCTGCGAGCCCTGCTGGCAGATCAGTCTGCTTGGGAATTCGCGACCTTCGAGGATGAGGCGACGGCACCGGCAACGGTAGCCCATCTTTATCCTCAAGCGGCCTAGGGCATCTCGCCATGTTCCTGCTGCGCATCGCCGGCTTTTTGACGGTGATTGCCGTAGCAGGCGGCATCCTCACTTATCTGCTGACCGGTAACCGTCGCTATTTGTTGCTGGCCGGGCGGGTGGCCAAGTGGGCATTGATCTTCGCCCTGCTTGTATTCGGTTTGATGTTTGCCGAGCGAGTGTTAGTTCTCTAGTCGGGTTTTCTGATCTTCACGTGACGGGTGAAATGCTCCAGTGCTTTCCTCAGGGGTGAGTCTGAGGGGAGTTGTGAGGACAGTTTTTCAAGGCCCTGTTTTGCAACATCTTTAAGGCTTCCTCCGGCAATGGGGGGCGGCATGCGATGGGGTTCGGTGGGTTGCACTTTGACCTGTACTTCGTTAATCTCCGGCCCAATTTGACGGAAAACATCCGTCAATCGAGGTGCAACCTGGCGGATTTTTACGGCTGCAGCACCGCTGCTGGCGTAGATGACAACAACGCCCTGCTTGAGATTGGCGACTCGGCCTGAACGAAGCAGCGCAGCAGGAACCGCCTTCTCATAGGCGCGCTGGAGTTGCAGTAAACGACCAACTTGAGCCGTATACCGGGCCAGACCCGAATCGGTTTTAATGAATTTGCCCAGACTGTTGGCGGCCATATAAACAGTAAAAGTTCGAAGAGTTTTCTTCGAAGCTGAATTACGAGAGAGGAACAGTTTTGCACATTATTCTCGTCTCAAACCGGCTGACGACAGCCAGAACCATTTCTCTGACACCTTTGCGTGTTCTTGTGCTACTGATTGTTTTGACTCTCGGCTTGATGAGTCTTTCATCTCTCTTTTCTTATCTGACCGTCCGCTACGCTGCCGAGGTTCGCCATCCCTTTCTGCAAACATTGATTCGCGCCGTGACGCTGCAAGAAAACCAGCGGAGGGAAGAATATGTGAAGGAAAACCTCAAGGTCATGGCAACCAAACTGGGGGAAATGCAGGCCCAGATTACCCGCCTCGACTCCCTGGGGGACCGTCTTGCCGTTCAGTCCGGGATTAAGCCTTCTGATATCAAAAATGGGCAGAGCAAGGCCGGGCAAGGTGGCCCGTTGTTGTTGCCTGCCGATCTTAGTGCTGAAGAGTTGCAAAAAGCAGTAGAGGCCTTGGCGCTGCAAGTGGAAGCCAGAACCGACACGCTGACCATGATTGAGTCCGAGGTATTTGAGCAGCGCATCCGCAAGAATTTTTTGCCGACAACCTTGCCGATCAACATGCAATGGAACGCCTCTGCCTTCGGTTGGCGGGTGGATCCCTTCACTGGTCTGAGGGCCATGCATGAAGGGGTGGATTTCCCTTCACCTGTGGGAACGCCTGTGATGGCGGCTGCTTCTGGAATCGTGATCACTTCTGAGTGGCATCCCGAGTACGGCAACATGGTTGAAATCGACCACGGTAATGAAATGACCACCCGTTACGCCCATGCTTCCAAACTGGTCGCCAAAGTGGGGGAAGTGGTCAAACGTGGTCAGAAAATTGCAGAAGTGGGCTCCACGGGCCGCTCGACAGGACCTCATTTGCACTTTGAGGTCCGCTTCCGTGGTGTGGCACAGAACCCTAACCGCTTCCTTGAGGCCGCTCAGGCCAGTGCGGTGGCTAGCCGATAAGCCCTTGACGGGGCAGGAAGACTCTGCCCCCATGCTAAAATCGCCTCTTTTCTCAAGCTGGCGGATTCCTGATGCTTACGGGCTTTCTCAAGAAGATTTTCGGCAGTCGCAACGAGCGGCTGCTGCGGCAATACCGCGGCACTGTCGCCCGCATCAATACCCTGGAACCGGCCATGGAGGCCCTCTCCGACGAACAGCTCGCCGCCAAAACGGTGGAGTTCAAGGAGCGCTACGCTCAGGGTGAATCCCTCGACGACCTGCTGCCCGAAGCTTTTGCCGTGGTCCGCGAGGCCGGTAAGCGCGTTTTGGGCATGCGTCACTTCGATGTCCAGTTGCTGGGGGGCATGGTCCTACACTACGGCAAGATCGCAGAAATGCGTACCGGTGAAGGCAAAACCCTGGTGGCTACACTGCCTTCCTACCTCAATGCCATTTCCGGCAAGGGCGTGCATGTCATTACCGTCAATGACTACCTGGCCAAGCGTGATGCGGAGTGGATGAGCCGTCTGCATGGCTTCCTCGGCCTGACGGTGGGTGTGAATCTGTCCCAAATGGCCCATGATGCCAAGCAGGCCGCCTATGCTGCGGACATCACCTACGGCACCAACAACGAATTCGGTTTCGATTACCTGCGGGACAACATGGTCTATTCGGCCGGCGAGCGAGTGCAGCGTGCGCTGAACTTTGCCATCGTCGATGAAGTGGACTCCATCCTGATCGACGAAGCCCGGACACCGCTGATCATCTCCGGTCAGGCGGAAGACCATACCGATCTTTATCTCAAGCTCAATGCCGTACCACCACTGCTGACTGTGGGCGAGGCGGCTCAGAACGAAGGTGAGCAGGACACCGGCGACTACACGGTAGACCTCAAGTCCCATCAGGTTTTGTTGACGGAAGAAGGCCACGAAAAGGCCGAGCAGATTCTTGCCCGCTTGGGTTTGCTGCCCGAGGGCAGCAGCCTTTACGAACCGGCCAACATCCTGCTGGTGCATCACCTCTACGCCGCCCTGCGTGCCCACAGCCTGTTCCACAAGGATCAGCACTACGTGGTGCAGGAAGGCGAAATCATCATCGTTGATGAATTCACCGGCCGCCTCATGTCCGGCCGCCGCTGGTCCGATGGCCTGCATCAGGCAGTGGAAGCCAAGGAAGGCGTACACATCCAGGCCGAGAATCAGACCCTGGCCTCGATTACCTTCCAGAACTACTTCCGCATGTACGGCAAGCTGGCCGGCATGACGGGTACGGCGGATACGGAAGCCTACGAATTCCATCAAATTTATGCATTGGAAACGGTGGTTATTCCTACCCACCGTCCGCCCCAGCGCAAGGATGAGAATGACCAGATTTACCGTACTGCTGTAGAAAAGCACGCAGCCATCGTTGCCGATATTCGTGGCTGCCATGAGCGTGGTCAGCCGGTGCTGGTGGGGACAACCTCCATCGAAAATTCCGAACTGCTGTCCGAGTTGCTCAAGCGCGAGAAGTTGCCCCATCAGGTACTCAACGCCAAGCAACATGCCCGGGAAGCCGAGATCGTGGCTCAGGCCGGCAGCCCTGGCATGATCACCATTGCCACCAATATGGCCGGTCGCGGTACCGACATCGTGCTGGGCGGCAATGTAGAAAAGGATCTGGACACGATCCGCGAAGATGCCAGCCTTTCTGTGGCCGAGAAGGAACAACGTTCCGCTGCCCGCAAGATTGAATGGCAGAAGATTCACGATCAGGTGCTTGCTGCTGGCGGTCTGCACATCATTGGTTCTGAGCGTCACGAATCTCGCCGCATCGACAATCAGTTGCGGGGCCGTTCCGGTCGTCAGGGTGACCCGGGTTCTTCCCGTTTCTATCTGTCCCTGGAAGATTCGTTGCTGAAAATTTTTGCTGGCGAACGCCTGAACGCCATCATGATTCGCCTCAAGATGCCTGAAGGCGAAGCAATCGAGCATCCCATCGTCAATCGCTCTCTGGAGTCCGCCCAACGCAAGGTGGAACAGCGCAACTTCGACATCCGCAAGCAATTGCTGGAATACGATGATGTGGCCAACGACCAGCGCAAGGTGATCTACCAGCAGCGCAACGAGCTGCTCGAAACCGACGACATTTCAGAAACCGTGGTTGCCATGCGTCAGGGCCTGCTGCACGATACTTTCCGCCTGTACGTTCCGGCGGAAAGCGTTGAAGAGCAGTGGGACATCCATGGCCTCGAAACAGCCTTGGCGGGTGAACTGCAGTTGAAGCTGCCCGTTGCGGAATGGGTCAAGGCCGAGCCGCAGCTGGGTGAAGATGATCTGCTCACCCGCATCCTCAAGGCCGCCGATGATGCTTATGCGGCAAAGACCGAGCGAGTCGACCTGGCTGCTTGGCAGGGCTTTGAACGTAACGTGATGTTGCAGAGCCTGGACACCCATTGGCGCGAACATCTTTCCGCTCTCGACCATTTGCGCCAGGGCATTCATCTGCGCGGCTATGCCCAGAAGAATCCCAAGCAAGAATACAAGCGGGAGTCCTTCGAACTGTTTGAAGGTCTGCTGAATTCCGTGCGGTCTGACGTTACCCGTCTGTTGATGACGGTGGAAATCCGCTCCGAAGAGCAGATCGAGGAAGCCGAGCAAAGCCATCCCGGTGTCGAGAACGTGCAGTATCACCATGCCGATTACGACGAAGCCCTGGGGACGGCGGAAGAAAAAACGCCGCAACCGGTTCAGGCCGGACCCAAGGTCAGTCGTAATGACCCCTGCCCCTGCGGCAGTGGCAAGAAGTACAAGCACTGCCACGGCAAGCTGGCGTGATGTGACAACAAGGCGGGCAATGCCCGCCTTGTGACGAGAGGATCCCATGAGTCGCCACCCCCTTACTACCATTCAGGAGGACGAAAACTCGATCCTCATCCTCGACCAGACCAAGCTGCCGGCAGAACCGGTGCTGGTTCGTTTGAATAACCTGGAGGATGCGGCTGAAGCCATTCGGGTCATGCAGGTGAGGGGCGCGCCTTTGATCGGCGCCACGGCCGCCTACGGTGTTGCACTTGGTTTGATCGGTGGGGCGGAGAATGACCGGCTGGAAGAAGTTCTCTCCACCTTGGCAGCGACTCGACCCACCGCCGTGAATCTGCACTGGGCTCTGGATCGCATGGCCCATCTGCTGCGCCCGCTGGCGCCCGCTGCCCGTGGCCTAGCCGCCTGGCAGGAGGCCCGCGCGATTGCTGAGTTTGATCGCAAAGCCAATGCCGCTATTGGTCAGCACGGTCTGCCGCTATTGAAGGCCTCCGTTCAGGGCGGCCCGACTTGGGAGCGGCCCATCAATGTCATGACCCATTGCAATGCAGGTTGGCTTGCCACCGTTGCCCATGGGACAGCTTTGGCTCCGGTGTATGCCGCCCATGCAGAGCGCACTCCCCTCCATATTTGGGTTTCCGAAACACGTCCCCGTAACCAGGGCCTGCTCACCGAATGGGAGCTGCGACAAGGCGGCGTGCCCCATACCCTGATTGCCGACAATGCCGCCGGCTTGTTGGTGATGCAGGGCCGGGTAGATTGCATCATTGTCGGCGCCGACCGGATTGCGGCCAATGGGGATACCGCCAACAAGGTGGGTACCTATCTCAAAGCCCTGGCGGCCAAAGCTCACGGCATACCCTTTTACGTTGCTGCGCCGGTTTCCACCATCGACTTTGCCTGCGCCGAAGGGGCACTGATTCCCATTGAGGAACGCAGCAGCAGCGAATTGGGTATCAGTACCGCCGTTCCCGTCGCCAACCCCGCCTTCGATGTGACGCCAGCCAGTCTGATCACGGCCATCATTACGGAGCGTGGCGCTTTCGCACCGCAGCAGTTGGCGCAACTCAAGTCGTGAGCGAAATACTTCTCAAGGCTCAGGTGCTGGCAACGGCCCGGGCCATGAATGCTTCCGGGATCAATCGCGGTTCGGCAGGGAATGTCAGTGTTCGCAGTGACGATGGTTTCATCATCACCCCCACCGGCATGGCCTATGGAGGCTGCACCGAGGACGACATGGTTTTTGTCGGACTTGATGGCACGGTACGTGGGCAGCGCAAGCCCTCTTCGGAATGGCGCTTTCACCGCGACATCTACGCCGCCAGGCCCGAGGCCGGTGCCATCATCCATACCCACTCTCCCTTTGCGACCAGCCTCGCCTGCATGGAAGCGGAGATCGGCCCCTTTCATTACATGATTGCCCGCTTTGGCGGTAAGACGGTGCGTTGCGCCGCCTATGCCACCTTCGGTTCCCAGGTTTTGTCCGATGCCATGCTTGAAGCGCTGACCGAGCGCAGCGCCTGCCTGATGGCTCACCATGGCATGGTGGTCTTCGGCCCAGATGTGGACAAAACCCTAGACCTAGCCGTGGAACTGGAAACTCTCTGCGAACAGTATTGGCGCGTGCTGCAAATCGGTGGTCCCAAGCTGATCGCTGATGACGAGATGGATCGGGTACTGGAAAAGTTCAAGTCCTACGGCCAGCAGTAGCCGCCAGTACAGGCAAGCCTCGCTAGGGCTTGGCGAATATCGTTAGCAGAATTTCGTATTCAGGCTTTATGCCGGAGTCGAGTACCTTGCGGGATCAAGTTATCCCTAGCAATATCCCAAGGAGACTCCCATGCGACTTCATTTCTTGCGTCTGACCAGTGTGGTTTTAGCCGGTGCTTTGTTTGCCCTGAGTGCCGTTGCCGCCGACAAATTGAAGGTGGTGTATCACGTCACCGAACTGGAAAAAGTGCCCTTCGTTCTCAGCAATATCGAGAACCACATCAAGGGTGTCGGTGGGCCGGGCAATGTGGAAATCGTCCTCGTCGCCCACGGCCCCGCTCTCAAGGCCTTTGAAAAGAAGAAGGCCGAACCAAAATTACTGGAACGGATTACCGGCTTGCGCAACAGCGGGATCGAGCTTGATGCCTGCGGCAATACCCTGAAGGCAGAGCAACTAACCCTGGACGATCTCCCCGAAGGCTTTGTCCGTATTGATCAGGGCGGTGTCGTTCGCATTGCCGAACTACAGCATCAGGGCTACATCTACATCCGTCCCTGATCAGATCAGGGACGCGGCGGCTTAGGCGAACAGTCGGGCCAGTTCGCTGCCCGGTTCCTCGGCCCGCATGAAGGCTTCACCGACGAGGAAGGCGTTTACCTGATGTTGCCGCATGAGGGCTACGTCTTCCGGCTTGAGAATGCCGGATTCGGTAATGATCAGGCGGTCAGCGGGGATGCGGGGTAGTTGCTGCAGGGTCATGTCCAGGCTGACCTCGAAGGTGCGCAGGTTGCGGTTGTTGATGCCGATCAGGGGCGTCTTCAACTGCAGGGCCAGATCCAGCTCCTCGCTACTGTGGGATTCCACCAGCACCGCCATGCCGAAGCTGTGGGCGATGGTTTCCATCTCCTGCATCTGGGCAAGGCTCAGGGATGCAACGATCAGCAGGATGCAGTCTGCCCCCATGGCCCGAGCCTCATAGACTTGATACGGGTCTACCAGAAAGTCTTTGCGGAGTACTGGTAAAGCGCAGGCTGCTCGGGCTGCTTTGAGGTATTCCGGTGCCCCTTGGAAATAGAGTGCATCCGTCAGCACCGACAAACAGGCTGCGCCGCCAGCTTCGTAACTACGGGCGATGGCAGCCGGATCGAAATGCTCCCGCAGCACACCTTTGGAGGGACTGGCTTTCTTGATTTCAGCAATAACGGCAGACTTTCCTGCGGCTATTTTGTTGCGCAGGGCCGAGACAAAATCCCGGGTTACGGGCTGGGCTTCGGCTTCAGCCTTGACCTGGGCCAAAGGTTTGTTGGTTTGGGCGGCAGCAACTTCTTCCCGCTTGCTTGCATTGATCTTGTTAAGAATGTCGGACATCAGAGGCTCTGGGTGGTGCGGATGAATTCGTCAAGTTTGGCGCGGGCTGCGCCGCTGGCAATGGTGCGGCGGGCGAGCTCAATGCCAGCGCCAATATCGGCCACGACATTGGCGGTATAGAGGGCGGCTCCGGCATTCAGGAGGGATATATCCAGGGCAACGCCGGCTTGGTTGTCCAGAACGGCCAGCATCATGGCTTTGGATTCGGCGGCATTTGCTACTTGGAGGTTGCGACTGGCTGCCATGGACAAGCCGAAGTCTTCCGGATGCAGCTCATATTCACGAATCTTGCCGTCCTTCAGTTCACCGACCAGGGTGCCGGCACCGAGGGAAATTTCGTCCATGCCATCTTTACCCCAGACCACCATGACGTGCTGAGCGCCCAGGCGCTCCATCACTCGTACCAGAATGCCGACCAGGTCTTCGTGGAAGACGCCGATCAGGGAGTTGGGGGCGCCGGCAGGATTGGTTAGGGGGCCGAGGATATTGAACAGTGTGCGAATGCCCATTTCCTTGCGCACCGCTGCCACGTTCTTCATGGCCGGGTGATGGTTGGGGGCGTACATGAAGCCCATGCCCATGGTTTCAAGGCAGCGTGCTACCTGAGGGGCTTGCAGATCAATTTTTGCCCCGAGCGCCTCCAGAACATCGGCGGCGCCAGACTTGGAAGAAACGCTACGGCTACCGTGCTTGGCAACGGTAGCACCAGCAGCGGCGGTAATGAAAGCGACGGTAGTGGAAACGTTGAAGGTATGGGCGCCATCGCCGCCGGTACCGACGATGTCGACAAAGTTTGGATTGTGGGGTACGTCGACCCGAGTGCAGAGTTCCCGCATGACCTGGGCCGCAGCACTGATCTCGCCGATAGTTTCCTTTTTCACCCGCAGTCCGGTTAGAACCGCAGCCGTCATCACTGGCGTGACATCTCCTTTCATGATCAGCCGCATCAAATGCAGCATCTCATCATGGAAAATTTCGCGATGCTCAATGGTGCGCTGAAGCGCTTCCTGGGGGGTGATCATGACGACGGCTTTCTAAAGAACACAGATATCGGAATGTTTTAACCTAAATTATCCCGTAGTCTTGAGAAAGTTACGCAATAAATCGTGACCACATTCTGTCAGGATGGATTCCGGATGGAATTGGACGCCTTCAATGGCGAACTGCTTGTGGCGTACCCCCATGATCTCGCCGTCATCCGTCCAGGCCGTGATCTCCAGGCAATCGGGCAGACTGTCTCGTTCGATTGCCAGGGAGTGGTAGCGAGTGACGATCAAAGGGTTGGGCAAACCGGCAAAGACGCCGCTGTTGTTGTGGTGGACCGGTGAGGTCTTGCCGTGCATGGGTTGCTTGGCCCGCACGACCTTGCCGCCAAAAGCAGCACCTATGCTTTGATGGCCCAGGCAGACGCCGAGCAATGGTTTCTTGCCAGCAAAGTGCTGCAGGGTGGGCACAGAAATACCGGCTTCAGCGGGGCTGCAGGGGCCGGGGGAAATCACGATATGGTCAGGATTGAGTTGTTCAATCTCGGCCAGGGTGATTTCGTCGTTGCGATAGACGCGCACATCTTCACCCAACTCACCAAAGTATTGCACTAGGTTGTAGGTAAAGGAGTCGTAGTTGTCGATCATCAGCAGCATGTTGGTCGTTTCCTCTTGTGTTGTCTGAGGCTCGCCGGTTTCACTGCCAGTTGATCCCCACTTCCTTACTTGAATTCAGACTTTGGATGGATACGCGCTAACGGGAAAATGCCGACCCCACAGGGGGATATTGTCGCATTGCGCAGAGCAGCATTCAAGAAAGGTAATGCTGTCCATCCTGATATTTGAACCGCCAAGCTGCCCTTATCCCTGCTGAGATAAGGGCAGATAGGTTTTTTATTTACCACTCGTCGTCAGCACACCATCAAAAGGCAGTGGCAACTTGGGTTGCGTCGCCCCAAGGGGAGGTGCCGCTGTTTGCGGTGAGGCAACATTGAGCAGGGCGCCATTGGGGTCGAACTGTTTGAGAACATCAACCATGCCATTGACTGCTACTGCACTACCTGTTCCCGCATCTGGTGCCGGTAATGGAAGCAAGCTGCTCTGATTTTGAGGTGTTTGGTTATCAAAGCTAGCAATTGCCTGAACCAGATTACTGACCTGGGCAGGTAGGCCATTAGTATTCGCTGTGCTTGTAGTTGCTGCCTTATCTGCAACGAACCAGACGTCGGCCATCTGATGAGTGTTGCCATCAGTGGTTTCGTAACTGGAGACGAGACCCAGAATATTCCCTTGGTCCTGCTGTCGAGTAGCCGTTGCATTCAGGTTCAGCTTGTTGATGCCAAGGGCGTCAAGGGTCGAGAGTTCATTGGCTTGGCTGACACCATCGGAATTAGCGTCTACCCAGACCTTGAGATCACTCCACTGCTTATCGGCGGATGAGAGTACTCCATCACCATTGCTGTCGAGCGCAGCCAAGGCCTGATAACCATTGCTGGCTTTTTCGCCATTGGCAAGCAGCGTCGAACTACCGAAGAGTTCGCTACCGTTGTTGATCGTGCCATCGCGATTACGATCAAGAACCAGCAAACCATCGCTCTTGGAAACCCAGCCTGTATTGACCTTCTGACCGGTAGCAAATAAATCAAACTCGGTGCCTGCCGTGACGCCCAGTGTCTTAACGCCGTCACCGTTGAGGTCCAGAACAATTGGCGTGCCAAGCGTCAATTGGACAAACTGGTCAGTAGTAAAAGCACTGATTTGCTGTGATGAGAAAGCTTGGACTTGAAGGGTAGTCAGTGCGGCTATTTGCTCAGTCGTCAGACCCTGTTGAATTTGTGCCGTTGTCAGTGCCAACAACTGGCTAGTGCTCAGTGCAGCTATTTCATTGGTGACCAACGCAGCAATCTGTGCGGAACTTAGCGCAATAATCTGCCCTGTTTTGAGTGCAGCAATGTCTGTTGTTGAAAGCACTGCAATCTGGTCGGTCGTAAAGCCTCGCTTCAACTGATCAGTAGTTATGGTAGTGATTTGAGCTGTCGTGAGCGCAATGATGTCATTAGTCTCGATGGCTGAAATCTGCGCTGTGGTCAGGCTGGTTAGTTGCCTGCTGGTGAGCGCCTGAATCTGACTGGAACTTAACGCGACGACCTGATCCGTTGTCAGTGCCCGAATTTGCTTGCTGTCGAAAGTATTGATCTGATCGGAAGTTAGCGCACTGATCTGGTCGGTGGTGATGCCATGACTCAGTTGATGCGTTGTGAGAGCCGATATCTGGTTGCTCATTAGAGCAACAAGGTCATTGGTTTCAATGGAAGCGATCTGATCCGTGGTGAATGCCGACAATTGATTGGTTTTCAGTGCAGCGAAGTCCACAGTTGACAGCGCAACAATCTGGTCCGTTGTCAGGGCGCGGATTTGCTTGGTAGTAAAGCCTTTTATCTGATCGGAAGTGAGTTCAGATATTTGGGCGGTGCTAAGGCCGAAGCTGATCTGGCTCGTTGTCAGGGCGCCGATCTGGCCTGTTTTGAGGGCGATGAGGTCATCGGTCTCA
>DASXVA010000006.1:0-1572 GCA_036504515.1 Rhodocyclaceae bacterium
AGCCTCATTCTCCGCCCGAATTGGCCTCCGCGGGTGTTTGGTGGTAGACTCGATTAAATCCTGTTAATCGTCCCGGCTGCGTATGCCCCATCCAGATCAATCCGACCTAGCGTCAGATCGATTCACCCTCGGAATGTTGACTGCCTGGCTGAAAGGCCCGACGGAAATACATCTCTGGCACGGTGTCGCCGACCGCGCGCAAGAGCGGGATGTCAACTTGATTTGCTTTTCGGGGGGAATTCCGCACTGGCACCAGCAATTCGAAGCGCAAAAGAACATCCTATTTGACCTGGCCGGGGAGTACAACGTCAACGGCCTGCTGGTTTGGGCGAATATCCTCAGCCATACGCTCGATCGGGACAACTTCAAAGTCTTTTGCCAGCACTATGCGCCATTGCCGATGATCAGCATGGGGATGCTCTTACCTTCCCTGCCTAGCATTCGCATCGACATGCTTGGGGGAATGCGCAAGCTGCTCTCCCACCTGATCGAAGTCCATGGAAGGCGCAGAATCGCCTTTCTTCGCGGTCTCGAGATCAGCCAGGATGCCGAGGACCGTTATCAAGCCTATTGCGAAACCCTGGCTGAATACGGCTTGCCCTTGGATCCAGCTTTGGTCCAACCGGGTGATTTTCGCAGGTCTTCCGGCACTGCGGCGATTGAGCAGTTGGTCGATATTCAGCGTACACCGTTTGATGCCCTGGTTTCGGCCAACGATAATATGGCGATCGGGGCTATGCAGGCGCTGCAAACGCGCGGGGTGCGCATTCCGGAAGATATCGTCGTGGCTGGTTTCGATGACATCGAGGAAACGCGCGCTATCGTTCCCTCACTGACGACCATCCGGGCTCCCTGGTACCAACTTGGCAGCCAGAGCGTTGACCTGATTTTATCCCGGCTGGCTGGTGAGCCCCTGCCGGATGAAATTCTCTTGTCGACGGAGTTGGTGTACCGGCGCTCCTGTGGCTGCCAGCCGTTGATCAGTGCCGAGCCGCGCACAAGCCCCGGTGATTCCCGGGCTGTTCTTCCAATTCCCGTCAATTCCCGTGGAGCTTCGATCATTGACTCACAGACTCGCCTGGAAGCCTTCTTAACCGCGGGCCTGGCTGCAGCCATCTCCATCCCTGGACTAAACGAGGTGTGGACGCGGCAGTTGGTCAATGATTTCCTCTCAGATGTATATTCGAATGAAAAGGCGTCCAATCACTTTCTACGGACGTTGGGAGACGGTCTGGATCAGATTCCATCCGGCGCTCAGGTCATCGAGTGGCAGACGGTTTTGGAGGTTTTTCGGTCCAGCCCTGCAGGCCTCTTCCCCACTTCAAAAGAGCACCTCAAAGCGCTTGATTTGATCGCTGGGGCTTATGCCGCCGTTGGCGAGATTGCTCACCGCCGCCAGCTTGCCCAACGGCTGGAGGTGGAAAATCAAACCGACCGGTTGAACCGGATTGTTCAGTCCATGGCAACCACCTACGACATGAACGCGCTGATGCAGCTCTTGGCGGACGAGCTGCCAGGATTGGGCATTCAAAGTTGCTTTCTTTCACTTTACGCAGAACAAGGGAACAACCC
>DASXVA010000007.1:0-532181 GCA_036504515.1 Rhodocyclaceae bacterium
AGATCGTTGCCTTGGGCACCGCCCAAGCCGCCTCCCTGACGACGGCCCAAGTCCAGTCCCTGAGCACCGCCCAGATTGCCGCGATGGAGACGGTCGATCTTGCGTCCCTGAAGACGAATCAGATCGCCGCCCTCACGACGGCCCAAGTACAGGCGGGGCTTACGTCAAACGAGATTGTGGCTTTGACCACGGGGCAGGTGCAGGCACTCACCACCGCTCAGATTGCTGCACTGACGACATGGCAGCTGTCAAATATGGAGACGGTAGATGTTGCCGCTCTCAAAACCAACCAGGTTGCAGCACTTAGCACCGATCAGATTAGTGCCGGGCTAACAACCAACCAGACGTTAGCCCTGAAGACCAGCCAAGTTGCTGCGCTGACAACAAGTCAGGTCAATAGCGGGATCAATAGCGGGCAAGTGGTTGCTTTGACCTCTGCCCAAGTGGCAGCTCTTACAACAGATCAAGTGCAGGGGTTGACGACTTGGCAGTTGTCCAAGATGGAAACTGCAGCGGTTACAGCCTTAAAGACCAGTCAGGTACGGGCACTAACCACCCAGCAGATTTCTGCTGGGCTGACTACAGCGGCAATTGCTGCCCTGACCACCGGTCAGGTGGTGGCCCTGACCACCGTTCAGATCAATGCTGGTCTTACTTCAGATCAGATCGTAGCCCTTACGTCTGCTCAGGTCACCGCCTTGACCACGGCACAGATGCAAGCGTTGACGTCAGTGCAGTTAGCTGCGATGGAAACGGCAGATCTGGCATCTCTCAAGACCGGGCAGGTTGCGTCGCTGACGACGAGCCAAATAAGCACTGGTTTGACTTCAGCCGAGATTCAGGCGCTGACCACGGGGCAGGTGCAAGCGCTGACTACCGCGCAGATTGCTGCACTGACTACGTGGCAGTTGTCCAAGATGGAAACCGCAGATATTGCGGTACTCAAGACTAGCCAAATAGCGGCCCTTACCACCGCTCAGATCAATAGTGGCCTGACTACTGACCAAGCCGCCGCCCTGACGACGGCTCAGACCCAGGCCTTGACCACGGCACAATTAGGGGCGTTGTCCACTTGGCAGCTATCAAGGCTGGCAACGGATGAGGTTGCTGCCCTGAAAACGAGTCAATTGGCAGCTCTGACGACTTACCAAGTTAGCGCCGGGTTTTCCACAAATCAGATCCAAGCCCTGAAAACGAGTCAGATTGCTGTTCTGAGTTCAGATCAAGTCAGCATGGGCTTGACTACTGACCAGGTGCAGGCACTTACAACGGCACAGATTCAGGCGCTGAGCAGCAGTCAGATTGCCGTGTTGACCACGTGGCAACTGGCCAATATGGAAACGACGGATCTTGCTGCCCTGAAAACGTCGCAATTAGTTGCACTAAGCACAGTTCAAGTCAGTGCCGGCCTGACGACATCTGGTTTGGCATCACTGGGCACAAACCAGTGGCAAGCGCTGACCACGGCCCAGGTGCAGGCCCTTACTACAAACCAAGTATCAGCCATAGAAACGGCAGACTTGGCAGCATTGAAGACCAGCCAGTTAACGGCACTGACTACCCAACAGATCAATGCCGGCCTCACTACCAATCAGGTACAGGCCCTCACCACAGCACAGGTACAAACCTTTACCACTGCTCAAGTTGGTGCTGGTTTCTCTACGGATCAGATCGCAGCGCTCAAGACAGCACAGTTGGCTGCGCTGACCACTTTCCAGATCAGCAACGGTTTGACAAGTGCACAGATTGTTTCCTTGACCACGGCACAAGTACAGGCTCTGACAACGGCTCAACTTCAGGCGTTGAGTAGTACTCAGTTGAGCGTGATGGAAACGGTTGATGTGGCTGCCTTGAAAACGGCCCAGATCGTGGCCCTTAAGACGAGTCAGATCAGCGCAGGTCTCACGACAGATCAAGTACAGGCTTTGACGACTGCACAAGTGCAAGCACTGACAACTGCACAGATTCAAGCCCTGAGCAGTAGCCAATTGGTTGCAATGGAAACGGTCGATGTTGCGGCCCTCAAGAGCAATCAGCTGCAAGCTATGGGGACTAGTCAGGTCAGTGTTCTGACTACCTCTGAAATACAGGCCCTCGGTACGGCTCAGGTGGCCGCCCTGACTACTTACCAAGTTAGCAGTGGCCTTCGCTCTGATCAGATCGTTGCGCTGACGACGACACAGGCAATTGCTTTGTCGACGGCACAGTTGCAAGCCCTGAGCAGTGCCCAATTGGCAGCCATGGAAACCGAGGATGTGGCTGCCTTGAAAACGGTCCAGATCGCTGCCCTGAAAACAAGCCAGATCAGCACAGGCCTCACCACGGTACAGATTCAGTCTCTGACCACAGCACAGGTTCAGTCTTTAACCACGGCACAGGTTCAGTCCCTGACCTCGGGCCAAATTGCGGCCATGGAAACCGACGATGTTGCTGCCCTGAGGACTAGCCAGATTTCGGTACTCACGACGGCCCAAATTAATGTGGGCCTCACCACGGATCAGGTTGTGGCCTTGAGTACTGGCCAGATCCAGGCGCTGACAACGGCTCAAGTGCAGGCGCTGAACACGCAACAATTGCTCAGGATGGAAACTGGGGATGTTGCCTCCCTGAAGACCAGCCAGATTGTGGCGCTGACTACAGCTCAAGTTAGTGCCGGCCTTGCTACTGATGCGGTTGCTGCCCTCAAGACAGCCCAAGTGGCAGCGTTGACTACCAGCCAGATTTCCCTGGGTCTGACCACTGACCAATTGCAGGCTTTGGGAACCAGTCAGATCCAGGCCTTCACTACGGCCCAGGTGAAAGCGCTAACGAACAATCAGCTCAGCAGCCTGGGTACGACAGATCTGTCTGTATTTAAAACTGCCCAGATAGCAGCATTAACCACCAGCCAAATCAGCTCTGGATTGACGACTGACCAATTGCAGGCGCTGACAACAGCCCAGGTGCAGGCTTTGACTACGGGGCAGTTGGTGGTGCTGAGCAGCTATCAGTTGTCACGGATGGAAACCGATGATCTGGCCGCGCTTAAGACGGGACAGATCGCATCGCTAACCACCTATCAAATTAATGCCGGTTTGACGACCAACGCCTTGGTGGCCCTTCAGACGAGCCAGGTAGCTGCTCTCACCAGCAGTCAGATTGCCCAAGGCCTGAGTACTGACCAGTTGGCCGCCTTGAGTACCGATCAGATTCAGGCGTTGACGAATACCCAGTTGCAGGCACTGACGACTTACCAGTTCACCTCGTTGGGTAGCACGGACATTGCCGCGCTGAAGGCAGGGCAGGTTTCCGCTTTGACTACGCGTCAGATTCAACTGCTGACGACCGACCAGCTTGCGGTACTGGGTACGGATCAAATCCAGGCACTGACGGCGACCCAGGTTGCAACACTGAGTACCAGCCAGTTTGCCAGTCTGACTACTACCGACGTGGCTGCACTGAAGGTGAGCCAGGTTGTTGCGCTGACGACAGACAATATCCGGTCTGCACTCACCACAGACCAGTTGGTGGCTTTGACCACGGCGCAGGTGGCCGTATTGACTACTGACCAGCTGGCGGCTCTTTCCACTTGGCAATTGTCCAATATGGAAACGGATGATGTTGCCTCGCTAAAGACAAGCCAGATTGCGAGTTTGAGTACTACTGACATTGCTTCTGGTTTGACCACTGACCAGATCGTTGCGCTGACTACAGCGCAAGTTCAGTCACTCACGACCATTCAGTTAGGCGCCCTGACGACTACCCAGGTGTCCAGCTTGGAAACGGTAGATGTCGCAGCACTGAAAACTGGGCAGATTCAGTCATTGAATACCTGGCAGATCAGTGCCGTCACTACTGATCAAATTGGCGCATTGAGCAATGCGCAAGTCGCGGCACTGACGACAGCACAAGTCCAGCAAGGCCTGACGAGCAGCCAACTGGCTGTATTGAGCACTGGTCAGGTCATGGCCTTGACCACAGCCCAGATCGCAGCGCTGACCAGCCTTCAGGTTTCCGGCCTCAATACGGATGACATCGCTTCCCTGAAGACTGGACAGCTGCTGGCGCTCTCCAGTGATCAGATCAACGCTGGCTTGACCACGGATCAAGTGGTTGCGCTTGGTACAGCTCAGTTAGTTGCTCTAAGTACTTATCAGATCAATGCTGGACTTAACAGCAGCCAGCTGGTTGCCCTGACTACTGATCAGGTCATGGCGCTGACGACGGGCCAACTAGGGGCCTTGAGCACATACCAGCTGTCCCGTATGGAAACCGATGACATCGCGGTTCTCAGCAGTAAACAAATACTGGCGTTGGCTACGGCACAAATTGCATCCCTGACGACCGAACAGGTGGCAGCACTGTCTTCCGACCAGATCACTGCCGGGCTCAATACGGCGCAATTGGTGGCGCTGACAACGGGGCAAGTGGAGGCCTTGACGACTGACCAAGTGTCACTGTTGTCCACCTATCAGTTGTCTCGCATGGAAACTGATGATGTGGCCGCCTTTACCAGCGACCAAATCGCAGCCTTGTCCACCGCAGACATCCAGTTTGGTTTGACCTCGGACCAACTGGTCGCACTTACCACCGACCAAGTGGTTGCCCTCAGTAGCGAACAACTTGGTTTCGGCTTGGGCACGGACCGGCTTCAACTGTTATCGAGCAGTCAAATCGCTGCCCTGAGCACCGCGCAACTGTCCAGTCTGGAAACCGACGACATCGCCGTCCTCAAGACCAGCCAGCTGGTTGCCTTGACCACGGACCAGATCAGTCTGGGTCTCACCACCGATCAGATTGGCGCCCTCAAGACCTCGCAGCTGGCCGCCTTGACCACCCAGCAACTGAGCGCCGGTTTCACCACCGACGACATCGTTGCCCTCAACAGCGTTCAAGCCCAAGCCTTGACCACCGCCCAGGTACGTTCCCTGACCACGGATCAGTTAGCCAGTCTGGAAACCGATGACCTGTCGGCCCTCAAGACAAGTCAGCTGATTGCCCTGACCACGGATCAAATCAACGCCGGTCTCACCACTGACCAGATCGTTGCCTTGAGCGGCACCCAGGTGCAAGCCCTGACCACGGCTCAGATAAATTTGGGATTAAGTACGTTCCAACTGTCAGTGTTGACGAGTAACCAGGTTGCGGCACTGACAACAGCACAAATTGCGCTGGGACTTAGTTCTGACGACATGGTGGCTTTGACCAGTAGCCAAGTCCAAGCCCTGACCACGCGCCAGATTCAAGCCCTGGCGACTAATCAGCTTTCATTGATTGAGACGCTGGATGTTGCTGCGCTGAAGTCCAATCAGATCACAGCCTTTACAACCTATCAGGTCAATACAGGGCTAACGACTGACCAGCTTGCAGCGCTAACCACAGCACAGATTTCACAGGGGTTGACCACTAACCAGTTGGTAGCCCTGAGTTCATCACAATTCCAGGCTTTGAGCACGGCCCAGATTGCTGCGCTCACAGTAAGTCAGTTGGCCAGTGTTGAAACAAGTGATGTGGCAGCTCTTTCCAGCATGCAAGTCGCTGCCCTGACAACGACACAGGTATCCGCCGGTTTGACTACTGACCAGTTGGCTGCGCTGACTACTGATCAGGTGATAGCACTTACCACCCAGCAATTGCTCGTGTTGACCACTGATCAATTGCTGGCCATGGAAACTGATGACGTGGTGGCGCTTAGTACGACTCAGCTACGCAGCTTGACTACTGCGCAAATCAACGCCGGCATCACTACGGACCAGATAGCTGCATTAAGTACAAATCAGCTTGCTTCCTTTACGACGTATCAGGTGGCAAAGGGATTTACTACCGATCAGATTGTTAGCCTTAGTTCCTCCCAGGTCTTGGCGCTGACAACCGCCCAGCTGCGGGCACTGACCATAGCCCAGTCCATGAGCTTGGAAACCGATGACCTTGCTGCGATGTCCACTACCCAGCTTGCTTCTCTGGGCAGTTATCAGATAAATGCGGGGCTGACTACCGATCAGATCGTGGCACTGACCAGTGATCAGGTGCAGGCACTGACGACAGCTCAGGTTGCAGCTCTTAGCAGCGATCAGGTGTTCGCCATGGAAACCGCCGATGTGGCGGCGCTGACCACCACGCAACTGCGGGCACTCAATACGTTGCAAATCAATGCCGGTCTGACAACTGACCAAATAGCCGCATTGAGTACAAATCAAGTGGCTGCTCTGTCGACATACCAGGTTGCCAAAGGACTGAGTACTGATCAGCTGGTGGCATTGAGTACGGACCAGGTCAGCAACATGACCACAGCACAAGTGCGAGCTTTGAGTGCAAGTCAGATTGCCGGAATGGAGACGGTGGATGTTGCTTCCTTTGGTACGGCTCAAGTTCAGGCATTGACGACATATCAGATCAAGGTAGGCCTTTCCACTGATGAGGTTGCTGCCTTTGGCACAGCGCAAGTTCAGGCAATGAGCACCTATCAGATCAACAAGGGTCTGACGACGGACCAGATCGTGGCGCTGAGTAGTGATCAGGTTGCTGCACTAACGACTGCCCAGGTAGCAGCCTTGGCTACGGATCAGGTGGCCAACATGGAAACTGCTGATCTGATTGCTCTCAACAGCAACCAGATTGCTGCCATGACGACCGCCCAAGTCAGAGTTGGTCTCAGTACTGACCAGTTGGTGGCGATGGGCACTGCTCAAATAGCAGCGCTTACCACCTACCAAATTGCCAAGTCATTTGCGGCAGACAAGATTGCCGCCCTGACGACGGACCAAGTCCAGGCGCTGACCACAGACCAGATTCAGGCACTGACTACCTATCAGATCGCCAACATGGAAACAGATGATCTGGTCTCTCTGACGACTAGCCAGTTCATTGCCTTAAGTACTTACCAGATTGCGTCGGGACTGACGACTAATGAAGTGGCCGCGCTGACAACGCAGCAGATACCGACCTGGTCCACTGACCAGATTGCTGCGCTCACTACCCTGCAGGTTATGGCGTTGTCTACAGAACAAACGGCTGCCATGACTACCGATCAGACTAATCATCTGGCGCTGGCATCACCACTGGTTCTGGATCTGAATGGTGATGGAGTCAGCACCCGCAGCATTAGCGACGGTACTACCTTCGACCTCTTCGGAACCGGTGAGAAAGTGAAAACTGGTTGGGTGAGCGGCGGTGATGGCTTACTTGTGCTTGACCGTAACCACGACGGTTTGATCAATGATGGCAGCGAACTGTTCGGAACCTCGACTGTCTTGGCATCAGGGGAGAAGGCGTCTAACGGCTATGCTGCCCTGGGGGAACTTGATAGCAATCACGATGGCGTTATCAACAAGAACGACAAAGCCTGGGCTGAACTGCAGGTTTGGGTGGATGCCAATGCCGATGGTGTTACCCAGTCGGGTGAGTTGAAGTCACTTAATGACCTCAACATCGCGTCAATTGATCTGGCGGCGACGACATCATCAGCCAAAGATAATGGCAATATGCTGGGCCTCGTTTCCAGTTACACCAGCGTTGATGGAAGCACTCATGCGACCGCCGATGTCTGGTTTGTCGCTGACAGGAATAATGCGACCACCAGCAGTGCAACATCCAGTGCTGCCGATACGCTAAGCGCCAAGGTTGGTAATCTGGTTCAAACTCTGGGTAGCTATGGGAGTGCGGCTCAGTCTTCCGGTCTTACAGCTAGCACTGCCTCGCCACTTGCCGACGTAACCTCAGTGGCTGTGGGACCGGTGGGAGGCCTGGTTGATGCTCTGCGTCAATTCGATGCAAACGGCAATCCTTTGTCGGCGGTAGCTACACAACAGGCCGCGCCCGTTGCTACAACGCTGGGTGGTCAACAGGATCCAGCTAGTTTGCTCAAAACCGGGATATTGACCGTAGGGAAATAGGTCTCATGACAGGAATGTCGGCGTTATTGCCGGCATTTCTGCCAATACCTCGCAGGCAGCATCCCCAGCATTGATTCCTACCTGAAACCCCGGTCTTTTACCGCGGTTCTTGGCCTCTTAGTCAGGGGACTGCGCCACTAGAATCAGTTGAATATTCTGTTCTCCGGCCGTTGCGGCAAGGAGCAACACTCATGATGGCGACTGAAAGTGGAGGCGATGTGGCAACTGACAATACCTACGAATCATTGTTGATGGCTGCCTGGAATGGCCAGATGGATTTGGGACTCCTGATTGGCAGTGCAGAGCAACTGGTGAAGGAGGGGAAAGCTCCTCTAGGTGCGGTGCTCTATCAGACTTGGTTGAAACGCACTCCAGCATCGCCTGTTGCCCATGCCGTCCATTTCAACCTGGGGGCAGTCCTGTCCAATATTGGCGATCTTGAAGGGGCAAAAACGTCCTACCTGGATGCAATTGCTGTGGCACCTACTTTCGTCCAGCCTCGCCTCAATCTGGCACTGGTTTACGAGCGCCTGGGTAACCTGGACGAAGCGGTAGCCCAATGGCAATGGGTGGACAACAACGTATCCTGGGTGCCTGCCGATAACCGGCTGTTCGTTATATCTGCGCTCAATAACCTTGGCCGGGTACTGGAAATGCGCAAGCAGTATTTTGAAGCGCTTGCCTACCTCAACAAGAGTCTGTCCCTTAATCCCAATCAAGAAGATGTACTGCATCACTGGGTGTTCATTCGCGCCAAACAATGTGCATGGCCCGTGTACCAGCCGATGACCGGGGTGAGTGAAGAGATGATGCGGCGCTCCACTTCCGCATTGGCCATGATCGCGCTATCGGATGACCCCCAGGAGCAGCTCGATGCTGCGCGACGTTATGCTGAGAAGAGCGTACTCAAGAATCTTCCTGCCTTGGCGGACAACAAAGGCTATGGCCATCGAAAAATACGCATAGGTTATTGTTCTTCGGATTTCACCATGCACCCGGTTTCCATGTTGATGGTGGAATTGTTCGAGTTGCATGACCGCGAGAAATTCGAGATTTACGGATTCTGCTGGAGTCCGGAAGATGGGTCACCCATGCGGCAGCGCGTGATCAATACGATGGATCATTTCATCCGCATCAATACGCTTACCGATGCCGAAGCAGCAAAGCTGATCCGGGACAATGAGATTGATGTTCTTGTCGATCTTCAGGGGCAGACAGCAGGTGCCCGGGCGAATATTCTCTCCTACCGTCCGGCGCGGATTCAGATCACTTATCTGGGGTTGCCCGCAACGACGGGCTTGCCGAATGTGGACTATGTCATTGCGGACAGGTTTTTGATTCCAGAGGAAATGGCTCGCTACTACTCGGAGAAACCTCTGTACATGCCTGATATCTATCAGGTGAGCGATCGTAAGCGCATCGTGAGTGCAATTCCGGATAGAGCTAGTTGTGGTTTGCCAGAAGGGGCATTTGTGTTTTGCTCCTTCAACAATAACTACAAATACACGCCAGAGATGTTTGCTGCGTGGATGCGGATATTGAAGAGAGTGAAGAACAGTGTGCTGTGGTTGCTCGCCGATAATCCCTGGGCCAAGGAAAACCTGCTGAGGGAAGCTGCGGCTCAAGGAGTAGCACCGGAACGGCTGATATTCGGTGGCCGCGTATCACCGGAAAACTATCTGGCCCGTTATGGCGCAGCAGATTTGTTCCTGGACACATATCCGTTTAATGCAGGTACAACGGCTAACGATGCGTTGTTCATGGGCTTGCCCGTGCTGACGCGTTGCGGAGGCCCCTTCGCGTCACGCATGGCCGGCGCATTGCTGACGGCTGCCAAGTTACCGGAGTTGATTCACTACAACATCGAGAGTTATGAGGAGATGGCAGTATTCCTTGCGAACAATCGCGATGAACTGGCCAAATTCAAGGCTCGCCTGCAGGCCGAAAAAGTGAGTGGGGTGTTGTTCGATACAGAACGGTTTGCCCGTAACCTTGAGGCCAAGCTGGAAGAGCTCTGTGCGTAACTTGCCAGAAAATAACTACAGGACAAACTAATGTCTAAAAGGAAGGCCGCCAGCTAGAAGCAAGCTGGCGGCTTTTCCTTATATGCAGAAATTGATTTCCCGAAACTCAGGAGAAATAACGTTCTGCCAGCATGCCAAAGACAAGGGAGTCGAGCACGTGCCTGGGCTGGTTTCCGCTGTTCTTGATGCGAAAGTGGAAGTCTCCCCGGGATTCTGTCTCTTTGATTCGAGCAACGATTTTTAGGATGTTGCTTGCTTCAAGACTGTCGATATCTTCAAAGTCACAGCGAGGAATTGGATGGCGGGGCAGGCCAAGTAGTGCGACCCCGGTCCAGATGTCATCCACATGGTGCTGAGGAATAACTTCTTTCTTAACCAGCATCGCCGGGATCAGGTCACGACTGAGCAGGATGCCTGAACCTGACACGTACTCAAGAGTGTAATCGCCACCTTCTTCAACAGGGATGGTGAGCTCTTGTACCGGGCCACCGTAAAAAAGCTGCCGAGGTGCAGTTTCCAAGAAGGCCAATAGTGCATCGAGGCGATAGAAGGATGAAAGATTGGTTCGCAGTATGTAGTCGAACTCAAGATGTTCGTGACAGTACTGCAAGGCTTTCAGTGTCTTGTCATTGATGCGGGCATGCATCTCGTCAATCCATTTTGTATAGAAGCAATCCTGCTCTACGTAGATGGTGTCGTCGGTGACTTCCAGCGCAGACTTGAGAAAGTAGAGCGGGATTCCATGCCGATCTGCATTGGCACGCCAAAGCGCGCGACCCGTTTGATAAATGGGATCGTTGTCAGCGTCAATAACGAGAATGATGACTTTGGCCACAGTGGATATTCCTCTTGAATTCTTTTTTCTGGGAATCAGGCCAACTCGCGTTTTTCGAGAATGCTCACCAGGTAAGGACCATTCCACTCCTGATTGATCATGGCGAACCTGCCGCGAAAACCATACATAACGCCTGCAGGTTCATCGCCAGCAAAATAAATGGGAAAGGTTTCATCGGTGATGATGTTGACGTGGGTTGGGTCCCGGAAGGCCGCGGGATTCGGGTAGGCAGGGGTGACTGAAAGAAACCTGCCGCCGGGTTTCAGCACCCGCCAGATCTCACTCATGAGTTCAACAAAACAGTTCCGTCGTGTTGGCATGTAGATGATGCGGGGAACATGCTCAATGAAATCGTGGGCGGTGACAAAGTTGAAACACATGTCGGGGAAAGGAATGGGCTCTAGCGCCAAATCCGCCTTTACGATGCCGTGTTCCAAATCGTTTCGGATGTCGACGCCGAAAACAAGATCGGCATTGAATAGATTTTTGGGGCTCCTGCCGCAACCCAAGTCTAGTGAGGATGTCTTGTCAGGTGTCATGGTTTATGTATGGCCAAATGTTAGGGACGATGGGGACGGCGTAGATTAAAAATGCACAGACATTCAAGTTATGGGGCTTTAAACGCTGACATAGGTAACATTTTTATAGCCGTGGCGATTTTGTCCGCGCTCAGCGCTAGGGCGGTAAAAAGAAAGGACCGAGTCGATGATGGCCGACTTGCGAAACTTGAATAGGGTCTCCATACAGAAGATGTAGTCCTCTGCTTTACGAAAAGGTTTGTCATCCGGGTCACGGAATCGCACTTGCTCAAGTACTTCGCGACGAACATACGTGTGACCGGTCACAACGTCGGTAAATGGCGCTGGCAGGTTGATGCCGTAGGCGCCAGCATGGAGGACACAGTCCTCAAATTTCCCCTCGGGAAAGTAGAGGGGGTAAAGGATGTCCGAGTCAATCGTGACGATCTTTTCAATTGGCACGGTATTCAGTACATCCCGGGTACACCTGTGATTGAGGTGGACGATATCGCGGTTAGCAAACAGGAAGGCGACCGTTTGGAACAACTGGGGATGGGGCAAGTCGTCTGCATCGAAGAAGGCAACGATGTCGCCACTGGCAAGGGCCGATCCTTTGTTGCGATTGCCAGAGGCAAGCAGCATTTCACGGTTGAGTAGGATGCTGCCCTTGCTGACATTGCCGAAGGCGTTCTCAATGTCTTCGATCAGGGCTTTGGGCATGTCGCCCGCCGATGAAATCGAAATAATGATTTCATTGGGAAGCAAGGTGCCCTGATTGATGGCCCGCAGTAATTCTGGAAGAAAGATTGCATCTCCAGGTGTGGCCGGAATGACGAGTGAAATGCTTTCCATATTTGAGGGCAAGGAATTGGAGTATTCGGTGGATTTTGGTCTCTACTTCGGCAAACAGAAAGCCGGAAGAGGCAATGGTAATTACTCTGTTTTCATTCAGTGACTTGAAATGCTTGGGGTAGTATGGCGGCACACTTCACAAGGGACTCCTCATGCGAGAAAAGTGGAAAAAAAGAGTGCTTGTCACCGGAGGCGCCGGATTCCTCGGTAGCCATCTTTGCGATCGGCTTGTGGCACGAGGTGACGATGTTCTTTGTGTGGACAATTTCTACACGGGAAGCAAAAGTAATGTCGCCCACCTGCTAGGCAAGGACAACTTCGAGTTGATGCGGCACGATGTCACCTTTCCGCTGTATGTCGAGGTGGATGAGATATACAACTTGGCCTGTCCCGCAAGTCCGGTCCATTATCAGCATGATCCGGTGCAAACGACCAAGACCAGCGTCCATGGCGCCATCAACATGCTCGGTTTGGCCAAGCGTTGTAAAGCCAGAATCTTGCAGGCATCCACATCTGAGGTCTATGGTGACCCAGAGGTCCATCCCCAGCAAGAAGAATACTGGGGGCGTGTGAATCCAATCGGTATCCGCAGTTGCTACGACGAAGGTAAGCGTTGTGCGGAAACCCTGTTCTTCGATTATCACCGCCAGCACCAGTTGCGCATCAAAGTAGTACGGATCTTCAATACCTACGGTCCGCGTATGCATCCGGATGATGGTCGTGTTGTCAGTAATTTCATCATGCAGGCCCTGCGTGGAGAGGACATCACTCTCTACGGTGATGGTGGTCAGACCCGTAGTTTTTGCTATGTGGACGACCTGATTGACGCCATGATGCGCATGATGGATACACCTGATGAGTTTACCGGGCCGGTTAATATCGGTAATCCAGGGGAGTTCAGCATGAAGGAGCTTGCCGAGCAGGTGCTGGCGTTGACCGGTAGTCGCTCCAAGATCATCCATCTTCCAATGCCTGCGGACGATCCACGGCAGCGCCGTCCCGACTTGACTCTGGCTAAAAAAATGCTGGATTGGGCTCCCACGGTGCCTTTACGCGATGGTTTGGAAAAGACAATCGCTTATTTTGCTCAATTAGCCTGAGCCAGGACGGCCATGGAACAACTGACAGCCTTTGTGTCGAGCCGGGGGCTTCTGAAGTCCTGTGGTTCCCATAATCAGAAACCGGTATCCAGCAATGTCCATATAGACCCCGACCTGCTGGCCAACCATCGGCCAGGCGGTACGATCTATGTCTGTACGGATGCGCTGCGTAATTTTGCCGAGAACTTCCTGCCCCATATCGACAAGCCCTTTGTCCTGATTAGTGGTGACAGTGATGTTCCCATCAGTGATGCGGTGCTGGGCGATCCTGCTATCACCGCTATCCTGGCGAGTGGGCAGTTGCTTGGCTGGTATGCACAAAACCTGTCCGCCCGACATCCCAAACTGTTTGCCCTACCCATTGGCCTTGATTACCACACGATGTGGGAACGACCGGGTTTGTGGGGCATTACGGCAGTTTCCCCCATTGCTCAGGAAAACTCGCTGATCAATATTCTTGCCGCGTCGCCCGAGTTCAATCAGCGCTACTTGGCCGCTTATTGCAACTGGCACTTTGCTATGGGGCGAGGGGATAGGCAGGAGTGCTTTGACAAGATCGACAGGTCCATCTGTTTCTTCGAGAGCAATGCCGTACCGAGAAACAGCACCTGGCTGCGTCAGGCGGAATGTATGTTTGTTGTGAGCCCCGAAGGTGCTGGCATGGATTGCCACCGGACCTGGGAGGCCCTCCTGCTTGGCTGTATTCCTATCGTCAAGGCGAATCCCCTGTCTGACTTGTTCGCAGGTTTGCCGGTGCTGACCGTCGAGGATTGGCGGGAGGTGAATCGGGACAGAATACTGGCCTACATGCAGACTTTGCCAGAGCGGAAATTCGAGTTCTCCCCTCTGTTCCGGGAGTATTGGCTGCGTAAGATTTCCGGCGCAAGCCCATCGATTCTGGAACCTATGACCTTTGCTGAATTCCGCAAGTTACTGACGCGAAAGACCGGATGATGAGCCCGTTAACCACACAGGATGCCCAGATATTCAAGGAACGCTGCGAAGACAGCCCCGGCATCTTGATGCTTTGCCAGGGAGATTGGCAACCGACGGCGGAACGGCTGCGCCTACTGGAGGAGCAGAACTATTACGTGATGACCGCGGCCAACGGTTACCAGGACATCCTGGACTGGTTGCCACAGCCACGCTGTATCGGTGCCATGTTTGCGCATCCGGAAACCGTTGCCCAGGCACGGCAGCATTTCCCTGAGAAAGTGATTGAGCGCTTTGAAGGTGTCGGTGCCCGTTTTCTCCGCAGCTTGACCCAAGAGTTACCTTACGGACTCCACAATGCTGGCGCGCCTTTTACGGCCACAGCACCGGCGGCGCTTAAAACATTGGATGTCGTTTCGGTTTTCTCACCGGTAGCACTCAAGCGCGGACACCTGCTCATTGAGGCGCTTCTGGCGGCAGGGGTTACCGCTTACGTGTTCGCCCAATCACTGGGTTCCAACCCCCAGTTGTTGGCATCATTTTTCGATGTGGTGAAAGCTTCGGGAAAGACTATCGAATATTTCCACTATCCCTTCGATCCCTATGCCCTGATGCGGATTGATGGTCGTATTGTCATTGATGGCCGTCCCATCGGCGCCAACAACAGCATCGTCTCTGCCTATCTGGCCCGTGCCCGACTGTTCGTACACACATCGACGACTGAGGGTATCTCCAATTCGATTATGGAGGCATTGCTGAATGATGTGCCGGTCCTGATTTGTGATGATATTCGGGGTCCCCAGCAGGCCCTTTCATTGCAACTTCCCCAATGCATCCATCGTTCCCCGCCAGATACAGCATCCCTGGCAGGCAACATCAGGGATTTACTGGCAAGCCCCAGGACGGATGGTGAAATTCGTGCCGCATTCCGTCAGGTGATTGATCCTTTCGAAATTAACCGGCGTGTGGTTCGTGGGACTCAAGAATGGTTTACCCGCAATGGTTTGCCCTGGAAGGGACATTGTCTTGGTTTGCTGGGGGGCGTTCAGTCCAAGATTGACCTGGCATCGGTCAGTGCGGAAGAGAGCTATCGGGGTGGGCGCCATATCTACCCCAGTGTTGCCGAGGCAACCCAGTGCGTTGGCTTCCAATGGAAAATCGCCGACAGCCTTGGGCGAAGCGATCATGCTGCCAGTTTGTTGGCCGAATTACAGTACATCAGCGATAATTTGGCGGCAAAGCCAGCGCAGAAAACTGACCAGGACTCCCCTGAGGGGCAGGTAGACATATCGACTCTGCACCGCCTGATTGCCATCCTGGCCGAGAAGACAGAGATCAAGCATGTGCTTGAGATTGGTGCGGCAGCAGATTTGAAGCTGACGGACATTCTGGTCGAACATCTTGGCCGAAACGAGAAACAACCCCAACTGTATTGTCTGGAAATGGCCGAGTCAGCCCATGCGGCCCTGGTGCAGCGCTACGGCGATAAAGGCTTCGTGCACTGCCTGCAGGCGAGTACGGTTCCTTTGGAGGCATTTCCTTCGGAAGAGGATGTTGCTCATTTCTATCAGAACACGCCGGATCGCTTGAAGGGCTACCCTCTGGAGACCATCCTGCAGTGGTTGCGGAATGATGTGGCTCAGATGCGTCAGACCAGTATCGAAAGCAACGGCATTCGTAGTGCGCAGGGGAAGGCCGGTGTCGACAATTTCGATATGGTATTCATCGACGGACGTGAATTCACGGGCTTCGCTGAAATGGCACTGCTGAAGGGGGCCAACATCCTGATTCTGGGCTGTACTCGTACCTTCAAGAATCAGCAGAGTCTGAAGGATTTGTCTCAGGACCCTGAGTATGACCTGCTGTTTTCAGCGCCAGAGCTAGGTAATGGCTATGCAGGTTTTGTCAAAAAGCTGTTCCGCGAACAGGGCGGCCTAAGCCGCGCCTAGTCGGATCTGAATTGCAGATCCGACTTGTGGCCGGTACGCCGGCCCAGTGTTAGAACCTTCTTTCAAATACAGCGTAGCCATTCCTGAGTTCGAAGTTCTGATGGGTCAGGGCGTAGTTGACGTGGTTGCTCAGCATCCGATATACGTTAAAGCACTTGTGTGAATTCACGTCGTCAAGCGCGATTATTTTTGCGCCCATGGTGTGGTACATCTCGGCTTCCCCGGTGAATTCAGAACCATCGATGAGCACCATGTCGAAATGCTTGAGGCCATTTTCGCTTTTGATGACTTCGATGCCATTGCGGGTAAGCCCTGACTGTTTCATGTATTCAAGATCCTGCCGCAACCAGGAAATCACTTGTTCGACGGGGTAAGTATTAAGCGTCGTGCGGGTATTTGCGTAGAAGAAAGCTACTTCCTGTTCGGAGGGAAACTCTTCCATGCTCACCGAGGACTGGTTGTAAACCTTGACGAAGTTGCAGTCCGCATAGGCAGCTTTGAGAGCGGTATAGCGCTCGGTGCTTAGCTCCATGCAATACAAGCGAGTCTGGTCGGCATCGGGCCGCGCCTTCAGGGCAGAGACGAAGGCGTGAGTGCTGCCTGCGCCACTGGATGAACCAATTTCCAGGAATGTCTTCAGCTCAGGCCGACTAGCCAGGGAGTGGAGCAGTTTGTAAAAGTCGTCGTTGACGATTTCGCCCGGAATGATTTTTGACAACATGCTGGCTCCCGCTTGGTTGTGGGGTGAGTAGGTAGGTTCGGTATTTAGCGCAGACGGATTGGGGCGCGCTAGGATTTTGAGTAGAGCTTCTTTGATTTCGGTGGCCATGCGCGCCC
This sequence comes from Rhodocyclaceae bacterium, assembly GCA_036504515.1. Classification (GTDB taxonomy): domain Bacteria; phylum Pseudomonadota; class Gammaproteobacteria; order Burkholderiales; family Rhodocyclaceae; genus AWTP1-18. Next base: position 16,920 of record DASXVA010000007.1, read on the forward strand.
AGGAAAACTTGGAGATTTGCTGCAGCCCTTTGTTGATCAGGAGTGAACGCATGGCCGGATCCTGTACTTGGAGCAGAGCCTGAGCCATCCCATTGACGTCACCGGGGGCAACGTAGATCACCGCATCACCAGCTACCTCCGGAATGGATCCGACTGGGCAGGTAATGACGGGACAGGAGCATGCCATGGCTTCCGTGATGGGCATGCCAAAGCCTTCATAAATGGAAGGGTAGGCGAGGGCCAGGGCGCCGCCATAGGCACATTGGAGTTCTTCGTCATCTACCTCGACCATGTGCACTGTGGCATCGCCTACATAAGCAGCGAACTCCGGTTCCAGGCTTGCCCAGGGCCCTGTGCAGATAATGGCGTAGTCGCCACGTCGGTCACCAAGGGCAGAGAAGGCCTGGAAGAATTGAAGGCCGTTCTTGTAGGCAGCGCGACTGCCGACTAGTAGAAAATAAGGCTTTGCGATGCCGTACTTGGTTTTGAATGCTGAAACTTTTTCTGTTGCGGGCAAAGTGAAGTCAACGCCGCAATGAGCGATGATGATGCGATCCGCAGGAATGGCTGGGAAAAAGCGGAGCAGGTCTTTTGCTGTATTCTGGGAGATGGAAATGTAGTCGGCTGCATGGCGGATGCCTTCATGTTTTGTTGTCCACATGGCATTGCCGGCAATATCCCAGTTCAGGATTTCGGGAATCATGTCATAGGCCATGAATACCGAGGGTGTGCTGATGGGGGTGGTGTAGTAGCTGGAGATAAACAGGTCCGCCTTTTCCTCGTCACAGACCTGCTGCAGCATCGCCTTGTCTTGATCGGGCGTCCCATAGTTATGGGCGGGAATGGTGCGGTAGACGATGCCGGGGATTTGCGGGGCACTGCCTTGGCGGTCAAGCACCAGCAGTTGCTGGGCGAATCCGTCGCGTACCCATTCTTTCAGCAAGGAGCGCCAGACGCGAGCAATGCCCGAGCGGTTGTACTGGAAAAAAACCGCGTCAATGAGGATTTTGGCTGTCCGCGCTGTCATGGTGTTCAGGCCTAAAAAATGTCGAAGAGTCAGGGAAGGAAATTATCGGTTCATGCCGGCATCTGCTTGAGACACCATTTCTTTTGCGACGTCTCTTACTTTGTAGCGGGCTATCCAATGAAGCTTTTGTGCTGCCAAACCAGGGTCCGCCAGACTCATTCTCAGATCCGAGGGGCGAAAGAAGGATGAGTCAATGTCAACATGCTCCTTCCAGTCCAAGCCCTTGAGCTTGAATGCCTCGCTGACGAATTGCTCCAAAGAGCTGGTTTCGCCGGTGGCGATGACGAAGTCTTCCGCTGCATCCTGCTGCAACATGAGCCACATTGCATTGACATACTCAGGTGCCCAGCCCCAGTCGCGCCAGATGTCCAGATTGCCCAGGCGTAACCGTTCTCCGCTACCTGCTGCGATACGACAGGCTGTTTTGACAATTTTCTGGGTAACAAAACGCTCTGGTCGAAGAGGGGATTCGTGATTGAACAGAATGCCCGAGCATGCATAGAGTCCGTAAGCTTCCCGGTAGTTGGCGACCTCCCAGAAGGCGGCTGCCTTTGCAACGGCGTAAGGACTCCGTGGGCGAAACGGTGTTTGCTCATTGGCAGGGGTTTCGTTAGTGTCTCCGTAGCATTCACTGGAGCCTGCGTTGTAGAGACGAATTCCCTTGTCGAGAAATCGGACCACTTCAAGCAGGTTCAGTATGCCGATACTGATGCTCTCCATGGTCTCGACCGGTTGCTCAAAGGAGAGCCCCACCGAGCTTTGGCCGGCCAGGTTGTAGACCTCGTCGGGATGATATTTCGACATGACCTGAAGAACGCTGCGAAAGTCGTTCATCGCCATGGAGGTCAGATGGACTTTGTCGCGAATGCCCAGGTGGTCAAGCTTTGCGAAGTTGCCTACTTGGGCATCCCTCGATGTGCCGATGACCGTGTACCCCTTTTCAACCAGGAGTTGGGCTAGATAAGCACCGTCCTGGCCGGATATTCCGCAGATCAGCGCAGTTTTTGAATTCGGAGTCGTTTTCATTGTTGCCTACAGGAAGTTTCCGGGGGCTGCCAAAACGGCCATTACCGTGTGGGCTCTCCGGTTTGAAGCAGCAGTATGAAAATTGATAGCCATGATTCTGCCGATTTTTTGATCGTCAGGCTTTGTTGGTGGTAACGACGTAGCGTTCCCACAGGTTGACGTTGGGCTCGCTACCATCAAGGAGCCATTTACAGAGCAGATAGCTATGGAGGCGCTCAAGCAGGTAACCCATCACTCGACGTTGATAGCCATCACGCTTGATGTGGTAGTGGGCAACAAACTCATTCCAGGTCTCAAGAAGTATTTCCATGATCTTGATGAACAGGTCTGTCTTGATGAAGCACAGGGCCGGGGAGGGAATGATGCCGCGCAAAGTGGCAAAGGCCTTGATGTCTTCCGGGGTCAGGTATTTATTGCGGGCGCAGGCCGCGGAAAACATGACCAAATCCTCAATGACATGGACCCGGGCGTAGTTGCTGGAAATGCTTTCGCCAAGATTGAACATGGAGCCAACAATGACCCGCGAATTGGTTGCTTCCAGTTGTTCAACGGTTGGAAACACCGGGCCACTGTCTTCCGGGCTCAATACCTTGACCCAGGGTGCTTGGGAGGGAAGGCCGCCGATATTGGGGGAAAGGAATTTCCGGTACTGAAACAAAAACAGGTCATCGGCGACAACATCGCCGGACAACAGCAATTCGTAAAGCCCAAAGAGTTGGGAATATTCGGCCAAATTGGCACCATCCACCTCCGGGCCAAAGCGGTCGTCCGCGATCACGATTTCACCGGGAACGCCCAAAGAGAAAGGACAGAGCATCTCAAAGGGTATTGGTGGCGAAAAAATCGGCGTGGTGTGGCCGATGCAATAGGACTTGATGATTCTGGCCATGGTGGTTTGAGTATTGCCCCGGTCAGGGCTGAAAGATGATCAAGATTCTGTTTGGTCGATAATCCGACAGGGATGTGCTCGGATTTCAGTATGAGCCCCAGCCTCCAATTGGTACTGCGCTAGTATCCGCTTCCTCCTTCCGTCCGGTGACTTGGATTGAGTATTGAAATGTGCCCATTTCAACCTTTGTGCCCATTCTGGCTGTAGGTACCATAAAATGGCGGCAATTCGGCTTGGTTGAGGCGTAATACGGCCAGTTTTGAGTTGGCATTACTGTAGGCATGCCCCTTGTTTGATTATCAGCAAGGGGTGTTTTTATGTGCAATGAATGCTGGCTTGTGCCCCCAATGTGCTACGAAAAAGGATTTCGTGGTTTCCGGCGGATGGGTTGTTTTTTCAAAACTGTGCAAGACGCAGTCCTTACTAAAAATTATGGTTTTTCATTAGCAGCAGGGCGGGATGGGACTTAAACACCGATTTCCTTCGATTTTCAAGATGAATCCCCTCTCCCGCTCATGGGGTGGGTATTTGCTCTTGCCGCTTGTGATGCTCCAAGCGGGCTGTTTCTCGAAGCGAGCCGGCTATTCTGTACCCGAGGTCCCCTTGCCGGCCCAATACCGGAATTCCTTGGTTAATCCTCCTGCCAAGCCCTCTGCTGCTGAGCCCGGGAGTCCCGACGTGGCAATTGAGCCTCCCCCCCCACCTCTTCCCCCCGACTCCGGGGCTGGATTGGTTGAGTGGTGGCATGCCTTTGGCAGCGACGAACTTGAGGGATTGATCGACCGCGGCATGGCTAACAACGCCGATGTCCGTATGGCAACCTTGCGCATCCTCCAGGCCAAGGCCAGGGCGGATCAGGCCGGGGCGGGGCGTTTGCCTTCCATTTCCATGCCCCTGGTCTCTGCTACCCAATATCCTGCGAGCGGAACCACCGTCGGCACTGCACCAACAGCCAATGGTTCATCTTCCGGGACTGGCTCCAATACTTCGCAAGACACGCTCCAGGCCTATGTGCGTGGCGATTACCGACTGGACGTCTGGGGGGAGCAAAGTGCTCTGATGGAGTCGGCGGGCTTGCAACTATGGCGTGCTTCCTTTGAGCGGGATAACACCAAGCGGGTGATGGCGGCGACGCTGGCTTCCTATTACGTTGAATACATTGCGCTGAATGACCGGCTTCGGGTGGCCAAGGAAACGGAAACGGTGCTGGCCGCGACCTTGACGACGATTGAAAAACGTGTCGCTGCTGGTGATGCGACCCTGTCTGAGCTTGAGCAACAGCGTGCCGCGGTCTTTTCCTTGCGTTCCAGCATTCCCAGCATGGAGCAGCAACGGGAAGACGACATCAATTCCATCGCCTTTCTGGTGGGTACCGTACCCGGGGGCCTGTCTCTTTCCGAGGGAGGGCTGGACTCGCTGACGTTGCCCCAGGCAGTGCCTGGCTTGCCGTCATCCTTGTTATTGCGCCGCCCCGACGTTCGCATGGCCGAGGCCCGGATGCTGGCGGCCGATGCTGATCTGGATGTGGCCCGGGCCCGGATTCTGCCCCCCGTCGACCTCTCTGCCCAGATGGGCTACAGCAGCCTGACGCTATCCCAGCTTTTCTTGCCCCAAGCCCTGTTCTGGAATACGGTGACCAACCTGACCGTCAATATTTTTGATGCGGGCAAACGGTCCAATGAAAAGGTCTACAACCAGGCCGTTCAGGAAGAAATGGTTGAAGCCTATGTCCGCACGATTTACCAAGCCATGCGGGAAGTGGAAGGGGCTTTGGCCAGCATCCGCCTGGCGGAAAAACGGCTGATCGCCCAGCGGGAAACCATTGGCGCCGCCCGGCGGGCCTGGGATATCAGTACCAAGATCTATGCAGTGGGCGGTATTGATTACCTGACCCTGCTGGAAACCGAGCGTAGTTACCATCGCTATCTGGACGAGTATCAGCGGATACGGATGGATCACTACCGTGGCTACATCAGCCTTTTCCAGGCCTTGGGTGGTGGTATCCAACCCAGCGAAAAAACACCGGGCAAAGGAGCTCGTCCCACAGTTCCGGCCGATGCGGCCCCTATTGTCAGCCGTGCCGAGAAACCGGCGAAGCCTAATGTGGCGGGGGAAGGTATCGGTTGGGGTAATGGCCGCAGCCTGCAATTGGAAAATTTCTGGCAGGTTGAAATTACGGGTCTCTATGACCGCAACACCATTGGCTCGGTTTGGCGCGATCTGCGCAACCGTTATCCGGAGTGGATGGAAGGCCGGATGTTGCGTCCCCGTCTGCATGGACAGATGGATGATGATGGGCAGGAATCCTGGTATCGGCTTTATGTCGCCAAGTTTGACTCCCCGGCTTTGGCCGCCGGTTTCTGCGCAGACCTGAATGCCAACCAGCAGCGTTGCCGAGTTGTTTCCTCCAAGGATGATGAGGAAACCGTGGTGGTGGCCCCTGGGGACATCAAATCACTAGACCGGCCCATCGCTGCGAATAAGCCCGTCACACCTGCTGAGGACAAGGCAGCTGAGAATGCGGCAGCGATCGATTCGATCATCACAACCCCGGCCGTGGAAACGGTGCTTGCTGGTGGCGCTGCGGACGTGCCGCGGGATGCAACCCGTAATCGCAGCATCAAATCGATAGCACGGTCTTCCAAGCGCAAGGGCAAAGGCAAAACTGTCAGAACAGTACCGGTGGTGAGTGAATCCCGGGAAAAGCTTGCCTATGCGGTGCAGTTGGGCGCCTTTGCCAACAAGGAAAATGCGGCCTTGGCTTTGGCTTTCTGGAAGCAAAAGTCTTACGACGTCTATGTCAGTGAAAATCGTGATGCCGGCCAGCGCACTTTGTATGTTGTAAGAACCGGCGTGTACGGTCAGCGTCGCGAGGCTGCCATTCACGCGCAAACCATCAGGGCGGCAGAAACTGTCGAGGCCTTGGTGGTGCCCATGATGGTGGACAGCCAAGGCAAACCCACCGTCCTGGAGCTGGAAGATCCGGCAACGGCAGATGTCAGTACCATGGCTCCAGCCGTACCGGAATTGCCCGAGGCGGCAGAACCAAGTGATTCCGCGGCCAAAATAGAAAAATCAGGGGATGCAGCGCCCCCCGCCGGGACTGAAAAGACGATCGGGAATACTCCCGTTACCCGTCGTACGACAAGCAAGCCCATTGCCTATGCAATGCAGTTGGGAGCTTTCTCCAATCCGGAGAATGCCAAGGTCGCCTTTGAATTTTGGCGTGACAAAGGCCGTGCACCCTATATCAGCAATATCAAGGATGCTGCAGGACGTCAGTGGTATGCCGTCCGTTCAGGCCGCTACATTCAGCGCCATGAGGCACTGACCGCAGCCCTGCAATTTGGTAAAACCGAAGGAATGCCGGTAACGGTCGTGCCGATTCGGGAGATTTTGGAAGAAGCTGTGCCAGCAGACAGCCAAGAGCGAATCAAAGTATCAATACCGCCCGCCGCAACATCCCCGGAAGCCATTCCGCAAACTGCCCCAGAAGCCTCTCAGGAGACCTCTCAAGAAGTGGCCCCGGTAGTTTCCAGCGAGGAAAGCCTTGGTATGCCCGCCAAGCACGGCGCTTATACTGTGCAATTGGCTGCCTTTGCCAAGCCGGATAATGCGGCTAAGGCATTGGCGCAGTGGGAACGACGTGGCTATCCGGTATATGTTTCTCGGTTGAGCGATGCCCAGGGGGATGTGCGCTATGCCTTGCGAGCCGGTAATTTTGAAACCCCCAAGGCTGGTTTGGCCTTGATCAAGAAACTGGACAGAAAAACCCGGCGTAACGCCCGGTTGACCACGGTTGGTATTGAAGATGCGGATCGATTGTCCCGCGACGAGTTGTCTGATCTAAATTGATGGAGTTCGGGACCTAGTCTCGCTGACGATATAAGCCATGGCCGAAAAGTTTTCCCATAGTGTTGTTCAGTGCCTGACAGCTATTGCCCAGCATCACGGCATCAAGGTCAATCCTGAGCGGCTGATTCACGATTACGCCCTGGCTGATGAAGAGCCCGGTTCAGCCATGGTGTTGAACATGGCGGGCGAAATCGGCCTGAAAAGCAAGTCCAGCACGCTGACTTGGGACGGCATGATCGCCCAGGAGGGCGTGTTCCCAATTCTTGCCCGGCTGAAGTCGGGGGCTGGCGTTATTGTTGTTGGTGTTCGCAAGGATGGGGATGGGGCCAGAATCGTCATCGTCGACCCTCAGGCCGATATGGCGGCTCCCCTGGAGCTTGACCAGCAAAAATTCATGGAGTTGTGGGGCGGGGATGTCATTTTCCTGAAACGCAGCCATTCCATCTTTGACATTGCCCAGCCCTTTGGTTTGCGCTGGTTCATTCCCGAAATTCTCAAGCAGAAAAAAGCGTTTCGGGATGTGGCCATTGCCGCCATGTGCATGAACTTTTTGGCGCTGGCTTCACCCATGTTTTTCCAGCTGGTCATTGACAAGGTATTGGTGCATCAAAGTGCATCCACCTTGTGGGTACTGGGTGTAGGTGTCATCGTCGCCATCGTTTTTGATTCTGTATTCAGCTACGTACGGCAATTGCTCTTGCTGGCAGCGACGAACAAGATTGACATGCAATTGACCCGTCGTACCTTCAGTCATTTGCTTTCCCTGCCGATTGATTATTTTGAGACGACTACTGCAGGGGTCATCACCTCCCACATGCGTCAGCTCGAAGGTATCCGAGGGTTTCTCACGGGCCGGATGTTGTTCTCTGTTTTGGATGCGACAGCACTGCTGATTTTCATTCCCCTGCTGTTCACCTATTCCGTCAAACTCGCGATGATCGTCTTGGCATTCACCATGATGATCGGCGGCATCATTGCCGCCTTGCTGCCGGCCTACAAGAAACGCCTCGACAAGCTTTATGCTGCGGAAGGCAAACGTCAGGCATTGTTGGTGGAAACCATTCACGGCATGCGTACCGTCAAGGCCCTGGCCATTGAACCGATGCAGCGCCGCTTGTGGGATCAGTTGTCGGCCGAGTCCATCAGCACCCATTTCAGCGTGGCCCAATTTGGTCTTACCGGCGGGACGGTGACTGATTTTCTTGGCAAGTTGCTGCCCATCGTGATCATCATCGTCGGTACCCAGAGCGTTTTCGACAACACCATGACGGCCGGTGTCCTGATTGGCTTCCAGATGATGTCGGGCCGGGTTGTGGGCCCGCTGTTGTCCATGGTGACCCTGATCAACGAATACCAGCAGACCATGCTTTCCGTGCGCATGCTGGGTCAGGTGATGAACCGACCTTCCGAAGGCCGAGCCGGTGCTGGCGGGCTGCGTCCTCAACTGAAGGGCACGATTACCTTTGAGGATGTCACCTTCCGCTATCCCGGCGCCACCAATATGGCCCTGGACAAAGCAAGCTTCACTATTCCGGCTGGTTCGGTGGTGGGTATTGTGGGCCGAAGCGGTTCCGGCAAGACAACCCTTACTAAACTGATTCAAGGCCTGTACAGCGTGCAGGAAGGCTTGGTGCGGTTTGATGGCACTGATGCCCGGGAAATCGACTTGTCCCACCTGCGCCGGCAGATCGGTGTGGTGTTGCAGGAAAACTTTCTGTTCCGCGGCACGATTCGCGAGAATCTGTCCGTGATCAAGCCTGATGCCACGATTGAGGAAATTACCGAAGCCGCCCGGGCCGCCGGGGCTGAGGAGTTCATTGAGCGGATGCCCCAGGGTTACGACACCCTGCTGGAAGAAAATGCGTCCAATCTGAGCGGCGGTCAAAAACAGCGGCTGTCCATTGCCCGGTCCTTGCTGGCCAAACCGAATATCCTGATTCTTGACGAAGCCGCCAGTGCTCTGGATCCGGAAAGTGAGGCTATCTTCATCAAGAATTTGTCCCAGATTGCCATTGGTCGAACCGTGGTGATGATTTCCCACCGACTTTCCACGCTAGTCAATGCGGATGCCATTCTGGTCATGCAGCGGGGCCGTCTGTCCGATTGTGGCCGTCATGACGAATTGCTTGAGCGCTGCGAGACCTACCAGCAATTGTGGAACCAACAGACGAGTCACATGTGAAAAAGAAAAAATCACCGCAGGGGAGTAACGATACCGCCGTCGATTTTTTACCCGACGCGGATGAGATCGCGCGGCAACCCCTGCCCCGCGCAGCACAATTCACCATGCACATCCTGGCGGTTGCCTTGGTGCTGTTCGTCGTCTGGGCGAGCTTCTCGGAATTGGATGTGGTGGTAACGGCGCGGGGGCGGCTGGTGAATCCTCTGCCCAACGTCATCCTGCAGCCCCTGGAAACTTCCATCATCCAGAAGATCAATGTCAGCCTTGGGCAAGTGGTGAAAAAGGGCGACCAATTGGCCACTTTGGATCCGACCTTCACAGCTGCAGACGAAGCGCAGTTGAGAACCCGCTTGATCAGTCTCGATAATCAGCGACTCCGCCTGGAGGCTGAAATGGCGGGCAAGCCCATTCCGCCAAGTGCCAAGGATGACGCGGACAAGCAATTGCAGGCCAGGGTGGCAGGGGAGCGTCAAGCCAGCTATTCCGCCCAGTTGAATAAACTCAACGAAAACATCGGTCGCGTCCGGGCCCAGATTGAAACCAATCGCCGGGATCAGGGGGCTTTGGCATCCAAAGTCAAACTGTTGAGAGAAATGGCGGCCATGCAAAACGACTTGGTCGCCCAGAAGTTTGCGGTGAAGACAAGGGCCCTTGAGGCCCAGGATCGCCTGATGGAAGCCCAGCGCTCTGCGGATATGGCGGACAGCAAGGCCAATGAACTGCGCAAGGAGTTGTCGGCACTGGAAGCTGATCGGGCCTCTTTTCAAGCAGGCTGGCGGCAAAAAACCATGGAAGAGTTGTTGTCCATTTCCCGCGAGAGAGATGGCGTTAACGAACAACTGCAAAAGGCTGATAAGCGCAGCAAGATGGTGGTCATTACTGCACCCACCGATGGTGTGATTCAAGATATCGCCAAGCTTTCTCCCGGCTCCATCATTCGGGAAGCCGAGCCGCTTTTTACCCTTGTGCCCCTGGGTGAAGTTCTGGAGGCGGAAGTCCAGATCGAGTCCATGGATGTGGGCTATGTCAAACCGGGAGACACTGTCCATATCAAGCTTGATGCCTTCCCCTTCCAGCTGCACGGCATGCTTGAAGGCGAAATCCGCACCATCAGTGAAGATGCCTTCCGGCGCGAAACCCAAAATGGCGGTGTCGATGGCTATTACTCCGGCCGACTCCGGATCACGTCCTCCCATCTCAATCGCCTGCCTGACAAAGCACGCTTGTTGCCGGGCATGACACTGTCTGCCGAGATCATGGTGAACAAGCGTACCGTGATGTCCTATCTCCTCTGGCCCTTGCTCAAGGCGCTGGACGAGGCTATCCACGAACCCTGATGTCTTGGCCCTGCTGAGGGATCCATGGTCGAGCAAAAGCCGGACAAAGAAGCCCTGGCCTTCAACCGGACCTTAAGGTCGGCTGAACAGGGGCAAGCCAGCGCCCAATTCAACCTCGGGTTGATGTACGCCAATGGTATGGGCGTCACCCAGGATTTTGAAAAGGCCATGCAGTGGTACCGCAAGGCCGCGGACCGGGGTTATGCCCCGGCCCAGACCCTGCTGGCGGGCAAGTACGCCACCGGCCAGGGCGTTCCCCAGGATTACTTCGTTGCCATGTCCTGGTATCTCCGGGCCGGAGAGAAAGGCAACGCAAAAGCCCTCTACAAGCTTGGTGAACTGATTTCCCTGGCCCCGGCGCCTATCGTTGCCGAGTTCTATCAAAAGGCCGCCGGTAAGGGCCATGCCGAAGCCCAGGTCATGCTGGGCGACCTGCTGATCAAAAGCGGCGGCGGCAAGAAAAGCCTGGCCCAGGCCCTGGTCTGGTACCAGAAGGCCGCCGATCAAAATGACGCCCAGGCCCAGTGCCGTCTCGGCGACATTTATTTCAAAGGGCAGGGCATTCCCCCCAGCGACAAGGACGCGCTGCTTTGGTACCGCAAGGCGGCCAAGCAGGGCTATCCCGCTGCCCAGACCGCTCTGGGCAAAATGTATTTCAACGGCGAGGGCGTCACCAAAGACAATCGCACCGCCCTGAGCTGGTGGAAAAAAGCAGCAGAGCTGGCCGATGCCGAAGCCCAGTTCCAACTTGGGATGATGTTCGCCCAGGGCCACGGTTGCGATCCAGACCCCGGCGAAGCCGAGTATTGGTGGCTGCAAGCCGCCGAACAAGGCCATGCCCAGGCCCAGTTGCAACTGGCCCGCACCTATCAAAAAGACCAGAGCGAAGGCCCCGGGCAAGGCCAGGTCGCTGCATCCTGGTTCCGCCGGGCCGCCGAGCAGGGCTTGCCCGAAGCTCAGTTTGCCGTTGGCAGTTTCTTTGCCGATCCCCGCAATGACACGCCGGATTACGAGCAGGCCCTGTCCTGGTTCCTCAAGGCTGCGGCCCAGGGCGACACCGGCGCCATGCTGACCCTGGGCAACCTTTGCGAAAACGGTCTGGAACGGATGGCAACCGTCTGGTACCAGAAGGCTGCCGACCAGGGCGTCGCTTTGGCGCAATGTGTCATGGGACGCAAATACGCCTGCGGTGAGGGAGTCGAGCAGGATCTCGAACAGGCCTTCGACTGGTACCTCAAGGCCGCCGATAGTGGTCTGGCCGCGGCCGAATATGTGTTGGGTGGGATGCTGGCCGAAGGGCAGGGCGTCGCAAAGAACGACGAAGAGGCCATGCACTGGTACCGCAAAGCCGCCAAGCAAGGGTTTGCCCCGGCCCAGGCCGTCTTGGGGCGCCTCTATTTCGATGGCACTGGCGTCGGCAAAGACAACCGTCAAGCCGTGTCCTGGTGGCAAAAGGCTGCCGAGCAAGGCGATGCCGAAGCCCAGTACCATCTCGGTGTCATGCTGGCCGAAGGTCATGGGGTGACCCAAGACCCGAAAGAAGCTGAAAAATGGTGGCTGAAAGCCGCCGAGCAACGGGACACCTCGGCTCAGGTTGCCCTCGGACATCTGTACGACAAGCGCAAGGATATCCAGTCCTCCAAAAAAGCCATGGATTGGTATCTCAAGGCCGCCCAGCAAGGTGCTGCCGAAGCCCAACTCGCCATCGGCGATAAATACGCCCAGGGCTTGGGTGTGCCCCAGGATATTCAGCAAGCCCTGTCCTGGTACCTGAAAGCCGCAGAAGGCGGCAGCCCGCAAGCCCTGCTGACTTTGGGCAAGCTGTGCGACAACGGCCTGACACAGATGGCCATGACCTGGTACCTGAAGGCCGCCGAGCAAGGCTACGCCCAGGCCCAGTGCGTCCTCGGCCAGAAATACGCTGATGGCGACGGTGTCGGGCAAAACTTTCAGCAGGCCTTCCTCTGGTGCGAAAAGGCCGCGGAGCAAGGCGTTGCCGAGGCCCAGTGCATTCTGGCCGGCATGTACGCCGCTGGTCAGGGCGTGGAGAAGGATCCCCAGAAAGCCCTGTATTGGTACTACAAGGCCGCCGAGCAAGGCCATGCCAAATCCCAGTGGAATCTCGGCGCCATGTTCGCCAGTGGTCGCGGTCTGCCAGAAAAGGATCTCCGCCAAGCCTATCTCTGGTGCCGCAAGGCCGCCGACCAGAACTTTGCCCCGGCCCAATCCATTCTCGGTGTCATGTTTGCCGTGGGGCAGGGCGTCAATCAGGACCATGCCAAAGCCATTCACTACTGGCAACTGGCCGCGAACCAGGGCGACTCAGAAGCCCAGTACAACCTCGGCTTCGCCTGCGAGCGCGGCTACGGCGGCGACAAGAGTCAGGAGATGGCCTTCCGCTGGTTCAGCAAGGCCGCCGCCCAAGGCGTGGCCGGTGCTCAAATGCGCTTGGGGCTGATGTATGCCACCGGCAAAGCCGTGGCCGAAGATTTCGTCGAAGCCTATAAGTGGTTCAAGATCGCCAGCGATAACGGCGACGAAGCCGCCAAGGCCAACCTGGACCACGCCGTCACCTTGATGAGCGAAGCCCAGATCGCAGAAGGCACGCGCCGGGCAGGGGAGTGGTTGCTGGGGGCGTAGTTTCGTAATGGCGCTATTCGGCCAACAGCAACTGGGTGGGACTTCCGACAAGCGGCCGCTTGAGTGACCGCAGCACCTCGATAACTGCCGCTGGGCAAATTCAAACAACTCAACTAAACCTGGCCGTCGAGGAATACCTTATGTGATGGCAGGTTCTTGTTCACAGAACTGTCAGATAACGCTGTAGGGATGACCGCATGATGTTTCTCAACTCATCGTGCGATGCTCCAGCAATCTCTTCATAGAGGCCTTGCGCCAACTCAGCGAAACAGTTGATCACCGTGGGGTCGAAATGAATGTTGCTTTCGTTGCGCATCATCCCGATCGCCTCGTCGAAAGGGTAGGGTTTCTTGTAAGGCCGCGCCGTCGTCAGTGCATCGAAGACATCAGCAACAGCAAAGATACGGGCTTCCAGAGGGATCTGATCACCTGACAATCCGCGCGGATAGCCTGTGCCATTGTATTTTTCATGATGACATTCAACGACGCTGATGGCCTCGGTGAGCCATGGCGACTGTCGAACGATCTCTGTGCCAATGCGGACATGCGTTTTCATAACCTCGAATTCTTCTTCCGTCAGTTTCCCGCACTTGAGCAAGATGGTGTCGCTGATGCCGATCTTCCCGACATCGTGCAAGAACGAGCCGACGATGAGAATGCGCATTCTCTGGGTATCCAAGCCAAGTCGCTCTGCCAGACGCAGCGCGTAGATCGTGACCCGGTAGTTGTGGCTATCGGTATCGGAGTCTCGATGGGCGACGGCGTTGCCAAGAACTTCCAGTAGTGCCGTATTGCCTTCAAGGACACGTGCCGTCTGGGCGGCATGCTCTTGCTGCATGAAGAGGATGATCGGCACGACGACCAACATGGTGACCAGCACTGAGCAGAAGGCCACCAGGCTCGCGCCAAGGCTGTCTTCGCGCATCTCGTCCAGCATCGCCTTGGGTACCAGGTAGATGCCCTTGAGGTAGCCGATAATCAGTGCACCGTCATTTTTTAACGGTACTACGGTGATGATGGTCATTCGACCGTCTTTGTTTATCTGATCGTAGAACGGTTTCGTCGTCAGGTGGGTTGCCTCAGCCCTCACCCAAATGTCTTCGGTGATAAGAGAAGCCCTTTCGTTCAATTCCTGAACGATCTCCTGCCCATCAGCGTTATAAATCTCAATCGAAACTAATTCGCCTAGTGCTTTCTTTGCTGCAGCGTGAAGATCTAATATGTTTGCCTGTTTGTCGTAATAGCGCTGCAAGTCGGATGGTTCTACCTTGTATGCGTCCGAGATGGCGTCATTGAGAACCTTTGACTCAAGACGTTCCGTTTCGTACGCCCAGACGGCAACGCCAATCAAAACCATGAGTGGCACCCATGCCATGAACAGACGCAGAACGGTGATTCTGGCCGCCGAGCCAGGCGACAGTTTTTCAAATAGTGTCCTAATGGAAATCTCCATAATGCGTAAGGTCAATCATTTTCTGTCGAGTGCTAATCGGAGCTAGCCTCACCCATAATTAGATAGGACAAGTTAGCCCCTGCTTGCTAAGCGTGTCCCCGTCGCTAGGAACCCACCGTTAGACGGGACTCGCACTAAGTCGATCGTCCTGCTTCCTTGGTTCGATACATCGCCACATTGGTGGCTAATCGAACTCATGTGTCGCCGATCATGATCACACCATGTCAGCATGACTCGCTCCGCTCAGTCACCAGCCATAGAGTTTCCAACACCGCGTATGCCTGCTCTGGGTCGAAAGCTGTAATCATCGTGCCTGCCGACAACACGGAATGTTGCTGCAGCAAGCAGCTTGTACGCGCCTTAGAAGCCTTTGATAAACACCTTTGACCGGCGTTGCAAGTTGTACATCTCCCTCTTTTCACTCGGTAGTTCATCCACGCTGGCTTCGACAAAACCACGCTCGATAAACCAGTGGGAGGTACGGGTGGTGAGGACGAAAAGACGCTTCAATTTTTCCCGCTTGACCCGTTCTTCGATGTGCCGCCGCAGCAGGTCGCCGTAACCGAAGCGGCGGTAGTCGGGCATGACGGCGAGGCAGGCCAGTTCGGCGGATTTTTCGTCGGAGTAGGGATACAGGGCGGCGCAGCCGACGACGATGCCGTCGTGCTCCAGTACCGAGAAACGGGTGATTTCGGTTTCGAGTCTTTCCCGGCCACGGCGCACCAGGGTGCCATCGGTTTCCAGGGGCTCGATGACGGACAGCACGGCCATCACGTCGTCGTGGGTGGCTTCCCGGACTAGCGCGAGAGGCGCGCGGGTCATGACGGTGCCGACGCCGTCCCGGGTGAAGAATTCCATGAGCATGGCGCCGTCAGCGTTGCGGTCGAGGAAGTGCACCCGGCCGACGCCGTTGCGACAGGCGCGAATGGCTTCGGGTAGCACTCGTGCCACTTCGGGGGATTGCTGCACATTGCTCTTGAGCAGGGCTTCGGCTTCGTTGGCGGTCAGGGCGTCGAGCAACTGGCTCTGGGCGTCCACCAGGCCGGGGCCGTCGCTGAGGAAGATCAGCTTGTCGGCCTGGATAGCTACGGCCACGGCTTCGGCCACTTCTTCCCAGGCCAGATTGAAAATCTCGCCGGTGGGGGAGGCGGCGATGGGGGTGATCAGCACCACGTTTTCCTGGGCCAGGTCACCCTGGATTTCTTCGGCGATCACCTTGCGCACGGCGCCGGTGTATTGGTGATCGATGCCGTCCACTACGCCGACGGGGCGGGCGGTGATGAAGTTACCGCTGGTGACCCGCAGGAAGGCGCCGGCCATGGGGGTGTTGGCCTGGCCCTGGGAGAGCAGGGCTTCGATTTCGATGCGGGTGACGCCCATGGCGCGCTTGACGCATTCCAGGGCATCGGCGTCGGTGACGCGCAGGCCGTCATGGAATTTTGGCTCCAGGTTGCGGGCGTGCATTTCTGCGTCGATCTGGGGGCGGGCGCCGTGCACCAGCACCAGGCGGATGCCCATGCTGTCGAGCAAGGCGATGTCATGGATGATGGACTGGGGGCGATCACCTTCCAGCACTTCGCCGCCAAAGGCGATGACGAAGGTTTTGCCCCGGAAGGCATGAATGTAGGGCGCTGCTTGCCGCACCCAGGCCACCAGTTTTGCGTTGCTCTGATCCACTCTTGTTTCCCCTTTTACTTACCCTTGGGTTCCGTCTTCAATTCCATTTCCAACCGGTCGCACAGGGTGCGCAGCACCTTGATCCGGGCGAAGTTCTTGTCGTTGGCTTCCACCAGCGTCCAGGGGCCATGGCCGGTGGACGTGCGGTCTACCATATCGCATACAGCCATTTCGTAGTCGTCCCACTTTTCCCGGTTGCGCCAGTCTTCATCGGTAATCTTGAAACGTTTGAAACGGGTTTTTTCCCGTTCCTTGAAGCGGCGGAACTGTTCTTCCTTGGAAATGGCCAGCCAGAACTTGAGGATGATGGCGCCGTTGCGGCTCAATTGTTCCTCAAAATCGTTGATCTCGGCGTAGGCCCGCATCCAGTCCGCTTCCGCGCAAAAGCCTTCCACCCGTTCCACCAGAACCCGACCGTACCAGGATCGGTCGAAGATCACCATGCGGCCCTGCTTGGGCACATGACGCCAGAAGCGCCACATATAGGGCTGGGCACGCTCTTCCTCGGTGGGGGCGGCGATGGGGACAATGTTGAAGTTGCGGGCGTCCAGGGCCGAGGTGATGCGGCGGATGGTGCCACCCTTGCCAGCGGCGTCATTACCCTCGAACACCATTACCACCGAGCGCTGCTTCATGCGCGGGTCGCGGGAAATAACGTTCAGCCGCCCCTGCAGCTTCTCTAATTCTTCGTCGTATTTTTTCTTGAGCAGCTTCTGGCTCAGGTCCAGGGTATTGATCAGGTCGCGACCATCCAGGGCGTGGGCCAAGGGGGCGGCGGTAATGCGGGTGGTCTTGGTGGCTTTCTGTTTGAGCCGGGTGCGGATGGCATCCCGCAGATGGCGGCCCACGGTGAGGGAGCGGAAGTTCTCGTCGCTGCCGTCCACCACGATCCAAGGGGCGTGACCGCTGCTGGTCAGACGCAGCACGTGCTGCGCCGTCTTGACGTACTTGTCGTACTGGGCAAACAAATCCCAGTCGTGCTTGGTCACCCGCCAGCGGGTCTTGGGGTTGGCTTCGAGCTTTTCCAGACGGGACTTCTGGCCTTTTTTGGACAGATGAAACCAGTATTTGAGAACCAGGGCGCCTTCGTCGGCGAGCATCTTTTCCAGCCGCAGGATGTCGTTGACGGACTGTTCCAGATCCGCTTTTTTGCTGGCGCCGCGCACCTTGGCCACGATGGGGTCGGTGTACCAGTTGCCGACAAAAATACCGATCTTGCCCTTGGGCGGCAGCGTTTTCCAAAAACGCCACATGGGTGGCCGCTGACGCTCTTCTTCCGAGGGGGCGGGGAAGGCGTGGGTTTCGATGTGGCGGGGGTCCATCCAGGCGTTGAGCAGGTTGACGATCTCGCCCTTGCCCGCGCCATCGAGGCCGTTGATCAGGATGACCACCGGAAAACGGCTGGCTTCCTTGAGGTCGTACTGCACGTCCAGCAGGTCGGCCCGCAACAGGGGTTCTTCCTTGCGGTAGGCAGCCTTGTCGATCTTGTGTCCCAGCTCGGCGGATTCAAACATCGGTTTTTCCTCAGATCAGTCGCCCCTTCCCCGGGAGGGTAAGGCGGGATGGTTTAACTTGTTTTCTGTTGAGCTGTTGAGGGCACGTTCAAGCGTCACCCCACAGGGTCATTAGAGCGGACATCACCGCAGGGCCGGCGGTTTCGGTGCGTAATACGCGGGGGCCAAGACTTACCGGTTGAAACCCTACGCTGCGGGCCATGGGCAGTTCCGATTCCTCAAAGCCACCTTCCGGGCCAATCAGTACAGTGACCGGTCCCGTGGGCGGCGGCATGTCGCGCAGGCGGACCTCGGCACCGGGGGCCAGGATCAGCCGGAGTTCATTTTCGGCGGCGGGTAGGGCCAGGTATTGCGGCAGATCAAGCAGGTCGGCGACGGCGGGCACCACGGTCCGGCCGCACTGCTCACTGGCGGAAATCGCGACGCTTTGCCAGTGGCGGGCGCGGCGTTCGGCCTTTTCGCCGCTGAGGCGGATCACGCTGCGGCGGGCGGCCACCGGCTGGATGGCGGCAACCCCCAGTTCGACACATTTCTGCACCACCCAGTCCATCTTGTCGCTGGCGGGCAGGCTCTGGACCAGGGTGACCCGCAGGGGCGATTCGGTGGTGGATTCCTCAAAACTCTCCAGAACAACGTGGGGCACCGGTTTCAGGCGCAGGATGCGGCACAGCCATTGGCCGCCGTTGCCGTCGAAAAGTCGGACCTGATCGCCTTCCTTCATACGCAGGACGCGGGCCGCGTGATGGGCGGCCTCTTCAGGCAAATCCAGGGTGGCACCCGGGGTCAAGGGCTGGGGGGAGTAGAAGCGTGGAATCATCGGGGGATTATTTCACAGGGATTACCGCCGGAGAAAACGATTGCACTCGGTAAAAGTCAGGCAATTCCCGGCCTGGTGAAAAGTGGAATTCTCTGTCTTAAGACAGAGAATCGAACGAAGGGCAGGGCTAGAATGCCGGGTTGCTGCTTTGCAGCAGATGTTATGCCCTTGGCCGTGGCCGTTTTTTTGCGCTGCGCCTGGTTAATTAATGCCTTAGTCGGCTCCTTCCCGCGAGGAATACATGTCTTCCCACGCAAGCTCCGGCGACAATTCTCAAGATCAAAGCGATGTCCACCACAAGGCCAGTCTGTCTTCCATGGCCTTGGCGGCCATGGGGGTGGTATTCGGCGACATCGGAACCAGCCCGCTTTACACCATGAAGGAAGTCTTCAACGGTCACCATGCCGTACCGGTGACCCCGGACAACCTGTTGGGCATCCTCTCCCTGATTTTCTGGGCCATGACCATCACGGTCACCTTCAAGTACGTCAAGTTCATCACCAAGGCGGATAACCGTGGTGAAGGCGGCATCATGGCCCTCACCGCCCTGGCTTTGCGCACTCCCGGTGCGAGCCCCTTGTTGTTGTCCTCCATTTCCGTACTAGGCGTGTTCGGTGCAGCCCTGTTCTACGGTGATGCGGTGATTACCCCGGCCATGTCGGTGCTGTCGGCGGTGGAAGGTCTTGAAGTGGTGACCCCCGTCTTCATGCCCTATGTGGTGCCGATTACCTTGGTGATTCTGGCGGGCCTGTTCCTGATCCAGCCCAAGGGCACCGCCAGCGTGGCGACCCTGTTCGGCCCGGTGATGATGTTCTGGTTCGGCGCCCTCGGCTTGATGGGCCTCTCCAATATTTGGGATCACCCGGGCGTCATCGTCGCCATCAACCCCTGGTATGCCCTGCACTTCCTGACCACCCAGAGCAGCATTGCTTTCCTCGCCATGGGTGCCGTGGTGCTGGCGATTACCGGGGGCGAAGCGCTCTATGCCGACATGGGCCACTTCGGTCGTCGACCCATCAAGTGGGCCTGGCTGGGTTTTGTTTTCCCCTGTCTGTTCCTTAACTATCTGGGCCAAGGTGCCCTGATCCTGGCCGAGCCGGAAGCGGTGAAGAATCCCTTCTTCCACATGGCGCCGGACGCCCTGCAGATTCCCCTGGTGCTGGTGGCCACCCTGGCCACGGTGATCGCCTCCCAGGCCGTGATCTCCGGTGCTTACTCCCTGACCAGTCAGGCTATCCAGTTGGGCTACTGTCCCCGTATCCAGATCAAGTTCACCTCCGAACGGGAGAAGGGCCAGATCTACATTCCCAACATCAACTGGCTGCTGTTGCTGGCGGTGGTGATTCTGGTGCTGGGCTTCAAGTCCTCTTCCAATCTGGCCTCGGCCTACGGCATCGCCGTGACCATGACCATGATGATCGACACCATCCTCGCCTTCATCGTGGTGCAGTCCCTCTGGGGCTGGAGCTGGGTCAAGGCCGGCCTGTTCCTGGCCTTCTTCGTGGTGGTGGACTTCGCCTTCTTCGCCGCCAACGTGACCAAGGTCTTCGACGGCGGCTGGTTCCCCCTGGTGTTGGGCCTGTCGATCTTTGCCCTGCTGGCCACCTGGAAAAAAGGCCGCGGCCTGCTCTACAAAAAGCTGGAACAGGACTCCATGCCCCTGGATGCCTTTATCACCAGCCTGAGTTATGGCGGCCCCCATCGGGTTGAAGGCACCGGCGTTTTCCTGACCCCCAATCCCGACGCCGTGCCCCGGGCCATGCTGCACAACCTGCTGCACAACAAGGTGCTGCACAAGACCGTGGTGCTGCTCAATGTGCAGATGCTGGACGTGCCCCACGTGGCCGAGGCCGATCAGTTGAGTGTGATGGCCCTGGATCAGGGCTTCTACAAGATCGGCGTGCGCTACGGTTTCAAGGACGACCCCGATATTCCCCTGGCCCTGGAACGCTGTGAGCCCCTGGGTTTCAAGTACGAGGTGATGGAAACTTCCTTCTTCCTCGGTCGCGAAACCATCGTGCCGAGCAAGGCAGTGCCGGGCATGGCCTACTGGCGGGAAATCCTGTTTACCTGGATGTTCCGCAACGCCGACAGCGCCACCGCCTTCTTCAAGATACCCACCAACCGGGTGGTGGAACTGGGAACCCAGATCGAAATGTAGTGGCCCCTGCCCGCCGCCTGCCAAGGCCGACTTTCCTGAGGGAGGTC
The DNA here is from genome assembly GCA_036504515.1 of Rhodocyclaceae bacterium. Classification (GTDB taxonomy): domain Bacteria; phylum Pseudomonadota; class Gammaproteobacteria; order Burkholderiales; family Rhodocyclaceae; genus AWTP1-18. Next base: position 37,545 of record DASXVA010000007.1, read on the forward strand.
GGCCTTTTTCATTTTCTTGTTGCCGGGTTCAAGGGCGCCTGATTTTTACCGGGGGAATGCCGGGTGAACTGGGCACGATATCAGGTGAAAATAATTCATCAAAATAACGGGTTTCATGGGCAGTGGTTTTGTCCCTCAGAGAGAGTACTGCTTAACCATGCGGTTCTTCGTTAATTTATCCCCGGATTCTGATGTGAAAATAATTCACATGAAACCGCCTCTCGGTGGAGAAAGGGATCAAACAAGGGGATCAAACAGCGCCTGAGGGCCGATGCTGTCCAGGATCGGGCAACCGGTAAGGGCCATGACGGCTTCCAGTTCTTCGCGCAGGGTGCGCAGCACATGGGCCACGCCCAAGGGACCAGCCGCGGCCAGGGCATAAACGTAGCTGCGGCCCAGTAGTACGGCGGAAGCGCCGAGGGCGATGGCCTTGAAGACATCACTGCCGCGACGGATGCCGCCATCAAGCAGAACGGGGCAACGGCCGGCAATCGCTTCGACGATGGGCGGCAGGGCTTCCAGGCTTGCGGGCAAAGTGTCCAGGGTGCGGCCGCCGTGGTTGGAGACGACGATGCCGTCGGCGCCCAGTTCCAGGGCTTGCAAGGCATCGGCGGGATGGAGGATGCCCTTGATCAGCAGCGGCAAGCGTGTCTGTTGGCGGAGCCAGGCCACATCGCGCCAACTGGGGGCGCCGGCGAGCAGGCCGTCGAAGAGGGCGCTTTGCCCCGCCTGCAGTTGCACTGGTCGCGGCAGCGGCATGCCCTCCAGATGGACCGCAGAAATGCCGGTTGGCAACTGGAAGCCGGCCCGTTGTTCCCGGTTGCGCAGGCCGGTGAGGGGAGCATCCACGGTGAGGACGATGGCCTGATAGCCCGCCGCTTCGGCGCGCCGGAGCAAGGACAGGCTGAAGTCCCGATCCGGTTGCAGGTAGAGCTGAAACCAGACCGGCCCGGTCTGGATTTTCGCCACGGCTTCCAGGGGCGTGGACGACAGGGTGCTGAGGATCAGGCCCGTCTCCGTCACGGCGGCGGCCAGGGCCGTGGCGTTTTCTCCTTCGGCATGGAACAGGCGCTGGTAGGCCACCGGCGCCAGCAGGATGGGATGGCTGAAATCCTGGCCGAACAGTGTGCGCCGGGTATGGCCGCCGGCCAGATTGCCCAGCACGCGGCTGTGCAGGCGCAGGGTGTCGAAGGCGTCCCGGTTCCACTGATCCGTCAGTTCATCGGCGGCGGCTCCGGCCAGATAGGCCCAGGCGTTATCGTCCAGACGCTGGCGGGCGTAGGGAATGTAGTCGGTGGCGGCCACCACGTCCCGGGGAATGGCAGTCAGGGGCGGCAGTTTTTGCGGTGGGGAATTTGTCATGGGCAAAGAGGGCTTTCAATACACGTCGCGACGATAACGGCCGCTGCTCAACAGCGCTTCCAGGGCCTCGGCACCGATGGTTTCGGTGAGCACCTGGTCGATGGCCGGGGCCAGGGTGGCGGCGCTGCCGCAAAGGTAAATAGCCGCCCCGGCGGCCAGCCAGCGGCGGAGTTCGTCCGCCGCGGCAGCGAGGCGATCCTGCACGTAAATCTTGTCGGCCTGATCCCGGGAGAAAGCCAGATCCAGCCGCGTCAGCAAGCCTTCGTCTTGCCAGCAGCGGATGTCGTCGCCGTAGTGGAAATCCTGCTGCGACTTGCGTTCGCCAAACAGCAGCCAGTTGCGATGTTCCCCGGCCAGAGCACGGCTCAGCAGCAGGGGGCGCAGGCCCGCCATGCCGGTGCCGGCGCCGATCAGAATCAGGGGGCGGCGGGCGTTGTCGCCCAGATGAAAGTGCGGATGGCTGCGCAGCCGCAAAGGGACCAAGCTGCCCGGTGGCGCCTGGGTGAGCCAGCCCGAGATCAGCCCCGGTCGGCCTTCTGCATCAAGCCGCAGGCGAACCAGCAGTTGCAGGCTGCCTTCCACGGGCAAAGAGGCAATCGAATAGGCGCGGGGTTGAACCAGGGGGCTGCTGGCGGTGGGGGGCAGTATCAGGGCCAGATCGCCAGCCTCCCAGGGGGGCAAGGCGCCCTCGACCGGAACCAGTTCCAACTTAACCACGGGGGGCGCATCGCCGCCGTCGTTGAGCCACTCCCGCTTGAGCAGCCGCCAGGGGCGAAAGGTTTCCGCTTCCGGGGGGAGCAGTTTTTCTTCGCCCAGACCCTGGCTGCCCACCAGGGCAAGGGTCTGGTGTTGCCAGCGGGCAATGGCGGCTTCCTCGCCCCGGTCCACTTCAATCATGGGAAACAAGGCCTGAGCGCCAGCCCCTTGCAGCCAGGCATCGAGTTGTTGTCCGAAGCCGCAGAAGTTGGCATAGCTGCGGTCCCCCAGGGCCAGCAGGCCATAGCGCAGATGGGTCAGGGCGACGGAGGGCGGGGCGGCCATGACCCGGTCCACAAAGGCGGTGGCTTCGTCCGGGCTGTTGTTTTCGCCGCAGGTACTGGCCAGCAACAGCAGAGGTGAGCCGGTGCTGGCCAGCCCTTGCAGATGGCTCAGACTGAGGCCACCCAGGGATTGCAGATGAACTGTGGTGCCTGCCCGGCGCAGGGCCTGGGCCGTTTCTTCCGCCAGTAACTGGGCAAAGCCGGTCTGGCTGGCATGAACCACCCAGACCGGCGCCTGACCCGGCAGGGGCAGGCCGTCATCCGGTTTCTGTCGAAGCAAGCGGCTGCGCCAGTGCACGTAGGCGCAGAAGGCGCCATAGGCCAGGAGGACTACAGCGGCGGCCAGCAGGCGGGGCATGGGGATGAACATGGTAAACAATCAAAACCAGTTACTGGGGTTGCACTTCCAGAGTCGCGGCATAGCTGGCGCGACGTTCCTTGGCAGCAGGCACGGTGGTCTTGTTGTCGGTGGTGGCCGCTTCCAGCCAGTAGAGACCGGCTTCGGGCCAGGTGATGCTGAACTTGCCGTCGCTGTCCGTGGTGAACTTGAGTTCCCCCAACTGGTTGCGGTAGCGCGTGCCGCCCCGGATCAGGCTGACGTTTACACCGCTGACGGGCTTGCCATCCAGCAGTAGACGGAAGGCGGTGGTTTCACCGGCCACCAGATCGTTGGGGTGGTTTTTGCCGACGGCCTGTAATTCCAGCCCCTTGCCGATGTTCTTGAGGACGGAGGGCTTGCCGACGGTGACGAAGGTTTCCACCCGGCCAGCGCTTTCATTGACCTTGAGTTCTTCCGCATCGGCGGGGACTTCCTTGGCGAAGGTTTCCGCCGTGCCGCGCCAGCGTTTGGTTTCACCGTTGAGCTTGTAGCTGGCCATGATGCCGCCGTTGAGGACGGCGATGCGATAGGTGCCGGCTTGGCTCAGGTTGAGGTCGAAGACGCTGCGCAGTTTGCCGCGCAGGGCATTTTCCGGCGCGACCAGGCTGCCGTCGGGGGCGGTGACCGCCAGGTTGTCCAGGGCCAAAGGCATGTGGTTGACGAAGAACAGGTCGTTGGAAACCGCGGCGTCCACGGTGATCCACTGGGCCTTGGCCAGAATGGTGGAAGACGGTTGCAGCCAAACATTGTGGGCGGCGGCGGGGGCGATGTGGAGGCCGAGACTGCCAAGGGCCAGCAGGGCGGCGAGTTTGAGGGGGCGCAGGGTCATGGCGGTACTCCTGGAAAAGAGTGAGGTCGAGGGGGCGAAAAAGGATCAGGGCTTCAGTTCGAGGGAGATGGCGCCCAGTTCATGCTCGCCCTTGGCGGGGATTTTCCGGGCTTGCTTCACGGGCCATTGGAAGGGGACGTAGATCAATTCCCGACCACCGGATTCCCGGGCGGCTTCTACGCCCAGTTTGTAGTCGCCGGGAGGAAGGGCGGCGAGGGGATTCTTGCCGGGGGTAAAGCGCAGCTTGAGGGTGCCCACGGCAGGGGTGGCGCCGGCCAGCCCGTCCAGGTCCGCCTGTTCCAGTTCGCGGCCGCTGCGGCGCCACCACTGACGCAGATCCTTGAGCCACTTCACGCCTTCGTTGTTCTTCTTCGGGCTGTAGCGCACGGTGAGGTTGGCAGCGACGGTCTGATCGGCTTTTTCGATCCAGACCGCCAGATAGGGGCGGTGGTATTCGGCCACGTCGAGGCGGGGGATTTCGATGTCCACATTCAGTTCGGCGGCGAAGGCCGGTGCAGCCATCAGACTCAAAACAGCAATCAGCGCGGCAACGGTTCTGCGGGTGTGGGGGACGAAGAGTGTCGGGGTCATGGGCTTGTCCTTTTTAGTGAATGAAAATAAGCGTGAGCAACAGGGGCACGACCAGGCCCAGCACCACCAGAGGCCAGGTGGTGGGGCGCTGGCTGGCGTGGAATTGCAGGATGAGCAAACCGGTCAGGGACGACAGCAGGCAGATGACAGCGAACAGGTCGATGAACCAGGCCCAGGCGGCGCCGGTGTTGCGGCCTTTGTGCAGGTCGTTGAAGTAGGCGATCCAGCCCTGGTCGGTGGCTTCGTATTCCACGGCGCCGTTGCTGCGATCGATGCGCAGCCAGGCATCGCCACCGGGACGGGGCAGGGGAATGTAGATTTCCTCGGCGGACCATTCGGCCTTTTGTCGGGCGACATCGGTATTCAATTCGGCGGACAACCAGTGGGCAACTGTTGCGGGTAGTGGTGCTGCCGTGGGCGAGGCGGCGTCCTGGGGTTCGTCTTTCTGCCGGGCCAGCAAGGCTTGCAAGGACTCCGGCAAGGTCAGTTCCCGCTGTACCACCCGGGGTTTGCTCTTGATGTCGCCGGCATGGTTGAGGGTGATGCCGGTGATGGAGAACAGCAGCAGGCCGATCAGGGTGATGGCGGCGCTGATCCAGTGCCAGTGGTGCAGGGTCTTCAGCCAGCCGGCACGGCGCTGGCTGGCCTGGTGGGCATGGACAGGGGGGGGCGTTGAGGTGGTGCTCATGGCTGCGGATCAGGTCTCGGCCCAGAGCTGCAGTAGCTTGTGGTAATGCCCGGTGAGGGCAACCACTTCACCACTGTCGCCCACTTGCTGGCGCAGGTTTTGGATGGTGTTATCCAGATCGAACAGCATGGCGCGGCGCCAATCGTCGCGGACCAGGCTCTGGGTCCACAGGAAGGACGCGAAGCGGACGCCTTTGGTGACGGGCTCGACCCGATGCAGGCTGGTGGAGGGATAAACGATGGCATCCCCCGCCGGGAGCTTGGCTTCGTGGGTGCCGTAGCTGTCCTCGACGATCAGGTCGCCGCCTTCATATTCGTCGGGATCGGAGAAAAAAATGGTGGTGGAGACATCGGTGCGCACCGGCTGGTTGCTGCCGTGGGCATAGCGGATGGCGTTGTCGATATGGTTGCCGTAGTGGCCGCCGTCTTCGTAGCGATTGACGAAGGGGGGCAGGATGCGATGGGGCAAGGCGGCAGAAAAAAACAGGGGATTGTTGCGCAGGGCCGGCACCACGATTTCACGGAGGCGGGCGAGGACCGGCGAGTTTTCGGCCAGTTGCCGGTTGCGCTTGGCCTGGGAGGCCTGGACGCCTGCCGTGGTGAGGCCATCCACCCAATCGGCCTGGGCCAGCAACTTGCGGCATTCGGCCAGGGTTTCGGCGCTGAGGACTTCGGGAATATGCAACATCATGGTCAGTGGACTCCTTGGCGATGGCTAGGGCCGATAAGAACAATCCCGCCCGGAGCACCGGGCGGGGAAGGGCTGCTTAGAACTTGTAGTTGGCGGTGAGGGTGACCTGACGGGCCGGGGCGACACTCACCATGTGGGTGGTGTAGGCCCGGTCGTAGTAGGTCTTGTCGAACAGGTTCTGGATGTTGAGGCGCAGGCTCAGTTGCTTGCTGACCTCGTAGTTGGCCATGGCATCGAAGCGCCAGTAATCGGGCACCCACTTGGTGTTGAGGGTGTTGCCGTAGACCTTGGAGACGTAATAGGCGCCGCCACCCAGCGTCAGGCCCGGTTGAACTTTGTAGGACGACCACAGGCTGAAGCTGTGCTTGGGCGTGTTGGGAAATTGCTTGCCCAAAGCATCGGCATTGGCGTTGTAGGTCCAGACGGCGCTGGTGCTGTTGTAGCTCCAATAGGAGGGTCCGGTTTTCGACAGGATGGAGTCCATGTACGTATAACCGCCGAAGACCTGCCACTTGTCCGTGAGCGACCCGGCAAAGCCCAGTTCAATCCCCTTCGTCTTTTGCTCGCCAACGGTGGACACGGTGTTGGCATCCAGATTGACCTTGGCGTTGGTTTTGGTGAGATTGAAAATGGCGCCGGTCAGGGTGAGCTTGTTATTGAGCAGATTCCATTTGGTACCCAACTCAATGTTCTTCACTTTCTCGGGCTCAAGGTCCTTGTTGGTGGTGGCAAGATTGTCCGAACCATCACTCATGGTGGCGCCGGACGGATTCGCAGCAGTCGCGTAGTTGAGATAGACGCTGCCGTTTTCCATCGGCTTGAACACCAGGCCGGTCTGGTAGCTGGTGAAACTACTGTTGCTGACGAGGTCTGCGGTGGCCGCGGCACCGTTGGTGGTGTAGTTGTCCCCGGCGGTGCGGAAGGTGTCGTAGCGCAAGCCCAGATTGAGCAACCATTGCGGGGTGAGCGTCAGTGTGTCGAAGGCATACATGCCGCTGGTGTTGGTGGTTGTTTTCGCACCGGAGGTGGCTCGGGTAACGGTGCCGGTCCAGGGGTCATTGGGATTGGGGTTGGTGATGCTGGCATTCGATGTTCCCGTGACGGTGTAGCCACGGCTGTCGGTTGCCGTGCGGGTCAGTTCGACGCCGAGGGTGACATTGTGTTTTACCGCCCCCGTGAGGAATTCACCGCTCAACTGCGTGTCATTAACCCAGGCTTCCGTAACGGAGTGGCGGCTCTTGGCGCTGCGGGGAAGGGTGGTGCCGGTCACAATGGAGGCATTGGAATCACCGGGATTGCTCGCCACGTAATCATTGAGGGACTTCGTGTAGCGGGTTGCGTTACGGAATACCCATTTGTCGTTGAGATCGTGTTCGATCTTCAGCGTGCCACTATCGACATTGGTCTTGCGGAAATCGCGGCCGGTCAAACCATAGAAATTGTTGCGATTGACGCTAAGGGGGCTGCCATCACCGTTGGCCGATGCGGTGGCATTGAGGGTGGGCGCCACTGTCGGAGGCGTGGTGGTAGTGGAACCACCAGCACCCGCTGCGATGGTGTTGTATTTGGCAACGGGATTGTTGTACGGGATGCCGTAGTCCGGCATGTCGTCCGTCTCGTAGTGGTAGAGGCCGGTGGTGACGCGGGTCGCTGTGCCGAGACCGAAGGCGGCGGAGACGTTGGCCCCCAGATGGTCATAATCGACCGAATCACGGCCGGGCACATCGCCTTTTTCCTTGAGCAGGTTGAGGCGAATGGCACTGTTGTCATTCAACTGGCGATTAAGGTCCACCGTGCCGCGCAGATAGCTGTCGGTGCCAACACCGAAGCTGGCTTCGCTGAAATTTCCCAGCTTGGCATTCTTGGTAGTGAGATTGATGCTGCCACCCACGGCACCGCCACCGCTGAAGGCGGAGTCGGCACCCTTGGTGACGTCGATCTGCTCGACGGCGAACATGTTGCGGGATTGGGAACTGGGGTCCCGCAACCCGTCAATGAAGGTGCTGGCTTGGGCGTTGAAGCCGCGAATGATGGGGTTGTCCCCTTCAGGAGAACCGCCTTCACCCATGCCGAAGGTAATGCCGGGAGTGGTGCGCAGGGCTTCCTTGAGGGAGGATGCGTTGGTTTCCTTCAGTACTTCTTCGGTAATGACGGTGACGGTCTTGGGGGTGTCCACCAGGGGGGCGGTGTACTTGGTCGAAGCGGCGTTATCCACCTTGTAGGCGCTGCTGCTGACACTGACTTCGGGCAGTTGCGCGTCCTCGGCCAAGGCGTAAGGGGCGGCCATGGCGAGAACGGTGAGGGCGGCTGCCGGTTTGAGGGCAGTGGTGAGGCGAGCCGGGTGCTTCCGGCACTTGATATAGGCCATGACGAATCTCCTGAGTTGGATGGCAGTTGGTGGCTGGCTTCCTGACTCGGGCTCGAGGAGCTGTCGGTGGCTGGCTTGTGACTAGACGACTTTTTTATTTACCGGACCCACCTGGGTGGGCACCGGCATGGTTACTGTATTGCTGCTGAAGCGGTGACTGCAGTACTGCTTTGTTGTTGGCCTTAACGACCGACGGGGGGCAAGGTGATGAAGCCCAGTTTCTGGATGCCGGCTTCCCGGGCGGCGCTCATGACTTCGGCAACGCGCTGGTAGCGGGTTTCCTTGTCGGCGGAAAGATGAACTTCCGGTGCTGGGGTGTGGGTGCCGGCTTCACTCAGGCGTGCCAGCAGGCTGCCTTCGACGACGGGGGTTTCATTCCAGTAAAGCTTGCCGCCAGCATCCAGGGCGAGACGGATCACGTCGGGCTTGGCATCGTTGGGCTGGGCTTTGACCTGGGGCAGATCCACCTTGAGGGACTGGCTCATCAAGGGGGCGGTTACGATGAAAATGATGAGCAACACGAGCATGACGTCCACCAGGGGCGTCATGTTGATTTCCGCCATGGGCTGTTTGCTGTTGTCGCCGAAGCTGCCGAAAGACATGGTCAGGACTCCTTGGACACCGGCCGGCTGCGGCCGCCCATGGTGAAGTAGGTGTGCAGGTCATGGGCGAAGCCGTCCAGGTCGGCACTGATCACCCGCAGGGCGCGGGTAAAGGCGTTGTAGGCGAGCACGGCGGGGATGGCGACGAAGAGGCCGGCGGCGGTCATGATCAGGGCTTCACCCACGGGGCCGGCGACCTTGTCCAGACTGGCCTGACCGGTGGCGCCGATGCGGGCCAGGGCGTGGTAAATGCCCCAGACGGTACCGAACAGGCCGATGAAGGGGGCGGTGGAGCCGACGGAGGCCAGGAAGGTGAGGCCGCTTTCGAGCTGGCTGCCGGCCCGGGTGATGCCCTGACGCAGGGCACGCGTAACCAGTTCGCTGACGGACAGGTGGGCGTCGAGGTGCGCTTCATCCTGGGCGTGGCTGCCGTAGTGGGCAACGGCTTCAGTACCCCAGCGCGCCAGCAGGGCGAAGGGCTGGGCCTTTTCGATGGTACGGACGGCGTCGTTGATTGAGGTGGCATCCCAGAAGGCTTCCAGGGCCTGGGGACTGGTGCGGCGCAGATTAAAAATCTGCCAGCCCTTGGCCAGAATGACCGTCCAGCTTGCGATGGAAAGGATAGCCAGCAGCAGGGCCACTGCATGGGCGACAAAGTCACCCTGGGCCCAGAAACTGCCGAAATCGAAGCCGTAGGACATGGTTAATTCTCCAAACTGAATGAAATAGGGACGACAACCCAGGCCGCGACCAGTTCGCTGCCTTGCTTGGCCGGAACAAAGCGCCAACGTTTGACGGCTTCCTGAGCGGCATTGTCGAGACGGGGAAAGCCGGAACTGGTACGAATTTCAACTTGGTCCGGTGAGCCGCTGGGCTGGACGTGAACCCGCAGGAAGACGCGACCGGTTTCTCCCATCCGGCGCGACAGGGGCGGATAGGTGGGGGCCGGGTTGTTCAGGTAAGCCGCATCGAAGCGGGGTTGGACAACGGCTTGGGCGGCTGCCGGCGCAGCGTCGTTACTGGTTTTGGCGGCGGGTGCTTCAGCGGCAGGCGGTGTTGGCTGTGCCTGGGTGGTGAGGGCCGCGGGGGCCGGTGTTTTACTGACGGGAATCGGCGGCGTCGGTGCCGGGCGCTTTACCACCACGGGTTTGGGTTTTGGGGTTTCCACCTTTTCTTGGGGCGTTGCCGAGAGGATTTCTACGGCGAAAGGCGTGGGGACCTGAACCGGTTCCGGCATGGGGACCAAGGCGAGCAGAATCAGCAGTGCGCCGTGGAGAAGGACGGCAAGGGCGATCCAGGGCAATCTGCCCGGCCAGGGGTTGCCGACGGGAGCCGTCACTGTACGTTGGGCAGCAATCTGGAAGGAGAGGGGCTCGAAGGGGGCCATCACGCGGGCACTCCCGATGGTTTTCTTGTCGCGATTCCGACACCCAGGCCATAACTTCCTGCCAATTGTCGACTTTGGACAAGGGGGACAGGGTTGTGGAACAGCACTATTGAGGTGAGGGACATGGGTGCGGGGGCAAGCATTGAACGGGTGCCAGAGTCAGGAAGGCAATTGTAGGGGCTGTCTATGGAGATTATGCGGGGTGCGTCAGTGCGTCGCACCCTGTGCAGGACGACGGATTGCGGCCATGACCTGTACCGGTAGAGTTCTGCTGGTTTGTTCTTGTAGCCCTGATTGGGCTGAATTGGTGCCAATTGCCATGATTGCCTCTAAGGTGAATCGCTAGAGGACGTGGCTGGCTTGCGCTGGGGCGGCTGGCTGGTCCGGGGGTGTTCGTTACTACTTGTTCTGTGCTGTTCTGTTGCTGCCAATCAGATAATGGTGGTCAATTGCGTGTGGGCATGTTTGCCGCAGCCGACCCCGCCATTGGCTTCCTGAATCATGCCCTTGGCGCAGGCTGCGCAGCGACCGCATTCCGAGCCAAGCCCGAGGCGGCGTTTGAGTTCCCGAACAGAATTGCAGCCCTCAGCGACCGCTGAATGGACATCCTTTTCCGTTAAAGCCTTGCAGACGCAGACGTACATGGCAGCTACCTCACTTGGTGAGAATCAATTTTCCCTGGCGGGTAACCCGCAGGGAGTAAACACAACCGCTATGGGTGATACGAACCTCGGTGTGGCCCTTGAGGATTTCGTGGCTCGGCAAGGTTGGGCTACCCATATCCCCTGCTTTGCCCAGGACCGGACTCGGATTTTGTGCATTCGATTCAGCGTTCATGGCTTCCTGCTCCGCAGTTTTGAGAACTCTTCTCTTTAGCTAACGAGAATCATTCTCATGTAATTCGATGCAAGCTGTCAAGCACCTACGCAAAAAATTTGCCTGGTCCGTGTCATTCGGCGGTAAGGGTGAATCCTTTATAATTAACCTTTTTTACGGAGGAGATAACCGTGGGTCTTGGAAAAGTGCCTTCTGGCAAGGATTTACCCAACGATTTCAACGTGGTCATTGAAATCCCCATGAATTCCGACCCCATTAAGTACGAAGTGGACAAGGATTCTGGCGCCGTTTTCGTGGATCGTTTCATGTCCACTGCCATGCACTATCCCTGTAACTATGGTTACATTCCCCACACCATCGCTGGTGATGGTGACCCCGTGGATGTGCTGGTTGTCAGCCAGTTTGCCCTGCCCCCCGGCGTGGTCGTGCGTTGCCGTCCTGTCGGCATGCTGAAAATGGTGGACGAGGCCGGTGAAGACGCCAAATTGCTGGCCGTACCTGTCGACAAGCTGACTCCCCTGTACCGCAATGTAAAGAGCACTGCCGACCTGCCCCAGCTGCTGCTGGATCAGATTTCCCACTTCTTTGAACATTACAAAGACCTGGAGCCGGGCAAGTTTGTCAAGGTTCAAGGTTGGGGCGATATCGAAGACGCCAAGAAGGAAATCACGAGCGGCGTGGAAGCTTTCAACAAATCCAAGGACAAGCCCGCTTTCTAAAGGCAAGCCCTTGTGGATCAGACGGCCCGCCCGAACATCGGCGGGCCGTTTCGTTTCTGGCCGTCACAAGCAACGCAAAGGGTATTATTTCGCCCATGACCACACTACGCATCGCCATAGCCCAGATCAACTGCACCGTGGGGGATCTGGAAGCCAATGCCGCTCGAATCCTCGATTTCGCCCGAAAAGCCCTGGAAGAGGGCGCCGATTTACTGCTGACGCCTGAGCTGGCGCTGTGCGGATACCCCCCGGAAGATCTGTTACTCAGGCCGGACTTTTATCGGAGTTGCGATCGCCATCTGAAAGCACTGGCGGCAGCTTTGCCATTGCCCGCCATCATTGGACATCCCGCTGAATTTGACGGTGCCCGCTACAACAGCGCCTCCTTGCTCAGGGACGGTAAGGTGGAAGCTAGCTACCGCAAACATCGCCTGCCCAACTACGAGGTTTTCGATGAGGAGCGCTACTTTGCGTCCGGTACGGAAGCCTGTGTTGTGGATGTGAAAGGTGTGCCCTGCGGGATCAATATCTGTGCCGACGTGTGGGAAAGTGGGGCGGCAGAAGCCGCCCATCATGCCGGGGCCAAACTGCTGTTGGCACTCAATGCATCGCCCTTCCATATGCACAAGCAGGAGGAGCGCTACGGCGTACTCAATCAGCGTATTCGAGCCACCGGGATGCCGGTGATTTATGCCAATCTGGTTGGCGGGCAGGACGAGCTTGTTTTTGATGGTGCATCCTGTGTGCTGGATGGACAGCATCGTTTGACACACCAGCTACCGGCTTTCCGGGAGGTACTGGAAGTCGTGGACTTTCAGGATGGGAAAATTCTGCCCGGCCCCCTGGCCGTTGCCGACACCATCGAGGCGCAAGTCTATGAAGCTCTCAAGTTGGGGGTAAAGGATTACCTTGGCAAGAACGGTTTTCCCGGTGCCATCATCGGCCTGTCTGGCGGTATCGACTCGGCCCTGACCCTGGCTATTGCCGTTGATGCGCTGGGGGCGGACAAAGTGCGGGCGGTGATGATGCCTTCGCCCTATACCGCCCAGATGAGCCTGGACGATTCCCGGGCCATGGTGCATGCCCTGGGGGTGCGTTACGACGAAATCCCCATTGGCCCGGCCATGGATACCTACAGCACTCTGCTCGAACCACTGTTTGCCGGATTGCCACCTACCGCTTGGACAGATACCACTCCGGAAAACATCCAGGCCCGGATTCGGGGCATGGTCTTGATGGCGCTCTCCAACCGGACCGGCAGTATTGTGCTGACGACGGGAAACAAGAGTGAAATGGCTGTCGGTTACGCTACGCTTTATGGCGACATGGCGGGGGGCTTTGCCGTGATCAAGGATGTTTTCAAAACCTTTGTGTACCGGTTATGCCGCTATCGCAACAGCATTTCACCGGTGATCCCTGAAAACATTATCGTCAGGCCTCCTTCAGCAGAACTGAAGCCGGACCAGACCGACCAGGACACGCTGCCGCCCTATGAAGTGCTGGATGCCATCATCCAGGGGTATATGGAAAACGATTTGAGTCCTCGCCAGATTATCGAGCAGGGCCATGAGGAATCGGTGGTCCGGCGCGTGGTGGGAATGCTCAAGCGCAATGAATACAAGCGTCGTCAGTCACCGGTCGGTATCCGTATCTCCCGCCGTGGATTCGGCAAGGATTGGCGTTATCCGATAACATCCCGCTATCAGGACGAATACTGATCGGCCAACCAGAAGAAAAAAGGAACTGGATATGAAGAAAATCGAAGCGATCATCAAACCCTTCAAACTCGACGAAGTTCGTGAAGCCCTGTCCGAGGTTGGTGTGACCGGTCTGACCGTGACCGAAGTGAAGGGCTTTGGCCGTCAAAAAGGCCATACCGAGCTTTATCGCGGTGCCGAGTATGTGGTGGACTTCCTGCCCAAGATCAAAGTTGAAGTCGTTGTCGCCGACGCTTCTGTCGATGCGGCCATCGAAGGAATCGTCAAAGCTTCCCGCACCGGCAAGATTGGTGATGGCAAGATTTTTGTGATGAATGTGGAACAAGTCGTTCGTATCCGCACTGGCGAACTGAACGAATCCGCAATCTAAGCAGCAACGCGCTAAACCAGATACGGCACGCCAGAGAGCGTGCCGTTTTTATTTGGCCGATTTGAGCAAGATCACAACGGCTCCGGCCCCGCCTTCAGCAGCCCGGGCCTGACAGAACGCCAGCACTTCGCTACGTTGGCTCAACCAGCCCAGCACCAGTTTTTTCAATATGGGCTCTCGTCCGGGGGACCCTAAACCTTTGCCGTGGACGATGCGCAGACAGCGCAGTCCCCGGAACATGGCATTGGCAAGAAACTCGGTAACCAGCTGGCGCGCCTCTTCCCGATTGCTGCCGTGCAGGTCGAGGTGATCTTGTACCACCCAGCGACCCCGACGCAGATCCCGCAGGATGCTCCTGGCCAGTCCTGCGCGCAGCCAGGCAGCTTCATCGCCGCCTTCCAAATGAAGGTCAAGCAAAGCCGGGCCATGGAGCGACTCCTGCAAAGCCGCGTGTTCATCCAGCTGGCGCTGGCGAGGGATAGGCAGGGGCGGTACGGCCTCCTGGAGAACCCGGTCATGGGAAATCGGGGTGGCGTCAGCTACGGCAGAAAGAAAAATGGCGCGAGCCTCGGCTTCAACCGGGGGCTCGCGCCGTTTTTTCATCGTGTGACTCTTGGGTCAGCGGATGGGGCAGTGGATCAGTGATCCAGCGCATCCAGATACCGTTCGGCATCCAGTGCAGCCTGGCAGCCCGTGGCTGCACTGGTGATGGCCTGCTTGTAAATCTGGTCCTGAACGTCACCCGCAGCAAAGATGCCGGGAATGCTGGTGGCTGTGGCATTACCGCTGTTGCCGCTCTTGGTCACAATGTAGCCATTGTCCATGTCGAGTTGGCCGGTGAAGAGATCCGTATTCGGCTTGTGGCCGATGGCGATAAATACGCCCTGCACCGAAATGTCTTCCGTTGCACCGGTCTGGGCGCTCTTGACGCGCATGCCGGTAACGCCGCTCTTGTCGCCCAGCACTTCATCCAGGGTGGTGTTCCATTTGATGGTGACCTTGCCGGCTTTTTCCTTTTCGAACAACTTGTCCTGCAGAATTTTTTCGCTACGGAACTTGTCGCGGCGATGGACCACGGTCACGTGGCTGGCGATGTTGGCTAGGTAGAGGGCTTCTTCAACAGCCGTGTTGCCGCCACCGATAACCGCCACGGGTTGGTTGCGGTAGAAGAATCCATCGCAGGTTGCGCAGGCAGAAACGCCCTTGCCAGCGAAGGTTTCTTCGGAAGGCAGGCCCAGATACTGGGCAGAAGCACCGGTAGCGATAATCAAGGCGTCGCAGGTGTATTCACCAGCATCACCAATCAGGCGGATCGGTTTTTCCGTCAGCTTGGCGGTATGGATGTGATCGAAGATGATTTCTGTGTTGAAACGTTCGGCATGCTTTTGAAAGCGGGCCATCAATTCCGGGCCTTGAACGCCGTCGGCATCAGCAGGCCAGTTGTCCACTTCGGTGGTCGTCATCAGCTGACCACCCTGGGCCAGACCCGTTACCAGGACGGGATTAAGGTTGGCCCGGGCAGCGTAAACAGCTGCGGTGTAACCGGCAGGACCGGAACCCAGAATCAGAAGACGGGAATGACGGGTGGTTGCGGACATGTTTGATCTCACCTACTGTTGATATGTTGGGCATTATACTTGCGGGCCTCATAAGCCATTTCAACCCCTCTTATTAACCCGGACTATCAGCTATGGCTGTTTCGACCACTGTTCTTCGCGCCTTGCCCATCTTCGATACCTTGGATGATGGGAGGCTTGTTCCTGTTGCCAAGGTGGCCGCATTACGCCATGCGCCCAGGGGGACCGTAGTGGTTCGTGAAGGAGACCGCACCGACAACATCTACTTTGTCGTGAATGGTCACCTGAAGGTTTCGGTGTCCGACGATGAAGGCCGCGAAGTGATCCTGTCGATCCTTGGCCCGGGCGAATTGTTCGGGGAAATGGGCGTGCTGGACGACAATCCCCGCTCCGCCACGATTACCGCGACCCACAGCAGTGACTTGGTGACCATCAGCAAGGCCGACTTCCAGACCTGTCTGCTGGATAACTTTGATGTTTCCTTGTACATCATGCGTGGCTTGGCCCAGCGGTTGCGGCAGGCGGATCGCAAGATTGAAAGCTTGGCCCTGATGGATGTTTTTGGTCGCGTTGCCAGATTGTTGCTGGATTTGTCCGAAGAAGAAGATGGCAAGCGCGTCATTCGTAAAAAGATGACCAAGCAGGATATTGCCAAGATGATCGGCGCCTCCCGGGAAATGGTCAGCCGTGTCATGACCGACCTGCGGGGCCAGGGCTTGCTGGAAGAGGACGCCAACGGCATCGTCTTGCACGGGGAATTCGGCCAGTAAACGAGACGCTTAGCCGTCCTTGCCGGAAAGTTTCGGCACAAGTCCCGACTTCTGGCCGGAAAAAGGCTTTTTATCCCCCCCTTGTTTCAGCCTTAATTCGGGCAGTGCAGGTCAATAATCAATACTAACCCCCAGTGTATTGGTGTTCCTATGGCCGTTCTGCCTTCCCGGCGCCCTGAAGCGGCGCAACCCTTGCCCGAAAAAATCGTTGCTCTGATGAACGAGGCCCGCTGGTTGATGCTGGCTGCCCTTGGCGGTTACATCGCGCTGGTGCTCGGCGGGTTCAGCGCGGGTGACCCGGGCTGGTCCCACGCCGTGCAAGTGGAAAAAATCGCAAATCCGGGAGGTCGCCTGGGAGCTTGGCTGGCAGACTTCCTGCTGTATTTCCTCGGGTTTTCGGCTTGGTGGGTGGTTCTCTTTCTGCTGTTTTTGGTGGCTTGGGGCTATCGCCGCCTGGAAGGCTTGCTGACGACGGACCGCCGCCCCTTTCTGATCGCCGCCATTGGTTTTGCCATTTTGTTGCTTTCCAGTTCTGGCATGGAAGCCATGCGGTTTTGGAGCGTATCCAGCCCCTTGCCCCAGTCACCGGGCGGGCTTCTGGGATATGAGGTCAGTCGGCTTGTTGCCCAGTATCTGGGTTTTCATGGCGGCACCCTGATTTTGCTGGCCTTGATTGCGGTGGGCCTTTCTGTCTTTACCGGTTTGTCCTGGATTGCCCTGTCTGAACGAGTGGGCTACGGATTGGAACGGGCTTGGTTTGGCGGCAAACAATTCCTGCAAACCCGGCAGGATCGTCGTTACGGCAAGGTCGTTGCCGAAAAGCGCGAA
The DNA here is from genome assembly GCA_036504515.1 of Rhodocyclaceae bacterium. GTDB lineage: Bacteria > Pseudomonadota > Gammaproteobacteria > Burkholderiales > Rhodocyclaceae > AWTP1-18. Next base: position 54,300 of record DASXVA010000007.1, read on the forward strand.
GCCGTGGTGGAAGTGGAACGAAAGAAGATCGAAGAAAGCCCCCCCGTTGCCATCAAGATCGAGCAACTGGAAGTCGAGGTGCCGGTGGCGCCCAAAGCTGTGGCCCGGGCCGAGAAGGAACGCCAGACGCCCCTGTTCTACGATGCGCCGGGGGAAGCTTTGCCGCCCCTGCATTTGTTAGATGATCCGACCCACAACCCCGACGACATGCCTGCAGCGGAAACGCTGGAATTCACTTCCCGCCTGATTGAACGCAAGTTGGCGGACTTTGGTGTGACGGTCAAGGTGCTCTCCGCCAATCCCGGCCCGGTGGTGACTCGCTACGAAATCGATCCGGCCACGGGCGTCAAGGGTAGCCAGATCGTCAATCTGGCCAAGGATCTGGCCCGCTCCCTCTCTCTGGTCAGTATCCGGGTTGTGGAAACGGTGCCTGGCAAGTCCTGCATGGCCCTGGAGTTGCCCAACGCCAAACGGCAGACGGTGCGCCTCAAGGAAATCATCGGTTCCAAGGCCTACAACAACATGAGTTCGCCCCTGGCCATGGCTCTGGGTAAAGACATTTCCGGTCAGCCGGTGGTGACCGATCTGGCCAAGATGCCCCATTTGCTGGTGGCCGGTACAACAGGTTCCGGCAAGTCGGTGGGGATCAACGCCATGATCCTGTCGCTGCTCTACAAGTCCGAGCCCAAGGATGTGCGGCTGATCATGGTGGACCCCAAGATGCTGGAGCTGTCCATCTACGAAGGCATTCCCCATCTGCTGGCGCCGGTGGTGACCGACATGAACAAGGCCGCCAACGCCTTGAACTGGTGTGTCGGCGAAATGGAAAAGCGTTACAAGCTGATGTCGGCCCTGGGGGTACGGAATCTGGCCGGTTTCAACGCCAAGATTCGGGATGCGGAAAAGGCTGGCGAACATATTCCCAACCCTTTCCCCCTGGTACCCGAATCGCCGGAACCCCTGAAAACACTGCCCTACGTGGTGGTGGTGATCGACGAGCTGGCCGATCTGATGATGGTAGTGGGCAAAAAGGTCGAAGAACTGATTGCCCGATTGGCCCAGAAGGCGCGGGCCTCCGGCATTCACTTGATTCTGGCGACCCAGCGTCCCAGCGTCGATGTCATCACCGGCTTGATCAAGGCCAACATTCCCACCCGGATTGCCTTCCAGGTCAGCAGCAAGATCGACTCCCGCACCATCCTCGACCAAATGGGCGCAGAAGCCTTGCTGGGCCAGGGGGACATGCTTTATCTGGCCCCCGGTACCGGCCTGCCAACCCGGGTTCACGGCGCTTTTGTGGCCGATGAAGAAGTGCATCACGTGGTGGATCACCTACGCAAAGTGGCACCGCCCGAATACATCGACGACATCCTTTCTGCTCCAGCCGCCGATAGTGACGGCGGTAGCGGAGGGGAAGCCGGTGGCGATGCCGAGGCCGACCCCATGTACGATCAGGCGGTCGAAGTGGTGCTTAAAACCCGGCGACCTTCCATTTCCCTGGTTCAGCGGCATTTACGGATTGGTTACAACCGTGCAGCCCGGCTGATTGAGGCCATGGAACATGCCGGTCTGGTGTCTTCCATGAATGGAGCTGGGAGCCGAGAGGTCTTGGTGCCGGAAAAGTCCGAGTAGGGCTTACCGGGCAAGAGCATTCATCTTTGGGGGATAATTGGCCCCATGATGATTCGAACTTTTATCGCTGCCGCCGCCCTGTTGGGTGCGGCCTGCGCCCAAGCCTCCGGTTTGGAACAACTCAACGCCTTTCTCGCTGGCGCCCATACGGCCCAAGGCAGCTTTGCCCAAGTGGTCACTGCCAAGTCAGGACGCAAGCCGCAGCAATCTTCCGGCAGCTTTGCCCTGCAGCGGCCCGGCAAGTTTCGCTGGATTTACGACAAGCCCTATCCTCAAACTCTGGTCAGCGATGGCGACAAGTTCTGGAGTTTCGATCCCGACTTGAATCAGGTCACCGTACGCAAGTTGGGCAAGGCCCTGGGTTCCAGCCCCGCCGCTTTGTTGGCTGGCGACGGACTGGACAAGAACTTCGATCTGAAAGATTCCGGTAGCGAAAACGGCGTGGAGTACGTGGATGCCACGCCCAAGGCCCAGGACGCCTCCTTCCAGCGGGTCCGCATTGGGCTGGTCGCGAACGTACCGCAAACCATGGAAATCCACGACAACTTCGGTCAGACCACGGTGCTGCGCTTTACCCGCTTCCAGATGAACCCGGCCTTGAACGCCAACCTGTTCCATTTCACGCCGCCCAAGGGGGCGGATGTGGTCGGCGAGTAATCGGCGGCATCTTTGCCTGAATATCTGCCGTGACTGATCTGTTTTCCCAGAACACTCCTGCCCATGCCCCTCTGGCCGAACTGCTGCGGCCAAAGCATCTGGATGAAGTTATTGGCCAGCAACATCTGCTCGGCCCGGGAAAACCTTTGCGTCTGGCCTTCGAGTCGAGAACGCCCCATTCCATGATTCTGTGGGGGCCGCCGGGGGTGGGGAAAACTACCCTGGCGCGCCTGACGGCGGATGCTTTTGATGCCGAGTTCATTGCCCTGTCGGCGGTTTTTTCCGGGGTGAAGGATATTCGTGAGGCCATGCAGAAAGCCGAGCTGACCTTGGCTCAGCATGGTCGCCGCACCCTGCTGTTTGTGGATGAGGTGCATCGCTTCAACAAGTCCCAGCAGGATGCCTTTCTGCCCTACGTCGAGAACGGCACCGTCACTTTCATCGGGGCGACTACGGAGAATCCTTCCTTCGAGGTGAATTCCGCTTTGCTGTCCCGGGCGGCGGTTTATGTGCTGAAAAGTCTGACAGAAGATGAGCTACGGCAACTCTTCAGCCGTGCTCAGGAACAGGCTTTTGCCGATATCGCGTTTGACGACGATGCCCGGGATCGTTTGATCGGCTATGCCGATGGCGATGCCCGACGTTTGCTCAACGTTCTGGAGCAAATGCGCACGGCTGCCCACACTGCCCAGGTCAGCCGGATTGATGTCGACTTTCTGGAGTCGGCCATGGCGCGGGACATGCGCCGTTTCGACAAGGGTGGCGATGCTTTCTACGACCAGATTTCTGCATTGCATAAATCCGTGCGGGGCTCCAATCCCGATGCCGCTCTTTACTGGTTGGTGCGCATGCTGGACGGCGGTGCCGATCCGCTTTACATGGGCCGTCGCCTGATCCGCATGGCCAGCGAAGACATCGGCCTGGCCGATCCCCGCGCGCTGCGGTTGACCCTGGATGCCGTCGAAACCTATGAGCGGCTTGGCTCGCCGGAAGGGGAACTGGCCCTGGCGGAAGCGGTGTTGTATCTGGCCGTGGCGCCCAAGTCCAACGCTGCCTATATGGCCTATAACGCGGTTCGTGCCTTCATCAGCAAAGACAAATCACGTCCGGTACCGGAGCATTTGCGCAATGCGCCGACAAAGTTGATGAAGCAGCTAGGGTATGGCCGGGAGTACCGCTACGCCCACGATGAGCCCGAGGCCTATGCGGCAGGTGAGGAATATCTTCCCGAGGGGATGTCCTCCATGAGCTGGTACGAGCCCACGCCCCGAGGACTGGAGCAAAAAATAGCGGACAAACTGGCCCATCTGCGGGAACTGGATGCGGCCGCAGCAAAGGCCCGCAAAAGGTAGCCTGATGGGCTACCGGGCCTGAGTATTAGTCCGCAGCTGGATGGTGGGTGGCGAAATGGAAAAAGGCCCGCTCGGCGAGGCGTAGTTCCTCTTCTTCTCCAGCCGCAACGGCAGCGGCTGCAGCAGCCTCGCACACCTCATCTTCCAAAATGGTCCGTAACACTTCCTCCCCAGCGCAGTCTTGAGCCAAAGCGCAGCCCATCTGCGCAGCAGCATCGAAGGAAATGTGCTCATGGTGGGCAATGGTCTTTACTTCATCTTCGTTGAGATCAACGTAGTCGAGACACTCTTTTATGGATAGCATTTTGTTCTCCTCATTCAGAATCTTCGCGACAAGTGCCAGATAACAGGCACCGATTTTTTATTACTTGTTAGAAGAAGTATTGACGTTTATTATTTAAATTCAAGGAATAAGTAATTTTTTAATGGCTGTTTGTATTCATGGTCTTAGCCTGTTTCCCTCAGAAAAATTGCAGCTTTCCACGCTATCAGTCTTGATTGTGCTGGTAGAAGTGTCCGCTTGTTGGTGCGCCAGGTAACAGTTAGCTGCCAGGGCATAACAAATGAAACGGGCGCATGGTTGAGGCCATGCGCCCGTTTGTCTTTCAGCGAAGGAAAGGGGATTAGTCGACCAGAGTGCTCATCAGGTCGATCATGAATTCCACTTCTTCAATGTCTACCGGATCCCAGCCGGGAATGCCGATGTCGGAAAGGATGCGGCGGCCGGCATCGCTGTTGTCCATATTGGTCAGCACCCGGGTAATTTCTTCGCTGCGGGAAGCCAGTTGAGGTGAAATCAGAAACATGTGATGAACCACATGAATCTGGCTCTTGACCAGAACCCGCAATTGTTTGCGAATGACTTCGGACAGATCGTCAAAGGTTTCCGAGAGGAAGAAGCCCACGTCTGCCTGGCTCTTGAGCAGTTCCTTGGCCACCACGACATAGTTGTCCTTGGTGATGAACTGAACATTGTCGCGATTGAGGTCCGCTGGCTCCAGCATGATCATGCACATCATGTGCACGTCCGGGTCGTCAGTGGTGGCAACACGGATGCCGGGCTGTAGTTCCTCGACCCCGTTGATGGGGCTGTCGGCCCGGACGGCAATTACGGCTTCGTCTGACTTGAGGCGGGGGCGGGCGAGGGCGAGGAAGCCCTTCTCGCGCACCAGCATGCTGGCATCGTAAGGATTGGCATAGATGATATCCACGCGGTCTGCTTCGATGGCTTTGCGTTGGGAATCGAAATCCTCATAGGGCTCGAAATGGATCGCTTCTCCGAGGGCCTTTTGCAGCAAGGTATTGAAAATGAACCAGCCGGACATGTACTTCATATTGAAGTCTGGACTGACGGTAAAGAGTCTGGGCATAAAGCTCTCCTCCCTGATGCGCTTAGCGCAATGTTTTATAAAGGGCTTCGGCTTCCAGGACTTTTGCCCGGGAAGGTTTGCGGCGTACCGAGGTGTAACCCACGACTTTTCCGTTACGGATATTGGTAACGACGGTGGCGTAAACCCAGTAGTAGCGGCCATCCTTGCGCAGGTTTTTGACGTAGCCGTGCCACTTGGTACCGGCGGCGATGGTGTCCCAGAGCCCCTTGAAGGCAACCGTTGGCATGTCGGGATGGCGCAGGATGTAGTGCTGCTGACCGATCAGTTCCTCGGCAGAAAACCCCGACATATCAATGAAGGCCTGGTTGGCCTGGGTGATGACCCCGCTCGGGTCTGTACGGGAAACGATGAGTTTGCCTTCCGGGAACGGGACTTCTTCGTCCACTACCCAGATACGCCGGCTGAAGCCGTCAAAATAGTTCAGGGTGTATTCCTGCCCCGGTCGTCCCTGCAAATCTTCTGGCGTCATGTCACGCATGTCTGCATCCTCCAATGGGTTGCTCAGAGCAGCTTGGCAATGTTGTCGGCGGCGCGTTTCGCGTCGAGGAAGATCAGGCCCAGTTTGGCACTGGCCTTGGTGATCACGGACAGGACCGCCTGATCGCCGGCGTAGGTCATGAGGATGAAGCCTTTGGCTCCCTTGACCATGACCTGTTCGAGTTCGCCTCGTCCCAGCTCCTGCGCACTGCGGTCGCCCAGGGTCAGCATGGCGGCATTCATGGCGCCGACGCGATCCTCGTCCATATGGGCGGGCAGCATGCTGGAAATGATCAGTCCGTCGGTGGAGATGACCGCCGAGGCCTCAATGTCGCCTGAACTTGAATTCAGGTCGCTCAAAATGGAAGCAATCATTTCTTCACGCATTTGTTATGACTCCAAAGGTGATTTTCTGTAGATGTGCTGGCATGTTCAATTACCGTAGCGCCAGCACAGTGACCACACGACCTGCATGAATGCAGGGCGGTCAAACATCGGCATGCCCTCGATGAGCAGCATGAATTGTTGTGAGCCGACATAGAGGGGCCAAGCACCAAGCTGACTGTTGCCGGCAACATCCACTAGCCCTAGGGCAGGTGACGCCAGGCGCAGGTTGCCCCGAATCATGGAACTGTATTTGTTTTGCAGGCCCGCAATTTCGGCACCGAACAAGGCCAGTTCTTCGGCCAGTTCATGGGGAAAGCCGGCCTGGGCGAGAGGGAAACCGTGGGTGTCGGCCAGCAAGGCGCGGCCTTCGGCGGAAAGCTGCGCCAACAGCGCAGGCATGTCGGTTTCCAGGTTGCGCGCACCCAGCTCAAGGGGTTCCGGTTGTCCCGCAACCCAGTTGATACGCTCCATGCGGTAGAGCAGGGCCAGGTTGTCCGTCTCCTTGGTCCAGACCTTGAGGTCTTCCATGGAGGTTTTGCGGGTGCAGTCCCGGGACATCAGTCCCTGCAGCACCGCCCGCGCCGGCTCCGGCTCCGGTCCGGCAACGGCGTAGTAAGCGCCGCGAGGGGTAGGCGTCAGATAAACGTTCTCTGACAGTGAATAGTCATTCATGGTCAGGTTCCAGGCCAGGGTCGATCAGATAAAGAAGGGATAACACCATAATCTCCATATCCTCGCGGCTACGTGGGTCAATTTCCATCACTGGTGGTGGATTGCTTGCTCGATCTCCCATGCGTTCCCTGAGGAAACGCTGGTAGTCCTCCAGGCTGGGTTGCGGATGCGTGTCGGTACGGTTGATGCCAATGACTAAGGCTGTGTTTTCAATCAGGTGTGAAAAGGATTTGAGAAAAAATTCCAGATCGTTCAGGGGCGTGGTCCGGCTGTTATCCACCAGCAACAAAAGGCCGATGGCGCCTTTTTGCAGAATGTCCCACATGAAATCGAAACGCTCCTGGCCGGGAATGCCATAGAGGTGAACTCGTTCGTTTTCGGAGACGGTCAGGGTGCCGTAGTCCATGGCAACCGTGGTCTGGCTTTTGCGGCTTTGCACCACATCGGAAGCCCGTTGCTCCGTGGTCAGAACACCGGAGTCGGAAAGCGTGTTGATGGCCGTAGTCTTGCCCACGCCCACCGGCCCGGCAATCAGTATTTTGTAGGAGCGGACGGCCTGGCGAGGCTGATAAACAAAGCCGGCGGTGCTTGAAGTGGGCGGTGACCGCCTTCCCTCCAGGGCCTCCATGACCTGCTCGACCGACTGAGGTCTGGCGGCGGTATCAAGGGACAACATCCAGTCGATGCTATCGAGCAGCGGTGAGGGCTTGTTGTCCTGGCCCAGACGCTGAGTAACCGGATGATAGGGGTCCGCGTGCCCGGCGGTGATACGTTTGCGGCGTTCCATCGATGCGATGGGCGCTTTTCCCGTCAGACAGCGATGCATGGTCGCACCGATGGCGTAAAGGTCCGACCAGGGGCCTTGTCGGCCATCGGAAATGTATTGCTCCAGCGGGGCGTAACCGGGGGTCAGCATGCTGACGTAATCTTTTTCGCTACCGGACATTTCCAACCGGGCAGCACCAAAGTCCAGCAATGCAGCGGTACCGTTGTTGCGAATGTAGATATTGCCGGGCTTGATGTCCCGGTGCAGGTATTTGCGTTGATGGACCTGGGCAAGCCCTTCAAGCACTTGCTTGAAAATAGCCTTGACCTGTTCTTCCGACAGGAGGCCGCCGCTTTCTTTCAGCACTTCCTGAAGAGATTTCCCCTCTTCGAAGTCCATGACGAAATAGGCTGTGCCGTTGGTCTGGAAGTATCGGTTAACCCGGACGATGTTGGGGTGGCGGAACTGGGCCAGGGTTTTTGCTTCATCAAGAAAACGCTCCCGGCACCAGGCATAAAGATCAACATCTCCGCCAGCCCGCAGTACCACATGACCATTGCTGTTACGTTCCGCAATGGACTCGGGAAAGAATTCCTTGATGGCAACTTCAAGACTGAGATTGGTGTCGAGCCCCTTGTAGGTCACGCCAAAAGCACCGGAGCCGAGGACTTTCTCGATCCGGTATTCCTCCAGCTGCAGGCCAACGGGCAGATGCGCAATCATGACGTTTCTTCTGCCTTGTCATCCAGCGGGCGGGCGCCATCGGCAAAATGACCTGCCAGTCGGGACAGAATGGTGTGGGGCATGATTTCCTGCTGCAAATCTGGTTCAAACAGGTAATTGCTTGCCCGCCGCGCAGGCCCTGCCAAACCGATGGTGCTGGCGGCTGCGTAAAACAGGAAGACATGACGCTGGGGAATACGTAGCACACGAGCGGTATAAGCGAGGTCCACCGGCATGCGATTCCATAGGGCTGCAATGCGCAGTCCGTCCGGAACCGGGTCAAGGCGGGTCATGTTTGGCCAATGCAACAGGTACACCCGCTCATTGGGATTGGTTTCTTCTGGAATCATCCCGCGGTAGGTGAGCAAAGCCAGGCGCCACAAAAATCCCTCGCGACTGAATATCCGTGTCGCGGCGGGAGGCGTGGTCTGGTCCGGCTGTAGGGAAAATTGTTCTTCTTGAATTTCCTGAGTGGCTAGGGAAAGAAGGGAGTTCTCATCGATGAGAAGTTCGAAACACTTTCTTTCCGGTAGCCAGCGAAACAGTGCTTGCTCTTGGTGGTAGCCGATCAGCGGCACATTTGTGATCGAATTTTTCTGTAAAGCATTCTTCAAGTGCCCCAGTAGCAGCTTTCCTGCCCTGAGCCGATGGAGTTCATTGGCTGCTGCATCGTTGAGGTCGATATCCCCTGCCGCGTGCGGAGCCGGTGCCATAGGGTCAAGAAAGGAGCCAATGCGTTGCTGCAGTCGCTCCAGTGCCGTCAGAGTCGTGGAGTTCTTGTCTCCATCGCTTCGTTCGGCCGCCATCATGCCGCCGAACCCACCGGGTAGAGCAACGGTTTTCTCGAAAAAGTCCACCAATTGGGTGGCCGCCGGCACCAAGGCAGTACTTGCAGCGGGTGCCTGGACGGGGGTGTTCGCTTTGTTGGCACCCCGCTCAATGGCTTCGATCATGTTGTCGAGCTTGACCGGTTTGATGACAACTTCGGCATGCAAAGCCATAGTGCTGTCGACGTAGTTTCCATACTCGGTTTCCGAAGACAGCAACAGCACGACAGGTCGTTGCGGGTAGCGCAGGTAGTACTGTTGCAGCGCTATCTTGGCCTGAGGTCCATCACAATCGACAACGGCAAGCTGAGCATCAGTACCGTGCCCCACATCCATCTTTCCTTTGCCATGACGACCGATTGCAAATTCCAGGGTGTTGCGGGATCTTGGATTGTTGGCGATGACGTCAACCAGAATCGTTGTGCTGCGCAGAGGCATGGTGGTAGTTAGCGGCCTCCGAAAAATATATCGGCTTCCGGCCAGAGATTGACCGCTTGTGGTGCTGCGGCTAGCACGGTTGTACGGGAGCGGTCATAGGCATCCCTGTCGCGGGCACTGCGATAGATGACTTGCAGCGGCTCTGCGATAGCGGCGCTATCCGGAGATTTTGCCAAGGCTTTTTCAAGTACTGCCATCGCTTCGACATAGTCGCCGAGGCAGAGCAACTCATCGGCGTAACTCACCGGGTCCGTTTCTGCCGCGGTGTGGTGATCGAAGGGAATGACGATGGACAGCTCTGTCGGTTCGTCCGATGGGAGTACTTCTTCTTTGGGCAAGGATGCTGCCTGCAGGACTCCTTGCTGACCTTCGTTCAGCAAGGGAAAAACTTGGCCAAGAACCCGTTCCCGCAGCGCCGCGCCGCGCCCGTTTAGTATGTCGAGCAATGCTGCCGTAGCTTCAAAAGCACGCTGAGCGTCAACTTTCTCGGTGCGGAGCAGATTGATGTACTGAATGTGCGCCAGCAAGTTGGTCGGCTGGCGGCGCAGGCAATAGCCCAAGGCACGGAGCAGGCGCTGAGCACTATCAGGATTTGAAACCTTGGGGGATATGGAACGCAGACGGCTGAAACCTGCCTCGAAAAAGTCCCCATCGAACTCCTCCGGCACCTCGGTCGGGCTGATGACAATCGGGTTCCGTGTCTGCGCCATGATGAGATTCGTGTCTCTTTTACTCAATGTGGCACTGTCAAGGTTCGCCTTGGGAAGGCGTTTAGGTGCAGTGCACAAGAGGTTTGGAGGCAGGAGATAGGTGTTTCCAGATATTCCATAAGCGATATGTCACATTACCATAGTGATTACCCGCACTACAAGCATGGAAATGTTTTGCAATGCTTTTTCACCGAGGCTTGAGATGGGGCAATGCCCTGGGCAAAGGGGCTCGCTATAATTAGCGTTTGCCCGTGCGGCATTGCTTTCAACAGGATTTTCTCCCCATGCTGGATATTCAACTTCTTCGTAGCAATCTCGATCAGGTCGCCGAGCGACTGGCCTCCCGTGGTGTCCAATTGGATACCCAGACATTTGAAGCATTGGAAGCCGAGCGCAAGGCAGTTCAAGGCGCAACCGAAGGCCTCCAGGCTAAGCGGAACAGCCTGTCGAAACAGATTGGTGTACTCAAAGGCAAGGGTGAAGATGCCTCTGCGGTATTCGCCGAAGTTGCCGGTATCGGCGACGAGCTGAAGGCGAATGAAGTCAAACTGGCCGATTTGCAGGAACGCTACAACGCCTTTGTCTCCGGCATTCCTAATCTTCCCCATGAAAGCGTGCCGATCGGTAAAGACGAAAGCGGTAACGTCGAGGTATTGCGTTGGGGTACGCCGCGGACTTTCGATTTCGAAGTAAAAGACCACGTTGATGTGGGTACTCCCCTGGGGCTGGATTTTGAAACGGCAACGAAGATATCCGGTTCCCGGTTCACCCTGATGAAGGGAAATCTGGCCCGCCTGCATCGTGCCCTTGCCCAGTTCATGCTCGATACCCACAGCCTTGAGCATGGCTACACAGAACTCTATGCACCCTATCTGGTGAATGGCGACAGTATGTTCGGCACTGGTCAGTTGCCCAAGTTCGAGGAAGACCTGTTCCAGGTTCCCCGCAGCGATGGCACCAAGCTTTATTTGATTCCGACTGCCGAAGTGCCAGTCACCAATATTGTCCGGGGCGAAATTCTCGACCCCGCCCAATTACCTCTCAAGTTTGTTTGCCACACGCCCTGCTTCCGTTCCGAAGCTGGCAGCTACGGTCGCGATACCCGAGGCATGATCCGTCAACATCAATTCGACAAGGTTGAGTTGGTGCAGGTTGTGTTGCCGGAACAATCCTGGGAAATGCTGGAACAGCTCACCGGTCACGCCGAAGCCATTCTGCAGAAGCTGGAACTTCCCTATCGCAAGATGGCACTGTGCAGCGGTGACATGGGATTCTCTGCCGCCAAGACCTACGACCTTGAAGTCTGGCTGCCGGCCCAGAATACCTATCGCGAAATTTCGTCCTGCTCCAATTTCGAGTCATTCCAGGCTCGTCGCATGCAGGCCCGTTTCCGCAACGAGAAAAACAAACCGGAGCTCGTCCACACCCTTAATGGTTCCGGCTTGGCCGTTGGCCGGACGCTGGTAGCCATTCTGGAGAACTATCAGAACGCCGACGGCAGCGTCACTATTCCCGCTGTGCTGCGTCCTTATCTCGGCGGTTTGGAAAAACTCAGCGCTGCTTGAGTTTCATGGGGGGAATCCAGGCGGGTTCAAAGCGCTTGAGAATGTCGTAGTAAGTCCGGATGTTCTCAACCATGATGACCGCCTCCCCGCCCCGTGCCCGGCCTGACTTGAGCCGGGCATAGTATTGGGGCTTTGCCATCAAGGGCAATACCGACTTCATTTCATACCAGGAGTCTGGATTTTTCCCCAGACCTTCTGCAATGGCACGACCTCCATTCATATGGCCCATGCCAAGGTTATAGGCGGCCAGGGCCATCCAGGTACGATCGGGTTCTTCCACACTGCTCGGGAGCGCATCGCGTAGGTCGGCCAGGTACCTTGAACCTGCCAGAATGCTTTGCTTCGGATCCAGCCGGTTATTCACCCGCAAGCGATCCGCCGTGTCTTCCGTCAGCATCATGATGCCTCTGACACCGGTAGGAGACGTGGCCAAGGTATCCCACTGCGACTCCTGGTAAGCCAATGAAGCCAATAAGCGCCAATCGATTCCCGTGATTTCCTGACCTTCTTGAAAGTATTTGCGCAAATGGGTCAGGTCAGTATTTGCCGCTTCCATGAAATCGGTAATGCCTTGAGTATTGATGCGCGTGATGTAACCAAAATACCGGTCTTGAATACGCGCCAGTCCACCTGCTTTTTTCAGGTTTTCCAGATACTCCCGGGCCTTGTCGGCCAAGCCTTTTGTGTCGAGTGAAAAAGCCCAGCCAAATTCAAGTTTTCCCGGCAATTTTGTCGCCACCTCAAGTTCCGGATGGGAGCGAGCGGCCAAGGCATAGAGTAGTGAGTCGGTTGCTACCAGCATGTGGTGCTGTTCGGCAAGTTGTTCCAGCAATGTCAGTTCCGGAATGCCCGACATTTCAGTGACCAGGAATTTCTTGGCCTCCCCTGCCATTTTTTTGAGCAAGGCCGCTTGCACAGAACCACCAGACACCGTTATGGTCTTGTTGCTAGTGGCGTCGGTGTCATCATCAAAATCAAGATCGTCTGCATTCTTCACAATCACTGCCTGGGCGTTGCGCAGCGGTGGGGTGTAGATCAAGTCGGTCTGGTCATCGATGGAAATGCCTGCGGCAAAATGCACCTTTCCCTGCTTCACCAGTTTCAGGGTTTCTTCCCGATCCTTGGTCAGCACGAAGCGAGGCTTTAAACCTTGTGATTCAGCGAAGGCATTGACGAGGTCGTACTCGAACCCATTGATCTCGCCATTTTCTTTTTCATAGGTTGTCGGCCCAGCCACTAAGGCAACAACCAGTTCGCCGCTTTTTTCCGGGGGCTCAATACGGCCACAAGCTGCCAGGACGCCAAAAAGCAGCGCAATGACTGGCAGTGCAAAAACAGTCCGGGTCAGAGTCCGCATGGGCGCCTCCCGTCTTGAAGGACTGCTATTTTGCCATGGTATGCAGTCCAAACGGAGTGATAGAATCCGCGGCCTGCGGAGAGGTACCGAAGCGGTCATAACGGCGCCGATTCGAAATCGGATGGTCAGGGAAACTTGGCACAAGGGTTCGAATCCCTTCCTCTCCGCCACTTCTGCTTGTCCTGACTGGACATTTGCCACACTGGGCAACATCATTGCCTGCAGACGCTATTTCTGATTTTCTTTGCCGGGATCAATTTATTTATTCGCGTATGCCCACAGTATGGCGGTATGCGTGTTTCCCCAGCAGTTATCTCACTAGATATCCCAACAAATTCGATACGCCGCAATCCTCCCGGGGATAGCGCGATGTGGGTATTCATCCTTGCCGAGCTGTCTGCTTTTGGCCTGTTGTTCATGGTCTATGGCATTGCAAGGATGAAACACGCCGCACTGTTCGATGAAATGCAGCTTACGTTGGATCGCAATGCTGGCGCCTTCAACACAGTACTGTTGATTACCGCCAGTTGGTGTGTTGCCCGTGCGGTTGCTGCGATACAGAAGAATGCCGGATTAACCAGTGCCCGGTGGTTGGCCGGTGGGATTCTTGCGGCAGTCGGTTTTGTAGTGGTGAAGTTGTTCGAGTACGGGGCCAAGTTTGAGGCTGGTATCAATCTCGATACCAATCTCTTCTACATGTTCTATCTCTCCCTGACTTTTTTCCATTTCATGCACGTCATCCTCGGTTTGGTGATCCTGCTGTTCCTTTGGCGCAAAACCCGGAGTGGCGGTTATACCGCTGAGAACTGCCTCGGTATGGAAACCGGTGCCAGCTACTGGCATATGGTGGATTTGGTGTGGATTGTCCTTTTCCCCCTGATCTACGTAATGCGATGAAAGGGACTTCCACTTTGCTCGATGGCGTCTGGCTGCTGCTCATCCTGGGTACCGGCTTTACCTGGTGGCTGGGTGAGAGCGGCCATGGCGGTCCCCAGGCAGTGATGACCATTCTCGTCATTGCCTTTTGCAAGGGACTGCTGGTGATTCAGGAATTCATGGCCCTGCGTGGCGTCAAGCGCCTGTGGCAGGGGGCTGTTGTTGGCTGGTTATTCGTGGTGCTGGTGGTCAATATGGCTGCCTACTGGAAGGGAATCTGATGGACATGCAACGGGAAGGAACAGGCTTGCCTTATTACGAGGCGGCGGGAGAGGAAATCGCACTGTTCGAACATGCTTGGCGCAATCAGCTGCCGGTATTGATCAAAGGCCCCACCGGTGTCGGCAAGACCCGATTTGTCGCCCACATGGCTGCGCGTCTGGGGCTGCCGCTGCACACGGTTGCCTGCCACGATGACCTGACTGCTGCTGATCTGGTTGGCCGACACCTGATCCAGGATGGTCAGACCGTATGGAACGACGGCCCTCTGACACGGGCCGTACGTCAGGGCGGCATGTGCTATCTGGATGAAGTGGTGGAAGCTCGCAAGGACACCACCGTGGTTATCCATCCCCTGGCTGACCATCGTCGCAGTCTGCCGATTGATCGAACCGGGGAAGTGCTCCGCGCGCCAGACGGCTTCATGCTGGTGGTGTCCTACAACCCGGGTTATCAGAACTTTCTCAAGGGCATGAAGCCTTCCACACGGCAGCGTTTTGTCTCCATGCGTTTCAACTTCCCCGAGTCGGCCAGGGAAGAAGCCATTCTTCTTGGCGAAACCGGTTGCGATCCGATGTTGGCCAAGCGTCTGGTTTCCCTGGGTAACAGCATTCGTGCCCTTAAACATGTGGACCTGGAAGAGGTTGCCAGTACCCGCTTGCTGGTCTACGCCGCCATACTCATCCGCGACGGTCTCGATCCGGTGGCTGCCTGCCGAGCCGCCCTGGCCGAAAGCCTCAGCGATGACGAGGAAGTCACCGCCGGCCTGATGGAGATCATTCTTGCCAGCTTTGGCCGATAACGAGGGACGACAGCGGCGCCGCTTCTTTTGGCAGACGGGATTTTTCATTCTCTTTGCCTTGGCGCCGGTGTTCAATATCTTCCGCTTTGACCTGGAAGCTGGTCACGCCTGGCTGCTGGGCATGCCTTGGCGACTGGGGATTGATGCCTTCATGGCAGGCAAGATCAGTGCGGTAGAGGCCGGCACCAATATCTTGTTGCGCTTGTTCTTGCCACTCCTGGTCGGTGCTGGCGGTTTTCTTTTCCTCGCCTGGCGCTGGGGCCGCCTTTACTGCGGCTGGCTTTGTCCCCATTTTTCCGCAGTGGAAACCATCAATCACTTGATGCGCCGTGCTTCGGGACGGCAAAGTCTGTGGGACCGGCAGCCGATTCCCCCCCGAAACCCCGATGGATCGGCAAGGCCCTCCCATGTCCTGTGGTGGAT
This sequence comes from Rhodocyclaceae bacterium, assembly GCA_036504515.1. Lineage (GTDB taxonomy): Bacteria > Pseudomonadota > Gammaproteobacteria > Burkholderiales > Rhodocyclaceae > AWTP1-18. The sequence goes on from DASXVA010000007.1 coordinate 69,634, forward strand.
CCCCACGTTGGCTTTTGCCCTGGGCTTTGCCTTGCTTTGGGCGGTGGTGCTGCTCACCTATCTGCTGCCTCCGGCCGAAGTCTATGGTCGCCTTTGGGCCCTCGACCCCAGCCGCAATCAGAGCATCTTTCTGTCTGCTGCGACGACAGTGCTGACCCTGGAATTCCTCTTTGCCCGCCATCTTTTCTGCCGCTACGGTTGCGCCGTCGGTTTGTTTCAGAGCCTGGCCTGGATGAGCAACCGGGGCGCCATGGTTGTGGGCTACGAGCGGCCCAGAGCCGCCGATTGTGCCGCTTGCTATGAGGCTGGAGGGCCAGGCTATGCCGCCTGCGAAGGCGTCTGCCCCATGCGCTTGCGGCCACGTACACCCAAACACAAAATGTTTGCCTGCACCCAATGTGCCCAATGTGTCGAGGCCTGCAGCACCGTGCAACAAGGGCAAGGAAAAGTCAGCCTGTTGCAATGGGTGGATAAAGAAGCGGCGCAGCGCAACGAAGCCCAGGTGAGCCTCACCGGGAATCGGGACTAGGGAGCGAACGCGATGGAAGAATGGGTTGGCGGCCTCTGGGACCGATACATTACTCGGGCAGCAGTCAGGGAACACGCGGCAGCGGCGGTGAGCCTGAAGGAAATGGAAAAGACCCTGGGCATGATGTTTCGTGCCCTGGGGGGCGACCCTGGCTTGCGGGTGCAGAACGCGGTCGCCGAGCGACACGGTGCTCGCCGGGCTTTTTTACAACGGGTTGCCGGAACCGGTTTCAAGGTCCAGCAGGCGGGGGTGGATGGCGACAATCTGCGTCTGCCTGAACGCATCGCTTTGTTTGCCAAGACTGAACTCAACCGCGATCTCTATCTCTGGTTGGCGGCATTGGCCGCCCATGACGTGCCCAATGGCGACGAGTGGATCGTTCGCAATCAACGGGCGACGGTGGTGACCTTGCACCGCTATCCAGGATTGACACAGCGTTACCAAGGGTTGGTCAGCGCCGCCCTTGCTCTGCGGCGGGAGCCGGACGCCATGCCCGCCGACGAGGCGGCCCGGGAACAGGCCCTGCGGGATGCACTGCTGACGCCGGGCAGCATCCGTACACTGCCACCGCTGCAGAACAAAAATGGGCAGGCACTGCAACCGGTTCCTTTATGGCTTTATCCCCTGGCAACGGCAATAGGGGCGCCGCGGCGTTTGCAGCACCAGGAGGCGGCAGAGGGGGCGGCGACGGAGGAGTCCGGGGATCGCCACAAGGCGGAACAGACTGAAATGCCGACGGAGAAAAACGGCATCCTGTTCATGTTCCGCGCCGAAAGTCTTCTCACCTGGGCGGAATACGTGAAGGTGAATCGCAGCCTGGATGACGAGCCGGATGGTAATGCCGCCAAGGCAGCCAAGGATATGGACAAACTGAGCGTGGCCCAGGATGGCGAACGGGTCGCTTCACGGGTCCGCTTCGATCTGGACCTGCCCTCCGCAGCCGAAGACGATCTGCCTTTAGGGCCCGGTATTCCGCTACCGGAATGGGACTACCGCAGCCAGATCCTTAAACCGGACTATTGTCGTCTGCAGCCCGTGGCATCGCGGCAGGCGGAGGCGGCTGAACTGCCCGCGCATTTGCGCTCCCACGCCCGTCGCCTGCGTAGCCAGTTTGCTGCCCTGGCGCCGACACGCCGCTGGCTCAAGGCCCAGCCCGATGGCGTCGAGCCCGACATTGATGCCTGGGTGCGTCGTCAGGCGGATCGTCAGGCGGGGGCAGCTGATGGCCTGGATAGCGTTTATCTGACCCAGGTGCAGCAGGAGCGGGATCTGGCCTGTTTGGCCTTGGCCGATCTTTCCCTTTCCACCGATGCCTGGGCGTCAAATGAACAGAAGGTGATCGACGTAATCCGCGACAGCCTGATGCTGTTTGCCGAAGCCCTCAGTGCCACGGGGGACCGCTTTTCCCTGTGCGGATTTTCCTCCCTCAAACGGGGGCAGGTGCGTTTCCACGAATTGAAAGCTTTTGATCGACCCTACGACGCTGATGCCCGGGGACGGGTGCAGGCCATCAAGCCTGGCTATTACACCCGGCTGGGTGCTGCCATTCGTCACAGCACCGACATCCTGTCGCGGCAACCCAGTCGCCAGCGACTGCTGTTGATTCTTTCCGATGGCAAACCCCATGACCTGGATTTGTACGAAGGCCGCTACGGGATTGAAGACACCCGCATGAGCATCCTCGAAGCCCGGGAAAAGGGCATCCGCGCCTTCTGCATCACCATTGACAAGGAAGGGGCCAGTTATCTGCCTCATGTTTTTGGTGCAACGGGCTATACCTTGCTGCGCCGCCCCGAAGACCTGACGACCCAATTACCCATGCTTTATGCGCAACTGACAAGGGACTAGTCGATACCGTTAGCACAACCCTCCGGTAAATGCGGAAACCCTATTCGCATTAATGCCAACTGCAGCCGCTAATCGCGGCAAGCGTCAATAGCAAAGTGTCCCGGAATTTTCATTATTCAATTCCGGGACAAGCGTATTCTGAAAACATTAGTTGAAACCGAAAGCAAGTTACCCGGTTTCAGGAAGGCCAAATCATGCAACGTTCCACCATCATGCAGCGCTTGGCGCTGCTCGCCGCTGTTCCTCTGATTGCCCTCACCATCGTTTCAGGGATGCAGATATGGCAAGCCCTGGCAACCTATCGCGATGCCGGACAAACCCAGCGCCTGATGACGCTTTCCGTCAGCATCGGCAATCTTGTCCATACGCTGCAAATCGAGCGGGGGGCGACGGCTGGTTTCGTCCAGTCCAAAGGACAGCGCTTCGCCGACATCCTGCCCGGGGCGCGCAGCAAGACGGACGAGCAGTTGCAGAATTTCAAGCAAGAGGTCATCAAGCTTGACGACCAGGCCTTTCCTTCCCTTGGTAAGGCTCTTGTGATCGCCAACGGCAAGCTGGACGGGCTCAACGATTTACGCCAGCGGGCCAGTCAGTTTTCGGCGACAGCACAAGATACGACTGCCTATTATTCTTCGACCATCGCTCAATTGGTCGATGCCATTGGCGCCGGTGTCGAATACAACAAGGATGCCTCCATCTCCCAAAAGCTGATCGCGTATATCGGTTTTGTCCGAGCCAAGGAACAGGCCGGCCGGGAGCGTGCATTGACGACAGCCGTCTATGCGGCGAACAAAGTGGAAGCCGCCCAGTTCCGCACCATCCTCGACAGTATCAGTCGGCAGGATGCCCACTTGGCGGACTTCCGCAGTGTCGCCGGGGCCCAGGAACAGGAATCCTTGGCCACTGTTCTCGCCAGTGCGCCCGCTCAGGAAGTGACACGGATGCGCGGCGTTCTTTTTGAGAAGGCGGCCGAGGGTGGTTTTGATATCGACTCTACGGAGTGGTTCAAGGCCATCACGGCCAAAATCAATGCCCTGCATGAAACCGAAAATCTGATCACGGGCAACATCATTGCTGCGGCAACGGCTTTGCACGATGCCAGCCGCAAGGCACTGGTGGTATTTCTGACTTTGGGTTCATTAGCCATTGTCCTGACCATCGGTGTTTCCCTCTGGGTTGCGCGTAGTGTCAGCAATCCCTTGCGGGATGCGGTGGCTTTTGCGGAACAGGCCATTGCTCAAAGCGATTTCACCGGCACCATGCCGGAAGGCGGCAGTCTCGAAGTTGCCCGAACGGCTCAGGCCTTCAATCATTTGATCCACAAGTTCCGGGAAATTATCGCCAGCACCAAGCATTCGAGCGAAAAGATTACAAGCGCGGCCAGAGCCATGGCCGACTCCAGTCGGGAAGTCAGCCAAGGTTCCGAGATTCAAGCCAATGCCACGGCATCGGTGGCGGCAGCGGTGGAAGAGGCTTCTGTCAGTGTCAGCGAAACGGCAGCCAATGCCCAGTCGGCGGCGGCAGTGGTGACCCAGGCCCGGGACGATAGTGAAAACGCCTTGAAAGTCATGCGGGACACGATTGTCCAGATGAACGGTATTGCCAAGATCATCGGCGACTCAAGCAGCAATGTTGAACAATTGAACGAAAGCTCCCAGCGGATTGGCGGCATCGTGCAAGTCATTAAAGAAATTGCCGACCAGACCAATTTGCTGGCCCTCAATGCGGCCATCGAGGCAGCCCGGGCTGGCGAGCAGGGACGCGGGTTTGCTGTCGTGGCGGACGAGGTGCGTAAACTGGCCGAGCGAACCACCCTGGCAACCAGTGAGATCGCGACGTTGATCGGTACGATCCAATCCGGGATCGGCAATACCGTGACTGCCATGCAGGAAGCCAACGCGCAGGCCGGGACGAGTCTTGAACTGGTCGGGCGTACGGAAACTGCCTTGCACAAAATCGATCAGGGATCACGGACCGCCGCGTCCAATGTGGACAGTATTTCCTACGCCCTGACGGAACAGGATACGGCGATCCGCCAAATAGCGATCAGCGTCGAACAGATCGCCGAAATGACCGAGAAAAACAACCGCGTGAGTGACGGTAACAACCGTACTGCTGCCGACCTGAATGAGCTTTCTGCCCAGTTACGATCAGTGGTAGATCAATACAAGGTGTAACCCGGTGCTTCGGTGTGGTTCTCTGGCTCAGTAACAACAGGACTGTTGCCAGCCCAAGGTCTTTGGTGCTGACTCAGAATTTTCGCTGGGTTGATTGCAATTCCCGACCGACCCAACGGGCAAATTCCTTGCGCGTACAACTTCCTGTGCGGTCGAGTCCGCGACCGTCCACCACCTTGTAAACCACCAAGTCCGCACTGGGGTCATCAGAGCGGCGCTCATCCACAATCAATCGCACCGCCCATTGCTGCCCTGGTTTGTCGTTGCAGTAATAATGGCCAAGGGCGACGGTGGGCAGTTTTTCATCGGCCTCCTGCTGGGCGATGATCTGAGCTTGCTGGACGATCTCCTGCAACTCTGCCGAGCTGACATCGATCACCACATTGAGGCGGTCCATGGCCGCTGCAATATGCGATGGTGAAATACCGGGCTGATTCTTTCCCTGAGGGAGCGCCGGAGCGTAGCGCATCAAACTGGCCGGATAGCGTCGCCAAGGGAAAAACCAGTTGAAGGCGATCCCCGTCAACAGGATGATTGCGCAATTGATGGCAATGGGGTGGGTCACATAACCGTAGCCCAGAGCATGCAACTCCGGGCCACCGATCACGGCAGCCAGGGCGGTGGCACCACCGGGAGGATGGATGCAGCGGGTAATGTGCATGGCGCCAATGGCAAGGCCGACGGCCAGTCCGGCTGCGAGGGTTGGCAAGGGAACCCATTGATAGCAGGCCACCCCGATGATGGCGGAAATAATATGGCTTGCCAGAACCGCCCAGGGTTGGGCGAAGGGACTGTGGGGCACGGCGAAGATCAGCACTGCTGTCGCGCCGAAGGATGGTACGATCAGCAGTCCATCCTGGGGCCCGAGCAAGGGCCGTGTCACGAGAATGACCAGGACGATGCTGACCAGGCCACCCAGTGTGGCAACAACCTGTTCGTTACTGTGATGCCCTGTTGTCGGGATGCCGAGAAATCGTTGAAGCCGGTGAAATCGGGTTTTCATTGTCGCGATGAATTTCATGGGAATGGCAGACAGGATATCGCTGTCTCCACCATCGTTGCTGCGCCCCCAAGTCACATTCCGTGCTTAATGGCTTGTACCCTCGGAACGGTTGATTTTGTTCCAGACGTTGTACTTGCCCACGGGCTTGTTCATGGGGATGCGTTTCACTTCTTCCAGGGTGCGGGCGTCATACACGATCAGGGCGCCGTCGGTTTCCCACAGGCTGGCAAGGGCGTAGCGGCCATCCTTGGTGAATTCCACGTGGGCCAAAGTCTTGCCGGGTACCGGGCGCAGTTCTTTAACGACTTCCAGCGTTTCCTTGTCGATGACTTGGAGTGTGTCCTTGAATTCCTTACTCATCATGGAATCGACAAAAGCGTAGCGGCTATTTTCGTGGCTACGCAAAAAGAAGCCGGGGCCCCGGGTGGGAATGGTCTTCAGCACCTGCCACGTAGCCAGGTCGATCACGGTAACGGCGGCCGCCTTGAGATCGGTGGTGGCCATGACGGTACGACCTTGCCATTTCCAGGTGATGCCCGATCCCAGGTGCGGCATGCCGGGCAAGGCCAGGTCGGCAATCTTGCTGCGGGCATCCAGGTTCACCACCTGTCCCTTGCCTTCCCGGGACGTACCCATCACATTGCGGTATTCCTGATCGAAGAAAAAGTCATCCAGTACATCTTCCAGTGGCGCACGGCGGGGATTGAGGAAGCCCGGTTTGGCAATGGCTTCGCCCATCTTGTAGTCATGGACATAACCGTCAAAGATGGGAGGAGCTTTTTCGTCGTAGCTGATTTCCCAGAGTTCGGGCATGTCTTTCATGGCAGCAACGAAACTGTGGCGCGGCTCGGCGGTGTAGACGGCAGAAACCCGGGACAACTTGGTGCCATCCAGACTCTTGGCTTCCAGTGTCTTCACCAGATTCAGGTCACTATCCAGCAACACCAGATTGCGGGGCAGGTAATTGGCGGCAATGACATAGCGGCCATCGCCGGAGACGGCCGCATTGCGGGTATTGATGCCGACGCGAACCTCGGCAATGATCTTCAGATTCCACAAATCGAATTTGGTCAGCCATCCATCCCGGGAGGCGAAGTACACATAGCGGCCATCCGGCGAAAACTTCGGGCCACCGTGAAGGGCATAGTGGGAGGAAAAACGGTAGATGGGCATCAGCTTGTCGCCGTCCAGAATGGAGACATGATGGTCGCCCCCTTCCACCACTACGAACAGATTGAGTGGATCGGCCTTGAAGATGGGTTTCTTGCTCAGGGTTTTGGGATCGGTAACCTGCACCCGAGAGGCGACGATGTCTTTATCCCCCCAGGCTGGTGGCGGCGTGACGGGGGAGTAAATCCAGTCCACCAGGCTCGCGATCTCCTCGGCTTTCAAGGTAGCGGCAAAGGCGGGCATCTGGGTTGCAACACGGCCTTCGCTGACGGTCTTGACGGCTTCCGCCTTGCGCAGACGTTCCAGGTTTTCCGGGAAAAGCGCCGGGCCCATGGCACCCAGCCGATCAGCCCCATGGCATTGGGCGCAGTGCGTAGAGAACAAGGCAGGGGCGGGTATTGCATCGGCGGCTGTTGCCTGGCTTATGGACAGCAACAGTGTCGCGATTGTGGCGAGGGGATAGAGGATGGATTTCATATTGCGATCTCTTCGTCACTCAAGTAACAAGCCGGGTCTTCACCCCAGACATCGCCGCCACCCTGTTCAGCCCGGACGCGGGAGCTGCCGTTGCAGATGGGCAGGTAGCGGCAAGTGCCACAACGACCACCCACTGCCCTGGGGTGCTGGCGCAGCCCCGCGATCAGGGGATTCGACAAGTCACTCCAGATGGCAGAGAAGGGCTGTTGCCGGACATTGCCAAGAGGAACGTGCCACCACATGGTGTCTGGGTGCACGATGCCGAGGTTGTCGATATTGGCCACGTTCACGCCACTGGCATTGCCACCCCACTGGCGCAGCTTGGCTTCGATATGGTCAGCCTGTTGGGGAAAACGATTACGAACCCAGTTGAGAAAATAGGGGCCATCCGCATCCTGATTGCCCGTGGTGAAATCCATTTCGCGGCCGGCACTGTGGTCTTGCCAGCAATGGTCGAACAGCTTGTCCATGGCTGCCCGGGTAGTGAGGTGGGCGGCATCGGTCTTGCGATTCTTGTTGCCGCGTCCGGCGTAGTTGAGGTGGGAAAAATAGAAACGGGGAATGCCTTCATCCCGCACCAGCTGCAACAGCGGGTCCAGGTCGTGGGCGTTCTCTTCGGTCATGGTGTAGCGCACCCCGACCTTGAGGCCCCGGTCACGGCAAAGACGCATCCCGGCAAGGGACGCAACAAAGGCGCCTTCCTTGCGGCGAAACCGGTCATGGGTGCCCTTAATGCCATCCAGGCTGATACCGACGTAGTCAAAGCCGATGTCGGCAATGGCGTCGATATTGCGCTCGTCAATCAAGGTGCCGTTAGAGGAGAGAGCGGTGTAGAACCCCATCGCCTTGGAGCGACGGGCAATGTCGAAAATATCCGGACGCAACAGGGGTTCACCGCCAGAGAGGATCAGCACCGGCACCTTGAAGGCCTTGAGGTCGTCCATCACCTTGAACACTTCATCGGTGGACAGCTCGCCCTTGAAGTCGGTGTCGGCTGAAATGGAATAGCAATGGCGGCAGGTCAGGTTGCAGCGGCGGATCAGGTTCCAGATCACCACCGGGCCGGGAGCATTGCGGCGGGGGACGACAGGGGTCGGGTCGGTGATTTCGCGGATGAATTGGGAAATGCGGAACATAGGAAGGGGAGTCAGGTTAGCCGGCGATACGAAGGCCGGTCTTTTTCAGAATGCGGGTGGAGTAGAGAATGTCCCGGGCGCGACAGGCCCCGGGATACTCTGCTTCCAACAGGGTGGCGATGGCGTCTACTTGGGCACTGACTTCTTCGCGGCTGTGGCCGTGCACCATGGCGAACAGGTTGTAGTTCCAATAGGGTTCGTGACGAGGGCGACGGTAACAGTGGGTGACGGCTTCCATTTGCCCCACCCGCTCGCCGATGACATCCACCACGGCATCGTTGATGTCCCACACGCTCATGCCATTGGCCGTGTAGCCGATGGCGTAGTGGTTCGGCACGACACCGATGCGGCGGATGGCACCCCGTTCCAGCAGGGCGGAAATTCGCGCCATGACTTCCTCGGCAGGCAAGGCCAGTTGCTCGGCTATGTGCCGGTAAGGTTCCGGCACCAGGGGCAGACCGTTCTGGGTCGCAAGCACCAGGCGGCGGTCTACATCGTCAAGCTGAGGGGCTGGCCGGTTCATGCTTTCAGCCTCATGTCGACAAAGAATTCTTTCTCTTTAGGGAAAAGAAAGACCGGCAATCCGGTGGCGGTTTCAATGCCAAGGGCTGCCTGATTGATGCCGTCGGGGATTTCCGTAGCCAGGACGAACCACATATTGAGTTCATGTTCGCGGCGATAGTTATGGGCCACCTGGGGGAAGGTATTCACGGTTTCGGTGACGGCATCGTAACGATCTTCCGGAACAGCCATTGCCGCCAGACAGAAGGCTCCCCCCATACGCTCGATCTGGAACATCGGACCGAAGCGGGTCAGGATGCCGTCGGCGAGCATCCGTTCGACGCGGCTGATCAAGTCTTTTTCTTCCAGCCCCAGGGGTTTTGCCGCGACAGCGTAGGGATGCTCGCAGACAGGAAAGCCACCTTGCAGGGCATTGATGATGGCCCGGTCGGTAGCGTCCAGGGACGGTAATGCGCGGTCATTCATGATGGGTATTTCCTGAGGCGTAGCGAGCTCCGCACTGTTTGAAGCAGCGATTGCTGAACAGGATTTGGTGCGGAAATCGGTCCAGGCCCAGCTTGGCAGCTTCCCTCTGACGCAGGGCCAGAACGTCTTCCCGAGCTTTGCCGTGGATCATGCAATAGAGGTTGTAGGGCCACTGGGGCAGAGCCCGTTCGCGCTGGTAGCAAAGGGTCACGCCCGGCACGGCGGCCAGTTTGCGCCCCAACTCGGTGACTTCATCATCCGGTACATTCCACACGCACATGGCGTTGGCGGTGTAACCGAGGGCGCGGTGGCGGACGATGACACCGAAGCGTTTGAGTAGTCCGTCGGCGAGCCAGCCGGAAAGCATTTCCAGGGTCATGGCTTCGCTGAGGCCGGCTTTTTCGCCGAGGAGGGCATAGGGGCGGGAACTCAAGGACAGGCCTTCCTGCAAGGCCGTCAGCAGTGCCTGTTCGATGGCGGGCAAGGCACAGGGGGCGCGGCTGTTTTCGGCCTGGGCTACCTTGGGACGGTCATCGCCCTGGAGGTTGAAGCCCAGGTCAATGTGGTACTCCTCCCGCAGTGGCATGGAAAGTACCGGCAACCGGGTTTTTGTTTCAATGTCTTTCAGCACTGCCGCCCGTCGATCCTCATTGTTCGCCGTGACGACAAACCACAGGTTCCAGTGATCTTCCCGTTCGTAGTTATGGTTGACGTCGCAGTGAGCATTGACGATAGCAGCAACCGCTTCCAGCCTGTCCTCCGGCACGGCCATGGCAGCCAGGGTGCTGGCGCCGAGGCGGCGGGGGGCCACGACAGCACCGATACGGCTGATGGTGCCGTTGGTGAGGCCCTCCCGATAGGCATCCATCACCGTGGCTTCGTCCAGGCCAAGATGGGCTGCGATATCGGCGTAGGGTTGGGCCACCAGGGGAAAGTCCCGCTGGTAGTCATTGAGCAGACGCAGGCCCATGGGAGAACGGTCATTCATCTCAGAAGCCCGTGCGGGTAGCCCGGGTGGAAAACAGGATGCCGCTGGGGCTTTCCGAGCCAAAGCTTTTCAGAACCTTGTGGCTCGCCGTATCGTAGATGCTGACCCGGTTGTCGTCGCGAGCTGAAATCCATACGGTTTCACCACGCGGCGTGAACTCCATGTGCAGCACTGCTTTCCCTGGTTCCAGCGTGTCGCTGATCTTGTTGCTCATGGTGTCGATCACCTGTACCCAGCCATTGTCGGGGAAGGCAAAGTTCACCCATATCTCCCGGCCATCGGGACGGGCCATGACGAAGACGGGTTGGCTCTTCACCGGAATACGGCCCACTTCTTCCCAGGTTCGGATATCCACCACCAGCACCTCGTGGCGGCCGATGGCGGGTAGATAGACTCGGCCATTGGCCACGGACCAGCCGCGCAGATGGGGCATCTTGTACACCGGCAGCGCTTCCTCGCCCTTGCCGTAGCCGGACAATATTTTGCGTACTCCCTTTTCCGGCTGCCAGGTATCAAGCAGGGCAAGGCCGTCTTCGCCGAACAGGCCGGCGATGTAGTAGCGACCATCTGGCGTGACCAGCCCATCGTAGGGTTGTTTGCCCGCAGGATAGGCGGTGGTCTTGGGGTGTTGCGGATCGGATAAATCCGTAATGCGGATTTCACCGGCATCGAACAGGGCATAGGCGAAACGCTGGCCCGACAAGTCGGCCAGACCTACGACCTTGGAGCGTTTGCCTTCATTGCCGTAACTGGCGGGCACGTCAGCCACCAGGGCCAGGGTGTCGGCATCAAAGACCTTGATGCCGCCGGGTTCGTAGTTTTGCGAGACCACCAGTCGGCCATTCTGGGAGATGGCACCGCCTATGGAGTTGCCGGCCTGGAGGATGCGCTTGACCAGGGTGGCGGTGAGTAGGTCTACTTTGGACAAGCCGCCATCACGACCGAAGACGTAGGCGTAACGCTGATCCCGGGAGAACACGGCAGAGGCATGGGAAAGATCGCCGAGACCATCGACATGGCCGATGACGGTTTGATTACTGGTGTCCACAATCTGCAGGCTGCCGCTGGCCCGTTCGATGACGATGCCCAGATCGCCACTGCCGCGCAGCAGGGCCTCGGCTTTGACCGGTGGAGAAGTGAGGGCAAACGGAAGCGACAGCACCATCAGTGCTGCCGAAAGGAAATTGCGTTTGGAGTTGGATTTCATTTCAGTGACCTTCAGGAAATCCTGCCAGTAACTGGCGAGCAATCCACTGGGCATCGGCATCGTCGAGAATGCCTTTGAAGGGCGGCATGGGGGTGCCGGGGCGGCCGTGGATGATGGTTGCGGCAAGACTTTCTGCAGGCCATTGGTGCAGGGCTGTCGGCGTCAGGGCTGGGCCGAGGCCGCCTTTCAAGGTGAGCCCGTGGCAGGAGCCGCAGTCCTGGCGCACCATGTGCACCAGGGCCTGCTGCCGATCTGCATTGGGTTCTGCTGAGCGGGCCTGGGCTGACATGGCCGTGAGCAGCACCAGTGTCAGCTTCAGCCCGTGGGTCATCAGGCGGCGCCCTTGAGTATCCATTGGACGACGGTCTTCAAATCAGCGTCGGAAATCTTTTCAGGGCCGTTCGCCGACATGGGAATGGGGCCCCAATTACCGGCACCACCTTTGCGGACCTTGTCCATCAGTTTTGTTTCAGCGTCCTTCTGATCTTTGTACTTAGCGGAAACATCGCGGAAGGCAGGGCCGACAATTTTCTTGTCTTTGGCGTGGCAGGCCATACAGCCGGCTTTGCTGGCCAAGGCTTCGCTTGCCTGAGCGGCAGGAGCCAGACAAATGACCATTAGTGCGCTTACGAGCAGTGAGACTTTCATGGGGAATCCTTTCGTTGCTATCGAGGTGAGGGAATGCGGCATTGCCGCACTCCCTCGACGCATCAATAAATGTCGTTCTGAGTATTGAAGACGTTGAACTTGCCGGTAGGTGTCACCAGACGGGAGTCCTTGATGACAGCCTTCAGCTTGCGAGTCTTGTCGTCCACCACAACGATGGCGGACTGTTGGTTCTTGGCAGACCAGACAGAGAACCACACTTCATCGCCAGCCTTGTTGTATTCGGGCTGAACCACACGCTTGGCACCTTCACCCAAACCAGACCATTCGGCGATAGGCAACACTTCGTAGCCCTTGTCCAAATTGTTGATGTCGTAAACAGCAACGGACTGGCTGATCTTGGCATCGGGGTTGAGGGCGGTGTCCACCCACAGGTTCTTGGACTTGGGATGGGTCTTGATGAACAGCGAACCGCCACCTTGACCCTTCAGGGTTGCCACTACCTTCCAGGCCTGGGCTTTGTGCTTCACCGGGTCGGTACCGATCAGACTGATGGTTTCATCACCCAGGTGACCGGTGGACCAGACAGGGCCGAACTTGGGATGGACAAAGTTGGCACCGCGGCCGGGGTGGGGAATCTTGCCCACATCGACGATGGCGGCCATCTTGTCGTCCTTGGTATCCACCACGGCGATCTTGTTGGAGGCATTGGCGGCCACCATGAAGTAGCGACCGGTAGAGTCGAAGCCGCCGTCATGGAGGAACTTGGCGCCATCCAGGGTGGTGATCTTCAGGTTGTCCAGATCCTTGTAGTTCACCAGCATGATCTTGCCGGTTTCCTTGGCGTTGATCACGAACTCGGGATGGAAATGGGAGGCGACGATGGATGCCACGCGGGGCTCCGGATGGTATTCGTTATCCACCGTCATGCCGCGGGTGGAAACGATCTTCAAGGGCTTCAGGGTGTCGCCATCCATGATCACGAACTGGGGCGGCCAATAAGTGCCGGCTACAGCAATCTTGTCTTCAAAACCCTTGAACTTGGAGGTTTCCACGGAACGAGCTTCCAGACCTACCTTGATTTCAGCGACGTTATCCGGCTTTTCCATCCAGAGGTCGATCAGGTTGAGGCGGGCATCGCGGCCGATCACATACAGGTAGCGACCGGAGGCGGACATGCGGGAGATATGCACGGCATAACCGGTCTTGATGATGTTGATGATCTTCTTGGTATCGCCATCAATCAGGGCTACTTCGCCAGCATCACGCAGGGTGGTGGAGAAGATGTTGGCGATGTTGTAGTTGTTCATCTTCTTCGTCGGCCGTTTGGCGACGGGGATGATGTCCTTCCAGGTGGCCTGCATGTCCTTGAGGCTGAACTCGGGAGGCTGGGGTGGCGTTTGCTGCACGTAGCGGGCCATCAGGTCCACTTCGTCGTCTGTGAGTTCGCCGGAGGTTCCCCAGTTGGGCATGCCGGCGGGGGATCCGTATTTAATGAAGACTTTCAGGTATTCGGTGCCGTTGGCCAAGGTTTTGTCCGGTGTCAGCGGTTTACCTGTCGCGCCCTTGCGCAGCACACCATGACAGCCGGCACAGCGCTCAAAGTAAATTTGACGGGCCTTGTCGAATTCGGCCTTGCTCATGGATGGTGCTTTGGGATTGATGTCCTGATACATCTCCACACCAGCAAGAGGGGAACCGCCAGCCTGATAGGCAGTTTCCGCTGCAGGCATGTTCTTGTGCTGAGTGTTTGCCTCTTCTGCAAAAACATTGCTGATGGCCAAAGGCATCAAAGCAAGGGTGCTGATGATGATTCCGGTCTTTCTCATTTTTTTCCCCTCAAGTAATACTGCCCTCTCCGGATGAAAAGGGCCTGAAACTTGTATAGATGAGTCTCGCGCAAATGCGAAAGACAATTCATTGATTGGGGTCAAGCAATTCCGGGCTGCGATGAGTGTCTTCTTTTTCTTGAAGCAGATCAATTTTTTATCATAAAGAATTGTCCAGAATGGTGTCATGGACATCAAACGAAACTGCGTATATCTGGTGGGTGCCGGTCCCGGCGATCCCGATCTGCTGACGGTCAAGGCTGCCCGCATTCTTGCTCTCGCCGATGTGGTGGTTTATGACCACTTGGTGGGGGAGGGCGTGCTGGGTCTGATACCGGCTCGAGCGTCGAGAATCTATGTCGGCAAGGAGGCTGGAAACCATTCCGTTCCCCAGGATGAAATCAGCGCATTGCTGGTGACACTGGGCCTTAAGGGCGGTGTGGTGGTGCGGCTCAAGGGCGGCGACCCCTATATCTTTGGGCGAGGTGGTGAGGAGATTGATGCCCTGGCAGAAGAGGGGCTCGACTTCCAGGTTGTGCCCGGCATTACCGCGGCATCAGGCATGGCCGCCTATGCCGGCATACCCTTAACTCATCGTGATCATGCCCAGTCTTGCCTGTTCGTTACTGGACATTTGAAAGACGGTAGTCTCAATCTGGATTGGGATGCCTTGGTTCGTCCGCGCCAGACCGTTGTGATCTATATGGGTATCGGCAGCTTGGAAGAAATTTGTCGCCAGTTGATTTGTCACGGCTTGTCTGTTGATACACCAGCTGCTGTCGTTTGCAATGCGACATTGGAAACCCAGCGGGTGATCAGAAGTGATGTATCCCATCTGGCGGAAGCTTGCCGAGAGGCAGGAGTGGTTCCACCCGCGTTGGTGGTGATCGGTTCCGTCACCACTCTCTCGACACATCTCGACTGGTTTTCTGCACAGCAAGAACAACAGAGCAAATATGCATTGAAGATGGTGGCGTCTGGAAATTCTTGACTCCCATCAAGGCGTGCAATACGCCCCCTCCCGTAACTTCCGGGCCTACGGTCGGCCTTCGCCGGCAGTGAATTTACGAAGGGGGAACCATGAGCACGTTATTCTCGACCTCGGTGGCGCGAAACATCTTTTATGGAGGAACAGTGTTCTTCTTCCTGATGTTTCTTGCCCTGACCTACAACACGGAGCAGCAGCTTCCGCAACGTGACCAGCGGGCACAGTTGGCCAATCCGGCCGTGGCTGCCGGCAAGCGCATTTGGGAAAACAACAACTGCATCGGCTGCCATACGCTGCTGGGTGAAGGTGCCTACTTTGCGCCGGAACTGGGCAATGTCTACAAGCGTCGTGGCCCTGAGTTCATCAAGGCCTGGATCAAGGCTCAGCCTACGGGTACGCCCGGTCGTCGGCAAATGCCGGACTTCCATCTGAGCGACAAGGACCTGGATGATCTGGTGGCGTTCCTGAAGTACGCATCCGAGATCAACACTGCCAACTGGCCGCCCAACATCGAAGGCTGAGGAGGAGACAATCATGAAATATAAATCCCAAGCAGTGGCCAAGCCGTATTTCATCGGCGCCATGGTCCTCTTCGTTGCTCAGATTCTGTTCGGTCTGATCATGGGGCTGCAATATGTGGTGGGGGATTTCCTCTTTCCCCATATTCCTTTTAACGTAGCCCGGATGGTGCACACCAACACCCTGATCGTCTGGTTGTTGATGGGCTTCATGGGTTCAGCCTACTATCTGGTCCCGGAAGAGTCAGAGCGGGAACTGTACAGCCCCAAGCTGGCCCTGATCATGTTCTGGGTGTTCCTGGCCGCGGCGGGTCTGACCGTCATCGGTTATCTTTCCGTGCCCTATGCCACATTGGCCAAGATTACCGGCAATGAGCTGCTACCCACCATGGGTCGGGAATTCCTTGAGCAACCCACCATCACCAAGATGGGTATCGTGGTGGTGGCCCTGGCCTTCCTCTTCAACATCGGCATGACCTTCCTCAAGGGGCGCAAGACAGCTATTACTTCGGTGATGTTGTTGGGCCTGACAGGTCTGGCCGTGTTCTTCCTGTTCTCCTTCTACAACCCCGATAACCTGGTTCGCGACAAGTTCTACTGGTGGTGGGTTGTCCATCTTTGGGTGGAAGGTGTTTGGGAATTGATTCTGGGTTCCATGCTGGCCTTCGTCCTGATCAAGATCACCGGCGTCGACCGGGAAGTGATAGAGAAGTGGCTGTATGTGATCATCACCCTGACTCTGGTGACCGGCATCATCGGTACCGGCCACCACTATTTCTGGATTGGTGCCCCCGAGTACTGGCAGTGGTTCGGTTCGGTCTTCTCCGCTCTGGAGCCGATTCCTTTCTTTGCCATGACGGTCTTTGCTTTCAACATGGTCAACCGTCGTCGTCGTGAGCATCCCAACCGTGCTGCCACGCTGTGGGCGTTGGGTACTGGTGTAATGTCCTTCCTCGGTGCGGGCGTATGGGGCTTCCTGCATACCCTGGCTCCTGTCAATTACTACACCCACGGCACGCAGATCACTGCAGCTCACGGCCATATGGCTTTCTATGGCGCTTACGTGATGGTGGTGATTACCATGATTTCCTACACCATGCCCTTGATGCGGGGGCGGGTTGCCAATAGCAACTCTGCCCAGGTCCTGGAAATGTGGGGCTTCTGGCTGATGACCATTGCCATGGTCTTCATCACCCTGTTCCTCACCGCTGCCGGCATTCTGCAGGTCTGGTTGCAACGGGTCAGCCCGACGCCCATGGGTTTCATGGCGGTACAGGATCAGGTTTCCCTGTTCTACTGGCTGCGGGAAGGTACTGGCGTACTCTTCTTGATCGGGTTGTTGCTTTACCTTGGCAGCTTCTTCAAAGGTGGTAAAGCTGCTGCCTGATTCTGCAGTGTGATGTAAATGCATCGGCCCTCATGCGTGAGGGCCGATTTGCTTTGTGCGTGTTAGCTTCCGTTATGGTTGCTGAGCAGGTCATCACGGTGATGACTGAATTACTCCGTTAGAAAGTATTTATCCCCGCACGAAATCGGCAATACTTATGCTTCGACAAGGGTGGCGGTTTCGCTTGTTGCCCGTCGGTTTTTGTCACAGGAGAGTCATCATTCAACGAGCCAATATTCCCCAAGTCATTGCCCGCCTTCCCTTGTTCCGTGAGCTTTCCCCTGCCCAGCAGGAGAAGATTCTGGCAGATGTGCGGGAGACGCGCCTGGACAAAGGAGGCCACCTGTTCACCAAGGGCGATCAGGTTCAGGGTTTCCATGTGGTGGTCTATGGCCAAGTGAAGTTGTTCCTGCCATCGATCCAAGGTAACGAGAAGGTGGTCGAGATCATTGGCCCCCAGCAGAGCTTTGGTGAGGCGGTGATGTTCCTGGATCGTCCCTATCCGGTGTCGGCAGAGGCTTTGGCTGACACGCTGTTGCTTCATGTCTCGCGGGAGAGTGTTTTCAGCCTACTGGAAACGGATGCCTTGTTTGCCCGCCGCATGCTGGCCGGGTTGTCCATGCGGCTGCATTCCCTGTTGCTGGATGTGGAGTCCTATTCCCTGCGGTCTAGTGCCCAGCGGGTGATCGGTTATCTGTTACAGCATTGCCCGGAGGGAATCGAAATTGAGGATCTGGAAGGGCCTCTTGATGTGACCCTACCGACATCGAAGCATGTCATTGCATCCCGTCTCAACCTGACGCCGGAAACCCTGTCACGAGTCTTCAACGAGCTGACAGCAAGGCAGTTGATCGAGGTTCAGGGCCGTGCCATCAGGATTGTGGATGCCCGGCGACTACGGAATTTTGAGATATGAACAGACGGTAGGCTTTCATTACCGTCAGTAGATTCCAGAGCAATCCGCTATACGACAGCGCCAGGCAAAGGCCTGCCGGATAGGCCAGGAGCGGTAACCAGGGCGAAGGCAGCAGCAGGGCAAGACTCAGTAGATGACACCACATTTGCCTTCTGCTATGGGCTGGAGGAATCATCTTGTTCATGTTGGGGGCAATCCGTCCTGCGGCGCTACGGCTTTGCAGGTAAAGCCAGACCAGAAATGGCACGATCTTGTAGAGCATTCCGCACACAGTGGAGGCAAAGACTCCCTGCAACAGCAGAATGCCGAGGGCCACCGGGATTTCCGTATGGTTGGCCAGATCAGGTTGCACTAGCAGTACCAAGCTGCCGATACAGAACACCAGCAGCAACACCATGGCAGACCGGAAGAAAATCAAGGTGCTGTCGGTTGTCTTCCGTTTGCGCTTGGCTTGGATTCTCAGGGTACTGCCGGCAAAGGCAGCGGCCACGAGCAACAGTAGCGCTTTGCTTTCAGTGGCCAGTAATTGGCTATCGAATATCAGACTGCTGGAGAACAGGCCCAGGGCCGTCAGCATTGTCGGGACAAAGCTTCGGGTGAGGAGGCTGGGGTAGGGTGGGGTAATCTGAAACATGGGGACCACAGCCCAGGAAACACCGGCCAAAAGCATTAATGCCCAGCCCGCCAGCCCCCAGGTTTGATGGGCTTCCAGCACCGGCATGATATTCAGGGGGAGGCCTTTGCCGATGGTGAGGGCCAGGGTGACACCGAGAATGGCGGTAATCAGCAGGGAGAAAACGGCTGCCTGCAACGCTGGCAAAGTTGCACCTTGGGCCTTGGTTTGTAGCAGCGCCATGCCAACGATCAGGACTAGGGCAAGAAGTCCAAACCCGAGAAAAACCGCAGCAATGGTGAAGAGTATTGGTGCCAGTGTAAAGAAGCCGAGAACTAATAGCGGTGTGCCGATACTCAAACTGCCATGAGTCAGGCCGGCCATGAGGCGGGGATGGCGGACATTGCCACCGGTCACCACCGGGACAAATTGAAACAGGGCGCCGGCCATGGCTTGCAGCAGGAATCCGGCGACCAGTAAATGGGTGAGGCCAAGAACAACGGGGTGCCAACGGCTGCCCAGAGCCTCTCCGCCGCTGAAGGCCAGAACCAGCCCTGCAACGATGCCGAACAACGGTGCCGTCAGGAAAAACCGCAGTGGCACCGAGATGGGCGGTGCCTGATCGAAGGACAGGCTGGCCGACATGGGGTTTTACGCAGCCCGGATGTGGATGACGTTGGTGCCATCATCGTCCCAGGCCTCAGTCCAGATATAACCGTTACGGCGCAGGACTTGGTACAGGGGATGGGGTTGGCAAGTCAGCAGAAGGATCAGTTCTTCGCCAGGAGGCAGCGTGTCCAGTGCCTCCAAGGTAGCTTCAAGTGGACCAGGCGGTTCCATCTCGCGACCATCAATTACTCGTGGCTCACTCATGCTTTACCCGGAATCGCAGAACGAATTTTCTGGCCGATGTCGCTATCGACATGCTGGTCGCACATGGGATAAAGGATATTTTCTTCCTTCATGTTGTGTTGTTGCATCAGGATCAACAAAGTCTCCGCTGCACCGATGAAGGCATCCTCATCCTGCACGGCGGATGCTTCCCGCAACTGCTGCATCAGATTTCTCATTTGGGCATGCTCAACGCGCATCACTTGGGTGGGCCCCTGAGCCATGCCAGTCGCCGCTTCAAAAGCGGGGAACAGAGTTTCTTCTTCACAGTGGAAGTGATCTTCCATTTCTTGCAGAAAACTCTCCAAGGATTTCAATCCAACTACCCAGTTATGGTCGCTGACGTCTTTCTCCATCAAGGAGAACAGTTCATCGCAGTGTTGGTGGTGCTGGCGTAAGGTGCTGGTAGTGCTGATGGTCATGGCTGATTTTCCAAAAATGGAAAATCAGCATATTGTTTCAATATGGCTTGGACAGCCTTGACTCGCGTCAAGCAGTTTCATGAGCTTAAGAGGGCATTCATTACCAATTTCACTATCTGCATTGAACATTTCGCCCCACCGATTGGGTGGACTTGAAATTCTCATCGGATGGATACGAAGCCGCCGATTCATATTCAGACAGTGTTTTTTCTATGTACGCAGAAGGGCTGACAACGAAAAGACCTGCTATGTCCCGATGAACATGGCCTTCTATAGGCGCGTCGTAGTATTCGGCTGAAATCATTTTATTACTCCATGCCCCGGGTGTCCGGCGTGGCCGAACTCCCGGGGCATGGAGAAGGCGACGCTTTAGCGGTATTTATGAGTCGCCCCGCAAGTTGTGCGTTAAATCGGCGACAGCCCCTTTGCAGTGGCTTGAAAGTATCTATTGCAATGAAGTATTGCTTTGCCCTAAGGACATGTCAAAAGCAATTTATAGCTATAGATATTCTCGGGCTTGCTGATTGCGAGGTTGACGCACCCACGCTCAGGGTTGCTGTGGGAGAAGTTTCTTCATGAATTCTTCAACCTTGGCCGGGCGGATCGGTTTGAGGAAGTAACCAATGGCGCCTCCGGCGACAGCCGCTTGCACGATGGTACGACTCGCGTTACCGGTGATCATGACAACTTTTGTTTCCGGGCTGGAAGCACAAACATGAGGTAAGGCCTCGATACCGGTCATTCCTGGCATGTCGACATCAAGGCATACCAGGGCTGGAAGTGTTTTTTTGACGACCTCAATACCTTCTTTGCCATTGGCGGCAAGGCCGATGACCTTGATGCCCACTGCTTCCAGGATGCCCTTCAGCAAAAGCCGGATGGAACCGCTGTCATCGACAATGACTGCTGTGCGGGGACGTACGGTATTCGCCTGATCCGGAGTCTGTACCTTTAGCGCTTCTTGATCCTGCGCTACAGGGGTTTCTGCACCTTTTGCTGCGATGTTACGGGTGCCTTCAATCGCTTTGAGTTCCGCAATAATGGCAGCTTGGTCGAACGGTTTGTGGATGAAACCTGTCGCCCCCATATCCGCTGCATGACCTTTCAGGTCAGTATTTTCAGACCCCGAGATCATGA
This sequence comes from Rhodocyclaceae bacterium, assembly GCA_036504515.1. Taxonomy (GTDB): domain Bacteria; phylum Pseudomonadota; class Gammaproteobacteria; order Burkholderiales; family Rhodocyclaceae; genus AWTP1-18. Next base: position 90,463 of record DASXVA010000007.1, read on the forward strand.
TGACGTCTACTTCATTGGCCATCAGATTCAACTGGACGAGCAGCTCAAGTCCATCTTCACCGGGCATGTTGAAGTCAAGGCAGACGACATCGGGATGATGTGCGGTTACGTAATCAAGAAGACCGACGCCGTTGCCAAATTCAACAACAACCTCATGGCCTTCACCTTCGCACAGGGCTCGCAAGAGGCCGCGCATGGCTTTGTCGTCATCAACAATTACGATTTTCATTTCAATACGTCTGTGGGGGCTGAGTTGAGAGGGCTTAGCCGGATAGCGGGTATTGCTTGTGGGATATTTTAGTCCGATTGGGCTAGGTATTTATTCGGTTGCCACTGTTCACGCGCGAAGGCATTTACCGGTTCGGTGTTGTAGCGATTGATTGCCGCTTTTGTTGTGTTGAATAAATAAAAACGCCGCAGCGAAATGATCGCTGCGGCGTTTCAATTACAGGCTCCGGTGGAGCCGTAGGGTTTACTTAGTGGAACTGTTCTTCTTCAGTGGAACCGGTCAGAGCAGTTACGCTGGACTTGCCACCTTGGATCACGGTGGTCACTTCGTCGAAGTAGCCTGTACCCACTTCTTGCTGGTGGGATACGAAGGTGTAACCACGGTCGCGGGCAGCGAATTCGGGTTCTTGAACCTTCTCAACGTAGGCGGACATGCCGCGGGCCACGTAGTCTTGGGCCAGATCGAACATGTTGTACCACATGGAGTGAATGCCGGCCAAAGTGATGAACTGGTACTTGTAGCCCATGGCGCCCAGTTCTTTTTGGAACTTGGCAATGGTGGCGTCGTCCAGGTTCTTCTTCCAGTTGAAGGAAGGAGAGCAGTTGTAGGCCAGCATTTTGCCGGGGTGGACCTTATGTACGGCATCAGCGAACTTCTTGGCGAACTCCAGATCGGGCGTACCAGTTTCACACCACACCAGGTCGGCGTAGTGGGCGTAGGCGATGGCGCGGGAGATGGCCTGGTCGATACCCTTCTTGGTCTTGTAGAAGCCTTCGGCAGTACGTTCGCCGGTGAGGAAGGGCTTGTCGTTTTCGTCGTAGTCGCTGGTCAGCAGGTCGGCTGCTTCCGCATCGGTACGGGCGATCACCAGAGTGGGCACGCCGCAAACGTCGGCAGCCATACGGGCTGCGATCAGCTTTTGAACGGCTTCAGCGGTGGGGACCAGAACCTTGCCGCCCATGTGACCACACTTCTTGACGGAAGCCAGTTGGTCTTCCCAATGCACACCGGCAGCGCCGGAGCGGATCATGGCCTTCATCAATTCGAAGGCGTTCAGCACGCCGCCGAAACCGGCTTCAGCATCGGCCACGATGGGAGCGTGGTAGTCCACATAGCCCTTGTCGCCGGGGTTGGCGCCCTTGGACCACTGGATTTCATCGGCGCGGTTGAAGGCATTGTTGATGCGCTCGACAACCTTCGGCACGGAATCCACGGGGTACAGGGATTGGTCGGGATACATGGCGGCGTATTCGTTGTTGTCAGCAGCAACTTGCCAGCCGGACAGGTAGATGGCTTTGATGCCGGCCTTGACCTGTTGCATGGCTTGGCCGCCGGTGAGGGCGCCCAGACAGTTAACGTAGGGCTCGTTGTTCACCAGGTTCCACAGCTTGTCGGCACCGCGACGAGCCAGGGTGTATTCAACCGGGAAGGAGCCGCGCAGACGAACCACGTCGGCAGCGGAATAACCGCGCTTGATGCCTTTCCAGCGGGGGTTTTCAGCCCAGTCTTTTTCGAGGGCGGCGATTTGTTGTTCGCGAGTGCTCATGGTGAACTCCTTATTGGCTAACGAGGGGGTTAAACATTTGGGTAACCACTTCATGGTGGTACCGTGTGATGAAAGTATAGCGACAAATCTCAAGTCTTATATAAGACATAAGATTGAATTTGGCTTTTGTAAAACAACCAGTTATAGGCGGTATTCCGTAATACGGAATCTAGTTTTTGCTTGTGGAATTTGAATATGGGGTAATTGGTGTGAATTTACTCAGGCAATCGAGTAATTCACTTTGCAGCAAGGGCTTGGTGAGAAAGCCCTGAAAACCTTGCTGCTGGCTCTTCTGGCGATCACTTTCAAGGGCATTGGCCGTCAAAGCGACGACAGGAATGGTCGCTGTTGCCGGGGTTGCTGCGAGGGCATGCTTGACGGCATGGCCGCTCATGTCCGGCAATTGCAGATCAAGGAGAATCAAGTCCGGGTTGAGTTCCTGAGCCCGAAGAATGCCTTCGCTACCTGTAGATGCCAGATACAGGTGATGGAGCGGGTGACGCTCAAAGATGCGAACAAGCAACTGGCGGTTATCCGGATTGTCTTCGATGTACAAAACTCGGAGTGCTGCCGAACTGTCTCCGGCAAGAGAGGCAAAGGATTTCTCGCGGGATAAGGGAGATGCGTTTGTCTGCGGCAGCCAGAGAGTAAAGGTACTCCCCCGGCCGGGCACGCTAATGACATCAATCTGCCCCCCCATCAATTCGACAAAGCGATGGGAAATATTAAGGCCGATACCAACCCCCTGGGTTGCGCTGGTATCGCCAAGACGCATGAAGGGTTCGAAGAGTTTACCGACTTCGTCGGTACTCATGCCGCGCCCGGTATCGGTAATGGAGATGCCAACTTGCTGAGGCGTATCGTGCAAGCGGAGGGTAATCGAGCCCTCGGGATGGTTATATTTGACCGCGTTGGACAGCAGGTTGATGAGGACCTGTTTGAGACGCATGCGATCAGCCAGGACCATTAATCCGCTACTTCTGGATTCCCAAATGACCTGAATGTTGCGTTGATGGGCCATGGGTAGAACCAGCAGCAAGGCCTCGTCGACAATGGAGGTGACATCTTGCGGCTCAAGATTAAGGTCCACTTGGCCTGCTTCGATACGGGCTAGATCGAGAACTTCGTCGATAAGTTCGAGCAAGTGCCAGCCAGCCTTGAGAATCTGCTCAACATTTTCCTGATGAGATGGTGGGAGAACGTCCACCGGGTCGGTTTCCATCAATTGGCTGAAGCCGATGATGGCGTTTAACGGAGTACGCAGCTCGTGGCTCATGCGTGAAAGAAATTCGGTTTTGGCATGGTTCGCCCTTTCCGCATCTTCTTTCGCAATCTGGAGGGCTTCGATGGCATGCTGCCGACGCCGCTCATTACGGATACCTTCGATCATGCTGGCACAGGCATTGGTCATTGGTTCCAGCAGTTTCACCAATTGTGCGTCATAGCCGCTGGGCCGATTGGCCAAGGCAAGCAAACCGACGACTTTGTTTCCCCGAAGAAACGGAAGCCCAAGGAAATGTTCTAGGGGAGGATGCCTAGTCGACAGCCCATCATTTTCCGTTGATCGGTTGTTGAGTACTACGGCATTGCCGGCATCAATGACAGACTGAAACAGGAAGTGATCACCACAGCCGTTCATGCTGTGGGCCATATGGTGATGACAATCACTGTCGCCACGGCCATCCTGGGTCATGGAGCTGACGGCAAACAGATTCAGGCTGCTGCCCTTTGTCGCGTCGGGAAAAACTTCGCCGATGAGTCCGAAGGGACTATCGGTGAGGTCCAGCACCTCTGCCAGTAAGTCGGAAAAAACTCGGGTAGGATTGGTTTCCGAGAGAATTTCAGACTGGGCCTTGGACATGGCCGCCAGTAATTGTTCGATTCGTTTTTGTCGGGTGATGTCCGTGCGGATGGAAACGTACTGGTAGATGTTCCCGGCTTTGTCGAGAAAAGGGACGATCGTGGACTCTACCCAGTAGAGACGACCATCTTTGCGACGGTTACAGACTTCCCCTTGCCAGATCTTGTTGGCCGTAATGGTGTTCCACATCTCTGCGAAAAAAGAATCGGGGTGTTCATCCGAACGGATGATGCGGTGATTCTTTCCGATCAGTTCCTGGCGGGTAAAACCGGAGACTTCGCAGAATTTGTCATTGACGTAACTGATGAGGCCATCGGGATCAGTGGCGCTGACAATGGCATGGCTATCCAAAGATAGACGCAGATAGGTCGCTTCTGCAGCGCTGCCGCGATTGTCTTCAGTAAGGGAGTCAGTTGAATTCGACGACAACGCCGTTACCTTGATCGTTGAACACTGGTTCTACGCCCGTCAGGGTAGTGATTCTCGCTAAACCTCCTCCTTCCGGCCGGGGGGCGCGAATGTCGAAACCATTGCCACTGTCTTTGACGGTCAATCGCCAGGAAGGGCCTGTGGTGTCAGCTTGCACCGGGAGTGCATCAAACATGATGGTTATGCCACCGCTCGTCAGTTGCGCTAGACGGGATCGACGCTCTGTGCGCCAGATATGCCAGCTGTCCTCGTTGCGACATGCGGGTGCCCGATTTTCCATGTTCAGCAAACCGTAATCGACTGCATTGGCGAGCAATTCTTTGAGAGAGGAGAACACTGGGCTGATCAATTCCCGCGGAGCAATGTTGAGTTGGTTCAGCAGGCCGACGACCGTGGCCAGCAACTCGGGATTGCGAATCTGCTCAGGGCCCAGTTGCACTTGAAACGATGCCGGTGCTGGAGGTTGCACAGATACCGCAGCGCCATTAAGGTGGTTGTTGTTGGCCGGCCACGAAGGAATGGTAAGAACGGCAATAGACACATCGTCTTTTGCTTCACGCCCGGCCCGGTGCCTGTCATAGGCGGCAAGTACGGCCGCCATGCGGGTATCTGATGAGTGGGCTACTTTAAGTGCCGTCAGCAGGCCATCCTGACCAAAGGGCTTGCCGTATTCCGATCCGGATTCGGTAAGGCCGTCAGAACACAGAACGATTTGGCTGCCTGGTGATGCGAAGCTGATCGTTGGCTGATACTCATCCTGTTCCAGGATTTGCAGACCAAAGGGCAGATAGTTGGAACGGAATTCGTGGTGAGGAATGCCTTCCGGCGTGACGAGATAGGCGGAGGGCATGCCTGCATTCAGCACCTCCACAAGGCCACGTGCCGGATCGGCTTTGACCAAGGTCGCCGCTACGAAATGCTGGGCCGGGAGCAGGTCATGCAGCCGCTGGTTCATGCCTTTGGCTATACGGGCCAAAGGGTGACCCCGCTCGCTCAGGGTATAAAAGTGGCTGACTAACGGCAGGATGGTTGCGGCTGCATCAAGTCCGTGACCAGCAGCATCGGCAAGCATGAGGTAAATGCTGCCATCAGGGCCTTCAGCCGAACTGACCAAGTCGCCACTGAATAGATCGCTGGGTAGCACCCGGAATTGGATGTGTCGCTGGGGCGTGTCGTCCAGGTGCATCAAACGGCTGAAGATCTTCACTGCCGTTTGTTTCTGGTGGTCATTGGCCGTGTTGGCCCGGGCAAGGTCAATGTTCTGAATTTCCAGGTCTCGTTGCAACTGGGCTATGCGTTGCATAGCGGCAATCTTGGATTCCAGCAGAGCCAAATCCACAGGCTTTACCAGATAGTCATCACCGCCGGCAGCGAGACCTTTGACCATGTCCGGGGTCCGGCCGATGGCGGATAAAAAAATCAGGGGAATCCAGCGGTTACTGGAACCGCCGCCGGCACGGATGCGGCGGGTGGTTTCAAAACCATCCCAACCCGGCATCATGACGTCCATCAGAACGAGATCTGGTTGGATTCGTTCAAAAAGAGAGAGCGCCTCCTCACCATTGTGAGCAAGAATGACTTGATGGCCCTTGCGACTCAGGGCTTTTTCAAGGAACAGCAGGTTGGCATCCTCATCGTCGACAACAAGAATCCTAAGACGAGAGGCTTGGGGAGCGAGCATGGAGTCTCCGTGGGAACCATCGACACAAAGGGGCCGAAGCCCCTTTGTGTCGTACTGAATTAAAAGCCCTGTGAGTATAGGGGCTTAACGGTTCTCCGTGTTTAAACCGGAGCCGGGACTGGTGCATCAAACACCAGTTTGACTTGCTGATCTGCGGGACTGTCCGGATCGAAGTCCACAATTACCTTGCCGCCATGGGACAAGCGTCCGAACAGAAGTTCGTCGGCCAAGGCGGAGCGGATGGTGTCCTGGATCAGGCGGGCCATGGGGCGTGCGCCCATGAGCGGGTCGAACCCCTTCTCTGCCAGCCAGGCACGCAGGGCATCGGTGAAGATGGTTTCCACCTTCTTTTCGTGGAGCTGACCTTCAAGCTGCATGAGGAATTTATCCACCACTCGCAGGATGATTTCGGTATCCAAGGCCTTGAAGGAAATGATGGCATCCAGGCGATTACGGAATTCCGGAGTGAACATGCGCTTGATGTCCGCCATTTCATCGCCAGCCTGCTTGCTGCTGGTGAAGCCGATGGTGGCTTTCTGCAAGGCTTCGGCACCGGCATTGGTGGTCATGACGATCACCACATTACGGAAGTCAGCCTTGCGTCCGTTGTTGTCGGTCAATGTACCGTGGTCCATTACCTGCAAGAGGATGTTGAAGACGTCCGGATGGGCCTTTTCAATTTCGTCCAACAGCAGAACCGAGTGAGGCTTCTTGGTGACGGCTTCGGTGAGCAGACCGCCCTGATCGAAACCCACGTAGCCCGGAGGGGCGCCGATCAGACGGGAGACGGCATGGCGCTCCATGTACTCGGACATGTCGAAACGGATCAGTTCGATACCCATGCAATAGGCAAGCTGGCGAGCCACTTCGGTTTTGCCAACCCCCGTGGGGCCTGAGAAAAGGAAGCTGCCGATGGGCTTGTGCGGATTGCCCAATCCTGAGCGAGACATCTTGATGGCTTTGGCCAAGGCCGCAATGGCCGGGTCTTGACCAAAAACCACGTTTTTCAGGTCGCGATCCAGATTGCGCAGAGAAGAGCGGTCATCAGCAGAAACATGCTGAGGCGGAATGCGGGCAATTTTGGCGACGACCTCTTCAATTTCCTGCTTGCCAACCAGCTTCTTTTGCTTGGACTTGGGCAGGATGCGCTGTGCTGCGCCAGCTTCGTCAATGACATCGATTGCCTTGTCCGGTAGATGGCGGTCCGTAATGAACTTCGCTGCCAATTCAGCAGCCGTTGTAATGGCCGCAGCGGAGTATTTGATTCCGTGGTGTTCCTCAAAGCGTGACTTGAGTCCACGCAGAATGGCCACCGTCTCATCGATGGAGGGCTCGTTGACATCCACTTTCTGGAACCGACGGGAGAGGGCATGATCCTTCTCGAAAATGCCGCGGTATTCCGTATAGGTTGTTGCGCCGATGCATTTGAGACTGCCAGAAGACAGGGCTGGTTTTAGCAGGTTGGATGCATCCAGTGTGCCGCCTGAGGCTGCACCGGCGCCGATCAGGGTATGAATTTCGTCAATGAACAGAATCGACTTGGGGTTTTCTTGGAGCTGCTTGAGTACGGCTTTCAGTCGCTGCTCAAAGTCACCACGATACTTTGTGCCGGCCAACAGGGAACCCATGTCCAGAGAGTACACCGTGGCATCAGCCAGGATTTCCGGAACGCGACCTTCAACAATGCGCCAAGCCAAACCCTCAGCAATGGCGGTTTTACCTACCCCGGCTTCACCAACCAATAGAGGATTGTTCTTACGGCGGCGGCAGAGGGTCTGGATAACCCGTTCCAATTCCTTCTCACGACCAATCAGTGGGTCAATCTTGCCCGAGAGGGCCTGTTCATTGAGGTTTTGGGTGTAACTATCCAGCGCAGACTTCTTTTCGCTGGATTCAGTTTCGGTCTCAATAGACTCTTCCTGCTTGCTGGCAGGCTGTTCCTGCTTGGCAATGCCGTGGGAAATGTAATTCACTACATCCAGACGGGAGATATTCTGTTTCTGCAGGAAATAAACGGCGTGAGAGTCTTTTTCGCCAAAGATGGCCACTAGCACATTGGCTCCAGTGACTTCTTTTTTGCCGGAAGACTGTACGTGCAGGATGGCTCGCTGGATAACGCGCTGAAAGCCAAGGGTGGGTTGGGTGTCTATGTCGTCTTTGCCGGGGACGATGGGTGTGTGCTCGTCGATGAAGGCTGAAAGCTCTTTCCTCAACTCATCCACATTCGCCGCGCAGGCGCGAAGAACGTCGGCAGCAGAAGGATTGTCGAGCAGCGCCAACAGCAAGTGCTCAACCGTGATGTATTCGTGGCGTTTCTGTCTTGCCTCAACAAAGGCCATATGGAGGCTGACTTCAAGTTCCTGGGCGATCATTTAATTCTCCTCCATCACGCAAGCCAGCGGGTGCTGGTGTTGCCGAGCAAAAGCGCTCACCTGTTCCACTTTCGTAGCTGCCATATCCTTGGGGAAAACCCCGCAGATCCCTTTACCTTCCTTGTGTACTTTGAGCATGATCAGCGTGGCCTGTTCCCGACTTTTGGAAAAGAATTTTTCAAGAACCACAATAACGAAGTCCATAGGGGTGAAGTCGTCATTCAGCAATAGCACCTTATAAAGCGGCGGCGGTTTGACGCGGCTCTTGCGGGGCTCGAGAACAACGCTGTCCTCACGGTATGTAGTTTCCTTGCGATCAGGCATGGGTTCATTCTAATGCGATTGCCCCACCACATTTCACGCATCATCTTTTTGATTAAAGGCAAATTCCAGGCGGGTTTCCCTGCGGAATATGCCAAGGCCTCGCTTGAGTGTTGTTCTGCAACATAAAAAAGTACTTGACGCTTGGAATAAAGGCCAGTAAAAGGCGAAATGTGTCATGTTCAAGAGTTCCACGCAGTGACGATAGCCCCGCAGTTTCAGCCTTCTGAATACCCGCATGGCCCCTTCCCTAGTCGTGAACTTGTCTTGGCATGTCCCGGTCGAGGCAACATTAACCTTCGATTATGTGCTTGACCGGATCGTTTCGACTTAAACAAGGAAGAGGGTTATATGGCAACTGGTACCGTTAAGTGGTTCAATGATTCCAAGGGTTTTGGTTTTATTACTCCCGATGATGGCAGCGAAGATTTGTTTGCGCACTTCTCCGCGATCAACATGCCTGGTTTCAAGACACTGAAGGAAGGCGAAAAAGTCTCCTTCGACGTGACCCAGGGTCCCAAGGGCAAGCAGGCTTCTAATATCCAGAAGGCCTGATGCGGAATCGGCGGAAGCCGATCCCCAAAGAAAAAGCCCGCCAAACGGCGGGCTTTTTCTTTGGGCGTGGTGGAAATACTCCCACGACCAACTTCACTGTGTTTATTTGAATTTCCCTTGAACGGTTGTTTTCACGGATTGGGGGACGAAGGCAGCCCGGAGCCCATTGCCACCGGGATCACCTGCACTACCACCCTTCATCAACGGTGTCTACATTGACGGTTCCCCGTGAGGTGCGGATACTTGTCAACTTGCCTTTTTGAAAAAGGCACTTGGGCGGACACAATCTGCCCTTGCGATTAACCCAAATCAATCAAATTTCAGGGGGTAGTGGTGATGGCAGTGGAAAAATCTAAAATCATTTATACGCTTACGGATGAGGCACCTGCACTGGCGACCTGTGCTTTCTTGCCCGTTGTCCGTACTTTTACTGCCCTCGCTGGCATCGAAGTCGAGGAGGCTGACATCTCTGTCGCCGCACGAGTTCTGGCCGAATTCCCCGAGAACCTGACTGAAGAACAGCGCGTTCCAAACACGCTGGGCGAGCTGGGCAAGAAGTGCCTGCTGCCGGACACCAACATCATCAAACTGCCGAACATCAGTGCCTCTGTGGCCCAACTGATCACCTGCGTCAAAGAACTGCAGGCCAAGGGTTATAAGATTCCTGACTATCCTGAAAATCCGACAACTGACGAAGAGAAAGCACTGAAGACCCGCTTTGCCAAGTGTTTGGGTTCAGCTGTTAATCCAGTGTTGCGTGAAGGTAACTCCGACCGCCGTGCACCGGCTGCCGTCAAGAACTTCGCCAAAAAGCATCCTCACTCCATGGGTGAGTGGAAGCAGTGGTCGCAAACCCACGTTTCCCATATGGAACACGGCGACTTCTACCACGGCGAAAAATCACTGACTCTGGACAAAGCACGCGATGTGCGCATGGAGCTGATCGCCAAGGGCGGCAAGACCACCGTGCTCAAGCCCAAGCTTTCCCTGCTTGAAGGCGAAATCATCGACTCCATGTTCATGAGCAAGAAGGCGCTTTGCGATTTTTACGAAGCGCAACTGGAAGATTGCCGCGAGTCCGGCATTCTCTTCTCCTTGCATGTCAAGGCAACGATGATGAAGGTTTCTCACCCCATCGTTTTCGGCCACTGCGTCAAGATCTACTACAAGGAAGCCTTCGAGAAGCACGGCAAGTTGTTCGATGAGCTTGGTATCAATGTCAATAACGGCATGGCTACCCTCTACGAAAAGATCAAGACGCTGCCCGAATCCAAGCGCGACGAAATCATCCGCGACCTGCACGCTTGCCAAGAACATCGCCCCCGTCTGGCCATGGTGGACTCCGCCAAGGGCATCACCAACTTCCATTCACCCAACGACATTATTGTTGACGCCTCAATGCCAGCCATGATGCGCCAGGGTGGCAAGATGTGGGGTGCTGATGGCAAACAGTACGACAGCAAGTGCGTGATGCCGGAATCGACCTTTGCCCGCATCTATCAGGAGATGATCAACTTCTGCAAGTGGCATGGCAACTTCGATCCGAAGACCATGGGTACAGTGCCCAATGTGGGCCTGATGGCCCAACAGGCCGAAGAATACGGTTCCCACGACAAGACATTCGAAATCGCCGAAGACGGCATTGCCAACATCGTCGATATCAATACCGGTGAAGTACTGCTGACCCAGAACGTTGAAGCGGGTGACATCTGGCGCGCTTGCCAGGTCAAGGATGCCCCCATCCGCGACTGGGTCAAGCTGGCCGTTACCCGTGCCCGTAACTCCGGCATGCCGGCTGTTTTCTGGCTGGATCCCTACCGTCCCCACGAAGCCGAGCTGATCAAGAAGGTCGAGAAGTACCTCAAGGACCACGACACCAGTGGCTTGGAGATCCATGTCATGTCCCAGGTTCGCGCCATGCGTTTTACGCTGGAACGGGTTATCCGTGGCCTCGACACCATCTCCGTCACCGGCAACATCCTGCGCGACTACCTGACCGACCTGTTCCCCATTATGGAACTGGGCACTTCGGCCAAGATGCTGTCCATCGTCCCGCTGATGAACGGTGGCGGTATGTATGAAACCGGCGCTGGCGGTTCTGCACCTAAGCACGTACAGCAGCTGACCCAGGAAAACCACCTGCGCTGGGATTCGCTCGGCGAGTTCCTGGCTTTGGCCGTGTCGCTGGAAGAACTGGGCATCAAGGAAAACAACGCCCGGGCCAAGCTGCTCGCCAAGACCCTGGATGCTGCGACCGGCAAGCTGTTGGACAACAACAAGTCCCCTTCACCCAAAACTGGTGAATTGGATAACCGCGGTTCACAGTTCTACCTCGCCATGTTCTGGGCCCAGGCCTTGGCGGCACAGACTGAAGACAAGGAACTCCAAGCCTACTTCGCGCCTCTGGCCAAGACCTTGACCGAGAGCGAGGCCCAGATCGTGGCCGAGTTCAAGACAGTACAAGGTAAGCCGGTGGACATTGGTGGCTACTACAAGGCCGATGCCGAGAAGGTCGAAGCGGTAATGCGTCCTAGTGCAACCTTCAATGCAGCGTTGAAGGCTTTGGCAAAGTAAGTCGGAATCCGCCACTGCTGCCTTGAGGGGTAGTGGTGGTTGGCTCTGCCAAGTAAAAAAGACAAAGCCCGCCAAATGGCGGGCTTTGTCTTTTGGCGGTTTGAGTGTTCCCGCTTTAAACGGCCAGGTGTTCGTAAAGCTTGGTGGAGAGGTAGCGTTCGCCGTAGGAAGGAATAACGACCACGATCAGCTTGCCAGCGGCTTCGGGGCGCTTGGCGACCTGCAGGGCTGCCCAGATGGCTGCACCGGAGGAAATGCCAACCAGCAGGCCTTCCTGGGTGGCGGCGGAGCGAGCCGTTTCCAGAGAGTCATCATTGGTGACGCGGACAACCTCGTCGTAGATGCCGGTGTTCAGAATGGCGGGCACAAAGCCGGCACCGATACCTTGAATCAGGTGAGGGCCTTTGGCGCCGCCGGACAACACAGGGCTGGCATCCGGCTCCACGGCGACAATCTTGACGCCGGGTTTTTTTGCCTTGAGGACTTCACCAACACCGGTAATCGTGCCGCCAGTGCCCACGCCGGAAATCACGTAATCCACTTGGCCGTCGGTATCGCGCCAGATTTCTTCTGCGGTCGTTTGGCGGTGGACTTCAGGATTGGCGGGATTTTCAAACTGCTGGGGAACGAAGTAGTTGGGGCCGGAGGCGGCGATTTCCTTGGCTTTGGCAATCGCACCGCCCATGCCGTCAGGGCCGGGGGTGAGCACCAATTCGGCGCCGTAGGCCTTCAACAGCAGGCGGCGTTCCTTGCTCATGCTTTCTGGCATGGTCAGGATCAACTTGTAACCCTTTGCCGCGGCCACCATGGCCAAGCCGATACCAGTATTGCCGCTGGTGGGTTCCACCAGGGTGGTGGTGGCGGGATTGATCTTTCCGGCTTTTTCGGCGGACTCAATCATGGCCGCTGCAATACGATCTTTCACGCTGTGGCCGGGATTGAAGTATTCAAGTTTACAGACCACCTGAGCTTGAAGGCCGGCAGTCAGTCGGTTGAGGCGAACCAGCGGTGTGTTGCCGATGAGCTCGGTAACGTTATTGGCAATCTTCATATAAGTCTCCGAAAAAAGGGGCGGGAATGACCGTGTCAATGTAATGGAGTTGGGGGCGGTCTCAAAGACAGCTTTTCCATAAGAAGATAACTAAATGTGATTTGCAGATCATGCGGCCTTGCGAGTGAAGTCTTTCAAGCGGAAGCCGAACGCCCAGAGGCTGCCCAGATAAGTTGCTCCTCCTCCTGCCACCAGAAGGGAAAGGTGGCCGATGCGGGTCAGACTGTTCCAGTGAAACCAGTCGGCCTCCTGACCCATTCCCCAACCCAGGAGCAAGCCCATCAGCGCCATGGCGGCCAGCAGTTTGCCGGTAAAGGCTAACCAACCAGGGGCCGGGTGATAAATACCCCGTTGGCGCAGGCCACGATAGAGCAGGGCGGCATTGATGCAGGAGGCCAAGCCTGTGGAAAGGGCCAGGCCAGCATGATGCAACCAGCCAATGAAGGTCAAATTCATCAATTGAGTCAGTGTCAGTGTCAGCAGGGCAATCTTGACCGGGGTACGGATGTCCTGTCGGGCGTAGAAGGCGGGAGCCAGTATCTTGACCAGAATGAGTCCCGACAAACCGACGGTGTAGGCCACCAGTGCTTCCCGGGTGCGCAGTACGTCGGCAACGGTAAAGGCACCGTGCTGGAACAGAGTTGATAGCAGGGGGACGGCGAGGATGGCCAGGGCCAGGGCTGCGGGCAGGGTTAACAGCAGCGTCAGGCGCAGCCCCCAGTCGAGCAAGGCCGAGAACTCTTCCTTTTGCCCTGCAGCATGGGTTTTGGACAGGCTGGGCAAAAGAATGGTGCCTAGGGCGGCCCCCAGCAAACCAGCGGGGAATTCCATCAGGCGATCGGCGTAATACAGCCAGGAGACGCTGCCGCTCTCCAGGAACGACGCGAAGATCGTATTGATCAGCAAGGAAATCTGGGAAACGGACACGCCGATCACGGCTGGGGCCATTAGTTTGAGAATACGGCGAACCCCTTCATCCTTCAGGGAAAAACTGAAACGAGGCAGCATGCCGATCTTGGCCAGGGCTGGGATCTGGATGCCTAGTTGTAGAAGTCCCCCCAGAAATACGGTCCAGGCCAGGGCTAGTACTGGCGGATTGAAGTGATCTGCCAGCAGCCAGGCGCCGCCAATCATGGAGATATTAAGGAGCACCGGCGTAAAAGCCGGTAGCGCAAAACGGCTCCAGGTATTAAGAATCCCCGCGGCCATGGCCACCATGGACATGCAGAGGATGTAAGGAAAGGTGATTCGGGTCAGGGTCACCGTTAGGGCAAACTTTTCCGGGTCTCCCGAAAAACCGGGGGCGGAGACATAAATGATCAGGGGCGTGGCAATCATGCCGATCAATGTGATGATCAGCACGGCCAGAAACAGGGCGGTGGTGACGTGATCGACCAAGCGCTTGGTTTCGGTTTCCCCTTTCCGGTTGCGGTACTCCGCCAGAATGGGGACAAAGGCTTGGGAGAAGGCCCCCTCGGCAAACATCCGCCGTAGCAGGTTGGGTAGGCGGAAGGCCACAAAGAAGGCATCGGTAGCCATCCCCGCGCCGAACACCCGGGCAATGATGAAATCCCGGACAAACCCGAGAATGCGGGACAATAGGGTCATACCGCTGACCGTGGCGAGAGCTTTGAGAAGATTCATGGGCGGCAATCTTAGGCTAAGTCACCATGAAACAGGTCTTGCAAAAGCAAAAGAAAGCCCCTATACTCGCGCGCTTTTCCCGACTCCTGTAACACGGACAACAGACATGGCCAATACCGCCCAAGCCCGCAAACGTGCCCGTCAGGCCGTTAAACAGCGCGCCCACAATGTGAGCCTCCGCTCCGCCCTGCGCACTGCCATCAAGAAGGTGCGCAAAGCGATTGACGCTGGTGACAAGACCGCTGCTCAAGCAGTGTTCAAGGATTCCCAGAGCACTATCGACTCTATCGCCGACAAGAAGATCGCTCACAAGAACACCGTGGCTCGTTACAAGAGCCGCCTGTCCGCCGCCATCAAGGCTCTGTAATTCCTTGATTTGACAGCTTGCCTTCCGGCAGGTTGTTGGCAGTGACATGATAAAAACCCCGCTTTCCTTGGAAAGACGGGGTTTTTGTTTTTCCTATCTAGTTTTGCTGAGCGGTTGCAATTCGACGGCTGCTGATGACTGATCTGGATTTATGGCCCGCCTTATTCTGCTCAACAAACCTTACGGCGTTCTCACCCAGTTCACGGATGGAGAAGGTCGGCCTACCCTCAAGGATTACGTCCCCATTCCGGGGGTTTATCCCTGTGGCCGCCTTGATTCTGATAGCGAGGGCCTCGTCGTGCTCACTGACGACGGTGCCCTGCAAGCTCGCATTGCCGATCCTCGTCACAAGCTGGCCAAGGTGTATTGGGCTCAGGTTGAAAAAATTCCTGATGCCGATGCACTACGGCAATTGAGTGGTGGTCTCGACCTGGGAGATTTCATTACGCGTCCCTGCCAGACGAAGCTGATGAATGAACCGGAAAATCTTTGGCACCGGGAGCCGCCCATCCGTTATCGCGCCGCCATACCGACTGGCTGGGTTGAGCTTACGCTTAAGGAAGGCAAGAACCGTCAAGTTCGCCGCATGACGGCAAAGGTTGGTTATCCCACTTTGCGTCTCATTCGCTGGTCCGTGGGTGACTGGACCTTGGAAGGGTTGCAGCCCGGAGAGTGGCGCGAATTGACGGTGGAAAGTCCTGCGCCGAAAAATACAAAGCCAGCAGGTCAACCTTCTTCCCGACGTAACGTTAGTGGACATGACACACGGCGAATACGCACCGGTGCCAAATTCAAAACTTGATTTGAAAGGGTTCACGAAATGTCCAAGCTGATGTCTCTTCTGGTTGCCGGTCTGTTTGCTGCCACTACTGCTATTGCTGCCGATGCTCCCAAGGCTGCCGAAGCTGCTCCTGCTGCTGCTCCCGCCGCTACGGCGCCCGCTGCTGCTGAAAAGCCAGCCAAGAAGGCTAAGAAAGTAAAGAAGGCCAAGAAGGCTGAAGCCGCTCCTGCTGAAGCTGCCCCCGCCAAGTAATCGGGCGATTCAAGGCAATGCAAAGGGCTGGGTAACCAGCCCTTTTTCGTTTTGGCTGATCCAACCCACCACAAGGGTGGGAAAATGCCCCGTCTTGTTTCGGAGCTTCCTATGTTTAAAAAGCTGTCGATTGCAGCCATTCTGTCGAGTGCTGCCATCCTGGGCCATGCCCAGTCTTTTCCCCTGATGGAACTCAACCTGGGCATCCATCGCATCGAAACTGAAGTCGCCGCCACTCAAGACACCCGCATGCAGGGACTCATGTTCCGGCAGACCATGGCCGACAACCACGGCATGCTCTTTGTCTTCCCCGATGCCCAGCGTCATTGCATGTGGATGCGCAACACTTTGCTTCCCCTGTCTGTCGCCTTTCTCGACGAAAAAGGGCAGATCATCAATGTGGAAGACATGCAACCAAAAACAGAAAACAATCATTGCGCAGCCAAGCCCGCTCGTTTCGCTCTTGAAATGAACCTGGGCTGGTTCAAGCGCAAAGGCTTCGGTGCCGGCGCTCCACTATCCGGCATTGAACGCGCCCCCGCCCCCCAGTAAGGAACAGAACCCCATGCGTTACATTGATCACGGCACCGGCGGTGAGCCCCAGACCATGAAGCTCGCCCAGGGCGATGTGCCCGAGGCCAAGGCAGGTGAAATTCTGATTGAAGTTCATTACGCCGGCATCAACCGCCCCGACGTGATCCAGCGCCAGGGCAAGTACCCGCCTCCTGTTGGCGCATCTCCCGTCCTCGGTCTTGAAGTGGCTGGCCGTGTAGCTGCTTTGGGTGAAGGCGTCAGCGAATGGCAGGTGGGCGATCTGGTCACCGCCCTGACACCCGGTGGTGGCTATGCCGAGTACTGCACAGCGCCAGCCAGTAATGCGCTACCCATTCCCGAGGGGCTAACGGTTGCCGAAGCGGCGGCGCTGCCGGAAAACTGGTTCACTGTCTGGTCCAATTTACGCGATATGTGCCAACTCAAGGCAGGCGAACGTCTGCTGGTGCATGGCGGCTCCGGCGGCATCGGCCTTGCTGCCATTCAGCTTGGCAAACTCACGGGCTGCGAAGTGTTCACCACCGTCGGCAATGATGAAAAAGCCTCGGCTTGCCGCGCCATTGGTGCTGACCATGTCATCAACTACAAACTGGCCGACTTCAAGGATGTGGTGCGTAGCCTGACCAAAGATCAGGGCGTGGATGTGGTGCTCGACATGGTGGGCGCACCCTATGTGCAGAAGAATCTGAGCGTGCTGCGCAAAGATGGCCGCCTGTCCATCATCGCCTTCCTGGAAGGTAGCAAGGGCGAAGTCGACTTGATGCCCGTCATGCTCAAGCGCTTGACGGTGACCGGCTCCACCCTCCGTCCCCGCAGCGTTGCCGAGAAAACGTTGATTCGGGATGCCCTGCGCACCCATGTCTGGCCAGCCGTGGCTGCGGGCAAGGTCAAGACCCGCATCCATGCGGTTTTCCCCCTGGCCGAAGCGGACAAAGCCCACGAGCTGATGGAGTCCAGCAAGCACATCGGCAAGATTCTGCTGCAGGTGAAGTAAGCGTCGTCAGTGCCTTAGTGACCGAGTACCCACTCGGCTATTTTCACCACCACTTCCTTTTCCAGCCCGTTGTAACCGTGATGGGCATAGGCCCCGCAGGGGTCGCCCTGACTTTCACCGCCTTGGAACGACAGCAACTGTTTTGGCGTGGCCTGGGTCAGTCGGTTCATCAATAGGGAAATGCTGCTGAAAGCACAGAGCGAGCAATCATCCTGTTCGTGATGCACAACCAGCACCGGGATGTGAATTTTGCTCAGAGCCATGGCCGGCACCGGATTGCTTTTTTTCCCGGTCAGCACTGTCGAGGTCAGGACCAGTCCGTCGGGACCGGATGGAGGCGCCAGTTGTAAGGCGCCAAAGGCCGCCGACTCTGAGCCGCGGCTGGTTCCTATCAGCCAGACCGGAATATTGCTTTGCTGTCGAGCCCAAGCAATGACGGCATGGATGTCTGCTGCATGTTCCGCTGTTTGCCGAAATATATCGAGAAACGGGGGCTGTTGCCGGTCTGATGGTGCATCCATCACGATCACCTGCAACGCCTGCTCGGCAAACAACTGCCGGGTACGAACAAGGAAATTTCCTTCGCCCCAGCCAAATTTCCCTTCAGGAGAAATCTGTAGTCCGCCATGGCCGCCGGCAAACAGAATGACCGCTGCCTTGCTTTGCGGTGGGGAGAGAACAAGTAGCCGCTGGCTCACTCCTGAGCGAGTCGGCAGGTCAACCACCTGTTCGCTTACCTCCGCATGGGCCAGGGGTAATACCGCCAGAAACAGAATTGCTAGCCAGTGTGTTCCAGAGGTTTGCACTGGCTGTTCTCCGACTGATTTGATTTAACGAGGAATGACGTTGACCAGTTTTCTGGTGATATCTGCCGCTGAGGCTTCACTGCACCCGCTGACGTTCTGACCCGCCCACAGAGGCGAAAAATCGCCGCTGCTCTGACTTTCGGCCTTGGCTCTTAGCGGCGCGATTGCTGCTGTCGCCAACGGAAAGGCCGGAGCTGTTGGGCACAGGGGGCCAATCTCTTTCATGATCCGGTTGACGATGCCCCGCGCAGGCCGGCCCGAAAAAATGTTGGTCAGGGCGGTATGGCCTGCCAGTTCGCTTTTCAGGGCAGCCCGGTGTGCCGCACTGGTACTGGCTTCCGGGCAGAGCAGATAGGCCGTTCCCACCTGTACCCCTGCAGCGCCCAAGGCCAGAGCCGCGGCAACACCCTGGGCGTCAGCAATGCCGCCAGCGGCAATCACTGGCACCTTCACCGCTTTCACTATCTGGGGCAGCAGGGCAAAGGTACCGACCTGGGTGGTGATGTCTTCCGAGAGAAACATGCCGCGATGACCGCCTGCTTCCAGACCCTGGGCAATGATGGCATCCACCCCTTGAGCTTCGAGCCAGCGGGCCTCGGCAACGGTAGTGGCTGACGAAATGATCTTTGAGCCCCAGCTGCGCACCCGGGCCAGCAAATCCGCAGAGGGCAGGCCAAAATGGAAACTGACCACCGGGGGCCGAAAGGCTTCCACCACGTCCGCGATTTCTGCGCTGAAAGGCGCTCGTCCCGGCCCCTTGGCGATGGCGCTGGAGTCAATGCCGAACTCTTTGTAATAGGGGGACAGGGTATTGATCCAGCCGAGTTCCCGGGCCTCATCCGGTACCGGGGGATGGTGGCTGAAGAAATTCACATTGAAGGGGTTGTCTGTTTCGGCCTTGATGGCTGTGAGTTCGGTCCGCAGCGCCTCAAGGCTGAGCATTGCCCCGGGCAGGGAGCCGAGGCCGCCGGCATTGGAGACGGCGATGGTCAGCGCACTGCCCTGGGAACCGGCCATGGGGGCCTGAATGATAGGGAGCGCAATGCCGAACAATTCCTGAATGGTCTTCATGGATTTCTCTCTAGGGTTTTGTTTTTCTGGCATGAGAGAGTGCCACAACTTTGCCCTGGCTTGCGAATGGCGGATGGTCTACGGCTTACAGGCCCAGGGCAGCCATCACCGCAGCAAAATCATCCTCGACGGGCGCTTCGAGGTGCAACACTTCTCCGCTGACCGGGTGCTTGAACTGCATCTCGACGCAGGCCAGCAGCAAGCGATGGCTGTTGAACAATTGCTGGAACAGGCGATTGTGTTTGCCCTTGCCGTAGGTGGCATCGCCGATGATGGGATGGCTGATGTGTTTCAGATGGCGACGCAACTGATGGCGACGTCCGGTGACCGGCTCCAGTTCCAGCAAGGCATAGCGGCTGGTGGGGTAGCGGTCCACTTGATGGTGTAGTTCGGCGATGGATAGCCGGCGATAACGGGTCAGGGCCGGTTGCAGAACTTCAGCGTCGGCACTATTGCCGATGGTGGCTTCGTATTCGTCGCGGATCTTTGCCAGGGGATGATTGATCTCACCTTGCTCCGGCGGATGGCCGCGCACGATGGCGAGGTAGCGTTTGCCCACATCCTTGCCCATGAAGGCCTGTCCAAGCGTGCGGGCAATCTCGGGCTTCAGAGCGAAGACGAGGATGCCCGAAGTGCCCCGGTCCAGGCGATGGATGGGATAGACCCACTGACCAATCTGATCCCGCAGCAGTTGTACGGCGAAGCGTTCTTCCTGGCGCGCCAGATTGCTGCGATGGACCAGGAGTCCCGGCGGTTTGTGGATGGCGACAATATGCTCATCCCGGTAGAGGATGGGCAGCATCAGGCCTGGTTTGCGGCGTCGGGAAAGGTGCCCGCAAGGTAGTACCAGCGCCCCTCTTCCTGAACGAAATCGCTCAATTCATGCAGCTTGTGGGCGCGGCCATTCAGTTTGTAGCGGGCGACGAATTCCACCTGGGTGGCCGTAGCCTTCTTGATGTCTAAGCCCATCCACTTGGGGGCAGGGGATTCGTTTAGGTCCAGGTTGGCAGGGCAGGTGCTGGGATGCCAGGTGGCCTTGAGGTAGTCCGTCAATCCAAGCACGTAGGCGCTGTAACGGGATCGCATCAGGGCTTCAGGTGTTGCGGCCGGTGTGCCGCCATGACAGGGGCCGCAGCACTGGCCGTAGGGTTTGGCGCTGCCGCAGGGGCAGGGCTCTGTGACCTTGATGTCGCCAGCCATCACACCAGTCCTCGTGCCTTGAGTTCGTCCTTGAGATAGGCGTAATACACCGGGCCCGCCACGACACCTGGCAGACCGAAAGCGGCTTCCATCACCACCATGGCCAGCAGCAACTCCCAGGCCCGGGCATTGATCTGTCCGCCGACGATGCGCGCATTGAGGAAGTATTCCAGTTTGTGGATCAACACCAGATACAGCAGGGAACCGAGGGCCGCTGCCGGTGAGTTGGTCAGGCTGACCACCACGATCACCGTGTTGGAAAGCAGGTTGCCCACCACCGGCAACAAACCGGCGATAAAGGTGAACAGGATCATGCTGACGGTAAAGGGCAGATGGATGCCCAGCAGCGGCAGCACCACGGCCAGATAAACGGCGGTGAGGGTTGCGTTCAGGGCGGCGATGCGCACTTGGGCAAAAACGATGCGGCGAAAGGCTTCCGCCAGCCGCAGGGCCCGCTCTTGCAGCGCGTGGGCAAGAGGCTTCAGGGGGGCGTGGTCAATGGCATCGTGCAGGGCCAGCATGGCGCCGATGATCATGCCGATCAGGCCGTGGGCGGCACCGCGACCGGCCTCTTTGCCCAGAACTTGCATTTCGCCCGCGTGGTCCCGCAACCAATGCACTGCGCCGTTGTGGATAGCGTCCGCATCGGCGGGCAACATGGCCGCAATCCATTCCGGCAGGCTGCTGCGGGTATGGTCGATGATGGTGGCCATCTGCTGGAACATGGCCGGCAGGCTGCCCGCATCGGAACGGAAATAGGCCACCAGGGCAACGGTGACGAGGCTCACCACGGCAATCACCAGCGTAGCGATGATCACCACCGCCGCCAGCCGCGCCTTGCCGCCGGATAGCCGGCCGGCAATGATGCGCACCAGTTCAAATACAAGCAAACCCGCCATCAAGGCCGGCAGAAGGTGAAGCACCAGCACCAGCAACAACAGGAGAGCAGTAATGATCCAGGCAGCGATTTGATGTTTGGTAACAGTCATGGAAACGGTGTGATGCACGCCAAGAATGGCAATGGGGGGATTATGGGCCAAAGTGCTAGTTGCTTTGGCCTAGATGGGGACAAGGTTTCTTTATGCAATGGCCGCGATGGGGCACACTGATGCCATGAATGCCGCCGCTGACACTAACCAATACACTGTCGAATTCCTTGAAACCGTCACCGCATTGCCGCCGGTTTTGCGGGTGGTGAACGACCCCTTTCTTGCCCCCGGTTTCCTCGATGCCCTGGAACGCCACGGAGCTGCCGGGCCCGAGATGGCGTGGCTGGCGAAACACCTGTTGCTGCGGGATGTTGACGGCAATGCCCTGGGCTGGATGCCCCTTTACCTGCGCCACCATTCCTTCGGTGACTTTCTGCGGGACTGGTCCTGGCCCGGTGCCTGGGAACGCATGGGTTTTCCCTACTACCCCAAGCTGGTGACCGGGCTGCCCTACACGCCGGTCACCGGGCCACGGTTTCTGTGCCCAGAGGAACTGAAACCCGCGCTGATCCAGGCTGGGTTGCAGGCGGTGCAGACCTTTGGTGCTTCCAGTTGGCATGTGGCCTTCCCGCCAGAAAGCGATATCCCCCTGCTCGAAGCCGCGGGATTTCTGATCCAGCCCCAGGTGCAGTTCCAGTGGTTCAACCGGGGATATGGTGACTTTGACGATTTCCTTGCCACCTTTGCCGCCGACAAGCGACGCAAGGTCAAAGCAGACCGGCGCAAGGCCCGGGAGGCCAGCATTCGCTTGCAACGGCTGGCCGGCAATGCCGTACCGGAAAGCCTGTGGCCCCGCCTGTACCGACTCTATGCCGACACCTTCCGTCGCTACGGCAACCATCCCGCCATCCCCGCTGCCTGTTTCGCCGAGATGGGACAGGTAATGGGGGAGGCCATGCAACTCTTCATC
Source organism: Rhodocyclaceae bacterium (assembly GCA_036504515.1). Taxonomy (GTDB): domain Bacteria; phylum Pseudomonadota; class Gammaproteobacteria; order Burkholderiales; family Rhodocyclaceae; genus AWTP1-18. Next base: position 112,648 of record DASXVA010000007.1, read on the forward strand.
GCCTATCGCGACGATGTGGCGGTGGCCGTTGCCATCTGCTTCCGCAGTGCCGACATTCTCTATGGCCGCTATTGGGGCGCCTCAGAAGACATCCCCGGTTTGCACTTCGAGCTTTGCTACTACCAGGGCATTGAATACTGCATCGAGCAGGGCTTGGCCCGTTTCGAGCCGGGGGCGGGAGGCGAACACAAAATCGCCCGGGGCTTCGAACCGACCCGGGTAGTTACCGCTCACTGGATTGCCGAAGCAAAAATGCGCGAAGTCGTCGCCCGGCACCTGGCCCAGATGGATGGTGCGGTGGAGGACTATCGGCAGGAGGCGGCGAGTCACCTGCCGTTTCGCTCTGCCGAGTAGCGGGGGAGGGGGGGCACAACATGCTCTGGTAGGCAGAGCATGTTTTATATAAAACCTATCGTAACTGCTTGGCTGGTCGGACAAAGGGGTGTCTGGATCGGATACTGGCAGGGAGTTGAGCGATGGCCTTTTGTGCTTCTGCCCGACTTTCGTAGTCGCCGTAGATAATTCCGTAGCGCATTCTGCCGCTCAGATCGGAGAGGTATGCCCGTGTTTTTGTCATATCCAGTCCGGCATCTTTTGCTTCGCGCAAGAACGCTTCGACCTGCTCAGGTTTGCGAGATTCGATTGCGAAAAGTTGAATAAACCAGTGATTCGTTGGTGTCGTTGCCAGCCATTGTTTCCCTGCGAGCAAAGCACTCTCAACTAATGGGGTTCCACTTGCGGTTGGCTCATGCGGTAACTGTCCCGATGCAACCTGGACTGGTGGTTGCGCTTCAGGCTGTGTGCTTTCCTGTTGCGGGGGTGTTAAGGACGATGCGAGTGGTGCAGGAGGGGCTTCGTTAGTGGGCTTGACAACGAGATATATGCTTGCGGTTAGAAGAAATGCAATGCCCAAAATCCATAGGGGCTGTAACAGCCGGATTGGACGTGACGTTGAGATGATTGCGTCACTGAACTCGCAATCCTTGATGGCTGTGCGGACGTGTTTAGCAGTGATCTGATGGGTGTTGTCAGAGAAGCAGGCAAGCAGGGTTTTGTCGGCGAGAATATTAATTCGGCGGGTTAGTCCCAGTGATGCATCGGAAATAAGCCGTGTCGACTGGGGACTGAAAACATTGGGACCTTTGTAGCCGGCTGCACGAAGGCGAAATTCAAGGTATTGAGCAACGTCATCTCGAACGAGGGGTTCGAGTAGAAAGTTGTGGGTGATTCTTTCCTTGAGTTGCCGCATGTTTGCGCGAGCCAGAATTTCATTGAGTTCCGGTTGCCCAAAAAGTACTAGTTGGAGAAGTTTGTGTTGATTGGACTCCAGGTTTGACAGCAGCCGGATTTCTTCAAGCGTTTCCGCAGGCATGGCATGGGCTTCGTCTACTAGGATGACGATACGTTTTCCCTCGGCGTAGAGCTGTATAAGGTGGTCTTGAAGGGCACGAATGACCGAGCTGGAACGCATGCCTTCTGGCAGCTTTAGATTCAGTTCATCGGCAATGGCATAGAGAATGTCATCTCTGGATAAGCTTGGGTTGGCCAGATAAACAATAGCAACGGTTTTCGGTAACCGTTCCATGAGTACCCGACAAAGCATGGTTTTGCCGCTCCCTACTTCGCCACTGATTTTGACGATGCCTTCGTCGTGGGTGATGGCATAAAGCAAGGCATCCAGCGTTGCCCCCCGGTTTGCCCCGGAAAAGAAAAACTCTGTGTGGGGTGTGATTCGGAACGGGGGCTCGTTTAGTCCGAAATGGGCGAGATACATTGTCTGTATGGGCAATAGATGAGGATGATCTAGGGATGTACTTGGGTGACTCATGACTTCTTGATCATAACGTAAGGACAGAGGCAGGGGGCACCCCATGTCATCTGTTAGAATCCGCGACTTTATATGTCTGGAAGCCTCTTGTGTCTGCCGAACCCCTTGTTAAGGTAAGCAACCTTAACTTTACTTATGATCGCCGTCCCGTCCTTACCGGAATCAATATGGAGATTCACCGGGGTCAGGTTGTCGCCATCATGGGGGCTAGTGGTTGCGGTAAGACTACGACGATGCGATTGATTGGTGGTCAGTTGAGGCCTACGTCTGGGTCAGTGACGATTGATGGCAAGGTGGTGCACGAACTGGGGGATGATGGCCTGTACGCCCTGCGTCGGCGCATGGGAATGCTTTTCCAGTTTGGGGCTTTGTTCACAGATATATCGGTTTTCGACAATGTTGCCTTCCAGATGCGAGAACATACGGATTTGCCTGAATCCCTAATTCACGATTTGGTGTTGATGAAGCTGAATGCCGTGGGTTTGCGTGGGGTGCATCGTTTGATGCCTTCGGAGTTGTCGGGCGGAATGGCGCGGCGGGTTGCTCTGGCCAGAGCGATAGCCCTTGATCCTCTGCTAATGATGTATGACGAGCCCTTTGCCGGGCTGGATCCGATTTCTCTTTCTGTGGTTGGTCAGTTGATCCGGACCCTGAATGATGCTTTGGGCGGTTGTTCAATTGTGGTGACCCACGATGTGCAGGAATCCTTGAAGATCGTTGATTACGTTTATTTTGTTTCCGAGGGAAAAATCGTGGCAGAAGGAACGCCGGAGGAAATCAAGAAATCTACGACCCCTTATGTGCATCAGTTCGTTTGGGGCGAGGCCGATGGCCCCGTGCCTTTTCATTATCCGGCGCCCCCTTATGGCGCATCGTTGCTGCAAGAGGTAGCCCGTGCTTGAGAGTGTAGTTCGCGCCCTGCGTGGCCTTGGCCGTAGCATTACCGACCGTATTTGGCGTTTGGGCTTTGCCAGTCGCTTTTTTCTGGCTATTTTCCTTCATTCAGGAACAGCCTTTCGCCGCTTTAACCTGACCATTCGGGAGATCTATTTCAGCGGGGTTCTCTCTCTGATTGTCATCCTTGTTTCTGGTCTTTTTGTCGGTATGGTGTTGGGGTTGCAGGGTTACGACACTTTGCAGCGCTATGGCTCCTCCGAGGCGGTAGGGATTTTGGTTGCTGTTTCTCTCGTTCGTGAACTTGGGCCCGTGGTGGCTGGCCTTCTCTTCGCCAGTCGTGCTGGATCTGCTATTACGGCGGAGATTGGCCTGATGAAAGCAACTGAGCAGTTATCGGCCATGGAAATGATGGCGGTAAACCCCATTGCTCGGGTCGTGGCCCCTCGTTTCTGGGCTGGTGTGATTTCTATGCCCCTTTTGGCTGCACTGTTTTCTGCGCTGGGGGTGTTTGGCGGTTACTTAGTGGCGGTGAAGATGATCGGGGTGGACGAAGGCTCCTTCTGGTCCCAGATGCAGGCTTCCGTAGATTTTCGCGAAGATATTGTGAATGGCGTCATCAAGAGTTTTGTTTTTGGCATCATCATCAGCTGGATCGCTGTATTCGAAGGCTATGATGCCGATCCGACTGCGGAAGGTGTATCCGGTGCAACTACCCGCACTGTGGTGACCTCCTCATTGGCCATCTTGGCGGCTGACCTTATCCTTACTGCAATCATGTTCCGAGGTGTTTAAATGAATCGTGCCACGCTCGACCTTTGGGTTGGTATTTTTGTCGCTATCGGCATTGTCGCTTTAGGTTTCCTTGCCATGAAGGTAGGTAATCTCAGCGGTGCCAGCACTGGTGAAACCTATGTTTTACAAGCTAAGTTTGACAATATCGGTGGCTTGAAGCCCCGCGGTGCAGTCAAAAGTGCAGGTGTCGTTGTGGGCCGGGTCTCTGAGATCAAATTTGATCCTGAAAATTACGTTGCGCAGGTGACCTTGCAGATTGATACCCGTTACAAGTTTCCTCGGGATACATTTGCCACGATCAATACCTCTGGCTTGCTGGGCGAGCAATATGTAGGTTTTGAGGTGGGAGGAGATACGGAAATGCTCAAGTCTGGCGACAGTATCAAGAAGACCCAATCGGCTGTAGTGTTGGAAAAGCTCATCAGCCAGTTCATGTTCAGTAAGGCTTCTGAGCCTTCTGCGGCCAAGTAAGTGGCAAAATCCAAGAAATTCAAAAGGGAAGGGGCCGTTGTGAATTCAAATAAGATCAGGCACGTTGTTTTTTCTTCAGTACTGATGGCTAGTATTGCTCTGTTGAGCGGCTGCGCTACGTCAGGCAATCCGAAAGATCCGATTGAAGGTTTTAATCGTGCCGTGTTTGCTTTCAACGATGGTCTTGATAGTGCAATCGTCAAGCCTGTTGCTCAGGGTTATGACGCAGCCTTGCCTACTCCGGCAAAGGCTGGGGTGTCCAATTTCTTTGGCAACATTCGGGATGTATTCATCGGTGTAAATAACCTGCTCCAGGGAAAAGTGCCAGACGCAGCTAGTGACTGGGGGCGTGTACTGGTGAATAGCACGGTGGGCGTCTTCGGCCTCATCGACTGGGCTAGCGACATGGGCTTGGAAAAACATGATGAAGACTTCGGTCAGACCTTTGGTCGTTGGGGCGTAGGTACTGGTGCTTATGTTGTTGTGCCTGTGTATGGTCCTCGCAATGTCCGTGATACCGTTGGCCTCGTTGGTGATATCGTTACTGATCCTGTTGCCAAGATGCACAACGTCGCCGCACGCAATACCTTGATCATTACCCGCCTGGTAAGTGATCGTGCGGAATTGTTGCCTGCAGACAAAGTGATTGAAGAAGCTGCTCTCGACAAGTATTCCTATATCCGTGATGCCTATCTGCAACGCCGTCGCAGCTTGGTCTATGACGGTGCTCCTCCCCGCGTCAGCGAAGACGAGTAATTTTTCTTGACGGAACTTCTTACGATGAAAAAACTGTTTATTCTCCTTGCTTGCTTCACTGCGCTGGGTTTCTCCGGGAATGTCCTTGCTGAGGACACACCGGATCAATTGGTGAAAAATGTGTCCAATGAAGTTCTTGAGATTATTCGCAAGGACAAGGATATCCAGAATGGCAACGCCAAGAAGGCTATGGATCTTGTAGAGGCCAAGGTGCTTCCCCATTTCAACTTTCAACGCATGACCGCACAGGCTGTGGGCAAAGACTGGCGCCAAGCCACGCCTGCTCAGCAGAAGGTTTTGTCGGATGAGTTTCGTACCTTGTTGGTTCGGACTTACTCTAACGCGTTGACCGCATACAAGAATCAAACTATCGACTTTAAACCCCTCAAAATGGCGCCTGCCGATACCGAGGTGACTGTTCGTACTGAGATCAAACAGGCAGGTGCAAAGCCGATTGGTATCAATTACGAACTTGAAAAGAGTGGCAATGGCTGGAAGGTGTACGACGTCGTGATTGCTGATGTCAGTATGGTTACGAGCTATCGGGATCAGTTCCGCCAGGAAATTGCCAACAATGGCTTGGATGGATTGGTCAAGTCTCTCCAAGCCAAGAACAAGACCGCTGAAACCTCCGTTGCAAAAAAATGATTCGGGAAGACGGTAATCGCATCCTCGTGGAAGGGGCAATGAACCTCTCCACGGCAACTTCTCTGCTTGATCAAGGTAATCAGTTGATTGCTGGCAGCGGCGCAAACAAGCTTTTTGATTTATCTGCGGTGACCGAAGTGGACTCCTCCGGTTTGGCCGTTGTATTCGGTTGGATGCGAGCAGCTAAAAGCAGTGCTCAGTCCCTGAAACTTACGAATCCCCCCCAAGGCCTGCTAAGCATGGCTGACGTCTACGGCGTCAGCGACCTGCTGCCACTGGCTTAACGCCTGCTTACTGTCGGCTCCATGATCCCGGCGATTTCAATCCGCCAGGTCACTAAGCGTTATGGTGACCTTGAGGCACTTGCCGGGGTTAGTCTGGACATTGACCAAGGAGAATTCTTTGGTCTTTTAGGTCCCAATGGCGCAGGCAAAACAACCCTTATTTCCTCCCTTGCTGGCTTAGTGCGGCCAGATAGTGGTGTGCTGGAGATCATGGGTTGCAATGTTCAGACAGACTACCGGCAGGCACGGCGTCATCTTGGCGTGGTGCCTCAAGAGCTGGTCTTTGACCCATTCTTCTCTGTCCGTGAGGTTCTGCGCTTTCAATCCGGCTATTTTGGCATTCGCAGTAACGATGACTGGATTGATGAAATCCTTGCCAATCTGGACCTCACAACAAAGGCTGATGCAGGTATGCGCTCCCTTTCTGGAGGGATGAAGCGTCGGGTACTTGTGGCCCAAGCCCTGGTTCACCGTCCGCCGGTGATTGTGCTTGATGAACCGACTGCTGGTGTGGATGTTGAACTCAGGCAGACCCTTTGGCGATTCATCCAGCGCCTTAATGAGGAAGGGCACACCATTGTTCTGACCACGCATTATCTTGAAGAGGCAGAGGCGCTGTGTGGGCGTATTGCGATGTTGAAGGCTGGAAAGGTCTTGGCATTGGACAGCACGGCTAATTTGCTGAATCGTTTTTCATCCCACGCACTACTGGTACGTTTGGGGACAGAAAGCGTTTTGCCTAAAGATGTGGCTGCAATTGCAAAGGGCAGCGGAGAATGGTGGAGTATCCCGTTCGTTCACCCCATGGAAATTGAAGCCTTATTGGCTCAATTGAGGCAGGCCGGTTGCGTCATCAAAGATATGACCATCAAGCAAACGGATCTGGAAGATGTGTTTGTTCGCCTGATGCATGAAGAGCGGTCGCTGGATGTTGCAACAGAGGTAAGTCAGTGATCAGTTTTTTGACCCTGCTGCGGAAAGAAGTCCTGCGATTCTGGAAGGTTGGTTTTCAGACTGTTGCAGCACCGGTGCTAACGGCAATGTTGTACTTGCTGATTTTTTCCCATGTACTGGAAGATCATGTAAGGGTGTACGACACTTTGCCGTATGCGGCCTTTCTTGTGCCCGGGCTGGTCATGATGTCAGTGTTGCAGAACGCTTTTGCTAACTCGTCTTCATCGCTGATTCAGGCAAAAGTAATGGGTAGCATCGTTTTCATCCTCCTTCCCCCCATTTCGCCGTTCTCCCTATTCAGCGCGTATGTACTTTCCTCCGTAATTCGAGGTTTCGCTGTAGGGCTCGGTGTTCTGGTCGTCACCATGTTCTTTGCCCCACTGACTTTTGCCGGCCCGGGCTGGATATTGATATTTATACTGCTCGGGGGCGGTTTAATGGGGGCTTTGGGTATATTGGCTGGGCTTTGGGCGGACAAGTTTGATCAATTGGCCGCTTTTCAGAACTTCATCATCATGCCGCTCACCTTTCTTTCCGGCGTGTTCTATTCGATTCACTCTTTGCCAAGTTTTTGGCAAGAGGTCTCCCATTACAATCCTATCTTTTACATGATCGACGGTTTCCGCTATGGTTTCTTCGGAGTGTCCGATGCTTCCCCTTGGCAGAGCTTGGCGGTCGTTTCCTTCTGTTTTATTTTTGTCGCTGCTTTTGCTCTGATTTTGCTGAAGCGCGGCTATAAATTGCGGGCCTGAGTTCAGGCACTGAAAGAGAATTTCCCATGCTGGAACCCCAACAAATCGAAACTTGGATCACCGAGGGCATGCCCTGCCAGTTTGCCCATGTGGAAGGCGATGGTCAGCACTTCGATGCAGTCATTGTCAGCGCCGAATTCCACGGGCTAAATCGGGTCAAGCGTCAGCAACGGGTGTTTGATACCGTTCGCGACTACTTGGCTTCTGGTGTACTGCACGCCCTGTCTATGAAGACCCTGACACCTGAAGAGTGGGAAGCCAGTCGTGGATAAATTGCTGATCGAAGGTGGTACTGCCCTCAAAGGTGAGGTTGCTATTTCCGGTGCGAAGAACGCTGCTCTTCCGCTTCTTTGTACAGCTTTGCTGACTAAACAGCCGGTAACGTTTACGAACGTACCTGACCTCAATGATGTGGGGACAATGCTGAAGCTGCTCGCCCAGATGGGGGTGGCGGTTGAACGTAACGGCGATACTGTTGTTCTTGATGCCGGCGGGCTGAATAATCCGGTGGCCCCCTACGAGATGGTCAAGACCATGCGAGCTTCGATTCTCGTTCTTGGGCCTCTGGTGTCACGCTGTGGTGAGGCGAGGGTATCCCTGCCCGGTGGCTGTGCGATTGGTGCCCGTCCCGTGGATCAACACATCAAGGGTTTGCAGGCCATGGGGGCGGAAATCCTGGTCGAGCAGGGTTACGTTCAAGCCAAGGTTGGCAAGCTCAAAGGGGCTCGGCTGTTCACCGATATGGTGACGGTAACTGGCACCGAAAACCTGATGATGGCCGCCTGCCTTGCTGACGGTGAAACCGTAATCGAAAACGCCGCCCGGGAACCCGAGGTGGTCGACTTAGCCAATTGCCTTGTTGCCATGGGAGCACGCATTTCTGGAGCGGGGACTGACGTTATCCGTATTCAGGGCGTATCAGAACTGCGGGGAACAACGCACAGCATCATGCCCGATCGTATAGAAACAGGAACCTATCTTTGTGCCGCAGCGGCAACGGGCGGTGACGTACGTCTGACGGGGACATCTTCTGCGTATTTGGACGCAGTGATCGACAAATTGATGGATGCTGGTTGCGACATTACTTGCAACCGAGACAGTATCCAGCTCAAAGCGCCTCAGCGCCTCAATGCCGTTTCTATCCGTACCGCGCCCTATCCAGCTTTCCCAACGGATATGCAGGCCCAGTTCATGGCCATCAACTGTGTTGCCAAAGGAACGGCCATCATCCGAGAAACGATTTTTGAAAACCGTTTCATGCATGCCGTCGAATTGATACGCCTGGGAGCAGATATCAAGATAGATGGCAATACGGCTGTCGTCACCGGAGCAGAAGCCTTGAGCGGCGCCACCGTCATGGCGACTGATTTGCGGGCCTCGGCAAGTCTTGTGGTGGCTGGTTTGGCTGCCAAGGGTGAAACCTTGATCGAGCGTATTTACCATCTGGATCGTGGCTATGATGGGTTGGAGCAGAAACTTGCGGCCCTGGGAGCCAAGGTTCGTCGGGTGAGCTGAAACGCCTCAGCTAGAATTACAACCTTTCATTGAACGAACGGAGTCCCCTGTGGACGGCATTACCATTGCGCTCTCCAAGGGCCGAATCTTTGAAGAAACCTTGCCACTGTTGGCTGCAGCTGGGATTGTGCCCAGCGAGAACCCGGAGACTTCTCGGAAGTTGATCATTGGAACCAATCGCCCCGATGTTCGGGTTGTGATTGTCCGTGCGTCTGATGTGCCGACCTATGTGCAGTATGGGGCTGCTGACTTGGGTATCGCTGGCAAGGACGTGTTGATTGAGCATGGCGGAGGAGGGCTCTATCAGCCATTGGATCTGAATATTGCAAAGTGTCGCATGTGTGTGGCTGCCCCCGTAGGGTTTGACTACGCGGCGGCAATTCGTCCTGGTGCACGGTTGCGTATCGCTACCAAATACATCAGTACCGCTAAAGAGCACTTTGCTGCCAAAGGCGTTCACGTGGACTTGATCAAGCTCTACGGTTCAATGGAATTGGCTCCCTTGGCCGGGCTCTCTGAGGTCATTGTTGACTTAGTGTCCAGTGGTGCAACTCTCAAGGCAAATCAACTCGTCGAAGTGGAGGAAATCATGGATATCTCTTCCCGCCTTGTCGTTAGCCAGGCAGCGCTTAAGGTTAAGCACGATCTGCTGCAGCCTGTGATTGAGGCCTTTGCCGGAGCCATTAAATGAGTGTGCCTCTGTTTATTCGTCGAATGAGTACTCGGGATCCTGAGTTTCTTTCTGCGTTGGATCAGTTGCTTGCTTTTGACGACAGTACGGACGAGGCGATTGAAAAGTCGGTCGCTGACATTATTCGCAACGTACGTCGTTTGGGAGATGTTGCTGTACTCGATTACACCCGTCGGTTCGATAATCGAGATGTGGCTTCCATGATTGCTCTTGAGCTGCCGAAGGACGAACTTGCCGCGGCATTTTTCAGCTTGCCAGAGGCCCAACGGCAAGCATTGCAAACAGCTGCCGAACGAGTGCGCAGTTACCACGAGCGTCAAAAGGCTGAGTCCTGGGAATACACGGAGGCAGATGGAACCCGCTTGGGTCAGAAAATCACTCCCCTGGATCGCGTCGGTTTATACGTGCCCGGAGGTAAGGCTTCATATCCATCCTCGGTGCTGATGAATGCACTACCTGCCAAAGTGGCAGGGGTGGGTGAGCTCATTATGGTGACGCCGACACCGCGAGGTGAAAAGAACGCACTAGTTCTTGCTGCTGCCCATCTTGCTGGTGTTGATAGAGTATTCACGATTGGCGGAGCACAAGCTGTTGCTGCCCTTGCTTATGGCACACAAACTATTCCGCAAGTGGACAAGATTGTTGGGCCAGGGAATGCCTACGTAGCTAGTGCAAAGCGCAGGGTATTTGGTGTTGTTGGTATTGATATGGTGGCCGGCCCTTCTGAAGTACTGATCATTGCCGATGGCAGTACCAATCCTGACTGGATTGCCATGGACCTATTTGCCCAAGCTGAGCATGACGAGTTGGCTCAGTCAATCATGTTGTGTCCAGATGCCGGCTACATTGAGCAAGTGATAGCCCGCATTGAAAGGCTGTTACCAACTATGCCACGCAAGGAAACCATTGCCGCCTCGCTTTCTGGACGTGGAGCTTTGATTCACGTCAGCGACTTGGATGAAGCCTGTGCTGTAGCCAACCGAATTGCACCTGAACATTTAGAGTTGTCCGTTGAAAACGCAGAGTCCTTGGTGGATAAGGTTCGCCATGCAGGAGCTATTTTTATCGGTCCCTATGCATCGGAGTCGCTGGGTGATTATTGTGCAGGGCCTAATCATGTTTTACCAACATCCCGCAGCGCACGGTTCTCGAGCCCCTTGGGCGTCTACGACTTCCAAAAGCGATCTAGTCTGATTGATGTTTCTGCTACAGGTGCCCAATCGCTGGGGACTACCGCATCAACTTTGGCTCATGGGGAGGGGCTGACGGCACATGCAAGAGCCGCCGAACTGCGCATGGAGTAGTTGGATATTTTCACTCTGTTGAATATTAGATTTTTTGCTTTACATCTTGGAATTGGAACAATAAGCCGCTATAATCATTCCCTCTTTTGGCTTGGTAGCTCAGTTGGTAGAGCAGCGGATTGAAAATCCGCGTGTCGGTGGTTCGATTCCGCCCCAAGCCACCAAATAAATACCATTTAGAATCAATAAGTTCTCAAATGGGTGGGTGGCGAAGGGCTTCTGAGGGAGCCCTTTTTCGTTGGTGTTCTGACGATTTTCTGGCAATTAAGCTGGGAAACCGTTGCGCTACGGTGCGTTCGACTGCGCATGACTGCGGTTTTCAGAAAAATTTTTCTGATTTTCCGTTGCTGAAGCTATACGTAACTCCACGTTAGAGGGGTTGCTGTTGTGCTGCGCTATCCCTTTCTCGTCGACATCAGAACAAAGCCACTGGTCATAAAGGTCAATGGAGGCGACCATGGCCAATAAGCCCTATCAGGAAGGGGCGGTCTGGTCGTTCCGTCTGCGCATCAAAGACCAGTCAATCTATCGCACCGGCTTCGTATCTGCGGATGAGGCGCGCCGTGAAGTTGAACGCTTACGCCAGAAAATCCTTGAAGCCGGCAAGCCTAAGCATGCAGGTCCTTGGCGGACGACGCTTGCGCAGGCAATGCAACAGTATGCCCTTGAGCGCTTACCCAGTTTGAAGGGCGCACGCCAGGAGGCAAATCGCATCAACTGTTACCTGCGCGCCGCCAACCTCGACATCATCAAGATTGCGAAGCCGTTGTCAGAAGCTGCTGTCGTCCCAGGAATTTACTGGGACGTGAGCCTGGCACCAGGGAAGCAACCACGCAAAATCCCCAACGGTCTCCATGCTCACCGCCGTCGCCAGGAGGACGGCTCCATCGAAACGCAGCGACTGATCCGCCATTTGGCTAAAACCCCAATGGCCCAGATCATGACTTACCAGGCGCAAGACCTGGTGGACGTCATGCTGCGGGAGGGCTACGAGCCGGCGACGATAACTCTGGAGCGAGCGCTACTGCGTCAGATGTTTAACTACGCCCGTAAGACTTGACACTGGGTAGAGCCAGCGCGTAATCCGGCCACGCAACTCAAGATGACCACTGTCGACAATGCGAGGGACCGCGTGTTGACGAACAAGGAATGGAGGATGATCAGCAGCGCCATCGAGAAGTCGCTCAATCCATACGCAGCGCCGGCAATCGCACTACTGTTGGAAATGGCTATGCGGGTTTCTGAGCCATTGCTGAATGCGGCATGGGCAAATGTCGATTGGAATCGATGCCTGCTGAGGTTACTTGATGCGAAGGAGGGAGCACGTGACGTCCCGCTCAATCCGGCGGCAATGACCATATTGGCAACACTCAATTTATTGCGTGCGGAAGGCGATCCGGATCCTCGCATTCTCCCAATCAGCTACGAAGCGTTGAGGGCGGTGTGGAACCGCGTACGCGTAGCTGTCGGTATCGAGGATATTCGCATTCACGATCTAGGACACACGGCAGCGACGCGCTTCACGCTTGAGCTCAACGGTAACCTGCCGGTCACTAAAAGTGATCGCCGGACACAAAGTGTATTCTCAGCTTAGTCGGTTATCAACGTCAAGCCCGAGGATGTGTCGCGCCTGCTTCCATGGTCAGCCCGCTGACAGAAGATGACGTACCGCCGGTCTGTATTTGACGCGCGCAACACTCGTGCCGCCGTCGATGGTGAGACCGACCTGCCCTAAAATGTCGTACCTCTGCGCAGATCAAAGGAGGTAGCCAGCGCCGGATGAGAATCTGGTTAGCGAAGAGGGCGAGGATATTCCGGATCCACCTCGTCAACCAGTCTCCCGCTCCGGCGATGTCTGGCAGCTGGGTCCGCACCGCCCGATCTGTGGTGACGAGTGCGACCAGAATGCCATTGCCAGCTTGATGGGGGGGGGCGAGCAGGCCAGCCTGTGCTTCACCTCGTCCCCAAAGGAAATCAGCGCGACCACACCTCCGGTGGCATTGCCGATTGGGATGGCCTGATCCACCGCGACAATGATCGTGGGGTCAGCAAGGAACGTCTGTCCAGGGCCTTTGGCGTGAACCTGAGCTCCATCAACCGGCGCATCAACCTGCTGGAAGGCATTTGCCCGGACGCCATTGCTAGACTGCAGGACAAGCAGTCCCCCCTCCCGGATGTCACTCGGGTGTTGCGCAACATGAAAGCCGCCCGGCAGGTGAAAGTAGTCGAATTGATGATTGCCAGCAACACCATCACTGTGGCCCATACCGATGCCTTACTGAAAGCCACCACACCGGAACAGCGAACCGACTTCAAACCTATCGAACGCGACCGGCAACTGGCGCCGATCGAGCAGATGGTCAAACTGGAAAAGGAAATGAGCCAGGTCCAGCCCCAGTACAAGGACGCTGAAGAGCACTACGGCTCTGATTTACTGAACTTGGTGGTCGCCAAGGGTTACTTGACAAAGCAGCTCGGCAACGATGCCGTCAAAAGCTACATCACCCGGCACGAACCCGAAATCCTCGAGCATTTCGAATTGGTGGTGAACGTCGTCAGCATGGAGGAGGCTGTGCTGCAGCAACTGGAAGCCGACGGCGACGACCAACCCACCTCGGAGATCACCCACCCCGATTCCACAATTGACAATGAAACCGCAGCACCAGGAGACAACGCCGCCACCGAATAGAAAGCCTAAACCAAGTGAGCGATGGAAATGTCATTGCCGCGCCGCAATACCGAGGGGTAAAATGCTAAAGATAACATTAGGAGGTAGCGATGCACTGGTATCTCGTTCATACCAAGCCCAGGCAGGAAAAGTGCACCCTCGACAACCTTGATCGGCAGGGTTATCAGTGCTACCTGCCGACGATCCCCTCCGAAAAGCTCCGCCAAGGACTGCTAACCGTTGCGGATGAGCCGCTGTTTCCACGTTACTTGTTCATCCGCCTGGGGCGGGGCGACTCAGCCAAGAGCTGGGCGCCGATCCGCTCGACCAAGGGAGTCAGCCGTCCGGTCAGCTTTGGGGTCGAACCCGCGCGGGTCGATGATGCTCTGATCGAACTGTTGCGAACACAAGAGGCATCGGTACAGATCGAACCGGAGCGACTGTTCAAGACTGGGGAGCGTGTGCGAATGACCGAAGCACCGTTTGCTGGCTTCGAAGGCATCTACCAAATGGGCGATGGCGAGCGTCGGGTCATGGTGCTGATCGAGATTCTGAGCAAGCCTGTTGCGGTGCGCGTGGCACCGGCCAGTTTGCGCAAGGCAAGTTGAGACGCCTACTCTGGTTATTTCCTGCTTGGCAAAAAACCTTTCTCAAAGTCATGACGGTGTGGGACAATCGTGTTCATCCGTCGAACTTTGGGCAGTTTCTTTTGCTGCACTTTATTGCTCCGGACCCCTTGCTAGAACCGGCTGACCGCGCTTGCTGATCGTGAAACAGCATGGCGGTAGCTTGCCTAGATTGCTTTGAGTCTCGTATCCCCACTACAGAAATTGGCTGGTTTCCAGGAGGAAATCCAGTTCGAAGTCCTGCGGTGTATGCATCAGCGGCCCAGTCAGTCAGCGTACTTTGACAATGGAATTGGGTGTCGATCTGGGCAGCATCAACTTCTGTCTCCAAGCCTTGGCGGAAAAGGCTACAGGAACCCCCTAGCAGCGACAAACTCATTGTAGCCGTGGATTCGCGCCACTTCCCGTCCATCTGGGTTGAGCCCTGCTGGGCGACTCATCCAAGGCCAGGGGCAAGTTGGGCTGGACGCCAAAGACCACCTTCGACGAACTCGTTGCCGAAATGGTGCGAGAAGACCTCAAATCCGCCGAGCGTGATGAGCTTATCAAGCTGAACGGCTACAAGGCAATGAATTACCATGAATAGAGATTCAGCGTGATGCGTTTGTTTTTTGATGAGCGATTCATCCAGGGTTTTAACCCTGCGACCCGATCCGTGCCTCTTTTGTATTTTTTGTATCTATCTGCAGTACCTTTAGCCAAGGTATTGATTGTTTGCCGGATAAAACCGAATTCAATCACTACACTGTCTAATTTGACTGCCATAGCGGGGCTAGTCTTTTTGGTTCTGGGGTCTTCAGCGTGGCTTTTCCCGATGATGTGGATGTTGGCTTTGTTTCTAGATATAGCGGATGGAATTGTTGCCCGAGTAACTGGTCAAGCGTCCGCTCAAGGCAGTTTTTATGACCATATGTCAGATCAGGTCAAGGTCATTGCCCTCTTCCTTTGTGTGGCACTGCGCTATGACGAGCATGCGGTTTGGATAGTTGCGTTTGCCGCAAACGGGCTATTCATGTTTTATGGTGTGGTAAATCAGTTCTACTATGCCCGCACGCTCTTGCTTAGTAGGGCTGCCCCTGCGGCTGTTCAGCAATCGGTGGGGAGTCGGCAGGCCAGTGAAATTTCAAACCAAACAACTGAACGTGGCTTAATCAAGTCTTTTTTTGACAGACATCCATTTGCCAAGAAGTGCGTGCTTGGAGTCTATGCCAGCCTGTTTGTGATGTATGGAAATTGTATGATTTTGTTGCTGCCAGTCAGCATAGGTTGGGAGTGGGCTATGGCTAGCATGTTACTGTTTGGCTTGGTGACCTTTCGTTCACTCGTTGAGGTCGTGCGAAATACGATTAAGGTCAACAAGCAGATTGCCCAAGCCAAGATTTCATGGAGATGAGTGGCATGGAATCTACCAGTGGATTTTCGTTTGGAACTAAAGCGGCGACCCTTGGCGCGCTTAAAGGGATGCTTAAGCAATCACTAATATGTGATTGCTGTGTATTTACGGTGAAAGAGTGGGGAGAGAATAAGCAGGACGTGCTTTCGCGAGTGCGAGCCCAGTTTTCCCCTAACGCGGTGATCGTCCGAAGCAGCGCACTGAACGAGGACGATGATGCTTGCACGATGGCTGGCGCCTACCTATCGGTGAAGGATGTTGCCACTGATGACCTGAAGTCTTTAGGCGACGCGATTGAGCAAGTCATCGCCTCATATGGCGATGGAGCGGGTGATCACGAATGGCATGAGATTCTGGTCCAGCCGATGATCAGTAATGTGTCTATGAGTGGGGTTGTGTTCAGCCACGACCTTGCGAGCGGGGCGCCTTATTACGTGATCAACTATGACGATGTGTCGGGAAAAACCGATACCGTCACCTCCGGTTCCACAGATACCAGTCGAACTCTGCTCGTGCATCGGGCACACGCGGGTCGCATACAGTCGCCGCGTTTTCGCGCCCTATTGAAAAGCGTGCAAGAGATAGAACAGATCGTGAATTCACCCGGGGTAGACCTTGAGTTCGCGGTGACGAATGCCGGCGAGATATACATATTCCAGGTGCGTCGACTGTCGCTGAGGCAGAACTGGAACCGGGACATTTCCTACAACATCGATGCGGCGTTGGGATCCATCCAGCGCTTCCTGCAGCAGGAGTTTCGACCCAAGAACGGAGTTTTTGGAGAAAACACAATCTATGGCGAGATGCCGGACTGGAACCCGGCGGAAATGATAGGGACAGTTCCGCGCCCGCTGGCGCGCTCGTTGTACCAGAACCTGATTACGGATTCGGTCTGGGCGGAAGCACGGGCGGAGATGGGGTATCGAGATTTGTCGGGCCGACCGCTGATGGTTGGGCTGTGCGGGCGGGTTTTCATCGACGTTCGAGAGAGTCTGAACTCGTTCCTGCCGGCCGACCTGCCTGCGCCTATTGGTGAGAAACTCGCAAATGCTTGGCTGGATCGGCTGCGATCACACCCGGAGCTTCACGACAAAGTGGAATTCGAGGTCATGGTCACCGCGTTCAGCTTAGACTTTGAGCAACGGCTGGACCTGTCGACGCATGGGTTGGATGCTGCTGAGCGTGCTTGTTTCCGGGACGCCGTACGGCGGCTTACCGTGAGCGTGATCACCGGCAAGTCTGGCGACCATGCTCTGCAGCAGCAACGACTGCAGGAACTGGAGCGTCGGCGGAAGGCGTTGCTGCAGGCGCAGCCAGGAGCGGACCTGTTGATGCAAGTCAATCTGCTGCTCCGCGACTGCCGGGCGCTGGGTACATTGCCATTCGCTATCTTGGCCAGGCATGGCTTCATCGCGGAAATCATGCTGCGATCTCTCGTGCGTACCGGCGTGCTAGACGAGGAGCGGGCAAGAGCCTTTCGTGCTTCCGTGCCTACGGTACTGACGGAATTTCTGCATGCGATCCAGGCCAGCAGCCGGGGCGAGCGCGAGCGGGCCGAATTCATGGCCAAGTATGGCCACCTGCGTCCTGGCACCTACGACATTCTGGCCAACCGCTATGACCAGCATGGGCAACTGCTGCAAGACGCAGGATGCGATACCAGCGCTGGCCATACCGATGCTTTTGGATTTGAACTGACCACGGCTGAAGATCGGGCGCTGGCTGATGCGCTCACCAAGGCTGGGCTAGCCTTCGACAACCAGACCCTGCTGGGATTCATGCGCAGGGCGATCGCGGGACGCGAGCAAGCCAAGCTGATCTTCACGCGCAACGTTAGCGCCGCGCTGGAACTGATCGCGCAATGGGGGGGGCACAACGGGCTGAGTCGCGACGAGTTGTCGTTCCTAAGTGTCGACCAAATCCTTGACGCTCTGTCTAACGCGCACCGCCTGCCGGATGAGGATCGCCTGCGCGAGATTGCAAAGTCCGCTCGGGCCGACTATGAAATCAGCCAAGCCATTCGGCTGCCCTACCTGATCAGCTCCGAAGCAGATGTATTTGTTATCCCGTTGCTTAAGAGTCGGGCCAATTTCGTCACCGCCAAGCGCATCCAGGCGCAGCTGCAATACGTCTCCGACCACGCAGTGCAGGCGTCGCGCTCTGCGCGCAAGGTTGTCCTGATAGAGCGTGCGGATCCTGGCTACGACTGGATATTCCTGTCGCCGATCGCGGGGCTGGTGACGAAATACGGGGGCGCGAATTCGCATATGGCGATTCGTTGCGCGGAGCTGAACATACCCGCGGCGATTGGCTGCGGTGAACAGATGTTCGAGCAATTGCGGCGCTCCAGCGCCGTTCTGCTGGACTGCGCGGCAGCCGTGCTGGTTCCTGTCCGGTGAATAATTGACATGGTTATTTGGATAATTGGTCTCTCTGGGGCTGGCAAGTCGACACTTGCGAAGGAGGTGGTGGAGCGTGTGCGCGCCATGGGCCGGCCAGTGGTACTGCTCGATGGTGATGCGGTCCGAGAAATGTTTGATAACGACCTTGGACATTCCATGGACGACCGGCGCACGAATGCGCAGCGAATTTGCCAATTGAGCAAGTTCATCGAGGCACAGGGCATTGCAGTGGTTTGCGCAATACTGTCTATTTTTCCCGAAAGCCGGGCATGGAACCGCGAGCACCTGTCGCGTTATTTCGAAGTCTTCATCGACACTCCGGTCGAACATCTGGTGCATCGTGATTCCAAGGACCTGTACTCTCGCTATCAGCGTGGTGAAATCCATGGCGTAGCCGGCATGGACCTGCCATTCCCACCGCCAGACCAAGCTGACATGGTCATTCACAACACCGGCAGCCGTGACGAACTGCTGGCCCATGCTCAGGCACTAGCGGCGCTAGCGGCTGGCGACGTGGGGTGACTTCCCGCATGAATTATTCCTATACTTACGACAATCAACTCGAGCGGCCGTGCAGCTACATGTATTCTGTATTCGGGGGGGCAGCGTTTCTGGCTGCGTACCGGCAGTCTCGGTTGGCCATGATTGCCGCCTTGCCGTCTGTGCAAGCACAGGATGAAAGTGCGCAGGACCAGCAATTGCTTGCGCGGTGGCGCGGGCAATTGGAGCGGTTGGCCGTCGGCGCTCCGGTGGCGGATCTGCCGCAGGCAAGGGGTGGCGATCTGGCACGTTTTGACCTGACGCAAACGGTAAGCACAGAGGAACTGCTTGATGCCATGCTGGAATGCCTGCCGGGCCAAGAGCGATGGTCGTTCTGGCTGGCGCGTCTGGTGCAACGCTTCGAGGTGACGAAAAAGTTGTACCAACTCTACCCACCGGGTTTCCGCAAAGGCGAGGGGGGGTACGAGAATCTGGCCCATTACCGCAAGCTGGCCCTGCTGCTTACCCATGGCTTTGCAGAGTCCGGCAGCCTGGTGTACCTGAATGCTTTGCTGAAGGTGAACGATCTGATGTTCTCTGCGCTGGAACCAATGCGCTGGTCTCGGTCAGCGATGGAATTGCTGGCCCTATTGGCGAATGCAGAACTGCGATTTGTCGCGCGGCTGGGTACTGAGCGGGGAGTTTCAAGTGCTGGATGACGTCCTTCTGTTGGCGGCGGATACGTCACGCTCACGGGTCTATGCGCAGGCGCTGCGACAGGCCGGTCTGCTGCCCCGGTACGCCCTGTTGGTGCCAAACCGAACCGGCACGAGCCTGCCGGGTCAGTCAGCTGCGGCGGAGGAACTCCAGCACCCACGGCTGGAGTGGATGCGCCACGGGTATGATCTGTCGGTGCCGCTGCACGCTACCTTGGCAGATGGCGGGGTCGACGTGGCCGCGCTGACAACGCACGACATTAACAGCACGCAGGCGGCCGCGGAGATTGGGGCGCGGCCGCAGTCCGTCGTCATCTACTCGGGCTATGGCGGTGTTCTGGTCGGTGCCGGGCTGCTTGGCCTTGGCAAGAGTTTCCTACACGTGCACGGTGGTTACCTGCCGGATTACAAAGGCAGCACTACGAATTACTACAGCCTACTGGCCGAGGGCACCATGGGGGCTTCGGCGATTTTTCTGACGACCGAAATCGACTGCGGTCCGGTGCTCTTGCGGAGGAAGTTCTCCGCCCCCATAGAGCGCACCGGCATAGACCACCTGTACGATTCGGCTGCTCGGGCGGAAGTGCTGGTGCAGACCCTGGCAGCGTATGCCAGAGATGGGGAGTGGCCGTCGGCCCTACCCGAGAACGCCGGCGGCAAGACGTACTATGTCATCCATCCGGTGCTCAAGCATCTGGCCATACTCGCAGGAAAGTAAGCGCTTAACATGAGAATAACCTATCGGAGTTCGGGCGTGCGCGAGTACTGGGCCAAGCGCTGGGCCAGCATCCCGGCAGATGAGCCGATGGAAAACCTAGCAGTGTATCCGCTGAAGTACGCTGAACTGACCATTTCGGACCAAGCTGGCACCATTCTCGAAGCTGGCTGCGGTGCAGGCCGCGTCCTGCGATACTATAAAGATAGAGGTTATTCCATCATAGGGATGGACTATATCGAAGCCGCCGTTGAGAAGTTAAGGGCGACGGACCCGGAGTTGCAGGTGGAGGTTGGCGACATCACCAGACTGTCCTATGGTGATGCAAGTTTCCGCACCGTGTTGGCGTTCGGCCTCTACCACAACCTGCAGGGAGAGTCGCTTGACCGGGCGATGGCCGAGACCTTTCGTGTGATGGAATCGGGTGGGCGCGTCTGCGCGTCCTTCCGTGCTGACAACTTGCAAACCCGGCTCACGGACTGGCTGGCGGATTACCGAGCCGGCAAGGCGGCGCGCAACGGCGTGCGCGAATTCCACAAACTGAACCTGACGCGAGGTGAATACGAAGACTTGTTCCGACGTGCCGGATTCATTGTGGAGCAAACCTTTCCTGTAGAAAACATGCCCATTCTCTACAAGTTTGCCGTGTTCCGCAGCCGGCAGCACAAGACCTTCGACGAAAACCTGGCGCGCAAGGAAGGCTACCGGCTTTCTCCACTGGGAAACGTAATCCAGCGCTTCCTGATGCGCCGGTTCCCGTACCAGTTCTGTAACATTCTTGTCGTGATTGCCCGTAAACCGTGAAACAGCAGCCTTTGATTGCTATCACCATGCGGGCCGACCCGGTGGCCGGGCGCAACGAAGTACGTGATGCACTCGACCAGGCGTGGCTGCGGTTTTTCAGCGTGGCCGGCGTCCGGCCGCTACTGGTACCCAACGGACTGGGCGACCCGGTGGAGTACCTGCATGCAATGGGTGCTTCGGGGCTGGTGATCTCCGGTGGTAATGACATGTCAAGCAGTTTCCCAACCTGCTCCGGCGCGAGCGCCTTGGTGCGCGAAGGCCAGTTCCTGGACGTGCAACCGCTGCGCGACCAGCTCGAATCGCATCTGCTCGGCGCCAGCGCGACCGAAGGGTGGCCTGTACTTGGCGTTTGCCGGGGCATGCAGGCGATCAACCTATTTCATGGTGGGCGCCTGGAGCCCGTTTCCGGCCACGTTCGCACCCGGCACCGGCTGGTGCGGCTCGCTCCGACAGGCGAGTTCGAATTCGACGCGGAAGTGAACTCTTTCCATAACTACGGCGTCCCGCTGGATGGGCTTGGTTCAGGCTTTGTCGCATTAGCAACCGCTGGGGAAAGCGTAGAGGCGATCTGGAACGAAGACCTCCGCCAGCTCGGCGTGATGTGGCATCCGGAACGCAATGAGCCTTTCAGCAAGAATGATCTGGACTTGTTTCGTCAGCTTTTTGGGATATCCAGCGAATGAACATGAAAACCGCACCTCAGGTCATCATCCTGGCCGCCGGCGAAGGCAGTCGACTGCGGCCGTACACCAATGATCGACCAAAATGCCTGGTCGAGGTGGCTGGCTCCAGCTTGCTCGACCGCCAATTGAAGGTGCTGCGCTCGCAAGGCCTGGAGGACATCGGCGTCATAGCCGGGTACCGTGGCGAGCAACTGAAGGGGCGTGGTCTGCGCGTCTACAATAACCCACACTACGCCCAGACCAACATGGTTTGGACCCTATTCTGCGCTGAGCAGTCGCTGGATCGGGAAACCATCATCGCCTACGGCGATATCGTATATTCGTCGCACAACCTCCGGGCCCTGCTGAACAGCAAGGCCGACATTGCGGTGGTGATAGACAGGCAGTGGGAGTCCTACTGGCGGGCACGCTTTGGAAACCCACTGGATGACGCCGAAACCCTCAAACTCGACGGAAATGGCTGTATTACCGAGATTGGACAAAAGCCGACTTCGCTGTACGACATTCAAGGGCAGTACATCGGGTTGATGAAGTTTTCCGCTCATGGTGTTGAACAGTTGCGTCAGCGCTTTCATGCAGCCCGCCAATCCGGCGAAATTCGCGGCAAGACGCTCGAGAAAGCCTACATGACGGACATGCTGCAGTTGCTGATCGACACGGGGTGTCGGGTGGAGGCCGTTCCGGTCGATGGCGAGTGGGTGGAGGTGGACAACGCAACCGATCTTGCGCTGACGGTTACCCGCGAGCGGTTGGAAACTATCGCTGCCGAATGAAATCTCAATTCCTCGTCTCGGCATGCCGGGAGGCATTGCCCGCAGGGGTGAAAAACATCTATGTGGCTGATCCGTTCATCTACCATGTTCTGAGCCGCGAAGGCCGGCTTTCGGAATTTTCCTCGGTAGAAGTCGGGCCGGTATATGACCCCTCGAGGGATAATTTACAGAGTGACCACGACGATGTGGACGGGCGCCATACCCGTTACCTCGCCCTTCTGATACCCCGGATCAACCAGGTGCTGGGGTGTCAGCATGGCGAGCTGTTTTGGAAGCAGTTGCTGTCCGTTCCCCTGGTGAAGCATATTGGCATGTGCTACGCGATGTTCTGGCAGTGCGAGCGGCAGTTCGACGCGCGCCGTCACAGCGTGTTGGCGATGCGCCAAGATGCGTTCAGGGTCCCGCTGACATTCGACGAGCACCGGCATTACCTGCAGCATACCGAGATGGGCCAGGAACAGTTGTTCGCCGTCTATTGCGAATTGTTTTTGGACGGGCCGGTGGAACGCTTTGGGACCTGTGCCCCAGCTCCCGCAGATGGCGCGACTGCGACATCCGATGGGACGGGTACCCCTCGGCGCAGCCTGGGCGAGCGCCTGCATCCGAAGCGGTTGCTGCGCAAACTGCTGCGGCAACGCCATCCACGGCTTGGCGTGCTGAATTCTTATTTTTCCGCCGCCTACATGGACCATCTGCTATGGCGGAGTCTGGGGCGTATCCAGCCGCTGAGTCTGCCTGCGTTGTCGTCCGACCGCCCTGCGCCGGATCTGAAGGCGCGGGCGTACCTAACCGAATGGGAAGACGATTTCGACCGGTTTGACCAGTTCTGCATGCGCTGCCTTTACCACCTGTGGCCTGTGTCTATGCTGGAGGGCTTCGGGCCGCGCCTGATGACGATGCAACAATTTTTCCAGAAACAGCAGGGCTTGCGTTGGGTGGTCAGCGAAGCCTGGCCGGCTGATGACGCCACCAGCTTGGCACTGGCGGTGCTGCGCGAGTCTGGTGTGCGGCAGATGTATAACGAGCACAATTATCTTGCCGTGCCATTTGTTGGCAACCACCTGAAGTACATCGCCGCGATCACGGATGAGTTTTTGACGCTGGGTTGGAATGACAGCGATCTTCCGAACCTAGTCCCTGCTGCGTCACTGTTTCCCTGGTATAGCCAGGAAGCCCGCCCGGTACCCGACATCAACTTGTTGCTGGTGGGCGGCTTACCACAGGCGCGCTGTCCCGAGATAGGGTCATCATGGGGGGACGCTGGTGCTCGGGGCGCGCGGCAATACCTAAATGCCACTAAAGGCCTGTTGGAAGCCTTAGGAGCAGATCTGCGGGCGAAAACGTATTTCCGCGCTTATCCGCGCTATGCCTCGCGCAACTGGGCGGTCTGGGATCAGCGCTACGAGTTTGGTGACGTGCTGCAATCGTTGGCGCAATACGACGATGACAGCGTGGTCAGCGCTTCCCAGTTGATGCGTCGAGCCCGGCTAGTCATCGTCAACTATCTCAGCACGGCGCATCTTGAGTCGCTGTTGGCGAATATTCCAACGGTGCTGCTATGGAACGCGTCGACGAACTGTTTCAGCCGGAAATATGAAGATATCTTCGACGGGCTCAGGGACGCTGGTATCTGCCATACCGATCCGGCTGCCGCCGGCGCGTTCATCCGCAGTATCGCCGAAGACCCGGAGGCTTGGTGGGGGAGCGCAAATACCCAGGCAGCCAAGACAGACTTCCTGCAGCGCTTCTTTGGCCATCAGTCCACAATGTTGGCGCATCTGATTACACGAGCGAAACAATGACGAAGACACTGGCAAACAGTGCTCAATAGCGTTGGCAACTATCTGGCTAGCGCCAGCAGCCGGCCTTTGCAACAACAAAATTTACCAATGTAAGGCATATGACAGTACTAATTACCGGGGCAGACGGATTCATTGGCTCCCATCTGGTCGAGCACATGTTACGTCGTGGCCAGCGTGTCCGAGCCTTCGTTCTATACAACTCATTCAACTCCTGGGGTTGGTTGGATGACTGTCCGACCGAATACCGCAAGAACTTGGAAATTTTCAGCGGTGACATCCGTGACCCGTACGGCGTCAAGGAATCGATGAAGGGCTGCGACGCGGTTCTCCATCTAGCGTCGCTGATTGCTATTCCGTATTCATATCATTCGCCGGACACCTACGTCGATACCAACGTCAAGGGGACCCTGAACGTCCTCCAGGCGGCGCGAGAGCTTGGCCTGGCGCGGGTGATCCATACCTCGACCAGCGAGGTGTACGGAACCGCCCGGTTCGTGCCAATAACCGAAGAGCATCCACTGCTTGGCCAGTCGCCGTATTCGGCGACTAAGATCGCGGCTGACCAACTGGCATATTCGTTCTATGCCTCATTCAACCTGCCGGTGATGATCGTACGCCCGTTCAATACCTACGGGCCCCGCCAGTCGGCGCGTGCGGTGATTCCCACCATCATCAGCCAGATTGCCAGCGGCAAGCGCGAGATTTATCTCGGCGCGGTGTCGCCGACGCGCGACTTTAACTTCGTCTCCGATACCGTCGCCGGATTCGCCGCGGCGCTGGATGCGCCGCAGGTCGTCGGCGAAGTTGTCAACGTGGGGAGCAATTTCGAGATCTCGATCGCTGACACGGTACGCATGATCGCGGATATCATGAATGCGGATATCACTATCGTCACCGACGAGCAGCGCCTGCGCCCAGGGAAGAGCGAGGTCGAGAGGCTGTGGGCGGACAACCGCAAGGCGCGCGAACTGCTCCGTTGGCAGCCTGAACATGGAGGGCTCGATGGCCTGCGCCGCGGCCTCGAGAAAACCGTGGCCTGGTTCCTCGATCCGACCAACCTGGCGCGCTACAAGTCCGACATATACAACATCTGATGGCCGCGTCATGGTACGCAATGGCCGCATCGATTACGTCGAGCATGGAAACAATGATGCCTGGATTTGAACTCGGGGGCCGCCTGATCGGCCCCGACCATCCGCCGCTGGTTATTGCTGAAATGGGGATCAACCACGAGGGCAGCCTCGAGACCGCGTTCGCCATGGTCGATGCGGCGGCCAATGCCGGCGTCGAGGTGCTCAAGCACCAGACGCACGTCGTCGAGGATGAGATGAGCGGCGCTGCCAAGCGGGTCATCCCGGGCAATGCCAGCGATTCGATATATGACATCATGGCCCGCTGCGCTCTATCTGAAGAAGACGAGCGCGTCCTCAAGGCCTACGTCGAAGCGAAGGGGATGATCTTCCTTAGTACGCCATTCTCGCGCGCGGCGGCTGACCGTCTCGAACGGATGGGAGTGGCTGGCTACAAGATCGGTTCAGGCGAGTGCAACAATTACCCGCTGCTCAAGCATGTCGCGGGCTTCGGCAAGCCAATTATCCTGAGCACCGGGATGAATACTCTGGAGAGTGTCGGCAAGGCCGTCGAGATATTCAAAAATCATCGAGTGCCATATGCCCTGCTGCATACAACGAACCTGTACCCGACTCCGCCGCATCTGGTCCGTCTCGGCGCGATGGTCCAGTTGGCGCGGACCTTCCCCGACGCTGTGATCGGCCTCTCCGATCACACCATCAACAATATCGCCTGCCTGGGCGCGGTTGCCCTCGGGGCCAGCATCCTTGAGCGCCACTTCACCGACAGCATGGATCGCGCAGGACCAGACATCGTCTGTTCGATGGATCCCGTGGCTTGCCGCGAGCTGATCGAGGGTAGCCGCATCCTGCACAGCGAACTCGGCGGGGAAAAGGGCCCGACGAAGGAAGAGCAGGTGACCATGGACTTTGCCTTCGCAACCGTGGTGACAATCGCGCCAATCCGGGCCGGCGAGATATTCACGATGCAGAACCTCTGGGTCAAGCGGCCGGGTACCGGGTCGATCCCCGCCGAACAGTTCGAGGCCTTACTCGGCAAGTCTGCTTCACGGGATCTCGCGCCGGATACCCATCTCGACATGGACGACATCGCTTGACTCGAACCTCCATGCCCACCATCGTTATTACAGGAGCATCGGGATTCGTTGGCCGCCAGCTGCATGCGCACCTGGTCGCAATGGGCGCTCATGTCATCGCGGTCTCCCGGCAGCCTCGCACGGGTATGGTGCAAGTCGACGACTATGGCCGCAGCCCGGATGGCGATGTGCTGATACACTTGGGCGAGGAATCCGACCGGGCGGTGGTCAACCGCGCCGGCGAAGCTTACCTAGATGTGTCCACGCGTGTTGTCGGTGCCCTTGCCGCGCGCGGCTACCGCAGGCTCGTGTACATCTCTTCGGGAACAGTGTATGGCGACGCCAGCCCGGAGCCGAACGAGCCCGGCAACGCCGTCATCGCCAATGACATTTATAACCGTGCTAAGCTCGCCAACGAAGACATCGTCCTCGCCGCCGGCGGAGGCGTAGCGCGGCTCAGCAACCTTTATGGCGAAGGTATGGCGGTGAGCAACGTGCTGTCCGACATCATCGCCCAGGTGCCGGGACCTGGGCCTCTCGTCGTACGTGACGTCACTCCAGTGCGCGATTACCTGCATGTCAGCGACGCAGCAGAGGCGCTGGCGCGGTTTGCCGAGAGTAATTACATGGGCATTATTAACGTCGCCACCGGTCGCGGGACATCTGTGCATCGCCTTGCCGAGATCGCCTTAGCCGCAGCAGGTCAGGCCGGACGTGAGGTGATGTCGACAAACTCGATGACGCGCTCCTCGATCAACGTCCTCGACATCAAGCTGACTAGCGTAATCCTTGATTGGTGGCCGCGGATGGACTTGGCCGAACGACTGACTGAACTTGTACACAGCAAAATGGGGTCGAATTATGGGCGGTAAACGCAGAATCGCGATCTTCACCGGTAATCGTGCCGAATACGGCTTGCAATATCCAATCCTCAAGGCGGTAGATGAGCATCCCGCGCTCGATTACCTCCTGCTCGTCTCTGGCGCCCACCTCGACAACAACTTCGGACGCACGCTCGAGGAGATCCGCAACGACGGCTTTCGCATCGAGGCCGAGGTCAAGATCGAGATGAATGCCGATTCGCGCATCGCCACCGCGAAAGCTATCGGCGAGGGAGTGCTGTCGATTAGCCGGGTACTCGAGCAGACGCAGCCGGATATATTCGTCGTCTATGCTGATCGTTTCGAGGGTTTCGCCGCAGTGATCGCTGCCAGCCAGATGAATATCCCGACTGCGCATATCGAGGGAGGGGACCTGACTGAGGGGGGTGCGCTTGATGACTCGGTCAGGCACGCGATGACCAAATTGTCGCACCTGCACTTCACCACCAACCAGCAAGCGACCAACCGCTTGCTGGCGATGGGTGAGGAATCCTGGCGCGTGCACACCGTAGGCTTCCCGGCTATCGACCTGATCTCCGCTGGGATGTACGCCAAGCCGGCAGAAGTCGTCGCTCGTCTCGGCCTCGACCTGGCGCGGCCGATAGTGCTATTCACCCAACATTCGGTGACCACTGAATTCCAGTGGGCTGCCGAACAGGTCCGCCCATCGTTGGAGGCGATGGAGGAACTGGCACGAAACGGCGTACAGGTCATCCTGACCTACCCGAATAACGATGCCGGTGGGCGGGCGATCATTGCCGAGCTGAATGCCATTGGCCAGAGTGGCATCGGGGGGATTCAGGTGCATCGCTCCCTTGGACGCCATCTCTACCATGGAGTCCTTGCCTTGGCGAAGGACTCCGCTATCCGTATTGCATGTATGGGGAATTCATCGTCGGGCATAAAGGAAACGCCGGCGTTCGGTTGCCCGACGGTGAATATCGGCTCACGTCAAGAGGGCCGCATGCGCGGCGACAACGTGATAGATGTCGGATACGATAAGGCCAGCATACTGAAGGCTGCGTTGCGCTGTCTCAATGACGACGAATTCCGCGCTCTCTGCCGCAATGCGGAGAATCCATATTACCTTGGCGATGCGGGTGAGAAGATTGCGGCAGTTCTCGCCGAGGTTCCGCTCGACCAGAAGCTGATTCGCAAAGCGATGACGCTGCAAGGCAAGGCCAAGGATGGATGGTATTGTTGAACCGGCTTGGTTCAGGCGAGGATCTATGACCGACGCAAGAGATACCCCGGCAGACTTGTGGAAAGCCACCTTACTGGCGGATACTGCCACCGTCGGCGAGGCCATACGAAATCTCGAGGATTCGCAGCAACAGATTGTGCTCGTGCTCGCGACTGATGGGTCGCTCGCAGGGACGATCACAGATGGCGACATTCGCAGGGGCCTGCTGCGTGGGTTTGATCTAAGCAGCTCGATAGGCGGTCTGATACATCGCAATCCGCTCGTCGTGCCACCGGATCTCGACCTCGAATTCGCCATTCGCATCATGCAGGCAAACGATATTCGCCAGATTCCCGTGGTCAATGACCAACGAATGGTCGTCGGCCTGCACACGATGAAGATGAAACACGCGCCTGCCCTGAAGCCCAACGTCATGGTGATCATGGCTGGTGGGCAGGGCAAGCGCCTGCGCCCGTACACGGAGAATTGCCCCAAACCGATGCTGCTGGTGGCCGGCAAGCCCATGCTTGAGCACATCATCGAGAGGGCGATCAGCGAGAATTTCCGTCGCTTCATCATCTCAACCCATTACCTCGGTCATATGATCGAAGAATATTTCGGCGACGGATCGCGCTTTGACGTGGATATTTGCTACCTCCGTGAAGAGGCCCCACTGGGGACTGCTGGCGCCCTCGGATTGATGGACCCGCGCCCAGAATTACCAATTCTAGTGACAAACGGCGATGTGCTTTGCGACATATCTTATGGCGATTTACTCGATTTCCATAATCGTCACAAGGCGATGGCAACCATGGCGGTGCGTATCCATGAATGGCAACATCCCTTTGGCGTAGTCAACATCGACGGGGTGGATATAGTCGGTTTCGAGGAAAAGCCGATCTCGCGTAGCCACATCAATGCCGGCGTGTACGTTCTGATGCCCGAGGCGCTTGATGAAATGGTCGCCGGGGATTACTGTGACATGCCCACGTTGTTCGCATTATTACAGGACAAAGGGGCGCGTACCATCGCTTATCCAATGCATGAGCCTTGGTTGGACGTCGGGCGTGCTGACGACCTCGTCCATGCACGAGCAAACCTCGAGGCGGCTAAGAGCCAATGAGCGTTAGCAGTCGGCCTGCCGAGTCACACAATGGTAAGATAACGAGTTCAGCATTGATCCTGACGAGCAACGCGCCGCGTCATGTCTATTTCGCTAATCGACTGGCTGGCCAATTCGACGTCAAAGGCATTATTTCGGAACCGAAGTTCGACTATTTCGCTAAGCAACGCGAGGAAAGCGAACTAGTCAGGCAGCATTTCGATCGCCTCACCCGCTACGAGAAGCAGTATCTCGGCGAGTTCGCCACTTTCCCCGACTGCCCGATTCTACGCATCGATAAGCAACGGATCAACGAAGCCGAAACTCTGGAATGGGCGCTCGACAAGCAGGTCGACGTCGTGCTCCTGTTCGGCACCGGGATCCTCGGCGAGGGCTGGCTGTCGGCGTTCGAGGAGCGAATCGTGAACCTGCATCTGGGCTATTCGCCGAGGTATCGCGGTGCGGCGACGCTGTTCTGGCCCTTCGTCCATAACGAAATCAAGTTCGTCGGTGCCACCATCCATCTGGCCGAGGCTAGTGTTGATGGCGGGGCAATATTGAAAATAGTTACGCCGGACGTCGGACCGGGTGACAACTACTACGATATTAACTACAAGACGATCAAGAAAGCGGCGGATGAGATGAGCAGCATCGTGAATGGCTACCTTAATGGCAGCCTGCGCGCCGAGAAGCAGGACAAAGGGGAGCAGAAATACCTTTATCGCAAGGCCGATTTCAACGCGGAGGTCCTCGCCAAGGTACTGGATCGCTATGGTTACTGAACTGCTGATCGTCAATTACCACTATATTCGCGAGCAGGCGCCGGTGCGTGGCATCTATAACGTCACCCCCGAGTTTTTTGCCGGCCAGCTCGACGCCATCCATGGCAATGGCTTCAACTTCATCGCCCTTGAGGATATCCATCGCGCGATGCGCACCCGTTCGCTGGTGGGCTTGCCGTCCAAAGCATGCCTGGTAACCTTCGATGACGGGTTACGCGAATCCTATGAGCTGGGTCTCTCGATCATGGATCGCATGGGCATACCTGGCGCGTTTTACCTGTCCAGCCTGACCCTCGACCGGCAGGTTGTCCTCGACGTGCACAAGTTCCACCACGTCCAAGCTTTCCTCAGCAATGACGACATACTCGGGCTGATCCCGCAGTCGATACGGCAACGACTCGATGCGGTGGACCGCGAAGTCATCGCTGCTCAGTACACCTGGGATGACTACGAGACCGGGCGGCTCAAGTACCTGTTTAATTTTCTCCTTGGTGCAGCTGAGAAGGATGAACTGATCAGCCAGCTCTTCGCCCTGTGCGTCGATGTCGAGGCCGATTTTGCCGCTGACCTGTACATGACAGAGAAACAGGTTGACGAGTTGTCCCGGCGCGGCTACCTCGGCTCGCATGGTCGCATGCACCTGCCGCTCGCCACGCTGCCCAGGGCCCAGATCGCAGACGAGGTCGCCGGATCGAAGAACGCCATCACGGCGTTTTGCGGGCGTACGGTGGACGCCATCTCGTACCCATATGGCGGCGAGACTGCGATCAGTAATGACGTCATCTGCGAGGCGGCGCGCAACGGCTTCGTCTCAGGCGTGACCATGATTCGAGGCATGAATGCCGGTTCGGAAATCATCGATAACCCGCTGCGCCTGCGTCGGTTTGATACCAATGACGTATTTGGCGGTAAAAGTGAGCATATGTACAAGAGGTATTTCCATGAGTGACATTCACGAGACGTATTACGGCCTACCGCGCGAAGTCAAGTTCTGCAAGAAATGTGTGATCTCGAACCAGCGCCCGAGCTCGACGGTCGAGTTCAAGAACACCAACCTGAAGAAGGAAACCATCGCCTTTGACGAAGAGGGTGTCTGCGACGCCTGTCGTTACAACGAGATCAAGGATCAAACCGACTGGAAGGGGCGCGAGGAGATGTTGTTCCAGTTTCTCGAGAAGTACCGCAGCAAGGATGGTTCTTATGACTGCATTGTGCCGAGCAGCGGCGGCAAGGACAGCTCCTTCACCGCCCACAAGCTGAAGTACAAGTACGGCATGAACCCGCTGACCGTTACCTGGGCGCCGAACATGTTCACCGAGGTGGGCTGGAACAATGTCCAGGGTCTGATCAATGTCGGCGGCATCGACAACATGCTCTATTCGCCGAACGGCCAGCTCCATCGCTTGCTGACTAGGCTGGCGTTCCTGAACCTCGGCCATCCCTTCCAGCCGTTTATCCATGGCCAGAAAATCATCGGCCCGAAGCTCGCTCACCACTTCAAGATTCCCCTGATCATCTACGGCGAGAATCAGGCCGAGTATGGCAACAAGATCAGCGACAACAGCAAGATCACGATGGACCACGACTTCTTCACCACCGATGATCCGCAGTCCATGCTGATGGGTGGCGTCGCTGTGCGGGATATCGTCAAACGCTTTGACATAGATTTCAAGAATTTCAATGCTTACGTGCCGCTCACCAGGAAACAGGTCCAGGAGAGCAACATCACCAAGATCTATCTGGGATATTTCGAGCGCTGGGACCCGCAGGAGTGCTACTACTACGCGATCGAGAACACTGGGTTCCGTGCTGCGAACGAGCGTTCCGACGGCACGTATTCGAAATACACCGAGATTGACGACCGAATTGTCCCCTTTCACTTCTATACCACGCTGATCAAGTTTGGCATCGGTCGCGCTACCTATGACGCAGCCCAGGAGATCCGCAACAACAAGATCACGCGCGAGGAAGGTGTGGCCCTGGTTAACCGCTACGACACAGAATTTCCGGCCACCTATTTCAAGGATTTCATTGAATACATTGGGATCTCGGAAGACGAGTTTTACTCTGCCATTGACGGCTTCCGTTCTCCCCACTTGTGGAAGCGCATCGGGGCAGAATGGAAGCTGCGCCACAACGTCGCACGGAATGGCTGCGATGACTAAAGTAACGTTCACTACGGGAGCTTGCTGATGTCGCGCACCCGTCTGATCTCCCGCATGGACATCAAGGGGGCGAACCTCATCAAGGGAGTTCATCTCGAAGGGCTACGCGTAATCGGCAGCCCCGGCGAGCATGCGCTGCGCTACTACCAGCAGGGCGTGGACGAGATTGTCTACATGGATTGTGTGGCCAGCCTCTACGGGCGTAACAGTCTCAGCAACATCGTCGAGATGGCTGTGCGTGACGTATTCATTCCGATTACGGTGGGCGGCGGCATTCGCTCGGTGGATGATGCGCGCCATATCTTGCGCTCGGGTGCGGACAAGGTCGCGGTGAATACCGCGGCGGTGGCCAATCCGCAACTAATCAGCGAAATCGCCCGCCGTTTCGGCAGCCAGTGCATGGTGTTGTCGATCGAGGCCAAGCGCGCGGGTGAGGGCTGGCAAGTTTATACCGATAACGGGCGCGAGAAGACCGGCCTTGATGTCGTGGAGTGGGCGCGCAAGGGCGTTGAACTTGGCGCCGGGGAAATCCTGCTGACATCGGTAGACCAGGAAGGAACGCGCAAGGGTTTTGACATCAAACTCGTTCGCGCAGTGGCCGAAGCGGTATCCGTTCCTGTGATCGCGAGCGGTGGGATGGGCAAGGCCGATGATGCTGTTGCAGTGGTCACAGAGGGGGGCGCCGATGCAGTGGCGATAGCGGACCTACTGCACTACAAGCGCTCTACGGTCGGCGATGTCCGTCATGCCCTGATGCAGGCGGGATTGGGAGTACGTAACTTTGAAACCAGCTAAGGTTGTCGTCGTCGACTACGGTATGGGCAACCTGCTCAGCGTGCGGCGCGCACTCGAGCATGTTGGCGCCGAGGTCGAGCAGTGCGCGGATCCCGATGCGTTGGGCTTGGCGCCGAAGATCATTCTGCCTGGCGTGGGCGCTTTTGCTGATGGCATGGCGGAACTTCGTCGCCTAGGCCTCGATGTGGCCCTGCGTGAGGCCGCACAAAGGCGCACGCCGATCATGGGGATTTGCCTCGGTATGCAAATGTTATTCGACAGCAGCGAGGAGTTCGGCCATTCGGCCGGCCTCGGCCTGATTCCCGGGCGTGTCGTCGGCATCCCGCGTGTCGGCGAGAACGGTGTTCCGCGCAAGATCCCGCATATCGGCTGGAATGACCTCGTCCTTGCCGGCGGACGCCAGAGCTGGTGCGGCAGCCTGCTCGAAGCGGTAGCGGAGGGCAGCAGTGTGTATTTCGTCCACTCATTTATGGCTGTGCCTAACGATCCGGCCGACTGCCTGGCCAACTGCCTGTATGAAGGACAGGCGGTGACCGCGGCGGTCGCGCATGAAAATGTTTCGGGATGCCAATTTCATCCCGAGAAGAGCGGTCAGGTCGGCTTGTCGGTGATGCGTCAGTTCCTCGCCATATGAGAATCCTCGCCGTCATTACCGCTCGCGGCGGTTCGAAGCGCCTGCCGGGGAAGAATATCCGGCCGCTCAGCGGGCGGCCGCTGATTGCCTGGTCCATCGATGCCGCACGGGGCCTGCCGGATATTTGCGACATCCTGGTGAGCACCGATGATGCGAAAATTGCGCAGGAAGCCCGCACGGTAGGGGCCAGCGTGCCGTGGCTGCGGCCGGCGGAGTTGTCCGGCGACACCGCCAGTTCGGTAGATGTCTGCCTCCATGCCCTCGACTGGTATGAGCGCGAACATGGCGCGGTGGATGGCCTTCTGCTGCTTCAGCCGACTTCGCCGTTTCGCCGTAAGGCGACCATTGCCCGCGGTCTTGCCATATTCGCGCCGCTGCCACATCGGCCGGTCGTGTCAGTTTCGCCTGCCGCTTCGCATCCCCTGTGGTGCTATCACGTCGCGGACGATGTGATGACTCCGTACATCGCCAGGGCGGGCGAAGCGATCCGCTCGCAGGATCTGCCGCCGGCGCATGTGCTGAATGGTGCGCTGTACTTGATCCGGCCAGATCAGTTGCGCATGACCCGTACATTCTGCCCGCCGGACGTTCAGCCCCTTGTCATGGAAACACCTTGGGAGGGGCTCGACATCGACACACCGTGGGACTGGTTCGTGGCAAAACGAATCGCCGAAAATATGAGCGAGGTAATTGATTTGTGACGAAGGAGCGCTTTACAACCCTTCACGCTAGCGTTTGGGAACGATTGTCAGGGATGTCCGTGCTCCAGCTCCAGGCGAATTCAAAATGATGCTTTTGCGCAAACTTGGATTTGTCGTTGGCCGTAAACACCGGTCGGCCTATCTGAGGCTGCTGCTGCTGTTGCTGGCTGGCGCCCTGTTCGAGGCCTTGGGTGTGGGTGGAGTGCTACCCTTCTTGGCTGCGCTTTCCGATGCCGAAAAAATCCTGGCGAACCCGCACGTTGTGCGCTTGCTGGACTTGCTCGAGCTGTCGCGCACCACGGACGTCCTGGTGCAGTTGACTGGCCTTGCAATGGTCGGCCTGATGGTCATGAAGGGGCTGGTTGCATTCTGGGCGAGCCGCAGCCAGGTTGCGCTCTTGTTCAAAGAACGCGCCCGGATCACGCAGCAGCTGTTCGGCCACTACATGCTCATTCCTTATTCGCAGCACTTGAACAAGAACATGGCTGAAGTGATCCACTTGGCCACGGGCGTCTCGACAACCTTTACCACGGTATACATGGCCGCGCTGCTGACAATCGTTACCGAAACAATGGTCAGTCTGGCGCTACTTGCCATGCTCATGCTGATCAATGCCTGGGCGGTATTCGTAGTCGGCGTGCTTACGGTGCTGGTGGGATGGACCTACATGGCGCTGACCAGGGCCCGTTCGCGTCGGCTGGGGGAGCAGCAGCACCGGGTCGTGATCGCGACCAACAAGTGCCTGATCGAGGGATTGAGCGCCCTCAAGGAAGTACGTGTCTACGGTGCCGCGTCGCATTTCCTGTCCAGGCTTGAAAAACTGAACCACGCCTACACTGCGGTAAGCACGAGCACCACGATCTTTAACCAGATGCCCAGACTGATAACTGAAACCGCATTTATGGTGGCAGTGATCGGCTCGGTGATGTACCTCAGCTACGTTGGGTTCGACCTGAAGCAGGTGATCCCACTGTTGGTAGTGTTTGGCATGGCGTTCATGCGCATAATGCCATCGTTCAATCGGATACTGACTGCGTTCACAGTTATGCGTCTCAACGAGTCAGCACTGGACATGCTTTACAGGGAGTTGACCGAAACCGATTACGACACGTCTCCGGACGCGCTGATTGCTCGACCGGAGAGGGCAGCATCGTTTGATCGGGCTATTGAACTCAATGACCTGAACTACACCTATCCTGGTGCCCCCGCGCCATCCCTTGCCGGCATCACTTTGTCTATACGCAAGGGGCAGACGATCGCCCTAGTCGGGAAATCAGGCTCGGGAAAGACCACGCTAATCGACATCCTGTTGGGCCTACTGAGGCCGAGTTGCGGCGAGTTGACTATCGATGGGCATGAGGTGATGGATTTGTCCGGGTTGCAAGGTGTAGTCGGCTATATCCCGCAAAGCATCTACCTGACGGATGACACGCTGCGGCGCAACGTGGCATTTGGTGTGGATGACGACGCTATCGACGAGGAGGCCATCCGTCGTGCCGTTCATGCGGCCCAACTGGATGCGTATGTCGATACGTTGCCGGAGGGTCTGGACTCGACAGTCGGTGATCGAGGAGTGAGATTGTCGGGTGGGCAGCGGCAGCGTGTTGGGATCGCCAGGGCGCTATATCGAGATCCAGCGATCTTGGTGCTGGACGAGGCGACCAGTGCGCTGGATGTGGAAACTGAGGTCGCTGTGACCGATGCAATCCGCGAACTGGGCAAGCACAAGACCTTGATTGTGGTCGCGCATCGGCTTTCGACTGTGCGGGACTGCGAAGTGTTGTACTTGCTTGAAGAGGGGAAGATCGTGGCCCAAGGCAGTTATGACGAGCTTGTTCGTCAGAATAAATGGTTTAGCAAAATCTCTGAACTTAATTCCGCCTCTCATTGAGACAGCACTTTTTATCTACCATGACAGTTCTGATTTCGATTTGCATACCAACATATAACGGCGAGAAGGTATTGCCTGAGACGTTGGACAGTATCTTGGGGCAGATTCTGGACGGGATGGAAGTGATCCTATGCGATGATGGTTCATCCGACAGAACCCTGGAGATTGCGCAGCGCTATGAGGCAAGCCATCACCAAGTAAAAGTATTTCAGAACCCTTGCAACCTAGGTATGGACCGGAATTTTGCTCAGTCTGTACAGCACAGCACTGGTAAGTATGTCTGGTTCTCAGGGCAAGATGATATCTTCGAACCCGGTGCGGTTGCCAAGGTATTCCAGGTACTGAATCAGCGTCCGGATTTGGGAATGATCTATCTGAATTACCGGTTCTTGAGTGGGGATTTGTCACGTACCGTGGCTCCGCCGCTACTCGATATGTCTGCCGACCAAGTATTCCACGGCGCAGCTGAGTATTTCAAAGCCATCGACCATGCGCCCAGTTTCCTACCTGCTACCGTCATGCGTAGGAATTTCTGGGATAAAGTGCCGATCGATCAGTTCTTCGGAACGCACTATGTGCAAGTCGCGGTCTGGCTGTATAACGCTCGCGATTCTGAAATCTATGTGATCGCAAGTCCAGACTTCATTTCCTGCAGAATGCCGGAAGAGTCCTGGAAATTCACTGGTGGGAAGATGTTGTTCGAAATCTTCACCGGGAAATTTTTTGTCTATAAAACAATACACTTACTCGGCGACGACTATGTTCCGGCACGAATTTCTAACTGGTTTGAAAATGACTATTTCCATCGATATTTTAGGAAGTTGGTAGTACTCAAGTCCATGGGGCTGGAGGTTACGTCCGAACATCGGCGTCGGGTACGTGCAGTTGCGCATGGTCCGTTCCATTTCTACTGTTGCTTGTTGCCGGCGCTGCTAGTGCCAAACTGGCTCGCGAGTGCGATCATGCGTGTGCATTCATGGATTCGGCGCCGTGACCCTGGTGCAACTCAACCTTTAGTGTATTAAACCGTTTTATTCATGAGACTAAAAGACATTGCTCGTACGGTAACGCCGCCGCTTATATGGAACGGACTGCGCCGCTTTCGGCAGCGCGATAGAGGATGGTTTGGCGATTATCCGGATTGGGCGCATGCGCTTGAGCACGAAGAGGGTTACGCGACCGACGAGATTCTTGAGCGCATGAAAGATGTGCATCTTAGGTTGCAATCTGGTGAACTGTCGGAAAAACCGGACCCCAACCTACTCGGCTATCTCCTGTTGGCCACAACAATTCTGAAACCGATGCGGGTGATGGATTTCGGTGGCAGTCTAGGGCGGCAGTATTTCAGAGTGCGAAATCTGCTGGACCTCGGCTGCCACTACACATGGGGCATCGTTGAGCAGGATAACTTTGTGCAGTATGGTAATCAGTTTTTCGCCAATGAACAGTTGCGGTTTTACGGGGATGCAGCCACTTGCATGGCAGCCGAGTTGCCGAACGTCCTGCTGGCATCAAACGCTCTGCAGTACTTCAGCGATCCGTATGCCCAGCTTGATATCCTTTTGGGAGGGGGCATCGACTACGTGATCGTACATGACCTGCCGGTGAGCCTGACAGGGAAAGAGCGCATCACTATTCAAAGGGTGGACCCAAATATCTACAAGGCAACATTGGCGTGCCGACTGTTTTCTGAGGCCAACTTACTTACGTACTTTACCGAACGTGGCTTTCGTCTGTTGCATTCCTACCGGACTGCAATGCATGACGTATGCGATTTTCGCGGCTATGTATTCAAACGTCGGTGCGATGCGGTCTAGTATGGATCTGCGGCCATCGGCCCATTGGCTCGGAGGAATCAAGAATTGCTGCAGACGGTATGCCTTCGTGCGTCTAGGGTGGGAGGTCATTCGGGTTCCGTATCGCATCGTAGCCTTGCATCTTCATTTGGCTCGGGCGGTGGCTTCTGGGTCAGTCAAGGCAGCCACAGGTAAGGTCGAAATTTGCAGAGACCAAGCACTGGCAAGCGATGTAGGGGGCGATGCGCATCCCATGCGTTTTCCGCTGTTTACCTTGGCCAGAACACCTGATCAAAGAAAGCAGGTCTTTCGCGCGACATATCGCGGTTCAGAGGCCTGTTATTCCGTGAATTTTATACGCCACGCCACCAACATTACCTTTGTAAATAGTTATGCGGAAATCCCTTCACCTGTGTTTCTTTGTATTGTGCAGGCAGTCTTGCGACGATTAATCTGGACCTCATCAATTCGGTCTCAGAGAAACATCACAAGTTATGCTTCATTCATGCGTACTGATGCCATGGATGAGTATGTCGCGGAACTGACCTGCGGTGCGGAAGCCTACCGCGCCAGCCTAGGGAAGAAAACACGCTTCAACACTAGGTATTATTGGGACCGGCTGCAGGCGGACTTTCCCGGTATCACAGCGTTACCTTTTGACAGGGGGGAGTTGGCACATGGTGACTTTGCTCACTTCGTGTCCCTGGTGGAAAAGCGGTATCCCGGTGGATACTGGAGCGGATTCCTACCGGAACCGGTCTTCACTCTATTTCGGGAGAATGTGGTCGGGCTGATTGTGAGAAACCAGGGGAAGCCGATCGCATTTAACATCTTCTATCGTCATGCGGATGATCTTATATTCACCGGCAATGTTTTTGATGACAGCTATGACAAGTACAGTCTGGGGTTTGTCACTACGTACATGTCGATTATCCAGGCCGCTAAACAAGGAATTGCCAAAGTTATTCTTGGGGGGGGGGATTTTGGTTACAAATCAAGACTCTCAACTGCCAGTCGGCCGGTTAGCGAGTCCTTCATGTAGTCGCGGATCGCTGAAGCTGGAACAGTTGAAGTAAATGACGATTGTTGTACAGATCCCTGGCGGTGGGTGGCAGGCAGAAAAACGCTATGTCGCGGAATGCGTGTTGCGGAATTTTCTAGGCATTAAGGACTTTAGCCTGTGCGTGGGTGAGCCCGACGAATGGGTGCTGTTTGATAGTTCTATTGGTGATACAGCGCTTCGCCTTCGCCTGCCAAATTTATTCTTCCCTGAGGAGAAGCCGGCGATATATCTGACACAGTTGCACTTAGACGCATGGGGTGTGAGGAGCCAAACGTTGCCGGCGGTCATGATCGGCATCCAAGGATACCCGGCCGATGATATTCCATTGGTCTTTGTTAGGCAGGAATGCCGCAATGTTTCAGACATTGATCTATTCGGCACAATATTTTTTTATCTAACTCGCTACGAGGAATACGTATTAGGTTCCGGTGATGAATTAGACCGCTTCGTGTCCCACCAGTCGGTTGTGAGAGCATTCCATGCTCGACCGGTCGCAGATGAGTATGTCTGGCTGATCCGATATCTGTTAGAGCGGAAATTGCCGGGGATACTGCTGGCACAACCAGAATACTCTCTAGAAGTGAGCCATGATGTCGATATTCCACATTCCTGGGTAGGAGCTAATGCTGGAACTTTGGTTCGCACGGTAGCCCGCCGGCTGCTAAAGGAGGCTTCGCTGCGCGGAGCAGTGCGATCGCTCCGGTCATATTGGAATACCAGTCATGATCCGGCATACTGTTTTGACTGGATGATGGATAAAACCGAGGCTCTAGGACTGCAGGCGACTTATTACTTCTTGGTCGGTGGGACGCATCCCCTTGACGTCAACTATGAAATTTCGGCAAAGCCGATCGCGACTTTGCTGGATTCCGTGGCAACCCGTGGGCATGCGATAGGGCTACATGGCAGCATAGAAAGTGCCTATGACGAGTCTTTAATGCGAACAGAAGTGCAAGCGTTGGAGGCAGCGACTGGATATTTGGTGCATAAAGTGCGGCAACACTACCTGCGGTTTTCCGTACCTACCACATGGCGCATCATTGAGGCTGCTGGATTGACCGATGATGCCACCTTAGGATTTGCGGACCGAGCGGGATTCCGGTGCGGTTCAGCACGGCGCTTCCCGGTGTTCGACGTTTGCACAGCAGCATCAATTCCTGTTTTCGAGACCCCGTTGATCTGTATGGAGCACTCGCTTCTTGACCCTGCTTACCAGGGCCTCGCACCTGACCAAGCCTATGAGTACTCAACGCGACTGGTGGATCAGGTCAAGGCCTACGGCGGGAATTTTTCACTGCTCTGGCACAACCACAACTTGGTGACAGAGGTGCAACGGGATCTATTCCAGCAGATACTTAAATATGCGTCTTAAAGGAACTAACTATGAGTGAGGCCCTAGGTTTTGCATTGGTCGGGTGTGGGCGGATCGCAAAAAAACATGCAGATATTCTGGCCGAAGGCTTGGTTAATTGCGCCAGGCTTGCCGCGGTCTGCGATTGCAGGGAAGATCGAGCCAAGAGCTTTGGGGAGAAATACGGGGTGCCGTGGTTCCTCGATATGCATGAAATGATGAAATCACTGCAAGTCCAAATTGATGTAGTGAGCATTCTTACCGAAAGCGGCAACCATGCGAAGCACACGATTGCTCTAGCACCTTACGGGAAGCATTTAGTGGTCGAGAAGCCGATGGCTCTGACTTTGGATGATGCAGATTCAATGATTAAAGCCTGCGACGATTCAGGGGTAAAACTCTTTGTCGTAAAGCAAAACCGTTACAACCTGCCTATACAAAAGGTGCGGGAAGCGGTAGAGGCTGAGCGTTTCGGTAAGATGGTCATGGGTACAGTGCGGGTGCGTTGGTGCAGACCTCAAGAATACTATGACCAAGACGCCTGGCGCGGTACCTGGGCCATGGATGGCGGTGTTTTCACAAACCAAGCGAGCCATCATGTAGATATGTTGGAATGGATGCTAGGTGATCCGGTATCGGTGTTTGCCAAATCAACCACTGCCCTTGTCGACATTGAAGCCGAGGACACAGGGGTTGCGGTGATCACTTTCCGTAATGGCGCATTGGGAATTGTTGAGGCCACTACAGCCGTCCGACCAAAGGATCTGGAGGGCTCACTTTCTCTTATAGGCGAAAAAGGAACAATCGAGGTAGGAGGTTTTGCGTTAAATCAGATGAAGACATGGAACTTCGTCGATGCGGCGGAGGGCGATGGCGAAGTGCTGGAAAAATATCGTCAGAATCCGCCCAATGTCTACGGGTTCGGCCATGTGGCCTATTTGGCCCATGTGGTGGACGTTATCTGCAACGGTAAGCGCTGCCTGATTGACGGCTTGGAGGGACGCAAATCACTGGAATTGATCTCCGCTATATACGAGTCGATTGAGACTGGACAGGAGGTATTTCTCCGCTTCAAGTCCAAGAAATCGCGCCTAGGCAAGAAAGCTGTGCAGTGAAGAGCGTTCAGATCGCTTCCACGTCAGTTGTGCGGGATGGGGTGCGCTTCAAAGGCAATGCTTTGGTTGAGGATTTCTGCATCATCGGCGCCCCATCTGCAAATGCTGGTGCAAATTTCTCCGAGACAATAATCGGCGACGATGTAGTCATTCGATCGCACGTGGTGATCTACGCAGGTAATCATATTGGAAACCAGGTCCATATCGGCAACAAAGCCAATATTCGGGAATCGAATCAAATCGGTGATCGCGTCAGCATTGGTACTCTGAGTGTGGTGGAACACCATGTGGTCATCGAGGATGACGTGCGTATCCATAGTCAGGTTTTCGTGCCGGAATACTCAGTACTAAAAAATGGAGCATGGTTGGGGCCCAATGTAGTCCTGACCAATGCAAAATACCCTAAGTCACCCGGTACCAAAGCCGGCCTTCGCGGTGTGGTGATTGAGGAAGGTGCAAAGATCGGCGCTAATGCCACAATCTTGCCGGGGGTGGTGATCGGCCGCAACGCTCTGGTCGGGGCCGGCGCGGTGGTTACCCAAAATGTGCCTCCGAATGCCGTGGTAGCTGGCAATCCGGCCCGCGTCATCAACCAAATCGAAAATCTCCCCTATCCCGCGGATAACCAAACATGACACCAAACACTATTCCGCTCGTGAATCTGAAAGCTCAGCATCGCAAACTCAGATCACGCCTGCTCTCGACGATTGAGGATGTCATAGACAGCAGCGACTTTATCCAGGGGCGATACGCAGAAATGTTCGAGCGCAGTTTCGCGAGCTTGCTGGGTACCCCTCATGTTGTTGGATGCAGTAGCGGAACATCAGCTCTTTCTTTGGCACTGGAATGTTCCGGTGTTGGTGAGGGTGCTGAAGTTATTACGGTAAGCAATA
Source organism: Rhodocyclaceae bacterium (assembly GCA_036504515.1). GTDB lineage: Bacteria > Pseudomonadota > Gammaproteobacteria > Burkholderiales > Rhodocyclaceae > AWTP1-18. The sequence goes on from DASXVA010000007.1 coordinate 155,121, forward strand.
CCTTCTTTGCCACTGCTGAAGCGATCTGCAACGTTGGTGCTACCCCGGTCTTTGTTGATGTCCACCCGGGCACCTACACCATGGATCTGGACGCGATGGAAGCCGCAATCACTCAGCGAACGCGAGCAATTATCCCGGTGCACCTGTTTGGCGTTCCCTGCGACATGCCGGCCATTATGGAAATCGCAGTCCGTCATGGACTGATAGTAATCGAAGATTGCGCCCAGGCACACCTTGCCTCTTATAAGGGAAAGTGTGTCGGTACCTTCGGTAATTTCGGGGGGTTTAGTTTCTTCCCGGGCAAAAACCTTGGTGCGCTTGGAGATGCCGGCTGCATCACGGTGCAGCGCGATGAAGATGATCTTGTGCTACGCAAACTGCGCAACCATGGCCGCATTGGAAAATACGAACATGATATGGTGGCCTACAACCACCGCATCGACGGACTACAGGCGGCGGTGCTGTCGGTCAAGCTCGAGTTTTTGGAGGAGTGGACTGCACGTCGTATTGCTAACTCGGGGTTGTACGACCGAGCACTGGATTGCCTCGGGGTCAAGCGCATCCAGCCACCATCCGCGGGCCGCACTGTTTACCATCTGTATGTCATCGAAGTGGACGACCGTGACCGTCTACTACAGGCATTCCAGGGGCAGAACATACAGGTTGGCGTTCATTACCCACTGCCTTTGCACTTGCAACCAGCTCTTAAGTCATTCGGGAAGGGCGCTGGTAGTCTACCGGTGACCGAGCGGGCAGCGCAACGGATGGTTAGCCTGCCCATGTGCCCGGAGTTGACTCAAGAGGAAATTGAGCGGGTGGTAGACGTGGTTCGGCAGTTTGTTTCCTGAAAATCGATGGGATACCGTTTCGTCAAGATTTCGAGCTATTACGATGCATTCCTGGCGCAGTATTACACACGCCATCCAGCATCGGGAGCCCTGCCTTATGACGATCAGCATCACCATCTGATGGCACAAGGGTTCGCTTGGGCAGATCATATGGCACGTGCGCTCCAGCCTTTGGGCGTCGAGGCCTGCGAGATTGTGGAGAATGCACTACCGTTGCAGCAGACTTGGGCGAGAGAGCACGGGTTGCAAGATCTTTCGCCGCTCGACCTTCTCGTTGCGCAGGTCCGACACATGGGCGCCGAAGTTGTTTTTGTCCAAGACCCCCTGCGTTTCCCGCGGGGCTGGTTGCGGCACCTTCGATCCGAGGTGGCGAGCCTGCGATTAGTAGTCGGTTGGCTATGTGCGCCCTATGACGATCAGGCACTGGATATCCTGCGTGAACTGGACTTCGTCATGACATGCACCCCCGGCTTCTTGGAGCAGTTCCGAAGTCAAGGCCTGCGCACTTTTCATGCCTACCACGCCTTTGCACCGCGCATGCTGGAACAGATGGACGACCAGCCGCCCTCGCTTGAGTGCGAACTGGTGTTTGTCGGTTCGTTGTTCGCCGGGCAAGCGTTCCATGATGACCGGGCTATGATACTCAGCCACCTCCTCGCACGCGACGTTAATGTGCAGATTTATGGCCAGATCTCAGAACCATCGTTCCTGAAAAATGCATTCAAGGCAGGCATGCTGGCAATGACGGAAGCTGTGCCGGGGCTGGATCGACTACAGATAACCAGCGCTTTAGCCACCAGGATCCTTCGCTGGCGTGATTCGGTTAGTACGGTGCGATTCCCCAGGGCTCTCAAGAAAAGGATCCACCCGCCCGTGTTCGGCCGTGAAATGCTGCGCGTGCTGCAAGATGCGAATCTAGCCTTTAACAGCCATATCGGCGTGGCTGGGCAATATGCCGGCAATGTCCGGCTGTTTGAGGCTACCGGTGTGGGCACCTGCCTGCTCACTGACTGGAAGGAAAATTTAGGTGACCTTTTCTCAGAGGACTGTGAGGTTGTGACGTATCGGTCGGCTCAGGAATGTGTGGAGAAGGCCCGATGGCTGGTCGACAATCCAGAGCAGGCAAGGCAGATTGCAGCGGCCGGCCAAGCACGCACCCTGCGTGACCATACTTTTGAACGACTGGCGGGGCAGATCGACGCCCATGTCCGAGCTTGCATGCCATGACTGAAACTCAACTATGAGCCAAAGCTCTACACAATGTTCGTGCCGTGCTTGTGGTGAGGCTGCCCGCTATCTATTTAATGGTCGATTGCTAGGCCAGCTGGATGTGAGATATTTTGAATGTACGGCCTGTGCCTATGTCCAGACTGAAGAGCCGTACTGGCTTGATAAAGCGTATTCCCGTGCCATTACGACTAGCGATACAGGGATCATGGTGCGCAATCAATATAACGCTCGTCTGGTGCTGGCGACGTTGCATTTGCTGGGGGGGCTAAACGGCACGGTCGTGGATTATGCTGGCGGCTATGGCATCTTAGTGCGTATGCTGCGCGACCTAGGAGTCAACGCGCTGTGGGCAGACAGGTATTCGGAAAACCTACTCGCTTCTGGCTTCGAGTACCAGGGTGACACAGCGCAGTTGGTAACTGCCTTCGAGGCCTTTGAACATTTTGTCCAGCCCAGGGAAGAACTGACTGCTTTGCTATCTGTTGCACCGAATGTGCTCATTTCCACCGAGATCGCACCAAGTCCCACCCCATTGCAAAAGGACTGGTGGTATTACGGACCAGAGCATGGACAGCACATCGGGTTCTTCCGCGTAGAAACGCTCCATCAACTGGCGAGGTTGCATGGGAAACGGCTGGTGACGGATGGGCGGTTCTACCATCTATTCACCGACCAGCCGCTGAGACTCTGGAAATGGCGCTTGACGCGCAAGATCATATCTAAACTGCCAAGTCTGCTGGCGTGCCGCCTTAAATCCAAAGTCTGGTCCGATCACCAACATATTATCGATAGATCGACCACTGCATAACTGAAAGCTACCATGATCCCAGTTTCAACCCCCTCTATCTCTCAATCTGAGTTGGATTACGTCAGTGATGCAGTTAGGTCAGGTTGGGTGTCCTCCCTGGGGACATACATCGATGCATTTGAGAGCCGCTTTGCGGCATATTGCGGGACGAAATATGCGCTTACTGTATCGAACGGAACAGTTGGCCTACACCTAGTGCTGGTGGCTTATGGAGTCGGAAGCGGCGACGAGGTCATCGTGCCGGACCTGACCTTTGTAGCTACCGCGAATTCTGTCCGCATGGCGCAGGCTATACCCGTGATGGTGGATGTCTGCAGGGATACCTACTGCATTGATCCGGAGCAAGTTCTGCGTGCCATCACACCGCGTACCAAAGCCATCATGCCAGTGCATCTGTATGGCCACCCAGCCAATATGGCTGCGCTGCGTGAAATTGCCAGAGAGCATCGACTTCATCTGATAGAGGACTCGGCAGAGGCGCATGGTGCTTCCATTGATGGAATCCGTGCCGGAGCCTTGGGCGACTGCGGGGTGTTCAGCTTTTATGGCAACAAGATTATCACGTCTGGTGAGGGCGGGATGATCACCACCGATGACGAATCACTGTACCAACGTCTCAAGTATCTACGCGACCATGCTATGTCAAAGGAGGTTCGCTACTGGCATACGGAGGTTGGCTACAACTACCGTATGACCAATATGCAGGCTGCGCTTGGATTGTCGCAGCTTGAGCAGATTGACCATTTCATTGCACGACGGGCCGAACTGCTGTTGCAATACCGGAGCCTGCTCGAGCCGTATGGTATCGAATGCAACCCGGCTGTGTGTGCGAAACCAGTGAACTGGATGACCTGTGCGGTCGTCGAGGATCTGGGGCGTGAGCGGCGAGACAAGGTCATCTCGCTTATGCGTGTAGACGGGGTAGATGCTCGCCCGTTCTTCTTTCCTGTGTCCCGTCTGCCCATGTATGGGGGCAGGATTAATCCAGTGTCCCGGGTGCTGTCCGAGAACGGGCTCAACCTGCCGACGTATGTCGATCTGACCACCGAGCAGGTCAGCGAAGTATGCACTACGTTTCTGAAAGCACTTGATGGCGTCAGATAACGGCATGCGTGTCGGCATTGATCTATATGCCTTTAACCCAGCGAGTTCCGATGGCGTAAGTACCTTCGCCCTTGGTCTGGTGGGGGGCTTGCTGGCCAATACATTGCCCAGCAAGCAGCTAGTTCTGCTGGTCTCGCAGGCCAATGAGCTTTTTTTTAAGAAGCTTTTTGTAGGGCGTAATGTCAAGATATTCAGGGTACCGGTACCTCGTTTCGCACGATACCTAAACCGTATCATTTGGATACTGTCTTGGCTGGTACGGGAATACCGGCTTCGGTATTGGTATGAACAGTGGTTTCGCCGAGGCCTGACCCGGCGAATCGAAGCGGAGGTTGACGCACTAATTGTGCCGACCACCGTGTTCAATTTCTTTGCCCTGCGGGTATCCACCATTCTATGTATCCACGACATCCAGCATGAATACCATCCTGAGAATTTCACGCTGCACCAGCGCATGCTGCGATGGGCTTCCTACCGGTTGTCATGTTCACGGGCGACCGCGATCCAAGTCAGCAGCCTTTACATTCAAGACTGCCTACTCGAAAAGTTCATGTTCCTGGCGCAGCACCGGTTCCTGGTAGCACCGGAAGGGGTGGACACCAATCGATTCTCGGAAGAGGCCGAAGATCAGATCCCGCAAGAACTGCCCGCTGTGGCGCGACAAGGCTTTGTCTTTTATCCGGCCCAGATATGGAAGCACAAGAATCATGCGCTGCTGATGCATGCGCTGGCGGAATTCCGTGCACGGATGGGGTTTGAAATTCCCTGCGTGTTGACCGGGCACGATTACGGTTACTGGCCTGAGTTGGAGAATATTCGCAGAACACTGGGATTGCGTTCGGTGTTCTATCTGGGGCGTGTTGAATTCGCTGAACTGCTCTGGCTGTACAAAAATTGCTCTGCCGTGCTGGCTCTGGGGCTGCATGAGTCCAGTTCTCTACCCGTCCGCGAGGGTGCAGCCTTCGGCAAGCCGTTGCTCTGCACAGACATTCTCCCGAATGTCGAGTCTGCAGAATACCTGCACCTTCATCTATTCCGGCAAGACAGCGCCGAAGCCCTGGCGGATCTTTTGGTCACGGTGCATGAAGGCACAGACAATATCCGTGAATGGTCGGCTCAGAATAAGACTGCCATCGCAGCGTTGCGCTGGCATGTGATCGCGAGGAAGTACGTAGATCGGCTGGCTGAAAACTTTCATGGTTGTGGCACGTCGGCAACGTGAAGTTGAGGCAGGGGCAACAACTATGACTGAGATGGCGTCTACAGCGGATCGTGCCCGCAATGCCGACTATGACAAACTCCGTGCCATTGGCATTGTGTTGGTGGTTTTAGGCCATACGCTGGGTATTTCGCGGGGAGCAGAGCTTTACATCTACTCATTCCACATGCCTCTGTTTTTCTTCATTTCCGGCTTGGTGCTCACACCGACTCGGTTGTCGCAAACCTCGCCCGATGCGGTTTGGCACTATGGACGCCGGCTACTGCTGCCTTACCTTTTGTTCAGCATGCTGACCTATTTACCCTGGGTGCTAGTGACCCGAAATCATGGTGCCGATGCGGCACTGGGGGTGGAGGCTTGGCGTCCTTTGATCGGGACCTTGTACGGGATCGGGGTTGATGGCTGGCTTCAGCACAACGCCATGCTCTGGTTTTTTCCCTGTCTGTTCGTGGCACATCTGGTGTTTCGGGTGGTTCATGAGTTGGTGAAAGGCTGGACGCAGTATGTGATGATTGCGGTCTTGGCCGGAATTGGCTACTTGTTGTCATTAGTCTTGACCGCGCGTTTGCCGTGGGGCGTCGAAATTGCCCTGATTGCCCTGCCTTTCTATGCACTGGGGCAGGTCTTTGCCTCGCATAACGCTTGGCTTCCTCGCGCAGGTCTGAGTACGGCACTGCTGTTACTGCTCTTTGCTGCGCTGCAGTTCGCCTGTATTGCGCTCAACGGGCGCGTGGACATGAACTTTATTTCCTTGGGGAACCCTGTGCTCTTCTACCTCGGGGCCGTTTCCGGGATTGGTGCGCTGGGCTGTCTGGTCGCTTTCCTACCGCCGCTCAGTCTATTTGCGCGCTTGGCCGATGCGGCTGTGCTTGCTTTTCCGTTGCATCGCACCTTGTTTTCCGTGTTTTCGGCCTTTGGTTTATGGCTGGTGCATGATCTGCAAGCTTTTAAGCTGAGCGTGTGGGGCTCAGTCAGCTATACCGTGGGGGCTTTGCTGTTGTCCGTACTCTTGCTGCCTTGGATTCGTCGCTGGTGTCCGATACTGATCGGTGGCCGTTGATGTGCCAAGCGCAAGTTGTGGTCTATCTATGCAACGCGGTCGACGAGTCGATCAGAGCGGAGCGCGACATCACAACCGATAGCCCGGCTGCCACCAACAAGGTGCTCGCCCTGGCGGGGGCAATGCGTGGAGTCGGTATGCGTTGCACAGTGCTCTCCTTGGGACGGGGCCGCCAGAACGGCAGTTGCATCCAGCATGCAGCGGCGGCGCGGCGACTGGAGCATGGAGCCATTCTTTATGCTGCTTTCTGGCACTCGCCCTGGCTGACGCATCTGGTGAGCTTCGCCAGCCCGGCTTGGCTTCTCGCCAAATTGATCCGGCGTCATCCTGCCTTGTGCGTGCTGGTCTATAACCGTGCCTATCACTATCTGCCGGCACTGTTGTTGGCCCGCCTGTTGGGGGTACGGGTCTATCTGGATCTGGAGGATGGCTATATCGTCGAAGGACGCGGCGGAATCAGGCACCTCAAAAATAGATTAACGCGCAGACTTTTTAGCTGGCTTTGCCCGGACGGTAGCATGGTTGCCAATAGCAGGCTGGTTATGCAACTGAATCAGCCATCGGCGATGGTCTGTCATGGCGTAGCTTCTGCCACCCAGGCGCCATGCCAGGATTGGAATTCTGGACGGTTGCAGGTGCTGTTCAGTGGTACCCTGTTGGAGGAAGTAGGGTGCAAACTATTACTGGCTGCCCTAGAAATAATGCGTCTGCAGAATCCTGACGTGGTGCACAAAATACATTTTGTGGTGACTGGCAAGGGGCCATTTGCCGAAGCATTCCGCAATTTGGCGGAGCAAGCACCAGAATGGTTAAGCTTTGGCGAGTCACTCGGGCGCACGGCTTATCTGGATGTGTTGAACAGTAGCCACGTTGGACTGTCACTACGCTTGGCCGACTATGAAATGGGGGCGACGACCTTCCCGTCCAAGGTGGTGGAATATGCCCAGCATGGCCTGCTGGTATTGACTACCCGCGCAAGCGATGTACCTACTCTGTTTGGTGAAACGGCACTCTACCTGGACAAGGAAACGCCTGAGGACCTTGCTTTGTTACTGTCCAGTCTTCCTGAACGAAAAACTAAATTGCAGGCTATGGCGATTGCCGGACGGGCGCGGACAATTAGCACTTGTAGCCCCGCAATCGTGGGGGAAGCGCTCAAGCGTTTGCTGGTCAGCGGAAAGTCGTCGTGACGCGTAGTGGAGCGGTGGCTGCTGCTTGGGCGGGCGCAGAGTACCTGGCCTATCCGTCCTTGATGATTCTTGCCACGCCATTCCTGATTCGCCATTTGGGTGCAGGGTCTTTCGGCTTATGGATGTTGGTAGCGAGTGTGGTCGGAAGTTGGGGCCTGGTAAATTTGGGCAGTTCGCCTATGATCACCCGTTACGTCGCCATGTACCGGGATGGAACCGGGCTTGAACATGCAAAGCAGATCGTGCGAGTTGGCTTGGGTTGGGCTCTGATCGGCGGTGGATTAGCCGGCGGGAGCCTAATAGTTTCAGCATCATGGCTCGCAATGGGCTGGTTTCATGGCATGGGCGACCACAAGCCGGTGACCTATTCACTCATGCTGGCTGGAGGGCTGTTGTTGCTGGCTCAGGTAGAATTTACCTACAAGGCGGCACTGAAGGGCTTTGAGTTGTTTGGTTTGGCTGCTCGCTTGGAACTCGCGTGCAAATCAGCGTTTGTGTTGGTCTTGTTGTTATTGGCAAATATGGGGCAGGGCCTGCTTGGGGTTTTGGGTGCCATGCTGGGATTTGCATTTATCAATTGCCTGATATTTGGCTTGGCGCTGTCCAAAGTAATGGGACGGGCAATCTGGGTCCCTCAGTTCTCCGTGCCTATCTCGGGAATGCCAGCTTTTGCCGGTTGGAACTGGCTGCAGATTCTTGCAAGCGTAATGTTTCATCAGTTTGATCGATTCTTGATCGGTGCAGTATTGGGAGCAGTTCCCCTTGCAGCCTATACAGTTTGCCTTCAGGTCGCACAACAAATACATGCATTGCCTGCAGCCCTGTTTTCTTTTCTGCTGCCGCGGGCGAGTCGAAGAGACGTTGTTTCTCGCCAAACGCGGGAGATGACTTTGGTGGGCCTTCTGGTCTCACTTTTAATAGGATTGCCGGTGGTTTTACTAGCACCAAGGATTCTGGAATGGTGGATGGGGGCCCCCTTTGCTACAGAGTATGGAACGTTGTTGATGACGCTAGCAGGTGGTTATCTCCTGTTGTCTATCAATGTCGTGCCACATTACCTCAACCTGGCCGCGGGAAATGCACGGTTCATCTCGATGCTGAACCTGATAGCTGGCTTTGCAACGCTTATCTTGTGCGTGTGGCTTATCAATGATTCAGGGCTTTGGGGAGTTGCGGAAAGTAAGTTTGCATATGGCCTTGTACTAATGGTGGCTTACATGCATCTGCGAAAAGGGCAAAAGTTTGAGTTGGCAAAAGATTAGACAGGCTGTAGCGCTGATCCGGATTGCCTCAAGTCGTTACTGGCTGCCTAAAAATCGTTCCCGATTTGCCCAAACGACAGTCAATGGAGTGCAATTGCTTGTGCTGGCCAACGAGGATGTGGGGCGTGAATTGGTTTATGGCAGAGCCTATGAGCCCCGCGAGACAGCAGCCCTTCGACGCCTGTTAAAGCCGGATGATGTGTGTATCGATGTCGGGGCGAATATCGGCTACTACACGACATTAATGGCGCAACATGCTCACGCGGGGGAGGTCCATGCTTTCGAGCCGGTTCCAATCAATTGGCATGTCCTTAACTGTAATCTGCAAGCGAATCGCCTGCGGAATGTAGTTCCCAATTTTTGTGCCTTGGCGGCCGATTCGGGGAGAGTTACGTTCTCTGTTTCGCGAGATGGTGCCTATTCATCGATTCGCCCCACTGGCCGCGAGGTTGAGTCCGAGGTCATCGAGACGGAAGTGCTGACACTTGATGCTTACATATTCGCTCACCAATTGGCGAGGGTTGATGTCATCAAGGCTGATGTCGAAGGTGCCGAAGGAATGGTGCTGGCAGGTTCTGAAAGCCTGTTCTGTAATACGGTGCAGCGTCCAAGACTCGTTATGCTTGAATTGTATGATCCAAACTTGGCAGCGTTTAGCACGAATGTTGATGAGGTTCTAGCCAGAATGGCAGCATGGGGATATTCCCCTAAGATCGCCGGCCAGGATGGTGCGCTTCTCCCTTTCTGTGACGCCATGAAAAATCGAGTATGTAATATTTTCTTCGAGCTAGATTTTTCACGGCGGACGATCCTTTCAAATGATTAGATCCAGAATCAAATCGGCACTTCGCCATATTGGGTGGGAGGTTTCTAGATACTGCCCGGAAAACTCTAGGATCTGTCGATCTGGATCGCGACTCAAAGCTTTGAATGTTGATTTGGTTCTAGATGTGGGAGCAAATGTGGGCCAGTTTGCTCAGGAGTTGCGTGAGTCAGGATATGAAGGTCGTATTATTTCTTTCGAGCCCTTGTCCAAGGCCTATCGTGATCTAATTATCGCAAGTTCGGTTGACCCGATGTGGCAGATTGCTCCCCGTTGTGCCCTGGGATCCTCTCCTAGGCAATCCGATATAAGCATAGCAAGCAACTCTTGGAGTAGCTCGCTGCTCCCCATGACGGAGAAACATGTTGCAGCGGCTCCAAATGCACAGTTCATCGGCACTGAAACGGTATCAATATCGACCTTGGATGAGCTTGTGCTCGAGGATGTACGCAATGCACGGCATCCATATTTAAAAATTGACACTCAAGGTTATGAGGGTGAGGTACTGGCTGGCGCTAAAGATATCTTGCCGCATCTGGTAGGACTTCAATTGGAGTTGTCACTGGTACCTTTGTATGAGGGACAGCCAGATTATATTGAGATGATTCAGCGGATTCAGGAAAAGGGTTTTGAGCTATTTGGCCTGGACCCCGAGTTTTATGACGCGCGAACAAGCAGGCTGTTGCAAGTCGATGCGATTTTCTGCAGACAGAGTCTGAAGGTTTGACGTGAAAGTCTCCATCGTCACCATTTCCTTCAATCAGGGACGTTTCTTGGAGGCCTGCATCTGCTCGGTGCTGGAGCAGGACCACCCTGATATCGAGTACATCGTGGTTGACGCCGGATCGACCGATGGCAGTCGGGAGATCATCGCACGTTACGCCGGGCGGATTGCTCATGTCATTTTGGAAGCCGATGCAGGGCCGGCAGATGGCTTGAACAAGGGCTTTTCCCATGCCAGTGGTGAGATTTTTGCGTTTGTGAATGCGGACGACCTCCTATTGCCAGGTGCGGTAAGGTGTATGGTTGAAGCCTTCCGCGAGCATCCCGACGCAGATGTAATCTATGGGCATGGCTGGGAGCTCGATGGTAAAGGTGAATTGATCCAGCGGGTCTGGAGTACTCCATGGAATTTGCGGGCTAATGCCTATCGTACCGCGGTGACTGTTCAGCCTGCCACCTTTTTTACAGCAGCGTGTTTCCGACGGGGGCCGGGATTCAATGTTGATAACCGGACCTGCTGGGATGCTGAGATGTTTGTTGATGTAGCCTTGCAAGGTGCCCGTTTCCAGCCGATCAATTCCTTCATTTGCGCCTACCGTATGTATCCGGGGACAGTGAGCTCCGAGGTGCGCTGGGGAGCCCGTGGCGCGCAGTTCGACGCCGATAATCGTCGCCTGTTCGAGAAAATCATGGGGCGTTCTCGTGGTGCCGCTGATGCTTGGAAGGCTTTGGGCTATTACCTGTACAAGCAGGTCAGGCAACCGTTGGCTGCGTTCGACAAACTTCGTCTCAAGCTGCGTTCGCAGGTGAGTGTAGCGGACAAATTGCCGCCGACCCGGCTGGTGTGGTTTGGCGGCTATCCAGCGCACTACATGGGCGAGTTTCACCGTCGGCTAGAAACCCTGCATGATGATCTGTTCTTCATTTATGTGCCCTTTGGTCAGGAGGGAGGAGCCTTCGCGCACGAGCGAACCCGCTTACCCGGCAAATATCTGCTGTTGCCGCAAAGCCTTCGCTTTCTTCAGACCTGGCGCTGGCTGGGGCGCTTAAACCCACAGGCTGTGCTGATTACCGGTAATTTCCCGCGAGCCAACCTGGTGGCGGCCTGTTGGGCCTATCTGTATGGCCGCGAACTCTACTATCTGGCCGACAGCAATCTACTGGATCAGCGCAATCTACGCCGTAGCCTTCTCAACAATCTGATTCTGCGCTGGGGCTTGCGTCGCGTCAGCAAACTGCTAAGTATTGGGTCTCGCAATCGCGAGTTTTATCTGGCCCTGTGCGGCAAGGCGCATATTGCCCGGCACTTGCACCCATTGCCCTTGCCGCATGTGTATGCACCTTTTGAAGCGGCTCCCGTAGGGCTGCACGACCCCTTCGTGTTTCTGGTGTTCGGTCGTCTGGATGCAGTAAAGGCGGTCGATAGGATCATTTCAGCCTATGCCTTGCTCAGTGAAGCCAGCCAACAGCGCAGCCGATTACTGATTGCCGGAGATGGTGCAGATCGACAGGTTTTGCAGGCGCAAGTGGCGGCACTGGGACTGGCGGGGCAGGTCGAATTTCGTGGGACGGTGGCCAGCGATCAGGCGCCAGCGGTGTTCGGCGAGGCTAGTGCGTTGGTCATTGCGTCGCACGATGAACCGTGGGGCCTGGTCGTCAATGAAGCCCTGTCGGCTGGCAAACCGGTGATCGGGCCATTCTGGATCGGGTCTTTTTCCGATTTAGTCATCCCCGGCAAGACTGGGTTGGTGACGGTGGGCAATACGCCTGAGCAACTAGCCGAAGCCATGCAGCAACTGCTAGACGATCCGGTCGCCGCCGATGCCATGGGCCAGGCCGGGCGTGCCCATGTGCGAGAACAGGGCTGGACCATTGATCGCAGTCTGCTCTCGTTTTCCCACTTGCACGAGCAGGTCGGGGCGCCAACGTGAGCATCCCTCTGCTCGCACTGGTGGGGGGACTTGCAATGGGATTTGCTACCCTCGGAGCCTGGCGTCCGGTATTGACGTTCGGCATCGCTGTTGCGGTAGCGCCCTGGCAGGATTTGATGGTTGACGCTGGACTCCGCCTGACGCTCTATACCTTGTCGATGCTCGGTTTGCTGGCAGCTTGCCTACTCCATATGCGTGGGCACTGGCAAGCGATTGTGATCCATCGTCTGTGGTGGCCGCTGGCTGTTTTCTTGCTGTGGGCACTGGCTTGGAGCCTGATCCAGCTGCCGCACCCTTCAAATGCGCAAGTGGCCGGCGGAGTGATGCGCAGCCCGACGATCCGGCCTCTGGTGCAGGTCGGATCTCTGGTCCTGACACTGCTTCCTGTGCTGACTGCGCCTTTTCTGCTGTCTTCGCGTGATGAATTGCTGCGTTTGGGCCAGGTTTTTCTGGCGTCGGTGACCGCGCTGGTGCTGCTAGGTTGGTGGCAGTTGTTCATGGTCTATGCCACTGGCCATAACCCGCTACCCATGGGGGCAGTGAATGCTTGGCTGGGTGGCTTGAATGGCGTGGCCCGGAATGCGATCGATCTGGACCAGAATGGTCGGGCAATCTACCGCATGAATTCGCTGGGGGGGGAACCCCGTTTTCTCGCGCAGTCGATTGCCACCGCGCTTCTACTCCTGCAGATCGGTTGGATGAGTCGCCGTCTGCGAGTTGAAAAGTTCGGGTTGATCCTTTTCGCCGGCCTGTTTGTGGCACTGCTGGCGACGCAGGCGATGTCCGGTCTGTACCTGTGGGCCTTGGGGGCATTGGTGCTGGCCGTCTATTTTGTCCGACAGGGACGGACACTTAGCCGACAGGCGGGATGGGGCCTAGCCGGGGTCACTGCTGCCGGAGTAGTGTTGCTGTTACTGGCCAGTCAACATGCGCCGGAAGAAGGCGGGCTGATGGGTGCGCTGTCCTACTTGCTACAGCGCATTACCCGGCGCGGCCTGATCGCCGATTTTGATGCCGTGGTGCTTGATTTTCTCAAAGCGGAGCCGGCCAATCTCTGGTTCGGGGTTGGGTTGGGGAATGTGCATCTCCATGCGGATGCCTACCTGTCGCCTTATTTTCGCGAATTTGCCGGGGGTACCAGCTTCGTGGCGGATTCTGGCTGGTTGCGTCTAGTGTCCGAACTGGGTTTAGTAGGCCTCGGGGTTTTCCTGGCATGGTGTCGGCAGATATGGGTTGCCCTGAGCGCCTTGCGAACGCATCCTGAGTGGGGGGGGAGCGTAGCGGTACTGATGCCGGTTTTTTTGATTGCGGCGGTGGGTTACCTGGCAAGGGGTACAACGTATGCGCCAGTGGCCTTCATATTGATTGCCGCAGCGGTGGTGCCTGTCTTTGCGGCTGGGCGACGGGTATGAAACTGTTGCATGTGACGCCGTATATCCACTCTGCCTATGGTGGCCCCAGCGTTGCCGTGCGCAGCATGGCAACGGCCATGCTGCTGCAGGGGGCGGAAGTGCATGTGGCGGTGACCAATGCTGCCGGACAGTACGACATGCCCTGGCCTGACGGCACAGTACGTGATGAAGGTGGCGTGGTTTTCCATTATTTTCGGCGGCAATTTCCGCGCGGCTGGTTCCGGACACCGAGCTTGGCTGCCTGGTTGCAGGCGCAGGCTAGCAATTTCGATGTGCTGCATCTGCACGTACCCTTTACCGCACCTTTTCGGGCGGCGGCGTTGGCTGCCAATGCCAGTGGAAAACCCTACGTGGTGACGCCCCACGGGGTGCTCGATCCGTGGAGCCTACGGCAGAAAGCTTGGAAAAAGTGGCCTTATCTGCGTTGGTTGGAGCGCAATATTCTGAGTGGTGCAGCAGCCCTGCATGTCACGGCGCCGCTTGAAGCAGCTTGCGTAGCGGATTTACAACTGGGGCCGACAATTCACTGTTTGCCCCTTGCGGTGTCTTGCCCAGCAGAACCCTTGGTGCGTCGCCAGGCCAATGATGTTGCGCGTGTGTTGTGCATAGCACGACTGCATCCAGTCAAAGCCTTGCCGGTCTTGTTCGCGGCGCTGGCTCGGTTGCGTGCTGAGGGGCGTGATGTCTTTCTCGACCTGGCAGGCCAGGGTGAGGCGAGCTATGTTACGAAACTGCGCCAGCAAGCGCAGTTCCTGGGCCTTCAGGAATGCATCGCATGGCATGGTCATGTTGATGCGGTGCAGAAACAGCGCCTGTACGCTGCTGCGGACTGTTTTGTATTGCTATCGCACCATGAAAATTTCGGCCTTGCGGCTGCGGAAGCAATGGGCGCAGGGATACCAGTAGTGGTTTCGGATCAAGTCGGACTCGCACCGGATGTGCTCGCATTCAATGCCGGTAGCGTCGTGCCGGCTGGGGATGATGTAGCCGCTGCGCAAGCGCTGCGTAGGTTGCTAGATCCGACGGAACGTGCTGATGCTGGGGCGCGGGCTCGCCAGTTGGTTCAGCAGTGCTATGGCGAAGCAGCATTCGCAGAAGGATTGATTGAGATGTATCAAACCGCGCTGTCAAACGGATGAGAAATTTTCCATGTCAAATATCTTGAGTGTTCTTGGGTATATCTGGTCACACCCAGCCAATCGTGGCCGGCGGATTCGTGCGATAGTTCGAGCCGTTGGGTGGCAGCTTTGCAAGCGGCTGTTGCCAAGGCCGCGTGACATCCGCGTGTTTAGCGGCCTGACTCTTCGTTGCTATCCGGATAGTCCTTCTGCCAGCTTAGTCATCTATTGCGACGAGTCTCCCGACTATCACGAGATGCATTTCATGCGACGCTATCTGCGCCCGGGGGATGCTGTGCTGGATATAGGGGCCAATATCGGCGTCTACTCGCTCCTGGCGGCATCTCTGGTCGGGTCTGCCGGACGGGTTTTGGCCTTCGAGCCTGGACCGGAGGCGCATCGCCGGCTAACGGAAAATCTCCAGATCAACCAGCTCGACAATGTCAAGGTCCATGCCTGCGCCCTAGGAGACCGCATCGGTGTGGTCGATTTTCTCGACCAGTGCGACACCACCAACCGCATTCAGACGGCGGCCGATCTCGGTAAGTCCGTGGTCAGTATTCCAGTGGTGCGGCTCGACGACGTGGTCGAGATAGACTGTGTCTTGGGCAAAATGGACATCGAGGGCGCCGAGCCTCTTGCACTGCGTGGTGCTGAGCGATTGTTGAGGGAATCCAACCCTCCTGTATGGTTACTCGAGCTCAATGGCTCGCTGCATTCTTTCGGATTCACCGAGTCAACGTTCTCAATCTGGCTATCTAATCAAGGCTACGAGCTTGGCCTGTACGATGCAGATCAACATGAATTAAGCTTTACACATCCTCAACCCTGGGAACTGTCACCCAATGTCTTCGCTGTAGCTCGCGATCGCAAGTTGCAAGTTGCTCAGCGCTGTGGAGCGCGCCTGATTGAAGCGTGACAAAGAAAACCATCTACGGAAAGATTTATGAACACGATTATCTTGGGTATCAACGCCTACCATGGCGACGCGTCAGCGTGCATATTACGCGACGGATCTTTGGTAGCAGCCGCAGAAGAAGAGCGTTTCCGTCGTATCAAGCATTGGGCTGGTTTCCCGTCGGAGGCAATTCGTTACTGCCTTGCTGAGGCGGGGGTCTCGGTCGACCAAGTCGACCACATCGCCCTCAATCGAAACCCTTCAGCTAACTTACTCAAAAAGGCATTATTCGCATTCGGAAAAAGACCGAGCTTGGGAGCAGTGACTGACCGGCTTCGAAACGCAGGCAAGGTAAAGGGAGTGGCCGAATCGTTAGCGGCCGGACTGGGCGTACCGTTGAGTGCGATTCGGGGGAAGATTCATCATGTCGAGCATCATCTCGCCCACATGGGAAGTAGCTTTCTAGTTTCCTCCTTCGACAGCGCAGCGGTGGTGTCCGTTGATGGCTTCGGCGACTTTGTGAGCACGATGTGGGGGACAGGCAAGGGCTCCAACATATCGATCGAAGAGAAGATCCACTTTCCCCATTCTCTGGGATTGTTCTACCTCGCGATCACACAGCACCTGGGGTTTGCGAACTATGGTGACGAATACAAAGTGATGGGCCTTGCTCCTTACGGTCAAACCACTGAACTCGACAAGATGCGCGAGATCGTGCGTTTGATGCCGGAGGGTGGATTCGAATTGAACCTTGACTATTTTCAGCACCATTCGGAAGGTGTGTCGATGGTCTGGGATGATGGCGAACCCAAGATTGGTCGCGTTTTTACTGATTTGCTCGAAGACTTGCTGGGGGCGGCAAGGAACAAGGCTGATGCACTGACCGACAGGCATTGGAACATTGCTGCCTCGGCGCAGGCAATGTACGAGGAGGCCTTCTTCCATTTGCTCAGCCATGTAGCCAACGCAACCGGAGAGACTCGGCTGGCGTTAGCCGGTGGTTGTGCGATGAACTCCGTAGCCAACGGCAAAATCTTCGAACGCAGCCCGTTCAAGGATGTCTATATACAGTCTGCCGCGGGTGATGGTGGCGGCTGCATTGGTGCGGCCTATGTGGTCTGGAACCAGGAACTGAAACAGCCCCGCCGTTTTCGCATGGAGAATTCTTACTGGGGACCGTCCTACTCGCGCGATGTAGTTGCATCTTTGTTGGCAGAGAAGTCCGTTGAACTGCAGGATGCAGGATGTACTATTGACGAAATCGATGATGAGGCGGAACTTTGCCGCCGCACGGCGACAGCCATTAGCGAAGGGAAAGTAATCGGCTGGTTCCAGGGGCGCATGGAATGGGGGCCTCGTGCACTTGGCAATAGAAGCATCCTGGGCGACCCGAGGCGGTCCGACATGAAAGACATCCTCAATTTAAAGATCAAGCGTAGAGAGTCTTTCCGCCCTTTCGCCCCTTCCATACTGCGGGAGCATGTCAAGGACTGGTTCGAACTGGACCATGATGTTCCTTTTATGCTCCAGGTCTTCCAGATCCAGGAAACACGGCGCCATGAGATACCTGCAGTTACCCATGTAAATGGGTCCGGCCGACTGCAGACTGTGACTGAAGATCAGAACCAGCGCTACTACCGGCTGATAAAGGCATTTTTCGACCTGACAGGAGTGCCGATTGTGCTCAATACGTCCTTTAATGAAAATGAGCCCGTAGTATGTCGACCGCAGGAGGCGTTGAACTGCTTCTTGCGTACAAAAATGGATGTACTTGTTTTGGGCGACTACATTATCCGGCGAAGGTCGGCTGGCTAAATACGTCGAATGAAAATCTCGGTCATTACCGTCTGCTACAACAGTGCGAAAACGATGGAGCGCGCCCTGCGGTCCGTCTCTGAACAGGACTACCAGCATGTAGAGCACATTGTGATCGATGGGGGATCATCGGATGGCAGTGCTGACATACTGGCTGCCTATCGCTCTCGGCTTGCGCACTTGGTGTGCGAACCTGACCATGGCATATACGATGCTATGAACAAGGGGCTGGCGCTAGCCCGTGGCGAGGTCATCTGTTTCCTCAATGCCGATGACTACTATGCATCTCCCAAAGTGTTGTCGCAGGTGGCAAGAAAAATGCGAGGACAGAAACTGGACGCATTGATTGGTGATGTCGGGTATTTTCGCGAGAAAGCTCCCCAACGCATTGTCCGCCGATATCGTTCAGATCGATTCACTCCTGAGCGACTTGCCTGGGGCTGGATGCCGGCGCATCCGGCGCTATTCTTGAGCAGAAAGGTCGTACAGCGAGTTGGTAAATTCAAGACCGATTACCGTATCGCAGGAGATTTCGAATTCATCATTCGCGCTTTTCATGGCCATACATTGCATTACGAACATATCCCAGAAATATTGGTCCATATGCAGACAGGTGGAGCAAGTACAGGAGGCTGGAGTTCTAAGGTGCTTCTCAATCGAGAGGTGCTACGCGCATGCCGCGAGAACGGCTTGCAGACCCATATGCTGAAAATTCTCTCAAAGTATCCAGCAAAACTCATGGAAATCATGCGCCCATATAAGCATGGGGGTTAGTAACGAGCGACGAAGCGAAGGCATGAAAGAATTTCAGTGACGATATTAGTAACAGGTGCCAGCGGCTTTGTGGGCAGCGCTTTAGTTAAGCGTCTAACGGCTGATAGGAATTCAGTCGGTGTTGCGATAGCTGTAAGGCGATCCGGCGTTGCCATTCCGAACGGCGTCAAGTCAATACAAGTTGGCGATCTCCTGCCCATAACTGACTGGGGCACGTCGCTACAGGGGATAAGTACCGTGGTGCATTGTGCAGCCCGCGTCCACGCGATTAACGACAAGAGTTCGGACCCATTGGCTGAATTCCGTCGCGTTAATGTCGAGGGAACAGCCAATCTCGCCCGCCAAGCAGTTGCGGCTGGCGTACGTCGCTTTGTCTACATGAGCTCCATCAAGGTCAATGGTGAATTCACGGAAGCGGGGCACCCCTTCACCGCCGATGATCATCCCTTGCCGGAAGACCCTTATGGCGTGTCCAAGCATGAAGCAGAGCAGGCGCTGCGCCAGATAGCAGCTGACACGGGGATGGAGGTGGTCATCATTCGGCCCCCGCTAGTATACGGACCTGGTGTCAAGGCCAACTTCGAATCGATGATGCGCTGGCTGGCTCGAGGTGTCCCGCTACCGCTGGCCGCTGTGACCGAAAATCGCCGTAGCTTGGTGGCGCTTGATAATCTGGTGGACTTGATCGTGAACTGCTTGAGCCACCCTGCCGCCGCGAACCAGACCTTCCTTGTGAGCGACGGAGAAGACCTTTCCACAGCCGATTTGCTAAGACGCATGGGTACTGCGATGAGCCACCCCGCTCACCTCTTTTACATGCCGCTATCGGTTTTGAAGCTCGGTGCCCAAGTAGTAAGCAACCCCGGCATTTACCAGCGTCTATGCAGCTCGTTGCAACTGGATATTGCCAAGACCCGCCAGATTTTGGGCTGGGCTCCACCTGTCTCCGTTGAAGAGGGGCTGCTGCGCGCAGCTGAGGGATTTCAGACTTGAAGCGTTTGTTCGACTTGGCGCTGGCGTTGGTAGCTGCCGTGTTTTTGCTGCTGCCCATTGCAGCTGTAGCGGTGGCTGTTCGGGTGACTTCACCGGGGCAAGCGCTGTACTGGAGCGACCGGGTTGGTCGTCACAACCGTCTTTTCAAAATGCCCAAGTTCCGCAGCATGCGCATTGACACGCCAGCGGTGGCCACGCACCTGCTTCAGAACCCGGACCAATGGTTGACACCCATCGGCTCATTTCTTCGCAAGTCTAGTCTGGACGAGTTGCCTCAGTTATGGAGCATCCTCAAGGGGGACATGAGCTTTGTGGGGCCTCGGCCAGCACTGTTCAATCAGGATGACTTGATTACTTTGCGTACAGAAAAGGGCGTGCACGAACTGGTGCCAGGACTGACCGGTTGGGCGCAAGTCAACGGAAGAGATGAATTGCCGATTACTCAGAAGGTTGAGTTGGACGCAGAATACTTGCAGCGTCAGTCACTGCGGTTTGATTTGAAGATTTTATGGATGACAACGTTGAAAGTTCTGGCCCGGGATGGAGTGTCGCATTGAAGAAAAATATGGATCATCTTGAGGACTCAGGACTCAGGACTCAGGAAAATATACGTCATGAGAATGCGGGTGTCTAAGCTCGTTGTTCCTTTGCTGGGACTGCCTCGGGCAGCAAAGCGATTTGTGGCCCTGTCTGTCGATCTGGGACTTTGTGTCCTGACCGTCTGGCTTGCCTATTACCTTCGGTTGGGGGAGTTTGTCGCACTCTCTGGTGTGGCCCTTTGGGCGGTGGGCGCTTCTATCGGACTTGCCCTCCCCATTTTCATTGTGTCAGGCTTGTACCGAGCCATTTTCCGTTACAGTGGTTGGCCAGCCTTGCTGGCTGTGGCCCGTGCTGTTGGTATTTACGGCCTGCTCTATGCCTCCGTTTTTACGGCTATTGGTGTGACTGGCGTGCCGCGCACCGTCGGCATCATTCAGCCCATTCTGCTTTTGCTGTTCGTGGGTGCATCACGCGCATTGGCCCGTGTCTGGTTGGGTGACCAGTACCTAAGCATTCTCAAGCAAGCCTCACGCCCTAAGGTGCTGATCTACGGCGCAGGCAATACAGGACGTCAGTTGGCCGCAGCCATGGCCAACAGCCACGAAATGCTGGTGGTAGGTTTTTTAGACGACGATGATCGCCTGCATGGTCACATTCTGAATGGTCAGCCCATCTACAACCCGGCCGACCTAGAAAACTTGGCCACTACGCTCAACATCAGTGATGTGCTGCTGGCAATGCCCAGCCTCTCGCGTCGTCGCCGTAACGAGATCTTACTAGACCAGATTCGTTTGGCAAAAGTGGCTGTACGCACCTTGCCCAGTGTGACCGATCTGGCGCAAGGCAAGGTCAGCATCTCTGATTTGCGCGAGCTGGAAATTGACGACCTGCTTGGCCGCGAGCCGGTGATGCCCAATCACATCCTGCTTGCGATGAACGTCCGCAGCAGGGTGGTCATGGTGACCGGCGCCGGCGGTTCCATCGGCAGCGAACTTTGCCGCCAGATTCTCTCCGTCGGCCCGAGAAAATTGCTGCTGATCGAGCAGAGTGAATTCGCCCTCTACGGCATCCATCAGGAACTCGAAGAGAAGCTCACAGGCCGTGACGTCGTGCTTGTGCCGCTGTTGGCCTCGGTCCAAGACGACGAGCGTATGCGCGAGATCATGTCGACCTGGCATCCTGACACCGTTTACCACGCCGCTGCCTACAAGCATGTGCCACTGGTGGAGCACAACCCCGCGGAAGGCATCAAGAACAACGTTCTCGGCACCATGCGTACCGCCCATGCAGCTGCCGAAAATGGCGTCTCAGACTTCGTGCTTATTAGCACCGACAAGGCTGTTCGACCCACCAACATCATGGGAGCCAGCAAGCGCTTGGCAGAAATGGCCCTGCAGGCACTGGCAGCAACTACTGCTAGCACCAAATTCAGCATGGTCCGCTTTGGCAATGTGCTGGGTTCATCAGGGTCGGTTGTGCCCAAGTTTCGCCAGCAAATCCGCGATGGTGGGCCGATCACGCTGACCCATCCAGAGATCACCCGCTACTTCATGACGATCCCCGAAGCCTCCCAACTGGTGATTCAGGCAGGTGCCATGGCCAAAGGAGGGGATGTGTTCGTCCTCGACATGGGCCAGTCGGTCAGGATCATGGACTTGGCTCGGCGGATGATCGAGCTCTCGGGGCTGACCGTCAAAGATGAACAAAACCCTGACGGCGATATCGAGATCAAAATCACCGGGCTTCGTCCTGGTGAAAAACTTTACGAAGAGCTGCTTATCGGCGACAACCCAAAGCCCACATCCCATTCGCGGATCATGAAAGCTCACGAGGAGTTCATCACATGGGCGGAGCTTGAGGACAAGCTGAAAGCCCTGGAAATGGCGCTGAATGTGAACGACGTCGGCGTCATTCGCTTGATGATGGAAAAGCTCGTCACTGGCTATACGCCGAGCGATGAGATTGTCGATTGGGTGTATCTGGAGCAGGAAGCCGAGATGCAGGCCCTCGGATTGGCCGGGTAATCAGTGCGAGCTGGCTCCAGCTATACCTGCCGTTCCTCAATCCAGTGAAAATCATGCCCATAGTATTCGTTGCTAGACGCCATGACTATGGCCAGCGTTTCCCGGTTCTCCGGCGTGTCCGGATGCCAAAGGCCACCTTGAATCGATTCATTAGCAATACTGCGGCGACCAATAATGTTCCACGCCACACGAATTTCGTTCATGGCACCACTTCGATGTGATTTCACACATGTCGCGATTGTGAACCACCGGACGGCGATTTCCAAGATTGGCGTGCGGGATAGGCAGGGGCTGCCATCGGCAGCATTTCATCCCCGCATCATGAAAGCCCACGAGGACTTTCTGCCCCAATCCCAACTGCAAAGCCAACTGGCCCATCTACGCAATGCCATGGACGACAACGATGTAGGCCGCATCCCCTAGCTACTGCAAGATATGGTCTCCGGCTACCAGCCCAGCGGCGAGATTGTGGATTGGGTGGAAGGGGGTGCTTGAGTCGGTCGCGGTAGCGGGCATGCTTAGGTCACCGCTACCAACTCCCCCAATGCAGTAAAGAACAAGGCACAACGAATGGTTGTGCCTTCATTACTGTTACCCAGCAACTTGGCGTAGCCCGCCAATTGCTCCCGGTAAAGGGCGATTTGTTCCGCAATGAATTCAGCTTTGTCCTGTGTGCCGGGTTCGGCAGTTTTGTAGTCCACAATCCAGCGTAGGCCCTGATCCACAAAGCTGCGGTCCACCACTTGGGCGAAGGGGCGGCCTTCGCTGGCAGTGGTGAGGGCGAGTTCGCTGCTGGCCTCAACGTGAGGGCTGAGTAGCCAACGGCCTGGGTCACTTGCTAGGGTGATGCTCAAGTGCTGGACTACTTTATTTGCGCCAACAGCGCAGGCTTCCGAGGCGTGGCCTTGTTGGGCCAGCCTGTGGATAAAGCGGGGCTTGAGGCTTTGAATGCGGGCTTCGCTCCACTGAGCTAGATCGTCCTTGGAGCAAATTTCTAGATAGCGATGAATCAGCGTGCCCACGTGGGCTTCTAGGGCGTGGTTTTCTTCCAGGGAATGGATAGTGTCGTTACCAGCATCTTCCTTGATGGAGCCAAGGGGAATGGTCAGGTCGGGGATGGTGGTGGGCTGTGCCAGACGTAGCAGCCAGGGCTGGAAGGGCGTGGTTTCCTGCGGGGCCATATCCACCGTAGGTTCTGTGTTTTGCGATGCCTGGTCCAACTGAGCCGTTACTGCCGCCTCAAACTGAGGCCCCAAAGCAGGCCAGAGTTGGGCCAGGGCGGTGTTTTTGGCCGGGTCTTTGCAGACTTCGCCTTCTTTGTCGCTGGGTTTGACTTTGGCTAGCAGATGAAGCTGGCATCGCGCCCGGGTGACGGCGACGTAGAGCACGCGCTGGCCTTCGTGTTCCGAGCGGTGCTTTTCAAATTCCTGCAAATAGCCGTAGGCGCTGGGGGGGGCACCCTTGGCGGGTTTGCGGCGGGGCAGGGGGGTGACGATGAGGGCTTCGTTCAGGCTGATGTTGTTATCACCTTCGCCATCGCCTTCCTCATCCAGTAGCACTTCTTCCCACAGCAGCAGGCTGCGGTCATTGCCCCGCAGGGTGCGGTGCAGGCCGGGCAGGAGCACGGTGTCGAATTCCAGGCCCTTGGATTTGTGCACCGTCATCAGTTGGATGGCGCCGCCTTTGGGATCAGGGGCGGCAAAGAGCTTGGCCATGGCCTCATCCAGCCGGTCCAGGTCCAGGCTGCCTTTGTGTTCGGCGCTATCCAGCAGGGCGAAAAAGGCGGTCACGTCTTCCGCCTCGCTGGCGTCCTGCAAGCAGCGGGGGCCGCCCAGGGCCTGCCAGACGCCTTCAACCCAGCGGCGCGGGCGATGTTGGCCTTGATGACGATAGGCTTCCGTCAACACGGCACGCACATAGCCCAGGCGCTGTTGGCCGTCGGCGCTGAGGCGCTGCCAGCGGGCTTCGTCCTGCATCAGTTGCCAAATCGTGCTGCGGTGATCAGCCGCCGCCAGGGCGTGCAGATCGGCCAGGAGCAGGCCGCACCAGGGCGCCCGCAGAATGGCGAGCCAGTTCACCCGGTCGGCCCGGTGGTGCAGGGCGCGGGTCAGGGCGAGCAAATCCTGTATGACTTGGCGCTGGTCCAGGGGCTCGATTTCCACTGCCTGATAGGCCAGCTCCGGCCCGGCTTGGCGCAGTTCCGCCACCAGGGGCTGCAAGTGGGCCTTGGCCCGCACCAGCACGGCAATGCTGCCTTCGAGGTCATCCTGCCGGGCTTGCCGCAGCAGGGCAACTATGCGCTGGGCTTCTCGCTGGTCGGCGGGGCTGGCTTGTTCGTCGTCACTTTCATCGCCCCCATCCACAATGGGGTGCAGGGCCACCCGCGCTTGGGGGTGGCTTTCCTTGGTGGGCGCGGCGGGGGCGAACTTCACCGCCCCTTGGCGCGGGTCGTCCTCGGCGGCGAACACCTGGGGGAACACGGCATTGACCCATTCCACCAGTTCCGGGTGGGAGCGGTTGTTGCGATAGAGCCGTAGTGGCGTGAGTTGCAGGCCGCTAATACCCCGCTGCCGTACCTTGAGAAACAGGCCCACGTCGGCCTTGCGAAAGCGGTAGATGGACTGCATGGGGTCGCCCACCAAAAACAGGGTGCGGCCATCGCCCTGCTGCCAATCGCTGGTGAGCTGCTCCAAGAGCCGCACCTGGGTAGGGCTGGTGTCCTGGAACTCGTCCACCAGCAAATGGCTGATGCGGTAGTCCAGCCGCTCCCGCAATTCGCTCGGGGCGTCGCTGCTGCCCAGAGCGGTCAGGGCGTTTTGTGCCACCTCGGTGAAATCCACCTGCCGTTCTTCCAGAAACACCAGCCAGAGCTGGGCCGAGGCTAGCACCAGCAGGCGGCTGAAATCCGCTATAAGTTGCCGATCCTCCGTTGGGGGCTGGGGATCGGGCAGTTGGCTGATGCGAGCCAGC
Organism: Rhodocyclaceae bacterium; assembly: GCA_036504515.1. Taxonomy (GTDB): domain Bacteria; phylum Pseudomonadota; class Gammaproteobacteria; order Burkholderiales; family Rhodocyclaceae; genus AWTP1-18. The sequence goes on from DASXVA010000007.1 coordinate 179,863, forward strand.
AGTTCTTCCGCTGTGGGGCTGTCCTTGAGCTGGGCGATGGTGGTCTTGAGGGCTTCCGCCAGGGGTTTGACGTCCTTTTCGCTGAGCTTCAGGGCCGGGTCAAAGCGGCTGCGCAGGGTGCCGGTCTTGGTCAGGAGCAGCTCCCCCAGACCGCGCCAGCGGGGCAGTTCATCTCTGGCCGCGGCCAGGGGCGAAGCCCAGTCCAACAGGGCGGCAATGTTGTCCAGGCCACCCGCTTGCCGGGCCATATCTGCCGCATAACGGGCGGAGGCCATCATGGCCTGCTGCAAGGGGGTGGGGAGAGCGCTGGCGATGGTGGCCAGTTCCCCTTCCACCAGCCGTGCCAGGGCCTCGGGGCTAGGACCGCCGCTGCCTTGATGGCCGTGAAGATGGCCCAGCCACTGGTCCCGGGTGGCCAGCATGGCTTCCAGTAGGCTTTGCAGTTTGCGGGCGTCGTTGTCGAAATAGGCCAGCACCCGGCTCAGGAGTGCCTGGGGCGAGTTGTCGTCGGGGGCGCTTCCTTCTGCACCGCTGCCCTCGTCTTCCAGCATGTCCAGGGTGTTGCGGGCTGCTTTGTGGTACAGGGGCTGGGCGTCTGGGCTTACCGTGGGCTGGGCGCCAAAGCGGGAAAGGAAAGGCATCTGCCGCGCCAGCCGCCCGCACAGGGCATCCAGGGTGGTGATCTGCAAACGGCCCGGGTGCTGCATCAGGCCCCATTCCCGTTCCGCATCCAAGGCCAGCACGGTGCGACCCAGGTCAAAGGTGATCTGCTTGTGGGGCAACTCATCGCCGGGCCGCTCGCCCCTGGCTGCCAGGGCCAGACTGTCCATGATGCGGCTGCGCATTTCCGCCGCTGCCTTGTTGGTGAAGGTGAGGGCAATGATTTCCTCCGGGTCCTGCACCGTGGGTAGCAGGGCCAGAAAGCGCTGGGTCAGCAATTCCGTCTTGCCTGCTCCAGCGGGCGCTTCGACGATGAAGGAAGCCCATTCCAGGGCCTGCTGGCGGGCTTGGGTATCGGCGGTGAGGAGGTCGTCGGGCGACATGGCTGTACTCATGACCGACTCCTTTCTTCCTGGGCTTTTCGCTCAGCCAGTCGCAGCAGGGGCAGCACGTCGCAGTAGCGCAGGTCTTTTTCGTCCGTGAAGTCCACGGCAGCGTGACCCGCCTTGACTTCCCGGGCGATGGCGGCGATGCGTTGGCGCCAGTGTTCCAGCACGCTGGGCCAGTCGGGGAAGCGCTCGGTGTCGGCAAACAGTTTGCGGCCTGCCTTGCTGTCCAGTCCCGCCACCTTGGGGATGAGGTCGTCGTCTTCGCCCAGACCGAGGAAGCTGGGGTCGTCCAGCAGCACTTTGGCGAAAACGACTGCTGCAACGTGGTGTGCTTCATCGAAGCCTTCCTTTGGCGCGATGGCGGCGTAGATGGGCAGTTGGGGTTCGGTGATGCGGTCGCTGGCCCAGTTTTTGGTGTCGATGGCGGCACCGGTTTTGTAGTCGATCACCAGCAGTCGGCCATCGTCCAGTTGGTCGATGCGGTCAATCTGCATGCGGGCCTTGATGCCTTCGATGTCCACTTCTACGGTTTTTTCACAGGCCACCACGGTAAAGGGCTGGGGCCGGGTGAGTTCCAGGTCCAGCCAGCCCAGTACCAAGCGCAGGATGCGCTGCCGTTCCAGGGCCTTGAAGCGGGGCTTGAGGCTTTCTTGCCGTTGGTCTTCGGCCTGGGCGGCGAGCACGCTGTCGATGGCTCGCAGCACGGCGTCTTGCAGGGAGGCTTTGCTCAGGGCTTGGAGATTTTCCAAGCTTTGCACTTCGGTCCAGAAGTGTTCCAGGGTGTCGTGCACCAGGGTGCCGCGCTTGGCCGGGTCCAGACCCTCCACGGGTTCGGCCAGTTTCTTGGCGCCGAGGCGGTACTGGTAATAGGCCCAGGCGGGGCAGATGGCCTGGGCCCGCAGCAGCCAGGTGCCGCCCTGGACGGTTTCACCTTCCTGCACCGGCGGGGCCTGATGGTCGGCCAGGGGCGGGGCGAAGGCCGTGGGCAAGCCGGGGGCGAGGTTGTGCCAGGCGGCCCAGTGGGGGGAGAGCGGGGTTTCGCACACTTCCGCCGGGAAATACTGGCCCAGCAGAGGGCTGGGGCGCAGTTCGCTATCGCCCTGGTGGCGGGGCCAGGAGAACACCACTTCGTCGGCACTGCGGCGCAGACGCTTGAGCACCGTGGCGGCAAAAGCTAGTTGCACGGCGGCGCTGGCGTTGGGGGTGCGCTGGTCCCGTTGCAGATCGGCGGGTAATAGGGGGTTGGGCTTGGCCGGAGGCGGCCAGGTGCCGTCGGTCATGCCCATGACCCAGAGGGCGTCGAATTGCAGGCCGGTGGTTTCCAGCAGGCCCAGCACCTGAATGGCGGGGCTGCCCTGGGTTTTGGGCTGGAACACCTGCTCGCCGCAAAGCTGATTGAGGTGCTTTAGCGCCGTGGCGGCGTTGACTTCACCCAGCAGGGCATCCAGGGCGGCGAGTTTGCGGACTTCTTCACCCAGAGCTTGGCGGGTCTGGAATTCGTGGCTGGAGAGTTTACGTTCCCATAGCCAGCCTACTTGGTCGAGCAGGGCGAGGAAGTGCTTGGCCCAGCGCGAAGGGCGCTGGCGGCGGGGCAAGTGGTCGGCGGCGGCGATGAGGGTTTCCAGATCGGCCAGGAGTTGAGGTACGGCCAGTTCGTGACGTTCGGCGTAGTAGCGGATGAAGTTCAGGTAGCGCGGTAGCCGGGCCTTGGGGGCGACGCCGTCCCGCAGGGCGGCTTCGATACGGGCGCGATTGTCGGCTTCACTGTTGCCGGCAGACCAGAAGGGGTTGCGCAGCAGCAGGCTGAAATCGGTCTGTTCCAAGGGCTTGCCGCTGGTGGCGAGGCGGAGCAACTCCAGCGCAGTGGCCACAAGAGGATAACGGCTTAACACCCGCCCCAAGCTGATGTTGTAGGGTCGCGTGCCTTCGGCCCCGGCAGGACGGATGGCCCAGGGGGCAAGGATGTCGTCCAGGGTGTCCTGGATTAGCTCGCGGCACTGGGCTAGATCGGGGATGACGATGCCGAGTCGGACACTGGCATTGGCGTCGAGGTGATCCTTGGCCCAGAGCGCGGCGGCCAGACATTCGGCGGCGGTGTCTGGGTAGGAGACTGCCCGCTGCAGAGGCGCACCGTCGGGAGCATTTTCCAGCTCGTCATCAAGAGTGCTTGGGACAGTGTAGTCGTCCCATTCGGCGGGGGCATGACGGCTCGTGTCCAGTTCCTCAACGGGCACGTCCATGTCCTGCAACACTTGTTGCAAGGCCTGTTCGATGGGCGTGTAACGGTCGAAGCCTGCCAGCAATATCCGTGAGGGGAGCGACAGGCGGAAGACGCCCTTTTTCATTAGTGCCAGCAGGGCCCAGTGTTGGCGGGTTTCGTCGACGAGGTTGTCCTTGTCGCAGGCGGCGAGAAATGCTTTGCGCCAAACCAGGAAGCGGCGGGTTTCATCGTTTGCGAAGGCCACATCCGCCGACAGGTTCCAGCCGGTGGCAATGGCGTGGGCATCTGCTGCCGTAGCGGCCAGGGCAGCAGTGTCGAACAAGGATGGCTGTCCCTCAGCTAAGGAGGCCGTGACGATGCGCTCCCAGAGCAAACGTTCCTCAAAGCTTCCCAGCCGGCGCCGGCCCAGTAGTGGGTGGGCGGCCAAGATGTCATCGTCGGCCGTGAGCAGAACGATTTCTGTGAGGGAGGCAAACCATTCCCCCAACGTACGGGCTTGCAGGGTCGGCCAACGGGTAAGCCCCGCCTGGACCTGGAGCTGGTCGTAGTGCTGGGTCAAGGATTGGGCCAGCCGCCGGGTGGCGCAGAGCACCAGTAGGGAGCCGTCGGCGGCGAGAATAGGTAATTCGTGCAGGGGCGATGACATGGGGGAGCATTCTGCCACCCCCCAAGCTCACTAGGCGACACAGCGCATGCACCTTGCAGGGAATGGAGGCTGATACTGCCGACGTCAGCCCGTATAATTCGCCATCTTTAATTTTTTGCCCCCTCCATGCAGGTATTCGCCCTCGGCCTCAACCACGTAACTGCTCCTCTCGCCGTGCGCGAGCAGGTGGCGTTCGACGTGGTCGGGCTGCCCAAGGCCCTGCATGACCTGTTGCGGGGCAATGCGGTGCGGGAGGCGGCGATCCTGTCTACCTGCAACCGTACCGAGCTGTACTGCGCCACGGACCGGCCTGATGCCATCACGCCGGTGAAGGAATGGCTGGCGGAATATCACGCTTTGCCGGGCCCCCATATTCACCCCCACCTCTACACGCATCCCCAACGGGATGCGATTCGCCACATGTTCCGTGTCGCCAGCGGCCTGGATTCCATGGTGCTGGGCGAGCCCCAGATTCTTGGCCAGATGAAGCAGGCGGCCCGGGCGGCGGAAGAGGCGGGGAGTCTTGGTTCCTTCCTTGGCCGCCTGTTTCAGCGCACCTTTGAGGTTGCCAAAGAAGTCCGCTCGACCACGGCCATCGGCGCCAACACGGTATCCATGGCGGCAGCGGCGGTGCATTTGTCGGGCCGCGTCTTCGACAGTATTTCCAAGCAGAAGGTGCTGTTCATCGGCGCCGGGGAAATGATCGAACTCTGCGCCGCCCACTTTGCTGCCGAACAGCCGAGCAAGATCACCATTGCCAACCGCACCCCAGAGCGGGCCCAGTCTCTGGCGGGTCGCATCCGTGCCGACGTAATCCGCCTTGATGAACTGGGCGACCGCCTGGGCGAGTACGACATCGTGGTGTCCTGCACCGGTAGCCCTTTGCCCATGGTGGGCCTGGGCATGGTGGAACGGGCTTTGAAGCAACGTCGCCACCGGCCCATGGTGATGGTGGATCTGGCGGTGCCTCGCGATATCGAAGCTGAAGTGGCGCGATTGGACGATGTATTCCTCTACACCCTGGACGACCTGGGGCAGATTGTGGAAGCCGGTCTTGAATCCCGCCAGTCCGCCGTGGTGGAGGCGGAAGCCATCATCGACCATCAGGTGAACAGCTTCCTGCACTGGGTGGATTCCCGCGAGGTGGTACCGGTGATCCGTGCCCTGCGCGATAGTGCCGAACAAGTCCGCCATCACGAACTGGAACATGCCCTCAAAGCCCTGCATCGCGGTGATGATCCGGCCAAGGTGCTGGAGGCTTTGTCCCGGGGCATTACCAACAAGCTCATGCATCCGCCCACCCAGGCCCTGAATCAGGCCGAAGGTGACGAGCGTGCCCAGGTGGCCGGGCTGCTGGCGGACATTTACCACCTCAATCCCAACACTTCTTCCGACAAGTAGCGCCGAAAGCCCGACGTCTGTCCGCAGAGGGCAGGCGTCGGGCTTTTGCGTGGGTACTTATCGCCTCGACCATGGCCATGAAAAAAAGCATACGTGACAAGCTCCAGCACCTGACGGAACGCAAGGAAGATATCGAAGCCTTGATGTCCAGCGAAGAGGCGACCAAGGACATGGATGTCTATCGCCGTATGACCAAGGAAGGGGCAGAGATCGAACCGGTGGTGGCCCTCTACGCCGCTTACCGCAAAGCCGAGGCTGATCTGGCCGGAGCCGAGGAAATGCTGTCCGACCCAGACATGAAAGAACTGGCGGCAGAAGAAATCGATGCCGCCAAAGCCACCATCCAGAAGCTGGAAGATGACTTGCAGATCGCCTTGCTACCCAAGGATCCCAACGACGATAAGAACCTGTTTTTGGAAATTCGTGCCGGTACCGGCGGCGACGAATCGGCCCTGTTCGCTGGTGACCTATTCCGCATGTATTCCCGCTATGCCGAAGCCCAACACTGGAAAGTGGAGGTGGTTTCCCACAATGAGTCGGACCTGGGTGGTTATCGAGAAATCATCTGCCGCATCGTCGGTCAGGGCGCCTACTCCAAGCTCAAGTTCGAATCCGGCGGTCATCGGGTGCAGCGCGTTCCCGCCACTGAATCCCAAGGCCGCATCCACACCTCTGCCTGCACCGTGGCGGTGATGCCCGAGGCGGACGAACTGGAAGAAGTACAGATCAATCCCGCCGACCTGCGCATCGATACCTTCCGCGCCTCCGGTGCCGGCGGTCAGCACATCAACAAGACCGACTCCGCTGTGCGCATCACCCACATTCCCACCGGCATCGTCGTGGAATGCCAGGATGACCGTTCCCAGCACCGCAATAAGGCCCAGGCCATGAGCGTGCTGGCGGCCCGCATCAACGACGTTCAGACCCGGGAGCAGCAGCAGAAGATTGCTTCCACCCGCAAGAGCCTGATCGGCAGCGGCGACCGTTCCGAACGCATCCGTACCTACAACTTTCCCCAAGGGCGCATGACCGATCACCGTATCAACCTGACCCTCTACAAACTGGATGCGGTCATGCAGGGCGATCTGGACGAATTGGTAAATGCGCTGACCTCCGAGCATCAGGCCGAACTGCTGGCCGCCCTTTCGGACGAGTCGGCTTGAGTACTGCGGCTACCGTCGGCGCTGCCCTGCAAACCGCCCGGCAAAGCATTCCCCTGAGCGAAGCCCGGCTACTGTTGGGCTATTTGCTGGGGAAAAATCTGGCCTGGATCGAAGCCCACCGCGACGATGCTCTGCTTGCCGAAGCTGAGGAGCGCTTTGCTGCTTGGGTAGCGCGCCGCGTCCAAGGCGAGCCGGTGGCCTATCTGCTGGGCTTGCGGGAGTTCTACGGACGGGATTTCAGCGTGGGCCCGGCCGTGCTGATTCCCCGTCATGAAACGGAACTGCTGGTGGAGTTGGCTCTGGCAAAAATGTCGAAGTACAGTGAGCCGTCAGTGCTGGACTTGGGCACGGGGAGCGGTTGCATTGCCATCACCCTTGCTCTGGAGGCGCCCCAGTCCAAGGTGACGGCGTTGGATGCCTCAGCCCAAGCTTTGGTTATCGCTCGGCAAAACAGCACTGTCTTGGGCGCAAAACTTACGGTCCTGGAAGGCAGTTGGTTCAAGCCCCTGTCGGGGAGCCGATTCGATCTCATTGTTTCCAATCCCCCCTACATCAAGGCCGGAGATCCCCATCTGGGCCAGGGTGACTTGCGCTTTGAGCCTGCCAGCGCTTTGTCCAGCGGAGCCGATGGACTGGACGACATCCGTGCCATCGTTGCGGCTGCGCCAGACCACCTGCAGCCCGGTGGCTGGCTTCTGTTCGAGCATGGCTATGATCAGGCCAACGCTATGCTGGATGTGATGGAGCGAGGTGGTTTTACTGCCATTGAACAGCACCGGGACCTGGGCAATATCGTTCGGGCGACTGTGGGGCGGTGGCAGGGGCGTTGAGAAAAAGGTTGCCCCAGATAGGGATTACTACGTAACCTTGCGTAGCTCGGTAGGGGCAACACTGATGGCGACAGGTTTACTCATCAACTCAATAAGCACCATCACGCGACGTTCTCCATCAGCCATCTGGTAGATGCCTTCGACCCCGGCAAAAGAACCTTGTGTCAGGCATACCCGTTGTCCCGGAGAGAATAGTCGTTCCGGTTGACTTTGTAAGGCGACTTCCTGGGCTTGGAGAAAGGCAATTATGTTGTCTGGTACTTTGGCGGGTTTGGTACCGAAACTTACTAAACGACAGACGCCCTTGGTGGAGCGGATCGGTGTCCAGCTTTTGTCGGTACTTTCCAAACCCAATTGAATGAACAGATAGCGGGGAAAAAGGGGTTCCTCACTCAGGGCAAGGGCACCTTGGCGTAACTTTTCCGATGGCAGAACAGGAAGGTAACAAGGGTAGCCCTGTTGTTTCAGGTTCTGCAACGCCACTTTTTCCTGTCTAGGTTTGGTATGAACTAGGTACCAAAGCATTGCTTTCTCCGGGCCGACTCCAGAGGACTGATTATACGCCTCAGGCCTCTATCGAAATTTTCCGATGGGTGATTTGAGTCACAGGCAGGTGCGGCATAGAGCGCACATTGACCAATATTGTCGCGCCTCGTAGAATAAGCCTGATTATTTTTGTCGGGTATTGAAAGGGATTAAAGATGAGCGACGTACAACAGCAGATCAAAGACACCGTGACCCAGAACCCTGTGGTGCTCTACATGAAGGGCAACGCGCAGTTTCCCCAATGCGGTTTTTCCGGCCGCGTGGTGCAGATTCTCAAGGCCTGTGGCCTGAACAAGTTCGTTACTGTCGATGTGCTGGCCGACGAAAACATCCGCCAGGGCATCAAGGATTATTCCAACTGGCCCACCGTGCCCCAGCTCTACATCAATGGCGAGTTCATCGGCGGCGCCGACATCGCCACCGAGATGTACCAGGCCGGTGAGTTGCAGCCCCTACTGGAGCCCATCGTCAAGGCTCAGTAAGCCGCGCGGCGCTTCGCCAGTTCCAAGCCAGACTTCCTCGCGGGGTCTGGCTTTTATTCTTTCCGAGTATCGATTCCATGTCTGCAAATCTGCGCCGCTATCTGCCTGCGCTCGCCTTGACCGTACTTTCCCTGACCTGGGGCTACACCTGGGTGGTGGCCAAGCAGGCCCTGACCTTCGCCCCGCCTTTTGCTTTTGCGGCAGAGCGCTGTATCGGCGGGGCCTTGTCCCTGCTGGCGGTGCTCAAGCTCATGGGGCGCCCGCTCAAGCTGGTGATGCCCTGGCAGACCCTGATGATCGGTCTGGCCCAGGTCTCGGGCTTCATGGTGTTTCAGACCTGGGCGTTGGTGGAAGGGGGGCCGGGCAAGACGGCGGTGCTGATCTTCACCATGCCCATCTGGACCCTGCTCATGGCCTGGCCCATCCTCGGTGAGCGGATTCGGGGCAGCCAGTGGCTGGCCGCCCTGAGCACCTTGACCGGCCTGCTGCTGATCATCGAACCCTGGGATATGCATTCGAGCCTATTCAGCAAATTCCTCGGCGTCATGGCGGCCCTGTGCTGGGCGGTCGGCACGATTCTGGTTAAACGACTGCGGTCGCAGCATCAGGTGGATCTGTTGACCCTGACCACCTGGCAAATGATTTTTGGGGCGGTGCCCCTGATTGCCTTGGCCTGGATCATCCCCGAGCGGCCCACTGACTGGTCGCTGCATTTTGTCGGCATCCTCAGCTTTATGGCCATAGGCAGTACTGCCCTGTGCTGGTGGCTGTGGATTTACATTCTGGATCGAGTGCCGGCCTGGGAGGCCAGTCTGTCGGTGCTGGGAACACCGGTGGTGGCGATTCTGTCGTCCCGCCTGCTGCTCGGCGAAGACTTCAAGGTGCTTGAAATCACCGGCATTCTGCTCATCGGCGGCGGGCTGGCCCTGTTGTCCCTGATCGGGTGGGCCGCCAGCCGCCGTCGGGCGGTTTAGTCCGTCGTCTTGGCTTTGCTCAGGCCGCCAAGCAAGGCGGCCACTGGGCGCAGGGGACGGCGGGGCAAGGGATCACTGGAAGGGTTATCCCCGGCAGCAGGTTGCGACTTGGCTTCGTAGGGTTTGCTGAAGTCGAAGCCGTCCGCTGCCAGTTTGGGCTTGGGCACATGGCTGCTGCTGGAAGGCAGCTTGACCGAGGCGCGGGGGCCGTGGGAACGATGTTCTTCCCGTTCCTTCATGTGGCCATGGCGGGGCTTGTCGTCCCGCTGGATCGGCGCACCGGGTTCAAAGCCGGGGACAACGACCTGCTCGATCTTGATCTTGATGAGCTTTTCAATATCGTCCAGACGGCCTTTTTCTTCCGGGGCCACCAGGGAGATGGCATTGCCCTTCTTGCCAGCGCGACCGGTGCGGCCGATGCGGTGCACGTAGTCTTCGGCGGTGTGGGGCAGCTCGTAGTTGACCACGTGGGGCAGGTCATCAATGTCCAGACCCCGGGCGGCCACGTCGGTGGCTACCAGCACCTGTACGGTGCCCGCCTTGAAGGCGATCAGGGCATCGGTTCGCTGTTGCTGGCTCTTGTCGCCGTGGATGGCGTCGGCCTTGATGCCCGCCCGGTCAAGCCAGGTAGCAAGGCGGCTGGTGCCGAATTTTGTGCCGACGAAAACCAGCACCTGCTTCAGGTCGTTTTCCTTCAGCATGTGCAGCAGCAGGTGGCGCTTGTTGTCGGCGGCCACCGGGTGCATGCGGTGGGTGATGGTGTCGTTCACCTGGTTGCGCCGGGCCACTTCAATCAGCTTGGGCGCCTTCAACATGGTGTCGGCGAGCTTCTTGATCTCGTTGGAGAAGGTGGCCGAGAACAGCAGGCTCTGGCGGTTGGCCGGCAGCATGGCCAGAATGCGTTTGATGTCGGGCACGAAGCCCATGTCCAGCATACGGTCGGCTTCGTCCAGCACCAGCACTTCCACCTGGTTGAAGCTGACGCTCTTCTGCTCCACGTGGTCCAGCAGACGGCCCGGCGTAGCGACAATGATTTCGCGGCCTTCGCGCAGTTCGGCAATCTGGGGGCGGATGTCCACGCCACCGTAAATACAGACGGAGCGCAGGGGCAGGAACTTGCTGTAAGTTTTGACGCTTTCGTGCACCTGCATGGCCAATTCCCGCGTTGGCGCAAGAATCAGCGCCCGCACCGGATGCTTGGCCGGGGAGGGAGAACTGGTAGCGTGACGGGCGAGCCGTTGCAGCAGGGGCAGGGTGAAGCCGGCAGTTTTACCGGTACCGGTCTGGGCGCCGCCCATCACGTCAAAGCCTTGCAGCACGATAGGAATCGCCTGGGCTTGAATCGGTGTCGGGTGGGTGTAGCCGGTTTCGGCAATGGCTTTCAGCAATTCGGCATTGAGGCCGAGATCGGTGAATTTGATTTGTTCTGCAGGGGCTTCGACCGGGGGCGCAATGGGGGTTGCAGCGGGGGTGACGTTGTCGTCCGTATTCTGTGTATTCATTGATACTCCTGAATCGGCCCGCTTGTCATGACGACAAGGTCCGGTTCAGGCGGAAACCACATTTGGGGTTAAAGCGGCCAGAGGTGGACTTGAAAATGTCCGGGGCCGAAGAGAACGCGCCAACCGGCAGGGCGCGACACTGGGCAATTGTACCTGAGCAGCCGCAATCCAGCCGGGAAACCTCCGGCCCTTAGAATGGTCACACCCCTTTCCCCATCTCAGACGGACGTCATGAAAATCAGAAAATTAGGCAATAGCGACCTTCAGGTTTCCCAAGTCTGCCTTGGCACCATGACCTTCGGCCAGCAAAACAGCGAAGCCGAGGCTCATGCCCAGCTGGATTACGCCCAGGCTCAAGGCATCAATTTCATCGACGTGGCCGAGATGTATCCGGTACCGGCCAAGGCCGAAACCACCGGGCGGACCGAGCAATTCGTGGGGACTTGGCTCAAGAGCCAACCTCGGGAGAAGGTGATCCTGGCCACCAAGGCCACCGGGCCGGGGCGGACCATGAACTGGATTCGGGAGGGGCAACTCAACTTCACCCAGGCAAACCTGCAAAGGGCCCTGGAAGGCTCCCTCAAACGCCTACAGACGGACTACGTGGACCTTTACCAGTTGCACTGGCCCGACCGGAATGCCCCCACCTTTGGCGGCTACCATTTCAATCCGGAACAGGAGCGGGACACCGTCCCCTTGCGGGAAACCCTGGAAGCTTTAGCTGCCTTGATCAAGGCCGGGAAGGTGCGCCACTGGGGGCTTTCCAACGAAACGCCTTGGGGCCTGATGAGTTTCCTTCGCCTTGCTGATGAACTGGGCTTGCCCCGGCCCGTCTCCTGCCAGAACGCCTACAACCTGATCAACCGGACTTGGGAAAACGGTCTGTCAGAGGTCGGTTACCGGGAAAAGGTCAGTCTGCTGGCCTATTCGCCCCTGGCTTTTGGACATCTGTCTGGCAAGTACCTGCAAGACCCCAAGGCCGTCGGCCGGGCCACGCTGTTTGAAGGGTTTGCCGGGCGCTACAACAAGCCCAACACCAGCAAGGCGGTAGCGGCTTATGCCGCCCTGGCCCGGCAGCACGGGCTGACACCGGCCACCTTGGCCCTGGCTTTTGGCTATGGTCGCTGGTGCGTGACGAGCAACATCATCGGCGCCACAACACAGGAACAATTGAAGGAAAACATTGCTGCTGCTGACGTGACTTTATCGCCCGAAATACTGGCAGCGATTGAGCAGATTCATCTGGAGTATCCCAACCCAGCGCCCTGAGCGCCTTGATTGGAGTGGACCTTGGGCGTAATGCCCAAGGGCTCAGGCGTAGTGCACGGAACCGAGGTTGGCGGAGATTTTTCCGTTGGCCTTGAGCTTGTTGTTGGCCGGGGCATCGACCTTGGTTTCGGGCTTGGCCGGTGAGCCGGGCTTTGCGTCGGCAGGTTTTTCACCTGGCTTCAACTCGGCACCCTCCTTGCCATCCTTGTTGGTGGCATCGGCGGCTTCACCTTCGGTCGCCGCTGCGGGAACGGGGACGGGCTCCGGCTCCGGCGGCTGAGGCAGCGCGGCCAGATTGTTTTCCCGCATATAGGCATCCATGTCCTTCCAGCCGTTGAAGATGGATGCCTTGGTGATGTACTTGTTTTTCTTGTCTTTTTGCGCCCGGGCGTAACACTCTTCAAGGGCGCGGTCCGTCTGCCGGCAGGCACTGCCGATGGCTTTACCTTCAGCATCCTGCCTAGCCTGGGTTTGGGCCGGAGTTTCAATGCCCAATTGATCACAGCCGGCCAACAGGGGCAGGGTGATCAGTCCGGCAAGAAGAAAACGGAGGGCAGGGCGCAAGAGTGCAGTGTCCGGTAAGGGGTCAACGAGATTTTACGGCAGCAGATTGCGCTTCTTTAGCCCCATTGCGCCAAAAGACGGTTTTGGGGCTGGTCGCGGGATCTATTCTTCGTCGGGAACGATGGCCGTGGCTTCGATTTCCACCTTGGCGGCATCCTCCACCAGTGCGGAGATCTGGATCACCGACATGGGGGGGTAAAAGCGGCCCATGACTTCCATGTAGGCTTTTCCCAGCCCGACGGCCTGGGCCAGATATTCGCGTTTGTCGGTGACGTACCAGGTCATGCGCACGATGTGCTCGGGTTTGCCGCCTGCTGCCCGCACCACATCTGCCACGTTTTTCAGAGCTTGTTTGGCTTGAGCGGTGAAGTTGTCGCTGACGAAACGGCACTCGGCATCCCAGCCCACCTGGCCGGCAATGCTGACGTAACTGCCTTTGGCCTTGATGCCGTTGGAAAAGCCGCGGGGGCGGGCCCAACCTTCGGGTTGAATGATCTGATGGGGGGTAGTTGTCATTGGGGTGGGGGTTGGGGTTGCTGTCTCTACAACGGCCTGGACAGTTTTACGGGCTTCTTCCCGCAGCTTGAAACGCTGCAGCTTGCCTGTTTCGGTACGAGGCAAGGCCTCGCGGAAATCGATCACTCGCGGGTATTTGAACGGGGCCAACAGGCCCTTGACGTGATTCTGGAGTTCTTTGGCCAGTTCAGGGCTGGCCTCAAAGCCGGGGGCGGGAACGACGAAGGCCTTGACCAGTTGGCCCCGCTCTTCGTCGGGGACGCCGACCACCGCGCATTCCGCCACGGCCGGGTGCTTGAGCAGAATGTCTTCCACCTCCGGCCCGCCGATATTGTTGCCGCCGGAAACGATCAGGTCGTCGGTTCGGGATTGGTAGAAGAAGTAGCCATCCGCGTCCATGGTGAAGGCGTCGCCGGTGACGTTCCAGCCGTTGACCACGTAGTCGTATTGGCGGCTGTCATCCAGATAGCGGCAGCCGGTGGGGCCCTTGACGCCGAGACGGCCAACCTGTCCCGGGGGCAAGGGATTGCCGCTTTCGTCAAGCACCGTGGCCCGGTAACCGGGAATGGGCTTGCCCGTGGCGCCGGGGCGGATGTCCTTGCCCGCTGCCGAAAGGAAGATATGCAGCATCTCGGTGGAGCCGATGCCGTCGATGAGCTGAATGCCGGTGGCCTTGAACCAGGCATCCCGGGTGGCAATGGGCAGGGCCTCTCCTGCCGATACGCATTTTTTCAGGGAGCTGACATCAAACCGGCTCAGCATGGGCAGCGCCATGCGGTAACCGGTGGGCACGGAAAAACTGATGGTGACGCGATAGTCCTGAACGGCTTGCAGCAGGGGTTCCGGCCCGGGTTTGACGCCAATGACCGAGGAAGCCCCGTAACGCAGGGGAAACAGCACCAGCCCGCCCAGACCGAAGGTGAAGGCCAGGGGCGCCGCGCCGCAGAAAATGTCGTCGGGCTCCGGCTTCAGGGTGGAACGGGGAAAGCAGTCGCAAATGGCCATCACATCCCGGTGGAAATGCATGGTGCCCTTGGGCTTGCCCGTGGTGCCTGAAGTGAAGGCAATCATGGCCACATCGTCGGCCGCCGTGTCCACCGCGGTGAAGTGGTCCGGCTTGCCCTGCATCAGGGTTTCGAGGGCGTCCGGCTTCGCTTCGGCGGCGGTGCTATCAACGCTGCGGCTGCTGTCGAAGAGCTTGACCTGGGTCAGCTCCGGATGGGACTGGCGGGCCAGTTCCAGCTCGTTCTGCAAACTGATGTCGCAAAGGGCATGGCTGATCTTCGCCTTGCCGATGATCTCCCCCAACTCCTTGGCCCGCAGCAAAGGCATGGTGGAAATGGCCACGCCCCCCGCTTTCTGGATGCCGAACCAGCAGGCCACCATCAGCGGTGCGTTGGGCGAATGCAGCAGCACCCGGTTGCCCGGCACCAGCCCCATGTCTTCCACCAGCACCCGGGCAATGCGGTTCGCCCGGTCCTGCAGTTGCCGGAAGGTGAACGTACCCAGAGGGCCGCGCAGGGCGATGCGGTCGCCCCAGCCTTTTTCGCTGATGGCCTTGTCCAGTATTTCGGCGGCGCAATTGAGCCGCTCCGGATACTGCAGTTCAGGCAGTTCGAAGATCAATTCCGGCCACAGCTTGGGCGGTGGCAGGTGGTCCCGGGTAAAGGTATCCCGGTGGGCGCTGGGGATCATGGATGCTTTTTTCTTATGGGTGCGGCTTTGGTACGTTGCGTGTGCTGGTTTAGCGCTGGATCGTGGCTACGTGGGTCTTGAGCAGGGCCAGCAAGCTGTGGAGCTGTTGCTTGTCGGTTTCCTTGAGGCCGGAGAAGAGTTCCAGAATCCATTTTTCGTGGGCTTCGGCCATCTTCTTGAACTGCTTCTTGCCTTCAGCGGTGAGCTTGACGATGTAGGCGCGGCGGTCGGCAGGGTTGTCTTCCCGCACCACCAGACCTTCGGCCACGAGCTGATCGGTAATGCCGGTCACGTTGCCGCCGGTCACCATCATGCGCTTGGACAGCTCGCCCATCTTCAGGCCTTCGGGGGAACGTTCCAGCTGGGCCATCAGGTCGAAGCGGGGCAGGGTGGTGTCGAACTGCACACGCAGGCGGCTACGGACCTGGCCTTCGATCAGGTTGGTACAAGCCAGCAGCCGCAGCCACAGACGCAGGGACTGATGGTCGTCGCGGGTTGCGCGGGTTTCGGTATCGGCGACGGTTGCCGCAACAGTTGTTTTGCTCTTGCTCATGACATGATTTCTCCACCGGAAAGGGAAAGGGTTTGGCCGTTGATGGCCGCTGCTTCAGGACTGCACAGCCAGAGGGCGGCTGCGGCGACTTCTTCGGGACGAATCAAGCGTCCCTGGGGATTGTTGTTGGCCAGGTCAGCGAGGATTTCGCTTTCCCGGCGCCCGGTCTTGGTGGCGATGCTGTCCACCGCATTGCGCACCAAATCGGTATCGGTATAGCTGGGGCAGAGGGCATTGACCGTAATGCCCGTCGTGGCCAGTTCGGCGGCGAGGGATCGGGTCAAACCCACCAGGGCATGCTTGGCGACGCAATAGGCGCTGACGTAGGCATAGCCTTTTTGACCGGCGATGGAGGCAACATTGATGATGCGGGCCCCGCCGGCCTCTTGCCCGGCAGCCTGCAGGTCGGCCAGGGCTGCCTGGGTGCAGTGCCAGGCACTCTTGAGATTGACGTCCAGCATGCGTTCCAGCAGGGCGGCGTCGCTTTTGGCAAAGGGGGCGCTTTCGGCCTGGCCGGCGTTATTGACCAGAATATGCAGGGGGCCGTGCTGGCGGCGGGCGGCGGCAAATGCCAGGCTGATGGCCGCCGGGTTGGTGACATCGCAGCTGATGATGTTGGGGGCGGCCTGACGAGCCAGCCGGCTGACCTTGGCGCCGGCTTTTTCCAAGGCGTCGGCAATGGCAGCACCGATGCCGCGGGAGGCGCCGGTCACCAGCGCATGGCGTCCTTGCAGGGGCAGGCTCATGGCTGTGGCTCGGGATGGAACAGGCGCTGAATTTGCGCGCCGCCAGGGATGTAGGGTTTGGGCCATGAAATTCCTTGATAACCCTGCTCGGCCGCCGCCCGCAAAGTCCAGTGAGGATCGGCCAGATGGGGGCGGCCCAGGGCGCAAAGGTCGGCACGACCGGCGGCAATGATGGTGTTGACCTGATCCGCTTCGGTGATGTTGCCCACCGTCATGACGGGAATCGCCACTTCATTACGAATACGGTCGGCAAAAGGCGTTTGGTACATGCGGCCGTAAACCGGCTGGGCATCGGGATGGGTCTGGCCGCTGGAAACGTCGATCAGGTCGGCGCCGGCGGCCTTGAAGGCCAGTGCAATGGCGACGGCGTCGTCGCCGGTGTTGCCACCTTCCATCCAGTCGTGGGCGGAGATGCGCACCAGCAGAGGCTTGGGCCAGAGGGCGCGGAGGGCGGAGAACACCTCCAGGGGGAAGCGCAGACGGTTTTCCAGGTCGCCGCCATAGTCGTCGTTGCGACGGTTGGACAGGGGCGAGAGAAAACCGGAAAGCAGGTAGCCGTGGGCGCAGTGCAGCTCCAGCAGGTCGAAGCCGATGGTCAGCGCGCGCTGGGCGGCCGCCACAAAGTCGGCCTTGAGGCGATCCATGTCGCTGCGATCCAGGGTCTTGGGCGTCACGCTGCCGTTACGCCAAGGCAGGGGCGATGCGGCCAGCAGGGGCCAGTTGCCTTCCGGCAGGGGCTTGTCCTGGCCTTGCCAGGGCAGGCAGGTGGCGCCCTTGGCGCCGGCATGGCCCAACTGCAAACCGATGCGGGCGCTGCTGTTTTGATGGACGAAATCCACGATGCGCTGCCAGGCGCTTTGCTGCTCGTCGTTCCACAGACCAGTGCAGGCCGGGGTGATGCGGCCGTCGGCGGAGGGGGCGGTCATTTCCGTCATGACCAGGGCCGCACCGCCCAGGGCGCGACTGCCCAGATGGCTCAGGTGGAAGTCGCCGGGTTTGCCGTCCACGGCGGAATAGGTGGCCATGGGCGAGACGACGACCCGGTTGGACAGGGTCAGGTCGCCGATGCGGAAGGGCGTGAACATGGGCGGCACCGGCTTGTCCAGGCCGCAGCGTTGGGCCAGATCGGCTTCGACCCGGGCAATGTAGGCCGGGTCCCGCTGACGCAGGTTGTTGTGGCCCAGGCGCTGGCTGCCGGTGAGCAGGGTGTAGCTGAAGGGAATCGGGTCGAAGCCGGTGTAACGGGCCACGTGCTCGAACCATTCCTGCCGGTTGCGGGCGGCGCTTTGCAGGCGGAATGCGGCGGGTTCCCGTTCGGTCTGGTAACGGGCCAGGGCCGTGGGAATGTCGCGTTCGGCCTTGATCGCTTCGACCAGGGCAATGGCATCTTCCATGGCCAGCTTGGTGCCGGAGCCGATGGAGAAGTGGGCGGTATGGGCGGCATCCCCCAACAGCACGACGTTGTTGCGATACCAGCGCTGGCAGACCAGGCGATTGAAACGCAACCAGGCACCGCCCCGGGGATGGCCGGGACGCAGGCGCAAGGGGGTGCCCTGCAGGCGTTCGGCAAACAGTTTTTCGCAGAAGGCGATGGAAGCGGCACTGTCGGCCTGATCCAGCCCGGCGGCTTCCCAGACGGCTTGCGGCGTTTCGACAATGAAGGTGGAGTGGTTCTGGTCGTAGCGATAGGCATGAAGGCTGAACCAGCCCCATTCCGTTTCGCGGAAATCAAAATTGAAGGCGTCCAGGGCCTTGTCGCAACCCAGCCAGAGATAGCGGCATTCACCGATGGCAATGTTGGGTTGGAAGTATTCGGCGTAGTGCTGGCGTACGGCGCTGTGGATGCCGTCTGCAGCGATGATCAGGTCTGCGTCCGGGTAATGCTCGGGTAGTTGGGCGGGGGTGTCGAAAAGGACTTCAATGCCCAGGGATGCCGCCCGCTGTTGCAGGATGTCGAGCAGCTTGGCGCGGCTGATGCCGGCAAAGCCATGGCCCGTGGAACGGAGGCACTCGCCCCGGTAGTGGATGTCGATGTCGTCCCAGTGGACGAAGGCGTTTTTGATGGCCCGGTAGGTTTCCGGGTCGGCGGCTTCAAGGCCGTCCAGCGTGCTGTCAGAGAACACTACGCCCCAGCCGTAGGTGTCATCCCTTGGGCTACGTTCGATGACAGTGATCTCATGGCCGGGGTCTGCCTGCTTGATCAACGTCGCGAAATAAAGACCTGCAGGGCCACCCCCCAGGCAAACAATACGCATGGAATCAATGAAATTGCCCTGAAATGGGCGACCTGCGAATTTTAAGACATGAATAGACGCAGTGGGGGGCTAATTTGTGCTTTGCGTCAAATTTATGTCATGCCTGCGTCAGCCTTGGACGGGATGGCGTTTCCGGGATTCACGGGGTGTGCGGGGTGGGGATGGGGGCGGCGATTCGTCTGTTGTCATACGCGCAGCGTATAAATCGAGGACTCGCATTTTTCGCCAGGAATTGGCTTTATGCCGCATGGTTAAGCCATTTATCACAAAATTTGAGTGTCGCGGCCTGTAGCTCTTGTATGCGTTTTATGTATAGCAAAAGGGCATTCGGCAATTCTGGTCCGCACGGGGCGTTCATTGGCGTTTTTGAATGGAGCCGTTCCCCGATTGCGGCCTGGGGTATTCCCTGCGACGGGTTTTCCTTTGGTTTTAAGCGGACCAGCCCCTTGCATAACTTGTAAACTCTTGCTTTCCCAATTTCTGCGATGCGCAAAATGAACATGAACAAGCTGTTCCTCGGCGGGGTGGTGGGGCTGGTTTCCCTGCTGCTCCAGGTTCCGGCAGAAGCAAAGCCCGCTGCCAAGCACAAAGAGAAGACTGCCGCCGTGGCTACGGCCCCCGCCGGCCCGGTCGAAATTTCACTGCGGCATGGCCTGGAAGGGCGCTCCCTTGATGCGCTGGCCACCCTGACCCTGAAGTTCAACGAAACCCAAAAGGGCAAAGCCCGGGTGGTGTTGCAGGGCGTTTCCGGTTTCGCCAAGGATGAAGACAAGCGCCAATTGCCCCATATGGCGCTGCTGCATCCCGAAGATGAGCTGAGCTTCTTCGATACGCTGCCCCGTTTCCGTCCCCTGTATCAGGTGCTCGGCGATGGCGGTGTCAAACAGTTGGATGCCAAGCGCTTCTACCCTTTGGTGGCGGATGCTGTGGATGATTCCGCTGGCCGCCTGCAAGCGCTGCCGCTGGGCCTTTCTTTCCCCGTACTGTTCTGGAACAAGGACGCTTTCCGCAAGGCCGGACTGGATCCGGAACATCCTCCGCGTACCTGGATGGAAGTGCAGAACGCTGCCGGCAAGCTCTACGATATTGGCAGCTCCTGCCCCTTCACCTCGTCCCATTTCGCCTGGATGCAGGTGGAAAACCTGTCCGCCCAGCACAATGAGCCTCTGGTACAGAAGCCGTCCCGCATTGCCCTGAACAGCATGGTGAACGTCAAGCATCTGGCCATGCTGGCGAGCTGGCACAAGAGTTTTTACTTCCGTTACTACGGCCCCCGGGGCGAAGGCGATCAGCATTTCCTGAGCGGCGAATGCGGCATGCTGACCAGTGAGTCCAGTCTCTTTGCCGAAGCGATGGCCCGCCATTTGCCCGTGGGCGTGTCTGCCATGCCCTATTACGACGATGTCTATGGCGTGACACCGCGCAATGTGATGCCCGATGGCGCCGGCTTGTGGTTCCTGGCCGGGTACAAAAAGGCCGACTATGTTCTGATGGCCGATTTCGTCACTTTCCTCATGCGCCCTGAAAACCAGCGCGACTGGGTGCGGGCCACCGGCTATCTGCCCATGACGGCGGATGCCATTACGGCCCTGAAGGAATCCGGCGGTCCTGCGGATGTGCTGGACGCCGCCGCCCGCCATCTTTCCGACCCCAAGTTCGCCCGCATCAAGAGCGGTGGCGCCCTGGAGCGTTTGCGCAGTGTGATGAACGTGGAAACCGAGGCCCTGTGGCGTAATGAAAAGCCGGCCAAGGAAGTATTGGATACGGCCATGAGCAAGGTGAACGGTCCTTCTGTAACTGCAAGGTAAATAGCGGTAAGCCCGGTAACCCGGGCTTACACGTCACCTGTCACAGAAAACTCTCCCCGTGCGTTAATGAAGTCATGGGATGTCCCCTGTCACTGCTGAGGAGAATTTGATCATGCGTAATACCTGTAGCCGTTTCACTTTCGCCGCCGTTTTGTCTTCCCTTGCTTTGTCTGCTTTTGCTCAGACACCGACCCCCGCGGTGCCCCATGCGGATGCTCGTGAAGCTCGTCAAGAGCAGCGTATTGAGAAGGGGGAGGCCTCCGGCACCCTGACTCCCCGGGAGTCAAAGCGCCTTGAGCGCCGCGAACAAATGATGGAAAAGCGCGAAGCCCGCATGAAGGAAGACGGCAAAGTAACGCCGAAGGAACGTATGCGCATGGAGCGTATGGAGAATCACGAAAGCCGTGATATCCGTCGTGAAAAGCATGATCGACAACATGATCTCAACCACGATGGCAAGGTGGATCGGCCCGCTCTTCCCGCCCCGGCTCCTGCACCGACCAACTGATCTTTCTGGTCGGAGGCAAACAAAAGCCCGCAGTTGCGGGCTTTTTTATTGGGCTTGCCGATAGGGTCGGACGCAAGCAGGAGGAGTCAGGGTAGGCGATTAGAGCAAAACCAGATTGTCCCGATGGATCAGCACTTCTTCATCGATATAGCCCAACAGTGCTTCGATTTCGGCGCTGCCATGACGGGCAATGCGGCGTGCTTCCGAGCTTGAATAGTTGATCAGTCCCCGGGCAATTTCGTGCCCTTGGTTGTCGCGACAGGCCACGGCGGCGCCCCGTTCGAATTCGCCATCCACGGTGGTGACGCCGATGGGCAGCAGGCTGCGGCCATTCTTCAGGGCTTTCTCTGCTCCTTCGTCCAAGCTGACGCTGCCTGCCAATTGCAGATGGTCGGCCAGCCATTGCTTCCGGGCCGCCAAAGGCGTTGCGCTGGCAAACAGCAGGGTGCCCAGGGTTTCGCCGGAGAAAAGGCGGGGTAGCACATCAGCTTCCCGACCGCTGGCGATCAGGGTGTGGGCGCCGCTGCGGGCGGCTCGCTGGGCAGCGCGGATCTTGGTGATCATGCCGCCCTTGCTGATGCCGCTGCCGGCACCGCCAGCCATGGCTTCAAAGCTGCGGTCTTCGGCTTCGCCTTCGCTGATCAGGATCGCCTTCGGGTCCTTGCGCGGGTCGGCACTGTAGAGGCCTTGCTGGTCGGTGAGGATCACCAGCAGTTCAGCTTCCACCAGATTGGCCACCAGGGCGCCCAAGGTATCGTTGTCGCCGAACTTGATCTCGTCGGTAACGACGGTGTCGTTCTCGTTGATGATGGGGACAACACCCAGGGAGAGCAGGGTGGTCAGGGTGGAGCGGGCATTGAGGTAGCGGGTGCGGTCGGCCAGGTCTTCATGGGTCAGCAGAATCTGGGCCGTTTTCAAACCATGGCTGCTGAAGCAGGTTTCGTAGGTCTGGCACAAGCCCATCTGGCCCACGGCGGCGGCGGCCTGCAGTTCATGGATGCCCTTGGGCCGGGCATCCCAGCCCAAACGCTGCATGCCGGCCGCAATGGCGCCGGAGGAGACGAGTACCACCTCGCGCCCCTGGGCGTGAAGGGCGGCAATCTGCCGGGCGCACTCGGCAATGAACGCCTGGGAAAGGCCGGCACCGTTGTCTGTGACCAGGGCGCTGCCGACCTTGACGATCAGGCGTTTACTCTTCGCTATCCTCTGTCTCATCTTCGTCGTCGTCTTCTGCTTCGGGCGCTTCAACAGGGTGGGGTTGGGTATCGTGCTCAACCACCACATCGCCGAATTCGGCGCGGTGCTTTTCGATGTGATCCATCACGGCAAAGGTGAGGGCCTTGCAGCCATCGCCGGTGATACCGGAAATCACAAAATGCTTGTCCACGACACCGTAGCCTTCGATCAAGGCAGCAATACGGGCCTCCCGTTCTTCTTCGGGAACCAGGTCAATTTTGTTGATGATCAACCAGCGGGGCTTGGTATAGAGCTGTTCGTCGTATTTGCGTAGTTCTTCCGTAATGGCCAGGGCGTCGCGCACCGGATCGGCATCGGGGTCGAAGGGGGCGATGTCCACCAGATGCAGTAGCACGCGGGTGCGTTGCAGGTGGCGCAGAAAACGGTGACCCAGGCCAGCGCCTTCCGCCGCGCCTTCGATCAGGCCCGGAACGTCAGCGATGACGAAACTGCGGTCATGGTCAACACGCACGACGCCCAGATTCGGATGCAGGGTGGTGAAGGGGTAGTCGGCTACCTTCGGCTTGGCGGCGGAAACGGCGCGAATGAAGGTGGACTTGCCGGCATTGGGCAGGCCCAGCAGGCCCACGTCGGCCAGCACCTTGAGTTCCAGCTTGAGCATGCGGCGCACGCCTTCTTCGCCGGGGGTGCATTGGCGCGGAGCGCGGTTGGTACTGGACTTGAAGTGCAGATTGCCCAAGCCGCCCTTGCCGCCTTGGGCGATCAGGGTGCGCTTGCCATCTTTGTCCATGTCGGCAATCAGTTCGCCGGTTTCGTAGTCGGAAACCACGGTGCCCACGGGCATGCGCAGTTCCAGATCGTCGCCACCCTTGCCGTAGCAATCGGAGCCACGGCCGTTTTCGCCCTTTTCGGCGCGGAACATACGGGTGTAGCGGAAATCAATCAGGGTGTTGAGGTTGCGGTCGGCAACAGCATAAATGCTGCCGCCCTTGCCGCCATCACCACCATCGGGGCCGCCGAAAGGGATGAACTTTTCGCGGCGAAACGAAGCCACGCCATTGCCGCCATCGCCGGCCATGACCTCGATCCGGGCTTCGTCAAAAAATTTCATTGTTACTGCTCCAGAAACGCAAAAGCCCTATCGCAAGGATAGGGCTTTTGCCAGGCCGAGGCCTGATTATTCGCCAGCGTAGGGAACGATGTTCACTACCTTGCGTTGGGCTGCGCCCTTGACGGTGAATTGCACAGTGCCGTCCACCTTGGCAAAGAGGGTGTGATCCTTGCCGATGCCGACGTTGTCGCCGGGGTGGAAGCGGGTACCGCGCTGACGCACGATGATGCTACCAGCGGGGATCAATTCGCCACCGTAGCTCTTTACGCCAAGTCGCTTTGATTCTGAGTCGCGGCCGTTACGGGAACTACCGCCTGCTTTCTTGTGTGCCATGGTAAGTGCTCCTTATTTGGCTATGAACTCAGCCGGCGATGCCGCTGATTTCAATTTCAGTGTAGTTCTGACGGTGGCCTTGACGCTTTTGGTAGTGCTTACGACGACGCATCTTGAAGATGCGAACCTTGTCGTGACGACCGTGGCTGAGAATCTTGGCTGTGACAGTGGCGCCAGAAACCAGAGGGGTGCCGATCTTGACAGACTCGCCCTCACCGACCATCAAAACCTGGTCGATAGTGATTTCAGCGCCCACATCTGCCGGTATCTGTTCTACTTTGATCTTTTCGCCAGCGACAACGCGATACTGCTTGCCACCAGTTTTTATGACCGCATAAGACATGTGGGACTCCGATATTTAAAAGGAAGGGTGCTACAAAAGAGCCGCGCATTATAGGGCGCCAAGCCATTAAAGTCAAAGACAATTCTGTTGTTCTTGACGATGGGGGTAGGGGTGCCTAACATCGCGCCTTTCCCGCAAAACCGCTTCCGCGCCTCATTTCACCGTGCAGCTCAACTCCCTCTATGCCCTGATCGCCGACGACATGAAGGCCGTCGATGCCGTTATCCGCGAACGCCTCTATTCAGAAGTCGTCTTGGTGCGCCAAGTGGCTGAATACATTATCAATGCGGGCGGAAAGCGGATGCGTCCGGCTCTGGTGCTATTGACGGCGGGCGCTGTCGGTTATCAGGGGCGCCACCACCATGAACTGGCGGCGGTCGTGGAATTCATTCATACCGCCACCCTGCTGCACGACGACGTGGTGGATGAATCCGACTTGCGCCGGGGGCGGGATACCGCCAATGCCATGTTTGGCAATGCCGCCAGTGTACTTGTTGGGGATTTTCTCTATTCCCGTGCTTTCCAGATGATGGTGGGGGTTGGCTCCATGCGAGTGATGGAAGTCTTGGCCGAAGCAACCAACGTTATCGCCGAGGGCGAAGTGTTGCAATTGATGAATTGCAACGATGCCGATGTGGATGTGGATGCCTATCTCCAGGTCATCCGCTACAAAACGGCCAAGTTGTTCGAGGCAGCGGCTCGCCTTGGCGGCATTCTCGGCAAGGCCAGCCCCGAACTGGAAGAGGGCTTGTCTCGTTACGGCATGCACCTGGGAACCGCGTTTCAGCTGATTGACGATGTGCTGGATTACTCCGGTGTCGAGGGCGAAACCGGTAAGCATGTGGGCGATGATCTGGCCGAAGGAAAGCCCACCCTGCCGCTGATTCATGTGATGAATAACGGTACTCCCGAACAAGCCGCCTTGGTGCGTCAAGCCATTGAGCAGGGCGGATTGGATGAACTGCCTGCCATTCTTGCAGCGATTGCTGAAACCGGAGCTCTTGAGGAAACTCGTCGTCGCGCCACGCTTGAAATCGAGGCCGCGAAGCAGGCGATCAGTACCTTGCCGGCTTCGCAATACCGCGACTGTCTGCTAGAATTGGCAGACTTTTCCGTCGCGCGAAGTCACTAGTTTTAAAGCCTCTCGTCACTGGAAATTTCCCGCCAAGTTTCATCACTCTTCAAAATTCGGGGCGTAGCTCAGCCTGGTAGAGTACTGCGTTCGGGACGCAGGAGTCGGAGGTTCGAATCCTCTCGCCCCGACCAGCTTTTGCAAAGCAAGGCCCTGATGAGTCAGGGCTTTTTTGTTTCTGGGGCGCATGCAGCTAGACCTTGGGTTCTGGGGATATGACTGGCTTAGCTGCTGGTTACAACGCGATGGACAAGTGCTTCATGCTCTTCCTGCCATGACCTCCCACATACTTCTTTCTGAAGTTGCTATCCAACCGATCCCAACATCAGTCAGCATCGGTCGCTTGCCAGCATCGGACGTTCCTGGGTTGTTCAACGCGTCCATGAGCGACCCCGATCAGGCCAACATGTTCATGCGGATGTTTTTTATCTTGCAGGCATTGGGGCAGCGAGAGTTAGCCCTTGATATGCAAGCGAAGGCGTTAGCTTTGAGAGGCTTTTATCGAGTATCAGAACCTTCGAAGCCAGAAATCCGATTGCTTGCGCTCATGGGGCCTGGCGACATGATGGACAACACACCGTTTGAGTTTGTCGTCGAAAATTCCGGCATTCGTCTTGATCTTCTGTTCTTGACGCTAGATCAGCCCTTATCTGAGGTCATTCCCGATCACGATGTCGCCATTGTTGCCCTGAGCGAGTCCGATAAAAATCGACCATTGCTTGTCCGCATGGACGAACTGTTTGCTCTTTGGCCGCGCCCGATCTTGAATCGACCTGAACACATTACGCGTTGCGGGCGTGATGTTGCCTATCAGCTACTCAAAGATGTTCCGGGCTTACGGATACCCCAAACTCAGCGCCTTGTTCGAGAGCAGGACTGTGGGATGAGTTTTCCGATCACCATCAGACCGATTGATAGCCATGCCGGGCAAGGATTCGAAAAGCTGGAGTCCAATGAGGATTTGGTGGTTTATTACGAGGTGCATCCAGAACCAGAGTTTTTCATCGCGGAGTACTTCGACTATCGGAGTTCGGATGGACTGTTCAGAAAGTACAGAATTGTCCTGATAGATGGCGCGCCCTATCTTTGCCATCTTGCGATCTCTGATCACTGGATCGTTCATTATGTTTCCGCAAATATGGCAGCCAGTGAATGGAAGCGTAATGAAGAGGCGTCCGCCATGGAGAGTTTTGATCGAGATTTTGCAGTGCGGCATGGAAATGCCTTCGCTGCCATTTACGAACGGTTGGGCCTCGACTATGTCGTTCTCGATTGTGGCGAAACCCCTGACGGTTGCCTGCTTTTGTTTGAAGTTGATGTGGCCGGCTGGATTCATGCCACTGATCCTGTCGATGTCTTTCCTTATAAATTGAAGTACATGCAGAAGGCTTTCGACGCTTTTCACGGTCTGCTGGCAAAGAGCTTGGCCTGATTTCAAGCAATAGGCGAGGAGTCGGGTGGGAAACGTACTTCTTGCTGGGGATGAGGCGTTCGGGGATTACATCCTCTAGATCGTTATTTTTATTACAAAGCCCCTAAAGTTCTTCCTCAAGTCGCCGATAACACCAATAGAAGGGCGTATTTTCGCCCAAGTTTCCAGGGTGGAGGCTCAGATGGAAATCAGTAGCGCGATCAGACTCAATGGTTTGCCAAGCTTTTGCTGCAGTACACAACCAGCTCGTGGGGTGGTGGATGTCTCTCGGCAGCTTGTTTCCTGTTTCTTGATCGCTACTGGTAACACGTTTCCCTCCTTTGCCCAGGTGAAAAGATTGGCTCATCGCCTGTTTACTGGCAGCAATCTTTCCAGTGCTTGAAAGGATTTGATCATGAGTGTGCAATGGTCTTCAACGGTTCCTGCCAATTACGATGCAGCAGTTGCCTCGTCGCCTGCAGCCAGTAATTCATCACCTGCAGCATCGCCAGCACCGGCGCCCGTGGCAGCTGATATTCATCGCGTTAATGCTGCCTCAAGTGCCAATGCTGTTCAGTCAAAGCAATTGACTGAGGCTGATGTGCAGAAGGTTGTGGACGACCTGCAGAAGCGTGCTCAAACTGCAGCACCTAACCTCTTGTTCTCTGTTGATAGCGATACCAGCCGGTTTGTGGTGAAAGTCGTGGACTCCAGTACCAAGGAGGTTATTCGTCAATTTCCTTCAGAAGAACTTTTGCATCTTGGAATGGAAATCGACAAGATGAAAGGTCTGCTTTTTAACAAGAAGGCCTAATCGACGGCCTAGTTAAATTGAGTGAGCGTACTGACAGAAGCTTGGCTATTAGTCTTGTATTGATCAGCGTCGCAAAGACGCTGCAAAGTCTTCCATCAAGGAACACAGCGACTCCACTGCAGTAAGTGTCATGGCGTTGTAAATCGATGCCCTGATTCCGCCAAGCGAGCGGTGGCCTTCCAGTCCGGTAAATCCCTCGGCTGTAGTCCGTGCAAGAAATGCGGGCTCCATTTCAGTCGATGCCAGCGTAAATACAACGTTCATTAGCGACCTGTCAGCCAGTGCTGCCCGGCCTTGGTAAAAGCCAGCACTATCGTCGATAGTTTTGTACAGGGCCGTAGCCTTCTTCTGGTTGATCAAGGCCATGTTCTCAAGGCCGCCAATATCATTCAGCAGCCATCTAGTCACAAGCATCACCACATAAATGGCAAAAACGGGTGGGGTGTTGTAGATGGAGTTGGCCGCCAAGTGCGTCCGGTAATCAAGGAAAGCGGGAAGGTTTTTGGGCACATTGTCCAAAAGTTCTCGTTTGAGAATGACGACAGTGATGCCGGCCGGGCCGAGGTTCTTTTGGGCGTGAGCGTAAATCAGGTCGAAATGGCTAGGGTCGAAAGGACGCGAAAGAAAGTCCGAGGACATGTCACAGACTCTGCATACACCATCAATCCCGGGGATGTAATGAAACTGGGTGCCCTCGACCGTTTCATTGGAGGCATAGTGTAGATATGCAGCATCCGGGGAGTAGGTGACCTCATCCTTAGAGGGGAGTCGTTTGTAACCACAGGCTTCCCCATCCCAGGCAACTTTGACTGGGCCTTCGTTTTCAGCCTCGGGTATAGCCTTGCTGCTCCAGTAGCCAGTACGCAAATACTCAGCTGTTTTGTCGGACCCACGAAGCAACAGCATTGGAATCATTGAAAACTGCAGGGATGCCCCACCTTGCAAGAACAAGACAGCATAGTTTTCTGGCAGATCGAGCAAGCGACGAATGTTCTGCTCTGTCTCGGAGACGACAGACTCAAACCAGTCCGAGCGATGGCTGATTCCAAGGATGGAAAGACCTACCTCCGGCACCATCGAAACAGCCTGCTGAACTTCTGTGAGGACAGTATCTGGCAAGATGCCCGGGCCGCCGGAAAAATTGCGGCTGTTCATCACTGATGCATCAATCATTTTGTAACGTCTTTTCTGCAGCAGAAATCAGCATGGCCCTGAAGGCAGCAAAAAGCTTTTGCATCGGGGCTTGCTTGTAGGGATAGATGTCAACGGGGTCCATGGCATGAACAACCATAGCGTGCTCAACCTCGAATATCAACAACTGACCATCATTGGTCTCAGCACAATCAATGCCGAGATAATCAAGCCCGATGCTACGGTGTATCTCGGACAGCGCTGTTTTATGCCTGACTGAAAAGTCACGGTCAAAATTGACCATGAAGTCCATTTCTTCAGCCCGTTTCTCGGGGCTTTCAGCCATTCCCGCATTGAGGTAGTGAATCATCCAGTGATCGGAAATTCCCATATGGCAGGCAAAGGGTTTTCCATCAATCAAAATCACCCGATATTTCCGGAATTGACCATCGGGACTGCGGTAGTCCACAAAAGGAGAGACGAAGAACTCATCGTCGGTTACTGCGCTGAGTTTGTCTGCGAGCTCACTGGGGCTGTCTATTTTGTACAGATCATTACCCGCATGGGAGTCGAGGGGGCGGATGATGAAGGGAAAATGAATGCCATCTGGACATCCCTTTTCTGCAATGTTTTCCAGTTCGTGGCGGGACATCCGGAGTGTCGGCGGGATCACTACGCCAGGCAATCCGTGCAGCAGTTTAAAGGCTGTATCTCTCGCGACGTTTGGGATGTTGAACGGGTTATTCAGCACCGGCCTGGGCCACCCGGCCAGCCAAGGCTGCCAGAATTCAAGGATTGGTCGATTGGCCTCCGACTCACTCATGGCGACAAAAAGCACATCGTGATCAGGGATGTCTGATACATCGACTTCACTGGCCGTTGCGTAGTAAATGTTCAGTTCGATATCAGAATCTTCAAGCAAGCACTCAATAGGAACATTCGCCATTAAGTCCCCGGGCGCCATGAGCGCCAGCAGACGAAGTTGGACGGGTTTTTGTGCTGGTAAACAGTAGTGCCGCTGCAACTTCAATGCTTCTTGTTGCAGGTGGAGTGCAATTTCCGGGTTTCGATAGAACTGAAGAATGATTCCTGCATCAAGCAGCGAACAGGCATCTGCAGGATCCGTTTCCGCTTGCTTAAGTTTGTCTTGACAGAGGGGCGTCAAATCAGCGCCTGTAAAGCTCAGGCGCATCAGTTTGGCTAGACCAAGGAACTCTTTTGTTGAGGAGGTAGCTTGAGCGTTAGGGATGGCGGATGAAATCATTACTGCGGTACGTTCTTGTTCAAGGCAGCACTTTACCTGTACTACCACTTCCTCACAGGCCCTAGTTGTGAGCAGATGTGACTAAATGTGTCTAGTTGACTTGTGAACTTCAGCAGTGTGACTTATCAGCGGAACAGCCAGACAAATGCTCAAGCAGTTGCCGATGTTGAAGGTGGTAATGGCTGGCTAGCCTGAATTAGCTTGTCTTTTGGACCATTCGCCACAAGCCGTCCATTATCAAGCACGATCAGGCGACTTACTGCCTCAAGCAAAGCGGGGCTATGGGTCACCATCAGTACGGTCGCCTTACCCAGGGCTTCGGGCAAGCGTTGGGCTAATTGGCGCTCAGTATCAGGATCGAGTCCTGCGCTGGGTTCATCCAGTAAATAGATGCTGGCTTCACGGGCAAATACACGGGCAAGTGCCAGCTTCTGCCGTTGACCACCTGACAGATTACGACCTTGGTCCTCAATGCGGGTCCCCAGCGTCAGTCGTCCACTGCGAAGCTCATCATCAAGGCCGGATAACCATAAGGCCCGCTCCAGGCAGGCAGGGGATGCCGCTTGTAGATTGTCAGCCAAGGTCGCAGCGAAAAGTGCAGGATCCTGTCCCTTAAAGGCAAGCCACTCACTGCGATCAGCAAAACGGATTTCATTAAGTGTCGCGCCATCAAACAGGATTCGGCCGTTATCCGGTCGAGACAGGCCCGCCAGGCAGCGCAGTAAGGTCGATTTACCCGCGCCAGGCTTGCCCAGAACGGCAATACGTTCGCCGCCAGTAATCGAGAAGCTGATGTTCTCCAGTACCGGTGGGCGGTCTTCATAGCGCTTGCCTAAACTGATGACTTCAATGCTGCCGCTACTCGCTGGCATGCTGACATGCAGACTATCGGCAACGTCTTTATTGTTGGGTAAGCCATGTTCAAAACGTTCGGATGCCCGCTGGAAATCATCCCATTTTGCTAACACGGTAAACAGTGACGAAACGCCTGCCATCGTGCGGCCTGCCAGCATGCTGCAGGCAATGAGGGCGCCAATGTTGCTCATCTGCCATTCCACCAGATAGGCACCCAGTACCAAAACAGCGACGGTGGTGAAGGGCGCCATCACATTGCCTGCAATATTGGCAGAGGATTGCAAGAGGCGACGGCGGCTTTCAATCGCAGCAGTATCAGCGCCAGTTTCAATCCAGCGGCGACGTAAATGGCTTTGACGATTCGACGTGCGGAGCAAGTCAAGGCTGGAGAACAGCGTGCCCAGCAAGGATAGCTTTGCGGTGACTGCTTTTTCAGTGGCACGGCTAGCGTTTGTCAAATGCCTCTGCAACATGGCGCTGAATGCCATATAGCCGCCAACGAGCAGCATGGTCAATAGGCCCAGGGGCCACGCGATCATCGTAATGACCAGCATGTATAAAATCAAAAATGGCAGATCAGCCAGCGCCAGCAAATACGTCGCTGAAATGAATTCGCGGCCAATGGACAAGTCTCTATAGTGGGCGAGCAACGTGGCAAAGCCCTGGACGGGCGGGTCTCCCGCTTGCGTCAGACGGCGCCAGAGGCGAAGGTCATCGCGATGGCTGAGATTAAGGGACAACTTTTCAACCGCCCATGCCCGTACTCCCCGCAGGGCCGCGTCGGTCACGATGTAGATCAACATGCCGAAGGTCAACGCCCACAAGGTTTCGTAGATGCCGTTATTGATGACCTTGTTGTAGAGCAACATGGAGAACAAGGGGAGCAGGATTTGCCCCCCATTAACCAGCAGGCTGGCAATACCCACTTCAGCCCAAGCCTCCGTCAGTAACCAGCGCAAATAGCTGCGGGCCGAAGTGGGTAGCGTATTGCTACTGCTGCTGGGCAAGCGGAGCGCAATTGCCTCAATGGCTTGACCTGGGGCATCAACTGCGGTGTTCGCCGGATTGATTCGCTGCATGACTTCTGCTTGCGCATTCAATACCAGCCAGGTTTCATCACCTTCCCGTTCCCATAGGGCGTACTGGGCATTGTCTTTGCGAATCAGTACCACTTGGGCCGGCTGCGATTGGAGTAGGAGCAACAAATCATTGACAGTGCCGGTTTGCAGCAGCGTTGCCTCACATTCCAACTGGGCACCAAGGCGGTCGCCCCGGCCAAGTCGTTCCCATAACTCAGGGCGACGGATCAGGGCATCCAGTGTGCCTCGCAGCCGCAAGGTGGCCGACGTGTCGGGCGGGTACCGATAATCGACCGCAGACAGTACCTCGTCACCCGTCAAGGTGGCGTCGTGGTGTAAAGGGAACGATACACTCATGCGGCCTGCCAGTGCACGACAGCAACAGTGGTGGCACCGTTCATGATGGTGTAGTCGGTATTACCACCGCCCAGCGCATTTGTATTGAGCGTCTGGCCACCGCTGAGGGTCAATGAAATTGCGTCGCCGGTATTTGCCAGAATGGTCAGTTCCGGCGCAGAAGACACGCTGGTAATGTTTTGGATATCTGCTGCGGACATCAGCACCGTGGAGTTCACGGCATCGGCCCGGATATTGAGTGCTTCCATATTGTGGAGCAAGTTGGCTAACAGACTCAGTGACTGGCTGCCGGTGGTCAGGCCCGCAATGACCGCCGTATCCGTCCCCGCGCCACCATCAATGAAACCGGTTTGGGACATGGATGCGCCGAAGGTGTCGTTATAGGCAGAACCGGTTAGATTCTCGATATTGATCAGGCTGTCGCCGCCGGCATCACCTGCGGCAGCTGCATTGCCATTATTGAAGACACCCCCGTTGGACGAGCTGAAGCTGACGCCGCCAAATGTGCCGGTGACCAGGGATGCCACGACGCCCGCCGACGCATCGGCGTAGCTGGCAGTATCGTTGCCGATTCCCCCATCAAGGGTGTCGGCACCGGCCATGCCCTGCAATACATCATTGCCGGCACCTCCGGTCAGGACATTGGCCTGGCTATTGCCCACCAGGGTGTCAGCCAAGCCGGTGCCGGTCAGGTTGCTGATGGAGATGAGGATGTCGCCGCCGGCATCGCCTGCATTAGCTGCTGTGCCGCCGTTGAGAATGCCGCTGCCGGAGGTGGAAAAAACAATGCCGCCAAAGGTGCCCGCGGTGAGGGACGCAACAACTCCGACAGTCGAGTTGGCGTAGGTGACCGTATCCACGCCTGCACCACCGCCGCCGTTGATGATGTCGCCACCGGCGCCGCCATCAATGGTGTTGGCATTCGTGTCTCCTACCAGGGTATCCGCAAAGGCCGAACCGGTCAGATTCTCGATCGAGATCAACAAGTCGCTCCCTGCATCCCCCGCTGTTCCCGATGTGTCGCCGTTAAGAATGCCGCCGCCGGAGGACGTGAAGGTTACGCCGCTGAATGTGCCGGTCTGGAGCGACGCCACGACCCCTGCTGTTGCTGCATCGTAGCTTGCCGTATCCGTTCCCGAGCCGCCGTCCAGTGTGTCGCCGCCTCCCATCCCCTGCAGGATGTCATTGAGCAGGCCCCCCGACAGGATGTTGACCGCACTATCGCCCACAAGGGTGTCTGCGTAATTTGAACCCGTGAGGTTTTCAATGGAGATCAGCGTATCGCCTGATGCTTGGCCAGCGGTTGTCGTCGTGCCACCATTGAGCACGCCTCCCCCGGATGAAGAAAAACTGACCCCGCTAAAGGTACCCGTGGACAAGGATGCAACAACAGCCGCAGCGGCATTTGCGTAGGTGGCCGTATCTGTGCCTGCCTGGCCATTCAAGGTATCAGCGCCCAAGCCTCCTTCCAGAAGGTTGTCTGAGCCATCGCCGACAAGGGTGTCATTGAGTGTGGAGCCAATCATGTTCTCAATGCCCGTCAAGGTATCGCCGCCCGCATCGCCGGCAGTGGTCGAGTTGCCGCCGTTGAGGACGCCGCTGGCCGTACTGGTGAAGGTGATGCCGCCGAAGGTGCCTGCTGTAAGGGAACTCACTACCCTGATGGATGAGTTTGCATAGGTAATCGTGTCCGTTCCCAAGCCGCCATCAATGGTGTCACCGCCGCTGCCGCCATCGATGATGTCGTTGCCTGCCATGCCGAACAACGTGTCATTGCCAGCGCCACCAGTAATCGTATTGGCATTGGCATCGCCGACCAGGGTGTCGTTGAATGCGGACCCGATCAAGTTTTGAATATTGGTCAGGCTGTCGCCACCGGCATCCCCTGCCGTGGCAGCATTACCGCCATTGACAATCATGGTGGTGCCGCTGAAGGTGACCCCACTGAAAGTGCTGCCACCCCCTGTCAACGAGGCGACGACTCCCGCCGTCGCATTGGCGTAGGTGACCGTATTGGTGCCGATTCCGCCGTCGATCACGTCGGCGCCCCCCATCCCTTGCAGGGTGTCATTGCCAGCGCCGCCCTGCAAATTGTTGGTGGAGCCATCACCGATCAGGAAGTCGTTATTGTTTGAGCCAATCAGGTTCTGGATGTTGATCAGCAAGTCGCCAGCGGCATCGCTGGCTGTTCCTGTACTGCCGCCGTTGAGAACCCCGCCGCTGGAGACCGTAAAGGAAACGTTGCCGTTGGCGCCGGCAAAGGTTCCTGCGGTCAGGGAGGCCACAACAACCCCGGCAGCACCGGCATAGGAGGCCGTGTTGTTGCCCAGACCACCGTCCAGAGTGTCGCCACCGGCAAGGCCTTGAAGGGTATCGTCACCGATACCGCCGCTCAGCACGTTTGCATTGGCGTCACCGACCAGGAAGTCGTTGTAATCCGATCCCGTAAGATTTTCGACGGAAATCAGGGTGTCACCGCCGGCATCACCTGCCGCGCCAGCCGTTCCACCGTTGAGAATGCCACCGGCGGACGACGAAAAAGTCACGCCGTTATAGGTGCCGGTCGATAGAGAACTGGTCACTGCCGCTGTGGCCGTCGAGTAGGTGACGGTATCGTTGCCGGTGCCGGCACTGATCACGTCGCCACCTGCGCCACCTTCGATAAGGTTGTTGTTGGTGTCGCCGGTCAGGGTGTCGCCATAGGCCGAGCCAATAAGGTTTTCAATGCTGGACAGGGTATCGCCGTTGGCGTCGCCAAGGGTGCCTGTGCCGGATGCCAGGGAAACACTGATGGCGGATCCGGCATTGGCGTAGCTGGCCGTGTCGTTGCCGACACCGCCGGTCAGGGTATCCGCCCCGGCGCCACCGATGAGGAGATCGTCACCGTTGCCCCCGATCAGGACATTGTTTCCGCTGTTACCTACAAGGGTGTCGTTACCTGCTGTTCCCGTGAGATTCTCAATGTTGATCAGCAAATCCCCGCCGGCATCGCCCGCCGAGGACGCCGTGCCGCCATTGAGGATGCCGCCGCCGAATGAGGTGAAGGTCACACCGCTGTAAGTACCCGTGTCGAGAGAGGCGATGACGCGCAAGGCTGAGTCGGCATAAGTCACGGTATCGGTATCGGCACCGCCATCCAGGGTGTCGGCCCCAGCCATACCTTCGAGGGTGTCATTACCGGCTCCGCCGGTAATGGTGTTGGCGCCACTGTCGCCGATCAGGGTATCGGCGAATCCTGAACCGGTGAGGTTTTGGATATTGGTCAGGCTGTCGCCGCCGGCATCGCCGGCTGTTGCTGAGGAACCACCATTGATGATGGATGTCGTACCGGTGAAGGTCACGCCGCCGAAGGTACTGCCGCCCCCCGTAAGTGAAGCCACAACACCAGCGGCAGCATTGGCGTAGCTGGCTGTATTGGTTCCTGTACCGCCATCCAGGGTGTCAGCGCCAGCCATGCCTTGCAGCACGTCATCACCACCGCCGCCATTCAAGAAGTTGACACCACTATCGCCAACAAGTGTGTCGGCAAGACTGGTACCTGTGAGGTTCTCGATGCTGATGAGGGTGTCGCCTCCAGCATCACCCGCTGCAGCTGATGTACCGGTATTGATCACGGTACCAGCAATAGCGGATGTGAACGTAACGCTACCGAAGGTGCCGGCACTGAGTGAAGCCACGACACCGACGCCTGCGGTGGAGTCAGCATAGGTCGCAGTATCGGTATTCGCTCCACCATCCAGGGTGTCGGCCCCAGCCATACCTTCGAGGGTGTCATTACCGGCTCCGCCGGTAATGGTGTTGGTGCCACTGTCACCGATCAGGGTATCGGCGAATCCTGAGCCGGTGAGGTTCTGGATGTTGGTCAGGCTGTCGCCACCGGCATCGCCGGCTGTCGCTGAGGAGCCACCATTGATGATGGATGTCGTACCGGTGAAGGTCACGCCGCCAAAGGTACTGCCGCCCCCCGTAAGCGAAGCCACAACACCGGCGGCAGCATTGGCGTAGCTGGCTGTATTGGTTCCTGTACCGCCATCTAGGGTGTCGGCGCCGGCCATGCCTTGCAGCACGTCATCACCACCGCCGCCATTCAAGACGTTGACACCACTATCGCCAACAAGTGTGTCGGCATTATTCGACCCCGTGAGGTTCTCAATAGAAATCAACAGATCACTGTTGGAACCATTCAGAATCCCTCCCGAATAGGAAGTGAACGCCACACTGTTATAAATTCCGCTACTCAAGGAGGCGACGACAGCGCTGCTTGAGTCTGCATAACTCACGGTGTCGGTGCCAATTCCCCCATTCAAGGTATCGCCTCCACCGAGACCTTGCAGTGTGTCATCTCCACTACCGCCGCTAAGGATGTTAGCTGTGGTACTACCCACAAGCAGATCGTTACCTGCTGAACCAGTCAGGTTCTCAATCCCAATCAGGGTGTCGCCCGCGGCATCCCCAACGACACCGGATGTGCCGTTATTCAATACCCCGCTATTGGAGGCTGCGAAGCCAATTCCCCCGAAGGTACCCACGGTCAGCGACGCGGTTACAGCCATCGCCGATGTGGAGTAGCTAGCCGTATCGGAGCCCAGATTGCCGATCAGGGTGTCAGCGCCCTGACCACCTTCAAGTGTATTGGCACTGCTATCGCCAACAAGGGTGTCGTCGTAGCTTGAGCCACGCAAATTTTGAATATTCGTTAACGTGTCACCACCCGCATCGCCCGCAGTTCCCGCAGTGCCACCGTTCAGTACACCACTACTCACAGTAGAGAAGTTCACCCCGCCAAAGGTTCCGGTAGCAAGCGATGCCACAACACTGGCACCCGCATGCTCGTAACTTGCGGTGTTGGTACCTGTACCTCCATCCAATGTATCGCCGCCGGCCATGCCTTCAAGGATGTCGTCACCAGCACCACCTGACAATGTGTTACTGGATGAATTGCCTATGAGCAAATCATTGAGTGCAGAGCCTGTCAGGTTTTGGATATTGATCAGGGTGTCTCCGCCGGCATCTCCCGATACACCGGCAGACCCACCATTCAGAATCCCACTTCCCGACGTTGAAAACGTCGCGCCTCCAAAGGTACCGGTGCTGAGGGAGGCAACTACCGCACTTGCTGCGCCGGAATAGCTGGCTGTATTGGTTCCCGTGCCGCCATCCAGTGTGTCCGCGCCTTCACGTCCTTCGAGAATGTCGTCCCCGGCTCCGCCCAAAAGAGTATTAGCCGTGGCATCTCCAACTAATGTGTCACCGTAAGCGGAGCCTGTCAGGTTGGTGATATTGGTGAGAATGTCACCGGATGCATCGCCAGCAATTACTGAAGATCCTGAGTTCAGTACACCGCTACCCGAACTAAGGAAGGTGGCATTGGAAAAGGTACCTGTGGAAAGTGAGGCCACGACACCGCTTGCCGCAGTACTGTAGCTTGCTGTATTGGTGCCACCCTGGCCATCAATGGTGTCAGAGCCACTGCCACCTTCAATCACATTGTTGTTTGCATCACCAATCAGAGTGTCGTTAAAAGCAGAACCTGTGAGATTCACAATGCTGATGAGCGTGTCACCCCCCGCATCGCCTGCTACTGCCGCTGCGGCATCGTTATGTATGCCGCCACTACTGCTTGAGAACGTTGCACCACCGAAGGATCCCGTGGTTAATGATGCAATGACGCCAACGGAAGCTGCCGAGTAGCTTGCCGTGTTGGTACCGGTTCCTCCATCCAGAACATCCCCGCCGGCCATCCCTTGCAGAGTGTCGTTGCCATCACCACCCGATAAGGTATTGTTGTTTGCATCGCCAACCAGGATGTCAGCAAACGCCGAGCCTGTGAGGTTCTGGATGCTTACCAGTCGGTCTCCACCGGCATCGCCCGCTGCTGCGGCGCTGCCATTGTTGAGTATGCCGCCGCTAGCTGACGCGGTGAATGAGACGGTTCCGTAGGTGCCGGCAGAAAGTGATGCGACGACACTTGCCGAGGCGTGCTCATAACTTGCCGTGTTCGTGCCTGTGCCGCCATCAAGGACATCAGCGCCGGCCATCCCTTCCAGGATGTCATCGCCACCAACCCCACTGAGGGTATTTGCATTGGCATCACCAATCAGGACATCATTCAGGCTGGAGCCCGAAAGGTTCTGGATATTGATTAGTGTGTCACCAGCTGCATCACCGGCAGTACCCGTGGTGCCACCATTCAGAATGCCGCCCCCGGAACTGGTAAAAGTCACGCCGTTGAAGGTGCCGGTGGAGAGCGATGATGTAACGCCAACGGTCGCATCCGAATAACCTGCTGTATTCGTGCCGGTACCGCCGTTGATCGTATCTGCACCTGCACCACCGACAATCAAATCATCGCCAGCGTCACCGTACAGCACATCATCACCGGTGCCACCATACACAAGGTCATTACCTGCGCCGGCATGAACCGTGTCGTTACCTGCGCCGGATTCAATCAGGTAGCCAACGCCTTTCGCGGGGAGCACGAAATATTGTGTGCCATCAGCAGCTTTTTCAACAAAGTCACTTGAAGTGGTAGCGTCCTTCCAGTGAAAGAACATGTTTTTGATGATGTCGAAGTTGAATACACCGGCTTTACCGACAGCTTCAACATCCATCGCGATTAGTGAATTTGGTGTAGTGCCATCTGCAGCAACGTTGTACTTAACAACGAGATCAATACCATTGGCAATGGTGTTTGAGTCCAGTACCAGGGACCACGTGTTTAAAGACGTGCGTGTTGCTTGAGACGCATTGAAATCAATGCCGGCCAAGTTATTGGCAGCCGAGTCGATTTTCAGCGTAACGCCGGTGAGCGATGTGAAGTTGGACAGGTCGATATGCAATGTCGTTGTCCACAAGCCTGTATTCGCAGTGAAGGCTGTATTGTGGTCAATGACATCATTACCGGCGGTACCGACAATGTGCTGGTTTGTTGCCTGAGATTCCGTTGTTTGAACTGTTGCGGTTTTCGAGCCGACAGGCACATCGGTGGTGCCAGCCGGTTGCAGCTTGTAATCGGCAGAAACGTAGAGCGTTCCTTTGACCGTTGGAATACCGACTTGGATATTCTCAATCCCGACTACTTTGGCGCCCTGTTTAAATGTGGGAGGGACTTCAATTTTTACCGGCTGAATGGTTTCAGGTACCTCGCCTTGACCTTGTCCGATGCCGCTACCACTACTACCTTTTGAATTTGAGACGGTTTTTGCGACAGGGGCTGGTGGGGCAAGAGTGATCTGAGGATTGGACTGAGCATTGCCGTCGCTGTTATCGCCACTAGGTGTGTTGGAATGACTATCCAGCTGGTCCGTAATAATGCGAACGTTACCGGAGGTAACGACATTGGTTTTTCCTGCGGACTTAATCAAATCCGCGCTATTAAACTTGGCACCAGAAAAATCAAAAACCGGGGCCTTGTCGCCGAGTGCATCAAGAGCTCCGTTGGGGATAAGTACATTGCTGCCATCCTTAAACTGAAGCAAGAGATCAACGTCGGCAATTTGAACCGACTGAAGGTCCCCTTTGGCATGTTGGATCTTGACTGTGCCGTCCGGCGCTATTTGCGCCCGTTCTATTACCTGCTGTTGGGATGGGTTGCCAGAGCCCCGTGCGGTATTCAGTTTTTTAGCTTCAGCCATAATGATTCCCCCCAGGGAAAACGGTTTACTGCTTCAATGCTTTCAACGCTTCCAATTGCTGCTTCAGCGCAGCACGTGCTTGTTCCACTTCTTCCATATGCATCTGTTCAAACTTCATGCCCAAGTCAATCTGCAAGGATGCAACCTGACGGATAGCGCCAACCACTTCTGTCATCAATGCGCGGTTTTCTTGCGATTTGGCACGGTCGACCAATTCGCCAAGTAAACGACGGTTTTGACCGGAGTCATCGGCTAAGCGATTGCTGTGATCATTGAGGGCGATCAATTGTTCGCCTTGTATCTGGGCCGCAGAGTTAAGCTGTGTGAAGCGGTCGTTCAGCAAATCCAGTAAGCCGGTACTGGTTCTCTCCATCAGAGCATGAGCAATCCCCATTTGGCGGCCAACACGTTGCAGTTCAGAGCGGAACAGGGCGACTGCTTCTCCATGCTCATTGAAGACCCGTGCCATTTCTCCACGAGTACGATTCATTTGTTCCAGTTCGGTTTGCAGTACCTTGTGGTTGGTACGAAGACTTTCAGACAAACGTTCCTCAATGCGGCGCAGGAGATCCGTTTGCTCATCCATCATCTCGCGACTCATATTGTCGAGAGTGATTGGTTCTTGTGCCCCGTTGCTACTGACGATCATTGAACCAGTGCCGTTCATGGCTTTTTCTGCAATATCACGGACAGCAAGCTCAATGCGCGAGGCCGACATGGTCATCGCATTACTGACCTTGGTCAGTACATCGGGGATACGTTCGAGGGCGTCAGGTGAGTCTGTGAGCTTGACCGACAAACCTTGCCCAAGCGATGCGACAAGTTGCTGGCTGTTGCGATCCACCATTTCTTGGGTTTGCGCAATCTGTCCTGTCATGCGCTGCATTTCAGCTCGGAATTCGCCAATCAAGCCGCTATTGAGCGTAAACATCTCCGCCAGATCAGATCGTTGAATTTCCATAGCAGAGCGACCTTGGTCAAGGGCTTGCTGATGCATGCGGTTGCCTTCTGTCAAACGATCATCAAGACGGGCCAGCAATTCCTGCATTGTTACCTGGGCGCCAACAAGCGCATCACCTCCACTGGTTTCAACCAAGCTACGAATGTTGTGATCCAGGCCCGCTAAGGAGACGCCTAATTGAGAAAATGAAATCTCCAGCTCTCGCGCCAAACGATCAATGGAGTTGGTGAGTATCCCTGACATCGTATCAACCACCTTGGCCAGGGTGACGGGGCCAGTTTTGGACAATGCAAGGTTAAGGTATTGAGATACTTCTGAGCCAAGTAGGGAATGCAGTTCGCGGACACAGCCCCGTGAAGCCACCATCATGAAGCCGAGAATAATGGAGCCCAGCAGGCCAAACATGGAAGCCGAAAAAGCGATAGCCATGCTGCTCATAGGTGCCTGCATTCGTGTGACCATTTCACGGAACACGCTGAACAGGTCTGCAGAGTTCACATCCAGTGCGCCAAAGGAAGACACCATTCGGCCGATGTCATCCAGGGCAGAGAGAAGACCGATAAATGTTCCGAGCAATCCAAGACCCACCAACAGACTCGTTAAAAATTGGGGCAGGGCGTGACGAACTTCCAAACGACTTTGAGCACTATGGAGTTCGTGCTCAATCGCTGACTGTTCTTGGTGAGAAATGCTACGGCCAACGGACACGGCGATCATGCGGAGCACGTAGGTAATATCAACATCAAATTTATTGCACAGGGCGATCAACTCTTCCGAATTTTTCCCGTTGCGTAACTCACGGGTGAACGTATCGAGAATCTTTGCCTCGTGCATTACCTTATGCACTCCCCAAATAATGAGGAGGCCGCCAAACAGGGTTACCGCGAAGATCGTGTAATTAATCTGCGGGTGGGGGTTATGTTCAAGCGTATTGATTATTGCCTTAGAAAAGGTCGCTGCCCCTAATAGCAAAATGATGAAAGGCAGGGCGGTATAGAGATAATAAATTCGCAGACGTTTGTACATGGCACAGACCTTGGCAGGATGGCAGGTTTATCGTGGATCTCGGAATGCACCATCGCGAAAACGGAGCAATGGTGAAAGTATGTAAGACAAAACTGTACGTTTGCCGACGACAATGTCGGCCTCAGCCGTCATGCCCGGTAAGGGCACAAGCCCATCATGGGCTTGCGCTGCAGCACTTAGGCGGACGCGGTAGTAGCGCTCACCACGATCTTCGTTCAGCGTATCGGCACTGACTTCATCAACGCGGCCATTGAGCATGCCGAAGGTTGCATAGTCATAAGCACCGAAGCGAATCCGTGCGGGTTGTCCATTGCGCAAGTTAGCCCGGTCATTGGGACGAACTTTGCCTTCGATTACAACGCCTTCGCTTGCGGGGGTAATTTCAAGCAAGGTGTCGCCTGGACGAATTACACCGCCAACAGTACTGATGGCAACGCGATTGATATAACCACTGACGGGCGCAATCACCTGAATACGTGCGAGACGGTCTGCGCCGGTGTTGAATTCGAATCGTGATTTTTCAAGGTCGGCCCGCACCTGCGTTAGCTCAGCACTTGCTTCAGCACGAAATTTGGCTTCAGTTTCGGCAATACGTGATTCTGTTTCGGATACGGCTGCCCGCAAACGCGGGATGGACGCTTCAGTTTCCCGTTGTTGGGAAAGTAAGCGTTGTACACGCCCTTGAGTTTCGAGCAGTTCCAATTGGGATGCTGCGCCTTTTCTACGTAAGTCCTCAATGATGCCAGCTTGTTTTTGAGCTACTTCCAACTCTGAAGTGATATTCCTTCGACGAGTTTCAGCTTCGTTTATTTCGCTACGTTTCTGGCTGCTTTGCTCGCGGAGCACTGAAGCTTCTTCGCGCTTTCTCGATTGGCGAGCACTCATGGCGACTTCTTCGGCATGACGGACTTCGGCGTCAACGAGATCAGCTGGAAAGGCGATTGAAGTCCGGCCTTCAGCTTCTGCCAATAGTCGAGCCTCTCGACCACGTAAGGCGTTGAGGCGAGTCTGTTCCTGGCCCAGGTCAGCTTTTGCTTTCACATCGGACAATTCCATTAGCACCTGGCCCGCTTCCACACTCTGGCCTTCATGTACCTTAATTGCCTGAACGATGCCGCCTTCAAGGTGCTGAACTATCTGTGCTCTGCCGGCAGGGACGACTCGTCCATCAGCACGGACAATGATGTCCACTCGGGCAAGGGCTGCCCATATAAACACCAAAGCGACAAAAGAGGCTGTTGTTACGACAAAAGTTTTCGCGGGTCCCCAACGGAGAACCGTGCGCCAAGCTTGCTCAAGGGAAGGCTTGGCTTTTACGCGGAGAGATATCAGCCGTTCTTTGATCAACGGGGTCTCACCAAAACGCGGGCACTGTCACCGCCACTCTTTACCTCGGTTAAGCCCACTTCAATTTTTTCGTTCGCCATACCCATTTCAATGAGCAGGTTACGGACTGCCATTGCACGATAGAAGCCCAAGCGACGAGTTTCGGAAAATCCGGCGGGCACTATGACTTCCAAGCGCGCTGTGCCTGTAGCTTTGATCGGCGCTAGAGCATCCCTTGCCTTGCTGGCCTCCGTGCCAGTAAGGGCAATGGCATCGTTTGCAAAAACAATGACAATTCCGCCGGAACGAGATTGAATTTTCTGAATTTCTTTTTCAGGTTCCTGAACGCGCTCTGATGCATTGAGTACCTTTGGTGGCGTGCCATCGCCAACTGAAGGTGCTGGGGCATTCGCAGCAACGGCACGATCAATTGTTTCTGCCGGTTTTTGTTTTGCTGCAGAAGCTGCTGTAGGGGCAAGTGCATTAGCCGTTGTTGCTTGATTGGATTGCCCAGCCTGGATTGCATTATTAGCTGCAATAACAGCAGTCTTTGCGGTTTCAAGCTCTCGCTTCAGATTTTTAACTTGCGTCTCTAGATCTTTGCGTTTTGCTGCCTCTGCCGCACTTTCTAGCTGTTGGGTTTTCCCTGCTTCCGCACCTTTGAGCTTTTGCGTCCCCTCCACTTGGCGGCGTCCCAGTTCCAGAGCAAAGAGAAAAACGGCAATCGTTAATATTGCAACGACGAATAGCAGATTGAGCACAAGGTTGGAGATGGCATCCACATACCCGGGCCAGAAAGTGTCATTACCATCGCTACCGCCTGTCATTTTTTGCTATCTCCGGATTTTCTGGGAAGAAACGACTTAGGTTCCGCTGCGCGGAAATACTTGTGGTGTCGCTGGCTCGGTTGCACCAGCTTCCGTCGTTTCCATGGGGCTGCCATAAGGCAATTTGCCAATGTAGCGAGATATCTGAGCTAAAGAAGATATTTCCAAGGCATGCATTGTCACGAGGCGTGCTCGTGCTTGTTGTACGCGCTCCAAAACGTCTAGTAAGTCGAGCAGGGACTGATTTCCTGCAAGCATCCGCTGTGACATTGCCCTTGCAGCACCGTAGATCGATGTCCATTCCTTATAGCCAGCTGCCAAGCGAGAGCGTGTGGCCTCCAGTGTGGCGTATTGCGTTGCCAGTGTTTGTTGCAAGCGGCGCTTTTGATCATCAACGCGCCATTCATATTCTTCTTTACGCTCAATTTTTTCTTTCAGATTGAACGTGTCAACGGTTCCATTGATCAAGCTCCAGTTGAGGACGACCATCGCTCGCTGATCATGCTGCAAGCCTATGGCACCACCGGCATTCCATACAGATGTGTCTGTCACTTCTAAATCAACGCGAGGTAAGAAACGCGCTTGAGCCGCATTAATATCCTTTTCGGTTGCAATCAATTCAGCCTTGAGGGTTTTAAGCTCGGGATTGCTATCCATGCTTACTTGGAGTGCTTGTTCCAAAGTCGTAGGGATGTCAGTGCTTGCCTCTTCGCGGCGAGGGAGCTTGAGTGTTTTAGGCGTGACATTGGTCAATCGCACAAATTCAACTACTGCTGCGGAGTAAGCGGCCTCTTGCTCCAGTCGGGACGAGCGCGCGGCAAGGTTTCTGGCTCGCACCCGCTCCATATCCGCATCGCTTGAAGCTCCCGCTGCTGCCCGTTGGGACACGTAATCCAGTAACAAGGTTAGCTGCTGTTCATAATCCTTGATGAGGTCTGTCAGCAGCAGGGACGTCGCCAAGCTCAAATAGGCTTGAACTGTTGCGATGTAGGCATCACCTTCACTTCCTCGTAGGGACCCGACTCTAGAATCAACGATCTGGTCGCGTCGCTTCCAATCCAGAAAGGATGGCGCATCAAACAGAGGTTGTCTGAGCGTAATGGTTTCATCTGTTCTAGTGTGGGTATCGGTGACCTTGGCGTTGCCGGTGACCGGATCGGTGATTGAGGCCGGTGAGGAGGTTTCACGTCCTTTGGCGTTACGTACGCTCAGTGTGGGTAACAACAAACCCCGAGCTTGATCTGTTTGGCTTTGGGCTTGATCAACGCGAGACTG
Organism: Rhodocyclaceae bacterium; assembly: GCA_036504515.1. GTDB lineage: Bacteria > Pseudomonadota > Gammaproteobacteria > Burkholderiales > Rhodocyclaceae > AWTP1-18. The sequence goes on from DASXVA010000007.1 coordinate 224,667, forward strand.
AGCAATTTTGACATCACGGCTGAAATCTAAAGCCAAACGGACTGCTTGCGGGAGTGAGACATGCTCAACAGTGCGTGCTTGGGTGAATTTACGTAGATATTCAGGAATAAGGATTTCAACTGTTGCCTTGCCATAAACCGAGTCGAGCTGCCCAGTCTCGTAGGAAAGCGATTCGGGAAGATTGCTGAACAGTGGTGACTCTTCAGTCTCAGTTGTTTTGGTGGGTTCTGCGGGAGGAGGTGTTAAACCTGTTGCTCGGGCAGCCGTCCTAGGTGCTCTTGGTGTGGCTGGTTGACTTGTTTGCGTTCTCTTAAGGGCAGGGCTTGCAGGGGGGGCATTCGTTTGAGCCGATACATTTACCGAATAAGACGAAATGAGTGCAAGTAGAGTCGGAAGTGCATGCCTTAGTATGCGTAGGTGAATAAAATGAATCAGGTACTTAGGCATTTATTTATGAATATTAAATAATTATTTGGTTGGCATCTTTAAAAACTACTTATTCGAGATGCATTCTACCAAGTGAAAGGTGTTGGGCTTTGGTTATACATGTTTTAAAGTGTTTGAAATTTGCTATTGCTAGCAATTTTCGTATTGATTTCCATTGGTTTTTATTTGAAACAATGGGTTTCACCTGTTTTGGGCGCCAAATCTACTTCCTTGCTTTGCTTTAAGTCGCGTATTCAGTACTTTCTTCCGATTAGAATGGCCTTATGAAGCTCAAGGGCTTCTATCGTCATCTACAAGGAGGAGTTGCACATGAAGTTCAGTAAAGTTCTGGTGTGCCTGTCAGTTTCTGTTGCTGCCTTGAGTCCGGCTGCACATGCCAGCCTTCAATTGGCCCAAAAGGGTGGCTGCATCGGTTGCCATGCGACTGACAAGAAATTGGTTGGGCCGTCTTACAAAGATGTCGCCGATAAATACAAGGGTCAGAAAGACGCTTCTGCCAAGTTGTTTGACAAAGTGCGCCATGGCGGAACAGGGGTGTGGGGTACCATTCCCATGCCGCCCAGTGGTGCTGACAAGCTGAGTGATGCGGATTTGAAGGCAGTGATCGAATGGGTGCTCAAGGGCGCTGCATAGTCGATGGCGTTAAACGGAGCCGCCTTTGGGGTGGTTTCCGTTAAAATGAAGTCTGTCTTGAAACAGGGCGAACATTGCGTTTCGCCCTGTTCTTATTTCTGGAGTGAGAAAACATGCCGGTGATTACCCTTCCCGATGGTTCCAAGCGGGAATACCCTGAAGCGCTGACGGTGGCCCAAGTGGCTGCTTCCATCGGTGCCGGGCTGGCCAAGGCCGCCCTGGCAGGTCGTGTGAATGGACAGCTGGTGGACACCAGCTATACGATCACGACTGATGTCGAGTTGGCCATCATCACCGACAAGGATGTGGATGGGCTGGAGGTTATTCGTCACTCCACCGCTCATTTGCTGGCTTACGCCGTCAAAGAGCTTTTTCCTGAGGCCCAGGTCACTATTGGTCCCGTTGTGGAAAATGGCTTCTACTACGACTTCGCTTATAAGCGTCCTTTTACGCCAGAGGATTTGCTCGCAATTGAAAAGCGTATGGCTGAACTGGCAAAGAAAGATTTCCCTATTACTCGTGAGGAATGGGAGCGCGACAAGGCTGTCGAGTTTTTCAAAGGACTTGGCGAACACTATAAGGCTGAGTTGATCGCCGCCATTCCTGCGGATCAGGCGATTGGCCTTTACCGCGAAGGCGATTTCATCGACCTCTGCCGTGGCCCTCATGTCCCGTCCACCGGCAAGCTTAAAGCCTTCAAATTAATGAAAGTGGCTGGTGCCTATTGGCGTGGCGACTCCAAAAATGAGCAGTTGCAGCGGATTTACGGCACGGCTTGGGCCAAAAAAGAAGAACTTGAAGCCTATTTGCACATGCTGGAAGAGGCGGAAAAGCGCGATCACCGTAAGCTGGGCAAGCAGTTGGATCTATTTCACTTGCAGGAAGAGGCTCCAGGGCTGGTGTTCTGGCATCCCCACGGCTGGGCGCTTTGGCAGGAAATTGAGCAGTACATGCGTGCGGTTTATCGCGACAACGGTTATCAGGAAGTGCGTTGCCCGCAAATTCTGGATCGCAGCTTGTGGGAAAAGTCCGGCCATTGGGAGCACTACAAGGACAATATGTTCACCACCGAGTCTGAAAGTCGTGACTATGCGGTGAAGCCCATGAATTGCCCCGGCCACATTCAGATATTCAATGATGGGCTCCGTTCCTACAAAGAACTGCCATTGCGTTACGGAGAATTCGGTTCCTGTCACCGAAATGAGCCTTCCGGTGCTTTGCACGGGGTGATGCGGGTGCGTGGGTTCACCCAGGATGATGGTCACATCTTCTGTACCGAAGACCAGATCGAGTCGGAAGTGACGGCGTTCAATGCGCTAGTGCGCAAGGTGTACGCTGATTTCGGCTTCAATGATGTGGCGGTCAAGCTGGCCTTGCGTCCTGAGAGCAGGGTTGGTGGCGACGATGTCTGGGACAAGGCCGAGAGTGGCCTGCGGTCTGCTTTGAAGGCCAGCGGCCTGGAGTGGGAAGAGTTGCCTGGTGAAGGGGCTTTCTATGGGCCCAAGATCGAATTTCACATCAAGGACGCTATTGGTCGTTCCTGGCAGTGCGGTACTGTGCAGGTCGACTTTTCCATGCCGGGCCGGCTCGGCGCCGAGTATGTGGGTGAGGACAATGCACGCCATACACCGGTCATGCTGCACCGTGCCATTCTTGGCTCTTTGGAGCGGTTTATCGGTATTTTGATTGAAAACCATGCTGGCGCCCTGCCTTTATGGTTGTCACCCGTGCAGGTCGTCGTCATGAGCATTTCGGAAAATCAGGCTGACTATGCTCAATCTGTCGCAGAAAAACTGCGTGCAGCGGGCTTCCGTGCTGACTGTGATTTGCGGAATGAGAAAATTACCTATAAAATTCGAGAACATAGTTTGCTTAAGCGGCCTTATTTGATTGTCGTTGGTGACAAGGAAAAGGCCGAAGGGTTGGTCGCTATACGTGCCCGAGGCAATCAGGATCTCGGGCAAATGTCCCCCGATGCTTTGTTGGAGCGTCTGCTGGCTGAAAAGCACAGCAAGGCGTAGTGACCGGATTTTTTTGAATTTTTGGAGTATTGAACCATCGCCCAGGAGAAGACGCAGCGCGTCAACGACGAAATAACCACCCCCGAAATCCGTCTTGTCGGGGTTGAAGGTGAACAGCTAGGTATCGTCCCCATTCGCCAGGCTCTGGTGATGGCGGAGGAGGCAGAACTGGATCTTGTTGAAATTGCACCCATGGCGAAGCCGCCAGTGTGCAAGATCATGGACTTTGGTAAGTTCAAGTATCAGGAATCCAAGCGTGCCCATGAAGCCAAGCTGAAGCAGAAGCAGGTGCAGGTCAAGGAAGTCAAGTTCCGTCCCGGTACGGACGAGAATGACTACCAGATCAAACTGCGTAATGTCACCAAGTTTCTGGGCGAAGGAGACAAGGCCAAGATCACCCTGCGTTTCCGCGGGCGGGAAATGGCTCACCAGGAAATCGGCATGCGGGTGCTGGAACGCATCAAGGCCGATCTGGAGGAAGTTGCTCTGGTTGAGCAGTTTCCAAAGATGGAAGGTCGGCAACTCATTATGGTGTTGTCTCCTTCCAAGAAGCTGGTGAAGTAAGGTTAAAGAATTCCTCTGCTGCAGCCTGTGGTTGCAGTGGGGAAACCAAGCGGTGCGGGTTATCAAGTGTCATCGAGGCGATGGCCACCTTGCTCCGTGTTAAATGGAGAAATCTTCGATGCCGAAGATGAAGACCAAGAGCGGTGCCGCCAAGCGCTTTCAAGTGCGTGGCAGCGGCAGCATCAAGCGCTCACAGGCGTTCAAGCGCCACATCCTGACCAAGAAAACCACCAAGGTTAAGCGTCAATTGCGTGGCACAGCCGCGGTTCATGAATCCGATGTGAAGCTGGTTCGCGCCATGCTTCCCTACGCGTAAAGGAGATTTACTATGCCTCGCGTAAAACGTGGTGTAACGGCGCGCGCGCGCCACAAGAAGGTCCTTAAGCTAGCCAAGGGCTATCGCGGTCGTCGCAGTACGGTCTATCGCATCGCCAAAGAAGCGGTGATGAAGGCTGGTCAATATGCCTATCGTGACCGTCGTCAACGTAAACGTCAGTTCCGCGCTCTGTGGATTGCCCGTATCAATGCGGCTTCCCGTGAAGTCGGCCTGAAGTACAGCACCTTCATGAATGGTCTGAAGAAGGCCTCCATCGAAGTGGATCGCAAGGTATTGGCCGACCTGGCTGTGTTCGACAAGCCCGCTTTTGCGGCGCTGGCGAACCAGGCCAAGGCCCAGCTCGGCGCGTAATTCGTCCTGCTGTCACCGAGGGGAGGTCTTGGGTAACCGGGGCCTCCCTTTTGTATTGTGTTGCTTGTACTCAAGCCATGAATAATCTCGAACAATTGGTCGCTGATGCAGCGGCGGAATTTGCGTCGGTCAGCGAACCGGCCAAACTGGAAGAAGCCAAAGCCCGTTATCTGGGTAAAAGCGGGACCTTGACGGAATTGCTGAAGGGATTGGGCAAGCTGTCCCCTGATGAGCGCAAGAGCGCCGGTGCCGCAATCAACGTCGCCAAGGAGACGGTGGAGTCAGCTCTCAATACCCGCCGTGAAGCCCTGCGCGAAGCTGCACTGCAAGTGCAATTGGCGGCCGAGGCCCTGGATGTGACCTTGCCCGGTCGCGGTCAGCCAGCCGGCGGACTGCACCCTGTGATGCGTAGCCTTGAACGGGTCGAGCAGCTATTTCGTTCCATAGGGTTTGAGGTTGCTGACGGCCCGGAAATAGAGTCCGACTGGCACAATTTTACAGCCCTCAATACGCCGGATAATCATCCAGCCCGGTCCATGCATGACACCTTTTACCTGCTCGATGAAGCTGGCAAGGTGCGTGAGGACGTGCTGTTGCGCACCCACACAAGCCCTGTGCAGGTACGCTATATGCAGGCCCATGTGGCCCAATACGGCCATCTCGACAACATGCCTGAGATTCGCATCATTGCGCCTGGTCGCGTTTATCGCGTGGATTCCGATGCCACCCATTCGCCCATGTTCCATCAGGTGGAAGGGCTCTGGGTTGGTCAAGAAGTGAGCTTCGCTGACCTCAAGGGCGTGATTGCAGATTTCCTCAAGAATTTCTTTGAAACGGATGACCTGACGGTGCGTTTCCGTCCTTCTTTCTTTCCGTTTACCGAGCCTTCGGCTGAAATCGATGTGGCCTTCATGAGTGGGCCACTCAAGGGGCGCTGGCTGGAAATCGCTGGTTGCGGCGTGGTTCATCCCAATGTGTTGCGCTTTGGCGGTATCGATCCAGAGAAGTACACAGGGTTCGCCTTTGGCATGGGCCCGGACCGCCTGACCATGCTTCGCTACGGCATTAACGATTTGCGCCTGTTCTTTGAAGGCGATCTGCGTTTCCTGTCGCAATTCAACTGAACTGTTTTCGCGAGTAATCGTCCATGCAATTCTCAGTATCCTGGCTGCGCAGCCTCGTCAATCCCTCCCTGACCACAGAGGAACTGGCCCACACCCTGACTATGGCCGGGTTGGAAGTGGAGGAAATGGAGCCGGTGGCGCCTGCCTTCGACAAAATAGTTGTGGCGCTGGTGGTTTCTCGGGAAAAACATCCCGATGCCGATCGTCTCAGCCTGTGTCAGGTTGATGCTGGCGAACATGGCCTGTTGCAAATCGTCTGTGGCGCACCCAATGTGGCTGCGGGACTCAAGGTGCCTTGTGCTTTGGTTGGGGCAAAGTTACCCGGCATTGAAATCAAGAAGGCCAAGGTGCGCGGCATTGAAAGCTCCGGCATGCTCTGTTCTGCCAAGGAGCTAGGGATTGCCGAAGAATCGAGTGGTCTGCTCGTGCTCCCTGAAGATGCACCAGTCGGTCAAAGCATTCGCCAGTATCTGGATCTGGACGACACGCTGATCACCATCAAGCTCACCCCCAACCGGGCGGATTGTTTGTCGCTGAGCGGTATTGCCCGAGAGGTATCCGCTTTGACTGGTGCTCCTTTGACATTGCCCCAGGTGACCCCGGTGGCTGGCGCTATCACCGACACGCGATCTGTTGTGCTTGATGCGATGGATGCTTGTCCCCGCTACACCGGGCGCATCATTAAAGGCATCAATGCCGCCGCTGCGACGCCGGATTGGATGAAGCAGCGCCTTGAACGTTGTGGCGTCCGCGCTATTTCTGCTGTGGTCGATGTGACCAATTATGTGATGCTGGAAATGGGGCAGCCCATGCATGCCTTCGACAATGCCACGTTGTCGGGCGCCATCCATATTCGCTATCCCGTTGCCGGTGAGCAACTACTATTGCTAAACGGACAAGTTGTAACGCCCGCAAGTGATGTTGCCCTGATTGCAGATGAGGCTCGTGTTTTGGCATTGGCAGGCATCATGGGCGGTGAAGGTTCCAGCGTTACGAACGAGACGGCGGAAATTTTTCTTGAGTCCGCCTTTTTTGCGCCAGACGCCATTGCTGGCAAGGCCCGGGCTTTAGGTTTCTCCTCGGACTCATCCTATCGCTTCGAGCGGGGTGTGGACTTTGCCTTGCAAGGTAAAGCATTAGAACGAGCTACCCAGTTGATTCTCGATATTTGTGGTGGGCAGCCTGGTCCGGTAACGGAGGTAGTTGAGTCTTCCCTGCTACCTCAGCGGAAGCCTGTTCAATTGCGTAGCCAGCGGGTGACCAAAGTGCTGGGTATTCCTCTTGAGGCGGCCCAAATCGGCACCTTGTTGAGCGGCCTTGGTCTGGAATGCAAAGCGGTGGGTGCCGACTTTACTGTGACGCCTCCTTCCCATCGGTTTGATATTGAAATCGAGGAGGACTTGATCGAAGAAGTGGGGCGGCTCTACGGCTACGACAATATCGTCGCCCGTCCGCCCAAGGCTTTGATGCAGATGATGCCTCTACCTGAGGTCAAGCAGGGGCCGATGGCTTTGCGTCGTCGTGTCGCAAGTTTGGGGTATCAGGAAACCATTAACTTCAGCTTTGTCGAAGCGGCCTGGGAGGCGGACTTCAGTGGCAACAAGACTCCCATTCAGTTAGCCAATCCCATTGCCAGCCAGATGGGCGTGATGCGTACCAGCCTGATCGGTGGCTTGGTCAATGTACTGGTCACCAACCGCAAGCGGCAACAGGAGCGGGTCAAGGTATTCGAAATCGGCCGCACATTCTTTGTCGACAAAGAAGGGCAACCTGTTTCTGGCTATCGGCAACCACAACGGCTAGCCGCATTGGCGGCGGGTTCTGCTTTGCCCGAGCAATGGGGCAGCGATAGCCGCAAGGTGGATTTCTACGATCTCAAGGCTGATGTCGAGGCTTTGTTTACCGGTCGCAACCTGCGGTTTGAAAAGCTTGAACATCCGGCACTACACCCTGGTCGCGCTGCAACCGTATGGTTAGAGGACAAGTCAGTGGGTATCTTGGGTGAATTGCATCCGCGTTGGGTACAAAAGTACGACTTGGGTACTGCGCCAGTGGTCTTTGAGTTGGACTTGGTACCGTTGCTGGAACAACCTTTCCCGATGTACCGGGATGTGTCCCGTTTCCCTGCGGTAGTTCGCGATTTGGCCCTGATTGTGGCCAACGAAACTCCGTGGCAAGACCTTTGCGAAGCATTGAAAAAAGCGGCACCAGCCATTGTTTGTGATATCGAACTGTTTGATCTTTATCAGGGCAAGGGTGTCGTGGAAGGAAGAAAAAGCCTTGCATTCCGGGTAGTTATGCAAGATACTCAAAAAACTCTCGAGGATGCGGAAGTGGAATCTGCGGTGGCTACATTAGTAGCTGCTGCTGAGAATTCTTTTGCAGCCGAACTGCGGCGATAAAGGGAATCAGCCGGTGGAAAACAATACAAAATCAGGGAAGTCGGGGAGCAATATGACGCTGACTAAGGCGGAATTGGCCGACATGCTTTTTGAAAAAGTAGGACTCAACAAGCGTGAAGCCAAGGATATGGTTGAAGGATTTTTTGAGGAAGTACGCACTGCTTTGGAAACCGGCGATAGTGTCAAACTTTCCGGTTTCGGCAATTTCCAGTTGCGGGACAAACCCCAGCGTCCGGGGCGTAATCCTAAAACCGGTGAAGAAATTCCTATCACTGCCCGTCGCGTCGTGACTTTCCACGCTAGTCAGAAGCTCAAGGCGACCGTTGAAGAAATTCAGAATGGCAACGCCAGCTGAACGCATAGAACTCCCGCCGATTCCGGCCAAGCGTTACTTCACCATCGGTGAAGTGAGCGACCTGTGTCTGGTAAAGCCCCATGTGCTTCGTTATTGGGAGCAGGAGTTCAATCAACTTAAGCCCGTCAAGCGTCGAGGCAACCGTCGTTACTATCAGCACCATGAAGTGTTGCTGGTACGCCGGATTCGACAGCTGTTGTACGAAGAAGGTTTCACCATCAGCGGTGCCCGTAACCGGCTTGATGAGGGCGCAACATTGCGACATGAAGCCAAGGATGCGTTGAAGGAGTCGGCGCAACACACCTCAGCCCCATCGGCAAATTCTTTACGACATGAATTGGCGGAAATCATCGAAATTCTGAAGTGCTGACGTAGAAGTTTCACAATATTCTGCTATAATCTTTTCCTCAGTCGGGGCGTAGCGCAGCCTGGTAGCGCACTTGCATGGGGTGCAAGGGGTCGCGAGTTCGAATCCCGCCGCCCCGACCATTTTCTTCTTTCCCCACCAGGAAATTCTCTCAGGACTTTTACCGGATAAATATCTCGCCGTCATGCGCATACTTCTGAGCAACGACGACGGTTATCTGGCTCCTGGGATCGCAGCCCTTACTCAAGCGGCTGTTTCTCTTCCCGGTGTTTCCCAAGCAACTGTCGTTGCGCCCGAGCAGGATCGTAGCGGCGCAAGCAACTCCTTGACCCTTGATCGTCCTCTGAGCTTGCGTACCGCGCCCAGTGGCTATTTTTTCGTCAACGGAACGCCGACGGATTGTGTGCATTTGGCCGTAACCGGGATGCTTGATCATCAGCCGGATATGGTGCTTTCCGGCATCAACAATGGCGCCAATATGGGCGACGACACCTTGTATTCGGGTACGGTAGCTGCTGCAACGGAAGGCTATCTCCTTGGGGTGCCATCCATTGCCATTTCCCTTGCGGGTAAGCATGGGAAAGCAGTTGCTCATTACGATGCGGCTGCACAAGTAGCCTGTGATCTTGTGCGGCAATTTCAGCGCAAGGCATTCCCTGTGCCGGTGTTACTCAATGTCAATGTGCCTGATATTCCCTACGACCAGATTCAGGGGGTAAGGATTACTCGCCTTGGTCGTCGCCATAAAGCGGAGCCCGTGGTGAGGCAGCAAAATCCCCGGGGTGAAACTGTATATTGGGTCGGGCCGGCAGGTGCGGCAGCAGACGCTGGTGAAGGGACGGATTTTCATGCAGTTGCTAATGGTTATGTATCCATTACGCCTTTGCAGATTGACCTGACCCATGTCGGGCAATTGGAGACCCTTAAGGAGTGGCTGGTATGAGCCTGCAAGGTATTGGCATGACCTCCCAGCGGACTCGTGCCCGCATGGTGGAGCGTTTGCGGGAGCAGGGAATTCGTGATGAACGAGTGCTTAATGCATTAGGGACTGTACCCCGGCACATTTTCGTTGAGCCGGCACTTGCGCATCGTGCCTACGAAGATACGGCCTTGCCCCTGATTCTTGGCCAGACCATTTCGCAGCCTTTTGTGGTTGCTCGAATGAGCGAGTTGCTGCTGGCTGGCCGGCAAAGTTTGGGCAAGACCCTTGAGGTGGGGGCCGGCTGCGGCTATCAGGCCGCTGTGCTGGCAACCTTGACCAAAGATGTCTATGCCGTGGAGCGTATTGGTCCTCTTTTGACCCGGGCTCGGGATAATTTGCGGCAACTGAAGTTGAGCAATGTGCGGCTCAAACATGCCGACGGCAATTGGGGCCTGCCAGAAGCAGCGCCTTTTGATACCATCATCCTGGCTGCTGCGGCAGCACAGGTTCCGGCCAAGTTGCTGGATCAGCTGGCACCGGGGGGGCGTTTGATTCTTCCCTTGGGGAGCAGCAATGGGGCGGATCAGGTATTGTCCCTGATCGAACGCGGACCTGACGGTTTTGTGGAAAACCGCTACGATGCGGTGCGTTTTGTCCCTTTGTTGCCGGGAGTCGAATGAGTTTTCGCCTAACTAGTCTGGGAGTTGGTGCGGCTGCGGCCCTGTTGGTATCGGCCTGCGCCAACCAAGCACCTGTTCCTGTTGTAGATCGCGGGCAAAGCGTGTCTGTTGCAGATAGCGCTGCCGCGCCGGTGGATGTTCCACCAGGCTACTACATGGTGAAAAAAGGCGACAATCTGCTGCGAATTTCTCTGGATAACGGACAGTACTATCGGGATGTTGCCGCCTGGAATAATCTGGAAGATCCCAACAGAATCAATGTCGGGCAAGTACTTCGCGTTATCCCTCCGGAGGGCGTAGCCGTCACCAAGCCGGTTACTGCTCCTGTCAGTATTGATAGCCGTGCGCCGGTAGTCGTTGCTGGCAATGGCGTCAAACAAGAACCTAAGGGTGGGACTCAGCCTTACTCTGACGAAACATTGGCTCGGATGCGGCAAGGAGATAGCAAACCGGTTGAGAGCAAGCCGCAGTCCGTGGCCTCGCAGCCATCACCTGCGCTTACTGAAAAACCAGCGGCCGTCGTTGCTCTTGCCGATGGCGAATGGGCATGGCCTAGTAGCGGAAAGGTCTTGGCACCCTTCAATGACGGGACGAACAAAGGGCTTGATCTTGCCGGCAAGATCGGCGACCCGGTTCAGGCTGCAGCAGGGGGCAAAGTTGTCTATGCCGGCACAGGACTGCGGGGCTATGGCAATCTCGTCATCATCAAACATGACGCCACCTATCTTTCCGCCTATGCCCACAACAGCAAGATTTTGGTCAAAGAAGGCCAAAGCATTACCAAAGGCATGAAGATCGCCGAGGTGGGAAGCAGCGATGCTGACCAACCCAAATTGCACTTTGAAATTCGTAAGCAAGGCAAGCCGGTTGATCCCCTTGCCTATCTGCCCAAGCGCTAAGGCATCATGACCAACGGCACTTCCGACCCTTTCAGCGATAGCAACGATGAGGTGGTTAGCGAAGAGGCCCTGTTGGAGGCTGGTGGCGATTCAGTGCCTGTCGAGGAACTCCCTGCTCTTGAGGCTGAGTTGGAGTTTCTTGACGATATCACCCAGCTCTACCTCAATGAAATTGGCACTAGTCCCCTTCTGACCGCAGAAGAGGAAAAGACCCTGTCCAGGGCATCATTGCAGGGGGATTTTGCTGCCAGGCAGCGCATGATCGAATCCAATCTTCGCCTGGTGGTCAGCATTGCTCGGCATTATCAGAATCGCGGAGTACCTCTTGATGATCTTATCGAGGAAGGTAATCTGGGGCTGATTCATGCTCTGGAGAAATTCGATCCTGAACGGGGCTTCCGGTTTTCCACCTATGCAACCTGGTGGATACGGCAGAACATCGAACGGGCCATCATGAACCAATCCCGCACCATTCGGCTGCCGGTTCATGTGGTCAAGGAACTCAATCTGGTGCTGCGGACCTTGCGGCAGATAGATACCGGTGAAGAAGCTGGTCATCATCATAGTATTGAGCAGGTGGCGCTTCTGTTGGACAAACCGATAGAGGAAGTTCAGCACATTCTTGCTTTGTCCGAGCGTACGGCATCTCTGGATGCACCGCTGGACGTAGACCCCGACCTATCCATCGGCGACTCAATTGCTGATGACAGTGCTGCAGAACCCGACGCTCAACTGGCTCAACGGGAAATAGAACACCGCATGGCGGATTGGGTCAATGATCTGTCCTTGCGTCAGAGAGAGGTTCTTGAACGTCGCTATGGGCTCAATGGCCGCGAAGTGGAAACCTTGGAAATCATCGCCCTGGACCTTGGTGTTACTCGTGAGCGGGTACGGCAGATCCAGATGGAAGGCCTCAAGGCCCTGCGGCGGCAATTATCCAAAGATGGTGTCCGGCGAGATGCTCTGCTCTAGGTTTGGAAAGTATGAAAAGATGACGCGGTATAAAAAACTCGGCATCTTGAGGGCGGTGCGGTGGTCACTGAAGGAAAAATCCATTAAAGTGCCCCTTTTCTAATAACAACATTTGGGGAACCCCATGAGCAATAAAGGGCAAATGCTACAAGACCCGTTCCTGAACACGCTTCGTCGCGAGCATATTCCGGTGTCTATTTACCTGGTAAATGGCATCAAACTTCAGGGGCAAGTGGAGTCCTTTGATCAATACGTCGTGCTGTTGAAGAACACCGTTACCCAGATGGTGTACAAGCATGCGATTTCTACCGTTGTGCCTGCTCGTCCGGTCAATTTCAGCCAGGAAGGCAGCGACGAGTAACAATGGCTTCTTTCTTCTGCGGATCAGGTCAAGCGCTTGTTTGACCGGCCCGCAACCCACTCCGGTGGTCGTACCGGAGCAATCCTTGTTCAGTTGGATTTTGGCGACGGCGATTACGCCGAGCGTCTGGAAGAGTTCAAACTTCTGGTGACCAGTGCTGGCGCTGAGCCCATTGCCGTCATTGGCGGCAAGCGTAGCAGTCCTGATGCCGCCCTCTATGCAGGTAAAGGCAAGGTTGATGAAGTGGCGGAGGCTGTGCAGTTGCATGATGCCGATATCGTCCTCTTCAATCACGAATTGGCTCCTGGCCAGCAGCGGAACCTGGAAAAAAAACTGCAGCGGCGGGTGATTGATCGCACCAGCCTGATTCTTGACATCTTTGCTCTGCGCGCCCGTAGCCATGAAGGCAAGTTGCAGGTGGAACTTGCCCAGCTACAGCATCTGGCAACCCGGCTGGTTCGGGGCTGGACTCACCTTGAGCGCCAAAAGGGCGGTATCGGCTTGCGGGGCCCGGGTGAAACCCAGTTGGAAACTGACCGTCGCTTGCTCGGCAAGCGCGTGGCGATGCTCAAGGAAAAGCTCAAGCTTCATGAGCGCCAGCGGGCTGTGCGGCGTCGTTCCCGCAGCCGGGGTGATGTACTGTCTGTCTCCCTGGTGGGTTACACCAATGCGGGGAAGTCCACGCTATTCAATGCGCTGACCAAGGCAGGTGCCTATGCGGCCGATCAGCTGTTTGCGACCCTGGATACCACCTCTCGCCGACTTTATATCGAAGGTGCAGGGCAAATCGTTCTATCAGACACGGTTGGTTTCATTCGGGATTTGCCCCACGATCTGGTGGCGTCGTTTCATGCAACGCTGGAAGAAACTGCTCAGGCAGACTTGCTATTACACGTTGTGGATTCGGCAAGTGCCGATCGGGACCAGCAAATTCAGGCGGTGACCAGTGTTTTGGCCGAAATCGGCGCTGGCAGTGTCCCCCAGATTCTGGTGTGGAACAAAATTGATGCAACAGGAGTCTCACCAGGCTTGGATCGTGAGCCCGGGGGCGAGGTTGCCCCTGAGAGTGACGCAGCTGTGCCGGTTGCGTCGGATGCCGGGATTGCCCATGGTAAAATTGATCGTATTCGTGTCAGTGCCAAAACCGGAGTCGGTCTTGATCTATTGCGCGGGGCTCTGGCCGAAATTGCTTTAGCCCATCGGATACCTGCCCCAGAGACCGATATCTCAACCCAACCTTATCAGCCAGAAAACCAATGATCGCCGGAATACTCATGTCCTTGAACGACCACGGTTGGGGCAACAAACCCAGCTCGGACGATAAGCAGCCCGGCAACAAGGGCGACGGTCCCCCCGATCTTGAAGAGCTCTGGCGTGATTTCAATCGCCGTTTGTCGGGAGCCTTTGGCAAAAAAACGGGTGGTGGTGACAACGGCAACAATGGTGGGTTTTCTGCCCCTCCCAGCCTGACGCCGCGCCAGTTTGGTGGTGGTGTTGGTCTGTTGGCGGGTGTGGTGCTGCTGATCTGGCTTGCCAGCGGGTTTTACATTGTGGATGCCAGCCAGCGCGGCATCGTATTGCAGTTCGGCCGCTACAAAGAAACCACTGACCCTGGCTTGCGCTGGCGCTTGCCCTGGCCTGTACAGAGCCATGAGGTGGTCAATCTTTCCGGCGTACGTACGGTGGAAGTCGGTTACCGCGGCGCTGAAAAGAACAAGGTGCTGAAAGAAGCTCTGATGCTGACGGATGATGAAAACATCGTCAGTGTGCAGTTTGCCGTGCAGTACTTGCTCAAGGATCCCGTCAAATATGTTTTTGAGAATCGTAATCCCGACGATGCGGTGATCCAGGCAGCCGAAACGGCCATTCGTGAAGTGGTGGGCAAGAACAAAATGGATTACGTGCTGTATGAAGGCCGTGATGTCATTGCCGCCAACACCAATAAGCTGATGCAAGATATTCTTGACCGCTACGACACCGGTGTTCAGGTGCGTTCCGTCACCATGCAGAGCACGCAGCCTCCCGAGCAGGTACAAGCCGCCTTTGACGATGCGGTCAAAGCAGGCCAGGACAGGGAGCGGCAGAAGAATGAAGGTCAGGCCTACGCCAATGACGTCATTCCCAAGGCCAAGGGTACGGCCGCCCGCTTGATGGAAGAAGCAGAAGGTTACAAGAGTCGTCTTATTGCCATGGCGGAAGGTGATGCTTCCCGCTTCAGCCAACTGCTCGCCGAGTACAGCAAAGCGCCGGAAGTCACGCGTAGTCGTCTCTATCTGGAAACACTGCAACAGATTTATTCCAGTACCAGCAAGGTCATGGTTGATGCCAAGGGTCAGGGCAATCTGCTTTACTTGCCTTTGGACAAGCTGATGCAAGCTGCTGGAGCACAAACTGGCGCCGCTACTGTTGATAGTAATGCTGCTGCCGCTCGCAGTAATAGCCCTGTGACTGCCATCCCCAACGAATCGCCTCCGCAACTGGAAAAACTGCCCTCTGTTGAGCGCAGTGGTGATTACCGTTCCCGCGAAACCTTGCGCTCCTCCCGCGAACGAGGAGATCGTTAATGAACCGCACTCTTTCTCTCGTCCTCTCTGGCCTGTTCGGACTATTGGTAATTTTTGCCGCCACCGTATTTACGGTGGATCAACGCCAGTTCGCCATCATCTTCCAGTTGGGGGAAGTCCGCGAAGTGATCTCCGAACCAGGTTTGGCATTCAAGTGGCCTTTGATCCAGAACGTGCGTTTCTTCGATAAGCGCATCCTGACCATGGACTCCCCCGAGCCCGAGCGGTTTCTCACTGCCGAGAAAAAGCCAGTACTGGTGGACTCCTTTGTCAAATGGCGTATCCATGATGTGAAGCAGTACTACGTTTCCGTCAGTGGCGACGAACAACTGGCGCGTACCCGCCTGGCTCAAACGGTGAACTCTGGCCTGCGGGAAGAGTTCGGCAAGCGTACCGTGCATGATGTGGTGTCCGGCGAGCGCGAAAAGATCATGTCCGAAGTGCTGAAGAAGGCCGATGCCGATGCGCGAACGATGGGCGTGCAGATTGTGGATGTACGGTTGAAACGGGTGGACTTCCCTCAAGAGGTTTCCGAGTCCGTCTATCGCCGGATGGAAACGGAACGGAAGCGGGTTGCTAATGAACTGCGTTCTACCGGTGGTGCCGAAGCTGAAAAGATCAAGGCGGATGCTGACCGTCAGCGGGAAGTGATTGTTGCCGAGGCCTACCGCGAAGCCCAGAAAATCAAGGGTGCTGGTGATGCCAAAGCGGCTGCCATTTACGGTCAGGCCATGGGCAAGAACCCCGAGTTCTATGCCTTCCTGCGTAGCATGGAGGCCTATCGCGCCAGCTTCAAGAGCAAGAGTGATGTGATCGTGGTGGAACCTAATTCCGATTTCTTCAAATACTTGAAGAATTCAGGCAAAGGTAAGTAACAAACCTCACCATGGGCACCACTTTTTTTCTGGCCCTCGGCCTGATGCTGGTCGTTGAAGGCATGATGCCTTTTCTTGCGCCGAAGGTCTGGCGCGAGACCTTTCGTCGCGTAATCGAATTCAAAGATGGACAGCTTCGCTTCATGGGCCTGTCCTCCATGATCATCGGTTTGCTATTGCTCTGGATTTGCCAATGATGCGCTGGATATTGCCCGAGGCCATCGAGGATATTTTGCCCCTCGAAGCTCGGCAACTGGAGGCCTTGCGCCGCCGTCTGCTGGATGCTTTTACCTCCCACGGCTATGAGTTCGTGGTGCCCCCTTTGCTCGAGTATGTGGAGTCCCTGCTTACTGGCAGTGGCCGCGACCTGGATTTGCGTACCTTCAAATTGGTGGACCAGTTGTCGGGCCGCACCATGGGGGTTCGTGCCGACATCACGCCCCAGGTCGCTCGAATTGATGCCCATCTGCTTGGGCGCAAGGGTGTGACCCGCCTCAGCTATTGCGGCAGCGTGTTGCACACCTTGCCTGCCGGCTTTAATGCCAGTCGCGAGCCGATGCAGATCGGTGCCGAGCTTTATGGCCATAGCGGTGTCGAGGCCGATATTGAAATCGTTCGTCTGCTGGCCGATGCGCTCGCTCTGACAGGCTTGAACAAGCTGCGCATAGACGTGGGTCATGTGGGGCTTTTCCGCACCTTGACGGCTGCTGCTGGGCTTGATGTCGAAGCAGAAGAAGAATTGTTCGCCCTGTTGCAAGCCAAGGATTTGCCTTCCTTACAGATCAAACTTGCCGCAACTCCCGAGCCTGCTCGCTCCGCACTGTTGGCGCTGCCTAATCTTTACGGCGGTCGCGACGTGCTGACCCGGGCTCGTCAGATTCTGCCTGCCAGCGTCAGTCCTCAATTGGATGACTTGGAGCGCCTGGCTGACTCTCTGGCCGGATTACCGATCAGTTTTGACTTGGCCGACCTGCGCGGTTATCACTATCACAGCGGTATCGTTTTCGCGGCCTACTGCGACGGTAGCGCTGCGGCTGTTGCCTTGGGTGGCCGTTACGATAAGGTCGGGCAAGCCTGGGGGCGAGGAAGACCTGCTACCGGGTTTTCCATCGACTTGCGGGAACTGGTCAGGCTGGCACCCAAAGCCAAGGCCACCGGCGCTATCCTTGCGCCTTGGCCGGAAGATGACAGACTTCATGCGGAAGTCAGCAAATTACGTGTTGCAGGTGAAATCGTGGTCATGGCCTTGCCTGGCCATGAAGGCACCTGGAGCGAGACTGGTTGCGACAGGAAACTTTCCCTGCGTGACGGTCAATGGATCATTGAAGCACTTGAAGAAAACTGAAGGATTAACCGAAAGGTTTAAAAGGAATTTGATATGGCAAATGCCCGTAATGTAGTTGTGATCGGTACCCAGTGGGGCGATGAAGGCAAAGGCAAGATCGTCGACTGGCTGACCGACCACTCCCAAGGTGTTGTGCGCTTTCAAGGCGGTCATAACGCTGGCCACACGCTGGTCATCGGTGGTAAGAAAACCGTGCTGCATTTGGTGCCGTCGGGCATCCTGCGGGAAGGTGTGACCTGCTATATCGGTAACGGTGTGGTGCTGTCCCCCGAGGCGCTGATCAAGGAACTGGACGAGCTCAAGGCTGCCGGCATTGATGCCGAGTCCCGCATCAAAATTTCTGAAGCCTGTCCCCTGATCCTGCCTTATCACCAGGCCATCGATCAGGCACGAGAGTCCGCCAAGGGCATCAACAAGATCGGCACCACTGGCCGTGGCATTGGCCCGGCTTACGAAGACAAGGTAGCCCGTCGCGCCATTCGTCTGCAGGATCTGACCAAGCCCAAGCGCTTTGCCGAAAAACTGGCCGAACTGCTGGAATATCACAACTTTGTCCTGACCAAGTATCACGGCGCTGAGCCGGTGGACTTCCAAAAGACCTACGACGACACGATGGCAATCGCTCCCCGTCTGGTCAAGATGATTGCAGATGTGCCCCGTGCTCTCTACGATGACCATAAGGAAGGCGCCAACCTGCTGTTTGAAGGCGCCCAAGGGACTTTGCTCGACATCGACCACGGTACCTATCCCTTCGTGACTTCCAGCAACTGTGTGGCCGGCGCTGCCGCCGCCGGTGCTGGTGTTGGTCCCGGCATGTTGCACTATGTACTGGGGATCACGAAGGCCTATACCACCCGCGTTGGTAGCGGCCCTTTCCCTACCGAGCTTTACGACGCCATCGACAAGCAGGATCCCGTTGGCAAGCATATGGCCACCAAGGGGCATGAGTTCGGTGCGACCACTGGCCGTGCCCGTCGTTGCGGCTGGTTCGATGCGGCGGCCCTCAAGCGTTCCATCCAGATCAACGGTGTATCCGGTCTGTGCCTGACCAAGCTCGATGTGCTGGACGGCGTGGAAGAACTGAAAATCTGCACCGGCTACAAGATCAATGGCGCTGTTTCCGACATTCTCCCCGTAGGTGCTGATGACCTTGCCTGCTGCGAGCCGATTTACGAAACCCTGCCGGGCTGGAAGGACAGCACTGTTGGCGTGAAGCAACTGGATGGTTTGCCAGCTGCTGCCCGTGCCTATATCAAGCGCATCGAAGAAGTCTGTGCAGTGCCCGTGGACATGATCTCTACCGGTCCTGATCGGGAAGAAACCATCGTTCTGCGCCATCCCTTCAAATAAGCACTGAAGTTTGGATGAAACAAAGGCCGGGTTTCCCGGCCTTTGTTTTTTGGTTTTCCATTTTGCGCGGTTAAGTGGTGATGTCTTGGTTTCCATTAGTCGTGATTGGAAACGGAACCCCCTGCAACGGGTTTGGGCGCAAAGTTAAAGTACGTCATGCATCGAAATGCGGGGTAGGGGGCTTCTCCGGTAAAGTTGCCCTTCATGTGCACTATCAAGATGTTGCCGAATCAACTGCGGGGAAAGACGGTATGGAAGGTTTAAAAGATCCACTGACCAGCACAGGTAAACAACGCCTGACCCCGAGCTCCTTGGTGAGTTATCTTGACCAGTATGTGGTGGGGCAGGATGAGGCGAAGAAAATTCTGGCGGTGGCGATTTATATCCACTACAAGAAGCTGGCAAACGCCCGAACGGGTGCCCTCGAGTTTTCCAAAAGCAATGTGCTGCTGATCGGCCCTACCGGCACGGGGAAAACCCTGCTGTGTGAAACCCTGGCCAAAGCGCTTTCCGTCCCCTTCGTCACGGCGGACGCGACTTCTCTGGCGCAAACGAAATATGTGAATGAGGAAGTTGAGGCCGTCCTGCTCCGCTTGGTGGACAAGGCTGAGGGCAATGTTCAAAAAGCCCAGAACGGCATCATTTTCATTGATGAAATCGACAAATTAAAGTCTGCCGACAACGGCGATCACAGCACCTCCGGGGACCGGGTGCAACATGCCTTGCTGAAAATCATGGAGGGGGCCCGGGTAAAACTGGGCGTCGATCAATTCATCGACACAACCAACATTCTTTTTATCTGTGGTGGTGCATTTGTTGGCCTGGAGAAAATCACTTCCAAGTCCGGCGACTTCGGTTTTCTGTCCATCTCTGACAGCGACAATCAGCAGATCCTGGAAAGGCTGACGGCCCGTATCAAACCAACGGATCTTTTTACCTTCGGTTTGATCCCTGAGTTTGTCGGTCGATTGCCCATCGTCACTCGCTTCCATGCCTTGTCGAAAGAGGTGCTGGTCCGGGTGATGACCGAGCCTAAGAACTCCATCTATAAGCAGTTTCAGGAAATCCTGAAGCACGAAGGCGTCGATTTGCTCATCAAGCCCTTGGTGTTTGAGCAGATTGCCGAACTGGCGGTGGAGTACAAGGTGGGTGCGCGGGGGCTGCGGGGGATTTTTGAAGAGGTGATTACCCCATTGCTCTATGTGCTGCCGGATCGGAACGACGTGCGTCAGGTCGTCATAAACTCATTGTTTGATGAACCGAAACTGCTTGCTGCGATAGAGGGTTGATTCGCTGAAAGGGGGAATAGCCGTTGCGGCCATTCCCCTTGGGACATTAAGCCGCTGCGAGGGCCTGTTCCAGATCGGCGATCAGGTCGTCGATGTGCTCAATGCCGATGGATAGACGCACGGTATCTTCCGTCACACCTGCCTTGATCAACTCCGCAGGAGACAGCTGGCGGTGGGTGGTAGAGGCGGGATGGCAAGCCAGGGACTTGGCATCGCCGATATTTACCAAGCGGGTAAATAGCTGCAAGGCGTCCTGGAAACGACCACCGGCCGCAGAGCCGCCTTCAACACCAAAGGTCAAAATGCCGGAAGGCTTCCCGCCCAGATACTTCTTGGCGAGGGCGTGGTCGGCATGGGTCGGCAGGCCGGCGTAGTTGACCCACTTCACCTTCTTGTGGCCTTGCAGGTACTCGGCAATCTTGCGTGTGTTTTCGGTAATCCGATCCATGCGCAGGGCCAGGGTTTCAATGCCCTGCAGGATCAGGAATGAATTGAAGGGGCTGATGGCAGCACCCATGTTTCGCAGAGGCACGACCCGGGCACGACCGATAAAGGCAGCGGGGCCGAGGGCTTCGGTATAGACCACGCCGTGATAGGACACGTCAGGCTCGTTGAGCCGTTTGAAGCGCTCTTTGTGTTCGGCCCAAGGAAATTTTCCGCTATCGACGATGATGCCGCCGATGCTGTTGCCGTGTCCGCCAAGATACTTGGTCAGGGAGTGCACCACGATGTCGGCACCGTGCTCAATGGGGCGGCACAGGTAAGGGGAGGGCACGGTGTTGTCCACAATCAGGGGAATGCCCTTGCGATGGGCAATTTCGGCCAGAGCGGCGATGTCAGTAATGTTGCCCAGAGGGTTGCCGATGGTTTCTGCGTAAATGGCTTTGGTTTTGCCATCGATCAGCTTTTCGAAGGAAGCCGGATCGCGATGGTCGGCAAAACGGACCTCAATGCCGAACTGGGGGAAGGTATGGGCGAACAGGTTGTAGGTGCCGCCGTAAAGGGTGGCCGCTGAAATGATGTTGTCGCCGGCTTCGGCGATGGTCTGGATCGCATAGGTAATGGCAGCTTGCCCGGAGGCTAGCGCCAGTCCTGCGATACCGCCTTCCAGCTCGGCCACGCGTTTTTCCAGCACATCGCTGGTGGGATTCATGATCCGTGTGTAGATGTTGCCCGCTACCTTCAGGTCGAACAGGTCGGCGCCGTGCTGAGTGCTATCGAAGGCGTAGGACGTGGTCTGGTAAATGGGCACCGCCACTGCTTTGGTGGTGGGATCCGGTGAGTAGCCGCCATGGACGGCAATGGTTTCCAGTTTCATATTGTTTTGTTCTCCAGTGTTTGGACGCGAAAGTATATCGACGCTATCCAACCTCGCTTCCAAACAATTGGAATGTACTTTTCGGTTTTAGTGGATAGCTTGGTGCGGCTGTTCGTTGCTGGTTTATTGCGTTGCGGCAAGAGAATTGGGAATAAACCCTTTAGATGTAAGTTATTTCTAAGCTATTCTCCTTCATAATTGATAATTACAGTAATTCAGCACCGACCGAGGTGCTGTTTACAATTTCAGCATCTACAAATCAACATCGCCAAACGCGAGGAGACCATGGTGAGCTACAAGGATTTTTACCGTCGTTCCATCGAACAGCCCGACGCCTTCTGGACTGAGCAAGCCCAGTTGGTAGATTGGCAAACCCCCTTTACCCAGGTTTGCGACTTTTCTCGCCCCCCTTTCGCCAAGTGGTTTGTCGGTGGCAAGACCAACCTGTGTCACAACGCCGTGGACCGCCACGCTGCTACACGTCCTGATGCACCGGCCCTGATCTTCGTTTCCACAGAAACGAATGAAGAAAAGACCTACTCTTTCGCCGAGCTGAAATCCGAAGTGATGCGCATTGCTGCCATCTACAAGAGCCTTGGCGTGAAGAAAGGTGATCGGGTATTGATCTATATGCCCATGATTGCCCAGGCAACCTTTGCCATCCTGGCCTGTGCCCGGATCGGCGCCATCCACTCGGTGGTGTTCGGCGGTTTTGCTTCAGGCTCCCTGGCAACCCGCATCGACGATGCGAAGCCCGTGCTGATCGTCTCTTCCGATGCCGGCATGCGTAACGGCAAGGCCGTTCCCTACAAGCACCTGCTGGACGAAGCCATCAATTTGGCCGAGCACAAACCCGCCAAGGTGTTGATGGTGGATCGCGGTCTGGACAAGGAATTCAACAAGGTGGAAGGTCGTGACGTCGATTACGCCACCTTGCGCCAACAGCATCTGGATGCGGATGTCCCCTGTGAATGGCTGGAGTCTTCCGAGCCTTCCTACATCCTCTACACCTCCGGTACCACTGGCAAGCCCAAGGGCGTGCAGCGGGATACCGGCGGCTACGCCGTAGCTCTGGCTTCCACCATGAAGCACATCTATTGTGGCGGCCCCGGCGAAACCTTCTTCTCCACCTCCGACATCGGTTGGGTCGTGGGTCACAGCTACATTATTTACGGCCCCCTGATTGCCGGTATGGCCACCGTGATGTATGAAGGCACACCTCTGCGCCCCGATCCCGGTATCTGGTGGCAGATCGTTGAGAAGTACAAGGTGAATGTGATGTTCTCCGCGCCGACAGCGGCGCGCGTGCTGAAAAAGCAAGACCCTGCTTTCATGCACAAGTACGACATCTCCAGCCTCAAGCACCTGTTCATGGCGGGCGAGCCTCTGGATCAGCCCACCCACGAGTGGATCATGACCGAGCTGGGCGTTCCCGTCATCGACAACTACTGGCAGACCGAAACCGGCTGGCCAATGATTGCCTCTGCCCCCGGCGTGGAAAAGACCAAGATCAAGTACGGCTCCCCCGCCTTCCCCGTTTATGGCTATAACCTGAAGATTTATCGGGACGATGGCACTGAGTGCAATCCCAACGAAAAGGGTATTGCCGCCGTGATTCCTCCGCTACCCCCCGGCAACCTGACCACCGTCTGGGGCCAGGATGACCGTTTTGTCAGCACCTACTTCAGCTTGTTCAAGGATCCGCTGGTGTATTCGTCCTACGACTGGGCGATCAAGGATGACGAAGGCTATATCTACATCCTCGGTCGTACTGATGACGTGATCAATGTTGCCGGTCACCGTTTGGGTACGCGCGAGATCGAAGAGGCTGTACAGGCTCACTCTGCCATCGCGGAAGTTGCGGTGGTCGGCGTGGAAGACAAGCTCAAGGGCCAAGAGCCCGTAGCTTTTGCCGTGGTCAAGGATGCCGCCAGGATCGCAACGCCTGAACTGCGCGCTGCCCTGGAAGCAGAAGTGAAAAAGACAGTGGATGGCATTCTGGGCGCCATCGCTCGTCCCAAACATGTTCACTTCGTTACCGGTCTGCCCAAGACCCGTTCCGGCAAGATGCTGCGTCGTTCAATCCAGGCCTTGGCCGAAGGTCGTGACCCCGGCGATTTGACGACGATTGACGATCCTTCCACCCTGGAACAAATCAAGGACGCACTTTCTGCTTGATGATTTATTTCGTTAGTCTTGACGTGTGGCGCATTTCCGGTAGAATGCGCCGCTCTTTTGCAGGCGCGTAGCTCAGCTGGTTAGAGCACCACCTTGACATGGTGGGGGTCGTTGGTTCGAGTCCAATCGCGCCTACCAGAATTCCTCAAAACCGTTATTGGTTCTGATGTAACTCAGGTAGTCCAAACAAAAAGCCGCTCCGGTTTCCGGTGCGGCTTTTTTGTTTTCAAGCTTAGGAAAGGCGGGAAGAGGCTCAGCCAGCGTTTACCAGAACCCCCCGGGTTTTTTCAGGTACGACTTACTACAGAGGTACTACAGGGCGGTCGGGTGGAATCCCAGTTGTTGAAATTAATTCATCATTTGAGCGGGTTCCATCAGCAATACCTTCGACCCCTATATTGATTACTGCTTAACCATGCGGTTCTTTGCTCATTTT
Source organism: Rhodocyclaceae bacterium (assembly GCA_036504515.1). GTDB lineage: Bacteria > Pseudomonadota > Gammaproteobacteria > Burkholderiales > Rhodocyclaceae > AWTP1-18. The sequence continues at coordinate 248,457 of DASXVA010000007.1, forward strand.
TTAATGTGAAAATTTTTCACATCATGAGCGGGGGTGGGTCAAGAATTTAGCCAAGTCGTCGCCCTGTTCAGGAAAAAATTCCTTTCAAGCAGAACAAGATCAAAATCCCTTGAAGAAAATCATGGAATCTCAGCTTGATCAGTTTCCTTGGATATTTGAAAACACACTCTGGATACGCCATGACAGCCACTAGCCAAATTAAAGACCAGTCACTGCTACGCCAAGCCTGTTATATCAACGGCCTCTGGGTTGATGCCGACAACGGGCAAACGATCACGGTAAGCAATCCGGCCACGGGTGAAGTTGTCACATCTGTTCCCAATGCAGGAGCAGCCGAAACCAGGCGCGCCATTGACGCCGCAGAAGCCGCGCTTCCGGTTTGGCGTGGGCTGAAGGCAGTAGATCGGTCTCGGGTTTTGCGGTGCTGGTTCGAATTGATGCTTGAGCATCAAGATGACTTGGCCCTGTTGATGACCCTTGAGCAAGGCAAACCCCTCGCAGAAGCAAAGGGAGAAATCCTCTATGCCGCCTCCTATCTGGAGTGGTTTGCCGAAGAGGCCAAGCGCATTTACGGTGAAACAATCCCGTCCCCCTTTGCTGACCGAAAGCTGATTGTGCTGCGGGAGCCCGTGGGCGTCTGTGCGGCCATCACGCCGTGGAATTTTCCTTCCGCCATGATTACCCGCAAGGTCGGCCCCGCTTTGGCCGCAGGATGCACCATGGTGCTCAAGCCCGCAGAGCAAACGCCGCTGTCGGCTTTGGCCTTGGCGGAGTTGGCTGAGCGAGCCGGCATTCCCAAGGGCGTGTTTAACGTGGTGACGGGGGATGCCCGCGCCATCGGCGGAGAGTTGACCTCTAGCCCGGTCATGCGGAAGCTCAGCTTTACCGGTTCGACTGAAGTGGGCCGTTTGCTGATGGCGCAATGCGCGCCAAGCATCAAAAAGCTATCGTTGGAGCTCGGAGGCAATGCCCCGTTCATTGTGTTCGATGATGCCGATCTGGATGCCGCTGTTGCCGGGGCAATGGCCTCAAAGTTCCGTAATAGTGGCCAAACCTGTGTTTGCGCCAATAGGTTTCTGGTCCAGTCCAGTGTTTATGACGAGTTTGCAGCCAAGCTGGCTCATGCTGTGGCACAACTGAAGATTGGCAATGGCCTGGATAACGGGGTGACCCAGGGGCCGCTGATCGATGAAGCTGCCCTTGATAAGGTCGAGCTGCTCGTTGGTGATGCCATTGCCAAGGGCGCCAAGATTCTTTCCGGTGGTAACCGACATGCCCTTGGCCGGACTTGGTATGAGCCGACAATACTGACGAACATGTCATTAGGGATGAGGATTGCGAAGGAAGAAGTCTTCGGCCCAGTTGCGCCCCTGTTTAGCTTCGATACCGAAGAAGAGGCCGTCAAGCAGGCGAATGCAACGGAGTATGGACTTGCTGCCTATTTCTATAGTCGTGATATCGGTCGTGTTTGGCGGGTCAGTGAAGCCCTGGAATACGGCATGGTGGGCATCAATAGCGGCGTCATCTCCACGGAAGTGGCTCCCTTTGGTGGTGTAAAGAATTCCGGCCTTGGCCGGGAAGGATCCCATCACGGGATCGAGGAATACACTGAGCTTAAGTATCTGAGCATGGGCTACTGAGTCTCGTCAGAAAGCTCGTTGATTGCCCACCTCTGAGGCGGGCACACCGGCGGCGATGAACTAAATGTTGCAATGAATGCAGCTTTATCTTGACAATAAAGAAAGATCTCTTATAATTCGCCCCTCTCCGACGCGGGGTGGAGCAGTCTGGCAGCTCGTCGGGCTCATAACCCGAAGGTCGTAGGTTCAAATCCTACCCCCGCAACCAAATACTAAAAAAGCCAAACAGTTTTTGCTGTTTGGCTTTTTTACGTTCTGGATGTTCCAGACGTTCTTACCTTGCTTGCTGTGTTGCCCATACGTCGAGATTAAGTGCTTCGGCTATTCCTGTGGCAATTACCTTCACCCGCTAGTGAGACACGGCTTGTTGCAAACAAGCAACATGATTGGCGTCTCCGGCGCGGTGAATTGATCGAAGTTTGAATATCCTCGCCATAATTCGTCCTGCTTCGATAACTGAGGCGCACATTGCAGTGACCGACCACGTGGTGTCATTGCAAATTGTGTCAAACACTCTTTAGGAGAAATACATGCAAAAGAAAATTATCGCTCTGGCTATCGCCGGTCTGGCTTCTACCGCCGCTTTCGCCCAGTCCAATGTGACTGTTTATGGCGTTGCTGACGTTTACTACGGTAACGGCTCTGCTTCCGGCAAGGAAACTCGTACTTCCATCAACTCCAGCGGCCTGTCCGGTTCTCGTATCGGCTTCAAGGGTACTGAAGACTTGGGCAATGGCCTGAAGGCTCTGTTCACCCTGGAATACGGTATTGCTGTTGATGGCAACACTGGCGTTGGTTCTGCTGGCACTACTTCCAGCACCACTGCTCGTCAGCAATTCGTTGGCGTAACTGGCGGCTTCGGTACTGTTCTGGGTGGCCGTCTGCAAACTGCTGGTTATGACTTCTCTGCTGTTTCCAATACCTTCCACGGTTCTGCCATCAACCCCCTGGCTTCTGTTCAAGGTGGTTTCGCTGCTGGTCCTACTCTGAACGGTCAAGGCGCTGGTTTCTCCCTGATCGGCCAATCCTCCCGTGCCTCTAACGCCGTTGCTTACGTTTCTCCCACCCTGTTTGGTGGCTTGGTGCTGGCTTATAACCACGCCCGCCTGAGCGAAACTGCCACTACTGGCACAACTTCCGATAACACCGCCAACCTGTATTCCGCTACCTACACTGCCGGCCCCGCCGTTGTGTCTGCTGTGGTTGCTAATGCCGGCCTGAACAACGCTCTCGTGACTGGTGCTCCCCACCTCAACGAATGGGCCATCGGTGGCGGCTATGACTTCGGTGTTGTGAACCTGAAGGGTTCCTATCAAAGCTCCAAGCTTGATGGCACTTCCGGTAACGACAAGGCTTGGCAAGTTTCTGCTCTGGTTCCCGTTACTGCCGCTGGCAAGATCAACTTCGGTTATGCCAAGCTGAAAAAGGGTAGCACCACTGCTAGCGACGACGCTAGCTCCTGGACCCTGGCTTACCTGCACAGCCTGTCCAAGCGTACTACTCTGTACACTGGCTATCAGCGCGTGAGCAACAGCGGTACCCAAACTCTGGGCACTGCTCTGGCCGATACTCCTACCGCTGGTTCAAGCGCCCGCGGCTTCGTGGCTGGTGTGAACCACTCCTTCTAATTCTGGCTGAGGCTAGTTTTAGAAAATAGAACGGCCACCTTCGGGTGGTCGTTTTTTATTGTCCTTTCGTTTGATCAAAGGCTAGAAAAACAAAAAGCCCTGCCGGATTGATGGCAGGGCTTTTTGTTTTGAGCGAGTTATTAGCCTGTGATTTCTACGGTATGCCTGGCTAGCATCCATTCTTCGTTGGTTGGAATCACCAGTACATCGACCTTGCTGCCTTGTTTCGAGATTTGCCTGGCGTTGGAGGTATTGGTCTTTTCATCAAAATCAATGCCCAACCAAGCAAGGTTATGACAGGCGATGGCACGAACCGGAGCAGCGTGCTCGCCAATGCCGCCGGTGAATACCAAGGCGTCCAGTCCACCGAGGGCAGCTGTGAGGGAGCCTATTTCCCGGATGAGCCGATAGCAGAACAACTCGACAGCTTCCTTGGCTTCTTGAGCGTCGGACTCGAGCAAAGTGCGCATGTCTTGAGAAATACCTGATACGCCTAGCAAGCCCGACTCCTTGTAGAGCAGCTTGGTGAGGGACTTCAGGTCGTAGTCGTGAAATTCCATCAGATACAGCAATACGCCGGGATCAATGCTGCCAGTGCGAGTGCCCATCATCAGGCCTTCTACGGCGGTAAAGCCCATGGTGGAGGCGATGCTTTTTCTGCCTTCCATGGCGCACAAGGATGCGCCATTACCCAGGTGAGCAACGATGACCTTGCCGTCGGCTTTTTCTCCGATGAAGTTCGGTAAGGTGTCGGCAATGTACTCGTAAGAAAGACCATGAAAGCCATAGCGGCGAACGCCTTCATCGGTGATCTTGCGGGGAAGGGCGAAGCGCTGTGCGACTTCTGGCTGTGCGCGGTGGAATGCGGTATCAAAACAGCCCACTTGAGGTACGCCGGGGAGGCAGGCATGCAAGGCGTCGATGCCGTCCAGGTTGTGGGGTTGATGCAGGGGGGCTAGGGGTACGAATTGGCGTAGTTTGGCGGTGCATTGGTCGGTAAGTAGTACGGGCTCTGCGTAGATAGAGCCGCCATGCACGACGCGATGACCGACGCCGACGATGTTCCAGCCAGCTTCGTGGGAGTGCAGCCAATCCACGAGAAATTCCAAGGCCTGATGGTGTTGGTTGTCGGCATCTCCGGTGAGGGGAATGTCGACATCGTCAAGCTTGTTGCCGTCTTTGTCTTTAGCCTTGATGTGGGCTTTGGCGCCTATGCCGTCAATCTGTCCGGTCATTTCCGCTTGCTGGGAAATGGGATTTGTCTTGGCGTAGAGGGCGAACTTGATGGATGAGGAGCCCGCATTGAGGGTCAGAATTGCATCTGCCATTTACAGGACTCCCTTTCCAGCGAGAGCTTTGCGATGGGCATGGGCCATGACGACGGCAACTGCCGTTGAGGCTGTCCGGGTACGGGCTGTGTCAGCGCGACTGGTGAGCACGATAGGTACGCGTGTGCCTAGGACGATGCCGGCGGCAAGGGCATCAGCCAAATATTCCAGTTGTTTTGCCACCATATTGCCCGATTCGATGTCCGGCATCAGCAGGATGTCTGCCTGACCGGCAACAGGGGATTTGATGCCCTTGGTTTTTGCTGCAACAAGGGAAATGGCATTGTCAAAAGCCAGGGGGCCGTCCAGTACGCCGCCCTTGATCTGACCTCGGTCAGCCATTTTGCACAGGGCGGCAGCATCCAGCGTGGCTTGCATCTTGGGATTGACGGTTTCCACCGCGGCCAGGATTGCGACCTTGGGCAGTTCGATCTTCAGCATCAATGCCAAGTCGATAGCGTTCTGGCAGATGTCGGCTTTGTCTTCCAGACTGGGGGAAACATTCACTGCTGCATCGGTGATCATCAATGGACGGGGATAGGTCGGAACGTCCATCAGGAACACATGACTGATGCGTCGATCGGTGCGGAGGCCGTTGCGGGAGACCACTTCGCCCATCAGCTCATCGGTATGCAGAGAGCCTTTCATCAGGGCTTCAACCTTTCCTTCCCGGGCCATGGCCACGGAGAGTTCGGCGGCAGCGTGGCTGTGGGGCACGTCGATCAGGACGCAGTCGTGCAGATCAAATCCATTTTGCTCGGCCAGGGCGCGAATCTTGGCTTCAGGGCCGATCAGCGTAGGGATAATTAGTCCTTCATCCCGGGCCATCAGAGCACCACCGAGGGATTCCTTGTCGCAGGGATGAACCACGGCCATGGGGATGGGTTCGAGTCCCTTGGTGATTTCCAGCAGATGCTCGTAGCGGGCTTTTTTGGTCTGAGTCAGCTTGATTTCCGGCATGACCATCTTGGGCCGGCGAACCTTTTCGGTTGGTGCCTTGACCTCGGCGATGCCGGTAATGACTTCAGCTCCTTCTTGATTGATACAGCGGCAATCAAAAATAATGTGATGGCTGTGATCGAATTTTTCCTTGCAAGTGACGGTGATCGTCACTGTGTCGCCCAAGCGGACCGGCCGTGCAAAGTGAATGCTTTGGTCAATGAAGATGGTGCCGGGGCCGGGGAGTTCGGTACCAAGGACCGTTGTGAATAAAACGCCAGGCCACATGCCGTGGGCGATGATTTCGCGGAAGGCGAAGGATTTAGCGTATTCCGGATCAAGGTGGGTCGGGCTGATATCGCCGGACATGATGGCGAAGGATTGAATGTCCTCCTGCTTGAGTGTGCGGGACAGGGAAGCAGTGTCGCCGACCTTGATGTCATCAAACGTGCGGTTTTCAATGTAGTCGATGGTGGTATTCATGGCTGACCTTGGTAAATAAGCGAAATGCAGCACAGGGGCTAAGCCCCTGTGCTGGAGCGGATCAGTCTCCGGTGATGTTGAAGCCACCATCAACATAGATGGTGCCACCGGTAATGGATTTGGAAGCATCGCTGACCAAATAGGCGGCGAGGGCGCCTACGTCGTCGATGGATACCAGTTTGTGCAATGGGGCACGGGCTTTGGCTTCTTCCATCAGGTGGTCAAATTCGGCAATGCCGGAGGCGGCACGAGTGAGCAGGGGGCCGGGGGAAATCGCATGGACGCGAATGCCCTTGGGGCCAAGTTCTGAAGCCAAATAACGGGAAGCAGACTGGAGGGCCGCCTTGACCGGGCCCATGATGCCGTAGTTCTGGATCACTTCATCGGCACCGTAATAACTCATGGTGATCATGGAGCCGCCCTTGTTCATCAAGGGCTCGGCAAGTCTCGCCATGCGAATGAAGGAGTGACAAGAGATATTCATTGCACGGGAGAAGCCTTCAGCACTGGAGTCCACCACGCGGCCATGCAAGTCCTTCAAGGGTGCAAAGGCAATGGAGTGAACGATGAAATCAAGCTTGCCCCATTTCTGGGTAATGGCTTCGTAAACGGCTTCAAGTTCGCCGGGAACTTCAACATCCATCGGCATGATGATGGATGCGTTTAATGCCTCTGCCAAAGGACGTACATGGGATTCGGCTTTAGCGTTCAGGTAAGTAACCGCAACTTCGGCACCAGCAGCAACGAAGGCTTTGGCACAACCGTAGGCAATGCTTTGATCGTTGGCGATACCGACGACCAGTCCTTTTTTACCGTTCAGATTAAACATGGATACTCCTGTGGATGACGAGAAATGGTGCAATGCAAAATTCTATTCACACTTTAAGACAATAGCAAAACACAAGGGGGGAAAACGATTGATTTATCTCAATAAGTTATTAGTTGCATGGACAACTTACGTTCGAATTCAAGCCGGATTTTGTGTTGTATAGAAACCATGTTAATTACGGTGGTTTTAGGCTGTTTAACGGGGAAATAAAAGCAACTGCCAGCACGATGGAAGCGAGTGATATTCTGATGGCGCAACCCTCCAGAAACGACTGCCATGAACGATAGATTCGCCCCTGAGTTGATATTGCCTTCCACTGTAGTGGGGGATAGATTTGGGCGCGAATTGCGGGATTTGCGAATTTCGATTACGGATCGTTGCAACTTTCGCTGTACCTACTGCATGCCCAAGGCAGTTTTCAATGCCGATTACCCATATCTACCCCGGAGCGATTTACTCAGTTTTGAAGAAATCGAGCACTTTGCGCGCCTCGCGGTGGGCCTGGGCGTCAATAAAATCCGCCTGACGGGGGGCGAGCCTTTGTTACGGCGAGGCATGGAGCATTTGGTCGCTGCCTTGGCAAGGATACCGGATATCGATCTGGCGCTAACCACGAATGGTTCCTTGCTGTCGCGGAAGGCGCGGGTTTTGAAAGAGGCTGGGCTGGGCCGGTTGACGGTCAGTCTTGATGCCTTGGATGACGGCATCTTTCAACGGATGAATGATGTGAGCTTTCCAGTTGCTCAGGTTCTGGAGGGTATTGAAGCAGCAGAAAGCGCTGGCTTCTCCAACATCAAGATCAATGTGGTGCTGCAAAAGGGGATAAACGAAAGCCAGATACTCCCCATCTGCAGGCATTTCAGAAGGTCTGGCCATACACCACGTTTCATTGAGTTCATGGATGTCGGTGCAAGTAACCAGTGGTGCATGGACCAGGTATTGCCATCGGCCCAAGTGCTGGAAATGATTAATGCTGAATTCCCTCTGGAGCCTCTGGAGCCTCAGCGGCCCGGGGAGGTGGCCCAGCGCTGGCGTTATCTGGACGGAGGCGGGGAAGTAGGCGTAATTTCCTCTGTCACTCAAGCCTTTTGTCGTAGCTGTACCCGTCTGCGACTTTCAACCGAAGGTAAGCTTTACACCTGTCTGTTTGCCCACGAGGGGGTTGATCTCCGGGAAATTTTACGGTCCGGTGTCGACGATGCTGAGTTGTCTGCCGCCTTACGGCAGTTATGGGCGCAGCGGACGGATCGCTATTCTGAATTGCGGGCTGGCAACCACCCAATGGGTTCAAAAATTATCCCCATCAAGCGTATCGAGATGTCTTACATCGGTGGTTAACAACACGCGTCGCTCTGAAGCTTGTAGGTAAGCTGCCGCGCAATCGGCCCGCTATGGGTGACTAGTGGTCGTGAGCCTTTGCTGGGTAGTTAAGACAATTCTTTTCAGGAGTTCACTTGCCTTGACCTTTGCCGGGGAGTCGTTCCCGGGAGAGCGGTAGCTGATATAAGTTGTTTCACCTTGCCTCGGTAAAACGTATAGCGTGATGGCTAGAGGGCAATGACTGATCTGGCGAGGGTCCTCCTCTGCCATAAACCAAGCAATCGGCGCACTGCAGAACTGGACAATGACTGCGTCGCGATAAATTCCTTGTTGCTTTCCCAGGGCTGGTCCTGTGCGGGCCATCATGTCGCTGATGTGGGTCACTTGCCCTGGAGTCAATCCTTCTTCCTGTATGACCTCCTGCAATACTTCCTGGGTTGAAGCTAAAGAGCTTGTTACCGATACAACTGGATAGGCGTCAAGGTAGGCAGGTTGTGCCGTTGATGGACAAAGGCTGATTGCAATCATGCAAGGGAGCAGAAAACGGTAAAGAGCATTCCAAGCATCATTCATGGTTTTTGAGTGTGAGCGAGCAACGTACTCATTGTGCCTGATGCGATAGTTAAATAAAAAAGCGGTGCCGAAACGACACCGCTCAAAATTAGGAGAAAACAAACAACAAAAACAAGTCAAAAGCGATGGCGACAAGTAATACAAAAGACGTCTTTGGATCAATGCCGCCATCGATAGCACCTTGATGTTTTCAGCATTAACTTCGCGAACCATACTTGCAAAGTTATTGAACTGATAAGCGTCAAGTTGCTAATCTTGCTCAGAACGAGTGTTTCATACCAAAGGCAACACCATTCACACCATTGCTTGAACCCGCAGAATTGCCCATTGCATTGATCTGGTAGGAAGCATTGCTGTCGTTCTTGATGTGCGCGTAGTCAGCATACAGGTCGGTTCGCTTGGACAGGGCGTAGCGAACACCGAGGGCCCATTTGCTGGCATTTGCGCTGCTTAATGTGCGATCCTGAACCTTGCCGTAACTGCCCAGCAGGTTGAATCTGCCGAGCGGTACTGTTGCGCCGAGGAACCAGTTGCGACGGTCATAGCTTTGACCTGCCGCCAGTCCGCCAAGATTCTGTAAACCTGCTTTGTTGGCATCCAGGTCGATATTGCCGCCAATCAGGGAATTGGGGTCACCCTTGATGATGTCGTAGACGCCACCGATCTTGACCGGACCTAAGTCGTAGGATGCCCCGGTAGTGATGACATAGAGTCGGCTGTTGGCATAACCGACTGCCTTCGTCGTTTCATAGTCGAGGTCGGCGTTCAGGGGGCCGTTGGCGTACTGGAGGTTGGCCGAGAAGAGCCGATCATCACCCCTGTTGCCGCCACTTGCGCCTGCAGGCACGTGCCAACTGTTGATGGAGCCCTCAGCCCCCTGGGTGTTGGTCGCTGTCGCGAGAACCAGGGTGAAACCGTTCATGGCTGGTGAAATATAGGCAACAGCATTGGCCGCCCTATCGTACTGCGTTGTCATCGAAGCGAAGTTGCCGATCGAATAATTGCCGAAGGGGTTGTATTTGCCGTAGATGCCGTAACGGATTCCGTCCAGATAACCAGCGACGGCGGTGCCGAAATTGCCAGTGAAACCGACGTACTGATGTCCTGCCTGGGTCAGGCCAGCGTTTTCATCTGGGCTGATTCGGTATTGCAGGTCGAATAGTGCCTTCAGGCCATTGCCGAGGTCTTCGGTACCTTTGAAACCAACATAGCTCTGTGAGCCGGCACTTTGCACGGCATTGCGGCTTGATGCTGTTGTTGCACCACTGTTACCACCGGTATTAACCCAGCCCACATCCACATTGCCGTAAATTGTTACGTTGGACTGGGCGAAGGCGGCGCCCGAAGCAGCCGCTAAGGCCAGTGCCATGATTTTTTTCGACATCAATAGTCTCCTCAGATGATGTATTTACATCCGGGTGTATCGCCCGGATGATCTTCTCCCTCTGCCATCAGAAAATGGCACGGTAGGCCTGATTCGCGAAATACATGCCAGTCCGCTGGAAGAGTGTGTCTGAGTCGCCTTATGCCGCACGGGGAGCGGGTTTGGATGCTATGAAAATGAGTACTTCGGAGCAATTTATTTTTGATATATTTTATTTATGTATAAATAATAAGCGCGACCTGCTCCAATTTGTTTCAAGATGTAACACGGTACGGGCACCAGATGAAGCGTCATACCTTTTGCCTCCAGCGCCGAAAAAAACCCGCCAGCGATGCTGGCAGGGCAGTGAGCATGTGATGCCTGAGACGGGGGGGCGGAGAGGAATTACAGTTGAACTGCTTAGTAGCTGTATCTAACGCTGGCACCGATCAACCAATTCTGACCGGGGGAGGGTTCGTAGTAATTCTTGTTGCTGTCGCCAACGATGACGGAGCCGATGTATTGACGGTCAAAGAGATTGTTGATGCGGAAATACTCGCGAAGGGACCAGGGCCCGGATTTCTGTTCCGAACCAATCCGAAAGTTGGCAATTGCATAGCCGGGGGCGTAGCCAAGCTTATTGGTATCTTCTGCATAGACGCGTCCCTGCGCAAACAACTCAAGGCCTGCAGAGAGACCGTTACTGCCTTTCCACGCCAATTCAGCAAAGATGGAAGAGTCTGCGACGCCAGGGAGTTTTTTACCGGCGGTAACGGTGGTTCCGTTACTGACAAAGTCCTCTTCATAGGTGGCTGACAAGGAGTTGAGCGCCAGCTTGCCGGTATAGCCGCCATCCCATGCCGTATCAAGAGAAACTTCAATGCCGGTGCGGAGGGTACGGCCGGCATTTTTGTAGGCGGATCTTCCACCGGTATTGCTGTTGACGACGATCTCATTATCCGTGTCGATACGGTACAGCGCGGCATTTATCCGGGTACGGTCACCAATCAAAGCCTTCACGCCAGTTTCAAGATGGCGACTGGTCGCCGGTTGCAGATTAAAACTGAAAGTGCCGCCAGGGCCGGAATAGAACAGTTCGTTGAAGGTCGGTGCTTCGAAGCCGCGTCCAGCACTGGCATAAACATTAGTCCGCTCATTGAGTTGATAGAGCACTGCGGCGGTAGGCGTTGTCTTGCTGTAGCTGACGGTGCCGCTGTCGTTGCCGTTGCTCAGGAAGTTGTCGCTGACTTTGAAGTTGACCTTGCTATGCCGAACGCCGCCGGAAAACTGCCAAGTACCACGCTTCCATTCAGTTTGCAGGTAGGGGTCGGTACTGGTGACCGCATCGGTTTCACTGCGACGCAACGCACCTTTTACGCCCAACGTGTTACCGATGAAATTCTCGTAACCTTTACGGTCATCACTGGCGCGATCGATATCAAGCCCTGCCGTGGTGGTTAGCAGACCGCCTGCCAGATCATCTCTCTGGGTCCAGCGCAGCGCCAAGCCTGTGAAATCACGGTCATAGTCAATTACCCCACCCGCCTGGGTGGTCGGAGCCTGGGTTGCTTTGGGAATGGATTGATACTGAGTGACCTGGCGATTACCTGCATAAGCGGAGAGATACAAAGTGCTGGTGCCGATACTGCGTTCAAAGGTGGCTCCTGCTTGTTGATGCTCAATGCTTTTTCGAACATTGAAATCCAGCGTTGTCTGGCTAACGCTACGGGGGCTGCCGGTTGCAGCCGTCCAGTTCAGCCCTTGCGGATCCTGAGTGTCTTTCTGGGTCATGGAACTGCCAATCAGGGTAAGCAAACTATCGCCACCGATGGGCACCAACAGCTTGCCGTAGCTTTGACGCCTATCCGCTGCGCTATGGTCGCGGTAGCCATCGGTGGTGAAGTCGGAAGCGTCAAAAAGATAACCCACATCACCAACGTGTCCCTCGGCACTACTATCCACCTTGACGCTGCCGTAGCTGCCGGCACTGACGTTGGCAGAGACTGCTGCATCCTTGCCGGGGTTTCGGGAGAAAAGCTGGACGACGCCACCGGCGTTATTACCGTAAAGCACAGAGCCAGGACCGCGCAGGACTTCGATGCGTTCCGCCGTATCAAGATTGAAGGTAGATGCCTGCCCCTGGCCGTCGGGCGTTGATGCAGGAATGCCGTCGGTGATCAGCTTGATGCCGCGGACGCCGAAGGCAGAACGGGCGCCGAAGCCGCGGGAGGAAATCTGTAAGTCCTGGGCATAATTTTGTCGGTTAGACACGGTGATGCCAGGAATGGCGGACAGTGCTTCGGAAAGATTGACCTTGGCTTGCGCGGCATCGATACGGTTGGCATCTACGACATCAATGGCAGCGGGTAGATCAAAGCTCTTGTGTTCGCTACGGCTACCGGTGACGACAACGGGATCCAGCTCCAGTTCGGCTGCCCGAAGGGGCGGTGCCGCGAGGACTGTCATGACCAGCAGTGCAATCGGAGTAGGGCGAGTTGTGAGGCTTTTGATTTTCATGGTGAGTGCTGACAATAGTTCCGAAGTGGGTGTGGGATCGGAAGAGAAGGCCCTTGCAGGATAGGTGTCACGGGCCGATCACACATCCCCGGATTTGCCAAAAACACCTCATGAAAATCATTAGACCGATGTGCTTGAGTGTGTTTATCTCAGGCTTCAATCAGCCCATTGCGTACCGCAAGCAAGGCCATTTCGGCACCATTGCTGATTTGCAGCTTTTGCTTGATGTGATAAAGATGGGTGCCCACGGTGCTGCTGGAAAGATGCAGATCGTCGGCGACTTGCTGTACCGAGCGACCTTGGGCCAGTTGCAGGAAAACGGCGTACTCCCTGTCCGTCAGGCTTTCGGCCGGATGGCCGCCGTCACCCAGTTGTGCCAGGGCGAGCGCTGGAGCCAGGGCTGGGTCTATGGTGCGTTTGCCGGCAGCCACCTGATCTGCCGCTGTCAGAAAAGCTTCCGGCTCACATTGCTTGGACATATAACCGGTTGCGCCTAGTCGCAAGGCCCGCAGTGGTGTGACGGGGTCTACGTGGGCCGACAGCATCAGCACTCGCGCTTGGGGATGCCATGTCATGAGTCTTTCCAGTGCCGTCAGTCCTCCCATGCCGGGCATGGATACATCCATCACCAGCAGAGCAGGGCTGTGCGCGCTGTACAGGCGCAGGGCTTCTTCACCGCTGCTGGCTTCAAGAGGTACGCAGGTACCGGCGCTTTGCAGCAGCAATGAAAAGCCGCGGCGAACCAGGGAATGGTCGTCAGCAAGCAGAACGGTAATGTTGTGCAGGTGCGATGTCATGGGTAAACCTCCGCAGAAGTCATCAAAGTCATTGAAGGGGACGCAGGCAGGGCATGGGGCAGCCTGGCATGAAGGTGCAATCCGCCTTCAGGGGCAGAACGAAGTAACAACTCGCCACCGAGCAAGACTAGACGTTCTTCCAAACCAGCAAGTCCGAAGCCGGATTTATCCGATGAGACAACTGGCTGCGTCAGGCCACGGCCATCGTCTCTGAGGTCCAGGCTGAGGTGGTCGTTTTCCTTTGTGAGTTCGATCCATACGTGGTGTGCTTCAGCGTGACGTGCCGCATTGGTCAGCCCCTCCTGCACCATGCGCAGCAAGGCGTGTTCCCGGGCTTCATCCAGGCAATCCAGTGCTTCTTCCTGCAGCGCAAGGTGTACGGATATCTCCGGGTGGAAGACCTGCCAACGCAGCAGATGTTGTTCGATGGACTGGGCCAGACCTCCCTTGTTCATCGTTGGTCGCAGCTTTTGCAGAATGGCCTTGATGCCTAACTGCATCTCACTGGCGACCGCAAGAATGCTTTGGGCTGCGCCATGAATGGGGGCTTCGTTGCGGCCTTGCCGCGCGATGGCCCCGGCCAAGGCGCGTACTGCGGTAATGCCTTGCGCCAGCTCATCATGCAGTTCCCGAGCGATGGCTTTACGCTCATCCTCAAGGTGTTGGTTGATGCGGGTGGCCACGGCAGTTTCGCTTTGCAGATGGACGTTCTCGCGGATGCTTGCATCCAGGCGGTCGTTCATGGTGTTGAAGCTCTTGGCCAGGTGCTGCAGTTCCGTTATCGGATAAAGAGGCAGGCGGGTGGCGAATTGGCCAGAGCCTGTTTTGTCCAGGGCCGCCATGACTTCCATCAACGGGTGAAGGGTTCGGTTGAGGGCATAGCGCGTTGCCAGAAAAAGCAAGCCCAGCAAGGCGACCGCCCAGCCTGCCATGGCTGACAGGTCATCCCAGGCATCCAGCGTGGCTCGGGAAGCATCTGGAATCAGCCGCACGGTCAAAGTGCCCAGAGGGAATTCAATCGTTGAGAACTCCGGTTGCACCAAGTGCGTAAACCAATCCGGCGCCCGTCTGCCCGCCTTGTAGCTTGAGTGCGGCGCGCGGTAACGCAGGGTTCCCTCCGCATCAAGCACTTCAAGGCCATTTGCCCGTATCCGGCCTACCTCTCGCAGCAGGTCAATGGCAAGGTTGTCGGCAAGGGACTTCTTGTCCAGGGCAACCAGCCATTGACCGGCAACACGACTGGCGGCTTCGAGTTCTTCATGGATGCTGTTGCGGGTTTGATTCAGCCACAGGCCACCAAGAGCTAGCAGCAGGACCGCTGCCAGGGCGGTGCATAGCAGACTGATACGGGTTTTGAAACTCAGGGTGCGCAGTTTCATGATGTCCGTCGACTCAAGCGGTAATGGATGGGCACAGTGATCTTCAACTCGTCATCCCCGCCCTGGCCCAGAGCGGCGGGCAACGGGGGCAAGGGGCTGCCTTGAACCAGCTGCATCGCACTGCGGTCCAGGATGTCAAAGCCGCTGGAATGGCTGACCTGTACGTCGAGCAAGGCCCCTTTGCGGGCAATGCGAAGCTGCAGCAAGACATCACCTTCCCAGCCGCGCATTTCTGCCAGACGGGGATAGCGCTGCTGCCGGGCAAACAATTCGCTGAGGGCTTGACCGTAAAGAGCCAGGGCATTGCTGTCCGCAGCTTTGGCTGCTGCGGGGGCGGCTACCGGTGCTGTTGTCTGGGAGGTCGTACTGGGACTGCTTGTCACCGTAGTCGTCGCTGTCGCAACCTCTGAACTTGGTGTTGGCCCCCGGTCCGTCATCGTTGTTACACGGGCCGGCATTTCGCGCTTGCTGGTGCTGATGATGGAGGGCTGCGTTACGGCCTGCGGTACTGTCAGGGCCGTCGCTTTGACGGCAGCCAGGGCGGCCTTGGCGATCTCTGCGGATGCCGGCATCAGGCTCACGGTCATGGTGACGGGCAGGGCGGGCAGATGAGGCTTCATGGCCGCCAAGGGCAAGACCAGTAACAGGCTGTGAGCCAGTACGGAAAAGAGCAGGGGATTGGCGCGGACCTGGAGCATGGCGGGTCTCAATGTCGTTTCAGGGCCGCTTGTTCTGCGGCAGGAAACAGGTGACCCACAGAGCGGCGGAACTCTGCGGCGATAACGGCCATGCTGCCGAACTCAGCCGGTTTGGGATGGGCCATGACCTCGTTCATGTCTTCCCCTTGCTCCGCCCCTTGCTGAACCGTGTTTTGCAGCCATTGCAGATAGTGCCGGGTCTGGCGGGTGGGCGCTGCATCGCTGCTCACCGCCCCGTGGCCGGGTACTAGTCGGGTAAAACCCGTTTCCCTGGTCAAGGCTTCCAACTGGTCAAGGGAAGCAAGCCACTTATCCAGATTGGCATGGGGTGTGGTTGGCGCCCGGTTGTTGAAGACAAGGTCGCTGGCAAAAAGTACACCGGTACTGCGGTCGTAGATCACCAAGTCGCTGTTGCTGTGACCGGCGAGCATCAGGATTTCCAGTTCGTGGCTACCCAGGGTGAACCTGCCGGCGGTAACGTTGTGCGTCGGCAATTGCACTTCGGTGCCCTTCATCCAGTCACCGTTGAGGCGGTACATGTTCTCGGCAAAGGCATTGCCTTCCCGCGCCATCTGTTCCCGCGCCATGGCCGGTGCGTAAATCGTGTCGGCAGGAAAAGCCTGGTTGCCAAGGAAGTGGTCCGGGTGCGCGTGGGTGTTGAATACGCGCACCACCGGTTGGTCGGTGATGGCCGTGATGGCTCGTCGCAATTGTTCGCCGTAACGTAGGGAGGGGCCGCTGTCGATCACCACGACACCGGCTTCAGTGACGATGAAGCCGGTGTTGACGATGTTGCCGCCGTTATCAAAATTGAAATCCTCATTGCGGCCTTCTAGTACGTAGGTGCCGGGCGCAATCTGCCGGGGCTTGAGGTGGTAATCAAAGTCTGCGGCCACCAGCAAGGTGGCCCACAGCAGCAAGGCGAAGAGGGGAATCCGGTTCATTGCTCCACCCAACTGTCGAAGTGATTGCCGTTGTTGTCCCGCCCTTGCACCTGAAGCCGTTTGCCGCTGTTGCCTGTATTGGGCAAGCGCAAAGTGAAGACCGGATTTTCCGACACGGGCTCGTGGGGCTCGATTTTCATCAAGGGGGTTCCATCAGCATCGGTAATTTGAATCTGCTGCAGGAAGAAGGCCGGCGTGGTGCCGGACAGTCCGGTGTCCATGGGATGGATGATGCGCAGGCGAAGGCGCTCGCCTTGCTCCTGTTCCCAGATGCGCCCATTGACCTCACCCAGCCGCTGCTGCCATTCCGGCGATGCGCTTCCGGTGGAGGGCACAGTACAGCCGCCGCCGGTGGTGGTGACGATGGTGCCACCCACATGCCAGACGCCATCGGCGGTTTTCACTGCGGCCCGAACCGGAGAGGACTGCTGCAACTTGAGGCGAAAGCCTAGGTAGGCGCTGGCTGCCTGGGGGGTAAAGCTGAGGGCGTGAAGGATGGGATTGAAGTCGGCGAAAACCAGCACCGACTGCACCTTGCCGAGGGCGCTTGCATCGACGGTGATGGGAACGTTGAGAGGGTCTTCGGCTACCTCGGGGGCGATGACCTTGATGCGGTCATCGAAAACCACCTTGGCGTTGACGAAGAACTGCTTGCGCATATCGGCCCAGCGCGGCGAGTCCAGGGGGTCCGTGGTGGACTCCGCTGTTGCCCCCGCTGCTGTTCCGGCCATCAGCCAGACGAGCAATAGCCCGACGACTGTCAGCGTATCTCTTGCCTTCATGACCCCTCCGGTCTTTTTGTTCCCGGCCTTGGGGCCGGTTTTGTATGAAAGGTATTTGCAAGCTTCGTGCCCTTTTGCCGAAACCCTTCATTGGGTCCAGAACCGGGTGTTGCAGCAGTTGCTCCAGTTTTTTGAGTGTTGCAGCTTGGAGCATGTGGCGATATTTGAAGCAGAAACTATTTAAGGTTGCCTGGATATTCCGGGAATTATTCCTGGCATGGGCTTTGCGATTAGGGAGACGACGGAGCGGCGTCAGGGTGTGGGGCCGCGTCGTAGAAGCTGATTCAAAAACGACAGCGCTTGGTTTGATTCAGATCGAGCTTTCGCTGGGTTCGGCCTCATGCAGTGAGCGTTTGGCTCATGGCTGGTCCCGATGAAATGTGCTTGCTTTTTTGAGTTGGCTTCACAGAAACAAACCTATAACCAAGGAGGCATTTGAGAATGAAACAGGTAAATAAAACCGGGCGCAAAGCTTTTGCCCTGACCCTGGTCGCTGCTGCCCTGATGGGTCTCGGCCAGGCCCAGGCAAAAGAAGTGACCAATGCGGACATCGTCAACGATGCCAAGACAACTGGCGACGTGCTCAGCTTCGGCCTGGGTACCCAGGGACAACGCTTTAGCGAACTGACAGCGGTCAATACCAAAACAGTCAAGAATCTGGTGCCTGCCTGGTCCTTTTCCTTCGGTGGTGAAAAACAGCGCGGCCAGGAATCCCAGCCCATCATCTTTGACGGCAAGATGTATGTAACAGCCTCCTACAGCCGCCTCTTTGCCCTGGATGCCAAGACCGGCAAGAAGCTGTGGAAGTACGAACACCGCCTGCCCGACGGCATCATGCCCTGCTGTGACGTGGTTAACCGCGGTGCTGCCATCTATGGCGACCTGGTGATCTTCGCTACCCTGGATGCGCAACTGGTGGCCATGAACAAGGAAACCGGCAAGGTGGTCTGGAAGGAAAAGCTGGATGACTACGCTGCCGGCTACTCTGCCTCTGCTGCACCCCAGATCGTCAAGGGCATGGTCATTACCGGTATCTCCGGTGGCGAGTTCGGCGCCGTTGGCCGCATCGACGCCCGGGATCCCAAGACCGGCAAGCTGATCTGGACCCGTCCCACCGTGGAAGGCCATATGGGCTACAAGGTGGACAAGGATGGCAACAAGGTTGAAAACGGTATCTCCGGCACCACCAACGCCACCTGGACCGGCGATCTGTGGAAGACCGGCGGTGCTGCTACCTGGAACGGCGTTACCTACGATCCTGAAACCAACCTGATCTTCGCTGGTACCGGTAACCCCGCTCCCTGGAACAGCCATCTGCGCCCCGGCGACAATCTGTTCTCCGCTTCCACCGTGGCCATTGACCCCGATACCGGCAAGATCGTCTGGCACTATCAGACGACTCCCCATGACGGTTGGGACTTCGACGGTGTGAACGAACTGATCTCCTTCGACTTCAAGGGTAAAGACGGCAAGGTCATCAAGGCTGGCGGCAAGGCCGACCGTAACGGCTTCTTCTATGTGCTCGACCGGACCAACGGCAAGCTCGTCAATGCCTTCCCCTTCGTCAAGGAAATCACCTGGGCCACCAGTATCGACCTGAAGACCGGTCGTCCCAACTATGTGGATAGCAATCGTCCTGGCGATCCTTCCGCGGGTGCTGACGGCAAAAAGGGCACTACTGTGTTCTCCGCCCCTTCCTTCCTCGGCGGCAAGAACCAGATGCCCATGGCCTACAGCCCCAAGACCGGCTATTTCTATGTGCCCGCCAATGAATGGGGCATGGATATCTGGAACGAGCCTGTGTCCTACAAGAAGGGCGCTGCTTACCTGGGTGCCGGCTTCACCATCAAGGCTACCCACGAAGATCACATCGGCGTGATGCGGGCGATGGATCCGGCCACCGGCAAGATCGTCTGGGAAAACAAGAACTACGCGCCTCTCTGGGGTGGTGTGCTGGCCACGGCTGGCGGCCTGGTGTTCTACGGAACGCCTGAAGGCTTCCTGAAGGCGGTTGATGCCAAGACCGGTAAGGAACTGTGGTCCTTCCAGACCGGCTCCGGCGTTGTTGCTCCTCCTGTGACTTGGGAACAAGACGGCGAACAGTACATCTCCGTGGTGTCTGGTTGGGGTGGTGCGGTTCCTCTTTGGGGCGGCGATGTGGCCAAGCGCGTGAACTTCCTCGAACAGGGTGGTTCCGTGTGGGTCTTCAAACTGCACAAGTCCTGATCAGGATTCCTGCTGCCCTTACCCATGCCCTGATTGCGGGCATGGGTCTTGCGCCGGTTCGGCTGATGCCCGACCGGCGTTTTGCGTTTTTGTTTCTATAAAGGAGATTGACCATGTTTTCCCCCCGCAAGCTGCTCTGTGTCCTTGCTCTTCTCCCCGTGACCCAGGTTGCCCTGGCCGATGATGCCCTCGATGCCAAGATGTCCAAGCTGGCATCCGCCGCCGGCTGCTTCACCTGTCACAGTATTGAATCCGGCAAGCCCGGCCCCAATGGCATGGCCCCCATTGGCCCCGCCTGGCAGGACGTTGCCAAGCGCTACAAGGGTGACAAGAAGGCAGCGGATACGCTGGTGAAAACCGTACAGCAGGGCTCCAACCCCTATGGTAGCCACTGGAAGGACAAGGTCAGCGGTCTGGCCATGCCCCCCAATGCGGTGGCCATCAACGAAGCTGATACCAAGAAACTGGTGGCCTGGATTCTGGCTTTGAAATAAATCAGTTCGTTTTTGCAGGATTCCTCGACAGGCCCCTTCGCCGTTTCGGCGAAGGGGCCTGTTTGATGGTGGAGCGGAGAAATCGTCAGCGGGGTGGGCCGCCCCGGGATTCCAGGTAAGTACGTATCGCCCAGAGCGATTCCCTACTGAGGACGCCTTCCCAGGCCGGCATGTGTTCGATGCCGACGATGGTCTTGCCCTTGAGGGCGGACTTGAGGAAATAGGCATCGGTGTCGTCGCGGCAGCGGCTGCGCCATTTTTCGTCGGTGAGACGTCGGCAGTAGCTGCCTAGCCGGCGCAGGTCCGGTGCCGGCATGGCGCCAGTGCCGCTGGCGACTGCGTCCACACCGTGGCAACGGGCGCAGTTCTGATTGAAGATTGCGCGGCCCGGGGCAATGATGTCTGCCTTGTCCCGGTAGGGATTTGTTTCGACTGCCTGATTCTCCAACGCTGGCAGAGGGGGCGTCTCGATAGCGACCGCCTGCAACGGCAGGGCGATGCTCCCGATCAGGGTGAGCAGAAGCAGGTGGTATTGGTGCGATCTGTTGCCGGGCTTAGTCTGATTGATTGCCATACCAGTCCTTGGGGCAGCCTACGCAGCCCTCGAAAAAACAGTCGGGGAAAATGGTGTAACGCAGCAAACTGCCTTCGATACGCGTATTCCTGAAGTTGACTGAGACAAACTTGGTTTCCTGCAGATTGGCGCCGATCAGTTTGGCATCGGCAAACCAGGCGAAATTGGCTCGGGCGGCTTCCAGGTTGGCCCCGGTCAGATCGGCACCGCTGAAATCGCTGCGCATCAGCCGGGCGAATTCAAAATCCGTCGCGATCAGCCGGGCATTGCGGAAATGGGCCGCCGGTGCACTGGCTTTGCTGAGGCGGGCGCCGGTGAGATCGGCATCATCCAGCCAGGCACCGGCCAGATTGGCACCACGCAGATCGGCCCGGGTCAGGTTGGCGCCGCGCAAATCGGCACCGGCCAAATCCTTGCCCGCCAAGTCGGCGTGACGCAGGTCGGCACCGGGGCAGCGGGTGTAGGGCCAGATGGGGCAGCCGTTGATGACCAGCGGTTCGCCGGGCGCAACTTCCTGGCCCTGGGCGACAGAGAGCCAGAGCAGTCCACCCAGCAGGATGAACCGGGAAAATGAAAGTATGTTCATGGGGTATCCCTGAAAAACCCGGAACGGCAAAAGGGGGAGGGCGCCGTTCCGGGGTGAATCAAGGATCAGCGTGCCGCGACCTTGGGCAGCTTGAACACCCAGAAGGAACCGCCCTGGGTAACCTGCTTGGTCAGCTCGGCCATGTCGCCGCCCCAGAGGGGAACCGCACCGCCGTAGCCGGAAGAGATGCCGATGTACTGCTCGCCATCCTGTTCCCAAGTGATGGGCACTGACACCACGCCGGAACCGGTCTGGAATTTCCAGAGTTCCTTGCCGTTCTGGGCATCGAAAGCTTTCACGTAGCCGTCAGAGGTACCGGTAATCAGCAGGCCGCCGGCGGTGGTGAGGGTACCGGCCCAGAGGGGGAATTTCTCTTTGTGTTCCCAGACGATCTTGCCGTTCTTCGGATCAATCGCCCGCAGGGTGCCGACGTGGTCGTCATAGAGACGCTTGATGCGGAAGCCCTGACCCAGATAAGCGGAACCGGCCTTGTAGGTCAGCTTTTCGGTCCAGTAGTCCATGGCCCAGTGGTTGGCCGGAATGTAGAACAGGCCGGTCTTGGGGCTGTAGGACATGGGCTGCCAGTTGGTGCCGCCTAGGAAAGGCGGGGACACGAAAACGGAATCCCCCTTGTCGGCGCCATCCGTGGGTGCCGGTGGACGATTGCCCTTTTCCATGGGGCGGCCGGTTTTCAGGTCGAAACCCGAGGCCCAGGTGATGCCTTCGACAAAGGGCCAGGCGCCGATCAGGGCGGTGGGCTTGTTGGGATAGCCGGCCCCTTCGGCCAGCTTGGTGCGATCCGTGACAAAGAAGAAACCGTTACGGTCGGCGTGGGCCGAGGCCTTCACCAGCTTGCCGTTCTTGTCCTTGTATTCAAACAGCACCACCGAGTTGTTGCCGGAGAAATCCCAGGCGTCGTTGGGGGTGTGCTGGAAGAAGCCCTTGAGCTCGCCGGTGCTGGCGTCCACATAGGCCTGGCCGGAGGTGAACAGGCTGTCCCAATGGGTGGGGTCGTCGCCTTCCTGGGTACGCTTCCAGGTATTCCAGGGAGCTGGGTTGCCGGCACCGATCACGATGGTATTGGTTTCGGCATCGAAGCTGGCGGTTTGCCAGGGGGCGCCTCCGCCGTGATTCCAGGCTTCCACCAGCTTGCCGTCCTTGTCCCGGGGCCAGGAGGGAGCGTTGGCATCGCCGGTGGTCGTACTGTCTTTGCCATTGAGACGACCCATGTGGCCTTCCACCAGGGGGCGGGCCCAGACTTCTTCGCCGGTATCAGGATCGCGGGCGAAGAGCCAACCCACCACGCCGAATTCGTCACCGGAGGAACCGTGCACCACCAGGACGCGACCGGTCTTCTGATCCTTGACGATGAAGGGGGCGCCGGACATGGTGTAGCCCACCTTGTGATCGCCGAACTTCTTCGACCAGACCACCTTGCCGGTGTCCTTGTTGAGGGCGACGATGCCCGCATCCAGGGTACCGAAGAAAACCTTGTCGCCGTAGATGGCCGCGCCGCGGTTCACCACGTCACAGCAGGGGCGGATGTCTTCCGGCAGGCGATGCTCGTACTGCCACAGGCGCTTGCCTGTTTTTGCATCCAGGGCATAGAGACGGGAGTAGGAGCCGGTGACATAGATCACCCCGTCATGGACCAGGGCCTGGCTTTCCTGGCCCCGTTGTTTTTCGCCGCCGAAGGAGAAGCTCCAGGCGGGCACCAGGGCTTCCACGTTCTTGGTATTCACCTTGGTCAGGGGGCTGTGGCGCTGGGCTTTCAGGCCAAGACCGTAGGAAAGGACATCGCCGGGGGTTTTGTCATCGTTCTGGATATCGTCCCAGCTCACTTTGCTACCGGCAAAAGCGCTGCCAGCCAGGGCCAGGGAAAGGGCAACCACCATCGGACGCAGCGGAAGGTGGCGGAATTTGGTCATTGTTTTGGGTGTGGTGCTCACAACATGCTCCTCCTGATCTTTGTTTATTGGTCCCGCAAAAACGGGTGATCTGAGTCTAGGTGCGAGGGCCAAGTCTTACCCGGGAGCGGGACGCTTGATGAACAGGAAAACTTCCCGGCGTTGGCCGGTGATTTGGGAACGGAACCTGCACGTGACAAGCAGGGAAGACGAGGTCTCCCCATCCTTCAATTCAAAGAGGCTGATCATGACAATTCGCGTGATGTTGCTGGATGACCATGCCGTGGTACGGACCGGATACCGGCGTCTGGTGGATGCGGAACCGGATATGACCGTGGTGGCGGAGGCGGCCAGTGCCGATGAAGCCTGTGCAGCCCTGCGCCAGACCATGGTGGATGTGGCGGTGGTGGATCTTTCCCTGCGGGGTGGTAGCGGTATCGAAGCGATTACCCATTTGCTGGCCCGGCAGCCGAGTTTGCGGGCCCTGGTGTTCAGCATGCACGAGCAGCCGGAGTTCGCCATCCAGGCCCTGAAGGCGGGCGCCCTGGGCTACCTGACCAAATATGCCGAACCGACGGAAATGCTGGCTGGCATCCGTCGCGTTTTCCGCCGGGAACGGGTCTTGTCGGATGTGCTGGCGCAATCCATTGCGCTACAGACTCTGGATGGCGGCAGCCCCATGAACCGGCTGACGCCGCGGGAATTTGAAGTGCTGCGATTGACGGTACAGGGCGAAGGAACGTTTTGCATTGCAACGCAACTGCACTTGAGCCCCAAGACCGTGTTCAACCACATGTCCACCATCCGGCAGAAGCTGGAGGTGAATGGCGATATGGCGTTGTTTCAGTTAGCGGCTCGGCACGGTTTGATGGAGATGCCGGCGGAACGGGCGAGTTGAAGGGCGTTGTAACGGTGAAAGGCGGCTCGATTTCGGTAATGAGGTGAAATATTTTCACCACAAAAACCGGGTGTTGGTTGATGAAGATGCGCATGGTTAAGCCATGCTTGAAATTAGGTCGGAGGAGTCAGCCTTAATATCCGGCTAGATTGTGAATTAATTTCAAGTGGCGAAAGGCCCTCTGCATCGAAAGCAAAGTAGTGCGTTTTCTTTCCCCCTAGCCTTCCTGTTGCAGCTTGCGGTACAGGGTGGTGCGGGTGATGCCCAGCTCCCGGGCGGCGGCAGAGATGTTGCCGCCGCAGCGGCTGACGGCTTCCTTGACCAGCCGGACCTCGCTGGCGCGCAGGCTGTTGTTTGATTGATCGGCAGACAGGGGCTCGCACTGTTCCGATAATTCTGCCGGCAGGTGTTCCGGCAGCAGGCAAGCGTCCTGATCGTCGATCAATGCTGCAGCCAGTCGTAGCACATTGCGTAATTGCCGGATGTTGCCCGGCCAGTTGTGGCGCCGCAGTAATTCCAGGGCTTCATTGCTGATGCGAGGGGGCGGGTTGCCGCATTCTTCGGCCAGCAAGCGGCTTGCGAGGGCGGGCAGGTCCGAGCGTTCACGTAATGGTGGAATGCTGAGAGCCATGCCGCTCAGCCGAAAATACAGATCGGCGCGGAAGCTGCCGTCGGCGACTTTTTCCTGCAGGGGCTGATGGCTGGCGCAGATGATGGCAATGTCCAGGGGGATTTCTTCGCCGCCGCCCAGGGGGCTGACGCTGCGGGTTTCCAGCACCCGTAGCAACACGGATTGCAGGTTCAGGGGCATGTCGCCGATTTCGTCGAGAAACAGGGTGCCGCCATGGGCTTCCCGCAACTTGCCAGAAGCGCCTTGCGGGCGGGCGCCGGTGAAGGCCCCTTCGGTGTAGCCGAACAGTTCAGCCTCAATCAGGGGACCAGGAATGGCCGCGCAATTGATGGCGACAAAGGGCCCCTGGCGCCGTTGCGAGCTGCGATGGCAAGCCTGGGCAAACACTTCTTTGCCGGTACCGGTCTCGCCTTGAATCATCAAGGCAATGTTGCGATCCACTACCCGCAATGCGCGCTGGATCGCGGTCCAGAGGCGGGCGTCGCCGGTATCCAGAGCTTGGAGCGGACAGGTTTCGTTGGTGGACGATGTTGCTGTTTCAACGGGTGCTGGTGTGGTTTCCGGAAAGGCCGCGGTACCGGAGCCCGGCTTCAATCGCGCCCAGAAGTTCTGCCGTCGAAGGTTGAGCAGGCTGACGGGATGCTGGCTACCGCTCTTCAGCAAGCGTTGTTTTTCTTGCGGTGAAAGATGCAACGCGGCCTCGATGGCCATGCCCTGGCTATTGCCGGCAAAGAGTCGGGCGCGACGATTGAGGGCGATCACCTTGCCTTCTTCGTTGAGTACCAGCAGGCCTTCCAGAGGCGTGGACAGGGCTTCCTGACTGGGAGCGATCAGTATCTGGCAATGGGCTTTGTCACAGGTTTCCACCAGCCGGTTTTCAATCAGGTCCACGGCGTTTTGCACCAGGGCGCGAACGTGGGGAATGGACAGGTCGCCATCGCTGAGTATGCCCAGCACGCCAAGGATGCCGCCGTTGCTTTCCGGCAAGGGAATGGGGCAGGCGATGCCGCGCAGAAAGCGGTGGCGCGTGAGGAAATGCTCGTCGTCAATGACGGCCACCGCCTGGCCTTCTTCCAGAGCGAGCCCCAGGGCGTTGGTGCCCATGACGGTCTCGTTCCAGAGGGCGCCGGGCACCAGGGCAAGGGACTCGGCCTTGTCCAGGGTGCCGGGATCGCCGATCACCCGCAGCACTGTGGCTTGATTATCCGTGAGCACGATCAGCGAAGCGGTCCGGGCCAGGGATTGGTGCAGGTGTTCCATCAGCGGTTGGGCGTAGGACACCAGCCGCGATTGTTCCTCCAACCGTTGGGCCAGGGCGCTGCGATGCAGCACAGCGTTGGCGCCGAGTTTTTCGGCATCAAGGCTGTAGCGGGCGCAACGCTCCCAGGAGCGGCGAATGGTTTCGCTGATGACAGGGGGATTCATGAGGGCGACTTCCGCAGGAAGTGTGCCGTGGAAAATCGAGGGAGATGCGCCTCAAAGTGCAGCAGAACAAAAAGCGAATGCTCTTGCCTGCAACAGCTGTAAAAAAATGGGACAGGCCGGGGGCAAATTCGCTTTGTGTTTTTCTGCTCAAAAGATAAGGCAGCGCTAGATATTTTAGTGATGGCCTTGTAACTGGTTGAGTTACTGATGGATTATTGATTAATGTACAAATAGTTTAGGTCTGGCATGTTAGATGCTGATGGAGGTACAGCGCCTAAGGCGCATTGCTCAACAAACAAGTAGTCCCAGACAAACATCAGGAGGAACACATGCTGTACGCACTCCCCGGCACCGCAGGTGCAAAGGTTCAATACAAAGCCAAGTACGACAACTTCATCGGCGGCAAGTGGGTTGCTCCGGTCAAGGGTCAGTACTTCGACGTTATTACTCCCATCACTGGCAAGCCCTATACCCAAGCTGCCCGTTCTACTGAAGAAGACATCAACCTCGCCCTGGATGCCGCCCACGCTGCTGCCGACAAGTGGGGCAAGACTTCGATCACCGAACGTTCCAATCTTCTGCTCAAGATTGCCGATCGCATCGACGCGAATCTTGAACTGCTGGCCTACGCCGAAACCGTGGATAACGGCAAAGCCATCCGCGAAACCCTGAACGCCGACGTTCCCCTTTCTTCCGATCACTTCCGTTACTTCGCCGGCTGCCTGCGTTCCCAGGAAGGCGCCCTGAGCGAGATCGACGAAACCACCGTCGCCTATCACTTCCATGAGCCCCTCGGTGTGGTCGGTCAGATCATCCCCTGGAACTTCCCCCTGCTGATGGCTGCCTGGAAACTGGCTCCCGCTATCGGTGCCGGCAACTGCGTGGTGTTGAAGCCCGCCGAGTCCACCCCCATCAGCATCCTGCTGCTGGCTGAACTGATTGCCGACCTGCTGCCCCCTGGCGTGCTCAACATCGTCAATGGTCTGGGTCGCGAAGCCGGCATGCCGCTGGCCACCAGCAAGCGTATCGCCAAGATCGCCTTCACCGGTTCCACTGCCACTGGCCGCGTCATCGCCCAGGCCGCTGCCACCAACCTGATTCCTGCAACCCTGGAACTGGGTGGCAAATCCCCCAACATCTTCTTCGCCGATGTGGCCGATCACGACGATGATTTCTTCGACAAGGCTATCGAAGGTCTGGTGCTGTTTGCCTTCAACCAAGGCGAAGTGTGTACCTGCCCTTCCCGCGCCCTGATCCATGAGTCCATCTACGACAAGTTCATGGAGCGTGCCCTGGCTCGCGTCAAGGCCATCAAGCAATTGAGCCCCCTGGATACGGATGCCATGATGGGTGCCCAGGCTTCCCAGATGCAGATGGACAAGATCGAGTCCTACCTCAAGCTGGGCAAGGAAGAAGGCGCCCAGTGCTTGATCGGTGGCGAACGTGCCCATCTTGGTGGCGACCTGGCCGACGGCTATTACATCCAGCCCACCCTGTTCAAGGGCCACAACAAGATGCGCATCTTCCAGGAAGAAATCTTCGGGCCCGTGCTGGCCGTGACCACTTTCAAGACCGAAGCCGAAGCTCTGGAAATCGCCAACGACACGCCCTACGGTCTCGGCGCCGGTGTCTGGAGCCGCGACGGTTCCACTGCCTATCGCATGGGCCGCGGCATCAAGGCCGGTCGTGTGTGGACCAACTGCTACCACGCCTACCCTGCCCACGCGACTTTCGGTGGTTACAAGGAATCCGGTATCGGTCGTGAAACCCACAAGATGATGCTGGATCATTATCAGCAGACCAAGAACCTGCTGGTCAGCTACAGCCCCAAAGCCCTGGGCTTCTTCTAAATCGGCTCAGCCCCCGGCATGGTTATCGTGCCTGGGGGCTGTTGCCGACAACGGTTAACTTCCACTGCGTGTAAGTCTTTTGGGCGACTCCGGTCGCCCATTTTTTTCTTCCAGCGCTGAAGGAGTCGTCATGGTCGAGAAAGTGATCGCCACGGAAACTGCCCTGGCCTTGATCGAACGCCTCAAGGCAAAGTTTGGCGCCTTGATGTTCTTCCAGTCCGGTGGTTGCTGTGATGGGAGCTCCCCCATGTGTCATCCCGAGGGCGAGTTCATCGTCAGTTCGACGGATCTGTTGCTGGGGGAAATCGGTGGCTGTCCCTTCTACATCAGTGCCTACCAGTACGAATACTGGCGCCACACACAACTCATCATTGATGCAACGGAAGGGATGGGCAACGGGTTTTCACTGGAAGGGCCGGAGGGGTGGAGTTTTCTGTTGAAGTCCCGCCTGTTTTCGGATGGGGAATGGGCTGAAATTCAGGCGCAGGAATCTGCTGCCACGCCAATCAATTAATCAAAAGCGAGGATGTCATGAAGTCATTTCTTTCAATCACTGCCCTGACCCTGGTACTGGGCGCTTCCCTGCCGGCTCAAGCGAGCGAGGCCATCATCAAGAAGGCCCGCTGTGTGGCCTGTCATGCGGTGGACAAGAAACTGGTGGGTCCAGCCTACAAGGATGTGGCCGAGAAGTATCGCGGTGATGCCGGTGCCGTGGCCAAGTTGGCGCACAAGGTTCGTAACGGCGGCAGCGGTGTCTGGGGCGATATTCCCATGACCCCCAACGGCCCGGACAAAATCAGCGATGCCGATTTGAATCAGGCCATCGAATGGATTCTCAGCTTGAAGTGATTTTGGTTCTGGTGGCCGGGACCGGGAAAGTGCTCCAGGTCTTCTAAAACACATGCTCCATCATGGAGCATGTGTTTTATTTATAAACAATTACTGTGTCACGCAGGTTTGCGGCCGGGCATCATGCGGGACAGGATGCTATCCTTGCGCAAAGCATGGAACAATGCAGCTCCCACGTGGAGGGCCAGGGTCAGGCAAAGCAGGATGGCGCCGACCTTGTGGGCGCCGTTGAACAGGGCATTGAGTGCTTCATCAGGCCCCCAGGGCCTGGGCAGGAGCAGGCCAAAAAACTTGGTCGGATATTTGGTGAAAGAGGCGGACAGATAGCCAAAGACCGGCATGGCCGCAAGCAACACGTAGAGCAAGCGATGAGTATGGCGGGCTGCTGTGCGCTGCCAGGCCGGTAAAAAATCCGGTTCCGGTGGTGGGGCATGGCGCGAACGCCAGAACAGCCGCAGGGCAATCAGCAACAATGCGCACAAGCCCAGGGATTTGTGTAGCGCGACGGCGGCGGAAAAATCCGGCCCCTTGGGCAAGGTACCCATCCAGTAACCCAGGGCCAGCAGACAGAGCACCAGGGCGGCTTGCAGCCAATGGATCAGGATGGCGGTATTGGTATAGCGAGGCGTGGTCATGGCGGCTCCGGCCGGTGGGGCATTGAGGGGCGAGAACAGAACGCTGCGGATGGATTCAGCGGATCACGACGCCCCAAGGCAGCTCACCCACGGTGATGTCCTGGGTTTTGCTGCGGCTTTCCGTGTCTATGACTGATACGCTGTTGGAGCGGCCATTGGCGACGTAGAGTTGTTTTCCGTCAGGAGTCAGGGCCATGTTCCAGGGCCGCTTGCCGACTTCAATGGTGGCTGTCACCTGATTGGTGGCGGTGTCGATCACCATCACCGTGCCGTCGCGGCCGTTGGAGACATAGACCTGGCGCCCGCTGGGATGGACGGCGATGCCGGCAGGGTTGAGGCCCGCGGAAATTGTCGCCAAGACCTTGCGGCTGGTCGTATCGACAACGAAGACCTTACCTGCCAGCTCGCAGGCGATATAGGCCCGTTTGCCGTCCGGCAGAAAGCCGATACCGCGGGGACGTTTGCCCACGGCGATTTGTCCCACCTGTTTTTGGCTGGCGCGGTCAATCACATCCACTTGTTCCGCCTCTTCGGCGCTGACGTAGATCCAGCGGCCATCGAGGCTGAATACCGCATGCTCAGGATTTTTGCCTTTGACCTTGATATCGGCCAGCTTCACCAGATTGACCGCATCCACCAGGGTGACGCTGTTGCTTTCCTCGACGGCGACCGCCAGTTGGGCGCCATCCGGGGAGAGATAGACCCCTTCCGGCGATTTGCCGAGGCCCAGTTGGGACACCGTAACGCCGCTCAGGGTGTCGACCTTGATCAGGCTGTTGCTTTGGGCATCGGTCAGGTAAAGCCAGCGACCATCCAGGCTGGCGGCGATTCCCCGGGGGCGCTTGCCCGCCGCAAGGGAATTCACCACCAGATGACTCTCGGTATCAACGACGCTGACCGTGGCTGACTTTTCATTGGGAACGTAGGCCATCGGCCCCGCCCAGGCGCTTCCCTGAGTCAGGAAGGGGGCCAGGGCGAGCAGCAGCGTTGATATTTTCATCTCAGTTTCCCGGAGTCTGCAGTGTGATGCCGTGGCGTTCGAAGATACGTTTTACTTCGCCACTCTTCTGTAACTGCACAAGGGCTTGGCTGACCGCATCGGCCAGAGCAGTGTTGTCCTTCTTCACCGCCATGCCCAGGGCCCAGTTATCAATCTTCAGCTCCGGCATCTTGACGCCATCCAGAGCAAAGCGGGCAGGAGTTTTCAGTTCCGCCAAGCTGGCTTCGAGCTCGCCGCGAGGCGCCATGACGGCAGAAACCTCACCGGCTTCCATGGCTTTGGTTGCCAGGGATACTGATTTGAAGTGCACGACCTGTTCCCGCAGGCGGCCATTAAGAGAGCCCAGGAGAAATGCATCGGCCAGGGTGGCAGTTTCCACGCCGACCTTTTCCCGGGTGAAGACTTCCAGAGCAATTGCTGCGGAACCAACTATCTTTTTCGGCACCCGTTGGGGATCCCGGGCCATGGCGATGGTTTCCACCATGTAGGGGCCGAAGATATTGACCTGTTCGTTGGCCTGAGCCAGGCGGGAGTCAAAGGGAACGTGCATCATCAGATCGCCGGGGCGAGCGCCGAGATAGTGGCCTTTCCAGACCATATTGCGCAGGTCGTCGCCCATGTCTTCATCGGCGTTGAACCAGGCCAGTTCAGCCCGTAAACCCATTTGCTTGGCGATGGCCTGGGCCAGGTCCACATCGATGCCTTTGCCGTTGTGGGAGTAAGGCGGGTAGTTGTTGTACAGGGCTATCCGCAGGGTGCCGGCTTGGGCGGTCATGCCGTTGCCGTCTGCTGCCCGAGCGACCGGCAGCAGCAGGGATAGCGTCGCCAGGGTGGCAATGAGGTGTTTCGCTTTAATCCACACGGACTGTCTCCAGCCAGGCGCGAATGGCCCACATGGCTTCCTGGGAGAACATTCCTTCGAAGGGAGGCATGTACACGCGGCCATCCCGGGTGGAACCGTGGCGGATGCGATTGAGGAAAATTTCGTCGCCTTCGTTGCCTTCCGGCAGATAGCGCAAGTCCGGGGCGATGCCGCCGGAGACAGCACCCAGGCCGTGGCAACGGGCACAGTTCTGGTTGAAGGCAGAAGCACCGATGTGGATGGCCGCTTCATTCTTACGGTAGGGGTTCACGGCCAGCCATTCGCTACCCACCGGTTTGAGACTGCTGGTGTCCACCGCTTGGGGCGTGACATCCCCGTGGGCCAGGGCCTGGGAGGCGGATAGAGCCAGTAGCAGCGCAGGAATCAGCCCTTGGCGGAAAAGTCGACGTGAAATCACAATGGTCCCCTCGTTGTTAGATTTGATGTTGAAGCTGTACCCCTTGAGCTACAGCAGTGATCGGTGAGAGCCAATCAGCAAAGGGTGTGCCATAGTTAAATAATTGCTGTTGTATTTCTATAGGGCGCATTTGTTGAAGAATGAAGCAACTGGCAAAGGAATTGCTAAGGGGAATGTGCTCAACAGTTGTTGAAAAACTGGGCAGTTGTAACGGGTTGGAACAAATTTAAGTTTGAAGTATCAATATAAGATGCGGCACAATAGACATTCGCAGGAGGAGACCACGATGATTCGACAACAAGACCAGGCTTCCGGGGACTACGGACGCCATATAAGAGAAGTTCGTGACCTATATTTTGGCCGGGGAGAAATGCCTTCCGAACTGGCTGACAGCACACTGATTCGCTCTTGGGAGCGTTGTCGACAGATAGGTCTTGAACCTCTGCGGCCCGCTGATCTGGCACCAGTCTCCGGCAGTTCCCTGAGTCTGGAACTGGAGCGCAATCGTAGTTTGATGATCACGGCCCAGCCAGTGATGGAACAGCTCTACGAGCAGATCCGCAATTCGGGAAACATGGTGGTGCTGTCGGACAGCAATGGATTGCTGCTCCAATGCCTGGGCGATACCGGTTTTGTCGATCGTGCCTGTCGCGTTGCTCTACAGCCTGGTGCTGAATGGGGTGAGTCAGTGCGTGGAACCAATGCCATCGGTTCTGCCCTGGTGGAGGAAACCGCAGTCGAAGTCGTTGGTGGTGAGCACTTCCTTGAACATAACGGCTTCCTCACCTGTAGTGCTGCACCCATGAAGGACTCCCAGGGAATGCTGATGGGTGTGCTGGATATTTCCAGTGATGCCAGAAGCTATTCCCCCCACACGCGCGGTCTGGTGCACATGGCAGCCCAGATGGTGGAAAAGCGCTTGTTCGAGTCGGAGCAATCGCGCCGCATTTTGATCTGTTTCCACAGTCGCGCGGAATACTTGGGCAGTCTTGGTGAAGGCATCATTGCCGTTTCGCCCGATGGCTGTATCCAGGCAATCAACCTGGCCGGCCTGACCTTGCTGCGGCTACGGCGGCATGAGGTAGTCGGTCGCGATTTCTCATTGTTATTCGAAACGTCCTTGGGGACATTGGTCGATAGTTCCCGGCGGGATGGCCATTCCTTGAATCCACTGCCTTCCCGCAGTGGCGGAAATTTCTACGCGACCTTGAAGGGCAATCTGCCGCAGTCCAGCGCCATGTCACGGCTGGTGGTGGATGCACCGACCCGTCGTGCGCCACCTCGTATTACTGCTGCTAATAGCCCCGCAGTCATTACGTTGGAAGCTTTGGAAACCGGTGATCTGAACCTGAAGGCGGCCATTGACAAGGCCCGGCGAGTGATCGGGCGCGACATTCCCATCCTTGTCCAGGGAGAATCCGGAGCAGGCAAGGAAATGTTTGCCAAAGCATTCCATAACAGCAGCGCTCGTAACGATGGTCCCTTCGTCGCCTTGAACTGTGCGGCCATTCCCGAAACGCTGATTGAATCCGAACTTTTTGGTTACATGGGCGGTGCGTTTACCGGCGCTCGCAAGGAAGGGGCTAGCGGAAAGATCCAGCAAGCTCATGGCGGGACATTGTTCCTCGATGAAATCGGCGACATGCCACTGCAATTGCAAGCCCGACTGTTGCGGGTCTTGCAGGAACGCAGCGTGACGCCCCTCGGCAGCGCGAAAGCGATTCCTGTGGATATTTCCCTGGTCTGTGCCACTCACCGCAAGTTGCGGGAAGAGGTTGCTCGGGGAGCTTTCCGCGAAGACTTGTACTACCGGCTCAACGGCCTTTGCGTCACGCTGCCACCGCTACGGCAGCGCACCGACCTGCGTCAATTGGTAGACAAGCTCATTGCCGTGGAATGTCAGGGGCAACGGGATATTCATCTGAGCGATGCTGCTTTCGGCATTTTTGCCCGCTATGCCTGGCCCGGGAATATTCGCGAGTTGCACAACGTCATCCGAGTCTTGATTGCCATGCTGGATGATCATGAAAATTTGATCGAAGAATGGCATCTGCCCGATGACCTCCGGGAATCGGTAGTGAGTCCCGCAGCGCCACTGTCGGTGGTTGCCCATGCCGCACCGGTGGCTGCCATCAATACCTCAGGAAGTCTTGAGGAGGTGGAGCAACAGGCGATCGTGCGGGCCCTGGAAGCCGTAGGGGGTAACGTCTCTGCAGCAGCCCGCAAGCTTGGCATCAGTCGCAATACCATTTATCGAAAAATGGGAAGGTTCTGACCTCTTCGATGAGCATTCCAATGGCGTGCTAAACCCTCAGCTGCATTCCAGCTGAGGGTATTTTTTTGTCTGTAAAACGTTGCCGAAATTTAGTGGTGTATGAGTCAGTATCACTACTTTCATTTTCGTAAAAGAAAGTCAGGCTTGTTCGCTATCCCGAACTGGTAGCGGGATTCAGGAAGTCCTCAGATTTTTAAGCAAGAGCTTGCTGGAGGACTACCTATCATTTGATGATGTCGTTCGATAACTAACTTTCCAGTCGTGGTGTGGCATGCTCAGAGTTCAGCAAGCAATTGCTTGTTGTCTTGGGGCAACAAAATCCATTGAATAAATAGGGTGATTCGATTTGATCGTTGTCTACATCACAGAGACAAGACAAAATCCTACGCTCAAACGAATAACTACAAATGTTCTTCCCCAGTGGCTGAGAGGAAATTCGTTAACCGGACACCAAACTTCATGACGCTTTCGCCTGCTTATGACCGCATTACTGCACTTTATGCGATCACTGCGAATCATCAGTCCTCCCTGGAAGAGAGGATTCATGCGCTCCTTGATCTTGGGCGACAAGCCTTCAACTTGGAAACCGGATGCGTTTCCCGTATACGCGGCAATGAATATGAAGTGGTACAGGCGGTCAGCGCTAGTGACACCCTGAATGCTGGCAAGACCTTCTCCCTGGATCACACCTACTGCTGCGCCACCATTGACACTAATGACCCGGTTGGATTTGAAAAGGCAACAGGGACCAGTTGGGAACAACATGCCTGCTTCAAGAAATTCAATTTTGAAGCCTATCTGGGCATCCGTATTCTCGTAGATGACCGGCCCTGGGGGACACTCTGTTTTTTCAACAAGGAGATACCCAGCCGTTCCTTTTCAGAAGAAGATTTTCTGCTGCTCAAGTTTATGACGCAGTGGATTGGTCACGAACTTGAACGCAGTCTTCACCATGAAAAAATCGGGACCTTCAACGAGTGGCGCCAGGTGCTGCTGGATAGTACCAATCTGTCCATCATTGCTACCGATCAGGATGGCCTGATTGTCACTTTCAATCGTGCTGCCGAACGCATGCTCGGTTATGAGGCCGATGAAATTGTGGGGCAATGCACGCCTGCGATTTTTCATGATCAGGACGAGGTGGTGGCTCGCGCCCATTCTCTAAGTGAAGAACTGGGCAGAATCGTAGCTCCAGGTTTTGAGGTCTTTGTTGCCAAGGCCCGCCAGAACATCGCCGAAGAGCGGGAGTGGTCCTACATCCGCAAGGATGGCAGCCGTTTCCCTGTCTTGCTGTCCGTAACAGCCGTGAAGGATGCCGAAGGTGAGTCTCGCGGCTTTCTTGGCATGGCGGTGGATATTTCCCGGCACAAGGCGCTGGAGGCCCAGGCATCGATTGCCCGGGCCAACGAGTTGAGTCAGATCATCGTTAGTGCCATTGGTGAGGGCATTATCGGTATCGAAGATGCAGCGCCGCACCGCATCCGGTTTCTTAACCCTGCTGCGGAAGTATTGCTGGGACTTGCTGAGAGCGAGGTCATTGGCAAGCAGCTGGACAGTGTGATTACGCTGACGCAAAAAGAAACGGAACAAACACCGACTGTGCTGGACCGTATGGTGCATGGTCAGTCTTTCGAGGCCATGATCACTACGCCTGGCCGCCCTACACCTTTCCCTGCAGCATTTGTTACATCTATCGCGCTGGACGATACTGGGCTGGTGGTATTGACGCTGCAGGACGTTACAACGCGCTGGCAGTCCGATGAACAGTTGCGATTGGCCGAGCAGGTTTTTGAATACAGCCCCGAGGCCATTCTTGTTACGGACGGCGACGGCATCATCCTCCGCGTCAATCCTGCCTTTACGCTCATTACCGGGTTTTTGCCCGAAGATGCCATCGGTCAGAATCCCCGCATTCTTCGTTCCGACAAGCATGATGCTGAGTTTTATCGCGACATGTGGCAGAGCCTGGATGAAAAGAATCACTGGCACGGCGAGATATGGGACAAGCGCAAAAATGGTGAAATCTATCCTAAGTGGCTATGTATCAACGCCGTTCGTTTGCCTCATGGCGATACCCGCTACGTTGCCCTGTTTGCGGATATATCCGAGCAAAAGGCCCACGAAGAACGGATCGACTATCTGGCTCGTCACGATGCGTTGACAGGTCTGGCCAATCGCCGTTTGCTTGAAGATCGCATGGCCAAACTCTTGGCGTCTGCGCGGCGAGGCGATCAAGGTGTTGCTTTGATGCTGATCGACCTGGATCACTTCAAGCAGGTTAACGATAGTCTCGGTCATCAGGTGGGCGACCAACTGCTGGTAGAGATATCCCGTCGACTCAACGCCAGTGTGCGGGATAGCGATATCGTTGCGCGCTTGGGGGGTGACGAGTTTGTTGTCGTGCTCTCGGGCATCACTGATCATCGGGATGTGGCGCCGGTGGCCGAGAAAATTCGTGAGGCACTGGATCGTCCGGTTGAAGCCAGCCTGCATCTGCTGCATACCTCCCCCAGTATCGGTATCAGTCTTTATCCGAGTGATGGCGACAGTCTGGATGTGCTGCTTCAGGCTGCCGACATTGCCATGTACCAGGTCAAGGCTGCCGGACGGAATGCCTGGATGTTCTTTGAGTCCCGCATGAATGAAGAAGTGCGTAGCCGGCACAAGCTCGAGACTGATCTTCGCCGGGCGTTGGTGCGGCATGAATTCGAACTGCACTATCAGCCCCAATACGACATCGGTGGCGGTCACGTAATTGCATGGGAAGCGCTGCTGCGATGGAATCACCCGGAGCAGGGCTGGATTGAACCCAGCCATTTCATTCCTGTCGCGGAAGAAATTGGATTGATTCTGCCCCTCGGTGAATGGGTGTTGGAAACAGCGTGTCGTGAAGCTGCCTCTTGGGCAGGAGGGCGGCAAGGCCATGAGCGTATTGCTGTGAATCTGTCTGCCCATCAATTCGAGCAACCATCCTTGGTGAGTATGGTGACGCGAGTTCTGAAGGACACCGGACTTGCTCCAGAACGGTTGGAACTGGAGTTGACGGAAAGTACCTTGATGAGCAATACCAGCAAGGTGCAGGAAACCTTGGGTGGCCTGAAGGCCCTGGGTGTTCATCTAACGCTGGACGACTTTGGTACAGGCTATTCGTCCCTTGCCTATTTGAGTTCTTTTGCCGTGGATCGACTGAAGATTGATCGCTCCTTTGTGATGGACATTGCCACGAAGCCCAACAATGGCGCCATCATTCAGGCCGTGATCGCCTTGGCCAAAGCCTTGGGGCTTGAGGTGGTAGCGGAAGGTGTGGAAACCGGTGAGCAGCTCGCCTTCCTGATTGATAGTGGTTGTCTCAAAGCCCAAGGTTTCCTCTATGGACGGCCCATGCCATCACAAGAAATCTCCGGGTTTACTACCGATATGAAATAACCCTATTAGCGAAATAGTTCGCTATAGCGGCCAATCTCCTCTATTGTTGAAGCGAATCCACCGCGTTTCTACAAGCCTTGGTATTCGTCACCCGACGGGAGATGGGCCAATGAAAAAAAAGAGCAATGGCCAGAGCGTGGAAAACAGTCGACGTGGAGAAATCCTTGTCGCTGCCGCGCGACTGTTTCGTGAAAAAGGATTTGATGCGGCCACCATTCGGGACATCACCGGAATGGTCGGTATCGCCTCTGGATCCACTTTTTGTCATTTCAAAAGCAAGCGGGACATGCTCGATGCCGTTGCCATTGAGGGGATGCAACATCTCCTGGCGGAAGCAGAAGTCATCGCTCACCGACCGTTGTCGGCGGAAGACCGGCTACTACTGCTGACCCGCTGTCACATGGCGTTTCTGCATGATTCACCGAATCGGGATTTCGTAGCGGTCCTGTTCTACGAGTTGCGCTCCCTTTCCCCTCAAGCTCGGGAAACCGTAATGGAGTTAATGAACCGTTACGAGGCTATCTGGCAGAACTGTTTGGGGATGATCTCCCCTTCCCGTCCTTCATCGACCAATAGCAATCTGCTGCATCGATTGTTGTTCGGTGCCTTGAACTGGACGGTGCAGTGGTATCAGCCGGAGGATCAGCCAGCGCCAGAGTTTCTGGCGGAGGAACTTGCGTCCGTTCTGCTCTGGGGTATCAAGGCTGTGCCGGGGCGAGAGGCAAGCCTGTAAAGGGTAAGCGGCCCCCGGGTAAAGGCGGCTGACCGTTGATGGTACGACAGCGCTCGATGTCGCAGGCGGTTGGCAATGTGTTGCGGTATTCGACGACGGTGCTCAAGCCGGAAGGGTCACGGGTGTAACACTTGGCCCCTTTGCCATCGTTGTAATAGGACAGCACATCCACGCAACGCCGCGAATGGGCCACCAGTCCGAAGAAATGTCCCAGCTCATGGGAGAGGACCATTTGCAGGGTTTGTTTGGCGTCGTAGGCAGGGTTACGTTCCCGCAGCATGGCAAAGGCTTTGGGGCTGATGGACAGGGTGCGACGGGTCAGGTTGGCCAAGGCGAAATTTCCTCGACTGCCGGTTTCACTCCACTCGATCGTGATCGCATCAGCCGGTTGGGATGTTGTACTGATTGAAAGTTGTAGCTCCACCGGAAGTCCGCAGCCGGTCCAGGCCTGGACAGATTGTTTGACCAGGGACTCCACCTCGCTTTGCCGAAACCAGGCCGGAGCTTCGTTGTGACGGTAGAAAAAGCGCAGGGGTGTGCTGATGGCTCGGCGATCTGTACCGTCGTTCCAGGTGACCACTTCGCCGACACGGCACTCTGCGATTTCCTGATCGCGAACGGTGGCAGAGAGCGTTGATGTTGTCGACAACAAGAAGCAAAGGGCAAGAAGGACGGCGCGATATCGCATGGTTGTGATGGCTAAGCGGTAAGGGGTTTGCGGGCAATTAAACCGATCAGGGCTGATTTTCCCTGATGGCCCAAGCCCTCTGCAACATCATGCTCATACTCGGTCAGTTCCTCGATGGTCCAGTCGGCAAAGGCTTGTTGGAGTAGTTCTGTTGTGTAGAGGTTTTCGAGGGCCGAAGGGCCGCCGGTTCGATACTCGAGTTGTTTGGGCGTATATCCCTGCAGCAGAATGTGTCCTCCTGGACGTGTCGCTCTTTTCATTGCAGCAAATTGCACTTCCCGTTCTTGGGGACCGGCGAACTGGATGAAAATGCCGATGACCCAGTCGAAGGCATGGGTCATGGAGGCTGGCGGCCAATCGGGTGAAAAAATATCCGCCAATACGAAGTCCACGGCGACCTTGCGGCCCGCTGCCAGCTTCTTTGCCTTGGACACGGCAACGGGAGAAATTTCGACAGCGGTCACTGCCAAGCCTTGTTCAGCCAGCCAGATGGAATTCCTACCTTCACCATCGGCAATGGAAAGCGCGGTAGTACCTTGTTCCAGAAGATGGGCGCGACGGGCAAGGAAGTGATTCGGCTCAGTGCCAAATAGATAGTCATCGCCAGCACTCAGGTAGCGGGCATTCCAGGTGGCTTCGTGGGACATGCGGTAATTTTCCTTGCAGGGCGGGTAGCTAAGAACGGAACGGTATCAGGCGAGGTAATGATTGACCAAGGCACCGGTCAGGACAAGATGAATGAACAGTATGCCGCCGAGGAGTAGCGGGCCGAAGCCTGCTGCGCGAATTCTGGACAGGGTGGTTCCCAAGCCCAAGGCAATCATGGCAGACGCCAGTAATTGTGCGCCCAATCCTTGCAGGGACTGCACCCAAGGCGAAGGTAATACTTCCAGGGAGTTGATGGCCGCTGCGGCAATAAAACCGAGGGCAAACCAGGGCATGTGCTGAAAGCGTTGTCCGGGGTTTTCACCCGGTTGTCTGAGTCCCAGCGCCAGCAGGAAAGGCATCAACATCAGTACCCGCAGCATTTTGACCACGATGGCACTACGGGCCGTACTTTCGCCCAGTCCCGTGCCGATAGCGACCACTTGGGCCACTTCATGAACCGTGGATCCGATATAGGTGCCGAAAACCTGGTGCAGGGTTGCCGGCCCCCAGTGATTGATCAGAGGATAAATGCCCATGCCCAAGGTGCCGAAGAGCACGACGGTACCAACGGCAGCCGTAACTTTTTCGGTTTTGGCGTCGACCAGAGGTGCCGTGGCAGCGATAGCGGCAGCCCCGCAAATGGCGCTGCCGACGGCAGTGAGCAGCGCGGTACTCTTGTCCAGGCCAAACCTTTTACCCAGCATTAGGCCCAGTGCCAGGGTGGACAAGACCATGACGACATCGGTCATGACGCCGCTTTTGCCGATGGACAGGACCTGCTGCAGACTCAAATGAAAACCGAAGAGCACGATGCCCCAGCGCAGCAAGTGCTTCTGGGCAAACTCAATGCCTGCCTTGAATGTATTGCTGTGGAGGCCGGGCCAAAGATTGCCCAATAATGCCCCGAGCAATATGCCCAGTGCCGCAGGGCTGAGACCAAGATGATCCAGCCCTGCTGTTTTGCTCAGCAGCACGCTGCCCATAAGGATGCTGGTAATGAGGGCTAAACCCGGGAGGCTGGATCGGATGGCGTTCATGGTGATGACTCGTAGGAAGCAGAAGAGTCAGGACATTAGGGTTTCCTAATGAAAATAAAAATCACATATTCTGGTTAAGCCATATCTGCGATATGGATATGGCCGCAACTGTCGGTCAGAGCAGTGCATTGGAATGGCCGTAGTCCAAGGTGAACGAAAAACGGGACACGCAAGCGTGTCCCGTTGCTCAGACCTTGACTGCTTGATCAGGGTAGGAAGAAGGCCGCCTTTTCGTGCAGCTTCACGTTGGCATCGTCCAGGTCGACGATGTCGAAGAACACGGGCTGGGATCCTTTTTTGTCGGACTCCGGCAGGACGCGAAGCGATGCAGTGATGGATTGGGTCGACGCTGCGGGAACC
The DNA here is from genome assembly GCA_036504515.1 of Rhodocyclaceae bacterium. Classification (GTDB taxonomy): domain Bacteria; phylum Pseudomonadota; class Gammaproteobacteria; order Burkholderiales; family Rhodocyclaceae; genus AWTP1-18. Next base: position 289,199 of record DASXVA010000007.1, read on the forward strand.
TTGATTTCCGACGCTGTTCCCAAGGTCAGGGACGGCAAGCCGCTGACGCTGAGGTGGTAGGTATGGGGCTTCTCGTCGGTGTTCATGATGCGCAGGGTGTAGATGTTCTCGATCAGGCCATCCTCCACTTCCCGGGCCAGGGTGCTGCGGTCCCGGATCACGTCCATCTTGAGAGGTAGGCGGGAACCGATGGCCCAGGCTGCAGCCAGGGTGATCAACACCAGAATGGAGGCATAGAGGAAAATTCGGGGGCGGAAGACGTGGCGGATGATCTGCTTGGTGCTCCAGTTGTTCTGTATCGCACGCTCTGTGGAGTAGCGGATCAGGCCGCGGGGGTAGCCCAGTTTGTCCATCACCTGATCGCAGCCGTCGATGCAAGCTGAGCAGCCGATGCACTCATATTGCAGGCCGTGGCGGATATCGATGCCGGTGGGGCAGACCTGGACGCAGACGCCACAATCGACGCAATCGCCTTTACCGGCAGCCTTGTAGTCTTCTTTGCTGGAACGGGAGCCACGGGGCTCGCCGCGCTTCTCGTCGTAGGTCACGATCAAGGTGTCCGGATCGAACATGACGCTCTGGAAGCGGGCGTAGGGGCACATGTACTTGCACACCTGTTCGCGCATGAAACCAGCCATGCCATAGGTGGCAAAGGCGTAGAAAAACACCCAGAAGGTTTGCCAGGGGCCGAGGTTATTGGCCACCAGATCGTGAGCCAGGGTCTTGACTGGCGTGAAGTAGCCGGCGAAGGTGAAACCGGTCCACAGGGCCAGGGCAATCCAGGCCGCGTGCTTGGCCAGCTTGATGCCGAACTTGCGGCCATTCATGGGCTGGCTGTCGAGCTTGATGCGGGCGTTGCGGTTGCCTTCGATCTTCTGCTCTATCCACATGAAGATTTCGGTATAGACCGTTTGCGGGCAGGCATAGCCGCAGAACAGCCGACCGCCGATGGCCGTAAACAGGAACAGCCCATAAGCCGAAATGATCAGCAGAATGGCTAGGTAGAAAACATCCTGGGGCCAGAGCACCAAGCCGAAGATGTAGAACTTGCGTTCCACCAGATCGAACAACACGGCTTGACGGTCATTCCAGGGCAGCCAGCAGAGGCCGTAGAAAACCAGTTGGGTAACCCACACCATGATCCAGCGCCAGTTGGCAAAAACGCCAGTAACGGACCGGATCTGGATTTTTTTCCGTTTCTCGTAAAGACTGGTGGGTTGGGCTTCGACTTCGGTGGGACTCATGGTGCATTTCTCCGAATAAAAATATCTTGCTTGGAATTGCGGTTCGATAGCGGGCGTCGTTCCTGGCCTGCGATAAATTCATCGCGGGTCACGCCGGCGAGTCGCGGGTTGCGGCTGCGCTGTTCGCCGATGCTGGTGACCTGGCGTCCTCCATTGCAGGCAGCAGGATAGACCAGTGTTTCGTCTGGTAGGGTCAATAAACGCTGTATCAGGCTGTCAAACAGGACACCGGAATCACTGTTTTTCTCTGTACTGCTGCCGCAATCATCGATCAATAGGGCATCGCCGGTGAATACACGGTCGCGCCACAGGTAGCTGGTGCAGCCACGGGTATGACCGGGAGTCGCCCGGGCAAGGATGACTTCATCGCCAAAGGGAATTGCTGCGCCGTCGGTCAAAGGCATGTCGATCTGGCTCAGGGGCGTTTCGGCGCTGGCGCTGACGGGTGCTCCGGTGCGCTGGCGGAGTTTTTCCACGCCGGGCAAATCCGGCCCGTGGCTGTGGCTGACGAGGATGCGCACCAGTCGTACCTGGATTTCCGCTAGTAGCGACAAATAGAGCAGGGTCTGATCTTCTGCCGGGTCGATGATCACGGCTTCCCGTTTGTCCATGTCGGCCAGCAGGTAGGCAAAATGCTCGCCGCTGGTACTGGGGATTTGGCGGAAAAAGGCCATGGCGGTATCCGGCTTACGCCGGTTGCTCCTGGCGATTGAATCCTGTTTCGACGGAGCGAGTGCAGTGGGCACTCCCGATTAACGGGAAGGGTGCCTTTGGGCTGCATTGCTGGGAGGTGATGTGCATTCTGGCGGTCGGGGGAGGTAGTGCCACTCCTTGTTACAAGGACCGTGCCTGATTTTTGATAATTTTTAACCATTTGATTTAACTTGGTTAAGTCGAATTTCTTCGTGTTGCCGATGTCCTTGGTACAATGAAAAGTGCCATTTATGGCGCTTTTTGAATGAAGTGCCTACACTATGTGCCATTAATGGCGCTTTGAGTGTGTTTCCCCATGCTTCCTGATACTGAATCCCTGACGGAACTACGTTCTTTTCTCGACAGCTTGCCGGAGCCCCGCATCATCATGGATGCCAGCTACCGCATCGTGGCGGCAAATCGCGCCTATAGCCGTGAGTTCGGTCAGGAGCGCCCGATCACTGGCCGTCATTGCTACGAGGTTTCCCATCATTTCACCGTGCCCTGCGATCAGGCAGGGGAAACATGCCCCCTGCGGCTGAGTCAGGAAAGTGGCGAATCCCGTCGGGTGCTCCACCTTCACCACACCCCCCGGGGTGAAGAGCATGTGGATGTGGAAACAACGCCCATCCACAATGCCGAGGGAAAGCTGCTGTATTTCGTGGAAACCCTGCAGGTGGTCAAGCAGGCTTCCAGCCGTCCCGCGACAGAGGGGATGGTTGGCCGCTCTGCCAGCTTCAACCGCATGCTGGCCCAGATCATGAGGGTGGCGCCCACCGGGGCCTCTACCCTGCTGTTGGGAGAAACCGGGACGGGCAAGGAACTGGTGGCGCGGTTGATCCACGAGGCCAGCAAACGGGCATCCAGTCCCTTTGTTGCCGTGGATTGTTCCAGCCTGACCGAGACCCTGTTCGAGAGCGAACTGTTCGGCTACGAGAAAGGGGCTTTCACCGGTGCCAACCATCGCAAGATGGGCTTGGTGGAAGCTGCCAGCGGCGGCACCTTGTTTCTCGACGAAATCGGCGACGTTCCCCTGCCCATGCAAGTCAAGCTTCTGCGATTGCTGGAAAGCGGAACCTACCGGCGGGTCGGCGGCATCGACACCTTGCGTGCCGATTTCCGGCTGGTCTGTGCCACCCACCGCAATCTTGAGGAAATGGTGGAGCGGGAGCAGTTCCGCCGCGACCTGTATCACCGCATCGAGATTTTTCCTATCCACGTCCCCGCCCTGGCCGAGCGCAGCGAAGACATACCGTTGTTGGCGGAATCCTTTTTACGGCGGGTGGTGGGGGAGAGATCGTTACGGTTGTCGGCGACTGCGATTGCGGAACTTCAGCAACGCAACTATCCCGGCAATGTGCGGCAACTGCGTAACCTGATCGAACGGGCGACCATCCTTGCCGATGGCAGCGAAATTCTGCCAGAGCATCTGACCGGTTTTCGGCGGGAAGCGGTAGCTAGCTCGAGCGATGCTGTGCCGGTGGGCGCGTCGCCAGCAGGTCCTGCATCAGGTTTCGCGGTGGATGAGGCCATTCCCCTGAAAACCCTGGAACAGCGCTATCTGTCCTGGCTTGCAACTTCCTTCAAGGGGGATCGCAAAGCCCTGGCGAGTACCTTGGGGCTGAGCCCTCGCACCTTGTTCCGCAAGTTATCGGGCGGCGATTGACAGTCCCTCAGCTCGGCTCCAGCGCCGAGAGCCGGCGGATTTCTCTGTGGGCTACTTTGCCCTCAACCGCTTGGCGATAGGCCTGGATATGGGGTGAGGCAAGGTGCTTCTCCAAGGCTGCGTCGCTTTCCCATACTTCGTGGAAAAAGAAACGGGTCGGGTCTTCCCTGTCCTGATGCAGGTCATAACGCAGGCAGCCGGCCTCCCCTCGCGTCGGTGTCACCAGGGCAAGTAGTGCCTGGCGCACGACGTCCCGATGGTCCGGGACGGCCTGAGTTTGGGCGATGACGATAACGGGCTTCATGGGCATCCTTAAGCTTGGCGTTTGAGGGCACAGCTTAGCGCTTGTCCGGCGGGCATCAGCGAGGAAATCCATGAAGCGGCTAATGTGTGTCGCCCGTTGAGTATTCCAATAATAAACAGCATAGATGGACTGGCAGGTATGTCCTGGTGATCATTGCGCCGGAACAAGCCGTGTAAGGTTTGTCCGTTTCTTTTTGAGTACCATTAAATAATTAATTAATAATATTGATTAAGATGGTGCGATAGTCCAGGGACGACGAGAGGCAAATTTGAAGATTTCAAAAATGCCCATCCTGTGACGCAAGGCAATAGACATTACTCGAAGGAAACATGTGATGAGAGCTTCCCCGTTGTTGCTGATGGTTCTTTGCGTGGCACTGACATTCAGTCTTGCTGCCAAGGCGACAGAGACTTCACCGGCCAAATCAAAGCTGGAGTTACAGACCACCGCTGCATCGAGCAAAGATACAGCGTTGATCAAGCGCGGCGAGTACGTTGCGAAACTGGGCGATTGCATTGCCTGCCACACGGCAGACAAGGGGGCCGTGATGGCTGGAGGACGCAAGCTCGCCACGCCGTTCGGCACCATCTATTCGACCAACATCACGCCGGACGCACAAACTGGCATCGGCAATTACACCTTCGATCAGTTCGACCGGGCTATGCGTAAGGGGGTGAATGCGCAAGGGGAGAATCTTTATCCCGCCATGCCTTATCCGTCCTACGCCAAGATGAGCGAAGACGATATGCGTGCCCTCTATGCCTATCTCAAGCAAGGGCAGCCGCCGGTCAGTCAGGTGAATAAACCATCGGAAATGCACTGGCCTTTCAGCATGCGCTGGGGATTGTCCCTGTGGAACTGGGCGTTTCTTGAGGAGACCCCCTTCAAGGCCGACAGCAGCAAAGATGCCGCCTGGAACCGGGGCGCATATTTAGTCCAGAGCCTGGGCCACTGTGGCTCCTGTCATACCCCGCGCGGTATCGCTTTTCAGGAAAAAGCCATGGGCGATAGTGGCTCTGCTGGCAAATACTATCTGGCGGGCGAAACCGTGGAGGCGTGGCGCGCCCTCAGTTTGAGAAACTTGTGGACGGTTGAGGATACGGTGCAGTTATTGAAAACGGGGCAGAACCGATTTGCCACGGTTTCCGGAAACATGGCGGAAGTGATTCATCACAGCACCCAGCATTTCACCGATGCCGATTTGACAGCGATTGCGACCTACCTGAAGTCATTGCCCGCTGGTGAAAATGATCGACCAATCGTTGCACCAACGGCGCCCCCTGGGGTGGCAGCTGTTCCTGCCAGCTTGTTTACGTCCCGCGGTGGTTTGGGCTACGTACAGTTTTGTGTTGATTGTCATCGTCAAAATGGCGCCGGCGTGGCCGGGATATTCCCGCCCTTGACCCAGAACCCGACTGTCGCCGCCGCCGATGCTGCGACCTTGATGCATATCACCCTGACCGGCTGGAAAACGGCGGAAACCGTCGCGCACCCGCGGGTTTACACCATGCCCGGTTTTGCTCGACTGTCCGATCAGGAGCTTGCCGAGATTTTGAGTTTTGTCCGTAGTAATTGGGGTGGCAACGCCAAGTCTGTCTCTGCATCGGATGTAAAAAAGATGCGGGCGGAACTCGATCCGAAAACAACAGACTCCTCCAAGTTTGAAACGCCCCGCTTAGCGGATCTGCTTTCCAAACCCAATGCAGATCAACTAGTTCGAGGCATGCGCCTCCATCTTGAAACCAAGGCCCTGCTGCCCAAGAACGTTGGGAATGCGTTGAATTGCACCAGTTGTCACCTTAATGCCGGGACCGTAGCTGACGGCTCGCCATTTGTTGGCGTGTCGGCATTTTTCCCCAGTTACGCACCACGTGCCGGACGGATTATCAGCCTGGAGGACCGCATTAATGGCTGCTTCCGGCGGTCCATGAATGGCAAACCGCTAGCTGTGGATTCGGCGGACATGAAAGCCATGGTGGCATATTTCGACTGGATGAAAAAGGAAACCAAGCCTCAGGACAAGGTCGCTGGCCGCGGCCTGGGCAAGGTCGATATGGCCATCAAGCCCAATGTTGAAAACGGCAAGCAGGTTTATTCAAACCAATGTGCCGTGTGCCATGGGCAAGAGGGCCAAGGCTTGAAGCAGGCTGATGGCCGCTTTATTTATCCCCCGCTTTGGGGTGATGAGTCCTTCAATATCGGCGCAGGTATGGCGCGGACCTACACTGCTGCAGCCTTTGTTCAACGCAATATGCCCATTGGTTTCCATGAAAAGTTTCCGCTCGGGCAAGGTGGACTTTCGGTTCAGGATGCGGTGGATGTGGCCGAGTACTTTACCCATCAGCCCCGGCCCGATTTCCCCGATAAGGTGAAAGACTGGCCGAAGGATAAAAAACCGGCAGATGCCCGCTATTGATCTCGCTGCGGGGTCGATAAGGGCCATGCCTTGTACGCAAAAGAAGGATGATGGGTCATGAAAAAACGGTATTGGTTGCTCGTCATCCTGCTGGGCGTTTTTGTGCTGGACTGGTATATCAAAGCACCAGACTCGCGTTCAAGAGAGCTTAATCACGCCCTTGAGGCAAATGCCAGCGATGCGCTCAAGAAGTATCCCTACAAGTTTCACGTGCTGCGGATGGATGGCAATGTTGCCTTGCTGAGTACCCCGAGAAACGTTGAGGTTCCTGCCTTCAAAGCCATCGGGGTGCTGTATCCGGAAATCAACGTCAAGGACCCGAATAATCCGGCGTTTATCGCGGCTGAGCAGCACTTGGCGGCAGTGCAGTCCGAAGCCCGGGCCATTATCCTGTCCCAACCTGGTGTCAAGGATGTGCGCTGGGAGTTGGACCGTGACTGGCTCACCTCCCACTACATTGAAGTACCAGCGCGATAGGCGCGGTATCGAGATTTTTTCAATGACGACCCATCGTGCCCCGGTGGATGATTCGTCCTTGTTCTAGGCTCGCATTGGGTATTGAACAAGAGCGGCCTTGAGTATCCAGACTCCTCAAACGACAAGGGCTCCCCATTGCTGGGGAGCCCTTGCTTCATGGCCTTGTCGGATTGACTTAGAGTACTTCTGCCGCGTGGTCAGCCAGACGGGAACGCTCGCCTCGTTGCAGGGTGATGTGGCCTGAGTGGGGCCAGCCCTTGAAACGGTCCACCACGTAGGTCAAACCGGAACTTCCTTCCGTCAGGTAGGGCGTGTCGATCTGGGCGATGTTGCCCAGGCAGACCACCTTGGTGCCGGGGCCAGCGCGGGTGACCAGAGTCTTCATCTGCTTGGGCGTCAGATTCTGCGCTTCGTCGATGATGAGGAACTTGTTGAGGAAGGTGCGGCCCCGCATGAAGTTGAGGGATTTGATCTTGATCCGGCTGCGGATTAGATCCATGGTGGCAGCACGGCCCCAGTCACCGCCGTAGTTGCTGCTGCTCTTTTCCGCGCCTTGGGCTGGTTCATCGTGGGGGCGGTTGAGCACATCGAGATTGTCTTCGATGGCGCCCATCCAGGGGGTCATCTTTTCCTCTTCGGTACCGGGCAGGAAGCCGATGTCTTCACCCACAGGCACGGTGACCCGGGTGATGATGATTTCGGAATAGAGCTTGGTTTCCAGGGTCTGGGTCAAGGCCGAGGCCAGGGTCAGCAAGGTCTTGCCGGTACCGGCCTGACCGAGCAGAGTGACGAAGTCGATTTCGGGATCATTGAGCAGGTTGAGGGCGAAGTTCTGTTCCCGGTTGCGGGCGGTGATGCCCCACACGGAATTCTTGGTGTGGCTGTAATCCACCAGGGTGGACAGCACGGCGCTCTTGCCCTTGTTCTCCCGCACGATGGCGGTAAAGGGCTTGTCGACGCCTTCTTCCATGTAGAGGAATTCATTCACCAGCAGGTCGGGACAGAGGGGGCCTTTCACCTCGTAAAGGGTCTTGGTCTCCTGTTTCCAGGACTTCATGTCCTTGCCGTGGGTATCCCAGAAGTTGCCGGGCAGGGCAAGGGTGCCGGTGTAGAGCAGATCGGTGTCTTCCAACACCTTGTCGTTGAAGTAGTCCTGGGCATCCAGACCCAGGGCGCGGGCCTTGATGCGCATGTTGATGTCCTTGGACACCAGAATGACTTCCCGCTTGGGATTCTTCTGGTGCAGGTACATCACCACCGACAGAATGTGGTTGTCGCCTTTGCCCGTGGGCAGGGAGGAGGGCAACTCGGCGCTGATGGCTTCGGCTTGCAGGTAGAGGCGGCCCGTGGCCTGTTCGCGGGAGGGACCTGCCAGTTCAATGCCTTCGCTGATGGCGTGTTCCGAGCCGCTGACGATTTCATCCATCATGCGGCTGGCCTGGCGGGCATTGCGGGCGACTTCCGTCATGCCCTTCTTGTTGTTGTCCAGCTCTTCCAGGGTCATGATCGGCACGTAGAGATCGTGCTCTTCAAAACGGAAAAGACTGATGGGGTCGTGCATCAGTACATTGGTGTCGAGAACGAACAGCTTGGTGCTTTTTGCTGCGCTCTTGGCGGTGGGTTTGGCAGCAGTTTTATGGGCAGTCTTCGGGGCGGCCTTTGCGGTGGGCTTGGCACTGGCAATGCTGGTGGTGCTGCGCTTGGCGTTCATCAGGACTCCTGGGGTGGGTGAGTTCTTGCGTTACAGGGCTTTCACAACTTCGAGTACGGCTGCTGCATGACCATCAGCCTTGACGCCCCGCCATTCCTGGCGGAGGACGCCCTTGCCGTCAATCAGGAAAGTGCTGCGTTCAATGCCGCGCACCTGCTTGCCGTACATGTTTTTCATCTTGATGACACCGAACAGATTGCACAGGGCTTCGTCGGCATCGGAAATCAGCTCAAAGGGCAGGCCGAGCTTGGTCTGGAAATTGGTGTGGGATTTGATGCTGTCGCGGGAGATGCCGAAGATGACGGCACCGGCCTTGGCGTAGTCACCGTGAAGATCACGGAACTGCATGGCTTCGGTGGTACAGCCGGGGGTACTGTCCTTCGGGTAGAAGTAGAGCACGACCTTTTTGCCTTTCAGGGCAGATAGTGAGACTGATTCTGCCCCGGTGACGGCGGCGGTGAAGTCGGGAACTGGCGTGTCGACCATGGTGTGTTTCTCCTTTATGCCGATGTTTTGCGTTTCCAGTGAAGCAGGGTCGTGGCGCCTAGTAAACCCTGCAGGGCGGCGAACAGACCGTAGAGGACGGCTGCCGCGACGGCTAATTCTTTTGGTGCGCCCAAGGCACCCAGTACCAGTGCCGATGCCGCTTCTCGGGTGCCCCAGCCGCCCACGCTGATGGGCAGGGCGGCGAGGATGAAGACCGGCCCGGCGGCTACCATGAAGAGGACGAAGGACAAGTCGAGTCCGACGGCTTTGCCTGCCAGAGCGTAGGCCATGACGGAAAAGAGTTGTACGCCCGCAGACCAGGCCATTTGCTGCCAATAGAGCTGCTGAGGCCGGGCGCGTTCGTGCAGGATGCCGAGTAAGCTGGCAATTTTTTTCGGCAGCCAGCGGTTGAGGGCGGCGGAGAATTTCCAGAGCAGAACGGGCCCCGCCAGGGCGATGGCGGTGAGCAGGATCAGGATTTCGACCCGGGGCAGAAAACCTTGGGGCAACAGACCGAGGACACCGGCACTGGCTGCGAGGGATAGCACCACCAGCATCCACAGACCGGACAAGCGGTCGAGAGCAACGCTGGCGGCGGCAGGGATCAGGCTGTTGCCGCTTTGTTGCAGATGGAGGATACGCAGGGCATCGCCGCCGAGATTGCCGCCGGGCAGTACGGTATTGGCCGTGATGCCGCGCCAGTAGGAGAGCAGGATGCCGGGGGTAGCTGCCTCAAGTCCAAGCCAGCGTGCGATGGCCTGCCAACGCAAGGCGGAAAGCAGGGAGGCGATGACCGCACTGGCGAAGCCGGCGATGAGCCAGCCGGGGTCGGTATGCCCTAGGGAGCGGATTACCCGGGGCGGGTCGGCGAAGGTGAAGACCAGGACGACGAGCAGCAGGCTTGCAGCGATACGGATTGATGCTTTGCGCATGGGCAGAGGATGACAGAAAACCCCTCGTTCGTGGCAATCGGGCTGGGGTCAATTCATCAGGTCGGTAGGTAAGAAAAAGACTACAGCAGGGCAGGGCGTTGGGCTGGGGTTTGTTGATGCCAAGGAGGTTCAGTTCAGCAGGGCATTGAACGCATCGCAAGGCATGGGCCGACCGAACAGGTAGCCCTGAAAATTCTGGCAACCGTGACGGGTCAGGACATTCTTCTGCACTTCAGTTTCCACCCCTTCAGCGATGACCTGCAGCCGCAGGGATTGGCCCATGCTGATGATGGCGCTGATAATGGCGGTCTTGTCCGGATCGCCATTGTTTTCGGAGATGTCGTGCACGAAGGATTTGTCGATCTTGAGCTGGTCAATGGGGAGCCGCTGCAGGTAGGCCAGGGACGAATAGCCGGTACCGAAGTCGTCCAGGGAGAAGGTGACGCCCAGGCGACGCAGGGCCTGCATTTTGCCGATGGCGTCTTCCACGTCATCCAGCACCAGACTTTCGGTAAGTTCCAGCTTCAGACCGCCGACCTTGGCGCCGCAGTTTTCCAGAGTCTGTTTCACCTGCTGGACGAAGCCCGGTTGGCGGAACTGACGGGCGCTGACATTCACGGCCAATTGCAGATGGGCCCTGGCGGGGTCGGCTTGCCAGTGGCTGAGCTGGATACAGGCTTGTTCCAGCACCCATTGGCCGATGGGCAGAATCAGCCCCGTGTCTTCGGCGACGGGAATGAACTTGTCCGGCGGCACCATATCGCCACCGTTAGGGCGCCAGCGTAGCAGGGCCTCAGCGCCGGTCAGCCCCTTTTCGGCATCGATCTGAGGCTGGTAGTACAGCTCGAATTCACCCTTGGCCAGTGCTTTACGCAGACCGTGTTCCATCTCGGCGCGAACTTCCAGGGAAGCCTGCATGGTGCCATTGTAAAAACGAATGGCATTGCGACCGGCTCCCTTGGCTTGATAAAGCGCAACGTCGGCCTGTTTGAGCAGGGTGTCCACTGAATCGCCGTGACCGCGGAACAGGCTGACGCCGATGCTGGCGCTGCCGTGATAGCTGGGGAGATTGTCTTCCAGGTGATAGGCCTGATTGATCAGTTCGCTGATTTTTTCAGCAACGGTCTCGGTCAGGTTTGCGGCGGTGGACTCGATGCTGCCAAGGTCTTCCAGCATCACCACGAATTCATCGCCGCCGAGGCGGGCGACGGTATCTCCTTCGCGTACGCTGCTGCCCAGGCGATGGGCCACGGCCTTGAGCAGGCGGTCGCCGACATCGTGGCCCCGGGTGTCATTGAGCGTCTTGAAATTGTCCAGGTCGATAAAGAGGATTGCCCCGTACTGCTGGTTGCGGCTGCTGGCAGCCATGGCCTGGCCGAGACGATCCATCAGCAGGCGCCGATTGGGCAGGCTGGTGAGAGGGTCGTAGAAGGCCAGCAAGTGAATCTGGCTCTCGGCTGTTTTGCGCTGACTAATATCCTCGACGATGGAGCCGATATAGCGCCCGCCATCTTCGCCCCGAATCAGGGTGCTGCTGATCTGGACCGGTATCCGGCTGCCATCCTTGCGGATGTATTCCTTTTCATCGGGACCATAGCGGCCATGGGTCTGAAGGGCGCTCAGGAGCTTTTCATCCTGGGGTTTCAGTTCATCCGGTGTGATGTCGTGGAAGGTGAGGGATTTGAGTTCTTCCTCGTTGTAGCCGGTGATGCGGCTGAAGGCGCTGTTGACTTCCTGGTAGCGGCCTTTCTCATCCATCAGGGCAATGCCCAGGGGCGACAACTCGTAAAGACCGTGGAGCTTTTCGTGCTGGGTTTGCAGTTGCGCGGTGAGCTTGCGTTGCCGACGATGAGCCTGGTCGGCACGCCAGACCAGGAAGGCCAGCAGCAGGGTGATGAGCCAGCTTGTCAGACGCAGGATCAAGGGGCGGTAGGTGGTAGCCGGTTTGTCCGGCATGCCCAAGGCCAGCTGCCATTGGCCGCCGGAAATGGCAATGTCCATGATGGCTGCGCTGGGGTCGGTGAAAAGCTGCGGCGAACCGCGGAAGACCGTACCTTGCGCACCAAGACCGTCTTTGCCGCGCAGCGCCAGCCGCAGGCCGGATGTTTCTTCCTTGGGAAGGGTGGCATTGAACAGTTTGTCGATATTGATGACGGTACTGATCAAGCCCCAGTAACGGCCATTTTCCAGAAATACCGGTAGGCGGTAGATCAGGCCTTCACCACCCTGAACCATTTGCACCGGGCCGGACAAGGTGGGTTGGCCGCTGGTGATGGCCCGGGCAATGGGAGGCCATTGGGCAGGTAAGTCGGGATAGTAGATGCCCAAGGCTTTTTCGTTACCTTGAAGGGGGTAGATGAAGCTCAGCCGGTTGCCGGGGGCGACTCCCATGTTGCGCAGGTAATGCCCTTGTCTATAGAGCGCCGCCAGCATGGAGCGCACTTCGTTTGGCGCGGGCTTGCCTTTGGTAGCGCGGATATAGGCGGCCAAGCCGGATGCCAGGTGTACCGTCGAGTTCAGCTCAGACTCCAGGCCGGCCCGGATGGTGGCGGCGGCAGCCAGGGCTTGCTCGTGGTGGTCGGAGATCAGCCGGTCCCGTTCCTGCCAGACTGCCAGTTCAGTCAAGCCCAAGCCGGACAGCACCATCAGTACTGGTATCAGTACCTGGCCGGTAATTCGGGAAAGGCTGTTGAGAGGCATTGTTGGCAGTGTTTTCTTTGTACGAAAGTTATAGATCTAAACTTTCGCGCATTCTGCCACTAATGCGTAAAAAAATCAGTTATCCCTCGAACTGAGGGATAAAGCTTCGTTGTCAGCCTTTTGGCGGTGGCCGCAGGCGGTACTGGGCGCGACCTTCGGGCTCGTGATAGATGCGGATCAGGATTTCGCCAAGCAGGCCGAGACCGATCAGTTGCACCCCCATCAGCACCAGCATCACCCCCAGCATCAGCAGGGGACGGCCGCCGATGTTCTCGCCGAACAGCTTGAGCAGGGTCAGGTAGCCGCAAACGCCCAGGCCCGGCACCAGCATCCACAGCCCGGCGCCACCGAAGGCGTGTAGGGGGCGGTGCAGGTAGCGCAGCATGAACTTCATCAGCAGCAGGTCGAGGATGACGCGGAAAGTGCGGTCGATGCCGTACTTGCTGACGCCCTTGGTACGGGCGTGGTGACGCACCGGTACTTCCATGATCTTGGCGCCAGCTTCTGCCGCCAGCACCGGGATGAAACGATGCAGTTCGCCGTAAAGGCGGATGCGCTGCACCAGATCGGTCCGGTAGGCCTTCAGGGCACAGCCGTAATCGTGCAGCTTGACGCCGGTGACCTTGGCGATGATGCGGTTGGCGATCATCGATGGAATCTTGCGGTTGATGGCCGCATCCTGCCGGTCCTTGCGCCAGCCGGAAATCATGTTGATGTCCGGGGTGGTTTCCAGGGTCTGGATCAGTTGGGGGATGTCGAGGGGGTCGTTCTGCAGGTCGCCATCCAGCGTCACCGTGTAACGCCCGCGTACTGCGTCGAAACCGGCTTGCAACGCGGCAGTCTGGCCGTAGTTGCGCATCAGGTAAAGGGGCTTGAGCCAGGGTGTCCTTGCAGCCAGGGATTGCAACACATTGGCGGAATGGTCTTTCGAGCCGTCGTCCACGCAAATCAGTTCAAAGGAAAAACCGCTGGGGGCGAGGGCTTCCTCGACCCGGGCCACCAGATCCGGCAGGTTTTCTTCTTCGTTGTAGATCGGGATGACGACGGAGATGTCGATATTTTCTTGGCTCATGAGGGATGCTTGTAAGTGCGCCAGCCGTTGCGCGCTGCCAAGAAGAGGCAGGCCAGGACCAGCAAAGGATCGAGCAGAGTGTCCCAAAGATTGGGGGATTCAGGTAGACCCGCGGCCCAGGCCAGCAGATCGATGGTGAGCAGCCAGAGCCACAGGTGTTGGCCGCGCCACCAAAAAACCAGGGCGGGGAGTGCCAGGACGGCGATCAACAGCCAGGGCTGGTAGCCAAGGCGGTAGGGATCAAAGTCGCCAAGGCCCAGGGCCAGGGGGTAAAAAATTGTGCCGATCAGGGCAAGTAGCAGGGGCGCACGCCAGCCGCTGGCGAAGGCGGTGGGGCTGCGGCCCATCAGCCCCAGGGCCAGGAGTTGCAGGGTGGTGATGCTGGGGTCACCCCAAAGGCCGCGCAGGGCCATGGCGAGAGAAACTTCCGGCACGGGAATCAGGGACAGCAGACCTGCGACGGCCGCAAGGGCATGGAAGCGCTTTGGCAGTAGCCAGGAAAAAACAGCGGTAACGAGCAGCACCTGGGCGAGGAGCATCAGTGAATTCCCCGCAGTTGTTTGAGCCAGTCCGGGTGGAAGCTGAGGTGGGCGATGCGTTCCCGCTTCCAGGTGTAGGCCAGATGGATCGTGCCCTGTTCATCCTGAATCAGGGAGGGATAGGAAAACTCCTCCTGGCCACTGCCGTTTTCAATCAGGTAGGGAGCAGACCAGCTTTGGCCTTCATCGCGGGAGAGGCTCAGGGCCAGTTGGGTGCGATTGGCTTCCTGAGGGTTGTAGGCCAGTAGCAGGCGGCCATCTGCCAGTCGCAGCAAGGCGATGCCCGCATCGGGGTTGGGCAGTTCGCTGGTGCTGGCAGCGGACCAATGCTGGCCGCCGTCTTCACTGCGGGACAGGCGGATGCGGTGGGTCGGCGACGCATCCCGCAACAGCATCAGGGCCTGCTGGCTGTTGGCCGCCACCACGGCTGGTTGCAGGCTGCGGCTGGCAGCAGGAATGCGATCTTTGTCATCGACCTGGCCGTGGCTGTCGAGCCGCAGCCATTCGGGGCGTTTGGCGATGAACTCGTGATACACGGGCAGGGCCAGACCGCCATCGGTCAGGGGCAGGGGCGGATTACGGATCAGGGTCGAAATGTTCCAGAAGGGCGACGTTACCAATCGCCGCACCTTGCTCCAGGTCAGGCCACCATCTTTGGACGTTGCATGGTTGAGGGCGCTGCCGGCCCAGCCGCCGTAGGAGACGCTGACAAACCACAGGTGCAGCGTGCCTTCGCCATCACTCCAAAGCACCGGGTTGCCCAGTTTGCGCACCAGGCGCTGGGTGTCCCCTTCTATCTTGGGCCGGGTCATGATGGCCTGGGGCACGGACCAGTCGTGGCCGTTGTAGGTGGAAAAGAAAATGCTGACGTCGGCGGCACCTTCCTTGGTACCGGCAAACCAGGCAGCGCCGATGCGAGCCGGGCCCAGATTGGCAAGGCTGACGCTGTGGGCAGAGGCTGCCGGGTTGGGAATGGCATGCCGTTCCAGTTGCACAGGTTTGTGCAGGGGCAGGGCCTCCATCGGGGCGGCAATGACAAAGCGGGATGGCGTCAGGGGACGCAACCAAGGCAAGCAGAACAGCAAGGCCAGGACGAAGGCGACCAGGGGAACCCAGC
The DNA here is from genome assembly GCA_036504515.1 of Rhodocyclaceae bacterium. Lineage (GTDB taxonomy): Bacteria > Pseudomonadota > Gammaproteobacteria > Burkholderiales > Rhodocyclaceae > AWTP1-18. The sequence goes on from DASXVA010000007.1 coordinate 304,556, forward strand.
GGCTTTCGGCTAAAGGCAGCAAGGGCAGCAGATGGCGACGGATTTCTTCAATCTGCCTTGGCGTCAGCAGGGTGGGCAGGGACGGCATTTTCATGGCAGCACCTCCCACAGTTTGACGGTGCTCATCAGGGGCGCCGGGCTGCGCTGATCCCAGGCGGCCTGCCAGTCTTCCCGGCCGCTACCTTCCCGGTTGAAGCGGACGCCAGAGCCAGCGGAAGTCAAACTTTGGTAATCAAGCCGGGGCACCGCCTTGCGCTTGAGAGCACTCAACTGGGTTTCCAGGGCGGCCTGGTCTTCGGCGCGGAAGGCGATCAGGGTGCCAGGAGGCGTGAGTTCGGCGGTGAGCTGGCTGGTCTGGCGCAGAGGCTTTTGCAGCAGGATGGGCAGCAGGGCGGGCTGAGGGCCAGCGAACAGCACTACGTTTTTGTCCTGGGCCAAGGCGATGGCTTCCGGCGCCACTGCATTGACGCCCAGATGGGGGAAGGCAATCCCCCAGGCGGCGGTCCATAGCAGGGCAGCGGAAAGAATCAGACTGGGCGCCTTGCTTTGGCTATGCCACCAGAAGACGAGGAACACAAAAGTGACGGCGGTCAGGATCAGCCATCCACCCAGTTGCCAGCGCCACAGGAGCAAGGCCAACAGCGAACAAAGCAGGGCAGGAATCAGGCTACCGAGGCGGCGGCTCCAGGGAAAGGAATGATCTGCCGAAGCCCGTTCCAGACCCACTGCGCAAAGTAGCGCCAGGGCGGGCAGGGAACCGATCAGATAGCGGCTGAAGGTGGTGATGACGAAAAAGGGCAGCAGGGAAATGATCAGCCACAGGGTGAGCAGACGCACCGTGGCATCCTGCCGGTATTTCCAGGCCGCCGTAACGCCGACAAAGGCCCAGGGCAGGGATAGAGTGACGATGCCGATCAAGGGATCGGCGGAAAGGTGGGCCAGTTGCCGGGCGGCCAGTTCATCCTGGGTGACCTTGGTCAGCAGGGCAGCGTAATGGGTTTTGACGTGGATGTACCAGATGGCCGGCAGGGCCAGGGCCAGAACCATACCCAGCAGATGCTGGGGCCAGCGGCGCAGGGCCAGTCGGCTCAGGTCCGGCCGTTGCCACCAGAGGGCCAGCAAGCCGCTGCCGCAGGCAATGACGCCCATGGGCCCCTTGGTCAGAATGGCGAGGGACAGGGTAATGGCGGCGATGAACAGGGTGCTCCAGCGGGGGCGGTCCGCCCAGCTCAAGTAGGCGCAGAAGGCTGCCATGGACAGGGCGGCCACAGGGACATCCAGCATCAGGCGGCGGGATTCGGAGGCCATGCCCATCATGCCCAGCAGCACGCCAGCGGCTAGCAGGCCGGTTTGCCAGGAACCTTGCAGGCGCTTGCCGACCCAGGCGGTGCAGCCCAGCAGCAGCAGGGCAAAGAACACGGTAATGCCACGACCGGCCAGCAGACCCGGGCCGAAAGCTTCATAGCTGGCGCGGCCGATCCAGTAGAGGAAAGGCGGTTTCTTCAGCCGTGGCAGGCCGTCGATGTAGGGCACCCACCAGTGGTCGCCCTGGATCATTTCCAGGGGGATGCGCAGGCCCAGCAGATATTCGTCCTTGCCCGTCAGGCCCGTCGCAGAGGTAATGCCCAGCCCCAGGATGAGGGCGGCGACGAATAAAAGGAAGAGACCCTTAAGCAGGGACATCCGCCAGAAACTCCGGGCCCTGTACCAGCAGTTCGCCGCTGCGGCCCGGTACTTCGCCCCAGCAGATTTCGTGGCGTGGCAGCGTGGTGGGGTCGAAGCCCTCCCGCAGCTTGGCCGTACTGACCAGTTCGTAGCCCTGCTGTTTCCAGCCCAGCAGCAGCTTTTCAAAGGTAGAGGCCAGTTTCATGCCTTCCAGTTCAGCATGAAGGGTATAGACGTGACCCAGGGGTTTCGGTGTTTCGGTGATTTCCAGCAGGCGCTCGTGGACGTTGTCTTCCGTCAGTCCGTCCACCCCGATCAGTTCGTCCAGGGTGGGCAGGGTGGTGGGAATCTGCGGGCAGGCGATGATTTCTCCATCCCAGATCGGAATGAAGGGATGGCTGCCGCGGCAGTCGGAGGCGTACTTGAAACCGAGGCGCTGGGTCAGGCGCAGGGCATGGCGGTTCATTTGCCAGCCGGCGGCGCCGTGGGTCAGGGCCGGGGTATCGAAGACCTTGGCGTAGCGTTTGAAAGCCAGGTCCATTTCCTTCTCGGTCCAGGCATTGTCGGCAGTGCGTACCTGGTCCTGCCACTTGACGTGATCCCAGCAGTGGATGCCGGTTTCGAAGCCGGAGTCGCGGACGCCGCGCAGGATGGCGGCGCAGCGGCGGCCGATGTCGGGACCGGGCAGGATGGTGCCGTACATCAAGGTCTTGAGACCGTAATGGGAGACGACAGAAGTCCGGGAAACCTTCTTCATGAAGCCGGGGCGGAAGGCACGCTTGATGGCGCGGCCCGTGTGGTCACGACCCAGGGAAAACAGGAAGGTGGCATCGGCGCCGTGACGGCGCAGGACTTCCACCAGCCGCGGTACCCCGATCAGGGTGCCGCGGTAGGTGTCGACATCAATCTTTAACGCAAGTTGGGGCATCGGCGAGGATGCCTCAGTCCATCAATTTGCGTGCTTCGGCCACATCGCTACGGTAGGCCTCGAAGATGCCGCGCAGGGAGTCTTCAAAGGTGACCTTGGGTTCCCAGTTCAGATCGGCCATGGTGTTGGTGATCTTGGGTACGCGATGCTGGGTGTCCTGATAACCCTTGCCGTAGTACTCGGCAGAGGTGGTTTCCAGCACCTTGACCTTGGCCAGACCTTCGGCGTACTCGGGATATTCCTTGGCCAGGTTCAGCATCAGGGTGGCCAGTTCGCGGATGGAGTAGTTGTTCTTCGGGTTGCCGATGTTGTAGATCTTGCCGTTGGCAATGCCGTCCTTGTTGTCGATGATCTTGACCAGGGCGTCGATACCGTCGGAAACGTAGGTGAAGGAGCGCTTCTGGGCGCCGCCATCCACCAGCTTGATCGGCTCACCGCGAACGATGTGGCCGAGGAACTGGGTAATCACGCGGGAAGAACCTTCCTTGGGCGTGTGAATGGAGTCAAGGCCGGGCCCGATCCAGTTGAAAGGGCGGAACAGGGTGTATTGCAGGCCTTCCTGCTGGCCGTAGGCGTGGATGACGCGGTCCATCATCTGCTTGGCGCAGGCGTAAATCCAGCGGGGCTTGTTGATGGGGCCGTAGATCAGGGGGGAGTTTTCCGGATCGAACTCGGGGTCTTGGCTCATGCCGTAGACCTCGGAGGTGGAGGGGAAAATCACGCGCTTCTTGTACTTCACGGCCTGACGGATGATGGGCAGGTTGGCTTCGAAGTCCAGCTCGAACACACGCAGGGGTTGCTGCACGTAGGTAGCGGGAGTGGCGATGGCCACCAAGGGCAGGATCACGTCGCACTTGCGGACGTGGTACTCGATCCATTCCTTGTTGATGGTGATGTCGCCTTCAAAGAAATGGAAGCGGTCATTGCCCATCAGGTCGGTGACGCGTTCGCTGTTCATGTCCATGCCGTACACCTCCCAGTCGGTGGTGGCGAGGATGCGCTGGGACAGGTGGTGGCCGATGAAACCGTTAACACCGAGGATCAGGATTTTTTTGGTCATGATGGGCTTAGGAAATCAATGAAATTGGGTTGCCGCCGAGGCGGGCGGGCAGTTCAGCCGGGTTGAGGGGCTGGCCGTCCAGTTCAAGGGTGGTGATTCTAACAACCCTGCCGTCTCCGCAACGGGCGAATAACAGGTCATCCTGGCTGAAAAGTGCCGGTTTTCGCGCTTCAGGGGCAATTTCGAGGGGCGGAAGGTTGAGAGAAAGACTGCCCAGGAGGGTGATCCGGTGGCCTTGAAGGTCGAAAAAAGCGCCGGGATAGGGGGGGGCGACGGCCCGGATCAGGTTGTGTACGTCCTTGGCCGACTTGCTCCAGTCGATGCGACCATCCTCGGCTTTGCGCCCGCCAAAGTAGCCGCCCTGCTTGAGGTCGGGCATTACATGGGGGGCGGTGCCGGCCAGGAGGGCGGGCAGTACGCCGTTCAGGGCCATTTCGGCAGCCAGGGTGGTTTTGTAAAACACATCGCCGGCGGTGTCGTCGGGCAGGATGGGCACTGCCTGCTGGGCAACGATTTCACCGGCATCGGGTTTTTCCACCATACGGTGCAGGGTGGCGCCGGTTTCAGTTTCGCCGTGGATCACCGCCCAATTTACCGGTACCCGGCCCCGATACTTGGGTAGCAGGGAGCCGTGCATGTTGTAGGCGCCGCGCTTGGGCACCGCCAGCAGGGCTGGTTTGAGCATCAGCCGGTAGTAGAAAGAAAAGAAAAAGTCCGGGTTCAGTTCGGAGATGCCTTCCACGACCTCAGGCAGATTGGGGTCTTCCGGAGTGATGGTGGGAATGCCGTAGGCCTTGGCCACGTCGGCGACCCGTTCGAACCAGATATTTTCAGTGGGGCTGTCCTGGTGGGTCACCACCAGGGCCACGTCCACCCCGTGGGCCAGCAATACCCGCAGGCAGCGGGCGCCGACGTTGTGATAGGCAAAGACGACAGCCCGGGTCATTCCGCATCCTTTTCCAGGATGGCACCAATGCGGTAGCGGGGGCGGTGGCGCACCTGCAAATACACCCGGCCAACGTACTCACCCAGCAGGCCGATGCCGAACAGGCAGAGGCCGATGAGGAAGAAGACCAGGGCGAACAGGGTGAACAGGCCCTCGGCTTCCGGCCCGACCAGCAGGCGGCGCAGGATCAGCAGCACGAACAGGGCGGCGGAACCGAGGGAGACCAGAATGCCGAGCATGGAGAACCATTGCAGGGGCACCAGGGAAAAGCCCGTCATCAGGTCGAAGTTGAGACGGATCAGACTGTAGAGGGAGTACTTGGACTCACCGGCGGAGCGTTCTTCGTGTTCCACCACCACTTCAGTGGGCTTGCTGGCGAAGGTGTAGGCCAGGGCGGGGATGAAGGTGGACACTTCCTTGCAGGAATTGATGGCGTCCACCACGCTGCGGGAATAGGCCCGCAACATATTGCCCTGGTCGGTGATCTTGATCCGGGTGATTTTCTCCCGCAGGCGGTTCATGGCCTTGGAGGCGTAGGTGCGGAACCAGTTGTCCTGGCGCTTGCGGCGGATGCTGCCGACGTAGTCGTAACCTTCCCGCATCTTGTCCACCAGTTTGTGGATTTCTTCCGGCGGGTTTTGCAGGTCGGCGTCCAGGGTGAGGATGATCTGGCCGCGGCTCTGCTCGAAGCCAGCCATGATGGCCATGTGCTGACCGGCGTTGTTGGCCAGCAGCACGGCACGGGTGACATCGGGGCGACGCTCGAACTGTTCCCGCAGCACGGCGGCGGAACGGTCGCGGCTGCCGTCGTTGACGAAGATGACTTCGTAGCTGGTGTTCAGCTTGTCCAAGGCGGGATAGAGCCGGTCGAACAAGGCGGGCAGGCCGGACTCTTCGTTGTAGACGGGGATGACGATGGAGATTTCAGGATTGCTCATGACGGTTTCCGTGTCAGGATTTCCGGGACAAAACCGCGGTCAGGGCAGTGCAGACGCGATCCACGTCGCTGTCGGCCATGGCCGGGAATAGGGGCAGGGTAATGGTGCGGGCACCGACATCTTCAGCCAGGGGGAACTGGCCGGCCTTGAAGCCGAGGTCCCGGTAGAGGCTGAACAGATGCAGGGGCGGGTAATGGACGCCGACGCCGATGCCGTGCTCCTTCATGGCCGCGAGGAAGGCACCGCGGTCTGTGCCCCGGGGTAGCAGGGGCTGGAACATGTGCCAGTTGGATTGCTCGAAATCGGCGGGGGGGAGTTCCAGACCGAGGGCCGGATCGAGCTTGGCAAAGTAGGCCTTGGCCAGTTCGCGACGGCGGGCGGTAAAGGCGTCGATGTGTTTCAACTGGCCGAGGCCCACGGCGGCAGCCACGTCGGTGAGGTTGAATTTGCCGCCTAGGACGTCCACATCCATGCTGCCGTCGGGAGTGCGCTTGACCCCTTGCAGGCGGTAGCGTTCCACCAGGCCCGGATCGATGTCGGCGGGCAGCACCAGAGCGCCGCCTTCGATGGTGGTCAGGTTCTTGTTGGCGTGGAAGCTGAAGGAAACAAAATCGCCGAAGGATCCGATGGCCTTGCCGCCCCAGTTGGCACCAAAGGATTGGGCGGCGTCTTCCACTACCCGCAGTTTGTGCTGGGTGGCGATGGCGTAGAGGCGATCCCGGTCCACCGGAAGGCCGGCCAGATCTACGGGAATGACGGCCTTGGTCTTGAAACTGACGGCATTCTCAAGCTTGTCGAGATCGATATTGCGGGTGACCGGATCGATATCTACCAACACCGGTGTGGCGCCTACTTCGAGGATTACGTTGGCTGTGGCCACCCAGGTCAAAGGCGTGGTGATGACTTCGTCGCCGGGACCAACGCCGGCCAGGCGCAGGGCGATTTCGAGGGTGCCGGTGCCGGAGTTGAAAACCTTGACCGGACGGCCACCGCAACGGGCTGACAAGGCTGCTTCCAGGGCCTGGCATTTCGGGCCGGTGGTGATCCAGCCGGAACGCAGCACGTCAGCCACGGCGGCGATGGTTTCCTCGTCGATGGAGGGCTTGGTGAAATTGAGGAAGGGCAGTGTGCTCATGACTTTGCAACCAGGACGACGCCGATGATGATGAAGCCGATGCCAAGGATTTTTTGCATGACCAGCGCTTCACCAAACCAGTAGTGGGCAATGATGGCATTGACCACATAGCCGATGGACAGCATGGGATAGGCGATGCTGACCGGTGCCCGGGACAGAGCCATGATCCACACCACCAGGCTCACCGCATAACAGGCCATGCCGCCCATGATGAAGGGCTGGAAGGCGATCTTGAGGCCGACCGGGAGAATGTTTTCCAGGTGGAATTCAAAGTGCCCCACGGCATTGGTACCGGCCTTGAGTAGCAGTTGGGCTGCGGCGTTGAGCAATACGCCGGTGAGAATCAGAGCAAAGGCGATAGGGGTCATTGTGCGGGGACAGCGGAGCTAGGGGCGACAGGGCTAGGGACAGCAGGGCTGGAATCAGCGGCAGGCGCCTGGGGTTTGCGGATGTAGACGTTACGCTGATCGCGGGAGATTTCTTCCATGGGGAATCCCTCGGCTTTCAGCCCGTTGAAGTTGCTGATGGACACCATGGCAAAGGCGTCCTTGTCTGTCAGCCAGCGTTGCTTGAACTCGGCCACGGTGGGAATCCACTTGTCCGGTTCCTGCTCGATGCCGAAGGCCATTTCATCCTGGTACTCCACCAGGGTGACATTGCGCTTGATGTAGAAGGGCAGGGTTTGTTCATACCACTGCACGCTGTAGAAGGGCACACCGGGGGTGAGCAGGGGGCGAATCTTCTCGGCACTGCTCCAGGCGGAATTGAAGGGGTGCAGCTTGTCGTGGCCAAGCAGGATGCCGGTGCCAGCGATAAAACTGCCAGCGGCCAGTACCACCAGGGCCAGCAACTGCATGTGTTGCCAGACCAGTCGGGCAGTCAAGACCAAGGTGATCGCCCAGACAATGGCCGCACCGGTCAGCCACTTGGCGAGCCCCTGCATCATTTCCGGGTTGTAGTCGGCATCTACTTCATGAACCATTTGCGGGGCAAACCAGAGGGCAGCAGCGGCGATGAGCAGGAGCAGGCCCAGGTGAATCAGCAGGGTCTTGCGGGGCAACTCATACAGCACTTTTCCGCCCAGCAAGGCCAGGGCCGGGAAGATGGGCAGGATATAAGGCGGCAGTTTGGAGCTGGAGACGCTGAAAAAAACAAAGGTCAGTACAGTCCATAACAGCAGGAAGCGTTCCGGATTGAACTTGCCGGCAATGCGTTCCGTCCAGGACTTGGTCAGGGCGTGCAGGGCCAGGAAGGCCCAGGGCAGGGCGCCGAGGAAATAGATGGGGACGAAATACCAGTTGGGCTGGTAGCGGTGATGGACCTTGGTCAGGAAGCGCTCGAAGTGTTCGTGGATGAAGAAAAAGTGGGGGAACTCGGGATTGGCCAAGGAAACCACGATGAACCAGGGGGCGGCAATGGCGAGGAAAATTAGGAAGCCCGACAGCGGCGCAAAGCGTTTCCAGGGGGAAATGTCCCGGTTAATAATCGAGTAAGCCACCAGCACGCCGCCGGTCAGGACGCCTGCGACGAGGCCCTTGGACAGGGCAGCCAGGGCCAGCCCCGCCCAAGCCATCCACATCCACTTGCGACTGCGGTCCGGCTCGATCTGGGCCAGGATGAAACCGGTCCAGGCCATTTGCAGGAAGAAGGACAGGCTCATGTCTAGGGTGATGATGTGGCCCATCACGTTGTAAAGCAGGGTGCTGGCGAGGATGGCTCCGGCCAGGATGCCGGCCCGCTGGCCCCACAGGCGATAGCCGAGGAACCAGGCCAGCAATATGCCGCCAAAGCCGGTCAGGGCGGGCCAGATGCGGGCGGTCCATTGGCTTTCGCCGAAAACTTCATAGGCGGCGGCGGTGGTCCAATATTGCAGGGCGGGCTTTTCAAAATACTTGATACCGTTGAGGCGGGGGGTTACCCAGTCGCCGCTGACCACCATTTCCCGGGGGATTTCGGCGTAACGACCTTCGTCAGGACGGACCAGTTTTCGTTCGTTGAGGGTGCCGAACCAGGCGGCGCCGAGGGCTGAAACGATGGCCAGCAACAACAGCCAGGAAATTGCGCGGGATTTCATCAGATTTGCGTCGAGTCCGGTTTATTCCACGATCAGGGCAGCCAAGGGATTGCGTCCCTCGGCCACGAGAATGTTGTAAGTGCGGCAGGCAGCGGCGGTGTCCATGACTTCCACGCCCATGCGTCCGCCGGTGGCTTCGATCAGGGGGCGTAGCAGGGCGGGGGCAGGGAAGCGTTGGCGCAGGCCGGTGCCCAGTAGCAAAACGTCGCAACTGCGGCCGGCCAGGGCTGCCAGCAGTTCTGCCGTCAGGTCGTCCACACCCTTGACTGGCCAGTCGGCTTCCACTGACCGGGGATCAACGATCAGGCTCGCTGTATGGCGTTTGGTGTTCACATCCACATAGCCCGGGCCGTAGCCGGTGATGGTATTCAAGCCGAAACTGCTGTCGGAATGGAGCTTCATGGGGTGGCCAAAAGCAAAATTAGGTCATAAACCAAAACAAAAAGCGCCGCAGGGTTTGATTGCGGCGCGATAGGAACGGTAACATTATATCTTTGCCCGGCACTTCCTCTTCCTTTGCAGTGTTTGATCCGACTGCAGGATGGGATGGAAGTCCCGGCTTTCATTTTTTGAGGCCTCCCATGCAACCCGTCCTGAAATCCAGCAAGCTTGCCAACGTCTGTTACGACATACGTGGTCCCGTGCTGGCGCGGGCCAAGCAGATGGAAGAGGACGGCCAGCGCATCATCAAGCTCAATATCGGCAATCTGGCGCCCTTCGGCTTCACCGCGCCGGAAGAAATCGTGCAGGACATGATCCGCAATCTGCCAGACTCCTCGGGCTATTCCGACTCCAAGGGCTTGTTTGCTGCGCGCAAGTCGATCATGCACTACACCCAGGAAAAGAAAATCACCGGGGTGACCATCGACGATATCTACATCGGCAACGGTGCTTCCGAGCTGATCGTGATGGCTATGCAGGCCCTGCTCAATCCCGGCGACGAAGTGCTGGTGCCGGCCCCCGACTACCCTCTGTGGACGGCAGCGGTGAGCCTGGGCAGCGGTACGCCGCGGCACTACATGTGCGACGAGGGTTCGGGCTGGATGCCGGACATGAACGACATCCGCGCCAAGATCACGCCCAACACCCGGGCCATCGTGGTGATCAACCCGAACAACCCTACCGGCGCCCTCTATCCCGATGAGGTGCTGAAGGAAATCGTGGAAATCGCCCGCACCCATGATCTGATCGTGTTTGCCGACGAAATCTACGACAAGGTGCTTTACGACGGCGCGACCCATACTTCCATCGCCTCCCTGGCTGATGACGTGCTGTTCATCACCATGAATGGCCTCTCCAAGAACTACCGTGGTTGCGGCTTCCGCGCCGGCTGGATGGTGGTGTCCGGCGAAAAACGCCACGCCAAGGACTACATCGAAGGCCTGGGCATCCTGGCTTCCATGCGGCTTTGTTCCAACGTGCCCGGCCAGTTTGCGATTCAGACCGCCCTCGGTGGCTATCAGAGCATCAACGATCTGGTAGCGCCGACAGGTCGCCTCTGTCGCCAGCGGGACCTTGCCCACAAGCTGCTAACCGAAATTCCTGGCGTTACGGCCCACAAGCCCCAGGCCACCCTCTACCTGTTCCCCAAGCTGGACCCGAAGATGTATCCCATCGACGACGACCAGCAGTTCATCCTCCAGTTGCTGGAGCAGGAGCGGGTACTGCTGGTCCAGGGCAGCGGTTTCAACTGGCCTCATCCCGACCACTTCCGCGTCGTCTTCCTGCCCCACGAGGATGATCTGCGGGATGCGGTGGGTCGTATTGCCCGCTTCCTCGACGGCTATCGCAAGCGTCACGGCACCTGAGTTTTTGTTTTAACCGATTCGATTACATCACCTTCAACACGGAAATAGCGCATGAAACCCATCAATGTTGGCCTTCTTGGCATCGGCACCGTCGGCGGCGGCACTTTCACTGTCCTCAAGCGGAACGAAGCGGAAATTACCCGCCGCGCCGGCCGGCCCATTCGCATTTCCATGGTGGCTGACAAGAACGTCGAGCTGGCCAAACAGGTCACCGGCGGCGACGTGAAGATCACCGACGACGCTTTTGCTGTGGTGACCGATCCCGAAGTGGATGTGGTGGTGGAACTGATCGGCGGCTACGGCATTGCCAAGGAACTGGTGCTCAAGGCCATCGAGAACGGCAAGCACGTGGTTACCGCCAACAAGGCCCTGCTGGCCGTCCATGGCACCGAAATCTTCGCCGCCGCCCGCAAGAAGGGTGTGATGGTGGCCTTTGAAGCTGCCGTGGCTGGCGGTATCCCCATCATCAAGGCGGTGCGGGAAGGTCTTTCCGCCAATCGCATCGAATGGATCGCCGGCATCATCAATGGCACCACTAACTTCATCCTCTCCGAAATGCGCGACAAGGGCCTTTCCTTCGCCGACGTGTTGAAGGAAGCCCAGCGCCTGGGCTACGCCGAAGCCGACCCCACCTTCGACATCGAAGGGGTGGATGCTGCTCACAAGATTTCAATCCTCTCCGCCCTGGCCTTTGGCACTCCCGTGCAGTTTGAAAAGGCCCACGTGGAAGGCATTACCGCCCTGGAAGCCGAGGACATCAAGTACGCCGAGCAACTGGGCTACCGCATCAAACTGCTGGGCATCACCCGGCGCAAGGCCAACGGTATCGAGCTGCGGGTACATCCCACCCTGATCCCCGCCAAGCGCCTGATCGCCAATGTGGAAGGCGCCATGAACGCCGTGCTGGTGCAGGCCGACGCCGTCGGTTCGACCCTTTACTACGGCAAGGGCGCTGGTGCCGAACCCACTGCCAGCGCGGTGATCGCCGATCTGGTGGATGTGGCCCGGGCCCACACGGTGGACCCGGAACATCGCGTTCCCCATCTGGCCTTCCAGCACGACCAGTTGTCCGATACTCCCATTCTGCCCATCGGCGAAGTGGAAACCGCCTACTACCTGCGCCTGCGGGTGGAAGACAAGCCCGGCGTGCTGGCCGACATCACCCGCATCCTGGCCGACAACGCCATCTCCATCGACGCCATGCTGCAAAGGGAGCCTGGCGAAGGCGAGGGCGAGACGGACATCATCATCCTCACCCACGTTTGTGTGGAAAAGAAGGCGGATGCGGCCATCGTCAAGATCGAAGGCTTGTCTGCCGTCAAGGGCAAGGTCAAGCGCCTGCGCCTGGAAGAGCTGAACGGCTGATGCTTGTGATCAGGGGGAGCGTTCGCTCCCCCTTCTTTAATGCTTGATTCCCTACCGGATTTGACCCTGAGAATGGCCACTGAGGCCGATCTCGATGCTGTCATGGCCCTGGAGTTTCAGGGTTTTGATCCCGCTTTCCATGAAAGTCGGGCGGTCTATCAACAACGCATCCAGACCTTCCCCCGGGGCGCCATTCTGGCTGTGCGCCAAGGGCTTCCTGCCGGCTGTTTTTTTTCCGAAATATGGCGGGCGGGCTCGGTATCCGAGGCGGACAGTTTTGCGATCGGCCACGATATTCGTGAGCGGCACGACACCTCTGGAACCGCGCTCTACGTGGCTTCCATGACCCTTTCCCCCACGCTCCGGGGCGGCGGTATCGGCTTGCGGTTTTTCCAGGCCTGCCTGGATCGGCTGATCGCAGAGCATCCCGCCCTGGCGTCGGTCGTCTTGCTGGTGAATGAACACTGGGCGCCGGCCCGCAAAATTTACGGTCATGCGGGGTTTGTCGAAGAACGTCGTCTGGCAGGTTTTTTTCAGGCCCTCAGCGGGCCTTCGGGCGACGGCATCATCATGTCCCGCCCGATTCCGGCAAGAAAGTCATAAAAAACACGGAGCAAGGCTGCTCGCCCTGAATGGTTATACGCTAGACGTATAACAAGGCGTCAGGTCGTAACGTTCAGTTTTTCGGATGGATGGCGTAACCATGCGACATTTGGCAAATATCTGGCAAAAACGCGAAGGGGCCTTTTATACGTCCAGCGTATAGCCATCCTGCCAGACAGCCAAACACTGTCCGCTACCCGGCTCCCCCAAGCTCAGCCTGGACGAGGGGATTGGTGTTTCCTGAAACGTCGGGATTATTCTTTTGGGGTGCTGCCCTGGGCATTCAGGAGTGCCGCTTGCAGTCGCGGCAGCAGGTCTTGCCTGGCCTCTTGCGTGATGCGGGCGACTAGCTGATCGGCCACGCCATCCAATACCCGCAGCACCGCTTCCGTCAGATGCATGTCCAACCAGTCTTCCAGTTCCTGACTGAGGGCAGCTTGTATCTCGCCTGTCAGCAGCGTCGAGGCGGGTTCGGCGTTTTCTGCTGCCGTGGTGGGGAGGGTTTCCACCACTTCGGTCAGCAGCGGGACGTCTTCCTCGGCAGGAGGGCGCAGTCGGGTCATGAAGGCATCCGCCGCACCGACGACGCCCGCCGGCGCGCTTTTGCCGGTCGGGGTTTCAGCGTCCATGGGAAATATCCTCAAACTGCACTTCGCAGTGCTGTTCCTTGTAGTGATGAACCCGTTCCCGGGCGGGATTACGGACTTCCGGGACGGTGCTGACGATTTCCACCAGAGTGTCGAAACGGGTGAAATCGGGAGGGATTTCATCGCTCAGGTTGAGCAGGTTCTGGTGGTGCAAGGCCGGGTCTGGCCGGTCGGTGATCAGGATCGGGGTTTCGTCCTGCAAGGGCGATCCGCTGCGGCAGTGGGGAACGAAGCTGAGAGGCGGTGCGACCCAGAGCTGGCGGTCCAGACGCTCTGCCATATCCCGCTGGGGGGCGAATACGGTGACTCGCTCCTTGCGGGACCAGGCAGCATTGATCCAGGCCGCGGCGGCCTGGATACGATCCTCAGTGCCGTGTAGAAAGCAGACGCGGGTCATGAAGAACTCAGGCCTTGCGGCTGCGGGTCGTTGCCGCAGGGCTGGGCTTGGGGGCCTTTTTCGCCGCGGCCCGTTTCAACAGGAAGTGTGTCAGCAGGGGAACCGGCCGGCCGGTGGAGCCCTTGGCAGCGCCGCCGCGATAGGAGGTGCCAGCGATGTCCAGATGGGCCCATTTGTACTTTTCGGTAAAGCGGGCCAGGAAGCAGGCGGCGGTGATGGTGCCGCCCCAGCGGCCACCAATGTTGGCCATGTCGGCGAAGGGGCTCTTCAATAGTTCTTGATAGTCGTCCCAGAGGGGAAGCTGCCAAGCCCGGTCGTAGCTGGCTTGACCTGCGGCCAGCAATTCGGCGGCCAGGTCGTCGTCATTGGCCAACAGCCCACTGGCAACGTTGCCCAGGGCGACGACGCAGGCGCCGGTGAGGGTGGCGATATCCACCACCACTTCGGGATTGAAACGCTCGGCGTAGGTCAGGGCATCGCACAGAACCAGGCGGCCTTCGGCGTCGGTGTTGAGAATTTCGATGGTCTGGCCGGACATGGAGGTCACCACGTCGCCGGGTTTGACCGCCTTGCCGCCGGGCATGTTTTCGCTGGCAGCGACGATGCCGATGATGTTGAGGGGCAGCTTCAGCTTGGCGGCAGTCTTTAGGGTGCCGAAAACACTGGCAGCACCGGACATGTCGTACTTCATCTCATCCATCTCGGGCGCCGGTTTGAGGGAGATGCCGCCGGTATCGAAGGTGATGCCTTTCCCCACCAGAACGATGGGCTTGTCGCTCTTGGCACCGCCGTTGTATTTGAAAACAATCAGCTTGGGCGGTTCGGCAGAGCCTTGGGCAACGGCCAGCAGGCTGTTCATGCCCAGCTTTTTCATGGTGGCCTTTTCCAGCACCTCAACCTTGATGCCGACCTCTTTGCCCAGAGCCAGGGCCTGTTTGGCGAGATAGGTGGGGGTGCAGTAGTTGGCCGACAGATTGGCCAGATCCTTCATCAGGGCCTGGCCTTCGGCAATGGCTGTGCCTTCCTTCAAGGCTGCGGGAGCCGCCGCATCACTGCTGGTGAAGGCAATTTTGCGCAGGGGGCGGGGCGCGTCGTCCTTCTTGGATTTGTGCTTTTCAAAGCGATAGAAGGCATCGCCGGCGAGGCTGGCTGCTTGGCGAAGGTTCCAGGCAGCATCGTATTTCTTGATGGTCAGTTCGGTCAGGGTGACGGTGGCATCGGCGCTGCCAGTGTCCTGCACAGCCTTGAAGGCGGCGGAAAGGGCTGCGCGGTAGTTCTTTTCGTTGAGCTCGTCCTTTTTACCCAGGCCAATCAGCAACACGCGGGCTGCGGCAATGCCGGTCAGACCTGACAGAAGCAGGCTGCTGCCACTCTTGCCAGTGATGTCACCGCTTTTGATGGCCTTGGTAATGGCATTGCCGGTGACCTTGTCCACCAGCTTGGCTGCATCGGTAAGAACGCCGCTTTCATGGACACCGAGGACGATGCAGTCCGTCTTCAGCTTTTCAGGGGCTTGGTTCTTTATGCTAAATTCCACGCGCTACTCCTCTCACCGATTGGGGAAGGCCCGTTCAGTAGAGCGGACCAGATTCATCTAGCGATTATCCCCAATCCCTTGTCCCAGATAAAGCCAAATAAGCCCTTATGATTTTTCAGCGTGCCCTGTTGCGGGAGTTTTCCCAAACTGCAGTGGCCGTTTTTGTTGCCCTCTTTGCCATTCTGCTGACGACCCAGTTGATCCGACTGCTGGGTGAAGCTGCAGGCGGCAAGCTGGCTTCCGAAGCGGTTGTGGCCTTGCTGGGCTTTGGTGCCCTCAATTACCTGCCGGTACTGCTTTCCCTGACACTGTTTATCTCGGTGTTGATGACGCTGTCACGCTGGTACCGGGATTCTGAAATGGTGGTGTGGTTTGCTGCCGGCCAGCCGCTTACCGCTTGGGTTCGCCCCGTGCTGAAGTTTGCCTTGCCGCTGGTGCTGGCCATCGCCTTGCTGTCCTTGTTCCTTTCCCCTTGGGCCTTGAGCAAGAGTGCGGATTTCCGGCAGCGGATGGAAGGGCAGGATGACGTCTCCAAGGTGTCTCCCGGCAGTTTCAATGAATCCGCCGGGGCCGACCGGGTGTTTTTCGTCGAAGCCGTGGCCGGGGATGCCAGCAAGGTGCGAAATATCTTCGTCAGTTCCATTCAGCAAGGCCGCCTGGGTGTCATGGCGGCAGCGGAAGGACATACCGAGTCAGCCGCCAATGGCGACCGTTTTCTGGTGATGGATCACGGCCGTCGCTACGAGGGAATGCCGGGTACGGCGGATTACCGGGTGATGGAATTCGAGCGTTACGCCGTTCGGGTGGAAACCAAAGAAGCCCGGGGTGTTGATAAGAATCCGGGCAACCAGCCGCTGATCGAGCTGCTGCGCAATCGCAATCCACCGAATCTCGGTGAGCTGGTCTGGCGTTTTGGTGTGCCGCTTTCCGCGCTGACCCTGGCATTGCTGGCCATCCCCCTGTCCTTTGTTAATCCCCGGGCTGGGCGGACGAGCAACTTGATTTTCGCCATCCTCACTTACATGATCTACAGCAATCTGATCAGTGTCAGCCAAGCCTGGGTTCGCCAGGGCCGGATGCCTTTTGAGCTGGGTTTGTGGGTGGTTCATTGCGTCATGCTGGTCATTTTGGCCCTGATGTTCTGGCGCCGCTTGTCGGTTATTTCCTGGGCCCGGTTATGGCGCTGAAAATCTACGAACGCTATCTGGCCCGGGAAATTTATGGTGCCACCGCCTTGGTCTTGGCGGCGTTCCTCATGCTGTTCGCCTTCTTTGATTTGATCGGCGAAATCCAGCATGTGGGGGAGGGGGCTTACCAATTGCCTCAGGTGGTGATGTACGTCAGCCTGACCTTGCCAGGGCGCTTCTACGAACTGGCTCCCATTGCGGTGCTGATCGGTACGCTCTACGCCTTGACCACCCTGGCCCGGCACTCAGAAGTAACGGTGCTTCGAGCCTCCGGTTTGTCTACCGCCCAGTTGATGCGTTCACTGTTGAAGCTGGGGATGGCTTTTGTTGTACTCACCTTTTTCTTTGGTGAGGTTGTGGCCCCCCCCGCTGAGAAGGCCGCTCAGCAACTACGTCTGCGGGCGATGAGTTCCATGGTGGCCCAGGAGTTTCGTAGTGGACTCTGGGTTCGGGACGAGAAGGCTTTCATCAACGTTCGGGACGTTCAGCCCGACGTTTCCCTGCAGGATGTTCGGGTCTACGAGTTTGACGACAAATTCCGCCTCAAGGTCATCAGCGATGCCAAACGCGGGGTTTATCAGGATGGACTAGGGGGCTCAGAAGGCGAGTGGAAGCTTTATGACGTGACTCGGACTCTGTTCGAGACGGATCGCTCCAAAGTGGTTCGCATGGACGAAATGGACTGGAAGTCGGCTCTGACGCCGGACATTCTTTCCATTTTGTTGGTGGTACCAGAGAAGATGTCCATTGTCAGTCTCTACCAGTACATCCAGCATTTGACCGAGAACAAGCAGAAGACGGATCGTTACGAGATCGCCTTCTGGAAAAAGATCAGTTATCCCTTCTCCGCCCTGATCATGATGTTGCTGGCGCTCCCTTTTGGCTTTCTACAGGGTCGAAGTGGTGGTGTCGGTCTGAAAGTGTTTGCCGGCATCATGCTCGGCATCGGCTTTCACATGCTTAACGGCCTGTTTTCCAGTCTGGGTGCCATCAACAGCTGGCAGCCGGTTACGTCAGCCGTAACGCCAGGACTTTTGTTCTTGCTGGGGGCTGTCGGAATGCTGTGGTGGGTGGAGCGACGCTGATTGCTTGATCGCGTTTCGGTATTACTGCTGAAACACGATGCGGGTTCCTGCCAGACGGTCATGCAGGAACTGGCGCTCCCGGTCAAACAGTGCCCAGACAAGACCGGC
Source organism: Rhodocyclaceae bacterium (assembly GCA_036504515.1). GTDB lineage: Bacteria > Pseudomonadota > Gammaproteobacteria > Burkholderiales > Rhodocyclaceae > AWTP1-18. The sequence continues at coordinate 322,039 of DASXVA010000007.1, forward strand.
ACCGCAAAAACAAATTCCAGCCCACGCCAGGCAATAGCGCAGCCAAGCCTGTTTGCGGGTGGGTATGCCTCCAGTGACTGATTCGATCCGGATTTTCCAGGTTTGCATGGCCAGGGTTTGGCCACCATGGCGCCAATACCAGATGAAATATGCCGCCATCACCAGGAAAATATGGGGCCAAAGTGCCCATCCCGGCAAGGTCACATGGAACGCAACCCCGAGAATCAGATGGGGAACCAGGAAAGTGATGGACAGCACGCCCAGCATCAGCAAGCTTTCGTACAGGAGGCTGGCAAGGCGACGGCGTATTCCCGGCAGTGTTGTGCCGGTGTGGGTGACGGTAGCGATTTTACTTCCCCGCGGTTGTGGCTTTGGGCGCAGCCGGTAATGGGAAAAGCGGTGTGCCGTTGGGGGGGACAGGGCCCGGGATGATATTCGGCCAGTCCTCAGAGGAGGCCGGTGTCAGGGTGGCACTATTGACCGTTGGCGCCAGTTTGAGGGCTGGTAGCCGACTCAAGGGTTTTACCGGATTGACGGTGGGAACGATGGCCTTGGTTGGCTTGCGTTCAGCGGCCTTCTGTTTCAATTGCTGCTTCTCATCCTCAGAGAGCTCCTGATATTCGTTCCACTTTTGCTTGATGGCTTCTTTCTTGTCCGGAGCCACCTGTTTCAGATTCTTGTACTTTTCCCGGGCAACCTTGCGTTCCTCTGGGGTGAGGCGAGCCCAATCCAGCATCTGCTTTTGCATCCGCGCCTGCTCTTCCGGCTGCATGGATGGGTAGCGTTCGGCCACACCCAGCCACTTGATGCGGTGAGGGGATTCGAGTTGATCCCAGTCTTTTTCCAGAGGGGCCAAAGTCTGTCTTTGGGTATCGGACAATTCTGCCCAAGAGGGCTGCACCAAAGCAGAAACCGCAGCACCTGATGTCAGGGCTGCGGTTGCAAAGGAAGAGGTCAGGCTGGCGAGGGCCAGCAAGGCCCCGGCGATCAGTTGTCGGTATTGGCGCTGTGTTCCAGCCATGCACGGAATCCTGCGTCGGTGTAAGCGGCTACGGGAAGGTCGTCAGACAGGAGTTCCGTGTCTACGTCCACATTATCTTCGGCAGCCTGCATTGAATTCCAGTACCAAGTGCCAGCCATGCCGGAGAACAGGGCAAGAATCATCATGGCTGTGCGCAAAGGCTTGCCTAAACCTTCAACAAGCATGTGCGGCATTCCGGCCAAACGTAGCCCGGCAACTGGTGTTTTCTGGTGTTGCAGTGCCAACTGACGGGCTTTCTCTAGGCGCGAAGTCATATCCCCAGGCAATTCTCTACAGGCGCCATCCAGCGTCTGGCGAACCAGATGGGCAATGCGCAGTTCCTGTTGTCGTTCCAAAAGTGTGTTCATAGGGTGATTCCTTTTGCCTTGAGGGCTTCGGCCAAGGTGTGGGTCGCGCGTGAACAGTGTGTTTTCACACTTCCTTCAGAGCAACCCATGGCTGTCGCCGTTTCCGCAATATCCATCTCTTCCCAGTAACGCATGAGGAAGGCTTCTCGTTGACGTGGCGGGAGTTTTTCTATTTCTTTTTCTAAAGCCTTGCGCAATTGAGTCTGTTCCACCTCGCCGTGGGGCGTCGGCGTATTGGACAGGTGTTCTGTTGCTAAAGTTTCCAACGGGTCAGCATCTTCGTCGTCTGAGGGGCTAAGTGCTGATAAAAGCGTGGTCCAGAGCGATCTCACCTTCTGTCGTCGGTAGTAGTCGCGGATGGTGTTCTGCAAAATGCGCTGGAACAGCATCGGAAACTCGGTTTCCGGTTTATCGCCGTATTTTTCCGCGAGCTTGAGCATGGCGTCCTGAACAATATCCAGGGCGGCATGGTCATCCTGTACGGCATAGGCGGCCTGTTTGAAGGCGCGGCGTTCCACGTCAGCCAGAAAGCGGGAAAGTTCGTTTCGGGTAGCCAGCCTAAGCCTCTTGAGCAGACAAAAATAATGAAATCAGTAGGGGCATTGTAAGGTCATTTGTGGCTTGAATTCAGCATTCAGCCTTGACCAAACCAGTGCGAATCGTTAAGGTTTCGGGTTTCCCAGCAAACGTGCTGGGTTTGTATAAAACACAAAAATGGCGGGAAACATGCAACTGACGGGTGCGGAGATTGTAATAAGGTGTCTCCAGGAAGAAAAGGTCGACCACGTATTTGGCTATCCTGGTGGGTCTGTCCTGCACATCTATGATGAGCTTTTCAAGCAAGACAAGGTAAAGCACATTCTTGTGCGCCATGAACAGGCAGCTGTTCATGCTGCAGATGCCTATTCCCGTTCTTCCGACAACAGGATCGGCGTGGCCATGGTGACTTCCGGTCCCGGCGTCACCAATGCGGTGACGGGCATTGCTACGGCCTATTGCGACTCCATCCCCATGGTGGTGATTTCCGGCCAGGTGCCGACTTACTACATCGGTCAGGATGCCTTCCAGGAGTGCGATACCGTCGGTATCACTCGCCCCTGTGTGAAGCACAACTTTCTGGTGAAGGACGTCAAGGATCTGGCCGTCACCCTGAAAAAAGCTTTTTACCTGGCCCGGACTGGTCGCCCCGGCCCCGTGCTGGTGGATATTCCGAAGGACGTGAGCGCCAACAAGTGTGACTTCCACTATCCGGAAGAAGTCACCATTCGCTCCTACAACCCCGTCGTCAAGGGTCATACCGGCCAGATCAAGAAAGCAGTCAAGCTGCTGTTGGAGGCCAAGCGCCCCATGGTCTACGCCGGTGGTGGCGTGATTCTTTCCGATGCCTCCGACAAGCTGGTGCAACTGGTCAAGTCCCTGAATATTCCTATTACCCAGACCCTGATGGGGCTCGGTGGTTATCCCGCCACGGACCGCCAGAATCTTGGCATGCTCGGTATGCACGGCACCTACGAGGCCAATATGGCCATGCAGGGCTGTGATGTACTGCTGGCCATCGGCGCTCGCTTTGATGACCGCGTGATTGGCAATCCGGACCATTTCGGTTCTGTGCCGCGCAAAATCATCCACGTGGATATCGATCCATCCTCCATCTCCAAGCGAGTCAAGGTGGATGTGCCCATCGTTGGTCATGTGCCCGACGTTTTGGGTGAGTTACTTGCCTTGTTGGATGAAAGCAAGACCAAGCTCGAAGCCAAGCATCTGGACGCCTGGTGGAAGCAGATCGAAGAATGGCGCAGCAGAAACTGCCTCAAGTTCCCCCAGGGGGACGAGGTCATCATGCCCCAGTTCGTGGTGCAGAAACTCTACGAAGTCACCGGTGGCGATGCCTTTGTGACCTCCGATGTGGGCCAGCACCAGATGTTTGCTGCCCAGTACTATCCCTTCGATAAGCCCCGCCGCTGGATGAATTCCGGCGGTCTGGGCACCATGGGTGTCGGTTTGCCCTACGCCATGGGCGTGAGTTTTGCCCATCCGGGGGCCACGGTGGCCTGTGTGACCGGTGAAGCCTCGATCCAGATGAACATCCAGGAGCTTTCTACCTGTAAGCAGTTCCGCTTGCCGATCAAGGTGGTCAATCTGAACAATCGCTATCTGGGCATGGTGCGTCAGTGGCAGGAAATGTTCCACGGCAACCGCTACTCCGAGTCCTACCTGGATTCCCTGCCGGACTTCGTCAAGGTGGCCGAAGCTTATGGCCATGTGGGCCTGCGCATCGACAAACCCGCCGATGTAGAGCCCGCCCTGCGCGAAGCCTTCGTCAAGCACAAGAACGAACTGGTCTTCCTTGACTTCATCACCGACCAGAAAGCCAACGTCTATCCCATGGTTGCTGCGGGCAAAGGTCTGTCCGAAATGATCTTGGCTGAAGACCTGTAAGGCGACAGAACATGCGACACATTATTTCCATTCTGATTGAAAACGAAGCGGGTGCCCTGTCCCGGGTTTCCGGCCTGTTCTCCGCCCGCGGTTACAACATCGAAACCCTTACCGTTGCGCCGACGGAAGATCCTTCCCTATCCCGCATGACCATCGTCACCGCCGGTTCCGACGACGTCATCGAGCAGATCACCAAGCAGCTCAACAAGCTGGTGGACGTGGTCAAGGTGGTGGATCTGTCCGAAGCGCCCCATGTCGAACGTGAGCTGATGCTGGTCAAAGTTCGCGCTGCGGGCAAGGATAGGGAAGAGATGAAGCGGATGGCGGACATTTTCCGCGGCCACATCATCGATGTGACCGAAACCACCTACGTGATCGAACTGACGGGCCCGTCCTCCAAGCTCGACTCATTCATTGAGGCCATCGACAAGGCTCTCATTCTCGAAACCGTGCGTACTGGTGTCTCCGGCATCGGTCGCGGCGATCGTATTCTCAAAGTCTGATCTGATTAATAACAAGGGGTTTTCATGAAGGTTTATTACGACAAGGACGCCGACCTGTCCCTCATCAAAGGCAAGCAAGTCACCATCGTTGGTTACGGCTCCCAAGGTCATGCCCACGCCCAGAATCTGCGCGATTCCGGCGTTAACGTCACTGTTGCCCTGCGCAAGGGCGGTGCTTCCTGGGCCAAGGCCGAAGGTGCCGGCCTCAAAGTGGCTGAAATCGCGGAAGCCGTTAAGGGCGCTGATGTAGTCATGATTCTGTTGCCCGACGAAAATATTCCCGAGGTCTACAACAAGGAAGTCGCCCCCAACATCAAGGCCGGCGCTGCTTTGGCCTTCGCTCACGGCTTCAACGTGCATTACAACCAGGTTGTGCCCCGTGCCGACGTGGACGTGATCATGGTCGCCCCCAAGGGCCCTGGCCACACCGTTCGTTCCGAATACCTGAAGGGTGGCGGCGTGCCTTCCCTGATCGCCATTTACCAAGACGTGACCGGCAAGGCCAAGGATGTGGCCCTGTCCTACGCGGCTGCCAACGGCGGCACTAAGGGTGGCGTGATCGAAACCAACTTCCGTGAAGAAACCGAAACCGACCTTTTCGGCGAACAAGCCGTTCTGTGTGGTGGTGCGGTGGAACTGGTCAAGATGGGCTTCGAAACCCTGGTGGAAGCTGGTTATGCACCCGAAATGGCCTACTTTGAATGCTTGCACGAACTGAAGCTGATCGTGGACCTGATGTACGAAGGCGGCATCGCCAACATGAACTACTCCATCTCCAACAATGCGGAGTATGGCGAGTACGTAACCGGCCCTGAAGTCATCAACGAAGAGTCCCGTTACGCCATGCGTAATGCGCTCAAGCGCATCCAGAACGGCGAATACGCCAAGATGTTCATTCTGGAAGGCAAGACCAACTATCCTTCCATGACGGCCCGTCGTCGTCTGAACGCTGTTCACCCCATCGAAGTTGTGGGCGGCAAACTGCGCGACATGATGCCCTGGATCAAGAAGAACAAACTGGTCGACCAAAGTAAGAACTAAGTCCCTGCCAGGACTGAGAAAGGGAAGGGCACAGCAAAGCTGTGCCCTTTTCCATCCTGAGTACGCTCAGCGTATTCGCCCTAACTCCAGGATAAAACCCCGAGATGCAGCCTAATTACCCCCACCCCCTGCTGGCCCGCGAAGGCTGGCCTTTCATCGGCGGTTCCCTTGTTATTGCGTTGGTGACCACTTGGCTTTGGGGTAGCTGGTCGGTACCCATCTGGATTCTGTTTGTCTTTTGCGTTCAGTTTTTCCGCGATCCTCCCCGGGAGGTTCCCGGTAACGGCAAAAGCGTGCTTTCTCCCGCCGATGGTCGCATCGTTGCCATTGAGCCTGTGCGTGATCCCTGGTTGAATCGGGACACCCTCAAGATCAGCGTTTTCATGAACGTCTTCAACGTTCATTCCAATCGCAGTCCGGTGGATGGCACCGTGCAGCAGCGCTGGTACAACCCCGGCAAGTTCGTCAATGCAGACCTGGACAAGGCCTCTACCGAAAATGAGCGCAATGCCCTGCACATTCGCACGGCCGATGGCCAGGACATCACCTGCGTGCAAGTGGCCGGCCTGATTGCCCGTCGCATTCTTTGTTACGTTGAAGGCGGTACCCGTCTGGTTCGCGGTCAGCGTTACGGCTTTATCCGCTTCGGTTCCCGGGTCGATCTGTATCTGCCTACCGATGTGCGGGTAAAGGTGACGATCGGCGAGAAGGTCAGTGCGACCAGCACCATTCTGGCCGAGTTGCCCTGATCGGTTCTGATCCGATCCAAGGACTACAATAAACGCCCTTTAGCAGACACCGGTTTCCCATGACTGATATTCGTCATCGCCGAGCGCTGGTCAATCCAGAGCTTCGTCGGCGCGGCATTTACATTCTGCCCAATCTGTTCACCACCGCCGCTTTGTTTGCCGGGTTCTACGCCATTGTCCAGGCCATGAACCAGAACTTTGAACAGGCGGCGGTCGCCATTTTCATTGCCATGGTCCTGGATGGTCTCGATGGCCGTGTCGCGCGCATGACCGGCACCCAGAGTGCCTTCGGTGCCGAATACGATTCCCTGTCCGACATGGTGTCCTTTGGCGTGGCTCCGGCCCTGGTGGCCTATGAGTGGGCCCTGAAGGGCTTGGGCAAGTGGGGCTGGATCGCTGCTTTTATCTATTGCGTCGGTGCCGCGCTGCGGCTGGCGCGGTTCAACACCAATATCGGCATCGTGGACAAGCGTTACTTCCAGGGGCTGCCCAGTCCTGCTGCTGCGGCCCTGGTGGCCGGCCTGGTCTGGGTGCTGCTGGACAACGGCTGGTCTGGTGTGGATGCCCGCTGGTACGCCTTTGCCCTGACCATCTTTGCCGGGCTGACCATGGTCAGCAACGTTCTGTATTACTCGGGCAAGAGCATCAATCTGCGCCGTAGCGTCCCCTTCATCTTCGTGGCCGGGATCGCTATCGGTTTTGCCCTGATTTCCAGTTATCCCCCTGGTGTGCTGTTTGGTCTTTTCCTTTGCTATGCCCTGTCCGGCTACGTGCTGACCGTGCTTGGCTGGTTTAGACGCAAACCCGCACCTCGTTAATAGTTTTGCCGGAGCTTTTCATGGCCCAAGATCATCTGATTGTTTTTGACACCACCCTGCGCGACGGCGAGCAAAGCCCCGGCGCCTCCATGACCCGGGAAGAGAAGCTGCGCATCGCCCGGCAACTGGAAAAAATGCGGGTGGACGTGATTGAAGCGGGCTTTCCCGCCGCCTCCAATGGCGACTTCGAATCCGTTCGCGCTGTCGCCGAGATCATCAAGGATTCCACCGTAGCCGGCCTGTGTCGTGCCTCGGACAAGGACATTGCCCGGGCCCTAGAGGCCATCAAGCCCGCCAAGTCCGGCCGCATCCATACCTTCATCGCCACCAGCCCGATCCATATGGAGAAGAAGCTGCGCATGACGCCGGATGAGGTGGTCGTCGCGGCCTGCAATGCGGTGCGCTTTGCTCGCAATGGCATCGATAACGTGGAGTTCTCCTGTGAGGACGCCGGTCGTTCCGAGTTGGATTTCCTCTGCCGCATCATCGAGGCGGTGATCAAGGAAGGGGCCGGCACCATCAACATCCCCGACACCGTGGGCTACAACGTACCCGAGCAGTTTGCCGAGCGCATTCGTCAATTGCGGGAGCGCATCCCCAATTCCGACAAAGTGATCTGGTCGGTGCATTGCCACAACGACTTGGGCTTGGCCGTTGCCAACTCCCTGGCTGCAGTGGTGGCTGGAGCACGACAGGTGGAATGCACCATCAACGGCCTTGGTGAGCGGGCAGGTAACGCCGCCCTGGAAGAGGTGGTAATGGCCGTGCGGACCCGTCAGGACGTCTTCAAATGCGATACCCGCATCGACACGACCCAGATCGTTGCCGCTTCCAAAATGGTGTCGAGCATCACCGGCTTTCCGGTGCAGCCCAACAAGGCCATCGTCGGCGCCAATGCCTTTGCCCATGAGTCCGGCATCCATCAGGACGGCGTGCTCAAGCATCGTGAAACCTACGAAATCATGCGGGCCGAAGATGTCGGCTGGAACACCAACAAGCTGGTGCTGGGCAAGCATTCCGGTCGCACCGCCTTCAAGGCGCGACTGCAGGAGCTGGGCATCGAGGTGGATTCCGAGCAGGTGCTCAACAGCGCCTTTACCCGTTTCAAAGAACTGGCCGACAAGAAGCATGAAATCTTCGACGAAGACCTTCATGCCCTGATGTCCGACGAAGTGGTGACTCCGGAACAGGAGCGTTTCCGCCTGGTCTCATCCCGCTTCCATTCCGAAACCGGCGAAGCGCCTTTGGCTGCCATCACGTTGTCCATTGACGGCCACGAGTTTCATGCCGAAGCGACCGGTAGCGGCCCCGTGGATGCGGCTTTCAAAGCCATCGAAAGCAAGGCCAATAGCGGCGGCGACCTGTTGCTGTATTCCGTCAATGCCATCACCACCGGCACCGATGCCCAGGGCGAGGTGACGGTGCGTCTTTCCAAGGGCGGCCGTGTGGTGAATGGTCTTGGCGCCGATACCGATATCGTCGTGGCTTCCGCCAAGGCCTACATCAATGCCCTCAATAAGCTGCTGTCAGGCCAGGAGCGGATTAATCCTCAAGGGGACGTTTGATCGGGGGCTTTGATCTTTTTCGCCCCGGTAATTTTTGCGTACCAGGCCGTGCTGGCAAAGAAAATCAGCGCCAGCACGGTTTCCAGGATGCCCAATTGACGGGACAGTGCCAAGGCATCGCTGGTGGATCGCACCAGACCTTCGCCGAAGTAAAACAGAATCAGCAGGGAAGCCCATTGGTAGGTGTAACGCCGCCCTTTGAGGATGCCCATCAAGGGCATGAGTAGCGGCACAACCTTGAGCACCAGCATGGATCCGCCGGGGCGCAAGGGGGCAAGCCAGAGTTCCCAGGCGACGCTGAGGGCGATGAGAGCAATCAGACTCAAGCTGCTGACAAGGTTCAATCTGCGGATCATGAATTGACGGGCGAGGCATTCGCCCAAGAATCGACAAGGCCCGGATTATATGCACCTCCTTCTGCTTCCCCTGCGCGTCTTCAAGCGCTTTCTTGCCGAGCGCTGTACCCAGACCGCTGCGGCGCTGTCTTTCGCCACCCTGTTGGGCCTGGTGCCCATGATCGCGGTGGCGGTGGCCATCATGTCGCGCCTGCCCTTGGCGGATGCCTTGGGCATGGCGGTACAAAAATTCCTGCTCGCCAATTTTCTGCCGGAAAAAGCCGGGGGCATCATTGCCCGCTATGTGGGCCTTTTCGCCCAAAAGGCCGAGCGCCTGACCTGGATCGGCGCCCTGGCTCTAGCCACGACGGCATTGATGCAGATGCTGACCATCGAACACGCCTTCAACCAGATCTGGGGCGTCAAGGAAAGCCGTCCTTTCCTGCGACGTATCGCCATGCACATGCTGGCGCTGCTGCTCGGGCCGGTTTTGTTCGGCGTCAGCATTGCCCTGGCCACCTATCTGGCAACGGCGTCCCTGGGCCTGGTGGAAGAATGGAAGGCGGCAACCTTCTGGGTGTTTCGCATTCTTTCTTTTGCCTTCTCGACGGGGCTGTTCACCCTGCTTTACTGGAAGGTACCCAACCGGTCTGTCGAGAAACATCACGCCCTTGTGGGCGGGATTGTGGCTTCCATCGGCTTTGGCTTGATGCAGTGGTTATTTGCCGGTTATTTGTCCGGCATGTCGAGCTACCGGGTCATGTATGGCGCCTTTGCGGCCATCCCTATTTTCTTGGCTTGGCTGTACCTGTCCTGGGGTGTCATTCTGGTGGGGGCCTTGATCAGCGCTGATCTTGGCGGCAAGGGTAGCAGCACGGCACGGCGCAAGCATTAAGGTGCTGCTCAAACCCTCGCTGTTGTTGGGTTATGAATTTATTTCACAATAACGGTTGGGTGTTAGATGGCTTAAGTTGGCTTGGTTAAACCAAGTTTGACATTTATGTCGGGAAATAATGCCCACCCAAGCTGCTCAATTTGTGAATTTATTTCAATGATTGGGATGTGCTGATCACCCGATATTGCCCGGGAAGCTCCTGAAAACGCTGAGCAAATCGCCATTGCCGCCCTTTGATGCTTGTCATGGGCGCAGGCGCCGGTGGGACGGAATTGTTTCCGTGTTGCCTTAATCCTCCCGGCCGAGACGGGAAAATTCAAAAACCTCGATACCGCTGGTCTGATGCCTGGGCGTGCCGCGCAGGCCGGAGGTGAGCCGCAACTGCCCGCTTTTTTCCGTGAGCAGAACGAAATTGTGTTCCTCGCCCCATTCCTCCCGTGGCGCAAGCAAGGCTTCGCTACGGTCCAGACCGGGAAGTGCGGGGAGCAGGAAGGCGGGTTGGGGTTCCCTCTCCGGCAACGTCAGCCGGACAGGAATAGCGCTGGGGGAGAGCAGTTCGACGCCGGCTTCAATGTGGGCCGAGTTTTCGCTGCGTACCCAGCGGACCAGGCAAAGGGACCAGGGCTTTCCCGGAATCTTGAGGCCGAGGGCGTGGCCGGCAATCAGGTTGGTTACCGGGCCCTTGGCGTGCATCAGGGCATAGCCGCCAGCGCTTTCGTTCAGCACCATCCAGTCCGAGCATTCCTCGGGTTCGACCGGGGCTTCGCCGAGAGTCGCCCAGAGTTGGTCCAGCCGCGTGCAAAGGGATACCCGGCTTTCCTGGCGGCGGCGGTTGAAGCGGCGGCTGGCCGGGGCTTGCCATTGTTCGGCAACGCGGTTGAGGGTGGCTTTGACCTCAGTGGCGGGAATGAAATCCAGCAAGAGCAAAGGGTGGTTCGGGTTGTCTTCAAGTTCCTGTAACAAGGCATCGATTCTTGCTGCCAAGTCAGGGCACTGAAAAAAGAGGATCTGGCTGGTGGCGTTGGGGTGGCTGAGTCGTAGGTGACTGGTGGATAAATTGCCCTGGTTGTCCAGCCAGTGCCAGCCTTCCATGGCATCCGGCGCTGTCTGGCGCAGGGTGACGTGGTGGGCCTCCTGTAACAGCAGTCCTCGCAGAAACCATAGGGAGCGGGGCGTATGGCTTTCCGGCTGAATCACGGTCAGGGCCAGCATTGCCCGCAAAATGTCGCGGCATTCATCGTTACAGGCAGCAAGGGTCAAGGCTGTCGGCCAGAGGTCCTTGGGAACCTGGGTGTGGGTAATCAAGGCCAGGGTCAGTTGTTTCATCAGGCCGTGGCTGATGTCTGTCATTTTCTTGGCGGAGGCGGTCGCCAGGTGCTTGCGCCACAAGCCATAAATCTCACTCAGGGTCAGGGCCAGAGTGCGTTGGGGCGCAGGCAGGGGCGCTGTCGCAGTTATCAGCAAGGCTATGACGGCACCTTCAGTGCTGTCGAGTATGGGCTGCAGTTGCTCCAGTTCCTTTGCCGTGTTTTCCTGTTGCAATTGCCGACGCAAGGAAACCAGCTGGCGCAAGGGATCGTCTTCCGGCGGAATTGTTGGCGTGGGCATGGCTGGCAAAGGGTTCATGGGCCTATTTTGGCATGCTCCAACGGCGGGGCAATTTTCACTTCTTGGCAGCGGAGGAAGGCGGATTTCATCTTGGCTTCATGGACTTGTATATTGCAGTCTTTCCCCCTATAATCGCCGGCTTTATCCGATTTTAAGGGAACGACATGGTCGTCATTCGTCTCGCCCGTAGTGGCTCTAAAAAGCGCCCCTTCTTCAACCTCGTGGTTACTGATTCCCGTAATCGCCGCGATGGTCGTTTTGTGGAACGCGTTGGTTTCTACAATCCCGGTGCAGCTGCATCCGAACAAGGTCTGGTGATCAATACTGATCGTCTGGCCTACTGGCAAGGCGTGGGCGCTCAACTGTCCCCCACCGCTTCTCGCCTGGTAAAGCAGGCTGCCAAGAAGGCTGCCTGATAAGCATTTGAATCAAATGGTTGTTTTGGGGCGGCTGGTTGCCCCGTACGGCGTCAAGGGCTGGCTTCACCTCCACCCTTTCGGCGATGACCCTGACTCCTGGCGATCAATTTCTCGCTGGTGGTTGGGCAAAACGGCGGAAGGCTCTGAGTGGACGGATCTTGGCCTTGACAGCATCAAAGCCCATAGTGACGGTTGGATCGTCAAATTCATGGGTATTGATGACCGGGGTGGAGCGGAATCTCTTGCCGGGAAGTTTGTAGCCTCCCAGCGCGAGGATATGCCCAAGCCGGGTGCCGATGAGTATTACTGGACCGATCTGATTGGTTTGCAGGTGGTCAATGAGTCTGGCGTCACGCTGGGCAAGGTGACCTCCCTGATCGAGACCGGTGCAAATGATGTTCTGGTGGTTCAGGATGGCGAAGGCAAGGCAATGCAGGAACGGTTGCTACCTTTTGTCGAGTCCGTGGTCCGTCAGGTAGATGTTCCGGCAGGCACGATCCGGGTGGAGTGGGGCGCAGACTGGTAATGCTACGTTTCGACGTAGTAACGCTGTTCCCTGAGATGTTCGCCGCCATTACTGCGTCGGGCATTACTCGCCGGGCGCTGGATCGACACTTGTGGGCCTTGCAGTGTCATAACCCTCGCGACTGGGCGACGGACAATCACCGAACGGTGGATGACCGGCCCTACGGCGGTGGTCCAGGAATGGTGATGCTGCCCGGTCCATTGGAACAGGCAATTGATGCGGCGAAGGCTGCGGGTAATGGCGAGAGGAAGGTTATTTATCTCTCACCTCAGGGCGCTCCCCTGACCCATGGTCGGGTGCTTGAGTTGTCGACAGGTCCCGGAGCCGTGTTGTTGTGTGGTCGTTACGAAGGTGTGGATGAGCGTTTGCTCCTGCGCCGGGTGGATGAAGAAATATCGCTGGGTGATTTTGTCCTCTCTGGAGGTGAATTGCCTGCCATGGCCCTGATGGATGCTTGCGTCCGACAGTTGCCCGGTGCCTTGAATGACGGGGCATCAGCGGTGGAGGATTCCTTTGCCGATGGCTTGCTCGACTGTCCCCACTACACGCGGCCGGAAGAGTACGAAGGAATGCGGGTGCCGGACGTATTGTTGTCGGGTAACCATGAGTTGATTCGGCGCTGGCGACTCAAACAGTCTCTGGGCCGGACCTGGCAAAGAAGACCGGACCTGTTGCAGGGGCGGGCTTTGAGTCGGGAAGAGATGAAACTGCTGGAGGAATTCCGGCGGGAGCATGAAGTAAAGTAGTGTTTTGCAAAGTAGTCGGTAGTACCAAACCAAACCGCGTGCATCAGGCCATGAAAATGTCCTGCTCTGCCGGAAGGCCACAGGCCATGATTAACAGGAGTTTTAAATGAACCTGATTCAGCTGATCGAAAAAGAAGAAATCGAACGTCTGGGCAAGAAACTGCCCGATTTCGCTCCCGGCGATACCGTTATCGTCCAGGTGAAGGTTAAAGAAGGTACCCGTGAGCGTCTGCAGGCTTACGAAGGCGTTGTTATCGCCAAGCGTAACCGCGGCCTCAATTCCAACTTCATCGTGCGCAAGATTTCTGCCGGTGAAGGTGTGGAACGTACTTTCCAGACTTACTCCCCCCTGATCGCTTCTGTTGAAGTGAAGCGTCGTGGTGATGTGCGTCGCGCCAAGCTGTACTACCTGCGCAGCCGTTCCGGCAAGTCCGCACGGATCAAGGAAAAGCTGGTCAGCAAGAACGTTTCTGCTTCCTGATTTTTCGGGGAGTGGCGTACCGGAGCAACATGCTCCGGTACCAAAAGAAAAGGGGCATCGAAAGATGCCCCTTTTCTTTTGCAGTGTTACTTAAAACTCAGGAAATGCGCTTGTCCCGCTCGATGAGGGCGTAGGCCGAGTGGTTGTGGATGGATTCGAAGTTTTCGGATTCCACAATGTAGGCATCAATCCGGGGTTCGGCATTCATCACACCGGCAACATCCCGCACCATGTCTTCGACGAACTTGGGATTGTCATAGGCCTTTTCGGTGATGAACTTTTCATCAGGGCGCTTGAGCAGACCGTAAAGCTCGCAGGAGGCTTGGGCTTCCACCATCTGCACGATTTCTTCGATCCAGATCAGGCTGTTGGTCTGGGCTGTAACCGTTACGTGGGAGCGCTGGTTATGTGCGCCCCGGTCGGAGATCTTCTTTGAACAAGGGCAAAGGCTGGTCACCGGCACCACGATCTTGGTGGTCTGGCGATAGCTGCCGTCGGCCAGGATTTCGCCGATGAAAGTGACTTCATAATCCATCAGGCTCTTGACCCCGGAAACCGGAGCTGCCTTGTTGATGAAGTAGGGGAAGGTCATCTCCACATGGCCAGTGACCGCTTCCAGGCGCTCCACCATATGGCGCAGCATGGACTCGAAATTCTGAACTGAGAGTTCCCGCTCCTGGGTGTTGAGAATTTCCACAAAGCGGGACATGTGGGTGCCCTTGAAGTTGTGGGGCAGGCCCACATACATGCGGAAATCGGCAATCGTGTGCTGCACGCCTTCGCTCTTGTCCAGCACCATGACTGGATGGCGGATGCCCTTGATACCGACCTTGTTGATCGGCAATTGGCGGGAGTCTTCACTGTTTTGTACGTCTGGAATCAACATGGGGTCTCGGCTGTTCATGTCTGGCTTTCTGTGTTGGGGTTGGGGGTCTGGTGCCCCTGTTTAGTGAAATACTAACATACCCGACAAAAAAACTCAGCTATTGGATTTGCTTATGGGTTCAGTAGTTTTTGTAGTGTTGCGGTGATGGACGCGGCATCCAGGCCAACTTCGGCCAGCAGCAGGGCAGTGTCGCCGTGATCGATAAACTGATCAGGTAGACCAAGGCGATGAAGAGGAGTTCTGACGGAAGCCTCTTCCAGGCAACGGGCGACTTCAGCTCCGGCTCCACCGACAATGCTGTTTTCTTCCAGCGTGACCAGTAAATCATGGCTGCGGGCCAAGGTCAGCACCAGTTCTTTATCGAGGGGTTTGACGAAGCGCATGTTGGCCACGGTGGCATCCACGATTTCAGCGGCGGAGAGCGCCGGTGCAAGCAGGGAGCCAAAAGCGAGCAGGGCAATCTTTTTTCCTTGGCGCCGGATTTCACCTTTGCCGACGGGGAGTGTTTCGAGCTCGCTGTCCATGGCGGCGCCAGAACCGCTACCCCGGGGATAGCGAACAGCGCTGGGGCCATCATGATAGAAAGCGCTGGTGAGCATACGACGGCATTCGTTTTCGTCGCTCGGTGTCATGACCACCATGTTGGGGATGCAGGACAGGAAGGAAAGGTCGAAGGCGCCGTTGTGGGTTGCGCCGTCAGCCCCCACCAGACCGCCCCGGTCAATGGCAAAGACGATGGGCAGGTTTTGCAGGGCCACGTCGTGGATGAGCTGGTCGTAGGCCCGTTGCAGGAAGGTGGAGTAGATCGCGACCACGGGCTTCATGCCTTCACAGGCGATACCTGCAGCGAAGGTAACGGCGTGTTGTTCGGCAATGCCGACATCGTGGTAACGCTGGGGAAACTCTTCCGCGAAACGGACAAGGCCGGAGCCTTCGCGCATGGCGGGCGTAATGCCGATCAGGCGGTCATCCTTGCGGGCCATGTCGCACAGCCAGTCGCTGAAAACCTGGGTGTAAGTCAGTTTTCCGCCAGCCTTGCCGCTGGTGATGCCGTCGATGGCGTCAAATTTGGAAACGCCGTGGTAAAGCACCGGGTCATCTTCCGCCAGTTTGTAGCCTTGGCCCTTGCGGGTAATGACGTGAAGAAACTGGGGGCCCTTGAGTGCCTTCAGGTTCTGCAAGGTGGGGATAAGGGAATCGAGGTCATGGCCGTTGATGGGGCCAATGTAGTTGAAGCCCAGTTCTTCAAACAGCGTGCCCGGGGTGATCATGCCCTTGACGTGTTCTTCCACGCGGTTAGCGAATTCAAGCACCGAGGGCATGCTTTTCAACACCCGTTCACCGGCACGACGGGCGGCGTTGAAGGTTCTGCCCGAAAGCAGACGGGCCAAGTATTTGTTGAGCGCGCCCACCGGGGGCGAAATGGACATGTCGTTATCGTTGAGGATCACCAGTAGATTGGCATCTTCAACCCCGGCATTGTTGAGGGCCTCGAAGGCTTGCCCGGCAGACATGGCGCCATCGCCGATGATGGCGACAACACGGCGGTCCTCGCCCTTGTTGCGGGCGGCGACAGCCATGCCCAGTGCAGCAGAAATGGACGTGGAGGAATGGCCGACGCCAAAGGTGTCGTAGGGGCTTTCGCAGCGGCGTGGAAAGCCGGAGACGCCGTCCTTCATACGCAGGCGGGCCATGCCTTCACGGCGGCCGGTCAGAATCTTGTGGGCGTAGGTTTGATGGCCCACATCCCATACCAGGCGGTCTTCCGGGGTATTGAAAACGTAGTGCAGGGCAACTGTCAGTTCTACGGTTCCCAGATTGGACGACAGGTGTCCGCCGGTTTTGGAAACGGACTGCAGCAGAAATTCGCGTAACTCGGCAGCCAGGGCACCCAAGCTTTCCGGCTCAAGAGTGCGCAGGTCGGCTGGGGTGTTGATGGTGTCAAGCAGGGGAAACAAGTTTTCAGGCATCAGAAGCTTCGTTCAACGATGTAGTCCGTCAGTTCGTGCAGGCGTTGTGCCCCGACGCCGAAGGGCAAGAGGGCATCATGAGCCTGTTGCTGCAATTCGGCAGCTTTTTCTTTGGCTGCGGATAGGCCAAGCAGGCTAACGTAGGTGGATTTGTTCTGTGCCGCATCCTTGCCGGCGGTTTTGCCCAGGGTTGCGGTACTGGCTTCAACGTCGAGGATGTCGTCCACCACTTGGAACAGCAGGCCGATGCGGTTGGCAAAGTGGGACAAGCCTTGCAGCGTCGCAGCATCGACACCGGCAGAATGAGCACCCAGCAACACGGCGGCACGAATCAGGGCACCGGTCTTGTGCAGATGCATGAATTCCAGTTCTTCCAGGGAGATGTTCTGGCCGGTGGCCGCCAGGTCGATGGCCTGCCCTCCGGCCATGCCGCGGGAACCGCTGGCCTGGGCCAAGAGATGAATCATCTCGACTTTATGGGAAGCTTCTACCGGGGCTTCGGCAAGGGTCTGGAAAGCCTGGGACTGAAGGGCATCGCCCACCAGCAGGGCCGTCGCCTCGTCGAACTCCACGTGGCAAGTCGGCTTCCCCCGGCGCAGGGTGTCATCGTCCATACAGGGCAGGTCGTCGTGGACCAGGGAGTACACGTGGATCATCTCCACCGCGCAGGCGGGGAAATCCAGGGTTGCCTCCGGTACCGCAAAGGCCAGGCCGGCAGCCTGGCAGAGCAGGGGGCGCACCCGCTTGCCACCACCCAGGGCCGCATAGGACATGGCGTCGTGCAGGCGGGGCGGGACGATGGTCTTGGCCGGCAGGAAATGGGCAAGGGCAGTTTCTGTGCGCTGCTGGACTTGGGTCATCCAGGCAGAGAAGCTCAGGGTGTCTGTCATGGCTTAAGCCTCGTCGCTATCGAGAGGGTCAAGTCGTGCTGCTTGCAATTGGCCGTTTTCCAGAACCTTGATGGTCTGCTCGGCGGCGCCCAGTTTGTCCTGGCAGAACTTGAGCAGGGTGACACCTCGCTGATAGGCGGCCAAAGATGTCTCGAGAGGCATTTCTCCCTCTTCCATGGATTGCACAATGCTTTCCAGTTCGCCGAGGGCGTTTTCAAAATTATCGGGGGGCGTTATTTGCGGGGCGGGGGCCTGTTTTGCCATGGCCTGGAGGTCGGTGCTGGGAAAGGGCGTAAAAATAGCCGAAATCGGCCAAATTGGCTATACTCGCCGGCCCCTTTCCTAGGGGTTCCTTCTTGTTTTTCAACGCCGTTTTCCGGTTTCCGGGTCGCTTTCTTGGAGGTTGGGAATCCCATATGTCCGACATCGCCAGCAAGGGACAGCTTATTCGTCCCGATTCTCAGTTCCCTGTCGAGTGGTATTTCGACGAAAAACTTTTTGAACTGGAGAAAAAGCTCATCTTCGATGCCGGTCCCGGGTACGTTGGTCATGAGCTCATGGTGCCCAACGTCCACGATTACCGTTCTACCGAATGGAAGGATCACGGCAACCTGATCGTGCAGCAGCCCGATGGCTGCTACGAAATGTCCAACGTCTGCCGCCATCGTCAGGCCATCATGCTCCAGGGCAGTGGCAACGCGAAGAACATCGTTTGTCCCATCCATCGCTGGACCTACGATAGCGAAGGTGCCCTGATCGGCGCCCCCCATTTTCCGGCCAACCCTTGCCTCAATCTGAACAAACAGAAGCTGCAAAGCTGGAACGGCCTGCTGTTCAAGGGCCCCCGGGATGTGCAGGCGGACCTTGCCGGCATGGGCGTGGCGGATCAGTTCGACTTTTCCGGTTACAAGCTGGACAAGGTGGAACTGCACGAGTGCAATTACAACTGGAAGACCTTCATCGAGGTTTATCTGGAGGACTATCACGTTGCGCCCTACCACCCCGGTTTGGGCAGTTTCGTCACTTGCGACGATCTGACGTGGCAGTTCGCCGACTGGTACTCGGTGCAGCGTGTGGGCGTCACCTCCCTGGCCAAGCCCGGTTCCAAAACCTACGCGCAATGGCACAAGGCCGTGCTGGATCGTTACAACGGCAAGCTGCCGGAACATGGCGCCCTGTGGCTGACCTACTACCCCAACATCATGGTGGAGTGGTATCCCCATGTGCTGGTGGTTTCCACCCTGATTCCCCAGGACGTGAACAAGACGCTGAATGTGGTCGAGTTCTACTACCCGGAAGACGTGGTGGACTTCGAGCGGGAATTCATCGAAGCCGAGCAGGCCGCCTACATGGAAACTGCCATCGAAGACGACGACATCGGCGAGCGCATGGATCGCGGTCGTTATGCCCTGCTGAAGCAGGGGCGTAGCGAAATCGGCCCCTACCAGTCCCCCATGGAAGACGGCATGCAGCATTTCCATGAGTTCTATCGGCGGGTGATGGCGGACCATTTGAAGTGAGCGCTTGCGCTGATGGATGAAGTGCAAGCCCGGGGGCACGGTGGTGCCCCTTTTTCATTGCCGGGCCACGGCTAATGGCGATCATCTGGATGCTTGTCGCCAGCCTCGGCTTTGCCTGCATGGGTGTCTGCATCAAATTGGCTTCACCGGATCTGACAGCGGCCGAGGCCGTGTTTTATCGCGGCGGGATTGCCTGGCTGCTGGCCCAGCTTTACGTTTTGAGCCAGGGACATTCTTTGCGGACTCCCCATCTCAAGGCTCATCTGCTCCGGGCCGGTGTCGGCTGTTGCGGCATGGCAACCTATTTTTCCGCCATAGCCATGATTCCCTTGGCTTCGGCGGTGACGCTTGCCTATACCTCGCCCCTGTTCATGGCCTTGATTCTCTGGATCTGGTACCGGGAGCCGGTGCGATTGCGAGCGGCAATGATTCTGCTACTGGGTTTTGCCGGGGTTGTCCTGTTGCTGCAACCGACCTTGAATGGCAACCAGTGGCTGGGGGCTGTGGTGGGCCTCGGTGCTGGCGTTTTTGCGGCCCTGGCTGTGCTCAACGTGCGCCGCTTGGGGCAGTTGGGGGAACCGGAATGGCTGACGGTGTACTACTTCTCGGCCTGTTCGGCGGTGATGGGATTGATCTGGACCCTGTGGCAAGGTGGCTTTCATCCCCTCAATGGAACATTGTTCTGGCTGGCACTGGGCATGGGCGGCTTTGGCTATGTGGGACAGATGGGGATGACCATCGCCTTCAAGCGGGGCAAGGCCCTGACCGTGGCCAATCTGTCCTACTCCACCGTGGTATTCGCCAGCCTGTTCGGCATGGCCATCTGGCACGAAGTCTTACCGGTAATCGCTTGGCTCGGCATCGGGTTGATACTGGTCAGCAGCATGGCGATGACTGCAGTTTCCCGTGTGCCCCCAGCCCCTGTGGAGCCTGATTAGGCTATATTCGCTCCCACTATTTGAAGGGAAATTACATGATCGCTATCGACCACAAGGACCATCTCGTCACCTTGGCTGTTCTGGGGGAATTCACCCTGGCCGACTTCAAGGAATTTGAAGAACTTGCCTGTTTCAAAATCAAGTTTGAAGGTCCCGTGAATCTCTTTTTTGACCTGCGCCAGATGGCCGGATTCACCCTTGACATGGCCTGGGAGGAAATCAAGTTTTCCCGTCAGCATGCCGGTGATTTCAAGCGTATCGCCGTGCTGACCGAAAGCCAATGGGTGGCTTGGAGCGCCTGGCTTTCACAGATTTACGTGTCAGCAGATGTACGGGTTTTTGAAAGCGAAGAAGAAGCCAGGGCCTGGCTTGCCGTTTGAGTTGGATCTTGCTGTTTAATCCGGAGTCTTGAATGAAAAACTGGAAACTCGCCTACAAGCTGTCTTTCCTGGTCGCCATCGCCATCATCGGTTTGCTGGTCAATATCACCATGGGGTTGGTGCAATTGCGGGGTCATCTGCTGGAGGACCGCAAAATCAAGACTCGCCACGTGGTGGAAACAGCAACGGGCATTCTTGCCTACTACCAGAAGCAGCAGGTCGAGGGAAAACTGACGGAAGCCGAAGCGCAGAAAGCAGCGGTTGATACCCTGCGCGGTTTGCGTTACGAGAAGGAAGAATATTTCTTCATCAGCAATCTCAATTCCGGTTTGATCTTGCATCCCATCAAGCCCGAGCTTCAAGGCAAGGATCTTTCTGAAACCAAGGATCCCGATGGCAAGCGCATTTTCTTCGAGTTTTCCCGTGTCGCTAAAGAGTCGGGCTCCGGTTTTGTTGATTACAAATGGCCCAAGCCGGGCAAGTCAGAGCCCGTGGGGAAAGTTTCCTATGTGCTGAACTTTGCTCCTTGGGGCTGGGTTGTCGGTTCCGGCATTTACATTGACGATGTGGATGATGTCTTCCGCGCCAGCCTGATCCAGCAGATCAGTGTGGCTTTGGCGATTCTGGCCGTGCTGGTCGGTTTTTCCTGGTACGTGGTCAGCCGCATCCTCGGCCCCATGGCAGTTGCACGCAAGGCCTTGGAAGCTCTTGCTCAAGGGGATTTGACCGTCCATGCCAAGGCGGATTCCCGCGATGAGATCGGGCAGTTGTTGTCCTCCGCTGATCGCATGATCACCGGGGTCAAGGAAGTCATTCTCAAGGTGCGGGACGGAGCCGATGCCGTAGTCAACGCTTCTGATCAAGTCTCGGCGACTTCTCAAGCCTTGTCCCAGGCCACGACGGAACAAGCCGCCAGTATCGAAGAGACATCTGCTTCCGTCGAACAGATGGCGGCTTCCATTACTCAGAACAAAGACAACGCCCGCACGACGCAAAGCATCGCTGCGGAAGTCGCTCGTGAGGCTGGTGATGGAGGCCATGCCGTGAATGAGACGGTAGATGCCATGCGCAAGATTGCCGACAAGATTTCCATCGTTGACGACATTGCCTACCAGACCAACCTGCTGGCACTCAATGCCGCCATCGAGGCCGCTCGGGCGGGGGACCATGGCAAGGGTTTTGCCGTGGTCGCAGGAGAGGTACGCAAGCTGGCAGAGCGCAGCCAGGTGGCCGCCCAGGAGATCAGTCAGCTTGCCACGGAAAGTGTGAACATGGCGGAACGGGCTGGTAGCTTGCTCGAACAAATGGTGCCCAGCATCGAACACACGGCAGAGCTGGTAAATGCCATTACGGCCGCGTCGGAAGAGCAGTCCGCCGGTGCCGGGCAGATCACCCATGCTATCGGCCAAGCCAGCCAAGCGACGCATCAAAATGCCGCGGCTTCTGAAGAACTGGCGGCTACGGCAGAAGAGCTTCATGGTCAGGCCATGGGGCTCCACGACGCGATTTCCTTCTTTAAGGTTTCGCGTTAATCAGCCGTTGGTTTTTCGCTCAGGCGCTTGATCGCCCAAGCCACATGCTCCTGCACCAGAGGCGCCGGATGGTCGGTCCTCTGATGCAGCGCAGCCAGGGCCTCTGCTGTTGCGGGGCCATTCCCCAGACCGACAGCAATATTTCGTAGCCATCGTTCATGGCCGATGCGGCGTATCGCCGAACCGGCCAGGCGAGTATTGAACTCTTCTTCCGTCCAGGCAAATAGCGTAACCAGCGATGCCGTATCAAGGCCATGACGAACGGCAAAGTCTTCCTCCTTGCTCAAGGGGGCGAAACGATTCCAGGGGCAGCAGAGTTGGCAATCGTCACAGCCGTAGACCCGGTTGCCGATCAGCGGACGTAACGCCTCGGGAATGCTGCCTTTGAGCTCAATGGTCAGGTAGGAAATGCAGCATCTTGCATCAACTTGGTAAGGGGCAACGATGGCGCCGGTTGGGCAGGACTGGATGCAGCTCGTACAGGTGCCGCAATGATCGGCAATGGGGGCATCGGGTGGTAGCGGAAGGTCCGTGTAAATTTCCCCAAGGAAGAAGAAAGACCCCGCCTCGCGAGTCAGCAACAGACTATGTTTGCCGCGCCAACCAAGGCCTGCCTGGGTGGCCAGGGCCACCTCCATGACCGGGGCCGAGTCGGTGAAAACACGGTAGCCGAAAGGCCCGGCTTCTGCGGCTATTCGCTCGGCCAGTTTTTGCAGACGATTGCGCAATACCTTGTGATAGTCCCGTCCCAACGCATAACGGCTGATGTGCGCCTTAGTGCTATCGGCCAAGACGGTTTCTGAATCTTGGGCTTCAGGGCGGTAGTCGAGGCGGGCGGTAATGACGCTGATGGTGCCAGGAACCAATTCGGCCGGTCGGGACCGCTTGCTGCCATGGCTCGCCATATAATCCATCTCGCCGTGAAAACCTTGTGCCAGCCAGTTCTTCAGTCCTTCTTCGGCTTCGTCAAGGTCGGTTCCGGCGATGCTAATGGCATCCAGTCCGAGTTCAGCCCCCCATTCCTTGATCTGTTTTGCCAGTGAGTTCCAGTCTCCATGCATGCTTCCGATGATAACCGCGTGAATGTCGATTTGCCCGACGAGGCTGAAACCTTGGCTCTGGGCGCTTGTCTATCTCAAGCTTTGCTGCCAGGAGACGTTGTTACTCTTGAGGGCGATCTTGGGGCAGGCAAGACAACGCTGGTGCGGGGGCTGCTGCAGGGGCTTGGTTATCAGGGAAAAGTTAAAAGCCCTACCTACACATTGGTTGAACCTCATGCGGTTTCTGGATTAAACTTGTATCACTTTGATTTTTATAGGCTGAATCAGCCCGAGGAATACCTTGAAGCCGGTCTGGACGAATACTTTGCAGGGCAGGGCATCTGTTTGGTCGAATGGCCAGACAAAGCCGCGCCCTATCTGCCTGAGCCTAACCTCAGGGTGGAGCTTGCTGTGTCCGGAAATGGCCGCCTGGCGCGGGTTTCAGCCCTTGATCAACGGGGGCGCACATGTCTGACCAGCCTCCGTTCAGCCTTGATGAAATCGGGTTTACCCGGCGCGACATCCTCAAATTTGCCGCCGCCAGCCTGACCCTGGCTGTTTCTCCTGTCGGCTTTGCTGCCAGCACCGCCATGGGGGTGCGGGTCTGGCCCGCTAAGGATTACACCCGGGTGACCCTGGAATACAGCCAGCCCATCAAGTTCACCCATTTGCTGGTCAAAGACCCGGATCGCTTGGTGGTGGATCTGGAAGGCGTGGAGTTCAACTCCGTGCTGCAGAGCCTGTCGGGCAAGATCACCGCGAACGATCCCTACATCAAGCTGATCCGCGCCGGTCGTAACAAGCCGGGGGTGGTGCGTTTGGTGATTGAGCTGAAGGGCGAGATCAAGCCCCAGGTGTTCACCTTGAATCCGGTCGGCGAATACGGCCATCGGCTGGTGATGGACCTCTATCCGGTGCAGCCGGTTGATCCGCTCATGGCGCTCTTGGACAAGGCTTCCGATGCGCCGCTGAAAGCGGATTCGCAATTGGGCATGAACGATAAGCCCACGGAAACTCCCCGCGACAAGCTGAAGGACAAGAGTAACGATAAATCTGCCGACAAGGCCGATGGCATCCCCGATGTTTCCCGCCTGGTCACCGTCGTATTGGACCCCGGTCATGGGGGCGAAGACCCGGGCGCAGTGGGGCAGGGCGGCAACTTTGAAAAGAATGTGGTGCTCTCCATTGCCCATCGGCTCAAGGCCAAGATCGACGCAGAGCAGAACATGCGTTCCACTCTAACCCGGGATGGCGATTTCTTTATTCCGCTCCATCAGCGGGTACAGAAGGCGCGGCGGGTGCAGGCGGACCTGTTTGTCTCGGTCCATGCCGATGCTTTTCTCAAGTCCACCGCCCGGGGTTCCAGCGTCTTTGTGTTGTCCGAGAACGGTGCGTCTTCTACCGCCGCTCGCTGGCTGGCGAAGAAGGAAAACGACGCGGATCTGATCGGTGGCGTCAATCTTGATGTGAAAGATCCCTTCTTGGCCAAAACCCTACTGGATCTGTCGCAGACAGCCACCCTCAACGACAGCCTTAAACTGGGTAAGTCAGTGCTGGGCGAGTTGGGCCGGATCAATACGCTGCATAAGGGTGAGGTGGAGCAGGCCGGGTTTGCCGTGCTCAAGGCGCCGGACATTCCCTCGATTCTGGTGGAGACGGCTTTTATCTCCAATCCAGAGGAAGAAGCCCGTCTGACCGATGAGGATTACCAGGACAAAATGGCCGAAGCCATCCTGCGCGGGATCAAACGCTACTTCGCCAAAAATCCACCTCTCGCCAAATCCAAGTTGGCGCGGCTGGATTGATATAATCCGCACCCTTTCCACACGCTTGTCCCTTGTTGCCCTATAGCGGGCAAGGTCTTGTCTTTAATGCGGGTTTTTCTCGGAGTCCCTGAACAGGCAGTGTCCCCCACGGTGCTGACCATCGGCAATTTCGATGGCGTCCATCTGGGGCATCAGGCCATGTTGCAGCAATTGCGAGCCAGGGCTGATGCGCTGGGGGTGCCTGCTGCCGTTTTGACCTTTGAACCTCATCCCCGGGAAGTCTTTGCTCCCGGTCAGGCACCGGCGCGACTGACCAGCCTGCGGGAAAAGCTGGCCTTGCTGGAAGCCTGTGGTGTTGATCAGGTGTACCTGTTCCGCTTTACTCGAAAACAAGCGGCAATGAGTGCCGAAGGCTTCATTGAGCGTTTTCTCATGGCAGGGCTGGCGGTAAAGCATGTGATCATCGGCGACGACTTTCGTTTTGGTCAGGGCCGCAAGGGCGACTTGGCCCTGTTGCAGGCCTACGGAAATAAGCATGGTTTTGTGGCCGAGGCCTTGAGCACCGTTGAGCAAGAAGGCTCCCGGGTTTCAAGCTCTGCCGTGAGGGATGCCTTGGCTGCCAGCGATCTGGAACAGGCTGCTGTATTGCTGGGCCGCCCCTACGCCATTGCTGGCCGGGTGGTTCATGGCGACAAGATCGGTCGTACCCTTGGCTACCCCACAGCCAATGTGCAACTCAAACGCAAGCGGGTGCCCATGCGGGGCGTTTATGCGGTGACGGTTTCCGGACTGGATAAGCGTCAGCTCGCAGGGGCGGCAAGTATCGGTGTTCGGCCCACGGTAGCCCAAGGCCTCAAGCCGGTGTTGGAGGTCCATTTGCTGGACTTCGCCCAGGACATATACGGTGCCCATGTGACGGTGCATTTTCAGCATCGTCTGCGGGACGAAGTGAAATTTGATTCTTTCGATGCACTCAAGCGCCAGATCGGGCTGGATGTGCAGGCAACCCAAGATTACTTTGCAGGTAAGCAAAATGGCTGACAACAAAGCTGAGCAAAAGGCGGACTACCGCGCCACCCTCAACATGCCCGACACCCCCTTTCCCATGCGGGGCGATCTCGCCAAGCGGGAGCCGGGCTGGATCAAACAGTGGCAGGAAAAAAAGCTGTACGAGAAGATTCGCAAGGCCTCTGCTGGTCGGCCCCAGTTCATCCTGCATGACGGCCCTCCCTACGCCAACGGCAGCCTGCACCTGGGCCATGCCCTGAATAAAGTGCTGAAGGACATCATCGTTCGCTCCAAGACACTGTCCGGCTTTGATGCGCCCTACGTGCCGGGCTGGGACTGCCATGGTCTGCCCATCGAACACAAGATCGAAGTGACCCACGGCAAGAACCTGCCCGCCGACAAGGTGCGGGAACTCTCCCGGGCCTATGCCGCCGAGCAGGTGGATATCCAGAAGGCAGGTTTCATCCGCCTCGGTGTGCTGGGGGATTGGGACAACCCCTACCTGACCATGAACTTCGCCAACGAGGCCGGTGAAATTCGCGCCCTGGCTGAGATGGTGAAGGGCGGTTTCGTGTTCAAGGGTTTGAAGCCGGTGAACTGGTGCTTCGATTGCGGCTCCGCCCTGGCCGAAGCCGAGGTGGAATACGAGGACAAGAAGTCCGATGCCATCGACGTGGTCTTCCGCGTCAGCGACAAGGACGAAGCCAAGCTGGCTGCGGCCTTCGGCGTGGCTTCTCTTGGCAAGTCGGCCCATGTAGTGATCTGGACCACGACTCCTTGGACCATCCCTGCCAACCAGGCCCTGAACATCCATCCCGAATTTGACTATGCGCTCGTGGATGTGGGCGACAAGCTGCTGATTCTGGCCGCCGAATTAGTGGAGGGCTGCCTCAAGCGTTACGGCCTGGAAGGCAGCGTGATCGCCAAGACCAAGGGCGAAGCCTTGGCTGGTATTGAGTTCAAGCATCCCTTCTATGACCGCCTCTCGCCCGTCTACATGGCCGAGTACGTGGGTGTGGATGCGGGTACCGGCATCGTTCATTGCGCTCCTGCCTATGGTGCGGACGACTTTGTGATCTGGCGCGCCAACGGCCGCAGCTTCGACGACATCCTCAATCCGGTGCAAGGCAACGGCGTCTACGTGCCTAGCCTGGAGTTCTTCGGCGGCCAGTTCATTTGGAAGGCAAACCCCAATATCGTCGCCAAGTTGGGTGAGGTCGGAGCCCTGCTCAAGCACGAGACCATCAACCACAGCTACATGCACTGCTGGCGCCACAAGACTCCCATCATCTACCGCGCCACGGCCCAGTGGTTTGTGGGCATGGATACCCAACCCAAAGCCGGCGCACCGCTGCGTGAACGGGCACTCAAGGCGATTGAGGAAACCGAGTTTTTCCCCGGCTGGGGCAAGCCCCGCCTGCATGCCATGATCGCCGGTCGGCCTGACTGGTGTATCTCCCGTCAGCGGAATTGGGGCGTGCCGATTCCCTTCTTCCTGCACAAGGAAAGCGGTGAGCTGCATCCCCGCACGGTGGAATTGATGGAGCAGGTGGCTCAGCGGGTCGAGAAGGAAGGGATCGAAGCCTGGTTCAAGCTTGATGCTGCCGAACTGCTGGGTGCCGAGGCGGCCCAGTACGACAAGATCAGCGACACCCTGGACGTGTGGTTCGACTCGGGCACCACCCACTGGCATGTGTTGCGGGGCTCTCACCCCATGGGCCATGCTAGCGGTCCTCGCGCCGACCTTTATCTGGAAGGTTCAGATCAACATCGCGGCTGGTTCCATTCATCCCTGCTCACCGGCGCCGCCATTGACGGCCACGCGCCTTACAAAGCTCTGCTGACCCACGGCTTTACCGTGGATGAGACAGGCCGCAAGATGAGCAAGTCCTTGGGCAACACCATCCTGCCCGAAGAAATCAGCGACAAGCAGGGTGCCGAAATCCTCCGTCTGTGGGTCGCCAACACGGATTACTCCGGCGAGTTGGCCCTGTCCAAACAAATTCTCGATCGAGTGGTGGAGGTCTATCGCCGTCTGCGCAATACCTTGCGCTTCCTGCTCTCCAACACGGTGGACTTCGATGTCGCCAAGGATGCGGTGCCCGTCGATCAACTGCTGGACATCGACCGCTATGCTCTGGCCCTGACGCGTCGGCTTGCGGCTCAGTGCGAGGACGATTACGGCAAGTACGAATTCCATCGCGTGGTGCAGGGCCTGCAACTGTTCTGCTCCGAGGACCTGGGTGGCTTTTACCTGGACATTCTCAAGGACCGTCTCTACACCAGCGCGGTCGATTCCCGCGCCCGCCGCTCGGCTCAGACTGCCCTGTGGCACATCACCCAGACCGTGGTCAAACTGATGGCCCCCATCCTTTCCTTTACCGCCGAAGAAATCTGGCAAGTGATTGGCCGTGATGCTGAAGACAGCGTGATGCTGCATACGTGGCATGTCCTGCCAGCGCAAACGGGTGAGGAGGAGCTGGTCAATCGGTGGCAGCACATCCGCGAAGTCCGCGGCGAGGTAAGCAAGGAACTGGAAAATCTTCGGACGGAAGGCAAGATCGGCTCTTCCCTTCAAGCGGAAGTGGAAATCCGCGCCAGCGGCGCTCGCTACGAAGCCTTGGCTTCCCTGGGTGATGATCTGCGCTTTGTCCTGATTTGTTCCAAGGTGGTGTTGGTCAAGGCGGCTGATAGTGCTGCCGAAGCCATCATCGCCACTAGCAGCAGTCATGCAAAATGCGGCCGCTGTTGGCATTGGCGTAGCGATGTGGGCCTGAACGGCGAGCATCCCGAACTGTGTGGTCGTTGCGTGGAGAATCTGCACGGCGATGGGGAAGTTCGTCACCATGCCTGATCTGCGCAAGGTCATGCCTTGGTACGGCCTTGCCGCCTTTGTGATTGCGGCAGACCAGGCCAGCAAGGCTGCCATCATTGCTGCCTTTCAGCTTGGGGAAGGGATTGCCCTGACCGGATTTTTCAATCTGGTCTTTGTCTTCAATCGGGGTGCCGCCTTCAGCTTTTTGGCAACAGCAGGGGGCTGGCAGCACTGGTTTTTCGCCGCCCTGGCCTTGGGCGTATCTGCCTATATCGTCTCCCTGCTACGCAAACATGCCGAGCAGAAACTGATGTGCGCTGCCTTGGCGATGGTCATGGGCGGTGCCATCGGCAACGTGATTGACCGTTTTGTTCATGGCGCAGTAGTCGACTTCCTAGACGTCCATGTTGCCGGCTGGCACTGGCCCGCCTTCAATGTGGCGGACTCCGCCATCTGTATCGGCGTGGTATTGCTGTTGTGGCTCCAACTCAGAGAATCCAAAAAATGACAGAAACCGTTAAACCCGATAGCTTCGTCACGCTCCACTACCGGCTTGCCGCTGATGATGGGTTGGAGTTGATGAATACCTTCAAGGAGCGTCCCGCCACCCTCAAAATGGGCAGCGGCCAATTGGCCCCGACTTTGGAGGGTTGCGTTCTGGGTATGGCTGAAGGCGAGCGCAAGACTTTCAAACTTGAACCCGGCCAGGCTTTTGGTGCCCGAACGGATGATCTGGTGCAGCGCATCGCTCGCAGCCAGATTTCAGACAACTACGTGGTGGAGTCCGGAGCCCAGGTGGACTTTATGTCCGAAACCGGCGAAAAGTTTTCCGGGTTTGTCCGCAACTTCGACGAGACGACGGTGCTGATGGATTTCAACCATCCCCTCGCCGGCAAACACCTAGAGTTCGAAGTGCAAGTTATCGGAGTCCTGTAATGGAAATTCTGCTCGCCAACCCCAGGGGCTTCTGTGCAGGTGTCGAACGGGCTATTGCGATTGTTGAACGGGCCTTGGAAAAATTCGGCAGTCCTATCTATGTGCGGCATGAAGTGGTTCACAACCGCTATGTGGTGGACGACCTGAAGCAGAAGGGCGCTATTTTTATTGAAAATCTGGATGAAGTACCCGCCGGTGCTACCTTGATCTTCAGCGCCCATGGGGTGCCCAAGTCAGTTCGGGAAGAAGCTGAGCGGCGTGGCTTTCGTTTGTTCGATGCCACCTGCCCTCTGGTGACCAAAGTGCACATCGAGGTTTCCCGCATGCGGGAGCAGGGGCGAGAAATTGTCATGATCGGCCATAAGGGGCATCCCGAAGTAGAAGGTACGATGGGGCAGGCCAGCGGAGGCATGTATCTGGTGGAAACCCTTGAGGATGTGGCTGGTCTTGGTGTCAAGGATGCTGGCAGTCTTGCCTATGTCACCCAGACGACTCTGTCAGTGGATGATGCTGATCAGGTGGTGGCTGCTCTCCGGGCACGCTTTCCTGCCATTGTTGGGCCGAAAAAAGATGACATCTGCTATGCCACCCAAAATCGCCAGGATGCCGTCAAAGCGCTAACGCCTTTGGTGGAATTGGTCATTGTGGTCGGCTCCCGCAACAGTTCCAATTCCAATCGGTTAAGAGAGGTTGCTGCCAACCTTGGGGTGCCTGCCCATTTAGTGGATGATGCGAGCGCCATCGACCTAGCTTGGCTGGAAAATTGCAAGCGGGTCGGCGTTACTGCCGGCGCTTCAGCACCTGAGGTGCTCGTGACCGAAGTGATCGCGCGGCTCCAATCCCTTGGTCTTGGTGTCGTGACGCAAGTGGCTGGCAAGGAAGAAAATGTCCAGTTCCCTTTGCCTAAGGAACTGACGAGCTAAGGTAGCTCTGAATAAACTTGCTCGTCCTGAGTTGGCCATAATTGCCTTTTTTTGCCTAAGGCGAGGGAGTGCCGGGAGCCAGTTGCATGCGTGGTGGTGCTCCTGGAGTAAAACTGACCTCAGCCACGAGCTGACTTTTCACCGGGACATCTGCAATCATGCCTGGTACGTAGTTGGCTTCCGTAAAGGCACGAATCACAGCCGAGTCAAAGATGCCATTGGGGTCGGACTCTCCAATCCGGTATTGATCAACTCTGCCTTCCTCGTTGATAAATAAGGTGATCGTTACTCGGCCGGCGATATTTTGGGCGCTGGCCGGATAGTCTGGCCAGATCGGTTTGAGAGGGGATGGGTGGCGATGCAGGTAGCGGGCTGGGTAATACCAAGGTCCGCTAAATAGCCCGTTGCTCCCCCTCGTTTCGCTGGTGCTGTTCGCTATGGTATTTGCTGCTGCCATTGACGGGACAGCCATTACTGGGCGCTCGGCCTGGGATAAAACTGGCCTTTCCATCGCTACCGTCGAAGTCTCAGTAGTAGGTATCCCTTGTGGTAAATCCACGGTAAAGCTTTTTGCAGACCAGTTCGACTTGACCCCGTTCACGCAAGCGCCGGGCTTGCCCGGGGCAAGGGAAAGTAGCATCCCATGCAGCAGGATAGACAGACACACCGAGAGGCTGATGTGATAAAGCCGCCCCTCATTTCCCGGGGTGATGTCTGTCATTGATCCACCATGCTGTGCGAGCGCTTTTATTGAGCAATCTCGCGCCAGCTTATGCGCTTGCCGGTAGGGGGCGGCGTGTCAAAAGGAACATCAAAGGTAATCTGTTCTGCTGCCGAGGTAGTCGCAATGACCACGGTTTTCCCACTAGGCAGACGAACGATGTTGGTCCCGACCGCCAGAGACTCTGTTCCGCTACTGCCAACCAAGCGTTGGCCGACACTGCTATTGGTACTGTTAGCAACGCTACAACCGGATGAGTAGTTGAAATAGTTCAGCCAGCCATAACCTCCGATGTTGCAGGCATTGCTTACCGGGACATTGCTGGCAACGATTAAGGTGCCAAGTTGGAGCTTGACGTCGATATTGGCGCGCTCACCGGTGTCCGGCAAGTCCGCGAACCAGCCGTTAGCTGCAGAACAGCTGGCACTGGTCACGGTCCGGTAGGCACTGGTCCCGCTTCCGACGTTGTTGATGGTGCGCTGACTCAGCGTCGTGCGTAAATTGGTAATGGCCGTGGATGTCATTGGGTCTTTGATGGCCCAGACGGTTTGAGTTTGTGTGTTGGCAATGTCGGTTGTGCCTAGGTAGCGTCCTGTCGCCAGATAGATGAAGGGAGCGCCTCCCACTTCGGCCAGCTCCGGTTTGGTCGTGATGGGTTGCGGGGTGCCGCTACCATCAACGACTTGAGCAAGCAGTGTCGCTTCGCGGCCGCTGGGGTCTATGGTGTCATTGACGTCGAAACGCCAGATGTTGCCTTTCAGGTCTACGCCATAGACCCGAGTTACGGTGTTGTCCACAGTGGAGTTGTTGATCCAGGCATTGATATGGTTGAGCCCGCTGGGAGACGCACTAGTGCCGGTACCGGTGCTGATGCGGTAGAGAACTTGGCCACTGAGTGCGTTCAGCACGTAGAGATAGCCGATGCCATCGTCGTTGTTGTGGCCCGAAGTGACAAAGGCAGCCCAGGTACCGTTAGCCAGTTTTCCGATAATGGGGTTGTTGTAGGTGTAGCCGATGTGGCAGTCGGTATAGGTGGTGGCGGTGGGGGCCTTCGTGGTGGAGTCCACTGTGAGGCAGGTGGTGCTGTTCTTGAATTCCCATAGCGCCTTCGGGTTGGCCGGGTCTGTGACGTCCAGTGCGTAGTAACCCTTGCCCCCTTTGTTGAGGCCGGCGATCAGAATCGTTTTCCAGCAAGCAGATGGTGCGGTGGGGGAGGCCAGAGCACAATCTGCTGAGGCGGTTTTGTCGAATACATCTGCAGCAGTGGGAGTGCCATCTACATAGAACTGGTGCTGGGTCGCATAGTTCTCGTTAGCCAGTTTGTACAGATTGGGCAAAACGGTGGTGGGCATGAAAGCCCAAGCTTCCTTGCCCCCTTCCGTATCCGTCACCGAACTACCTGCCTTGATGGCATGGAGCATGCCGTCGTTGGCCGCGACATAGACCATTGGCGTGCGGCTGCTTTGGGCATTGCGGTAATCGATATAGCCTGCATCAGTGTATTCAGCATAGGGCGCCCGGATGAAAACCGGTTGGGCGCTGATCACGTCGCCAAGAATATGGACTCGGCTGCGATAGAGCTTGTTGAGGCTGGTGTTGGTGGCGGGAGGCCCGGAGGAGAACCCCTCCTTGCCCCGCTGGCCACGAAGGAAGTTCACCAAGTTAGCCCCTGCTGCGGCAGTTCGCTGATCTACCGTGCTACCGGTGCCATCCCCAAGATTGGGATACTGGCTGAGAAGACTGATTTCGTTAATGGATGCGCCCGTTGTGTCGATGCCACTGTTGTCAAAATGGGCTTGTTCCGTGCTGCTTAGACTGGTGACCGCTGATCCGGTGGGGGCGCCACTACTGTCGCAGGCGTAAGTATTCCATTTGAAGTCCACTAAATTATTCGTGGCACCACTATGAAACAGTTTGATATTGCGGTTGTCGCAGGCATTGCCCACCATTGCATCGAGCTTGGTCTGGGCTGACCAGATAGGGGTGCCACTGATGGCACCGGTGGTCAGGTCAATTTCTCTGGCTTCCAGTTCTCCTGTCCATTGCTGGGTCACATACTTTGCCGTATAGGCAAAGTTGTCCCCGGCGACAGGTTCAAGGTTCGAGGTGGCCGCTGCGGCTGCCGACGCTACGCGGGAACTGATACCAGCGAGAGCACTGGTGAGACCGGTGATGACAGTGTCTGGATCCTTGGCACTGAAATACTGGCCCCGACCGTCTACGGCCGCATGCCATAGGTCGTCAAGAGCAGTGGGGTCATCGGCGATGGGTACCGGCCAGTTGGTGGAGCCTTGGCGAATATTGGTGAAGGTACCGCTGGTATCGGTTTTGTAGGTGGGGGAATAGGTAAGCGTACCGGACAGCCCCAGGCCCATGGTAAAGGTCGTCATATGTTGCCAGTTGGCCTTATCGTCCTCAGCTGAGGTACCGGTGGCGGGCACATTGTTGTCGCAGGTGCTGAGGCTTCCACCCAGGGCACCGGTGCAGTTACCCAGAGCCGAGCTGCGCAGGTCATTCTTGTAGTAATACTGGGCTACGTCAGCCAGGGTATTGCTACTACCTCCGCTGGAGGAATAGGTTTCACAAGGCCATACTTGGGAACCGCTGGTGCAATTGGAGGGGGGCGTGGGGGGGCCATTGCCGGTGATCGTGCCATTAGCGGGTAGGGTTTGTGCCGTGGCATAGCAAACGCTGTCAACGTTGCTCCAGGCTGACCAGCTGGAGGTGCTTGCTGTGCCGATGATGGTGCCGGTTTGGCCGGGGCCGGGGTAGGTGGTGCTGGTGGTTCGGGTGCTGTACTGTTTCAAATAACCGTAGTTGTTGCTGCTGGTGCAATCAATGACGGGGGATGCGGTATAGGTGCAGTTGGAACCCGAGCAGCTGTAGTTTGCCGTGCAGGAGGCGACAGCTGTTGCGGTGGTCCAGTTGATGACTCGGCAGGTGCTTGTTCCCCCGCTGCACGACGAGGCATTTTTCCAGCTTCCCCCTGATTTTTTCTGAAGGGTACCAGTGCTTTTCATGGGCGTGGTGGAAATGACGCAGGTGCTGTGATCGTTTTGGTATGCGATTTCGGCGGTATTCCAGGTATAGGTGGCGGTGCCACCGTCGAAGATGGGACGTGGAGAAACGGCGAATCTCTTCCCGCTTGGGTTGTAACTATCCAGTTCGGCGATATTGCCGTCCTGATTGGTGAGAGTGGTACTGCCATCCATGGCGCGGCTATCGCCATCGTTCCAGTAACCATCCGTGGTCAGAATGGCGAAGTTCTGTTGGCAGGAGTACTGAATCGGATCGTCCGCTTGGGTGGGCACCATCCCCTTATTGATGCTGTCATTCTTTCCTGCGAAATAACGGCCTGCCACAGACAAGGCTGTGCGCGTTGGCGTGGCCGAATTGCCACTTTGAGCATAGAGCTTACTAAACCAGTTGTTGCGCTGGGTAGCGCTGAAATCGGCGATCTGGAGGAATTTTGATGAAGAAACGCTGCTGCCGTTGGCACTGCCGGTGCTGTCAAAGGTGCCCGGGTGTATGGTCATGAAGCCGACCCGGTAGTTGTCTCCAAGGCTGAACAGTGCCCGCCCCGCAGAGGCCTTCATCATCATGATGCGGGTGCGGTAGTAGCTGTACCAATTAGCGAAATTTTGACGCTCGTCCCCACTGCTGGGGCTTGAAGTGGTGCTGACAGCTACCTTTTTCCAGACCAGAGTTTTTCCCGCAGCGCAGGTTGGAGGGCTGTTGGTGGGGTAGGTAGGGGTAGTGCATGCTGTGTTGTAGTTATTGTCGCCCCGTGTGGTGCAGCAAACGCCCGTCGTGCTGCTAGTGACAGAAGCTGTAGACGCGTTGCAAATACCGGTTTGGGGCGTCAGTGTGGTACCGCTGGTAGTGGCGGTGTTCAGCATCCAGTAGTAGGCGGCCCGCCCGGATTCATTATTGTCCGCGGAAAAGGATGTGCTCAGGTTTGTGGTGCCATTGTTGGTGCCCATGAAGGAGTCGTAACCTTGATCGTAGGCAGCCGTAAAGGCGGTTTGGGTACTGCTATTGAGCAGGCTGCCATCGGCATTTTTAGGGATGGCATAGCTGATGGCGGGGTTGTAGTAAATGTAGTTACAGGAGTTGTTGCGGTACCCAATGGTGCTACTGCTGAGGTTGTCAGGCATGTAGGTCCAGTTCATGGAGCCTGAGTCATCCAGTATGAACAGAATATTGGGTTTGACCTGGTCGGAGGAGGAGCTGGCCAGGGGGACGTCGGCCAGGTCTGTATCGGCCCAAAGTGGGCCTGACCAAGTGCAGAGGGTTAGCAATGCCAGAGCCAAAGGTCTCATGCCGGGAATGAATTGCAAGCGCTGGAACATGGCGGGTACCTCGTTAATACAGGATGACCTGAGAGTAGGCGACGGTGTTCTGCGGGCCAGTTGCCTGTGTCGTAATTCGGTAATAGGGCTGTACGGTGTTACTCAGGGTGCCGCTGCTGTAGCCTGTGGAACCCTTTGATCCGCCAGAACTTGATGTTCCCAGTGTTACGCACTCCTGGGGCACGCCATTGCTGTTGGTGGCATTGAGGGAGCCGGGAATGCGACACAGGCGATGAATGACGTAGCGGATGGCATTACCGTTGCCATCGTCACTGGTTACCAGTACAGAATTGGCCCAGTTGTAGGTGAGTGGATTGAATTCAGAGGGCGGCGGCGTTGCTTTGCAATCATCCACTGTACCGTTGTTGTCGGCATCTGGATCTCCACTCGCATTGACGCTGATATTGCACCAGGCCGGATAGTAGGCACTGGCAACATTGGCCTGTTGAAGGTTGGCTCCACTGGTGATCAACCAGTTGCGTGCGGCTTCTATTCCCTGGTCGGAAGCACTGAGGGCTGATTGTTTAAAGGTGAGGTTGCGGGCAATGATGACGCCGGTACCGATCTGGCGGAAAAGAATGATGCCGGTCAGTGTCATGGAGACCAGCATGATCAAGGAAATAATGAGAACGACACCCCGTTGGTGCGAGGGTTGGGAATGGGGGAGGCGGGCTTTCATGGACTGGTTCCCCAGACCAGATTGCGTAATGGAATAATGGTCTGGTAGACCCGGTAGCGATAGTGGCGCCAATCATTGGCATCCTCCGATGCGACAGCTCCACTGCTGCCATCCAGATTGGTCATGGTAAATGCGCCACCGGCCCAGGTTGGGGCTGCTGTGGTAACGGCGACCTTTTCATATTGCTGGCTGCGGGACAGGAGTCCGACGCGTATGGCCCGCACCGTACTCCAGGTGGCGGGGGCTGAGGCCTGCCAAGTGTCAACTATGGTGTCGTTGTTTGTGTCGAGACCATACTCGGCCTGGAGATTGATGATGCCATCGGCGGCTGCCGATGTGTCATTGTTGTTGTCGCCATCGCTGTCGATGTAACGCAGGTCATTGACTGCACCAAGCGTTTTGCCGTTGCTGATTTGCCAGATGTTGCGCTGAGGCAGCGTTCCCATATTGATCAGTGTCCCCGCTGTGAAGGCAATACCCAAGCCGGTACCACTATTGAATCGGGCTGTAACTGTATTGTTCTTGTAGTCCGTGTAGTTGCCTGAGGCGTGATCAACGGTGATGCCATCGCTGTTGCTGTTGCCGCTGATTTCAATCAAGCCGCAAGTGGTACTGCTTTGGGTGGCGATGACAAGATCGCCACGGCGCAAACTGGTCCGGGAGTTGGTCGTCTTCGATGTGCTGGTGGACGATGTGAAGGTGATGCTACCGGGAACCATAGGAGAGTCACCATGGAGTACCGTGATGGTGTCTGGTCCGCCGCTGGGGCCATCATCAATTTGCACAGGAATCATGGGGAATGTGAAAGTGGGTGTTGGCCGGCCAGAGTCGTAGGCTGTAACAGTGCAGCCAATGGCTGCAGATGTACCAAAACCGTAGCCCGCTAGGCGTATATCTCGTTCCAGTTGATAGAGGCCAATAGAGCCTGAAATTTGGGCATCGCTGCCGGAGGAAGACGTTCGTTTTCTTTCTTCCCAGGTGGCTGACATCTGGAACATGATGACAATGCCGATCAGACCGATGGCGACACCGACCAGGATCTCCACCATGGAAAATCCACTTTCGCGGTGTTGGCTGTGAAGGAGACGGGGGGGCATGGTGCTAATTGATATAGGCAATGACGGTGTGTTTCCGCGGTTGCAGGTCAGAGGGGGACTGCCAGCAGAGGGAAACGGTGACCCGGTTGAAGGTGCCCGTGTCGACGATGATTTGCTGCATGGCGGCCGTGGCGCCGGGCAGGTGGGTGGCATTATCCGTGGTGATGGCATTGACCCAGTTTGTGACCAATGCATTGGTGGAGGCGGTTCCCGAGTAATTGCAGTTGCTGCCGCTTGCCTGGTGGGCAAATGAGGCCAAGCCAGCCTGGGTGGCGGCGGCATTCTGACGGCTGATGTTTAGGTTGATGTCACCGATGATCTGGTTAGCAAGATTGGCGGCCTCAATGCGGTATTGCGCATCTGTTTGTGCCGCAATGCCATTGGCTTGGAGGGCAATCATGGCAAGAACGCCAATGGAAAAGATCAGGATGCCGATCAGGGCCTCGAGAAGGAATACACCTTGCTGCTGTTTTATTTGGCTCATGTCAGCAGCCTCTTGTGTCACCGGCTGCAATGGCTGCGGCATCCACGGCTGGATCGCAAAGCCGGACTTGTCCTCCGATAGAGACAACGATGTTCAGGCATCGCATTGGTCCGGATGGGTTGGCGCCCTTGCAGTTGCCGCCAGAGGGATTGGTGAATTGGAATGTTGCCGTCGCTCCCAGGGTGCTGCCTCCTAGACTGGTGAAGGTAAGGGCGGAGACGCCGCCACTATTGATTTGCACCGGTGACGCATTGTTTGGGTTACTGCTGGTCCCTTCGGCGCTGGACTTAGCTTCAATGAATGTACTGAGGTCTGCCGTGCGGATCATCCAATGCCGACCATTGGCTACGGCATTGATGGTGGCAACGGTGGCGGGCGAGGGTAGGTCGTTGGTCAGAACAAATTGGATGTTGCTGTTACGGCGCACAGCCTCGGCTCGGGTCAGTTGAATGCCCGAGAGAAAACTTTCCGCCGTGGTCCTGAGCTTGGCATTGGCCAGGTAGGTGGTAAAAGAAGGCAAACCTAAGGCGAAGAGTATCCCCATGATGACTACGGCGACCATGAGTTCGATGATGGAAACGCCTTGCTGATGGACTTTCATGGTGATCAGCAGGAGCCATCCGGTTTGAGTATCCAGCAGTTCTGGGGCGCGCCTTGCCAACCGTTGGCGATGGGCACTGATGTTGTGGCCCGGACATTGTTTTGGTCGATGGTGTAGACGAAACCGTTCATGGCGCCAATGCCCGTCGCTGTAGCAGTGTAGGTGGTGGCGGTCAGGTTGGCCGCAGGACAAGCATATTGAAAGTAGGCACTATTGGTAGGTAATGGGGCGAGGGTGCCGGTTTGGCATGCGCCGACATAAGTCCTGTTGTCCTGAAAGTACTGTTCCATGCGGACACGCATACTGGAAAGGGCTGAAACAGCCTCGGTGATTCGGCTGCGGGTTATGTAGCTGGTGTATTGGGGAATGGCGATCATGGACAAAATGCCGATGATGGCGACTACCACCATGAGTTCGATTAATGAGAATCCTTTATGTTGTCCTTGTGTCATGAAGTCCCCCTTTGTTGTGTCGTTATTAGCATAAAGTGCCTCATTCTGGTTTCTAACTTCGGACGAATGGTTGAAGTTAGTGTCCGAATGGTATGGCTGCTACTTGTAATAAGCTTACCAATCATTTTTAACAGTTTGGCTTGGCGTATAATTTGCCACCTCGCTGCTGTAGCTCAGTTGGTAGAGCAACTGATTCGTAATCAGTAGGTCACCAGTTCGATTCCGGTCAGCAGCACCATTTCAAGGCCTGCCAATGAGCGGGCCTTTTCTTTTTGAGGCGGGGTAATGTCAGCTCAGGATTGTTATCACTGCGGACTACCAATTCCCGATGGGGAACATTTTTCCGTTGAAATTGACGGAAGTACCCGAGGCATGTGCTGTTTTGGCTGCCAAGCGGTTGCCGAGGCGATTGTCGCAGGTGGGCATTCGGACTACTACAAGCATCGGGATGCAATGCCAGAGAGCCCTCGTGAGGCACTCCCTTCTGAACTGCAGAACCTTGGGGTTTTTGATCATCCCGATGTCCAAAAAGGATTTGTTAGGCCTGTGGGTGAGCATGAGTCAGAGGCATCACTCATCCTGGAGGGCATTACCTGCGCCGCCTGTGTCTGGCTCAATGAGTCGCATATTTCACGGCAGCCTGGCGTGACGGCGGTTGAGATCAACTACACCACGCGACGTGCCAGGGTTCGCTGGGATGTTCAGATTACTCAGCTATCCCGAATTCTTGAGGCTATTGCGGCTATTGGATATCGCGCCCATCCTTACGATGCGGGGAAATCTGAGCAACTAGCGCGTAAAGAGCGGAAAGCTGCTTTGTGGCGCTTGTTTGTTGCCGGGTTTGGCATGATGCAGGTGATGATGTATGCCATTCCTGTGTATTTGGCCGACGATGGCACCATGACGCCAGATATTGAGCAATTGATGCGGTGGTCCAGTCTGCTGCTGACCCTTCCGGTTGTTTTGTATTCATCAGCTCCGTTTTTTCGAAATGCACTGCGCGACGTTCGATTCCTTCAAGTCGGGATGGATGTCCCGGTTGCACTCGGTATCGGTGCCGCATTTGTTGCGAGCTTGTGGGCAACGGTCTCAGGGCACGGCGAGGTCTACTATGACTCGGTCACTATGTTCGTGTTTTTTCTTTTGACTGGCCGATATCTTGAAATGATGGCAAGGCAAAAGGCTGTGAGGGGTGTCGAAGCACTTGCCCGGGCCATGCCTGTCTTTGCTTTTCGTCTTGGCGCATACCCTTCTTGGGATGGGGAGCAGGTTGTTGTGTCTGACCTCTCCGTTGGAGATTTTGTGCTGGTCAAGCCGGGAGAGGTGATTCCGGCTGATGGTGTTGTTGTGCAAGGTGATAGTGCAATTAACGAGTCGCTGCTGACCGGTGAAAGTCTGCCGATTGCAAAGGTGGCTGGGAGCGTTGTTACTGGGGGAAGTGTAAATACCACTAGTCCGCTGGTTATTCGTGTTGAGCGGGTAGGGGAGCAAACTCGAATTGCAGCCATTTCACGATTAATGGAGCGAGCTTCGACAGAAAAGCCGCGAATGGTTCTGGTCGCGGACCGAATTGCCGTACGTTTTGTCGGAGCTTTGCTTCTGTTAGCCATAGTTACGGCCGTCGTATGGTTAAAAATTGACCCTGATCGTGCGTTGCTGGTTTTTATCTCTGTTCTGGTAGTGAGCTGTCCTTGTGCGCTTTCACTTGCAACCCCTGCTGTTCTTACGGTTGCAACGGGAGTTCTTGCGTCAAAAGGATTGCTTGTCGCACGGGGGCATGCAGTGGAAACCCTGGCCAGGGTGGATGTGGTCATTTTTGATAAAACAGGAACTCTTACTGAAGGGCATCCTGTCCTGAAGCAGATATATCCCCAGTCGACCTATTCGGAATCTGATCTCCTGGCATTGGCAGCTGAGATGGAGCAAGCCTCGGAGCATCCGTTAGCAAGGGCGTTGGTTGAGGCGTCGGGAATCCTTGATCACAAGTCCTCAATCACGCTGAAAGACATCAAATCTGTAACTGGTCGTGGCCTGATTGCGGAGACGGACCATGGGCTTTTAAGGCTTGGGGGGCTAGATTTTGTCGCGGAGCAGCATAAAAAGCCGGTTCCAGCGGAAATCGGCCAAATAGTGCGTGACGGTGTGCTCTTGATTGCTCTGGGTAGCGAACAGGATTGGTTGGGTTTTTTCGTCTTAGAGGATGCGATCCGACCGACGGCAAAAGCTACGATTGCCGCGCTTAATTCCATGGGGATTCGGACGGTCGTGATGAGCGGAGATACTCAGCTAGCTGCGCAGCGTGTTGGGCATGAGCTAGGTGTTGTAGAGGTGGAAGGGGGGTTGCTACCCGAGGCTAAGCATTCGGCATTACTTCGGTTGCAACAGCAGGGACTAGTGGTTGCGATGGTCGGAGATGGGATCAATGATGCGCCGGTATTGGCCCAAGCTCAGGTTTCGATTGCGATGGGCGATGGGACAGATTTGGCCCGGGCGCAAGGGGATATGGTGCTTTTGGGTGGTCGTCTTGATGTCCTTGTTGAGGGGGTTGCGCTTGCTCGGCAGACCATGAAAATTGTTCGACAAAACTTGGTGTGGGCGTTTGCTTATAATTTTTTCGCCATACCTTTTGCAATGTTTGGCTGGGTTGCACCCTGGATGGCCGGTATCGGGATGTCTGCAAGTTCATTGTTCGTAGTTTTGAACGCTTTGAGGTTGCAGGGGAAGTGATCGCAATTCCTTGAGTGAGATAAAGCAATGGAAATTCTTTACCTTTTAATTCCTATGTCAGTGTTGCTTGTGTTCGTCATTGCAGCAATATTTTGGTGGTGTTTGCGTAGTGGTCAGTTTGAGGATTTGGAAGGGCCTGGTTATCGGGTATTAATGGATGATGATCGAACTGCAATCGTTGATGGAGTTGCGGATAGTCAAGTTACGCCATCCCTGCTAGGGGGCGTTGCTGGCGTTTCCAAGGGCAAAGATTGATTGGATTGTTCTGATGTTGATCTAAGTCAATATGCAACGTTCTGGGCTGATTGAGAATTCGCCCAGTGGGTTGTAGTTCATTTACTGCAGCCAAATGTCTCTCTGTTGGGGTTGGGGGTGCGCTATGCGCACCCTTTTTTTTGCCCAATACTTGCTGTTGCTTATGTGTCACAGATGGGCAGTAGTTGCTTGCGGCAAGTTGCCCCATAAAAAGCTATCTTTTCCTCGGTAGCAACATTGACCTGAGTCAAATAAAACGACCTTCCTGGGTGTATCCTTCGGCCCGTTAACTCCGTGAGTATTGGGTGGGTTGGGCGGAGATTGTTTTTTTTGTTTCTAGGGAGGTGTTTCCATCATGCAATCGCAA
This sequence comes from Rhodocyclaceae bacterium, assembly GCA_036504515.1. Classification (GTDB taxonomy): domain Bacteria; phylum Pseudomonadota; class Gammaproteobacteria; order Burkholderiales; family Rhodocyclaceae; genus AWTP1-18. Next base: position 363,892 of record DASXVA010000007.1, read on the forward strand.
GCGACTTATAACTACAAAGTCGTGCGCCAGTTCGCTGTGATGACCGTTATTTGGGGGGTCGTTGGCATGCTGGTGGGCGTCATTATCGCCGCACAGTTGGTTTGGCCGGAGTTGAGCGTGGTTGAGTGGCTGAGTTACGGCCGTCTTCGCCCTTTACACACTAATGCAGTTATCTTTGCGTTTGGCGGGTGTGCGTTGTTTGCCACCTCCTATTACGCAGTACAGCGAACATGTCATGCAACATTGTTTGCTCCTGCATTGGCCCAGTTTACTTTCTGGGGTTGGCAGTTGATCATCGTTCTGGCTGCCGTCAGCTTGCCTTTGGGTATTACTAGCGGTAAGGAATATGCTGAGCTGGAATGGCCAATCGACTTGCTGATCGCCGTTGTCTGGGTTTCTTACGCTGTCGTGTTTTTTGGTACTGTCTTTAAGCGTAAGACTCCACACATCTATGTGGCGAACTGGTTCTTCGGTGGCTTCATTCTGACTGTTGCTTTATTGCATATTGTCAATAGCGCCGAAATCCCCGTTACCCTGACTAAATCCTATTCTGCCTATGCCGGTGTTCAGGATGCGATGGTTCAGTGGTGGTACGGTCACAATGCCGTGGGTTTCTTCTTGACTGCTGGTTTCTTGGGCATGATGTACTACTTCGTTCCCAAACAAGCTGGTCGTCCGGTTTATTCCTATCGTCTTTCTGTTGTGCACTTCTGGGCGCTGATCTTTACATACATGTGGGCAGGCCCTCACCATCTGCATTACACAGCGCTGCCTGACTGGACGCAATCTGTCGGCATGTTGTTCTCTCTGATTCTGCTTGCTCCTAGTTGGGGTGGCATGATCAACGGCATCATGACTTTGTCTGGTGCTTGGCATAAGCTGCGCGATGATCCGATCCTGAAGTTCATGATTACATCCCTGTCCTTCTACGGTATGTCTACCTTTGAAGGTCCGATGATGTCTATCAAGACAGTGAATGCACTCTCTCACTACACAGACTGGACCGTTGGTCATGTGCACTCTGGTGCCTTGGGTTGGGTTGCAATGATTTCCATTGGTTGTATCTACTATTTGTTGCCCCGCTTGTTTGGCAAATCCGAGATGTACTCCGTACGCTTGATCACTCTGCACTTCTGGGTGGCAACTGTTGGCGTCGTTCTTTACATTGCTTCTATGTGGATTGCCGGCGTTATGCAAGGCCTGATGTGGCGTGCTACCAACCCTGATGGCACCCTGACTTACTCCTTCGTTGAAGGTGTGAAGGCTTCTTATCCCTTCTGGGCGATTCGTTTCTTGGGTGGTCTGATGTTCCTGAGCGGCATGCTCATCATGACCTTCAACATGTTCAAGACTATTGCAGGTGGTAAGGCTGTCAACGCCCCTGTGCTTGAACCTGCCCACGCCTGATATTGAGGAGCTTTACATCATGTTGACTCATGAAAAAATTGAAAAGAACCTAGGACTGTTCATCGTTCTGACTGTTCTTACAGTCAGTGTGGCGGGCTTAGTGGAAATCATTCCCTTGTTCTTCCAGAAGTCCACAACAACACCGGTCAATGAACTGGTTAAGCCCTATGAGCCTCTGCGTCTTGCCGGTCGGGACATTTACATTCGGGAAGGTTGCTATAACTGTCATTCCCAGATGATTCGTCCTTTCCGTGCGGAAACTGAGCGTTATGGCCACTACTCAGTTGCTGGTGAATTCGTTTATGACCACCCCTTTCAATGGGGCTCAAAGCGTACTGGTCCTGACCTCGCGCGGGTTGGTGGTCGCTATTCCGATCTCTGGCATCGCACCCATCTTCTGAATCCCCGTGACGTGGTTCCTGAGTCCAATATGCCTGCCTACTATTGGTTGGATCGTCCTCTCAAGGATGGCGCAATCCAAGCCAAGATGACTGCATTGACCAAGGTTGGTGTTCCTTACACTGCCGAGGAAATTGCAGGTGCACCGAAGGCGTTGGAAGGCAAGACTGAACTTGAGGCCGTCATTGCTTATCTGCAAGGTATGGGTACAGCCCTCAAGCAGACACGCTAATCATGGATATCAACGATCTGCGCTCGATGTTTACGGTGCTCACACTAGTGTTGTTTGTGGGCATCGTATGGTGGGCTTACTCCAGTCATCGCAAGCAAGCGTTTGATGAAGCAGCGTTGCTGCCTTTTGATGACGATGCTTCTGTTTCGACTGGAAAGACCAGTCACGCAGAATAGTGAGGGATATATAAATGGACTTCAAAAATACAAGTGACTTTGTGAGCAATTTCTGGAACCTTTGGGTTACTGGGATTGTTTTGGCCGGCATGATTGGTTGCGGCGTTTTCCTCTGGTTTCAGAGTACTGTCAAAACAAATGCAGGCCAGACTACTGGTCACGTTTGGGATGAAAATCTGGAGGAGTACAGCAATCCTTTGCCTAACTGGTGGCGTTGGATGTTCTATCTGACCATCATTTTTGCTCTGGTTTATCTTGCGCTATACCCAGGTCTGGGTACTAATCCTGGCAAGTATGGTTGGACAATGCGCGGTCAGTACGATGCTGAGAAAGCAGCTGCTGATGAGCAATTCAACCAGGCTTATGGCCCTCAGTTGAAGATGGATGTGGCTGCTGTTTCGGCTGATCCCAAGGCTAAGGAAGCTGGTCAGCGTCTGTTCTTGACCTATTGCGCTCAGTGTCACGGTGCTGATGCGAAGGGTGCAAAGGGTTTTCCTAATCTGACTGACTCCGACTGGTTGTGGGGTGGTGCTCCTGAAACTATCAAGGAAACCATTCTTAAGGGGCGCGATGCTGCTATGCCAGCTAAAGGTCTGAAGCCTGACCTGAATGCTGACCAGATTAAAGATCTTGCCAACTTCGTTCGTTCCTTGTCTGGATTGGCCTCTGACTCCCTGCGTGCTCAGCGTGGTAAAGAGCTGTTTGCTCAAGCTTGCGCTGCATGTCATGGTCCCGAAGGAAAGGGCAATGTTGGTGTTGCCCCTAATCTGAGTGATAAGGTTTGGTTGTACGGTAGCTCAGAAGATACGATTGTCGAGACTATTACTAAGGGTCGTCAGAATCGTATGCCAGCTTTTGGTGATTTCCTTGGTGAATCCAAGGTTCATCTGCTGGCTGCCTATGTGTACGGTCTTGGCGGTGGCGCAAAGGCTGAAACTAAAGTTGAAGCCCCGGTAGCAGTTGAAGCTACAGCTGAAAAGAAGTAAATAGCTGAAAACTCCCCGGAGAAACACCGGGGAGTTTTTTTTGTTTAAAAATTAGCAGTAACTAATGCTCTGGTTGTTCAACTATTGAATAAATTGGACAACAGAATGTCGTCCTAGAGTTTTTGAGCAAAGGTAGCGGTTGCTCAGTCAAGTAATGTAAATGCAATGTCGGCCACACTGGCGTTCCTGTATGTAATTGTATTTGATGATAAAAAACACATCGTATGCGAAATGTTTGCTCAGTATTTGATGTGTGTTGTAGTCGTCACCTAGCGTCTAGGTCTTAGTTCAAGAAAATAACTTTATTTAGCCATGAGCCAAACAATGACCGTCACAAACACTTCAGTAAAAGATACAGGTCCTTGGTATAAGCAGCCATGGCCATGGATTTTGATGTCTGGGCCAATGATGGTGATAGTCGCATCATTTATTTCTGCATGGGTTGCTCTGTCAAGTGCTGATGGCCTGGTTGTTGAGGACTATTACAAAAAAGGGTTGGCTGCTAATCAGACTATTGCAATGAGTGATAAGGCTAAAAGCTTGGGTTTGGAAGCCGGGATCACGTTGTCTGAAAATTCAATATCAACTGTGTTGTCGAGCAAAGATAAGACCTATCAAATGCCGCCACAGATAAATGTCACATTGGCACACCCGACACGGGCTGGGATGGATCAGGTTTTAAGGCTTGATCGCGGTGCTGATGGTTACAAAGGAAATTATCGTCTTCCCAGGGCTGGGCATTGGATCATCACTGTGGAAGATGAAGCAGGATCGTGGCGCTTGATGGGCAATGTAATGTTGCCGGCTTCAGGTGTAACGGTGATTGGTGGGCTTGTGTCTACCGATGTTCGCAATCAGCAATGAGGAGGAAGTCTCATGGCATGGAAACTTTTGTTTGGTAGCGATATTGGGCTATTGAGCCTTTTTACAATCGGCTTCGTGGTTGTGATGGGTGGCTATCTGTATCGTTTTGCCCGCAAACATGCTGAAGAAGATGCCAAGAAGGCACAGCAATAAAACGCATAGAGCTTCCCGGCATTGAGAAAACAGCCCCGTATGGGGCTGTTTGTTTTTTAGCGATACACCAATACTGGAATTTTCGAGTGAGTAAGCACTCGTTGGGTTTCCGATCCCAGTACAAATCCTGATAGCCCCCGTCGGCCGTGAGAAGCCATGAATATCAAATCGCAAGCAGCGTTGTTGGCTGCCTTGATAATGGACTCCCAAGGTACGTCACTAGTCTCGCTGATAGAGGTAGCCGAAACTCCAGCCTCCGCGGAGAGCTTTTTACATTGTTCAAGAATTTCCTTTGCCTGCTTTTCCGCCATTTCAGCAAATTGGTCAGGTGTTGTTGGGTCGATCAACGCACCTTCGCCATAAAGCGCTATGGGATAGTCGGGTTTTGCATAGAAAAAAGTGATTGATGCTCCGCTTTCTTTTGCAAAACTGATTGCACGTTTAACTGTGTCTGATGAAAGCTGGGACCCATCGGTGGGCACGAGAATTTGCTTGAACATAGTGTGACTCCTTGAAGTACGGCTATTCGTTTCAAGTGTCATTCTAGGGCGAGATATCGGCCAATGCCAAGAGTAAGATAGTAGAAGCGATATTGATATTTGGAGTAGAGCAATGACAAGAAAAAATTCATCCAGTGGAATGCCTTTCGCTGAAGCTCGGGAAGCATTGAGTGATATCAAGAAGGCCGTTGAATCAAACGTTGACCCTGTTGGAATGGCGACGCCAATAATGCATGCGCAGGTAGCATGGCTGTCGCATCCACAGGAGTTGGCCGCTGCATTGGCCTCGTTATCTGAAAAAATGTGGACGCTGCAACAGCACTCATGGCGTCGAGCGGTTGGCATGGAGAGCGCGGATGTTGTCACGCCGAACCCTGACGATACTCGTTTTGTGGATCCCATATGGACAACCTCACCGTCATGGGACATCACAAAAGAATGGTACTTAACCATCACGCGACATATGCAGGATATGCTTTACGAAACTCCGGGCTTATCCAGTAAAGATCGGCGCCGCGCTGCTTTTTGGTGGAGAAAATGGCTGAATGCAGTAGCGCCGACAAACTTCCTTCTAACTAATCCCGTCGCGTTGCGCCTTGCAGTTGAAACCAAGGGTGAGAGTTTGGTGAAGGGGTTCAATAACCTCTTGGAGGATGTGCAGGCTGGAACAGTCCGTATGACCAGCACTGAAGAATTTACAGTAGGTCAGAATCTTGCAACCACGCCGGGTAAGGTTGTGTTCCGCAATAAGTTGTTAGAGTTAATTCATTACGCGCCCACTGCTACAAAGGTTCATAAGACTCCCGTTGTCATTGTCGTTCCGTGGATCAACAAGTTTTATATCCTTGACTTAAATGCGCGAAAGAGCATGGTCAAGTTCCTGCTGGATCAGGGGCTGGATGTTTACATCACCAGTTGGAAAAATCCGGATGCCTCCATGAGGGAGGTTTCCTTTGATGATTACCTGACGGAAGGGATTGATCAGGCGATCAATGTGGCTAAGGATATTTCAGGGAGCGATCAGGTCAACGCAGTCGGTTACTGCATTGGAGGCGCAGCATTGGCGACGTATATGGCTTGGGCCAATCGCCACTATGGCAAAGAGGCCATGCCTGTTGCCAGTGCAACATTTTTTACGACGCTTGTTGATTATCACAAGCCTGGAGACATTGAGGTTTTCTTGGATGAGGGCACCATTGATTGGTTGACCAAGTCCATGGATAAGAAGGGTTATCTGGATGGCAAGGATATGGCCTCAGCATTCCGCTTGCTTCGGTCAAATAGCCTGATCTGGCACTATGTGGTGCATGGCTATCTGTATGGCGAAAAGCCATCTGCCTTTGATGTCCTTTATTGGAATATGGATTCAACGCGCATGCCTGCAGCAATGCATGGCTGGTATTTGCGTGAGTTTTATCTGGAAAACAAGCTCATCAAAAAAGACGCTCTCACCATTGCGGGAGAGTTGATTGATTTAGAGCAGATTGATCAACCTGTCTATGCTGTTTCGGCAGAAGATGATCACATTGCGCCTTGGCGGCAGACTTTCCGCATCAATAATTTTGTGTCAGGTGATAAGCGATTTGTGCTGTCATCCTCAGGCCATATTCTTGGAATTGTGAATCCAGTTGTTAATCCTCCCAAGCGGGAATATTGGGTTGGCGCTGCAGAGCGGCACCACAATCCTGACGATTGGAAAGGGATTGCCGAGCATCGGCAAGGTAGCTGGTGGGAGGACTGGATGGTGTGGCTGAAACCGCGCTCTGGCCCCTTGGGGAAGGTACCTGCTGTTGAAACAAAGGCTTACCCTGCATTGGCTGATGCACCTGGAACATATGTTCTTGAAGACTAAGTTAAGTACTTGAAAAATTCCGGGTTAACAATGCGTTATAGGAGTCGGGAAGGGGTGGGATCGGCTATCATTACGCCTTTTTCCGGGGCCTACTAGGCTCCGACTGCCCCAAAAGGGCCAAGGGGATGCAATGAAGTGTGTGGATGATTTCCGCCTGATGTTTGGCAAGCGGGAAGTGGTGCCCATCATGATCGGTGGCATGGGGGTAGACATTTCTACGGCGGAACTCGCACTGGAGGTCGCACGGCTAGGCGGTGTCGGCCATATTTCAGATGCGATGGTGCCAACGGTAGCTGATCGTCGATTCAAGACGCATTTCGTCAAGCAAAAGCTCAAGCAGTACAAGTTCAACGTAGCTAACGCTGACAAGTCAGCAGTTCAGTTCGACTTAGGGCAGCTTGAAGAAGCAACACGCATGCACGTGGGCAAAACTATGGAGGTCAAGCGCGGTGATGGCATGATCTTCATCAACTGCATGGAAAAGCTCACGATGAACGGCCCCAAAGATACTTTGCGGGTACGGCTGAATGCTGCTTTGGATGCAGGTATTGACGGTATTACCTTATCTGCCGGCTTGCATCTGGGTTCTTTTGCCCTGATGGAAGATAACCCCCGCTTCCGTGATGCCAAGCTTGGCATCATCGTGTCTTCATTGCGTGCTTTACAGCTTTTTTTGCGCAAGAACGCAAAACTTAATCGTCTGCCTGACTTCATCGTTATTGAAGGGCCATTGGCTGGTGGTCACCTTGGGTTTGGTCTTGATGACTGGAAAAAATTCAATCTACAGACCATCATCACTGAGGTTCATCAGTGGTTGCAGCAAGAAAACCTGAATATTCCCCTGATTGCAGCCGGTGGTATTTTCACGGGAAGTGATGGTGTTTCCTTCTTGGAAAATGGCTCGGCGGCGATTCAGGTGGCAACGAGATTTACTGTTGCTCAGGAGTGTGGTTTGCCCCCTGATGTTCAACAGGAGTACTTCAAAGCCAGTGAGGAAGATATTGAAGTCAATACCATTTCTCCAACTGGCTATCCGATGCGGATGTTGAAGAATAGTCCCGCAATTGGGAATGGTATTCGGCCAAACTGCGAGGCCTACGGTTATCTGTTGGATGGCAACGGTTCCTGTTCCTACATTGACGCCTATAACCGTGAAGTCGGTTTGCACCCCGATGCGCATCGCGTCAAGGTGATGGACAAGACTTGTTTGTGCACCCATATGCGCAACTTTGATTGTTGGACCTGCGGGCACTACACCTATCGGCTCAAGGATACGACTCGCAAGATGGTTAGCGGGGATTATCAAATTCTGACCGCTGAACATATTTTCAACGACTATCTGTTGAGTCGTGACAATAAGATTGCCTTGCCTGAACCCTTGTGATTAGCGCATTCCCTACCATTTGTGGTTGGGAATGTGCGGGTGGGTTCTGTTGCGATAGTATCAACCAGGCTTTACAGGGGAAAAGCCGATGAGCGGAAATCTGTTGCCGGCTTCGCATCAGGATGCTGGAAAGGAACTGCGAAAAATTGTGCGCATCAATGAGGAAATCAAGAAGGTAGTCGCTACTGCTTTCAAGATCAATCTGATGGCCATGAATGCTATTTTCTTGGCTAAGCGTGCTGGACAGTCAGCTCTGGGGTTTGGTGTTCTTTCCAATGAGTTAAGGCGATTTGCAATGGATTTGCAACGCCAAATGGAAACTCTGAAAGATGCTACCTACGGCAGTGTTGCGACAGTGACCAATCTGGTCAAGCAGTCCCGCATGGACAGGGTGTTGGAGAAAGCCCGGGCGAGCAGCTCCGGAGTCGGGCGCAGTTGCATTGAGCAGCGTTTGCAATCCCGGCACGAAGCAGCAGATGGGCATAACCGCCAGGTAGCCTCTTTAAATCGGAAGCTTTCCCAGTTGATTGCGGACACTGTGCAATTGGTCGAATTAGGTAGTGTCCTCGCCCGTTCGGCAAAAATTGAAGCCGCCTATGGAGGTGGTTTTTCCGTTGCCTTGATGCAGGTCTCCAGCGACTTCGAACAAATCATCAGTGAAATTCAGCGATCCCTCGATAATCTGACCAAACATCAGTCAAAGGAAACTTCAGTATGAAGACTGCCCAGGCTATTTACGAAGAGGGCAGTCATAAATGGCATGCCATCGTTCGCGATGCCTCCCGCCCGAATTATTTGATTGATACCAACGAGTATCTTGTGACGGTAGGGGACGATGCGATCCTCCTTGATCCCGGCGGTTCTGAAATTTTTCCTGCGGTTTTTTCTGCCATTTCAGCGGAGTTCGATCCTCGCAAAATCGACAAGGTGTTTGCCTCGCACCAAGACCCCGATATTGCTTCCTCCTTATCTATGTGGCTGGAGTTCAATCCATCAGTGAAGTGTTATGTGAGCTGGTTGTGGACCAGCTTTGTGCCTCACTTCGGGGGGCAGGCCGATACTTTCGTTCCGATACCCGATAGCGGCATGGATATCATGGTGGGTGGTCAGCGACTACAGGCTATTCCCGCCCATTATTTGCATTCATCAGGCAACTTCCATCTCTACGATCCAAAGGCAAAAATTCTCTTTTCTGGTGATGTTGGTGCCGCACTGCTCCCCACAGGTGAAGACGGATTGTTTGTGGAGAATTTTGATCGGCATATCCGTCATGCAGAGGCATTTCATCGTCGCTGGATGGGCTCTGATCGGGCCAAGCGGGATTGGTGTGCCCGGGTTTTGGCGATGGATATCGACATGCTGTGTCCTCAGCATGGTGCGATTTATAAAGGTGAAAACGTGAAACGGTTTATCGACTGGTTTGCCAACTTGGAAGTCGGTATTCTCAAGTCCTGATTGTTGTTGACTATGTATCCACTGCTGAAATATTTGCACATTGCCTGTGCCTTCTTCAGCATTGTGAGTTTTTTCCTGCGCGGAATTTTGCATTTGTCGGGTTCGACTGTGCCAACCCGATCTTGGGTTCGGCGTCTGACTGACCTGAATGATGCATTTCTGTTAATAGCCGCCACGGGCTTGGTGATCGTGACCGGGCAATACCCGTTTGTGGCGCCATGGCTAACGGCCAAGGTTATCGGGCTCGTGCTGTATATCGGTCTTGGTATCGCATCTTTTCGCTTATTGCGAGGGTTCTATATGCGATTGCTAGCCTGGCTCGGAGCCTTGATCGTTGCCGGCTATATTGTTTCTGTTGCCCTGGCTAAGACACCCTACGGATTTTTTTCGTTTCTACTTGTGTAGTTGCTTAGTGTTACAGGCCTCTATGCGATGTAAAGAGACACCTGGCTGTAACGGGTTTCAGATGGGTTGGTGATTGAGTAGTCTCTTTAAACCGGCTGCGTCCAAAATGCGCACATGTTTTTGCTGGACACTAATCAGCCCTGATTCCTGAAAGTGGGAAAAAGCCCGGCTAACCGTTTCCAGCTTAAGGCCAAGGTATGAGCCAATCTCTTCCCGCGTCATTCGGAGGTGAAACTCCGTCGCAGAATAGCCTCGAGCCATGAAGCGTTGCGATAGGTTCAGCAAAAATGCAGCGAGGCGTTCTTCTGCGCGCATAGAGCCGAGTAGCATCATCACGCCATGGTCACGAACGATCTCCCTGCTCATTACCTTGTGAAAATGGCGTTGTAGTGCCCGAATTTCACTGGACAGCTCTTCCAGTTGGGAGAAGGGGATTAGGCACACCTCACTGTCTTCCAATGCGACGGCATTGCAACTATGGGCTTCAGCACTGATACCATCCATGCCCAGCAACTCACCAGCCATCTGAAAACCGGTTACTTGATCGCGACCATCTTCAAGAAGGACATCGGTCTTGAAAAAGCCGGTCTTGACAGCATATATAGCCTCAAAGGTTTCACCGGCACGATAAAGGTGTTGGCCGCGCTTGATTTTTCGGCGACCAGCAACCAAAGTATCCAATCGGCCAAGTTCAGTCTCCGACACACCCAAGGGAAGGCATAGCTCCTGAAGATTGCACTGGGAGCAGGCAACTTTCAGGGAGCTTATAGTCAAAGGAATAACCTTGGCTTCGCCTGAATTATTGGGGTTCAGTTGTCGTTTGATCTGGGTCAAAGTGACTTCCGCGCCATTAAGGCATCTTTAGCACTCGCAGGATAGGGCCCATGCAGAGCACATTTCAGGATTTTATTTTCGACCCGCAGATACTACGTCGATTCGACATCAGCGGGCCACGTTATACGTCTTACCCAACCGCCGACCGTTTTGTCGAGGCTTTTGATGAAAAAGCCTATACATCCTGGTTGGCTCGACGTGCTGACAGCAATGTTGGCGGGGCAAGTCGTCCGCTGTCATTATACGTGCACATCCCCTTCTGTAATACGATCTGCTATTACTGTGGGTGCAACAAAATCATCACCAAGGATCACTCCCGTTCCGCCAAGTACATCGAATACTTAGATAAGGAATTTGCCATGCAGGCCAAGGCCCTTGGCGGTTCCCGGGATGTGGTTCAGCTTCACTGGGGTGGTGGTACGCCTACCTTCCTGTCGCGGGAAGAAACCATTCAGTTGATGGACTTGATTCGGCGCCATTTCAATTTGTTGCCGAATGGCGAGTACTCGATTGAAGTGGATCCGCGCAAGGTGGACCGGGACAACGTGCGCTTGTTGGCTGAGCAGGGCTTCAATCGCATGAGCGTCGGTGTGCAGGACTTCGAGCCCGAAGTTCAGGCTGCGGTGAATCGCATTCAGTCCGTTGAAGAAACCAAGTTAGTCATTGATGCAGCCAGGGAATTCGGCTTTAAGTCAATTTCCGTGGATTTGATTTACGGCCTCCCCAAACAGAACGTCGTTAGTTTCAACCGTACTCTTGACGAGGTTATCAAGCTCTCGCCGGATCGCCTTTCAATCTACAACTACGCACATCTGCCGGGACATTTCAAACCCCAGCGCCGGATCAATGAAAATGAGTTGCCTTCTGCCGATGCCAAGATGCAAATCTTGCAATTGGCTATCACCCGTCTGACGGAAGCAGGCTACGTCTTCATCGGTATGGATCACTTTGCCAAGCCCGATGACGAGCTTGCGGTAGCTCAACGCCAAGGTCGGCTGCACCGGAACTTCCAGGGTTATTCCACCTATGCCGAGGCAGATCTCCTGGCTTTTGGTGTTTCCTCCATCGGTAAGGTCGGACCAACCTACAGCCAGAACTTCCGTACTCTGGAAGAGTATTACGCGGCCTTGGATAACAACGTGCTGCCCATTATGCGTGGCCTTGAATTGACCGCGGACGACTTGTTGCGCCGCTCCATCATTCAGGCCCTGATGTGTCATTTCGAGTTGTCCATTGAGTCCATTGAAATCGCCCATCTGATCAAGTTCCAGGATTATTTCGCTGCCGAACTGGATAGCTTGAAAGAAATGGAAGAGGCCGGTCTTCTGGAGATTACCGATCAGTGGATTACGGTTCTGCCCAAGGGACGGATGCTGGTACGGGTCATTGCCATGGCGTTTGATCAGTACTTGCGTAGTGATCGTGAGCGGGTCAAATACTCCAAGGTGATTTGATCCATCGCCAGACCTCCATGGGGTGGGATAATCCCGCCCCATGAATCATCTGAATCTCTTTCTCCATGCCTGATACCGGCTTTCTTGCCGTATTCCTGATCGGCTTGCTGGGCGGTACCCATTGTGTCGGTATGTGCGGGGGCATTGTCTCTGCCTTGACGGTCCAGTTGCCGGGTCAAAAACCGGCTTGGTCCCTTCATCTTGCCTATAACCTGGGGCGCATCACCAGCTACGGTCTTGCGGGTGCTGCCATGGGTTTGATCGGTAGTCTCGGTTTGCTGCTCAACGGCTGGTTACCTATTCAGCTAGGGCTCTACATTGCCGCCAATTTGATGCTGGTAGCGCTCGGGCTGTATCTGATTGGTTTCACCAAAGGATTGACTGCTGTCGAGCGGACTGGGCAATGGCTCTGGTCCCGCATTCAGCCCGTCACTCGACGATTCCTCCCCGTGAAAGGTATTGCCCAGGCTTTTCCTTTGGGGCTGCTTTGGGGCTTTCTTCCTTGTGGTTTGGTCTATAGCGTTTTGGCAACGGCGCTCATGAGCGGCTCTGCCCTGCGTGGAGCCGGGACCTTGCTGGCTTTTGGTCTGGGCACCCTGCCTAATTTGCTGCTGGCCGGCGTTGTACTTGCGCGTTTTCGTCGCTTTGCCCAGGCCCCTGTGGTTCGTACCATTTCCGGCTTGTTGGTATTGGCCTTCGGTGTGTTCGGGCTGTTCAATGCCCCCAATCTTGGCCGCATGCTGTGGCAAGGGGTGGTTTGTTATGTGTGAGGATGCAGTATGAAAATCTTGCTGGCGGTGGATGGGTCAGAGGCTTCCCTGCGGGCTGTTCAGGGGTTGATCGAACATGTGCAGTGGTTTCGCGGTCATCCCGAGATTCATTTGCTGCATGTCCATGCACCGATTCCCGTAGGACTGGCGCTCAAACACGTGAGTCCGGAAACGCTCGATGGTCATTATCGGGAAGAAGGTACCGCTATTCTGGCGCCAGCCTTGGGGTTGCTACAGGATGCCAAAGTTGAGGCTACGCCTCACATTCATGTCGGTCATCCGGCCGAGGTGATCGTCCATCAGGCCCAGCAATTGGGATGCGGTCTGATCTGCATGGGCAGCCATGGTCGTGGTGCTATAGCGACTGCAGTCCTTGGCTCGGTGGCGGCAAAGGTGCTTAGCCTGTCCCATATTCCGGTCATGCTTAGCCGCTAATTACTTGCCCTCTGTCAGGGCGAGTCTGATGATGGGGCAGGGCATGCCGGATACTCCGTGCTGGCATTCCTCCACCAAATGGCGCAGAGCGCCTGCCATGGTCTGCAGCTGTTCAATCCGCTGTTCGATCTGATCAATCTTTTCCCGCGCGAGGCTGCGTGCCTGGGCGTGGTCCCGGGTGTCGTTGAGGCTGAGTAGTTCGGCGGTTTCCTCCAGGGTAAAGCCTACCCCTTGGGCCCGTTTGATAAAGCGTAGCCGTTCCGTGTGCTGGTTGTCGTAAGTACGATAACCCTCCGTACTGTCGGGCACATTCATCAGCCCCTTGCGCTGGTAAAAGCGGATGGTTTCCACACCAACACCACAGGCCCTGGCCAGGGCGCCGATCGTCATGGGTTTTGCTTGCGTTTGCATGATGGGTGTTGACTCCGTACTAAGGTACGTAGTTTAGACTTGCCCCAAGTGAATTGCTGATTGTTTTCCCGGAGCGACCTATGTCCCAAACCGAACCGACTGTTTCCCTGCAGACCTGCGAACTGGCGCTGACCGGCATGACCTGCTCCAACTGTGCCGCCCGGGTGGAGAAAACGCTCAATGAACTCCCGGGGGTTGAGGCAGTGGTCAATTTTGCGGCAGAGAAGGCCCATATCCGCTATCAGTCCGATTTGGTGAATCCCGAGACCATGGTGGCGGCGGTGGAAACCTCTGGTCGCTATCACGCCCTGTTGATTACCGACAATAGCCGCGCCGAAGAAAAGGCCCGGCGTGAAGCCTATTACCGGGAGGAGCGCCGCGCGTTCCTGATCTCTGCGGTGCTGACGCTTCCCTTGGTTGGGCAGATGCTGTTCATGTTTAGCATGGGCGGCGATATGGCCCATGAACCGCTGCCGCGCTGGTTGCAACTGCTGCTGGCAACACCGGTCCAGTTCTGGATTGGTGGCCGTTATTACGTTGGTGCCTGGTACGCCTTGCGCGGCGGTAGCGGCAATATGGATGTTTTGGTGGCGCTGGGTACTTCCATGGCCTGGCTGTTTAGTGCCGTGGTGACGGTCTTGGGGATGCACGAACAGCATGTGTATTTTGAAGCGTCCGCCACCGTCATTACCCTGATTCTGCTCGGCAAGATTCTCGAAGCCCGGGCCAAGGCCCGCACTTCGGGAGCGATTGAAGCCCTCGTTCGCATGCAGCCCCAGGTTGCCCGCATTGAGCGCCACGGCCAACTGGAAGAAGTCCCCGTTGCGACCTTGATTCCCGGTGACATTTTTGTCGTGCGTCCTGGCGAGAGCGTACCGGTGGATGGCGATGTGCTGGAAGGCAATTCCCATCTCAACGAAGCCATGCTCACCGGTGAAAGCTTGCCCGTGGGCAAGGCACCAGGGAGCAAAGTTTTTGCCGCCACGACCAATGGCGACGGGCTGCTGCGCTGCAAGGCCACCGGTGTCGGCGGGCACACATTGCTGTCCGGCATCATCCGGCTGGTCGAACAAGCTCAAGGTTCGAAGGCGCCAGTGCAGCGCTTGGCTGACCGGATTGCAGCCGTCTTTGTGCCGACAGTCTGTGCTATCGCCCTCGCGACGTTTCTCGGTTGGTGGCTGGTCCAGGGGGATTTCAGCGCCGCCTTGATCAATGCGGTCGCGGTGCTGGTGATTGCCTGCCCCTGCGCTCTAGGGCTGGCAACTCCCACCGCCATCATGGTGGGCACCGGGCTAGGGGCCAAGGTTGGCGTCTTGGTGCGCAATGCCGAGGCTTTGGAATTGGCCGAAAAACTTCAGGTGCTGGCCGTGGACAAAACAGGCACCCTGACCCAAGGGGCGCCCGCAGTCACGGATCTGCTAACCCTTGCTGAATTGACCGATCAACAGGTGCTCCATCTTGCCGCCAGTCTGGAGCAGGCTTCATCCCATCCCTTGGCGGAAGCCATCGTCGCTCAAGCGCGGGCTGCTGCTTTGGTGTTGGCCAAGCCGACGGATGTTCAATCCGTGGCTGGCCGGGGATTGTCGGGTGTTGTGGAAGGCCGGTCGCTCATTGCCGGTTCCCCGGCCTGGCTTCTTGAGCAGGGGATTACGCTTCCTCAGGATTCCATCGCTACATTGCAAGCCTCCGGGCGCAGCTTGGTGGCTATTGCCAGTGAGGGCAGGGCGCTGGGCTTGATCGGCATTGCCGATCCGTTGCGGGAATCTTCCCGTCAGGCAGTGGCCCGGCTTCAGGCCCAGGGGGTGGAGGTGGTCATGCTTACCGGCGACAACGCCGGAACCGCCGCCGCCATTGCGCGGCAAGCGGGCGTTAAACGCTTTGAGGCCGATGTGCTGCCAGCCGACAAGGCCAAAGCGATTGAGAAATTACGGGAGGAAGGACGCCGTACCGGCATGGCTGGCGACGGCATCAACGATGCTCCCGCCTTAGCCGCTGCCGACGTCAGTTTCGCCATGGGGGCCGGTTCGGATGTGGCCATGGAGGCTGCCGACATCACCCTGATGCGCAACGATCTGAACGGAGTTGCTGATGCCATTTCCTTGTCTCGGGCGACCCTGGCAAAAATCCGGCAGAACCTGTTTTTTGCCTTCATCTACAACGTGCTGGGGATTCCCCTGGCCGCTTTCGGTTTGCTTAACCCGGTGATCGCCGGTGCGGCCATGGCCATGAGTTCCGTTTCCGTGGTCAGCAATTCCCTGTTGCTGCGCCGTTGGAAACCGCCCGTGTTGAAAGAGTAATCCCGACTAAACCAGTCGGTTTATTGGCGCTTCCCGCTATAATTCATCACCTAATCGTTATTTTTCCGGGGAGTTTTCAGTGTTCGACCGTTTGCGTGAAGATATCGCCAGTGTTTTTGAGCGCGATCCCGCGGCCCGGACCACCTGGGAAGTGCTGACCTGTTATCCGGGGCTTCATGCACTGCTTTTTCACCGCATTGCCCATCAACTTTGGCTGGCTCGCTTGCGTTGGCTCGCGCGCTGGCTCTCCCATTGGGCACGCTGGCTAACCGGAATCGAAATTCACCCCGGTGCCACCATCGGTCGCCGTTTCTTTATCGACCACGGCATGGGTGTGGTGATTGGCGAAACCGCAGAAATCGGCGACGACTGCACCCTCTATCACGGCGTTACCTTGGGCGGAACGTCCTGGGCCAAGGGCAAACGCCATCCCACCTTGGAAAGTGGTGTCGTCATTGGTGCCGGCGCCAAGGTGCTCGGCCCGATTACAGTGGGTCGGGAAGGCAAAGTTGGCTCCAATGCTGTGGTCGTCCGGGATGTGCCGCCGGGAGCGACGGCGGTGGGGATTCCTGCCCGCATCATCGAAGCCGGGCGGGATTTGGCCCGGGAAGCTAAGGCCAATCAGATGGGCTTTTCTGCCTACGGCGTCAGCCAGACTGACGACGACCCCATGAGCAAGGCCATTCATGGCTTGCTCGATCATGCGGTGGAAACCGATCGCCGCATCGCCCACCTGCTGGATCAGCTGGAACGGGCCGGCGTATCGGTGGAAGATGAAGCAGCAACGGCGGACAAATTCGATCCCCGGTCCATCTCAAAAATAGTTGATTAAATTTGTCGGCTAAGTAGTTGACTGTTTCACTCGGGATGCGATAATTCCGACAGAAACAATCAAGTAATACAAGAAACACTCCCCCAACAGTGACTCCAACACCAGAGAGAGGTGGATCATGAGACTGACAACCAAAGGACGTTTCGCCGTTACCGCGATGATTGATCTGGCCCTGCGCCAGCACGAAGGCCCGGTAACCCTGGCCGGCATCAGTGAGCGGCAGCACATTTCCCTTTCCTACCTGGAACAGCTTTTCGGCAAATTGCGTCGTTCCAAGCTGGTTTCCAGCGTGCGCGGCCCCGGCGGCGGCTATTGCCTGGCCCGGGATGCGGACACCATTTCCATTGCCGACATCATCAAGGCCGTGGATGAAGTGCTTGATGCCACCTCCTGTGGTGGCAAGGGCGATTGCGACGGCGAACAGATGCCTTGCATGACCCACAAGCTGTGGTCCACCCTGAATGCCAAGATGTACGACTACCTGGGTTCCGTTTCCCTGGGCGATCAAGTGCGGGAACAACACAGCGTCGCCGGTGTGGAAGCGCCTGTGACTGTGCTTCACGACCAGCGTCCTGCCCGTCGTAGTGTGCGCCGGGCCGACATTCGGGTTGCTGCCTGAGCTAAGGCAAAACGGCCATGTTTGCCCCCGTCTATCTTGACCACAATGCCACCACGCCGGTTCATCCGGCGGTGTTGGAGGCGATGCTGCCGTACTTTGACGTACGTTACGGCAATGCCTCCAGTCGGCACGAGTATGGACGGGCAGCACGCAAGGCCGTTGATGAAGCCCGTCAGCAGGTTGCATCGGCAGTAGGGGCGCACCCGACAGAAGTGGTGTTTACCAGTGGCGGGTCGGAATCGAACAACCTGTTCATCAAAGGGGCTGCGGCCAGCCTGAAACCAGGGCTGGTAGCGGTTTCGGCCATCGAACATCCCTGCGTGCGGGAGCCGGCGAAGGTTCTGCAACGCAATGGCTGGCAACTGCATGAAATTGCGGTGGACAGCCGGGGGCGGGTGATCGAAGCCGATTACGCAGCGCTGCTGGAGCGCAAGCCCAGCCTTGTCTCGGTGATGCTGGCCAACAATGAAACCGGCGTTATTCAGGATGTGGCTTTCCTGGCGGAACAAGCCAAACCAAGCCGAGCCTGGTTCCACAGCGATGGGGTGCAGGCCTTGGGTAAGGTTGCTGTGGATTTCCGTGTTCTGAATGCAGCGGGTGTTCATGGTCTGACCCTTTCCGGCCACAAGATCGGCGGGCCAAAAGGTGCCGGTGCCTTGGTGCTGGACAAGCGGGTCGAACTCAAACCCCTGATTTCCGGTGGAGGCCACGAACGGGGGCTGCGCTCCGGTACCGAGAACGTTCCTGCCATTGTCGGTTTCGGCATGGCTTGCGAACTGGTGGTTATGGGGCTGGAACAAAAGAAGCTCCACGTACTGGCCTTGCGTAGCCGGCTTGAACAGGGCTTGCAGGCCCAGGGCGCAACGATTTTCGGTAGCGGTGTTGAGCGCTTGCCCAACACCAGTTACTTCGCTTTTAACGATCTGGATGGGGAGACCCTGGTAGGCAAGATGGATCGGGCCGGCTTTGCCGTCGCCAGTGGTGCGGCCTGTTCCAGTGCCAATCCCGAGCCTTCCCATGTGCTGCTGTCCATGGGCGTACCCGAAGGTTTGGCGCGGGGCGCCGTGCGAGTCAGCCTTGGTGCCGACACCAGCGCATCCCAGATCAACGACTTTCTTGCGGCGCTGGCATCCACCGTCGCGCAACTGAAACGTCTGACTGCTGTAGCGGTCTGACAAGAACCACCTAGGAGTTCCGACATGCTCAAGTTTCCCATCTACCTCGACTACTCTGCGACCACGCCTGTGGACCCTCGCGTGGCCGAAAAGATGATTCCCTGGCTGACCGAACATTTCGGCAACCCTGCTTCCCGTTCCCACGCCTATGGCTGGGAAGCCGAGGCAGCGGTAGAAGAAGCCCGCGGCCATGTGGCGGCGTTGGTCAATGCCGACCCGAAAGACATCGTGTGGACCTCCGGTGCAACCGAGTCCAACAACCTTGCCATCAAGGGCGCGGCGCATTTCTATGGCCCCACCAAGGGCAAGCACATCATCACCGTTTCCACCGAACACAAGGCGGTGCTGGATACGGTCAAGGAGCTGGAGCGCCAAGGTTTCGAAGCGACGTATTTGCAGCCTAACGAAAACGGCCTGATCACTGTCGAGCAGTTCAAGGCTGCACTGCGGCCCGATACCGTGGTGGCTTCCGTCATGGCGGTGAACAACGAGATTGGCGTCATCCAGCCTATTGCCGAAATTGGTGAGCTTTGTCGTGCCAATGGCACCATCTTCCATGTGGATGCGGCCCAGGCTACCGGCAAGATGCCGCTTGACCTGAACGTATTGAAGGTCGATTTGATGTCCTTCTGCGCCCACAAGACTTACGGCCCCAAGGGCATCGGCGCCCTCTACGTGCGGCGTAAGCCCCGCGTCCGGCTCGAAGCCCAGATCCACGGTGGCGGCCATGAACGCGGTCTGCGTTCTGGCACCCTGGCCACTCACCAGATCGTCGGCATGGGCGAATGCTTCCGCCTGGCCAAAGAAGAAATGGCCACCGAGAACGAACGTATCCGCATGCTGCGGGACAAGCTCTACAAGGGCCTGATGGAGATGGAAGAGGTCTATCTCAACGGCGACATGGAGCAGCGCGTGCCCCACAACCTTAACGTCAGTCTCAATTTCGTCGAGGGCGAGTCCCTGATGATGGCGATCAAGGATGTGGCTGTGTCCTCCGGTTCCGCTTGTACCTCCGCCTCCCTGGAACCTTCCTACGTGTTGCGCGCCTTGGGCCGTTCCGACGAACTGGCCCATAGCTCCATCCGTTTCACTCTTGGCCGCTTCACCACCGAGGAAGAAATCGAATACACCATCAGCCACCTGAAAGAAAAAATGACCAAGCTGCGGGAACTGTCTCCCCTTTGGGAAATGTTCAAGGATGGCGTGGATTTGAATAGTGTTCAGTGGGCAGCACATTAACGCTGCACGTCAATGTGCTGCCCCAAGGGGCAGGTGACAGCCCACCCCCTAACCCCCGCCCGCCCCCGGCGGGGGCAACTGATTAGATGGAGAATGAAATGGCCTATAGCGAAAAAGTGATCGATCACTACGAAAACCCCCGCAATGTCGGTTCCCTCGACAAGGATGATGGCGACGTGGGCACTGGCATGGTGGGCGCTCCCGCCTGCGGCGACGTGATGAAGCTGCAGATCAAGGTGGGCAAGGACGGTCTGATTGAAGACGCCAAGTTCAAAACCTACGGTTGCGGTTCCGCCATCGCCTCTTCGTCCCTTGTGACGGAATGGGTCAAGGGCAAGACCGTGGATCAGGCGCTGGATATCAAGAACACCCAGATCGCGGAAGAACTGGCTTTGCCGCCGGTTAAAATCCACTGCTCGATTCTCGCCGAGGATGCCATCAAGGCCGCCGTGGCGGATTACAAGAAAAAGCACGGAGAGTAAAAATGATCACCATGTCCGAAAGCGCAGCCAAACACGTATCCAATTTTCTTGCCAAGCGGGGCAAGGGCATCGGTGTCCGTCTCGGCGTCAAGACTTCTGGTTGTTCCGGCATGGCCTACAAGCTTGAGTTTGCCGACAGCGCGGAAAGCGATGACATCGTTTTCGACAGCCAGGGCTTGAAGGTGCTGGTGGACCCGAAGAGCTTGCCCTATCTGGACGGCACGGAACTGGACTACACCAAGGAAGGGTTGAACGAAGGCTTCAAGTTCAACAACCCCAACGTGAAGGACGCCTGCGGCTGCGGCGAGAGCTTCCAGGTTTGACCGTTGCCATGGGCAAGCTTGACGATTTCGGCAGGGATCATTTTTCCCTGTTCGGGCTGACCCAGACTTTTGCGCTGGATACGGCGCTACTGGAACAGCGCTATCGCGAGTTGCAGGCCAAGGTTCATCCCGACAAGCATGCCCATCTGCCGGATGCGGACAAACGCCTGTCCATGCAGTGGGCGACCCAGGCCAACGAGGCTTACCAGACCTTGAAGCATCCCCTGTCCCGGGCCCGTTATCTGTTGCATCTGGCAGGCCATGATCCCCGGGTGGAGGACAACACCGCCATGCCCATGGATTTCCTCATGGAACAGATGGAACTGCGCGAATCCGTGGCGGACGCCCGGGTGGAGCGCAATGGCGAATTGCTGGAAGACCTGCATGAGCGCTTGCGCCGGCAGATCAAGGCCCAGCATGGTGCCTTGGCTGAAGATCTGGATGGCCGGCAAGATTTCGCCGCTGCCTCCGACCGGGTTCGCCAATTGATGTTTCAGGAAAAGTTGCTGCAGGAAATAGACGACGCCCTGGAAGTTGTGGACGCCTAAGCGTCATCAATCCCCAACGCAAGAACAAGAATATGGCACTGCTGCAAATCGCCGAACCGGGGCAATCGGCCGCCCCCCACGAACATCGCCTTGCCGTCGGCATTGACCTGGGAACGACCAATTCTCTGGTGGCTACTGTGCGTAGCGGCATGTCCGTGGTACTCAATGACGACCAGGGCCATTCCCTGTTGCCTTCTGTTGTTCGTTACGACGCAGATGGCCAGGTCATCGTGGGTTACGACGCCCAGACCCGTCAGGCCCAGGACCCGAAAAACACGATTGTTTCCGTCAAACGTTTCATGGGCCGCGGCCGCAAGGACATCGCTCATATCGAGTCCATGCCCTATGACTTTGTGGACAGCGAAGGCATGGTCCGGCTGCGTACCTGTCAGGGCGTCAAGAGCCCAGTCGAAGTCTCTGCCGAAATTCTGCATGCTCTTAAACAGCGGGCCGAGGCTGCTTTGGGCGGTGAGCTCACGGGGGCCGTGATTACCGTCCCTGCTTATTTCGACGACGCCCAGCGCCAGGCCACCAAGGATGCGGCCAAGCTGGCCGGCCTCAATGTGCTGCGTCTGCTCAACGAGCCCACCGCTGCCGCGATTGCCTATGGTCTGGATAACGCTGCCGAAGGTATTTACGCAGTGTATGACCTGGGCGGCGGCACCTTTGATATTTCCATCCTGCGTCTTTCCAAAGGCGTGTTCGAAGTTCTTTCCACCGGCGGCGACTCCGCGCTGGGGGGGGATGACTTCGATCAACGCGTGTACTGCTGGATCATCGAACAAGCCAAGCTGGCACCCCTTTCGCCCCAGGATGCCCGGGTATTGCTGACTAAGGCCCGGGAGGCCAAGGAAACCCTGACTAACCGTAGCGCTGCGCCGATTACCGTTCGGCTCGGCAGTAGCGAGTATGTGGACCTGACCCTGACCACCGAAATCTTTGCCGAGATCACTCGTACTCTGGTTCAGAAAACCCTGAGCCCGGTGAAGAAAGCCCTGCGGGATGCTGGCCTGAGTATTGATGAAGTGAAGGGCGTGGTGATGGTGGGAGGCTCCACCCGCATGCCCCAGATTCAGCGGGCTGTGGCGGACTACTTCGGCCAGGAGCCCCTGAACAATCTCGACCCCGACAAGGTGGTAGCCCTGGGTGCTGCCACCCAGGCCAATCTGCTGGCGGGCAATCGTGCAGCCGGTGACGATTGGTTGTTGCTGGATGTGATTCCCCTCAGCCTGGGCCTGGAAACCATGGGAGGGCTGGTGGAAAAAATTATTCCGCGCAACTCCACCATTCCAATCGCCCGAGCCCAAGACTTCACCACCTACAAGGACGGTCAGACGGCCCTTTCCGTGCAGGTGGTGCAGGGTGAGCGTGAACTCGTTTCCGATTGTCGCAGCCTGGCCCGTTTCGAATTGCGTGGCATGCCGCCCATGGTGGCAGGCGCACCGCGGATTCGAGTGACCTTCCAGGTGGATGCGGATGGACTGCTGTCCGTTTCTGCCCGGGAGCAGACCACCGGCGCCGAAGCCCATGTGGAAGTGAAACCGAGTTACGGTTTGTCCGATGACGAAATCGCCGCCATGCTCAAGGACGGCATGAATCACGCTGCGGACGATGCCTTCCGCCGTGCCCTGCGGGAAGCCCAGGTAGAGGCCCAGCGCCTGATCGAAGCCACCCAATCGGCCCTGAAGGAAGATGCCCATCTATTGGCCCAGGACGAACGGACTGCCGTCGATAGCGCCATTGCCCGGCTTCAGTCCGTGGTTATTGGTGATGACCGCCGTGCCGTGGATGAGGCCATGTCCGTCCTTTCCAAAGCCACGGAAGACTTCGCTGCCCGACGCATGAACCAGAGCGTTCATCGCGCCCTGGCCGGTAAAAAAATTGAGGAACTGAATCCATGACCACCATCATCGTCCTCCCCCATTGGGAGCTTTGCCCCGAGGGGGCTGTCCTCGAGGCGGAACCCGGCACCACCATCTGCGATGCCCTGTTGCATAACGACATCGAAATCGAACATGCCTGCGAAAAATCCTGTGCCTGTACCACCTGCCACGTCGTGATCCGGGAAGGCTATGGTTCCCTGGAGCCGGCAGAGGAAAAGGAAGACGATTTGCTGGACAAGGCCTGGGGGCTGGAGCCCCAGTCCCGCCTGTCCTGTCAGGCCCAGGTAACGGATGTACCGCTGACGATCGAAATTCCCAAGTACACCATCAACATGGCGAAGGAAGGAGGGGAGCGCAAGCGTTCCCCCTGAAGCAACGAACACCTGCCCTTCACTTGGAAGGACGACTCAATGAATGGCTCATCAAACTGATGAGGAGAATGAGATGAAATGGACTGATACCCTGGACATAAGCTTGGCCTTGATCGATACCCACCCGGGGATTGATCCGACCAAGATCAACTTCGTCGACCTGATGGGCTGGGTCATGGCCTTGCCTGGCTTTAACGATGATCCCAAGCATTGTGGTGAAAAAATTCTCGAAGCGATTCAACAAACCTGGATTGATGAACTGGCCTGAGGCATTAAAGGCTTATTTATTGCATTACAAGGGCGACCCTTTCCCGTCGCCCTTTTTGTTGTTACCTTCCTGCCATGACTAATCACGACCACTCCCTCTGGAACCACGAACACATCTTTTCGGCAGACACCACGGCTGCTGAACGGAGTACCCGTCTGGTCATGATCATCACCCTGGCGATGATGGTGGTGGAGATCGCTGCCGGCTGGTGGTACAACTCCATGGCCTTGCTGGCGGATGGCTGGCACATGAGTTCCCACGCGGTTGCAATCGGCCTCAGTGCCTTTGCCTACGCTGCATCACGGCGCTATGCCCGGGACCGGCGTTTTGCCTTCGGAACCTGGAAGATTGAAGTGCTGGCCGGTTTCGTCAGCGCCCTGTTTTTGTTGTTGGTGGCGGCAGGCATGATCTGGGGATCGGTGGAGCGGTTGATTACGCCCCAGCCCATTCACTACCTGGAAGCCATTGTTGTCGCCGTGATCGGGCTGCTGGTCAATCTGGCCTGTGCGCTGATTCTGAACGGCGGTCACCATCACCATGATCACCATCATGACCACAGCCATGAGCATGATCACCACCATCACGATCATCATAACCATGGTCACCAGGCAGATCATGGCGACCTCAACCTCAAGGCTGCCTATCTGCATGTGCTGGCCGATGCTGCTACCTCTGTTCTGGCCATCGTCGCCCTTGTTTCCGGCATGGTCTGGGGCTGGTCCTGGCTGGACCCCCTCATGGGCGTGGTCGGTGCCGTGCTGGTGGCGATCTGGGCAAAAGGGTTGGTAAAGGAAACCGGCAGGGTGCTGCTCGACTGCGAGATGGACCATCCCGTGGTGGAGGAAGTCCGCGCCGCCATCGTCAACGAGCCGGGCTGGGGTAGCGTGGAAATCGTCGATCTACATGTCTGGCGAATTGGTCGAAAACATTACGCAGGGATTATTTCCCTGGTGACCCACAGCCAGACACCCAACCCCGATG
The DNA here is from genome assembly GCA_036504515.1 of Rhodocyclaceae bacterium. Lineage (GTDB taxonomy): Bacteria > Pseudomonadota > Gammaproteobacteria > Burkholderiales > Rhodocyclaceae > AWTP1-18. The sequence goes on from DASXVA010000007.1 coordinate 388,627, forward strand.
AGGTCCGTCGCCTGCTTTCTGTACATCAGGAACTGGCCCATCTTTCCATCGAAATCAATCACTGCGCAGCGGACTGAAGCTCGATTTTGATGAAGTTTGCTCGTGCTTGAAACACAAAGGCAGGGGTAAAAGATAGAGAATAGGGGCGAAGGCATCGAGGGAGGCTCGAATGCCAACCATTGATGAGCCCCATGGATAAAAATACAGATAGCGGGTCGAACACCATATTCCTTGGCCGCCGCTTGTACTCGGTGATGATCGCACTGGGGGCGATGATTCTTGTCGCGGTGTTGGTGGTTTTTTATGGTCTCTACGAGACGGCTCGTAACAACAACGCCGAACAACTCACCATTATTTCTCGGGTAAAGACGACCGAGTTGGGACGCTGGGTGGACGAAAAAACTCGTTACCTTGCCCAACCGGCGGATAGCTATATCGCTATGCATTATTCCACTTGGCTGGCGAGTGGCAGTAATGACCCGTTGTTACGTCGGGCATTGGTTGAGCAGGTTCAGCAAGGAAAAAACAATGCGTCGGATATTGTGGCGGCAGGCTTTTACGACCTAAACGCCAAGTTGAGATTCTCAACCGACGATGCTTTGTTGGCAGAGACGCAGGACTATTCGGCAGCTTTTCAACAGTCCCTGCAACAAGGACATCCCCTCTTGCTGGACATGCATATGCTTGGGCCACAGGGGAGCAATTCCGGTCGAGTGGTGCTCAATGTTCTCGTCCCTTTGTTGGTCACGCGACATGACAAGCCTTTGCCAATTGGTTTCCTGCTTTATCAACTTGATCCTGCGATCAGCCTGTTTCAACTCCTTAACCAGTGGCCGGTAACATCGTCCAGTGGGGAAACTTTGTTATTGCGCGTTGAAGGCAAAGATATTGTCTATCTGACGCCTCTGGTCGAGCGCAATGCAGCGCCCCTGACTTTGCATCTCCCTCTGGATAGTCCTGATCTCCTTGCTGCCAAAGCCCTGCAGCGTACCCCGGGAGAAATCATCTATGCCCATGATTACCGTGGAGAGGCAGTCATCGGGTTGATGAGCGTGATTCCCTCCATGAACTGGTATCTGATTACCAAAGTGGGGGTGAAGGAGGTCTTTGCCGAAGCTAGGCGGGAAGCCTATGTTCTTGGTGGTGCCATCCTGTTGCTGCTTTGCATGATGGGAATCCTCGGCTGGCTGCTGCAAAGGCCAGAGCGGCGGCGCCAACAGGCCGAGTTGTTGACCTCCTTTACGGCAAGGCGCCGGGCTGAAGATCATTTTCGCAAACTGGTGGAATTCGCCAGCGAAGGGATTGCCGTCAGCAATGCTCAGGGACTGATTACTTTTGCCAATCCCCGACTCCATGAAATGTTGGGTTTTTCCTCTGGTGGTTTGATGGGACAAGACCCTGAGGAACTATTGGATGAAGTCAGCCTGGTCGAGTTTCGGGCACGCCTGGCAGAACTGAACCAGGGTGGCGGGAATGATTCATTCCACAGTCAATGGCGGCTGCGACACAAGGACGGACACTGGCGGGATGTCTGGATTTCCGCAGCACCGACAAAAGACCTTGCCGGTGCTTACGATGGTTCGATCATCATGGTGACCGACATCAGTGCGCTCAAGGATGCCGAACGGGCGCTACGGCAAAGTGAAGAACAATTCCGAACCATTTTCGATAGTGTGGCTGAAGCCATTTTCATCCATGATCCAGCGAGCGGCGCTATCCTCGATGTAAATCAACGAGCCTGTGAGTTATACGGCTATTCAAGCGAGGAAATTCGCAAAATTTCCGTTGCCGATATCAGTTCCGGTGAACCTCCCTATACTCAGGACGAAGTCATTGCCAAATTGCAACTGCCTATAGCGGAGAGTCAGACATTTCAATGGCACGCTCGACGGAAGGACGGTTCCTTATTCTGGGTTGAGGTGGCTATCCGTGAAGCGGTTATCGGCGGAGAAAAACGTTTGCTGGTTGGTGTGCACGATATTTCCCGGCGGCGGGCCCAGGAGCAGATCGTGGCCGAAGCCCTGGCGCAGCAGCGCGATCTGAACCGAAAACTGGAAGAGGCCCATGGACAATTGCTTCAGTCCGAGAAGATGGCCTCCATCGGCCAGCTGGCGGCAGGGGTTGCCCATGAGTTGAACAATCCCATCAGCTTCGTCTATTCCAATCTGGGGACTCTGGGTGATTATCTGCGGGACATCTTTGCGGTGTTCTCTGCCTACGAGGAAGCCGAAAAGCAAGGGAGTAATCCGGAGGCTTTGGCCGCTGTCGTGAAGCTTAAACAGGAAAAGGATTTCGCCTTCCTGCGGCAGGACACCTTCGATTTGATGGAAGAGTCCCGGGACGGCTTGAACCGGGTTCGCAAGATCGTGCAGGATCTCAAGGACTTCTCCCGGGTTGGCGAAACAAATTGGCAGTGGGCTGACCTGCACAAGGGACTGGACTCTACCCTCAACATTGCCTGGAATGAACTCAAGTACAAGTGCAAGGTAGTGAAGCAGTACGGCGCCCTGCCGGATGTCTATTGCCTGCCTTCTCAATTGAACCAGGTGTTCATGAACTTGCTGGTCAATGCCAGTCAGGCCATTGAAGACCAGGGGGAGGTCACTATCTCAAGCGGCGTTGGTACTGATGCCGCCGGGCAAGCAGAAGTCTGGATTGCCATTAGTGATACCGGCAAAGGCATTGCTGCCGATAACCTGAACCGGATATTCGAGCCCTTTTTTACGACCAAGCCTGTGGGCAAGGGCACAGGCCTGGGCTTGTCCCTCTCCTATGGGATCGTGCGCAAACATCATGGCCGTATCGAGGTGGATAGTGTTGAAGGGAAGGGCACTACCTTCACCATCCACTTGCCTGTGCAGCCGGCAGTAGAACCTGCTATCGAGGACAATCAAACCCGCTAACCGGCGGTTGTTTCTTCATTTTCGTCGTCTTGGGTAACGGGCAGCGTGATGCGGAAAGTCGTTCCTTCTCCTATCGTACTGCTGACGCTGATTTTTCCATGGTGCCGTTGCACGATGCTGTAGGAGAGGGACAGGCCCAGGCCTGTGCCCTTGCCCACAGGCTTGGTGGTGTAGAAGGGATCGAAGATGCGCGTCATGCTTTCTTCGGGAATGCCGCAACCGTTGTCAGTGATATCAATCCAGACCGACCCCGGTTCATCCTGCCCTGTCCTGATATGGATGGTGCCGAACTCTGTGATGGCATGGGAAGCATTGACCAGCAGGTTCATGAAAACTTGATTGATTTGGGAAAGGTTGCACTGAACCTTGGGCAATTGTCCGTACTCACGATGGACCTCAGCCTTGTACTTGATTTCGTTATGGACAATGTTGAGGGTGGAGTCGAGGCCTTGGTGAATATCTGACCAGGAAAAGCTGCCTTCGTCCGGATGGGAGAAATCTTTCAGGTTCTGAACGATTTTTCGTACTCGGCTGAGCCCTTCTTTGGATTCGCTGATCAGGGCCGGAATATCGGTCTGCAGGAAAGTCAGATCCCGGGTTTTCTTTTCTGTTTCCAGCAGATTCAGACCGGGAGTGCCGGATGGCAGAGCGCCCGTAACTGCTTCGTAGGCATCGAGCACCGCAAAAATATCCTGCAGATAAGACTCCAGAGAGCCGACGTTGGCATGAACATAGCCGATCGGATTGTTGATCTCGTGGGCGACGCCAGCGGCCAGTTGGCCGATGGAGGCCAATTTTTCTGACTGTAGCAATTGCTGATGGGCCTGGGCCAGCTTTTGATTCAGGGCTTGCTGTTCCCGCTTTTCCTGTTCCAGGGCAGCGTGAATGACTTTTCTTTCCTCCAGTTCCTTGCGCAACTCCCGATTGCGCTCGGTCAGTTCCTGGGACATTTCCTCCAGGGAATGCTCGATCAAATGCCGATCCCGGTCGGCCTGCTCATAGGCCATGCTGATGGCCAAAAGAAAATCGTCAAGGGCGCCCGGTACCTCATCACCAAAGCAATGCTTCAGTTGCCGCTCAAGAAGAGGGTGAAAGCTCATATTTCGCTGAAGGTCGTAATGGTCATGGTCTGGTTGTGCAGTTCACAACGGCCCGTTGGCCGGTGCAGGGAAATCTCGCCGTAGGAGTAGAAACCCGTCAATAGAGGGCGGGGGCCGAGGACTTCCCGCACCCTTTCCACTTCCTCTTCCACCCGTTGCTGCAACACCAGTTTACGGCCGACACAGGAAATCAGTACAGCCAGATCGGGGGCTGTTTTCGATAAGCCTTGAGCCATGGTGGCGGCACCGGTGGCACCGTCAATCAGGCGGTCAAAATTGGCTTTCATCAAGCGGGCGTAGCTACCCTCGGGTACATCGCCGGCAAACGTCATGGAGCCAGTCGCTTCGTCCACGCCAAGGATGGTCCGCACCAGGCCGCCCTCACCACCATTGGCATCATGTAACTCTAGGGGGAACAATAGGCCGCTGGCGGGCAGGTCGGCGGCATATTCACCCAGATAGCGCTTGTACAGGGCCAGGGCGGGCTGGTCATCGAGCTCATAGAGGATGTTGCCTTTTGATCGGGTGATCAAACGATCCGGTCCAAAGGGATCCCAGCCGCCCAGGGAGCCGAAGCTAACTTGCAGGGTGTCACCATAAAAGCCGATGGCCGCGACGAGACCGCTGGCGGGTGGGCCATCGGCAATCACGCTGGTTTCCTTGAAGTTGCTACCGTCACCAGCAAGGCCGCCGGTGATGCCGACACCATCGGGCAAGGTTTCGCGCAGACCCGTCACCAGTTCTGTGCCGTTGATGCTCAGGCCATCGGAGAGGACGAACACGTGCTTCAGGTCGGCTCCTTGAAGTTCTTTCGCCAGGGACTGGCCCGTATGGCGGCTATCGCCATCAAGGGTGTGCTGACATCTGGCCAGGCGAATGGGGGTGGTGTCAAAGCCGATCAGTGTTGCTGTTACGGTATTGTCGAATACCTCGGTACCGCTGATTTCCCCCGCCGTGGAGCAGCCAAGCAGGTGAGCATTGGGAAATGATTGCTGCAGGTGCTGATAGAAGCCGGGTAGCAGTTCCCGTTTGCCGAAAATCAGGATCAGGTCGGCTTTGCCCGAGAAACCATGTCCTACGCTGCTCCATTCGCCGGTGTTCCGGCAGGGGTAGTGATTTACCCTCATTGTGTTCTCCTCCCGTTTGATTTTTTGTTGTAGTGGTCTGACTTTGTTTACTTGCGGTCCGGCTTGACGAAAAGCGTGAGTCGGTGACCCTCGGTCCGTTCAAAATCCTTCAATTGCAGGATCAAGCGTTCGGTCAAGACGTAATTCGCCGTGAGCAAGACCACACTATCCCGGCTAATTAAATCCCGGGACAAAACCATGCCTGGCAGCAGTTCGTAGGTCGTGAGTTCCCTGTCGTCAATTCCGAGGTCTTCCGGCTTGGTCTCCTGGCCGAGGAAGGCGTCCACCACGGAAGGATCGTAGCGCTTTCCCTTGGCCCGGAAAATGAATTGCCGGGCGTCGGTATCGCTCAAGCGTTTCGACGTCAATCCGCCTTGCACAAGTCCGTCATATTCGTTGACCAGCGCCAGGATGCGAGCGCCAAGAGGAATTGTCATCCCCGACAGGCAGTCAGGATAGCCGCTACCGTCAAAGTGTTCATGGTGGCCGCGGATGATTGCTGCCACATCCTCCAGAGCATCAAGGGACATCAGGGCCTGTTCGCCCTTGATCGGGTGACGTCGCCACAGGGCGAATTCATCGCCGGTCATCTGGGTCGGCGGCTTGTTCAGCAGGTCGTCGGGTAGCCCGATCTTGCCTATGTCGTGGAGCAGGGCGGCAAGGAAAATATCCTGACATTCCTTTTCATTCAGGTTCATCTTTATCGCCAGTTTGCGGGCCATGTCCGCAACCCGGGCGGAATGCCCGGCCATGTGTCCAGCTCGTAGTTCGATCAGGTTGGAAAAGATCTGGATGGAGGTATAGAAGCTTTGTTTGATGCGGTCATGGGCTTTCTGCAACTCCGCCGTACGCTGGGCGACTGTGGCTTCCAGGCCAGCGTTGAGGGCAATCAGTTCTTCATTCTGGCGCTGGGTCAGCAGTTCAAGCCGCAGTTTCTCCTGTTCCAGCAGGCGCCGCTCCAGAACATCTTTCACTGTCAGCAACATTTCCCCATCATTCCAGGGCTTGGAGATGTAGCGGGCAATCTGGCCTTCATTGATTGCCGCCACGGTTGATTCCATGTCGGCATAACCGGTGAGCAAAATGCGGGTGGTGTCCGGCCAGCGTAGGCGTACCTGGGCCAGAAAGCGGGCCCCGTCCATTTCCGGCATACGCATGTCGGAAATGATCAGGTCCACCTGGCCGTTTTCCTGTTCCAGCAAATCAAGCCCTTCTGCCCCGCTGCCCGCTGTCAGCAGACGGTAGCCGTAGGGGCGGAATAGCCGCTTGAGGGCCGACAGAATATTGGCTTCATCATCCACCAAAAGAATCGTTGTGGTGGCGATGGTGTTTGTTGCTGTGGGCTCGGTCATGGGCCGGGCTCCTCCTTGTTAACTTGTTTGATCGGCAGGGTGATGCGAAAACAAGTGCCCTTGCCGACTTCGCTACGAACGTCGATGCGTCCGTGGTGTTTCTGGACAATACCGTAAGCAAGGGAAAGACCGAGGCCCGTTCCTTGTCCAATCGGTTTGGTGGTGAAGAAAGGATCGAAAATCTTGCTCAGGGTATCGGCAGGGATGCCGTCTCCCGTATCTTCTACCTCTACCCAGACTTGATCATCCTGCCTGCCGGTGCGTAGGGTGAGCGTACCCCGGTCACTGGAAATGGCATGGGAAGCATTGACCATGAGATTCATGAAGACCTGATTCATCTGGGAAGGTAGGCACTCCACTTCGGGCAAATCGCCGTAGTCCTTGACCACGGCGGCCTTGTACTTGATTTCGTTGCTGACAATGTTGAGAGTGCTGTCCAGGCAACGGTGCAAGTCGGCCCATTGCCACACCTGCGCCGAGTCCACCCGGGAAAAGTCTTTCAAGTCGGCCACAATTTTGCGCACCCGATCAATGCCTTCCCGGGTTTCCGACATCAGGTTAAGAGCATCTTCGCGAATGAAGGGCAGGTCGAGCTTCTGTTCAATTTCCTGCGCCGCAGTCGCTGCCGGATGGTCAGCGGGCAGGGCATCCACGGCTCCTTGCAGAACGTCGATGATGGCTAGGACATCCTGCAGGTATTTTTCCAGGGTACTGATATTGGATTGAACGTAACCAATGGGGTTGTTGATCTCATGGGCAACCCCTGCCGCCAGTTGGCCGATGGAGGCCAGTTTTTCCGATTGCAGCAGTTGCTCCTGGGCACTGCGCAATTTTTCATTCAGTTCCGAGAGTTCGGTATAGCGTTGCATCAGTTCGGCTTCGGATGCTTGGCGCTTGACCACGTCGGCTTCCAGAGCCGCCTTGGCTTGGGCTAACTGTCCGGTACGTTTTTCAACCAGCACTTCCAGGTCATCGTAGGCTTTTTGCAGGGAGGCCTCGGACTTCTTGCGAGCGGTGATATCCACCAGGGTCTCCACTGCGCCAATAATTTTGCCCTTCGGGTCTTTCAGGGGCGCTGCAGTGAAATAGAGCCAGAGGCCTTCACTGCCAAAGTTGGGGAAAAATCCTTCTGCCTCGTAAGCTTCCAGCACGATCTCGCTGACGTGGTGGGCATCCTTGTAATAGGCCTCCAGTTTATCCATGGCCCCATCCACAATCAGGTCGGCCATGACCGGGCGCTCACTGTCGTAAAAAGCGATCCACGGTTGCCGACTGCCGATCATCTTGCTGGCGGAGGCACCGGTGACCACTTCGCAGGCGCGATTCCAGTGGGTCACTTCATGGTTTTGATTGATGACAAAGGTGGGAACCGGGTCCCCCTGCAGCATTTGTCCGAGCATCCATTCCGTGTGCTTATGGGCCGCCTCGGCACGTTTGCGAGCGGTGATGTCGATGGCCGTGATCAGGTTGGTGATCTGGTTATCGTGTTGAATGGCGGAGGCGGTGATCTCCAGCCATTTCACCGCAGACGACTTGGTCACCACCGGAATTTCGTAGATTGGAACTGCCTTGGGATTCTGTTGCAGGGCCAGGGTCTGTTGGGTGACCCGTTCGTGACCGAGGGGATGCACGATCTGGGTAAGGGTCATCCTGGAGAGTTCATCCTTGCTGTATTCGAGGATTTTCTCCAAGGCGTTGTTGGCGAAGATCAGCTGTTCTCCCTGCTGTAGCAATATGCCTGCGCTGGTGGTTTCAGTGATGGCCTTGAACAGGGATAGTTCCTGGCCTGCTGTTTGCGGCTCAGGCAATGAGGGCATGGCAGGTCTCCTCGTGATCCCTTTCCACTTCTTCCAATAATCCGCTCAGGCTATGCCAGTCCGGAACAACTCGGTCCCAGGCGGCTGTACTTATGGGCGGTACCAGGGGGCGGGCCCGGCCATCCATTTCCAGAGCCCGGGCGAGGACGTCGGCACAGTGGCAAATATCGGTAAGGAGCAGGGGCTGGCCTGCATCGGGGGTGTGGTGACGGCCAATGGCATCGGCGATGGCTTCCGGCAAGCCCCATTTTCGGGCCAGTAACTCTCCTGCCTGGGTATGGTCGATGTTCAGTACAGCCATTTCGGCATCCCGCAGGGGCTGGTCGTTTATTTCCAGCCAGAGATAAACCTGCCGGTAGGCTTCAGGAAAACAAGCTTCCAGCACGATGCGCCCCATGTCGTGGAGCAGACCGGCAGTGAAGGCCGAGTCAGGGCTTTCACCAATGTTGCGGGCGAGCCCCCGGGCAAACAGGGCGGTGGCAATGGAATGGCGCCAGAAAATGCGGGGGTTGTTCTGTCCCCCGCTGATCCGGTTAACCGAATCCACCATGGCAGCGGAGAGCACCAGGGAGCGAACGGCGCGAAAGCCGAGGATCACGATGGCGTCGGAGACGCCGGAGACTTTTCCCGAAAGGCCGTAGAACGGCGAGTTGGCGATGCGCAATGCCCGTGCAGCCAAAACCTGATCATTCGTAATGTGCCGAGCCAGCGTGTCGACATCCATTTCCGGGTCGTTGAAGCTGTTCAGAATCTCGGTGGCAAGAACAGGTAAGGGCGGCAGGTTATCCAACTTTACCTGCAGGGCGGTTTCGGAGATATGGAATTTGGTACTCATGGTTTTTGTCGTTCCGACCCGGTCCCGGCATTTTGCAGGCGGTACTCCAGCACCAGGCTCCGCAGTTTATCCACGGCCGGACCTTGCCCTGCCTGGCGGAACAGATAGTCCACATGATGGATCAGTTGGGCTTTCTCGGCTTCGTTCAGGGGCGACCAGTCATCAGGGACTGCCAAGGGTACTGCTGCGATGCCACGCCGCTTCAGACTTTCAAGTAATGAAGGCGGCAGTTGGGCGCCGGCGGGTAACAATACCTGACCGGAGGCGTCCGTCAGGGGAGCTCCCAGTACCGAATTGGCGGGGACATCAGCAATCGGGATAAGTCGCTTAGCCATGCTTTTCTCCTTGTGGGAAAAGGATGATCACCTTGCCCCGACTGTTAGAGGAAAGCCCCATGGGGCGACAGAGGACTCGGTAGGCTTGCTGGTCAATGATGACTTCAACCGGTTCCTGTGCGCAAGTCTGGATCAGGTTTGCCAGTTCGGGAGGCAGGGAATGTTGTGCTGCCGTACCGAGCAACATGCCTCGATGGGAGAACAGTTCGTCGGCCTGGGCGTTGAGGGTGGCGATCATGCCGTCGTTGTCTACGCCGATCAAAGGCCAGGGAACGATCTGTAAGGCCTCCTGGAATACTCCCAGGGCGGTTTCGTCCCGGGTGATCTGTTGCTGTTTCTGGGCCAGCAGGGCTTCAAGGCGGCTGTTGGCACTGGCGAGTTCCCGGTTGGCTGTTTTTACCTCTTCATCGAGGCGATGGTTTTCGTCGCTCAGGTCCTTGCGGCGAAAAGCTTCGGCGATGTTTTCCTTGAGTTGGTCGTCGTCCCAAGGTTTGGTCAGAAACTTGTAGATGGCCCCATCGTTGATGGCGCTGGTGACGGATTGCAGTTCGGTATAGCCGGAAAGCACCATGCGGATCGACGCCGGTGAAATTTCCTTGGCGCGGCGCAGGAATTCGACCCCCGTTATGCCTGGCATGCGCTGGTCGGAAAGGATGACGTCCACCCGCTCCTTGGCAAGAATGTCCAAGCCTTCCTCACCGCTGTTGGCTGAGAGCAGTCGATAGCCTTCGCGCCGGAGCAAACGCTTCATGGCCGCAAGGATGTTTTCCTCATCGTCCACCAGCAACAGGGTGCGTTCTTTTTCGCCCAGGCGCAACAGATGGGCGGGGAGTTGTTCATCCCGCAACAGCATGTGTTTGATTTCTTCGCCGGGCAGGGGACGGCTGAAGTAATAGCCCTGAATTTCGTCGCAGTGGTTGGCAATCAGCAAACCCAGCTGGCCTTCCGTTTCAACGCCTTCTGCAATGACCTTGAGCTTGAGGGCATGGGCCATGGTGATGATGGCCCGGGTAATGGAGACGTCGTTGGGGTCGGCCGTGATGTCCTGAACGAAGGAACGGTCCACCTTGAGGGCATCCAGGGGAAAACGCTTGAGATAGGAGATGCTCGAATAGCCTGTACCGAAATCGTCCACCGATAGCCGGATGCCCAACCCCTTGAGAGAGACAAGGATGGGAATCACATCCTCAACCTTGTCCATCAACATGCTTTCAGTCAGCTCCAGGTCCAGATAGCCGGGAGGCAGTCCGGAGCTTTCCAGGGCGTGGTGTACCGTGTGGTAAAGCTGGCTGCCGACCAGTTGCTTGCCGGAGAGATTGACCGCCACCGGCACGCAATTGACGCCCTCCTTGAGCCAGGCCGCTATCTGCTGGCAAGCCGTGCTGATGATCCACTCCCCTACCGGGACCACCAGCCCTGTTGTCTCCAGCAAGGGGACAAAGTCAGAGGGGGGGATCAGTCCCCGGGTGGGATGTTGCCAGCGAATCAGGGCTTCAAGACCAACGATACGGCCATTGCGGCAACTGGTTTTGGGTTGGTAGTAGAGAGCGAATTCGTTTTTTCGGATGGCTTCCCGCAACTCTACTTCCAGGCGCTGCTGCTCCCGGGCCTGTTCGTTGAGGTTGATGTCGTTGAACTGGAAGTTGCCGGGGCCTGCCGCCTTGGCCCGATACATGGCGGCTTCGGCCCCTTGCAGCAAGGCGTCTGCATCGTCGCCGTCCTCGGGGAATACCGCAATACCCATGCTGGCACTCAAGTGGAAACTCTTGTCCTCCAAACTGATGGGGTGGGACATGACTTCCACAAGCCGTCGAGCGACCTGGGTGATGTCCCGGGAGTTGTCGGAGTCTGAAAGCAAGACGCCGAACTGATCGCCACTGAGACGGGCAATCACGTCATTGACGCGAAGGACTTCCCGCAGGTGGATGCCGAGTTGTGTCAGCAAGCGATCACCGGTGGCATAGCCCCAGCTTTCGTTGATCGCCCGGAAGCGATCCAGTGCCAGCACGAGAACGGTTACACGCTGCGGTTGGCGCGAACCTTGAGCGATAGCTTCCTGCAAACGTTCCTGAAACTGGGCCCGGTTGGGCAGGCCGGTCACGCCATCGAAATACACCAGATGACGAATGCGTTCTTCTGCTGCGACCGATTGGGTGACATCCAGGTGCATCACCACGGCGCCACACATCTCCTCGCCCTGTAGCGGGGTGATCAGAATGCGGCTCCAGTACTCCTGATCATTGCTGCGGTAGGAGCAGGTCAGAGCGTAGCGGTCTTGCTGACCAGCCAGCACCACCTTGAGCCCGGCATCCAGTTCGCTGAGCAGGTCTTCCTGAAGGCCCGTCACCTTTGCATAAATATCCCGGTAAAGATGGCCAATGCCGTAGTCGAGGGTTGGGTAACCGCGTTCGATCAAGAAGTTCTTCCAGGGAACATTAACGTCAAAGATGACGCCATTGGGGCTGACGATCGCCACCGGTCCCGGCAGAGCGTCGATAACGCTGTTCTTCAGGTGGGCGGTCAGGTGCTGGGCGGATCGTTCCGCATCCAGTTGGGCCTGTTGCTGAACGTGTCCGGTAATGTCGAAGGCAATGCCACCTACGCTGTGGGGGATTTTTCCGGTACCAACGGCAAAACTCTTGAGATGAATCCAGCGCAGGCTGTGGTCCGGTCGCAGGATGCGAACCTTTTCATCAACGCCACCGAATTTGTGTGTTTTGACGGCGGCAAGGATGCGGGGCAAGTCTTCCGGATGGATGTATTTCTGCCAGGACAAGCGGTCATTGAAAAGCTCCTCCCGGCTTGCTCCCCAGAGCGTGCTATAGGCGGGATTGGCATAGACGATGCGGCGTTCCCGGACGTCGATAAGCCAGAAACTGTCGGGAAGATTGTCCGCGAGGAGGGCAAACCTGTCAGCCAGGTAGCGTTGGTCCTGGACTGCATTTTGTTCGTCGCGGGAGCGGCCTGGCACATCCTGATTCATGAACGATATCCAACCCGATGGTGCACTTTAAAGATTCGTGCTTTGTTCTCTTCGACGGGATGGCCAATTGTGCATGTGCACCATTAAGGACTGGTTTTCCTGTCGATCCTTAGACCCGAAATTAGCACATTTAAACAATGCTGCTTGAACTGGTTCCGCGATCTTGTTTGAGGGGAGTGCTGGTGGTTTTCTGCCACAGCGAACGGGCAGTCCTGCTTCCTTAATCTTGTATATTTGCAGGAGGCTCCACATTCAGAACAATAAGGTCTTTCTCTTGGGGAACGGCCAACTAATGAGGTAGGGAACCATGGAGGCTTTTGTTTGGGATCAACGCTTCGTCACCGGCTTGTCCTTGGTTGATGAGCAACATCAGCAACTGGTAAAAATCGTCAACGAAGTGGGCGACCTGCTGCTAAGCAGCAGCAATGATGAAGTCATTCTTCAGGCCGTTTTCAAAAAGCTTGCGGAATATGCCCGGAATCACTTTGTCGACGAAGAAACCTTGATGCAAGAGGTGGGCGTTGATGCCCGTCACCGGGATGCCCATCAAAGCCACCACCTCAAGTTTGTCGAACAGGTGGTTTCCATGTGGAAATCCCGCAGTTCCATGAGCCATCCGGCTGAAATCCTGCATGGTTTCCTGACGGCTTGGCTGTCTTTCCATATTCTGGGGGAAGATCAGGTCATGGCCAGGCAGATTGCCCGGATTCGGGCTGGTGCTTCCGCCGCGGAGGCCTACGATGCGGAGACGGATCACCATGACAATTCCACTGCGACGCTCCTGAGTGCGCTGCAACATCTGTATCAAGTGCTGTCTTTGCAGAATCGTGATCTGACCCATAGCAACGAACAGCTTGAAGAAAAGGTCGAGGAACGTACCCATGCCCTTGCCGAAGCGAATGCCCATCTCCAGACCGAGCGCGAAGAGTTGAAGCGGATGCTGGTCAAGGTGGAACAGGCCCAGGGACAATTATTGCAATCGGAAAAGATGGCATCCATTGGCCAGCTCGCTGCCGGGGTCGCCCACGAAATCAATAATCCAGTGGGGTTCGTGACCTCTAACCTGGGTACCCTGAGTACCTATGTGGACCGCTTGTTGACTCTGCTCGATGCCATGGAAAAAGGTACCGTGACGGAGCAGATGCGGAAGGATGCAGACCTGACATTTTTGCGGGCCGACATTGGCGATCTGTTGCGGGAATCCCAGGATGGACTGGATCGGGTTCGCAAGATCGTCGCTAGCCTCAAGGACTTTTCCCATGTGGATGAATCCCAATGGCAAGAGGTCGATCTTAACAAGGGTATTGAAAGCACCTTGAGCGTGGTCTGGAACGAGCTCAAGTACAAGGCCGATGTTCAGCGGGAACTGGGGCAGATTCCTTTGGTGCGTTGCATGCCGGCCCAGATCAATCAGGTGCTGATGAATCTGCTGGTCAATGCGGCCCAGTCCATTGAGGAACGTGGGCACATCATTATCCGCAGCGGATCAGCGAAAGATTGGGTCTGGATTGAAGTCGAGGACAGCGGAAAAGGTATGACGCCGGAAGTGCAGCAGCACATCTACGAGCCCTTTTTCACGACCAAACCTGTGGGCAAGGGAACGGGGCTGGGGCTATCCGTTTCCTACGACATCGTAAAAAAACACGGGGGGCGTTTTGACCTGAAAAGCGCCTTGGGACAGGGTTCCACCTTTCGTATCTGGCTGCCGGTTGCGGGTCTCCCACAAAATGACAGCGCGACAGGAGTCATGCCATGAGTCCGGACGACAAGCTTTTTCATGAGCTGATTGAGCAAAACAGTTTCGGCATGATAGTGACCGATCTGGAGGGACGAATTACCTACGTAAATACCCGACGGATCGAGAGTTCTGGTTACTGTGCGGAAGAGATGATCGGCAGCAAGCCGAGTATTTTTCAGTCGGGTCTCACTTCCAGTGCCACCTATCAGGAAATGTGGCTGTCCATTCTTGGCGGTCGTCCTTGGAAAGGGGAAATTCTTAACAAGCGGAAGAATGGTGAGATCGTCCGGGAGTCCCTGCTGATTCAAGCTTTGCTGGACGAGGAAGGCCAAGTCTCCGGCTTTAGCGCCATCATCGATGAGTCCTTTGCCCTGCGGGAAAATCACCGGGAACAACGAACATCCATTTTCGACTCCCTGACCGGCTTGCCCAGCCTGCCTTCCATGCTGGAACGATTGGGGTCGCTCTTGCGCGGCTTTCAGCCGGAGACCAAGGGCTTTACTTTGCTGTCGATAGATATTGACGGCTTTCAGCGGTTCAATGATTCCCTTGGGCGGCTGGTGACGGATCGTGTATTGATTGAAGTGGCGGCCCGTATTCAGGCTTCCATTCGGCGCGGGGATACCGTTGGCCGTGTCGATGGTGACGAGTTCATGGTTGTCTTGCAGGGGGAGCACGCCGACACCAAAGCCAGCCTGGAAACCGCAGCGCGCCTGCTGAAGGCTATTGCTGCGCCCATCTTGATCGAAACCCATCAGGTCACGCTGACGGCCAGTATCGGTATTACCGGGTTCCCCGGGGATGGAACCGATGCTGAAACCTTGCTGGGTAATGCCGTGGCTGCCATGCTTGCGGCCAAGCAAGAGGGCGGTAATCAGTATTGCTTATTCAACCCCGCCATGCGGGAAAAAGCCTTGGGGCGGCTGACCATGTCGGCCGAGCTGCGGCGGGACATCGAGCGTAACGATCTTGCCCTCATGTTCCAGCCCAAGGTCAGTCTTCTCAGCGGTGAAATCACCGGCTTTGAAGCGCTGGTGCGCTGGAACCATCCGGAGCGTGGGCTGATCGAGCCCCGGCACTTTATTGCGGTGGCGGAAGAAACCGGTTTGATCGTCCCTCTCAGCGAATGGGTGCTGAGAACGGCCCTCAGCCAGATCAAGGCTTGGCAGGACGAAGGCCTCAACCGGGTCCAGATTTCCGTCAACCTATCCGTGCGCAATCTCTACCAGATCGATCTACCGCGGTTGCTGACTACCTTGCTGGCGGATATTGGTGTTGATGCGCCGTATCTGGAACTGGAGCTGGGCGAAAGCGCCATGATGCGGGATGCGCTGCAGTCCATTCGTATCGTGGATCGCCTGCGAGCCTTGGGCGTACAACTTTCTTTGGATGGTTTCGGTACGGGGTATTCCTCCCTGGCCCATCTGTCCCGGTTCGAGGTCAGTCGGCTCAAGATTGACCGGCTTTTCATCGAAGACATCACCAGCAATCCGGTGAACGCCTCCATCGTTTCGGCCATGATCGCCATGGGCCACACCCTGGGCAAGAAACTGGTGGCGATGGGGGTTGAGTCCGAGGCTCAGATGAATTTCCTGCGGCGCCAGGGTTGTGACGAGATGCAGGGTTTTTTCTTCAGCAAGCCCTGTACGGCGGAAGAAGCTGCGGTGATGGTGCGGGAAGGCAAGCACCTGCATTTTGAAGCCGACACGGAAGAAACCGAGCTGCCGACCTTGCTGTTGGTGGATGACGAACCCTATATCCTCAATTCCTTGAAGCGCTTGCTGCGCAGGGAAAACTACCGGGTCCTAACCGCCACCAGCGGGCCGGAAGCGTTGGAAATTCTGGCGCTGAATCCGGTTCGCGTCGTCATTTCCGATCAGCGCATGCCGGAGATGAGCGGCATTGAATTGCTGAGCAAAGTCAAAAGCCTTTATCCGGATACGGTTCGCATCATCCTCTCCGGTTACTCAGAGTTGGCAACGGTGACCGATGCTATTAACCGGGGGGCAGTGTGGAAATACCTGACCAAACCCTGGGATGACGAAACTCTCAAGGAAGAAGTACGTAAAGCCTTTTCCGTGTAACGACCATGGTTGGCCGAGTCGGGCTGGTCTAGGTTAACAGGTCGATATCCTTGGCCCGCAGCATTTCTGCCAGGACGCGGTTTTCAATGGTGATGCGGCGGTGTTCCAGCGCCTGGGCCAGGCTACTCTTGACTTCAAAGTCGACCCAGGGTTTGCCGATGTAACTGAAGATATGAGCCAGGTCCAGGGCATTGACCAGATTGACGGTACTAGCCTCACCACTGATGAGAATGCGCTCGCAATCCGGTTGCTTTTCGGCAAAGGCTTGCAGCAGGGCTATACCGTCCATTTCCGGCATGCGGAAGTCAGAAATGATGCAAGAGAAGGTTACCTCGTCTGCCATTTTCAGTGCTTGGCTGGGTGATGAGCACGTCTGTACGCTGATCCTGTCGGTGTCCAGACGTGTCGGCTGATGGCTCGTCAGGTCACTACGAATGATCGAAAATAAATCATCAAAATTGGAGTGATAGGACAAGTCTCGGGACAGGGCATTAAGTACATTGATGTCATCGTCAACAATCAGGATTCTGTCTTTTCCCTGTGTGGCAAAGTCAGCCGAGGAGGCCAGTCCATGGGTGCGGATAATGTCTGCCAAACGCCGGTTTTCAAGAACAGCTTCTCGCAGGCGTAGCGCCTGAAGAATAGAGCTTTTCAGGAAGTACTCGGTCCAGGGTTTGGGAATGAAGCGATAGATGTGGGTCTCATTGATCATCTTCGCCAGGGAGTTGAAATCAGTTTGTCCGCTGAGGACCAGACGGGCACAGTTAGGCTGGAGTTGGGCGAAGGCCTTGAGAAAACTGAGTCCATCCATTTCCGGCATTCGATAGTCGGAAATGACCAGATCGAAAGGCTTGTTAGCAGCTCGTTCCAAGGCTTCAAGGGGATTGGTGTATCCCTCAATATCTAGTGCTTGGTGCGCAAAGACGACGGAACTCAGTTCCCGTCTCACTGCATTGATGATGCCAGGTTCGTCATCAACGATCAGGATGCTTTTTTTGTTTTCGGTTTGGCTGGTTTGGGATTCGGTCATGGTCGTCATCTATTGGCTTGCCCCTTCTGTCAACAGAATAAGAATCGGCGAGAAGGTTGTGAATTCGGATGAAGATAAGCGCGCCCCGGTTCTTTGTAAAGCAGGGGGAGCGCCGGGTTTTGCGTGTAGTTCAGTCGCTTTCTTGTCCCATGTCTGCGGAGTAAAGGCGGTACTGGTTGCGTCCGCCATCCTTGGCGGCATACATGGCGGTATCGGCATTTTTCATCAGGCTCTGAACATCGGTGCCATGATCCGGGAAGATGGCGATACCAAGGCTGGTGGTGATCGTGAGCTGCAAGTTACCCAGAACAATCGGCTGTACCAATGCCTTCAGTATTTTCTCTGCAACCAGGACTGCACCTTGGGCTTGGGATATTTCCGAGAGGACGATGATGAATTCGTCGCCGCCCTGACGGGAGACGGTGTCTCCACTGCGGACGCAGGCATTGAGAACGGCGGCGACCGCCTTGAGTAGTTCGTCGCCGATGTCGTGACCATAGGTATCGTTGATCTGCTTGAAACGGTCCAGGTCGAGAAAAATGACGGCAATCATTTTCTCGTTGCGTTTGGCCTGTGACAGAACCTGACTCAAGCGGTCCTGCAGCAGTCTGCGGTTGGGCAGATTGGTCAGGGTATCGTAATAGGCCAGTTGGCGAATCTGATCCTGATTACGCTTTCGTTCGGTGATGTCCTCCATCTGGACATCGAAGCATTGGGGAATACCCTTGGTGTCGCGCAGCAGGGATGCCGTCAGTTGTGCCCAGACGATACGGCCATCCAGACGAAGATAACGCCGCTCCTGTTGCAGGACGGGTAGTTCGCCGGTCATCAACCGTCGCCGATTGGCAAGGTCGGCAGCGATTTCGTCCGGATGGGTAATGTCTTCGAAGGTCAGTTTTTCCAGGGCCTGCCGGTCGTAGCCGAGAATCTCGCAGAGCGCCTGGTTCACCTTGAGGAAATGGCCATCCAGGGAAACGATGACCATGCCGATGGGGGCGAACTCCATGAAGTCGCGGAAACGCTTCTCGCTTTCGCGCAGGGCGATTTCCTTCTGCTTCCGCTCCGAGATGTCCTTGAATAAGCCGACGTACTGGGATGCCTTGCCTGCGCCGTCCTGAATGACCGAAACATTGATCCAGGCAGGAAAGACTTCGCCGTTTTTGCGCCGACTCCAGACTTCGCCCGTCCAGTTGTTGGTTGTGCTCAGGGCAAGCTTGATGTCCTGAAAGTAATCTTCGCGGTCCAAGAGCTGGCTCAGAATGACCGGTGGCAGTCCAAGTACTTCTTCCGGGTCGTAACCGGTGATGGTACGAAAAGCCGGGTTAGCCGCCTGAATGTTGCCCTGGGCATCGGTAATGAAAATGGCTTCGACCGTGTTTTCGTAAATCTTTGCAAACTGGGCGCTCTGCTGGACCAGACTGAAATGGTGAAAAGCATCCCGCACGTTCTCCAGCAGCAAGGTGTTATCCCAGGGTTTATGCAGGAACTTGTAAACGCTGCCTTTGTTGATCGAGTCGGTAATCACTTCGATATCGGCATAACCGCTGAGGATCAGACGGACGCTGTCAGGGTAGAGCACCTTGGCCCGGGCCAGGAATTCGACGCCGGAAATGCCCGGCATGCGCTGGTCGGAAATAATGACCTGGGCAACCTGGGTTTCCAGCAACTGCAAGGCTTCTTCTCCGCTACCGGCAGTTAGCAGTGCGTAGCCTTCGTTGCGAAAAAGACGTTGCAGGGAATGAAGCAGTGCCGGTTCATCATCGACCAGCAGCAGGGTCTTGTTCATAGGCACCGCTCCCATGGGCTTGTGTTGCCAGACTATAAACGAACGGAGCGATACAACCCGTAGCCTCAGCCTTTTGTCAGGACGCCTGTTTGATGGCCAGTACGGCTTGGTTGCGCAGGGTCTTGAGCAGTTGCAATTCCTTTTCGCTGATGCGAATGTCGCCGGCCTTGTCCTTGTCGCAATAGATCATGGCGACGGTGTTGCCTTTGATCGCCAAGGGGAACAGGGAGAAGGTCTTGGCCACCATGCGTTCCCGGTACCACTTGGGAATCTTGTCGGCGATTTTGGCATCGTCGATATCAGCGATCAGAATATCGACGCCTTTGCTGACGGCTAGGTGGAACACATCAGGGGCAAAGGCGACCGAGAACTGGAAGTTCCTGACGACATCATTGGTGTCCGGGCCAAAGCCGAAGCGGCCTGTCATCATGCCAGTCTTGACATCCTTGAGGCAGAGCAGAACGCGCTTGAATCCCATGGCGCGATAGACCGTTTCCAGAATGATGCGCAGGATGTCGTTAACAGCAACGTCTTCCACCAGCGAATTGCTGATGTCCTGAATGCCGGCCGTGAGAATGGCCTCCGCGTCGTGGTTGGGGCCTTCGGCGTCGTCGGCACTTTCTGCCAGGATGCCGAGGGGTTCGCCGAGCAGTGTTTCCGCGAGGGTGCGCTCCATGGTGTCCTGCTTGGGAGCAAAGGAGCTTTTGGCGGAACTATCCTTGTTGGGATTGATGAACTCGACCAACTGACGGGCAAAGGGGCTTTGTTTCAGATTGACGTGCAGGATCGAGGCGACCTGGGTCAACTCATCCGAAGAGTCTTCCACCACTTTCCGGATCTGGGCTTCCGACATTTGCAGGCAGCTACCGAACCGGTCGGTAATGGCGCGCAGGGCCCGCGGGTAGTTGCTGGCTTCTGTGTCGGCAATCAGGCTGCACATTTCATTGGCGAAGACGGAAATGATGCGAAGGTTTTCATCATCTGCCGAAGGCTTGCGTACCGGACCTTCCGGCAGTTTGCGCATGCTGTGGGGAATGGCCTGGGGGAAGCCCCAGGACTTGGCGATACCGATGCCTAGGTCTTCAAAGGTCAAACCCAGTACCTGGGCCGCGGCATGGGCAAGACTGGTCTTTTTCTGCTGAACTAGGATGTGGATGGTTTCCACTTCCTCGGGAAAGTAGAACTGGGAAAGCAATTGACCGAGGTTATGGAAGAGGGCGCAGATGAAAGCCTCTTCCCCAAGTTTTTTGCCGATTTCCCGTGCCAAAAGGCCGGCCAGGTTGGCCCGGAGAAAGGATTCCTTTAACTCCCGGGCGTTGCTCTTGTCCTGCAAATGCTCGAACAACAGGACGGTAATGGCGATGTTGCGGATGGCATCGAAGCCGAGCACGATCACGGCCCGGGAAACCGTGCTGATGTTGCCGCCGCCAGCCTGACGGTAGTAGGCCGAGTTCACCAGTCGCAGAATCTTGTTGGTGAGGGCGTAGTCCCGCAGGATGGTGTTGGAAAGCTTGTTGATGCTTTCCTTGTCCGAATCGGTCAGACGATTGATGGCGGAAACAGATTCCGACAGCGCTGGAAAGTCGCTCTTGTGGCGCATGCGCCGTAACAGGAATTCCAGGGTGCTCTGTTTCTTTGCCTCGCTGATCTCGGTTGGAGCAATTCCACCGGCACTCAGGTATTGGTCGAGAACGAGGCCCATCTGGCCCGCATTGGCAAAGCGCAGGGTCGGGTCTTTGGCACAGGCCTTGAGGGCAATGTCGGCCAGTTTTTCGTCCAGCCCCTGCGGTGCTTTGATCTCGTCGTGGAGGACGTGATAAAGAATCTGTCCGGCAGATTCCCCCGGTACAGCCCGATGGCCGGTAACCATTTCCAGCAGGATCAGACCGGCGGCATAGACATCCACCTGTTCGCTGACCACTTTGTCTTTTACATACTCTGGGGCCAGATAGGCCGGGGTGCCCATCAAGCCCTGCTGGGCCATGTCAGCTACATCGTCCACCCGAGCGGCGATGCCGAAGTCCATGACCCGCGGAATGTCCCCCTTGTCCATCAGGATGTTCGAAGGTTTCAGATCGCGATGGATGATGCCCAGACTATGGGCCTGGGCCAGGGCGTCCACCACTTGCCGGAGGATAGCCACGGCTTGCAGGGGCGGCATGGGGCCATCTCGATGAATCTTGTCAGCCAGGGTCGGGCCCTGTACGTATTCAAAAACCAGGTAGGGGTCGCCGTCCTGTTCGCCGGCATCGAAGATCGGCACGACGTTGGCGTGGCGCAGTTTGCTGACGGTACGCGCTTCGCCCAACAACATGGTGTTGAGGTGTGATTCGGATTCGTCGAAGTGCATGGTCTTGATGGCCACTTCCCGCTGCAACTGGGGGTCCCAGGCCAGATAGACGACGCTTTGCGCCCCACGGCCAAGTTCCTTGCGGATTTCAAAACGACCGATGGTTTTCTTGGCGCTCATAGAGATTTCGTTCCTAGCCGGCGACGGCATCTACCAGTTTATGGGTCAGGGCAATCGTTGCGATGCCCAGGCCGATCAACAATACCTGCTGCATGGTGGCCTTGAGTTCAGCCCGTTTGTGTAGCCCGGGGATCAGGTCGGCGACAGCCACATAAATCATGCTGGCCGCAGCCAGGGACAGCATCACCGGCACAACGCCTTCCATGGCGGATAGAGCGTAGTAGGACAACAGGCCGCCAGCAAGGGTGGCAAAGCTGGAAAGAAGATTGTAGGCAAGGGCCTTGCGCCGGCTGTAACCGGAGTGCAGCAGAATGAGGAAGTCGCCAACCTCCTGGGGAATTTCGTGGGCAATCATGGCCAGGGCCGTGACTACCCCTAGCTTGACGTCTTCCATGAAGGCCGCCGCAATCAGGACGCCATCCACGAAGTTGTGGAAGGTGTCGCCCACCATGATCAGCAGGCCGCTACGACCGTGATCATTCTGGTGGTCGTGACCATGGTGTCCATGACTTTGGGGTTCATGACCTTCGCAGTCCTCGAAATGGCAATGGCGCCAGAGCACCAGTTTTTCCAGGATGAAGAAGCCGAGGATGCCGGCCAGGACCAAAGCTGCGCTTTGGGCTGCATCGCCGCTGGCGGTGAGGGCATGGGGCAATACTTCAAGAAAGGATGCGCCGAGCAGGGCGCCCACGGCATAGCTGATCAGCATGGGTACCCAAGCACTGCGGGCAGAAAAGGCAAACAAGGCCGCAGCCAGCACACTTAACGCCCCACCAGCGAGGGAGCTAAGGACAATCCATTGCACGATGGACATAGAGATAGGGGTACTTTTTGTTATTTATTACTAAAGGATTATACGCGCCGAATTCTGTCCCAATCCTGTCTCAAGGCCGGCGTCGAGGGGCGTCTGCCGACTAAAGGAGAACCGGCTCTAAACGTTTTTCAGCCAGATCAGGCTGGCCATGCGGCCGGTGGTGCCATCGCGGCGGTAGGAAAAGAAAGTGTCCTTTTCCCGCCAGGTACAACGGTCACCACCATAGATGGCGTTCACTCCCGCCTGTTGCAGGCGA
This sequence comes from Rhodocyclaceae bacterium, assembly GCA_036504515.1. GTDB lineage: Bacteria > Pseudomonadota > Gammaproteobacteria > Burkholderiales > Rhodocyclaceae > AWTP1-18. The sequence continues at coordinate 411,257 of DASXVA010000007.1, forward strand.
AGGCGAGCCAGGGCGTAAATGTCGCAGAGCCATTTGTCGCCTGGACCGGAAACCGGTTTGAAGGCCTTGGCAGCAGTGTCGTCTTTTGCCATGAAAGCGTCCCTTACTTCGGGGCCCACTTCAAAGGCCGTGGGGCCGATGGCGGGGCCAAGCCAGGCCAGCAAGCTACCGCCGGGGCAGTCCATCGCGGAAAGGGTAGATTCAATCACGCCATCGAGCAGGCCGCGCCAGCCGGCGTGGGCTGCACCGATCCGGTCGCCTGCTGTATTGCAGAGCAGTAGTGGCAGGCAGTCGGCGGTCATGATGGCGCAGACCGGGCCTGCCTTGTGGGAGACGATGGCATCTGCTTCATCGCCGGTTTGGGCCTGGGCGGCATCCAGACAGCGGATGCTGTGTACCTGGTTGAGCCAGATCGGGGCCGATGCCAGCCCTGCCTGGGTTTGCACGGCAAGGCGATTGGCGGCGACCGTTGCCGGATCGTCACCCACGTGATCGCCCAGATTCAATTGATCGTAGGGAGGCAGACTCTGGCCGCCCAGGCGGGTGGTGGAAAGGGCACCCACCATCGCCGGTGCCGGCCAGTCCGGAGCGATGAAGACGGTCAAGCCTGGCCTCGAAGCTGTTCCAGCAAGCTGGCAAAATCTTCGGGCAGCGGTGTTTCCCATTCCATCGGCGTTTTGTCGGCAGGATGAATCAGGCCCAGGCGACGGGCGTGGAGGGCCTGGCGGGGAAACTCGTCCAGTATCGGGTAGCCGGATTTGCGTTTGCCATAGACCGGATCGCCCACCAAAGAATGGCCCAGATAGGCCATGTGCACCCGGATCTGGTGGGTGCGGCCAGTGTCGAGACGGCATTCCACCAAGGTGCAGCCGGGCAGCATTTCCTGCACGGCGTAATGGGTGCGAGCTTCGCGGCCCTGGCGGACCACCGCCATTTTTGTGCGTTGGCTGGGGTGGCGGCCGAGAGGTTCGTCCACTGTGCCGTGCCCTTGCAGCAAGCCATGCGTCAGGGCCAGGTAGTGGCGTTTGACGGTGCGGGCCTGGAGTTGGCGCACCAGATCGGTCTGGGCTTCCAGGGTTTTGGCCACCACCATCAGACCACTGGTGTCTTTGTCGAGGCGATGGACGATGCCGCTCCGGGGCAGACCTGCCAAGGCGGGAGCGTAATGGAGCAGGCCGTTTTGCAGGGTGCCGCTCCAGTTGCCGTTGCCGGGATGCACCACCAGCCCGGCGGGTTTGTTCACCACCAGAATGTGTTCATCTTCAAAAACAATGGGAAAGTCCACCGCTTCCGGCAGGCAGTCGCTGGTGGCGGCTGCCTCCGGCAGCAGGAGTTCAACTTCCTCGCCGCCCCAGACCTTTTGCCGGACTTCCGCCGGTTCGCCATCGAGCAGCACAAGGCCGTCCCGAATCCAGCCTTGCAGGCGGCTACGGGAATGTTCGTTAAACAAGCCAGCCAGAACCACGTCAAAACGTTGTCCTGAATGAGTATCGGGCACAGTCTTCCGGTGCGCAGCGGGGGCGGGAGAGGCGGCTGGGCTATAATCCGCCGCGTCCTTTTCAGAGGCATTCATCATGCGTAGTTTAGCGGTTCTTGCGGTTCTGCTTTCCCTCCTTTCTGGTTGCGGCCTTTTGCCGGACAAAGCTGACGAGACGACCACCTGGTCGGCCAACAAGCTTTATTCCGAAGCTCATGACGCCATGACCGAAGGTGCCTATGACAAGGCCGTCAAGTATTTCGAAAAGCTGGAAGCCCGCTTCCCCTATGGCCGCTACGCCCAGCAAGCCCAGATTGAAGCGGCCTACGCCTATTACAAGCAGAACGAACCGGCCTCCGCCATCGCCGCTTGCGACCGCTTCATCCGCCTGCACCCGAATCATCCCAATGTGGATTACGCCTACTACCTGAAGGGCTTGGTGAACTTCAACGAAGACCAGGGCCTGCTCAGTATCGTTAGCCAGCAGGACATGACCGAGCGGGACCCCAAGGCCCTCAACGAAGCCTTCATGGCTTTCAAGGATCTGGTCACCAAATTTCCCGAAAGCCGTTACGCGGCGGACGGTACCCTGCGCATGAATTACCTGATCAATGCCATGTCTTCCCATGAGGTGCATGTGGCTCGTTACTACCTGAACCGGGGTGCCTACGTGGCCGCCATCAACCGGGCCCAGGATGCCGTGAAGACGTACCCCGATGCTCCTGCCAACGAGGAAGCCCTGTTCATTCTGGTCAAGTCCTATGACAAGCTGGGCATGAACGACCTGCGGGATGACTCGGAACGGATCATGCGCAAGAACTTCCCCAACAGTGCTTATTACGTGCGCGGTGTTGGCCGGGTCGAACCCTGGTGGAAGCTCTGGTAAACGGACGTCTTGCCTCACCCAAAAAACCCGGCAATGCCGGGTTTTTGTTTTTTAAGGCTGCTGACGATAGCCTTCAGGAGCGGTGGAATTGGGATTAGACGGTTGCGTCCAGCGACAGATCAGTTCTGCCGACCTGATACCTGATCAGATATTGGAAAGACGAGCTGCTTGTCGGCAGCGGTCAGCCAGCCATTGCAAATCGAGAGATGGCAGAGCGGCCTGGAGTTGTTCCGGTCGGGCCGTCGCCAGCAGAGTCAGACTTGCGTTGTTGTGGCCCGCGTCACCCGCGAGGCGAACTACCTGCCGGGCGACGGCATCGGCGACATCGACCAATTCTGCCCGGCCTGCCACCAGGGGGGCCAGCAGGGGTTTGAGAAAGCTGTAATGGGTGCAGCCGAGAACAATGCGATCGGCCCCGGCTTCCAGCAGGGGCGAGACTTTTGCCGCGACTTCGGCCGCAAACTCGCCGCCGTCCAGGTCCAGCATTTCCACCCGGGTCGCCCAGCCGGGGCAGGCTTCCACCTGTACATGAACCTGCGCTGCGTGATCATGAATCAACTTTTTCAAGCGATCGCTGCGGGCCGTGACTTCTGTCGCCAGTACCGCAATATGGGCGCTGCGACTGCTTTGGGCTGCGGGTTTCACCCCGGGCTCAACGCCGACCACCGGGATGCTGGGATGGCGTTGGCGCAGGGCCGTGATGGCCGCGGCCGTGGCGGTGTTGCAGGCCACCACGATGAGCTTGCAACCCTGTTCCACCAAATGGTCGCCGATAGCCAGGACGCGGCCCTGAACGAAGGCTTCCGACTTGGAACCGTAGGGCACATGGCCGGTATCGGCTAGATAAATCAGATCGGCCCGGGGCAGGGCGCGGGCAATGGCGGCCAGTACCGAAAGGCCGCCGAGGCCGGAGTCGAAAATTCCTATCATGTCTTTGGCGGTGGCTCAGCGGGCGGCGGTAACCACCATTTCGACCCGGTAGCCGGGGTTGGCCAGGCGGGATTCCACGCAGGCCCGGGCCGGGGCGGTGCCGGCGGGTACCCAGGCGTCCCAGAGGGCATTCATGGCGGCGTAGTCCGCCATATCCTGCAGATAAATGGTGACCATCAAAAGGCGCGATTTGCTGCTGCCGGCCTTGATCAGCAGGGCTTCGATGCTGGCCAGGACTTCCTTGGTCTGGGTGGTGATGTCGGCTTCCAGGGAGGCCGGAACTTCGACCAGATAGACCGTGTCGCCATGGGCAACCACGTCGGAATAGCGGGCGGTGGTGCCGTGGCGTTCGATGGGTTCTGCAGCGGGGGCTTGAGTCATGGGGATTCCATAAAAACGAAGCCGGCAGGTCGCCGGCTTCGTTGTAGGTGGATCAGACGATCAGGCAGCGGCTTTCTTTTCGCTGATCTTGATCTTCCATTCCTTGGGGCCGGTTTCATGGACTGAAGTACCGGCGGAATCCACGGCGACGGTGACGGGCATGTCCTTCACGTCAAACTCATAGATGGCTTCCATGCCCAGATCGGCAAAACCCACGACCTTGGCCGACTTGATGGCCTTGGCCACCAGGTAGGCGGCACCGCCGACGGCCATCAGGTAGGCGGACTTGTTGTCCTTGATGGCTTCGATGGCGACAGGGCCGCGCTCGGACTTGCCGATCATGGAGATGAGGCCGGTCTGTTCCAGCATCATGCGGGTGAACTTGTCCATGCGGGTGCCGGTGGTGGGGCCAGCGGGGCCGACCACTTCGTCGCGGACAGGATCCACCGGGCCGACGTAGTAGATGACGCGGTTGGTGAAATCCACGGGCAGTTTTTCGCCCTTGGCCAGCATGTCCTGGATGCGCTTGTGGGCGGCGTCGCGGCCGGTCAGCATCTTGCCGTTGAGCAGCAGCTTCTGGCCGGGTTTCCAGGCGGCGACCTGTTCCTTGGTCAGGGTGTTCAGGTCAACACTGGTGGCGGACTTGGTGTCGGCGGTCCAGGTCACGGCGGGCCAGTCGGACAGCTTGGGCGGTTCCAGCTTGGCGGGGCCGGAGCCATCCAGATGGAAGTGGCAATGGCGGGTGGCGGCACAGTTGGGCACCAGGGCCACGGGCAGGTTGGCGGCGTGACAGGGGAAATCCAGCACCTTCACATCAAGCACGGTGGTGAGGCCGCCGAGGCCTTGGGCACCAATGCCTAGGGCGTTAACCTTCTCGTACAGTTCCAGACGCAGTTCTTCGGCGCGGGTCAGTTTTGCACCGGTGGCGGCCTTCGCCTTGAGGTCATGGATGTCCACCGGGGCCATGATGGATTCCTTGGCCAGCAACATTGCCTTCTCGGGCGTGCCGCCGATGCCGACACCGAGGATGCCGGGAGGACACCAGCCAGCGCCCATGGTGGGCACAGTCTTGAGAATCCAGTCCACCAGATCGTCGGAGGGATTGAGCATGGCGAACTTGGACTTGGCTTCGGAGCCGCCGCCCTTGGCCGCACAGATCACTTCCACGTGGTGGCCGGGAACGATTTCGAAGTGCACCACGGCAGGGGTGTTGTCCTTGGTGTTCTTGCGGGTGCCAGCGGGATCGGCTAGCACGGAAGCACGCAGGGGATTGTTCACGTCGCCGTAGGCGCGACGGACGCCTTCGTTGATCATTTCCTGAATGCTCATGGTGGCGTCGGGCCAGGTGACTTGCATGCCAACCTTGATGAAGACCATGCCGATACCGGTGTCCTGGCAGATGGGACGATGGCCTTCAGCGCTCATGCGGCTGTTGGTCAGAATCTGGGCAATGGCGTCCTTGGCGGCGGGAGATTCTTCGCGCTCATAGGCTTCGCCCAGGGCCTTGATGTAATCGAGGGGGTGGTAGTAACTGATGTACTGAAACGCGTCGGCGACGGACTGGATCAGGTCTTCCTGCTTGATGGCGGTCATGATGGTCTCTTGGCTGTGGGTCAGTGGTAAGTCAGTGAGGGGCTTTGGTCGACATGACCAGGGTGCTGGTCACGACCTTGTCGGTCCAGGCCAGGGCCAGGGCCGAAATGAGAAAAGTAACGTGAATGACAACGCGCCAGAGTATGGTGCGATCTTCCATTTGTCCGGCGTTGATGAAGGTCCGCAGCAGATCGATGGAGGAAATCCCGATCAGGGCCATGGCCAGCTTGACCTTGAGTACTCCCGCATTGACGTGGGACAACCATTCCGGCTGGTCCTCGTGGCTATCCAGATCCAGGCGGGAAACAAAGGTTTCGTAGCCGCCGATGATGACCATTACCAGCAGATTGGCGATCATCACCACGTCAATCAGCCCCAGTACGATGAGCATGATGTCCGCTTCGCCCAAACTGCCGGCAGAGAGCACCAGATGAGCAAGTTCGTGCATGAACTGATAGACGTAAACGCCCTGGGCCACAATCAGGCCAAGATAAAGGGGCGCCTGGAGCCAGCGGCTCCAGAAGATGAAGGACTCCATCGCCTTCACGGGTTTATTCATGGAAACTCCAAAAAAAGGCCCGGCAAACCGGTAACGGCTTGTTGCACTGCGGGGCAGGAATGGGGCGGAATTTTACACGCTCAAGCTTGAGCCCCGGGGAATAGCCCGTTTGATCAAACTTAAAATCTTTTCATGTAAGAGGTACGTAAGGCTATTTCGATTAAATCTAAAGCAATTCATGGCTTGGGTTGCTAATATCCCTATCAGCACCGTGCCATGTATGCAGTGCAGTCAAAGTATTCATACTAGAAACAGGAGGAGTAGAGCATGACCACCGAATCCCAATCCCCGGAAACCCGCACCTACTATCCCGCTCCCGAACTGGTGAGCAAGGCGGCAGTGTCCGGTATGGCCGCCTACGAGGCCCTGTGCAAAGAGGCCGAAACCGATTACGAAGGCTACTGGGGTCGTCTTGCCAAAGAACACCTGGCCTGGAAGCAGCCCTTCACCAAGGTGCTGGATGAGTCCGAGTCCCCCTTCTTCAAGTGGTTCGCCGACGGCAAGCTGAACGTTTCCTACAACTGTCTTGAAAAGAATATCGAAGCCGGTCTGGGCGACAAGGTTGCGATCATTTTCGAAGCCGACGACGGCGCTGTGACCAAAGTTACCTACAAGGAACTGCTGGTTCGCGTTAACAAGTTTGCCAATGCCCTGCGTGCGCAAGGCATCAAGAAGGGCGACCGTGTCCTGATCTACATCGCCATGTCCATCGAAGGCATCGTGGCCATGCAGGCTTGCGCCCGTATCGGCGCTACCCACTCCGTGGTGTTCGGCGGCTTCTCTTCCAAGTCCCTGGAAGAGCGCATCCTCGACGCCGGCGCCGTGGCCGTGATTACTGCCGACGGCCAGTGCCGTGGCGGCAAGGCGCTGCCCCTCAAGCCTGCTGTCGACGAAGGTATTGCCCTGGCTGGCGCTGCCTGCCCGGTGAAGACCGTGATCGTGGTCAAGCGTACCGGTGGCGAATGCAACATGGTTGCTGGCCGCGACGTGTGGTGGCATGACATCACCGACGGTCAATCCGAGCAGTGCGAACCGGAATGGGTTGATTCCGAACATCCCCTGTTCCTACTCTACACCTCCGGTTCTACCGGCAAGCCCAAGGGCGTGCAACACAGCTCCGGCGGCTACCTGCTGCATGCCGTGCTGACCATGAAGTGGACCTTCGATATCAAGCCCAGCGACGTGTTCTGGTGTACCGCCGACATCGGCTGGGTCACCGGTCACACCTACATCACCTACGGCCCTCTGGCTTGCGGCGCCACGGAAATCGTTTTCGAGTCCGTGCCCACCTATCCCGATGCCGGCCGTTTCTGGAAGATGATCGAAGCCCACAAGGTCACCGTGTTCTACACCGCACCGACCGCGATTCGCTCCCTGATCAAGGCTGCCGAAACCACCGCCAGCGTGCATCCGAAGAACTACGACCTGACCAGCCTGCGCATCCTCGGTTCCGTTGGCGAGCCGATCAATCCTGCGGCCTGGACCTGGTATTACAACAACATCGGCGGCGGCAAGTGCCCCATCGTTGATACCTTCTGGCAGACCGAAACCGGCGGCCACATGATCACCCCGCTGCCCGGCGTGACGCCGCTGATTCCCGGTTCTTGCACCCTGCCTTTCCCCGGCATCCAGGCCGCCATCGTGGACGAAACCGGCCACGACGTACCCTGGGGCCAAGGTGGCATCCTGGTGGTGAAGCGCCCCTGGCCTTCCATGATCCGCAACATCTGGGGCGACCCCGAGCGGTTCAAGAAGTCCTACTACCCCGCCGACTTCCAGGGTAAGTACTACCTGGCTGGCGACGGCGCCATCCGCGACAAGGACACCGGCTACTTCACCATCACCGGCCGTATCGATGATGTGCTGAACGTTTCCGGCCACCGTATGGGCACCATGGAAATCGAATCCGCTCTGGTGGCCAACCCCTTGGTGGCAGAAGCCGCTGTGGTGGGCCGTCCCGACGATCTGACCGGCGAAGCCATCGTCGCCTTTGTGGTGCTCAAGGGCTCCCGCCCCGAAGGCGATGCCGCAAAGAAGATGATCAAAGAGCTGCAGGATTGGGTGGGCAAGGAAATCGGTCCCATCGCCAAGCCCAAGGACATCCGCTTCGGTGAAAATCTGCCCAAGACCCGTTCTGGCAAGATCATGCGTCGTCTGCTGCGTTCCCTGGCCAAGGGCGACGAAATCACCCAGGACACATCCACACTGGAAAACCCTGCCATCCTGGAGCAACTCAAGCAGTCTGCTTGAGTCTTTCAGGTAGTCAGTAGTAACGAGGTTAGGGGCACTGCGGTGCCCCTTTTTTTATGGGTATTTCCGCTGCCTGTTGCGGCTAAACTCGCAGCATGAGCGAACTTTCTGAAGATATTCCCCGCGCCCTGGCTCTGAACAAGCAGCCCCTGAGCGCATGTTTCGACAAGGCACAAGCGGCTACGTTGGCAGCACAGCGTCCCAATCTAATGGCCGACAGCCGGGTATTTCTGGCCCAGACCTGGTACCAGGCCATGGCTTCCGCCATTGCCGCGATTGAACGGGTTGTGGCTAATCCCGCCTGGCAACAGCAGGTACTGGCCAATGCCGGTGATGTCGCCCGTCACCCCAGCGAAGTCAAAGGAGTTTTCTTCGGCTACGACTTCCATATTACGGAGCAGGGGCCGAAGCTGATCGAGATCAACACCAATGCTGGCGGCGCTTTCATCAATACGAAGCTGCTCCGTTTTCAGCAGCCGCAATCCGGTCTTGCCGATGCGGATCAGATTGAGCAGGACTTCATCGCCATGTTCCGCCGCGAGTGGCAACTGGCTGGAAAATCCGCACCCTTGCAGCGGGTCGCCATCGTTGATGAAACCCCCGAAGCCCAATACCTGAGCCCGGATTTCGAGTACTGCCGCAACTTGCTGGAACAGGCCGGTATCGCCGCCGTCATCTGTGGGCCGGAAGCTTTGGCCCATGTCGACGGGCGTTTATGCCATGAAGGCAAACCGGTGGATCTGGTCTATAACCGGCTCACGGATTTTTCCCTGGAGCAGCCGGCGCACCTGCCTCTGCGTCAGGCCTGGCTGGCGGATGATGTGGTGCTGACTCCCCATCCTCGCGCCCATGCCTTGTTCGCCGATAAATACAATCTTGTTCTCCTTTCCGATCAAGGGTGGCTGCGGTCCATCGATGTCGCGGAGGCGGACATCGCCCTGATTGCGGCGGCGCTGCCAGTGACGGAACAGGTGCACAGCGACCAAGGCGAAGCCCTTTGGGCGAGGCGTAAGGGCCTGTTCTTCAAGCCCGCCAGCGGCTATGGCGGCAAGGCGGTTTATCGTGGCATGAATGTGACCAAGGGCGTCTTTGCCGACATCCTCGCCGGCAACTACGTGGCCCAGGAACTGGCTCCACCACCACTTCGCACCGTGCTGGTGGACAATGCTCTTGTGGACCTGAAATACGACCTGCGCTGCTATGTCTACGATGGCCGCATCCAGTTGATGGCCGCCCGCCTCTGGCAGGGACAAACCACCAATTTTCGTACGCCCGGCGGCGGTTTTGCGCCGGTAGTGATTGTCTGAATTCGATTGAACCACCATGACCAAGCTCAGTTTTGATGAAGCCCTGACCCAGTTGCTGACAGCGGCAATCCCCCTTGCCGAAACGGAAATCTTGCCCCTGGAAAATTCCCTTGGCCGTGTGCTGGCCCAGGGGCAAGTGTCCTCTCTCAATGTTCCTCCCCACGACAACAGCGCCATGGATGGCTATGCCCTGCGTTGTGCCGACGTCACGGCTGAGGGCGTTGAACTCCCCATCAGTCAGCGCATTGCTGCCGGCAGCGTGGGCCATACCCTGGCCGCTGGAACCGCTGCCCGCATCTTCACCGGTGCCCCGGTACCGGCGGGAGCGGATGCGGTCGTGATGCAGGAACGCTGTGAACATCGGGACAGCGTGGTCGTCATCAACCATGTACCGCGTCCTGGCGAAAATATCCGACGCAGCGGTGAAGACATCGCCCAGGGGGCAGAAATCCTGTCCGCCGGCTCCTCCCTGTCGCCCCAAGCCTTGGGGCTGCTGGCCTCGGTCGGCATTGCCCAGATTCCCGTTTTGCGGCGTCTGCGCGTAGCCCTTTTTTCTACCGGCGACGAGCTGGTCAGTCCGGGGCAGCCTTTGCCCCCCGGTGCGATCTACAACTCCAACCGCTATTTGCTGCGGGGCCTGCTGGAACGCTTGGGTTGCGAAGTCCGCGACCTCGGCATCGTCGCCGACACCCTGGAAGCCACCCGGGCTGCCCTGCGTCAGGCTGCCGAGGGGAGCGACCTGATCCTCACCTCCGGCGGTGTTTCCGTGGGAGAAGAAGACCACGTCAAACCCGCCGTGGAGGCCGAAGGCAAGCTTACCCTTTGGTCCATTGCCATCAAGCCCGGCAAACCCCTTGCCTTTGGCCATATCCGGCGCCAGGACGGAAGCAGTCAGGCGGACTTCATCGGCGTTCCCGGCAATCCGGTGGCTGCCTTTGTCACCTTCCTGTTGCTGGTTCGTCCCTTCATTCGCGCCCGGCAGGGGCTAGAGGCCAAATGCCCTACGCCCTTGTTGCTGCCGGCAGCCTTTGACTGGAAAAAGGCTGATCCCCGGCGGAACTTCCTGCGGGTTCAGCGCGATGCCGATGGCCGTGTATCCCTGTTCGCCAATCAGGGCTCCGGCGTGTTGACCTCAACCCTCTGGGCTGATGGACTGGTGGATCTGGCGCCGGGGCAGCTTGTTGCTGCCGGTGATCTGGTGCCTTACTTGCCCTTCAGCGGATTGCTGGACTGAACGCCATGAGTATTCGCATTCTTTACTTTGCCGCCCTGCGGGAAGCCCTCGGCCAATCGGAAGAAAGTTTTGATTTACCGGCAGAGGCCATCAGTCTTGGTCAGCTACGGCAGACCCTGGCCGCCCGGGATGGGAACTGGCAAACCTTGAACACCATGAAAAACCTCAAGGCCGCCATCAATCAGACCATGGCGGGTGCCGAGGTGCTGTTACAGGATGGTGACGAAGTGGCGTTCTTTCCCCCGGTGACCGGAGGCTGATTATGGTCGAGGTAACGGTACAGGAAGCCGATTTCGATACGGGCGCAGAGTTGGCCCGGTTGGCAAAGGCTGCCGATTGCGGTGCCGTGGCCAGCTTTATCGGCCATGTGCGTCAGGGCGGGGAAGGGGTGCAGGCCATGACCCTGGAGCACTATCCCGCCATGACGGAAAAATCCATTGTCGACATCATCGCCAAGGCCCGCCAGCGCTGGCCCTTGATGGCCGTCCGGGTGATCCACCGGATAGGGCGGCTATTGCCCGGCGAACAGATCGTGCTGGTGGCAGTGGCCGCCAGCCATCGCGGCGAAGCCTTTGCCGCCTGCGAATACATCATGGACTGGCTGAAAACCCGGGCACCCTTTTGGAAAAAGGAAGAAACCGCAGAAGGCAGTCGCTGGGTGGATGCCAGGGAAAGCGACGATGTTGCTGCAGCCCGCTGGGGCAGCGAAGTGTCCTGACTTAAAAACTCGGTCATTCAGTAGTAATAAAAAAAGCGGGCCGAGGCCCGCTTTTTACTGAACGAATCGCAAGTGTTATTTCTTTTTGCCAGTCGTCTTTTGTGCAGCTTCAAAGTTGGCAGTCGTGGCCTGAACGATCTGGTCAAAAGCCTTGTTGGCATTGCTGATGGCCATTTGGACGGATTCCAGAATTTGCGAATTACCGCCGGGCAGGTTCTGGATGAAACCCTGGAACACAGAGGTCATTTCCTGATTGCCGGAAGCCAATTGCTCGGTCAGCATGCGCGAAAACTCAACCCGTGCTTCATTGCCAAGGGACGCCATGCGGCTGGCTGTATCAATGAGCTTTTGTGACACATCCTGAGCATAGCGAGCACGCAGGGTAAATACCTCCTGGGGGTCCTTGGCAGACGCCTGGGCGCGGGCATTTTCGATGCTCTCGCCGAGCATGGACTGAGCCAGCTCTGTCTGCAGGGCCATGATGCGCTGGGCATTGTCTACAGACAGTTGTGCCAAACGCATTGCAGCTTCAAGGTTGCGACGTTGAATCTCACTGAGTTGTTCGTTATTAGCCATGGGCATCTCCTCCTCGTGTGAATGAACACTTCCAATGTAGCACGTGGGGAGAAATGCGTTGTGACTTGTATCAATCTGCTTGGCATGGGGATTCTTGATACTGATCATGGAAGGGATAGTGAGCCGTTTTCCCGGGGCAAAGATGATTCAAAATGGTGCGTAATGATGATGGTGCGATAGGACTATCGACAGGGAATTGTCAGCCATAGCAGGGGGCTTCTCCCTGAGTATTCGCTGTCATCTGGGTTGAGGCAAAGCCGCAATTTTTCGATGGGGTATTGAAATCTTGGTGCTATCCCCCATCTCCTGAACATCTCATTAGGAGTTCATCCATGCGACTCGACAAATTAACGACCAAGTTCCAGCAGGCCCTGGCCGATGCCCAGAGTATCGCCGTGGGCAACGACCAGCAATTCATCGAACCCCAGCATCTGCTCCAAGCCATGCTTGAGCAGGATGATGGCGGGACTGTTTCATTGTTGCAGCGGGCCGGTGTCAATGTGCCCCCGCTCAAACTGGCGCTGCAAAGTGCCCTCAAGCGTTTGCCCCAGGTTGAAGGCCACGGCGGTGATGTCACCATAGGCCGCGACCTGTCCAACTTGCTCAATGCCACGGACAAGGAAGCCCAGAAGCGGGGCGATCAGTTCATTGCTTCAGAAATGTTTCTGTTGGCCCTGGCGGGAGACAAGGGAGAGACCGGGCGGCTGCTCAAGGAAAGCGGCCTGTCCAAGGCCGCCCTGGAAAAAGCCATTGAAACCGTTCGCGGCGGCGCTGGGGTAGATAGTGCTGAAGCCGAATCCCAGCGTGAATCCCTGAAGAAATACTGTCTCGACCTGACCGAGCGGGCTCGCTTGGGCAAGCTCGATCCCGTGATCGGTCGTGACGATGAAATCCGTCGCGCCATCCAGATTCTGCAACGCCGCTCCAAGAACAATCCGGTCCTGATCGGCGAACCCGGCGTCGGCAAGACTGCCATCGTTGAAGGCCTGGCCCAGCGCATCGTCAATGATGAAGTGCCGGAAACCCTCAAGGGCAAGAAAGTCATGGCCCTCGACATGGCCGCTCTGCTGGCTGGCACCAAGTATCGCGGCGAGTTTGAGGAACGGCTTAAGGCGGTGCTCAACGACATCGCCAAAGAGGAAGGCCGTGTCATCCTCTTCATTGATGAAATCCACACCATGGTCGGTGCCGGCAAGACCGAAGGCTCCATGGACGCCGGCAATATGCTCAAGCCCGCCCTGGCGCGGGGTGAGTTGCATTGCATCGGCGCCACCACCCTGGACGAATACCGCAAGTACGTGGAAAAAGACGCCGCCCTGGAACGCCGCTTCCAGAAGGTCATGGTGGATGAGCCCAGCGTGGAAAGCACTATCGCCATCCTGCGTGGCTTGCAGGAAAAGTACGAGCTGCACCACGGCGTGGATATCACCGACCCGGCCATCGTTGCTGCAGCCGAGTTGAGCAACCGTTACATCACCGACCGCTTCCTGCCGGACAAGGCCATCGACCTGATCGACGAAGCCGCGGCCAAGATCAAGATGGAAATCGACTCCAAGCCCGAAGTGATGGACAAGCTCGACCGTCGCATGATCCAGCTCAAGATCGAGCGGGAAGCTGTGCGCCGCGAAAAGGATGAGGGCTCGAAAAAGCGTTTCGGTTTGATCGAGGAAGAACTGCTCAAGCTGCAAAAGGAATACTCCGATCTGGAGGAAATCTGGAAGGCCGAAAAGGCCCAGGTTCAGGGTTCCGCCCATATCAAGGAAGAGATCGACAAGCTCAAGGTGCAAATGGCCGAGCTGCAACGCAAGGGCGCCTTCGACAAACTGGCCGAGTTGCAATACGGCAAGCTGCCGCAACTGGAAGCCCAGTTGAAGGCGGCGGAAAAGGCCGGTGATGGTCATGCCAAGGCCCCCAACCGCTTGTTGCGGACCCAGGTTGGTGCCGAAGAAATTGCCGAAGTGGTGAGCCGCGCCACGGGCATTCCCGTCAGCAAGATGATGCAGGGTGAGCGCGAAAAACTGTTGCAGATGGAAAGCTATCTGCACAACCGTGTGGTGGGTCAGGACGAGGCCGTACGCCTGGTGTCCGACGCTATCCGTCGTTCTCGGGCAGGTCTGTCCGATGAAAATCGTCCCTACGGCTCCTTCCTCTTTTTGGGCCCCACCGGTGTTGGCAAGACCGAACTGTGCAAGACCCTGGCCGAGTTCATGTTCGACAGCGAAGACCACCTGATCCGCATCGACATGAGCGAGTTCATGGAAAAGCATTCCGTCGCCCGCCTGATCGGCGCGCCTCCAGGCTATGTGGGTTATGAAGAAGGCGGCTATCTCACCGAACTGGTACGGCGCAAGCCTTACTCCGTGATCCTTTTCGACGAAGTGGAAAAGGCCCACCCGGACGTGTTCAACGTGCTGCTGCAAGTGCTGGACGACGGCCGCATGACCGACGGCCAGGGCCGCACGGTGGACTTCAAGAACACCGTAATTGTCATGACCTCCAACCTGGGCAGTCAGATGATCCAGCAGATGAGTGGCGACGACTACCAAGTGGTGAAGCTGGCCGTCATGGGCGAAGTGAAAAACTACTTCCGCCCCGAGTTTATCAACCGCATCGACGAAGTCGTGGTGTTCCACAGCCTGGACGAAAAGAACATCGCCTCCATCGCCAAGATCCAACTGGTCTACCTGGAAAAGCGTCTGGGCAAGCTGGAAATGGAACTCAAGGTGGACGAGTCAGCCCTGCTGGAACTGGCCAAAGCCGGTTTCGATCCGGTGTTCGGTGCCCGCCCCTTGAAGCGGGCGATTCAGGAACGGATAGAAAACCCCCTGGCCAAGTCCATCCTCGAAGGCAAGTTCGCCGCCAAGGATGTCATCAAGGTCACGGCCAATCCGGCCGGGATTATCGAGTTCGTCAAAGGCTGAGAAAACCTATCTATCAGTAGTTCAATGGAAAGGACTGGGGTGGTGACACCTCGGTCCTTTTTATTTCAACTTATCAAAACCTGTCGAGAGATCAGAAATATCTGAGATTTAGGGGGGGGAGGTGTGGAAATGACATTTGACTTGAATGATGGGCTGCATTAGGAGAGAATTCATGCGAATGTCAGAGGGAGATGTACTTGTAAATGCACAAGTACGGATTTCATTTTCTTTATGCTCGCTACTTACAGGAAATTATCGTGGCAGAAATTACGCAAGAAACTATTGAAGAAATTGAAAACGAATACGCTAAGTGGGCTGAATTTTTAAATGTTGGTGTCGGCCTCTTGTCATTCAGCCTCGGAATCTCTTGTATCGGTACTCCTAGGCCTGACATAACGGCGGATCTTTCTCTTTTTTTTATGCTCTTATTCATGATGTATGGGCAAAAGCATTTCCCCAAAAGATTACGTGAGCTTAGAAGGGCTTCGTTGGTCGGGGTGGATGAAATATTGCTTCTTGGCATCGAGCGGAAGTATTTTGGAATCCGAGGTCTCTGTAGAAACTTCCCGGTATTTCTTGCGGGATGGTTATTTCTAGGCAGCGTTGCAATCTATGGTGCTTTCTTTAAGTGAAATAATTGAGGGCAGACCACGATCGAATTCTCAGATGGTGGAAATCAAATAAAAAGGGCCGGGGTGTCACCACCCCGGCCCTTTCGTTTGGTTTTATCGGTTTTACTTCCCGTTGTACAGCCCGAATTTCCCACCCTGCACCAGATAGATAAACGGCTTCTGGTCGGCATCCCATCCACCAGGTTTGCCGGTTTTGGTCTGGGCAGAGCGGAACTTGAAGGGGCCGGTGGCGCCGGTGATGTTCACCTTGGGCAGGGCGTTTTTCAAGGCTTCCCGGTCGGTGGTGATGTCGCCCGTCAGCTTGATGTCCTTCAGGGCGGCAGCGGCAATGTTGAGGGCGTCGTAGGCCTGCGCGGCGAACTGGTTGGGTTCCAAGTTGTACTTCTTCTGGTAGGCCGCGATGAAGCTCTTGTTGGCGGGTGCCGGATTGGTGTTGGCCCAGGGGCTGCCGACAAAGGTGCCTTCGCCAGCCAGCTTGGAAATTTCAAACAGCTTGGGTGAGTTGAAACCGTTGCCGCCGATGAAGGGCACCTTGAGGCCCAGGCCCCGGGCTTGCAACATGATGTTGGCGGCTTCTTCAGCCAGGCAAGAACAAACCACGGCGTCGGGATTGGTGCCCTTGATCTTGGTCAGTTGCGCCTTGAAATCCACGTCGCCCTTGACGTAGGTTTCAGTGGTTGTGACGGGCAGCTTCTGCTCTTCCAGGGCTTTCTTGAAAGCGTCGTAGCCGCTCTTGGTGAAGGCGTCGTCGTTGCCGTAGATCACCGCCACGTTCTTTAGCTTGTAGTGCTTGACGGCGGAGGCAACGGTCACCGGCAGCACGTCGGATTCCATCACCGAGTTGCGGAAGATGTAGGGGCCGATGTCGGTAATGCCGTTGGCGGTGTTGGAGGTGCCGAAGGCCACCACCTTGGCGCCGTTGGCTACAGGGCCGGCGGCGAACATGGAATTGGACAGGGTGGGGCCGAAGATCATCAGCACCTTGTCCTGGAAGATCAGTTTCTTGAAGACGTTGATGGCTTCTTCCTTCTTGCCCTGTTCGTCCTCGATCACCAGCAAAATCTTGTTGCCGTTGATGCCGCCCTTGGCGTTGATTTCATCGGCGGCTAACTGGAAGCCGTTGCGGATCGGCACGCCGTACTGGGCGCCGCCGCCAGTCAAGGCTTCGGCGATGCCGATCTTGAGGTCGGCAGCCTGGGCCGTCGCAGCGAACAGGCAGGAAAGCAGCAGGGCGGAGCGGAGGATTCTCATGGGGTCTCCTTAGAAACAGTGGCAAACATGAATTGAAAACCGTAACCCCCCCAGCCCCCCTTGTCAGGGGGGAGTTCAAGCAGAGGTGTTCTGAGCAGCAGGCTCCTCCCCTGACAAGGGGAGGACGGGAGGGGTTGCGGTGTTCGCTTTCTTGTATTCCTCAAGATCACGATAGTGGCCTAGAACTTGAGCAGCAGCAAAAATTGTGGGTGATGTTCGTTGACGCCGTCGTTACCGAACTTGTTTTTCCAGTACTGGTATTCGATGCCGCCATAAACCCGGCCAGCCTGGCCGAAGGGTTTGCCCAGGTCAAAGCGGATTTGGGGCTGGGTGAGCACCTGGGCCACGGTGCCGACACCGCGGGAGCCGATGAAGTCGATGAAGCCGGTGAATTCGCCATCCACGCTGCCGATGCTGAAGGGCAGGAACCAGGAGGGGGTGACCTGATAGGTGTTGCTGTAGTTGGGGCAAGTGTTTGTGCCCTGATAGCAACCGTGATCCCAGTAGCCCAGCACGTCCACATTGAAAAAGCCCTTGAGCACGTCGAAGTCGAAGGTGACGCCGGCCAGGTATACCCGGGGTTGCGGGTGAAGCTGGCTGCTCTTGCTACCCGCGTTGATGCCGGCGGTCAGGCCCACATCCTTGACGGGGCCGAAGCTCCATTGATTGTGGGTCAGCTTGCCCAGGGACAGGGTGGTGTAGGCCTCGCCGTAGGTTTCTGAAGGAGCTTCGCTCTGCCCGCTCAGGTTCCGTTCCTGATTGCCGGATTTGAGGATATCCACAAAGGCAAAGTTGCGGCCCAGGCTGTAGCCGCTGGCGTGCTGCAAAGTGATGATCTGCTTGCTGACATCACGGGAGTTGACGGGCTCCCGGTAGTGGTCGCTTTGCAGGTATTGGATTTCGTTGCTGACCCAGTCCATGGCCAGCAGCGGCGTGGTCGCCAGGGACAGAACAACAAGCAGCAGACGGTGCAAGGGGGGCATGGCGTAGGTCCGCAAAGAAAAGGCGCACACCGGGCTGGCCGGTGTGCGGCAGGGCTTACACCCCTTGTTTGAGGCTGGCCTGGATGAACGGGTCGAGGTCGCCGTCGAGCACCTTCTGGGTGTTCGAGATTTCCACGCCGGTACGCAAATCCTTGATGCGGGAATTGTCCAGCACATAGCTGCGGATCTGGTGGCCCCAGCCCACGTCGGTCTTGCCGGCTTCCAGCTTGTCGGCTTCGGCCTGGCGCTTGCGCAGTTCCAGTTCGTAGAGGCGCGACTTCAACATGGCCATGGCTTCGGCCCGGTTGCGGTGCTGGGAACGGTCGTTCTGACACTGGACCACAATGCCCGAGGGCGCGTGGGTAATCCGGATCGCCGAGTCGGTCTTGTTGATGTGCTGACCACCGGCACCGGAGGCGCGGAAGGTATCCACCCGCAGGTCGGCCGGGTTGATTTCCACCTCGATGGAATCGTCGATCTCGGGATAGACATAGAGGCTGGCAAAGCTGGTGTGGCGGCCGCCGGAGGAGTCGAAGGGACTCTTGCGCACCAAGCGGTGCACGCCGGTTTCGGTACGCAGGAAGCCGTAGGCGTAATCGCCTTCCACCTTGATGGATGCGCTGCGGATGCCCGCCACGTCGCCGTCGGTCTGTTCCAGCAGCTCGGTCTTGAAACCCTTCTTTTCGCAGTACTTGAGGTACTGGCGTAGCAGCATGCCGGCCCAGTCGCAAGCTTCGGTACCGCCGGCACCGGCCTGAATGTCGATGAAGCAGTTGTTGGGGTCGGCAGGATTGGCAAACATGCGGCGGAACTCAAGGCCCGCCACTTCGGTTTCCACGTTCTGCAGGTCGGCTTCGACGGCTTCCAGGGTGTCGAAGTCGCCTTCTTCCTTGGCCATGTCGAACAGTTCCCGGGCATCGGTTACCTGCTGACGCACATTTTGCAGGGTCAATACGACGGCTTCCAGGGACTTCTTTTCTTTGCCCAGGGCTTGGGCTTTTTCTGCATCGTTCCAGATCGCCGGGTCTTCCATCTCCCGGTTGAGTTCAGTCAGCTTTTCTTCTTTGACATCGAAGTCAAAGATACCTCCGCAGTTCGTCACCGCGCTGGGTCAGCCCGGTGAGGTGATTCTCGATGGCATTGATGCGTTCTGCTTCCATTTTTATGTCTGCCTGCGGATTAAAACGCGAAATTATACCGGCCCTGTCAAATCGCCACCGTTTCCGGGCAGCAACCCTTTGGCCAGTGTTGGCACGGCTTTGGTGCTATGACTGAAGATAGATTTTGATTGCGCACTATCCCGGGGCAAATGTGACTTAAAACATGGGCTTATCAAGCCATTTCAGTGGCGGGGCACAGATGTTGCCTTAAGAAAACTTGATTTCATCCTCTCATAAGGCAACACTCCGCCCTTCGACGGAATTTCAGAATGCTCATGGAAAACTTTGCCTGCGACGACACCCCACTCGCCCGTACCTGGATGGCGGCCGAGCTGCGGATGAACCCGGCGCGGGTGTTGCAAACGCTGGTTAACAACCTGGACGGCATGATCTTTCGCTGCCAGATGGATGCCCACTGGACCATGCTGTTCGTCAGCAGTGGCTGCTATCAACTGACCGGCTATGCCCCCGAAGCCTTGGTGCTGAACCGGGACATCTCCTACGAAAACATCACCGATAGCGGTGACCGGGCCAAGGTCCGCGAAGTCATCACGGCAGCCATTGCGGCCAACCGTCGCTATCGGGTCGAGTACCGGATTACCCGGGCCGACGGCACCATTTGCTGGGTGGCGGAGCGGGGCGCCCAGGTGACCGATGAAACCGGCCGCCTGGTGCTGGAAGGCTTTGTCGAGGACATCACCGAACAGGTTCAGGCCCAGCACGATCTGGCTTCTGCCGAAGCCCGTTACCGCAGCATTTTTGAAAACTCCAGCGAAGGGGTTTTCCAGACCACCGCCGACGGTCACTATCTCAACGCCAATCCGGCTTTGGCCCGCATCTACGGCTATGACACCGCTGGGGAACTGATTACGGCCCTGCAGAACATCGGTTCCCAGCTCTATGTGGATACCACCAGCCGGGCCCGCTTCCAGCAGATCATGGCCGAGCAGGGTGCGGTACAGGGCTTCGAGGCACAAGTACGGCGCCACGATGGCACGGTGATCTGGATCGCCGAGAACGCCCACGCGGTTCACGGCCCCGATGGTGCGTTCCTCTACTACGAAGGCACGGTGCAGGACATCACCGAGACCAAGCGTTATCAGGAACAACTGGAGCATCAGGCCAGCCACGACCTGCTCACCGGCCTGCCCAACCGTACCTTGTTCACCGACCGGCTCAAGCAGGCCATCAGCCAGGCGGACCGTAACGGCTACTTTGCCGCCGTGGCTTTTATCGACCTGGACAACTTCAAGTACATCAACGACAGCCTGGGCCACAAGGCCGGCGACGAACTGCTGATTGAAATCGCCCTGCGTCTCCAGGGGGCACTGCGCGGTGGCGATACCGTCGCCCGCTATGGTGGCGATGAGTTCGTGCTGATCCTCAACAATCACTATCAGGTCACTTCAGTGGTGAAGGTCATCGACCGGGTGTTGAAGGAAATCCAGCGGCCCATGGTGTTGGAAGGGCAGGAACTCTGCGTTACCTGCAGTATCGGCCTGAGCCTGTATCCCTCGGATGGTGGCGATCCTCAGTCCCTGATCCAGCACGCCGATGCGGCTATGTATCTGGCCAAGGAAAGTGGTCGCAACAACTTCCAGTTCTTCACCCGGCGCCTCAACGAGCTGGCGGTGGAGCGGGTCAGTCTGGAAGGCAGTCTGCGTCGCGCTTTGGAGCGGGACGAACTCAAAGTGTTCTACCAGCCCAAGGTGGACAGCGCCGGTTATCCCCTCGGCGTCGAAGCACTGCTGCGCTGGTTCAGCAGCGAACATGGCACCGTGACGCCGGATCGTTTCATCGGTCTGGCGGAAGACACCGGCCTGATTGAACCCATCACCGAATTCGTGCTCCGTACCGCTTGCCAACAGGCTGTGGCCTGGCGCGTGGCGGGCTATCCGGCCATGCAGATGGCGGTCAACCTTTCTGCCCGTTCCCTCAAACAACCCGATCTGGTGGAGCGGGTGATGGCCATTCTGGAAGAAACCGGTTTGCCGCCGGAATACCTGGAACTGGAACTGACAGAAAGCATGTTGATCGACGACATTGATCGCTCCATCGACGTGCTGAACGATTTCAAGTCGAAAGGTATCCGGCTGGCCATTGACGATTTCGGCACCGGCTATTCTTCCCTCAGCTACCTGCAGCGCTTCCCGGTGGACATCCTCAAGATCGACCGCACCTTCGTCCGCAATCTTGAACTGCATCCCCTGGAAACCGACATCACCAAGCTCATCATCCTGCTCGGCCACAGCCTGGGCCTCAAGGTGGTGGCCGAAGGGGTGGAAACCGAGAGCCAACGGGAACACCTGGAAGCCCTGGGCTGCGACGAGTTTCAAGGGTTCTTTTTCTCCAAGCCCATGGGCTCGGGAGAGCTGGCTCGGCACTACCTCGCGCGCTACTTCTGATCGCTGCAAAATCAGCAAAATCCGATGTCTGTCTGACCTCCGGATTTTGCTGACAGGTCAGGTCAGAAGCTGCCGCAACATTTCCAGCATCCGGTCGATTTCCTCCCGGCTTACGTTCAACGCCGGCATGAAGCGGATCAGGTTGGGACGGGGTGCATTGAGCAGCAAACCTTCTGGTGACAGATTACGGGCGGCTTCCACCAAAGCCGGCCCCCGCTCATCGGCCAAAACCAGGGCCCGCAACAGGCCGCTGCCCCGTTCCCCTTCATGGCCGGTTTCTTCCGCCAGATGCAGCAGGCCCTGGGAAAGATATTCGCCGTTAGCCACGACCTGATCGAGGAAGCCGGGAGCCACTATGGTTTCCAGTACCGCCAGTCCCACCGCCGTCATCAAGGGGTTGCCGTTGTAGGTGCCGCCCTGGTCGCCGGCCTCGAAGCAACACACCGCTTCCCTTGCCAGCAAGGCCGATAGCGGCACGCCTCCGCCGATGCCCTTGCCCAGGGTCATGATGTCCGGCGTGATGCCGGCGTGTTCGTAGGCGAAGAGCTTGCCGGTACGACCCACGCCGGTCTGGACCTCATCGACGATCAGCAGGATGCCCTGGGCTTCCGTCAGTTGGCGCAGGGCTTTGAGGAATTGCGGATGGGCCGGAATCACGCCGCCTTCGCCCTGGATCGGCTCCAGCATTACGGCTGCCGTCTGGGGACCGATCAGGGCTTCCACCGATTCCAGATCGTTCAGCCGGGCCTTGGGAAACCCCGCTACCTGAGGGGCGAACAGCCGGTCCCAGCCGGGTTTGCCCGAGGCGGACATGGTGGCCAGGGTGCGGCCGTGAAAACTGTTTTCAAAGGTGATGATCTCGAAGGCGTTATTGCGGAACTTCTGCCCCCATTTGCGCGCCAGCTTGATGGCCCCTTCGTTGGCCTCGGCGCCGGTGCTGGCAAAGAATACCCGGTCAAAGCAGGAGTGTTCCGTCAGCAGCCGTGCCAGCCGGGCCGAAGGTTCATTGAAAAACGCCGGGCTGGGGTTGATCAGCTTGCCGGCCTGGTCGGCCAGGGCTTGCTGGATCTGGGGCGGGCAATGACCAAGACAGTTCACCGCCCAGCCCTGAACGAAATCCAGATATCGCTTGCCCTGATGATCTGTCAGCCAGGCGCCCTGGCCTTGCACAAAGTGCAGGTTGGGGCGGGCGGTAATCCACATCAGGGCATCGGTATCGGGCAGGGCGGTGGTCATGCGAGGCTCCAGTTACAAGGGTTTTAAAAAAAACGGCAAAGCAAAACAAAAAAGGCCACGGGGGGAACCGTGGCCTTTTACGAAAAATTCGTTGCGGGAAGAAGTCTCGGGATATTCATCGTCCCGTCTCTTTCTTGTCCCGGCATAGCCGCACGGTTCCCTCTGGGGGAATTGGGCGTCGGCATCGGCGGAGGGAGAGGAGGGCGTTCATGGGCAAAGTTTGCCATGAAATCCGTCGGCCGTGGGGCTCGTCCGAGGGTCATGGATTTGGCCAATTTTCATTAATTTGGCATGAGAGCCGGAACCTCGTGGTAATAAGTGGGTCAGCCTGTATTAACTCTTTCTGTCTGCCTCATGCCCCATAACATCAGCCTCATTACCACCATTGCTTCCGCCTTTGGTACCGCCCTGATTCTTGGTTTCATTGCCGAGCGGATCAAAGTGCCAGCCCTGGTCGGCTACCTGCTCGCCGGAGTGCTCATCGGCCCGGCGACTCCGGGCTTTGTGGCAGATGTGGACATTGCTTCCCAGTTGTCCGAGATCGGCATCATGTTGCTGATGTTCGGCGTGGGCCTGCATTTTTCGCCCAGTGATCTGCTGTCGGTCCGGCGCATTGCGGTTCCCGGTGCCCTGGTGCAGATGGGCACGGCCACCTTGCTGGGCACGGTGATGGCCTGGCTCTGGGGCTGGACTGTGGGCAGTGCCCTGGTCTTCGGTTTGTCCCTGTCCTGCGCCAGTACCGTGGTGCTGCTCAAATCCCTGGAAGCCCGCAAGCAGATGGAGACCATGAACGGCCGCGTCGCCGTGGGTTGGCTGGTGGTTCAGGATCTGGTGACGGTCATGGTGCTGGTGCTCCTGCCGCCCCTGGCCGGCGTGCTGGGCGGTTCGGTTGTTCCCGTTGATGCGCTTGCACCGGCCACTGATGCTGCGCCCCTGTGGATGACCATCGGCAAAACCCTGTTCGAGGTTTCGGCCTTCATCGCCCTGATGTTGATTGTCGGCCGGCGTGTGCTGCCCTGGCTGTTGTGGCAAGTGGCCCGCACCGGCTCCCGCGAGTTGTTCACCCTCTCCGTCATCGCCACGGCCATCGGTATCGCCTACGGAGCATCGGCCCTGTTCAGCGTTTCCTTTGCCCTGGGTGCCTTCTTCGCCGGCACGGTGATGCGGGAGTCCGAGTTCAGCCATCGGGCTGCCCAGGAATCCCTGCCTTTGCGGGATGCTTTTTCGGTGCTGTTTTTTGTCTCGGTGGGCATGTTGTTCAATCCCGCCATCCTGATCGAGCAGCCCCTGCATGTACTCTGCGTCGTGGCCGTGATTGTTTTCTGCAACGGTTTTTCGGCCCTGGCCCTGATCCTCTCCCTGCGGTATCCCCTCAACACCGCCTTGACCATTGCCGCCAGCCTGGGCCAGATCGGCGAGTTCTCCATCATCCTGGCCGGGCTGGGGCGGTCCTTGGGTTTGCTGCCGCCTGAAGGGATGAATCTGGTGCTGGCGGGTGTGTTGATTTCCATTGCTCTGAATTCCTTTTTGCTCTCGGCCACCAAGCCCCTGGGGCGCTGGTTGCTCAAGCATTCCCCCTTGGTCCGCCGCCTTGAGCAGCGACAAGATCCCTATGCCGAGTTGCCCATGACGACCGAACGGAAATACCTGGAGGGGCAAGTGGTTCTGGTGGGTTATGGCCGGGTCGGGCGGCGCATTGCTGCTGCATTGGACGAGCGGGGTATCCCCTATGTGGTGGCCGAACAGAACCGCGAAGTGGTGGAGGATTTGCGCAAGAAAGGTTTGCCCTCCGTCTCGGGGGATGCCTCTGATCCGGCCGTGCTGATTCAGGCCCACATCGCCAACGCCGCTATGCTCGTCATTGCCACGCCGGACACCATCAATGTCCGGCAGATGGCCGATACTGCCCGGGCCCTCAATCCCGCTATCGAGATTGTGTTGCGCACCCACAGTGAAGATGAGTCGGTCTTGCTGGGCAAGGATGGCATCGGCACGGTCTTCTTCGGCGAGGAAGAATTGGCCAAGGGCATGACGGTCCATGTGCTGGAACGCTTCGCTCCCCGGCAGGCAGAAACTGCATCCGCCCACGGCTAAGTTTGCAACGCCAATAATTTTGGCCTGTAGCACTCCGGTGCTACCTGCCCCCTCTCTCTCCGTTACAGAATGTCTCACCCCCAACCCCAAGGGGCGCACCCCCAGACCTACAACAGAGACACTGCAACACAAACCAAAAAACAAACAGAGGTGAGTGACATGGCTGCCAAGAAGATTTTGATGCTGGTCGGCGATTACGCCGAAGACTACGAAACCATGGTGCCCTTCCAGGCCCTGCTCATGGTGGGCCATACGGTCCATGCCGTGTGTCCGGGCAAGAAGGCCGGTGATCAGATTCGCACCGCCATCCACGATTTCGAGGGCGACCAGACCTATAGCGAAAAGCCTGGTCACAACTTCACCCTCAATGCCGAGTTCGCCACCATCAAGGCGGCCGATTACGATGCCCTGCTGATCCCCGGTGGCCGCGCTCCCGAGTACTTGCGCCTCAACGCCGAAGTGCTGGAGATCGTGCGCTACTTTGCCAAGGCGCAAAAGCCCATCGCCGCGGTCTGTCATGGCCCGCAATTGCTGGCTGCGGCTGGCGTTATCAACGGCTTGGGTTGCAGCGCCTATCCCGCCTGCGGCCCGGAAGTGGCCCTGGCTGGTGGCAAGTTTGTGGACATCCCCGTCGATCAGGCCCATGTGGACGGCAATCTAGTGACGGCTCCCGCCTGGCCCGCTCATCCCGCCTGGCTGGCGAAGTTCCTGGTACTGCTGGGCACCCGCATCGAACTGTAATACCCTGCCTGTTCCGGGGCGCCTGCTCAGCGGGCTTTCCCCGGAGCGTGGCAATCGTCAGCAATCTGTGTTGCCAATACTGAGTTTCCCCTTTGCCGTTTTTCGGAGGGACCATGTGCGAAATCTACGTCAAGGCCGACCCCATCCTCTACGAATCCCGTTCCCGCTCCCTGCGCATACACGGGGCGGTGAGCAAGATTCGTCTGGAGAATCTGTTCTGGGACATCCTCGCTGAACTGGCCGCGGGGGAGGGCATGACCACCAATCAGTTGATCGCCAAGCTCTATAACGAAATCGTGGAGTTCCGTGGCGAGGTGGACAACTTCTCCTCGTTCCTGCGAGTCACCTGTCTGCGCTACCTGACCCTGGACCGGGCCCAGGTTCACAGCCAGCCCCGGCTCAGTCTGGTGGAGCGCATCGGTGCCAGTATCGGTAGTGCTGCCACATCCGCAGCACCCCGCAGCCTGAATGCCTGAGTTTCCGACGTTCAGGGCCGCAGGAGCTTCGCCTCAGGCCGGCACCAGCTTGTTGGTTCCGGGCCGTTTGATCTGCAAAACCATGACTGCTGCAAGCAAACAGAGACTGCCGGAAATCATGGTGGCAGCGGTGTAGTTGCCCAGGTTGTTGCGCAGCATCCCGCCGAGTAAGGCGGCACTGGCGGCGCCCAGTTGATGGCCGCTGAAAATCCAGCCGAAAACGATGGGCGCATCGCGAAAACCAAAGATGTCATTGGTCAGGCGCAGGGTGGGCGGCACCGTGGCAATCCAGTCCAAACCATAGAACAGCGCGAACACCGGCAGGCCGAAATAGCTGAAGCCAAAGGCGTAGGGTAGGTAGATCAGGGCTAAACCGCGCAGGCCGTAGTACCAGAACAGCAGCACCCGGTTGTCGTAGCGGTCTGACAACCATCCCGAGCCCGTGGTCCCCAGCAAATCCAGGGCGCCCATGGCCGCCAGAATGCCGGCCCCTTCCACCGGGCCGATACCGTAGTCGCCGCACATGGCGATGAAGTGGGTGCCGATGTAGCCGTTGGAACTGGCGCCGCAAATGAAAAAGCTGAAAAACAGCAGCCAGAATTCCCGCACCTTCACCGCCCGGCTCAGGGCGCCTAGCGCCATGGCGATGGGATTCTTGTGGGGCTCCGCTTCCACCAGGGGCGCATCGGCAGGTTCGCCGTAGAGGTGCAGCTTCAGGGCGGCGGGGCGTTCCGGCAGGAAGAAATAGACCAAAGGCAAAATCGCCAGGGCGACAGCGGCCACGATCAACACCACCGGTCGCCAGCCGTAGTTTTCCGTCACGGAGGCCAGCAGGGGCAGGAAGATCAGTTGCCCGGTGGCCGCGCTGGCCGTCAGCAAGCCCATGGCCAGGCCGCGCCGGGTTTTGAACCAGCGGCTCACCACGGTCGCGCCAAAGGTCGTGGTGGTGGCGCCGGTGGCACAGCCCACCACTACGCCCCACAGCAGCCACAGATGCCAGCTTTCCTGCATCAGGCTCGATAGGGCAATGGCAGCGGCCAGAATGGAGAGGGCGGTCAGCACCGTGCGACGCAGGCCGTAACGTTCCATGGCTGCTGCGGCGAAAGGCCCCATCAGGCCGAACAGGGCCAGGTTGATGGAAAGGGCGGCGGAGATTTCGGTGCGGCTCCAGCCGAAGGCTTTTTCCAGGGGCACGATCATGATGCTGGGGGTGCCCCGGGTGCCGGCGGTGATCAGCATCACCAGAAACGCAACAACCACCGCCACCCAGGCATAGTGGAATCGTCCGTCTATCCGTCGGGCCAGAAATGAAGTGGGGGGCGTCATGGGGCTCTCCTTGCCGGGGCTTTTCGTTATTTTGTTACCAGTCGGTAACATTGGCTTGCCATGGTATGTACCGCTCGGTAACATGTCAATAGTGACTTCGCTTTTTCCTGCTGGATGTTTTTACCAAAACCATGATTACGCCCAAAACCGAACGCAAGGTGACCGCTGCTGCCGATGCCCAGAGCCAGATACTGGCGGCGGTGGACGAGTTGTTTTATCGCGAAGGTGCCCGGGCCGTGGGGGTGGATACGGTGGTCAAGCGGGCCGGGGTGAACAAGATGAGCCTCTACCGCCAGTTCGAATCCAAGGACGGCCTGTTGCTGCACTACCTGGCCCGCCGCGATGAAAAATTCTGGAGCTATTTCGACGCCAGCCTGGCCAAGCATCCGGGCGCGCCGAAGCAACAGTTGCTGCAGTTCATGGCAGATCTGGCCAAGCGGGCGCAACGACCCGATTATCGGGGGTGTCCTTTCGTGAACATCGCCGCCGAGTTTCCCGATCGCAGCCATCCGGCCCGGCAGGCCGTGGCCGCCAACAAGACCCGCTTGCTGACGCAATTACAGGAATTGGCCGAGGCCGCCAATGCCAAGGATGCCCCGGGGTTGGCGCGCATGTTGTTGTTGCTGATCGAAGGGGCCTATACCGCCAGCCAGACCTGTGCTGCGGATAACCATGTACTCGCGGCCCTGGCTCCGGCGGCGGAGGTCTTGATCGCTGCTGCTTGCGGCAAGGCCGATTGAGTTTTTGCTGAGTTTGAAGTCAGTCGGCGCCGGTAAGCCCGGGTGCTAGCGCCCCGTCAGCCGACTCAAAATTGCCTGGGCATTCTGGGCCGGCAGTGCCCCCAGCAAGGCTCCACAGGACACGAACAGAATGCCGGCGGCGATGGTGATGGTCAGGGCTTCGCCAAGAATGGGCACAGCGCCGAGGGCGGAGATTCCGGGCACCAGGGCCAGCATCATGGAGGCAGAAGCAGCGCCGATCTTCAGGTTGGCGTAGCTGTACATCCAGCCCGCCAGCAGGGCTGCGACGACGCCCTGATAGACGCACTGCAGGCCGATGTCGAAGGCCGGCGCGGTGGCGATGGTCTTGGGTAGCCAGAGCAGATAGACCGGCAGGTAGATCACACAGGAGAAGCTGGCCAAGCCGAGGATGGCCAGGTGCGGGCGCAGTTGCCAGTGGCGCATCAGCAGACCGAAGACGGCCCAGGAAAGGGCCGCGGTGAGAAAGAGAATGTCACCGATCCAGGTGCCTTCCTGCTGGGCGTGGAACAGGCTGTCGAAGCTGATCAGGATCAGCCCGCAGGAGGATAGCGCCAGGGAAATGACCATGTGGCGCTGAATCTTCCAGCCGGCCATGGCGGTCACCAGGGTGATGGTCCAGAAAGGAATACCGCCGTTTACGAACACGCCGGCATGGGCCGTGGGTGCGAAGGCGAAACCGGAATAGACCAGTACGCCGTAGCCCAGACCGCCGAGACAGGCGATGGCCAGATAGCGGGGCCATTGCCGCATGGGCACCCAGGACATGAACAGGGGCAGGGCAATCGCGCCGGAAACGCCGAAGCGCATGGCGGCCAGGTCGAAGGGGGTGAACACGCCCTTGCTGCCGAAGCGGGAAACGATGTTGAAGCCGGACCAGCACAGCACCACGACACAGGCGGCCAGATAACCGCGAAGGCGTTCGGACAATAAACCGGTTGCGGCCGGCGCTGCGGATGTTGTGCTCATGACGATGCTCTCTCTGCCAGTTGTTTCTTATAGGTATCTCCGTCGCCAAGGTGTTGGCCTCCGCCACGGGAAGCGTCAGTGTGCCTTATTCTTGATACCTAATGGATATCTCGGTCAGTGCCGCCAGGCATTCCTGTGGTTCCTGGTCCTCACGCAGGGCAAAGGCATCAAAACCGCAGCGAGCCATGTAGGCCAACTGGTCCCGCAGCACATCGCCGATGGCCCGTATTTCTCCCCGGTAACCGTAACGCTGGCGCAGCAGCCGGGCCTGGCTGTAGGCGCGGCCATCGGTGAACAGCGGGAAGCGCAGGGCGATCACGGGGATGGTGGTTAGCGCGTCCAGCAGCGGCTCCACGGTTTCGTGACTGTCGAGCCAGACGCCGCTTTCATGGTTGCCTTCAGTGAGCCATCTCTGCAGGGGCAGGATGAGCTTTTCTCCAGAGCGAAGCTTGCCTAGGTTTTCGTCCGTGATCAGCCGCCACCCATCGGTTTGGATTTCCCCCTGGCGCAAAAGCAGGCCGGTGCTTGCGGTCAGCGTGCTGGTCGGGGCGCTCATGGATTGTCTCCGTACAGGCCTTGTTTAAAGGGTTCGATGCCGATCCGGTGGCAGGTGTCCACAAAGGCTTCGCCGTCCTGGCGCAACTGGCTATAGGTATCGGTCAGGGTGGCGATCACCCGGGGCATTTCTGGTGCAGCGAAGGAGGGGCCGACGATGCGGCCCACGGCGTTCAATTCCCCTTCGCGCCCGCCCAGGCTGACCTGGAAGCGTTCCTCGCCGTTCTTGTCCACGCCGAGAATGCCGATGTGACCCACATGATGGTGGCCGCAGGCATTGACGCAGCCGGACACGTTGAGGCGCAGGGGGCCGATGTCTTGCAGTTCTGCCGGATCGGCAAAGCGCAGGGCGATGGCTTCCGCCACAGGCAGGGAACGGGCATTGGCCAGGGAGCAGAAATCGCCGCCGGGGCAGCAGATCATGTCCGTCAGAAGGCCGATATTGGCGGTGGCGAGTTTCAGTTCGACGGCTTCCTGCCACAGTGCGTGCAACACCCGGTTGGGCACGGCGGCCAGCACCAGATTCTGCTCGTGGCTGACCCGCACTTCGCCCTGGCTGTAACGCTCGGCCAGGGTGGCCACACCTTCCATCTGGTCGGCGGTCAAATCCCCCGGCGGACTGTCGGCGGCCTTGAGGGAAAGGGTGACGATGGCGTAACCCGGCACCCGGTGAGGCTGGACGTTTTGCTGGAGCCAGCGTTGGAATTCCTGTTCCCCTTCACCGTTGGGATAAGGATGCTTCGCTTCGGCAATGTCGTAGCGCGGGTGACTGAAGCGAGCCTGGATGCGGGCAAAGGCCTGGTCGCTGATGGTGCCGCTGCCCCCTTGCAGATGGCGCCATTCCGCCTCCACTTCGGCCTGGAATTGTTCCGTCCCCAGTTCCTTCACCAATATCTTGATCCGAGCCTTGTACTTGTTGTCGCGGCGGCCGTACTGGTTGTACACCCGCAGGATGGCTTCGCAGTAATTGAACAGTTCGGCCCGGGGCAGGAAGTCCCGCAACACCTTGCCCACCATGGGCGTGCGGCCCATGCCGCCGCCGACAAAAATACGGAAGCCGATTTCGCCGTCGCTGTTGAGACGGGCGTGGGCGCCGATGTCGTGAAAGGCCGTGGCCGCTCGGTCGCCCTTGGCGCCGCTGACGGCGATCTTGAACTTGCGTGGCAGATAGGCGAATTCCGGGTTGAGGGTGGACCACTGGCGCAGCAGTTCGCAATAGGGGCGCGGGTCCACCTGTTCGTCGGCGGCGACGCCGGCCAGCACGTCGGTGGTGACGTTGCGGATGCAGTTGCCCGAGGTCTGGATGGCGTGCATTTGCACCGCGGCCAACTGGGCCAGAATCTCCGGCGCATCCTCCAGCCGGGGCCAGTTGAACTGGATGTTCTGCCGGGTGGTGAAGTGGCCGTAACCCCGGTCGTAGTCCCGGGCGACCCGGGCCAGGGTGCGTAGTTGCTGGCTGGACAGCATGCCGTAGGGAATCGCCACCCGCAGCATGGGGGCATAGCGTTGCACATAGAGGCCGTTTTGCAGGCGCAGGGGGCGGAAGTCGTCCTCCGCCAATTTGCCCGCCAGGTAACGCTGCATCTGGCCGCGAAACTGGGTAACCCTTTCTTCGATCAGGCGCTGGTCTTTTTCGTCGTAAAGGTACATGACTGTTCTCTCAATTCTCTCGTTGGGGCGGGGCGCGATCAGGGCAGCAGGAAGGCGGTTTTTTCTTGTACCTGCACCCGGGCCGGGTCATCCAGCGCATTCACTTTGAGGGTGATGGGCTGGGAGTGGCGGTCGTTGCCGTCGGGATGGGCCCGCACTGCCACCACCAGGGATGTCACCTCGCCACCGGCGGCGGCTACTTCCGTCGCGCCAGCAATGTGGGCTTCGGGCAGACCGCTCACGGCCAGTTGAAAGCGGCGGGGCGTTTCGGCCATGTTGATCAGCTTCACCGTGTAGATGTTTTCCACCCAGCCGTTCTCCACTTCCCGGGCCAGGGCGTTGCGTTCCCGCAGCACGTCCACCCGTAGCGGAATGCGTTGGGCCAGGCCCGCCACCAAGGCCACGGCCATGGCTGCCAGCAGGGCCGTGTAGGCGATCACCCGGGGGCGCCAGAAGCGGAACACGCTGGCCTTGTTGCCTTCCAGCCGGTCGTTGCTGTCGAAGCGGATCAGGCCCCGGGGTGCGCCGATCTTGTCCATCACCTTGTTGCAGGCGTCGATGCAGAGGCCGCAACTGATGCAGGCGTATTGCAGGCCGTTGCGGATGTCGATGCCCGTGGGGCAGACCTGGACGCAGAGGGTGCAATCCACGCAGTCGCCCTGGGCCTTGTTCTCACCGGCGGGCACTTCCTTGCGCTGGGCGCCGCGGGGTTCGCCCCGTTGCACGTCGTAGCCGACGTTGATGGTTTGCGGATCGAACATCACGCCCTGAAAGCGGGAATAGGGACACATGTGCTGGCACACCTGTTCCCGCAGGAAACCGGCCTGCATGTAGGTGAAACCGGCGTAGAACAGCACCCAGAAGGTTTCCCAGGGGCCGCTGCCAAGATGACCGAGGGTGGGCAGCAGTTCGCGGATGGGGGTGAAGTAGCCGACGAAGGTGACGCCGGTCCAGCCCGCAACGGCCAGCCAGGCCAGATGCTTGCCGCCCCGCCGCAGGATTTTTTCGGCGTTCCAGGGCGAGGCATCCAGCTTGAGCCGGGCCATGCGATCCCCTTCGATGCGGGATTCGATGCCCATGAAAAGGGCGGTAT
This sequence comes from Rhodocyclaceae bacterium, assembly GCA_036504515.1. Lineage (GTDB taxonomy): Bacteria > Pseudomonadota > Gammaproteobacteria > Burkholderiales > Rhodocyclaceae > AWTP1-18. Next base: position 443,418 of record DASXVA010000007.1, read on the forward strand.
AGACCGTTTGCGGACAGGCAAAGCCGCAGAACAAACGCCCCGCCACAGCGGTGACGGCAAACAGCCCGGCGGCAGAAATGATCAGCAGCAGGGCTAGATAAAGCACGTCCTGGGGCCACAGCACCAGATCGAAAAAGTAGAACTTGCGACCGTCCAGATGGAACAGCACCGCCTGACGCCCGCCCCAGTCCAGCCAGCACAGACCGTAGAACACCAGTTGGGTGAGGGCCACCATGGCCCAGCGCAAGGTGTTGTAACGGCCACTGGTACTGCGGGCCTGGATCTTTCCGTTGGCCCCAAGGGGCTGGAAACGCAGGGGATGGGTGGTGCTCATGGCAAACCTCCGAGGATGGAATGGTGGCCATTAGAGCGATTCGGGAGGAATCGGAACAGATTCAGTTTGTTTGAAAAACTACCAGAACAGATGGGGCGCTACCCGTATTCACAGTCCTTGGTTAGGCAATTCAAAATGTTGGAACTGGCTGGTACGTCAGATGGGTATCTGGCGAATGCAGGCGAACGTTTGAATCTGCACCTAAGACGATACTCACCTAAAGTGAAAGTGAACCTTCGCCAAGAATGGATACTCTGACGAAGTGCTACATTGCCGAGAATCAGGTCCGATCGTTACCTGAACCGCCGATAAGACAATCCATAGGGGGAGGCAATGACATTCGACGAGTTCACCCAGTACCTCGGCCGCTTTTTCTTCTATGGCGGCGTCTCTGCTGGGCTTTTCTGGCTCGTAGCTCAGAAGACCGCCGAGCGTTGGGTTGATGCCCATTTCGCAAAGCGTCAGAAGGTATTCGAGCACGAACAGGCCAAAGAACTGCAACGGATTAAGGCTAAGCTGGACACTGTGATCCAGGGCTCGCTCAAGCTACAGGAGCGTGAATTCAAGGTCATCCCGGAAGCGTGGGAGAAAATCGGGGATGCTTACGGCCTTGCGTGCTGGTTGTGCGCTCCAATGCAGTCCTACACCTCGCTGCAGCGCATGTCAGAGTCGCATATGGAAGAGTTTCTGTCGAAACAAGAGTTACTGTGGGAAACGCAAAAAGAGCAGATTCGTAACACGCCGGCGGGCAGCAGGGACGAAGTCTGGCAGGAAATAGATACGCGAATGCGCTACAGCAAGGTACACAGCGCGCTGACTGCTGCCGACAAATTTCTCAAAGTAAATTCGATCTTCCTTCCTGACGACCTGCGAGAGCAACTCAACAAGTTAGTGCAAGTCGTATGGGAAGCACTAATCTCGTTCGACATTGGCAACCATCATTCCAACTTCAAGGACTACAAAATGATCCGTGAGGCCTGGGACAAGCTAAAGAAGGATGGGGAGCCACTGCATGCAGGGATTGAAACAGCTGTCCGCAAGCGGTTACTTGAGCAGACCCAGCTTGCGGATGAGAAACTCCAGTTGGCAAAGTGACGATGCGCGGAGAGTAAGTTCGCGCGCAAATGGTCATTATGTAGCTCAAAAGGCAACGCCTCTTCCTAGCCGTTAGCGGGCTTTCATTTCAACGCAACAAGGCTCCCAACGTCTCCATCGCTTCATCAATTCGCGATGACCAAAGATGCCCGAAATTTAGCCGTATGGCGTTGCCGAATTCCCGCTTGGCCGAAAAGATCGGTCCCGGAGCGATGCTGATGCCCTGGGCCAAGGCTTGCCGGTGCAGGGCCAGGGCATCGACCTGGGCGGGCAGTTCGATCCAGAGGAAATAACCGCCCCGGGGCCGGGCGAGGCGAGTACCGGCGGGGAAAACCTGTTCCACCTTGGCCACCACTTGGGCTTCCTGGGCGGCCAAGGTGGCTCGCAGGTGGCGCAGGTGGTTCTCGAAACCGCCGTGCTTGAGGTAATCCGCCAGGGCCGCCTGGGCGGGAATGTTGGTGGCGATGCTGGACGAAATCTTCAGGCGCCGAATCCGCTCCGCATAACGGCCCGCTGCCACCCAGCCGACGCGATAGCCCGGCGCCAGACATTTGGCGAAGGAAGATATGTGCAGCACCTCGCCCAAGGTGTCGAGGGACTTGCTGACCAAAGGCCGCTCGGGGCCGAAGTACAGCTCGCTGTAAACGTCGTCCTCGATCAGGGGCACCTTGTGCTTGGCCAGCAGGGCAATCAAGGCCCGCCGCTTGTCGTCCGGCACCAGGCTGCCCAGGGGATTCTGGAAATTCAGCATGGCCAGACAGGCTTTGATCGGGTGGTGGCGCAGGGCGTCGGCCAGGGCGTTGAGGTCGATGCCGTCCCGGGGATGGGTGGGAATCTCGATCACCTTCAGCCCGCGCCGCTCGATGGCCTGCAACACGCCGTAAAAACAGGGCGACTCGATCACCACCAGATCGCCGGGCCGGGTCACCGCCTCGATGCAGAGATTGAGCCCTTCCATGGCGCCGGAGGTGATGACGATTTCCGCCGGGGCCACATCGGCCCCCGCCGCCAGATAGCGTAGGGCGATCTGGCGCCGCAGTTCTTCATTGCCCGGCGGCAGGTCGGTCACCGTACTGCGCGGGTCCAGATGGCGGGCACTGGCCGCAAGAAAACGGGCCAGCTTGTCGAGGGGAAAAAGATAGGGGCTGGGAAAGCTGGAACCCAGGGGCACCACGTCCGGGTCGCGCACCGATTCGAGAATCTCGAAAATGAAATCGCTCACATCCAGGGCCGTGGAAGCGCCCACAGGTCGGCTCATCTCCGGCTCCGCCAAGCGGCTGCCGATGCGGGCCCGAACGTAGTAACCAGACCGGGGCCGCGCTTCGATCAGCCCCCGGGCCTCCAGCAGCGCATAGGCCTGCAACACCGTGGCCGGGCTGACTTCCTGGGCAGCACATGCCTGCCGTACAGAGGGCAGACGCTCGCCGGGACGCAGGGTGCCTGCTTCGATGGTGGCGGCGATGCGGTCGGCGAGGGATTGGTAAAGGAGGGCGGGGGGCACGGGGAAATTGTCGGATGCAGGGTTAGTTGCAGGGGCGTGAAGGATAAGCGTCGGGGAGGTAGGTCGGGTTAGAAGCTGAAATCAGCTCTGCCCTTTGTCTTTGTTGTTGGGTTAGGGCAGTTGTTGGAGTGCATTGAGGTCTTTGATGCGACTCTTGGTGAGATCAAGTTCACAAGAGATAACCATCTGCCCACGGCGACTAGGAGTAATCAAAGTGTTCAAAGCAGCTGGAATTAGGCAGTGCATAGTTCTGAACTGATTCCACGCACGCTGCGATTCAATAAGCGCCTTGGTCGCCTCTGTGTAATTTGCCTCGCTTGTGTTTGAACGTTCAAATAGCAACAAAGTCCTCTGGTAGAGGCGCGCCATTTCGTTATTGGCCTTGCTGGATTCGGCACTAAGACAAAGAAATTTCTCGTCACCATTGCGTGGTGCTTGGCAACTCACTTTGGTACCAGCTAAGCAAATTTCATCTGGCCAGTCGTTTGCTGGGTATGAGCAAGCGGTATCACTCTCGGCTGCAATACAAAAAGGTGAAATAAGGATTAGCAGTAGTGTGAAGAAAGCTCTCATGAAATCTTTAATAAGGCTAATTGCGAGCGAGAGGACTAGCGAAATAGCGACTAGCACTGGTAGTTGGAAGAGATGCAGCATAGGTACCTAATCTCCAGCAGAGTTTCAGGAACAGTTTTTATTGCCCCATCCGCCCTGCCTTCAGCGCCTCTGCCAAATCAATCACCGCACTCGCGTAAAAGCTGCTGCGGTTGTAGCGGGTGATGACGTAGAAATTGCGGTAGCCGAGGCGGTATTCGGTGTCGTCGTCGGGGGTGACGAGGTCGATCAGGGCGGCGGGGCGTTGGGGGGCGTTGCCGATGATGACGCCGTAGCTGCGCATTTCATCGGGTAGCCGCTTGGGGGCGATGCCTTCGGCCAGCAGAGCGTCGATGCCGGGGCCTTCCTGTATCTGGGCGGGGGCGTAGATGGGGCCGTTCTTTTCCCAGCCGTGTTCGGCCAAAAAGCGGGCGACGCTGCCGATGGCATCCACGGGTTCGGTGAGGTCAATGGCGTTGTCGCCGTTGAAATCGACGGCCCAGTTGCGCAGGCTGCTGGGTAGAAACTGGGGCAGGCCCAGGGCGCCGGCGTAGGAGCCCTGGTAGGAAAGGGGCGAACGCTTTTCGTCCCGGGCCAGGAGCAGCAGGGCTTCCAGTTCGCGCTTGAACAGATCGGCCCGGGGCGGGTAGTCGAAGGCGAGGGTGGTGAGGGCGGAGAAGGTTTCGAAGTTGCCGGTGTTGCGGCCGTAGATGGTTTCGACGCCGATGATGGCGGCGATGATTTCAGCGGGGACGCCAAAGCGTTGTTCGGCCCGTTGCAGGGTGTCGCCGTATTCGTCCCAGAACTTGAGGCCGGCCTTGATGCGGATGGGTTCGATGAAGCGGGCGCGGTAGGACTGCCAGGAGCGCTGGCGGGGGCTGCTGGGGGGCAATATGGCGCGGATGACGGCGGGCTGGAAACGGGCCTTGGCAAACAGGGCGAGGAGTTCGTCCCGCTGGAAGCCATCGCGCTCTACCAGACCATCCACGTAGTTGCGCACTTCGGGCAGGCTTTCGTAGTGGCGCACTTCGCCGGAATTCTTATGGCTGGCGACGGCCTTGTGCTTGGGTTTCGGTTTGCTCTGCTTACTTTTTTGGGCGCTGAGATTGCTGTGGCTGGTGGCCGAGGCGGCGAAGGGCAGCAACAGGCTGCTGAGGGCGAGGGTGGAAAGCAGGCGTTTCATCAAAGTCTCTTGGGCGTGGCTCCCGGCTCAAATCTGGCAATGGCCTGTTTGAGCCGCAGCAGGGATTCGTCATAGTCTGAGCCGACTCTACCGTAGCAAAGGGCCTCGTAAAGCGCACAAATGTCGCGGATTTCCTGCTCTTGGCGAGGGAGTGCGGTGAGGATGCGCTGGCGATAGGCTGCGGGGCCTTCCCAGGAAAAACGCCCCAGCCCCTGCCGGGCGAGCTTGGCAGAGAAGCGCTGCCACTGGGTTTGCAGCGGATCGCGCCGCTGGCGCTGGGCCATGACCCAGGCGCTCATGGCCAGCATCAGCCCGCCGCCAAGGCCGGCCAGCAGGCTGGCGAGAGTTTTCCAGTCGGGGTTGTCGAGGCCGAGTTTTTGCAGCAGGGCGTTTTGCTTTTTACTGTCGTAGCTCAGCACCCATTGGTTCCAGGCGTTGTTGACGGCTTCCCAGCGGTAGCGGGCTTGCCGCAGCCAATCCAGTTCGGGCCGCGTGAGCAGGGGTAGCGGGTCGCTGCTGGGCACGGCGGCGGCGAGATTGTTTTCGACCCGGTTGGGGGCGATGGCGGCGGTGGGATCTACCCGGCGCCAGCCTTCGCCGGCCAGCCAGACTTCGGCCCAGGCGTGGGCATCGGATTGGCGCACGAGCAGGTAGCCGTCCACGGGATTGATTTCGCCCCCTTGATAACCGGTGACGACCCGGGCGGGAATGCCGGCGGCCCGCATGACGAAGACGAAAGCCGAGGCGTAATGCTCGCAAAAGCCGCGACGGGTGTTGAACAGGAAATCGTCCACCGTGTCCTTGCCCAGCAGCGGCGGGGTCAGGGTGTAGATGAACTTTTCGCTGCGGATGCGCTGGAGGAAGGCGTCGATCAGGGCCGGGTTATCCCGGTAACGCTGGCGCAGTTCGTCGGCCAGGGCCCGGGCCTGGGGATTGCCGTCTTTGGGCAGTTGCAGGGCCTGGCGCAGGCGGGGGGCGGTTTCGTCGGCACCGGGGTGGGTGTCGGGAAAGGCGCGTAGTTCCAGGCGCAGCCGGTTTTGCACGGGCTTTTCGGCCAGGAGCTGGTAGGTGCTGGTGAGCCGCGTTTCGGGCAGGGCGTTGCCGGGATAGTCGAGGGCCAATAGCCAAAGCTGGCCGTGGGGTTCGAGGGTGAGTTCGTAGTCGTAGCGCTCCCCCTCGGGGCGGTAGTTCATGCGCGGTGGAAATTCAGGGCGGGCAATGCGCCAGGTGAGGCCGTTGAAATCGGTGAGGACGGGGCCGCGCCAGTAGAGCTTGTCCTGGGCCGGCTGTTTGCCGATGAAGCGGACGCGGAAGGCAATGGCTTCGGACAGGGAAAGCTGGCTGATGGAACCGGGGCTCATGGTTTCTGACAGGCCGCTGCGGCCGCTGTTGGCGTCGGCGGGCAAGCCCCAGAGAGGGCCGGAGACCCGGGGGAAGAGGACGAACAGCAGCACCATGAAAGGCAGGGCCTGGGCCAGCAGCAGTCCTGCGGTGCGGAGGGCCTGTTTGGGCGGTGTGGCGCTGCGCTGGAGCACGACAAGGGTGGCGGTGACCAGCAGGGTCGAGGCCGCCATGAGGGCGGCGGTGCCCAGGGCCTGGGCGTAGAAGAACAGGGAGAGGATGAGGAAGAGGCAGAGTAGGGTGACGACGAAGGCGTCGCGCCGGTTGCGGGTTTCAAACAGCTTGAGGGAGAGAAATAGTGTGAGCAGGGCGACGCCGGGGTCTTTGCCGAAGATGGTGTGAAAGTGGAGACCGATGCCGATGGCGCCGATGAGGGCGACGAGATTGATCAGCCAACCCGGGGGCAGGGGAAAGCGGCGCCAGAGCATCCAGCCCCGCCAGAGAATGAAGAGCGTCGCCAAGGGGCCGAGCCAGAGGGGCAGATAAGGGGCCAGGGGCAGCAGGGCGCCGAGGGCGGTGACGGCCAGCCACAGGGTTTGACCCTGGGTGATGGCCGGGCTGGCGGGCTTGGCGGATGACGGAGACGGCGTTGGGCGCGCTTTGGACATGGGCGTAGTCACGGCCGCTGCGAGGCAGGCTGTCGGGTGGGCGAAACCGGCTGGCCGAACAGGGCCAGGGCTTCGAGGCACCGGTGCCGGTGCTGTTCGCCACTGGCGGGAGGGAGTTCCTTGCCAGGTAGACGCAGACCCCATTGCACGCCGCTGGCTTCGGCATCCAGCACCCAGCGGGCAAGGATGGAGAGGCGACTTTCCACCTCCAGCGTGGCGGGCAGGGCTTGCCAATCGAGCCAGAGGGTTTCGCTGCTTTCCCCGGCAAAGTGTTTGGACAGCAGTTCGCCATCGGGCTGCCGGGCCACGGATTTCCAGGCCACATGTTGCAGGGGCTCGCCGGGCAGATGGGAACGCAGGCCGGCGAAGTCGTCATTGCCGGCCCCCTGTTTGAGCTTGCCCTGCTGGCTGCCGCTGCCCCGGGGCAAGGGCGGGGCTTCCTGGGCGGGGGCTGGGTAGATCAGGCAGTACAGGGCGGGTTCAGCGTAGGCCCAGGTGCGCACCAGACCCAGGGGATAGGTGGTGGCGAGGGTGATGCGGGGCAGGGCCAGCCAGCCCCGCTGCAGGGCGGCGACGGGCAGGGCGATGTCGAGGCTGTCCTTGGGCGGAATGTCGGCGGTGACAGCGGGTTGGTTGGCTGCGGATAGGGTCAGGCAGTAGCGGGCGTGACGGCTGGGGTTGTGCAGCACAAGCCCGAAGTGGGCGTTCTGACCGGCAAAGACCGGTGGGCAGCGGCTGGTGCTGATGCTGATGTGGGCAAGGTTGCGGAAGGTGTTGAGGATGGCGGCAACACCCAGGCCCACCAGCAGGAAAACCAGGGCATGACCCAGGCTGAGGCTGTAGTTGATGGCTCCCAGCAGCATGACAAGCAGAGCCAGGGTATAGGCCAGCCCCGCACCCGTGGGCAGGACATAAACCCGGCGTTGGTTGAGCAGGATGGGCACCGGTTCCGGCGGACGACCACGCAGGGCCCAACGTTGGAAACGCTGGCGCAGGTCGGCGCGAAGGTGGCGGAAGAGGGGTTTCAAGGCAAGGGCCATGGCGAGGTGGCGGCGCTTGAGGGGGCTGAATGCGCGGGGGCTTAAAGGGGAACGGCTTCCAGCAGGCGGCGGATCAAATCGGCTTCGACGGTGGCGCCATTGCGCGGGTGCAGACGATGGCTGACCACGGCGGGGAAGACGGCTTGCACGTCTTCCGGTAGGACGTGGTCGCGGCCTTCAATGGTGGCCCAGGCGCGGGCCGCAGCGAGCAGCCCGAGGGTGGCTCGGGGCGAGAGACCAGCGGCCAGGTCGGCATGGTGGCGGGTGTGTTCGGCCAGGGCCTGCACGTAATCGATCAGAGCATCGGCGGCGTAGACCTTGCCCACTTCGGCCTGGAGTTGGAGCAGTTCGGCGTGCGTGATGCAGGGTTGCAATGCGGCGACCAGGGTGCGGCGGTCTTCACCGGCCAGCAGCGCCCGTTCTGCGGCCCGGTCGGGATAGCCCAGTTCGATGCGCAGGAGAAAGCGGTCGAGCTGGGATTCCGGCAGGGGAAAGGTACCGATCTGGTGGGTGGGGTTCTGGGTAGCGATGACGAAGAAGGGCTCGGGCAGTGGGCGGGTCTTGCCTTCCACTGTGACCTGGCGTTCTTCCATGGCTTCGAGCAGGGCGCTTTGGGCCTTGGGCGTAGCCCGATTGACCTCGTCGGCGAGGATCAATTGAGCGAAGACGGGACCGGGGTGAAAACGGAAATCGCCGTTGTCCCGATCAAAGACAGAGACGCCGAGGATGTCGGCGGGCAGCAGGTCGGAGGTGAATTGGATGCGCTGGTAATCGAGGCCCAACAGCTTGGCGAGGACATGGGCCAGGGTGGTTTTGCCGACGCCGGGCAGGTCTTCGATCAGCAGGTGACCCCGCCCCAACAGGCAGGCAAAAGCCAGTTTGAGGGCGTGTTCTTTTCCGAGGATGATTTGCCCGGCCTGGTTAAGTACTTGCCGAATGTGCGCGGAAGTCGTCATGAATGTGTCAGGGTAAAAACATTGAAGTGCGATATAGTGGGCGCTACTGTCCCATTGTATGTGAGCAAGGCTGCACCATGACTACCGCATTCATCACCCATCGTGATTGCTGGGCCCACGACATGGGCTCTCATCACCCCGAATGTCCCGAGCGATTGGGTGCCATCAATGACCGGCTGATTGCCGCCGGGTTGGATATCTATCTCCAGTTCCACGATGCTCCCAACGCCGAGCTTGAACAGTTGGTTCGGGTCCATCCCAAGGACCACATCGACTTCCTCAATGCTTCTGTTCCCGAGCAAGGCATCTTCCACGTAGACCCCGATACCGCCATGAGCCCGGGCACCATGAAGGCCGCTTACCGGGCTGCTGGTGCCGGTGTGCTGGCAGTGGATCTGCTGATGAAGAAAGAATGCAAGTCGGCTTTCTGTGCCGTGCGTCCTCCCGGCCACCATGCCGAGAGTGCCAAAGCCATGGGTTTCTGTTTCTTCAACAACGTTGCGGTTGCGGCTCGTCACGCCATTGAAGCTTGGGGTTTGTCCCGGGTTGCCATCATGGACTTCGACGTGCACCACGGCAACGGGACCGAGCAGATTTTCGCAGGCGATGAAAAAGTACTGATGACCGGCACCTTCCAGCATCCCTTCTATCCCTATTGCGGGACAGAAAATGTAGCGGCCAATATGTGCAATGTGCCCCTCTCGGCCGGCACTCGCGGCGACGGTTTCCGTCAGGTGGTGGCGGACATCATCATTCCTCGCATGCGGGAATTCAAGCCGGAGATGATCTTCATTTCAGCCGGTTTCGATGCCCACTACGAAGATGACATGGGTTCCATGGGGCTCGTGGAGTCCGACTACGCCTGGGTGACAGAGCAGCTTCGTTTTCTGGCGGACGACACAGCCCAAGGGCGAGTGGTTTCCATGCTGGAAGGTGGTTATTCCCTCTCGGCACTGGCCCGTAGCGTGACCTCCCACATCCGCGCACTGGCTGATTTGTAAAGCATTTTTACCCGTCGGTTCCGGCGGGGCCTTTCCGGTAGAATCTCGCGACTTTCCGCCTCATCATGAGGCGGTTCTTCTTTCAACTTTCCTAGGCGAGAGTGCATGAAGTCCAAGGCATTAGTCCTCCCCCTGTTGCTGGCTGCCGGTTTGGCTGGTTGCAGCAGTTCTCTGCTCGAATCCAAGAAGATCGACTACAAGTCAGCGGGCAAATTGCCGCCCCTGGAAATCCCCCCCGATCTGACGGCTCCCAGTCGCGATGAACGCTTTACAGTGCCCGATTCTGGAACAGCAAAGGGCGGCGCCAGCTTCTCGGTTTATTCCGCTGAACGTGCCGGCAAGAACCGCACAACCACGGCCCAGGACGTTCTTCCTGCGGCAGATGGCGGCAAGCTCCGTATCGAGCGGTCCGGTACCCAGCGTTGGTTGGTGGTACCGATTGCCCCCGACAAGCTTTGGTCCAACGTCAAGGAGTTCTGGCAGGACACGGGCTTCATCGTCAATGTCGAACGCCCCGAAGCGGGTGTGATGGAAACCGACTGGGCCGAAAACCGCGCCAAGCTGCCTAACGACATCATTCGCGGCTCCCTGGGCAAAATCTTTGACGATCTGTATTCCACGGCCGAGCGGGACAAATTCCGCACCCGTCTGGAACCCGGTGCTGAGCCGGGTACGACCGAGGTGTATATCAGCCATCGCGGCATGTATGAGGTCTATACCAGCGAGCGCAGCAACGAAACCCGTTGGCAGCCCCGTCCCGCTGACCCTGACCTTGAAGCCGAGATGCTGCGTCGTTTGATGGTGCGTCTGGGTGTTGAGGAGTCTCGGACTGCTGCCATGTTGGCCGCAGGACCTACGGTTGAACGAGCCAAATTAGTTGGTCGTTCGAGCGATGGCAGTGGTGCTCTGGAATTGCAGGAACCCTTTGATCGCGCCTGGCGTCGTGTGGGCTTGGCCCTGGATCGCGTCGGGTTTACTGTGGAAGATCGCGATCGTTCCCAAGGTTTCTACTACGTTCGCTACGTCGATCCGGAAGTTGATGCCAAGAAGGGCGAAGACAAGGGCATGATGTCCAAGCTGATGTTCTGGAAGAGCAGCACGCCGACGGATAACAATCCCCGCTATCGCATTCTGGTGCAGACCACTGGTGGTCTCTCGAAGATTCAGGTCATGACGCGGGAAGGTGGTGTTGATACATCCGACACTTCACGCAAGATTCTTGGCTTGTTGCTTGAACAACTGAAGTAAGTACGTGAAAGTTGTGGCATCCGCTAGTCGGGTGCCACGTTCTGCCAAAAGCAGAAAAAGAAAAAGCCCAGCCAATTGGCTGGGCTTTTTTGTACTCCAGTGATGCGTGCTGATTACTTCTTTTCAGCGGGGGCAGCAGCGGGAGCAGCAGCATCAGCGGGCTTAGCAGCATCAGCAGCGGGAGCAGCAGGAGCGGCGGGAGCAGCTTCAGCGGGAGCAGCAGCAGCGGGAGCGGGAGCGGGGGCAGGTGCGGGAGCTTCTTCTTTCTTGCCACAAGCGGTAATAGCGAGAGCAACCAGAGCAGCAACGAGGAGAGACTTGTTCATTTGATGATTCCCTTTATCGATAAAGACATTACACATGAAGCCCGATCAGATCGGGTAGTCGGTTTGGACACCAACTAGCCGGAAATTATAGCGCGACCAGAACGCTGTGTACGTTCATGTCTTCTATTGAATTGGTGAAAACTACAAATGAAAAAAGGGGGCATTAGCCCCCTTTTCATAGCGCAAGCGACTGATCTTATTAGTCGATCTTGGCTTTTTTCAGCAATTCCTGAACGTGTTGGTCAACCATTTGACGTTGCAGACCCTGAGTAATTTGGGGTTCGACATCCTTGATGGAAGGAGGCGTGAAGGTACGGCTGTCCTCCAGCAGAATGACGTGCCAGCCGAAATTGGTCTTGACCGGGGTTTCGGTGTATTTGCCTTTTTGCAGCTTGGTCAGGGCGTCAGCAAAGGGCTTGACGTAGTTGGCAGGGACAGACCAGTCCAGATCACCACCCTTGTCACGGGAACCGGGATCTTTGGATTGCTTGGCCAGATCTTCAAACTTGTCACCCTTCTTGAGGCGGGCAATGATGTCCTTGGCTTCTTCTTCTTTTTCCACCAGGATGTGGCGAGCCTTGTATTCCTTGTCGCCGAGGCTCGAGGTTTCGCTGTCGTAGGCCTTTTTCACGGCTTCAGCGCTGACAGGGTGGCTGCGAACGTAATCGGCAATGTAGGCATTGATCAGGACGTCCTGGCGGGCCAGTTCAGCTTGGGCCTGAACTTCAGGTTTCTTGTCGAGACCTTTCTTTTGGGCTTCCTGGGCGACGACTTCCAGCATAACCAGGCGTTCTTTAACGGCTTGACGCAGGTCTTCGGAATCGGGACGGCCTTGAGCCTTTTGGGCGTTGATCAGGAGCTCAGCCTTGGCTTTGGCGATGGGCTTTCCGTTAACTGTAGCAATGGCTCCGCCTGCCGTGGCTTCGCTGGCGTCTTTCTTGGCAGCCAGGACGGGGGCGCTGGCCAGTGCCAGCAAAATAACAAGCAGAGAAGAGAGACGCAGGGGGCGGTTCATGTGTTTTCCTAGTCGGTTCGATCAGAAAATATATTCGGGGTAAGAAATGTGCTACGAAGCACATGGCATGGCGATCATACACCAGCCATTTCAGGGGAAAGCGTGATCTAGCGGGGAAAAACCTGCAAAAAAGGTTTTACGGTGACGTGGCCGTAGACGCCCGCAGCAACATAGGGATCGGCATCGGCCCAGGCTTGGGCCGCTTCCAGGGATTCAAACTCGGCAACGACGACGCTGCCCGTGAAGCCGGCGCTGCCGGGCGTGGCGCTGTCAATGGCGGGGCAGGGGCCGGCCAGGATCATGCGGCCATCACTTTGTAGTTGTTCCAGTCGGGCCAGGTGTGCCGGACGGGCTGCGAGGCGGTTTTCAAGGCTGTTGGGAACGTCTTCGCCAAGTATTGCGTAAAGCATCAGGGTTTTTCCTCTTCCACGTATTTAGCCAGGAGTAGTGCCTGGCCGATGATAAAAACAAACATAAGGCCGGTCAGGCCGTAAAGCTTGAAGCTGACCCAGCCGTCACAGGACAGCAGGTTCATCGCGCCAAGATTGGCGGCGCCCATGACATAAAGAAAGGTAATCCATCCGGCGTTAACTCTGGGCCAGACATGGTCCGGAAGGACTATTTGGGTGTCCATCAGTTGCTGCATCAGATTCTTTTTCAGTACGGTGGCCGCAAACAGCAGGATGGTGGCAAACAGCCAGTAAAGCACCGTGGGCTTCCACTGGATGAAGGTCGGATTGCGGAAATAGAGGGTTGCACCGCCGAAGAAAACGATGATGGCCAGACTGATCCAGAGCATGACGTCCACTTTTTTCTTGCGCAGGAGCAGCCATCCGACTTGGGCAAAGGTGGCCAGAATGGCGACTACGGTTGCCAGCAGGATGGGTTCCTGGGTCAGAGGCAAGGCGGACTGGGCGGCCATGAGGCAGCTTCCGCTACCGGCACTGTCGTGGCCTGCAATTTTGTAGGTGGCGAAAAACAGGATGACCGGGAAAAGGTCGAAAAGCAGTTTCATGGGATTTATTTTTCTTCGAAATCCAAAGATGCGGAATTGATGCAGTAGCGAAGCCCTGTGGGTGCAGGGCCATCGTTAAAGACATGTCCCAGGTGGGCGCCACATTGCTTGCAGGTGACTTCAATGCGATGCATGTGGTGGCTCAGGTCGCTGTGTTCTGCAATGTTTTCGGCCACAAGGGGACTATGGAAGCTTGGCCAGCCACAACCTGCGTCGAACTTGCTGTCGGACTCGAATAGCGCAGCGCCACAGCAGACGCAGTGATAGCGGCCTGCCTGCCAGTGATCCCAGAACTTTCCCGTGAAAGGGCGCTCTGTACCTTTTTCCCGGGTGACCCGGTATTGTTCTTCGTCGAGTTGTGCTCGCCATTGTTCGGCGGTTTTTTCAACATTGCTCATGGGGAACTCCTTGTCGCTCCACGTTACCATATAGACAGGGTTTTCCATCGGAGGCAACAATCAATGCGTGTAATTGTGCTGGGCGCTGGCGTAATCGGCGTGACGTCAGCTTGGTATCTGAGTAAGGCTGGCCACAATGTAACGGTGATTGATCGACAGCCGGAAGCTGGACTGGAAACCAGTTTTGCCAATGGTAGCCAGATTTCGGTTTGTCACGCCGAGCCTTGGGCGAATCCCGATGTGTTTCCCAAATTGTTGCGCTGGTTGGGGCGGGAGGATGCGCCTTTGCGCTGGCGTTTCCGGCTCGATCCTGCTCAATGGATGTGGGGATTGCGGTTTCTGGCGCAATGCGGGCCGAAACGGACCCGGGAAAACATCGAAGCGCTGGTGACTCTTGGCCTCCACAGTCGGGCCTGCCTTCGTGCTTTGCGCGCTGAACTGGGTTTGCAGTACGACCAGTTGGAAAAGGGCATTCTTCACTTTTATACCGATGCCCACGAGTTTGACCATGCTGTTCCCCAGGCGGAACTCATGACGTCCCTTGGCTGCCCACGCAAGATCATTTCTTCTGCAGAATGTCTGGCCCTTGAGCCGGCCTTGGGGCACATCGCGCCCCAGATCGTCGGGGGAACCTATACGCCAGACGACGAATCGGGGGATGCGCACATTTTTTGTCGCGAACTGGCCCAGCGTTGTGTCGGGGCTGGCGTGATCTTTCGCTACGACACACCGGTGGCAGCATTGACGGCTAAGGATGGTCGTATTGATGGTGTGAAGCTGGAAAGTGGTGAAGTACTTAGTGCCGACTCCTACGTTGTGGCACTCGGGAGCTACACCCCTTTGTTGCTCGCTCCCTTGGGCTTTTCTTTGCCGATCTACCCGGCCAAGGGCTATTCCATCACGATTCCCTTGGAGGACGATGCTCCGGCGCCAACGATCAGTCTTACCGATGACGGCTACAAGCTGGTCTATTCCCGTCTTGGTCAGCGTTTGCGTGTCGCAGGGACTGCGGAGTTTTGCGGTTACGACACCAGTCTCAGTGGGGCCCGCCTGGATGCGTTGAAAGCCCGGACCAAGGCTGTTTTCCCGGATATCCATCCTGCTGGCGAGGTCGAAGAGTGGGCAGGCCTACGGCCTTCCACTCCCGGTAATGTGCCCTTGATCGGCGCGAGCCGTTACCCCAATCTCTTTCTGAATGCGGGTCACGGCACTTTGGGGTGGACTCTGGCCTGCGGTTCCGGCCAGTTATTGGCTGATTTGGTGGGCGGTAAGTCGCCGGAGGTTGATCCTCGCCGGTATCGTCCGTGAGGCACCATTCGGTGGGTTAGTGCAGGGATCGGGAGGTGCCGGTATCTTCTTGTTCCGGCATTTCTGCGTGAACAGGGTCGCCTTCTGGCGTCGGATAAAGTGGAGTGCCGCAGTCCTCACAGTATTCCGCCGGAAAAACATGGTCGAGCAGATGGATACGGGTCAGCCCGGCTTCCTGCAGGATGGTGTTGATCTGATTCTGGGTTTCGGTGTTTTCGTCTTCACTATCCAGCAGGGGCCAGACCACGCCGTGGATGATCTTTGATGCGTCCTCCAGCGAGAAGCCGATCCGGTACTCGGTCAGCCGCCGCTCGTCGTGGAAAGGGGCGATCGTGACCTGCAGGGCATCGGAGTCGATGGAGAGCGTTGTTTTCAGGAAATCCACGGAAGCCTTGAGTGCATAGGGCCTTGCTGCCCGGTCCGCTTCCCGGCAGGCGCTGAAGAAGGCCAGGGGCGGCTGGGCCTCTTGCGCGCAGCCGGTAAACAAGGGGCGTAGGACTTCGCCGCCTTGCTGCTTCCATAGGAGTAGTGCTTCCTCCCGATCACCGTTTTCTTCCTGCCAGCGGAAAATAGGCGCGCCGTGATGCACCGCGGCGACAGCTAAAACATAGCGGGTATCGGAAAGAAAATTAATTGCCTCCGGGAGTTGGCCTGCGTCCACATGCAGGTTTTTGCCCAGTTGGGCCTGTCGTCCCAGTTGTCCGGTAAAGCGCGCGGTTGCCGAAAAACCCGGAGGGAGTTGGTCCGGGCTAAAGAGCACGTCCGCCAATCCCAAGCGAACATTCGCAGCCAACACGTGGGCCTGAAGTTGGGTACGAAGATTGTCCAGCAAGGGGGCTGAAATCTGGCCGGAGGGGATGGAAAAGCGTGACCAAGCCAGGATGGGGATGGCGATCAGGAGCAGGTCGTCGCTGTGGGGGGCGCTGGTCGTATGGCTTTCCGTGCGGGATTCAAGCAAATCCGCCAAGGTTTCGTAGCCACGGTCTTCGCTTTGGAAGAGGTGATCCAGGGCGGCATTGAGCGTGTCGTCTTCTCCGGCCTGAAGCAATCGGTCAATCTGGGCTGCAAGCCGTTTTTCCCAATGGGCGTCTTCTAGTCGGCTGGAGGACAGCCCCAAGGCCCTGGCTTCCTTGAGCAAAGCATCCAAATCCGGCGTTGTGCGGGAAGGGCGGGGCTGGCGAGTTCGCTTCATTGATGGGTGTTTGAGGCAGCGCAAGGTTTGCGGCCTGAAAAAGAATAGTTGAACATTTTAGCAACTCAGGATGGCTGGGCCGCTGGTAGACTTCGCGCCATTCCAATTCCTCCCGCAAAGTTAACCGCCTATGTTCTCCAAGTTGATGCCCAAGGAAGGCAAGTTTTTTGACCTGTTCGATGCCCATGCTGAGCTTGTTGTGAAAGGCAGCCATCAGCTGGCTGCCTTGGTGGCTGATATCAGCAAAGGCCCGGAAATCCAGTCCCAGCACTCCCGTGCTATCGACGAGACGGAAACCAAGGCCGACAAGATCACCCATGACACCTTGGCGATGCTGCACAAGTCGTTCAATACGCCCCTGGATCGGGATGAAATCCACCAGTTGATCGTGCGTATGGACGACATACTCGACTTGATCCAGGATGTGACGGAAACCATGCATCTTTACGATGTCCGGCAGCTCACCGAGGAAGCCCGTCGGCTGACCGATATCTGTGTTTCCTGTTGCGAGCGGGTAAAGACCGCTGTCAATCTGCTGTCCAACATGGATAACGCCCCGGCCATTTTGCGGACCTGTGAGGAAATCGATCAGCTTGAATCCGATGCTGACCGGGTGATGCGCCATGGTCTGGCCAAACTTTTCCGCGAAGAAGCCGATGTACGCCAGTTGATCAAGATGAAGGGTGTGTACGAGTTGCTGGAGACCATCACCGACCGCTGCGAGGATGTGGCCAACATCCTCGAGGGCATCGTCCTCGAAAACGCCTGAACGGAGCCCGGTCATGTCTGGACTCAATGCCACGCTGTGGGTGGTTTTTCTGTTGGTGGCCCTGGCCCTGGTGTTCGACTTCATGAATGGTTTTCATGATGCGGCCAACTCCATCGCTACTGTTGTTTCGACCGGCGTACTCAAGCCCCATCAGGCTGTTGCCTGGGCTGCCGTTTTCAACGTCATTGCTATCTTTTTGTTTCAACTCAAGGTGGCGACGACCATTGGCAAGGGCACGATTGATCCGGCCATTGTCGATTACCACGTGGTGTTCGGCGCTTTGGTCGGGGCCATCGCCTGGAATGTTATTACCTGGTATTACGGGATTCCCTCCAGTTCCTCCCATGCCCTGATTGGAGGCTTGGTGGGGGCCGCCTTGATCAAGGCTGGCCCCAGTGCCTTGAAGTGGGGTGGGATCGGCAAGACCGTGGCTTTTATTTTCGTAGCGCCAGTTCTTGGTTTTCTGCTGGGCTCCTTGCTGATGCTCGCCGTAGCTTGGCTCTGCAATCGCTACACGCCGCGCAAGGTGGATAAGTTGTTCCGGCGTCTGCAGCTGCTTTCAGCATCGCTCTACAGTCTTGGTCATGGCGGTAATGATGCGCAAAAAACCATCGGCATCATCTGGATGCTGCTGATGGCTTCTGGTCTTAGCAATGCTAATGACTCCATCCCCGTTTGGGTGATTGTTGCCTGCTACACCGCCATGGGTTTGGGGACTCTGTTCGGTGGCTGGCGTATCGTCAAAACCATGGGGCAGCGCATTACCAAGCTCAAACCGGTAGGTGGTTTCTGTGCGGAAACCGGGGGGGCATTGACTCTGTTCATGTCTACAGCCTTGGGCATTCCTGTTTCCACGACTCACACCATCACCGGTGCCATTGTCGGGGTTGGGTCTACGCGCGGTGCAAGCAATGTGCGCTGGGGGGTGGCTGGCAGCATTGTCTGGGCATGGGTTCTGACCATTCCTGCCAGCGCGCTGATGGCGGCCTTCGCCTGGTGGGTCGGTATGCTGGTGCTGTAAGTGAATCCCTGTCAGACCTGCGGGGCCTGTTGTGCCACCTATCGGGTGTCTTTTTACTGCGGTGAATTGGATGAGTTCCCCGGTGGGATTGTGCCGACGGGACTGGCCGAGCAGGTAACTTCAACCATGGCTTGCATGAAGGGCACCGGACAGTTTCCTATCCGCTGCACTGCCTTGCGCGGTGAAATTGGCCAGGAAGTTGGCTGCGCCATCTACGAATTTCGCCCCAGTCCCTGCCGGGAGTTCGCTCCCTTGGCGGCAGTGGGGCGCGGCGACGATTCTTGCAACGATGCACGACGTCGCCACGGCCTGAGTCCCCTTTGATCTGTTAGAATTCGCCGTGGCGGGTCTCCCCGCATTGCGGGGTGGTGAACCTGGTCAGGGCCGGAAGGCAGCAGCCACAGCTACTTACTGCAAGTGCCGGGGGTCAGGCTCGCCACCTTTCCCTTTCTAACGATATCCAGCGACGGCATGAGCTATCAAGTCCTCGCCCGAAAGTGGCGTCCAAAGTCTTTTGCCACCTTGGTGGGGCAAGAGCATGTGGTGCGGGCCTTGACCCACGCCCTGGAGCAGAAGCGTCTCCATCACGCTTATCTCTTTACTGGCACCCGCGGGGTTGGCAAGACTACCCTTGCACGCATCATGGCCAAGGCCCTGAATTGCGAAACGGGTATCACCTCGACACCTTGCGGCGTTTGCTCCTCCTGTACCGAAATTGACAGTGGTCGTTTTGTCGATTTGATTGAGGTCGATGCGGCAACCAATACCCGTGTTGATGAAATGCGCCAGTTGCTGGAGAACGCAACCTATGCGCCCACACGGGGCCGCTTCAAGGTCTATGTGATCGACGAAGTTCACATGCTTTCCAATTCCGCCTTCAACGCCATGTTGAAGACGCTGGAAGAACCTCCGGAACATATCAAATTCATTCTGGCGACCACTGATCCGCAAAAGATTCCGGTGACGGTGTTGTCCCGTTGCTTGCAGTTCAACCTCAAGCAAATGCCCCAGGGGCACATTGTTGATCACCTGACCAATATCCTGGGCAAAGAAACTGTCGAGTTTGAACCGGCGGCTTTGCGCCATCTTGCCAAGGCTGCTGCCGGCAGTATGCGTGATGCCCTTTCCTTGCTCGATCAGGCCATTGCCCATGGGGCAGGCCGAGTGGAGGAAGAGGGCGTGCGCGACATGCTGGGTACCGTGGGCGATGATTACCTTTACGGCCTGCTTGATGCCCTGATGGCGGGTGATGCCCCGGCCTTGTTGTCTGTCGCCGACAGTATGGAAGGCCGCAGTCTGAGCTTTGATTCCGCCTTGCAGGAGTTGGCTACGCTGTTCCATCGCATCGCTCTGCTGCAATTTGCTCCCGATGCCTTGATGGATGCGGTTGAGCGAACCAAGTTGCAGCCCTATGCGGGAGGCTTCGATGCCGAGTTTCTGCAGCTTTGCTATCAGATTGCCGTTCATGGCCGTGACGATCTGGGCCTTGCCCCGGATGAATACACTGGATTTACCATGGCCTTGTTGCGCCTGGTGGCCTTTCGTCCCGATGCAGGCGGCCCGGTACGTGCTGTAGCCGCGGCCAAGGCAGTTTCTCGGCCGGCAGCCATGGACAGAGCTGCGACGTCCTTGTCGGAAGATGTTCCAGTCAAGCCATCCTTTACGCCAACCGTAGTGGCAACGATACCTTCTGCCTCTTCTCAGCCGGCCCTGTCGGTTGAAGGTGAAGATGAATGGCATCAGTTGCTGGGACGGCTGACATTGTCCGGAATGGTGCGCCAGTTGGCCCACCATTGCGAGTTGGCCGAGCGTACGGATGTCCTTATCTCCTTGCGCCTTGCCCCCGCCCACAAGCACCTGTTGTCCCCTGTTGCTCAAGATAAATTGCAATCCGAGTTGCAGTCCCTGCTTGGTGCCGGTGTGCGGTTGGTGATCAATGTCGCCGACACTGAAACAGAAACGCCGGCAGAGCGGGCGCGCAACGTCCAGCGGGAGCGGCAGGATCAGGCCATTGCCTCCATTGAAAGTGATGATTTTGTACGGGAGGTGGTGGATATGTTCGATGCCACCATCGACGAATCAACCATTAAACCGATTTAGCGATTCAGGAGTATTGCCCCATGAAAGGTGGTTTCGGCAACATCGCCGGGCTGATGAAACAAGCCCAGCAAATGCAGCAAAACATGTCCAAGGCCCAGGAAGAACTGGCTAGTGTTGAAGTGGAAGGTCAGTCCGGTGCTGGTGCGGTCAAGGTCGTCATGACCTGCAAGCACGATGTCCGGCGTGTTTCCATTGATCCGTCAGTCATGGACGACAAGGAAATGCTGGAAGACTTGATCGCTGCCGCCCTGAACGATGCCAATCGTCGCGTGGAAGCCACGACCCAGGAACGCATGGGGGCATTCACGGCCGGTCTCAATCTTCCCCCCGGAATGAAGTTGCCTTTCTGATGAAGCTTCCCAATAGCCTCGAAGAGCTTATCGAGGCGCTACGGTGCTTGCCAGGCGTTGGGCCAAAGTCGGCTCAGCGCATGGCCTACCATCTTTTGCAGCACGATCCCAAAGGCGCTGAGCGATTGAGCCAGTCCTTGTCCGGTGCGTTGCAGCGTTTGCGTCATTGCACGCGTTGCAACAGTTTTGCCGAAGCCGAGATTTGCGACCGTTGTAGCTCTGCCAAGCGGGATGCATCGCTGCTCTGCGTGGTGGAAATGCCAGTGGACCTGAATACCATGGAGCAAACCCATGCGTTCAATGGCTTGTATTACGTCTTGATGGGGCGGCTGAGTCCTCTGGATGGAGTCGGTCCTCGGGAGCTTGCCTTTGAAAAGCTATTGGCCCGGGCGGCTGACGGCTTGGTCAAGGAAGTGATTCTTGCCACCAACTTCACCAATGAAGGTGAAGCAACAGCCCATTATCTTTCCGAGATGCTGCAGCCCCGAGGCGTTCGCGTCAGTCGTATTGCCCGAGGTGTTCCGGTCGGTGGCGAGCTTGAGTTTACCGACGCGGCAACGGTCGCACAGGCGATGATTGAGCGCCGTCACTACTCGGCATCGTGATCTGTTGCATTTATTGGAATGCTGCAACGCACTGTCTATTCAGGATTTTTAACAAAAATCAGGCCAGTGCTCGCTGTTACAAGTCCCTAAAGGCTTTAATAGCCTTGCTGACTCCGGTATAATCTACCGGTTTCGTATCGGGCTTGCCCGGTTCTCGTCTTTCCATATTCAGGGATACCCACCATGAGCTGTGACGAAAAAGTGGATTGCGGTCGGCGGCGTTTGCTCGTTGCCACTGCTGCCGCAGGCGGCGTGGCTGGCGTGGCAGCGGCAGTGCCGTTCCTTGCCAGCATGGCCCCATCCGAACGTGCCAAATCTGCAGGCGCGCCGGTTGAGGCAGATATCAGCAAACTAGCCCCCGGTCAGATGATGACCGTTGAGTGGCGCGGCAAGCCGGTGTGGATCATCCACCGCACCAAGGAAATGCTGGACTCCTTGGCCAAGACCGATCCTCTCGTGTCTGACCCTAACTCAGACCGCAAGCAGCAACCCGAGTACTGTCACAACGAGCACCGTTCCATCAAGCCGGAATACATGGTGGTTGTGGGTATCTGTACTCACTTGGGTTGCTCGCCCTCCGAAAAATTCAAGACCGGTGCTGAATCCGGTGTAACTCCTGACTGGGCCGGCGGTTTCCTCTGCCCCTGTCACGGTTCCACCTTTGACTTGGCCGGCCGTGTCTACAAGAGCAAGCCTGCACCGGACAATCTGGAAGTTCCGCCCCATATGTACGTGGGCGACGCCAAGATTGTCATTGGCGAAGACAAGAAGGGGGCCTGATCCATGGCAAGTACTGCTGAAAAATACAAGTCTGACGGTAGCTTGGCTGGAAATGCACTGGAATGGGTTGATGCCCGTTTCCCTGCAGTCTCCCTCTACAAAGAGCACCTGTCCGAGTACTACGCACCGAAGAATTTCAACTTCTGGTACTTCTTCGGTTCCTTGGCGCTGCTGGTTCTGGTTAACCAGATCGTTACCGGCATTTTCCTGGTCATGCACTACAAGCCTGATGCCGCACTGAATGCTTCGGGTGTTCCCGTTGCTTTCGCCAGTGTCGAGTACATCATGCGTGATGTGCCCTTGGGCTGGATCATTCGCTACCTGCACTCCACGGGCGCATCCGCTTTCTTTGTGGTTGTGTACATGCACATGTTCCGCGGCATGCTTTACGGTTCCTACCGCAAGCCCCGCGAACTGATCTGGTTGTTCGGTATTGGCATTTTCCTGTGTCTGATGGCTGAGGCTTTCTTCGGTTATCTGCTGCCTTGGGGGCAAATGTCCTTCTGGGGTGCTCAGGTGATCGTCAATCTGTTCTCTGCGATTCCCATCATCGGGCCTGATCTTTCCGTGTTTATTCGCGGCGACTTCGTGGTGTCCGATGCCACCCTGAATCGTTTCTTCTCCTTCCATGTGATTGCTATCCCCTTGGTCCTGCTGGGTTTGGTAGTAGCTCACCTGATTGCCCTGCACGAAGTGGGTTCCAACAACCCTGACGGCGTGGAAATCAAGAAGCACAAGAACGAAAAAGGAATCCCTCTGGACGGTATTCCCTTCCATCCTTACTACACCCTCAAGGATATGGTGGGCGTGGTGGTGTTCCTGATGGTCTTTACCATCGTGATTTTCTTCATGCCTGAGTTTGGCGGTTACTTCCTTGAGTGGAATAACTTCATCCCTGCTGATCCGCTGAAGACGCCTCCTCACATTGCTCCTGTGTGGTACTTCACTCCCTTCTATTCCCTGCTTCGTGCAGTGACATATCCTTTGCTCGGCATTGATGCCAAGTTCTGGGGTGTGGTGGCGATGGGCGGTGGTGTCGTGATCATGGCTTTCCTGCCCTGGCTGGATCGTAGCCCTGTGAAGTCCATCCGTTACCGTGGCAAGGTTTACAAAACCATGCTCTCCATCTGGGTGGTCGGCTTCATCCTGTTGGGCTTCCTGGGTACCAAACCGCCTTCCTACGAGTTCTTTGGCGTGATTCCCGGTGCTCCTGTGGCACAGCTTCTCTCGGTCTATTACTTCTTGTATTTCATCACCATGCCCTGGTGGTCTAAGTCCGACAAGTGCAAACCCGAACCGGAAAGGGTGACTGGATAATGAAAAAGCTATTTGTTGCATTGCTCTTTGCTCCCCTCTTTGCCTGGGCGAGCGGTGCGGAACTCCACCTGGATAAGGCGCCGGATAGATCCGGCGACCAGGCTGCTCTGCAAAATGGTGCCAAGCTGTTCGTTAATTACTGCTTGGGCTGTCACTCGGCTTCCTACATGCGCTATAACCGCTTGAAGGACATCGGTCTTTCCGAACAGCAGATCAAGGACAACTTGCTCTTCACCGCGGACAAGACTGGTGAACTGATGCGTATCAGCATGCAGCGCGATGACGCGAAGGTATGGTTTGGTGCTGCACCTCCTGACCTGACGGTTATTGCCCGTGCCCGTGCTTCCGAGTTCGGCACTGGCCCTGACTGGCTGTACACCTATCTGCGTGGCTTCTACCGTGATACTGAGCGGCCTTCTGGCTGGAATAACACGGTCTTTCCCAATGTCGGCATGCCTCATGTACTTTGGGAGCTTCAGGGCGAACAAGCGCTGGGTGAAGATCACAAACTGACGCTGGCCAAACCCGGTAAGCTCAAGCCCGAAGAGTTCGATGCTGCTGTTGCTGATCTGGTGGGTTACCTGAAGTATATGGGTGAGCCCATGTCCGAACTGCGCAAGACGCTGGGTTGGATTGTTCTTGCTGCCTTGGCAGTACTTTTTGTCTTCACGTATGCGCTGAAACGCGAATACTGGAAAGACGTTCATTAACCTGAAATAGACAAATGACTATGGGGCATCGCGAAGTGAGCGCACCGTCTGCACGTAAGGTGGTGCGTGATGCCGATTACTCCTGGGGTACGAGTACCATGATGAACCTGTATTCGGGCACTACCTGCCCGTTCAGCCATCGTTGCAGAATCGTTCTGTACGAGAAGCAGATGGACTTCCAGGTAATCGATGTGGACTTGTTGGGCAAGCCGGAGGACATCGCCGTCATCAACCCGTACAACCGGGTGCCCGTGCTGGTGGATCGGGATCTTGTGCTGTATGAGTCGAACATCATCAATGAATACATTGATGAGCGTTTCCCTCATCCTCAGCTCATGCCGCCGGATCCACAAACACGAGCCAAAGCTCGGCAGCTCCTTTTTACGATGGAACACGAGCTGTTCAGCCACATCGACGCCCTGGAAAAGAATCTCAAGTCGGCAGATAAGTCGCGGCAACATATCCGCGATCGACTGTCCGAGTTGGCACCGATTTTTGCCAAGCAGAAGCATTTGTTGGGCGAAGACTTTTCCATGCTGGATGTGGCAATTGCTCCGCTGCTGTGGCGCCTCGATCACTACGGGATCGAATTGCCTAAAACGGCTGCACCACTGATGAAGTACGCTGAGCGCATCTTTTCCCGCCAGGGATTCATTGATGCGCTGACCCCTTCTGAGAAGGTCATGCGTCGCTGATTCAACTCAGGGCCGTGTTCCTAGAACATGGCCCTGATTATTTTCTCTATCGCTAATGATTTCCACGAAACCATACATGATGCGCGCCATTTACGAATGGTGTGCCGATCAAGGCTTTACGCCCTATATGCAGGTCACTGTCGATGCCCGGACACGGGTGCCCCGTGAGCATATCAAGGATGGGCAGATCGTCCTGAATATTGGTGCTGAGGCTACGCATCAGATGAATATCGGCAATGAAGAGGTGACTTTCCAGGCGCGCTTCAATGGCAAAGCTTTTCCCATCTATGTGCCTATCGATTGCGTTGCGGCGATCTATGCTCGGGAAAATGGCCAAGGCATGGCTTTCGAGGTTGAGCTTCAATCTGGTGATGGTAGCGAGTCTGCTTCAGCGGCCCCTGAAGTTCAAGATGCTGAAGAGGTTGTTCAGCCCACGGTGGAACTTGCGCCATCAAGTGAAGAGGCCTCTGCTAAGCCGCGATCACACCTGACTCGAATCAAGTAGCAATACTGCTGCTAGCAGCAGTACACCCAGGCACTCGCGTTGCTGTCGAGTGCCTTTTTATTTGGACTCCATCACCCAGACGCCATCCCAATCCTTACCAGGAGGCTGTTGCTTGAGGTGCTGGCATCGTTCGCGGTAAATAAGAGCAGCCTTGTCGGCCGGGTTCAGATTTTGTACTTCATCAAAAGCTGACATGGCCTCATCCCAGCGTTGCTGCCGGTAGAACTGCAGCCCTGATTTGAATTGGCGCAATGCTTCGTTGAGATTCGGGTAGGTTTCTTCGGTGTGGTAATCAAGGATTTCGTAGATGGACACTGGCTTGGTCTTGCCTTTGACAATGACCACGTCCATTTCTCGGCTGTAGTAAGTGCCCTTGAGTTGCTTGTAGGTGAATTCACTAACAAGAATATGGGCGCCATACTGTTTGCAAGCTGACTCCAGGCGGGCCGCCAAGTTAACACCGTCACCGATGATGGTGTAGTCCATGCGTTTCTTCGAGCCAATATTGCCGGAGACAACTTGATCGGTATTCAGGCCAATACCAATATCCACGGGTAACTTGCCATCGGCCACGCGTAGCTTGTTCCATTGATGGAGTTCTTTCATCATTGCAACAGCGGCACGTACGGCCCGGTCCGTGTCGTCCTCGTGGGGCACGGGAATACCGAATGCCGCCATGATGGCGTCACCAATGAACTTGTCCAGCATCCCTTCTTCGCGCTGGATGCAGTCCACCATCAATGTGAAGTACTCATTGAGCAAGGCAACCGTGCCTTGGGCACCAAGCTGTTCGGTGATCGTTGTAAAGCTGCGCACGTCAGAGAAAAGAACGGTGGCCGTAACACTTTGGCCCCCCAGCATCTCTGCACCATTTGCAACCAGTTTGTCGGCAATGCCTGGGTCCATGTAACGGGACATGGTTGATTTGAGGCGTTTCTCGTTACTGATGTCTTCCAGCAGCAGCATGGAGCCAATGCGTTTCTTTTCGGTGGATTGAAGAGGCAGGACTGTGACGTTAACGGAAAGGGGGGCCTCACCAAAAATCAAGCTGGCATCCATCGTCAGTTCGGAAACCTGGCTTGCTCCGACGCGCTGAATCTTTTCCTGAAGCCACGTATTTGCACCAGCAAAAAACTCGGAGGCCTGTTTTTGCAGGATCGCTTGGGGTTGCGTTCGCAGGATACGAAGGCCGGCCGCATTGCAAGTCACAATCCGTTCACTTTCATCCAATGTCACTACGCCATTGGACATGGATTCGAGCATAGCCTCGTTGTAATTTTTCATCGACTGAACGTCGGCAAACAGCTTGGCGTTTTCGAGGGCTATGGAAATTTGTGCGGTGAACGCACGCAGCCGGGACTCGTCCTCATTGGTGAATGGACCACCACGCTTGTTCAGAACCTGGGTAACACCGATGGTTTTGCCATGCTTGTTGATGATGGGGACACAAAGGATCGAGCGGGTGAAGTAACCGGTCTTCTTGTCGAAAGCGGGATTGAAACGCAGGTCAGCGTAAGCGTAGGGAATGTTGATGGACTTGCTCGAGCTGAATACCGCCCCGGCTATGCCCACGTGGTTAGGTAATCTGATCTGCATGGACTCAAGTCCTTGCCCCACCTCAGACCACAGCTCATTGGACTTTTCGTCATTAAGAAAGAGGGTGGAACGTTCGGCGTTAAGCAAGCGTGTCGCTTCGCCCATAACCTTTTGCAGCAATGATCCCAGTTTGATGTCGGCGGTGACCTCAGAAACCACATCAATGAATTCCATCTCCTGACGCCGTATGGCTTTCATACGCTCAATGAACTGCGCGCTTTGCAAAGCCAGCGTGCCCTGGCTGGTCATGGCTTCAAGAAGGTTAAGGTCTTGCCGGGAAAACTTGCCCGTCCGTTTGTTCAGTGTTTGGGCGACACCGATGACTTCTCCCTTAACGGTCTTGATTGGTACACAAAGAATGTTCCGGGTAGTGAAACCGGTTTGTTCATCAATGGACCGGTTGAAGCGATCATCCGAGTAGGCATCCTGAATGATCAGGGCTTCACCCGTAGTGAAAACGTAACCAGCGATGCCGCTGTTGTTAAGCAGACGGATTTCCCGCTGGATATTGCCTTGGGCAACACGGGAATACAGTTCGTTGCTATCCGGGTCATTGAGGAACAGGGAGCCGCGTTCAGCATTCAGTTCCTGGGTCGTCATTTCTACCAGCGCCTGCAAAACCTCATCCAGAGTTTCGTAGCCGGCCATGCGGCGGGTAACTTCCAGTAGCAGTTCTGCATGGCGCAGGCGCCGCTTTTGCAGGGCAGATGAGCTTTCTTTTTCCGTGTCTTTGGTGCTGCGCTTTTCCGGGACAGAAGTACTCATGGGGTCGTGTCCTGATGGCGGGAGCCTTCCAAGGCTTCCCTGAGCTGGTAAATGGTCTGGCGTAGTTGCTCTGACTCTTCTGCACAAAGGAGTCGTTCTTTTTGCAGAAGGTTTTCTTTATCAAAAGAGGCGAGTTCCAGTGCCTCTCGTAATGAAGCGACGGTCGCCTTGAGTTGCCCTATTTCGGCAAGGGAGGTGGCGACTGTCCGTTGTGTCACCGATTCATTTTCCTCTTTTGTCCGCTCAAGCTCATCCCTCAGTGCGGAGGCCGTTGCCTTGAGCTGGAGGGACTCCTGATGAGCCAGTGCTCTTTCGTGCTGAAGGGCTTTTTCTCGTTCTTGGCTGGCAAGCTCAAGAGCGTCACGGAGGCTACTGATTGTTGTTTTTAGCTGGGAAATTTCTGTTGCAGCACCTTGCGTGGCATGCAAAACCTGGCTGCGGGCATCGTGGCAGGTTTGCTCCATGGCCTCTCGCAGTGCCAGTACAGTACGCTTCAAGTCGCGAAGCTCGGCTTTGGCCAAGAAGAGTTCCTGCTCCAGCGGAAGTGCTTCTTCCGAATCAGCCACTTGAGGTTCCCCTGCGCGAATGGAGATGATGGAGGTTGTGGTGCCCCGGAGACGAATCGAACGTCCGACCTACCCCTTAGGAGGGGGTCGCTCTATCCACTGAGCTACCGAGGCTGCCTGGGTTTCCTGATTTCCTATGGCGTACTTTGTGGCATTGTTCGCCCAGGAAGCCAAATGGTCCGGCGCCAGATGTGCATAGCGCAGAACCATATCCATTGTAGCCCAACCACCTAATTCCTTGAGCACGGCCAGAGGTGTTCCGGCTTGCACATGCCAGCTTGCCCAGGTGTGACGTAAATCGTGCCAGGTGGTGTTGGGCTCAAATACCTTGTCGTTTTCATCCTTGGGATCGTCTGCAGCAACCCATTGACCAAGGCCGGCCCTGGCCAGGGCTTTGCCAAAGGCTGTTTTGACTGATTCGACAGGTTTTCCTCGGTAGGTAAAAACGAAATCCTCATGCTGTCCACTAACAGAAGCCAAGGCTTCCATCGCGTCGTCCGACAGAGGAATGCCAATAGCCTTCCTGGCCTTGGCCTGGGTTGCTTCAACCCACATCACGCGGCGCCCCATATCCACATCGGCCCAGCGTAATGAAAATACATTGGCCTGGCGCAATCCTGTGGATACCGCAAACTTGGCCATCGGCTTGATATGGGCCGGAAGGGCTTTATAGAGGCGATCCCACTCAGCCCGAGTCAGCCAGCGCAATCTGGCATTGCTGACGCTTCTGGTGGGGATTTTGGGTGGCTTGCCGATCTTTTGGGCTTCATGCTCAAGGTTGAGCGCAGCCCTCACTATCGAGATAGTGCGGTTTGCTGTAGCCGCTGACTTGTCTTCCAGGGCCTCAGCGATATCTGGCCCGGTGATGTCATTGATAGGGCGATCAGGATAGAGCCGGAGAAACTGCTTAAGGGCGTTTTTTTCGTTCCTGGATCTCGGCTTCTGCTTCAGCCACCGTGTGAGAGCGTCGGAAAGATACGAACCACTGACTTTCCGATTCCAGAGTTCTGCCTTGAGTTCGTCGTGGATGCGCTGGGCTTCCTTTTTGTCGGATGTTCCAGTAGTGCGTCTAATTCGCTGGCCCCCTTTAGGTGGCGTGATATAGACGTACCAGATGTCTTCGACTTTGTAGAGCGACACGACTGCTTCTCCTCGATCTTATTCGCCGGGTATTGATCACGAAGGTACTGGGCCAGATCCACGTCGATGAATCGCCATTCCTTCCCGATCTTTGCACCAGGTATCTCTCCGGCCTTGGCTCTGGCCTGGAGGGTGTTTTTATGCAGCCCCAAGAAGTCGGCAGCAGCCTGGAGGTCGAGTGTATTCATGATTCTTCCATCAGCCCTTGGTTGCACCTACGGTAAAGGCAGCGCCTGATTACCGTTGACTTCAGCGGCTATGTGTTCGACTAGTTTGTCTGCTTCATCATCGGTAGTGCGGCCAAGCAGGCGCAGCGCTTTATAGCGAGCAATGCACTTTTTGTTGTCTAGCTGAATGGCAATGTTCTCAGCAATTTTTTGTTGCTTAGCTAGATACTCTTGGCAATATCTGGATTTACCAGACTTTAGCCACGGGTCATCACCGCAGTAGTTAAGGCAGTCGCAGGCCGGCAGTTTTTTGGTCACGCTATTGCCTCCTGATCGTGACCCTGTTTATTGCACGAGTCTGTCAGCTCGTTGTGGCATTCGGTGAAGGTTCCACCGCCTTGCCGGCGCCAGAAGTCCTGGGAGACATCAATCATGGCGTGCAAGGTCTGTAGATCATCCTCGGTGGCGGTGATTGCCCCGGTATTCTCGTAGCGCTCACGAATTTCCCTAACGGTAACGGACGCCATATCAGCCACCATGGTCACGCTGGGTTCGTTGCGTTTATTGGCGCCCAGGGCCAGTAGGTTCCGGCAGTCGATCAGTACGTCGAGCTGCTCAACGGTCGCTGCGCCTGTTCTCAATCGCAGTAGCGCGGCCAGTTGACTCATTTCATAGGTTGGGTTGAGTGTCATGGCTACCAGGGTGGGAACGCGGCGTTTTATGCGTCTCATCCCTTCCTCGCTTTCCACCATTTGAAGGTAGCCATGGCAGCCACAATGCCGAATGGTCCGCCAATCAGATAGGCGCCGATCTCGATACCGGTGGCGTCAGGAGCCAGCTTGTAGAGCATGAGCTGGCAAAGGCCGATCATCAGGCTGTTGCAGAAGGCCATGGCCCGGTGGCCTGAATTGACCACCAGGGACTGCTTGCCGAGAAAAAACACCAGGCTAAAGGTGCTGGCGAGGAGGGCGATGGCAGTCATGCCAGCACCTCCCGGGCTATCTTGACCTTGATGCCGACACGGTGCGCCAGGTGCATTTCCAGGTGGGCGCCGTTGGAGTCTTCCCAGCCGTCGATCAGCACCAGGCCGTCGCAGTCGAGTAGCTCTTTTAAGTCGAGGCGTAGGCAGGCGTGCCAGTCAGCACCTTCGGGCACCTGGATCTCGGCGGGATTCACCACCTCGTAGCCTAGGTCGCGAAGCCTTGCGGCTTCGGCATGGAAGGCGGGGAAGTTATGCTCGGGAAGGCCTGACATGGGGCCGCTGATGTAGATGCGCTTCATGCAGTTTCCCCGGTGCGGTCATGCTCGATGGCGGTGTCCGCCGGCGCTGTTCGCCAGTCTGGCCAGTTGCGCCCCTCATTCTTGGTCTGCTTGGTGGAGATCGCGGTGGCGATCTGCTCGGGGGTTGCCCCACTGCGCCACGCGCCATCGAGCGCGAGCAGGATGACATCAACCCATTCGCTTAGATCGCCGCCGCTGTCGCGGACCTCGATGAGTTCCTTGGTGATGTGGTCGGTGACGCCCTTGAGGCGCGCGCCTGGGCCGAAGGTTCGTTCAGAGAATTCCCGTTGCCGGTGCAGGTGGGCGATCAGATCGAAAGCAGCGGGTTCTCCGTTGATGGCAAGGTTGTCATCAACTTCAGTGTCGCCGATGTAGTTTCCGCCCTCATCGGGGTATTCGGAGCAGTAGGCCAGCAGTCCGCGCGCGTAGTCCGCAATTGTGACTTCGCAGTCGTGGCCACCAAAGAACTCGACCAGCGCCTTAGCCTGGCGCAGTGTGATGTTGATGCTCATGGCCGGCTCCCCGTGGGGAAGGGCCACTCACTGACGGGCACGGAGATCGTGGCTTTCTTCTCCTCTGGTTTCTTAGCCAGGCACTCGGCGTTCTCGCCATTCACCAGCAGCTCATCGGCCCAGGCCTTGATGCGCTTGAAGTCAGCATTGATGCCATCGCTATCGATCCAGCGGTAGACGTGCTGAGAGGCTTCCTGGCCGACTATGGCGATCGCTCCATCACGCGTGGCGGTGACCTGGTGAGCGGTGAGGGGGGACGAACTGCCTCCGGTGGTTGCTCCCTTGCGCGTTGTGTCCACGGCCCAGATCCAGGACTCGGCGCCGATCTGCAGCACGTAGCCCTCTATCTTGGCCTTCTTCGTGTCGATAGTGATCAGCTCGGCCTGGTCGGCGGCATAGACACCGTGCTCGTTGGGCTGGGGCCAGTCGCCGCTGACCTGGCCGAAGAGGTCGCCATTGGTTGAGTCTGCACCCGTCGCCACAGGCGACTCGTTCCCAGGCGCAGCCTGGGCTAGATTCTCTTCTTCGCCGGAGTTATCCCCGGTCGCGTCGGAGGTGGGGTTTTCGTTCGCCTGCGCAGCGGGCGCTGGATCTGCCTTTGCTTCCAGGTCTTCCAGGGTTTTTCCATTCGCCAGCCATTGCTCGATCCAAGCGGGCTTCTTCCCCTTACCGCTCCAGGTTATCCAGCCAGCGGAGCCCCATAGGGCGTAGCGGATGTTCGGGCGGGCTTCCAGTCCATCCTCCGCGTCACCTATCCTCGCCGCCGGCGCAGCCATTTTTGGGGTAGGGGCAGTTTCGGCAAGGCCAGAAGGGGTCGATTTGGTGGTTTTCTTGGGCTTTTTAGAGGGGTTCCCGTTGGTTTTCGGCTGGGAATCGCCGTTGATCTCTGAAACTACCTGAGCGCGGATGCGGGTATGGTCAATGCCAAGGAATTCGGCCAGTGCCATGGTGGTATTGGGCTGATCGCGGAATTGCTGCCCATCTTTCCAGTAGAAGCCGACGATCTTTTCGGAGCGTTGTCGAATGATGGACTCGAACAGGTAGGTGATCACCTTGCCGAGATCCCACTGCTGCATCGCTTTGATCAATGTGGCCGCTGCTTCTTCTTGGTCGCACTCTTCTGGGATGTGGTGACCGTACTTAGCAACTAAATCCTCGTCGATGCCAGAAAACTCGGCTTCCATGTCGACCCATTGGCCAGCAAAGATCTTGATAGTCTTTTCCAGGGTGTCCTGGTCGAACAGGGTGTCGGGTAGGGTAAATAGGCACTGATCAATCAGCCGTTCGCGCCATGCGGATTCGATCTTGTTCTCGCGCTCTTTGGCTTCCCGTTCCTTGTGCTCGGCCTCGATCTGCTCTGGGGTAATGACGCGAACTGTCGGGAAGCGTGGCGTGTCGCCAGTGTTTTCCTCGGGTTGCTCTTGCGGCTTCCAGCCTGCCTTTTGTAAGGCCTCGGCCAAGGCAGAGGGTTCTGCTACTTCAATCAGAATGCCCTTCTCTTGGTGTCCATTCGACTCAATGAGGGCTGACACTGGAGCAGTGTCGCCAAGGATCTCGCGGTAGGTACGTTCCTCTACATCACCATCAGCCACATCGTCCAGGTCGATGTACTTTTCATCGTCAAGGGTATTACGGCCCCATGGCATGACAGCCTTGGCATCGTCACCGCGCAAAATGGGGATGCTGTTGGCGGAGGCTTCATCAATCAGCTTCTGTTGCTTGGCGGCTTTCTTGGCATCGAAGCACTTGGTGTCACTGCAGACGTCTGCATCGTCGGTATCGCCGAAAAGCTCAGGGGCATTTCCGCTACGCTTGGTGCAGTCCTGGCAGCTGCCCACGGTTTCCACCAGGCTGGCATCGGTCAGGCTAAAGGTAGCCTGTTTGAGGCTGATGGTGAAGTTATGCTGAATGTGGTTTTTGGCAGCCCGGTAGGACATTGGTTCTGCGCCTTCGACCGCGATTTGCTTCAGTGCCTGTTTCTGCAAGCCTGGGGTCGGGATGCGGGCGATTAGCAGGGCGGTGGAGGCATCGAGCTTGCGCTCGAACATGATGTTGCGGGCTTCCTGGCATAGGTCCAGCAGTTTGAGGCGGGCATAGACGTAGGACTTCTTCTGCAAGTCCTTGCCGATCTTGTTGGCGATCTGTTCGACCGTATAGCCGTGCTCTTCCATCAGTAAACGGTAGCCCTCGGCTTCTTCCAGGGGATGCACGTCGTTGCGCTGCAGGTTTTCGATGATCTGGATCTCAAGCACCTGCTGGTCGGTGAGTTCGCGCCAGAAGGCGGGAATGTCCGTCATGCCAGCGAGCCGGGAAGCACGCCAGCGCCGCTCGCCCACCACAATTTCATAAAGCGGTTCGCCCTTGGGGTTAGGGCGCACAGTAATGGGCTGGATGACGCCATGATCCTTGATGGTAGCTGCCAGTTCAGCTAGAGCGCCCTCGTCGAAATGCTTGCGGGGGTTGGTGGGCGAGGGGGTAATGTCGACCAGGGGGATGCTTGGCAGCGCCAAGGCGCCAGCCGGGGTAGGTGCGTTCATGCGTGGTTTCTCCTGCGGTAGGTTTTGGTGATGGCGCCGTTGATGGTGTGGCCTCGTCGGCGAAGGTGATTTGCCAGTCGGCACCGTTGCTGGTGGCTGGCGGTGGCTTGGCGGAACAAGCCAAAGTAGCTGTTGGCGGTTTCAAACAAAGAATCGGTAGGTACTGTCATGACCCGTGTCATGGCCGCGTTGGCGGTACGTTTGCGGGGTTCAGTACGCCATGGCTTGATGACGTGCCCGACAAAATCAATCCCACGATCTATTGGTTGAAGAATGGTCTTGGTGGGGTTGATGCGAAGACCGAGGCGTTTGATAACAAAAGCTTCAATTTGCTCTTTCGCATCGTTTAGCCACTGTGGTGATTCATGCAGAAGGACAAAATCATCCACATAGCGGATGTAGTGCTTAGCGCCGATCTTGTGTTTGCAGAACTGATCCAGTACGTCGAGAAAAACGTTGGCAAAGAATTGGCTGGACAGGTTGCCGATGGGTAGCCCTAGATGACTTGGCTGGTTGGTCAGGCGCTTATGTTCCGGCACTAGGCCAAGCAGATCGATACGGCCCCTATACTCAAAGTTCTGGCGCGGGTCATGAAACAGGATGGTATCGGTCAGCCCTAACCACCAGGGCTCAGTGATTCGGGCTGCTAGTAGTTCATATAGAACCTGCTTGTTGATGGAGACAAAGAAGTTAGCCACATCCATCTTGAGATAGAAGGCTGGCTTGCTCCAGTTTTGGGTAATGCTGCGCACTTTTGATTCCAGCCGCTTGGCGGCGTAGAGGGTGCCCCGGCCCGGAATGCAAGCGCAGGAATCGGCGATGAAGCTGGCGTAGTACCGTGGCGCAACATGGTTGTAGAGCAGGTGGTGAACGATGCGGTCCCGGAAGTCGGCAGCCCATACCTCGCGAGGCTTCGGGCGGGTGACAACAAAGCAGATGCTGCGACCAGGACGATAGGTTCCCTCGACCAGTTCATCGTAAAGGTTGCACAGGTTTCGCTCTAGGTGCTGCTCAAAGTCCAGGGCGCTTTCGGTATTGCGTTTGTTCTCCCGGCAGGCGTAATAGGCCTGTACCAGTGCAATAAAAAGATCAGCAGGGTGGTGCCGTGTTTCATCTGCGGATGGCGCGAGCAGGCAGCTTGTTGTTGGTGTTGTTGTTGTTCTGGTTGCCGTTGTTGAAATCCTGGTACCAGGCATAATTTGAATTGGCTGCGTGCTGCGACCTATCGTGCTATCTACGTCGCCCTGCCGAAGTCCGTTCTGGCCGATCAGCAAGGAAACTGCGCCGGACTGTTCCGGCAGGCTGCCGGTAGTCTCCGTGATGCACATAGCGGTGGCCTTGTGAGCCAGCGGCACGACCAGATCAAGAATTCGCACAGTCATGGGAGCCTTGACCCCCGTGAATCGGGCGATGCGGCGGAACGGCGCCATGCCACAGCCTGTTTACCGATACTTTGGGTGAGCGGCATCGTTCGAGCGAATTGCTCGGTCGAAATGAATCGCTTATCCCGTGCAAGGCGCAAGAGGAGAACTGCTACCTGAATATGCTCAATGAGCTGGTCCAGATGAGGCGTTTTTTCTCGGGCGACATTGGCTCGAAAGATGGACACTAGGACTGCCAGACATTCATCGCGCAACTCACCGCCCAGGGAGTGCTTAAAGTCCCTGCGCATGTTTTTTATGAGATCCACGACAATGTCCAGCAGGTCGTAGGCTGTCTTATGTATCGGTAGCTCGGTGTGGAGTGCCATGCTGAGTAAGGAAATAGTTAAAGGACTGAATTACTCAATGGATTCGCTGCGGATGGCGCGAGCAGGCAGCTTGCCGTCGGTGTCGCTGCTGCTCTGGAGGCCGCTGGTGAAACCCTGGTACCAGGCACAACCTGAAATGGCTGCGGGCTGCTCGCGGGTCCAGTACGCTTCTTTCTTGAATTGCTCGGGCATGGTGGCAAAGAGAAGTGCCCCCTCTACTCGGTCGAAAAGCTGGCCACCTATGCTGGCTGCCCACTCCATTTGGTGCTTCCAATTGGCATCAGCGTTTTCACCGGGCAGCAAGATGATGTGTTTACGAATCTTGGGAGTGATGATGGCGCCGAGGTAAATCTCTCCATCGGCTAGAGGGGGTTGCTTGATAAGCATGCTGCTATCAGTCATCTGCGCGCTGCTGGCTAATAGCTTCTTGATCCACAGATCAGCCAAAGTAGCCGCCGGGATGGTGACATCAGCGCCAGCAACAGCCAGCGTTATCGACTCGTTTTGATTGACGCGCACGGCGTTATCTCCTGAAAGAAATGGATGAAGGATTAAAGGGGTAAATGAAATCTGCGGACGGCGCGAGCAGGCAGCTTGAGGTTGGTGTTGAGGCCGTACTGGACGCCGTAGCTGAAACCCTGGTACCAGGCAAAATAGGAAATGGCTGCGTGCTGCGTGGATGTCCAGTAGGCATCAGCTTCAAAAGCCTCGACACCTCCCTCCTGGAAAGCCTCGATAACCGTCTGAGCAGGGTTTTCCAGCGAATAAGGACGAGTCGGCGGCAGGGCTGACAAGTTGATGCCGGAGCGCGCGTACTGGGAGTTCTTAGCAGTACCAGGCTTGAATACCCGGTAGATGATTTCCTTCTCATCTTGAGCTGGGATGTAGAAATCGGTGCAACCATCGATTTCCAGTTCAAGCGCCCACTGGGCCAGCTTGCTGCCAGCCTCAGCCATTGCCCGGGTATTAGCTAGGCCGTCGTAGAAAGATTTGGCACCAGGGATATCCTTGTAGTTAGGAATCCAGATGGTGGGCTTGTGTTCCCCCAAGGCTTTGGGCGGTACTGCCAAGCCATAACGTTGATCATCAATCAGAATGGTGCCAGCAAAGAAGCCACCAGGGACGGTAGCGCCAATGGCGGGGATGATGGTTGGTGCGGGTGCATTCATGGTGATTCCTTTCAGATTGAATAAGGACTGGTGGGTTTGCTTTTGCAGGAAGTGCAAAGGCGGTTTCGTTGCCGGTCTTCGCTGGGGAAGGGCTTAAGGCAGCACATGCAGGGGATTAGCTCCCTGCGGCTAGTGGCTGCGCGATGAGGGCCGCTGACGGGCTTGCGGTCCTTGATGATCGTGATCGCCCGATTCATAGCTTGATCACTCGGAAGCGACGGCCTGGCTCAATCTTTGGAAGGGGATCAGCATCGCTGGTACAAAAGATGAAGTTCGGCACCTTGACCGTTTCCGCCACGCCGTACTTTTTTTCTACCTTGATGGTGGGGGTAGTAATTAGTGCCTTAAGCCAGCACTGCTGTTCTTTGTTCTCTGGGAAGCCTTCAACAATTACTGTTTGCTTGGCGTGTGCCAGAAGATCGTTCAGTCCTTGATGCGATTCCAATCGATCAGCACTGACCTCGATAAACGAACCATACCGTTCGGCAATCTTCCGAGCCAATGTGGTCTTTCCGCTGCCCTGGGCCCCGACGATGACAAGTGCTTGCCCTTGCTTTAGTTCGTGTTCCATATCTATTCCTCAGTATTAATAATCAGTAGTGGCGATGCGCTGATTGGAGGCAACCTCATGCACCCAAACGCGGTAGTCGCGCAGCCAAGCGGCGGCACGGTGGAGGAGGGCAGTCAGGCTGCGCATGGCTTGACCAGTTCCAGGGTGGTTTTGCTGGGCGCCTGAATGACGACTGACAGCTCAAGGCCATTGGCCTCGGCGCGGAAGCTGCGCAGGTTGAGGGAGTCGCCATCTACCGTGCCAACATGGACCATGGCAAAGCCCGCATGCTCAATGGCGCTGATGGCCGGGGCAAAGGGGGAGAGGATGAAGACAATGACCGTCAGGGCCATTTCGTCCAGATTGGCCTGGGCTTGGGCATTGAAGCCGGCATTGCGCAGCAGATCGGAAAGGTCTTCAGCCATGCGTAGCCGGGGAATGGCGTTGAGCAGTTTTGTCTGCTGATCAACGATCTGCTTTTGCAGTTTGAGGATGAGTGCCATATCAGTGGGCCTTGGGTTGGGTTGCAGACGTCTGCACAGCAGCCTCCGGGGCCGTGTGATCGGCTTCGGATTCAAGGGTGTCGCGCAGGTAGGGGTTAGCCAGGGCCAGTTCAAGGCTGATGCCACGGTCGCCAAGATGGGCGGTTTGGTAGGCGGCCTGGAGTTCGGGAAGGGAGTGAAGTGGCATTTCCGCTTCCCTCAGTGCGTGTAAGCCAAGCGGCTGACGAACTGAAACAAGCCGCTGGGGCTGGAGCGCTTGCCTAAGCGAACATCACCGGTATCGGTATCCCGATAGACGACGTAGTCGGTGCCTGAGTTGGTCTTGCACTCGGCAATGTGCATGCCGTAGTCGCGGGCAATCTGCTTGGCCTGCTGGATTTGCCGGGCGGGTGTGTGCTGCTTTGCCATGACGTTCTCCCAAGAAATGCCCCCGGGGTGGGGTGCGCTTGGGTGAATTATCACGAATGTGTTTTACTGTGTCAACACGAATGTGATAATTCATTTTAATAGGCAATAAAAACCCCGCCGCAGCGGGTTGTGGATCGGTCTGAATAATTGCTTAAAGAAGCCCAGTTCTGGCGGCAATAGTCTTGATTTCTTCGCCGCCTGGTTTAGTACATTCTTTGTTCCAGTTGGTCGCAAACGCCCCATTATCTCTTTCCCTTAATAGGAGTTTCCCTTTAGGGGTAAGTACTGCGGAGCTAGGGAGAATCGCACCGAAGCTGTTTTTTGCTCGGTATTCATAGCAAGCAAAGTCAGTGGGGGTTAGATAGAGAGATGTTAGCTCGAAGGTAGCTGGATCTTTCATGCCATTTTTAAGTTGCATAGCCCCTGCGATTCCCCATTGGATCAGGACTTCATGCTTTTTTCTGTCTGATTCTTCTTTGACTTTTTGTTGGGGACTTTTGGCAGCCTCAGCTTGCTCCCTGGCTTCCTTGACTCTGTTGCTGTCTATGGTGGCGCCAACTATGCCAATACCGAGCGCAATGAGAAACAGCTTAACAAGTAGGCTTACAGGTTTCTTAAAACTTACTTTTGCGCCGCAATGCGGGCAGCTCTTGGCCTCTGTACTAACTTGAGCGTTGCATTCTTTACAATTGATTAGAGCCATTAATCAAAATCCAATTTGATCTGAGTAGGGAAGTTGACGATAGCGGCTTTTATTGGCTCTGTATATATGCCTTTGGTATTAGGCCCGCCTGCGCTCATCCTGGCTTGGGCCCGTTTTTGCCGGAGAGCATTGAGGGGGTGTCGGCTGTCTCTATGATGATCTTTGCCTGGGTTAGCCACATTAGCCTCATATCTGGACTGGCTAAGCGGAATGCCTGAAGGACTATTGCCTCTTCTGGGCTAGGAAGTCCATAACTTGCTGTTGGTTCGCAAGCAGTCAGTGATGTTTGACCAGTTTCTAGCCATTCTGGAGATACTGATAGGGCTTTTGCTATCCCAAGCAGGTGTTTGGTATTGCGGCGAGCCCCCGATTCAAGCATTCCAATGACGGACTGGCGGCAGCCAGCTTTCTTGGCTAGCTCCGTTTGTGTTAGCCCTGCAGTCTCGCGGGCTGTAATGAGTCTTTCCTTAAATTCCGTCATAACCTAATTGTGATGATTTGGTCTATCACGATGGTGTTGACAGAAAAAAACACGAACGTGATAATGTGGGCATGGATACCCATATCAAACTCGTGCAAGAACTTTTGGAAACTGGCTTGACCCAGCAAGCCCTTGGGGCTCGTCTCGGTAAATCTCAGGCTTGGGTCGGCTCTTTGCTGGCCAGAAAGTTTCAAGACATCAAGTGGGCCGACGGAGAGGCATTGCGAACGCTCCATGCAGAGCTTTGCCAGTCTCCGGTTGGAAAAATCATAAAGACTACCCGGCAGCAACTCGGTCTTGCTGGTGATCGGAATGACTGAGCCCGATAAGTCTTCCCTTGAGCTGGTGATCCGTGTCGATCTGAAAACCGGGAAGGTTTCCATCGATGGCCCTAAAGGGATGGATTCTGTCCATGGACTAATCGCAGCATTGACGTCATCAGGCGATAAGGGATCTGCGTCGGTGGTGTCGTTTACTCGCTGGTTGTTGGCAGGAAAAGGGAATGAACCTTCCAAACTCGTGGCGGCTTTTATGCGCGGTGCTGAACGAGCAATGAAGAGGGATCGGCGTCCATGACGTGCGTGCTCAACGCTACATCCCATTTCTATCCGGTGTGTCCAGCCGGGTATCAAGTTTTCCATTTGCATCACCGTCTCCTCCAGCCCCTTCGTGGGGTTTTGCGCCGGGCAGCAGTTGGGCCCTGGCGTTTTTTTATTGTGGGGCGAGGGGTGTCAATAAAAAACGGTAACCGAGAGGAGCCTTAACCGTGGTTAAGCGATATAGCGAAATTGGCGTCCATGACGCGCTTTACATTGCCGCGAGGGATTACCCGGG
The DNA here is from genome assembly GCA_036504515.1 of Rhodocyclaceae bacterium. Lineage (GTDB taxonomy): Bacteria > Pseudomonadota > Gammaproteobacteria > Burkholderiales > Rhodocyclaceae > AWTP1-18. The sequence goes on from DASXVA010000007.1 coordinate 483,444, forward strand.
TGGTATTGAGGCACTGGCCCTGCGTATGGGCATTTCCCCCAATGTACTGCGGAACAAGTTGCGGCCTGACATTGAGACGCACCACACGACGCTGGAAAACTTTGCAGAGATCGTTGAGTTTCTGGATGCGACCAAGCCGGATGCGGGTGATCTGGCCGTTGATGCCTTGATGTGGCGGTTGAACCGAGTATCGGTTCGCTTGCCCCATGGTGATGACGTTGATAGTGACAAGTTGCTGAGCCTGGTGGCTGAACTATTTTCCCATGATGGTCAGCTTGCTGAGCAGATACGAAAGGCGCTCGATAAGGACAACTTTGTTGATGATAAAGAGCTGGCCAGGATTGAAAAGGCAGTTCAGGAGTCATCTGAAACTTTGATGACGGTGCGGAATGAGGCTCGGCAAAAGCATGCCGCCGACAAGGCCAAGGCGGGCAAGCGCTGATTCATGACTGATAGCAAAAAGGTAGCTATACCCGGAGGGGGAGTGGATCACCCACGGGTTGATACTGATGCGCTTCTGGAAGACGTTGATATCGTCAAGGTCATCGACGGCTATGTGGCGCTTGAGAAATCCGGCGCTGAGTTTCAGGCCTGCTGCCCCTTCCATACAGAAAGTACGCCATCGTTCAAGGTGAGCCCATCAAAGCAGATTTATAACTGCTTTGGCTGCGGTGCTAATGGAAATGCCATCAATTTCCTGATGAATTACAGGGGTGTTGGTTTTCTTGATGCCTGCCGCGAGCTGGGTGCGGATATTCCTGAATCAGGCAGGGCCACTGGGGTAATCAAGCCGCCCGCTGCCGTGAGGCGGGAGTCGGTAAAGGCCAAGAAAGATGAGCCAGTCTGGCTTCCTATCCTGCCTATTCCAGATGTTGCGCCTGAGCCACCAAAGGCACACATGTTCCGTGGCACCCCTGAGCGTACCTGGTGCTATCGCGATGGCGAGGGCAGGGCGCTTGGGTATGTGTATCGGTTCAAGACGAGTGACGGCGGCAAGGAAACACTGCCGTTGTCTTGGTGCCATCTTGAGGGTGATGAGTCGAAGCGGGATTGGAAGTGGATTTCCTTTCCCCAGCCGCGCCCTCTGTACGGTCTGGACCGGTTGGCAGCAAAGCCTGATACGGTAGTACTGGTTGTTGAGGGCGAGAAGTGCGCCGATGCCGGTGATGTTGAGCGCCCTGACCTGGCCGTAGTTTCGTGGCCGGGTGGTGGCAAGGCGGTTGATAAGGTTGATTGGTCCCCCTTGGCTGGCCGGACGGTGATCACTTGGGCAGATTGCGATGGCAAGCGGGTTCCGCTGAATGCTGAGGAAACCGAGGCCATCATTGATGACGGCCGTCTGGCTGGCATGCCCAAGGGTAATGAGAAGTCGGCCCTGGTCAAAGAATTGAAGAAGCTAAAGCAAGATGCTTTGGTTGCTGCACAAGCTGAGAAACCCTTACTGCCAGAGGCTGATCAGCCAGGCGTAAAGACGATGGCCAAGGTGCATGGGCACCTGCATAAGATTGGCTGCACGGTCTGGAACATCCGCATTCCTCTGCCTCTTGAAAAGCCGGACGGGTGGGATATTGCGGACGCAGTCGAGGAAGGGCTCACGGGCGATTCCTTGGTCACCTTCATGCGCGAGCGTGCGGTCAAGGTTGCTCCTCCTGCAGCTGTAGATGCGATCCCGCCAGAACAGTTGGAAGCGGTTTATACCCCAACAGATGCTAGCGCGGGCCCAGTGTATGACGTTGAGGCAGATCAGAACGCTTGGCGCCAGGTGCTGCTTTACCGGGATGGGTTGCTGGTTGATTGCCGGGAAAACGTTTACCTATTTCTGAAGCATCACCCTCGCTTGAAAGGCGTGGTCTGGGCCGATGAGTTCGCCCGCAAGATCGTGGTGCGCAAGCCCGCGCCATGGGAAAGGCCTGGAGCCTTTGAGGAGGGCCGGGAGTGGGAGCCTGATGACGACTTCCGCTTGGGCCTTTGGTTGGCCCAGTGCGAGCGATTGTTGGTGCGCAACGAAAAGAACATCGCCCGAGGCGTGGCGCTATGCGCTTCAGACAATCGATTCCATCCGGTACGTGATTACCTCGGGGCATTGACGTGGGACGGAATTACCAGAACGCGCAGCTGGCTAACGGATTACATGGGCGTCAAAGAGTCGGAATACACGGCTCTGGTAGGACATTTCTTCTTGATCGGTATGGTGGCGCGGATTTATCACCCAGGCTGCCAGATGCGGTTTATGCCGATCTTTGAGGGTAAGCAGTTTCGAGGAAAGTCGTCGGCTTTACGCATCCTGGGTGGCCAGTGGTATGGCGACACGGTACTCGATCTCAATAACAAGGATTGCTACCAGTTGATCCAGGGTAAGTGGCTGTATGAGATCGGTGAGCTGGATGCTTTCAATCGAGCTGAGGCAACGCGGATCAAAGCGTTCGTTTCAAGCCAGACAGACCGGTTCCGGGCGCCCTATGACACGGTTCCTCGTGACTGGAAGCGTCAGGGCGTGTTTGGTGGCAGTACCAACCAGGATGAATATTTCAAGGACACCACAGGGAATACCCGCTTCTGGCCGCTGAAAACAGAAGAAATCGAGGCAATCAATCTTGAGGGTTTGGCGGAGTACCGCGATCAGCTCTTCGCTGAGGCGGTTCATCTATTCCAGGCCGGTGAGCGGTGGCATCCAACATCTGATGAGCAGAAACGCCTGTTTGATCCTGAGCAGGCGGATCGTGAGATTGGCGACCCCTGGCAGCCGCGTATTACGCGATGGTTGAGAAGCTCGACTGCACTCAGGGTGACCACTGAAGACATTCTGGTGGATTGCCTGAAGATCGAAATCGGGAAGGCGGACCGGGGCAAACAAATGAGTACGGCGATTGGTATCGCCATGAAACGCATCGGCTGGGCAAAGAGACGAGAGCCCGATGGTGACCGCCTCTACTACTACGAAAGACCGGCTGATTGGGTAGCGGTATCTCCATCAGTAAGTAGCACTCCTGCTGTGGAAGAGGAGGGTGTTTATGGTTAGTTTTGACCAGGGATCGGTGATCCCGTCCAACCTCAAGGTTAGACGGCCCGGAAAAGGTCGGACAGCCAAGACCCGCATGGATAGGGCATCCGTCCGACCTCCTAACCTCGTCCGACCTCAACCGCCCGCATGCGTGGGCGTAGGTGCGCGCACGCACGTATACGCGCGCGTGAGTGTTTTTATTTTTAGGTTAGACAAGGTTAGGAGGTTAGACAGAGCTAGTCATATCAAGGCTTCTGCTCGTCCAACCTTTCCGCCCAACCTTGATTTTGATAGGAGGTCAGACGGTGATTGATCGAAAACGATTGAGCAAAGCCTTTGGGCTGGCAGCTTTCTGGCATGAGTGGTCAGCCGATGAGCGGCGTGATGTTGATGCTGCGATCCGGGCGGCTATTGCTGCTGATGATGAAGAGGTGCTCAAGCTCTGGTTTGATTGGCTTGTTGATCTTTCTAGCCTTGATGTGGCTGCCGCTCGTTGCCGCATTGCCGATGGAAAAGACCAGGCAGTAGCTGACAGGATGAATGCGCCATGACAATGCCCCCGTTCAAGTGGATGCAAGGCGACCCTGCCAATTGCCTTGATCGTCTCCGTGAGCTGAGAAAGCGCATGGAGGCAGAGGAAAAAAGATTGAAGGAAGTGGAGTTGCGGAACAAGCGCCGCCGTATCCGCAAGCTGGTGAAGCAGGCCAAGGCACGGCAAATGAAAGGGCAGAAATGACTGAACAGGACTTCAGGGATATTGAAGCCAGACTTGAAAACTGGAGGCGTGGCGTTGCCTATTTGAAAGGGGGTGCCGCTAGCTGTGGTAGTGCTGAGAAGTTCTATCGTTGCCCCAGTGATCGCTTTAAGGTAGTTTCCGGCGTTATGGTCGATATGGGTGATGCTTGGGTTATTGAGCAAGCCTGGCGCACGATTATGCAGCCTTGGGCAAAGTGGATGATCAAGTGGCATTACATCTTCAAAGCTGCCCCTCACGCTGTAATGCGACAACTGCAACGCCGTGCTCATCACGGTATCCGCAGGGATCGTTACGACCATGAGCTACGGGTTGCAGTTGGGCTGCTGAAAATAAATGTTGACACGCGAATTTCACGCTCCTATATTTCGCGGCAACAATTTGAATCCACCGAGTCTGGTGTGTCGAGCAGCCAAATGGCTGCTTTGTCGCGTCAAGAGGAAATGAAACCCGCAGCCGCAAGGTGAGCGGGTTTTTTGTTGTCCATGCCAAGCGCACCTGCCAAGCCCTGCCGACATAGTGGTTGCCACCAGTTAGTCCGTGATGGTTCTGGATACTGTCAGGCGCATCAGTCGGATCGCAAGATCGGCAAGTTCGCCGATGACCGACGCGGCAGCCGGCAGGCCCGTGGCTACGGCAAGGGGTGGGACGAGAAGCGGAAGCGGACTGCTGAGCGTGCGAATGGACTTTGTGAGGAATGTACGCGGCAAGGACTGCTGACCGTTGGTTGTATCTGTGACCATATCACCCCGAAGTTCGAGGGCGGGTCTGATGATGATGACAACCTTCAGTGGCTTTGCAAAATCTGCCACGACAGAAAGACAGCAGCAGAAGCCCAGCGTGGCCGGGCTAGGGGGTAGGGGGGTTAAATCCCTACAACCTGACCGCTCGGGACCGGGTGGGAAGTCAAATTTTTACGTGCGGGAGTTTTAGGGAGGGGGGGTACCCCTCTGCAGACGTCTCCACTGGATTAAATTATTTACAAAAGGATATGGTAATGGACCATTTTGGAATTGGAAATGCCATGAAAGGCCTGGCGCTGACTTACTTTCAGTCATCCCGCCGAACTGGACGTACCGCCTCTTTGGTTGAAAGTGTCAAAGACGGCGACCGCGTCGTTTTTGCAGATAGTAAAGAAGCTGAGCGTGTGCGTCGGTTGTGTCTTGAGCGCGGAGTGACGGTTGAGTGCATCGTAATTGATCCCAAGGAATCTGAGCGTGTGTTTGAGCGGGGTACGTCCAATGGGCGAACGATCTTCGACCATTCATGGGTTGAGCAGAGGTATCTGCAATCGCTTGAACGAATCCAGATGGAGATTGATCACCTGGATCGCCAGGCATCCGGTTATGGTGAGTCTCACCGAGAAACCAAGCGCCATGCTGAAGAACAGGCAGCGTGGCTTAGCTGACGCCTGAGAATATTTAGATATCCCCGGTCTGGGGAAAACAAAAACAAACCGCCTTCTGGGCGGTTTTTCTTTTTCTGGAGTCGCACATGGGATCACGAGGACCGCAGCCGCAGTCGGCTACCGTGCATCTGTTGCGCGGAAACCCCAGCAAAAAGCCTCTGCAAGATTTGCTCGATGAGTTCAAGCCTGAAGTCGAAATTCCAGATGCTCCTAGCTGGCTCTGGGCAGAGGCGAAAAAGGAATGGAAGCGAATTTCACCAGAGCTGGAAAAGTACGGTCTGATCTCGAAGCTGGATCGTTCCGCCCTGGTGCTGTACTGCCAGGCCTGGGCCGAGTACGTGTGGCACAAGCAGATGCTGACCCGGGCCAAGAACGAAGCCGCCCGGAAGCGCAAGGAAGCCGAGGATCGCGGCGAGACCTACACCGGTGGTGATGGCGTCATGGTGCCCACGCCTAACGGCGGGTTCACCTATTCGCACCACTGGGTTGGATCACGTCACGCCTCCCGTGAAGTCAAGATGTACCTGGATATGTTTGGGCTGCACCCTGCAGCCCGTTCCCGCGTTACCACCTCAGACAATCGCCAGCAGGGCCTCTTTGAAGAGGCAGGCGACGACAAGTGGGATTACTGATGACTGCCACTCCTCTCACCTTTGCTGATCGCGCAACGAACTACGCGCGGGCCGTGGTAGAGGGGCAAATTGTCGCCTGCAAATGGCACAAGCTCGCTTGCCAACGTCACCTCAACGACCTGGCCCGCAGCGTCCTGGGCGATTGGCCGTATGTCTGGAATCCCGAGCTGACTGACGCCACCGGCAAGCAGTACTACCCAGCCGAGCGAATCTGCCGCTTTGTCGAGAACCTTCCTCACATCAAGGGCGACTGGGCAGGCCGTGGCCAGCTCATCGAGCTGGAAGATTGGCAAGTTTTCATTCTGGCCAGCATCTTTGGCTGGATCAACAAAGTCACCCTCAAGCGCCGCTTCCGAGTCGCTGACGTCATCGTCCCTCGCAAAAACGCCAAGTCCACTCTTGCCGCCGGCATTGGCCTTTACATGCTGGGAGTCGATGGCGAGTTTGGCGCCGAAGTCTATTCCGGCGCCACATCGCAAGACCAGGCCATGGAAGTATTCCGGCCTGCTGCCCTGATGGCTCGCGCCACGCCAATGTACCGGCAGAAATACGGCGTAGCAGTCAATGCCAGCAACCTCTCCATCACCGAGAACAACTCCAAGATGGAGCCCGTCATCGGTAAACCTGGTGACGGCGCATCCCCCAGCTGCTCCATCGTGGATGAATACCACGAACACAAAACTACTGAGCTCTACGACACCATGGCCACCGGCATGGGCGCCCGTAGCCAACCCCTCATGCTTGTGATCACTACCTCAGGGTCTAATATTTCCGGCCCGTGCTACATGCACCAGAAAGAGTTGGAGAAAGTCCTCGAAGGCATGATCGAAAACGATCAGCGCTTCGGCATCGTCTTCACCATCGACGAAGACGATGACTGGACCAGTGAAGACGCCCTTAAGAAAGCCAACCCAAACTATGGCATTTCCGTAGATGCCGACTTTCTTAAAACTCAGCAGCGCGACGCCCAAGCAGACCCCCGCAAGCAAAACGTCTTCAAGACCAAACACCTCAACATCTGGGTCGCAGCTGCCTCGCCCTGGCTCAACCTATTTCATCTGCAAAAGGGAAGCGATCCTGCTCTCAGCCTGGATGATTTCCGGGGTGAGTCTTGTGTCATCGGCCTCGACCTCGCCAGCAAGCAAGATATCGCCAGCGCCGTCTGGGAGTTCAAACGCAATATCGACGGTCACGACCACTACTACGCGATCAGCCGGAACTTCATACCAGAAGCCGCTTTAGAAAAACCAGAAAATGGTCACTACCAGGCCTGGGTACATACCGGACACCTTGTCGCCACGCCTGGAAACATGATCGCCTTGGCCCAGATCGAAGAAGAAATTCTCGCCAGTGCTGAGATTGTCCATATTGCCGAAGTCGCCAAAGATCCTTATGGCGGTCAGCAAATGGGATCGAACTTGCAAGAGCAGGGTCTTGAAGTTGTCGATATTCCACAAAACGTTCGATATCTATCAGAGCCAATGAAGGATATCCAGGCCCTAGTGGACGCAGGTCGTTTCCATCATGACGGAAACCCCTGCTACATCTGGCAACTGAGCAATGTCGAGTGCAAGCCTGACCGCAACGAAAACATCTTCCCCCGCAAGCTCATGCCCCAGAACAAGATAGATGCCGCTGTCGCCACTATCGTCGCCCATAACCGCGCCATGGTGGGGGGAGATGGCGACATCATCACTGCTGACTACGAACTCATGGTGATCTGATGAGCCGCCTCGCCTACAACCTCTCCCTGCTGATCGCCATGCTCCTCATTGGCGCTGGCAGTGCAGCCCAATGGGGCTGGCCCATCGCCGCCATGCTCCTCGGTACCCTCATCATCGGCCTCACCTTCGTCGGTCTCTACTTGACCGCACCGCGCAAGGACTGACAATGTTCCTCACTGCACCAAGCGCAAGTACAGATCGTTCCCCTTGGGGTGACTTCTGGTTTGAGCCCGTTGCTACACGTACCCTCAGTGGTACTCGTGTAAATGCCGATACTGCAATGCGGCTCTCGGCTGTTTTCCGTGCAGTATGGTTGCTCTCCGGTCATATCTCCTTGTTGCCTCTCACACTCAAAAAGCGAGGAAGCCTCAAAAAGATCGACAAGCATCCTTTGCTCACTCTGTTTAAAAAGCCTAACAGCTGGCAGAACGGCATGGAATGGCGGCAGATGATGCAGGGCCACCTTCTACTGCGCGGCAACGCCTACAACGAAATAATTGACAACTCCCGAGGAGAAATAACCTCCCTGGTTCCACTACACCCTGACCGCGTCAAGGTTGAAATGAACCCCGGGAACACCGACTACCGCTACCGCGTCACTAATAGTGATGGCACCGAGCGCATCCTCCCCCGTGGTCAGGTCTGGCACTTGCGTGGACTTATGAGCAATGGCATCACCGGCCTCTCCGTCATCGAATGCGCCCGTGAATCTTTCGGCCTCGGTCTTGCTGCGCAGGAATACGGCGCCCGTTTTTTCGCTAATGATGCAAAGCCTACTGGCGGTTGGATCAGTTATTCCGGAAAGTTTTCCGATAAAACCGCACGCACCAACTTCCGAGAATCCGTTCAGCAAGCTCAGAGCGATGCTAATCGCGGAAAGATCATGGTCCTTGACCAGGGCATGGAGTACCACGAAGTTGGCCTGACTAACAAAGACAGCCAGTTTTTGGAGACCCGCAAATTCCAGATTAGTGACATTGCTCGCTGGTTTGGCGTCCCACCCCATAAGCTCGCCGATCTCGAGCGCGCTACCTTTAGCAACATCGAGCAGCAGGCCCTGGAGTACATCACCGACTCCCTCATGATCTGGACCGAAATATGGGAGGCTGGAATCGAAGACTGCATGCTCTTTGATGATGAAGACATTGATGTTGATCTCGACTTTGGCAAGCTCTTGCGTGGTGACTCCCAGACACGTACCGGAAACAATCAGAAGCTCGTCGCTAGCGGCATCATCACCCGCAACGAAGCCCGGGCTGACGAAGGCCGCGAGCCGTTGCCCGGACTCGATGAGCCCCTGCGCCCTCTCAATATGGTCGAAGAGTCCGATGCAGAAGAGGAAGAGGACGAAGAAGAAAGCCAGGAAGAGAAAGGCACCGCACCAGGAAAAAACAAGCCGGCTCAAGATCCCGAAGACGATGCCGACGAAAACGCCCGGCGCTTTCAGGCCATGCTCCATTCCAACGCCTCGCGCCTCGCTCGCCGGATAGTCAAGGCCACTGGCCCTATCGATTCCAGCCTTGTTGCAGAAGCTCTGGCAGTCACTCCGGCACAGGCTTCCTCCTGGTGTTCCGGAACTCTAGTCGGTACCTCCGTCGAAGACCTTACCGCCTCACTCATCGCCCTCGGGAACCAATCATGAAACGCCAACTTCTCCTCACCCAATTCCTGGCCACCCCATGGGCCCTGATGCCCGAGCACCTACAAGCAGCCAGTGGAGTCCTCTTGCGTTGGGCAAGCGGCCAGTCTGCCTCTGCTGACGTAATGGCTACCGTCGCCGCTGATCGTGAAGCTCGAACCGCCAAGCGCGAAGCTAATACTAGAGCAGGAAGCGGCGCAATTGCTGTCCTTCCCTTCTATGGTGTCGTTACCCAGCGCGAAGTTAGTGACCTCTGTGGCCCTGGCAGCGTCAGTACCCAGCAATTTACTGCCGTCTTTCGCGAAGCCCTAGCTGACGACACCATTGGTGCCATCCTTATCGATATCGACTCACCTGGCGGCAGCGTTTATGGCACCGGTGAGCTCGCTGCCGAAATTCTTGCTGCTCGGGGCACCAAGCCCATTGTTGCCATTGCCAATAGTCTCGCAGCCAGTGCCGCCTACTGGGTCGGCTGCGCCGCTAGCGAGTTCTACGTTACCCCCGGTGGTGAAGTCGGCAGCATTGGTGTCTGGCAGGCCCATGCGGATTACTCCAAGGCATTAGAAATGGAGGGGGTCGATATGAAATTGATTTCAGCTGGGAAATACAAGGTTGAAGGAAACCCATATGAGCCGCTTGGAGAAGAGGCTGAAGCTTTTATGGAGTCTCGCGTAAAAGATTATTACGCCACATTCTCGCAGGGTGTTAGTAAAGGCCGTGGCGTCTCCATCGAACAAGTGCGCAACGGCATGGGGCAGGGGCGTTGCCTCGGTGGTGATGCTGCTGTTGCCGAAAACATGGTCGATGGCGTCATGACTTTCGATGAAGTCATCAAGAAAATGCAACGCGACATGCGTAGCAGCAACTCTGCGCCTAAAGCCGTAAACCGTTCCCGTTCAGCTTCCTTGGCATCTGCCGAGCTGGACATCCTCAATCTGGGCTGACCCGCCCGACATCCCGAGTCCGTCGATTCGTGATGCTGCTCCGTCGAGCGGCAGGGGTCACTGCGTCAACTCACCTCAATCATTAGGAGAAATTCCATGAGCAAGAAACTGCGCGAACTGAAGGCCAAAAAGGCCACCCTGGTCGCCCAAGCCAACACTCTCGCTGCTGCTGCCGCTGACGGTATCTTCAGCGAAGCCCAGCAAGCCGAGTTTAACGATCTCAAGTCCCAGATCGAAGGCATCAACCGCCAGATCGAAGCCGAAAACTTCCTGATCGAGCAAGGCGCTGGCTTGGCTGCTGGTAGCGGACAAGGTAACTTCATCGAGGTTCATGACCGCCGTGAAGATGATCCCACCCGTGGCTTCCGCAGCTTCGGCGACTTTGCCCAGGCTGTAGCAGGTTCCTCCATCCATGGTGCGCGGGATGAGCGTCTGAATTTCGCATCCGCCGTGGCTGGTTTTCAGGATCGCCAAGCTGCTGCTCCCACCACCTTCGGTAACGAAGGCAGCGGCGCCGATGGTGGTTTTGCCATTCCCCCCCAGTTCTCTGAAGAGATCTGGCGTCTCGCCCTGGGTGAGGAATCCCTGATTCCCCTCACGCAGAACACCGAAATTACTGGTAACAGCATGATCTTCCCCAAGGATGAATCCACGCCCTGGGGTGGATCTGGCGTCCAAGTGCAATGGCAGTCCGAAGCAGTAGCTGGGGCTCAGTCAAAGCCGATCATTGGCACCAATACTATGGTGCTGCACAAGATGATTGCCCTGGTTCCGGTCACCAACGAGTTGATTGCTGACGGCTTTGCCATCGGTAGCTACCTCAATCAGACTGCTCCCGATCGCATCACATGGAAGGCAAATGAAGGCATCCTCTTCGGTGATGGTACTGGCAAGCCCTTGGGTGCCATGATGGGCGATTCTGTTATCGTTCAGGCCAAGGACAGCGGCCAAGCCACCCAGACCGTTTCGTCTGCCAATCTGAGCAACATGGTGACACGCCTATTGGTCGGCGAGTTGAAGAACGCCATTTGGCTGGCTATCCCTGACATCCTCACCCCGTTGGAAGGCCTCACGGTCGGCCAATACCCGATTTATCTCCCCGGCCAGTCCGCCGCCAACGCTCCCTATGGACTGCTCAAGGGTCGTCCGTTGATGTTGTCCGAGCATGCCTCGGCCTTCAGCTCACAGGGAGATATCAATTTGTTGTCCCTCAAGGGTTATCGCACCATTACCAAGGCGGGCGGAATCCAGACATCTACCTCCATGCACCTGTACTTTGATGCCGACGCCACGGCCTTCAAGTTCACCTTCCGCATGAATGGCCAACCCATCCTGTCTGCCCCGGTCACGCCGCCCAAGTCTGGCAAGACCCGCAGCCATTTCATCACCCTGGCAGCCCGCTAATCCTGCGCCCAAACTCAATGCTTGGCCTGACTAGGCATTGAGATATCCCAGTTAAACACGAAAGGACGGCTCACATGCTTCCCAATGCTCGCATCGCCGAACAACTCGGCATTCTCGCCACTATCGACCCAGTGTCCCAAGCTGCTGGCACCATCACCACTGGCTGGATCTCGGCTTCTCGCTTCGAACGCTTTATGGCCCTGATTCAGACAGGCGTCATGGGTGCCTCCGCTACCCTGGATGGCAAGCTGCAACAGGCCCAGGACAGCTCCGGTACCGGCGCCAAGGACATCACCAATAAGGCCCTGGCCCAGATCGTCAAGGCTACTGGTGACAACAAACAGGCCGAGATCAATCTCCGTGCCGAAGAGCTGGATCTGGCCAACGGTTTCACCTACTTCCGCCTGTCGCTGACTGTTGGTACCGCAGCTAGCCTGATTGCGGCCTCGGTCCTGGGTGGCGTTGCAAAGAATGCCCCCGCTTCCGCGCTGAACCAGGCCGGTGTTGTTCAGAACGTCTCCTGACTTTCCCGCAGCAACCCGCCGGGCCGCGCATTGTCGCGGCCCTTTTATTTTCTGAACAGGAGCCACCGCCATGGCCAAGATTGTTTACTTCCCCGACGACTACTACGACGAAGGTGTCGTCAAATATCCTGCAGGCAGCTATGCCCCCCTTAACTCTGAGACTCAGAGTTTGGTTAATTTCAACTTCGCTCAACTGGTCGATACTGAAGATGGCAACGAACACGTTGAGGCCCTTCAGGCTTTGGCTGATATTGCAAAAGTCCGCGCCCAGGAAGCTGAAAGTCTGGCTGAACAGGCCTATGCCGAGTACAAATCCGCCCAGAAGCTGGCTGACTCTGCCAAAGCCAAGAAGTCAGGTCGGAGCAAATCCTCTTCCGATACCAGCCAGCAGCCTTCAGTGCTTACTACAGAACAGGTAGATGCCCTGGTTACTGATCAGGTCGCTTCCCTGGTCACCAATGATCTCACCAGTCTGACCACTGACCAGATCGCTACCCTGACCACCGATCAAGTCAGCACCCTGAACACGGACCAACTGTCCTCCCTGGATACTGACCAGATCGCTGCTTTGCAGACTCCTGCACCCTGATAGGTCGCCCTCGCCATGCCCTACAAGCTGATTACCGCGCCGACAGAAGAGCCCGTCTCCCTATTGGAGGCCAAGGCCCATCTGCGGGTGGATATCTCCGACGATGACATGCTGATCACGGCCCTCATTACCGCCGCTCGTCAGTTTGCCGAGACCGAATGCCAGCGTGCCCTCTGCACGCAGGTATGGCAGCTCGTCCTTGATGCCTTTCCCGGTCCCAGCTTGTTGGGCATCCCTGCAGGGGTCGCCTACAGCGTCCCAGGTCACGCCATTCAGCTTGAGCATCCCCCTATCCAAGCCATCGCCAGTATTCAGTATCTGGATATGGGGGGCTCATTGCAAACCATGCCGAATACCGACTGGAAAGCGGACCTCACCAGTGCCCCAGCTCGCATTACGCCAAGATTCGGCAAGATTTGGCCAATTACCTTGCCTGAAATCGGAGCTGTTCAGGTCAATTTCACGGCTGGCTATGGCGCAGCAACCGATGTTCCCCAGGGCATCAAGAACTGGATGCTATTGCGCATTGGTGCTCTCTATGAAAATCGGGAAGAGCTGATTGTTGCCCCCAAGGTTACTGTCGCCGAGCTTCCCTATGTTGATCGGCTGCTTGATCCCTGGCGTGTGGTGGTGATGTGATGGCCATTGGTACGCTCGAGCTGAAAGTTGAAGTGAAAATTCACTTCGCCTGGTGGGTAACTCCCTACCTGTGGCTGACAGCTTTCGGCGCACGGATTAGTCTGCCGCTCAACCCTGAAGTCGTCGTTTCGGATATCAAGCGTGGCATGAAGCTGGAAATCAAGGTGCGGCAAAAATGAGAGCCGGAAACCTGCGCAAGCGCATCCTCATCCAGTCTCAAAGTACTACTCCAGATAGTGTTGGTGGTCAGGAGCAAGTTTGGACTGATATCGCTCCAGTCTGGGGTTCTATCGAAACCCTCTCTGGCCGTGAGCTTGCGATTGCCCAGGCAATTAATACTGAGCTGACCCACAAAATCACCGTTCGCTATCGTCCAGAACTAGCTGACCCCAAGATCGTGGCTGCCCTGCGTGCTGTCTATCAAGGCCGCATTTTCAATATCCAGTATTCCGACAACGTTGATGAGCGCAATCGTGAGATTGCCCTGATCGCTGCCGAGGGCTTGAACAATGGCTGATAAAAGCGCCGTCACCGGAGTTGATGATTTCCGCAGTGGATTGAAGGCCGGTTTTCGCAATCAGCGGCAGGCCTTGAAAGACAGGCTCAATGCCCTTGGTGTTCAGATGACGGTAGAAATCAAAGCGGGCTGCCCTAAGGTAACTGGCGCTCTGGCAAGTACCGTTCGTTACATCCTTATTGATACCAATGATGGCGAGTCCCTGGAGATACAGGTCGGAGACAAGACGGTGTTTTACGCGCCTCACGTTGAGTACGGGCATGGTGGTCATGAAGCCCCTGCCAAGCCTTTTGTGCGCCCGGTCGTCTATCGCCACGAGCCTCAGATCCCTGTGGCCATGGAGCAGACCATTATCGACAGCTGGGGTGGCTCATGATCTTCCAGGAAGCCCTTGTCAGCGTAGTTTCTCCAGCCCTGAACAATCACTTTTATGACCACGTTGCGCCCCAATGCCCATCCAAACCTTACGGCGTCTATCAAGAGATCGTCAGCCCTACGGAAAACACCTTGTCCGATGGTGTGCCGATTCAGCAAAGCATCATCCAGATCGATGTCTATGCCGATAAGTACATGGACGCCATCGTTGCAGGTAAAGCGGTCGAAGACGCCATTGCAGCGGCTTTTTCCTCAGGAACGCTGACGGGCGTCCAACGCAGCCGCCGCAGCCAGTACGAACCCGAGGTGAAGCTGCGCCGCATCATCTACGAATACAGCTTTTGGTACCACTGACCCCACTGTTTAACCCATCGTTTTATCGCTACAAGCCGCCCGCAAGGCGGCTTTTTTATTTAGGAGATCGCCATCATGACCAGTACCGCTCAGGTCGCTCAGCAGTCAAAGTTCTATGTGTCCGGCACCCCGGGCGCTGCACTGTCCATCACCGCCATCACCAAGGCCACCAAGGCTGCTATATCTGCAACCAATACCCTTTCTGCTGGCGATGTGGTGATCTTCGGCGCTGTTACCAACATGCCCGAGATCAATGGCCTCATCGGCATTGTCCAGGCCTCGCCTGCGCCTACTGGTTCAGGTTTCTCCGTCAATATTGACTCGTCTGGTTTCGCTGCTGCCGGCACCACCGGCGCCGCTACCCCGCAGACGTTCAGCAAGATCGGCAATTGCCAGGACTTCACCCCTGACGGCGGCACCTCCAATGTGATCGACGTGACGAACCTGGACTCCCCTGCCAAGGAAAAACGTCAAGGCCTGCAAGACAATGGCAACTACGCCATGACCTTCGATGCTGATGACACTGATGTTGGCCAGCTGGCGCTGATCGCTGCTCGTGCTGCTCAGGCCATCGTAGTGTTCAAACAGGTCTATCCCGGTACCAACATGAAGATCCGAGCTTTCCAGGGCTTCGTGCAAAAGGTCACCGAGCCAGCCGCTGGCGTAGATAAGGTGCTGCGTTCCACGGCTACCTTGGTAGTCACTGGCCCCATCTCCCGTGGTTAATACGAGGTCACTGAAATGAGCACCGAGCAAATACTGAACAAAGAGCAGCTTATGGCTGGCCTACAGCCAAAAATGGATGTGGTTCCTGTCCCTGGTTTGGGCAAAGTGCGCCTGCGCGAACTGAGTGCCCCGGAAGTGGTGGCTATCCGCGACACTACTAAGGCTAAAAAAGACGACTTCGGCTTCTATCTGGTCATTAGGTCCGTGGTGGATGAGAGCGGCGCCGCCATATTCGCCGATGAAGACCTGGCTTCCCTGCAGGGCTCCGGCCAGAACTCCATCGGTAAGCTGGTCTCTGCCGTCATGAAACACAATGGTTTCCAGGTGCAGGGGGATGAAGCAAAAAACTAGGCTGGGGCCCCGAGCGTCGCATGCTGTTCCGACTGGCGCTTGCGCTGGGTCGGACGGTAAGCGAGCTCAGTGCCCCGGGGGTTCTCTCCCATGCCGAGTTTGTCCAGTGGTGCCAGTTCTACAACCAAGAGCCCTGGGGAAAGTATCAGGATGATCTGAGGACTGGTGTCATCGCTTCAACGGTGGCAAATGTTCATAGCCTCTTTGCCACCGGTGAAGCTAAATGGCGTCCATCAGACTTCATGCCAAAGGTTGAAGAACCTGAACCGCAGCAACAAGAAGTTGAAGAAAGAACCCTGACCGACGACGAGTTGGCAGCCTGGGCCGATGCCGCGATCTACGGTATCGCGCCCGATTCGCAATAAGTACCACCGAAGCCCCCGGGGAGTCCTGGGTGCTTTTTATTTTGGAGCTTGACTATGCTTTCACTTATCAACGTCCAGGTTCATGCCTCGGTCGATAAGTTTGAAAACACCATGTGGCGTGCGGCAGATGTCGCTGACCAAAGCATGAGCGCAGCGGCCGCCAATGCCGACAAGTTCCAAACTGCTTTTGAAAGTGCATCAGATCAGGCAGCATCAGCCGCTGACCGTATGGCTGGCCGGTTTCAGGCTGCAAACGATAGTGTCATGTCGTCTGCAGGAAAGACCGTTGAGTCCATCAATACCATTACCGATTCCGCTAACAAGGTTGATCTACGCACCTGGCAGGAAAAGGTCGCCGAAGCTTTTGGTGCCGGGGTAGGCGGTGGGGTTGTGGCAGCACAGACATGGTTCGATAAGGTTGAAGAGTTTGCTTCAGCAAAACTCAAGGCCATTGGTATCGGCTTGGCTATTGGCTTGGTGTCAGCTACTGCTGCCGCAGCCTACGGGGCTTACAAGATTGTTTCTGCCTCGGTTGGGTTCTTGGAAGGGCTGATTACTGGCGACAGCTACAAATCAGCCAACATCGATGCCCTGATCGCCATGAATCAGGAAATCAAAACACTGCAGGAACGTCTGCATCTGACGGCAGTGGAGGCGTCTGCACTCAATGAGGCCCTTAAGGGGCTTGGGGTAGATCGTGGCGCCTATGTTTCCACCCTCGAGGCTGCCGAAAAGGCTGCTCGTGGAAATACCGAAGAGCTTGAGCGGCTAGGCGTCAAGTACAAAGACGCCAACGGTAATTTGCTACCGTTTCAGGAAACCCTGGCCAATGCCAAGACCGTTCTGGATGGTTATACCGAGGGGTGGGACAGAAACCAAGCCGCAGCTGCGTTAGGTATGGGCAGCTACAAGGACATTGGCGATGCGCTTCTGGTGACATCGGAAAAGGTCGAAACAGCAAAACAACGGCTGATTGATTACAACCTGATCATCGGGCCGGGAACTCAAGCCGCAGTATCTGCTTACGAAGCCTCGATGCGGGCCTTCCAGCGGGAATCCGATTTGACAGGGCAGGGCTTCAAGCGAGCTATCGCCGATCAGATTATGCCGATACTTACTGATCTGGCTGACTTCTTTAGGGATGGCTTTCCATTCGTGGTGAATTCCTTCCGCTACAGCATGGCGACCCTGACTTCCCTTTTTTACGGCTTGAAAGAGGTGGTGTATATCACCGCCGAAGTCATTCTCGAATCATTCGGCGCAATCGGCGATGTGGTCCTGCGGGTTGGGGATGCCATGTCAAAGGCGCTTAGCGGTGACTTCAAAGGTGCTGTTAATGAGCTGATGTCTGTACCTGACGACTTCAGTAAGCGCTGGGATATGGCAGGAAAGAACATCGTTGCCCAGTCTCGGCACAATGTGGAAGCGATGAAGCTGAACTGGGGCGCAGACAGCCTAACTGCCAATGAGGCCGCTGCCAATCAGATCAAGAAGGGCAAGACATTTATACCGAAGTCGGACAAAAAAGATAGTTCTAATCAGGCAGTCTTTGACCCTCGGAAGCTGATCCTAGAAGGGCAACTTAAGGATCTCGACCGTTCCATCGCTGGCGAGGCTGACTTAATGAAGTCCCGGGACGACATGCTTAAGTCGTTCTATGACCGAGGTGATATCACCCGTGAGGATTACTACCAGCGGCGTAATCAAGTTGATGGTGATGCCTTAGCAAGTACCCGTGGCTACTATGCCAAAGAGATAGCGGCAATCGATGAATACCAAGGGCACTATGTTGCTGGCACTAAGGAATGGCTCGAAGCAGCCAACAAAATGGCCGAGGTACAGGACAAGTTGGCCAAGGCTGACCAAGCCGCTGCCGCAGCAGCAACTAAAACTTGGTTGGAGGAAAGTGCAAACCAGGCTGAGGTAGGAATCAACAAGGCCTTCAGCACCTATGAGCAGACCGCAGGCGCTACAGCCGACAACATGAGCGGCATGTTCACCCGTGGTTTTAAAAACATGGATGACGCACTGACTAACTTCGTCACCAAGGGAAAGCTCAATTTCAGCAGCCTGACCAGTAGCATCATCAATGATCTGGTGCGTATGCAGGTCCAGGAGAGCGTCACCAAGCCGCTGTTCTCGATGATGCAAGGGTCTGGCGTCGGTAGCTTCATCACCAATCTGTTTGGCGGCGGCCGAGCTGCCGGCGGCCCAACCTCGGCGGGAAGCTTCTATGAGGTCAATGAGACTGGTCCCGAGCTGCTGCAGTCTGGCGGTAAGACCTTCCTGATGATGGGAAGCCAGGACGGCAACGTCATCCCTATGGCTGGCGCTACTAGCGGTGTAGGGTCCGCCGGCGCCCAAATCAACTACAACCCGACCATCCAGATCGATGCCCGCAATGCGGACAGCAGTGTGCTGCCCAACCTCGACCGTCTGGTACGTGGGGCACTAGCGCAGAACGCCGACATGGTGGTCCAAATCGTCAATCGCACCATGAATGCTCGGGGCAGGGCAGGGATTACGGCATGAGCGGAACATTCCCATCCACGCCCAAGGCGGCTAAGGCGAGCATCAAGAGTACCCAGCCGACCCGGGTCTCTACCGCCCACAGCTTCCGGCGTGTTACTCGCTCGGTTGGTATCCAGCGCTGGCAGATATCCCTTTCGTGGCAGGGGAAGACACGCGCCCAGCTGGCGTCAATCATTGCCTTCTGCCTTGCCCAGCGCGGCCAGTATGGGAGTTTCCAGTTAGCTCTGCCGTCGGCTGTGATTGCGCCCCTCGGTACCCTGAGCGGTATTCCTGTCGTAAATGGTGGCGGCATCGTCGGTAATGCCGTGGCTACGCGGGGATGGACTGCCAATGCCGTAGGCGTGCTCAAGGCTGGCGACTACATTAGCTTCTACGGTCATACCAAGGTCTATATGGTCACTGCCGACGCGTCGTCTGATGGCGCCGGCAATGCCACCTTGACCATTGAGCCGCCCCTGCTGGCATCCCCGGCTGATGGTGCCGCTGTGCAGACGTCTCCAAGTTTTACCGTAGCCCTAGCCAGCGACGACGTGCAGCCCCAGTACGAGCCGGGCGACATGGTGTCGTTGAGCCTTGATTTCGTGGAGACCTGGTAATGGCAGGCCGTGGCTTTTCTCCAGTGTTCCTGGCCGAGCTTCTCCAGTCGCGCAACCAACCAGTCTATCTAGTTCAGGAACAGTTTGACGATATCAGCTACTACCAGTGCGATGCCTGGCGTGATATTTCATGGAATGGCAATACATGGAAAGCCAACGGCCATTTCCTCGACTTCCAGGGGTTGACCGAGAGCTACGACATGCAGATCCCACGCGTCACCGTGTCCATCAGCGCCGTCGATCAGACCTGGATTTCCATCTCCCTGACCAAGCCCTACATCGGCCGCCCGATCCGCATCTATAAGGCCCTACTGGACTACACCATGAGCGTAATCACATCGCCAGGTCTTATTTTCGAGGGGCGCATGGATGGCCTATCGATTGAAGACGATCCTCAGGCCGGAAAGTGTGCGTTAGTGATGGAGTGCTCCAACCAGTGGGCCGACTTCGACCGTAAGCCTGGTCGTCATACCAATCACCAGGACCAGCAAGTTTTTTTTCCTGGCGATACTGGCTTCCAGTTTGTTCCTGGCCTGGCCAATCTGAATCTGTCCTGGGGCACCACCAACGGAAGCTCCACCGTACCAGGCGTGCAGCCCACCGGCGACACCCTCAGCACTGTCATCTACGACTGATGAAATCCGCTAAGTTCAAACGTATCGACCTGCAGACGCTGCGGATCGAGGGGGAGGCCTTGTTTGCTCCGCACTATGCCGAGGTCGGCCAGAAGGACATGGGCGACATCAATCCTGACTGGGCTTTCTGGGCTGATTTGGAAGCTGTTGGCAAAGCCTGGATCATTGGTATTTATGCCGATGATCGCTTGGTGGGTTACTCGGGCTTCATTGTGGGCCCTCATGCCCACTACAAGCATCGCCTTGTGGCAAAGAATGACGTTATCTTCCTTCTTCCTGAATATCGGCAAGGCTCCCTGGGGCTCAAGCTGATCGGCTATTCCGAGCGGGCGCTGGGCGCAATGGGTTGCTACAAAGTCTATTGGCGTGCCAAGCGGGGTAGCGTCCTGGCTGACCTGCTGACGGCCCTCTGTGGCGAGGCGCCCGAGGTGTGCTTTGAGCGGAGGCTCAAGTAATGGCCGGCGCAGCAGTTGCAATGGTCGTTTCCAGTGTCGTGGAAACGGCTGTCACTGATTGGGCTTTGACAGCGGTTGTTGGCGGGGAGTTTTTGTTCACAAGTGGCCTGGCTGTTGAACTGGTTGCTGGTGCTGCCGGGTTGATGGCCGGCGGTCTAGTCGCTTCCGCGCTTGCGCCGGACGCAGAGACTCCTAAAATCAACTCTGCTGCTACTCAGGCGGCTCAGGGGGCTTTGGTCAATGTCTCCTCTAACGTGGAACCCTTGCCTGTTATTTACGGGTCTCGGATTGTCGGCGGTTCCCGGGTTTTCGCAGCTGCATCTGGTAGCAGTAACGAGTTCTTCCACGTAGTGCTTGTGCTGGGTGAGGGTGAGATCGAGTCCATCGACGAGATCTATCTCGACGGCAATGCTGTGGGGGCCCTGGATGCTAACGGTGTGGCTACCTCCGGTACATATTCCGGTGTAGTTCGTGTCAAGAAGTATCTGGGTAGCGATGAGCAACTGGCAGATCCAGACCTCATGGCTGAAATCCCCGACTGGACGTCGAGCTGCAGGCTGCGAGGGGTTGCCTACATCTACGTGCGGCTGACCTACAACAAGGATGCCTTCCACGGACTACCGGTGATCACTGCGGCAGTCAAAGGGCGCAAACTCTATGACCCGAGGACGGGGCTGACGGCTTTCAGCAGCAACCCTTCGCTGATGATCAGGGATTACCTGACCAACAGCCGCTATGGTCGGGGAGTGGCTGAATCATCTATAGACGACGCCACTTTCATTGCCGCAGCGAACAGTTGCGATGCCCCAGTCGCCTTGGGCAGCTATTCCGGTCCAAAGTACGTGTCGAACGGGGTTGTCAATGTCGATTCTTCGGCTTTCGACAACCTCAAGACAATGCTAACCAGCTGCCGCGGCATGCTGATCTACTCGGGTGGTTTGTTCAAGCTCCGCCTCGAGGAAGCGTTGAGCAGCACCTTCGATTTCACCGAAGACAACATCACGGGCGGATGGAAATTCGGAGGGCCGCAGAAGCGGGCGCTATACAACCGTGCCAAGTTGCGTTTTTACGATGAGCTGAACCGCTACCAGCCACAGATACTGCCATTCATCAACAATACCTACACCGCTCTCGATGGTGGAAACCCATCTGAGTTGGCCCTCGAGCTTCCTTTTACCAGCAAGATGGAGATCGCCAATTACATTGGCATCCAGGAAGTACGGCAAAGTCGTTTTGGCCTAACGGCTAGCTTTACAGCGCTGCCGGAAGGTTTGCGGACCGAGGTAGGTGATGTGGTGACGATCACACACTCCACGCCTGGCTGGATCAATAAGCCCTTCCGCGTGCTGCAGATGTCGCCGAAGTCGAGCGATGAGGTAGAAGTCGTCGTTCGCGAGTACGACCCCAGCGTGTATGTGTTTGACTTCGCAACGCCGTCGCGCTCAACCTTGGTCACCAATCTTCCCAATCCGACAGCTCAACCTGCGGCCCCTGGGGTTCCCGCCATCGCTGAGGTGCAGTATCAGACCACGGGTAGTGCTGGCGTTAAGGTCAAGGCTGTTGTCTCCTGGGCTTCTGCTGATGCACCGTTCATCGTGGGATATCAGCTGCAGTGGAAGCTCACATCCGACACCGATTGGCAAAGCACAGACACGCCGGCCACAAGTTATGAGCTATTCGATCTGGCTCCCAACCGCTGGGACTTCCGGATCTCTGCCATCAACGCCCTTGGCAAGAGCAGCGACTGGGCCGGCCGTACCAATGTCGAGATCCTTGGCTTGACGGCGGCGCCTGCGGACGTCGCCAATCTCACCATAGTTGCCAGCAACGGAACTGCCCTCGGTCAATGGGACTTAAGCCCGGATCTTGATGTCCGCATTGGCGGCCGCACCGTATTGCGCTGGACCCCAATGACTACCGGGGCACACTGGGAAAACGGTATCCCCGTTGGCGAATTCAATGGTGATGCGACTTCTGGCCAGCTGCCCATGCTGACTGGCACCTACATGGCAAAGTTCAAGGACAGCACCGGCAACTGGTCCACCGGAATTGCAAGTTGGGTGCTGACGGCCGGCACGTTGACGGCGCTGCCTAACAGTCAGACGCTGACAGAAAACACCACCTGGGCAGGTAGCAAGTCTGGCTTGGTGGTAGTCGGTAGCAGCCTCCAGTTAGACGGCTCTGTTCCCATCGACTCCATGGCCGCTCTTGTGGATGCCTGGGGAATGCTGGACTCCCTTGGTGGCGTCAATAGTGCCGGCACTTACGACTTTGCCGCCGTGATGGACTTCGGCACGGTAGGCACTCGGCGCTTTACGGCCAACATTCAGGCCCTGGCCTTTGATACCGGCGATTTCATCGACTTCCGCGGCCCAGTAGATGACTGGGACTCAGTAGATGGTCTTGCCATCAACGACGCCACCGTCACCCTGCTGGCAGCCCTTAGCCCTGATGGCGTTGCCTACAGTGCCTGGTTCCCCTTCATGGCTGGCGACTTTACTTGTCGCGCCGCCAAGTTCCGCCTGCTTTACGAATCCGCTCAGCCGACTCACAACGTCGGGGTGAGCCAACTCTCTGTTACTGCCAACTGGTAAGGAAACCACCATGACTACAGAAAATGAATCGCCAGATACGACAAATGAGCCTGTTCTTGTCGAAGTGGCCATGCTCGATGCCGCGGGTGTCTATCAAGGTACAAAACGTATTCCGGCTGACCAGATGACTACTGCTGACTTCCCTCTGCCAGATGGTTGCGATCTTCCTGTGGATCAGTACCGTCTTGATCGGGAAAAGGGCTGCTTTCTACCCATTCATGACCCCTTTGAAGCTAAAGCATCAGACCCGGTAGCCCTGAATGCTCAAGCCTGGCTGATGCTGGCTATCAACAGTGCTGGAATTCCGCTGCCGACTGTGACGCTGGAGTGGTTGGATTACTACGTCAATTCCATTGATTTTGTTGGAAGCAAAGGCACTGTTGCTGAATTTGACATGCTGCGTCGTTACAAAGAAAAGCGGGGTCTGTGATGCAACACTCAATGTCAATTGCCAACCAGGCCGGCGCTTCGTTCCGGGGTGATATCAATAACGCCTTTCAGTCCTTGGCTAGTAACTCTTTAGGGACAACTCCCCCTCCCGTGACATACCCGGGGCAGTGGTGGGTTGATACCGGGACGACCATCGACGCGACAGGCGGCCCGTGGGCACGCAAGCGCAATAGCAGTAACTCGGCTTGGTTGCGGATGTGCCATGCTGACGCAGACATGATCAGCGAGCTAGTTGGGCAGGTCTACACTGCCTTCACCACTGGTGGATCGTCTGGAGCCTTCACGCTGACACCGCTCCCCGCCATTTCAGCCTATTCTGCCCCGATGCGCTACCACGTTAAGTTCCATGTGGCAGGGAATGGCAGCGACACAATTAATATTTCCGGACTTGGCACGAAGAATCTGAAGCAATACGACGCTGGCGGTAATAAGGTTGCGCCAGTGATTACGGCTGGATTTTCAACTGATATTATCTTTGATGGTACGGATGTGGTAATTCTTGATCCGCTGCCATCATCATCTTCTGGATCAAGTAGCGGAGTACGCCAAACTGTTCGATCTGGCCCTGTCGATAGCTCAGGAAATTCAGCCTTCGGTGGATCTACCGGAAGCACAACCGTTACTGCAACTGGAACGCTAAAAGCTACCGCAATGGCCGGTGGTGATCAGGACTACACCGGTTCAATCACAAACCCGTCCTGGACGGGTCTGTCAACAAACGGAACGATGTATTTGTTCCTCGACATCACTAGCGGCGGTGCAGTTTCGACAGCTAGTTCTACGCAGCAATACGTAGCTCAGCCAGGAGGAACTCCAGCAACAACAAATGGTTTGCTCACTGTTAATTGGCAGGAGGGTAAGTGCTATCTCGGGAACGGAACAACGGCACCTCAAGCCTACCGAGTTGCAGTGGGTGAAGTAACTGTTTCTGGAGGCGTAGTTACTGCGATTATCTGGTATGCCCTGAACGGAAAATATGACTCAGGTCTTGTTGGAAATATCCCTGGAGCTTCTGGTTCGGTGAATATTAATCACAACCTTGGCGTTAAAACATCACAACCGCCACAGCTCTACTTTGAGTTTATGGCATCGGTGGGTGGTTACTCGGTCGGTAATAGAGTGACAAATTTATCAATTCTTAATGGTTCATACGCGGTATCAATAAACCCAACTTGGACAGATAAAACGGCTGGATTCTCTCGAGATGTTGGGAATATTCGCGTAATTCTGAAAGGTGGAGGCGGCAACTATGACCTTTCCACGACCGATGCAAAATATGGATTTATTCATACGCGTGGCTGGGGAGGGGCTTAATCATGTTGTGGAAAAATATTACTCAAGGAAATCTTTACGAAGGGCATTGCGCCTTTGGTGATAGGGAAGCTACACCTGAAGAAATTGAAGAGTGGAACTCAAGAAAACTAGATCCATCAATTCTTCGCGCTGCTGCATATCGTGAGGAGTCAGACCCACTCTTTTTCAAAGAACAGCGCGGAGAGGTAACGTCTGGGACGTGGAATGCGAAGGTTGAAGAAATAAGAAAACGCTTTCCTAAGTAATTTTTAACATTGTGCAAAGCCGCCCTGGGCAACCTCGGCGGCTTTTTTATTTGCATCGGCCCCATAGAGGGTAGAAGGGAAAGTCATGGCCGCAACACCAGCCACTGCAGCATTGAACTCGACAGCGGCCTCGATCCCGCCGCTGATGCTGTGGGGGGTATCAACGGGGATCGCGCCGGATCTGCTGGCCTGGGGATTCTTTGTCGTGCTCTTGGCCGTAGCCAACGTGGAAACATCTGCACGTGAGCGGGATGGCTGGCGCTTCTGGCTGGCGATCATCACCACCCTGGTGGTGGGCTCATGCGTCAGCGCCGCCCTGGCCGAGCTGGTGGCCAGCGTTGGGGCTGATTTCCTTGTAGCCAAAACCAACCTGGCGATCCATGCCGGATCGTTGCGGGTACCGGCGGTCATTGGTCTGGCGCTGGCAACAGTTTTCTTGCCTGAGCTGATTCGCCTGGGGCGGCGGTGGCTCAATAGTCTGTACGGCGGGAGGGCTGATTAATGACAGGCCATCTTGCATTGATCGCCACGCTGGTTCTGGCTTGGCCGATTTTCTATCGGACAGTCACCGTCCTATGGAAAGCCAGCCGGCGTGGCTATGGTGGGTCACTTCGTTACCAGGGCTTTGCCATCGGTTACGCCGCCCTTGGCGGACTCACGATATTCCAGGTAGCTGATGCCCTTGCTGGCCACCCGATTCCATTGCTTGGCCTCGGTTACATGCTGGCCAGCGACTTCCTGATTCTTTGTTACGACCGGAGACGTACCGATGACACCTGAACAACTAGCTGCAGCTGTTGGCTGCCGTGTGACCACGGCTGCCAGCTGGCTGCCCCACATTGAGGAGGCCATGGGCCGCTTCGAGATTTACACCCAGGCGCAGCAAGTCGCCTTCCTAGCCAACATCGGCCATGAGTCTGGCCACCTGGCCTACGTGCGTGAGCTGTGGGGCCCCACCGATGCCCAGCGCCGCTATGAGCGAAACTTCGACGCGGCCTGGCCGCCCACGCCTGAGGACCAGCGCAACCGGCTGGCCTTCAGCTTAGGCAACGACCATATCGGTGACGGCATCAAGTACAAGGGCAGGGGGCTGATCCAGATCACCGGCCGCACTAACTATCGCCACGTCGGCGAGGCCCTGGGGCTTCCCCTTGAGGCGCAGCCGGAATCACTCGAGCTGGCCAAGTACGCCGCACTGTCAGCAGGTTGGTTCTGGCAGGTCCATGGCATCGGTGCAGTTGCAGACGCCGGCAACTTCGACGGGGTATGCGACCTGATCAACAAGGGCCGGCTGACCAAGGCCGTGGGCGATACCAATGGCTGGGCTGAGCGCCTGGCTCTGTTTGATGCAGCGAAGGGAGTTTTGTGATGACGATCAATGTTCAGCTTGGGTTGTGGGAGATAGCACTGGTGATCCTCATTGCGATCTATCTGGTCGGGGCGGTCTACGCCGGAGCGAAGAGCAAGAGCCTCAAGGTCAGTTTGTTGTGGCCTTTGTTTCTTGTTGCGATGGCGTTCTGGAGCGGGTCATGAGATCAGGACTCCTACGTTCCCGTGTAGCTACCCTGCGCCTGAATCCCCGGGCGCCTTTCCCGTCCATGATCGCTCGCCGGCGCCGCTATCGGATGCGCGGGTTTAGGAGTGTCAAATGAGCCTGATCCCTTGGTACTACCGCTGGCTGGCCATTGGCCTGCTGTCCACCACGCTTGTCGCTTTTGGCTGGATTAAGGGGGCTGGGCACGTGCAGCAGCAGTGGGATGCCATGGTATCCGCTGACAAGATCGTCATGACCAAGGTCAAGGCTGTCCAAACCGTCAAAACACAGGAGATCAATCATGAAACTAATCGGCTTATTGCTCGCAGTGATGCTTATTGGGGGCTGCGCCAGCCAAGCTTGCCGAGTGGAGTTCCCCGATCCTCCGGCGGCGCTGATGCGGAAACCTCGGCAGATGCACTTGATCCCGCCAGACGTGTTGAAGGAAGTGAATGCAGCCCAGCCGATGGAGCAGCAGACGCAATCCTCATCCTCCAATGGCAGCGATGGGTCGTTGAAATGAAAAAAGCCACCAACGAGGGTTGGGATTAAACCTTTAAATTACTACTCAACGATCCGTGGCCACCGGTCATGGATATGTTCCAGTTCCTCAGGCGGTAGCACAGTGACCACGTACAGGGCCTGTTCCTTAAGAACGCCACCATCCTCGAAGAGTGATGCGAGAAGACCCTGAATATGCCCGCCTCGGGGAACAGGAAATCAGTGCTCCTGACGTTTGCTATCCCGCTCCATAAACTTGTCGGCTTCGATCTTCACAGGGCGAGGCCAGTATTTGTCCCATTTCCCTTGATGAACCGAGTCAAGCCTGGCGCATGCGCCGCGTGGAAACTTAGGGTCACTATCAGCATAGCTCTGCCCCCATCTGACCAACTCAACCTGGCCAGACTTCAACAGAACGGGGAGGGTGGCAGGGTTATCCTTAAAGTAGTAACGCTTGCCGAGATATTCGATAGCTGAACACATAGTGATATAGCAGCCTAGTTTCTATGGCGTGAACTATGGCGTAACAGCACGATTTTGGGCTGTTTATGGCGTATTTTGCAGGGGTTTGATAATCCTAAGTATTTGAATTTTTTGGGCCTGCTATGCGGCCGTATTCTTAGGAGGGGGTCGCTCTATCCACTGAGCTACCAGGGCAAGGGGCGCTATTGTAGCGTTGATATGATGAATCTATGCCGCAGGAAGTCAGGCTTTCTGAGGTTGCGGAGGCAGTGGCTTGCCTTCTTCATCCAGACCAATTTTGCGCAGTACGGTTTCCACATTGATGTGCAGTAACTCGCTGATCGCCGTGTAATCATCTGGTAATGCAGCGTCATCCCAGCCGTTGGCGGAGTGGCGGGCAAGATCGGTTGCCAGCAATACATTTCTGACCCGAGGGTTTTCGGCTTGGGACTGGTCCATAAGGGTGGTAATGAGTTCAGGTAAGCCCCATTCCTTTGCCAAGGCGATGCCAAGTTCGTTGAGAGTGATTTGATAAAACTCTTTTTGCAGTGCTGAGGACCGCAAGGTTTTATCGGCCCGCTGTTTTTCCTTGATTTTCAAAGCCAGCGACGGTGCAAAGCACCACATCAGCATTTCGGCACCGTTGCGGAGCAGGGCGGCGACGGTAATTTCGTCCACATCCAGATCGTGGCGCAGGATGGCCCATTCCCTGGCCCAGTGGGCTGCTTTGAGGCAGCGCGTAATAACCTTGATCAGACCGAGAAGTGCTTGAGGGTGTCCGGCTAATTGGGTTTCGATCTGGGGCAAGTCTGTGAAGTCACGGAAGAAGGGACCGATACCTATCATCATGATGGCCCGTTCTATGGTGGTGATGTCAGTGTGTTGACGTTCCTTGCGATGGGATTCGATGTAGCGCAGGACGCGCATCGTCATCATCGGGTCTTTGAGAATGACCGCTGCCAAGACTCTGCCATTGACCGTATCTGATTGTTCTCTAAGGCGGTCCAGTTCCACAACGGTGTGGCGCAGGACAGGTAATTGTGCCCTGCAATAGAACTGAATCCAGCCATCCGGCTCGGTAAATGGTTTTTCAATCATGGTTCAATCATAAGATGTTTTATTGAACTCAGGCAAAACTGGATGAATTCCGTCAGGAATCAGGGGAAATTTCTTGAATTTCCTAGGGAATCCTCGTAGAATTCCGCCCCTTTCCACCTTGCTCCACCCGTTCGCATGCGGGGGAGCTCATGACGCAATCGAG
Organism: Rhodocyclaceae bacterium; assembly: GCA_036504515.1. Lineage (GTDB taxonomy): Bacteria > Pseudomonadota > Gammaproteobacteria > Burkholderiales > Rhodocyclaceae > AWTP1-18. The sequence continues at coordinate 511,969 of DASXVA010000007.1, forward strand.
CCAAAAGGAGATTACATGCGCCATTATGAAGTTGTATTCATCGTCCACCCGGACCAGTCCGAGCAGGTTCCTGCCATGATCGAGCGTTACAAGACGCTGGTCACCGGCCAGAACGGCATCATCCATCGCCTGGAAGACTGGGGCCGTCGTCAAATGGCTTACCCCATTCAGAAGGTTCACAAGGCCCACTATGTTCTGATGAACATCGAAGCTGGCAAGGAAACTCTGGCTGAACTGGAAAACTCTTTCAAGTTCAATGACGCCGTACTGCGTCATCTGACCATCAAGATGGACAAGCCAGTGACGACTCCTTCTCCCATGATGAAGGAAGAAAAGTCCAAGTCCCTGACTGAACCCAAGGCGGAGGTTGCTGCTGCCTGATAAGGCATCAGGTAACGCCGGTCCGGCCAACCTGACAAGCTTGTCGGGAGTGGTTCTGGAGAGGGGCGCATTGCGCCACACCCCAGCAGGTATTGCCGCCATTGATTTCCGGCTGTTGCATCAGTCGGAGCAAGTTGAAGCGGAATCCCTGCGCAAGGTTGAGTGCGAAATGCCCTGCATAGCATTGGGCCCGGTGGCCAACCTGATAGCAGCCCTCAAACCGGGGGAAGGCATGGAGAGCGTCAAGGTCGGAGGATTTCTCGCCGCTCGAAGCCTCAAGGTCAGAAGCCCGGTACTGCATGTGACAACGATAGAATTTATTGAAGGAAACTGAAAATGGCTTTCAAACCCAAAGCTGGTGCCAAGCGTAAAGACGACAAAGGTCGTAGCCTGTTCAAGCGTCGCAAGTTCTGCCGCTTCAGCGCAGAAAAGATCGAAGAGATCGATTACAAAGACGTGGAAATTCTGAAGGATTTCATCACTGAAAACGGCAAGATCATGCCTGCCCGCATCACTGGCACCAAAACCGGCTACCAGCGTCAGCTGTCTACCGCCATCAAGCGCGCTCGCTTCTTGGCCCTGATGCCCTACACCGACCTGCACAACGCCTGAGGAGCCCGCCATGCAAATCATTCTTTTGGAAAAAGTGGTTAACCTCGGCGGCCTCGGCGATGTGGTCAAAGTCAAAGATGGTTACGCTCGTAACTTCCTGATCCCCCAAGGCAAAGCCAAGCGCGCTACTGAAGCAAACAAGGCAATCTTCGAAGAGCGTCGTGCCGAACTGGAAAAGGCCCAGGCTGAAAAGCTGTCCGCTGCCCAGGCTCTGGCTGGCAAGCTCGAAGGCCAGACCGTGCAAATCACCCGCAAGGCTGGTGTTGATGGTCGTTTGTTCGGTTCTGTTGGCAACGCCGACATCGCTGACGCCCTCAAGGCCCAAGGCTTTGATGTGGAAAAGGCAGCTGTGCGCCTGCCCAACGGTCCTTTCAAGATTGTTGGCGACAACACTGTGGAAGTTTCCCTGCACACCGACGTGGTAGCCAATATCACCGTCTCCGTGGCGGGCGAGCACTGATCCCGGATCAGTCCGCAGCAAGGCAAGGGGCCGCGCAAGCGGCCCTTTTCTTTTTGTCTGTTGAGGAATTGATCGAGGATGAGGGAAGCTGGCAGGTAGAATGCGGCCACGTTTCCGGTATTGTTCCTGCGCAGCAGGAGCCGGAAAACAAAAAGCCCCGAACGATGTCGGGGCTAGTTGCTTTTGATTTGCTTGGTGCCCAGGAGAGGACTCGAACCTCCACGGAGTTACCCGCTAGTACCTGAAACTAGTGCGTCTACCAATTCCGCCACCTGGGCATTGCTGGCAAATCAAGAGGCGCGGATTCTATAGGAAAATTAAAAATTGTCAAACAAGAAAGTAAAAAAATTGTCATCCATCCGTCGAGCCGATCCCATGCTCGAACGGGAATTGAAGAACTATCCCCATCCCTTGCCCAGTCGTGAATACATCCTGCAGGTGCTGGGTGACCAGGAAGGTGTGCCGCTTGCCTTTGAGCGCCTGTGTGAGTTGCTTGATGTGGAGGCCCATGAGCACGATCTGTTTCAGCGCCGCCTCGGTGCCATGGCACGGGACGGGCAGCTGCTTCAGAACCGTCGTAACGACTGGCTGATTCCCAATAAAGCCGATCTGATCCGGGGCAAGGTACAGGGCCACCAAGATGGTTTCGGTTTCCTGATCCCGGAGGAGGGTGGTGACGACATCTTCCTTTCCCCCAAGGAAATGGAGAAGGTACTACATGGCGACAAGGCCATTGTTCGCGTTATCGGCGTGGATCGCCGTGGTCGTCCCGAAGGCAAGATTGTCGAAGTCACCGAGCGGGCCAATACCCGCCTCGTTGGTCGCGTGTTCCAGGAGCACGGCGTCTGGTTCGTGGTGGCGGAGAATCGCCGCATCAGCCAGGACCTGCTCGTTGCACCGCCCCAGAAGGGTGATCGCAAGGCCCTGCATCCCAAGGATGGCCAGGTGGTCATGGTAGAAATCCTTGAGCAGCCGAGCAAGCAATCCCAACCCATTGGCCGCATCGTCGAAGTGTTGGGCAACTATGCCGACCCCGGCATGGAAATCGAAATCGCCCTGCGCAAGCACGACCTGCCTTTCGAGTTTTCCTACGAAGCCGAAGAACAGACCAAAAAACTGCCGGACGCCGTTCGCAAGAGCGACTGGAAAGACCGCGAAGACATCACTCATTTGCCCCTGGTCACCATCGACGGTGAAACCGCCCGGGACTTTGATGATGCCGTTTATTGCGAACGCCAGGGCAAGGATGGCAAGGGCGGTTATCGTCTGATCGTCGCCATTGCCGACGTTTCCAGCTATGTGACCGCCGGCTCTGCCCTGGATAAGGACGCCTACGACCGGGGCAACTCGGTGTATTTCCCGCGCCGGGTGATTCCCATGCTGCCGGAGAAGCTCTCCAATGGCCTGTGTTCCCTCAATCCCAACGTGGAACGTCTGTGCATGGTCTGCGACATGGCCATTGCCGCCAACGGCGAGGTCAAGCGCTACCGTTTTTACCCCGCTGTGATGTTCTCCCACGCCCGTCTCACCTATACCGAGGTGGCTTCCGCCCTTTACGATCTGGATCCGGACATGCGGGCCAAGCTGGCACCTCAGTTGCCTAATCTGGAAGCCCTGGATGCCTTGTTCCGTCTGCTGGTCAAGGTGCGCGAAAAACGCGGCGCCATCGACTTCGACTCCGCCGAAACCCGTATGGTGTTCGACGATATGGGCAAGATCGAACGTATCGAACCCTATGAGCGCAACGATGCCCATCGCCTGATTGAAGAGTGCATGCTGGCGGCCAACGTCTGTGCCTCGGAGTTCCTCAACGAAAACGAGCAGGAAACCCTTTACCGCGTCCATGAAGGCCCGACGCCCGAGCGGCTAGTCAAGCTGCGGGATTTCCTCGGCACCTTCGGCCTGCAGATCACCGGTGGCGACAAGCCCACGGCCAAGGACTATGCCAAGTTGATGGAGAAGATCGAAGGCCGTCCCGATAAAGCGCTGTTGCAAACCGTCATGCTGCGTTCATTGCGTCAGGCTATCTACAGCCCGGACAACCTGGGTCACTTCGGCCTTGCCTACGAACGCTATACCCACTTCACCTCACCCATCCGCCGCTATCCCGACCTGCTGGTGCATCGCTCCATCAAGGCCGTGCTGGCCAAGAAGAAGTACGAACCGGGTGAGTGGAGCGACATCGGTCTTCATTGCTCCATGACCGAGCGTCGTGCCGACGAAGCTACGCGGGATGTGGAAGCCTGGCTCAAGTGTTTCTACATGCAGGACAAGGTGGGCGAAGAGTTCATCGGCAGTATTTCCTCCGTGGTGCCCTTCGGTATTTTCGTTGCCCTCGATGATGTGTTCGTCGAAGGTCTGGTCCACGTTTCTGAACTGGGCCGCGACTACTTCAAGTTCGATGCCACCGGCCACACCATGATCGGCGAGCGCACCGGCGTTCGCTACCGCCTCTCTGATCGGGTCAAGGTACAGGTCGTGCGGGTCGATATGAACAACAACAAAATCGACTTCCGTCTCCTGGGCGAAGCGCCCGCCAGGGTTCCTGTAGCCCCGGGGGCAGCCAAGCCGGCAGCGGCGGTTGCCCAGGCCGTAGCGCCTACGCCGGTTAGCGCCCGAAAGAATTCCCGCAAGGGCGGTAACGGAGCTGCTCCAGTAGCCAAGACGGTGGTGCCCGAGATTGCTGTACCTCAAGTCGTCGCTAAAACAGCCAAGGCAAAACCGGCAAAAACTGTTGTGGCTAAGGTACCTGTAAAGGCGGCCAAAGCTGGCAACAAAAAGCAGGAAAGCAAAAAGCCTGTGGCGAAGGTCGCCGTAAAGGCTGCCGCCTCTGTCGCCAAGGTGGCGCCAAAAGCGGTGGGTAAGGTCGTCAAACAGGCTGCTCCCAAAGCCGCCTTGCTCCAAGCGCCGAAGACACCAAAGGTTGCTTTGCCAGTGCCCGTTAAAGCCACTGCCAAGACTCCTGCTGGCAAACCAGCCAAGGCCACCGTAAAACCGACCAAGGCCAGCAAGCCGGCAGCACCGGTAGCCAAGCCCAAAGCCAAGGCACCCAAGTCTGCTGCCAAGGCCCCGGTCAAGGCAGCATCTAAAGCACCGAAGGCCGCACCTAAGGCTCCCGCCAAAAAAGCAGTAGTCAAAGCAAAGGCCGCCCCTAAAAAGGCACCGCGCAAGGCTTGATGCGGTTTATGGCGCCTGATCCCGCCATCCTGGCCCGGGCCGTCGACCTGATTACTCAGGCCGATGGTTTGCTGGTCACGGCTGGAGCGGGGATGGGTGTGGATTCCGGTCTGCCGGATTTTCGAGGCCCCGAGGGTTTTTGGCGGGCTTATCCAGCGCTAGGTCGGGCTGGTTTGCGCTTCGAGCAAATCGCGGCCCCGGAAAACTTCACCAGTCGTCCTGAACTGGCCTGGGGCTTCTACGGTCACCGTCTGGCGCTGTATCGGGCCACGGAGCCCCATAGCGGTTTTCATGCCCTCAATGAAATCGGCGCCTGCTTGCCCCAAGGGGTCGCCGTATTCACCAGCAATGTGGACGGCCAGTTCCAGAAGGCCGGCTTTGATCCTGACCTCATCGCCGAATGCCACGGCTCCATCCACTATCTGCAGTGTTTGGCCGGATGCAGCGAAGCCATCTGGTCGGCGGACGAAGTACAGCCGGTCGTGGATGCCGAGTCCTGTCGAATGACCTCGCTGCTGCCCCGTTGTCCCCGCTGCGGTGCCTTGGCGCGACCCAACATCCTCATGTTTGGGGATGGCGGCTGGATCGCCCGCCATACCGAAGAGCAAGAAGCTCGAGTCGATGCCTGGTGCGCCGAAGTGGGGCCTCGCTTGCTGGTCATCGAACTGGGAGCCGGGACGGCCATTCCCACCGCCCGTCGTTACGGCGAGTCTTCCGCTACCACCCTGATTCGTATCAACCCCCGGGAGCCCAACGTTCGGGGCAAGGGCCAGATCGGCCTTGCCCTCGGTGCCGCACAAGGCATGGCCTTGTTGCGTCAGGGCTTGCTCGACGTGGGCTTTTTGTCTGCCTGAAGGACCACCCGACGGGGCTGGGTGGGGTAGACTCCTGCCCTCTTGAAAAAAGGAATTCCCTGTGGCCGAAACCCGCCTGATTCACGGCTTCCATGCCGTTACTGCCAAACTGCGTCACGCCGCTGAGGACGTGAAGGAAATCTATCTGGCGGAAGACCGCAAGGATGGCCGCAGTCGCGATCTGCTCAAGCTTGCTGAAACCAAAAACGTTCGCGTCATGCCCGTGAGCATGTCCCGCCTGGACGGCATGTCCCCCGGCGAAAGCCATCAGGGCGTGATTGCCAAGGTTGATGCCCGCCAGCGTTACCTGACCCTGGACGACGTACTCGACGAATTGAAAGAACCGCCCCTGCTGCTGGTGCTCGATAGCGTTACCGATCCTCATAACCTCGGTGCCTGCCTGCGGGTTGCCGATGGTGCTGGCGCCCACGCCGTTATCGCTCCCAAGGACAAAGCGGTCGGCCTCAATGCCACGGCGATCAAGGTCGCCAGCGGTGCCGCCGATACCGTGCCCTACATCACCGTCACCAATCTCGCCCGCAGCCTGAAGGAAATGCAGGAGCGCGGTATCTGGACCCTCGGTGCCGCCGGTGAAGCCACCAAGGACATTTATTCCATTGACCAGACCTGCCCCACAGCCTGGGTGCTGGGGGCCGAAGGTGATGGCCTGCGCCGCCTGACCCGCGATACCTGCGACGAACTGGCCCGTATCCCCATGTTCGGCGCTGTGGAAAGCCTCAACGTTTCCGTCGCCAGCGGCGTCTGCCTGTTCGAAGCCCGCCGCCAGCGGCAGGTCAAGGGTAAAGGCAAAGCCTGAGTATTGTCCTGAGTCTGGTCGTCGCCCCGTAGCATGAGCACAAGCCCCGAACTGTTTGAAATCCCGAACCCCTTTGACGAACAAAGGGGCCGAGTGCTCATGCTCGAACCTGCCTGGGCAAAAGCCAGCGAATTGCGGGCACGGCTACTGGATGAATCCTACACAAAACCCTTCGTCACCGACGATGGCGAACGGCGTTACCTGCACTTCAGCGCCCACCTGATCCAGAGTTCCATGCGGCTGGATCAGCCCAATGCCCTGGACCTGCGCTACACGCATCTCTTCTCCCAACTTTCCAAGTATTTCGTATGTTGCATAGCCCAGTGTTTATGCGCATTCGCTCCATTCGCAGTTCGGAGGAGTGTTGCGTAAATGCTATTCATCCCCAAACCTGAGACTGAACTCCAGAAAATTCTTGAGTACTACGTTGAAACGGTTTCGATAAGGAAAAAAAGCTACAAGTCAGAGGTCTATCGGATTAGACCGTTGGTTGATGTGTTGGGGGAGCTTTTGCTATGCGAGATAACCCCTCAGCACGTGGTTGCTTATCGGGACAAGCGATTGTCGACCGCCAATCCCCGAGACCCCTCAAAAATGCTTGGACCGGCAACGGTTAAGCATGAGTTGATGCTGCTCTCTCATGTGTTCACCATGGCCATAACGGAATGGGGAATGGAAGGATTGGCTAATCCGGTTGAGCGAATTCGAAAGCCCAAAACCCCGCCAGGGCGAACTCGGCGAATGACCCCGGCAGAAGAACGTCGCTTGATAAAGGCAGCACTGAAACATCCCAATCCCGAGCTCTACGCAATTATCGTGTTGGCGCTAGAGACCTCAATGCGGCAAGGAGAGATTCTTGGTTTGCGTTGGGAGAACGTGAGTTGGCGTAAAAGAACTGTTTTCCTGCCAGATACCAAGAATGGTGATCCTCGAGAGGTGCCATTGAGCATCAAGGCATACGGGATCCTCAAAACGCATCTCACACCTCGAGCTGAGGGGAGGGTATTTCATTACACCTCGAATGGACTGAAAAGTAGTTGGCGTTACATGATTCAGAGTCTGGAAATAGAGGATCTACATTTTCACGACCTGCGTCACTGTGCAATTAGTTCTTTGCTTGAGCGTGGTCTGAATACGATTGAGGTAGCCACGATTTCTGGCCATAGAACAATGTCCATGCTCAAACGATATGCTCATTTGTCAGCACATCTACTGGTCAAAAAACTGGATCCCAAACCCATTCCTAAAAGGGAACGCCCTCTCCTTCGGGAACACTTCCCTTCCTACCCTGTCGTTATTTCAGAGGGGAGTACAGGGGTTGAGGTGGATTTTCCTGATTTTATAGATCTCGCTGCAACGGGACCAAGCATTCCTGATGCTATTGAGGGAGCTCGAGCGCGGCTGTTGAAGCGGGTGGTCAATTTGCTGTGCGATGGGGGATCACTGCCCTCTCCCAGCCCCGTCAGCAGTATCTACCTGCCAACAAACAACAGCCGAATTGAAGTCATATCGCCGATCTAGAACTCAATCAACAGGCCTCAGTGGTACAACCTTTTCTGCCAATTTCAGTCTCTCTTGAAGGTTGGAAATTGTCTTGTCTCGAAGAGCAACGAAATCCTTTTGTTCCTGAAGTTGTTGGCTGAGCATATAGTTCTGCTGAGCCAATGCGTGTAGCTGAGACTCCAATTCCTCTGCAGCAAGGCGATACTTCTTGGTTTTTTGCTCCGCCTGTTTCCACTCATCTTGGTCAGCTTTGGGCTGTTTCTTGGCTGCTGCGTTACTTGCTTTCCGAATCTCGACTCGTACAGATTCGTGGAATCGATAGATTGTGCTTGGGTCGACCCCTGCTTCTTTGGCAACTGATGCAACAGATATCTTCGTGCCGCGTTTAACTATCCTTGGGTTGTTGTTCCGTAGTCGGGCTAACGCGAGATTCAATTCATCTCTTGTTTTCTGATGAGATTGCTCATGGTGGCGTATCAGCCCTTCCGCTTTTGCTAGTCCTTTCATTGGGGCCTTCCTTCAAGTTTTGCGATCGTAGCTAATGCTTTTTCATGGATACGACGAGCCATCTGTTTTCCTGGTTCCCCAATGTCGTCACAAGCAAGGATGGTTTCTTGTTGATCGGCAATTTCTTTCCAAACAGGAAGATGTTCTTGGGTAATAAGGGACCAATTGCATTCGGTGCACATGTCTGGTTCAAATATGCATCGGGCACCACAGCCTGTGCCTTTGGCACTACCTGCACACCAACTGTGCCCAGTTCCCGTCAAAGATAATGTTCCAGAGAGTTCCTCAATGAGGGTCTCTTTATTCTTGGCGGTCCTCACCATACGTCTCCATTCTCCGATCCAATGGGAACCGGCAGCTAATGGAGCATCGCTCTCTAGAATGTCGCCCAGTATTTCTGTTTGACGAGAATTTTTTTCTGCAGCAATCATCGCGATCAAATCCGTATCTGCTTCATAGTCGTCTGTTCCACCATCTTCGTACAGCATTGTCATGTCAAGACTGGTGTGGCCGAAGTGTTCTTGCAGGTAAAGAAGATCGCCTAATTCACTCTTTGCATAGTTGTAGGCATAGGTGCGTCGGAATTGATGCGGCTTTAACGGGTAGGGTTTTCCATCTGCGCCAAGAATGTTGGTGTACTCGCAGAATCTGGCTAATATTTTTTGACTTGTGTGAGTGCTATGCACCCAGATTTTGTTGTTTTGTTTGGGGGACTTCGCAACAAACAGCTTTGTTTTCTGTGTGCTTACTTGATGCAGGCGTTTTATTTGAGATTTTGTTTTATTGGGAATGGCTTGTAGTTGATTTTCTTCTGCCACCAGTTCTACCCTCATAGGAGACGATATCTTTTCGAGCACATTGATGACTTCCTCGATGATGGGAGGGACAAGCCATTTCTTGGGACGGTATGTTGTTTTGTAAAGGGTGCCATGAAGCCAGAAGCCATTAGTGCCGTCCTGGGTGGTGAAAGGTGATAGGCAGTTTGTGCCAAGAGAGAGAAGTTCGCTATCGCGAATTCCAGAGAACAAGGCGATAAGGATGTAACACGAGGTACGAAGGGTCGCCAACTCATTGGAGTGATGCCTTGCACTTTGATAACCAGCTTCTTGAGCGATTAATGTGGATATGAATTGCTTCCCGTTTCTGACTTTCTTGCCGTTCTTCGCTGCGATGGCATCACGAATCATTAAGATATGGTCGGCGCGGTTTCTTATGTAGTCGATTCCAACATCAGCCAACCTCTTATAGATCAAGTCTGGAATTAGTGGTGTTTGGGGTTTGTAGCGATTTGGCCGAGTAGACTCGCCGGATAAATCTGCAATAGTTTCAAATTCCCATGGATGGATGGTGATGGCATCGGATAAACGGTTTCGTTGCTGGTAAATACAATCGATAGCACGCAAGTTTGATAAAGCTGTTCTGGTTGAGTTTTGTCCCCTTAACCAATGTGCGTACTGTTGAGTATGGTTCTCCATTTCTCTGAACTGGGTCATGCCGCGTTGGTTCATCCAACTTAATAGCTTGCGGAGTGGTCCTCTGGCCATTGAAACCAATGTACTCATCCTAGGGTGCCGTCTTCCTGGAATGGGGAAGGTGTACAGCGACCAGATCAGGTCTTTGCACGCCTCAAGCAAGTCATTGTGCTTGGGATCTGTAAGCAATACACCGTCGGGTAATCGATAAGCCCATTTGATTTGTTTGCCGCCATTAGATTTGTTTTCTTGTGGGATATAGGGCCAGAAGTCCCAAACATCATCTCCATACCTGCTAACGATTATTCTTTCTCCGGTAGGTGCTATGGCAATGGATACAGGCCATTGATGTTTTTCTTCGGATGAAAGTGATGTGATGCTGGCTGGGATTTCCACAATTGTGTCAAGCATGTTGCTTTTCACTCCTTGGCCATGCGGGATGAGGTGTTACTTGTGCCCTTTTCTTGGCCTCCACAACGATTTCTGATGGGAACTGTGGTGCGATTTCTATATCGATTATTTTGATTACAGGTCCATAGGTTTTCATCCAGTCGGATGAATTGATTTTGATCCGTTCGGAAAGCAGCTTGTAGTAGAAGCTGTAGAGCCGCCAAAGGTCATCCTCAAACACCACCATCTGTGGGCATGTGAAACATGGCAGGTATTTTGCGCAAACTTTGTCATTGCTGCGAAATGGATTCTTGCAGCGAGCAATAAGGGTGTTGTACCCACCGTTGAGAAGGTTTTCTGCAACGCCTAGAGGAAGTTCGCCATCAGCGGCAAGTTTTTGAACACGGTCACCTTCATCCATAGTTGTCCAACCTGCCATGGCACTACCGACGAAGAGGTGGTTTCGTATCGACTCATCGGGAAGTGTGATGTAGTGGCGTGCGGTAGTGGTTGGCGTGGCATGGCCGAGAGCTACTTGAACTTTTCTTATGTCCCGAGTCTTTTCATACAGCTTGCTGCCAAAGGTGGGGCGTAGTCTTCCTAGATAAAGGGACAGTGTGCCGCCTTGGTCGTTCTTGAGATCGTGGCGTCTAACGAATTTCTCTGCGAATTGGTTGAATTTCTTGATGTGAAGGTGGATGACCTCTCCTTTTCTTGGACCGTTGGACATCCTGAAAAGAACTGCATGGTCCTTGTACTGCGATTCTGCATCGTTGATTAAAGGTTCCGTGAAGGCACAGAGTGCACGGAAATGCCCACCAACCGAATTTGGGATTGCTGGAAATGACTTTCCAGCTTCGCTCTGGTCTTGCTCCTTTTTGTAGGATGTAACGTGGGTCGAGTATCCTCGGCGTTTCTCAGTGATGAGAATTTCCCTATCCTTGAGTGGGTGAGGACGAAGGCTGTCTCTTTTTAAATCGAGCAGACTTTGTGGATTCCTTCCGGTTGCTACGGCAAGGGCCAAGAGATAAGTGATGAGAACTTGTGAAGGACGAAGTGCTTCATGACCGGACTCATCAATCAACCTCAGATCTGTGTTGATTGCCGAGAGGATTCTCGCCATTTCATCGTCCGAATACGCTTCACGAGGCTGTGTGACGATGTTGGTGTTGGGGAATGGGTTCTTGGGAAACTCTAGCTTTGGATCGACCTCGGTGGCGGTGTACTTTTTTCGGTTCAGTAGCAAGGTCTTGATTCTGTCGTAAGCCGCTTTTTTGGCGGAATGTTTCCAGAGATTGCCCTTGTTTTTCCCTTTTGCCGCTATCTGAAGATTGAGCCATGCGATAAAACGCTGGATGGTTTCTGGCGTAATGTCTGCTAAGGATTGGATGGAAAGCCCTACCGTTTTCTGTTCTTCAAGAAAGAGCCAGAAAGGTTTCATCCCAGATGTAAGGTAACTATGCAAGGTGTTGCCTTGCACCTTATGTCTCAGCGACCAGACCGCGTCCCGGAAGTCTTCTGCAAGAAGAGATAAGCCTGATCTTTGGAATGGGCTGAAGTCAAAGTCAATCTTGCCGTGGTTATTGCAGGTGATCTCAAACTTCATTCCCGGTGAGAGTTCGGTCGGCTGAGTGGTTACCGTGTTCAGGTCGACCTTTCGGGAGATTCTTGGCGTCCCCAGCTTTGTTCGTTTAACGTGATTTTTAATGCCCATGTTGTGCATTACCAGCGATGAGGGAAAGCATTTCCTCAACATGTCCATCCAGCTCTTCATGACTGACTAGGTCAGCCGCGGCTAAATAGATCATGGTGGTATTGATGGAAGCATGCCCCAATCGATCACACACCCATTTCAGGGCATTGATCCCTGGTTTCCCGGACATTCGAATCAATTCATGTACAGCAAAGGTATGCCGCAGCATGTGAGGGGTGCATTTGATACCGGTAATCAGACTTGCTTTCTGAAATTGAGTATCCAAACCATCAAGGGATAGTTCTTCTCCTTGATGGGTGAGGAATAGATTCGTACTGTGATTGCCATACTTTTTCTTGTATTTTTTGGCAAGGCTGGGCCGTTCGTTCATCATGTATTCGAAAAGCCAGCCGGCTACGGGATATGGCAATTGGACCCATCTTTCCTTGGAGCCTTTGGTTTTTGTCAAAGAGGGATCCAGGGTCATTTTTATGGATTTGTCCGGATTGTGACCCGCTGGAGTGGGAAGAACCCGAATGTCTAACGAGGCCGCCTCCTCTCGGCGAAGGCCACAAAAGAACATCAGCCAGGCAATTAGTTGAGTGCGTCTTGGCTGAAGGGCATCAATGAATTTCTTCGTCTGCGAAAGCGAAAGAAATCTAGGGAGTGGTCGGGTCGATGGTAGTGTTAGTTCATTGGCAAGCACCCGTCCGCCACTGACATCAACGTGGGCTAGAAATCCTTTGGGTTTATTAACGTAGATGTCTTCTTGGTGGAATGGGACTTCCTCAATCAGACCTTTTCTTTGACACCATATGTAGAAGGCAGAGACTGTCCTGATTCGATTGTTGCAGGTCCGTCTCGTTAATCCTCGAGCCACCATGCTGTTTCGCCAGGCTGCTAGATGTTGTTCGGTAATGGCTTCCCACGAAAGCTCGTTTTCCTCGAAAAAAGAGAAGAGCTCATACAGGTGATCGCCGTAGGTTCTCCAGGTAGCAGGAGAGGCTGTCCTTCCGCGGATAACGGCGATGTAGTGCAGATAACGATTTGCTATATCAACTAGCTGCATCTCCGCATCCAGAAGAAATGGGATGCCTACGATGGATGTGCCACCGAACTGATAACTCTGGTCAGTAAGAAGAAGCCTCATGGAAACCGGATATTTATCCAATCAAAATGATCAGCCGGAAATCCTAGAGGAAGTTAAGCCCCTTGTCTTCGGACTATATGATGCATTTCAAATTTGATGGGTAAGCCCCTTCAGATATAAGTGGCAGTGGGCTACTAGCTTTAGGACAAAGATTTGGATATGGAAAAAATAGGCTTCAATCCAGAACCAAAACGCGCGATGTTCTCTCGCTGACTCTTCAGTTCCCCATAAGGCAAGTAGCGCATCCCGAGGGATTCGATCCTGGAGAATGCCGGCCGCCTGATCTGTTGAAGCACATCCTCCTCCCGCTCATCAGGGGCCACGAGGAACAGACCTTCGCAGGTTTTGAGCTCGTTGCCATAGGCCAAGTCCAACAAGCGGACAATGCCCGAATAAATGGAGGTCGTATGCTCAACCTCGAAAGCTGCCATGGGGTGGCCATTCTCTCGATCCAACCAGATAATGTCGATCAGTCGGACGGCATCCGCGCCTGCCTGAGTGGCCATGTGGTCGGGTAAGGTTTTCAGGCACCCATCCCCCAGGCGGCCATCCCCAAAGGGTCGGTTCTGGTCATTGGCTGCAATCCATACGGAAAAACCCAGTGACAGCCCTAAATCACGTAACCAGCCTTGGATCTGGGTATGGGTTTCATCCCCACTTTGAGCCGAGGCAAGGGATTTTCGCTGGGCGGCAGTTTCCTCCCGAACCTTGGCCAGATCCTCTTGCCAGGCCTTTTCCGCAGCCTGGTCGCCATCAATGGGAGGTGCCGGGTAGCGCCCTGAGCCAATGTCAAAGAGAAGACCGGCAATGGCCCCGAGGTCGTTGGAGAGCAACTGTCGGTACTTCTCGTTCAGTTCCAGGACACCCTTGCGCATGGTCAGGTAGTGATCCCAGCGGCCAAGTTTTACCTTGGCGCCAGTCAGGGCGTTGTAGCCATTGACGATTGCCGTATTAAAGGGGGAAACCAGGGTTGGATGGATGAAATACAGCAGATTGGCGACTGCTGGCCCCAGCCCTTTGATGGCAAGAGCGTCGATATGGTTGATCGCCAGAACAATCTCATCTTCGCTATCGCAACAGTTACAGGTGTGCAGCAGTCGGGCGAAGGCTTTTTGATTGCCCGGATGCTCATAGATGTCCGGAATCCGTAGTTTCGGTTTCCAGAGAAAAGCATGGTCGGCCCCCTTGAATATCTGGCGTTGCTCGGCAATGGATCCCACAACGGTTTCCAGGGAGGAGCCTCGATAGGCATTGCCGAAGGTCCCTGCCTCAATGTCCTGGACGACCTGGGCAATACCACGCCGGATGGAGCGGAAATTCTTGAGTCGCTCCGCCCAGAGAAACCAAGTGGTATAGGTGCCGTGGGGATCTTCTTTCCAGCGCTGGATCAGGGTCTGAATAGGGACAGTCATCAGAAGGGAAACATTATTGGCATCGGGGAATCCGGATTATGCTGGATGCCTGCTTCTACGCTGTTAATCCCGATCAAATCCCGTATTCCTGGTAAAGGGAGATGCGGTTCGGGCATTTGCAGACGCATCCGTCACCAAAGGAGATTTGTTTGTTACAAATAAGCGTTGAAGGCGCATTGACGAACAGAACTCCCTCACCCAGGTAGATATGGGGAGAGCACAGAGGTTGTTGAATAACTGGCCTATCAGGTGGACAGCTACACTTCGCCAAAAGATCAGGTTTGCCAGTCATATCTGCTGCCATCGCAGTGTTTAACCCGGGAGTTTTAGTTCAAAGACGGTAATTCCTTGGCTTGACCGGGCTGTGGCTTCACCGCCATGCGCCCGCAGAATGGAGCGGGTAATGGCAAGGCCTAACCCGGCCCCCTCTGCGTCACGCCGGCGGGAGGGATCCGCCCGGTAGAACCGATCAAACAAGCGGGAAAGATGCTCTGGTGCAATGGTATCGCCGGTGTTTTCCACAGCGAAGGTGATGCTGCCATCCCTTTCTTTAGTAATTCTGACCTTCAGACTCCCTCCCTTCGGCGTATGGCGAAAGGCGTTAGATAGCAAATTGCTGATTGCCCGGCGCAGCATCAGGCGATCCCCAGAAACCGTTGCGTGCCCGTCAATACTCAGGCGGACACCATTCTCTTCGGCCACGGCTTCGTAGAACTCCAAGATGCTGTTTGCCTCGGCTCGCAAGTCGATGTTTTCCTGGGCTGGAATAACCAAGTCGTTGTCTGCCTTGGCCAGAAACAACATGTCGGCGATAGTGCGGGATAGCCGTTCGTATTCCTCGGCATTGGAGGCCAGTACATCCCGGTATTCCTCTTCTGTTCTGGCTTTTGAAAGGGTGACCTGGGTTTGGGTCAATAGATTGCTGACGGGCGTCCGCAATTCATGGGCAAGATCCGAGGAAAAGTCGGAGAGGCGCTGAAAGGAAGTCTCTAACCTGGCCAGCATTTCATTCAAGGTTTCCGCCACCTCAGCCAGTTCCACCGGAATGGCGGCAACGGCCAAGCGCTGGTCCAGTCGATTGGCGGTAATGCTGTCCGCACTTTGGCGCATTTTCTCCAAGGGAGCCAAACCACGTCGGGCAGCTACCCAGCCCAGGAATCCAGTAATGAATGCCGCCACAATCACAATGGACCACAAAGCCATTTTGAATGGGTGCATGAAGTGGTCGTGACGGGATAGGTCTGTGGAGACTGCTATCGTGGCGGGTGGCGAATTCGGGATGCCCGTAACGATCTCGGTAGCCAATCCCCGTGCTGAATGGCCCTGAGTATCCTGCCAGACGGCTGACCGCGACGGTTGCTGTTGGGTAGATCTGGCCAACAAGGATGAAGGAATCTGTGCGCCGGGAGTGCTGAAAATGGTGGCCCCATTGGGAGCCACAACAACGACGGACAACCCCGGATGGCCTACCAGTGCATCCTCCAATTGCTCAGGCAAGCCTGCCCAGTCATCCTGAGAATGTACTTTCTTCAAGGCGTGGCCGATCAGGTCCAGTTTGCCGTCAAGCAATTCCTTGTCCAATTCTTCGAAATGGCGCTCGGCCAGTGCGCCAATGGTCAGCCCCAGCAGGAGCAGTACCGTCGACGAAACGGTGGCAAACAGCAGGGTTAGTCGGAAGGTAATGGATTTCCGGCCAATCAGCTTTTTCACGATCCGGCCTCCAGCACATAGCCCATGCCACGAACGGTATGAATCAGCTTGAGTTCGAAACCGTCATCCATCTTGGCACGCAGTCGCCGAATGGCGACTTCAATCACATTAGTGTCGCTGTCGAAGTTCATGTCCCAGACCTGAGAGGCGATCAAGGATCTGGGCAGCACTTCTCCCTGGCGGCGAAGCAGGAGTTCCAATAGAGAAAACTCCTTGGACGTGAGGTCGATCTTCTTTCCTGCACGGGTGACCCGGCGACGCATTAAGTCCAGTTCCAAATCCGCCGCTTTCAGGGTATCGGCTTCCTTGGTCTTGCCGCCGCGGCGCAGGAGGGTACGTACCCGGGCCAGCAGTTCGGAGAAGGCGAAAGGTTTGACCAGATAGTCGTCGGCGCCCAGTTCCAGCCCTTTGACTCGATCCTCTACGTCATCTCGGGCCGTCAGAAAAAGAACAGGCATATCCTTGCCGGCTCGCCGGATGCCCTCCAGGATCTTCCACCCATCCAGGCCGGGCAGCATGACATCGAGGATGGCTAAGTCATAGGCCTCAGTGAGTGCCAGATGCAGGCCGTCCAACCCATCCCGGGCCAGATCCACAACAAAACCAGCCTCAGATAGCCCCTGTTTGAGGTAATCCCCCGTTTTGGTTTCGTCTTCTACGACCAGGATCTTCATGTACAGCTCCAGAACATTGAGGGCAATCTCCAGTGATTGTGCCCGGGGCAAGTGAAGATGTCCCCAAGATTACGGAAATGTAATCCACCGGTCATCCAGGCGTTAGTCGAAAAAACCAAGAATTCAGCCCCCCAACCGATACCAATTTCCTATGAGAAAAACCCTAATTGGCCTGGCCTTGATCGGCACGGGTCTGCTCACCGGCGGCATACTCGTCCATGCCGGCTTCGTTGATGTGGCTGCTGACAGCCCGCACAGTTCCATTGTTCTTGACCTGATCACATGGGCACGAGATCGTGCCCTCACACGCCTATCGCGGGATATAGAGCCTCCTGCAGATATTGGGGATGCGACCCGAGTGCGTCGAGGTGCTGGCAACTACGCGGCAATGTGCGCGGGTTGCCATCTCATCCCCGGAGTTCAGGATTCGGAAATTCGTCAGGGGCTATATCCTCAACCACCCAACCTCAGCCTTGCGCCTACGGCGGATGATCTCGCCAAGCTTGATGCCAGACGATTCTGGGTGATTAAACATGGCATCAAGGCCTCTGGCATGCCCGCCTGGTCCAAAGGCGGTATGGACGATGGTGCTATCTGGGATCTGACGGCCTTCCTCAAGACCCTGCCGACTCTTTCCTCGGCTGAGTACCACCACTTGGTCGCCACCAGTGAGGGGCATGCCCATGAGGGGATGGAGCACAGCCATGAGAATGGGCACGATCATGAGCATCATGCACATTGAACATTACGAAAATGTAATCTTGAGGTCAGCTTCCCGTAGGGGGGCAATAGTCAAAATCGCATCATTCACATGGTCCGAGGATGATCGTTATGCACCGCCGAATCCGCTTGCTTCCCCTGATGCTGGTCATGATGGTAGGTACTGCGCTGGCCCAGCCAATAGCAGAGGTATTTAAAAGTCCCTATTGCGGTTGCTGCGAGGATTGGGTCAAGCACCTGCGTCAGAACGGCTTTCTGGTCAAAACCCATGATTTGGAGAACGTCAGCGCCGCCCGGCGCCAAATGGGGTTGCCTGATCGGCTAAGTGCCTGCCATACCGCCAAGATCGGGGGCTATGTGGTCGAAGGTCATGTTCCCGCTGCCGACATCCTGAAACTCCTCAAGGAAAAGCCAAAGGCCCTTGGCTTGGCTGTTCCCTCCATGCCGCCCGGATCGCCGGGCATGGAAGGCCCCCGTTCCATTCCCTATGAAACGCTGCTCGTCCAGGCGGACGGGAGCACCACTGTTTTTGCAAAACACTAACCCTACGAAGGAAACTCCCATGAAGACCCTGATTGCTTCCTCCCTCATTGCCCTGGCCGCCGTCTCCGCCTCTTCCCCCACCTTGGCGGCAGACAAGATGGACGGCATGAACCACATGGACCATGGAGCCATGCAGACCCAGGGGACTGCCGAAGCGACCCTGGTGGACGGTCTGGTCAAGAAAGTGGACAAAACGACCGGCAAGATCACCCTGACCCATGGCCCCTTGCCCAACGGTATGCCCGGCATGACCATGGCCTTCAAGGTCAAGGAGACCGCCATGCTCGATCAGGTCAAGGAAGGGCAGAAAGTCCGCTTTGCCATCAACGACGCTATGGTGGTGATCCGTCTCGAAGCTGCCAAATAGTCACGCCATTAGTCTTCCACCATTACCCAGGCCGACTTCCCAGGAAAATCGCCATGAAGCTTCTCACCCGTCCGCAATCGTTGCTATTCATTGCCGTCACCAGTCTCTGGTGCTCCCTTTCCCTGGCTCAGGACGGGGTACCGGGACGGGATGTGGAATCCCTGCTGAGTCTGGCTCGGGAACGCAATCCGGAATATGCCGGTATGCGGTACGAAGCCGATGCCGCGGTAGAGCGAGTGACCCCGGCCGGGGCCTTGCCCGATCCCCGGCTTCGGATGGAGCTGATGGATGTGACCAAAGGCGGCCAGCAAAATCCGACCCTGAACCCCAGCGGGGTCGGCAGTACCCGCTACACCCTCATGCAGGAAATTCCCTGGTTCGGCAAACGGGACCTCAAGCGGGAAATAGCCGAACTGGAAGCCGAAGGTGCTAAAGGTCGGGCAACGGGTACCTGGTCGGATATTTCATCCAGAATCAAAGTTGCCTATGCTCAGCTGTTCTATCTCCACCGCAATGAGCGGTTAACTCGGGAAGTTCTCGATCTGATGGTGCGTCTGGAGAAGATTGCCCAGGTTCGCTACGCCGGCGGTCTGGCGGCACAACAGGATGCCATTCGCGCCCAGACGGAACAGACCGGCATGCGTAGCGAACTGGTGGCTCTGGAAAACGAGCGGCGCCAAGTCGAAGTCCGGTTGAACACCTTGCTTGCCCGTCCGGCCCAGGCCCCTCTTGCCCAACCGGAAAAACTGCGGCCCTTGCCGGCACCGGTCAAACTGGATTTCACTACCCTGGAAGACCGGGCCCGGGCCCATAACCCTTTGCTGTTTAGCGAAGAGTCCAAGGTGAAGTCAGCAGAAAAAAGCCGGGACCTGACCTACAAGAATCGCTACCCCGATTTCACGGTCGGCGTTGTCCCCAACCAGTTCCAGAACTCGGTCAAGCAATGGGACCTGATGATGGAAATGAACATTCCGCTGCAACAATCGTCCCGCCGCTCCCAGGAGCGGGAATCGGAAGCCATGCTCTCTGCTGCCCAGGCCCGTCGGGAAGCTGTGGCCAATCAGGTTTTGTCGGAACTCTCGGAAAGCCTGGCGGGCATTGACGCGGCCCGCAGGACGGAGGCCTTGGCCACCGACAGCCTGTTACCCCAAGCGGAACTGACCTTCCAGGCAGCTCTGGCCGGCTATGAAACCGGCAAGGTGGACTTTGCTACCTTGCTCGATGCCCAGCGGCAAATCCGCCAGGCCAAACAGAACCAAATCAAGGCGCGGGCTGAAGGCCAGGTGCGCCTCGCAGACATTGAACGAATTTTGGGAGAGGATCTATGACTGCAAGGAATTCCCGTGGGAAGACGCCGGGCGTAAGCATTGCCCTGGGCGGTCTCATTGTGGCAGCGCTGGCGGCCGGTGGTGGTTATTGGGCTGGCCGGGGAGGCAGCGGCCACAGCGAAGGGACAGCAGCTGTCGCCACGTCTACGGATTCTTCTTCCAAGAAGGAACGCAAGATCCTCTATTACCGCAATCCCATGGGGCTGCCGGATACCTCACCGACCCCGAAAAAAGACCCCATGGGGATGGATTACATCCCGGTCTTTGAAGGTGAACAAGACGAAGAGCCTGCCTCTGCCAACCAGATCAAGATCAGTACGGAAAAAGTACAAAAGCTGGGCGTCCGCACAGAAGCGGCCAGCCTGCGTACCCTGGACCGAAGCGTGCGTGCCGCCGGTCGAATCGAGCCGGATGAGCGCCGCATCTACGCCATTTCCCCCAAG
>DASXVA010000008.1:0-2100 GCA_036504515.1 Rhodocyclaceae bacterium
CGAAAAAGACCATCACCACCTGGCGGCCCATATAGAAAGCAGTCAGGAAGGCAGCCGCCACCAGCAGCACCAGAACACCGGGAGACCGTCGGCTGGCTTCAGCCAGGATCTCATCTTTGGAGAAAAAACCCGATAACGGGAACACACCCCAGAGAGCCAGCGCGCCAGCCAGATAGACCCAGTAGGTCAATTTCATACGGTGGCGCAGACCGCCCATATTGCGCATATCTTGGGCGTCAAAGTGAGCGGGCGCCGCGGCTGATTCCACTCCCGGCATTGGATTTTTGCTCTTGGCATGCCCAGAAGCATGCTCGCCCGCCTCGATGCCCTGGATCACGGAGCCGGCTGAGAGGAAAAGCAGCGCCTTGAAGAAGGCATGCGTCACCAGGTGGAACATGCCGGCCGTGTAGGCTCCCATGCCCACCGCCGCTACCATGAAGCCCAGCTGGCTAATGGTGGAATAGGCCAGCACCTTCTTAATATCAAACTGCCCCACGGCAATCGTAGCCGCAAACAGGGCAGTTGCGCCGCCCACCCAGGTAACAGCAGCCTGGGCCGCCGGCGCCTGGGCGTACAACGCATACGAACGGGCCACCAGGTAGACTCCTGCGGTGACCATGGTGGCAGCATGGATCAAGGCCGAGACCGGGGTAGGTCCGGCCATGGCGTCCGGCAGCCAGACGTAAAGCGGGAGCTGGGCGGATTTGCCGGTGACTCCGAGCAACAGAAACAAGGTGATGGCCAACACCAGCCCAGGATTGCTTTGCCCCACCTGAGCCGCTTTGGCAAAAATATCCTCGAAGCGCAGCGAGCCAAAGCCCCAGAAGATGAGAAACATGGCGATCAGAAATCCAAAGTCGCCGATGCGGTTGACGATGAAGGCCTTCTTGGCGGCTTTGGCATTCCCGATTCCCGCTTCTCCCTTTTCAAACCAAAAACCGATCAGCAAATAAGAGCACAACCCCACCCCTTCCCAGCCGACAAAGGTCATCAGGTAGCTGTCGGCGCTGACCAGGATCATCATGGCCACGATGAAGAGGTTGAGATACACAAAGAAACGGGTGAAACGGCGCGGATCGCCGTTGTGGCGTACGTCCGTGTGCATGTAGCCAATGGCGTAAATATGAATCAGCGTGCCCACACCCGAAACCACCAGCATCATGGTCACAGAAAGAGTATCCACGCGGAAGGCCCAGGCAACGCTCAGCGACCCAACCGTAATCCAGTCGGCGAAGGGAACGATCACCGCGTCTGGGTTGCTGCCGAGCGACAAGGCCAGCAGCACCGAAACGACAAACGCCAGACCCGCAGCCAGGCTGGCAAGGATGCCCGAACCGGCCTCCCCGATGCGCTTTCCAATCAGCAGGTTGAGCACCAGGCCAATCAGCGGCAGGAACACCACCCAAGGGACCAAGTTGAAAAACATTCCGGATGCAACAGTCATAGAATACTCCTGTGCCTCAGCCTTTCAGGGTGCTTTGCCGGTCGATATCGATGGAATGCTTGCTGCGGAAAATCGCCACGATCAAGGCCAGGCCGACTGCCACCTCAGCTGCCGCAACCGCCATGACAAAGAAGACGAAGATCTGCCCACTTAACTTCTGGTGCATTAACGCAAATGTGATGAAAGCCAGGTTAGCGGCGTTGAACATGAGCTCCAGCGACATAAAAATCACGATGGCATTGCGGCGGATAATCACACCGAGCACACCCATCGCGAATAAGATCATCGACAAGCCCAGGTAATATTGAATAGGGACCATGCAGCTCTCCTCTTAGCGGTGGACCTCATCCGGGCCCGGGCCGGCGACTTCACCGTGTTCCTCTTCCGCCTCAATTTCTTTCTCATATTCCAGAAGGTCCGGCTGTTGCATGTCCGCCTGGGGTGCCTCTGCGGCTTGCGTCTCCAACGTTACCAGGCGCCGGGCCGGCGCTCCCCGCTCTTCCTTGGTCAGTACGATGGCGCCGACCATGGCGACCAACAGCAAAATCGAGGTGACCTCGAAGGGGAGCAAGTAATTATTGAAAAGCTCCAGGCCGATTGCTTGCGGGCTGGCGTAGTCCGCCGCCGGAACGGTCAACAATCCCAGCGGGCCAGAA
>DASXVA010000009.1:0-554941 GCA_036504515.1 Rhodocyclaceae bacterium
CTACCAGCTGACCAAGGCCCACGGCGTGGCCGAGGTGGCTTCCATCGGCGGCTTCGTCCAAACCTACCAGGTCACCGTCGATCCGGTGAAGCTGCGGGCCTACGGCATTCCCCTGGCCAAGGTGTCCCAGGCCATCCGCGACTCCAACCGCGATGTTGGCGGCCGGGTGGTGGAAATGGCCGAGACTGAATACATGGTGCGCGGCAAGGGCTACCTGCGGGGCGCCGGCGATATTGAGACCCTGGTGGTCAAGAGCGACAAGGGAACACCGGTGCTGATCCGTGACATCGCCCGGGTGGAACTGGCCCCGGACGAACGGCGCGGCCTGACCGAACTCAACGGCGAAGGCGAAGTGGTGTCCGGCATCGCCATGGCCCGCTACGGCCAGAATGCTTTGGAGGTCATCCACAACCTCAAGGCCAAGATTGCCGAACTCAGTGCAGGCTTGCCGGATGGGGTCAGCATCGAGGCGGTGTATGATCGATCTGATCTGATCCACCGGGCTATCGAAACCCTCAAGCACACCCTGCTGGAGGAAAGTCTTATCGTCGCCCTGGTCTGCGTGGTCTTCCTGATGCACTTCCGCAGCGCTCTGGTGGCAATCCTGATGCTGCCGGTCGGGGTGTTGATTGCCTTCATCGCCATGCGACTGCTGGGCATGAACTCCAATCTAATGAGCCTGGGCGGCATCGCCATCGCCATTGGCGCCATGGTGGATGCAGCCATCGTCATGATCGAGAACGCCCATAAACATCTGGAGCGATTGCCCGAGGATCACAGCAACGCCGACCGGATCGAGGCCATGATTGCTGCCTGCAAGGAAGTGGGACCAGCGCTGTTCTTCTCCCTGCTCATCATCACGGTTTCCTTCCTGCCGGTGTTCACCCTGGAGTCCCAGGAAGGCCGCATGTTCTCGCCGCTGGCCTTCACCAAGACCTTCTCCATGGCCGGGGCAGCCTTGCTCTCGGTGACGCTGGTACCGGTGCTGATGATGCTGTTCATTCGCGGCAAGATCATGCCGGAAGCCAAGAACCCGGTGAACCGCTTCCTGATCTGGATCTATCGGCCCATCATCGCCGCCGTCATGCGTCGCAAGAAGGCCACCATTGCCTTGGCGCTGCTGGCCCTGGCGGTGTCGATCTATCCCGCATCGAAGCTGGGCAGTGAGTTCATGCCAACCTTGAACGAGGGCACCTTGCTCTACATGCCGGCCAGCCTGCCCGGGATGTCCATCACCAAGGCAGCAGAGTTGGTGCAGACCCAGAACAAGATCATCAAGAGCTTCCCCGAGGTGAGTTCGGTCTGGGGCAAGGCTGGTCGGGCTAATACTGCCACCGATCCGGCGCCGACCGAAATGTTCGAAACTGTGATCAATCTGAAGCCGGAAGCCGAATGGCGCCCCGGCATGACCACAGACAAGCTGATTGCTGAAATGGATAAGGCTCTGCAATTCCCCGGTGTTTCCAATGCCTGGACCATGCCGATCAAGGCCCGCCTCGATATGCTTGCCACCGGTATCCGTACCCCCATTGGCATCAAGGTGTTCGGCAAAAACCTGGAAGAAATGGAGAAATTGGCCAAGGAAATAGAAGCCGTGGTCAAGACTGTGCCGGGCACGACCTCAGCCTTTGCCGAGCGCATCACCGGCGGCTATTACCTCAACATCGAGCCGGACCGGATACAACTGGCCCGCTACGGCCTGGCCGTTGGTGACCTACAGGACGTGATCGGCACCGCCCTGGGTGGCGAGATGGTGACCACCACGGTCGAAGGGCGCGAACGTTTTGGTGTAACGGTGCGCTATCCGAGGGAACTCCGTTCAGATCCCCAGCAGATTGCCCGGGAGGTGCTTGTGCCGACCATGGACGGCGCCATGATTCCCCTGGGCCAGGTGGCCAAGGTCGAAGTAGCCAAGGGCACGCCGGGTATCCGTACTGAGAATGCCTTGCTCTCTGCCTACATCTTTGTGGACATCCGGGATCGGGACATCGGCGGCTATGTAGCCGATGCCAAAAAGGCAGTCGCAGAGCAGGTGAAGTTCCCCCCGGGCTACTACGCCACCTGGAGCGGCCAGTTCGAGTACATGGAACGGGCCATCGAGAAGATGAAGATCGTCATTCCCGTGACCCTGCTGACCATCTTCCTGCTGCTCTATCTGAACTTCAAACGCCTGACCGAAACCCTGATCGTGATGCTGTCCGTTCCCTTTGCCCTGGTCGGCGGCGTATGGTTGATGTGGCTGCTGGGCTACAACGTTTCCGTAGCGGTGGCTGTCGGCTTCATCGCCCTGGCCGGGGTCGCAGCGGAAACTGGGGTGGTCATGCTGATCTATCTGGACCATGCCTGGGAGGAAGTGAAAGCCAAATGCCGGGAGTCCGGACGAACCCCGACCGCGACCGATCTGTATGCGGCAGTGATGGAGGGTGCCGTGGAACGGGTACGGCCGAAGATGATGACCGTGGTGGCCATCATGGCGGGTCTGTTGCCCATCATGTGGGGCAGTGGTACTGGTTCCGAAGTAATGAGCCGTATTGCAGCTCCCATGGTGGGCGGCATGATCTCCTCTACCGTACTGACGTTGGCGGTTATTCCTGCTATCTACGCCCTGGTGAAGCAGTGGCGCCTCGAACGAAATCTGGAAAAGTAGCCTGTAGCGCATGTCTTACCGCCCCAGTCTTACCCAAGCCGCGGGGCCGGCTGTACTTAACCGAAGGAGATGCATCATGAAAACAAAGTTCTCAGTTCTGGCCGCAATGGCCCTTTCCCTGGCCCTTTCTGCTCCGGTGTTTGCGAACGACGAGCATCACCCCGAGAAACAAGCAGAAGCCCAAAGTGTTGCCCCTGCGAAACCTGCTGCACCGGCGGCAAAAGCCACTGGGAATACAGTCAAAGCCATGCAGGGCAATGTCGCCAAAATGCAGAAGCAGCTTCAGAAAATTGCCAAAGCCAAGACTGACGATGAGCGTCAGAAGCTGATGGCCGAACACATGAAGACCATGCACGAGAACATGATGATGGCCAAGGGCATGATGGATGGCATGGAGTCCTGTTCGATGATGGACGGCATGATGAGCGGTAAAGGGGGGATGGGCATGAGGGGGACTGAGAAGCCCGCAGCTGGCGCTGACGACCGCATGAACCGTATGGAAAAGCGGATGGACATGATGGAGCACATGATGAAGGACGGTGATTCCTCCGGCATGTCTCCTGGCATGGGAAAACCCTAATTTCCCGCAACGTGGCGAACGCCATGGATCGTTCCGGAAACTCTGGTAGCTCGGCTGACTCCCTCCAGGTACCAGCGACCTGCATCCATTGTGGAACCAGTTCTCCGGAACGATTGTTTCAGCGGCAAGGGAAATCCCACGCCTGCGAGGGCTGCCTGCTGGATCGACATCCGGCCACGCTGGATATTGATACTGATGGTCTCTACGCACGATTTGTGGAAGCCCTGACCGAAACCCTCGACATTCGGGAAAAGGAAATCGGTCTGCATTCCCGTCGTGCGGCCTGCCATACCCAGGTGCTGGCAAAGCACTTGATCAAGGATTCTGAACACTTAAGGCAGGTGTATTGGGGAGCCTTGCTGCACGACATCGGCAAGATCGGCATCCCCGACCATATCCTGCTCAAGCAGGGACAGTTAGATGAACCGGAATGGGTAGTGATGCGGACTCACGTGGATATGGGATTCCACATCGTCAGCCAGCTTCCCGACCTTGTCATGGCAGCCGAACTGGTGCGTTGCCACGAAGAGCGCTATGACGGATCCGGCTATCCCAGGGGGCTACAAGGTGACCAGATACCCATGGAGGCCAGGCTCTTCGCCATCATCGACACGCTGGATGCCATGACTTCGGACCGAAGCTATCGCAAGGCAATGTCCTTTGATGTGGCCAAGACGGAAATTGTTCGCATGGCCGGCAGCCAGTTTGATCCTGTCGCAGTTGAGGTATTCCTTGCAGAGGAGAAGACCTTGCGCGAAATGGTGCAGATGAAATGCAATTTGGAACGTCCTGCTTGACCTGATGTGAGCTTTTGAAAGGAATCCGTATGGCCAGCATTGATCCTGTTTGCGGGATGACCGTAAAACCCGAGTCACCCCATGCATCCGATTTAGAAGGCGTTCATTACCGGTTTTGTAGTGCGAAATGCAAAACGAAGTTCGATGCGGACCCGCAGCACTACCTGCACCCCGCACCGGTGCCGGAAGCCGCGGCGGGAACCGAATACGTTTGCCCGATGCACCCTGAGGTGCGCCAGATCGGCCCTGGCTCCTGCCCCAAGTGCGGCATGGCGCTGGAGCCGGTGATCCCCGAACTGGAAAACGATGAAGAGAACGCCGAATACCGGGATTTCCGGCGCCGGTTCTGGACCAGTCTGCCACTGACCATCATTGTGGTGGTCCTGGCCATGGCCGGCCACAAGCTGGAAGGCTTGCCACCAAGCCTCAGGACCTGGGGAGAACTGCTCCTGAGCGCACCCATCGTACTCTGGGCCGGGGGACCGTTCTTTATCCGGGGCTGGCAGTCTCTTAAGCTGCGTAGTCCGAACATGTGGACATTGATCAGTCTGGGCACTGGCGCCGCGTTTATCTATAGCGTTGTGGCGGCCTTGGCCCCTGGACTGTTCCCGGATTCCTTTCAGGCCCACGGCCGCATCGGTGTCTATTTCGAAGCGGCGGCGGTGATTATTTCCCTCACCTTGCTGGGGCAGATGTTGGAGTTGCGGGCCCGTTCCCAAACCTCGGCAGCGATCAAGTCATTGCTCGGCCTGGCGCCCAAGACGGCGCGGCGCATCAAGGCCGACGGCAGCGAAGAGGATGTGCCGCTGACCCACGTCCATGTCGGTGACACCCTGCGGGTCCGCCCGGGGGAGAAGGTGCCGGTGGACGGTGAGGTGATCGAGGGCATCAGCGCGGTGGATGAGTCCATGCTGACCGGCGAACCGCTGCCGGTGACCAAGCGGCCCCAGGACAAGGTGATCGGCGCCACTATGAATACCTCCGGCAGTCTGGTGATCCGCTCGGAAAAGGTCGGTTCCCAGACCGTGCTGGCACAAATTGTCCAGATGGTGGCCCAGGCCCAGCGTTCCAAGGCCCCCATGCAGCGCCTGGCTGACGTGGTTGCCGGTTACTTCGTGGTGGCGGTGGTCGGCGTTGCGCTGCTGAGCTTCTTCGCCTGGGGCCTGTTCGGTGGTGAGCAGGGCTGGGTCTTCGGTCTGATCAACGGCGTGTCGGTGCTCATCATTGCCTGCCCCTGCGCTCTGGGGCTGGCGACTCCCATGTCCATCATGGTCGCTACTGGCAAGGCGGCGACCCAGGGCATCCTGTTCCGGGATGCGGCGGCCATTGAGCGCTTGCGGGAAATCGACACCCTGATCGTGGACAAGACCGGCACCCTGACCGAGGGTAAGCCGACGTTTGAACGTGTAGTGGCAGCAGCTGGTGTTGCCGAGGATGAAGTGCTTCGCCTGGCTGGCAGTTTGGACCAGGGCAGCGAACATCCCCTGGCCGATGCGATTGTCAGCGCCGCTCGGGGAAAAGGGCTACAACTGGACAAGGCTGATGGTTTTGAATCTGCCAGCGGTATCGGCGTACGCGGTACCGTTGCCGGACGCAAGCTTGCCCTGGGTAACGGCACGCTGATGGCCCAGGATGGCGTGGATGTTTCTGCTTTGGCCAGCCAAGCCGAGGAACTGCGCCAGAGCGGCGCCAGCGTCATGCATCTGGCAGCCGACGGGCAACTGCTGGGCCTGCTGGCAGTCTCCGACCCGATCAAGGCAAGCACCATGGAAGCCTTGGCAACCCTGCGCCAGGCGGGATTGCGCGTCATCATGGCGACCGGCGATGGCAGCACTACCGCCAAGGCAGTGGGTGCACGCTTAGGTATTGACGAGGTTCATGGTGAGGTCAAACCGGCTGACAAATTGGCCCTGGTTGAGCGTTTGCAGAAGGAAGGGCGAATTGTTGCCATGGCTGGCGATGGCATTAACGATGCGCCTGCCCTGGCCAAGGCGGATGTAGGAATCGCCATGGGTACAGGAACCGATGTCGCCATGAACAGCGCCCAGGTGACCCTGGTCAAGGGCGACCTACGGGGTATCGCCCGGGCGCGGATGCTGTCTTCCGCCACCGTTGGCAATATGCGGCAGAACCTGGCCTTTGCATTTCTCTACAACGCCTTGGGTGTGCCCATTGCCGCCGGGATTCTTTACCCCACCTTCGGCTTGGTTCTTTCGCCAGTCATTGCGGCGGCGGCCATGAGCTTGTCTTCCGTCAGCGTGGTTGGCAATGCCTTGAGGCTACGGAGTTCTTAAACCTGACAGAAATGTAATCCAACGGTCATGTCTTTGACGGCTGGGGCGGAGCAGACTGCCCTCTATCCGGAGTCACCGGATAGGTTGCAAGCCTTCCAATTACCAGTCAGGAGAATCACCATGAAAATTCAAGCCATTCTTCCCGCCGTCCTGTTCGCTGCTGTTTCCTCCCTGTCCTTCGCTGTTCACGCCGAAGATGCGGCTCCTACCGACAAGATGAAGCCCCATTCCCACATGGAAGAAAAGACCGGCGTGGCGTCCAAAGCCAAGGCCAAGGCACCGGAAGCGGCTGCTGAAGAGAAGTCCGAAAAGGCTGAAAAGCCCAAGGCCGAAGGCAAGAAGAACAAGCATCTTCATCCCCGCGACGGCAAGTAAGAGGGTCATCTTCCGCAGGCGGTCGAATAACGCCAGCCTGCGGGTTGATGCACAGCATTATTCAAGGGAGTTGCCATGAAGACCCAAGTCAGCACAAGTCGGGATCCTGTTTGCGGCATGGATATTCCTGTTAATGAAACCCATCCCTCAACAACTTATCGGGGATTGGTCTTTCACTTTTGCTCAAACCAGTGTCTTGAGCGTTTCGAAGGAAGCCCGGAGCTTTATACCGGAGGACAGCGGACCGCTGATATTCATCCCATGCCGAAACAGCGGCGGTTGCGTGTGGTCTCCACCGATGCCGCAGCCTTGGATCGAGCCTGCCAGAAAATCCGTGAAATGATGGGAATTACCTCGGTGGTCGCGGAGAAAGGCGACCTGCTGCTGGAGTACGACCTGCGACAGGCAACCCTGGTGCAGATTGAGCGGGTTGCTGCTGCTGAAGGGGTGGTATTCAAAGGAGGCCTGCACGGTTTCCGCCGCAGTCTCTGGAAATTCAAGGAAAGCAACGAAGTGAGCAATGCTGCCCTTGCCGGGACCGGTGCCTGCTGCAATCATCCCCCGGCACGCACTAAATAAATGATGGGCCCTTATTGAGGGGGGATGTCATGGCAAATGATTCCGACAAAGTACGTGACTCTGGTCAGGATCATGACCATCAGCATGAGCGGCGCATTGCATGGGGCTGGTGGTTCTTCGCCGCCGTCGCTCTGTTCTATCTGCTCTCGGAACACCGGGCTCATTTCTTCGGCGTGCTGCCTTACCTCTTTCTGTTTGCTTGCCCATTAATGCACCGTTTTATGCACCACGGTCACCATGGCAGCCATAGGCACCCTGAGCAGGGTAAAGATGGGGAGGATCTGAAGTGAACCATGACGATAGCGGCTATGGCCTGTGGTCTTTGGTGATCATCAATTCGATCTTTTTCATCCTGTTTGCCGCCAGTTTCTTCAAACCCAGCTCCCGCCGAGACTGGCGAACGCTGGGGATGTTCTCAGCGTTCATCGTGGCGTTGTTCACTGAGATGTACGGCTTTCCCCTGACGATCTATCTGCTGTCAGGTTGGCTGACGGAAAAGTATCCCGAGATTAATTGGCTGTCCCACGATGCAGGCCACTTGCCGGAAATGTTGTTTGGCTGGCGGGGAAATCCCCATTTCGGGCCGTTCCATATCCTGTCCAACGTTTTTATCCTCGGCGGCTTCTGGCTCCTCGCCAAGGCTTGGCCCGTGCTCTACCAAGCTCAGAAGACAGGAAAGCTCGCATCAACAGGGCCCTATGCCCATATTCGTCACCCACAGTACGCAGCCTTCATTCTGGTGATGGTCGGCTTTCTCTTCCAGTGGCCAACCCTTGTGACCTTGGTACTTTTCCCTATTCTGGTTACCGTCTATGTCCGTCTGGCCCGGTCGGAGGAAAACCTAGCGCAGGAAGCCTTCGGCGACCAGTATCGGGCTTATAGGGATAAGACTCCCGGTTGGTGGCCGAAGTGGTGACAGTAGTTGGCCGTTGTCAGTCGTAAATTTTGAAACTTCTAATGACTGTGGTTCCTATGATGAGCATCCGGAAAATGCTCGTGCACATGTACCAACGGTTCATGTCGATGCTGGTGTGTATGCGTTGTTCCTAGCGCTACTGGTCTCTCATGGGCATGCTGGTGATGCTCATCATGGACGTGTTCATGACTGTGCTCAATTGCCTCGTGAGCATGCGGATGGACATGGCGCTCAGTCAGATGAAGCCAGATGCCGATAGCCATCAGCATCCCGGCCAGGACCAGTTGGAGCGTGACAGTTTCACCTGTCAGTAGGGCCAGGAGTGCCCCGAAGAACGGCGCTACGGAGAAATAGGCCCCGGTTCTGGCAGTACCCAGATGGCGCAGACCGACGACAAACAGTGCCAGGCTCACGCCATAAGCCAGGAATCCCACAGCCATTGCCGCTGACACGGTGGGTAGCTCGGGGAGCCGGTTTTCCAAAAGGAAAGCCAGTACCAGATTGATGCATCCGGCCGCCGTTCCCTTGACGGCGGCGATCCACGTTGCGTCATTGAGGGACACCTTGCGTGTCAGATTGTTGTCGATGCCCCAGGCAAGACAGGCACCAAGGACTGCCAGTGCTGGCCATAATCCAGCAAATCCGGGTTCGTCCGGCCAACTCAGGATGACCGCCCCAAGGGCGATGGCTGCCATGCCCAGGGCAATCCGCCGGTCGAAGTTCTCTCTAAATACCACCCACGCAAGCAGTGCCGTAAAAACACCTTCCGCGTTCAGAAGCAGGGAAGCGCCCGATGCCGGCATGCCGGCCAGTCCGAACATCAACAGAACCGGGCCGGCGACGCCTCCGGCCAGCACGGCCCCGGCAAGCCATTTTGCCTCGCCTCGCACCAATCGGACCGGTTCTGCCCTGCGAATCAGGCGGACTGCCATCAAGCCGATGCCCGAGCCCAGGTAGAACAGGCCTGCCAGCATCCAGGGGGCAATATCTCGCAGCAGCATTTTTGCCAGGGGCGTACCTGTCCCGAAGAGCAATGCGGCCCCTAGGGCGGCGAGTACGCCAGGTCTGAGCAATCCCTTTTTCAACGCCATCGGCGGTGCCTCCTTATTCGCAACTGCCAGTTGGTACCTGTGCAGCACGCCATTGTCCACTGTCTTTGCCAATCATGGTTACGAGCTCTGGTCAATTCGATTCTGTTCGACAAGTTTCATAAAATCATTCATGGTTGTTGTTAATTACTCTACATTTATGTAGAGTAATAATCATGAATTCTTGGATATCCCTTATTACCAGCCTCCCAACCGGGAATGCCGCTGACCGGATGCGCGCCTGGCGCAATCTCAAGGCCTCTGGTGCCGCTGTGCTTCGGGATGGCGTTTATCTCCTACCCGAGCAGGACGCTTGTCGAGCGACGTTGAATACGGTTGCCGCCGATATTCTTGAAGCCGGTGGCTCGGCCATGGTGTTGCGTGTCGAAGAACCAGAGAGCGCAGCCTTTGCCTCTCTGTTCGACCGCAGCGCTGAGTACGCAGCCCTGCTGGCTGACATTGCTACGGCTCGGGGCAATTTGGCACCCGATTCTGCGGCCGATGTGCTCAAGCAGACCCGCAAGCTGCGTAAAACCTTCACTGTGCTTTCCGGGATCGACTTTTTCCCCGGAGAGGCCCGTAAACAGGCCGAAGCCGCCTTGCTGGAACTGGAGCTGGCGGCAGGACGGGCACTGTCCCCGGATGAGCCCCATCCTGTCGAGGGAAATATCCCCCGTCTGGCAATAGCCGACTATCAAAACCGCACCTGGGCAACACGCCGACGCCCCTGGGTGGATCGGCTTGCCAGCGCCTGGCTGATTCGCCGTTTTATCGACCCTGAGGCTGCCATCTTTTGGTTGGCATCCCCCGCTGACTGCCCCTCCAGTGCGCTGGGTTTCGATTTTGATGGCGCGGCTTTTAGTCACGTCGATGCCCGCGTCACCTTTGAGGTGCTGATGGCCAGTTTCGGTCTGGAGTCTCCCGCCTTGCAACGACTCGGCGCCTTGGTTCATTTCCTCGATGTCGGCGGCGTACAGCCTCCCGAGTCAGTCGGGATTGAAAGCGCCTTGGCGGGTCTGAGGGAAACGGTCACCGACGACGATCAGCTATTGACCCTGGCCAGTGCCGTCTTTGACGGTCTGCTGACCTCATTTGAAAAAGCGAAACCCACGCCATGAGCACACAAGCTCCCTTCCAGGCCGGGCAAATGGAAACACCTCCCGCCCCAGTCGGCTTCTGGGAAGCCTTTCTGTTCTGGCTCAAACTCGGCTTCATCAGCTTTGGTGGTCCTGCCGGGCAGATTTCCATCATGCATCAGGAGTTGGTGGAACGCCGGCGCTGGATATCTGAACGCCGCTTCCTGCACGCACTCAACTACTGCATGGTGCTACCTGGTCCTGAAGCACAGCAGTTGGCCACGTATATCGGTTGGCTGATGCACCGCACCCGTGGTGGCATCGTGGCGGGGGCACTCTTCGTGCTGCCCTCGCTGTTCATCCTGATTGGCTTGTCTTGGGCCTATATCGCTTTCGGGGAGACGACGCTGGTCACCGGCTTGTTCTACGGCATCAAACCGGCCGTGACAGCCATCGTCGTCCAAGCGGCCCACCGCATCGGTTCCCGTGCGTTGAAGAACAACGTGCTATGGGCTGTAGCAGCAGCCTCCTTTGTCGCCATCTTCGCCCTCAATGCACCGTTCCCGGCCATTGTCGCAGCGGCAGCCTTGATTGGTTATGTCGGCGGTCGCGTGATCCCCGATAAGTTCAAAGCCGGTGGCGGCCATGGCAACGCGAACAAATCCTTTGGCCAAGCGCTGATTGACGACGATACCCCGACCCCGGAGCACGCCATATTCAAGTGGCGGCGCGTGGCAGAGGTGGCCGTTATCGGACTGCTGCTGTGGTTGATCCCGATGGGACTGTTAACCATGACTTATGGCTGGGATCACACGCTGACGCAAATGGGCTGGTTTTTCACCAAGGCGGCGTTGCTGACTTTTGGTGGGGCCTACGCGGTGCTGCCTTATGTCTATCAAGGAGCCGTTGGGCACTATGGCTGGCTGACACCGACGCAAATGATCGATGGTCTGGCCCTGGGGGAAACCACGCCTGGGCCGCTCATCATGGTGGTGACCTTCGTCGGTTTCGTTGGTGGCTATGTCAAAGCGGTGTTTGGTCCCGATAGTCTGTTTCTTGCCGGAGCTGTTGCGGCGGTGCTGGTGACCTGGTTTACCTTCCTGCCTTCCTTCGTGTTCATTCTGCTGGGGGGGCCGCTCATCGAGACCACCCATAACGACATCAAGTTCACCGCACCGTTGACGGCCATTACTGCGGCCGTGGTTGGAGTGGTTCTGAACCTGGCTCTGTTCTTTGGCTATCACGTACTGTGGCCTAAGGGCTTCGCTGGAACTTTCGACTGGATCTCGGCAATTATTGCCCTTGCTGCCGCCATTGCGTTATTCCGCTTCAAACGGAACGTGATTCACGTCATTGGCGTGTGTGCCGTACTGGGGCTTGTCATTAAAGCGATATTCTCTTGAAGGAGCCATTCCATGCAATGGATTACCCGAGCACGGCCCAAAATTGACCGTATAGCCTGCCCATGGCTGGTGGCACGATTTATCGATCCATCCCCGGAATTCATTTATGCACCGGCAGAGGATGTAATCGAGATTGCTGCCGAGACAGGTGCGATTCCTTTTGATGTTCCCGGGGCAGAACTAGACCACGATGGGGGACTGTGCAGTTTCGATGCTTTTATCAAGGAATATAAGCTGCAGGACAAAGCGCTGGACCGATTGGCCTTGATTGTCCGTGCCGCTGACTGCGGGCAGCCAACGCTCGCTAAGGAGGCTGCTGGATTGCTGGCTATTTCTCGTGGGTTGTCCCTTAACTTCGAAGACGACCACGAAATGCTCAAGCACGGGATGGTGATTTATGACGCTCTCTACGCCTGGTGCGCAGAAACCCCACTGAAGAGAATTGCCCGCATTCTGGGACTGAAGTGACTCGCTGGTTACTCCCTGAAGGTGTCGACCACCATGCGCTCCCCCTCCTGATCGGACGGGGATTACGGGCATTTGTCGATGGCTATATTGCCGTGCTGCTGCCCGCATACTTAATCGAATTAGGGTTAGGTACTTGGGAGGTAGGTTTTCTTGCGAGTGCAACGCTGCTTGGCTCTGCTGCGGCAACACTAGCCATCGGTACATGGGGGCATCGCGTTCACCATCGTAAGCTTTTGCTTGGGGCTGCCGTACTGATGGCAGTCACCGGGTTTGCTTTTAGCCTTAGCTCGGCTTTCTGGCCATTGCTCATGGTCGCTTTTGTCGGGACGCTGAATCCGAGTTCAGGCGATGTCAGCATGTTCCTTCCCCTGGAACATGCGCGATTGGCGGAAATGGCTCAAAGCGAAACAAGGACGGCGCTGTTTGCCCGATACAGCTTGCTAGGAACTCTGTTTGCCGCCTTCGGTGCGCTGGCTGCCGCCATGCCTGATCACCTGGTCAGCCAGCTTGGGCTTACCCGACTGGATGCATTACGAATCATGTTCGCGTTCTATGGCGCAATTGGTTGCGCCGTCTGGCTGCTCTACAAGCAGCTACCACTGCCTCATACCGAGGTACAGCAGAATCCCCCCATGCCTCTTGGTCCCTCGCGTGGCATCGTCATTCGACTTGCTGCATTATTCTCAGTCGATTCTTTTGCTGGCGGATTGGTCGTCAATTCGATGCTTTCTCTTTGGATGTTCGAACGCTTCGCGGTTTCATTGACATCGGCTGGCACTTTCTTCTTTTGGGCAGGGCTCTTGACTGCGGCATCTCAACTTTTGGCTCCCACCCTGGCTAAGCACATTGGCTTGCTTAATACCATGGTGTTTACCCATATCCCCGCTAGCCTGTGCCTGATCGCTGCAGCATTTGTATCGAACATTCACATTGCTTTTGCTTTGCTTCTACTCCGTTCTCTTCTTTCTCAAATGGACGTTCCGGTGCGAAGTGCTTTTGTGATGTCGGTGGTAACACCCGGCGAACGGGCAGCCGCCGCTAGTTTTACGGCTGTACCGCGCAGTCTTGCGTCAGCGGCTGGTCCTACTTTGGGCGGAGGTTTATTTGCGGCTGGTTTGCTTGCAGTTCCACTTGTCACTTGCGGGGTTTTAAAAATCGCCTATGACTTGGCTCTTTGGCAGGCATTCCGAAAACTCGAACCGGGAAACTAATATGCTCTATCAGTCCCGAAGAGCAATGCGGTCCCCAAGGCGACAAGTACGCTAGGTCTGAGCAATCCCTCTTTCAACGTCATCGGCGGTGCCCCCTTATTCGCAATTGTCGGTCGATATTCATGGGAAAATGCTGAGTATCGCTCTTTGCCCTGCTATTGTTTGTTTGTGTTAACGAGCAATTCGATGGGGACGACCCCCTCTTTCATTTGATTACCGACTGCTCGCTACTGTGAAATCTCGCCCTGTCTTAACGACACCGGACAATAATTCTGTTACACGTCCTGTCTTGCGGAAGATTACTAACCCATTTCCGATTGATGCGAATGAACTCCAGGTCTTGGAACCATTGGAAGTGGCTGCTGCATCCATCTATAAACGTTTGCTTGATGGAACATATGGACGCCCGTTCATCGTCGACAACAAGCGGTATCGGTCTCTGTATTTAGGTTTGACCTATGTACAGAGTGTAATGAGTCTCAACGAACCCGATGTTCTGAGCCTGCGCTATACCGAAATGATGGCAAATTTCCTTCTCTTTAATCCGACGCCTCGGCATATCGCGCTTTTGGGGTTGGGTGGTGGATCCTTGGCCAAGTTTTGCTTTCACTCGTTACCTGATGCCACGGTCGACGTGATTGAAATTGACCCAGACGTAATCTCCTTGAGGGAATATTTCCATATCCCCGACGACCAAGAGAGGTTTCGGGTCATTCAGGGTGATGCGGCTGATTACGTTGCCAAGTCTGATGAGTCTATTGATGTACTTCTGGCTGATGCTTTTGATGCAGATGGTTTGGCCTCATCATTAAGTGCCCAAACGTTCTTGCTAACAGCGTACAACAGCCTGAAAAAATCAGGAATTCTCGTCATGAACCTTGCAGGTGAGGAGACGCGATATACCGATTTGATTGAGCAGGCAGTGGATATGTTTGATGGTCAGATCATCGTCGTACCTGTCCATGATGACGAAAATCAGATTCTTTTCGCCTTTAAGCAGAAGGCTTTCGAGCCTAACTGGACGAAACTTACTCGGCGCGCCAGGGAACTGAAGTCACGCTTCAATATTGATTTTCCTCAGTTCGTTCAGCACATGGAGCGACAAACTTAGGAAGAGCGTGGTTATCACGCTAATGAGTTCCCATCTTGGGCTGCCATTTCTTGTTGGCAAGCTTCAAATGGTCAGTAAGGGAACGGACAAGCGTGGCATCCCGCCCCATGAGGAACCGCTGGCAGCGCTCAGCAATCATCAGGTTGAAATGCCGGATATCGTTTGCACTACCGGTCATATGCTTGGTGTCGCCCCCCTCGCCATAGATCAGCAGCATGGCACTTTCTGACAGCGGAAACACGACCAAGGCATCTTGATTGGCAAAGCCAATGCCGCGGTGCATGAACCCAGGAGGCCGTGGCGCGACTGTTGTTAGAACCACTGGAGCATCCGATGTGATGAAAGAACGCTTTTCATTGTCACGGTGAAGCACCCGCCAGTGTCGCTGAACAATGATGGGGACTATTACGGAAAACATTTGAAGTGCCATCCCCAACGCCCATTGTGGGTGGGTCTCAACCTCATATTCATCGTTTTCAACCAGATCAAACAATGCGGCCGCGGCTTCCTCCAGCTCTTCTTCGGTTGATGGGGGATCTGAGCAGTTTTTCACGACCTGCTTGGCTTGCTCCTTTGAGCCAAATGCGAATCGATTCATTTGCTTGACCATCTGCTCATTCAATGACTTGATGCTGTCGATGTGATCAGGCGTTCGACACATGCCCAGCCCAACGAACAAGGCCAGATCCATCCGCTCCGTATCGCTAATTTCCTCTTTGTTCACCAGTTTTTGAATGACAGGGGAGGCGCTACTTTCGATGGTGGACAGCGCTTTCTCCAACTCAAAGCGTTTTCTGCCCTGCTCATCAATTGCTGTGTAGAAATGACCGATGACGGTAGTGTCGTCAGGTTTTTGATTGCGAATCTCGTTCTTTTCCCGGTCATAGACGGCCAAAAGGCCATCCCGGCAAAATCCTTTCAGGTAGAAACGAGGAACGAAGTGGTGGCGCTTGGGTCCGGTAAGTACGGGGTCCAGATTCGCAAGTTCTTCAGCAACACCCGGCGGCATCTTGAGCAGATCGCTCCAGTCGTCATGCACCCAAGGCGGCTCATCATCAGTAGTCATGGAAGCACTCCATGTTTTTTCGATGAGGAATCGTACGTGAGCTATTGCGAGGATTTCAAGGAAAACAAGCGGGTTTTCTATATTGATACAGAATGGATGGCCTCAAGATACTCTTGAGGCAGAGGTCAAACGATGCGAGCGGTCAGGGTTGCGTGCCGTAAACGCGAATCTAATTAACCCTCAAAATCCATCAGGGTCGCTGGTGACATCTGTAGGGTTTCGGCCAGTTTGCAGATATTCAGCAGGGAAATGTTCCGCTGGCCACGTTCGACGCCGCCCAGATAACTTCTGGCAAGACCACTCTCCAGTGCCAAATCCTCCTGAGACCACCCTTGTGCTTTGCGTAGAGCGGCCAGATGCTTGCCAAAGCGAATCCTGGGATCGACTTTTTCGAGGGATTTAGTTGTTGCAGCCATGCCGGGCATGCTAGGGAGCAGGCCTTTTTCAGGCCACGCTCTATGAGTGACAAATAGCCGCTACAGCGATACTATTAAAAGCGTTATCCAATGGCTCAAAAACCCAGCCATGACAGCTTTCCCCGACTTTTCCGGATTACGGCAACTCCTGTCTTCGCACCAATACGCCGAGTTTCTGGACGGGTTCGATGGGGTTTATGCCACCACGAATCCATCTGATCTCGCCCTACTCAGGGTTCTGGCAGGGGAAGGGCTGGTGCAGTGCCTTCATAGCCACAGCAATGAGCCCCCTGCCACAGAAATCGCCAGTCGCTTCTTTCAACTGCTGGCGGCCGGGAAGGTGGAACTTCCGGATGACTTTCTGAGCCAACTGGGTGGAAAAGACCTTTCGTCAGCCGACAAGCCCATGCAAGAAAGAACTGGCCAACAGTCTCCGAGGCCATCACAAACACTTGGAAGGACTACCGCCAAGGATCAGACCGTTATTCGAACCAAACGGGTGATTCAGGTTATGGATTACCAGTGGGGAAGCTATTCCGTATCCGATGCCCTAGGGCTCCGACAATCTGTGTTCCGGTCACAACAGGAGAAGTGCTTTCTACGGGCGTTGTCACTGCGGTTCCCTGGGCTTACGGCGCTCCCCAACTACCCCTTGGATCAGATTGCCGATTTTAATAAGCTGCAATCGGTACTGGACCCGCAGACCATCAGTTATGGTCGTCGATGCAGGATTGATGCGCTACTGGTGATTCCTGATGAAGGGGATCCCGTTGCGGCATTTGAGCTGGATAGTGAATTTCACGACACACCCGAGGCCAGACACAGGGACGAATTAAAGGACCGGTTATTGCAGGTTGTTGGGGTGCCGTTCTTTAGGCTCCGTGCCCAAGAAAGCTCCACTATGGACACTGATGAATGGTATTCATTGCTGACTGAGCAAGTGCTTGATCAGGTCTCTTGTGGTGAGAAAATCAGAAGCCGTCGGTTTTATTCTTCATTGGTACCAGTCGGCAACTAGTTCTGACCATATTAATTCGCTCCAATTCATCGTCAAAATGACAAAGGCTGACTTTTCTGCTCAGCACACTTTCGTCATGTGTTTGCTTATTCGACTGCAAGTGTGGAAATGATGCGCATGTCTTCAAGCCAATAGGTAAAAGCAAATTGATCACTTTCCTCTTGTATCCACAGTAAGGCTTCTACGGGATGTCTAAGGCCTGAAACTAGGTAATAAGAACGAAGATCGAGAACATTCCGATTATTCTGACTGTGCCTGTGTGCCGATGCATTTCGGACAATTTGCAAATGCGGGATAACCGAGTCAACTCCAAAAGAACTTGCCAGTGTTTCCCTATTGGCCAACTCTAATGCATTAATTACCTGGCCGAGATGCTTCAAATCTCCCCATGTTGGCTCTTTTCGTAACTCATTGTTTAGTTCTCCTGGTTTTAATTTTCGTTTGTTAATCACACTGGCTGCTATGTAGGAAACCTCTTGCCAAGAGCCTGCACAGGGGGGTAACTCATGTCCAGTGGTTGTACGGGATCCCAAGGCTGATTCCATAACTACAGCACGACAAAATGCTCCCCAGTATTGCCACGATGAAGATAGCAATCCTTCTAGGAACATCCAATGAGCGTGCTTTAAACGTTCGGGGCGAGCATCGACAAATTGCTGGAAGTGCTTCTCAACAAGCCTCAAGCGTGTTTGAAGCTTATTGTGAGGAATTGCAAGGTCCACTTGAGCCTCTCAGACTGCTAACTCTCCACGAAGAGCTCGTACCAAGAATTTCACACGAGTTAAGCGGCTGGGCTTTCGAGTCGTCGCTCCTTCAACAGCCAAAACGTAATCCATGAAAACACCTCCGTAATCTTTAGTTTCATGAGCTGAGGAAAGCTCGCGTAACTGATCACGTGCTGCATCAATATCTGCAAAGAAGTTCCCAATTGGATCAAGCCCAATTTCTGCTTGAAGACCGGGAAGTCCTATTTTGTTATGGACGCAGGCGCAGAAGAGCGTATGGATCGTATAGGACTTCATTAGGTAAGTATTCTTGAAGTCACTCAGTTGCTGTGCGATAAAGTCAAAGAACTCTCTGATAATTAGGTCATATTCAACTTCTTTGTCAAAGACTTCGTCATTCTCTTGGTAGAGCGCTGTCAATAATTTAGGACTTGTACTGATCACGCCTGATCGCAATGACAAAACCATTTCAGTAATTAACTCAGCATCTGCCATTCGAACGATCTGACGATTGCTGAGGATGTTGAAGTTAACAAAAGTAGCAGCAAGGTCATCGGTCAGTCGATTTACAAACCATTTGAATGGTCCATGGAATTGGGCATGCCGTTTCTCCGCTTCATTCAAAGGTAGGGTATAGGCGTTCATTCTGCGAAACATCTCCAGAATGTCGGATTTGCTTGCATTGCGGATGACATCCACAGGAACGGGATGCGCTAGAAACGACAATTGAACATCTTCGGGGAGATCCGAAAAATAAAATCCGGCGTACAGTTTAGATACTGAAGTTAGCCTGAACTTGTTATTGATGAAGTCAATAATCGTCGTAAATCGTTGCTGCCCATCAACGATTTCTTTGACAACTTTTCTTGTGGTGCGGTCTAGTGTTTCTGAAAAATACAGCTTGGGGAATGGGAACTGGGTCAGTACCGTATCAATAAAGTAGCTTCGCGCACCCGAGGGCCATAAACCAGATTCTCGTTGATAACTTTTGTTGACGATTAAGTCTTTTCTGGCCAGCATTCCTTGAAGATCGGCTACTGAGTAAGTGCTGCTGTCTAAATTCATGACCGATACCAAATAGGTAAAGGCTAATTGTACAAACGCTTTGTTAGCGATCAAGCTGAATAGCTGAGGAAACGAAAAGACAATAGATGATGTTTTTTCTAGTTATTTGTTTTATATGATTATTGTGTGGCAATGAAGTGTTGTTGGCAGAACAGAAAATGATGAGCTTCCTGTTGTTCAACCCGCGGCCCCGGCGCATTGTGTTGATCGGCCTGGGCGGCGGCTCTCTCATCAAATACTGCTACTACCGGCTGCCGGCAACGCAACTGACCGCTGTTGAACTCGACCCGGATGTCATCGCCCTGCGCGACGCCTTTCATCTGCCCGCCGACGATGCCCGCCTGCAAGTGCTGGAGGCCGATGGCGCCGACTATCTGGCAGAAACAGAAAAAGGCATCGACGTCTTACTGGTGGACGCCTTCGACAAAATCGGTTTTGCCCCCAGTCTTGCCAATCGCGAGTTCTTTGAGCAAGCCTGGGCCAAGCTCTCCGGTAGTGGCGTACTGGTGATCAATCTGGCGGGGGAAAAGGAAACCTACGAAGGGCTCATCGGCGAAGCTATGGCCATGTTCGACGATCAGGTGATCGTGGTGCCTGTGCGGGAAGACGACAACCACCTGCTGCTGGCTTTCAAGGAACCCAACTTCACGCCCAACTGGCGGCGGCTACAGACCCAGGCCAAGGTCCTGCGTAGCAAGTTCGATCTGGACTTCCCCGATTTTCTTGAAAAACTGGAACGCTCGGACCGGATGGAATTGGCCCAACGGGAAGCAGAGCGGGGCGGTTAGCCGCGGTGAGGGGCCGGGAAGGGAATGGCCCCATTTCCCTGCTGAGAGGGTGCTGTCGGCACCGGGTGTGATGCCAGGAAGTTGTTGAAAGCCTCCGCCGGGATGGGGCGGCTAAAAAAGTAGCCCTGGGCTTCATCGCAATATTGGGTGCGGAGGAAAGCACAGGTCGCTTCGTCTTCCACGCCTTCGGCAATGGTCTTGATGTTCAGGCTGCGCGCCATCTGCACAATGGCATGAACAATGGCCGCATCTTCCGGATCGTTGAGAATGTCGCGGACAAAGGACTGATCGATTTTCAGTTTGTCCACATTGAACCGTTTCAGGTAGGCAAGGCTGGAGTAGCCCGTCCCGAAGTCATCAATGGAGAAACGAACGCCTATCCCCTTGAGTTGTTTGACCGTGGCGAGAACGCCTTCCACGTCATCAATCAGGATGGACTCGGTCAATTCCAGTTCCAGGCTGCTGGGGCGGAGATTGAATTCCTTGAGAGCCTGACAGACGCAGCGCTCCAGGTCGCCCCGCTTGAATTGCGCCGCCGACAGATTGACGGCCATGACTAATTCAGTTCGTCCCGCTTCATGCCATTCGGCAAGCTGCTTGCAAGCCTGCCGGATGACCCAGGTGCCGATGGGAATGATGAGGCCGCTGTCTTCTGCCACCGTGATGAAGCGCCCCGGCATGACCAATCCGGCGATGGGGTGTTGCAGTCGAATCAATGCTTCGGCACCGATCACGGCCCCTGTCGTCAGGTCGATCTGGGGCTGGTAGTGCAGAACGAATTGCTCCTTTTCCAGGCCCTGACTGAGCCAGCGACGAACCAGCAGTCGTTCGTCGGCGTCGACATTCATCTGCTCGGTATAGAACCGGTAGGTGTTGCGGCCCGAGTTCTTGGCGTTGTACATCGCCGTATCAGCTTTGCGTAGCAACGTGTCGAAGTCCTTCCCGTCGTCGGGGTAGATCGTAATGCCGATGGACAGGGTGGAAGAAAGCTCGTGGCTTTCAATGTTGAAGGCGGTGGCCAGTTTTTCCTGTATCGATTCAGCAACCCGGGTCACGGCTTCAGGTTCGCCCACGTCCGTGAGAATGATCAGGAATTCATCCCCTCCCTGGCGGCTAAGGGTATCGGTATTGCGCAGACAAGTCTGGAGTCGCTGGGTGACTTGCTTCAGCAAAAGATCACCGATGCTGTGGCCCAGGGAATCGTTGATGCTCTTGAAGTTATCGAGATCGAGAAAAAGCAGCGCAGCCTTGTTTCCTTGGCGATCCGCAAAGGCAATGGCTTGCTGCATCCGGTCTTTGGCCAGCATCCGGTTGGGCAGTTCGGTTAGCGCATCATGATGTGCCAGAAATTGGATTTGTGCCTCGTTCTGTTCCCGTTCGATTTCCCAGGCGATTTGACGGCGGCTCGACCAGCGATAAACCAGGGAACCACCCGTTAGCAGCAAGAAGAAAAGCAACAGGGAAAACTGTGCCTGGTGCCACCACTTCAACTGAACATTGGACAGGGGCACTGAAACAAAGACCGTGAGCGGGTAATGAGATAGCCGATGGAAAGCAAACAGGTAGTTTGCCTTGGCAATACTGTTGAAGCCTTCCGTTACACCCCGGGCCGGGTAATTGTTGGCTTTGAGATGTTCGACCAGACGGCCATTACGAGGCTTGCCGTAGGCCTCCTCGTAATCCATGGTCTTGGGGACCGGATAGCGGCTGACCAGGAAGTCGTCATCCCTCAACAGCCCCAAGGCCGAAGCATCCGGTAACGGGACGTTTTGCCAAAAGGTTTGTTGGTTGGAAACAGGAAGGGTTGCGACCAGGATGTACTTCAACTGGTTGTTTTTATCCCGGATGCCCACGCGCAAGGGAATACTCCAGACGGCGCTGAGCAGGGATTTGATCGGGCGGCCGATATTCAGTCCCGAAGTTTTTTCAATGTCTTTGACCGCTAGGCGGAAGGAGTCGCTATCCGAAAAAGGCAGTGATTTTCCTAACTCCACGCTA
Organism: Rhodocyclaceae bacterium; assembly: GCA_036504515.1. GTDB lineage: Bacteria > Pseudomonadota > Gammaproteobacteria > Burkholderiales > Rhodocyclaceae > AWTP1-18. Next base: position 21,622 of record DASXVA010000009.1, read on the forward strand.
TCGGATAACACCAATTGGCCATCAGGGCGGATCACCGTGATGTGAATAAAATCAGGATTGGCTTCCTTGAATTGTTTCAGCAGGTCATGGGTGGTCCGGCTGATCACGGGCTGGCTCGAGGCGGTGATGTCATTGCCTAGTTTGCGCAGCGAGCGGCCGTGGTACTCAAAGTAGCCGTCGAGAGAGTTGCCGGTAATTTCAACAATGGAAGAAAGGTAGAGCCATTCGTGCTCTTTTTCTGTTTGCCAGGAACGCCAGGCAAACAGGGCTCCAGCGCTGAATAAAAGCAATGCCATCGCAAGGAAACCAATGCGAAGGTTTCGGATGGTGCGCAGGGAGTTTTGGCTGGAAGCAGACAAGGTCGTTTATGTTGAGCTTGTGCGGCGATGCGACGCATTGTACGGGTCAGTACAACTAAAGTCATATTTACGTCATGCCTTTTCCCTCTCCAGAAGCCTTTCGTGAAATGGGTCACGAAAAGTCGGGGCACTCAGCATGGCCAAGTGCCCCGGATGTTCCTTACTAGGCCAGGGCTGGCGGCGTACGGGAAGCAACCATGAGCCGGTTCCAGGCATTGATCTCGCTGATGCAAAGGGTGAGCTTGGCGATCTCTTCATTACTGAATTGCGCTTGTACCTGGGCGTAGGCGGCGTCCGGGACCTCCTGGCTTGTGAGCACAGTCACCGCTTCGGCCCACACCAGGGCTGCGCGTTCGCGGAGGCTGAAAATGGGGGCTTCCTTCCAGGTCGCTACCAGATTGATCTGGTCGTCGCTGAGCCCGTACTTGCGGGCCAGGGGCACGTGCATCGCCACACAGAAGGCACAACCGTTGATCTGCGAAATACGCAGCCGCACCAGTTCAAGCAGGCCCAGGTCCAGACCGCAGCCCTGAACGAAGGTATGGACCCCGAACATGGCCTTGTAGCCTTCGGGAATGAGTTTGCTGACGTCGAATCGCTGTTCCATGGTTAATCCTGTTGTGTCGAGGGGAATGCCTGCCGGAGAGGCAAGTCCGGGGGCATGTTAAATAACAAGTGGTACGATAGATACAGCCATTTATGTGCGTAGTGAATAGTCCACTTTAAAAGATGAAACGCGCGGAACACCTTGAACTCGGCATCAGCCCCCGGCCGGAAGGGGGCACCTTGCAACGCTGGCTCTATAGCGAATTGAGAACGGCGATCCTGTCAGGGCACATCGCTCCTGGGCGTCGCTTGCCTTCGACCCGTGATCTTGCCCGGCAGCAGGGCATATCCCGGGGTACCGTGCTGACGGTTTATGAACAACTGATTGCCGAAGGATATTTGACAGGCATTGCTGGCAGCGGCACTACCGTCGTCCATTCCCTGCCGACCTTGCCGCAGGAAAAACTACCTGTCCGCACAAGTGGGCAGTTCCAGCCGCCCTTGTCCCGACAGGGCGAATTACTCGCTCAAAGCCCTTTCCTTCGCCACGAAGCCGCCACGCCTGCTAAACCGTTCCGGCCGAACCAGCCCGACTTACGGGCCTTTCCCCTTGTTCTCTGGAACAAGCTGACCCACCGCTGCAGCAAGCATACGGAAGCGGAAGCCATGGGCTACGGCGAGGCGGCAGGTTATCGACCCTTGCGTCAAGCCATTGCCGAACACCTGCGGTTTTCCCAGCGTATCGACTGCCATGCCGAACAGGTCATGATCCTGAGCAGCGCACAACAGGCGTTGGATATTTGTGCCCGCCTGCTGCTCAATGCCGGTGATGCGGCTTTGGTCGAAGATCCCGGTTATCCGGGGGCGACCCGCATCTTTGAATTGATGGGGGCGCGCATCGTCGGTGCACCTGTGGACCAAGCTGGTCTATGCACCGATCCGCCGCTACCCGTCTCTCCCGATTTTCGTCTGGCGTACATCACTGCCGCCCATCATTCCCCCCTGGGTGGCACCTTGCCCGTCGAGCGGCGCCTGGCCTTGCTGGCGTGGGCCGAGGCCTGTAACGCTACCATCATCGAAGACGACTATGACAGCGAGTTCCGTTACGACGGCGCACCACTGTCGGCCCTGAAGAGCCTGGATCGCAGCAATCGTGTGATTTACATGGGCACCTTCAGCAAGCTGCTCTTTCCATCCCTGCGCCTCGCCTACGTCGTGGTGCCCGATTGGCTGGTGGATCCCTTTGCCTCGGCTCTCTCATTGACCTGCCGACATACCCCGGTGTTGATGCAAAGGGTGTTGTCACTGTTCATCGCCGAGGGCCATTTCGCCCGGCATTTACGGCAAATGCGGCTGCTCTATGGTGAACGGGCAGAGATATTCCAGCAGGCCTGTCAGGTGCAACTCGAAGGTCTGCTATCGGTGTTGCCCATTACGACGGGGCTCGATGCAACTGCCATTCTGCCTGCCAAGGCCGATGATCGAGCCGTCTCCATTGCCTTGGGGCAGAAGGGGATAGAGGCTCGTCCCATCTCGTTTTACCGCCTGCAACAACCTGCTCCGCCGGGGCTGGTTTTGGGTTTCTCTGCCTTTGAGGCAGAAGCCCTTCGCCACGGTGTTAGTGCAATGGCACCTGTGCTGGAAGCATGCCTACGTGGCTCATTCCCGCAGGCCAGCGCTGAGTGATGGGCAAATAAAATCTGACTTTCTTAAGTCAATAAGGACAGTCAAATTCAACCGTGATGGCGTGGCTGTGTAGCCACGCCATCAGGAAACAACGACCTTACTTGGATGCCGGTGGGGAAGCAGAATTTGCCTTTGCTTCCTTCTCCTTTTTGAGCTTATCCCTTGCCGCAGCGTCTGCGGTACGGATTACGTCAAAGGGGCCGTACTTGTGCTGCGTCTCGGAGAACTCATCGACGTAGGGACCCCAGGGGAAATCCTCAGGCTTGTCATATGGATTGGAGAAGTCCTTAGCCACCTCGCCCTCTCGGGGCTGACGGGGATGCGAGATGACAAAACCTGCAACGTCATAGGCGTCATCCTTTGACAGGGCAGGGCGATCCCATGTTGCTTGGCCAAAAGGCATGTTCACGTAGACATACTGGAAGGTCGACAAGATACGGAACATAGATGCCGACTCACTGGTTGCATCCTTCCCCCAGAGCGGCGGGAATGCATAACCTTTACGGTCCCCCACCTTGCCAACGCGCTTACCAAGGCCATCGGCACCGTGGCACGTGGCACACTGGTTCTTATAGACCTCTTCGCCGCGCACAAGGTTGGCAGCCCTTTTCGGTTCTTCGACAACCAATTCCTTTTCGCCAATAATCCTGGCTCCTCTAGGTACGCCACGGGAGAGATATTCGATATAGGCAGCAATTGCCTTCATCTCCTTCGAGTCTTCGGGGATTTCGCGTCCAGACAGGCTATGCGTAAAACAGAGATTGATCCGGTTTTCGAGCGTAACCGTTTTGCCAAATCGGGGCGAGAACTGGGGATACACGCTGAACGTCCCAATCAACGGAGCGGCATAGGGCATCGTCGCCGCAGCCCGATGGCAGCTACTGCAGGACATATTCGTTCCTGCATAGCGTTTAGCGGGATCAGCCATCTCTGGCCCGAGATAGGCCGATGTATGCGTGAACAACTCCTGACCCAACTTGATCATGCGGTTCTGCTTGTTGTTCGGCAATTTCGAGAGATCAATGTTGGGCGTCGGCCAGGCCCGAAGATCTACGGTCAGACGTTCTGTTACTGGGGCGGCGGAAGCCTCGGCCGCCTTGGCCTCACCAGCACCGATAGACGTCATCAGTGCGAGTGCCATAGCTCCCGCTATGAGCCCACTTTCCATTCGCAGGATCACTTTTTTGCGCATTTCCATTTCATTCTCCAATGTCGATTTGATGATCGTGGAGAAGGCATCGATGGACACTCATCGCTGATCGGCGCGACGGCTCTCCATCCGTAAAACGGAATGAGGCCGGCCGATATGAACAAGGTCTTTCGAAATCTCCCACTGCCATCAAGAGTTGCCGTCTTATGGGTCAGTTTTCGGCAATCCGATTGCGCGAATAACTTCGCGCACCTACCGAGGCGGGGAGTGGGCCTGCGGTCACACAGGATGCCGTTATCAAGCGATGGCATCTTGCGTTTGCTTCCGTCCCGGAACTTAGCAAAGTAGCCCGGGCAGGGCAATTAACCAATCAAATTAGTCGGGTTAATGTTGATCAAGAGTGGCAAGACAATGAGCCTTGCGTGATGATCCGTTGTGCAAGATCGTTCAACTTGACGCGCTCGCGTCTGCCTTGGTTACGTAGGTGTTCAAAGGCGCCTTCTTGACTCATGCCGAGATCGCGCATGACGATTCCAACCGCCGTGGCAATCAAGCGGTTACTTTCAAGGGCTGAGTCGAACTGATCTTGCCTGGCTTGTCGCTGAGTATCTTCTTGGCTACGGGCCAGAGTCGTCCTGACTGTCGGCACGATAGCGGCAACCGACAATGGCTTCAGCAGGTATCCATAAGCGCCGGCCGCCACCGCCTGTTTGACATAGTTTTCGTCGCTGAATGCCGAGAAGAACAGAAAAGGAACAGTCGTTTCAGTCTTGAGTTTCTCCGCGAGCGCGATCCCGTCCATGCCTGGCATACGGATGTCCAGCAGTGCCAGATCCGGTTTGGCGGATTTGCAAAGCTCAAGCGCTGTCAGCCCATCCCGTGCCTGCAATACATCGAAGCCAGCCTCGGTCAAACCTTCGACCAAGGTAAACAGGATGAGTGGATCATCATCTGCGACAAGTAAACAAGGTTTCTGTGGAATGGCCATGGATTTCATAGTGCAATTATCGGCTTGGTCATAATTAATAGGGAAACAGCTTCGCCTGCGGCATTCGCGCGGATTGCCAAATTGGCTCCCTGTAAAGGCAGGAGTGCTTTCATCAGGCGGAAGCCTGCGCCAGACTGCCGGTCCTGCGCAAGATTGAATTCTTGCAAAGTGCCGACAAGCTCGTTGATGACTTCGACTCTCACTTGAGTACAGGCTTCATCACTGGCAACAGAAACGCGAACTATCGAGTCGTCGGGAGAATGCTTGCAGGCATTCGTTATCAGTTCGTTCAAGATGAGCGATAAGGCCACTGCCTCAGTCGGAATGATCGTGGTTTTCCCTTTCAGTGCTAATGCATCCGCAACTTTGAAATCAATTGTTCGAGCGGTCTGTTCACTGTGACGAGTACAGATTTGATCAAGCAACTCTATCAAGGAAATATGTTCTTCGGCCATCGTGGTTTGCAGACCATGAACCACGGATAAGGTGTGTAACTGGTCCATGGCTCGTTGCAGTCGCGGCGCAAAGTCGGGGAATGACCCCAGCTCTTTTTGTAAAAGACCGCCAACACTTTGCAGATTGTTCTTGATGCGATGATGTACTTCGCGCACGAGGGCATCACGCTGGGCAATTGCCCACGCGATGCGCTCTTCGGCAGCGAGTTTTTGATGGGTGATGTCGGTAACCAGCTCGAAAAAGCCTGCGATCTCATGGTCCTGATAGTCGGGCACCAAGTTCACCAAGTAACAACCTATCTGTCCCGATGGCAGTGTGTATGGCTGTTCGTATTCTTGGGGAAAGCCGCTCAAAGCACCTTCGATATGTTCCTTGTTGCGAGCATAGTATTCCTGCCCCTTGGCTTCCCGTAGCGTCTTGCCAAGCACTTGATCCTCAACCAAACCAAATGAACTGGCAGCGTGGTTATTGGCGAAACGGCACCTCTGGTCACTATCCCAGTACAGGATCAGGGCCGGAAGGTTTTCGGTAATCTTGTGTAGAAACTCATCTTGCCGCTGGAGCTGGCCCATGACCTGCTCGGTTCTATGTTGAGCTTTCTGGAGCTTTTGGTTCGATGTCGCGAGACGGAACAGCATCAGCAAAAAGATGCCTGAGGAAATCATGACCACGATGAGCGCTGACTCGTAGCGTAGCCAGATATCCATTAACGTGACTTGTAACGGAGTATCAAAAGGCGGGACGCGCAACTCGCGCATCACTTCTTCTACTGGCGAGTAGTCTGCCGGAACCGCAAAGCCAAGAGGCCCGACACTTTTCATCAGGTGTGACCCCGGTTCGATGGCCAACAGCGCGGAGGCAACCCGTCGGGAAATATTTGCATCGACATGAGGCATGGCGATAAAAGGCCATTCCGGGTACAGCCGCGTCGATGAGGCAAAAGGAAAGTCGGGCAGATTCACACGATGAAGAATCTTCAGCCGCCCGGCAGCTAACTGACCTTCTGCAATCATGTGTTCGATAACGCCCGCACGGACAAAGCCCACATCGGCCTTGCCTGAAATAACAGCGCTAATAACTCTGTCGTGCGGCGTGCCAGTTACCAGTAAATGATTTTGGTCCGGCAAAGCCACTCCCGCTTGTACCAGCTCGAATGCCTGCATGTGATAGCCACCGAGTGAAGAGGCATCCGGCAGTGCAATACGTTTATCAGCCACATCCTGCAGCGAGTCGATGTCACCGCGTTCCTTCAAGGAAAATATGGTCCCGCCGAATTCGCTTAAAGGGTGCTCATCTTCAGTTTCGATGACTGTCGCTAGCGCTCCGGACAAATTGACGCGATGACGTAACTCAACGTAGTGAGCTGGATTGGTGAAAACGAAATCCACTTCCTTGCGTGCGATAGCGACATTGAGTTCGGGATAGGACAATGCCTTCAGCGCAAATTGCTTTCCAGGGACGGCCAGACTCAGGTAATCCATCAGTGGCTGCCAGTGCGCACGGGTTTCGGCTTCCGGCCTGAAGGAAAGAAAGCCAACCGTAAGCGTTTCCGCATGGAGCAAACCAGTCCATGCCAAGACGATGCTCAGGCATAGCAGTCGCCATGTCTGACAGAAGGATGTTTTGCGATTAATGATGAACTTTCATATCAGCAATGCTGAGTTGATTAACTTATACATAACAAATGGACAAGACAAACCCGCTACAGGACGCTTAGCGGGTTGATTTGGGGTATTAGATTAATTTAGCAAAGACTAATTTGCCAGCATACGCCGTCTGATCGTTTCCAGGATAAGTCAGCTGTTTGAATGGCTACTATGCGAAGGCGGGACGGCTAGCTCTACGGAGCCACAAACAAAGACGGTGAAATTCGTGGGCAGTTGATGCCGAGCAAGCCGCTGGCAACCGGCAAGTAAAAATACTTGGGCGGCAGTCTTGGCAAGCTGCCACCCAAGTGTGGCACCACTCCAAATATCGACTGCGACCATTCATTTATTCGGGTGCAAGACTAGGATATTCCCGAACGATTGCAATCCGACTACCTCCTCCAGCATCACGCCTGAACCATTGAATATTGCTGTCCATTCCTTCAATGTGCGTTCACGCCCACGTGACCCCATGAACATCTGCATATCGAATGCCGCACCAGCGATATCTGCGCCAAGCTCTGGTAAGACCATTTCCAAAAGAGCAATCCGCGCACCCGTTTGACTGCAAGCGTTTGCAACATTACGCAGAACCGTAATGCAGGTCTCGTTGTCGAAGCCATGTAGTACAGCGGATAGTAGGTATATATCCTTTTTGCTTTGCGCCGACGGAATTGTGGTCAAGACATTCCCGGCCTGGAAGCATAGCCTTTCAATGCCACTGCTGTTCTGTGTAGACCAGTATTGCTCAGCCTCGGCGATGACTTGGGGGCGATCGACAATGATGGCGGTCAGCTTGGGATGTCGTTTCAAAATGGCGAGCGACTTGGTACCTCGGGAACCGCCCACATCAATGATGCGTTCAAAGCGTCCCCAGTCGAAATCGGTGGCGAAGCTATCACCGCTCAGCGCCTCGACACTATCCATCGCCTCGGAAAACAAGGAATCGAAATCGGTATGGTGGTCAAGGTAGTCGAACAAATCCTCTCCGTGAGTGAGAGAAAAAGGTGGCATCCCCTCCCTGACTCCTTGTTCCAGGTGTTCATACCAAGGGCGGCTCATAGCATCGGAGTTGTGCATGAGGATCATTGCCCGTACGTTTTTGGGATTGTCCGTGCGCAGGAAGGCAGATACCTTGTTGTTGCGGAATACAAAGGGTGCTTTTTCCTCGAACACGCCTATAGCCGCTAACAGGCGCAGCAAACGCCCAGTGGCGTCTGCTTTGGCAGCCACGCGAGTCGCAATCTCGTCTGCATCGAGTTCCTCGTCTCCCAGCACGGTTGCGATATTCAGTCGCGCAGCGACATAGAGTGCCCGGGATTGCCAGAAGGCAGATCCGATCTGCATCAGCCGGAATGGCGATGGCGTGAGCTTGTTGGGAATGGCTTGTAGCCATGAACCGAATTTCATGGCCTTGGAGAAGCGCCGGACGGCACCAGCGTTCAGTTGATACGACATTGATCGTCCTTTCTCTATTTCGATGTGTCCGGTGTTAGACCTGCCGAAAACAGGTGCCCGTTGAAAGCCGCAAGTCTTTCCAAAAACATGGCGTCCATCGGGCACCCCATTTGCTCCTCGAAGATGTCTTTCAAAAGTATTGGTGTCATGGCCAGACTGACGAAAGCCATGCGCAGGATGTCAGGGTCGATCCCCGCTTCGATTTGTCCTTGGGTTTTCAGGTCGGACACTTTACGGGCACCCCGCATACGTCCGCGTTCCAGCAACTGTTGAATGAATCGTCGGCCTGGCCCTTGGTTGAGGGCCAGCACCTTGAGAATCAGCTTGGGAAACTCGGGCCGGGCCGTCATGGTGTCGTAATACAAGCGCAGAAAATCGGTGAATCCTGTTACCGAAGCCAGCATCGGTCCGTCGAGTACCTCTAGCATCGGATTCAGGCTCTCGCGAATCATTTCCTCGTAGAGCCCTTCCTTGTTCCCGAAGTAATAGCTGATCATCGAGGCGTTGGCACCAGCCCGTTCGGCAATCAGTCGCGTGGTTACGCGGTGGTAGTCATCAGCGAGAAAACAATCCAGTGCTGCCCTGACGAGACGGGTTCTTACTGACTCAGAATTGTTGAGATTGCCCATGAGCGGCTTCCCTGATGTCGATGAAAAACAGGTTAGCACTCAGGGTAGGGGCTGCTGTAATCGTTTCGTCAATCAAGATTAGGGACGTGATTGAACAAGCTCTCAACGTTGGATGGCCGGGTTCAGGGAGCAACCCTGAGAACTGCCTTTAGCCAAATACAAAGTCGTGTCGTTCGATCTTCAGCGAACCGCATCCCGTCCAAAACACGTCAGCCGCACATCAACCGTGACCGTCAGCGTTGTCAGTGCCGCGGCTTTCGCCCGGCCTTCGGCGGTGGCGCGATAGAGGTGAGGGGTCATGGCGAGCAAGTCGGCGATTTGTTCGCTGCCCACTAGGTCCAAGGGGAAGCTGATCGTTTCGGTGGACTGGTGGCTGAAGCCTTTGGGCACTGGCATATCGGCGCTGCGTTCCGGTTTCAGGTTGGGGTAGATGATTTCCCGTAGTTCCCGCAGGTGGTCCGGGCCGGCATCGACCTGAATCAGTCGGCCGCCGGGTTTGAGTACCCGGGCGAATTCGCCGTAGACGGGAAAGCCGAACAGGCATAGCACCCGATCCAGGGTAGCTGGCAGGACGGGCAGGTTAGCGTTGCTGCCGACTACCCAGTTGGGTCGTTTGTCTTGCTTGGCAGCGGCCAGGACAGCCCATTTGGAAATATCGAGGCCGAGGATGGCAAGGGTTTGTCCGGCCTGGGGCGTGGCGGCCAACTGGCGCAGGTAGTAGCCCTCGCCGCTACCGGCATCTAAACAACTGGCTTTTGCCTTGGGCGCCAAGTCGGCGAGGACGGCCCGGCTGACGGCGGTGGCAATGGGCTGATAGCCTCCGGCATTGAGAAAGCGGCGTCGGGCGGCGACCATTTCTTTGCTGTCGCCCGGATCAAGGGACCGCTTTTTTTGCACCGGCAGCAGGTGGGTGTAGCCCTGGCTGGCGATGTCGAAGCTGTGGCCGCTGGCGCAGGTCCAAGCGCTGCCTTTGCAGTGCAGGGGCGCGCCGTCCAGGGGGCAGGCCAGGGCCTGAAAGGAGGTGATGTTCAAGGGTGCATCCTGAGAAACTTATGTTGATTCGGTGGGGGTTGGCGCTGCGCCAAGGTCGGTTGCCCAGGCGCTGCTACAAAACAAGTTGCGGCGGATGGTAGCGCGATTGAGTAGCAGGGCCATTGCATGAACGTTCGAACTGCCAACAGGTAGCGCCGTCCTTCCCGCGAAAGCGGACCGCTGTTCGGGATAAAACTAAGGCACCTGAAGGGCTTGCCGGGAAACGAAACCCGAAACCCCTCCCGGCCTCCCCTTGTCAGGGGAGGAGCGCTTTTGCGCAGATCGTCGCTATAGGCCTCCCCCTGACAAGGGGGGCGGGGGGGTTACGGTCAAGGCAATCGCATGAAAGACAAAACCAGGTTTCCTCGCCTCGTTCTGCGGGGAGGGGGAGCTTCATGGGATTGCCCTGGATTGAGTAGGTAGCACGGCTACGGGGCAGGGGATTTCTGGCCGGGGGCGGAGGGCCGCCGGTGCAAACTCGCTGTGAACGCCCGCCATCAACGCCCGGTATTTTCAGCCGGCCTTGACCTTGTAGTCGGGCAATGCCGTGGCTCGCCATAGATACCAGGCGGCCACGCTGCGATAGGGGCTCCAGGCCAGCCCGGTCTGGGCCAGGGCTTTGGGCTTGGGTTGTTCGGCCAGGCCTTTGATCAGGCGATAGCCTTCCCGCACGCCGAAGTCGTCCACGGGCAGCACGTCCATGCGGGCGAGGGAGAACATCAGCAGCATTTCCACCGTCCAGCGACCAATGCCCTTGAGCTGGACCAGGCGTTCGATCAGGTCTTCGTTGTCCAGGGCTTCGGCCTCGGCGCGGGTGGGAACGAGTCCCTCCTGAGCGCCCCGGGCGATGCCCTGGATGGTTTCGATCTTCCGGGCCGAAAATCCGCAAGCGCGCAGATCATCAAAGTCCGTGGCAAGAATCTGCCTGGGCGTTGGGAAGGGGGAGTCCGGGTAAAGGGCGAGGAAGCGGCCAAGAATCGCCTGGGCCGCTTTGGTGTGGATCTGCTGGGAGGCCACGGCCCGGATCAGGGCTTCGTAGGGTTCCCGTTCTTCCTGGGGCTTGAGGCCGCAGGGGCCGACCCGGTCCAGCAGGGTTTTCCAGTCGGCGTCGATGGTGGCCAGATGGGTGCAAGCCTTGCGGTAGAAGCGGGCGGTGGTCATGGCGGTGGTGGGTTTGGGGCGAAAATCGGAATCTATCAGTTTCACGCCCTGGGGTACTCTCGGTTTTTGTCTGAACTGCTGCGCTGCTGTGGAGGAGTTGAGTTTTGATGCAGGACCTGTTTGCGGAGGAAGCTCCCGGCTTGCCGGAACGTCAAACCCTGGGGCCGGGGACGCTGGTGCTGCGCGGATTTTTCCTGGCCGACGAGGCGCCGTTGCTGGCGGCCCTGCGGCAGATCGTGGCGGCAGCGCCTTTTCGTTCCATGGTGACTCCCGGCGGTCGGGCCATGTCCGTTGCCACCACCAGTTGCGGTGATTACGGCTGGGTGTCCGATGGCCAGGGCTACCGCTATGCCCGCCACGCCCCGGCCACTGACCAGCCCTGGCCGGTGTTGCCGCCACTGTTTTTGCAACTGGCAAAGGCGGCTGCGGCAGAGGCCGGCTTCGCCAAATTTGTTCCCGATGCCTGTCTGATCAACCGCTATCGGCCCGGTGCCAAGATGTCTTTGCATCAGGACAAGGACGAGGCGGATTTCAGCCAGCCCATTGTTTCCTTTTCCCTCGGTTTGCCGGCGGTTTTCCAGTTCGGTGGGATGCTGCGAAGCGAGCGGGCGCAGCGGTTGCCCCTGTTCCATGGTGACGCTATGGTCTGGGGCGGTCCGGCGCGGCTGCGCTTTCACGGTGTGATGCCGGTGGCCGAGGGCAATCATCCCCGGCTGGGCCCGCAACGGATCAATCTGACCTTTCGCAAGGCCGCCTGAAACTCAGGCGTTGAGGTCTTGCCCCCGGGTTTCCGGCAGGGCGAAATAGCCCACGACCAAAGCCAGCAAGAGCAGGCCGAAGGGGTAGCCAAGCCCCGCGAGGGAGCTGCCGGTTTTGTCGGCGATCAGCGCCACCATGTAGGGCGAGAGGCCGCCGATCCAGCCGGCGGCCAGGTTGTGGGGCAGACCCACGGCGGTATAGCGGGTGCGGGCCGGGAACAGTTCTGACAGCAGGGCGGTTTGCGGCCCGGTCACCAGGGCCACCGCCAGCACCGGCAGCAGGAGCAGGGCGAAGATCAGCAACGGCTGGTCAGAAAAATGCAGCAGCCCGGCATAGACCGGAAGGATGGACAGGGTGCCCAGCAGCAGCCCGGCCAGCACTACCGGACGGCGACCAATGCGGTCCGACAGGGCGCCGCAGAGCCAGGTCAGGGGAAACAGGCAAAGGGTCACAGGCAAGGTGATCCAGCCCGCCAGCACCGGGTCCATCTTCACCACGGTTTTCAGGAAGATCGGGGCGTAGACCTGGGAGCAGAAAAACAGCAGCCCGCCGCCAGCGGAAACGCAGAAGAACAGCAGCCCCATGCGGCCCAGGGTGTGGCGGTCCCGCAGGCAATCCCGCAGAGGCGTGACAGCAGTATGGCGTTGCTGGCGCAGTTGCTCGAACACCGGCGATTCGTGCAGGGCCAGTCGGGCCTTGATGCTGGCGAGCAGCAAGAGCGCCGACAGTAAAAATGGAATGCGCCAGCCCCAGGCCTTGAAGTCGGCATCGCTCAGCCAGCTTTGCAGCAACACTATTTGGAAGGTGGAAGCAAGGATGCCAAGCCCTCCCATCCATTGCAGCACGCTGGTCATGGCGCCCCGTTGCGCAGCGGGCGCGTGTTCCGCCAGATAGACGTTGGCGCCGCCGATCTCGCCGCCCATGGCCAGGCCCTGAATCAGTCGCAGCGCCAGCAGCAGTCCGGTGGCCGCCCAGCCCCATTGGGCGTGGGTGGGCAACAGGCCCACGGCGAAGGTGGCTGCACCCATGATGGCGATGGTGGCGATGAACACCTTGCGCCGACCGTAACGATCGCCGAAGGAACCGAACAGGGCCGCGCCCAGGGGACGCACCACCATACCCATGCCGAAGGTGGCAAGGCTGTAGAGCAGGCCCGCTACCGGATCATCCGGCGGAAAGAACAGGGTGGCGAAATGGACCGCCAAGGTGGCGAAGGTGAGGAAGTCGTACCACTCGATGAAGGTGCCGAAACAGGCGGCGAGGGCGACTTTGCGGTAAGCGGTGCTTTCCGTGCCGGAGGCGGGCAGGGGATGGATGATCGTCATGGCCCCCATTATCCGGCAGAAGCTGGGGCTGACCTGGGGGGATCAAGCCCTGAAGGCCCGGGTAGTTCGGGTTTTATCCAAGGGCAATGACCTTGCGTGATTACCTTGAGTAAGCCCTCACCGGATTGAACCGTGGGTTGTGTCAGTTGTTCAAATTCGTATAGCCCGTTGTAGGAAAACACCGCTGCGTAGCGGGGCTTTCCTTTTTTGCGCCATAAGCTCAGCAGAATTTCTTGGTTCTTCCGTTGAGTCTGATTCCGTAGATTTGCATCTTCGCAAATTCAACGGAGAACACGATGCATTTCCCCCGCCGTACTTTCATTGCTGCCGCTCTGGTTCTTGGTCTGACCGGCCATGCCCTGGCTGATACCACCCTGACCAATGTGTCCTACGACCCGACCCGCGAACTGTACGCGGAATACAACACCGCTTTCGCCAAGTACTGGAAGGCCAAGTCCGGTGAAACCGTTAGCGTCAAAGCCTCCCACGGCGGCTCTGGCGCCCAGTCCCGTATCGTGCAGGACGGTCTCGATGCTGATGTGGTGACCCTGGCCCTGGCCTACGACATCGACGCCATTGCTGCCAAGGGCCTGCTGGCCCCCGATTGGCAGAAAAAGTTCAAACACAACTCCACGCCCTTCACCTCCACCATTGTCCTGCTTGTGCGCAAGGGCAACCCCAAGGGCATTAAGGATTGGGCCGATATCGCCAAGCCCGGCATTGGCGTGATCGTTGCCAATCCCAAGACCTCCGGCGGTGCGCGCTGGGCCTATCTGGCCGCTTACGGCTGGGCGCTGCATCAACCCGGCGGCAATGAACAGAAGGCGAACGAGTACATCAAGAAGGTGTACACCAATGTGCCAACGCTCCAGTCCGGCGCCCGCGGCGCGACGGTGGACTTTGCCCAGCGCGGTCTTGGCGATGTGCTGCTGGCCTGGGAAAACGAAGCCGACCTGGTGAAGAAGGAATTCGGCGACAACTTCGACGTGGTTTATCCGCCTTCCAGCATCCTGGCCGAGCCCCCCGTGGCCGTTGTCGACAAGGTGGTGGACAAGAAGGGCACACGCAAGGTTGCCACCGAATATCTGGAGCACCTGTATGCACCCGAAAGCCAGGAACTCGCGGCAGAGAACGGCTATCGTCCCACCGACGACAAGGTCCTGGCCAAGTACGCCAAGAAGTTTCCCAAGCTGAAGCTGTTCACCATCGATGACACCTTCGGTGGCTGGCAAAAGGCCCAGAAGACCCACTTTGCCGATGGTGGCGTGTTCGACCAGATCTACGAAAAGAAGTAAGTCGTCATGATTCCTACCCTCATCGTGCCCGGTTTGCAGGGCAGCGGACCTGATCACTGGCAAAGCTGGTGGCACGCGCTGGAGCCGGACACGATCTGGGTGGAACAGCAGGACTGGAATGTGCCGGATCTGGAGCAGTGGTCCTTTCAGGTTCAGCAAGTATTGCAACAGCAGCACAAGCCCGTCTGGATCGTTGCCCACAGTTTTGGTGTGTTGGCTACTATTCATGCGGCCAGTCGGTTACCGGAAAAGGTCGCCGGGGTTTTTCTTGTGGCTCCCGCCGATCCGGAAAAATTCGGTCTGTCTTCCCAGGTTCCCTCGGATACCTTGCCCTTTCCCAGCTTGTTGGTGGCCAGCAGTAATGACCCGTGGCTGAAGCTGATGAACGCCAGCTATCTGGCGGGGCGTTGGGGTAGCCATCTCGTCAATCTGGGCGAGGTCGGGCATATCAATGCGGACTCTGGTTTCGGTCCCTGGATAGAAGGTCGTTCCCTATTTCGGCGCTTTGTCCAAAGCCATGACGGTTTGTTTTCCGGTGATATTCCCGTGACGGCCGCCAGTGAGGGCAGGGGGCTGCGCCATGCCCATTGATCTGTTGATCAATTATTTTCGCAATCTGCGCAAGTCCGATCTCGACCCCCTTGAAGAGTACTGGCCTTCCCTGGACAGAAGCGGCACGCGGGTTGTCGGTTATTACCAGAACCTGGTGTTGAGCAGTGTCTATCAGCCCATCGTCGGCCGCAGTGAACAGAACATCATCGGCTATGAAGCCTTGCTGCGGGCGATTGATCCGGCAGGCAATCCTGTGGCACCGGAGGATGTCTTTCGCTTGCCCCGTTCCAGCGAAGACGCCACTTATCTCGATCGTCTTTGCCGCGTTCTGCATGTACTGAATCTGTTGCGTCAGCCCGGGCAAGGCTTGAGTGGTTACCTTTTTCTCAACGTCACGCCGCGTCACCTGCAGGAACTTGCTGGCGATCATGGCCGGGCTTTCGAGGCAATCCTGCGGTTTTTCGGACTGACGCCCGACAAGGTTGTGTTGGAGGTACTGGAAAGCGAAATTGAAGACATTGATCGTCTCAAGCGCGCCATTGCCAACTATCGCGCTCGGGGCTACCGCATTGCCATTGATGACTTCGGTCGTCGCCATTCCAACTTCGACCGGCTCTGGGTGCTGGAGCCGGACATCGTCAAGTTTGACCGCAGCCTTCTGCTCCAGGCCGAACAGGATGCTCGCATACGCAGGGTATTGCCCCGTCTGGTCGAGATTGTTCATGAACTGGACGCCAAAACAATTCTGGAGGGTGTGGAAAACGCAACCCAGATGCAGTTGGCGCTTGATGCCGGTGTGGACTGGATTCAGGGCTATCACCTTGGTCGACCATCGCCGGATTTGGTAACGGAACCCGCCTCCGAAGCAGTGTTCTGGCCCAGTGTCCTTGCTCTTTCCCATTGAGTTTTATCCCCAAAACCGACAGGAGAAAATCATGACCCTCAGACTTGGCGACGTAGCCCCAGATTTCGTGCAGGAATCCAGCGCGGGCCCCATCAAATTCCACGAATACCTTGGCGATAGCTGGGGCATTCTTTTCTCCCATCCTGCCGATTACACTCCCGTGTGCACCACCGAGCTGGGCGCTACCGCAAAGCTCAAGGACGAGTTTGCCAAGCGCAACGTCAAGGTCATCGCCCTTTCCGTGGACCCGGTGGAGTCCCACAAGGGCTGGATCAGCGACATCAACGAAACCCAGAACACCACGGTCAATTTCCCCATCCTGGCCGACGCTGACCGCAAGGTGTCCACTCTTTACGACCTGATCCATCCCAACGCCAGCACCACCGCTACCGTGCGTTCCGTCTTCGTGATCGATCCGCAAAAGAAGATTCGTCTGACCATTACCTACCCGGCCAGCACCGGCCGCAACTTCGACGAAATCCTGCGGGTGATCGACTCCCTGCAACTGACCGAATACCACAGCGTTGCCACGCCAGTGAACTGGAAGGATGGCGACGATGTGGTGATCGTGCCCTCCCTGCAGGACCCTGAAGTCATCAAGCAGAAATTCCCCAAGGGCTACACCGTCGTCAAGCCCTATTTGCGCATCACTCCCCAACCCAATCGTTAAAGGATTGCGGCAGGCCTCAGGAAACTGACGCCTGCCGCCCTTCACCCATCATGAGCTTTCGTGCCCGATTCACCATGCGTTGTGCCTGCTGCGGACGAGTCATGTCGTCCCGCAACTGGACGCGCACGGGTCGGTGCAGCCAATGCCAGGAACCCGTTTCCAGCGAGTTTGTTCCCCGCCGCATTGGCAACGGCCATTGCCGCTGAGTTTTTCCGGCTCTCCCTTTCTTCAGCCTTAACAACTTTTTGCATCGTCTTTTTCGAATCTCTCAATAGACACGATTTGTTTAGCTGATTTTCTTATTTGTTCTAACGAGTTTCTTTGAATAACTTATGCGCTTCACATCGATGGTCATTTTTCGATGCTGACGGCCTCTTCTGAAGGAAATGAAATGACTGATCTTGCAATTCCTCTTGCGACCAATGGGAAACCCGCCCACTGGGATCTGGAGTCGATTGTGCAAGCGCTGCGTGACTCGCGGGAAGCGACTCATAAAGTGCGTCATCTGGGCCGAATCCGCGATCTGCCTTCCCGCAGCGCCCTGGTCAAAATTCTGGACGGGCTATCTGCTGCGCTCTTCCCCACCCACTACGGTCGCCCCAGTCTGACGGACGAGAGCATCGACTACTACGTCGGCAACGTCCTCAATACAACACTGGTCAATCTGGCCGAACAGGTTCGTCGCGGCCTGCTGTTTGCCGCCTCGCCGGAAGAACTGGAAGGCCAGGACATTCCAGCCCGGGCCCAGCAGATCACCAAGGACTTCGCCCATCAGTTGCCCTACATCCGCGGGCTGCTCTTCAGCGACCTGCAGGCCGCCTATCAAGGCGACCCTTCTGCCACCAGCCTGTCGGAAATCCTCGTTTGCTATCCGGGCATGACGGCCATCGTTTACTACCGCTTCGCCCATGCCCTGTATGTGCTGGGTGTGCCTTTCCTGGCGCGGTTGATCTCCGAGATCGGCCATTCCAAGACCGGTATCGACATCCACCCCGGTGCTTCCATTGGCGGCAGTTTCTTCATCGACCACGGTACCGGTGTCGTCATCGGTCAGACCGCCGTGATTGGTAGCAACGTCCGGCTTTATCAGGCCGTCACCCTGGGCGCCAAGCGTTTCCCCGCCGATGAAAATGGCGTGCTGATCAAGGGTAACGAGCGTCATCCCATCATCGAAGACGATGTCGTGATCTATGCCGGGGCTACCGTCCTCGGCCGTATCACCATCGGCAAAGGTTCCTCCATCGGCGGCAATGTCTGGCTTACCCACAGCG
The DNA here is from genome assembly GCA_036504515.1 of Rhodocyclaceae bacterium. Classification (GTDB taxonomy): domain Bacteria; phylum Pseudomonadota; class Gammaproteobacteria; order Burkholderiales; family Rhodocyclaceae; genus AWTP1-18. Next base: position 39,509 of record DASXVA010000009.1, read on the forward strand.
TGCCGCCCGGAAGCAATGTCCTGCAGGCTCAGAACCGGCAGGACGACTGATTTTCATCACACCATTTCATCCACTCAGGAGTAGATAATGCCCGATCAATATCAACACCCCACTGCCCTTGGCGATGTCGCCGCCCGGCAGCTGGCCAATGCCACCAAGACGGTCCCCCAGCTTGCCACTATCACCCCCCGCTGGCTGACCCACCTGCTGCAGTGGGTGCCGGTTGAGGCCGGTATCTATCGGCTGAACAAGGTGAAGGATGCCGACAATGTGACCGTGGAATGCTCCGGCCGCGATGAGCGCGAACTGCCCCAGACCTTTGTCGATTACGTCGAAAATCCCCGCGAGTACCTGCTCACCGCAGTGAACACCGTGCTCGACGTGCACACCCGCGTTTCCGATCTGTACAGCAGCCCTTACAACCAGATCAGCGAACAGCTGCGTCTGACCATCGAGACCATCAAGGAGCGCCAGGAATCCGAGTTGATCAACAACAAGGAATACGGCCTGCTCAACAACATCGTCGCCAAGAACCGCCTCAAGCCCATTACCGGCGCGCCCACCCCGGACGATCTGGACGAGTTGCTGAGTCTGGTCTGGAAAGAGCCCGGCTTCTTCCTGGCCCATCCCAAGACCATCGCCGCCTTTGGCCGTGAGTGCACCCGTCGCGGTGTGCCGCCCCCCACCGTCAACCTGTTCGGTTCCCAGTTCATTACCTGGCGCGGCATTCCCCTGATTCCCTCCAACAAAGTGCCGGTGGAAAACGGCAAGTCCAGCATCATCCTGATCCGCACCGGTGAGAGCCGTCAGGGCGTGGTGGGCCTGTATCAGCCGAATCTTCCCGGCGAACAAAGCCCCGGCCTGTCCGTGCGCTTCATGGGTATTGACCACCGCGCCATCGCCTCCTATCTGGTGTCCCTGTACTGCTCAGTGGCTGTGCTGACCGATGACGCCATCGCTGTTCTCGAAAACGTGGATATCACCAAGTACCATGACTACAAGCCTGAATACCGCTGATCTGCCCGGAGGCGCTCCGACAGGGCTGCCGGCAGGTTTTCCCGATGTGGCGAGTCTGGCGCAGTTGGCGAATCAGTTCTTCCGCGCAGCTCCCGGGGGCGCTCCCTCCGGCGGCGGTGCCGGTGGCTTTGATGCGTCGGCCCCCGCTGCAGCAAATCCGGCCCCGGTTTCACCACCGACGGATTTGCCCGGCGCGGGTACAGCAGCGGCTTTGCCTCAGGGCTTGCCGTCAGGGCTTCCTACTGGCTTGCCTGTCGCCAGTGGTTCGCCTTTTCCCGGCCTCGACCCGCTATCTCCCAGCCTGCCTTCGCCCACGGAGTTCAGCCGTGCTGCGCCGTCCATCGCCTCTGCTGCCAGTCCTACCTTGGCGGCCGGTGCCGGTCAGCGCAACCCTGAAAGCTTCAATGGGCTGCCGGGCTTCCCCAATGTTGCTGCGCCCTTTGCGCCTTCGCCTCCTGGCGAAGGGGACATCAAGGCGTTGCTGCAACCCCAGACCATCCTGGGAGGAGGGCAGTTGCCGACTCAGATACCCGGTCTGTCCAATGCGCCTTTCTATTTCCTCGACTTTGCCAAACCTGAATCCTCTTCCGGCATTCGCGTTCCCGGCTTCGAGGGCAACAAGGCCCAGGCTGCGAGTCCTGCTGGTGCTCGATTAGGCGGTGTTGCTCCGCTAGACGCCCATCTGATCCGTCGTGACTTTCCCATCCTCAATGAGCGGGTGAATGGTCGCCCCTTGATCTGGTTGGACAATGCCGCCACGACCCAGAAGCCCCGACAGGTGATTGAGCGTCTCAGCTATTTCTATGAGCACGAGAACTCCAACATCCACCGCGCCGCCCACGAATTGGCTGCCCGCGCCACCGACGCCTACGAGGCAGCCCGCGAGAAGGTTCGCGGTTTCCTCAAGGCCAAGTCTACGAACGAGATCGTTTTTGTTCGTGGTGCAACGGAAGCCATTAACTTGGTTGCCAAAAGCTGGGGCTGGCAGAACATCGGCAAGGACGACGAGATCGTGGTCAGCCTGTTGGAACACCACGCCAACATCGTTCCCTGGCAGCAACTTGCCGCGGAAACCGGTGCCAAGATTCGTGTGATTCCGGTGGATGACAACGGCCAGGTTCGCCTCGACGAATACGCCAAATTGCTTGGTCCCAAGACCAAGCTGGTGTCCTTTACCCAGGTCTCCAACGCCCTGGGTACCGTGACACCGGCCCATCAGATGGTGTCCATGGCTCACGCCGTTGGCGCCCGGGTATTGGTGGATGGTGCCCAGGCGGTGTCCCACATGCCGGTGGATGTGGTTTCCCTGGATGCCGACTGGTATGTGTTCTCCGGCCACAAGGTCTTCGGTCCCACCGGGATCGGCGTGCTTTACGGCAAGGAAGACCTGCTCAATGAAACCGAGCCCTGGCAAGGGGGCGGCAACATGATCGAGGATGTCACTTTCGAGCAAACCCGTTACCACAAGGCACCGGGTCGCTTCGAAGCCGGCACCGGCAATATTGCCGACGCCGTGGGCCTGGGCGCTGCCATCGATTACGTGACCGCCATCGGCATGGAGAAGATCGCCGCCTACGAGCACAGTCTGCTGGAATACGGCACCTATCTGCTCAAGGGGATCTCCGGTTTGCGTATCATCGGCACAGCACCAGAAAAGGCTGGTGTGTTGTCCTTCGTTCTGGATGGCCACAAGACCCAGGACATCGGCGCCGCCCTCAATCAGGAAGGTATTGCCGTGCGATCCGGCCACCATTGCGCCCAGCCCATTTTGCGGCGCTTCGGTGTCGAAGCCACGGTCAGACCCTCCCTGGCCTTTTACAATACCTGCGCCGAACTTGATGCACTGGCCGCAGCAATCCATCGCATCCGCGGCAGCAAGTCCACCGTGCAAACCCTTGGCGTGACCTCTTAGGAGAGACTTAATGAGTAATGAAGACAGCGTAGACGCCATCCTGCAACGGGCCGAGCAGCGAGCCCGGGAAGCCGGCCTTCCCTATCGCGGCGCCCTGACCCCGAAGGAAGCCTGGACCCTGGTTCAGAACCTGGCCAACACGCGCTTGGTGGATGTCCGCTCAAAAGCCGAATGGCAATTGATCGGCCGCATCCCCGGAGCCATTGAAGTGGAGTTCAAACAGTTCCCCGACTGGAAACCAAACTCCGCCTTCATCGACGATCTGCAACGGCAATTGCGCCTGGACGACAACGTGCTGTTCCTCTGCCGTTCCGGTGTCCGTTCCGATGCCGCCGCCAAGGCCCTGCTGGCCGAAGGCTTCAAGAGCATCTTCAATGTACTGGAAGGTTTTGAAGGCGATCTGGACGAAAACAAGCATCGCCTCAAGAACGGCTGGAAGAACTCCGGATTGCCCTGGCAACAGGGTTAAGCGCTTCGGTAGTTAGCTATTGAAACCCCGCCTGTGTGGCGGGGTTTTTTATTGGGGAATGTGTTTGAAACGATATTGGGATGGCAGCTTTCGACCCAAAGCGGAAATAGCGGCTGAAGAGAAGCAGACGTTAGGAACGTTTGAATTCACTGGCCTGCCGCGCTTTTTGCGGCAGGTCCGGTGGAATGATGGGTTGGGCCGCGGGGAGACATATTAGCCCCCGTAACAATTGGAAACGACGAAGTCGACCAGTTCCTGCATCGGGACTTTGCGATCAATTTTTTCCACCCGAAAGTGCCCGACCATTTCGTCATCGCAAACCATGACGGAGGACTTCTTCCCGTTCTCAACGAGCGTGCATATGCCGCCGAGGCTGTGATTCCCATGTGCGGTTCCAACGGGGACATCAATGAGCGACGAACAATTTTCAACTCGCCCCGGCAGCTGCCTCGTATGGAGGTTAGTGTTGAACGAAGCGTTTCGTTCATTCGGGTTGGTCATAAGGAGTGCGGCACCATTGTCTGTCGCCACAGTGACATCGGTAATGAAAACTCCAGGGCCAGCTTCTGCCGCTGTTGCGACGAATAGAGAAATTGATACGAGTAGGCGAGGAATTGTCATAGCGGCCCAACAGTGTTTACACGGATCGTAGGGTCCGTATAACAATTGATATTGATGACCTTGGATTTTCTTTCCTTTATCCATGACTTTCAGTCAGTTGGCATTCCGACGGTCAGTATAACAACTCTAATATGCCGGAAAGCTATAGATTGTCTCGGGGATCTGGGTGGCAGGCACGAATGGCCGCTGTGAGGAGAAAACGCGAACAGCCGCTATTGGCCGGTAGCAGATGTTCAGTTCGACTCTTACTCTGACCTCCCATCCTTGAATTTGTTTATAAAAATTAATTGGTTCCGTCCATGCCATGGAATGGGAATACTGACTTCCTGAGCGCACTTGCGGTCAATTATTCAGGAGTCAGGCCCATGCAGGCATTGATTGTCGGTGCAGACAAGATAGAAACGATTCGTGCCGAGATACTGCGGGTCGGGGAACAGTTGGGCATTGAGAAGGTCGATCACTGGCCCGGGCGCAAGGTTTCGGATTCCCGTCGCGCTATTCCCAGTCGTACCAAGTTGGTGGTGTTCGTCTGTGATCGGGCCAACCACATGCTGATGAAGAATGTGCGCAAGCAGGCCGAAGACCTGGGTATTCCCATGGTGTTTTGCCGGCATTCGGTGCTGGAAGTAAGGGAACGTCTGGATGACCTTGCCTGCGCGCAATGCGTAGCCAAGAACAGTAGCCGTGTGATGTGCCGGCAGTAACATTTTTTGATCAGCGGTGGGCTGGATTTCAGCTCAACCGCTGTATCGCGCAGTGCCTCTCCCGCATCAGTCCTGCTATTAATTCAGCAATTTCTGCTGAGTTAATAGCAAACACGTTCAGCATATCTTGCTGTAGTTCTCCGATAGATTCCACTTCTTTCCTTGAGCAGGCCTGATTCCACAGGCTTTGTAGGGGAACTCCATCCTTCTGGTATGGCTTTTGCGCTTAGTCAGGATCATTTGTTCAACCAGAGGATCCTATGCGCACTCCCCGTCCCCTTATGCTTGGCTTGCTGATTGCGGCAACGCTGTCCACCGGCACCCATGTTTTTGCTCAGTCCTTACCCGGCGCGGCCAAATCATTGAATGCGGAAAGCCTTAACTCCATCGAGTTTTCCGGGAAAGGACGCTGGTTTCAGTTTGGACAGGCACCAGCACCCAAGTTGCCGTGGCCTCCTTTTGATGTGAGCAAGTACGTGGCCGATATCAATTACGCAACGGCCAGCGCCAAGGTGCAAATCACACGGCAGCAAGTGGAAGAGGCCGGTCGTCTGAGGCCGGCTCCGACCACGCAATGGGCAAACCAATATGTAAGTGGCAAGACGGCCTGGAATTTGCCTGTGCCGAACTTGCCCCAGAATGCGACTCCCCAACCGGCTGCAGTAGAAGAGCGTTTGGCTGAAATCTGGGCGACGCCCCAGGGCTTTATCAAAGCTGCCCAGGCCAACAATGCAAGCATCAAGCCGGTGAAGGATGGCATTGAAGTCACCTTCACGTTGGATGGCAAATATCGCTACGTTGGTAAGGTCAATGCCAAGAATCAGGTGGAGTGGGTTCAGTCCTGGATTGATACGCCGGTGTTGGGCGATACGCTGGTGGAAACCCGGTTCTCTGATTACAAGGACTTCGGCGGTATTCAATTTCCTGCGCACATTGTCCGCAGCGAAGGTGGCTATCCCATCCTTGATCTGAATGTCGACAGTGTCAGTGTGAATCCCCGTGTGGATATCACGGTTCCCCCTGAGGTGGCTTCGGCCAAGCCTGCGGTTGTGACCGTCAAGTGCACCAAGATTGGTGATGGCGTCTTTTATCTGACGGGGGGCACTCACCACAGTGTTGCTATTGAAGAGCGGGATCACATTGTTCTGGTTGAAGCGCCGCTGAATGAAGAACGTTCTCTCGCCTTGATCGAGAAACTGAAGGAAGTGATCCCCGGCAAGCCGATCAAGTATCTGATCAATACCCATGCCCACTTTGACCATTCCGGCGGGCTGCGTACCTTTGTTGATGCGGGGTCAATTATTGTCACCCACAAGACGAACCAGGCCTATTACCAGAAGACCTTTGCCGCACCCCACACCCTGAATCCGGATCGTCTGGAAGCGTCGAAGAAGGTCGCCCGGTTTGAAACTTTCGTCGGCAAGGACTTATTGGATGATGGTGATCGGGCGATTGAAATCCACACAATTGCCGCCAGTGCTCACAATGACGCGTTCGCCTTGGTGTATCTGCCCGCCGACAAGATCTTGATCGAAGCCGATGCCTTTACCCCTGTGGCTGCGGATGCACCGTTGCCTGCATCGCCAAATCCTTACTCGGTCAATCTCTACGAAAACATTCAGAAGTTGAAGCTGGATGTGAAGAAGATCGCTGCCCTGCACGGTCCTCGTCTCGTCACGATTGATGACTTGCGCGCTGCGATTGGTCAGCCGGTAGCTGTCAAGTAAAAGATGGAAGCAGGCTTCGCCAGACCTCGGTGGAGGTTTGGCGAAGTCTGTGAGAGATGATGGTCCGTCGATACTTCTCTTGGACTGCTCAGGCATCCAGGCGGATGCCGGGAGTAGAGCTATTCCCCGAGCAGACCAAAGCGTTTCAGTTGCGCCCGCAGAATGTTGCGAGAGATGCCGAGACGACGGGCGGCCCGGACCTGGTTGCGGCCAGAGTGCTCGAAGGCAGTGACCACCAGCGCTTGCTCGACGGTTTCGAAAACATTCTCCACATCGCTGTCGAGCAACCGGCCAAGCACCCCCTGCAAGGCTTCGACCGGATTGGTCGACAAGGCTTGGGATGTGCCGCCGGACTGGGGGGCTTCTCTACCCAGGGTGGAGAAGCGCAAGTCTTCCTCTTCGATGACATCGTTGCGGCAAACGATCAGTGCGTAATGGATGACGTTTTCCAGTTCGCGAATATTGCCGGGCCATTCGTAGGCCAGCAGGGACTGAAGGGCTTTGTCGGAGAGCGTTGCTTCCTGCTGCCCCAGTTTTCGGCAATAGAGGTCGAGAAAGTAATTGACCAGGGGCGGAATGTCGCCGGGGCGGGCGCTCAGGTTGGGCAGGTTGATGGGGGCAACGTTGAGGCGATAGAACAAGTCCCGACGGAAATGCCCGGCCAACACGGCTCTTTCCAGATCAACGTTGGTGGCGGCAATGAGTCGTACATCGACGCTGATCGGTTTGCGCGAACCCAGGCGGACAACCTGGCGTTCCTGCAGGACCCGCAGCAGCTTGACCTGAAGCTGCAAGGGCATGTCGCCGATTTCATCCAGGAACAAGGTGCCGCCATTGGCTGCTTCAAACCAGCCGGCCCTGGCTTGCTGGGCACCGGTGAAGGCGCCGGACTCATGACCAAACAACTCGGCTTCGACAAAGTTTTCGTTGAAGGCACCGCAGTTGATGGCAACGAAGGGGCCTTCCCGGCCGCTCAGTTCGTGCAGGTGGCGGGCCACCAGCTCTTTGCCGGTGCCGGTTTCGCCCACGATGAGCACGGTGGCCGAACTCGGGCCGACCAACTCGATCTGACGAAGTATCCTTTTGGAGAAGGGGTCGCTGAAAACCAGTGCCTTGGCACGGATAGTGGGGGCGCAGCCTCCTGCCACGGGTAAGGTCAGCAACTTTGCAGAGTTGTCGATCAGTGTGGATTCCGTATCGAAGTCGGTGGCTTTGTGAAGTGTGTTCATTGCAAGGGACGCGAAGGGTTGGTCATGAGGGCAGACGAGTTCCTCTTGAAATCGAAACGATGCTTCCATCATTCGAAAGTCCCGGACCGTGGCAACTGAAATTCCAAAGTCCATGGTCCAAGGGTATCAATCGAGTTCCCTTCACCAAACCATTAATTTCTGCTTTTCTTTTTCATCTGGGAGAAAGGTTTAACTATCTGCTTTCCCTTGTGCCGCAAGCCTTTCAGCGATTTCATCGTGATTGCTTCGCCCATGAAAAAGGCGCCTCCCCGATGGGAAGGCGCCTTGGGCACTACGCGTGTGCGTTAAGTGCTTTTTACTTGACGGAGATCTGATCGAAGATGCCGCCATCGGCGAAGTGGGTCTTCTGGGCTTTGGTCCAGCCGCCGAAGACATCGTCGATGGTGAACAGATTGACCTTGCCGAATTGCTTGGCGTACTTGGCAGAGACCTTGGGATCAATCGCACGGTAGTAGTTCTTCGCAGCGATTTCCTGACCTTCAGGGCTATACAGGTATTCCAGATATTCGGTAGCGACCTTGCGGGTGCCCTTCTTGTCCACCACCTTGTCCACAACGGCAACAGGAGGTTCAGCCAGGATGGACAGGCTGGGGGTCACGATGTCGAACTTGTCCGGACCGAGTTCCTTCACGGCCAGATAGGCTTCGTTTTCCCAGGCGATCAACACATCACCCACACCCCGTTCAACGAAGGTAGTCGTTGCACCGCGGGCACCGGAGTCCAGTACCTTAACGTTGCCATAGACCTTTTTGACGAAGTCTTGGGCGGAAGCCTCAGTGCCACCCTTTTGCTTGAGGGCGTAGCCCCAGGCGGCCAGGTAGTTCCAGCGAGCACCGCCGGAAGTCTTGGGATTCGGGGTGATTACTTCAATGCCAGCCTTGGCCAGATCGGGCCAATCCTTGATGCCCTTGGGGTTGCCCTTGCGCACCAGGAAGACGATGGTGGAAGTGTAGGGAGAAGCGTTGTGCTTGAACTTCTTCTGCCAGTCGGGAGACAGCAGGCCCTTGGCGGCAATGGCGTCGATGTCATAGGCCAAGGCCAGGGTCACCACGTCGGCGTCGAGACCATCCTGTACCTGACGGGATTGACCACCGGAACCGCCGTGGGAGGCTTTGAGGGTCACGGTTTCACCGGTTTTGGCTTTCCAATGCTTGGCGAAGGCAGCGTTGTAGTCCTGATACAGCTCCCGGGTGGGGTCGTAGGACACGTTGAGCAGGGATACGTCGGCAAGGGCGTTTCCGGCAAGGCCGAGGGCCAGGGTGGCAGCAATGAAAGTACGGCGGGTAAAACTCATGAGACTTCTCCAGATCGGTTGGCGATGGAGTCAATCTACGGAATCAAAGGTAGTGGATAAACCAATTAAATCTGCAAAGCTTATTCGGCGAACTGGTAAAGCCGTTATCGATACACAAGGCGAACCTATAAGTGATGCGATGGTCTGTGCGGAATTCAGCACATGGTTGCATCTGCTGTTGCCTGGGAAGCAACGACGGTGAGTTTGGTCACGGCAGCATCTGGGTTTTCGATTTCCTTCGCCGGAGCGGTGTCGGTTAAAAGTCCATGAAATTCATAGTGGTATTCCGTCAAGCCGGGATTCATGGGGGGCGCATATCCCTTTGAACATTAGCAGGCACAGTCATTGCAGTTGCCTGAGGAGTAAATGGGTTCATCCGATACTTGCCCCGATGACCTGCTGACAAAAATAATCGATAGGTTCTCCTGCCCAACAATACTGGAACGCATTCATGCCCAGAAAAACTGCCAAGGATTTCAATCCAGAAGTACTGAAGCTGTTCGACAAATATGTACACGGCGTTATTCCTCGCCGTGATTTTTTGTCATCTGCAGCCAAGTTTGCCGTGGGCGCCCTGACGGCAGAAGGCTTGCTGGAAGCCTTGAGTCCGAAGTTTGCCGAGGCGCAACAAATCAAGCCGACTGATTCCCGCATCACGGCCAGCTATGTGGAGTACCCGTCGCCCCAGGGCAACGGCAAGATTCGTGGCTATCTGGTCAAACCCGCCAACGCCAAAGGCAAGCTGCCTGTTGTGCTGGTGGTCCATGAGAACCGTGGCCTCAATCCCCATATTGAAGACATTGCCCGTCGCATTGCCCTAGACAACTTCATCGCCTTTGCCCCTGATGCCCTTTTCACCCTCGGCGGCTATCCCGGCGACGAAGACAAGGCCCGGGAGCTTTTCCCAAAACTCGATCAGACCAAGGTGCGGGAAGACTTTGTCACCGCTGCCGGAATTTTGAAAGCCTTGCCCGAAGGTAACGGCAAGGTCGGTGTGGTGGGCTTCTGCTACGGCGGTGGTATTGCCAATTTCCTCGCCACACGCATTCCCGATCTGGGCGCTGCCGTTCCCTTCTACGGCAATCAACCCAAGGCGGAAGAGGTGGCCAGCATCAAGGCACCGCTGCTGATCCAGTATGCAGGCATCGATGACCGCATCAATGCCGGTTGGCCTGCCTATGAAGCCGCCCTGAAAGCTGCCGGAGTCAAATACGAAGCTCATATCTATCCTGGTGTGCAGCATGGCTTCAACAACGATACAACGCCCCGTTACGACGAGGCGGCAGCCAAACTGGCCTGGACGCGGACGATCGATTTTTTCAACGCCCACCTGCGGACTTGATCGCTCTGTTGGCATCCCCCGGAATTTTTACCACCCCCTCAAGGAAATAAAATGAAGACCTGCATCAAACCTCTTCTCGCCGCTCTGGCCATCACCCTGTCTGCCGGTGCCATGGCCCAGCAAGGACCCAAACCCGAGCAACAAATCAAATGGCGTCAGTCCGCTTATCAAGTGCTGGCCTGGAATACCGGCCGCATCAAGGCAAATGTTGAAGGCCAGTACAACAAGGATGAAGTGATCAAGGCCGCCAATGCCATCGCTGCTCTGGCCAATGCCGGTATCGGCACCCTTTATGGTCCCGGCACTGAAACAGGCAAGGGCTGGCACGATACGACCGTCAAGCCTGAGTTGTTCACCGACGGCAAGAAAGTGGGCGAAGTGGCCGGTAACTTCAACAAGGAAGCCAACGAACTGGCCAAGGTTGCTGCTACGGGTGACGTTGCTGCGGTAAAGGCCCAGTACACCAAGCTGACCCAGACTTGCAAAGCTTGCCACGACGACTTCCGTAAAAAAGACTGATTTTGTTTGAAGCCGAAGCGGCAGGTCTAAGGGCTTGCCGCTTTTTTCTTTCCCCTCTTGTTCGAGTACGTACCCATGAAAAGACTTTTGTTCGAAGTGCATCGCTGGGCGGGCATCGCTCTGGCACTGTTCATGACGATCTGGTTCTTTTCCGGTCTGGTGATTCTGTATGCCGGTTACACACCGCAGAATCGCCACCAACAGTTGGCCCATGCCGAGTCGCTCAATCTTGAGTCCGGCTTGCTGAGTCTGGGCCAGGTATGGGAACGCAGTGCCGAGCAACGCCGGGAAGGGGAAAAAGAAAAAGTCAGCGGCAAGGGCGGTTCTACGGAAAGTGCTCTGGTGGAAGGCCGCTTGGTACGCCTCTTGGGCCAACCGTTATGGCTGGCAGAAAACGACAAAGGCCAACGTTTTGCCCTCTCCGCCCAGGATGGGAGTGTGATCAAGGTCAAACCCGATGCAGCGGTGACGATCGCCCAGCAATGGCAAAGCAATGACCCTGAACTTTCCAAAAACGCCACAACGCCCAGCTATGTAGAAACCCTGAGCAAAACATCCTTGGTGCGCAATCTGGATGACTTGCAACCGTTCCATCGGATTGATCTGGGTGACGCTGCGGCGACTCACCTGTTCATCTCCGCCAAGACCGGCGAGGTCGTGAATGTTTCCACCCGCTTGCAGCGGGGCATGATGTGGGTCGGCAACTGGCTGCACTTGTTCCGCCCGATCGAATCCCTCGGCGGCAGCAACGACAGCCGTCGCGATGTACTGCTCTGGCTGGTTGGCGTTGCACTGGCCGCTTGTCTGACGGGCCTCATCATCGGCTGGTTGCGCTGGCGTCCCCGTTGGGGCAACAAGCCCACGTATTCCCAGGGTCGTACCCAGCCTTATCGTGCCTTCTGGTTCAAGTGGCATTTCTGGAGCGGCCTGTTGGGGGGCATCGTGGCTCTGACATGGGCCCTTAGCGGATTTCTTAATGGCAATCCCTGGCAGATATTTTCGCCGGCCAATGCCAACAAACAGGAAATGGCTCGTTACTACGGACCTGGTTTGCCTAAAGCCATGGCCGACTGGAAACCTGTCGCCCAAGCCAATCTTGGTGACGATGTGGTTGAACTGGCCTGGCGCCGTATTGGCGATCAGGCTGGATTGCTGGCCCTGAGTCGGGATGGCAAACGTACACCGGTCGCCGTGTCTGGCGCGGTATCCGGCTTTGACGAAACAGCACTGCGGGCGGCGGCCAGCCGTTTGGGTAAAGGTGTGGAGATCGCTTCTGTCGAACTGCAGACGGATTACGACAGCTATTACTACCCCCGCCATGGCCGCGGTGTCGCGGATCGACCTTTGCCTGTCGCAAAAGTTGAATTGGCGGATGCGGGCCACAATCGTCTTTACATTGATCCGGCCGATGGTCGCCTGCTGCTGAAACAGGACGACAGCCGCCGCGCCTATCGCTGGTTGTTCAACGGATTGCATTACTGGGATATCGGCTGGCTCTACCAGCGTCCCCTCTGGGATGCCTGGTCCTTGCTCTGGATTGGTTTCGGGCTGGTACTGAGTGTCTCGTCGGTGGTTATCGGCTGGCGACGTTTGAAAGCGACCTTCCGTCGGAGGAAGTCGAAGGAGTCTGCTGATGTTGTGGGAAGCGTTGAGCCTCAATTGGCGACTGAAAGAGCTTCCTGAGTTTAAGGATTGTCGTTGCAGCGGACGGAGTTTTCTCCGTCCGCTGTTTTGTTTTTTCCCGTTCATCGACTGAGGTACCGAATGAAACACATCCGGTTTGTCTGCCTGGTTTCTGTTTTTGCAACGTCATCGTGGGGCTGGGCAGCGGGCGAATCTTTGCCTTATCCTCCGCAGCCCTTTGCGGGCAAGCTTGATCAATCACGGGACAAGGCCCAAGCGGCATGGCCCAAGCCGGTGACGGCACCGAAGGGGGCGCCCAATGTAGTGGTGATCCTGCTCGACGACGTGGGTTTTTCTGCCTCCCGTCCCTTTGGTGGCGTGGCGGAAACGCCGACTCTGGAGCAACTGGCCCAGAATGGCGTCAGCTACAACGAATTCCATGTGACCTCCCTCTGCTCACCAACTCGGGCTGCTGTTCTTACCGGACGCAATCACCACGAAGTGGGCTTCGGCACTGTCGCCGATAACTCGGCCGGCTTCCCTGGCTACAACTCTGTCTGGCAGCGGGACACGGTGTCCCTGCCCGAAGTCTTGCGCCAGAACGGCTACAGCACGGCAGCTTTTGGTAAATGGCACAACACTCCCGTGTGGGAACAGACCCCCGCCGGACCCTACGACCACTGGCCTACCAGCCTGGGCTTCGAATATTTCTACGGCTTCCTCGGCGGTGCCAATACCCAGTACGAACCCCGTCTGTACCGCAACACCACGCCGGTTGAGCCTGGCAAAACTGCCGAAGCGGGCTATCACCTGATCGCTGACCTGGCGGACGATGCCATTCGCTGGCTCCATGTGCACGACGCCGTATTGCCGGACAAACCTTTCTTCCTCTGGTTGGCGCCGGGCGGTACCCACTGGCCCCAGCATGTACCCCAGGAGTGGATTGCCAAGTACAAGGGCAAGTTCGACCAAGGCTGGGACAAGCTGCGGGAGGAGGTTTTTGCTCGCCAGAAAAAGCTGGGGGTGATTCCGGCCAATGCCGAATTGACCCCTCGTCCGCCGGAGCTTCCGGCCTGGGATAGTCTCTCTGCCGAAGAGAAAAAACTGTTCGCTCGGGAGGCTGAGGTTTCTGCCGCCTATCTGGCCTATACCGATTACCAACTGGGCCGGGTGCTTGCATCGATCCGGGAAGAAGGCAAAGCCGACGATACCGTGGTGTTCTACATTGCCGGGGATAACGGTGCTGCCCTCAACAACCGCCTGGAAGGCAACGATGCTTACGCTGCTGACGGCAAGCCGTTAACTGTGGCTGAGCGGCTGAAATTGATCGACCAGTTGGGCGGTCCGCTCCACGATAACAACTATGGCACTGCCTGGGGTTGGGCGGATAACACGCCCTTCCAGTATGGCAAGGGTATTCCCGCCTACTTGGGCGGTGCGCGCAATCCCCTGGTGGTGTCCTGGCCGGCAAAGATCAAGGACAAGGGTGTTGTTCGCAGCCAGTTCAGCCATGTGACCGACATTGCGCCGACGATCTATGAGCTGACCGGCATCCAGTTTCCTGAAACCGTGGACGGTATCCGTCAGGTGCCGCTGGAAGGCAAGAGCATCGCCTATAGTTTCGACAGTGCCACCGCGCGTACGCCTCGGACATTACAGTACTTTGAAATCGGCGGCAGCCGCGGTATTTACAAGGATGGCTGGTGGGCCGGTTCCCGCAATGTGCCCAAGCCACCTGTTGGGGTGACTGGGCCGGTACTCAATCAGGCGCCCTACGGTCAACGTCCTTGGGAGTTGTACAACCTGAATGAGGATTACAGCCAGGCCCGAAATTTGGCCGACAAGTACCCGGAGAAGGTTGCCGAACTGGCGGGAGTTTTTGATCAGGAAGCCTGGCGGAATGATGTCTATCCTTTGGCACCGCTTGGTGTCGACAGGCCCAATCCTGCGGCGGGACGGACATCCTTTCTCTACCGCGCCGGGGTGAACCGTATTCCCTCCCGTAACGGTCCCGATGTCACACGCCGTGCCCACCGCATCAGTGCTGACATCGACTTGCCCGCCAAGGGTGGTGACGGCGTGATCATTGCCGACGGCGGTCGTTGGGGTGGGTTCTCGCTGTATATCAAGAATGGCCGACTGGTCTATGCTGCCAATGCTCACGGCAACATCACAGGCAAGATCGTTTCCAGCCAAGCGGTGCCCAGGGGTAAGGTTCAGGTTGCCTTCCAGTTCACTCCGGACTCATCACCTGCCAAACAGGGTGGTGCCGAGCTTTCTCCCTTTGGTCCTCTGCCTGCGGTGCCGGGCAAGGGTGAGTTGTTTATCAACGGCAAGGCTGTGGGCGAAGGTCGTATTACGAAGATCGTCTATAGCCCCTATGAGTCTCTGGATATCGGTTCTGACCTGGGTTCGCCGGTGAGTAATGATTACCGGACTCCCTTTGCCTTCAGCGGTGGAGTGACCAAGGTCGAGGTTGATTTGCAGTGATGACGATGGCCAGCCGGGGAGGGCGGACGAGGGGGCTTTATTGCCCCTGAGTCATGCTGTGCTCCGGCTGGCCTCGGTGCTGTTCCTGCTGACGGTCTTCGCTTTCACATTCCTGCCTCGCCATGGACAGGCAGGGGAACTTGCTCTGCTACGGTACACCGGGAGTCAGCGTTGCATTGGCTGTCATCAGGCCCAGGGGGCAACGTGGCAGCAATCCCATCATGCCCGTTCCATGCAGGTGGCCGATGGGACAACGGTGCTTGGTAATTTCCGCGATGCCGAACTTAACCACCATGGACAGCGCACGCAATTTTTTCGTCGCGGCGGCAAGTTCTTTGTCCGCATTGAAGAGGCCGGCAACCCTGCCCGGGAATTTCCCATTGCCTATACCTTCGGCGTACATCCCTTACAACAATACTTGATTGCCTTGCCCGGGGGGCGGCTTCAAGCCCTTGCGGTTGCCTGGGATGCCCGATCCAGAGAGGAGGGCGGACAGCGCTGGTATCACCTCTATCCTGAGTCTCCCCCTCAACCTGGAGAGTCAGCCCATTGGCGTGGTCGGGATCAGAACTGGAATTTCATGTGTGCCTCCTGCCACTCCACCGGCGTGCGCAAGAACTACGATGCAGTAAAGAATAGCTACCGCACGAGCTGGTCTGCGCTGAATGTGTCCTGTGAGGCTTGCCATGGGCCGGGCTCTGCTCATGTGGATTGGGCAAGCAGCAAGAAAGGCAAAAAGGACGGGGCACCCCCACGACTGGGCCTGGTGGCGGAAACAGTGCGGCAGCTGTCATTCTCGTTCACTACACAGGACCAAGCGATTGCCTCAACTCTTGGTAACCCTGCCCAGGGCCGTACAGCAACGGAAGCTTGCCTGGGCTGCCATAGCCGGCGCCAGGAATTGCTGACCGATAAGCAAAAGGATGGACGGGAAATTGAACAACCCTATCTCGATCGCTACTTGCCGGCATTGATCGAGAAAGGGCTTTATCACGCTGACGGGCAGGTAGATGGTGAGGTCTTTGAGGGAGGTTCCTTTGCCCAGAGTGCCATGCACAGGGCTGGGGTCAGTTGCACTAATTGCCATGAAGCTCATAGCCTGAAATTGCGCGCCAGCGGCAATACCCTGTGCGCCCAGTGTCATTTGCCTGCTCGCTATGATCGCCCGGAACATCATCGGCATCCCCTTGGTTCTACCGGTGCCCAGTGCATCAATTGCCACATGCCAGCCAAGACCTTCATGGGCGTCCATGTTCGTCGTGACCACAGTCTGCGTATTCCCCGTCCCGATCTGAGTCAGCAATTGGGCACGCCCGATGCCTGCAGCCAATGCCATGTCGGCAGGCCTTCCTCTTGGGCCGCGGATGCCTTGGCACAATGGCGCAAGGAGCGGGGCCAGCCCGCATTGACCAGCGATCATTTTTCTTCTGCCATTGACGCTGCCTGGTTAGGTAGCCCGGCGGCAGATCGTTTACAGCTTGCCCTGGCGAAAGAAACTTCCGGCATGGTGAGTGCGTCTCTGCTGTCCCTGTTACCTGCAGATGGTTCTCCTCAAGGAACGGAAGCTGTTGCCAAGGCTGCTCGGGATAAAGATGGATGGGTACGGCTGGGGGCCGCCCGGGCCTTGGCCGGTCAGTCGTCCCCGCCTGTTCTTGCCATCGGCGGAGCATTGCTTGGTGATTCCTTGCGTGCCGTACGCATCGAAGCTGCTCGTTCCTTGGCGGGAACGCCGAAGACAAGATTGACAGAGGCGCAGCAACAAAGCCTGCAGGCGGCCATTGATGAATTGATTGCCGTGGAATCCGCTTCTGCCGAAAGACCGGAAGCCCATGTCAATCTGGCGAACCTGTATCGACGGCTGGGAAAACCTGAAATGGCCGAGGGTGCCTTGAAGAATGCTTTGAAACTGGAGCCGAGTTTCGTGCCGGCGTTAGTGAATCTGGCGGACCTGTATCGACAACTGCATCGTGATGCTGAGGCAGAGCCTTTGCTGCGCCAGGCGGTACGCAAAGCCCCCGAAGCCGCCGAAGCAGCTCATGCCTTGGGGCTGTTGCTGATTCGTCAGGGGCGAAAAGAGGAAGCCTTGGTCTGGCTGCAGAAGTCGGTGGTTCTTGCGCCAGGGAATTCTCGTTACGTCTACGTGCTGGATCTGGCGCGAAAAGAAGTTGGCAAGTGAGCAATGTTCAGCACTGGTAATGGAGTTTGCTGTGTCTGAAACAACTCTGCGGTAGCTTGCGGGCAAGCAACGCAACGATTGTGGCGACAATAGTCGCAATCTTTTGAGGGGCAGTTTGTCACGTCAGATGAGCTTCGATGAACTGGTAAGATAGTCGTGGGTGTCTGCTTTCTTCTTCAGGAAGTAAGACAGGTTTTAGTGCTGGTCGGGCCGCCGCACTGCTTTTATGAGCACCGCCCATGACCACTTATCGCCCCCAGCGACAGCCTTCGCTGTCCGTACTGCATTCCCTCCTCTGTTCATACTGTCCTCAGGCGTTTTTTCTTCTTGGTGAAGATCAACGGGCAAAGGAGGGCTTGCCATGCTGATTGCCCTAGTCACGGTTTTTGTCTTGGCCTACGCCGCCATAGCACTGGAGCATCCCCTCAAGATCAACAAATCAGCCTCGGCCTTGATCGCGGCGGGTCTGCTCTGGACCATCTACGCGGTGACGCTGGATGATCCTTCCACGGTTGGCGAACAACTGGGTGAGTCCTTGATGGGAACGGCCCAGATCGTTTTCTTCCTGATGGGGGCCATGGCAATTGTTGAGTTGGTGGATGCCCACAACGGTTTTGACGTCATTACGCAACGGATTCGGACATCGAAACTGTCTTCGCTGATGTGGCTGGTCGGGTTTGTTTCTTTTTTCCTCAGCGCTATCCTCGACAACCTGACCACCACCATCGTGATGATTTCTCTGATGCGGAAACTTCTGGACAAGCAGGAGGATAGGCTCATGTTTGCGGGAATCATTGTCATCGCCGCAAACTCCGGTGGTGCCTGGTCGCCCGTGGGTGACGTAACAACCACGATGCTGTGGATCGGCGGTCAGATCACGTCAATGGCGACGATCAAGTCGGTGTTTTTTCCTTCCCTCATCAGCATGGTCGTTCCTTTGGCTGTGGCTGCCTATGCTTTTCGGGGACGCGATTTTCATTGCCTTAAGCAGAGCGTCAGCGATGACACCCCGCACACGACCGAGTTCGATCGCAATCTGATGTTCTTCATGGGGCTAGGTGTTTTGCTCGCTGTACCCGTTTTCAAAACCGTTACCCATTTGCCGCCTTTCATGGGCGTGATGTTCGGGCTGGGGATTCTTTGGTTGGTGGGGGACATCCTGCACCGGCACAAGCAAGAAGAAGAGAAGCAACAGTTCACGCTGGCTCATGCCCTGAGCAAGATAGACATGAGTTCCCTCATCTTCTTCGTCGGTATTCTGCTGTCAGTGGCAACCCTGGAACATACCCATATTCTGACCTCCCTTGCGCAGTGGCTGGATGCAACTTTCGGGCGGCAGGACATCATTGTTCTGATCATCGGCATCGCCAGTGCAATCGTCGACAACGTGCCCTTGGTGGCAGCATCCATGGGGATGTATAGCCTGGCTGACTTTCCCCCGGACCACTTCTTATGGTCATTCCTTGCGTATTGCGCGGGGACGGGGGGCTCCATCCTGATCATCGGTTCCGCCGCTGGGGTCGCTGCGATGGGCCTGGAGAAAATCCATTTCTTTTGGTACTTCAAAAGAATTAGTGGCTTGGCCCTGCTGGGCTATTTTTCCGGGGCCGGTGTTTTTCTTCTTCAAGTCCATTGAATCGACGCTGGCCATCTCCTGTTCATGGAGATGGCCAGAGCGGGCTGTCAGTTCCATCTTCACCTGTTCAGATAATGATGGAACTAACCAGCGATATTGTTACCGGGGCACCCCGGAAACATCCGGCAGGGCCCTCGCTGCGAGGTCTGAGCGGCTATGGAGCAGTTCTACCTCATCGCTGATGATGTGCGCAGCCTCATCGAGAAGGACATCCTTGGCATTTTTCTGGGCCTTGGTTTTCTCTGCGCTATTTTCCGGGTCTTCTTCCTCCGACAGTCGGTCATCGCTGCCTGATGCGCCGTTGGCGCGCCGTGCCTTCAGGCGGGCTTCGCGGCTTTCCCGTTCGGCCCGGCGTTCCTTTTCGTTGAGGGACAGGGAATGCTTGTTGCGCAGGGCGTTCAGTTCGGCAATGTCTTCCTGCAGGTAACGGAAGTCTTTGTCGCTACTGATACGGGAGTCGTGGTGGGTCTGGAGCAGCGGTAGCACTTCGCTCAGGTCGGCAAGGGGGCCGTAATTGACAGGGCGAATACGTACCCAGGGCAGAGCGTTGGTGTAGCTTGATTCGCCGAAGCGGCTTGTGTCGGAGAGGGACGGCAAGGCGATGTCGGGAGTGACACCACGGAGTTGGGTCGTGCTGCCGTTGATACGGAAGAATTGGGCGATGGTCAGTTTCAGTTCGCCCAGCTTGGGGCCTTTGGTCTGGGAGGCCTCATCCAGGTTCAGCATGGTCTGCACGGTTCCTTTGCCAAAGCTGGTCTCACCGATGATGAGACCCCGGCGGTAATCCTGAATGGCGGCAGCAAAGATTTCAGAAGCCGAAGCAGAGCTGCGGTTGATCAATACGCCAAGGGGGCCATCCCAAGCCGTACCAGGATTGTTGTCGCGGCTGACATTGGTGTTGCCCCGGGAATCCCGCTGGATGACGACGGGGCCGGTGTCGATGAACAGCCCGGTGAGCTCAACGGCTTCGGTGAGGGAACCACCGCCGTTATTGCGCAGGTCCACCACCACGCCGTCGACCTTTTCCTGTTTCAGCTCCTGCAGAATTTTGGCCACGTCGCGGGTCGCGCTGCGGTAATCCTTTTCTCCCCGCTGCCGGGCTTCAAAGTCCTGATAGAAACCGGGCAGGGAGATGATGCCAATATGTTTTGCCTTGCCGGCATCATCCACCGTGATGATTTTTTTCTTTGCCGCTTGCTCTTCCAGGGCGATTTTCTTGCGGATGAGGGAAATCTGAACGTGTTTGCCGTCCAGACCACTATCGGCCGGCAGTATGTCGAGGCGAACCACCGTGTCTGCGGTGCCCCGGATCAGTGCCACCGTGTCGTCCAAGCGCCAGCCGACCACATCGACCAGGGCACCTTTTTCTCCCTGAGCAATGCCAAGAATGCGGTCGCCCGGTTTGAGCTTGCTGTTCAATGCCGCTGGCCCTCCGGGCACCAGTTCTTTGATGGTGGCGTAGTCGTCTTTTTCTTCCAGCAGGGCACCGATGCCCACCAGGGACAGCTTCATGGAAATGTCGAAGTCTTCCGACGCCCGAGGTCCCAGATAGTTGGTATGGGGATCGACGGCCATGGTGTAGGCGTTCATGAAGGTCTGAAAGGCATCTTCACTCTTGCTGCGGGCCATACGTTTGAGGAAGTTTTCGTAACGCTTGTCCAGGGTGGTCGCGATGGTCTGATCGTCCTTGCCTGTCAGCTTGAGTTGCAACCAGTCGTTCTTGACCCGTTTGCGCCAAAGCTCCTGTACCTCGGCTTCACTGGCGGGCCAGGGTGCTTTTTCCCGAAGGTAGTCGTAGTTTTCCTTGCGGGTGAAATCAAACCCGCTCTTGAGCAGGGTCCGGGCACGGTTGTAGTGCTCCGTTACCCGCTGGGTATAGCGGTTGAAAATGGCAAAGGGGATGGTCAAGTCTTCGTCGATGATGGCATCGTCCAGCTTGGTACGCGCATCGTCCCAGCGGTCGATGTCTTTTTGCGTAAAGAAAACTCTTTCCGGGTCGAGCACCTTGAGATATTCATCAAAAATGTTTGCGGACAGTGCGTCATCCAGCACCGGGGTTCGGTAGTGGTGGTGGCCGAGGATAGTTGCCGCGAGATGGGCTGCCCGGGGCTGGTAGGAAAGGGGCTTGAGTTCCTTGGGCTCGGTGACTGCTGGGTCGTTGGCTGCCTGGGCCACCATGGTGATGGCGAGAATCAACCAGAGGACTGTTTTTTTCATTAAGGACTCCATTGGGCAAGGCTGGGGTGTGTCGCGCTATACGTGGCAGCGCGGATCGGTATTCAGGTCATGGCGTGACGTTGTTGTTGTTCCCAATGCCGGCGCCCGGTAAGGAAATGGTACCAGCCCAGCAAGGCGCCGATGTGACGTAGTGGTTGGAACAGAAGAGGTTCAAGTAGGGTAGCGGCTAAAGCAGGGATCAGGCGTGGGGATTTTGGCTGATGGGTCCAGCGCCGGTAAAGAAAAATCCACCAGGTGTTGAATGCGAGATCAAGGGATAGCTTGATGGCGATGACGGTAAGAACGGAGTGGAGTTCCCCCGTGCGGTGACCCACGGCAAGCAGGAGGAGCCCCAGCAAGGCCGTAATACCGCAGAAGGGTTGCACGGTATCAACCGTCTTGACGGGCAGCATCAAGGTGCCGAGCTTGCCGAATTTCCGGTTGCCCGTCATGTCCCGGTTCCAGTACTGGGTCTGCAAGAAGCCGGCGAACCAGCGACGGCGTTGCCGGAAAAAGCCTGGCAGGGTGGATGGCGCCGAGGTGCGGGCCAGCGCGCGGCCGACGACCCTTACCCGCCAGTCCAGCCCCTGTTCCGCAGAATGGCGGTAGAGGCGATGGATGACCTCGTAATCTTCCACTAGGCATTCGGGGTCAAAGCCACCGACCGCCAGCAAGGCTTTGCTGCGAAAGGCGGCGAAGGCTCCGGAGATCAGCAGCAGGCTGTCGGCCCGCATCCAGGCAAAGCGTGCCATGAAGTTGCGGACGTACTCGTAGGTCTGGAACCATTGCAGCACCTTGCCCGTGGGACTGGGGTCGCAGACGGGACTGAGTACGCCGCTGGCAGCTACCAGTTTGGGTTCGGCGGCAAAGGCGAGCCGCATCTGGGCCAGGGCATCGGGAGCCAGCAGCGTGTCGGCGTCCACGGTTACGATCAAGTCAGTGCCAAGCTGGGGCAACGCGCGGTTAAGGGTGCAGGCTTTACCACCATGGGGTGCCCGCAGCCAGCGCAAACATGCGTGTCTGGGGCTAGTGATGGCGATGCCGTTTCGGTGAGGGACAGGGAAACCGTAGCAATCAGCCAATAGCGCTGCCGTGGCATCGGTGGAACCGTCGTCGGCGATGAGAATGACATCGGGCGGTACTTCCTGAGCCAGCAATGATTCTATGGTTCGCTCCAGTACTGTCGCTTCGTTATAGGCAGCGACAACGACGCCCATGGTTAACGAAGGCAAGGTGGCATCAGGACGAACAATGGGGGAACGGAGAACAAGCGTTTTACTGGCGACGAACAACAGCAGGAACGTGTCGTAGGCAATGAAGGCCAATCCGGCAGACCAGACCAACATGCCGTGGAAGAAGAAGGCACCGCCAAGTACCGTCAAGGTAAGTGCCAGCACCGTCAGATGTACGCCGTGACTTGACAAGGGAGGGCGCCGCGGACGAAGGCGTGGTGACAGACGGATAAATGCCGCGTCCAGCGACACAGCATCAGCGGCTGTCACCGAAGGGGTGCCAGGGATATCCATCGACAAGGGTTGGTCTTACCAGGCCGCGGGGGTCGCCGGTGCGGCGGCTGGTGTCGTCGGCAACCATGCGCCGGTGGCACCATAGACCGCTGCTGCGGCAATCAACAGCGCTGTAGCCAAGGCAATCAGGCTGGCTTTGTGGCGCGGGGCGGTGGCTGCGGAAACTTCAGGAGGAACTTCTTTCCAGCCGGTGACCATGGGTTTGATCAGGTTGTCTTTCTTGATGCGGAGATAGAACGCGATAGCCGCCAGATGCAGTCCGAGGATGGCGAGCAGCCCATAGGACAACAGCTTGTGAAAGCCGGTCAGGCGCAACGCAAACTCTTCGTCGATCAATGAGTAGAGGGGGCCGGTGAAGGTGATGTCATCGTTGGTGAACAAGCCGGTACCTGCTTGCAATGCCAGCAAGCCCAGCAGGGCAAAAACGGAAAGGGCACCCAGGGGATTGTGGCCGTGTCCTTGCCATTGGCCTTTCAGGTAGGCACGGA
Organism: Rhodocyclaceae bacterium; assembly: GCA_036504515.1. Classification (GTDB taxonomy): domain Bacteria; phylum Pseudomonadota; class Gammaproteobacteria; order Burkholderiales; family Rhodocyclaceae; genus AWTP1-18. The sequence continues at coordinate 62,520 of DASXVA010000009.1, forward strand.
TACGCCCCGGTGTCGGCAGGAATTGCTGGAAGCGGGCATAGGTGGTGCCGACGAAACCCCAGGCCAAACGGAAAGCCAGTAAACCAATAATGGCCAAACCCACCTTGGCGTGAATCTGGATCAGGCTACCGCCCAATTGGCCGGTGATGAAGGCTGCCGCTACGGTAGCGACCAGGCCCCAGTGGAATAGTCGAGTGGGTACATCCCAGAGACGAATACGGTGGGGCGTAATCTGCGGATCGGTGCTCATGGCATCGCCCTTTCTTTTTGACGAAATGAGGAAGCAATTACCGCAGGGCATTGCCCTGCGGTAATCAGGTCTTACTTGGCGGGAGCCGGGGGGGGAGGCGTGATGTGAGCAACAGTGCCGCCTTCATCTTCATAGTCCAGGGTGCCGGCAGCGCCAGCCACCTTGAAGCCCTTGGCTGTCAGCAGATCACCGGCAGCGCCGGCTCGGTGGGCGCGGTTGGAAACGGGGATGATGATCCGGTCCTTGGGGATGTAGCCCAGATTGCTTTCCAGTTCTTTGAACTGGATGTTGAGGAAGGCCGGGAAGGAACCCTTGGAAATCAATTCATCGGGACGGCGGACATCCAGCACCACTACCTTGTTAGGCTTGGACAGCAGCTTGTCGATCTGGGCCTTGTTCAGCTGCTTGGTTTTGTAAATCCAGGGTGGAGCCACATAGGCAGTCTTCTGGGCCGGTGCAGTGGCCTCCTGAGAAAAGGCAAGAGGAGCAGCCAGGGCCAGCAGCAAGGCCAGCAAGGGGGAGAGTTTGCGCATGGGACGACTTTCTTCGTTGTAATGGAAGGTATGCATTCACGCCCCAAAAGAGAGGCGCAGCTAAGTCGTTCAGCAAGGAGCGGGCCGGGTGCGCCCTCTGCTCATTGTGTGCTGACTATGGCTTTACTGCGGGGTTTGGCTGGTGGCTTTAGCAAACAGATGATTTCCGTGCTGTTTCATGAGCAGCAGGAGAAGTTAAATCTGCTTCAAGAGAAACAGTTTGATTTCTTGAAACAGTGATCTCTGGCCAAATTGATTTTTTATGGATTAGCGAAGCATCGACTAGTCAAAAACGATATGGCCCTGCACATTGGCATGTAGCTGAAAGTAAGGGCGCGACAACATGCCACATTCCTTTGTGGTTCCAAATTCTCGAAAATCCTTTCCCTTTGTTGCATATCGTTCGACTAAGGGAATTCAATGTTTCGACCATCACGAGTGGCTTTGCTCATTACGGGCATCTACTCACCCTATTTGTTTGCACAGAGTGCCAGCCAAGTCGTAAATGACATCCCTGTTCTGCCTGAGGTAGAGGTCCGTGCTGACGCAGAGCACAACTACAAAGCCGATAAGGTCAGCATTGCCGGCAAGGTGCCACAGAGTCCGCGGGAAATTCCGAACTCCGTTTCAGTCCTGACGCGGTCCCAGATGGATGACCAGAATATGGTGACGACCTGGGATGCTCTGTCGCAAATTACTGGGGTCCAGGCAGTCGCGAATGACATTACCCAGGGGCAATATCACTCCCGCGGCGGTGCGCTTGAACTCCAGAACGATGGTGTGCCTTCAACCTTGCCACTTTCTGGTTATCAGCAATTCGATCTGGCGATTTATGATCGTATCGAGGTCCAGCGCGGTCCGGCCGGTGTGCTGCAAGGTTCGGGATCATTCTCAGGCGCCGTCAATTTGGTGCGCAAGCGTCCGCTCGACAGGTTTGCTACGAGTTTTGTCGCGCAAACCGGTACCTGGAACAACAATCGTGTGGAAGCTGATGTCACTGGGCCCATCAATGAGAGCGGTAGTCTGCGCGGTCGGGCTGTGGTTTCCGCCATTGATCGCGACTACGTCTATAACAGGGCACACGACCAGAAAAGTCTGGTCTATGGCACCCTGGATTTTGATTTCACGTCGCGCACTAAAGCTAATATTTATTTTGCTCACCAGAACAATGATTCGACTGGATTTTCAGGTCTTCCTGCCTATACCGATGGCAGCTTCCTCTCGGTTTCACGTTCATTCAATCCTTATCCCGATTGGAACAAAGTCCGTTGGAACACTCAGGATGTCGGCGTCGAATTAACGCATGGGTTTGATAACGAATGGACGACAACCTTCCGTGTTGGCCGGCGCGACCAAGGTTTCTTCTTCAAGGATTCATACCCAACAACGGGTGTTACGCCGGGAACAATGATCATCGGCAATTATGCCCGCCGCGAATTCGACTATCAGTACGTCAATGAGAATGTCGATATGTTTGCGGCAGGACCTTTCGAACTGCTGGGTAGAAAGCATGAATTGTTTTTTGGCGCTAATTACAGTCGTTTTGAAAGTACAGGTCGTGGCGCCAATCCCAATTCACCGAGTAGTGGCTACCTCAATGTAGCCAATGTTCTTCTCTCCGATCCGCCGTCAGTTCCTGAGCCTAATGTTGTTTACCGTGCTGGTAGTCAGAACGTTACTACCCAATTTGGCTACTACGGAAAACTCACGCTGAGTATCACCGATCCACTCAAGGCGATCTTTGGTGCTCGCTTCTCAAATTACGATTACAAGTCGAAGACCATCGACCCTAGTCCCAGTCCAACAGGCTGGGCCCAGGGCGCCCGGAGTACGGGGCAGCCGACGCCTTATGCTGGCCTTGTTTACGATCTCAACAAGCGGGTTACCTTTTACGGCAGTTACGCTGACATATTCGTTCCACAGACACAACAACGCGTCGATGGAAGCACGCTCTCGCCGCGCGTAGGGAAGCAATACGAAGTAGGCACCAAGACAGAGTTCCTTGATGGAAAGCTTGCCGCTACCCTTGCGCTCTTCAAGATCAATGACACAAACCGTGCTTTGGCCGATGCCAACAATTCAGGTTATTACACCAGTGCCGGAAAACTCGAAAGCAAGGGCTGGGAGTTTGAAGTTGTTGGCAGTCCGCTGCATGGTCTCGATATTTCGGCGGGCTACACGTCTTTAATCACGAAATGGCTGAATAACGGCAGTTCGACAAACCAACCTGTCAGTTTTTGGTATCCGCGGCACATGCTCAAACTTTGGTCAAAGTATCGGTTTTCCGATGATGTCTTAAAGGATTTTAGCATTGGCTTCGGTTTGAACGGCGCATCACAATCGGCTAGCGGTGCCCCTTCGGCAACGGTTGCTGCACGCTCGCAAAACGATTACGCCATAGTCAAGCTTCAATTCGGTTATGAAATAGACAAGAGCCATGCGCTGACACTGGATATCAATAACCTATTCGACACTACGTATTACACGCGACTGGGTGGGACCAATACCTACAACACTTATGGTGACCCACGTAACGCAGTACTGACTCTGCGCGTGAAGTATTGATCAACGCTTAGGGGCGCTGACTCCCTTGATAAGGACTCCACATGAAGATCAAACATTTGTGTATTTGTGCCATGTTTTATTTCCTGACTTCTGCATTCTCATGGGCAGATGAAGGTCTAGTGAAACCTGAATCTAAGTCTGCGATCAAGGATCTCCTTGAACAAATTCGTAAGGATGCTCGGAACGATTTTCCACACGCAGCCAAACTGCTGAGTGAACTTGAACCGGAGAAAATGGACGCTGAGGAGCGGGCCACCTGGGTCAGACTGTCCCGGGAGGCAGCCGTCCGCAATGGCGAAAGAGATGTCTTGGTCAAACTAAAGCTTCAACAGGACCCCTTTTCACTTCTCCATTTGTCTCGCATCCTGCTCACAAACGCCTATATCAATGAAGCCAATTTCCCGCTTGCCCATGCTGAACTGAGCAAAGTTGGAGATCTCAAGCGTATTAATACTCGCGACCAACGCCGTTATTGGGCGCTCAAGGCCCGTCTGGCCCAATTGGAAAGCAAGCCAAAAGAGGAGCGCTTGGCCATTACTCACATCGTCCATGAGTTGGCTCATTGGCCATCTTCCAATTGCCAGTCCTGCCACAACGACCCTAAAAATCCCAATACTCTGCCTCTACTGGAAGTGCAGAACACTTGGTATGGGAAACGGTTTGTTGAACTTATGCAAAAGCAGGGTGATGCTGGTGTGGTACGTCGCCAAGCAGAACAAAAATTGGCTGACTCACCGGAAGATAAGGATGCCAGGATTTTCTTGGGCTTTGCCTTGATGGCACAAGGTAAACAACAGGAAGCTGATCAGAGTTGGAGGGAGATTCCGTGGATTGCACTGCCTGATCGTAGCGGCGCCCCCCCGCGCATGATGTTCGCTTGGCCTTAATGTGATGAAGACCCAAAGCTATCTTGCTAGATAGGCTCAGGGCAGCACCGTCAATTGTGCTGCCCGATAATTTCTTTATTACTCCTGCCAACTTCCCCCTAAAGCTTTGATCAAGAACACCGCATTAGCCCACTGCTGTCCTTCCAGTTGCTGGAGCTGGCGGCGGGTGCTCAAGGCGTTCTGTTCCGTGACCAAATGTTCCAGTGCCGTGGCAGCACCGAGTTTGTAACGAGTGCCAGTGATGTCTGCAGCTTTGTCACCGGCTGTTGCAGCACGGCGAGCCTCTTCTGTGGCGGCACTTAAGGTGCGACGAGAGGCGAGGCCATCTTCCACTTCTTGCAGGGCTTTTAATACGGTCAGGCGATAGCTGGCGGTGGCCAGTTGATGTCCGGCCTCTGCCTGGGCAACGCGGCTGCGGGTGCGACCGCCGTCGTAAAGCATTTGGCTGAAGGCAAGACCGAGTGCCCAGGTATTGCTGGGGGCTTCGAGCAGGGTGCCCCAGACTTTGCTTTCGACACCATCATTGGCACTGATGCGCAACGCGGGAAACCATGCACTGCGAGCGACGCCGATCTGGGCGTTAGCGGCGGCGACGGCGCGTTCGCTACTGGCAATGTCGGGACGGCGTTGCAGCAGGTCGGCGGGGAGTAATGGCGGTACTGCCGGGAGAGTAGCTGGTAGCCGGCCTTCAGCTATTGTCAGCGCACCGGCATCGACACCCAGCAAAGTAGCCAGGGCATGCCGTTGTTGGGCTTGCAGACGCTGGGCCAGATGCCATTGGCTACGGGTATTGCCCAGCAGGAGTTCTTGCTGGGCCAGATCAAGTCCGCTGACGGCGCCCAACTTGTAACGGGATTGCACCAGTTCCAGGGTTTTGGCCTGGAGCTCGGTGGCCTGTTGCAGCAGGGCGATGTCCGCTTCCTGGGTGCGCAGGGCGAAGTAGGTGGATGCTACATTGGAAGTGAGGATCAGGCGGGCGTTTTCCAGATCGGCTTCGGCCTGTTCGAGACCGGCGCTGTTGGCTTCCACATCACGGCGTACCCGGCCGAATAAATCCACTTCGTAGGACACCCCGAGCGAGAGGACGTGATCGTTCTGCAAGGTGGAGCTAACGGCACCGCTCCCCGTACTGGGCCGATTGGCGGAACTACGGGTGCGGGTACTGCGTTCACTCAGATCGATGGAGGGGCTATTGGCGGCTGTGGCAATGCCCAACAGGCCTCGGGCTTGCTCCACTCGCGCCAGAGCGATCTGAAGGGTGAAGCTGCCGCTCAGGGCCTGTTGCTCCAGTTGATCCAGTACCGGATCACCGAAGACCTGCCACCAGGCACCTCGTGCTTCTTTGTCCTGAGGGCTTGCTACTTGCCAGGGACTATTGTCCTGGGGGGCTTCGGCCCAATGTGCCGGTAACGGTGTGTCGGGGCGCTGGTAGTCAGGGCCGGCAGCGCAGCCAGCCAGCAGGAGCGTGCTGATCAGGAGGGCAAGGCGGTGACGCTTCATGTTTTTCTTTCACTGGCAGCAGGCGCGTTGGGGGCTTCTTTGGTGGTGCCTTTGCTACCTTTGTCATCGCTGGTCGGCTTGTCTTTAGCGGCTTCTTTGCCTTCGCTTTTGCCCGAGGCCTTGTCTGCTTTGGCAACGAGGATTTCGGCTTTTACGGTTTCGCCTTCTGCCAGCAGATCGGAGGGGCTGACCACGAGTCTGGCTTCGCGGTCGACACCACTGAGGATTTCAACCTCGCGTCCCAGGTCGCGGCCCAGCTTGACGCTCTGAAAGGCAATCTTGCCTTCACCGTTGACGGTGGCGACCTTGGGACCATCGCTGCCGATGATCAGCACACTGGCGGGAACGACCAGTGCCTTGACACCGCTGGCCAGACCGATGACTACCTCGGCATAGGCGCCGGGGAGGAGCTTGCCGTCAGGGTTGGGCAAGGTGATGTCCACCTGGCGCGAACGATTCAGGGGATCGATGCCGCCGGCGGCGTGCTCAATGGAGGCGGTGAACTTCTTGCCGGGGAATTCGTTGAGCGTGACGCTCACGTCCTTGCCCGGCTTGATGTCGCTGGCGTAGATCTGGGGTACCCACACCGTCAGGCGCAGCGGGTCGGTCTGGCTCAGGGCGAAGAGTTCCTTGCCTCCCGCGGTGACCAGTTGTCCCACCTCGGCATTGCGCTTGGTGATGACCCCGGCAAAGGGGGCGATGATGCGGCGGAAGCCCTGCAATTGTTCGAGGCGCTTCACGTTGGCATCGGCGGCAGCCAGATCAGCTTGGGCTTGGGCCTGGGCTCCTCGCTTTTCTTCCAGTTCCTGTTGCGATACGCCATCCTGCTGGCGCAGGGCTTCCCAACGTTCGGCGGTGGATCGGGCCAGGGTAAGGCGTGCTTTTACTTGCTCTCGCGTAGCTTTGGCTTGGGCCAGTTCCTGATCCTGTTCCGGGGCGTCGATGACGGCCAGTAGTTCTCCCTTTTTCACTTGGTCGCCGATGGTCTTGTGCCAGGTGGCGATGTAGCCGTTGCTGCGGGCGTAGAGCAGGGTTTCGGTATTGCCGCGCAGGGTGGCGGGCAGGGCTGCATTGCGCTTGAGCTCTCCCTCCTTTGCCTGAGTGACAATGACGTTGCGGACCAGGCTTTCCTTGGTGGTGTGTTCCAGGGCCAGGGCCTGTTGGTAGTTGAAGGCGAAGCGAGCGCCGCCGCCTACAGCGAGGAGGACCAGACCATAGACGACGAGACGGCGGGTTTTTGCCACGGTGCGCTGGGAGCGGTCTGGATCGGCCACGGCGAGGGGATGTTCGTTGAGGTCGGTCATGATCAGTTGGTCAGGGTAATGCCGTGGTGCTTGTTGTTGCGCTTTTCCAGCCAGCGATGGGTGCCGGTGAAAACCACGGGAACAAAGAGGAGGGTGGAAACGGTGGCAAAGAGCAGGCCGCCGATGACGGCGCGGCCCAGGGGTGCGTTCTGTTCGGCGCCTTCACCCAGGCCGAGAGCCATGGGCAACATGCCGGCGATCATGGCCAGGGCGGTCATGAGCACGGGACGCAGTCGGGTGGAGGCGGCTTCCAGGGCGGCGCTGAGGGGCGGAATGCCATCCGCCAGGCGGCTGCGGGCGAAGGAGACAAGGAGGATGCTGTTGGCGGTGGCTACCCCCATGGTCATGATGGTACCGGTGAGGGCCGGCACGCTGAGGGTGGTGCCGGTGAGGAAGAGCATCCAGGTGATACCGGCCAGGGCGGCGGGGAGGGCGCTGATGATGATCAGCGGGTCGAGCCAGGATTGGAAGTTCACCACCACCAGCAGGTAGACCAGAAGGATGGCCACGGCCAGCCCCACGGCCAGGCCGGTGAAAGAGCTGCTGAGGGTCTGGATCTGGCCCCGCACTACCAGGTCCACCCCCTTGGGCAACTTGCTGCGGAAGCCGTCCAGCACCCGGTCGATATCCCGGCTGACGGCGCCGAGATCACGGCCCTGGACGTTGGCGTAGATGTTGGCCATATCACTGATGTTGTAGTGGCTGACCACGGAGGGTTGTACGCCGCGCTTGATGTTCACCAGATTGCCCAGCACCTGGGGTTCTGCGCCGTTACCGGGGCTGACGGGGATGTGCATGAGGGAATCAATGCTGTCCAGGTCAGTTTCCAGGCTGCGGGCGCCGATGTTGTAGGTGGTGCCGTTGACCGGATTGAGCCAGTAGGTGGGACTGGTCTGCATGCTGCCGGAAAGGGAAATGAGCAGGTTCTCTGCCACGTTGCGCGCGGACAACCCCAACTGCTGCAACTGGGTGCGGTTCATTTCCAGAGCCAGGCTAGGCTTGCTCCAGCGTTGGTAGATATGCACATCCACCAGGCCGGGAATCTCCCGCAGGGCATTATTGATGTCCACCAGCAGAGGCTGGATTTCCTCCGCCTTGCCGCCGATGAGCTGCACGTCGATGGGAGCGGGAATGCCGAAGTTGAGGGTCTGGCTCACCTGGTCCGCCGGCTGGAAGAAGAACTCCACGCCGGGGAAGCGAGTGGGCAGTTCCTTGCGCAGCATGTCCATGAAGTCGGGGCTGGGGTCATGGCCGGGCTTGAGGGAAACCATTATTTCGCTGTCGGAAGTCTCAGCGGTACCGGAATTGCCGTAGAGGGTGTTGATGGTGCTGTAGGGGCCGCCGATGATGTCCACAATTTCCGCCAGTTGCTCCTTGGGGATCTGCTGGCGCACCACGGCTTCCACCTGGTCCACCAGGGCCGGCATTTCTTCCAGGCGGGTGCCGGGGGCGGCCCGCAGGTGGAGGCGGATCTGGCCGGCATCCACGGCGGGAAACAGGTCCTGGCCGAGCAGGGGCACCAGGGCCAGGGAGCCCAGGCCGAAGGCGAAAAAACCGATGCCGAACTGTTTGCGATGCTTGAGCAGGTGGGCGAGCAGGATCACATAGTGTTCCCGCAGCAGCTCGAAATAGTGGTTGAAGCGGTGATAGACGGCCTGGAAGCGGCGAGCCAGGGCATTGCCGCTGGGTTTTTCATCCGGTTGTAGATGGTGATGGCCCTGCATCATGTACATCACCAGGGTGGGCACCAGGGTGCGAGACAGCACGTAGGAGGCCAGCATGGCGAACACCACGGCTTCGGCCAGGGGGACGAAGAGAGACTTGGCAACGCCGCTGAGGAAGAACATCGGAACGAAGACGATGCAGATACACAGGGTCGAAACAAAGGCTGGCACGGCGATTTCGGCGGCGCCGTCGAGAATGGCCTGGTGGGGCTTCTTGCCCAGGCTCATCTGCCGTTCGATGTTCTCGATTTCCACCGTGGCGTCGTCCACCAAAATACCCACTGCCAGGGCGAGGCCGCCCAGGGTCATGAGGTTGATGGTCTCGCCGATCAGATAGAGCACGATCAGGGACGAGGCGATGGAGAGGGGGATCGACACAGCGATGATGCAGGTGCTGCGCCAGTTGCCGAGGAAGAGCAGGATCATGGCTGCGGTGAGGGCGGCGGCGATCAGGGCTTCATGCAGCACGTTGCCGATGGCGGCGCGGACGAAGAGGGACTGGTCGAACATCAGCTTGATGTCCACTTCCGAGGGCAGCTTGTCCACCATTTGTGGGATGGAATCCTTGACGTGCTGCACCACTTCCAGGGTGGAGATGCTGCCGACCTTGAGCACCGAGTTGATGATGCCCCGTTCGCCGTTCTGGCGAGCGATGGTGGTGGCGGGACTGAAGCCGTCGCGGACGCTGGCCACGTCGCGGAGCAGGATGGTGCGCCCGTTCACCGTGCGTAGGGGAATGTCGCCGATGCGGGGAATGGAGGCGATGGCGCCGTTGAGGGACACCTCGTATTCACTGCTGCCCAGCTTGATGGTGCCCGTGGGCAGGATCAGATTCTGGTTGCCCATGGCGGTGACGATGTCCGCCGGCGTCAGATTGTTGGCCAACAGGGCCTTGGCATCCAGGTCCACGGAAACCTGGCGGCCCTTGGCGCCGTAGGGGTAGGTGAGGGAGACCCCTTTCTTGCCGGTGATGATGGGACGGACGAAGGTGCTCGCCAGGTCGCCCAGTTCGGTGTCGGACAGGGTGTCGCTGGACAGGCCCAACTGGATCAGCGGCAGGTCGGTGGCGGAGTATTGGCGCACCCGCCCCGGTTGCGCCCCTTGGGGCATGGAGCGGTAGGCGGCGGTGGTGCTCATCAGCACCTGGTTCATGGCGCTGCGGATATCAGTGCCGGGCTGGAAGAAAATCTTGACGATGGAAAAGCCGCTGAAGGAAACGGACTCGGAATGCTCGATGCCGTCCACCGCTTGGGACAGCTCACGTTCGGCGAGACGGGTGACCCGGTCAGCCACCTCTTTCGGCGAAAGGCCCCGGTACTCCCAGATTTCCGCCACGACGGGAATGTTGATGGTGGGCAGGATGTCCGTTGCCATGTTGCGCAGGACATAGGGCAGGGACAGAAGAATGAGCAACGCCGCCACAATGAAGGTGTAGGGACGGCGCAGGGCAATGTTAACAATCCACATAGAGGTCGGGCGGCTGTCCGGCCGGGGCCGGAAATTTTCCGGCGGGGAAAAGGTGGCAAAAGAACGCGGCCACGGGGGGCCGCGTCAGGATCAGCTACTGAGTGGCTTAAGCCGCGAGGGTGTCCGGTTCTCGTTCGATGCCGAACTCGGACAGGATGTCTTCCTTGATACGGACAAAATCAAGGGAAGTCCGGTTTCGTGGGCGTTCAAGCTCGACTGGTACCACGCGGCGGATGCGGCCGGGACGGGGCTCCATGACCACTACCCGATCGCCCAGATAGACGGCTTCTTCCACGTCGTGGGTGACCAGGATCATGGTGATGCCTTCGGTTTCCCAGATTCGTTGCAGTTCGTTCTGGAGACGGTATTTGGTCATGGCATCGAGGGCGCCGAAAGGCTCGTCCAGCAACAGCACTTCGGGCCGGTTCACCAGTCCGCGGGCGATGGCAACCCGTTGCGACATGCCGCCGGAAAGTTGATGGGGATAGGCTTTTTCAAAGCCGCTTAGGCCCACCAGTTTGATGTGATCGAGAATGGACTTGCGCTTTTCCTGCTCGCTCAAGGTGGAGTTTTGCAGGGCCAGACCGACGTTCTGTTCCACCGTCAGCCAGGGGAACAGACGGTGTTCCTGAAAAACAATGCCGCGATCCAGACTTGTGCCGACGATGGGTTTTCCGTCCAGCAACAGGTCGCCCTGATAATCGTTTTCCAGGCCGATGATGAGCCGCAGCAGAGTGGATTTTCCGCAACCGCTGGTACCAACGATGCTGACGAACTCACCGGGGGCAATGGACAGGGAAACGTCTTCCAGTACTTTGAGGGATTGGTTCTTGGTGTTATAGGTCTTGTTGAGCTTGTTGATGGTAAGGGTGCCTGCGTGGGCCATGGCCGTCTCCGAAAATTAGTGTTGGGCGCCGCGCCAGTGCAGCAGGCGGGCTTCGATGCGGGTGGCAATGTGGTTGAAGACCAGGCCGGTAAAGCCGATGAACAACATGCCGACAATGATCAGATCCACGTGGAAGCTGGCCCGGCCACGGATGATGGTGAGGCCGAGGCCTTCCCCTACGCTGGCCAGAATGAATTCGCCACCGACAGTGGCTAGCCATGCGTAGATCAGCCCAAGATGGAGACCCGCGATGATTTGAGGAGAGGCCGCAGGTAGCACCAAGCGGCTCAACGTTTGGCGACGATTGAACCCATAGATCTGCGCTACTTCTACCTGGGTTTTGAGAATGCCACGCACGCCTTCGATGGTGGACAAAGCAACGGGATAAAGCGTGGATAAAGCGATGAAGACGATTTTGGCAAAATCGTCGCGGCCAAAGAATGCCGAGATCAGGGGAATCCAGGCGAACAGGGAAATATGCTTGAGCGTATGGAAAGTTGGGCCGAAAATATTGTCAGCAAAACGGGAAACACCTAGTAGTACGCCGATGGCGATACCGGCAATGGAGCCCAGCAGAAAGCCTGAAATGTCACGCCAAAGGCTGGAGGTCAGGCCGACCCACAAGTCTCCGCTGACCAGGGAGTTCCAGCCAGTTTCCAACACAGTGCTGGGGGGCACAATGATGCGGGTGTCCACTGATCCTGACTGGGTTACAAGTTGCCACACGACAAGAATAAGCACCGGCAAAGCCAGGCCGCGGAAATCGAGTTTGCTTAGGGAAAGTCCAGGTTTCTTCGCCATGATTCAGAACCCCTTGGGTGACCAGCGGCTGAAATGTCGTTCAAGGCGGGTTAGCGCGAAATCGAAAACTAAACCAATAAACCCAATGGCAATCATGCAGACCACCACAACATCCATCTGCATCAAATTACGGGAGTAGGACAGCAGGTAACCGAGGCCTTCACTGGATGCCAGCAGTTCCACAAATACTAGGGCCAGCCAGGCTTGCATGCCACCTTGGCGAACGCCGCCAAGAATCGCAGGCAGAGCAGCGGGCAGGGCGATGTGCCAAAGGGTCTGGGAAAAACTGAACTGGTAGGCCTTACCTACTTCCAGCAGTTTGGCCGGAACATTCTGGATACCTTTATAGGTTGCGACTGCAAAGGGCACGACTACGGCAACGGTGATGGTGGAAATCTTCAGGGTTTCATCAATCCCGAAGAAGATGATCATCAGAGGCGACCAACCGATGACAGGAAACTGGGAGAAGAGCGAAAAGCTGGGGTAGAGGTAGGCCTTGGCCGTGGGGGACAGTCCCATGGTAAAGCCAATGGTCAGGCCGATACTTCCTCCGATGAGCATGCTCCACAGCACCCGCTTGATACTGACGAGGGAATGTTCCGCGAGCTCGCCGGAGCTCAGCATGTCTTTGAGGGAGTCCCACACGAAATCCGGAGGAGGAAGTATCTGAGGGGGGAGCCAAAGGTTATCGGTGGTTACCTTCCAGAGCAGGTAAATCAAAACAGGAAAAATCAGGCCGACAAGAAATTTGTTCAGGGCCTGGGTGGGTAGGGTGATTGCGGGCAATCGCAGTCGTGGCAACTGAGGAGAGGCACCCTCCAGCGGCAGGGCTTCTTGAATGCCATGAGCAGTATTCATGAGCGTGATTCCTTCTGGGGTAGGTGAAAGGGAAACCCCACCAGATCAGGATTGTCGATCTGGTGGGGTAATCGGCAGAAGTTATTTGGTCTTAGGTTTGCGTTTGGCGTTGGCGTCAAACTCGTCCCAGAAGCCTTCCAGCTTCAGTTCCTTGAGGCCAGTATTCAGGTACTTGGGCTCAATCCAGCCCTCGGTGGATACATCACGGCGGGTGAAACGGAATTTCTTGGTTTCGCCGATTGACTTGTTGAGCATGGAAACAAAGTATTCGTCCAGCAGGGGATTCAGGCGATCTCGCAAGATGTCCCCTTGGAAGTCTTCTTTGTAATCGCCGAAGGGATTGCCGGATTTCGCCCAAAGACGAAACTGGTCATTGCGGGTTTTTTCATCAGCGGACCAAGCAGCGACTTTCAACAACGTATTGACGAAGCGCTGAACCAGATGAGGGTATTTTTGTTCAAATTCTTCAGTAACCCAAATGAAGCTGGGTGCATTGACAGTGGGGTCGTCAATTTTGAGAATCCGGCGAATGAGGCCCCGTGCAACGAGGTCAGTCCCTGATTGAAGAGATCCATCAACATCGCCGGTGGATAAAGCTGCCTTTTGGGAGTCGGAGTTCATGTCGATGACGCGAAGATCATCTTCCTTCATTCCGTGCTGTTCCAAAACCCGGTTCAACAGCAATTGAGTCGCCGTCCCTTTTTGTACGGTGACTTTTTTACCTTTGAGGTCTTCAATGGTTTTGTACGGTGTATTGGAAGGAACGACCAAATAGTTTTTACTGAACTGGGCTGACTTCAGAATGATCTTGGTGCGTAGACCAGTTGAACGGGCCACGATCAAAGGAAGGTCGCCCTGGGACGCAAAGTCGACCTTTTTCAAGGCAAGAGCTTCGTTGGTGGCTGGGCCAGCACCAACGAAGAAACTCCATTCGATCTTGATGCCGTCCTTCTCGAATTCCTTCTCAAGAACTCCCTGCTGGTGAGCAGTAGCAATGTATGAAGAGCCTGAACCGGGCTTGCCACCAACGCCAGCGCCGGAGAAAGCGATGCGGATAACTTTCGGGTTTTCCTCGGCATGGACACTGCCGAGGCTGATAAAGGCTACTAAGGCAGCAGCCAGGAGAGAGACTGTTTTTTTCATGGTCATGATTTTGATTCTCGTGAAGGGCGTCAGAAGCCGTACTGGAACTGTGCAGTCAGGTCGGCAACAGAGACATTGGCCTGGCCTCGGTATGAGGTTCTCGTTAAGCCCACTTGGAACTTGGTAGTTTCAGCGAAGAAGATGTTGTAGCCCAACGTATTTTTTATGATTTCGTTATTACTCACGTAGATATTGGGGTCCCACTTGTCGTATCGATAGTAGATCTGTGACGTGGTCGGCCAGAAGTCATCAAACTTCCCAACATTTTTCAAGTTGGTAGACCACTGTGCAATGTCGCCAAAGTTGTAGAAGAGCGTTAGCACTTGGCCTTGGCTTTTTATCTGCTGTGTGTTGCTATTGGTTTGGGTAGCTGTGATGTATGTTTCATCAACACCATCTACACGTTCATAGGTGACGCCGACTGGATTGTGGTTGTAATACACATCAATCCCTTTGCGAGTGCTATGAGCTGCATCTTTTAGGATGGTTGATGAGCTGTTGGTAAGTAGATTCCAGCCAGCGTAATACGAAGCGCCAAATTTAAGTTCTCTAAAAATGCTGGTGAAATCGGCCGGAACAGTAAAGGCGACACGACCAATGACATCTTTTTTGGAATTGTTATCTGCTGTGTTTTCTCCATTGCCGTTGACTACCCCAAAGGCATATTCAACCAATGGTGAGCGGTAGTTGGTTGTGAAGTCGACGGTTGGCTCGTAATCACCTCGTAAGATGACGCCAATCTGGCGCTTATTAAGCTGACTAAGAGCACTGGCACCAAGAAATTGAGCTGTCGAAACTGTTGGCTTCAGTTCGTCGGAAACCTGTGCTTCAAGACCGAAAGGAAGTTTTTGTTGGCCGAAGGTTACGGTCAGCTTGGGATCTTCCAGGCCGCCGAGATTCCGTACGAGTGAGTACTGCAGATAAAGATCGGTAACCTTGACGACACTATCGCCTTGCTGCGGCGTAGTGGTAGTCGAGGAACTATTGGTGAACTTGGCATTGCTAAAAGCCAATCCTAGAGCGTAATCAAGATTCTTGCCCTCTGAGTAATCGCGGTAGAGCCGTCCTTTGAAAGATAAGGTGGCACTGGCAGAGAAGCTGTCTTGTGCTTTAGTACCAGCAGGAAGATTCGAGGTAGCAACGGTTGGATCAGTCGATTTCGTATAGACGCCGAGTAGCGTTCCACCAATGGTCAGGCCACGAGTAGACAAGGCTGTTTTGTATTCACGATCCCGTGAGTTGTTGTATTTGTAATCTTCCAGGTCGCTTTTGAGACCGTTGATGTCATCGGTTGTCGCTAGTTCTGCACCTTCAGGAAGGGATTCTCTGGTTTTTTCCAGGGTAGCCCCTTGTTCCTTTACCTGCTTTTGCAGAGCCTCTACGGTCGCCTGCAAACTCTTCAACTGTTTAAGCAGTTCTTCTGGTGTTGGTTGGGCGGCTGCGGCGGAACTTGCCAGGGCAATCAAGCTGATGCCAATGGCACTTTGTAACTGCCTGTTGGGCTTTTTCTTCACGTAGTACTCCTGTCGTATTGAGAGAGCGGCAACGCCGCATGGCTGTGTCAACTCGCAGCACTTTGGCAAGTGCTACAAGCTGTCATTTAGCTTTCAATTGCAGGGACTGTGCCAGTTTGTAACTTATTGTTAATAAAGGGCTATGTGTTGGTTTGTGGTTGCGATGCAGCAAATGGTTAAACATGGTTGCTGCAGCAGAAGCAGTTGTCTGTTGCCATTGCAATTACAGCCCCGATACGTATTCAGCGAGTGCTTCGATCTCGGCATCGGTGAGCCGCTGCGTAATGGCGTTCATGACTTCTCCTTCACTATTTTTTCGAGAACCGGAACGCCAATTGAGCAGTTGTTCCCGAACATAGATTTGGTGTTGTCCGCCGATGACGGGGTAGGAGGGATTTCCATTTCCTCGTCCCTGGACGCCGTGGCATGTTTTGCAGGCAATGATGTTGCGTTGCCAGTCGCCGTTGCTGAATAATTCTTTGGCGACGGGATGCAGCTTCCCTCCATTGCCGAGAGGGCGTACCTGGGTGGAGAAGTAGGCTGCAATATCAGCTAGATCCTGATTACTGATGCCGCTGGCCATGGCATTCATGGTGGGATGGTCCCGCTCACCGGATTGAAAATTTTTCAGCTGTTTGAACAGATACGCCGTAGATTGCCCGGAAAGCTTGGGGACTCCTGAGGATTCGCTATTGCCGTCAACGTTGTGGCATTCCTGGCAGAGGTGGGTCGCGGATTTAATCTTGCCGGATTGCGCATTGCCACCGCCCAGGCGATGCAGGAGTTCATCCGGCTTTTCATCGGCAAGTGCTGCAGCGGACGTTAGGAATAGGGCGGCTGCCACACTCAGGGTGATGGTTTTTTTCATGGGATTCAGCATCTAAAAATAAAAAGGCCTCCGCCGAAACGGAGGCCTGGTATCAGGATGGCGTCAGGTCAGATCTTGCTGCGACTGCCCACCAGTTGCTGAACGGTTTCCAGAGCCTTTTCCACATTGGCGGCTGGGGCGAGACCGCCCAAGGTTGCAGCGATACGGCCGTCAGAGGTCAATACAAATGTGGTGCGTTCTGTGAAGGCGTGATTTAGGTCTTGCCCTCTGCTGTCTTTACGGCCCAGCGCCGCATCTCGAACGGAAAGGTCGTAGGCCTTGGATATTTTTCCATCCTCGTCGGAGGCAACCGCAACCTTGCCCGCGCAGTATTCAGGATCGGCAGAAAAGTCGTTCAGGCGACTGATGTTGTCCTGGGAAACGCCGACAACAGTGGCACCAGCAGCCTTGAATTTGTCGTAATTAATTGCAAAGGTATGGGCCTGGATGTTGCAGCCATTGGTGTAGGCGGAGGGGTAGAAGTACACCACGACGGGGCCTTTTTTCAGGGCTTCCTTCAGGGAAAAGTTGAATGCTTTACCTGCCAGGGATGCTTGGGTCTTGAAGTCAGGGGCGGTGTCTCCCTCTTTGAGGGCAGCCTGTGCAACTGTTGCCGTCAAGGCCAAGAGCGCGGTACTCAGCAGAATCGTTTTCATGGCGTTTTCCTCAGGCGTCTTTCTTGTAAATGCTGTGGCAAGTCTTGCAGGTTTTGGACAGGCTGGTGGCAATTTCATTGGCGTGATCAAAATTTCGACCGGAGATTTCCTTACCCACTTCAACACTCAACTCCTTGCTCTTTCGGGACAGGTCAACCGCATCACCAGCATCGCCTTTTTGCTGGTAGAAGGTTTCCACCTTGGCGAACATCTCTGCCAGTTCTTTGGCGTCCATGGTGCCAGCTTTGATGTCTTTGAGCGCAATGTTGGAGGTGAGACTCTTGGTGGAGTCTTCAATGTTCTGCATCAGATCGTCGTCAAGGGACGATTGCGCAGAAATGGCAATACCAGTCATGGCGGCAAGGAGAAGGAACAGAAGTTTTTTGGTCATGATTGCTGCGGGGATGAATTCTATTTTTGGGTAAAAAGGAAGTCCGGGCATGATTGCCCGGACTCTTCAAGCGCTAGGAGATGCTGTCGATCAAGCCGATAGTTATCAGGCCAACAGTTCCTTGACCACCTTGCCATACACCACCGTGGGGCGTTCGGAACGACCATTGTTGAGGAAGGTGGTCTTGAGGTGGTCAAGGCCCATCAGTTGCAGCACGGTGGCGTGGAGGTCATAGGTATCTACGGCCAGATCCTTGTCGGCAACTTGCACACCGAGTTCATCGGTAGCGCCATGGGTGTAACCGGCCTTGATGCCGCCGCCGGCAATCCACTGGGTATAGCCCCAAGGATTGTGGTCGCGACCATTGCCGGACTCGCCCCAGGAGGTGCGACCAAACTCGGAGGCCCAGACCACCAAAGTGGTATCCAGCAAACCACGATCCTTCAGGTCAGCCAGCAGGCCGGCGATGGGCTTGTCCACCATGCGGGACATCAGCTCATGGTTGTCGTCCAGGCCACTGTGGGCATCCCAGCTGCGACGCTCGGTATCGGCAACACCATCAGGCCAACCGGAAACGACCTGGATGAAACGTACTCCCCGTTCCACCAGGCGACGAGCGCGCAGCAGGGAGGTGCCGTAGCTGGCGCTGGTTTGGTCGTTGAGGCCGTAGAGCTCCTTGGTGGCGGCGGTTTCCTTGGAAAGATCAACGGCTTCCGGTGCAGCGGTTTGCATGCGATCAGCCAGCTCGTAGGACTGGAGGCGGGCACGGAGTTCGGTGTCGTTTGGATAGTTGGCAGCCCCCAGGTTGTTGAGTTTTTTCAACAGGTCGAGAGATGCGCGTTGCTGTTGTGCAGAACGCAGTTCAGGGCGTTCCAGGTAAAGGATGGGGGAGTCACCCGGGCGGAAGGGAGTGCCTTGATAGACGGCGGGCAGGAAGCCGGAGCTCCAGTTCACTGCACCGGCGCGGGGTTCCTGGTCGCCGTTGTAAAGCACGACGTAGGGGGGCAGATCGGGATTGGCAGAACCCAGGGCGTAGGTAATCCACGCACCAAGGGAGGGGCGACCCGGATTGACGTCACCAGTATTGAGTTTGAGGATGGAAATGTCGTGGGTCGCACCGACGGTCACGCTGGACTTGATGAAGGCAATCTTGTCAGCTTGTTGCGCCAGGTTAGGCAGCAGGTTGGAGAACCAGGCTCCGCTTTCACCATACTGTTTCCAGGTGCGCTTGTTGGAGGCATACAGCTTGCCGACGCCACCTTGCGTACTGGTTTTGATTCCCTTGAGGAAGGAAGCCGGCGTGTCCTTGCCTGCCTGTTTGACCAGTTCCGGTTTGTAGTCGTACAGATCCAGCGTACTGGGAGCACCGTTTTGGTGGAGCCAGATGACGGACTTGATCTTGGCCGGGAAGTGAGGCTGCTTGGGGGCCAAAGGGTCAATCAGTTCGGCAGCGGTGGCAGCGGAGATGAAACCCATGCCAGGAATGAAGCCACTGAGGGCTGCACTACCCAACCCCAGGCCAGATTTGAGAATGAAGTCGCGACGTGAATTGAAGCTCATGTTTTTTTCCTATGTCTCG
This sequence comes from Rhodocyclaceae bacterium, assembly GCA_036504515.1. Classification (GTDB taxonomy): domain Bacteria; phylum Pseudomonadota; class Gammaproteobacteria; order Burkholderiales; family Rhodocyclaceae; genus AWTP1-18. The sequence continues at coordinate 81,446 of DASXVA010000009.1, forward strand.
ATAGTGGTTGGGGTTAGAAGCGATAGGCAAAATCGTTGGAGTTGGCGACGGAGTGCACCAGATCAACGAAAGCGGCAGCCTTGATAGGATTGATTTTGATGTTGCTCTTTATGCCGGTAGGAACAGCAACTTCAAACTTGCCGTTGCTGGTCTTGCTGGCCACTGTCTTTTCTTCATTGTTGAGGAATTCCTTCAAGGCAGCCGTTTCAGCCTTGTTGGGGTCCCGGGAGAAAAGAATCTGATAGAGCCGGCTCAACTGGGCCGATTCATCCAGGCCAGCCTCGTTGATGACGCGGCCAGCCAGAGCCTTGGACCAATCCAGAGTCAGGTCAGAGTTGAACAACGTCAAGGCCTGCAAGGGGGTCGTGGTTACGTCACGCTTGTGGTGAGGAATGTTGGGGTTGGCCGGGTCGAAGGTTTGCAGCAGTGGGTAGGGCAAGCTGCGGCGGGTAAAGATGTAGATGCTGCGACGGTTCCAGTCCTTGGGGTTTTCAGAGACAGTCCAGGCCTTGTTGTTCAGGAAGTCGGTCTGGGTATTTTCCAAAGACTTGTGAATCGGCGGGAAGACGGAAGGGCCGCCCACTACGTCTTCCAGCGTGCCGGAGGCGTAGAGCAGGGAGTCACGGATTTCCTCAGCCTCAAGGCGCTTGCGAGGGAACACGGCCAGCAGCTTGTTTTCCGGATCGACTTTGGCAATATCACTGCGGTAATCAGAGGATTGCCGATAGACGTTGGAAAGCATGATTTCCCGTTGCAGCTTCTTCACGCTCCAGCCTTTGCTGACAAAGTCGCTGGCAAGATAGTCGAGCAACTCAGGATTGCTTGGGCGTTGTCCGGCCCGACCGAAATCTTGAGGTGTGGCAACGATACCGGTGTTGAACAATTGTGCCCACAGGCGGTTCACAAAAACGCGAGCGGTGAGGGGATTATTGGGGCTGGCAATCCAGTTGGCCAAGGCACTACGACGACCAGAACTCTTGTCGGTGGGGACAATCTTCAACTCGTCACCACCCCACAGGGCCGGTACGGCAGGTTGCACTTCATCGGTGGGGCGTTCATGAATACCGGTGAAGCGGATGCGGGTGGGAGGGGAATCCAGGCCCAATTCCAGGGCCGTGGTGATCCAGGCAGAGCCGCCGTTGGGACGCAAGTTTTCAAACTTACGCAAGTCAGCTTGCAGCTTTTGGTATTCCTTCCACTTTTCGACGTTGGCTGCGTTGTACTCGGGATGGTCCTTGTCTTCGGCAGAAAGCTTCAGGTAGTTGGCGACATCCTGGTCTGACGAAACGGCCTTGAGGCGGAAGTTCACCCAGCGATCCAACGCCGTCCATTGTTCCTTGGGTTTGAAGATGGCATCACGGCTGTCGGTCAGGTAACGTTCCTTGTGATAACGCTCACCCTTTTCACGAACGGTATCAAGAATGGCTTTTTGTTTGTCGCGGATATCCTTGGTGGCTTCGCGATACTTGGCCTGCTTCTCAGCAAACTGTTTGTCCCACAGGCTTTCGGTGCCCTTGGCCAGGGGGGCTTTTTCGTCAAAGGAAACGTTGGCGAACAAAGCCTGGAGCTGGAAGTACTCTTTTTGACTGACCTTGTCGGTCTTGTGATTGTGGCAGCGGGCGCAACCTACGGTAGAGGCGAGGAAGACTTCGCCGACGGCATCGGTCAAGTCGGTGCTGATTTGATAATGGCGTTGCACCAAGTCCCGGGAATTGAAGTTGTCGGGGTAGCCCGCCAGGAAACCTGTCGCGATCTTGGCTTCCTGGCTGTCAGGCCAGAGTTCGTCGCCGGCGAGCTGTTCCTTGACGAAACGATCGTAGGGCTTGTCCTGATTGAAAGCGTTGATGACATAGTCCCGGTAGCGCCAGTTGTTGGGCCGGGTGTTGTCGTTTTGGAAGCCGGTACTGTCCGCATAGCGGGCCAGGTCCAGCCAGCGGCGGGCTTGGCGTTCGCCGTAGTGGGGAGATGCCAGCAAGCGATCCACCAGCTTTTCGTAGGCTTGGGGCGATTTGTCATTAACGAAGGTTTTGACTTCTTCCGGCGTGGGCAGCAAGCCCCAGGCGTCCAGGGTGGCACGGCGGATAAAGGCAGAGCGATCCGCTTCCTTGGAGGGCTTGATGCCTTTCTCTTCCAGCTTGGCCAGCACGAATGCATCAATCGGGGTCCGTACCCAGTTCTTCTGCTTGGTCTGAGGAGCCCCGGCATCCTTAACCGGCTGGTAAGCCCAGGTAGGTGAGACTTTTATTTCCTTGGATTCCGCTGCTGCCGTAGCAGGTTTGCTATCTGCCGCGATGGTCTCCGCCGCGATGACGGAGGTAAGCGCCCATGCAACGGCTATTGATACTGTTTTTTTCTTCATTGACCTGCTCCAAAAAGAAGGGATTCCAAGAACACCGTCGGCTCGAAACTTCATGGAAATTTCGAACCAGCGGACGATCTGTTTCGGTCAATAAATTGCAGTTACCGTGCCATCTGCTTGATTTTTCATTAACGCTTTGTGTTGTATTGGTTTTTTGTTTTTGAAAAATTATTTGTCATCGGTTGGCGCTGTTCCAGCTTGGGCATCGTTGCTGCTGCGGAAGCAACGATATGTTTGTTGGTCAGCAATCCTGTTGCCGGATAGCACCGAATAGCTGCTTATTTTTCGATTGATCAAGCAAGCGATTTGCCAGGATTTACTGACTGCTTTGCAGCAGGAGTGTTGAGCGGTGTGTTGCCTATTCAGCAATGGATTCTTTAAAGATCATCTCGATTTGACCTAAGGAAAGTAGCAGGGGGAATAAACAGCCTAGGGATCAGCTTGTTGGCGGTACCCCGAGGTCTGTATTCATGGGATTGGCACGGTAGCTGCAAATCCATCACTTGGTATTGATCGACTTCTGATGCTCCCCAAGTGATCCTGCTGAATTCGGCTGGGTCTGGTTTTCCTTTCCAGAAAAGAAAATTTCCATGAAAAATTCCAAGCGTTTATCTCTTCTGCTTGCCCTGTTCCTCTCGAGCGGTGCCGCTCTTGCTCAACAAGCTGCTGCCCCGGCCCCAGCAAAACCGCCTTTGAGTTTCTTTGTCACCAGTGCCGGTGTTGGCAAAGGGGCTGATCTGGGTGGATTGGAAGGGGCGGATGCCCATTGCCAGTCCTTGGCTACGGCTGTGGGTGCTGGCGCTAAAACCTGGCGTGCCTATCTCAGTACCCAGGCGGCTAATGGTGCCCCGGCGATTAACGCCCGGGATCGGATCGGCAAGGGTCCCTGGCATAACGCTCGGGGCGCACAAATCGCGAAGGATGTTGCTGATCTGCACGGGGACAGTCTTGATGCAGCACGGCTCGGCAACAATCTTTCGCGCACGACAGCGCTGACTGAAAAGAATGAACCGGTTAAGGGGGCTGGCGATCAGCCCAATGAGCACGACATCATCACTGGTTCCCAGACCGATGGCCGGGCCTTTGCCGATACGGCGGATCACACATGCAAGAACTACAGCAGCAGTGCGGCTGATGGTTCTGTTCAGGTGGGACACTTTGATCGTACCGGTGGCGGTAACACTTCCTGGAATTCCGCCCACGCTAGCCGCGGCTGCGGTCAGGCCAATCTAGTGAGTACCGGCGGCGCAGGCCTGTTTTTCTGCTTCGCAACGAACTGATTCGTTGAAATTCGCGCGCTGAAATAAAGTTTTACAACTTTGCAAAGTTGATCGGAAACGGGCAAGCACGACTTGCCCGTTTTCATTTCAAGCCGCGTTAGCTGCTTTTGTCTGATGACGTCCGGAGATGGACGTCATAGCCATTCTTGCGCAGTAGTTTGACCGCCTGGCTCAAGCGCGTCTGTTCTCTGGGCGGGCGGGCGTTCTGCTTTTCATCTTCCGGTTTAGGTAGCTGAAAACCGTGGTGGCTCAGCCACTCTTCAATCCTGACCATGCCTTTGCTGCCGATTTTCGGCAGCCGGGCGATCTGCTCATAGCTATAGCGTGCAATGTCATGGGCCGTAAAGTTACGGGTTCCCAGGAATTGAGCCAGGGCATTGATCTGCAAAGTAGTTAACCCGTCATGCCCTTTGGGGGAGGGGGAGCGCATTCGCTCTTTCTCCTGGTCTTCTGGCTGACACCGGCTTTCATCTGAGGCCATAGTGACGGTGAGTGGATCGTTGAAGTAATGAGTAAATCTAGCAGAGGGATTTTGTCGAGCTAACGAATTGCTTCGTATAAGTTAATTCGTAAATTGTCGGTATCGTCGATGACCGTCGGCCCGGTGTTAGCATTCGCCCCGGACTCTGTCTTGGAAGTTGCTTGTTTTTGCTGGCCCTGCCCGCCGAAAAAGAGTCCACGCTGGTGTGTCCATCTCCTGTTGTTTGATATGGCCGCGGCGTTTTTTCTCCTGTTTTCGATTTTCTTCCAATGAAAAGCAAAAAATCATCGTTAGGGATTGTGCTTGCTCTGGTGTTGCTGGCCGGCGGTTTCTATTTATATGGAACAAGTCATCAGGCCGTGAAGGCCAGTCGCCCTGCCGCACCGGTAATCTTGGCCCAGGCAGAAATTCGGGATGTTCCCTTGTTGCTGGAATTGACCGGACGCTCAGAGGCTTCCGAGAGTGTCAGCCTGCGTGCCCGCGTGGATGGACAGGTATTGGCGGTGCCCATGCAGGAAGGGCACCATGTCAAGAAGGGTGATGTGCTGGTGCAATTGGACCCGGCCGATTTCAATGCGCGACTGCGCCAGGCGGAAGCCAATCTTGCCCGGGACCAGGCCCAGGCAGTCAAGGCCAGGGCGGATGTGGAGCGTTACCTTTCCCTGAAACAACGGGGCTTTGTTTCTGATGAGAAGGTGGGCGAGGTGCGTACCGCCGTGAGTGCCCAGGAAGCCACCGCCAAAGCGAGTCTGGCGGCCCTGGATTTGGCCCGGCTTCAGGTTTCCTACGCCACCATTCGGGCGCCCTTCGATGGGGTGGTCGGTGCAAAGTTGGTATTTCCTGGCACGGCGGTCAAAATCAACGACACCATGCTGGCTGTCGTGAACAAGCTGCGCCCCCTGTTTGTTTCCTTTGCGGTGCCAGAAAAATACCTGCCTAAAATTCAGGCAGGCATGAAAGATGGCGTGATGAAGGTGCAGATCAGTGTTCCCGGTGCCTCTAGCCGCGTCATGTTGGGGGAGGCTCGCTTTCTTGATAACACGGTGGACACCACCACCGGCACCATTCGCATGAAGGCTCGGGTCGATAACGATGATGAAACCCTGGCGGCCGGGCAGTTCCTCAATGTCAGTTTGCAGCTTGACCAGTTAAAGGGTGTGGTGACTGTTCCCGCCGAATCGGTACAGCAGGGGCCGGAGGGGCCCTATGTTTATGTGGCCAAAGCGGATGAGACCGTTGAACTGCGCAAAGTAAATGTTTCTGCCACCCAACACGGTCTTGCTTTGCTTGCTGCCGGATTGGCTGCTGGCGAATCCGTGGTGGTGGATGGCCAGTTGCGTCTTTCCCCCGGTGCTCGGTATCTCAAGCTGGAGGCAAAGGGTGGCGCACAGTCGAACACCTCGACGAGTCAGGCACAAACCGTTAGTGATGATGGCAACAAGCCTCGTCCATCCCTGTCGGGCACAGCCGCAACGCTCGCAAGCACACCCCGTTAATTCCCCGGTCTGTCTCCATGCAGTTGCCTGAACTCTGTATTCGTCGCCCGGTAATGACCACGCTGCTGATGGCAGCGTTCCTGATTTTTGGTGCCTTCGCTTACCGGGCTTTGCCCGTGAGCGAATTGCCCAACGTGGACTTCCCCACGATTTCTGTCACCGCCAATCTGGCGGGGGCATCTCCGGAAACCATGGCGTCATCGGTGGCGACTCCCCTTGAAGGGCAGTTCTCCACCATTGCCGGCCTGGACTCCATGACGTCCTCCAGCGCCCAGGGGGTGACGTCCATTACCTTGCAGTTTGCCCTGGACCGGAACATCGATGCGGCCGCCCAGGACGTGCAGTCCGCTATCTCCGCTGCCCTGCGTAAGTTGCCGACGGAGATGACCACACCGCCTTCCTTCCGCAAGGTCAATCCCGCCGATTCGCCGGTGTTCTACATTGCGATGCGGTCCGACACCTTGCCGTTGTCCACGGTGAATGAATACGCCGAAACCCAGTTGGCCCAGCGCCTTTCCACCGTCACCGGGGTAGCCCAGGTCAATGTGTACGGTTCCCAGAAATACGCGGTGCGGATTCAGGCCGATCCTAATCAACTGGCTTCCCGCGGTGTCGGCATCGATGAATTGCAGGCAGCGGTAAAGGCCGGCAACGTCAATCAACCCACCGGCACCCTTGATGGTTCCCGTCAGTCCCTAGCCATCAAGGCCAACGGCCAGCTTGAGTCGGCGGCGGCCTTTCGCCCACTGGCTGTGGCCTATCGCAATGGCGCACCGGTAAGGTTGGAGGAGGTCGCTACCGTCAGTGACAGCGTGGAAAACGCCAAGGTGGCCGCCTGGTTTGTGGACAAGCGTGCCATCGTGCTGGCCATCCAGCGCCAGCCCGGTGCCAACACCGTGGAAACCGTTGATGCAATTCGCAAGGTATTGCCCACCTTCCAGGTCAGCCTGCCGGCCTCCGTAGTGCTGGAGGTCATGTTCGACCGCAGTGTGGCCATCCGGGAAGGCATCCGTGATGTACAGATCACCCTGGTGCTATCCGGCGTGTTGGTGATCCTGGTGATCCTGCTGTTCTTGCGCAATATTTCCGCCACAGTGATTCCCGGCCTCGCGCTGCCCATCTCGGTGGTCGGTACCTTTGCCTTGATGCATGTCCTGGGCTATAGCCTGGACAACCTTTCCCTGCTGGCCCTGACCCTGGCCGTGGGCTATGTGGTGGACGACGCCATCGTGATGCTGGAGAACATCGTTCGCCACATGGAGGCGGGGGAGTCGGCTATGGAGGCCGCGCTCAAGGGTTCCCGGGAAATCGGCTTCACCATTGTTTCCATGACCCTGTCCCTGATCGCCGTTTTCATTCCGGTCATGTTCATGGGCGGCATCGTCGGTCGTCTGCTCCATGAGTTTGCCGTCACAATCTGTGCCGCCATTCTGGTTTCCGGTTTTGTCTCCTTGACCTTGACGCCCATGCTCTGCAGCCGTTACCTCAAGGCCGGTCACGACGATGCTCATGGGACGGTGTTCCGTCTGTTCGAGCAGGCTTTCAATGCTCTGCTGAAAGGTTACGAGAGCAGTCTGGCCTGGGCCATGGCCAGGCCGCGCTGGGTGTTGGCGAGTTTCTTCCTGACCCTGGGCCTGACCGTGTTGGCTTTCAGTTCCGTCCCCAAGGAGTTTCTGCCCAGCGGCGACTCCGGTCAGATCACGGTTTCCACCGAAGGTCCGGACGATATTTCCTTTCCCGCCATGGTCCAGCGCCAGCGGCAATTGGCCGAGATCGTGGCGAAAGAGCCTGCCATTGAATCCTTCATGTCCTTTGTCGGTGCCAGTGGCAGCCGGATCACGACCAATACCGGGCTGCTTTTCATCAACCTGAAGCCCCGCAGTGAGCGCGATGTCACCCCGGATCAATTGATCGCCAAGTTGCGTCCCCTGCTCAATGAGGTACCGGGCATCCGTGCCTATCCGCAGAATCCGCCGTCCATCCGTATCGGCGGCCAGTCCACTTCCGCCTCTTATCAATACACCCTGCAGGGAACCGATACCCGGGAGCTGTATCAGTGGAACGATGCCTTTCTGGGCAAGATGCGTCAGTTGCAAGGTTTTGTGGATGTGAACAGCAACCTCAAAAACCGCAGTCCGGTGGTGGCCCTGGATATTGACCGGGACAAGCTGGCCGCCTTGGGTCTGACCTTTGCCCAGGTGGAAGATGCCTTGCAGAGTGCTTTCAGCGCTCGTCAGATTTCCACCATCTATGGCGCCACCGCCCAGTATCAGGTGATCCTCGAAACCACGCCGGAGTTTCAGGGGGATCCCAATGCCCTGTCGCGCATCCATGTCCGGGGCGCCAGCGGTGTACTGGTGCCGCTGGATACCCTGGTTCGCGTCAGTCGCAATGTCCAGCCCCTGACCGTCAGCCATCAAGGGCAATTGCCCTCGGTCACCTTGTCTTTCAACCTACTGCCTGGCGTTTCTCTCGGCCAGGCCGTGGACAAGCTCAAGGTCATGGAAAAGGAACTGAATCCGCCCATTTCGGTGACTACCAGCTTGCAGGGCACGGCCCAGGCCTTTGAGGCTTCCCAAAAGGGTATTGGCTTGCTGCTGCTGATTGCCGTGCTGGTGGTGTACATCGTGCTGGGCATTCTTTACGAAAGCTTCATCCACCCTCTGACCATCCTTTCCGGTCTGCCTGCTGCCGGTCTGGGGGCCTTGCTGACCTTGTTGTTGTTCCGGGTGGATCTGAGTCTCTATGCCTTTGTCGGCATCATCATGCTGGTCGGTATCGTCAAGAAGAACGCCATTATGATGATCGACTTCGCCCTGGAGCGGCAGCGGGAAGGCGTCGTTCCCGAGCAGGCGATTTATCAAGCCTGTTTGATCCGTTTTCGCCCCATCATGATGACTACCCTGGCAGCCTTGGTGGGTGCGCTGCCCATCGCGCTAGGCCTTGGTGCCGGGGCCGAGGTACGTCAGCCCCTGGGGCTGGCGGTGGTAGGGGGGCTGATCGTGTCCCAGTTCCTCACCCTGTACCTGACGCCGGTGGTGTATCTCAGCCTTGATCGGCTGAGAACGGCAAAGCAATAGCCCAAAGTTTTCTCGAATTTGAACCTGCTAGCCACCAGACATTGGCTGTGGGCGGGTTCCCTCATGCCCGTTGTTTGTCGAACAGGGGGTATCCGCTTAATGAATGTCGGGCGACTGGGGAAAAACCTTTCCGGGCCAAAATCGGCGGCAATGGTCCTGAAATTGGGCTATTGCACAAAAAGGGATAAGAAAATCCAAATAAATTATTTCTGGTAATGAACTGGCACTCATAAGCTTCGTTCCAGTTATAACGAATGGAGCTTACGATGCCCAACCCCGAGAGAATTGTCCGGAAATCCGGACTGCCTGCCCTGGCGGCCAATTTGTTGATTGGTCTGTGCCTGACAGCCGGCAGCAGCTTGGCTGCCCTGGCCGAGACCACTTTGCTCAACGTTTCCTACGATGTCACCCGGGAACTGTACAAGGAGGTCAATCCGGCCTTTATCAAAGCTTGGCAAGCCCAAACCGGGGAAAAGCTCGCGATCAATCAGTCCCACGGCGGTTCCAGCGCCCAGGCTAATGCGGTGATCAACGGTCTGGCTGCCGATGTGGTGACCATGAATCAATCCACCGATATTGATGTCCTCGCCCAGAAGGCCAATTTGGTGGCCAAGGATTGGCGCAAGCGTCTACCTAACGGCGCGGCTCCCTACACCTCTACCTCCGTCTTTTTGGTGCGCAAGGGCAACCCCAAGAACATCAAGGATTGGGATGATCTGATCAAGGCAGGAACCTCGGTGATTGTGCCGAATCCCAAAACCTCAGGGAATGGTCGCTACACCTATCTGGCTGCCTGGGGCTATGCAGCCCTGAAGAACAAGGGTGCCAACAGCGATACCCAGGCCCGGGAATTCGTCCGGCGCCTGTTCGCCAATGTGCCGGTGCTGGATGGAGGCGGCCGTGGTGCTACCACTACCTTTACCCAGCGCGGGATTGGTGACGTGTTGGTGACCTTCGAAAATGAAGCAGCCCTGATCGCCAAGGAAGTTGGCGGCGAACAGTTCGACATCGTTTATCCCACCGTCAGCATCGAAGCCGAAGCCCCGGTTGCGGTGGTCGACAAAGTGGTGGACAAGAAGGGAACCCGCAAGCAGGCTCAGGCCTACCTTGAGTTTCTGTATTCCCCCGAAGGTCAGGAAATCATTGCCAAGCATCACTTCCGTCCCCGCAATGAAGCTGTCCTGAAGAAGTTCGCCAAGGACTTCAAACCCATCAAACTGTTCTCTGTGGATTCCGTGTTCGGCAGTCTGGACAAGGCTCAGAAGGTGCATTTCGACGATAGCGGCGAGTACGACCAGATCATTATTGCCAACGTAAAGGACCATCGATGAGCAGCTCAACACGCCGGGTGTTGCCGGGGTTCAATCTCTCCCTCGGCTACACCCTGGTCTATCTCTCCCTGCTGGTATTGATTCCCCTGGGGGCGACGTTTCTTAAAACGTCTTCCCTGACTTGGGAACAGTTCTGGCACGTCGTCACCGCCCCGCGGGTGGTGGCTTCCTACAAGCTCAGTTTTGGTACATCCCTCGTTGCGGCAGGCATCAACGCTGTATTCGGTCTACTCTTGGCCTGGTCCCTGGTGCGCTACAGCTTTCCTGGCAAGAAGCTGGTGGACTCCCTGGTGGATCTGCCTTTCGCTCTGCCTACTGCCGTGGCCGGTATTGCCCTGACCGCTATTTACTCCAAGAACGGTTGGGTCGGCAGCATCATCGAGCCCCTGGGTTACAAGGTGGCTTTCACGCCGTGGGGTGTGTTGATCGCCCTGATCTTTATTGGTCTGCCCTTTGTCGTCCGCACTGTGCAACCCATTCTTCAGGATCTGGATACCGAGCTGGAAGAGGCCGCTGCCAGCCTCGGAGCCCATCGCTGGCAAACTTTCCGTCATGTGATTTTTCCCGCCCTTTTTCCTGCGCTATTGACCGGGTTTGCCCTGGCCTTTGCCCGGGCGGTGGGGGAGTACGGTTCCGTTATCTTCATTGCCGGAAATATTCCGCTGGTATCTGAAATCACGCCCCTGATGATCATCACCAAACTTGAACAGTACGACTACGTAGGCGCCACCGCCATCGCGGTTGTCATGCTGACACTTTCTTTTGTCCTGCTGCTGGTGATCAACCTGCTGCAAGGATGGACAGCAAAACGTACCGGGAGGGACAGATAATGGCCGGAGCCGTCGCCCACGCTTGGAGCGGATCCAACGCGCACAGTTACGAAAATTCCGCTGCCACCCGGGAACCCCTCTTGGTGAAGTGGACCATCATCACGATCTCCCTCGCCTTCTTCGGCTTCTTCCTGTTGCTACCTTTAGCGGCGGTTTTTACTGAAGCGCTGCGCAAGGGAGTCGATGCCTATTTTGCTGCGTTGACTGATCCTGATGCCTTTTCCAGTATCAAGCTCACCCTGCTTGCAGCGGGCATTGCGGTGCCTCTCAACTTGGTATTCGGTGTTGCTGCCGCCTGGTTGATCGCCAAGTTCCAGTTCCGCGGCAAGCAATTCCTCATTACCCTGATCGACCTGCCGTTTTCGGTTTCGCCGGTGATTGCGGGTTTGATCTACGTGCTGATCTTCGGTGCCCAAGGTTGGTTCGGTCCCTGGCTGCAGGAACACGACATCAAGATTTTGTTTGCCGTGCCGGGCATCGTGCTGGCGACCATTTTCGTTACCTTTCCTTTTGTGGCGCGGGAGCTGATTCCCCTCATGGAAGCTCAGGGCCGCGAAGAGGAAGAGGCCGCCGTGGTACTTGGTGCAACGGGATTCCAGACCTTCTGGCACGTGACGCTGCCCAATATCAAATGGGGTCTGCTCTACGGCGTGATCTTGTGTAACGCCCGAGCCATGGGTGAGTTCGGCGCCGTCTCGGTGGTGTCGGGCAAGATTCGCGGCGAAACCAACACCATGCCGCTCCACGTGGAAATCCTCTACAACGAATACAAATTCTCCGCCGCCTTCGCTGTGGCCTCTTTGCTGGCTTTGCTGGCCCTGGTCACCCTGGCAGTGAAGACCTATGTCGAATGGCAAGCCGCACAAAGTTTTAAGGACGAGTGACATGAGCATCGAAGTTAAAAACATCAATAAGCGTTTCGGCGATTTCGTCGCCCTCGACAATGTTTCCCTGGACTTCCCCAGTGGCGAACTCACCGCCTTGCTCGGCCCCTCCGGTTGCGGCAAGACCACGCTGCTGCGCATCATCGCTGGCCTTGAACTGGCGGATAGTGGTCGCGTACTGCTGGAAGGAGAGGATGCATCCGATACCCACGTTCGCGAACGGCAGGTGGGTTTTGTGTTTCAGCACTACGCCCTGTTCCGCCACATGAGCGTGTTCGATAACGTTGCCTTCGGCCTGCGGGTCAAGCCGCGCAAGCAACGCCTGCCCGAATCTGAAATCAAGAAAAAAGTCGGCGCCTTGCTCGAACTGGTGCAACTCTCCTGGCTCGGCGATCGTTTCCCTTCCCAGCTTTCCGGCGGTCAGCGTCAGCGTATTGCCTTGGCCCGTGCCTTGGCGGTGGAACCTCGTGTACTGCTGCTGGATGAGCCCTTCGGTGCCCTTGATGCCAAGGTGCGCAAGGAGTTGCGTCGTTGGTTGCGTCGGCTCCATGACGAGCTGCACATCACCAGCCTGTTCGTTACCCATGACCAGGAAGAAGCCCTGGAGGTTTCCGATCGTGTTGTGCTAATGAATAAGGGCAAGGTGGAGCAGGTCGGTACACCGCTGGAAGTGTACGAAAACCCCGCGTCTTCTTTTGTCTTCAGCTTCCTTGGTGCCTCCAATCAGTTCCATGCCGATGGTCGCAGCGGTTTTGTTCGCCCCCACGAGTTGGACATCGTCACCGACCTGGCCAGTACCGAAGGTCTGGAAGCTCGTATTTCCCGGGTCCTCAGCTTCGGCGCTACCAGCCGGGTTGAGCTTTATGCCGGTAACGGTATCGATGAACCTTTGCAGTACGAAGTGGAACTGTCCCGCGAACGGGCTGCCAGTCTCAATCTTGAGCCGGAGAAACTGGTGCGTCTCGTCCCAGCCAAACTGCGGGTTTTCGATAATGTGGACGCTCAAGGAGCGGCAGCATGAACTTTCAGCAACTACGCATCATCCGTGAAACCGTCAGGCAGAATTTCAACCTGACGGAAGCGGCCAATGCGCTCTTCACTTCCCAATCTGGTGTGTCAAAACACATCAAGGATCTGGAAGATGAACTCGGCATCGAGCTATTTGTTCGCCGCGGAAAGCGCCTGACCGGTCTCACCGAGCCCGGCAAGGAACTGGCTGAAATTGTCGAGCGCATGCTGATGGACGCCCGCAACATCAAGCGTCTGGCCGAACAGTTCTCCAACCGGGACGAAGGGCGTTTGCATATTGCAACTACCCACACCCAGGCCCGCTACATGCTGCCCCAGATCGTCGCCCGTTTCAAAAAGGAATTCCCCCGGGTACATCTGGTCCTGCACCAAGCCAATCCGGCGGAAATCGTTACCTTGCTCAACCGTGGCGAAGCTGATGTCGGTATCGCCACCGAGGCCCTGGAAGGTGTTGCCAGCCTGGCATCCTTTCCCTATTACTCCTGGCATCACAGCTTGATCGTTCCTGACGATCATCCTTTGGCCAAGGTAGACAAACCAACCCTGGAACAGGTGGCGGAATACCCCATCATTACTTATCACGAAGGCTACACTGGCCGTTCAAGCATCGACCGGACTTTTGCCGAAGCCGGTGTCGTACCCGATGTGGTCATGGCCGCTCTCGACGCCGACGTGATCAAGAGTTATGTGGAACTAGGTTTGGGTATCGGCATCATCGCTTCCATGGCGTTCAATGCCCAGAAGGATGCGGGTCTCAAGCTGATTTCCGGGGAACACCTGTTTACCCAGAACACCACCCGTATCGCCGTGCGCCGTGGCCATTACCTGCGCGGTTACGCTTATCGTTTCATTGAGTACTGCTCTGCCGATTTGCATGAACCTCTGGTCAAGGCTGCTATGGCTCCGGGCAAGGAAATCGAGATTGATTGATCCTGCCAGGATAGGAATTTGCATTCCCCATCGTTGCAATAAAAACGCGGCTTCGGCCGCGTTTTTACATTGAGCTTTAATTTCAGGATTTTCTTAAATCAACTACCGATTTATTTCGAGAAATGTTTGTCAACATCGAATGTCTTCAACATAAATCAAATTTAGTGATCTATTGATCACCTGTTTGTCATCATATGTAACATAGAATTATGACTTGATCATGGGGCTAAGGGGATGTGGAAAGCAATACATAGCTTGTCTCTTTTTTCTATGTGAAAAGGTTTTCTAAACAGCATTCTGCTGTTTGGCATATTTAAATGATTGAACAGGAAATTATGCAAAGTAATATTAAAACTCTCTGTGTGGCTGTATTGATGCTGATTACTGCGCCATCTATGTCTTTTGCAGAAGGTTCTTCTTGGTACGTAGGTGGGGAAGTAGGTCAATCAGACTTTTCCTTGGAACTGCCGAGCGGATATTCGGCATCAAGCCCTGGTGTTCAACAAGACAAGACGGATAACAGCTATGCAATCTATGCTGGTTATTCTTTCAATAGTTATCTCAGCGGTGAGGTCGGTTATGTTGACCTTGGGAAGTATTCGGTAAAAACGGCAAATGGCGATAGTGCTTCTGCCAAATTGCAAGGGATGACGATCAACGCAATTTGGAAGTTGCCTTTGAATGCTCAATGGACACTTTTTGCCAAAACTGGGTTGATCGCAACCCGTGGCTCTGCTGAGGCTCGTGTAAGCGGAATTGGTTACCAGCAGTCAAAGTCAGTTTGGGAGCCAGTGGTTGGGCTTGGTGTGGATTTCGCTCTGGACAAACACTGGACCCTTCGAGGACAGTACCAGGATGTTGGTGCTGCCAGTGTGGCTGAGGCTGTTGGCACTACAGTCAAGCTGAGTGATAGCCTGCTATCTATCGGGGTTATTTACGGGTTCTGATCTTCGTTGCCGAGGGCTGTAAAGATTTGAAATAAGGCTCCTGCTTTTCGAAGGGTATTAGATAGATTCTCTTGAGCCTCATGGAAATGACGTCTGGCATCAGAGAAAATGTCATGGCGACATCGAAAGTGGTTGGTATTACGAACTACCAATGCTCCTTGACAAGGAAATAAAAACGCGGCTTCGGCCGCGTTTTTATTTCGATCGACAGGTCCGATCTAGCCTTAGCTGCCTACGCTAACTTTTGCGTAGGAGGCGCGTTCTATTTCTTGAATTTCCACGCATAACTGAACCTTGAGTCCCGACGACCAATTGGCGTGTTGTTCCAACCCTTTCAACAGGCTGCGGGATAACTGGTACTTCGTTTCGGCTGAGCGGCCACTGAGTATGGCCAGCTTCGCATGTATAAAGCCGTGACCTTTCGTCGTGGTGCCGACCAAAAAGCTATTGAGGCCAATGGCTCGACTTTTGATGTCTGGTGCTTCAAATTGTCCGGAGGCGAGCAATACCTCGTTCAGCTGGCGCAATAACGCATCTGCATTGAGCAAGGGCAGGTTGTTAGTGTATTCAACAGTGAGATGAGGCATGGCTATTCGTTCGCATGTTAAGTTTGTTGTCTTGAAAGTCTTCCCGTTTGCTGTTTTGCCCTGACCAAACCTGTGCCAGCCTTACTTGGGGGTGGGGGTGAAGGAAAGCACTTTTTTGATTTGACCACGATTGTCATCGTAACGACAGGGCCGTGAATTATTTCAGCTTGATGTGGTCAGACCTTGTAATTAGTCCTTAGTGCCCCCATTTTTTTTATCCTGATCTTAGCCACCACTATTCGCAATGCTCCCTGATGAGCGCTGTTCTCTGGAGTCACCCAATGCAAAACTTTACCTTTCACAATCCCACCAAAATCGTTTTTGGCTCTAAAACCATCGCCAAACTGGATAGTCTGGTTCCTGCGGATGCGCGGGTGTTGATTCTGTACGGTGGTTCCAGTGCCAAGAAAAATGGAACCCTGGATGAGGTTAAGGCTGCTTTGGGGACGCGGACAGTTCAGGAGTTTTCCGGGATTGAGCCCAATCCTAGCTACGAAACATTGATGCGCGCCGTCGAGCAAGTCAAAAAAGAGAAGCTGGATTTCCTACTTGCGGTTGGAGGCGGGTCTGTTATTGATGGCACCAAATTTGTTGCGGCAGCTGCTTGCTACTCCGGCGACCCCTGGGAAATTCTGCTGAGCCATGGCGCGAAAGTGAAAGGGGCTTTGCCCTTGGCCAGTGTGCTGACCTTGCCCGCGACAGGTTCCGAGATGAACAGCGGAGCCGTGATCACACGCCAGGAAACGAAAACCAAGCTGGCTTTCATGAGCGGTCATGTGTTCCCCCTGTTTTCTATCCTTGACCCGACCAAGACCTTCACGCTGCCTCCTCAGCAGATCGCCAATGGCGTGGTGGATGCCTTTGTCCATATCGTCGAGCAATACCTGACCTATCCGGTGAATGGCATGGTGCAGGATAGGTTTGCCGAGGGCTTGCTGCTAAGCCTGATCGAATTGGGTCCCAAAGTGCTGGCGACGCCGGAAGACTATGAAAACCGGGCCAATCTGATGTGGGTGGCAACCCTGGCCCTCAACGGACTGATTGGTGCTGGCGTACCCCAGGATTGGGCAACGCACATGATCAGCCATGAAATCACTGCCCTCTACGGTGTCGATCATGCCCGGACCTTGGCCATCGTGTTGCCTTCCCTGCTCAATGTGCAACGGACCGAAAAGCGGGCCAAGTTGCTGCAATACGCTGAGCGGGTCTGGGACATCAGGGAGGGCAGCGAGGATCAGCGTATTGATGAGGCCATTCGCCGTACAGCGACGTTCTTTGAAAGCCTGGGTATCAAGACCCATCTGTCCGCTATTGGTATCGGCGCCGATGCCGTTGATAAATTGGTCAGCCAACTGGAAGCCCATGGCATGACTGCGCTGGGTGAGCACCAGAACATTACGCCCGCGATCAGCCGGCGCATTCTGGAAGGTGCCCAGTAAAAATCAACATTCCTTTGTAACGGGAGGTGTGCTTTTGCCGGCGGATGCGGCGAAGCACGCTTGGTTACTTTGACAGTTCCCGTATTGCCAATTCCAGCCCTTGCACTGTCAGGGGATACATGCGGTCTGTCATGAGCTTTTGTATGATCTGAATGGACTGGCGGTACTCCCAGTAACGTTCCGGGTCTGGATTCAGCCAGACAGCAGATGGGTAGGCGGTCAACAGCCGTTGCAGCCAGACGGAGCCGGCTTCTTCATTGTTGTATTCCACGGAACCCCAGGGCCTCAGAATTTCCACCGGGCTCATGGTGGCATCGCCGACGATGACCAGCTTGTAATCGCTGCCATACTTGTGCATCACGTCGTAGAGGGCGTGCTTTTCACTGCGACGGCGATGGTTGTCTTTCCAGACGTGGTCATACACGCAGTTATGGAAGTAGAAGTACTCCAGATGTTTGAACTCGCTGCGCACCGCGGAGAAGAGTTCCTCGCAAAGCCGGATGTGGTCATCCATGGAGCCGCCCACGTCGAGGAAAAGAAGCACCTTCACCTTGTTGTGGCGCTCAGGCCGCATTTTCAGGTCCAGCCAGCCTGCATTGTTGGCGGTACCTGTGATAGTGCCTTCCAGGTCGAGCTCGTCGGCCGCCCCTTCCCGAGCAAAGCGGCGTAGGCGGCGCAGGGCGACCTTGATGTTGCGGGTGCCGAGTTCGACACTGTCGTCTAGGTTCTTGAATTCCCGTTGTTGCCAGACTTTGATGGCAGTGCGGTTGCCGGCGGATTCGCCGCCGACACGAATGCCCTCCGGGTGATAGCCGCCATTGCCGAAGGGACTGGTGCCGCCGGTGCCGACCCATTTGTTACCGCCCTGATGGCGGCCCTTCTGTTCTTCCAGTCGCTTCTGGAATTCCTCCATCAACTTGTCCCAGCCAAGTTTTTCCAGCTTGGCTTTTTCTTCGTCGCTGAGGTGTTTGTGGGCAAGCAATCGCAGCCAGTCTTCGGGGATGTCGGCCTCCAGGCCCGGTTGGGCTTCAAGTCCCTTGAAGTATTCGCCAAAGGCTTGGTCAAAACGGTCGTAGTCGGTTTCTTTTTTAACCAGGCAGGTGCGAGCTAGGAAATAAAAATCTTCGATGCTGTGGCCGGCAAGGCCTGCCTGCATGGCCTGCAACAGGGAAAGGTATTCCCGGGTTGAGGCCGGGATTTTTTGTTGCTTGAGATGGTAGAAAAAATCGATCAGCATGACGGGCTTAACCGCTCGTTTTTCTGGCCGTTTCTACCCGGTTGCGTCCCTTGCGTTTGGCGATGTAAAGCGCTGTGTCCGCCGCGTGGATCAGATCCTCAGGTTCGGTGCCATGTTCGGGATAGATGGCGACTCCAAAGGAGGCGGTGATGCGGGCAGGTTTTCCTGATATTTCGGGGACCAGATCAGCAAATTTCTCGCGCCAGCTTTCGGCCTTTTCGATGGCGGTGTCGAGACCCATGCCGGGCAGCATGATCAGAAATTCCTCCCCGCCGTAACGGCAAGCCAGGTCTTCGGTGCGGATGTCGGTCATCAGTTGTTCGGCAATGATCTTGAGAATCGTATCGCCGGCTTGATGGCCATAGCTGTCGTTCAATTGCTTGAAGTGATCCAGGTCGATGATGACCAGTGCCAGAGGGTGGCCTTCGCGACGGGCACGGGCCACTTCCCGTTCCAGGGTTTCTGCCAGATAACGACGGTTGTAGAGGCCAGTAAGGCTGTCGCGAATGGCTTGTTCCTGCAGCTGTTGTTGCAAGTCTTCAATTTCGATCAGACGCAGTTGCAGATCCATGTTCATTTGCTGCAGGGCAAGCTCGGAATGCTTGCGCTCATTGACGTCATTGAAGGAAACAAAAGCCTCTGAAGCATCCCCCGGCTTGGCAATAAGAATGGCGGAAAGCATGGCCCAGAAATTTTGCCCTTTGATACTGCGCATCTGTACTTCGCGGTCGAAGACGAAACCTTTTTCCATCAGTTCGGCAATGAATGCAGCCCTGTCTTCAGGCTTTTCCCAGAAATGAGGGGCATACAGGCCCTGGGTGTCGGCAGAACCCAGGCCCAGGCGTTCCGAAGCCCGGTGATTGCAAAAAACGACGCTGCTGTCCGAGATGCGGGACACCATGACTGGAAAGGGGGCGATCTCCATCAGGGTGCGGTAGCGTCTTTCGCTTTCGCTCAGGGCATCGGCTGTACGGGTTTGCTCGGTGATGTCCTGGGCAATGGAAATGATGCCGAGGGAACGGCCTTTGTTGTCACGATATCTGGCATTGGACCAAGTACAGAGAATGGTTTTTCCTTCTTTGGTGATATTCGGATGAAGGAAGGGAGCCGTCTGTCCTGTCAGCAGCCCTTGCTGAATATCTTTCCGGGTTTTGGAGATATGGTTCTCGGGCACCATCAGGTCAAATAAGTTCTTGCCCAGGGCTTCATCGCTGGTCCAGCCGAAGGTGCGTTCTGCGGTCTGGTTCCATTCCGTGATGGTTTCGTTGTCTTGCCATACCACGACAGCCATGGGGGCGTAGTCGAGGAGGATGCTCAGCCGTTCTTCACTGATGCGGCGGTCAGCCAGGGCCTGGTCTCTTTCTGCCAGGGTGTTTTCCAGACGGACGCTGATGCGATGAAAGCGCCAGGCAATGAAGATCGTCAGGACAAACAGGATCAGTCCCGCCCACAGGCTACGGGTGAGCCAGCGAGGAATGATGGAAGGATGGGGGTCGTAGATCAGACCATCGATACTGCTGTCGGCCGGGATCAGGCCGACCTCGGCATACACCTCGGCAATGTGGTGCCAGCGGGCGGGGGACATGTGGCCGATTTCCACCAGGTCGGGATACATCAGCCGCCGGGTTTCCACCGCTTCGTTGAGCAGGTGCTCCAAGCTGTGCCGTTGGGAGTATTTGCTCAGGATCAGGGATGCCGTTTCCTCCGGGTGGTCCATGGCGTAACGCCACCCCTTCAAACTGGCTTCGCGGAAGGCGGCAACCCGGGTCGGGTTTTTCTGTATTTCCTCTTCGCTGGTGAACAAGGTGTCGCCGTAGAAGTCGATGCCGGAGGAGCGGGGTGAAAACAGTTTGTAGGGGAACTTGATCAGCTTCAGATCATAGGGTTCGTCGGTCACGTAGCCGGACAGGGCATCCACGTCGCCGTTCACCAGATCTTTCAAATTGAAACTGTGGGGGATGGCCTTGATCTGGGTGGCGGCCACACCTTCCCGCTTGAGGTAGGCAAACAGTTCCGTTTCATAGGGCAGCAGCATGACCCGCTTACCCACCAGATCCTGAACGGATTCGATGTTCGGTTGGGTCAGCAGCGCCAGGGGGGAGTGCTGCATGATGGCCGCCAGCGCAACGACGGGTTGGCCTTGGGCTCGCAGCATGGCCAGTTCAGGACCGGAAATGCCGAATTGGGCCTGGCCGCTGAGCACCTGGGTAATGGGGTTGGTTGTGTCTCCGGCTTCAATAATGCTGACCTCCAGATCGGCATCCCGGTAGTAGCCTTTTTCAAGGGCCATGTAGTAGCCGGCAAACTGGAACTGGTGCTTCCATTTGAGCTGAAGGGAAACTTGATCACTTGCCCACGCTGAGTACGATAGCAGTGCAAAGACCGTTGCCAATAGTGATGCTAAAAGCGGGCGCTTACTCATCGTCTTGATCGGCATCATGGGTGACACTCTTGGCAGATCACTACTTGATTGCGACCACTATTCTTGGCTTGGTAAAGGGCTTCATCGGCGTGCTTCAACAGTGATTCAATGTCGGCACCCTGTTGAGGAAAGGCGGAAATGCCGGCAGACAGCGTGGCATGAATTTCAAGCTGACCATGCAGGATATGGCTTTCAGCCAGTGTTTTGCACCAATCAGTGGCGCGTTCGAATGCATGGTCCATGGACATGTGGGGCAGGACGACAATGAATTCCTCGCCACCATAGCGGCAGGTAATGTCGCCTTCTCGGGCCCCCTTTCGCAGGATGTTTGCGAGGCTGCGCAATACATCGTCACCGGCGGCGTGGCCGAAGGTGTCATTGACCCGTTTGAAATGATCCAAGTCCACCATGATTAGCGCTAGGGGATAACCCTCGCGTTTTGCCCGAGCAAGTTCCCTCGGTAGGGTTTCATCCAGGTAGCGGCGGTTATAGAGGCCGGTAAGCGAGTCCCGGATGGCCTGCTCTTGCAGGCGAGTTTGGAGTTCGCGGATTTCTGCCAGTTGGTTTTCCAGTTGGTCATGAAAGTCTTTTTGTTTTCGTTCGGCAACTTTTCGCTCGGAAATGTCGCGGGTAATACCGAGGACGGTGACAGGCTTGCCTGTCGCGTCGAAGATGTATGTCGTGACCACCTCTGTAGGTTTGATGCTGCCATCCTTGCAGGGCTGATCAATTTCAACAGTGGCGTGGCGGGCGCTTGCATCACCCGCCGCCAACCGGGTCAGACTGTCTGTCATTACCGTTCGTACGCGGGCCAGAGATTCTGGAGTGATCGCCTGGTCCATGGGTTCTGCCATGATTTCTTCAGCGGTCATTCCCCGCAGTTTTTCCACGGAAGGGCTGACGTAAGTGAAGCGTTGACTTGCCAGGTCCAGCAGCCAGATGACATCGCTACTGTTTTCTGCCAGAAGCCGGTACTTGGTTTCGCTTTCCTGCAGTCGATCTATGGCGTGTTGGTGCCCACGAATCTCCCCTTGCAAGCGGTGACTCAGTTTGATGCTACGCAAGGTGAGCCATGCCAATAGACACAGTAACAAGCCTCCGCCCAAGGCCGTCGGGGTGACCCAGGCAGGTATTATTTCCTTGCGTTTATCTGGAAGAAATCCCTTGAGGGTGTAGTCGCGTGGTAGCAGCCCCAAGTCAGCGTAGGTGTCGCCAATGTGACGCCAGCGCCCAGGGTTTATGTGGCCGATTTCAACAAGGTCTGCCCGCATCAGCCGTGAGGTTTCCGCCGCTTCATAAGCGAGAAAATCGTGATTGAGCTTCTGGCTGTTGTATTTTTTCAGGATTAGCTGGATGGCTTCTTCAGGATTAGCCATGGCGTATTCCCAGCCTTGAAGACTTGCGTGGAGAAAGGCCTGGCTACGTTCAGGATGGTTTTTCAGTTCCTGAGCGGAGGTGAACAGATTGTCACCGTAGAAATCAATACCTGATGCCCTGGGGGAGAACTTGATGGTGTTGAGGCCCGCCTGTTTGAGGATGAAGGGCTCGGTACTGGAGTAAGCCGAAACGGCGGCGACTTTCTTCTGTATCAGTTCCAGGGGAGTGCCGTTATGGGGAATGATGTGAAGTTGCTCGGTCTTGAGCCCTTCCTGTTTTAGATAGGCTTGGAGTTCGGCGGCCTGGGGTTCATTCATGATGGTTTTGTTGGCCAGGTCATGAATGCTGCTGACTTGGTCGGCCCGGGCCAACAGGATCAGGGGGGAGTGCTGGAAGATGACCGCGAGTAGCGCTACCGGTTTTTGCTGAAAAGACAGCAGCAAATCACTCATGCCGATGCCGAACTGTGCGTGACCCGAGAGTACTTCGTTGATGACGTCAATATCTGGGTTGAATTCCTTGATGCGTACATCCAGTCCTGCATCCTGGTAGTAGCCCTTTTCCAGGGCCATGTAGTAGCCGGCAAACTGGAACTGGTGCTTCCATTTGAGTTGCAACGTGACGGTGTCCAAGGCCTGGGCCTGGGGCAGAATCAGGCAGCCAAGCAGCAGTACCCAGAGCAGTTTGGTCTGCTTCATACCAGGCCAAGCCATCAGCGATTTTGCCTTGAGAGGAAGGCCAGGCGCTCGAACAGATGGATGTCCTGTTCGTTCTTGAGCAGGGCGCCGTGCAGGGGCGGGATGGCGGATCGCACATCCTTGTTGCGCAGTACTTCGAGGGGGATGTCTTCCGCCACCAGCAGCTTGAGCCAGTCCACCAGTTCCGAGGTGGAGGGTTTCTTTTTCAGGCCGGGTACATCGCGCAATTCAAAAAAGACTTCCAGGGCCTCCCGTAGCAGCTCCTGCTTGAGTTTGGGGAAGTGCACATCAACGATGCGCCCCATGGTTTCCTTGTCCGGGAAGCGAATGTAATGGAAGAAGCAGCGGCGCAGGAAAGCATCGGGCAGCTCCTTCTCGTTGTTGGATGTGATGAAGACGATGGGACGGTGCTTGGCCTGAACCAGCGTGTGGGTTTCGTAGCAGTAGAACTCCATGCGATCGAGTTCCCGCAGCAAATCATTGGGGAATTCGATGTCGGCTTTGTCGATTTCGTCGATCAGCACCACCGTCGGGCCGTCGGCTTCGAAGGCTTGCCACAGGGGGCCCTTGACGATGTAGTTGGCAATATCGTTAACCCGACCATCCCCCAGTTGGGAATCCCGCAGGCGGGAGACGGCATCGTATTCGTAGAGACCCTGCTGGGCTTTGGTGGTGGACTTGATATGCCATTGCAGCAGGGGCAGGCCCAGGGCAGCGGCTACCTCCTCTGCCAGCAGGGTCTTGCCGGTACCGGGCTCGCCCTTGATCAATAGGGGGCGCTGCAGGGTGATGGCCGCATTGACGGCCAGCATCAGGTCGGGAGTGGCGACGTAGCTTTGGGTACCTTCAAAACGCATGGTGTTTTCTGGGAAGCCGGTCAGGGGGGGGTGCAGAGGATACTACTAGCCGGCTTTGCGTTGTATGCATTCGAGATAAGCAGCCCCATCCGGTGGGGCTTTGTTGCGTTGGGATTGCCAGATGGTTTCACCAAGGCAGTCGTGAATGTCGTGCAAGGCCTCGTGCCGGTCTCCGTGGCGCTGGCAGAGTTTTTCAAAGGCAGCCCTTATGCCCGGTGGCTGGTCAATCTGCAATTGCTCGGCAATGGCCAGATGCAGGGATAGATGAAGGAATGGGTTGGTTTCGCCGGATTCCGGCGTCCAGTCCTTGGCCATGGCCTCTTCACCACCGGTGAGCAGGCTGTGGTACTCGGGGTGGTCGTTAATGATGTCGGCCGCCATGGTTTCCAGGGGCGTTGCAGGCAGGGATTCGCGGCGCTTGCGCCAGGCATCCATCAGGAATTTCCGGGCCTGGTCTCGGGTGGGGCTAAACATTGGCACTTACCAGTGAAAAGACGGTGGTGTAGCTGAGCAGCACATTGCCGTCGCCCATGGCGGCAATTTCGCCGCCACTGTAACTGCCAAGGACGGGAAGGCTGGGGTAGCGGGCTGAGAGCAGGGCCAGGTCTCGGTCGTGGCCCTGGTAGAAATAGGGGCCGCGGCCCATGCAGGCGAACATCAGGGCGAAATCCGGGGCCGGTTGCTTGCCATCGGTGAGGTGATCCAAAGCCACCGTGGTGTCGGCTTCGGCGGCATGGGGTTCCCGCCAGGCCCAGATCAGGGCCGTATCCGGTGGTAGCGGTGCAGCCAGGGTGATGGACCGTTCGCTGGTATTGATGCCGAGCAGGGGTAGCAGGGTATAGCGGCCATCCCGCAGGGCCAGGTTGGTGGGCATGCCCGGTTCCAGCACCAGGGCGCACAGGCGCTGCAGGGGAATGTTGTCGGGGTCGCTGGCTTCCGGCGGCAGTTGCTGGAGCAAGGTGTCCAGGGCCGGATTGTTGGAAACTCGGAAGACTTCAAAGCCGTCCTGCTCGGTGACAAACAGGGTAGGGGAGAGGAAGCGCAGACCTCTGGACAGCGCCGTGCGCACACTGGCGCCGTGGAAACCGGCTTCCAGGGGCTTGTCCCTGATCTTGCCCTGGCCCCAGATCCAGCCGCTTTCGCGGTCGTCGTAACCGGAAGCCAGGGTGCCGTAGCGGGGCGGATAGGGGATCAGCCAGTCCGGGTCGAGCTGATCGGACTGGGCAAAGGTCAGAACCGGTTCGCCGGACAGGGGGGAGCCCAGACTGACGGGACCGCACAACACCAGCGCCGCGGCCGCCGGCTGGTGCAAAGCCCAGCTTCTTTCCGTGAAGACGCCCGGGGTGGTGCAGCCGCTGACTTGCAGGCAGCGGGCGGTGCGCGAGGCGGCCGTAATGGCTTGCTGCACATCCTGTTTGTGCCGGTAGTGGCTGGTCAGTAGGAGCAGCACGCTGTGGGCATAGTCGCTGCCGGCATCGGCCAGGGCATTCTTTACGGCAGTAACAGCCAGATCAGGGCTGGCTTTGTCTCCGGCAGCAAAACCGGTGGCGGCAATGGTATTCATGGCTGTGTTTGCAGTCAGGGAGCGGGTGTCTTGGGTTTGTAGGCGCAAAGGTCGGCCACGGTGCAGCGATAGCACTCCGGCGTGCGGGCCTTGCAAACGTAGCGGCCGTGGAGGATCAGCCAGTGGTGGGCGTGGAGGCCGAAGTCCTTGGGCGTGACCTTGACCAGCTTGTCTTCCACTTCCCGCACGTCCTTGCCCGGGGCCAGGCCAGTACGGTTGCCGATGCGAAAAATATGGGTATCCACGGCAATGGTGGCTTCGCCGAAGACGATGTTGAGTACTACGTTGGCAGTCTTGCGGCCGACCCCGGGCAGGGCTTCCAGGGCCTCCCGGTCATGGGGCACCTGACCCTTGTACTGGTCCAGCAGGATGTTGGTCAGGCCGATGACGTTCTTCGCCTTGGTTTTGTAGAGGCCGATGGTCTGGATGTAGTCCATCAGCCTTTCCACGCCGAGGGCGGCAATGGCTTCGGGCGTGGGGTGATCCTTGAACAGGGGACGGGTGGCCCGGTTGACGCCTTTGTCGGTGGCCTGGGCGGAAAGCACCACGGCCACCAGCAGTTGGTAAGGGGTCTTGTATTCCAGTTCTGTGGCCGGTTCTGGATTGGCGGAGGCGAGGCGGGAATAGAACTCGCGGATTTTCTTCGGAGACATGCCGTGAGTGTAGCTGAAGGGCAAATAAAAATAGCCGGATCGCGGCTGCTGACGGGGGCTGGCGCTATGATTCGCGCTGTCGCCAGCGCTGTACCGACCCATGGCGAAAGCCGGTTTCCCTGCCCATTTTCTGGCCTCTATGAACGAACAAAGCTTGAATCCCGTTTTCGACCTGGTGGAAAAGCTGAATGAAGCGATTTCCACTTTCCTCTCGGGGACCATTGATCCCGTCGCCTGTTCGCAAATCCCCGAGCAATTGCAGCAATTGCTGACCCTGGAAACGGTCTGTTGCGCCCAGCGGGAAATGGCCCTTTCCCTGGCAAGTTTCTTTCAGAATGTGGATGTCACCAGCCTGACCCCGGGGGACCGGGATCAGGTCTGTCTGCTCTGGCATTCGGTCCGAGGCAAGGTCGATGGCGAATCCGAGGGACAGGCTGCGCTTCCCCATCTGGTTGCCCCCATCACGGGTTCCGGCCCGACCCGGGGCAATCGCCGGGTGTCCCTGATGATTGAAAGCCGGGCCATCCAGGCCCTGCTGGAAGCGGCGGTTGCCCATGCCGACTTTGAAGTGGAGCTGCTGTCCTCCTTCAAATCCCTGGAAAGCCTGGCGCCGGATGACTTGCCGATGGCCATCATTGCCGATCTGTCCCTTTGTCGCACCGATCCCGAAGCGGGTCGCATCCTTGCCCGGATTCGGCAAAATTCGACCCGGCCTTTGCACCTGTTTTGCCTCTCCGGGGCCGATGACTTTTCAGCCCGCCTTGAAGCTGTGCGACTGGGGGCTACCCGCTTCCTGAGAAAACCGGTGGATGTGGAAAAGCTGCTGGCCATCCTCAACGGGGTGACGGCCCGGATTCCGACAGAGCCTTTCCGGGTGCTTTTTGTCGATGACGATCGCGCCCTGACCAGCCTTTATTCGGCCACCCTGGTGCAGGCCGGTTTTGAAACCCGGCTCTGTAACCGTTCCCTCGACGCACCGGAAATGGTGGCGGAGTTTCGGCCCGACGTGATCGTCACCGATGTATATATGCCCGGCTGTAACGGGCTGGAATTGGCTGCCCTATTGCGGCAGGACGAAAGTCTGGCGGATACGCCCATCCTGTTCCTGTCCAGCGAGGCCAATATCAACCGGCAGATGGTGGCCCTGGATCTGGGCGGTGACGACTTCCTGACCAAGCCGGTGCCCCTGGAAGTGCTGACGTCGGCCGTGGTTGCCCGGGCCAAACGGGCGCGGATGCTCAAGCGTATCCGTCGCGAACTGGAAAAATCCCGGGTGGCGGCAGAGCAGGGCAGTCGCGCCAAGAGCCACTTCATGGCGGACATGAATCACGAACTCAAAGCGCCGCTCAATGCCATGCTGGGCTATTCCCAGCTTATTGCCCTAGAGGTCGAGGCCGTTAGCGATGGTGCCGTAGCGCAAAGATTGCAGGAGTTTTCAGCCAATATCTATCAAGCGGGCGAACTGCAACTGGCGTTGATCAACGAAATTCTGGAGTTTTCCCAGATCGAGGCCGGGCTGCTGGCCTTGACCATCGAGCCGGTGGAGTTGGCGCCCCTGGTGGATTACTGTCTGATGCTGCTGGCGCCCCAGGCCGAGAAAAAACAGGTTCGTTGTGAAAGCCGGATTCCCAGCGGACTTTACGTCAAGGCTGACAGCACCCGTGTGCGGCAGATATTGCTCAACCTGTTGTCCAACGCCATCAAGTACAACCGGGCCGGCGGCAGCGTGGTGGCGGAGTGCCCGAAGGCTTCCATTGGTGCGGTTGCCGTAGCCATCAAGGATACGGGGCTGGGTATTCCGACCACTTCCCTCGGGGCTCTGTTCCAGCCCTTTTCGCGCCTGCATATCGACAAAGACCCCAAGATCGAGGGCACGGGTTTGGGTTTGGCCTTGGTCAAATCCTTGGTGGAAATCATGGGTGGTGAGATCGGCGTCACCAGCCAGGTTGATGTCGGCAGCGAGTTCTGTTTCGTACTGCCGGCCGCCGACTAAAAACCTCTTTGCGATCGTTGGCGGGACAAAAGACATCCAGCAACATCCCGCTGGCAGGGTTCTTCCTCCAACGGTGGGGAGGGGGTATCTGAGTTGCTTATACGTTCCATGTATAGCCATGGCCCAAGGGCGGAATGCGGCTTTTTCTTGGTTTGTGGCTTAACCAAGCCTTAATCAGCCTATTTTCGGTAAAAAACCGAAAAGATCGGTCATACGTAAAACGTATAACAGATCAAGGGCCAGGCCTCCGCGATCGCCGGTTTCCGGGCAAGCGGAATACCGTCAGCCGTTGCGCAAAGGGGAAATTCGGGTCGAGTCCTGCTGGCTCGTGCCATAGGAGGTCAGTGCATCAAGAAAGGCCCGAACCCGGGTCGGCACTAGCCGCCGGGTGGGCATGAAGGCATAGACCTGGCGCGGCATGGGTTGGTAGTCTGGCAGCAACGGCACCAATCGGCCTTGTTCCATGGCCTCCCGGCAGAGGGTGGCCGAGATCACGCTGGCGCCGAGGCCTGCTTCGGCAGCCCCAAGGCGCAGGGAGGCGTTACTGGTCCGTAGGCGTCCCCGGACCGCGACTTCATGGATTTCCGGGCTGTCCTGACGCTGGAATCGCCATATTGTTGCGTTGTCGTCGCAGAGGCAGGGCCAGGCGGCCAGATCCTTAGGGTGCTTCGGTGCGCCGAACTTGGCCACCAGTTCCGGCGTCGCGCAGAGCACCGTTCCCACCGTAAAAACCCGGCGCGCCACCAGGCTGGAGTTCTCCAGTTCGTTTTCGTGCATGCTGAAAACCAGATCGAAATTGCTTTCCACCGGATGATGGTGCTGGGTGGACATCTCGATTTCTGCCTCCAGCCCCGTGTATTGCATCAGCAGGGAGCAGATCACCTGATTCAGGTGCAGCACGCCGAATTCAAAAGGTGTCGAAATGCGCAGGATGCCCTGGGGCTGATCCCGTTGGGACTGGGTGGCTTCAACAATGTCCTGCAGGCGCTCGAACAAGGGCGCCAATTGCTCGTTCAATTCGTGGCCCGCCGCCGTCAGCTTTAGCAGCCGCGTGGTTCGTTCCAGCAAACGTAGGCCCAGACTAGTTTCCAGATTGGATACTGCCCGGCTGACACTGGACTTGGGCATATCCAGTTGCTCCGCTGCCCGGGTAAAACTGCCCAGGTTGGCGACAGTACAAAACACCTCGGCATCGTTCCAGTTGTAAGGCATGGCTTGGGTTCTCTAGGGGCTTATTGTTCCATTGGCGGAACAGTTTATCCATGAATCGCTATTTTTCTCTCTTGGCCGAATGCTTATAGTCGTCCCATGGCCCCAACTTCCTCTTCTTTACGGCAGTCACTGTCCCGGTGTCTGCCGTTTTTTTTCCTGCTGCCCCTGCTCTGGCTGACGGCGTGCGCTGATATGAGCGGTATTCAGCCCAAGGCGGAGCTACAAACTCCTGCATCCATTGATCAGGTCCGTTTGTCCGCCAGCGTTGCAGAGGCAGCAGAAGAGGATTGGTGGCGCAGTTGGAACGATCCCCAATTGAACCGTTTGATGGCCCAGGCCCTGGCCGGGAACCCGACCCTGAAGGTAGCTCGGGCGCGGATCGATCATGCCCGAGCAACCGTGGGACTGGCAGAAAGCCAGACCAGACCGGGCTTGAGCGCCAATGGCAGCTTCATTCGCGAACGCTTTTCCATGAACCAGTTCTTCCCGCCACCCATCGGCGGCAACGTCTATTGGAATAACGAGGCGACCCTGAACCTTTCCTACGACCTGGACCTCTGGGGCCAGCAGGAAAGCATCGTGGCCGCCGTGGTGGACGAGGCCAAGGCCGCCGTGGCCGATGCCTGGCAAGTACGGCTGGCCCTGGCTACTGCCGTGGCTCAGGCCTATGCCCAATGGGCGATCCAGGGGGAACTGGCCGATCTGGCCCGGGAGGAAAAGGCCCGGCTGGAGCGGGCCCTGAACCTTGCCCGGCGGCGTGAAAAGGCGGGGCTGGAAGCGGGTAAAGACGCCGACAACATTGCCATCGCCCTGGCCCGGCAACAGGCCCAGGTGGAAGCTTTGGACACCACCGTGATTCTTGCCCGCCATCAATTGGCGGCGCTGGCCGGTTTGGGACCGCAAGCGGGGGATGGGCTGCAGCGGCCCGCCCTGGCTTCTGCCGATGTGCTGACGCTACCGGCCCATCTGCCGGCAGCCCTGGTCGGACGGCGTCCCGATGTGATTGCCCAGCGCTGGCGGGTGGAGGCGGCGGGGCAGCGCATTGATGCGGCGAAGGCCGCCTTCTATCCCAATATCGACCTGATGGCCTTCGTCGGTTTCCAGGCCTTGGGATTCACGGATTTTCTCGATGGTTCCTCCGGCATCCACGGTTTCGGTCCGGCCCTGTCCCTGCCCATTTTCGATGGCGGTCGTCGCCGTAGCCGCCTGGGTCAGGAAACCGCCGCCTACGACGGGGCCGTGGAGGCCTACAACGGCACCCTGATCCGGGCCTTGCAAAGTGTCGCCGACCGGATTGCCGAACTGGAAAGCAACCGCAAGGAAAGTGTCGCGGCCCGCCAGGCCCTGGCTGCCGCCCAGCGGTGTTTGAAGGCGACGGAACAGGGCTGGAAGGCTGGCGTCAGCACTTATCAGGGGGTACTGGACGCCCAGGCAACGGTACTGGCCAGCCGTGAAATGGTGGCCCGCCTGGAAGCTGCTCGCCGTCAAGCCTATGCCGGACTGATGCTGGCCATCGGCGGCCAATGGTCTTCGGCTGCGCCGCTGGTTGATGGGGAAGCCGTTGCCGATGGGGTGCTACCTCAACCATGAATAGCGCAGCTACGACGGCAAACAGCAGCAACCCCTTCGCTAAGGCGCGGCGCTGGCGGGCATTGTGGCGCCTTGTTTCGGCTTGGCCTTCCAGCGCCAATTTTGCTTCGGCGATTTACGTGACCAAAGTGGTGCTGGCGGCCCTGTTGGCCCTGATGATTTCCCTAGCCCTGAATCTGGAATCGCCCCGGACCGCCATGTTCAGCGTCTATCTGGTGATGCAGGCCAGGAGCGGGCTGGTGTTCCAGAAAAGTTACTACCGGCTGTTGGGGACCGTGGTGGGGGCGGTGGTGTCGGTGATCCTGATCGGCGCCTTTGCCCAGACCCCGGAGTTGTTCTTCATCGGCTTCGCCCTCTGGGTGGCCCTTTGCACCGCGGGCTCCTTCATCTTCCGCAACTTCCAGTCCTACGGTTTCGTGCTGGCCGGCTACACCGTGTGCTTTGTCGCCCTGCCCACCATCGACGCGCCCACCCAGGTGTTTGATGTGGCGGTAACTCGGGTGCTGGAAATGTTCGTCGGTGTGTTCTGTGCGGCCGTGGTGAGTGACACCCTGTTTCCCCAGCGCATGGCCGATGTGGTGCACGGCGCTTTGGTCCGCCGTTTCCAGGATTTCATCCGGGTGCTGAGCCAGGCTCCGGCGCAGTTGCGGGCTGGCGATACAGGCAAGGCGGCGATGCTGCGTTTTGCCGGCGATGCCCTTGGTCTTGAGGCCGCCCATACCAACGCCGGTCTGGAGAGCAGCGACTTGCGTCGCCTTCAGTCCCATTTGCAGTTGCTCAATCACGAGTTCATGGGGGTCACCAGCACCCTCCATGCCTTTCACCAGATGCTGCGTCGCCTGCAACAGGGCGGTGATCCGGCAATTGCCACGGCTTTGCTCGGTTTGTACGAGCCGTTCAGCGGCGTCTGTCAGCTTGCCAGCGGCGGTGTGCCGGAGGCCGATGTGTTGCTGCCAAAACTCGCTGCCTGGCGGTCTGCTTTGGGTCGCGAGGTCGCTACGGTGCGGGAGCAATTACCCCTCGCCATGACCCGCACCGATCGCCTGGACTTTGATACGGGCGTTGAGTTGCTGGAGCGTCTTGGCGACGAGTTCCGTGCCTATTGCATTACCCAAGCCAAGGTCAGTGGGGCTGAGGTCGCAGGTGAGTCCGGTGACGCGGACTTGGCGACGGAACGCACTGCACAGTTGCAGGCCGATGCCGACAGCCTGCGCTTTTCCACCCGTACCGATCCTGTGCTGGCCCTGCTGGCTGCTTTGCGCGGGGTGGGAGTGATGGCCGTGACGGCGGGCTTCTGGCTGGCCAGCGGCTGGTCCTGGGGCACCGGGCCCATCATCAATGGCGTGGCTTCGGGGACCGTGTTTGCCGCGCTGCCTTCCCCGGCAAAGCTGATCCGCCAGGTGTTGATCGGCTGGTGCTTTGCGCTGCCTCTGGGCTTGGTCTGGAACTTCCTGCTGATTCCCCAGGCCACGGACTGGATCGGACTCTGTGTCTTGCTGATCCCGCCCCTGGCCCTGATTGCCTGGCTGGCCAGTTCGCCCAAATGGGGCGGTATCGGCGCTGGCATGTACATCTCCTTCATGTTGCACACCAGTCTGGACCGGAGCTTCAACGCCAACCTGCCGGACTTTCTCGATGCCTGTTTCGCCGACTTCATCGGCTTTGCCGTATCCGGGACTTTCTATGCGCTGATCGACCTCAACGCCGGCCCCTGGGGACGGCGGCGCATCGTCGGTGCTTTGCGGCAACAGATGGTAGACGTCTGCCGCGGTGAAGGCCGTCTGCGCCGCGAAGTGCTGGAAAGCACCAGCCGCGATCTGGTGCAGCGCATCGCCACCCGGGGCCAGTTGGCGGACGAAACCGATGTCTGGGTCTTCGACTGGTTGCTGACCGTATTGGAAATTGGCCGGGCCGTGATCGACCTGCGGGCCGAAATGGATGCCGCCGATGCCGATGCGCTGCCCCTGTCCCTTGCCTTCGCCCTGCATCGTCTGGGTGACCTGTTCTCGGCACCGACGCCGGCTTCGCGCCATTCCGCCACGCTGGCGGTAGAGGCGGCCATCGCAACCTTGGATGGCGCCGATGCCCGTCTGGGTAATCGCCGCCGCCGTGCCCTGATTCTCGATCTGCATTTCATCCGCTGCGCCCTGGCGGACCCGGTATCCGTCCTCGACGGGAAAGGAGGCCGTCATGGCTGACGTGGTCATTGGCGGTGTGCGCCTGCCTTTTCTGCTGGCCGTACTGATCGGCACTGGCGTACTGCATTTGATCTTCGACCGGCTCTTCGCCCGCTTTGGCATTTACGCCCGGGTCTGGCATCCGGGTCTGTTCCGGGTGGCGGTATTTTTTTGCCTGTTCGCCAGCGCCGGACTGTTGTTCTATCCCTAGGAAAACCTGTCATCCATGTCCAAGGAAAACTCATTGTTGAAACGCGCATCCCGCCTGCTGCCCACATTGTTGCTGGTCGCTTTGGCCCTGATTGCTGGCCACTCCCTGTGGAACCGATACATGGACGGCCCCTGGACCCGGGATGGCCGGGTGCGGGCCGATGTCATCACCATGGCGCCGGATGTGGCGGGGCTGGTGACCGAGGTGGCAGTGGTGGACAACCAGTTCGTGCACAAGGGCGACCTGCTGTTCCGCATTGACACCCTGCGCTACAAGCAGGCCTTGGCCGAGGCCGATGCCCTGGTGGCCCAGCGTCGGGCCGATCTGGAAATTCGTCATCGCCAGGCCAGCCGTCGGGCTAGTCTGGATGATCAGGTCATCTCCCGGGAAAACCGCGAAGACTCAGGACTGGATGAAGCTGCGGCTCGCGCCCGGTTGGAGGACGCCCTGGCCCTGAAGGAAATAGCCCATATCAATCTGGAACGGACCGAGGTGCGTTCACCGGTGGAAGGCTGGGTGGCTAATCTGGCGATCCATCGGGGCGAGTTCGTTCAGGCTGGGCAGCATCGGCTGGCGGTGGTGGATAGCCAGTCTTTTTGGGTCTACGGCTATTTTGAGGAGAACCGTCTGGCCGGTATCCACCTGGGCGACAAGGCAGAAATGACGCTGCTCGGCACCCGAACGACCCTCAAGGGCCATGTGGAAAGCCTGGCGCGAGGGATTACCGATCGGGACAACGCCACCAGCGGCAGCCTGCTGGCGGATGTGAATCCCAGTTTCAACTGGGTGCGTCTGGCTCAGCGCATTCCCGTGCGTATCCACATCGACCAGGTGCCCCAGGGTGT
Organism: Rhodocyclaceae bacterium; assembly: GCA_036504515.1. Taxonomy (GTDB): domain Bacteria; phylum Pseudomonadota; class Gammaproteobacteria; order Burkholderiales; family Rhodocyclaceae; genus AWTP1-18. Next base: position 114,955 of record DASXVA010000009.1, read on the forward strand.
GGAACTGGCGTCGGGGATGAGTTGCAGTATTGTGGTGCGCCCCGGTTCAGCCGGTTGAAAACCGGCTGAGGGGCAGGGAGTCCGGAACCGGACTCAGGCGGTTTGCAGTTGCTGCTGGCGGGCCGCTGCCTGCTTGGCCGCCGTTGCGCGGGCATCGAGCCAGTTGCGGACGGCGATCATGAAACCGAGCAGGATGAAGGCGCCGGGAGGCAGGATGCCGATCAGGAAGTTGTAATCCTCAGGCAGCACCTGAAAGCCATGCAGGCCGGGGATTACCACTTCGATGCCGGAGAACAGGGTGCCCTGACCGATCAATTCCCGGGACAAACCCAGCACGCCCAACACCAGAGCCAGACCAAAGCCCATGATGAAACCGTCCCAGGTGGATTTGAGGGCCGGGTTCTTGGCGGCAAAGGCTTCCACCCGGGCCAGCACGATGCAGTTGGTCACGATCAGGGGAATGAAGATGCCCAGGATAAGGTAGAGATCGTGGGTCCAGGCATTCATGGCCATGTCCACAATCGTCACCAGGGCGGCGATGATGAGGATGAACACCGGGATGCGGATTTCGTAGGGAATGAACGCCCGCAGCAGAGACACGGCGCCGTTGGACAGGGCCATGACGAAGGCGGTGGCCAGCCCCAGGCTGAAGGCGTTGGTGAAGTTGGTGGTGACCGCCAGGGTAGGGCACATACCCAGCACCTGGGCCAGGATGCTGTTCTGCTTCCACAGGCCGTTGGCGGTGATCTCGCGATAGGTACTCATTATTTTTCCTCCAGGGTCTGGCCGGAAGGCAAGACGAACAGGGCTTCCCGGCGAGACAGGGTCCATTCCAGGGCACGGCGTACGGCATTGGTCACAGCCCGGGGCGAGATGGTGGCGCCGCTCATTTGGTCGATGCGGCCGCCGTCCTTCTTCACCTTGAATTCGGCTTGGGGAATTTGCTCGAAGCCGACATCATTGAACTGGGTGATCCACGGACGGGATTTGTTGCGGTCCTTTTTCGGGTCGATGTAATCGCCCAGGCCCGGGGTTTCCTTGTGCTCGGTGACCCGCACGGCGGCCAGTTCGCCATTGGCTTTGACGGCCAGGATCAGGCGGATCTTGCCGGAGTAGCCGTCGGGAGCAATGGCTTCAAGGATTACCGCCGCTGCTTCGCCGCCTTTGCGGGCGCGGTAGAGCGTCGTGTTTTCTTCCAGCCCCAGGGCTGCGGTGGCGGGCAGGGTGATGGTGTCCTTGAGCAACTCGTTGTCGTACTGGTCCTTGGACAGCACGGCATTGATCATCTGCAGTTTTTCCGCGGCGGCACTGGCCTCGATGGCTGGCTTGGTGGCGAAGTAGGTGGCGGCCATCAAGGCGGTGAAGGCAATGCAATACCAAAGCAGAATGATGGCAGTGCGGGTGGAAATGCGCAGGATGGACGTGCCGCCGGGGGGCGGAATGTCCTTGGCCGTCAGCGTTGCCTGGCTGGGTGCCGTTGTGGAAATATTTTCCTGTTCTTGGCTCATGCTTTTTCCTTCTGCTTGGGGCCGAGCTTGTGACCGAACACTGGTGGCTGGGTGGCCATGTCGATCAGGGGCACGCAGATGTTGAGCAGCATTACGGCGAAGGCAATGCCGTCCGGGTAGGCGCCGAAGGTGCGGATCACCCAGGTGAAGAAACCGATACCGGCAGCGAAGATCAATTTGCCTTTGGGCGTGGTGGCGCCGGACACCGGATCGGTGACGATGAAGAAGGCACCGAGCATGGCACCGCCGCTGAACAGATGGAACAGGGGGCCGGCGAACTGGTCGGGGTTGAGCGTATGGGCGATACCGGCCATCAGGCCCAGAGCGGCGAGGAAAGCCACGGGCATGTGCCAGGTGATGATGCGCTGTTGCAGCAGGAACAGGCCGCCGAGCAGATAACCGGCGGCGATGAATTCCCAACCCTTGCCGCCGACATTGCCGAAGCTGGCGTTGCTGCCGAAGATGCCCGCCACAGAGGCCTTGGCTTCAGCGCTGTGAAGGGCGGTGCGCAAGGCATCCAGGGGCGTCGCCATGGTGATGGCGTCGAGGTGACGCTCACCGAAGATCAGGCCCAGTTGGGCGTGGAAGTCGGTGAAACCAGCCGCGGGCCATTGGCTCATGAGCTGCGGATAGCAGACGATCATCAGGGCGAAGGCGGCCATGGCCGGGTTGAAGGGGTTCTGGCCGAGGCCGCCGTAGAGGTGCTTGATGATGACGATGGCGAACAGGGACGCCACCACCACCAACCACCAGGGACCGATGGGCGGGAAAGTGAGGGCGATTAGCCAGGCGGTGACCAGGGCGGAACCGTCGGAGACGAAGAGCCACACCGGCTTCTTGCGCAGGGTCAGGAGCAGGGTTTCGCCGATGAGGGCAGCGGCGGAGGCCAGGGCCAGTTGCACCAGGATGGCGGCACCGAAGAACCAGACGTAGGCGGCAATGCCGGGGATCAGGGCCGCCACGACCCGCAGCATGACGCTGCGAACGCTGGCGGGTTTGACCAGATAAGGTGAGTTGTAGAGCATGGTTTTACTTTTCCCCGCTTTCGTTGCCGGTGACCAGGGTGCTCACCTTGGCGTGGAGGGCTTCAGCGGCGTCCACCTGGGCTTGTTGCGCCGGGGACAGGTTGTCGGTGTTGGCTGGCTTGATGTTGGCTTCAGCGGCTTCGGCTTTTTGGGCCGCAGCCCGGGCCATGGCGGCAGCAATCATGGCCTTCTTGGCGTCGTCCCCTGTGGGTGCGGCATCGCTTGGGGTTGCAGTGCTTGATGCTGTTTCCGCAGCGGCAGCCTCGGCAGCCAGCTTGGCCTTGGTTTCGGCGGCCTTGGCAGCAAGGCGGGCGGCCTTCTCTTCCTTTTCCCGCTCTTCGCGGTACTGACGGAATTCGAAGCGTTCCCGGGCGGCATCGGCGGCGGATTTTTCCTGTTCCCGGGCCCAGATTTCGGACTTGGAGAAGCGGTAGTAATCCACCAGGCGGATGCGGGATGGGCAGACGAAGGCGCAGCAGCCGCATTCGATGCAGTCGAACAGGTGGTATTCCTGGGCCTTGCCGAACAGCTTGGCCTTGGAGTACCAGTACAACTCGAAGGGTTGCAGGTCGGCGGGGCAGGCCTTGGCGCATTCGCCGCAGCGGATGCAGGGCATCTCGGGTTCGGGCTCGGGGAACAGTTCAGGACTGCCCACCAACACGCAGTTGGTAGCCTTGATCACGGGCACGTCGGCGTTGGGCATGGCAAAGCCCATCATGGGACCGCCCATGATGATGCGGTCAGTGCCCGGTTTGGCCTTGGCTAGGGCGATGACGTGGCTCATGGGGGTGCCGAACAGCACTTCGTAGTTGCGCGGCGCTTCCACATTGCCGGCCACGGTGACGATGCGGGACACCAGGGGCTTGCCCAGTTCCAGGGCTTCATAGATGCCGTAGCAGGTGCCGGTGTTGAAACACTGGACGCCGTAGTCGGTGGAGCGTTCGCCGTGGGGCACTTCGATGCCGGTCAAAACACGGATCAACTGCTTGGCGCCACCGGCGGGATAGCGGGTGGGGATGGGCACGATGCTGATGCCGGCGGCCTTGTCGCCCAGGGCCTTGACCGTGGCTTGCATGGCGGCAATGGCGTCGGGCTTGTTGTCTTCGATGCCGACCAAGGCTTCGCCGGCCTGGAGCAGGGTCTTGAGGATGATGACGCCGCCCAGCACGCCGGCGGAACGTTCCCGCATCTGCAAGTCGTCGCAGGTGATGAAGGGTTCGCACTCGGCACCGTTGATGATCAGGGTCTTGAGCTTACCCGCTTTGCCGGCATTGACCTTGAGGTGGGTGGGGAACACCGCACCGCCAAGGCCGACCACGCCGGCATCCCGCAGGATGTCGCGGACAGCACCGGGTTCCAGCTCGCGCCAGGCAACGGGGCTGAGTTCCGCCCATTCGTCCTTGCCATCGGGTTCAAGCACCACGCAGAGGCTGGACAGGCCGGAGGAATGCGCCATGGTGCGCATTTCCACGGCCTTGACGGTGCCGGAGGTGGACGCGTGAACGGCAGAGGAAACATTGCCGTCGGCTTCGCCGATGCGTTGGCCTTTTTTGACTACGTCACCGGCTTGCACCAGGGGGCGGGGTGTGCCGCCGACGCTTTGATGAAGCGGAATGACCAATTCGGCGGGCATGGGCACCGAGCCGATGGGCTGGGTGGTGGAATCGGTCTTGTGGGTGGCGGGCTTGACGCCACCGTTGAAGCTGAACAATTGGCGCAGCATGGGTCAGGCCGCTTTCTGCTGGGCGACGTTAAGGGCGAAGACCGGATATTTCCACTTCCAGGTTTCGACGCTTTCGCCGATGGGCACCATGGAAATGCAATTAACGGGGCAAGGGGGCAGGCACAGTTCGCAGCCGGTGCACAGGGGGGCGACGATGGTGTGCATTTGCTTGGCGGCGCCGACGATGGCGTCCACCGGGCAGGCTTGAATGCAGAGGGTGCAGCCGATGCAGGTGTTTTCGTCGATGAAGGCGACGCTCTTGGGTTTTTCTACCCCGTGTTCGGCGGAGAGGGATTTGACCTCGCGACCAAGCAGTTCCGCCAGCTTGCGGATGCCGTCCTCACCACCCGGGGGGCAGCAGTTGATGTCGGCCTCGCCGGCGGCGATGGCCGTGGCGTAGGGCTTGCAGCCGGGGAATCCACACTGGCCGCACTGGGTCTGGGGCAGGATGGCGTCGATCTTTTCCACCAGGGGATCGCCTTCCACCTTGAACTTGACGGAGGCGTAACCGAGGGCGGCGCCGAGGACGATGGCGCCAAGGGCCATGACGAGAATCGCGGAGATCATTTGAACTTGTCCAGTCCGGCAAAGCCCATGAAGGCAAGGCTCATCAAGCCGCCAGTAACGAAGGCGATGGCCGTGCCTTTGAAAAACTTGGGCACGTCGGCCCCCTCAAGCCGTTCGCGGATACCGGCGAACAGGATCAGTACCAAGGTGAAACCAACGGAGCTGCCGAAGCCGAACAGCAGGGATTCCATGAAGTTGTGGCGCAGGTTGATGTTGAGCAGGGGAATGCCCAGCACGGCGCAGTTGGTGGTGATCAGGGGCAGGTAAATGCCCAGCAGTTGGTGCAGGCCGGGGCTGGTTTTTTGCACCACCAGTTCGGTGAACTGGACGATGGCGGCGATGGTGACGATGAAGGACAGGGTACGCAGGTACTCCAGGCCGAAGGGCATCAGCAAATACTTATCGAGAATGAAGCTGGTGCCGCAGCCCAGGGTCAGTACAAAAGTGGTGGCAGCGCCCATGCCGACGGCGGTTTCCAGTTTTTTGGAAACGCCCATGAAGGGGCAGAGGCCAAGAATGCGGACGAGGACGACGTTGTTGACGAGAACGGCGCCGAGCAGCAGAAACAGGTAACTGGTCATGGTGGTGAGAACCAGAGGATAAAAGCCGTGGGTTTACGGCGAAGGGGCGTAATTATCCCTGTTCAGCTACCGGCAGACAAGCCGAAAAAGCTTTTCACCTGGGTAGATAAGCGTTATTGGTCAGGTGGATAAGCGGAGGTGTGAATCCTTTCTCCCCGGTTGAATCATGGGTTTTGCTGTGGCTTGAGGGATGTTCGGTGCGGGAGGTGTCGTTTGTGCCGGGGATGGGGTGCGGTGATGGGGTGTTGTGGGCAAGGCCTGTCCGGCTGCGGGGCTGGCGAGCATTCTGTGAGGTGAAAAAAATTCAACAACTCAGCGAGTTTTCCTGGAGATGGCTTGGGTTTAAAAACAAATACAGCTCAACCATGCGCTTCTTTGTTCATTTTCACCCCGTTTTTATGGTGAAAATAATTCACATCATGCTGTGATGAGGCCGACATTTCGGCCCCCATCACCACGGTAATTCATTGATTAGCAAGCTCTAATGCTTAATGGAGAGGCGTTGTATCCTCGTTACCCAGTTCCATGCCCCGGAAAATCGAACAGCGTTGGAACACTTCCAGGCTGGGGGGTACGGATTTGTGCTGGCAGTACTTGGCCACCAGTTTGGACAGCCCCTTGATGTCTCGCCCGGTGGCGGCGGGGAAAAGGTCGGAAAGGGTATCCAGCAGGGCGGGAGGAATGTCGAGGGCGAACTGTTCCGTCATCACTTCCCAGATGCGGCGGCGGGCTTCCCGGTCCGGCGGGGTGTATTTGATGATGGCGATGCAGCGGGAGACGATGGCTTCGTCAATGTCGTCGGCCCGGTTGGTGGTGAGGAAGAGCAGACCGTTGAAATATTCCAGCACCCGCAGGAAGACGCCCACTACGGCGTTCATGGTGATGTTGTCGTCGCGGCGCTTGATGTAAACGTCGGCCTCGTCGATCAGCATCACCGCACCCCAGCGCTGGGCCCGGGTTAGCACATCTTTCAGGGCAGTTTCCATGGCGCCCACGTTGAGGCCCAGTTGCCCTGAGTGGACGCGGTAAAGGGGGCGCTTGATGATCTCCGAATACACCTCGGCGGTGAGGGTCTTGCCCACCCCGGCAGGACCGGCGCAAAGCACGGTGGTGCCGCCGGATTTGCCGGCGACGATGTCGTCCATCAGCACGTCCATCTCGGCGGTGAGGATGTCGATCAGGTCGGTCTGCTCGGGCCGCAGGATCAGCTTCTTCTTGAGTTCCGGCTGATAGCGGTAGGGCTGGGTATCGTCCACGTGAACCCAGATGTGGTGGTGCAGGTCCAGGTGGAACATGAGGATGTAGCTATGGACCGGCAGTTCGGTGAACATGCCCTTGGGGATGACGGACTGGGATTGCTCCATCTCGTCTTCCACCTGGCTGTTGTAGCGGGTGCTTTTGGCAGCCCGGCGCAGGTAGCGGCCGAGGATGTCGCCGGGGGCTTCCAGGGTGAGGGAGCGTTCGCCGATGATGCCCTCGTCGTTCACCAGGCGGGCATTGCCTTCGCCGGAAGAGAGAATCACGATGTCCTTGCGCGCCCAGTCGGTACTGCGATGGGTGGCGGTGGGGTCTTCGGCGAAATAACCGGTGCCCTTGCCGGAAAACTGGGCGCCGTAGCGGGCGCGCCAGTCAAAGTATTTTTCCGCCGTGGCATCGTAGGTGGCGATGAGTTCCGGGGTTTCCTTCAGGTAGCCCTTGGCTGCAAGGATTTCGCTGATGGTGCGATTGGCGACATCCTTGGTCAGGATCATGATGTTTTCGGTGAACAGCTTGGCCTTGGCATTGGTCTTGAGTTCAATCAGGATGCGGGCGGTTTCTTCCTGGCCCGGCGGCGTGTAATCGAGGCGGGTGACCACGTAGGCCAGGGGTTTTCCCGCCTCATGGGTACGGAACAGCCAACCGCGAATGCCGTCTTTGACTAAATACTGGGCCAGGGCCGGCATGAGCCGCTCCAGGTCTTCACCGTCAAAGCGCTCGGTGTCGCCCCGCAAAGCATTGGCCAGGGTGCCGATCTGGGCCGCTTGCCCCTGCATCTGGGGGCCGGCCTGGTGGTAGCGCTGGCTGAGAAAGTCCAACTGATCCACCGTGAGCTGGTGAAAGCCCAGTTCCACCCGATTGCCGAAACGCAATTGATCTTGCAGGGATGACAGGATGGGGAAGGCACTGACAAGGGCTTCTACGTGGGGACGTTCAATCTGTAGCTTCATGGGGCTCTCCGTCGGTTTTATCCGCGATGTCACGCAGGATTTACGCCAAGGGAATGATGGCCGGTGAGGCCGGCTATCTCCTTGAAAGACCGGGGATAAGCGCTAGTAATCCGGGCCCGCAGCACTGTCGTGCTTCGTACAAAAGCCGGGAAATGCCTTGAACTTGGCGGGGCCTGCCCCCATAATCCAAACCATGGTTGTAATTCCGGCAATCCGGAAGCGCTTCGGACGCGGGTTCGATTCCCGCCACCTCCACCACTGGGGGGGTGTACTGGTTTCGACGGGGTGAGAGAAGGTGAGCAGGCAACTCGTCAGGCGATCGACGTTAATGAAGCAAATCTACAATTGCCAATGATGAGCAATTCGCTATTGCCGCCTAAAAACGGCTAGCCGGGGCTGCTAGAGCCTTGTTACCAAAGATAGCCGGCGGGGACTTCGGTCCCCGTCGTCACGTTCAGGCTTCGATCAGCCTGAGTAAATCCAGCGGAGTTTGGCAGATATGGTCTGCCGCCCAGGATTCGATATCCGGCGATCCGCCCAGGTAGCCCCAGGCCGCCGTTACCGTGCCCATGCCGGCTGCTTTGCCTGCTTGAATATCGCGCAGGTCATCGCCTACATAGAGACAATCTCCTGCAGGAATTCCCGCTTCTTCGGCTGCCAGCAACAACGGGTCTGGTGCCGGTTTTGGCCGGGCTGCGGTATCGCCGCTGATGACGCTGACTGCCCGTTGGTCGAGGCCGAGTCCGGCGACGACATCTTTGGTAAAGCGTTGAACCTTGTTGGTGATGATGCCCCAGGGGATTCCCCTGTTTTCCAAGGTCTGCAGCACTTGCTCCATGCCGCCGAACAATCGGGTGTCGACGCAGATGTTGGCAGCATAGATGTCCAGAAAGCGTTTTTGCATGTCGGCATAGCCCGCGTCATCCGGCGTAATGTCGAAGCCGGTGCGCAGCAATGCTCTGGCGCCACCGGAGACATAGGGGCGAAGCTGTTCCATGGGCAGGGGACTTTTGCCTTCCGCCAACAATAGCCGATTCAAGGCTCCGCCCAGGTCAGGGGCGGTATCGGCCAAGGTGCCATCCAGGTCGAAGAAAACGGCGCGGATCATGGATATCAGATCCGGCGGGTCCGAATCAGGTAATTGACACTGGTGTCCTGGCCGAGGGAGTAGGTTTTGGTGAGCGGGTTGTAGCTCATGCCGACTATCTCTTCCACCTGCAGTCCGGCCTCCCGGCAGAAGCGGGAAAGCTCGGCGGGGCGAAGGAATCGGGCGTATTCGTGGGTGCCTTTGGGCAGCATGTTCAAAATGTATTCCGCGCCCACAACGGCCATCAGGTAAGACTTGATGTTGCGGTTGAGGGTCGAGAAAAACACCTGACCACCGGGTTTGACCATCGTGGCACAGGCTTGCACGATGCTGGCAGGATCTGGGACGTGTTCCAGCATTTCCAGGCAAGTGACGGCGTCAAAGCTGGCGGGGGCTTCTGCGGCCATGGCTTCGGCGGCAATCAGTCGATAGTCAACCTTGTGGCCGCTTTCGTAAAGATGCAGCTTGGCTACGCCCAGAGGTTTTTCGGAAAGATCAATCCCGGTGACGTTGGCACCACAGGCGGCCATGCCTTCGGAGAGCAGCCCGCCGCCGCAACCCACGTCGATAACTTTTTTGCCGGCCAAACTGACCTGCTTGTCGATCCAGGCCACCCGGAGGGGGTTGATGTCGTGCAAGGGTTTGAATTCAGAATTGGGGTCCCACCAGCGATGGGCGAGGTCGCCAAATTTGTTCAATTCCTGGGGGTCAGCGTTGACTGTTTGTTCCATGGCAATGTTCCGGTGAATCCAGAAATGAAAAAAGCCCTGCAAGGCAGGGCTTTTTCCGTGAAGCGGGCAGCTTACTGCTTGGTGCCGATCACTTCAATTTCAACGCGACGGTCAGGTTGCAGGCAAGCGATAACCTTCTTGCTCTTGGCGCCCTTGCATTCGTCAGCCTTGGTCTTGGGCTGAGTCTTGCCCTTGCCTTCGGTGTAAACGCGGTTGGGTTCGAGGCCCTTGGAAACCAGGTAGGTCTTCACAGCGGCAGCGCGCTTTTCAGACAGCTTCTGGTTGTAGGCAGCGCTACCCAGACGGTCAGCGTGACCAACAGCGATGATCACTTCCAGCTTGATGTCCTTAACCTTGGCAACCAGCTCGTCGAGCTTGGCTTTGCCTTCGGGACGCAGAACAGCCTTGTCGAAGTCGAACAGGGCGTCAGCAGCCAAAGTCAGCTTTTCAGCGGAGGGCTTGGGAGCGGCAACAGCGGACTTGCCTGCAGCAGCATTTTGCTTGGCCAGATCGGGATCACATTCTTCGATGGCCATGGCAGGAGTCCAGTAGCCAGTGCGCCAGCACAGGCCGGTACCACTTTTGGCAACATTGCCACGTTGGTCAATAACGTAACCGACAGTGCCCTTCAGATCCACGCCGGGGGTCTGCGCGAAGGCAGTGGCGGTGAAACCCAGTAGAGCAGCGAGCAACAGCGATTGTTTAGCATTCTTCATTAAAACTTCCCCCTAGCGTTGGAGACAATAAAACCGGTAAAAGTGCTTCTCTCATAGCAATCATTGAACAGGCTGGAATATCAGCTAATTCGACTATGAGCTAAGAGTATTTTGCCATAAACGCGCAAGTGCGAGCAATTTGGCAGGCTCAAAATCAGTGATTTGTGCGTTATTGACACGGTGTTTTCCGTTAATCCATACATGGCTGACCTGTTCTCGGCCGGTGACGTAAATCAAATGGGATGTCGGATCAAAGCAGGGTTGGGCTATCCATTCGCCGATATTGACAGCGCAAATATCTGCTTTTTTTCCGGGTTTGAGGGAGCCGGTGATGTCTCCCAGGCCAAGGGCTTGGGCACCCGATAAGGTTGCCATTTTTAATACAGTGTGGGCATCCAAAGCGGCCGCATCGCCGCTGCTGACCTTGCCTAGCAGCGCGGCATGGCGCATTTCCTGAAACATATCCAGGCGGTTGTTGCTGGCGGCGCCGTCGGTGCCGAGCCCGATATTGCCGCCTTTTTTCAGGATGTTGGCAATAGGCGGTATGCCACTCGCCAGCTTCATATTAGAGGTGGGGCAGTGGGCGATATGGCTGCCATGACGAGCCAGCAGCGTAATTTCATCGGGTTCAAGGTGGACGGCGTGGACGGCAATCAGGTCCGGGCTGATTAGTCCGATCAGATCAAGCCTTGCCAGGGGGCGCATGCCGTGGATTTTCAGGCTGTCCTGAATTTCCTGTCGAGTTTCATGAATATGGATGTGAATGGGCAGGTCAAGTTGGGCGGAAAGGGTTCCGATTCGCTCAAGGGTCTTGTCTGCGACGGTGTAGGGCGCATGGGGAGCGAGGGTGAAACTCAGCAAAGACTCATCCCGGAAGCGATCCCGGGCGGCAAGGCCTTTTGCCAGGTAATCGCCGGCATCGCTGGCGTAGGCCGTGGGGAATTCAATGGTGGTCATGCCGATAGCGGCCCGGATGCCTGCTTCAAGAAAGGCCTCAGCTGCGGCTTCCGGGAAGAAGTACATGTCGCTGCAGCAGGTGATGCCACCCCGCAGCATTTCTGCCGCTGCCAATAAGCTGCCATCCCGCACAAAGGCTGGGGATACGTATTGGGCTTCCGTGGGCCAGATTTTGTCCTCAAGCCAGCGCATTAGCGGGAGATCGTCGGCAAAACCCCGCATCAGGTTCATGGCGGCATGGGTATGCAGATTGACGAGGCCAGGAATCACTGCATGGTCCGGCAGGGAAATGCGTTTGCGGGGCAGGTAGCGCTGTGCCGCTTCGCCGCTGGGCAGCAGGTCGAGGATGTTTTCCCCCTTGATTACCAAAGAATGGTTTTCCAGGACGATTCCCGCTGGTTCGACAGGGATGATCCAGCGGGCTTCTATCAGTGTGTCGACGGGCAGGGGAGGGGTATTGGCGAAGTCGTGAGCGGGCATGCCTTGATTTTTCCGATGAATCAATTGGATAAGTCGGCATTTTAACCGGCTTGCTCAGGCTTCAGCGGGCCGGAGGTGGGCGTTCCGCATGGTAGAATTCCGCGCTTCACTTGCAGCTCGGGACAGTCCCGTACAACCCAGACCATGACCGCTCAATTCGCCAAGGAAACACTGCCCATCAGTCTCGAAGAGGAGATGCGCCACTCCTACCTGGATTACGCCATGAGCGTGATCGTCGGGCGGGCGTTGCCGGATGCGCGGGATGGCCTCAAGCCGGTGCATCGCCGGGTGTTGTTTGCCATGCACGAGCTGAGCAATGACTGGAACAAGGCGTACAAGAAATCGGCCCGTATCGTCGGCGACGTGATCGGTAAGTACCACCCCCACGGCGATACTGCTGTTTACGACACCATCGTTCGTATGGCCCAGGATTTCAGCCTGCGCTACATGCTGGTGGATGGACAGGGTAACTTCGGTTCGGTGGACGGCGATAGCGCGGCTGCCATGCGGTACACGGAAGTCCGTATGGCCCGCATCGGTCATGACCTGCTGGCGGATATCGAGAAGGAAACTGTCGATTTCGGACCCAACTATGACGGTTCTGAGCAGGAACCCCTGATTCTGCCGGCGCGGATTCCCAATCTTCTGATCAATGGTTCCTCCGGTATTGCCGTGGGCATGGCGACCAATATCCCGCCCCACAACCTGAATGAAGTCATTGATGCCTGTCTCCATCTTTTGCAGAATCCGGAAGCGGATATCGAAGAACTGATCAAGATCGTCCAGGCGCCGGACTTCCCCACGGCAGCCCTGATCTACGGTCTGTCCGGCGCTCATGACGGTTATCGTACCGGTCGCGGTCGCGTCATCATGCGCGCCCGTACTCACATCGAAGATTTGCCTAACGGCAAGCAGTGCATCATCGTCGATGAACTGCCTTATCAAGTTAACAAACGCACCCTGCTGGAAAAAATTGCCGAACTGGTCAATGAAAAGAAGGTCGAGGGCATCTCCCACCTTCAGGATGAGTCCGACAAGTCCGGCATGCGGGTTGTCATTGAGCTGAAGCGCGGAGAAGTACCCGAGGTGATCCTCAATCATCTCTACAAGCAGACCCAGTTGCAGGACACCTTCGGCATGAACATGGTGGCCCTGGTGGATGGTCGCCCTCAATTGCTCAATCTCAAGCAGTTGCTGGATTGCTTCCTTTCCCATCGTCGCGAAGTTGTCACGCGCCGTACCGTCTTCGAATTGAAGAAGGCACGGGATCGCGGTCATGTGCTGGAAGGTCTGGCCGTTGCTCTGTCCAATGTGGACGAAGTGATCGCCCTGATCAAGGCAGCGCCGACACCTGCCGATGCCAAGCGCGAGTTGATGGCTCGTCAGTGGCGTTCCGCCCTGGTGGAAGAAATGCTGGTACGGGCTGCGGCCCAGGCTTCTCGTCCTGAAGGTTTGGCCCCCGAATTCGGTCTTTCCGCCCAGGGCTACGTTCTTTCCGATACCCAGGCCCAAGCTATTCTGGAACTGCGTCTCCAACGTTTGACCGGTCTGGAGCAGGACAAGATCGTTGCCGAGTACAAGGAAGTCATGGCTCAGATCGCCGATCTGCTGGACATTCTGGCCCGTCCCGAGCGCGTGACAGCGATCATTGTTGAAGAACTGTCCGCCATCAAGGTTCAGTTCGGCGATCCCCGTCGCTCCGAAATCGTGCTCAACACCGCTGACATCAATATTGAAGACCTGATCGCCCGGGAAGACATGGTGGTCACCCTGTCCCATGGCGGTTACTTCAAGCGCCAGCCCCTCACCGACTATCGTGCCCAGAAGCGCGGTGGCCGCGGCAAGCAGGCGGCTGCCATGAAGGAAGACGATTTCGTCGATCGCCTCTTCATCGCCAATACCCACGACTTCATTCTCTGCTTCTCCAACCGCGGCCGCGCTTACTGGCTGAAGGTTTATGAAGTACCGGAAGGCACCCGTACTTCCCGCGGCAAGCCCATCGTCAATCTCTTCCCTCTGGTGGAAGGCGAGAAGATCACTACCGTGCTGCCGGTGAAGGAGTTCGACGAGGAGCACTTCATCTTCATGGCCACCGCCATGGGTACTGTGAAGAAGACGCCCCTCAAGGCTTTCGCTAACCCCCGTAAGGCCGGCATCATCGCAGCCCACCTGGATGACGGCGACCACCTGATCGGCGTTGCCATTACTAACGGGCAGTGCGATGTGATGCTGTTTGCCGATTCCGGCAAGGCGGTGCGCTTCGACGAAAACGACGTACGCCCCATGGGTCGTGAATCCCGCGGTGTGCGCGGCATGATGCTGGAAGATGGCCAATCCCTGATTTCCATGCTGGTGGCTGACAGCGAGCAGTGGTCAGTGCTGACGGCAACTGAAAATGGTTACGGCAAGCGCACCCCCATTGCCGAGTACACCCGCCATGGCCGTGGTACCAAGGGCATGATCGCCATCCAGACCTCTGAGCGTAACGGCAAGGTCGTTGCTGCCGTACTGACTGCCCAGGGCGAGAGCAACGAAGAAATCATGCTGATCTCCACCGGCGGTGTGCTGATTCGTACCCGTATCACGGACATCCGCGAGATGAGTCGCGCTACTCAAGGGGTCACGCTGATCAATCTGGACGAAGGTACTTTCCTGGCCGGTCTGGAAAAGGTCATTGAAACTGATGGCGAAGAGGGTGTTGAAGGACTTGAAGGTACTGATGAAGTTGCTGGTGAGGCAGATGCTGGCGAAGGAGATGCCGCAGAATGACCCGGGTTTGGAACTTCAGCGCCGGCCCCGGCGCATTGCCTGAGTCAGTACTGAAACAGGCCGCAGAAGAAATGCTGGACTGGCGTGGAGCAGGCATGGGCGTGATGGAAATGAGCCATCGCGGCAAGGAATACATGTCCATCCACGCCCAGGCGATTGCCGATGTGCGTGAATTGATGGCGGTGCCCGATAACTACAAGATTCTGTTCATGCAGGGCGGTGCCATTGGCGAAAATGCCATCATCCCCATGAATTTGATCGGTCGCGGTGCGGTGGCTGATTACGTGATCACCGGTTCCTGGTCCAAGAAGTCCGAAAAAGAAGCCCGCAAATACGGCAAGACCCATATCGCTTGCAATACCGAAGCGGGTGGTTACGCTGGTGTGCCGGCCATGGCTGAATGGGATTTGTCCAAGGATGCGTCCTACGTTTTTACCTGCACCAATGAAACCGTGGGTGGCGTCGAGTATCCCTTCGAGCCCGACCTTGCGAGCATTGGTCGTGGCGATGTGCCGGTGGTGGCGGATATGTCTTCCCACATCCTGTCGCGGCCCATGGATATTGCCAAGTACGGCCTGATCTTTGCCGGTGCCCAGAAGAATATCGGTCCTGCTGGCGTGACCCTGGTCATCGTTCGCGAAGACTTGGTCGGCCATGCGCTGGATGTCTGCCCCACTGCCTTTGATTACAAGACGGTGGCGGACAACGACTCCATGTACAACACGCCGCCCACCTATCCAATCTACATTTCCGGCCTCGTCTTCCAGTGGCTCAAAGCTCAAGGCGGGCTGGCTGCCATTGAGCGGCAGAATGCCGCCAAGGCAGAGCTGCTCTACCGCTGCATCGACAATTCCAGCCTGTATGAAAACCGGGTGGACAAGGAATGCCGTTCCCGCATGAATGTGCCCTTCTTCCTCAAGGATGAAGCGCTGAATGAAGCCTTTCTGACGGGCGCCAAGGAAGCCGGTTTGTTGTCCTTGAAGGGCCACAAGTCCGTGGGCGGCATGCGTGCCTCCATCTACAACGCCATGCCCTTGGCCGGTGTTCAGGCCCTGGTGGACTACATGGGCGAATTCGAACGTACTCGCGGCTAAAAATCAGGTCAAACATTCCTATGTCCGAGACTCCAGAACAAGTCGCTGAGTTGCTCCAGTTGCGGGCTGGCATCGACACCATTGATGCCGAGTTGCTCAAACTCATCAACGAGCGGGCCAAGTTGGCCCAGCGGGTTGGTCAGATCAAGCACGGCAATATCTATCGTCCCGAGCGGGAAGCCCAGGTGCTGCGCAGCGTGGCTGAGCGCAATCCTGGCCCACTGTCCCTTGAGGCCGCCCAGCGTATCGTGCGTGAAATCATGTCCGCCTGCCTAGCCCTGGAGCAACCCCTCACCGTGGCCTATCTGGGCCCCGCCGGCACCTACTCGGAAAGTGCGTCCCGCAAACATTTCGGTGGTGCACCCACGCTGCAACCCTGTGCTGCCATTGACGATGTATTCCGTGCCGTGGAATCGGGCAATGCCCATTACGGCGTGGTTCCCGTTGAAAACTCGACGGAAGGTGCGGTTGGCCGTTCCCTTGATTTGCTGCTTTCTTCCGCCCTGCAAATCTGTGGCGAAGTGAATCTGCCTATTCATCACAACCTGATGGGCTCCGTGGCGGGGTTGAGGGAGGTCACCAAGGTTTATTCTCACGCCCAGTCCCTCGGCCAGTGCCATGAATGGTTGAACCGCAACCTTCCCGGCGTGCCCCGCATTTCTGTGGCCAGCAATGCCGAAGCAGCCCGCCTTGCCGCAGCAGAGCAGGGCGCCTGCGCCATTGCCGGTGAAGCTGCCGCTGAGCTTTACAAGCTGAATATCCTTGCCGCCAATATCGAGGACGACCCCCAGAACACCACACGCTTCGTCATTATTTCCGATCACGATGCCGCCCCCTCCGGCAAGGACAAGACCTCCCTGGTTTGCTCTACCCTGAACAAGCCCGGAGCCGTCCATGAACTGCTCGGCCCTCTGGCGCGCAATGGCGTTTCCATGAGCCATTTTGAATCCCGGCCCGCCAAGGGCTTGGGGGGCAGTCGCTGGGAATATGTTTTCTACATTGATATCGACGGTCATCGGGAAGACTCGGGGGTCTCCAAGGCCCTCTACGAATTGCGCGAAGTGGCAGGCTACGTCAAGGAGCTGGGCTCCTACCCTGTTGCCGTTTACTGAAACAAGCCAGCGAGACCGTCATGAGCATCTTTGATCAGGCCCCAGCCAATATCCGGGCGATTTCCGCCTATGTGCCGGGCAAACCCATCACCGAACTGGCCCGGGAGTTCGGCCTGGATGTGAATAGCATCATCAAGCTGGCCTCCAATGAAAACCCCCGGGGCATGAGCCCCAAGGCGAAAGCGGCTGTGGCTGCCGCTCTGGATGGGGTGGCTTTGTACCCCGATCAATTCGAGTTGGTGAACAAGCTGGCGGAACGTTTCGGCGTCGCCCGGGAACAGGTCGTTCTCGGCAGTGGCTCCAACGATCTACTTGATCTGGCCGCCCGGGCTTTTTTGCAGCCGGGTCGCTCGGCCGTGTCTTCCCAGTATGCGTTCCCCATCTACCCCATTGCTACCCTGACTGCCGGGGGCGAGAACATCATCGTTCCCGCCAAGGGCTACGGCCACGATCTGGATGCCATGCTGGCTGCGATCCGTCCCGATACCCGGCTGGTGTGGATTGCCAACCCGAACAATCCGACGGGAACCTTCCTTACCTACGAGGCGGTTCATGCCTTCATGAAGAAGGTGCCAGCCGACGTGGCGGTGGTGCTGGACGAGGCCTACAACGAATATCTGGCTCCGGCGGACCGGCAGGAGAGCGTGGCCTGGATCAAGGAATTCCCCAATCTCATCATCACCCGTACCTTCTCCAAGGTGTTCGGGCTGGCCGGGCTGCGGGTGGGATTTGGCATTGCCTCCCTTGAAGTGGCTGACCTGCTCAACCGCATCCGCATGCCTTTCAATGTAAACAATCTGGCCCTGGAGGCCGCTAAGGCTGCTCTCGACGACCATGAGTTTCTGGCTGACAGCTACGTACTGAACCGGGAGGGCATGGAGCAGCTGGTAGCGGGCTTCAAGCGCCTTGGCCTGGAACACATACCTTCCCACGGCAATTTTGTTGCTGTCAAAGTGCCCGATCCCCAGGCGGTCAACCAGAAGCTTTTGAGCAAGGGCGTGATCGTGCGGCCCATCGGCGTGCCCGGTTTCTTGCGCATCACGGTCGGTTTGCCTGCTGAAAATGCCCGTCTGCTGGAAGTCCTGGGTCAGGCGCTGCACGGCTGATGGCAAAGCTGAAAAAGATCGTTGTTTGCGGTGTCGGCCTGATCGGCGGCTCCTTTGCCCTTGCCCTCAAGGCGGCGGGCAAGGTGGAGCAGGTGGTCGGGCTGGGGCGTAATCGCGCCACTCTGGAAGAGGCCCTCAAGCTGGGCTTGATTGACGTTATTGGTGACGATTGGTCAGTTGCGCTGGCTGGTGCTGATCTGGTTCTGCTGGGCATGCCTGTAGGTCAGATGTCCGCCGTGATGGCGGCTCTTGTACCCCATCTGGAACCGCAAACCCTGGTTACCGACGGAGGTAGTACCAAGTCCGATGTCGTGGCGACGGCCAGAGCTCATTTCGGCGCCAAGATTGCTCAGTTCGTTCCGGGGCACCCCATTGCCGGCGCTGAAAAGAGTGGTCCTTCTGCGGCTCAGGTGGATCTCTATCAGGACAAACGCGTTGTACTGACCCCCCTGCCGGAAAACACGCCAGCCGCCGTTGCTGTGGTGCGTGAAGCCTGGGAGGCCTGCGGTGCGCGAGTGACTCAATTGACTGCGGAGGCCCATGACCGGGTCTTTGCTGCGGTCAGCCATTTGCCTCATCTATTGGCCTACGCCCTGGTGCACGATGTGGCGCAACGGGACAACGCCAGTCAATTGTTTGATTTTGCTGCCGGTGGTTTCCGCGATTTCACCCGGATTGCCAGCAGCCATCCTGAAATGTGGCGCGACATTAGTCTTGCCAACCGTCAGGCCCTGCTCAAAGAACTGGATGCCTACACCGCCCAGTTGCTGCGTCTGCGCGTTTTGCTGGCCGGTGCTGACGGTGCAGGCTTGGAAGCTTTTTTTGATACTGCCCGCAAGGCTCGGGAAGCCTGGCTTGCCGGACAGATTCCCCTCGTGGACGAATAAATGGAATTTCTCGATCTCCCTGCGCTGCACCGGGCTGCCGGTACTGTGCGACTGCCCGGCTCCAAGAGTATTTCCAACCGGACTTTGTTACTGGCAGCTTTGTCTGCCGGTGTTACGGAAATTCACGATTTGCTGGATTCCGACGACACCCGGGTCATGCTCGACGGGCTAAAAAAATTAGGCGTCGGCTTGGAGGCTACAGGCCTCAATCGTTGGCGAGTGACCGGTGTTGGCGGCCCTTTCCCGGTCAAGTCTGCGGAATTGTTTTTGGGTAATGCAGGCACCGCTTTTCGTCCCCTGACGGCGGCCCTTGCCCTGTCCGGCGGTCATTACAAGCTTTCCGGTGTGCCCCGTATGCATGAGCGGCCCATCGGCGATCTGGTGGATGGCTTGCGTCAGATTGGCGCCGAAGTGGCCTACTTGGCGAACGAAGGATTTCCGCCCCTTGAGGTCAAACCTGCCCAGATCAATCTAGCAGCGCCGATCAAGGTGCGGGGCGACGTTTCCTCCCAGTTTCTGACGGCCTTGCTCATGGCACTGCCGTTAACGGGGCAGGAAGCGGTCATCGAAATGGTGACGGAGCTGATTTCCAAGCCTTACATCGAGATCACCCTAAAGCTCATGGCCCGCTTTGGCGTCAAGGTGGAGCGCCAGGGCTGGGAACGGTTCGTCATTCCGGCGGGACAGCACTATGTCAGCCCCGGACTTATTCATGTCGAAGGCGACGCGTCTTCGGCGTCCTATTTCCTTGCGGCCGGTGCCATCGGTGGCGGTCCCGTGCGGGTCGAAGGTGTGGGCAAAGACAGCATCCAGGGCGATGTGGCCTTTGCCGATGCTCTGGCACAAATGGGTGCTCGCATCAAAATGGGGCCAAATTGGATAGAAACCCGGGCGCCGGCGGACGGCAAACTGAAGGCCTTCGATCTGGACCTGAATCACATTCCCGATGCGGCCATGACCCTGGCGGTCGCCGCTTTGTTCGCCGATGGCCCCTGTACCCTGCGCAATATCGCCAGTTGGCGCGTCAAGGAAACGGATCGCATTGCCGCCATGGCCGCCGAGTTGCGCAAGGTTGGTGCGGTGGTGGAGGAGGGGGCGGACTTCATCAAAGTAAACAAGCCCGCCAAATTTATTCCCCAGGCTGAAATTGCTACCTACGACGACCACCGCATGGCCATGTGCCTGTCTTTGGCGACCTTGGGCGGCGTACCTGTGCGCATCCTCGACCCCAAATGCGTTGCCAAGACCTTCCCCGACTACTTTGATGCCTATGCCCAGGTGACGGCACCGGTCATCGCCATTGACGGCCCTTCCGCCTCCGGCAAGGGTACCGTTGCTGCTCGGGTGGCTCAGGCTCTAGGTTTTCACATGCTGGACAGCGGTGCCCTTTATCGCCTGACGGCTCTGGCTGCGCAGCGAGCCGGGGTTGATTGGGCCGATGAGCCGGCGGTCGCCGCGATTGCGGCGACGCTACCGGCCGAGTTTGAAGGCGAGAAAATTACCTTGTCCGGTGACGATGTCACCGAGGCCATTCGTACCGAAGAAATGGGTGTCGGTGCGTCAAAAGTTGCTGCTTTACCGGCGGTGCGGACTGCCCTGTTGGACCGGCAGCGGGCCTATCGGCGCTGGCCGGGGCTGGTGGGGGATGGCCGCGATATAGGCTCCGTGATCTTCCCGGAAGCCGAGGTCAAGGTTTTCTTGACCGCCAGCGCCAAAGCCAGGGCGGAAAGGCGCTATAAACAGTTGATCGGAAAGGGCCTTGCTGCTAACATGACCGCCCTTTTGCAGGACTTGCGCGAGCGTGATGCCCGCGATGCCGCACGTAGTGTGGCTCCCCTGCAGAAATGCGCAGATGCGGAACTGCTTGAAACGACGGCCCTTTCCATAGATGAGGCTGTTGCGATGGTGATGGGCTGGGCCCGGAACCGTCTTGGTTGAACCGCTTTGTGTGTGTTTGGTGTCAGGACGGCGCCCGCTGTCCTGATGGTGTACAACTAACCTGCCGTCTCGCGACGGTGTTTGTGAAAGTCCAAATCTATGTCAGCAGTTATTGCCGAAAGCTTTGCCGCCCTTTTTGAAGAAAGCCTTGCCCGCCAAGAAATGCGTGCTGGTGAAGTCATCACGGCGGAAGTGGTTCGCGTCGACCAGAACTATGTGGTTGTTAACGCCGGCCTGAAGTCTGAAAGTTTCATCGCTGTAGAAGAATTCCGCAACGATCAAGGCGAAATTGAAGCCGCCCCCGGCGACTTCGTGCAAGTCGCCATCGAAATGCTGGAAGACGGCTACGGTGAAACCCGCCTCTCCCGCGACAAGGCCAAGCGTATCGCTGCCTGGAATGATCTGGACAAGGCTCTCACCGACGGCATCCTGGTCAAGGGTCTGGTGACCGGCAAGGTCAAGGGCGGCCTCACCGTCATGGCCAACGGCATCCGCGCCTTCCTGCCCGGTTCCCTGGTGGATACCCGCCCCGTCAAGGACACGACTCCTTACGAAGGCAAAGAATTCGAATTCAAGGTCATCAAGCTCGACCGCAAGCGCAACAACGTTGTGCTCTCCCGCCGTGCCGTGCTCGAAGCTTCCATGGGTGAAGAGCGTCAAAAGCTGCTGGAAACCCTGCAAGAAGGCACCATCATTAAGGGTATCGTCAAGAACATCACTGACTACGGCGCATTCGTGGATTTGGGTGGTATCGACGGCCTGCTGCACATCACCGATCTGGCCTGGCGTCGTGTGCGTCACCCCAGCGAAGTGCTGAATGTTGGCGACGAAGTCACTGCCAAGGTACTGAAGTTCGACCAGGAAAAGAACCGTGTTTCCCTGGGCATGAAGCAGCTCGGCGAAGATCCTTGGGTGGGCATCGCTCGTCGTTACCCCTCCGGTACCCGCCTGTTCGGCAAGGTCACCAACCTGACCGACTACGGCGCATTCGTTGAAATCGAACAGGGTATCGAAGGTCTGGTTCACGTTTCCGAAATGGATTGGACCAACAAGAACATTCATCCCACCAAGGTTGTTCAGTTGGGTGATGAAGTTGAAGTCATGATTCTGGAAATCGACGAAGAGCGTCGTCGTATCTCCCTGGGCATGAAGCAATGTCAGTCCAATCCTTGGGATGACTTTGCTATCAACCACAAGAAGGGCGACAAGGTTAAGGGCGCGATCAAGTCCATTACCGACTTCGGCATCTTCATTGGCCTGCCCGGCGGTATCGACGGTCTGGTGCATCTGTCCGACCTGTCTTGGAATGCTGTTGGCGAAGAAGCTAAGCAGAACTACAAGAAGGGTGACGAAGTTGAAGCCGTTGTGCTGGCCATCGATGTGGAGAAGGAACGTATCTCCCTCGGCATCAAGCAACTGGATGGCGACCCCTTCACCAGCTTCATTGCAACTCACGACAAGAACAGCCTGGTTACCGGCACCATCAAGACGATTGATGCCAAGGGCGCCGTGATTGATCTGGGTGGCGAAGTCGAAGGTTACCTGCGTGCTTCCGAAGCTGCTCGTGACCGCGTCGAAGATCTCACCACCCTCTTCAAGGAAGGTGATTCCCTCGAGACTGTCATTATCAACGTTGATCGCAAGACCCGCTCCATCAGCCTGTCTATCAAGGCTAAGGATCAGGCCGAGCAGAACGCTGCGATGCAAAAACTTGCGGCTGAAAGCACCGGGACTGCCGGCACCACGAATCTGGGTGCCCTGCTCAAGGCTAAGCTCAACCAAAACTGAGCCGAGGGCGCAATCCCATGACCAAATCCGAGCTGATAGCCAGACTGGCGGTACGTTTCCCCCAGCTGGTGGCTAAGGATGCGGACTATGCGGTAAAGGTGATTCTCGATGCTATGTCCGACGCTTTATCGCGGGGAGATCGCATCGAGATTCGAGGATTTGGTAGTTTTGCTTTGAACTACCGTCCTCCCCGTACGGGGCGTAACCCCAAGTCGGGTGAGAAGGTGCAAGTACCTGCAAAGTACGTGCCCCATTTCAAGGCCGGCAAGGAGTTGCGGGAACGTGTGGATCTTCCTGCGGCCTAGTCTGTATCCCATGGGGTGTTCGTGTTAACGAACGCTGGAACTGGCGGGCGGTTTTCCCTCGGGATGCCGCCCGTTTTTACTTTGACGAAAATGCCATGAAGTTTTTGCTCTGGTTGTTGCGCTTAGTGGTGTTCATTGCCTTGTTTGGCTTGTCCATCAAAAACAGTGGCCCGATTGATCTACGCTTTTTCTTCAATCAGTCTTTCGTTGCACCGTTATCCTTGGTACTGTTGGCGGCCTTTGTTCTTGGCGTCGTACTAGGATTGACCGCATTCTTTGCAACGTTTGTTGCACAGCGCAGGGAAATTTCCCGGTTGAAACGAGATTCGGGTGCCGATGAAGCCTCGACCACAAACTGATTTATTGAAGAAAAATACTAACGGTGGAAATTGATCTCTGGTGGTTGCTGGCCCTCCCTGCCTTTTTTATCATGGGCTGGATTGCTGCACGTATTGACATCAAACATCTGGTGCGGGAATCCCGCGCTTTGCCGCGATCGTATTTTCGCGGACTGAATTTTCTGCTCAATGAGCAGCCGGACAAGGCCATTGAAGCCTTTCTTGAAGCGGCCCGGCTTGATACCGAAACGATTGAGTTGCATTTTGCCCTGGGTAGCCTGTTCCGCCGTCGAGGTGAAACGGACCGGGCTATTCGCGTGCACCAGAACCTCGTAGATCGGGATGGCCTTTCCGATGAGCAGCGTCTTCATGCCCTGAGTGAGTTGGGGCAGGACTATTTGAAAGCCGGATTGCTGGATCGAGCGGAAGATATTTTCCTGAAGCTGCGCAATACCGCTAGAGATGAAGAGGCCCTCAAGTTCCTGCTGGAAATCTACCAGCAGGAAAAAGAGTGGGCCAAGGCGGTGACCATTGCCGAAAGCTTGCCGGGACACGCCGAACATTTGTGGCAAAAGGAAATCGCGGAATTCCATTGCGAGTTGGCTTCAACAGAACTGCTGCATGGTCGTAGCGATGAAGCCCTGAAACAATTAGGCTTTGCGCTCAATGCCAACCGGAAATGTGTACGGGCGAACATTCTTCAGGGGGACGTGGCTTGGCAGCAAGGTGATGTGGAGTCGGCCATCACAGCCTGGAGTCGGGTGGAAACCCAGAGTCCTGTGTATCTAGCCCTCGTGGCCGAAAAGTTGATGGAAGCCTATCGCAAGCTGGGACGCCCTGAACAGGGCTTGCAGCTGTTGCGCGGCTATCTGGAGCGGCATTCCTCTCTTGATCTGCTTGATGTAGTGGTGCGAGCAGAACAGGAGTTAGGCGGCGTCGAGGCATCCTACAAAATGGTGCGGGATGAGTTGCGCCGCAATCCAACTTTGCTTGGGTTAAATAAACTGTTGGAATCCCAGATCCTGCTGGCACCGCCTGAACGACGAGCCGATCTGGAGTTGATCAAGAATTTGGTTCACGGCCATACTCGCCGTGTTGCCCGTTACTGTTGCGATAGTTGCGGCTTCAAAGCCCGGCAGTTTTATTGGCGCTGTCCTGGATGTGGTGGCTGGGAAACCTATCCGCCCAAGCGCACTGAAGAATTTGACTTGACTCCCTGAGGTATTGATTTATGAAAATCACCGTCATTGGTACTGGCTATGTTGGTTTGGTTAGCGGTACTTGCTTAGCCGACGTGGGAAATGATGTTCTCTGTCTGGATGTGGATGCGAACAAAATTCGTATTCTCAAGGAAGGTGGTATTCCAATCTATGAGCCAGGACTAGAGGCCATGGTCAAGAAGAACGTGGATGCTGGCCGTCTGCGTTTTACGACCAATGTGGAAGATGCTGTGGCTCACGGCACCATCCAGTTCATTGCGGTGGGCACTCCTCCGGATGAAGACGGGTCTGCCGACCTGCAATACGTTGTTGCAGCTGCCAGGAACATCGGCAAGCACATGACTGATTACAAAGTGGTGGTGGATAAGAGTACGGTTCCCGTCGGTACAGCGGACAAGGTTCGCGCCGCGATTGCCGACGAATTGCAACAGCGCGGCAGCAAGACGGAATACAGCGTGGTCTCTAATCCTGAGTTTCTCAAGGAAGGCGCTGCTGTTGAGGACTTCATGAAACCGGACCGCATTGTTGTCGGTGCCGAAGATCCTCAAGCCATTGAACTCATGCGCCAGCTTTATGCGCCCTTCCAGCGCAATCACGAACGTCTGATCATGATGGATGTGCGTTCTGCTGAGCTCACCAAGTATGCTGCCAACGCCATGCTGGCCACTCGCATCAGCTTCATGAACGAACTGGCCAATTTGGCCGAAAAGCTGGGGGCTGACATCGAGAATGTGCGTCAGGGCATTGGTTCTGATCCCCGTATCGGTTATCACTTCCTCTATCCCGGTTGCGGTTACGGCGGTTCCTGTTTCCCCAAGGACGTCCAGGCTCTGGAGCGCACTGCCCGTGAAGCTGGTCAAGAGCTGAAAATTCTGCGGGCGGTGGAAGCTGCGAACGATGCCCAGAAAACTGTGCTGCCCCAGAAAATCGTCAAGCGTTTTGGTGCCGACCTGTCCGGCATGACCTTCGCCCTTTGGGGTTTGGCTTTCAAGCCGAATACCGACGATATGCGTGAAGCGCCTAGCCGGGTTCTCATTGCCGATCTATTGTCCCGGGGCGCAAAAGTTCGGGCCTACGATCCTGTGTCTACCCATGAAGCCCAGCGGATTTTCGAAGGGGAAACCCGTATCGAGTACGCGGATAGCCCCATGGATGCCCTGACAGGTACGGATGCGCTGGTGATCGTTACTGAATGGAAGGAATTCCGTGCTCCTGACTTCGAGGCGGTCAAAGGCAAACTCAAATCCCCGGTGATTTTTGATGGTCGTAATCTTTACGATCCCCAAAACCCGCGCAAGGTCGGTCTGGAGTATTTCCCTATTGGCCGAAAGTAAGTCTTCTATGCATATTCCTGATACATCCAAGGCCAGGGTATTGGTCGTGGGCGATGTCATGCTCGACCGTTATTGGTTTGGCGATGTGGGGCGGATTTCTCCCGAAGCACCGGTCCCCGTCGCCAAAATTGAGCGGACCGAAGATCGTCCCGGTGGTGCTGCCAATGTGGCCCGCAATTGCGTCGCGTTACAGGCAAAAACCAGTCTCTTGTCCGTGGTGGGCAATGATGAGGCAGGCCAGAGCTTGGCGCGACTGCTGACGGGTGCGGGCATTGATGCCAGCCTGTTGGAAGACGCCAAACTCAATACAACCGTCAAGCTTCGGGTTGTGGCTCGTCAGCAGCAGTTGATCCGTATCGATTTCGAAAACTGGCCGGACCACGAAGTACTCAAAGCCAAACTTGCCGAGTTTGAACAGCGACTGCCCAATTGCGATGTCGTCATCCTTTCCGACTACGGCAAGGGGGGGCTGACCCATATCACTGAAATGATTCGACTGGCCCGGGCGGCAGGCAAGCCGGTTCTGGTGGATCCCAAAGGGGATGATTACAGCCGATACGCTGGCGCTTCGGTAATCACACCCAATCGATCTGAACTGCGGGAAGTGATCGGTCGTTGGAAAGATGAAGACGAGTTAACCGAAAAAGCCCAGGGCCTGCGGCGGCAACTAGGCTTGCAAGCTTTGTTGTTGACGCGGTCGGAAGAGGGGATGACGCTTTTTGCGGAAGATGGCCAGACCCACCAGTCGGCTCAAGCTCGTGAGGTTTACGACGTTTCCGGCGCAGGCGACACAGTGATTGGCACGATGGCCGTTATGCTGGCCAGCGGAGCCAGTCTGTCAGAGGCCATGGCGCTGGCTAATCGCGCTGCAGGCATCGTTGTGGCAAAGCTGGGTACGGCTGTTGCTACACTTGAAGAAATGAAACAACTGGACTGACCATGTCTCTCTACACCATCGTTACCGGCGCTGCCGGCTTCATCGGATCCAATATCGTTCGTGCGCTGAATGAAAGGGGTGTTACCAACATCATCGCGGTGGACAACCTCAAGCGGGCAGACAAGTTCAAAAATCTGGTGGACTGCGAAGTCTCGGATTATCTGGACAAAGATGAATTCCTGCACATGACTGAACACGGCATCTTTGACGGTGCTGTGGAAGCGGTTCTCCATGAGGGTGCCTGTTCCGACACCATGGAAACCGATGGCAAGTACATGATGGAGAATAACTACCGATACTCTCTCGTTTTGCTGGATTGGTGTCAGGAGCAGGATATTCCTTTCCTTTATGCCTCTTCTGCTTCGGTATACGGTGGCGGTCAGGTGTTCAAGGAAGAGCGCTCCCATGAGGGACCGCTCAACGTTTATGGTTACTCCAAGTTTCTCTTTGATCAAATCGTCCGTCGCCGTTTGCCTGAAGCGACTGCACCGATTACCGGCTTCCGCTATTTCAACGTCTATGGTCCTCGGGAGCAGCACAAGGGGCGCATGGCCTCCGTGGCTTTTCACCACTTCAACCAATACCGGGCTGAAGGCAAGGTCAAGCTGTTTGAAGGAAATGACGGCTACGGCAATGGCGAGCAAAGCCGTGACTTCGTTTATGTAGAAGACGTGGTCAAGGTGAATCTGCACTTCCTCGATTCCGGCGTTTCCGGCATTTACAACCTGGGTACGGGGCGAGCTCAACCTTTCAACGATGTCGCAGTGGCTACGGTCAATGCCTGCCGCACAGCCGAAGGCAAGTCCGTGCTGAGCCTTGCTGAGCTTGTGGCGCAGGGTATTGTTGAATATGTGGACTTTCCAGAGGCGCTCAAAGGCAAGTACCAGAGCTTTACCCAGGCCGACCTCTCCAATTTGCGTGCAGCCGGCTATAGCGACGAATTCAATAGCGTGGCACAAGGCGTAAGTAAGTACGTACAAAACCTGCTGGAAAAATAAGCCATGGAGCGCCCCGTCTTTCAGACCTTGGAATCCTTTATCGGCAATACGCCTCTGGTCCGTTTGCAGCGGATACCCGGAGAGGACAACGCCAAACGCAACAATGTGATTCTTGCCAAGCTGGAAGGCAATAACCCCGCAGGCTCGGTCAAGGACAGGCCTGCCCTGAGCATGATTGTCCGGGCTGAGGCCAGGGGCACCATCAACCCCGGTGATACCCTGATTGAGGCAACCTCGGGCAATACCGGTATTGCCCTCGCCATGGCGGCGGCCATCAAGGGTTATCGCATGGTCTTGATCATGCCGGAAAACCAGAGTGTGGAACGCTGTCAGACCATGAAGGCCTACGGTGCCGAACTGATTCTTACGCCCAAGGCGGGCGGTATGGAGGCGGCCCGGGATTTGGCTGAGCGCATGGTGCAGGATGGCAAGGGCATCATGCTCGACCAGTTCGGCAATCCTGATAATCCCATGGCCCATATTGAGGGGACTGGGCCGGAGATTTGGCGAGATACTGCCGGTACTGTCACCCATTTTGTGTCCAGCATGGGGACCACTGGCACCATCATGGGCTGCTCAAGCTACCTTAAGGACAAGAATCAGGCGATACAGATCATTGGCTGTCAGCCAGAGGATGGCTCACAGATTCCCGGTATCCGCAAATGGCCCGAGGCTTACTTGCCTAAGATTTACGATAAAGCCCGAGTGGACAGCATTGAATATGTAAGTCAGGGCGAGGCTGAAATCATGACGCGTCGCCTTGCGGCGGAAGAGGGCATCTTTGCCGGGATTTCGTCGGGAGGAGCGCTTCATGTCGCGCTACGTATCGCTGCTACGGTGGGAAACGCGGTGATTGTCACCATCGTTTGTGACCGGGGTGATCGCTATCTTTCTACCGGTGTATTCCCTGCATGACGCCAGTCGTTGTTTTTGACATCGAGACTATTCCCGATATCGTTGGACTGCGGGTGCTCCACGAACTGCCGGACGAGCTTTCCGATAGTGAAGTCGCTGAATACGCATTCCAGAAGCAGCGGGCGAAGAATGGTAGTGATTTCCTGCCTCATCATTTACAACGGGTTGCCGTGATTTCCTTTGTCCTGCGTAGTGATGAAGGCTTCAAGGTAGTTTCCCTGGCCGAGCCCAAACAAACGGAAGCCGAAATGATCCAGATGTTCTTTAAGGGCATCGAAAAGTATGTTCCCCAGCTGGTGTCCTGGAACGGCGGTGGCTTTGACCTGCCAGTACTCCACTATCGGGGCTTGATCCATGGTGTGACTGCCCCCCGCTACTGGGATATGGGGGAGGGCACCCGTAGCGACTTCAAGTGGAATAACTACATCAGCAGATACCATGCTCGCCACCTGGACCTTATGGACCTGTTGGCAATGTACCAACCTCGCGCCAGTGCCCCCCTGGATGATCTGGCCAAGCTCATGGGCTTTCCCGGTAAACTGGGCATGGATGGTTCGGCTGTCTGGCAAGGGTGGCAGGATGGCAAGATTGATGACATTCGTGACTACTGCGAAACCGATGTCGTGAACACCTATTTGGTCTATTTACGCTTCAGGAAAATGCGGGGGGAACTGACCGCTGCAGAGTATGAAGATGAGGTTGACCTTGTTCGGGAATCTCTGACAATCCTGGCCGAATCAGGCACTGAGCACTGGCAAAAGTTCATTTCAGCTTGGCAATAATCGGGACCGTTGTTATCCCGCAATATATTTGGATTGCAATGCAGAAATAATGTTTGCTTAATCCGCAAAGTGGCCCCATACTCTTGCTCACGGGATTTTCAGGTTGTGTATTAGCGCCTACGCTGTGCCTTAGGTACTCCAGTTTGTCAGCTGTTCAGTCTTGATTCTCGTTTCCCCTGGGTAGTGCATTAGTGTTACCCGATTACATTTTTTTAAAGGAAGCTGTCAATCATGGCAACTGGTACCGTTAAGTGGTTCAACGACTCCAAAGGTTTTGGTTTTATTACTCCCGATGAAGGCGGCGACGACCTGTTCGCTCACTTCTCCGCTATTCAAGGCAATGGCTTCAAGACTCTGGCCGAAAACCAGAAGGTCACCTTTGATGTGGTGAATGGCCCCAAGGGCAAGCAAGCCGCTAACATTCGTCCCGAATAAAGCGCGCTCTGCTTCAAGTCTTATGAAAAAGCCCGGTTCGCCGGGCTTTTCTCGTCTACAGGTTATGGATTCACTCATGCGTGTCCTCTGCATGCTGCATTGTTGGACGCGGGAAAGGCTTTAATGGCCAAGGAAGAAGTTCTTGAAATGCAGGGCACGATTGCCCAGGTTCTACCGGATACGCGTTTTCGCGTGACGCTGGAAAACGGTATGGAAGTGACTGCCTATGTTTCTGGCAAGATGCGCAAGCACCGCATCCGCATCATTGAGGGTGACAGCGTAACCCTGGAAATGTCCCCCTACGACTTGACCAAGGCTCGGATCAGTTTTCGTCATAAAGACGAAAAGGCCGCGACTTCGGCAGCTCGGCCAGCGCAGTTCCGCAAGCGCTAAGAGTTATTTTGAGAAAAAGAAAAGGGAGCCTCTTGGGCTCCCTTTTCTTTTGGTATTTCCTGTGCGCTTAGGCTGGCATCGGGTCGGAGTTGCCCAGGGCTACGGTATTGAGGCCACCATCGACATACATGATTTCACCGGTAATCGCGCTAGCCAGATCGGACAGCAGGAAGGCGGCAGCATTGCCGACTTCCTCGATGGTTACATTGCGGCGAAGAGGGGCATGGTGGGCGTTGTAGGCCAGCAGTTTGCCGAAGTTGCCGATACCGGAGGCGGCAAGTGTCTTGATCGGGCCAGCAGAGACCGCATTGGCTCGTACGCCTTGAGGGCCGAGGCAGAAGGCCAGGTAGCGGGTTGCAGCTTCAAGACTGGCTTTGGCCAGGCCCATGGTGTTGTAGTTGGGCATCGTCCGTTCTGCACCCAGGTAAGACAGGGCAAGAACAGAAGGATTGCTACCCTTCAGCAACAGGGAACGGGCGCCTTTAACCAGGGCCGGAAAACTGTAGGAGGAGACTTCGTGGGCAATGCGGAAAGACTCCCGGCTGATGCCATCAAGAAAATCACCTTCGATTGCTTCAGCCGGTGCAAAGGCAATGGAATGCACCAAGCCGTCAAGGCTGTCCCACTGTTTGCCCAGTTCGGCAAAGAGTTCGTCGATTTGTGAGTCTTCAGCGACGTCGCAGGGGAAGGTCAGTGTGCTGTCGAATTCGGCAGCAAACTTGGCAACGCGTTCCTGAAAGCGTTCGTTCTGGTAAGTGAAGGCCAGTTGGGCCCCTTCACGATGGCAGGCCTTGGCTATGCCATAGGCGATGGAACGGTTGGAAAGCAAACCGGTAATCAGAATTTTTTTTCCGGCAAGAAAACCCATTGCAGTACCCCGATGAAAAGACCGCGCGATTATAACGGACGTTGATTTGTCTTAACCAAGCCTTTCACGCCATGTTTCATCCCTGTAATCCGGTTGAAACATGTCCACTTTGAGGCTTGCCAAAGGGTTGAAAGCCTCGGTTAGAATGGCCCCGTCGACTCAAACTAGGGGAACGACATGGTGCTTCACCCAGGACAAAGTGCCCCCGCCTTCATGCTGCCGGATGCGGACATGGAATGGTTTGACTTCGATTCCTTGAAGGGGAAACAGCATGCTGTGCTGTTTTTCTACCCAAAGGACGGTACGCCCCTATGTACGCTGGAGGCAATTGATTTCAGCGACCATGAGGATGATTTCAAGCGGCTTGGATGCACAATCCTCGGCGTTTCCCGGGATGACTTTTTGCGCCACGCCGATTTTCGCGATGAACACGGCCTTTCAATCCGCTTGTTGTCGGACGCTGATGGTGAGGTCTGCCGCAAGTACGGGGTGAGCAAGATGTTGGAAAAGGACGGTCACCGCAAGTTATGCGTGATTCGTTCCACCTTCATCATCGATAGGAATGGCGTCATCCGCCACGCTTTTTACGACGTAAGCCCCAAGGGGCATGCGGCGCAAGTTTTTCAACTGGTCAAGGAACTCAATGGTTCCGGAAAGAACGCATGCAAATCGCAAAAAATACAGTCGTCACACTGAATTATCAGGTGACGGATATCGACGGAAACATGGTGGACGAGGGCGCTCAGCCTTTGGTATACCTGCACGGTGGCTATGACGGCATTTTCCCTTTGCTTGAAGAAACCCTGCAGGGCAAGAACACCGGCGAGAAGCTTGAGCTTCGCCTTGAGCCCGATGACGCCTTTGGCGAATACGATGCCGAACTGGTATTGATCGAATCCCGCAACCTGTTTCCCGACAACATTGAAGTCGGCATGCAGTTCGAGCGTGGCACTGAAGATGGCGATGATGACGAGCTCTACACCATCACCGATATCACCGACGACAAGGTTGTTGTCGACGGCAATCATCCCCTGGCCGGCATGGCGTTGAACTTCATCTGCACGATTGCCGATGTGCGTCCCGCAACGGCTGAAGAACTGAATCACGGTCATGTGCATGGCGATCACGGCCATCAGCATTGAAACCGGATCTTCGGCAACGAGGGCGTAAAAAAGCCTGGCAATTAGCCAGGCTTTTTTGTTTTTGCGGACGACCTTCTATTCAAACAGGCAGAGAATCCCGTCAAGGGCCGCATGATTAAAGGCGCAGGACGCAGCTTCGCGAACAATGGGTTTGGCTCGGTAGGCGATGCCAATACGGGCGTTCATCAGCATTTCAATATCGTTGGCGCCATCGCCAATAGCGATTGCCTGGTCCCGCCCGGCATTGCGAGCTGCACATAACTCCGCCAGTCGTGCTGCCTTGGCACGGGCATCGACAATGTCGCCCAGAACCCGGCCCGTGAGCTTGCCGTTTTCCACTTCCAGCACATTGGCCCAGGCATGGTCGAAGCCCAGCTTGTCCTTGAGCTTTTCCGTGAAGAAGGTGAAGCCGCCGGAAACCAGGGCTGTGGTCACACCTGCTGCCTTCAGGCCTTGCAGCAAGGCTTCAGCACCGGGGTTGAGTTGTAGCCGCTCTTCATAGACCTTTGCCAGGGCAGCTTCTTCAAGGCCCTCCAGCAGCTTCACCCGGGCCCGCAGGCTCTCGGCAAAGTCCAGTTCGCCGCGCATGGCTGCTTCGGTGATGGTGGCCACTTCGGCCTTGAAACCATTCATGTCGGCAATTTCGTCGATGCACTCGATATTGATCAGGGTCGAATCCATGTCGGTGATGAATACCTTCATGTCGCTGAGTTTCAGCCCTTCCGGCATGAAGGCGTAGTCCAAACCCGTCTCGGCACAGTGGCGGGCCAGATCATCGAAGGGCTGGGCGCTGCGCAGACGAACGGCGCTGGCACTGATGGGCTCCACCGCCTTGGCTCGCGCAAGGCGGGCCAAGGTGTCGATAACCGCCGGAGGCAGGGCGGAACTGCCTTGCAGAATCAGGTTCATACTGTCTTGCGCGTCTCCAGAGCTCCTTCCAGAGCCGTATATGCTTCCCGCAGCATGGTCTCGGTGGTATCCCAAGCCACGCAGCCATCTGTGACCGAGCAGCCGTACTTGAGCTGGCTCAGGTCCGCAGGGATGTTCTGGTTGCCTGCTTCAATATTGCTCTCGATCATCAGGCCGACGATGGAGCGATTGCCCTGGCGTACTTGGTGGATGACATCGGTCATCACCAGGGGTTGCAGCTCGGGTTTCTTGTAGCTGTTGGCGTGGGAGCAATCCACCACGATGTTGGTGGGCAGCTTGGCTTTTTTCAGGCCCTCCTCGGCAATCGTGACACTGACCGTATCGTAGTTGGGCCGACCGCCGCCGCCCCGCAGTACCAAGTGGCCGTGCCGGTTGCCCCGGGTACGAATGACCGCAGTCTTGCCCTGGGCGTTGATGCCGAGAAAACTGTGAGGGCGGGAAGCGGAAACGATGGCATTCAGCGCCGTTTCCACCGAACCGTCGGTACCGTTCTTGAAGCCTACCGGCGTGGAGAGGCCAGAGGACATTTCCCGGTGGGTCTGGGATTCCGTAGTGCGGGCGCCAATGGCAGTCCAGGCAATCAAGTCGCCCAGGTACTGGGGCGAAATCGGGTCCAGGGCTTCTGTGCCCGCAGGCAAGCCCAGCTCATTGACCGCCATGAGGAATTCCCGGGCCTTGACCATGCCTTCTTCAACCCGGAAGGAGTCATCCAGGCGCGGGTCGTTGATATAGCCTTTCCAGCCGGTAGTGGTGCGGGGTTTCTCGAAATAAACGCGCATCACGATCATGATGCGGTCGGAAACCTCATCCGCCAGTTTCTTCAGACGCCGGGCGTAATCCAGGCCGCCCACCGGGTCGTGAATGGAACAGGGGCCCACCACCACAAACAGGCGCGGGTCGCGTCGATCAAGAATGGCCTCCAGGGCCTGACGGCCCGCCAGCACGGTTTTCTCCGCAGCCGCAGTCATGGGCACCCGGGCCAGAATTTCTTCCGGGGTGGCCATGGGTTCAAAGGCTTCGATGTTCAGGTTTTCGGTCTGTTGCATGTCAGTTTGCCAATTTCTTGAAAAGGTCCTTGAGGGCCGCAACCCGCTCTTTCAGCGTAGCTGTGGCCTTTAGCCAAGTGAGTTTATCCTGCCCCGCCAGTTTGAAGCTGCGGTCGCTCTGGATCAATTGAATGATCTTTATCGGCTCGATAGGCGGATTGGGGACGAATTGCAGGGTCATGGACTTCTCGCCCGCATCCAGTTTGGATACGCCCACGGCGCGGCAGAGCAGGCGCAGACGGTGGGTTTCCAGCAGGCTTAGAGCCTGGTTGGGTAGTTCGCCGAAGCGGTCGATCAGTTCTTCCTGCAGGTCCCGCAGCTCGTCTTCGCTGTCGCAGTTGGCGAAGCGTTTGTAGAGGGTCAGCCGCTCATGTACATCGGGACAGTAGTCGTTGGGAAGCAGGGCCGGCACCCGTAGATTGATCTCGGAGGTGACCGACAAAGGCTGGGTCAGGTCGGGGATGGCTTTGCCGTCCTTGAGGGCCTTCACCGCGGCATTGAGCATGTTGGTGTACATGGCAAAGCCGATTTCGTGAATCTCGCCGGACTGGTTGTCTCCTAGTACCTCGCCCGCGCCGCGGATTTCCAGATCGTGCATGGCGAGGAAGAAACCGGAGCCCAGTTCTTCCATGGCGGTGATGGCTTCAAGCCGCCGTTGGGCCTGGGCGCTGGGCTTGGCGTTTTCGTCCGTGAGCAGGTAGGCATAGGCCTGGTGATGGCTACGGCCGACACGACCGCGCAACTGGTGCAACTGGGCCAAGCCAAACTTGTCGGCGCGGTTGATGATGATGGTGTTGGCGTGGGGATTGTCGATACCGGTTTCGATAATCGTCGAGCAGAGCAGCATGTTGTGCTTCTGCTGGGTGAATTCCCGCATCACCCGCTCCAGCTCTCTCTCCGGCAACTGGCCGTGGCCCACCACGATGCGGGCCTCGGGCATCAAATCCTCCAGCCGTTCCTTCATGTTCTCGATGGTGTCCACCTCGTTGTGGAGGAAGTACACCTGGCCGCCGCGCTTGAATTCCCGCAGGCAGGCTTCGCGGATCTGGCCTTTGCTCCATTTGCTGACGAAGGTCTTGATCGCCAGCCGCTTCTGGGGCGGCGTGGCGATCACCGAGAAGTCCCGCAGGCCTTCCAGGCTCATGCCCAGGGTGCGGGGGATGGGCGTTGCGGTCAGGGTCAGTATGTCCACCTCGGCCCGCAGGGCCTTGAGAGCTTCTTTCTGGCGCACACCAAAACGGTGTTCTTCGTCGATGATGACCAGGCCTAGGCGGGAGAAAGAAACATCCTTCTGCAGCAGGCGGTGGGTACCCACCAGCACGTCGATCTTGCCTTCGCCCAGCAGTTTGATGGCCTCGTCTTGCTCTTTGGCGGAGCGGAAGCGGGAGATTTCTGCCACCTTTACCGGCCAGTCGGCGAAGCGGTCGGCGAAGTTCTGGTAGTGCTGTTCCGCCAGCAGGGTGGTGGGGCAGAGCACCGCCACCTGCTTGCCGCCGGCCACGGCGACAAAGGCGGCGCGCAGGGCCACCTCGGTCTTGCCGAAACCCACGTCGCCGCAAACCAGGCGGTCCATGGGCTTGCCGGAGCGCATGTCTTCCACCACCGCATTGATGGCGGTCTGCTGGTCTGGGGTTTCCTCGAAACCGAAACCGTCGGCGAAGGCTTCCAGATCGTGTTGCTTGAAGTCGAACTGGTGACCCTTGCGGGCAGCCCGTTGGGCGTAGAGATGCAGCAGTTCGGCGGCGGTGTCCCGCACCTGTTCGGCGGCCTTCTTCTTGGCCTTTTCCCATTGGCCGGAACCAAGGCGATGCAACTCGATGGCTTCCGGATCGACGCCGCTGTAGCGGGAGATCACATGGAGCTGGGCCACAGGCACGTAGAGGGTGGCCCCTTCGGCGTATTCCAGATGCAGGAATTCCTCGCTGCCGGAGCCGTAGTCCATGTGCACCAGGCCTTGATAACGGCCAATGCCGTGGTTCTCGTGCACTACTGGGTCGCCGATCTTGAGTTCCGACAGATCCCGCAGCCAGCCTTCCAGATTGGCGCGGCGGGCAGTCTCCCGCTTGTGGCGGGGGCGTGCGGTGGCGGCGTAAAGCTCATTCTCGGTAATGACGGCGATGCTTTGCTCGGGCAGGATAAAGCCCCCCGTCACCGGCCCGATGCCCAGCATGAAGCCTGCTTCGCCTTCAAGGAAGGCGGCGAAGTCGGCACAGGTCACCGGCTTGAGGCCGTATTCCGCCAGGTATTCGGCGATGGTTTCGCGTCGTCCGGCGGATTCCGCCAGCAACAGCACCCGGCCCTTGAAACTTTGCAGGAAGTTTTTAAGAGCGGTGAGAGGCTCGTCTGCTTTGCGATTGACTTCTACCGAGGGCAGTCCTGTGGCCAGGGGTTTGCCTTCGTCCTTGCCTGTATTGGTCAGGCGCAGGGCTGGGTACTGGTGGGTGGCGGCAAAGAACTGTTCGTCGCTGAGGAATAGTTCCCCCGGTGTCATTACCGGGCGGGAACGATCTCCCCCAAGCATTTTGTAACGGCCGTTGGTGTCGGCCCAGAACTCGGCGATGGCGGCGGGCACGTCGTGGTGCAGCAGCAGGGCAGTGTCTTTGGGCAGGTAGTCAAAGAAGGTAGCCGTTTCGTCGAAAAACAGAGGCAGGTAATACTCGATGCCTGCCGGCAGGGTGCCGTTAGAAACGTCCTTGTAGAGGGCGATGCGGGAGGCGTCGCCTTCAAAGGTTTCGCGGAAGCGCTGGCGGAACTTGTTACGGCCCGCTTCGCCCAAGGGGAACTCCCGGGCTGGCAGCAGGCGGATTTCCGGCACCGGGTAAAGGGTGCGCTGACTATCCACATCAAAGGTGCGCAGGGTTTCCACTTCATCGTCGAACAGCTCGATGCGGTAGGGTAGGGCTGTGCCCATGGGGAACAGATCCACCAGACCGCCGCGCACGCTGTACTCGCCGGCGGCCACCACCTGGGTCACGTGGGCATAGCCGGCCACCGTG
Organism: Rhodocyclaceae bacterium; assembly: GCA_036504515.1. Lineage (GTDB taxonomy): Bacteria > Pseudomonadota > Gammaproteobacteria > Burkholderiales > Rhodocyclaceae > AWTP1-18. The sequence goes on from DASXVA010000009.1 coordinate 151,870, forward strand.
AGTTGCTCCTTGAGCTTGTCCAGATGCAGCTTGTCGCCCTTCTTGACGAAGAAGGTATGGGCGGCCATGAAGCTGGTGGGCGCCATGCGCGTCAAGGTCGTCGCTGCGGCCACCAGCAACAGGTCGCACTCTCCCTGGCTCACCGCATAGAGGGTGGCCAGGCGTTCCGAGATCAGATCTTGGTGGGGTGAGAAATTGTCGTAGGGCAGGGTTTCCCAGTCCGGCAGCAGATGCACCCGTAGCCCTGGCGCGAACCATTTGATCTCCTCGTGCAGCCGCTGGGCGTCCAGGGGGCTGGCGGTCAGCACCGTGAGCAAGCGCCCGGGTTTCGCCAACTGGGCAATGGCCAGGGCGTCGGCAGAACCAGCAAGGGAGGGCAGATCAAGACGCAAACCGGCCTTGGGCAGAGCCAAAGCGGAGAGCTGCGTCAACAACGCAGGGATTGAAGCGGACACGGGGAATAGAGGCGTTGCGGGAAAGGACGAGATTATAAAGGTCAGGGTTCGCGATAGGCAGAATGATCCGGCATGCGCTGACATTGGCTGATAGGTGACTACTAGGATGGTCGTGAGGTGAGCCGATGTGAGATTTGTTCTGTGTCACAGAAATGACTATGTGCGGATTTTTCGGATGCACGGTAGTCTAGTGACCTTTAGTGGATGTGCGCTTGGATACGACTGGGCAAGCCGGACCCAGGGGCGGGCTTCTGTGCGCAGGTAGGTGAAGTAACTCGAGGTAATGAACGGTGAGTGCAGGTAAGGGTGAACAAAGTATTTTGGTAAAGCAGCAAAGGACAGCTTTGTCCCTGACTTTGCTGGGGCGGTCTCAAATCCGCTTGGGCAATGAAGATACGACGCGCCAGATCAAATACCGCAAGGGCTTCGCCTTGATGGGCTACCTCGCAGCGAACGCGGGAGTCTGGCAATCCCGCGAAAGAATCGCTGATCTGCTCTGGCCTGAAATGGATACCGCTGCGGCGCGCACCAACCTGCGACAGGTGTTGAACAACCTGACGTCCGTGTTGAATGTTTCGCCTGCGGTGTCCCCGCTGCAAAAGGACGATCACGGCATCATCCTGAATCCGCTCTCCGGGGTACGGATCGATATTTCCCTGCTGTCCGACACCATCCTCAATCGTGTTGTTTCCGATGAGCCCGATGGCCGGCAGTGGCGGCAAAAAGAAGTAGAGCCGTTGATGGCAAGCCTCAGTGGCGAATTCCTCGAAGGTTTGCAACTGACGGATACACCGGATTTCGATGCCTGGCTTGAGGCGACCCGGTTGAGTTTTCGCGCGAAAAGCGTTGTCTTGCTGGAACAGGTTTGTCGCGCACAACGGGAGGAGGGGCGTCTTGGTGCCGCCATTGGTACGGCACGGCTGCTGGTATCGGCGGCTCCTCTGGTTGCAAATCACACCGAAATGCTGATGACCCTGTTGCTGGAGTCGGGCGATGGCCCGGCTGCACTGGAAGCGTTTGACTCCTTGAGGCACCGTCTGGAAACCGATTGCGGCACTGCTCCAGACAGTCGCCTGATCACTTTGCGCGACTCGATCTTGCAGTCGTCGGACCGCCGCCATGCTTCGTTGCGCGCCACCGCTACTGCAATGCCGGAATTGCGCTGGCTGGTGAGTCTCTATTGCGGTTTCCGGCTGGGCAAGGAGGAGAACTACGCGGTTGATGCGGAGGTGATTGCCAATGTCCAGGCGCTCATCCTGCAACGGGGCGGCACGATGGCATCTACGGCTGGGCGGGGCTTGCTGGCCGTCTTCGGTTTGGGCGACAGCGTTGAACGCTCGGCTGAGCGGGCTTTGCTGGTTGCCAGCGACATTCAGCAAAGCCCAGTCCTGAGGCTTGCGCCCCATATCGGGATCAGTGCAGGAAAGGTTCTGGTTCGGGCTATGCCCGGGAGTCCCCATCTCATCGGCGAAAGTCCTGATCTTGCCAGTGCAATTGCCTGGAAAGCCGATGCCGGAGAGATTCTGGTCAGCGAGGCTGTCTCATTGCAAGTGGAAACAAGCTTCGAATTTGAAGCGGCGGGCACTGAGCATTTCTCTGGGTTTGAGGGGGACTACAAGCTTTCTCGTCTAATGCCAGCGCCACCCGCCGAGCTTGTGATGGGGCAACAAAGGGCTACGCCCTTTGCCGGGCGCCAGGAAGAGTCCGCTGAGTTGCAGTCTTTGTGGCAGGAGGTTTGTTCAGGCCATTCCCGCATCGCAGTGCTGCGAGCCCCGGCAGGCCTTGGTAAGACGCGGATGGTTGAGGAATTGTCGCAGTGGATTCAGGCCCAGGGAGGTGAGACCCATCGCATCGTATGCCGGCTAGAGTGCCAGCATCAGTCCCTCTCGCCGGTGTTGACTGGGCTGGAGACCTACACAAGCATCTCCCGTGAAGATGATCCGGGAACGCGCCGGACAAAAATGTCGCAGCTTCTTGAACAGCGGTTTCCTGACTGTTCGGCAGAAAGCCGCGAATCGCTCATGACCTTGATAGAAGGTGATGCCGGTCTTGCTTCCGACGAGTTGTTGTCCAAGAGTGCAGTGTTTTCCGCCATCATCGAACTGGTGGAGCAGATGGTGGCAGAGCAGCCAACCTTGCTGGTTGTTGATGATTATCACTGGTCGGATCTGGCAACGCAGGAGTTGCTCGGTGTCCTTATCCGGGGCCTGGGCCATCAGCAGGTTTTACTCGCCATTACCACTCGCCCCGAAATTGCGCTCGATTGCCCCGCTGAATTGACGCGTATTTTTGATCTTCCCCCCTTGGACAAAGAGGCGTCTCTGGCGCTGGTGCAGGCACTGGATTCAGAGAACAGCATTCCTCCTGCTGAAGCCGAGCGTATTACCGCTTCTGCAGGAGGCATCCCCCTGTTTCTGGAGCGCCTGGTCAAAAGTTGGCTGCAAGGGGATCATCACCTGCTGCCCATTACCGAGTTGCTGCAAGGGGAACTGGACCGCCTTGGTCCTGCCAAGGATGTATTGCGGGCGGCGTCCGTACTGGGCAGTCAATTCAGCCGCCAAACCCTGATCGATTTGCTGCCGGACGCCAATGTCGCAGCCGCTTTATCGCGGGCCATCGCCCAGCGTCTAGTCGATGCTTTTTCTACCGGAATATTTGCCTTCAATCATGCCCTGATCCGGGATACGGTTTACGCCAGCCTTCCTCACGTTCAACGCAAGATGCTGCATGAACGGGCTGCCCGGCTGTTCCAGATACGGGGCGGGTATTCGGCAGAAGATGTCGCCCGCCATTTTTCGCTCGCTGAATGCTGGAAAGAAGCGGCGGAATGGTGGGTCAAGGCCGGGCTTTCGGCCACGGCGCGGGAATTCGCCAGTGATGCGGTCGCCTGCTTTCAAGAGGCCCTGTCCATGCTTGGGAAAATGGGTAAAGACGGCGACGACCACTTTTTCCAAACCGTCCAATTGCGGTTGGGCTATGCGGCCCAAGTGGCCCAGGGGTTTGGCTCTCCTCTTGCCCACACGCTCTTCAGCGAGTTGGCAAAAAAAATCGAAGCGATCCCCACTAATTCTGCTGAAGGCAGACAAATCCAGTTTACGGCCCTCAGTGGCAGCTACATGGGGGGCAGTTCTCAGGGCAAGGTGGAGGGGCTGAATATTGCCCGCCGCTTGGAGGCGTTGGCTGAAACTGAGCCCGAGCGACTCATGGCGAGTTTTGCCTTGGGCAACTCCTTGTTTTGGCGCGGGCAGTTGGAAGAAGCAAGCTTGTACCAAAAGCAGGGCATCGCCTTGGCAGACGTTGTTCCCCCAAAAGAGCGCCTTCGTTATTGTGTTGATGACCCGGCAGTGACCTGCCGGGCTTTTTATGCCTGGAATCTGTGGTTCCTGGGGGATGAGGTGGCTGCCGTTGCCATGGCAAAAGAAGCGATTGAGCTTGCCCGTAAAGGGCAGCGTGCCCATGCCTTATGTTTTGCGCTGAATTTCGCCGTTGGACTGCATTGGTGCCGAGGCTCGGTGGATGACGTATTACGGCTGGGTAGCGAATCCCTGGCCCTGGCCAAGAAATATGGCTTCCCTCTCTGGGAGGGGGTGAGTAGCTTGTTCCTGCTGTGGGCTCAGGCTAAATCAGGCTGTCTGGCAGATACTCGTGTGCTTTTTGGGGCTGCGGCAATGATGCAGCAGGCTTATCAGGCCGGCATCACCACATCCCGCTGGATTGCGGTTCATGCTTTGGTGGAGCAGGGGGAGTGGGTTGAGGCAGAACGCCTGCTGGACGTGAGCATACGGGAGGCGGATTTCAACGAAGACCAGTACTGCCTGGCCGACCTGTTCTGGCTCAAGGGCCGCTGCCTGAATAAGCGGGGGCGTGTCGATGAGGCACAGGCTTCCCTGAGTCAGGCACGGGAGCTAGCTCAAACCCAGCAGGCTGTGGGGTTGCTGACCCGCTTTGAATCAGATTTGCTCAGCATTGACGGTCAGCCGTAAATCTTGCACATCAGTGGTGTGGTGATTGGGTTACTGAAATATCCCAGCAGGTAGAAGAACACGGCAAGGGCCGCAATGCGCCAGACCCAACGCCAGAAATTGGGTGGATTGGGTTGGAGCGTCGGCTTGCTGGTTTCGTCGATTTCGTTCATGGTTTTTGCGCGCAAATAAAAAAGCCGCAGACAAAGCTGCGGCTTTCAGAGGAGTTGGTAGCGTTAGTCGCCGCCGGGCTCCATGTGAGATTGCAGGTAGTTGGGTAGTGTGACTTCCTTGATCAGGCTTTGCTGGGTTTCCAACCAGTCGATGGCTTCTTCACACTTTTCCAGCAGCTCGGTCAGCAGATCACGGCTGACGTAGTCCTGCAAGGTTTCGCACAGAGCCACGGCTTCGATCAACAGGGGACGCTGGGTTTCTTTTTCGTAGGTCAAGTCGCCTTGCAGGCACTCCACCACGTTTTCGCCGATCAGCAGCTTGCCCAGGCTTTGCAGGTTGGGCAGGCCTTCCAGGAAAAGGATGCGTTCGATGACTTCGTCGGCTTCCTTCATGACGCGGATGGACTGCTTGTACTGGTAGTCGTTGAGCTTTTCCAGACCCCAGTTGCGGAACATGCGGGCATGGAGAAAATACTGGTTGATGGAGGTCAGTTCGTTCTTGAGGACCTTGTTGAGGATGTCGATGATCTTCTTGTCTGTTTTCACTGAGGCGTCTCCTTAAGCTGGCTGGCCGGGCTTCATCTGGCTTTGCTGGTAGTTCTGCAGGCCGACCAAGTCGATCAGGCGAATCTGCTTTTCCAGGAAGTAGGCGTGATCCATTTCGGTGTCTTCCAGTTGCACCAACAACATGTCGCGGGTCACGTAGTCCTGGGCCTTTTCACTGGCAGCAATGGCTTTCTTCAACTCGCTGACCACGTGGTATTCCACATCCAGGTCGGCCTTGAGCATGGCAGACACATTCTTGCCAATCTTCAACGCATCGCGCTTGGACAGGTTGGGGGTGCCTTCCAAGAACAGGATGCGCTGGATCAGAGCACGGGCATGCTGACGTTCGTGATCGGATTCGTGCAGGCTTTTTTCACCCAGATGGGGCAGGCCCATATCGTTATACATTTCGCCGTGGATCAGATATTGGTCCACAGCAGTTAGCTCTCCGGCCAACAGACCGTTGAGGATGTCGATGATTTTCTTGTCGCCTTTCATGGCTTGCTCCCGATGATGAATGGCTGAAGAATCGCACGGACCCCGTCATTAATCAAGGCTAAGCATTTATTTAGCTAATGTTAATCACTCTCATCCATATAGGCGAGTATGGTTTTCCCGGAAACCCGCTCCCTGTGCGGCTTTGCTATAAGTGATTGCTTAAATTCTGTGAGTCGATAGGGCTTCTGCGGGAAAGCCGGGGAGTCATTCTCAAGGACCTGTCCCGGTATGATGCTGCTCCGTGCAGATCTTTTCCTTTTCCCGATTGATTTTCGATGCCCCGTACTGGCCCCATGAATGCTCCGGTTTTCGTTCGTCTGCCCCAGCTAGCCGTTTTCCTGGGCGTGGTTTTGCTGGCAATTGTCGGTATGCCGGCGCTGGCGGCCCACGGTATTGCCCAGTACGGTCAGCCTAAATATCCAGCGGGCTTCTCTCACTTCGATTACGTCAATCCTGCCGCACCCCAAGGCGGTACGCTGGTGCTGTCGCCCGTCCAGCAGACCGGTTACGACAAGTTCAATCCCTTTTCCCTCAAGGGCATCCAGGCTCCCGGCGTTGGCAGCCTGATGTTCGAAAGCCTGGCGGCGGGCTCCAGTGACGAAGTGGCAAGCATGTACGGCCTGTTGGCCGACGATATTCGCGTTGCCGCCGATAAGCTCTCCGTCACCTTTCACCTCAATCCCAAGGCCCGCTTTTCCAATGGGCTACCTGTCCTGGCCCAGGATGTGAAGGATTCCTTTGACACCCTGATGAGCAAGGTCGCCAGCCCCATGTATCGCTCCGTCTTTGCCGACGTGAGCAAGGTGCTGGTGCTGTCGGAAAGGGAGGTCCGTTTCGAGTTCAAGAACGCCAATGCCGAACTGCCCCTGATCGTGGGCGGCATGCCGGTTTTCTCCAAAACCTGGGGCCGTCAGGCCGATGGCAAGACCATCACCTTCGACAAGCTGGGTTTTGAAAAGCCCGTTTCCAGTGGCCCCTACCTGATTGAAAAGTTTGATCCCGGTCGTTCGATCACCTTCCGTCGCAATCCCGACTGGTGGGCCAAAGACCTGCCCGTGCGCAAAGGCATGTTCAACTTCGAGCGGGTGGTGTTCCAGTTGTACAAGGACGACACGGCCCAACTGGAAGCCTTCAAGGCTGGCGACTTCGACGTGAGTTTCGAGTTCCGTGCCAAAAACTGGGCCCGGGGTTACCAGGGGCCGCGCTTTCGTAATGGTGATTTGATCCGTTACGAATTTCCCCATCGCAACGCTGCCGGCATGCAGGGCTACATCTTCAATCAGCGCAAGCCTTTGTTTCAAGATATCCGTGTGCGGGAAGCCTTGGGTTTGGCCCTGGATTTCGAGTGGATGAATCGGCAGTTGTTCTTTGGACAATACACGCGGATCGATAGTTTCTTTGCCAACACCGACCTGGCCGCCGTCAGTACCCCCGGTGGTTTGCCCGGAGCGGATGAACTGAAATTGCTTAATCCTCTACGGAGTCAGGTACCACCTAGCGTCTTCGGTCCTCTGGCTCCTCCGCCAAGCACCAAGCCGCCTTCCAGTTTGCGAGACAACTTGCGCAAAGCGCGGGAGCTGCTGGCCCAAGCGGGATGGACCTATCGCGACGGCGCCCTGCGCAATGAAAAGGGGGAAGCCTTTGAATTCGAACTGCTGGATAACGGCGTATTAACCCGGGTGGATGGCGCTTTTGCCCGTAATCTGGAACGGCTGGGGATCAAGGCCAGCCAGCGGGTCATCGACAATGCCCTGTTCCAGAAGCGGCTGGAAGACTTTGATTTCGACGTAACCCATTTCATGTACGGCACCTCCCAAAGCCCCGGCAACGAATTGGTGGATCGTTTCACCAGCCAGAGTGCCGGCGTGAAGGGCTCGGAAAATATGATGGGGCTTCGTTCCCCCGCCGTAGATGCTCTGGTGCAGCAAGTACTGCGGGCCACGACGCGGGAAGATTTGTCGGCAGCCAGCCGCGCTCTGGATCGGGTGTTGATGCAGGGGCATTACGTCATTCCCCAGTTCTATAGCAATACCCATCGGGTGGCCTACAAGCGCGGCCTGGGTTTTCCGCAGACATTACCTTTGTACTACACCGCCCAGGAGTGGGTGTTGAGTACTTGGTGGTCGAAGTAAAAGGGTAAGTACTTTGGATATTCAGTCTTTTTGGATTGCATTGCTCTCAATAGCAACACCAGTTGCTGGAGTTGTTGGTTTTGCAATCCAATTGCGCCAAGTTAAGAAAACTCAGCTAGAGAATGAAAAACTTCATCTTGAAATTTCCCTTCTCAAAGAGAAAGCTGCACTGTCTGATCAAAGTATTGTGGTGCCATCAAGCGAAGAAGTATTGAAGGTAAACCGTGGTCGAACAATGTTCAGTAGATCCGGTCACTCCATGGAATTAATGTCCTCTGTGCAAACTAATGAGCTACAGGCAACGGTGAACATTGGAGTAAAGCAATCTTTAAAGGAAACAATTTTAGTATCGATAGTTGTGTTGGTTTTTGTAGTTATTGTTTCGTATTTCTTATATGACATTTATCGCCTCTCTCTGTGGGTAAGTTCTAAGTTTTAATAGAGACCAAAATGCTGAACTACCTCCTAAAACGTCTCCTCCTCATGATCCCCACGCTCCTCGGTGTGGTGACCCTGACCTTCATCGTTATCCAGTTCGTCCCCGGTGGGCCGGTGGAGCAGATGATGATTGAGTTGCGCCACGGCCAAGGTGTCGGTGGCGAGGCCAGTGGTGGTGGCGGTTTCTACAAAGGCAGCCAAGGGGTGGATGAAGAGCGGCTGAAAGAGATCAAAGCCCTCTACGGTTTTGATAAGCCTCCCCTGGAGCGCTACGTGATGATGCTCAAACGCTTTGCGGTGTTTGATTTGGGCCAGAGCTACTACCAGCACAAGGGGGTAGGGGAGTTGATCTATTCCAAGCTGCCGGTCTCCATCACTTTGGGGCTTTGGACTTTCTTCCTTACCTATCTGATCTCGGTGCCCCTGGGCATTGCCAAGGCCGTGCGGGCGGGGACGCGCTTCGACACGCTTTCCAGCGTTGTGGTGCTGATCGGTTACGCGATCCCCGGCTTCGTGTTGGGGGTGGCGTTGCTGGTGTTGTTCGGCGGCGGCAGTTTCGTGCAGTGGTTCCCCCTGCGGGGCCTGACTTCGGACAACTGGGAGCAACTCAGTTTCATGGGCAAGGCCATGGATTATCTGTGGCACATCGCATTGCCCATTACCGCTTCGGTGGTGGGGAGCTTTGCCGTGATCACCATGCTGACCAAGAATGCTTTCCTGGAGGAAATCCGCAAGCAGTACGTACTTACGGCTCGGGCCAAGGGGCTGTCGGAGCGCACCGTGCTCTGGCGCCATGTTTTCCGTAATGCGCTGATCCCTTTGGTCACCGGCTTCCCGGCTGCTTTTGTCGGTGCGTTCTTCACTGGTTCCCTGTTGATTGAAACCCTGTTCTCTCTGGACGGCCTTGGCTTGCTGTCTTTCGAGTCCGTGGTGCGGCGGGACTATCCGGTGGTGTTGGGCTCCCTCTACCTGTTTACCTTGATCGGCTTGTTTACCAAGTTGATCTCCGACATCTGCTACGTCTGGGTGGACCCCCGTATCCACTTTGATGCCATTGACTGAACCGATCATGACCGCACCGACTCAGTCCCTTTCTCCCACCGGTTCTTCCTCTGCGGCCGTGTCGCTGTCGCCGCGCCGTCGGGCTTGGCAGCGTTTTCGTCGTCATCGCCTCGGCTACTGGAGCCTGCTCGTTTTCGTTGCCCTATTTGCCCTCAGCCTTTGCGCCGAGCTGCTCTGCAACGACAAGCCCCTGGTGGTGCAGTATCAAGGCCACTGGTATTTCCCCTTGGTACAGGACTACCCGGAAACCACCTTTGGCGGCGATTTTCCAACCCCGGCGGATTACCTCGATCCATTCCTCAAGCAGCGGTTTGCCGAACCGGGTAACTTCGTTCTTTATCCGCCGAACCACTACTCCTTCAACACTCTTAATTACTTTGCTTCGTCGCCCAATCCCGCACCGCCTTCGGCAGAAAACTGGCTGGGGACCGATGACCGGGGGCGGGACGTGGTGGCGCGCTTGCTTTATGGCTTCCGCCTGTCGGTGTTATTCGGCCTGACCCTGACCTTCATCGGTGTGATTATCGGCACCCTGACTGGCGCCCTGATGGGCTACTTCGGCGGTCGTTTCGACTTGGTATCCCAGCGCCTGATCGAGATATGGAGTTCCATGCCGGAGCTTTATCTCCTGATCATCTTCGCTTCCATTTTCCAACCCAGCCTGTGGTTGCTGGTGGTGCTGCTTTCGGCCTTCGGCTGGATGGGGCTGTCCGACTATGTGCGGGCTGAGTTCTACCGCAATCGCACTTTGGAATATGTGCGCGCAGCCAAAGCTCTGGGCTTGAGCAATCAGCAGATCATGGTGCGCCACATTCTGCCCAACAGTCTGACGCCGGTGATTACCTTCCTGCCTTTCCGCATGAGTGCTTCCATCCTCGCCCTCACCAGCCTGGACTTCCTCGGTCTTGGTGTGCCGCCGTCGGTGCCCAGCCTTGGTGAGCTGTTGTCCCAGGGCAAGGGCAATCTCGATGCATGGTGGATTTCCCTGTCCACCTTTGCCGTGCTGGTGCTGACCCTGCTATTACTCACCTTCATGGGTGAAGCCCTGCGCGATGCGCTGGATACGCGGAAGGCCGACATCAAATGAGTGTTTCCATGAGTCAGCCATTGCTTGAAATACGTCATCTGGATGTGAGCTTCGGTCAGGGAGATCAAGCTTTTCAGGCCGTGAAGGATGTGAGCTTCGCCATTCAGCCCGGCGAGCGTTTTGCCTTGGTGGGTGAGTCCGGTTCCGGCAAAAGCGTTACCTCCCTCAGCGTGCTGCGCCTGGTGGCCGATGCGGCAACCCGTGGCGAGATACTTTGGAATGGCGAGAACCTGCTGGCCAAGAGCGAGCGGGAGATGCGGGGTATTCGCGGGGCCGAGATCGCGATGATCTTTCAGGAGCCCATGACGGCCCTGAATCCCCTGTATCCCATCGGTCGCCAAATCGTCGAGGCCATTGAACTGCACGAAGGCTTGCCCCGCCAGTCGGCAGAAAAGCGGGCCATTGCTCTGCTGGAACGGACCGGTATTCCCGAGGCCGGAAACAAGTTTTACAGCTATCCCCACCAGCTTTCCGGCGGGCAGCGACAGCGGGCCATGATCGCCATGGCCCTGGCCAGCAAACCCAAGCTGCTGCTGGCAGATGAGCCCACTACGGCACTGGATGTCACCATCCGCGCCCAGATCGTGGACCTGCTGCGGGACCTGCAACAGGAATACGGTTTGGCGGTGATGTTGATTACCCACGACCTGAATCTGGTGCGCTCCTTCGCCACCCGGGTGGGGGTTATGGAAAAGGGAAGACTGGTGGAGTGCGAGGACACGGAACGCCTGTTCTCCAGCCCCCGGGAGCCCTATACCCGCATGCTGATCGAAAGCCGGCCACGGCGTGAAATCGAGCCTGCTGCTGTCGATGCGCCGGTGCTGATGCAGGCGACGAATGTGGAAGTGAGCTTCCCGCGCAAGGCCGCGGGTTGGCGCTGGTGGAAGAAGGACAGTGTCGCCGTCGTGCGCAAGATCAGCCTGAATTTGGCAGAGGGCGAAACCCTCGGCATCGTCGGCGAATCCGGTTCCGGCAAAACCACCTTGGCCATGGCTCTACTGGGCCTGCAACGCATGTCTGGCGGCCAGGTGGAGTTTCAGGGGCAACACATTGCCGGCCTCGACAAGACCAAGTTGAAAGCCTTGCGGGCAAAGGTGCAGGTCGTGTTTCAAGACCCCTTTGGCTCCCTGTCACCACGCATGACCATTGCCGAAATCGTAGGCGAGGGATTGGCCCTGCATCAATCCGAATTGTCCGCAACGGAACGGGAACAACGGGTGACCGCTGTGCTGGCCGAGGTGGGGCTGGACCCGGCCATTCTCAATCGCTATCCCCACGAGTTTTCCGGCGGCCAACGTCAGCGCATTGCCATTGCCCGGGTACTGATACTCAAGCCCCGGGTACTGATCCTGGATGAACCCACCTCGGCGCTGGATGTTTCCATTCAGCAGCAGGTGCTGCAATTGCTGACGGGATTGCAGAAGAAGTATCGACTCTCTTATCTGTTCATCAGCCACGACCTGGCGGTCATTCGCGCCATGGCGCACCGTATTCTTGTTCTCAAGGACGGCGTGCTGGTGGAGGAAGGCGAAACGGAAGCCCTGGTCGCGGCCCCAAGTCAGCCCTATACCCGGGCTCTTTTTGCCGCAGCGAATCAGACGGGAAATTTGTAATGAAGCGGTGACAAGGCGCTGCGTTTTACGAGAGTATTACTTTTTCCTTATAAAGTAGGATAATTGAACCGTTTAGATCACAAGTATGCCCTCCATGCCAGAGACAAGTACTGAAGGTGTGCATCAGCCTTTGCCAAATCCCTTGGCTGACAAAAGGCTGGGTGCCATGATCACAGGGACGGAAAACGAGACTTCCTGGGGCTTGATCATCCTGCTTTCATTTCTGTTTTTGCTTTTCTGGCAACTGCCGCCCCTTGAAGGACTCAAGACCAGTGAGGTGGTGTTCTCCCTGCTGGAGCACACCATCACCGAGTCCTTTGCCATTGTGGTTGCTGTCCTGGTTTTTGCCGTTTCCTGGAATGCCTATAGCCGGGAGCGCCCGGGCAATATCCAGATTCTGGCCTGTGGTTTTCTTGCGGTGGGCTTGCTTGATTTTGTCCATATGCTTTCCTACAAGGGCATGCCGTATTTCATTACCCCGGCCGAGCCGCAAAAGGCGATTGTCTTCTGGCTGTCGGCCCGTTACGTGGCATCCATTACTCTGTTGATTGTTGCCCTGCGCGCCTGGCGACCCTTGCAACGGGGTATTACCCGCTATCTGTTTCTGTTCATCGCACTGGCCGTCGTTGCCGTTGTTGATTATCTGCAACTGTTCATGCCCGAGGTGTGGCCGAGGATGTTTGTGGCTGGGCAGGGGCTGACCGCAACCAAGATTGCGGCGGAATACGGCATTGTGGGCATCCTGCTATCCGCTGCCTTCCTGTTTTACCGAAGCATTCAACGGCATGAGGCTTTTGATGCGGCCAATCTTTTTACGGCGGCCATCATTACCATTCTGAGCGAGCTTTGCTTCACGCTTTACTCGAACGTCAATGACATCTTCAGCCTGATTGGGCATATCTACAAAGTCATTGCCTACTACTTCATCTACAGGGCGATTTTCGTTTCCAGTGTCAAAGAACCTTATCTCCGTTTGATCGGAGAAATCGCCGAACGCAAGCAGGCCGAAGCCAAGATCGAATTTTTGGCCTATCACGACTCTCTGACGGAATTGCCCAACCGACTCTTGATCCGAGAACGCTTTGCCAGCGCAGTTGCTTTGGCAAAACAGTCGAAAACCAAGGTTGCCTTGATGTTCGTGGACCTGGATAACTTCAAGAATATCAACGATTCTCTGGGCCATGCCGTGGGCGATCTGACCTTGAAGGTCGTGGCGCAGCGCATTGCCGGCCTGATTCAGGAGGGCGATACCGTGAGCCGGCAGGGCGGAGATGAGTTCCTGCTGGTGTTGGGGGAACTGGCCGATGCTGATGCGGTACTACCTGTCCTGGGCAAGTTGATTGAGCAGCTCCAGGAGCCGGTTCTGATTGGCGACGAAGAGTTGGCGATCTCGGTTTCCATCGGTACGGCGATTTATCCTGACGATGGTGAGGATTTCAATACCTTGTTGAAGATGGCTGACACCGCCATGTATCGCGCCAAAGCAGCTGGCCGCAATACCTATCGGTTCTTTGATGCCACCATGCTCAAGGATGCTGCGGATCGTCTCCGCATCCGCAACGGCTTACGTTTGGCCCTGGAGCGGGGGGAATTCGTTCTTCACTATCAGCCACAAATTGATCTGGTGACCAAGCAGGTCATTGGTGTCGAAGCCTTGATTCGCTGGCAACACCCGGAATTAGGCATGGTTGCACCTTTTCGCTTTATTACGGTGGCAGAGGAGTGCGGCCTGATTGTGCCCATGGGCGCATGGGTGCTACAGGAGGCCTGCCGACAACTCGTGACATGGCAAAAGCAAGGTCTCGGCGCCTTCGTTGTGGCAGTCAATCTTTCCGCCGTGCAGTTCCTGCGGGGCGATCTGGAAAGGACCATCAGCGATACGCTGGCCCAGTCCGGTTTGCGTCCTGATTGTCTTGAACTTGAATTGACCGAGTCCATCCTGATCCAGGACACCGATACCATGCTGGGCACTGTCAATCGACTAGGTGCTCTCGGCGTGAAAATGTCCATCGACGATTTTGGTACCGGCTATTCCAGCCTGTCCTACCTCAAGCGGTTTTCGGTGGACAAACTCAAGATTGACCAGTCCTTTGTACGAGCCCTCGCCGATGCCCCGGAGGATGACGCCATCGTTCGCGCCATCATCCAAATGGCCGGGAGCCTGGGTTTGAAGACCATTGCGGAAGGCGTGGAAACTGCCCAGGTCAGTGATTTGCTGCAAGGTCTCGGCTGTGATGAGGTGCAGGGTTATCACTACGCGAAGCCCATGCCTGCCGATCAGATTCTTCCTTTTATTCACGCCTTCCATTCCCCTAATTGAGCAGGACACCGGTCAGCGAGGAGGGCGGGAGTTTTCCTTTGCACTCCTGATTAGCCCTGAGAAGTTTGTCTTGGTGTACGGATCTATTTGTGATTTTTTGCTGCAGTGCATTGCTGCGATTTGTGCACGTGCAATACCTGTATCCCGCTTTAGCTCTCGGGTTGACCTTGATCAACAGACATCAAGGACGCCATAAAACGTCCTTGTTTTTGTCATGGAAGGGATTAGCTTGCACATAAGGGACTGCTTATCACTTTAGGTGAATTTACATTTTTGGATGCCATCCCTATTATTCTGATTTGATCTATTTGCGTCACATTCAAATTCGTTCCGGGAGTCGTTCTGAGAAAAGCAAATCCGGTGATTGTTAGTTTGTGGCTGCTGGTGGGTATTTTCATTGGGTACCTGCTCGTCATTCTTTGGCATGCCCACCAAACCGAAGTCAACAAGGTTCGTTTACAGGCGCTGGCGCAGACTCGTCTGGTGGCCGAGCACGCCACGTCTCACTTTGATCGCGTCAATCTTCTGCTGCTAGGGGTGGAAGAACACCTTGGAGCGACGGATTTTCGCAATGCCAAGGGGCTGTCCCTGAAACGGCGGGTCGAGCTTCAACAGGTATTGGTGAAGCACTTAAACCGGCTTCCTGGAGTGGTCTCCATCACTATCGCAGATGCGGAAGGGCGGGTCATTGTCAGTTCGATCGACTCATCACCGGACAGCAGCCTGAGTGATCGTAACTATTTTCAAACCTTGAAAAGTCAGCGCAGTAATGCGCCGCTGATCTCCGGTCCGCTGAAAGGGCGGCTTACGGGCAAGTGGGGAATTTTGGAAGCCCGGCGGATCGAATTCCCTGATGGATCCTTTGCTGGAGTAATGGTTGCGAATCTCGGCATAGCCGAGACTTTTGATGCTTTTTACAAGACTGTCGGCATCGAGCCGAACATGTTTATCACTCTGCGCGACAGTGAAAACAGGATACTGGTCCGGCATCCGATCATTGAAGACAAAATCAACACGGTGGTATCCGGTTCGTCCTTTGCAATCTCAGTGCTCAAGGGCGATGAGGAAAATATCGTCACTTCCCTGTCGCCCATTGACCACATCGAACGGATTGTGGCGTTGCGCAAATTGGACGGCTATCCGGTTTTTGCTGCGGTGGGCCTGAGCAAGGATGATGCTTTGGCTCCCTGGCACCAGCAATTGCGCGTGGCCCTGTTTGTGATTGTCGGCGTGATCATGGCGGCGGCCTTCTCCCATTACGCAATTTTGCGACGGGACCGGGCAAGCCGGGAGTTGGAGGCCGCTCATCTGGACTTGAAGGATGCGCATCTTCAGCTTGACGGAGTTCGCCAGGAGCTTGAGGTTTCCAATGCCAGACTTTCGGAGCTGTTGCAGCAATCTGAACAGAATGCCTCCCATGATGAACTGACCGGCTTATGGAACCGGCGAATGCTCAATCATCGTCTGGAAGAAACCATCATCCGTTCCCGGCGACTTGGGGTTCCTTTTTGTCTGTTGATGTTCGACCTCGATCACTTCAAACGCATCAATGACGACTACGGCCACTTGGTGGGGGATGAGGTGCTGCGCGAGTTTGCCCAAGTCATCAAAAATCGTATCCGTGAGAACGACTTTCTTGCCCGCTGGGGTGGTGAGGAGTTTGTGCTGATTCTGGAAGCGACCGATGTTTCCCGGGCAACAGTTTTGGCAGAAGAGCTGCGGGAGGCAATTTTCCATCACCGTTTTGAAACGGTGGGCGCTTTGACCGTCAGTATCGGTTTGGCGGAATGTAGCCCCGATGATGGGGCCAATGAGTTGCTGCGCCGGGCCGATCAGTCTCTCTATTTTGCCAAGATAGAAGGACGGAACCGGGTTAACGCCGGTTCCAGCGAAACGCTGAAAAGCTGAGCTGTTTCTATTCGGCAGCTTGTCCGCCAGGCTACTTCGGTGCGAAATGGTCCAGCAGGTCGTGGCGGGATAGCAAGAAAATCTTGGATTCTCCGCTGGGGGCATCAACCCAGGTGAAGGGCACATGGGGCCAGGCCTCTTCCACCAGATGGGCGTTGTGGCCCACTTCCACCAGCAGTAAGCCATCGTCGGTCAGATGGTCAGCGGCCCCGGCAAGAATCTTGCGCACCACATCCAGACCGTCACTACCGGAAACCAGGGACATGGCGGGTTCGTGGCGATACTCGTCAGGGATGACGCTCATGGCGTCTTCCGTCACGTAGGGCGGGTTGGAAATGATCAGGTCGTAGATACGCTTGCCGTGCTCATCTTCCAAGGCTGCGAAAACATCGGACTGGATCAGTTCGATCTGGGTTTCCAGATCGTAGTCGGACACATTGCGCTGGGCGACTTCTAGGGCTTCCGTGGAGAGATCCACCGCATCAATGGCGGCATTGGGGAAAGCGTTAGCCATGAGAATGGCCAGACAACCGGAACCGGTACAAAGGTCCAGGGCGGCACTGACGCTCGTCGCATCTTCCAACCAGGGGCTAAGGCCTGTTTCCAGTAACTCAGCAAAGTAGGAGCGGGGCACGATGACCCGTTCATCCACATAGAACTTGTATTCCCCCAGCCAGGCTTCGTGGGTCAGATAGGCTGCAGGCACACGCTTGTCGATGCGGGCCTGGAGCAACGTCAGCACGGTCTTGCGTTCTGCTGTCGTGAGGCGGGCGTCAATGAAGGGTTCCAGTCGGTCCAGGGGTAAGTGCAGGGCGTGGAGCACCAGCCAGACGGCCTCATCCCAGGCGTTGTCGCAACCGTGGCCGTAGAAAAGGCCGGCCTTTTCAAAGTGGCTGACGGCCCAGCGAAGCCAGTCGCGGACGGTGATCAATTCATCAGTGATGTTGCTCATGCCTGCTGTTCCTTCAGGAGTCCGTGCAGCATACCTTCGTAGGCTTTGGCCAGGGGCTCAAGGTCGGCGACTGCGATGCATTCGTTGATTTTGTGAATGGTGGCGTTCAGTGGCCCGAACTCCACCACTTGCGGGCAAATGTCGGCGATGAAGCGACCATCAGAGGTGCCGCCGGTGGTGGAAATCTCTGGTGTTACGCCTGTCGCCGCGGCGATGGCTTCAGCCATCACCGTGACCAGTTTGCCTTTGGGCGTGAGGAAAGGTCTGCCGCCTAGCGTCCAGACAATGTCGTATTCCAGTTGATGCTTGTCGAGAATGGCGTGGATGCGGGCCTGCAGGCCGTCTGCTGTGCTGGCTGTGGAGAAGCGCAGGTTGAACAATACGTCTACCGTGCCGGGCACCACGTTGGTGGCGCCGGTACCGGCGTGGATGTTGGATATCTGGAAACTGGTGGGGGGGAAGTATTCATTGCCCGCATCCCATTGCTCTGCCGCCAACTCGGCCAGGGCCGGGGCGATCAGGTGGATGGGGTTCTTCACTTTTTCCGGGTAGGCGACGTGGCCTTGGATGCCCTTCACCGTGAGCTTGGCCGAAAGGGAGCCGCGTCGGCCGTTCTTCACCGTGTCGCCGAAACGGATGCTGGAGGTGGGTTCGCCGACTATGCAGTAGTCGATGATTTCGCCCCGGGCCTTGAGGGTATTCACTACATGGATCGTGCCGTGGAGGGCATCGCCTTCTTCATCGGAGGTCAGCAACAGGGCGATGGAGC
This sequence comes from Rhodocyclaceae bacterium, assembly GCA_036504515.1. Taxonomy (GTDB): domain Bacteria; phylum Pseudomonadota; class Gammaproteobacteria; order Burkholderiales; family Rhodocyclaceae; genus AWTP1-18. The sequence continues at coordinate 169,785 of DASXVA010000009.1, forward strand.
CGGCGTTGTTTTGATGGGCGGCGAGGAAGTTTTCAATCGCCACCACAAAGGCTGCGAGGGAGGACTTCATGTCCGCCGCACCGCGACCATAGAGCACACCGTCGCGGATGGTGGGCTGGAAGGGAGGGGATGTCCATTGTTCCAAAGGGCCCGTGGGTACCACATCGGTATGGCCGGCAAAGCAGACCAGCGGTGCCTCTGTGCCCCTGCGCGCCCAGAGGTTGCTGGTGCCGTTGGCATCCAGGCGTTCGATCTTGAAGCCCAAGGGAGCCAAGCGCTGGGCGATAAGGTCAAGACAGCCCTGGTCTTCCGGGGTGACGGAGGAGCGGGCAATCAGGTCTTGGGCTAGGGATAGGGTAGGTGTGGTCATGGTCGGTGCGGGGGTGGGAGGGGCAAATGAAGCTGCAAATGAAGCGGACATTTGCCCCAATGCTGCCGGGTCTTATTCGCCCAAGGTCAGCTTGAATTCGGAGAAGGTGGCGCCGCTGGCGTTGATTTCCGTCGGTTCCTTGTCGGCGGTATCCGGTTTCTGGCTTTGTTCCGCGGCGGCATTGTTCACCAGCCAGAGGAAGTTGTTGGCCGAGTCGGCATTGGCGCTGGCTTCTTCCAGGGTAATGACACCTTCCTTGTAAAGCTTGAACAGGGCCTGCTCGAAGGTCTGGGAGCCCGGGGACATGCTCTTGTCCATGGCCTCCTTGATGCTGTCCATATCGCCTTTTTCGATCAACTCAGCAATGTGGCGGGAGTTGAGCATGACTTCTACCGCGGGCGCCCGCCCACCTTCCGGTGTTTTGACCAGACGCTGGGAAATGATGGCCTTGAGGGTCACGGCCAGATCGGCCAGCAATGAGGGACGGTTGTCCAAGGGGTAAAAGCTGATGATGCGGGACAGGGCGTGGTAGCTGTTATTGGCGTGCAGGGTGGCAAGACAAAGGTGGCCGGATTGGGCGTAGGCGATGGCCTGGCTCATGGTGTCTTTGTCGCGAATTTCGCCAATCAGGATCACGTCCGGGGCCTGACGCAGGGCGTTTTTCAGGGCGATCTGAAAAGCCTTGGTATCAGTGCCCACTTCCCGCTGGTTGACGATGGACTTCTTGTTCTTGAACAGAAATTCCAGGGGGTCTTCCAGGGTCAGGATGTGGCCGCTCACGTTCTCGTTGCGATAGTCGATCATCGAGGTGAGGGAGGTGGATTTACCCGAACCCGTGGCGCCGACCATGAGGATCAGACCGCGCTTTTCCATGATCACGTCTTTCAGCGCCACCGGCAGCTTGAGATCGTCAAAACGGGGAATGTCTGCAGGAATGTAGCGAGCCACCATGGCCATGGTGCCGCGCTGAAAAAAGCAGGAAAGACGGAACACGCCCACATCGGGGTAGCCCTTGCGGGTATTGAGTTCCCGGGTTTCTTCCAGTTCCGCCATCTGTTCCGGCGTGAGGATTTCCTTGAGCAGATTGACAACGTCTTCGGCACCCAGAATGGTCTGGTTCACCGGGATGGCATTGCCCTGCATCTTGATGGTGATGGGTGCGCCGCAGGAAAGAAAAAGGTCTGTCGCCTTTTTCTCGTTCATCAACTGAAACAGTCGCAGCATCGTACTCATGGTGGTTTCCTAAACGACGGTTAACCGCTTCTAACACAGAGGGCACGGAGGCACAGAGGGCGCAGAGAAAGGCAAGAAAAGCAAAACTTTCTCTGTGTCCTTCCCATCTCTGTGCCCTCTGTGTTCTAAGCGGTTGGGTTTCAGTCCCGCAGCAGGTCGTTGATGCTGGTCTTGGCCCGGGTCTGGGCGTCCACCTTCTTCACGATCACCGCACAGTAAAGGCTGTGGCTGCCATCCTTGGCGGGCAGGTTGCCGCTGACCACGACGGAGCCTTCCGGCACGCGACCGTAGATGATCTCGCCGGTAGTGCGGTCGTAGATCTTGGTGCTTTGGCTGATGTACACGCCCATGGAAATGACGCAGTTGTCTTCGACGATGACACCTTCCACCACTTCGGAACGGGCACCGACGAAACAGTTGTCGCCGATGATGGTGGGGTTGGCTTGCAGGGGTTCCAGTACGCCGCCGATGCCGACGCCGCCGGAGAGGTGTACGTTCTTGCCGATCTGGGCGCAGGAGCCGACGGTGGCCCAGGTATCCACCATGGTGTTCTCATCCACGTAGGCGCCGATGTTCACGTAGGAGGGCATCAGCACCACGCCCTTGGCGATGTAGCTGCCACGACGGGCCACGGCGGGAGGCACAACACGGAAGCCCCCTTGCTGGAAACGATGGGTGTCGTAGTGGGCAAACTTGGTGGGCACCTTGTCGAAGAAGTTCATGGCGCCGCTTTCCATCTTGACGTTGTCTTCCAGGCGGAAGGACAACAGCACGGCCTTCTTCAGCCACTGATGGGTCACCCAGGAACCGTCGATTTTTTCGGCGACGCGCAATTTGCCAGCGTCCAGTTCACCGAGGATGTGGGTCACGGCTTCGCCGATCTTGGCGGGGGCAGTACCGGGACTCAGCTTGGCGCGGTCTTCCCAGGCTTGTTCGATGATCTGTTGGAGTTCTTGTGTCATGACATTTTCCAGTTCAGTGGGTATTAGAGTTTTTGACAAAAATCGGCGATGCGGTGGGCCGCTTCCAGGCATTCATCCACCCCCGCCACCAGGGCGATGCGGATGAAGTTGGCACCCGGGTTGAGACCGTTGATCTCCCGGCCCAGGTAGCTGCCGGGGAGTACCACCACATTTTGCTGGCGCAGCAGTTCCACGGCGAATTTGGTATCGGCAATGGGCGTCTTCGCCCACAGGTAGAAACCGGCGTCGGGCAACTTGGTGTCCAGGTGCTGGGCGATGATGGGGGTGACCTTTTGGAACTTCTCCACGTAGAGGCGACGATTGTCGCGCACGTGGGCTTCGTCGTTCCAGGCGGCGATAGAGGCGGCCTGGGTTGGGGCGCCCATGGCGCTGCCGTGGTAGGTGCGGTACAGCAGGAATTTCTTGATGATGGCTGCATCGCCGGCCACAAAACCGGAGCGCAGGCCCGGCACGTTGGAGCGCTTGGACAGGCTGGAGAACATCACCACATTGCGGTAGTCGTCCCGACCCAGTTTGCGGGCGGCTTCCAGACCGCCCAGGGGAGGATGGGCTTCGTCGAAATAAATCTCGGAATAGCACTCGTCCGAGGCAATGACGAAACCGTAACGGTCTGACAGTTCGAACAGGGTTTTCCAGCCGTCGAGGCCCATTACCTTGCCGGTGGGGTTGCTCGGGGTGCAGACAAAAACCACTTGCACCCGTTGCCACTGTTCTTCGCTGATGGAGGCGAAATCCATTTCGAAGTCATGCTCGGGCATAGTGGCGACCGGCAGGTAGTTGGCACCGGCCAGCAGGGCAGCCCCTTCGTAAATCTGGTAGAAAGGGTTCGGTCCCAGGGCCAGTGCGTTGGGCTTGCTGCCGTCGATCACGGTCTGGGCAAAGGAGAACAAAGCCTCCCGGGAACCCAGTACCGGCAACACTTGGTCGATGGACGGGGGCGGCAGTTGGTAACGGCGCCCGATCCAGTTGGCAATGGCTTCCCGCAGCGGGTTGCCCCCGGCAGTGGCGGGATAGTTGGCCAGGCCGCCCAGGCTTTCGACCAATACTCGTTTGATCAGGGCAGGGGTTTCGTGCTGGGGTTCGCCGATGGAAAGTTTGATTTCCTTGAGGTTCGCGGGGGGAACCACACCATCAAAGAGATGGCGAAGTTTTTCAAAAGGATAAGGTTGCAGCAGGTCGAGGCGGGGATTCACGGCGAGAGGGTCGGCGGCTGTTTGAGCAAGGCGCAGATTATAGGCGATGACCAGTGTTGGTCTTCCTGTCGAAAACACAGTGGCAAGCGGAAAAATACTTAGAAAATATCCGCTAAGGTTCGGTTAGAACAGAGAGAAAGTCGATGCAAGTGTCTGCAAATACCCGTCCGGGAACGGCGGTTGCCGGTTTATTGACAGCGGCCACGGTCTGGGGCCTGGTCTGGTATCCCTATCGCCTGCTGGAACAGGCGGGTCTTGGCGGCGCTTTGGCGACGGCGACCACCTACGGCATCGCCCTGATTGTGGGGCTGGTGCTTTGGGGGCATCGCCTGCGGAGCGCTCGGTTTTCAATGGACCTGATCCCCTTGGCCCTGGCGGCGGGGGGCTGCAACCTGGGCTATGTCCTGGCGGTGCTCCAGGGCGAAGTGATGCGGGTCTTGCTGCTGTTTTATTTGTCGCCCCTGTGGACGATTCTGCTGTCCCGCCTCCTGCTGGGAGAGCGGCTCAGTTTCAAGGGAGGCCTGGTTGTGGCCGTGTCCTTTCTTGGGGCGATGATCATGCTTTGGCACCCGGCGATGGGGATGCCCTGGCCGCGGAATATGTCGGAGTGGATCGGTCTGGGGGCCGGAGTGTGCTTTGCCTTACAAAATGTCCTGATTCGAAGGGCAGCGGCACAGGCCCTGGAACTCAAAACCCTGGCCGTTTTTTCCGGGGTGATCCTGCTTGGATTAGTGGTGGTGGCCTTTGCGCCACCCCAGGCCATGCCCCAGCTGGACGGCACCATGCTGGTGACCTTGGCAGCCATAGGTTTGGTGCTACTGGCGGCCAATGTGGTGGTTCAGATCGCCCTAGCGGCGCTGCCGGCCAATCGGGCCAGTGTCATCATGTTGTTCGAGCTGGTGGTCGCGGCCCTGTTTTCCTGGCTGCTGGCCGGGGAGGTCATGCATTGGCGTGAATGGCTGGGGGGCGGGTTGATTGTGTTGGCCAGTGGCTATTCCACGGTTCTTGAGTCCCACTGAGCGTGCTCGGGCATGCCAGAAAGCTGTTGTCGGCATGCTTTCTGCATGAGTCATACATCGACCCAGCGTATGTAAGGACTGTTTCATGAGTGGTATTTCTCGAACCTTGCTGCGGGCAAGTGGCATTTTTGCCCTGATGATGGGCCTTTTCGCCATGTCGATGGTTGTCATCCTGACGACTGCCCACTATTGGGATAAGGTCAAATTGCCAAAAATGGAGGCTGCTGCGCCTTTGCCGGCGGCCGAGTCTGCGCCGCCATCAGTGCAACAGAACGCAAAGACCAGCGCCCCCGGCCCTTATGGTCTTGCGGACTGGCCCAATTCGCCGGCCCGGCGCATTTCCCATGGGCGGCAGCAGGCAGTCGCTAACCAGGCTGCCAGTCCCCCGGTCGATCCTGCCAGCATTGGCGTTTCCGTCGAGCAATTGCGGGCCACGGTGGCGGCCGGGAACAAGATCTACCTTCCTGCCCCAAAAGGGGAGTGCAAGTTGAGTGGTAATGGCAGCAACGCTTCCCTCAACGGCCTGGATTCCTGCTTTGCAGCCCAGGCGGCGAAATAGCAGGCAAGCTTGCACAAGCTGCATCAGCCAACCTCTGGCCTGATGCAATAAAAGCAAACAGAGTGAATTTCCTGCAGCAGCGGCTTGCTTAGGCTGTTGCTGTGCGGTCATGGCGTGTGCGGTTATGACCAGGGCTGCCGTTGTGGGCAATCCATGGTTCGCTTCGCCGCTTGATGTGAATTATTTTCACCATAAAACTCGGGCATAAATTCACCAAGAGGCGCATGGTTAAGCGGCATTCTGTTTTCGGGCAAGGGCGTCCCAAAGGGAAACCGTTAAAAGTGGTGAATTTATTTCAACTGATGGAATGCCGCGTCCAGGCTGCGTCTTCCGGCCAAATTTAGAAAACCGCTGATCAAGCCGTCATTCCCGGCTGTCATCATGGCAAGCCCTTCAGGCTTCAGTCAAACCAGGCGGTGCAGTTGCGGCCGGTTTCCTTGGCGCGATAGAGGGCCTTGTCGGCGCAAGCGATCAGGTCTTCCGGCCCTTGCAGGCAGTCGCTGCGGGCAGCGATGCCGATGCTGATGGTGAGGGGGAAATTGTTGGGAATGATGCCAAAGTGTTCCTGGCGCACGGCCAGCAGAATCCGGTCCGCCAGATGGGTGGCATCGGCGCGGTTGGTGCTCGGGCAAATTACGCAGAATTCCTCGCCGCCGTAACGGAACACGCAGTCGCTCTTGCGGCAGGTGGATTCGAACACGGCGGCAATCTGGCGCAGCACCAGATCGCCCATTTCGTGGCCCCGTTCGTCATTCACCCGCTTGAAGTGGTCGATGTCCAGCATCATGGCGGCCAGGGGCTGGTTGTTGCTGGAGGCCACCGACCATTCCTGGGCAAAACGGTCCATGCCGTAGCGGCGGTTGGGAAGCTGGGTCAAGGGGTCCGTCAGGGCGTCGTGGAGTAGCCGGCGGTTGGTGCGGGCCCATTCTTCGGAAACATCCACTGCCATTTCCCGCTCGGACCGAACCATGCCCTGCAGCGCCACCAGCCGCTGGGCGTTGGACAGGCGGGCGAGCAGGGCGCCTTGGGGATAGCCGTGGCAGAGGTAGTCGGAGGCACCGGCCTGCATCAACTTGGCGACGGAAGGCTCAGCCTCGGGAGCAATCAAGGCAATGCAATGAAGATTGGGCCCGGTCATGGCCCGTAGTGCCCGCAGCTGCTCATCTGCCTTGCTACCGCCCTGGCCGAGGTCGGCAATCACCAAATCTGGCAGTGTGTCGATCAATGCTTTGTGGGCATCTTCCCAGCGGACGTTGGTGACATGCAAACCCAAGGCTTCGAGATCCTTGGTCAGCGTATCCAGAGAATGGGGTGGCTGGGTCAGGAGCACTGTCCGCATGGGGAGCAGGGTCAGGGGCTGCGCGTTACCTTCCGCGGCGATTACGGCAGGGGGGGTGAGCAGAGATGGAATGTCTTTGTAACTGGGTAAAACCAGCTGAAGTTCCTTGCCCCATTGCTGCCAGTTTTCCACCACTTTTTCGATCAGGGGCGCGACATCGGCGGTTTCGAGGCCGAGCTGGGCCGCTGCGTGGTAGAGCAGATGGACCTGTTCCCAGCGATGGGCGTCGTCAAAATTGAGCAACTGGGCAACTTTCAGGGCGCAATGCAGGGCCGAGGTCAAAGCCATGGCCCGGGAGCCGGGGGCGAAGGGGGCCTCCGTCGGGCTTTCATGGAAATGGACCGCTTCCGTGAAAATTTCCGGCAAGCCCCAGCTTTTCAGCATTTCCGCCGACAAGCTGGTGTGGTCGATACCGAAAAGTTCCAGTTCGGACTGACGCAGGGTGGCTGCGTCGGGGTGTTGCTCCAGTAGTTTGCTGTATTCCTTGGGAAAGGCTGTGGCCAGGGCCAGTCGCCCCACGCCGGAGAGCAGGCCACAGGTGAAACTTTCATCCTCGGGGCAGTGGGCCAAAGGGGCTATCTGTTCGGCCGCAATGCCAGTGGCAAGTGAAGTCGCCCAGTAGGTGCCGTAGTCGAAGGCGCGGCAGGCGCCGGTACGGTAATTTTCGATCAGGGAAAATCCCAGGGCGATCTGGCGCACGCGAAACAGGCCGAGAAAGGTAATGGCATGGATGACGGAGGCAATGTGGCGCATGCTGCCACCTCCGCTGACGTTGGCGTAATGCAGGATGCGTCCCGCCAGGGCCGGGTCCATTTGAATCAGGTGAGTTACCGCCTTCAGGCTGGCATCGGGTTGCGACGCGATCTCCACAATGGACACCGCGACTCCCTTGGGGGAGGGCAGCATTCCACTGGCTTTGAGTTCCTCAAAACGCTGCTTGATACGATCGACCATGGCGGCAATAAGGGAAGCGGATACCGCACATCATAACTGCTGCGTTTTTATGACACCATGAATTCCGTCTCGGCGGATGGGCCCTGGGACTGGGAAATCACTCAAGACGTTTATAATCAGCCGCTTTGCAGAGGCAACCCCGCTAGGGAAAGGCCCAATGCAAGGGTTTATTAGCCCCGAATAACCGTAACTTACTGATTTATAAAGCGTGCGCCTAGCCAAACTCAAAATCGCCGGATTCAAGTCCTTTGTTGATCCCACTACCGTGCTGTTCCCGGGCCCCCTGGCCGGGGTGGTGGGGCCCAATGGTTGCGGCAAATCCAACATCATCGACGCCGTGCGTTGGGTGCTGGGCGAGTCCAAGGCGTCCGAGTTGCGGGGCGAGTCGATCCAGGACGTGATCTTCAAGGGCTCCGGCACCCGCAAGGAAGTCAGCCGAGCCAGCGTGGAACTGTTCTTCGACAACAGCCTGGGCAAAATGGTGGGCCAGTGGGGCCAGTACACCGAAATCACCGTCAAGCGCCTGCTCGACCGGGAAGGCAATTCCAACTACTACATCAACAATCTCAACGTCCGCCGCAAGGACGTGATTGATTTGTTCCTGGGCACCGGCCTTGGCCCCCGTTCCTACGCCATCATCGGCCAGGGCATGATTTCCCGTATCGTCGAGGCCAAACCCGACGAACTGCGCCTGTTCCTGGAAGAAGCCGCCGGCGTTACCAAGTACAAGGAACGGCGCAAGGAAACCCAGAACCGCCTGGAAGATGCCCGGGAAAATCTGGCCCGGGTGGAAGACATCCGTAACGAGCTGGACAACCAGATCGTCCGCCTTGAGGCCCAGGCCGAAGTGGCCCGCCAGTACAAGGAACTCCACGCCGAGGGCAGCCGCAAGCTGCATCTGCTCTGGTACAAGAAGCGCAATGACGCCCGGATCGATGCGGAAAAGCTGAACGCCAGCATCGAAGAAGCCATCAACCGGGTTGAAGGCGAAACCGCCCAGTTGCGGGAAATCGAAGCGCGGGTCGAACATGCGCGGGAAGCCCATTTCGCCGCCTCCGACAGCCTGCACAACGCCCAGGCCGAAATGTATGCGGCCAATGCCGAGGTCACCCGGCTCGAAGCTGAAATCGGCCACATGCGGGATTCCCGTGTACGCCTGGAAAGCCGCACCAGCCAACTGGCGGTTGAAGATACCCACTGGCGTAATCAGAGCACCCATCTGGCCGCCGAAGAGCAGCGCTGGAACTCCCTCAAGGAACACGCCGGCGAACGCATGATGGCCGCCGTGGCGCGCCATGAAGAAGCCGCCGCCCATTTGCCGCAACTGGAAGACGCTCTTCAACTGGCCAACGATGCGGTGGCGGAAGTCCGCCGCCAACTGGGCGAAGCCGAGCAGGGCGCCAAACTGGCCGATGCCGACAAGGGCCACGCCGCCCGGGCCCTGGAAAACCTGACCCAGCGCCGGGTGCGTCTGGAGCAGGAAAAGGGTGCCCTGGATGCCCCCGATCCCGCCCAACTCGCGGCTTCCCAGGAAGCGGAAGCCCGTTCTGAAGAAGAACTGGCCATGACCCAGGAGCGTCTGGCCGACTTGCAGGGCAAGTTGCCGGAATTCGAAGCCGCCCTGCGCCAGGCCCGGGAACGGCTGCAACTGGCCCACCGCCAACTGACCGAAGCCAAAGCCCGGCAGGACGCCCTGAGCCAACTGCAAAAGCGCGTCGCCCAATCCGGCGAAATCGGCGAATGGCTGCGCCAGCGCGGCCTCGATCAGGCCAAGCCCCTGTGGCAACACATTCAAGTGGATGCCGGCTGGGAAACCGCCGTGGAAGCCGTTCTGCGGGAACGCCTTTCTGCGCTCTCTACCGAAACCGATATTGCCCTTGAGGCCCTGAGTTCTCCGCCTCCCAGCATTCTGGCCCTGGCCATGCCCGGCCAAGCTGGCGGCCAAGCTGCCCCGGCCGGCAGTTTGCGAGCCAAAGTCCGTTGTGACGATCCCCGTTGGGCAGCTGTTCTGGATGAATGGCTGGGTAACGTCGTCCCCGCCGAGGCGCTGGATGCCGTGCAGCCCGTCGCGGGCCAGATCTATGTGAACAAGGACGGCCACCAGCGCAGCGCCCATGGCCTGATCCTCTATGTCCCCGATGCCAAGACCCACGGCGTGATTGAACGTCAGCGGGAAATCGAGGAACTGAGTGCCCTGATTGAAGCCCGGGAGCTGGAAGAGGAAACCGCCCGGGAAGCCCAGCAGGAAGCCGAGGCGCAAGTCCAGCAAACCCAGACCTCTTTGGCCCAGGTGCGCCGTGACGAGCAGGATGCCCGCAGTCGGGTCCATAACGCCCAGGTAGAAGCCCTCAAGCTGACCCAGGCCCAGGCCCGCTACGAAGAGCGTGCCGGTCAGATCGACCGGGACATGGAAGACATCCTGCGGCAGGAAGAGGCCGAGCGGACTTCCCTGATGCGGGCCGACGAAGGTTCCGGCCGTTGGCTGGAACAGTTGGATGACATCCGTGCCCGCCTCGACGAAACCCATCACCAGCACCGCGAGGCCGAAGTGGCCCTGCGCGAAGCCCGCGCCCTGGAACAGCAGTTGTCCCGGGAAGCCCAGGAAGCCGGCTTCTCCGAGCGGGAATGCCTGTCCAAGCTGGAAGACAATGCCCGTGCCATGGAAACCGCTCGCAGCCAGTTGGAGCGGGTGGTGAGCGAAATGGAAGCCGCCCGCGAAGAGCTGGCTGCCATCAGCGACGACATTCTGCTCGACCAGTTGCAGTCCTCCCTCAACGCCAAGCAGGAGCGGGAAGCCCTCATGGCCGAGCGGCGCAACGCTCTGGAAGGGGCCGCAGCAGAACTGCGGACCATGGACGAAACTCGGCTGCGGCTGGAGCAGGGCCTGGCCCCGCTGCGGGACAAGATCAACGACCTCAAGCTCAAGCAGCAGGCGGCCCAACTCAACGAAGAGCAATTCAGCCAACGTCTGCTGGAAGAAAATGCCGATGAGGAAGCCCTGGCGGCCGATCTGGCAGCCAACCCGAATCTGCGGGAATCCAGCCTGCAAGGGGAAATCACCCGCATCAACAACCAGATCGAAGCCTTGGGCTCGGTCAATCTGGCGGCGCTGGAAGAACTGAGCACGGCCACCGAGCGCAAGGGCTATCTGGACTCCCAGTCCGGCGACTTGAACGAGGCCATCAACACGCTGGAAGACGCCATTCGTCGCATCGACCGGGAAACCCGCGAGCAATTGCAGGAAACCTACGATACGGTGAATCGTCACTTCGGCACACTGTTCCCCGACCTGTTCGGCGGCGGCGAAGCCAAGCTGATTTTGACCGGCGAGGAAATCCTCGATGCCGGCATCCAGATCATGGCCCAGCCTCCCGGCAAGAAGAACTCCACCATCCATCTGCTGTCCGGGGGCGAAAAAGCCCTGACCGCGATTGCGCTGGTGTTTGCCATGTTCCAGCTCAACCCGGCCCCCTTCTGCATGCTGGACGAAGTGGATGCGCCCCTTGATGACAGTAATACCGAACGTTTTGCCGGCATGGTGAAGCGCATGTCCAGCCACACCCAGTTCATTTTCATCTCCCACAACAAGATCGCCATGGAAATGGCGACCCAGTTGATCGGTGTGACCATGCAGGAAAAGGGTGTGTCCCGCGTGGTGGAAGTGGATATGGAAGAAGCGCTGCGTCTGACCGAGGAAGTGGCTGCCTGAGCGACCTTGAATCCAAATTAGGGGCGCTTTCCCCCTGAGTTTGTCGCAGGAATGGCGGGTAAATCGTCGAAAATGCAAGAAGTCTGTTCGAGTACCCGGAACAGATTTTCCCGAGGTTAGATAAATGGTTCTCAGCGAATTTCACCTGACCCTGATTGCTGCCGGCGTTATTGCCGTGGTGGTGGTGTGGCTCTACAACCTGGCGCAGGAACGCAAGCACCGCAAGGCGGCGGACAAGGTCTTTCGCAGCCAGCACCCGGATGTCCTGCTGGATCAGGACGGCTCTGCCGAGTCTGAAGAGCAGGGCGTTGACCTCTCCGTCGATGGTTTTTCCGGCGAAGAAGATGACCGCCGCATTGAACCCCAGTTCGAGCCCTTCAGTGGTGATGCGGACCAACGTATCGAACCGGTGTTTGCCGAACCCGAGGCACCACGCCGTTCGATTCCCGTGATCGAGGCGCCGGAACTGGAAGACATCAAGGATCCCGGTTTCGCCGCCATTCCGCCCCTTTCCGAACCTCGCCCCGTTCGTCCCGCCCGGCAAACCCTGGCCATGAAGGACAACTCGGCTCCCGATGACTCCCTCTCCGATTCCGTCGTGGAAGTGAGCATTTCGGTTGCCTTCGAGCAGCCCCGTTCCCTGACCGATTTCTGGGAACCCCTGCTCAAGCTGCCACCCCGGGCCGCAGCCCATTTGCGCTGCATTGGTCGCCAGCGCAGCCAGTGGAAGGAAATCACCGGTCAGGACAATCTCGAATACGATGAAGTCCAGCTTCTGTTGCAACTGGCGGATCGCCAGGGCGCCATTACCGAAGCTGAATTGGTCCCCTTCATCCGCGCCGTGGAAACTGCTGCTGCCAATGTCGGTGGCCGGATGGTGGCGCCGCCAGTGCCCGATGTGCTGGCCCATGCCCGCTCCCTCGACGAGTTCTGCGCCAGCGTAGATATCCAGATGGCTGTGCATGTGGTGAGCCGTACCGGCGGCGAATTCGCCGGTTCCAAATTGCGCGCCCTGATGGAGGCCAATGGCTTCAAGCTGCGTCCCGATGGCTTGTTCCATCTGGCGGACGAGGTTGGCAATACCCTGCTGTCCCTGTCCAATTTCGGTGCGGCTCCCTTTGTGGCCGATGAATTGCGGACCCTGACGACCCATGGCGTCACCTTCTGGCTTGATGTGCCCCGGGTCAGCAAAGGGCCCTTCGTCTTCGACAAGCTGGTCACCATCGCCCGCCAGTTGGCCGATGCCGTGGACGGCGTTCTGGTGGATGATCAGCGTCGCCCCCTGGCCGACAATGTCTTGACCAGCATCCGCAGCAAGATCGACGAAATCCAGCAAGCCATGGCTCGCTATCAGTTGCCCGCCGGTGGGCGCCGTGCCCTGCGGCTGTTCCGCTAAGTTTCATCGGATTTTTCCTTGATCTCACCGGCTGAGCGCGCCAAAGAACTGCGCGAAATCCTGGACCGCTACAACCATGCCTATTACGTGCTGGATGCGCCCACGGTGCCCGATGCGGAATACGACCGACTGTTTCGCGAGTTACAGGCCCTTGAAGGGGAACACCCGGACCTGAGGTCTGCCGATTCGCCCACCCTGCGGGTCGGCGGCAAGCCTCTGCCGGAATTCGGTCAGGTGCAACATGCCGTGCCCATGCTGTCCATTCGCACCGAAACCGATACCGAAGCCACGGGGGCCCAGGCCTTCGATAGCCGAGTGCGTCGGGAACTGGGCTTGAGCGAAGCTGATCCCGCCATTGAATACGCTGCCGAGCTCAAGTTCGACGGCCTCGCCATGAGCTTGCGCTACGAGCATGGTGTGCTGGTCCAGGCAGCCACCCGCGGTGATGGGGCCGTGGGGGAGGATGTCACCCAGAACGTACGCACCGTGCGCTCCATTCCCCTACGCCTGCAAGGCATAACGGCACCGGTACTGGAAGTCCGCGGCGAGGTGTACATGCGTCGGGACGATTTCGACAAACTCAACGAGCGTCAACGCAGCTTGGGAGAAAAGACTTTCGTCAATCCCCGCAATGCCGCCGCCGGTAGCATCCGCCAGCTCGATCCCAATATTGCTGCCCGGCGGCCCCTAAGTTTTTTTGCCTACGGTCTGGGGGAAGTGCAAGGTTGGGCGCTGCCGCCCACCCACGGCGATACCCTTGATGCCTTTGCCGCCATGGGGCTGCCAGTTTGCGTTGAACGAACGGTGACCCTTGGCGCGGAGGGGCTGGTGGCTTTCCATCAGACCATCGCCGCCAAACGCGACAGCCTGCCCTTTGACATCGATGGGGTGGTGTACAAGGTCAATCGTTACGACCTGCAGGAACGCCTCGGTTTCGTAACGCGGGAGCCCCGTTGGGCTGTGGCCCACAAATACCCCGCCCAGGAAATGCTGACCACGGTGGAGGCCATTGAGGTCCAGGTGGGCCGCACCGGTGCTATTACTCCCGTGGCACGACTGAAGCCGGTCTTCGTCGGTGGTGTGACGGTCACCAACGCCACGTTGCACAATTTCGAGGAAGTCGAGCGTAAGGATGTGCGTGTCGGCGACACCGTGATCGTACGCCGGGCTGGCGACGTGATTCCCGAGGTGGTAGCCGTTGTCCTGGAGCAGCGGCCCATGAAGCCAGCTGCTCATGATCTGTTCGCTATGGAGCCCGAGCAGCCTCCAGTGGTCATGCCTAGCCATTGCCCGGAATGTGGCTCTGCCATTGAAAAGCCGGAAGGGGAGGCCATCGCCCGTTGTACCGGTGGTCTTTACTGCCCGGCCCAGCGCAAGCAGGCTTTGTGGCACTTTGCTGCCCGCCGCGCCATGGACATTGATGGCCTCGGTGACAAGCTGGTGGATCAACTGGTGGATGCCGAGTTGCTGCACACGGCTGCCGATATTTATCACCTGACCTTGCCCCAGGTCGCCAATCTTGAGCGAATGGCGGAAAAGTCGGCGCAGAACCTGTTGGCTGCGATTGAAACCAGCAAGCAGACCACCTTGCCCCGCTTCATTTTTGCCTTGGGTATCCGCAATGTGGGGGAGGCAACGGCCAAGGATCTGGCCCGCTATTTCGGCAATCTGGATGCCTTGATGGCCGCGAGTGAGGAGCAGTTACAGCAGGTGCCCGATGTAGGTCCTGTGGTAGCGGCATCTCTGGCCCATTTCTTTGCCCAGCCCCACAATCGCGAAGTCATTACTGCCTTGCGTCAAGCCGGAGTGGTCTGGAGCGAAGGGGAGGCCTCAGCAGATGTCAGCGCTGCCCTGGCCGGAAAAACCTTTGTCCTCACGGGTACACTGCCGAACCTGAGTCGGGATGAAGCCAAGGACATGATCGAGGCGAAAGGCGGTAAGGTAGCCGGCTCCGTTTCGAAGAAAACCCATTACGTTGTGGCCGGCACGGAAGCTGGCTCCAAGCTGGAAAAAGCGCTGGCACTGGGTGTGCCGGTCATTGATGAATCACAATTGAAAGCACTACTGGAATCATGAAAAAAGTCACTAAAGCCGTTTTCCCCGTTGCTGGCATGGGAACCCGCTTCCTGCCTGCGACCAAGGCCAGTCCTAAGGAAATGCTGCCCATTGTGGACAAACCCCTGATCCAGTACGCGGTGGAAGAGGCGGTTGCCGCCGGTATCACCGACATGATCTTTGTTACGGGTCGTAGTAAGCGGGCCATTGAAGACCACTTCGACAAGGCCTACGAACTGGAAAGCGAACTGGAGCGCCGCGGCAAGAATGAGATGCTGGAGTTCGTGCGGACCATGATCCCGAAGAACATCAATTGCATCTACATTCGCCAGCCGGAAGCTCTGGGTCTGGGCCACGCAGTGCTGTGCGCCAAACCCGTGGTCAATGACGAACCCTTTGCCGTGATCCTGGCCGACGACCTGCTGGATGGCAAGCCTGCGGTGCTGAGGCAGATGGTGGATACCTACGAGTACTACCACTGCTCCGTACTGGGGGTGGAAGAGGTTCCCCGGGAGGACACCAAGAGCTACGGTATTGTCGCCTCCAAGCCCCTGGCGGACCGGATTGAACAGATTTCTGCCATTGTGGAAAAACCCAAGCCAGAAGATGCACCGTCGAACTTGGCGGTGGTGGGTCGCTATGTGTTGACCCCCCGCATTTTCGACCTGCTGGAGCAGGTCAAGCCCGGTGCCGGTGGCGAGATTCAGTTAACGGACGGCATTGCTGCCTTGTTGGGCGAGCAGCAGGTACTGGCTCATCGTTACGATGGTGTGCGCTACGACTGTGGCTCCAAACTGGGTTATCTGCAGGCTACCGTGGAGTTTGCCCTGCGCCACAAGGAAGTGGGCAGCGCCTTCGCGGCTTATCTGAACGGTCGCACGTAATCTTCACTCGTACCGTCGGCCGATGATGGGGATTACTCCCCGTTTTCGGCCGCCAGTTGCTGTACCCAGCCGAGAGTCCGACTCAGGCATTCGCTCAGGGTGGCAAAGGTAACGGTATCCCCCAGCCGTGTCAGCAAGGCGGCTGTACCCGGCATATCGTTGTCGTCGTAGCGTTCCGTCAGGGCAAGTAAGAAACCTAAATCCCCTTCCTGCTCAGTCAGGGCCGCCCGCACTTCACTGGCCACGGCGATTTTTTCCAGAATGTCTTCCAGTGCCATTCCTAGCGCCGCAGGAACCAGGGACATCAGGCCGGTCAGGAAAGCTTCGTCCTTGAGATCCTTGCGGCCGGGGAAGCAGCTCTGGGCCAACTGTTCCATCAAGTAGCCGCGCAGGGCGGCGTGCTGCATCAAGGGATTGTTACTGATGTGGGCCTTGCCGCCGCTGGAAAACATCAGCAGTTGCAGCCAGCGCAAAAGTTGTCGGCGACCCATGACCGTGATGGCGTGGCGAATGGATGTGATCTTGACGGCAGTCCCGGCGCCAACGGAGTTCACCAGACGCAGCAGATTCACCGTAAGCCCCGGCTCGCCTTTGAAAGCGGCTTCCAGCTCCAGCAATTCAGAATCAGAACTCAGCAGATTGATCAGCCGGAGCAGGCCTGCCGAGCTGGAGTCCAGCTTTTGCCCTTTGATGATCACCGGATGGGCGAAGAAATAACCCTGAAAGTAATCGAAGCCGAGGGATTCGCACAGATGCAGGCGTTCCTGGGATTCAACCCGGGAGGCTAGAAGTTTGCTACCAATGTCCTTGAGCAAATGGACCACTGCCTCCAGTGCCGCCGGTGAAATGATATCGGTGTCCACTTTCACATAGCTGGCAATATCCCGGACCGCCTCGATAGTGTCCATGGCCTTCTCTACATTGGACACGCAGAAGCGGTAGCCGGTCGTTTTCAGTGCTTTGCAGCGCTGGTGAATTTCTTCCTCAGCCAGCAAATGGGCAGGAATTTCCAGGGCGACGGTAGCAGGTGGCAGCAGATGAAGTGCATCGTCGAACAGCAGGTCGCGATCTACGTTGACGAAGCCCAGGTGGTTACCCAGCGCATCGGCCAGGCCCAGTTCGGCGAAAGCCTTGCAAACGACATCGGCCGTTGCATTCCTTGGTGAGGACACATCGGCCCAGTTTTCATGGCTGGTGCGAAACAGCAACTCGTAGCCCAGCAGCGCCTGCTGCCGGTCGAGAATGGGTTGGCGGCCAAGAAAAACGTCTGGATTTTGACTTTGCATGAAGGAAGAACAAATCGAACAATAAGGGCAGGGTAGCAGCGATGGCCGGGTTTATTCAGGTCATTGCGCGAGGAGCAGCTTGTTAAGGACTTTACCCGGTAGAGAGTCGTGCTTAATCACAATTCAAGTGGCGGTAACAGGCTCTTACTTAGCTAGAGCCGTGGGTGTTAGCAATCAGGACTCATTGTGCGGGAGCCGTTTTATTAGCACTGACATCCGCTGGCGCTTCTTTGGGTTTTGCGTTACCGAACAGCTTGCGGAAGGCCCCACCTACTGCTTCTACACTTTTTTGACCAATGTTGCTCGCACCTTCGACGATACCGCCCAGGCTCAGGCCGATGCTATCGGCCATCCCGGCGGCAAAACGGGCGGCAAAGCTTTCGTTGATTTTGAATTTTGGATCGTTGAGATTGCCGTTTAGCTCAAATTTGACGCTGATCTTTTTCTCCCGGTCTTTCATCAGGGAGAGGGCGCTGCGACGGGTCATGCCCATGAAACCGCCGGAGTCGTCCAACTGCAGATCGTGCAGCGTCACCGTGCCGAGGGCGTGGAGCAAGTTGTTATGCACCGTAGCGTCCACGTCGAGGTCGAGACTGCCTTTTTGCACACCGGACTCGGCCGATTTGACCAGATAGGGACTCATCGCCACCAGATCGACGCCGCGCAGGCGGGTGACGATGTGGGATTCACGGCTGGCCACCTCCAGGGTGCCTTCAATCGATAGGCTGCCATCCTGCTGCTCGCCCTTGATGCGCCCTTGCAGAGAAAGGTTGCTCTGGCCCTTGAGACCAGGCAGCGCGATGTCGGATACCGATGCCTGCAATTGGTCGATACGGATTTTCAGGGGGGGGGTGCGGATACTTGCATCAAAAAAGTCCAGGGTCGCATCCTGCAAGATCACCTTGCTGATGGTGATGGGCATTGCGCCGGAGGGGGCCGCCGTTTTGGCCGACTTGTGTTCCAGCAGGCTGGGTATTACTCGCATACGGCCCTCGGTTGTGCGCAGAGCCGAGAGATAAGCGCCTTCCACCACAATGCTGGCGATGCGGATTTTCTGGTCGGAGAGAAGGCCGGTCAGATCGGGGCTGACGAAGATACGATCGGCCCGCAGGGTCTCCGCTGCCGGCCAGCCCAGTGGTGCTCGAAGTCGCAACTGCTGTACTTCCACACCATGCCAGTGCAACTGGATTGCTCCGATTTCGGCATCGGGCCCCAAGGCTGCTTCCACCTGGGATTTGAGAATGCGAGAGCCCCAGTAACTGGCCGCTAGAGCCAGGGCGGCAAGCAGCAGGAGTGAGAGCAGAAGGACAAAGGGCCAGCGGCGTGAAGGGGGTTTATTAGAGGTGCTCATGGGGTGCGTGGAAAAATCGTGCGGGACGATGATACCGCTGGATGATTGCTTCCCGAATTGAATGCTGCAACGCGGTATTGCCAGTAACCACAATCAAGCTTAATTTGACCATTCATTAAGAATAATTTAAGTCTAGTGTTGCACTGTGCGCAGGGTTGTAAGGTCAATCCAACTGAGCCTTTATCTGGCGCAGATAATAGTAAGTCTTCACAAAATAATTATTCAAGGGGGAAATCATGAACGCACTCAATAACTACAGTCTGCGGGCCAAGTTTTTTATCTCGTTTTTGGCTGGCGGTGGTGTTCTGGTTGCAGCCATCCTGTTTTGTATTTATCAATTGACGGTGATCGGTGGAGAGGTCCGCATGGTGGCCGTCAATTACCTGCCATCCCTGCAAGTGGCGGGGCGCATCAGCCAAGAGCGGTTGCGCTACCGGGTGCGTAGTCTTGAGTTGATGTTGCCAGGGAGTGCCGAAGAAAAGGCCAAGATTGAAAAATCTTTGGCAGGTCTTGAAGGGGATGTGAACGCAGCACTCAAGGATTACGCACCGCTGGTGGCATCACCCGAAGAAGGAAAAATCTTCGAAGAGTTGCAGCAGGCGGTCAAGGCGTACAGTGGAGCCGTTAATAAAGGGGCGGCACTGATCTCTTCCGGCAACGAAGAAGAGGCCCAGAAACTGAGGCGCACCGAGTGGGTCACCTTCGCCAATCAGGTGCGGGACAAGACCGACCAGCTGGTCAAACTCAATCGAACTTTGGCCGATGACGCTGTGGCAAGGGTTAATGGTTATTCAAGCCGCGCCATTTATGCCAGCATTGCTTCCTTGGTGGCTGGGGTGCTGGTGGCCGCCTTCATCATCTTCTGGATGTCCGGCCAGATTTCCAGGCGTTTGATGGAAGCGGTCAGCGCGGCAAATCGGATTGCGGCTAAAGACCTGCAACAGGAATTGCCCGGTAAGAGTGGTGATGAGGTAGGTGCTCTGGTGCATGCCCTGAGTTCCATGCAGTCTCAGTTGCGGGCAACATTGCAACAAACCCAAGCCCATGCCCTTTCTTTGTCACAGGCCTCACGCCAGTTTTCCGATAGCTCGGAGCAGTTGGTGGATAGCGCCAGCAGCCAGAGCGAGGCGGCTTCTGCCATTGCGGCGAACGTGGAGCAATTGACGGTTTCCATCAGCCACATCAGCGAGAACACCAAGGATGCCCGCAAGTTCGCCGAGGAGTCGGAGGCGGAGGCCGATGAAGGTCAGGTGGTGGTGGGTGATCTGTGCAAGGGTATCGAGAAGGTCGTGACGGAGGTGCAGGATGCTTCTTCCCAGATTTCACTGCTGGCCGAGCACTCGGAAAAGATTTCCAATGTGGTGGCGGTGATCAAGGATATTGCCGATCAAACCAATCTGCTTGCCTTGAATGCCGCTATCGAGGCCGCCCGGGCAGGGGATCAGGGCCGTGGCTTTGCCGTGGTGGCCGACGAAGTGCGCAAGCTGTCCGAGCGGACGGCCAACTCCACGGAAGAAATCATTCAGATGGTGAGTGCCATTCAGGACTCCACCCACAAGGTGGTTGCCGGCATTCGCAATGGCGTTGCGTCGGCAGAGGCCGGTTCCGAACAGGCCATCAAGGCGGGGACCGTGATTGCCGGGCTGCGGGAAAAGTCGTCCCGGCTGGCGGAGTTGGTGGGGGAAATCGACAATGCCATGGCCGAGCAATCGGCGGCCTCTACCGATGTGGCGCAACGGATCGATGTGATTGCGACCCATGCCGAAGAGACTTCATCCATTACCGCCAACAACGCGACGGCGGCTCATTCCCTTCAGTTGATTTCGGAGGAAATGTCCGGCAACGTTGCCACCTTCAAGGTCTGATCAGGTTTGTCCTGGCTGGGCCGTGCGCCCTTCCAGGATGAGGGTGAGTTCTTCCCGGGTGAAGGGCTTGGCCAGCAGGGAAACGCCGCTGATCTTGTCTTCGTCGGTGGTCATGCCGTCGGCGTAGCCACTCATGAGCACAATGAATATCCGGGGATGATGTTCCCGCACTGTCTTTGCCAGGGCTCGGCCATCGATTTGGCCGGGCATGACCACATCTGAAACGATGATGCCGATGTCGGCGACGTTTTCGACAATGCTCAAGGCTTCGTCGCCGTTGCTCGCTTCCAGTACCGGGTAGCCCAGTCCGGTGAGTTGCAGTCGGACCACTTTGCGTACTTCCGGATCATCTTCCACCAGCAACACCAGCGGACGCGTTGGCCCGTTGCGTCCGCTGATATGCATGAAGTGCGGGTCGGGTAGGGAGGAGGCCTCGGCTCGGGGCAATATCAGTTCGATGCTGGTGCCCTGGTTGGGAGCACTTTCAATATGAATGCCGCCGCCGGATTGGCGCACAAAGCCATAGACCATGGAAAGGCCAAGGCCGCTGCCGGAGCCAAAGGCCTTGGTGGTGAAGAAAGGCTCGAATACCCGGGCCTGAGTGGCTAGGTCCATGCCGATGCCGTCGTCGCTGGCGCGAATACGGACGTAGTCGCCGGGGCCTAGTTCCAGGTCTTCCCGTAGTTGCTGCTCCAGCGGCGCGATGGAATAACTGATGCGGAAGTTGCCGCCGTTGGGCATGGCATCCCGGGCATTCAGGGTCAGGTTGAGCAGGGCACTTTCCAGTTGATGGGGGTCGGCCATGACATGGATCGACTCGTCGCCGATCCTTGCGTCGAAATTGATGGTTTCCGGCAGGGAACGGCGCAGCAGGCGGGTCATGCTGCGGACCATTTCCGACACCTGCACGGGCTGTGGTTCCAAGGGTTGTTGGCGGGAAAAGGTGAGCAGCCGTCGGATCAAATCAACCCCGCGGCGGGCGGCCATCTGGGCCGGTTCAAGAAATTCCCGCACGACCGGATCATCACCGCGGCTGTCGAGCAGGGCGGCCATGTTGCCGATGACGACCGTCAACATATTGTTGAAGTCGTGGGCGATGCCGCCGGTGAGTTGCCCCACGGCCTCCATCTTCTGGGCCTGGATCAGGGCGGCCTGGGTGCGTTTTTGTTCAGTGATGTCGAAGGAGTGGATGAAGCAGCCGAGTACTTCGCCCGTGGGAGAAATTTCCGGCACCAGGGTGCTGCGAGCATGGACCAGGCTGCCATCGGGCCGTTCCAGGGCGTATTCGTAACTCACCTGTTCACCGCTCAGGGCTGTTAGCAGGTGATCTTTCACCTTGTTGAAAAAGGCTTCACCAATGCCTTCCACCACGGTGTGGTCGATGATGTCCTCGCTGCGACGCCCGAACCAAGCGGAATAGCCCCGGTTGGCATAGCGGTAGATCAGGTCCTTGTCGAAGTAGCCGATCATGGCAGGGATGGTGTCAGTGATCAGCCGCATCCGTCCTTCGCTGCGGCGCAAGGCGGCGGTGATATCGACGTTTTCCTGGTGAGCGTCCGTCAGTTGCCGATTGGCCTTTTCCAGTTCGGCAGTGCGGTCCAGGACCCGTTCTTCCAGTTCGTGCTTATGGGCTTCGATGAGTTGAGCCGCCCGGCGCTGTTCCGTTACGTCGGTATAGATCACAGCCAGTCCGCCCTCGGGCAAGGGTTCGCCATGGATGGTGAGGGTTTGTCCATTGGGGCGCAGGCGTTCGCTGTGGAAAGATGCCCGCTTGCGCACCGATGCAACCCGTTTTGCCACCTGAATCTCGGGATCACCGGGGCCGTATTCGTTGCGCATGACGTTGAAGCGCACCAGATTTTCAAAGGAGCTGCCCACATAGGCAAGCTCTTCGGGAAAGCCAAGCATGGTAATGAAAGGCTGGTTCCAGGCCACCATGCAGAGATTGGCATCGAAAACGGCCAGGCCCTGGTCGATCTTGTCCAGACTGGCGAGAAGGAAGGGATTTCCGTTCATGGGCGATGGGGGCATGGCGAGCGTCTTGCGGCGATTACGAGTGTAGGGGCAACACTCTAGCAATCCCCTTGCTGCTTGTGGGATTGCCGGATAAGGAAGAGAACACCTGAATGTGCAAACATTCGTTACATTCGCAAAACGGTTGGGAAAACTTCCCCGGTAAGACTGCTAGTCTGTTCTTGATGGTTTTCCATCAAGATACCGAGCGGCACGCCGCCGGAGGAGAGGAAGCCCGCCTTCCTGATAACAAGATGAATGGAGCTGAACAGTGAGCCTGAAAATTCTCGTCCCGGTAAAGCGGGTGGTGGACTACAACGTCAAGGTCCGCGTCAAGGCGGACAATTCCGCGGTGGATCTGGACAACGTCAAGATGTCCATGAATCCCTTTGATGAAATCGCTGTGGAAGAAGCTGTGCGCCTCAAGGAAGCCGGTGTTGCGGTGGAAGTCGTTGCCGTCACCTGCGGTACAGCTGCCGCTCAGGACATCTTGCGCTCCGCCATGGCCATGGGTGCCGACCGGGCCATTCTGGTGGAAACTGGCGAAGAGTTGCAGCCCCTTGCCGTTGCCAAATTGCTCAAGGCTGTGGCTGAGAAAGAACAGCCCGGTCTGGTTATTTGCGGCAAGCAAGCGATTGATGACGACGCCAACCAGACCGGCCAGATGCTGGCAGCCCTGCAAGGCTGGCCCCAGGCAACTTTTGCCTCAAAGGTGGTGATTGCCGACGGCAAGGCGACGGTTACCCGCGAAGTGGATGGTGGTCTGGAAACCATTGCCGTTACGTTGCCGGCAGTGATCAGTACCGATCTGCGCCTCAACGAACCCCGTTATGCAACTTTGCCCAACATCATGAAGGCGAAGAAGAAACCGCTGGATACCATTCCTGCAGCAACCCTCGGTGTGGATATCACTCCCCGCCTGACAACCCGCAGTGTCAATGAGCCGGCAAAACGCAGTGCCGGTATTCGCGTTGAGGATGTGGGGCAGTTGGTGGACAAGCTGAAAAACGAAGCGAAGGTCATCTGAGGGGGAATGGACATGAGTATTCTTGTTATTGCTGAACACGATAATGCAACGCTGAAAGCCAGCACCCGCAACACCCTGACAGCGGCCCTCAAACTCGGCTCCGCAGTGGATGTGCTAGTCGCCGGCCACAACTGCCAAGGGGCTGCTCAAGCAGCGGCTGCCCTGGTTGGCGTAGCGAAGGTCAAGGTGGCGGATGCGGCCCATCTGGCGGAAGGCTTTGCCGAAAACCTGGCAGCGCTGGTACTGTCCTTGGCCCCCGGCTACAGCCATATTCTGGCGCCGGCTTCTACCTACGGTAAGAACTTCCTGCCCCGGGTTGCTGCGCTGCTGGATGTCGCACAAATTTCTGAAATCAGTGCCGTGGTTGATGCCAACACTTTCGTGCGTCCCATCTATGCCGGTAATGCTTTGGCCACAGTCGAAAGCAAAGATCCGGTCAAGGTCATCACCGTTCGTCCCACGGCCTTTGATGCGGCGGTTGATGGCGGTTCTGCTGCCATTGAAGCGGTATCGGCACCTGCGGACCTGGGTTGCACGACGCTGGTCGGCCGTGAATTGAGTGTTTCCGAACGGCCCGAGCTGGGCGCTGCCAAGATCATCGTTTCCGGTGGTCGCGGTCTCGGGAATGGCGACAACTATCAGAAAGTACTGGCGCCCCTGGCTGACAAATTGGGTGCCGCACTGGGAGCATCCCGTGCCGCTGTGGATGCCGGCTTTGTACCCAATGATTATCAGGTGGGCCAGACCGGCAAGGTGGTCGCTCCCCAGCTTTACATCGCCGTGGGCATTTCCGGAGCCATTCAGCATCTGGCCGGGATGAAGGATTCCAAGGTGATCGTTGCCATCAATAAAGATCCGGAAGCACCGATTTTCCAGGTGGCGGATTACGGCTTGGTAGGTGATTTGTTCGAGGTGGTGCCGCAATTGACGGCAGCCCTTTAAGCGCAGAATTGAGGAGAAGGTAATGACTGTGTACGTCGCCCCTGTCAAAGACATGATGTTCGTGCTGGAAGAAGTCGCGGGCCTAGATGAGGTCACCGCTCTTCCGGGGTGTGATGAGGTCGGGGCCGATCTGGTTTCCGCCGTGCTGGAAGAAGCCGGCCGTTTGGCGGAGGAGGTGATCGCTCCGCTCAACAAGACCAGCGACCAGCAGGGGGCGACCTTTGCCAATGGCGAAGTCAAAACTTCTCCCGGTTTCAAGGCGGCCTACAAACAGTTTGCTGAAGGGGGCTGGGTCGGGTTGACCTGTGACCCGGATTACGGCGGTCAGGGCTTGCCCTTCTTGCTGAGTATTCCGGTGTCGGAAATCTGGAACTCGGCCAGTACTTCCTTTGCTCTCTGTCCCATGTTGACCAGTGGTGCCATTGAGGCCCTGACCCATCATGCCAGTGACACCCTCAAGGCTACTTTTCTGCCCAAGATGATCTCGGGCGAATGGACTGGCACCATGAATCTGACGGAGCCCAATGCAGGCTCCGACCTTGCGGCGGTGCGTACCAAGGCTGTGCCGACCGGCGACCATTACCTGATCAGCGGCACCAAGATTTTCATTACCTACGGCGAGCACGACTACACCGACAACATCATCCATCTGGTGCTGGCCCGCCTGCCCGACGCGCCTGCCGGTGTGAAGGGGATTTCCCTTTTCGTCGTGCCCAAGTTCCTGGTGAATGCCGATGGCAGCCTTGGCGCACGCAACGATGCCAAGTGCGTTTCCATCGAACACAAAATGGGGATACACGGCAGTCCTACGGCAGTGATGGCCTTTGGTGAGGAAACAGGTGCTATCGGTTATCTGGTGGGGGAGGCCAATCGCGGGCTGGAATACATGTTCACCATGATGAACAACGCACGTCTGGCTGTCGGCCTTGAAGGCGTGGGTATCGCCGAACGGGCCTATCAGCAAGCGTTGACCTACGCGACGGACCGTGTCCAGGGACGTGTGGTGGGCCGTGAAGGGACGCTACCCATTGCCTATCACCCGGATGTGCGACGCATGCTCATGTCCATGCGCTCGCAAACCGAAGCGATGCGGGCCCTGGCCTTTGTAGCTGCCACCGCTATGGACAAGGCAGCTCGGTGTGAGAATGCAGAAGAACAAAAGCGTCATCAGGCTCGCATTGATTTGCTGATCCCCGTGGTCAAAGCCTGGTGTACCGAGCAGGCCAACGAGATCGCCTACACCGGTGTGCAAGTACACGGTGGTATGGGCTTCATTGAAGAAACCGGCGCGGCCCAACATCAGCGTGATGCCCGCATTACGACTATCTATGAAGGCACCACCGGCATTCAGGCCAACGACCTGATGGGTCGCAAGGTCGCCCGGGATGGTGGTGAAGCGGCCAATGCCCTGATTGCAGAAATGCGCGAGACAGTGGCCGCTGCCCGGGTTGATTCGGCTCTGGCCGGTCTTGGCGATGCCCTAGCTGCTGCTGTGGATGACCTCAAGGCTGCAACCGACTGGATCGTGGCGAACTACAGCGGTAATACGGCAGCCACCCTGGTGGGTGCTGTGCAGTATCTGAAGCTGTTTGGCACGGTGGCCGGTGGCTGGGTGTTGGTGAAGTCGGCCCTGGCGGCTCAAGGCAAATTGTCTGCAGGACAGGGGGATGTCACCTTCCTGAAGCAGAAAGTTGCTACGGTTCGCTTCTACGCTGATCAGGTCCTGCCCTTGAGTGCTTCTGCCTTGACCATTCTGAAGCGGGGACAGTCCAGTCTCGAAGCGGCGGATGTCGCACTCGGGTAAGCTATCGGCTTCTTCTCTTCTGACTGACTAAGGAAATACATGAATCCTCAAAACGGCTACGACATCGAAGATCTCACCGTTGGCATGACTGCTGAGACTGGTAAGACCATCACCGAAGCGGACATCATTCTGTTTTCCGGTGTTTCTACCGACACCAATGCAGTCCATATCAATGAAGAGTTCGGCAAGACCACCATGTTCGGTGGCCGCATTGCCCACGGAATGCTCACGGCTACCTTGATCTCCGCTGTACTGGGTAATCGCTTGCCCGGTGCCGGTTGCATCTACGTCAGCCAAAGCCTCAAGTTCAAGGCCCCTGTTCGTCCTGGCGATACCGTCACGGCCAAAGTGACCGTGAAGGAAATTCTGCTGGAAAAGGGCCGGGTAATTCTGGATACGGTGTGTACCGTTGGCGGCAAAGTCGTGATCGAAGGCGAAGCCATGATGATGCCCACTTCACGGGCTCGTCGTGAGGCTGCTGCTGCCAAGTAAGCGTTTAGCTTTTGATTCAAAGGCCCGTCAGGCGTAAGCCGGCGGGCTTTTTTATTTATGGTTGCTGGCGAGTTTGTATGAGTTGCTCGGTAGCAAAACCAAGGTTGCGGGCTTTGTCTATCAGCAGTTTTTTTCTGGCATCGCTGATTGTTTGCGTACGGGATAGAAGCCAAAGATATTTGCGATCAGGTGTACCGACCAGGGACGTGCTGTAGTCCTCCGCCAGATCAATGATCCAGTAGTCACCCCAAACAAACGGGAGGAATCCCAACCACGCGGGAGCGAAGCGCACCTCCAGTTTTGCCGGCTGCGCTGGTCCTTCGGCAAGGCGCGCAAGACCGAGGGCAGAGGTACTGCTGCCATCCTGTTTGCGACAGGCGTTCAACACGTCTATTCGGCCATCAGATCGAAGCGTATAGGTAGCATTGACCTCTCCTTCGCATACCTCTTGAAACCGGTTGGGAAGGCGGACAACTTCGTACCAGCGACCAGCATATTTTTGTACGTCGACCTCTTTGACTACTGGTAGGTCGGCGGCGCAGGTGATCAAGGGCAGCAGCAATCCGAGCAGAGTGACGACGTTCTTTTTCATGGATATTTTTCCAGACGGGTGAGCTTGCGATTTGATTGGCAGTAAGCACTGCCAGTATCGGTTTTATCGTCTGCTGAAAACGAAGGTGGCAGTAAATTAATATCAACATTTGTGTTGACAGAAATAGAGATGATCTCTAGAATGCGCCGCTCTTGAACGACACGCGCTGCAACGCAGACGGGTCGTAACGACGAAGTCCCTATCGTCTAGAGGCCTAGGACAACACCCTTTCACGGTGTGAACCGGGGTTCGAATCCCCGTGGGGACGCCAAAAAGTAGTATCAAAAAGCACCGCAAGGTGCTTTTTGCTTTTCTGCCGTCTGTAATTCAATGCTTACGCCGGCTTGATAAAGTCCGCAGTACTTGAATAAAAAAGCCGACCCGTTGCTGGGTCGGCTTTTTGTTTTTTCTGGTTCTGGAAATTACATCTTCCCAGTTTCCAGGTAGCGGGTATGCCAGGAGAGGGCTTGTTCCAGCATGTGGGGCGTCTGCTTGCCGGCTGAGCGTTCCAGAGCATGCTTGTAGTAATCCATCAAAGCCGGTTTGAAGTCCGGGTGAGCGCAATTTTCGATGATGACCTTGGCGCGCTGCTTGGGGGACAAGCCGCGCAGATCGGCCAAGCCTTGTTCGGTGACGATTACCTGAACATCATGTTCGGTGTGGTCAACGTGGGAGACCATGGGCACGATGCTGGAGATTGCACCCTTCTTGGCCTGGGAAGGTGTTACGAAAATTGAGATGTAGGCATTGCGGGCAAAGTCGCCGGAACCGCCGATGCCGTTCATGATCTGGGAGCCCATGATGTGGGTGGAGTTCACATTGCCGTAGATGTCGGCTTCGATCAGGCCGTTCATTGCAATCACACCGAGGCGGCGAATGACTTCTGGATGGTTGCTGATCTCTTGAGGGCGAAGGATGATCTTTTCGCGGAAGCGGCCAAGGTCGCTGTTCAGGTCGGTGAGGGCATCCGGGCTGAGGGAAAAGGCGGTCGCTGAAGCACAGCTCATCTTGCCGGACTTGAGCATTTCCAACATGCCATCCTGAATCACTTCAGTGTAGGCAGTCAGGTTTTCGAAGGGGCCTTCGTTGAGGCCGGCCAACACGGCATTCGCGATGTTGCCAACACCGGATTGGATCGGCAGCAGATTGCGGGGCAGGCGGCCCATTTTGACTTCGTGCTCGAGGAACTCAAGAATGTGGCCGGCGATGCGCTTTGAGTCGTTGTCCGGCATTGAGAAGGCTGAGTTGCGGTCGGGACTATTGGTTTCGACGACGGCAATAACCTTGTTGGGATCGACCCGCAGGTAGGGCTCGCCAATGCGGTCATCGGTTTTCACCAGGGGAATGGGCTTACGGTTGGGAGGCAGTTGGGTGCCGTAATAAATATCGTGCATGCCTTCCAGCAAAGGGTTTTGCCAGTTATTGACTTCGAGGATGACTTTGTCCGCCTGATCCAGCCAAGTCTTGTTGTTGCCGATGGAGGAGGAGGGGATCAGACGGCCGTCTTCGGTAATGCCCGTGACTTCAACAACGGCAACGTCCAGCTTGCCGAGAAAGCCGAACCAGACGAACTGGGCGACGTGGGACAAGTGGATGTCGATGTATTCCATTTCGCCGGCATTGATGCGTTTGCGGCAGGTGGGGTCGGATTGATAGGGCAGGCGCATTTCAATGCCGTCCACCATGGCCAGGGCGCCGTCGAGTTCGGGGGCTGTGGAGGCACCAGTCCAGACGCCGATACGGAATTTCTTGCCGTGAAGGTTGGCATCCATGATGCGCTTGGCCAGAGCGGAGGGCACTTCTTTGGGATAACCAGCACCGGTGAAACCACTCATGCCGACATTGACGCCAAAAGGAATCAAGGCAGCGGCTTCTTCTGCCGACATGATTTTGCTGCGAAGGGCGGGGTTGAGAACACGTGAACCGTCAGACATTTTGTCTCCTGTATTTTTAAGTATGAAAGCTATTTCGGCAGTGCCTTACCGCCGACGAGGAGGGCGCATTATCCGGGGCATAAATTACGATAACTTGACGCCGTAATTATGCATTACAATATTTGAAGGGAGAAGTAAATGTTGCTGCAATGCAGCAGTGGTGCGGGTTGGCGCAGCAGTGATGAAGTGGACGAAATGGTGCAGGTAAGGCAAAAGAATTCAGAAGGCACTGAGGAATGCCTGCAAGCGTGGCACGAAAAAATCAAGAAAAGACCGACTTCGTTGGGGCATGCGCTGGGCCCCCAGATAGACGGCATGGATAGGCTCCTCATCATCCAGGCCAGCATCGGCCAGAACCTCAACCAGACGTCCTGCAGTGATGTCATCGCGGACATGAAAGTCGCCGAGTCGGGCCAGGCCAACGCCAGCAAGGGCCATGCGGCGAACGGTTTCACCGTTGTTGGCCTGGAGTGAGCCGTGCACTGTGCGTTCAATAACGCGCCTGCCAGCACGCTCCGGCATGGCGGACGCTGGCCGCTCAGGCTCTTTGAAGGGCCAGACAGGGTTGGCCCGGCGAAAGTTGAAGCCCAGGCAGTTGTGTTCGTCTAGGCTTTCCAGTGTCAGGGGCGTGCCATTTTTTTCCAGGTAGGTCGGCGAAGCAACGATCTTGCGTCGGGCCGTACCGATACGCCGGGCAACGAGGGCTGAATCCTGCAGGGGGCCGATGCGAAAGGCAATATCGGTGCGGTCGAGGTAGAGATCGACGATTTCATCGGAAAGGGAAAGGTCAACGACGATATTGGGGTAAGCCTCCCAGAACTCCGGCAGCAGTGGCACCAGGGCCAAGGAGCCAAAAGCCACCGAGGCATTGACCCGTACCTTGCCTCGTGCATGAGCGGCACCTTGGGCAAGGGTGTGCTCCAGATCGTCCAATTCCGCCACCAGGGCCAGGGCCCGCTCGTAATAGACCAGCCCCTCGGCGGTGAGAACCAAGCGCCGGGTTGAGCGTTCCACAAGGCGGGCATTCAGTCGTTGCTCGATGCGCCCGATCAGCTTGCTGACGGTGGATGGAGTCATCTGTAGCTGGCGTGAGGCTTGGGAGAAACTCCCGGTTTCAATCACCCGTAGAAACACCTGCATTTCGCCGATTCGGTTGTCCATGGATGCCTCTTCTGTGAAATAGATTCACAGGTTATGTGGAAAAGGAAGGGATTATCACCCTTCTAAGGGGACGATAAGCTGCTGGTCGTAGAGGAATCGTTATCACAGCCCATGGTGCTTGCCCTCTGCAAAGCCATTTGTCTTTTCCAAGGAGAATCCATGAATACCATCAGCGCACAGGGGGCCACCATCCCTATCCTAAGATTCAGCATGCTTTCCACGAGGGAAGCAGATGTGGAGCGAGTCAAAGGACAGCTGATCAAGCCAAGTGGTCTGGTACTGAGTTGGGACTAAAGCAACATCAAGCAAAACAAGGAAAACATAAAATGAAAATTAACCTGCCCCTACTTGCCCTGGCCGTCGGTGCTTTTGGCATCGGCACCACTGAATTTGCGCCGATGGGTTTGCTGCCCGTGATCGCTGATGGCGTTAGCGTTTCCATCCCCACCGCTGGTTTACTGGTCAGTGCCTACGCCATCGGCGTCATGATCGGCGCTCCCATCATGACCTTGGCCCTGGCCCGCTGGCCCCAGCGGCGGGCGCTCATCACCCTGATGGCAATTTTCACCATCGGCAATCTGCTGTCGGCCTTGGCGCCGAGCTACACCACACTGTTGGTGGCGCGGTTGATCACCAGCCTTAATCACGGCGCCTTCTTCGGTCTTGGTTCTGTCGTAGCGGCCAGTGTGGTGGCGCCGGGACGGCAGGCCAGTGCCGTTGCGACCATGTTCATGGGCTTGACCATCGCCAACATCGGCGGTGTGCCGGCGGCCACCTGGCTAGGTCAGACCATAGGCTGGCGCTTATCCTTTGTCGCGACGGCGGGGCTTGGTCTGTTGGCCATGGCCGCATTGAGATTTGCCTTGCCCAAAGGAGAGGCGGGGACGATGCCTGATATCCGGCGCGAACTGGCTGTCCTCGGTCGTCCCGTCGTAATCACGGCGCTATTGACCACAGTGCTGGGTTCCGCTGCCATGTTCACCCTCTATACCTATATTGCTCCGCTGCTGGAACGGATCACCGGCGCATCGCCGGGATTTGTCACCGCCATGCTGGTGTTGATAGGTATCGGTTTTTCCATAGGCAATGCGGTGGGAGGACGTTTAGCTGATCGTTCCATTGACGGCAGCCTGATCGGGTTCTTGCTGCTGCTGATCGCCGTGATGCTGGCTTTTCCCTTACTGGCAGCGAGTCCCGTCGGTGCGGCGGCAGGATTGCTGGTCTGGGGTGCGGCCACCTTTGCTCTGGTTCCTCCTTTGCAAATGCGCGTAATGGAAGCGGCATCGGAGGCACCTGGGCTGGCTTCGTCGGTCAATATCGGCGCCTTCAATTTGGGTAATGCAGTGGGGGCCGCAGCCGGGGGCTGGGCGATCTCGGCCGGGTTGGGCTACAGCGCAGTGCCCCTGGTCGGCGCCATGATTGCCATGGTTGGTCTGGCATTGGTGTTGGTGCCGCTGTGGTTGCGTCGGCAAGGGACAGTAAAGCCTTGCACATCCTGCGGTGGGGTTTGAATCGACAGGAGAAGTGGGCTGCTGTTTTTCGCCCGTTTGAAACGAAACCGCCAGCCCGATTAGGGGCTGGCGGAATTTTTTTGGAGCGGCAGAAGAGTCTCGAACTCTCGACCTATACCTTGGCAAGGTATCGCTCTACCAACTGAGCTACTGCCGCTTGAAAACCTTTAATTACTGGAGGCGCGAGCCGGAGTCGAACCGACCTACACGGATTTGCAATCCGGTGCATAACCGCTTTGCTATCGCGCCAAAACTTGTCATGAACAAGTTTTGAAACTAAGAGGGGGAAAGCTAGGCTTTCCCCCTTTTCAACCTGGAGCGGCAGAAGAGTCTCGAACTCTCGACCTATACCTTGGCAAGGTATCGCTCTACCAACTGAGCTACTGCCGCAGGAGAGGTGCGCATTATAGCGATGTTTCCTGTGTCGTCAACGGCTGCGTTCAGAAATTTCAGGCCATGCTTTTTTCAGATAGTAAGCCATGGACCAAAGTGTCAGTACCGCCGCAATATTGAGTAGCACCGTGCCGGCAAGTTGCAATTCTTTTGCACCGTAAAGCAGCAAGGGAATCGCTGCCATTTGCGCGGTTGTTTTCAGTTTGCCGACGAAAGAAACCGCGACGCTTTTGGCGGCACCGATCTTGGCCATCCATTCCCGCAGGGCGGAGATGGTGATTTCGCGACCAATGATGATGAAGGCGACGATAGCATCCGCGCGTTCCAGTTGAACCAGTACAACCAGCGCCGCTGCGACCATGAGTTTGTCCGCCACAGGGTCGAGGAAGGCACCGAAGGCCGACGTTTGTTCCAGCTTGCGGGCGAGCCAGCCATCGAACCAATCGGTAATAGCGGCCGCGATGAAAATCAAGGTGGCGTAAAGGTTTTGATCCTCGGCGGAAAGCACGTTGTAGGGCAGATAAAAAACGCCGACAAAGAGCGGGATGAGGACGATGCGCGCCCAGGTGAGCAGGTTCGGGATATTGAGGGGCATGATGGTTTTATTGTTTAGTGCAATTCCCGAAAAATGTCTTCCGCCAGTTTGCGGTTGATGCCTTCCACACGACAGAGGTCTTCCACCGTTGCAGCCCTGACGCCGTCCAGACCACCGAAATGGGCCAGCAATTTGCGTCGCCGGGTGGGGCCGACTCCGGCCACATCTTCCAGCGTTGAACGGCTACGGGCTTTGGCTCGACGAGCCCGGTGTCCTGCTACGGCAAAGCGGTGGGCTTCGTCCCGAACTTCCTGAATCAGGTGGAAACCACCGTGGTCCATGGGTAATTGTAGCGGCTCCTCCCGTTCCCAGACGAAGAGCGTTTCCAGCCCGGGCTTACGGTCTTCACCTTTTGCGACACCGACCGACAGCAGATGACTGAGATTGAGTTCCTCCAGCACTTCCCGGGCGATGCGGTGTTGGCCTTTGCCGCCGTCAATCAGAATCAGGTCCGGTGCAGGGCTGTCGCCGCTGGCGACCTTGCTGTAGCGCCGCTCCAGGGCTTGGCGCATGGCAGCGTAATCGTCCCCCGGTGTGATGCCGCTGATATTGAAGCGGCGGTATTCACTGCTTTTCATGGCGCCATCAATGCAGACCACGCAGGAGGCAACGGTACCCTCGCCCATGGTGTGGCTGATGTCGAAGCATTCGATGCGGGCAGGGACTTCTTCCATTTCCAGGGCCAGGCGCAAAGCTTCCAGGCGTTCTCCTGAACGGGCTTTGGCTTGGCTACGGGCCGTGATGGCAAGGCTGGCATTCTTGTCGGCCATTTCCAGCCAGGCCCTTTCCTTCTCATTACGGGGCAGGGCGACGACAACCTTTTTGCCTTCAAATACGGCGGCGGATTCTTCCGCCACATCCAGGGCAACGATCACCCGGCTGGGGGGAGGGTGTTCCAGATAGTGCTGGGCGATAAAGGCCGCCAGGGCCTCCGCCGGGTCGGCATCGGCAGTGACGGCAGCGCGAGGGAAAATGGCCTTGTCACCCAGATGCAAACCGCCCCGGACCATGGCCAGATTGATGCAGAGTTCGCCCTTGTCGGCTTGCACGGCAATGATGTCGGCGTCTTCTTCCCCGGTGGAACTGACGTACTGGCGGTGCAGTACGGCTTGCAGGGATTTGACCTGGTCCCGCAGGGCCGCAGCCTGTTCAAAGTGCAGGGCTTCTGCTTCCTTGTGCATCTGCTCGGTCAGCCGTTCGATCACTTCGGAATGGCGTCCCTTGAGGAACAGTTCCGCCATGCGCACATCTTCTGCGTATTCCTCTTTGCTGACAAAGTCCACGCAGGGCGCTTTGCAACGCTTGATCTGGTGCATCAGGCAGGGCCGGGAGCGGTTGGCAAAGACCGAGTTTTCGCAGGTGCGCAGAAGAAAGGTTTTTTGCAGGAGCTGGATGCTGTCCCGTACCGCAAGTCCGCTGGGGAAGGGGCCGAAGTAGCGGGAGCGTTTCTCGAAGCCACCGCGATGAAAAGCCAGTTGCGGAAACTCGTCGCCCGAGAACTTGATGTAGGCGTAGCTCTTGTCGTCGCGAAAAAGGATGTTGTA
Organism: Rhodocyclaceae bacterium; assembly: GCA_036504515.1. Taxonomy (GTDB): domain Bacteria; phylum Pseudomonadota; class Gammaproteobacteria; order Burkholderiales; family Rhodocyclaceae; genus AWTP1-18. Next base: position 203,989 of record DASXVA010000009.1, read on the forward strand.
CTTGGGCGTCAGCTTCTTGATCAGGGTATTTTCCAGGATCAGGGCTTCCGCTTCCGAGCGGGTGGCGGTGGTTTCAACGTTCGCCACCTGTTGCAGCATCAGGGCAATGCGGGGGCTGTGGCCGGTTTTCTGAAAATAGGAACTGACCCGGCGCTTGAGATTTTTGGCCTTGCCGACGTAGAGCACATTGCCCCCATCATCCAGCATGCGATAAACCCCTGGCGACTCGGTGAGCGTTGCCAGAAAGCTTTTTGCATCGAAGACGGTGGGGGCTGGGTCAGTCATCAAGCCGGCTGCGAATGCTGCGGAATACGTCGTGGAAGGTTGCTTCTGTCAGCCGGCCGGTATTGGTGTTGTAGCGGCTGCAATGGTAGCTATCGATCAATGTCCGGCCATCGGGGAGTGGGTGAATGGCGCCGTGACCAAAAGTCAGGGCGCTTTGTTTCATGCCCAATGCCGTCAAAACCGCCTTATGGGCAATCAACCCCAGGGCCAGTATCACTTCCGCTTCCGGCGAGTTTTTCAACTCCTCCGCCAGCCAGGGATTGCAGGTCTTGATCTCACTGGTTTCTGGCTTGTTCTGGGGGGGCAGGCATTTCACCGCGTTGGTGATGCGGCAGTCTTTCAATTTGAGTCCATCGTTGGCTGATGTTGAAACTGGTGCCGAACCAAAGCCAAAGCGATGCAGGGTGTCGTAGAGCAGGATGCCGGCAAAGTCGCCAGTAAAAGGGCGGCCACTGGCATTGGCCCCGTGCATGCCGGGCGCCAGGCCGACGATCAGCAAGCGAGCTTTGGCATCGCCAAAGGGGGCGACTGGTTTGCAGTAGTAGTCAGGGTATTCAGCCTTCACTTCCGCAAGGAAATTGGCGAGGCGTGGACAAGCGGTACAGTTGGAAACAGATCGGTCAGGTGTCTTCATTGCGATAGGATACCGGCCCATGAAAAGGCATTGGGACATTTTCTGCGCGGTAGTGGATAACTACGGCGACATCGGCGTCTGCTGGCGGCTGGCTCGTCAGTTGGCGGCTGAGCATGGTTTGGCTGTCCGGCTGTGGGTGGACGATTTGTCGCCCTTGGCACGGCTTTGTCCTGAAGCTAAAGCTGATCTGGTCAGTCAAATGCTGCAAGGGGTCGAGGTCAGGCATTGGCTAAAACCCTTCCCTGAAGTGTTACCGGCCGAGGTCGTCATCGAAGCCTTTGCCTGCGAGTTGCCGGAGAGCTATCTGGCCGCCATGGCTGCCCAAGCGCAAAAGCCGCTCTGGATCAATCTTGAATACCTGTCGGCTGAAAACTGGGTGGAGGATTGTCATCGCAGGGCATCGCCCCATCCTCGCCTGCCCTTGGTCAAACATTTCTTCTTCCCAGGATTTACGCTGAAAACCGGTGGTTTGCTGCGGGAGAGAAACTACGACAAGCTACGGGAAAGTTTTGATCCCGGGGCTTTTCGTTTGCGTTTGGGCTTGCCGCCAAGAGAAGAGGGCGCCTTGACGGTTTCTCTCTTTGCTTATGAGAACGCAGGAATTGACGGGCTGTTCAACGCCTGGTCCGCCAGTAAGCATCCCGTCGAATGCCTGTTGCCGGAAGGGCGCTTATTGCCTCAAGCCCGGAAGTATTTCGGTGCTACGGAAGGTGGCTCATTCCAGCGAGGCAATTTGTCTGTCCATGTATTGCCTTTTATTCCCCAGGTCGATTACGACCAATTGCTCTGGCTGTGCGATCTCAACTTTGTGCGGGGGGAGGACTCCTTCGTCCGTGCCCAGTGGGCTGCCAAGCCTTTCGTCTGGCACATTTATCCTCAGGATGATCGGCACCATCGAGTCAAGCTTCAGGCCTTTCTGGGGCGCTATCTTGCCGCTTTGGCACCTGCTGCTGCCCAGGCTTTGTCTGCGTTCTGGACTGCTTGGGAAGAGGAGGCAGGGGTTGAAAAAGCCTGGCCCGGACTTGAGGCGGCTTTGCCTTGTCTCAATGCTCATGCCGTGGCTTGGGCAAATACCCTGGCTGACCGAGCGGATTTGACTGCTGAATTGGTGTCTTTTGTAATGGAATCAAGGTAGAATCGCGGGCTTTACTTTTTCCGTCCAAGGCTCGTACGCAATGAAAACCGCACAGGAACTCCGCGCAGGCAACGTCGTGATGGTGGGTGCTGATCCCCTCGTCGTGCAAAAGACCGAATACAACAAGTCCGGCCGTAATGCCGCCGTGGTGAAGATCAAGTTCAAGAACTTGCTCACTGGTGCCAATTCCGAGACGGTTTACAAGGCCGACGACAAGTTTGAAGTGGTTCAGCTTGATCGCAAGGAAGTGACTTATTCCTACTTTGCCGATCCCCTCTACGTATTCATGGACGCCGAGTACAACCAGTACGAAGTCGAAGGCGACAACATGTCCGACGCCCTGAAGTATCTGGAAGACGGACTGACCTGCGAAGTGGTGTTCTACGATGGCAAGGCCATTTCTGTTGAACTGCCCACTACCGTTGTGCGCGAAGTGACTTACACCGAACCCGCCGTCAAGGGCGACACTTCCGGCAAGGTCATGAAGCCCGCCAAGCTGTCTACCGGCTTTGAACTGCCCGTACCCCTGTTCGTGGATATCGGCGACAAGATCGAAATCGACACCCGTACCGACGAATATCGCAACCGCGTCAAGTAATCCCTTCAGCGAATATGCTGAAAGTAAACAAGGGCAGCTTCGGCTGCCCTTTGTTTTTGCTCATTCCTGCTCAGTGGCTTCCAGCAGTGAGTCGATGACGGAATAACCGACGCCGTCTTCCGGGTCGAGTTGATGAAGCTTTCCCACAAGTGCCAGAGCCGGTGTCCGGTTGCCCCGACGCAGTTCGATAAAGGCCACGGCTTTTAATGCCCGTAGTGTATGGCTCCAGGGGGCTTCGACACGGCAGGTGAACTGTTCTGGCTGCCAGAGTTCCCAATCCGCACCCAGGCCACATTGGCGCGAAGCTTCAGCCAGGGCGCCCAAGGCAGCTTCGTGGGCCGCCTCGAATTGGCGATGACGATTGTGCAGTTTGATCAGGCAGAACCAGGCGGGGAGTGCTTCTGGCGATAGCGCCAAGGCTTCGCGGAACAGCCGGTCAGCGGTTTCCGGTTCATCGAGGTAAAGGGACACGCCCTGTTGCAGCTTGGCGTTGACGTCCTCGGGCAGGGGGCCGAAGTACACCAGATCTTCCATTTCCAGTTGCAGCATTGCCGCTTTCCTTTCTTGTGTGCGATTTACGCCAAAGAAGGCTCCGGGGAGGAGCGATTGCGGAATGCTGCAAATTGAATGCCAGTTGAATGGTTTTTCAGGCAACGGTAACGACGCGGTTTTTTCCTTGGGCCTTGGCCCGGTAAGTTCCCTCATCGGCCCGGTTGAGGAAAGACTTTGCAGTGTCCCCTGCCAAGTGTTGGGCAATGCCGATGCTGACGGTGCAGGAAACGGAAACATTATCGGCAGGGGTGAGTACTGTTGCCGCGTAGTCGATGCGGATACGTTCTGCAAGAATCGTTGCTTGTTCCAGGGTAGTTTCAGGCAGGATGATGACGAATTCTTCACCGCCGTAACGATAGGAGCTGTCGGTTTTGCGCAGGTTTCTACCAATGCAGGTGGCCAAATTTCTCAGGGCGTTATCGCCTTCCATGTGGCCCCATGTGTCGTTGTACTGTTTGAAGTTGTCCACATCAAACAGCAGCAGGGACAGAGGTGAGTTGTAACGGGTGCAGCGGGAAATTTCCCGGTCCAGGCACTCATAGCAACTACGCAGATTGCCGAGCCCAGTCAGGCCATCGGTAGCACTGAGTTTGCGATAGCGTTCTTCACTTTGTTGGAGGGCAATTTCGGCCTGCCGTCGGGCTGTGATGTCCTGCAGGGTTTCGATGGCTCCGATGATTTTCCCCTGGGTATCTCGGAGCAGGGCTGCGGTGAAAAACAGCCAGCGCCCTCCGTTGCTGAAATGCGGGAAAAAATCTTCTGCTTCATAGGCACCTTCGATCAGTTTCGAGTGCCGATACTTGCCATGGTAGAACTGGTCAACATCGCTTTCCCTGGCGCCGTCCAACAGAATGTCGGCCATGACGGGGCGTTCCTGTTGGTAGAAGGGCTGCCACTGCCTGTTGCTGCCGATGATGTCCGCTGCCTTGCAGGCCGTCAGCTGTTCGCAGGCCCGGTTCCAGTGGGTAATGAGATGGCTGTCATTGATGACAAAAGTCGCAATGGGATTGAGTTCCACCACCTGGGCGGTCGTCATCTCCTCTATCTGGTGATTTTTGTCACCGATTCGGGACTTCATGACTGACTCCTGTTCGGGTAACTGCTTGGCTTTCTTATGCCTCGGAGCTGCTTCTGTGGTCAGCTTCGCTTGAATAATAGCGCTTTATGCCTTACGAGGCTGCTGCCGGTCGTGTCTCTTTGTCAGCGGCCAAGCGGGACAGAATGCGTTCTTGTTCTTCGGAGGACATATGGCGCCAACGGCTTATCTCATCCAGTGTCCGGTAGCAGCCCTGGCAGATATCTCCTGCAGGTGCTATCTGGCAAAGGCCGATACAGGGCGAAGCGGGAGTCACTGGGGAATGCTGTTGATGGTTTTCAGGGCCGCCTTGTAGTGGCTGTCCTGTTGCAGCGTAGGCCAGTCCAATGCTGCTTGGGTAGGCAGGAGCCTTTCGATACGGGTCGCCGTGCTGGCAACGACGGTCGCTTTCCATTCCTTGAGAAGTGTGGCGACGGCATCGGGGGAGTTGCAGACCAGCAGGGCATCGCAGCCCGCATGCCGAGCGGCTTGAACGCGGTCGATGATGCCGCCTACGACGGAGGCCCCTTCCATGGACAAGTCGTCGCTGAAAATCACACCATTGAAGCCCAGACTGTTGCGAAGTTTGCCGATCCAGACCGGTGAAAACCCAGCAGAGCGTTTGTCGATCTTTGGATAAATCACGTGGGCAGGCATGACGGCATCGAGGCGCAGCAGGCCATAGGGGCGCATGTCTTCCTGAATTTCTTCCCAGCTACGTTCGTCGACGGGAATGGCAACGTGGGAGTCGGCTTCAACCCAGCCGTGACCGGGGAAGTGTTTGCCACAGGCCCCCATGCCTGCCTCCCGCAAGCCTTCGATCAGGGCTGCCGCGAGGCGGGCAACGACGGCTGGCTGGCGGTGAAAGGAGCGGCTGCCGATAACGCTGCTGCGACCATAGTCCAGATCGAGGACCGGGGTGAAGGAGAAATCCACGCCACAGGCCCGCAGTTCTGCGGCCAGGACGAACCCTACTTGCCGGGCTGCCTGCTCCGCGACTTCACCCTTGGCATCCCACAACTTGCCCAATTGCGCCATGGCGGGCAGGGCGGTAAAGCCTTCCCTGCAGCGCTGTACCCGACCGCCTTCATGGTCGATGCTGATGGGCAGGCGGGGGCTGCGCAGGGCATGAATGTCTGCGCAGAGACGGGTCAGTTGTTCCCGGTCTTGATAGTTTCTGCTGAACAGGATGATGCCGCCCACCAAGGGATGACTCAGACGTTCCTTGTCCAGATCCGTAAGTTCGGTGCCGGCAATATCAATGAAGAGGGGGCCCAGTGCTTGGGCGGCGGGCTGGTTTTTCATGGGGTTTCCACAATAGCGAAGGCGATGACCTGTTCCTTTTCGTCGGACAGGGAAAGATGGCAGCGGTAGCCGTGACGATCCATGAAGGCGCTCAACTCGCCATGGAAATGGAACAGGGGTTTGCCAAGTTCGTCGTGACAGACTTCGATGGCGGGTAGCAGGACCGGCGTACGGATGCCGGTACCGAGGGCTTTGCCCAGGGCTTCTTTTGCCGCGAAACGTTTGGCTAGGAAGCGGACCGGGTCACTATGGTGACGGCAGGCATCCTGCTCGGCGGGGGCCAGCAGTTTTTCCAGGGCCCGGTCGCCGTGGCGGGCAATCATCTCGCCCAGGCGGGCGATGGTGACAATGTCGGTACCGATACCGTGAATCACGAACGGGCAGCTTCCTGCATCAGCTTCTTCATTTCCCGCACGGCTTCACGCAGGCCGATGAATACGCTACGGCTGACGATGGAGTGGCCAATATGCAGTTCGCGGATGCCGGGCAGGGCGGCGATGGGCTGCACATTGTAGTAATTGAGGGCATGACCGGCATTGAAGCGCATGCCGAGTTGCAGGATGGCTTCACCGGCAGCACGGACCTTGGCGATTTCGGCCAGGACAGCGGGGCTTTCCGCATCCCGTCCTTGACCATGGAAGGCGTGGGCGTAGGGGCCTGTGTGGATTTCGCAGACCTTGTTGCCGATGCGGGCCGCCGCTTCTACCTGGGGCAGTTCTGCATCAATGAAAACGCTGGTGACGATGCCGGCATCGGTCAAGCGTGCGATGACCTGTTTGAGGCGAGCCTCCTGACCCGCCACATCAAGGCCTCCCTCCGTGGTGACTTCATGGCGGCCTTCCGGGACCAGCATGGCCATTTCGGGTTTGAGGCGGCAGGCGATATTCACCATCTCATCGGTGGCGGCCATTTCCAGATTGAGCTTGATCTGGGTGGTGTCCCGCAAGCGGCGCACGTCGTCATCCTGAATGTGGCGGCGGTCTTCCCGCAGATGCACGGTAATACCATCGGCGCCACCCAGGTGGGCTTCGACGGCAGCCCAGACAGGATCCGGCTCCCACGTGCGGCGGGCTTGGCGCAGGGTGGCTACGTGGTCAATGTTGACGCCGAGTTCGATCATTGCAGTTCCTGTAGGTCGATGAAAACCCGCCGTGATTGCAGCGGTGTTCCGTTCAAGTGGTGGGACATGAGCTGGCGCATCAGCGCCTTGCTCTCGGCCTGGGTGCGGCTGTCACTATAGTCGTCGGCGGCCATGTCGAGCAGGGTCTGGCCGGCAATGGTCGGCACACCTTCATCGCCCCGGGCTTCAACGGCGCCGCGTTCTACTAGATACAAATAACGACCGTCGGCGCTGATGGCATTGCCCTCGGCATCCTCTTCAAGGCTGAGGCCGTAACCGATTTCCCGCAGCAAGGTTTTTTCGAAGCGGCGCAACTCCGGTGCATCGGCGGCACCATGGGCAAGGGCACCGAGGGCGGCTTCGTAGGCATCGAAAAGGACTGGGTGGCTGTCTTCGCGGGGAAGCAGTTTCATCAGCAACTCGTTGAGATAATAGCCAAGAATCAGACAGCGGCCATTGAGCAGGGGAACGCCGCCCATCCATTCGGCCTTGGCCAGGGTTTTGACCTCGCCGGCCCCGAACCAGCCCAGTTCCAGCGGTTGGAACCCGATCAACACGCCGCGTAGGGCGGCGCGGGGGCGGCGCGCACCCCGGGCCAGCATGGGCACCCGGCCATGATCCCGGGAAAAAACATCCAGGATCAGACTGGTTTCGCTATAGGGATAGGTGTGGAGCAGGTAGGACCGCTGGTCGTCAACGCGCTGCTTGTGAGCCATGGCCGCTTGCCGGGCTTACTCGTAACCGAGGGACTTCAGGGCACGCTCGTCGTCGGCCCAGCCGCTCTTGACCTTGACCCAGGTTTCCAGCCAGACCTTGCCGCCGAACAGTTTTTCCATGTCTTTGCGGGCATCCGTCGAGATGCGTTTGAGCAACTCGCCGCTCTTGCCGATGACGATGCCTTTGTGGGCAGCCTTGTCCACAATAATGGCGGCGTGGATGCGCCGTAGTTCATTGGGTCCGGTGGTTTCGAGTTCGTATTTCTCGATTTCCACGGCAATGCCGTAGGGCAGTTCTTCACCGAGATTGCGGAACAGCTTTTCGCGGATCATTTCTGCGGCGAGGAAGCGTTCGGAACGGTCTGTGATGTCGTCCGGGCCAAACATGGGTTCGGCTTCCGGCAGATAGGCGGAAGCCGCCTTGAGCAGTTGATCCACCGCCAGTCCCTTTTCGGCACTGATGGGGACGATTTCGCGGAAGGGATATTCGGTGCTGATCTTCTCGATGAAAGGCAACAGCACGCCCTTGTCTTCCAACTGGTCCACTTTGTTGATGACCAGAATGACCGGGTGATCGGCCGGAAGCATGCGGACGATTTCCTGTTCGCCGGGACCCCAGCGACCTGCTTCGATGACGAATAGCACCACGTCCACATCCACCAGGGTCTGGGTCACGCTGCGGTTCATCAGCCGGTTGAGGGCATTCTTGTGCTTAGTCTGGAAGCCCGGGGTATCAACAAAAATGAATTGGCAATCATCCGTGGTGAGAATGCCGTGGATGCGATGCCGGGTGGTCTGGGCCTTTTTCGAGGTGATGCTGACCTTGGCCCCCACCAGTCGATTGTTGAGGGTGGATTTGCCCACATTGGGGCGGCCGACAATGGCAAGGAATCCGGTTTTGAATGTCATGGTTTATTTCTTCTTCTTTTGTTGAGCTTGGGCCAGAGGCAAGGCGAGCCGGGCAGCTTCCTGCTCTGCAATGCGGCGGCTGGCGCCATGGCCGCGGGTAGAAATTTGCAATTCGGGCACCTCGCATTCCACTTCAAAGGTCTGGGCGTGGGCTTCGCCCTGGGTGCCGATCATGCGGTAACGGGGCAAGTCGTAATGCATGCTTTGCAGATGCTCCTGCAACGCAGTTTTGGCATCCTTGGCGGATTGCTTGGGATCGATAGCATCGAGCAAGGCTCGGTATAAGTGGCTGATGGTCTGAGCAGACTGCTCGAAACCGGCATCCAGATAAATCGCGCCGAAAATGGCTTCCAGGGCATCAGCCAGAATGGAGGGGCGACGGAAGCCACCGCTTTTCAATTCGCCTTCACCCAAGCGCAAGGCGTCCCCCAGTTTGAGTTGCTGGGCCAGTTCTGCCAAGGTGTCCTGCTTGACCAAGCCAGCCCTCAGGCGGGAAAGGTCACCTTCTTTGGTCTGGGGGAAGCGCTCAAAAAGCTGGGCGGCGATGGTGCAGTTGAGAATGCTGTCGCCGAGGAACTCCAGCCGCTCATTATTGGGCGAACCGAAGCTGCGGTGGGTCAGGGCCTGGAGCAGCAGCTCGGGGCGGGCAAAGTTATAACCCAGCAACTGCTCCAGCTTTTTAGGCGTCATTGCTTGCCAGTGTTGCCCTCAAAGTCGATGAGCAGACTGATATTGGCAACGAGGGGAATTTTTTTGCTGTAGGCAAAAGAAAGGACCACTTGATCGCCTTCTTTAGTAATGTCCAAGTCAGTGGGGTCTACGGCATCAACCCTTTCCAGGCCTGCACGTTTGGAAAAGTTGTCACGGATTTCCTTAACGCTGGCTGTCTTGGTTGCCGGGTCATTAATGACCGCTTTGATGATCTTATTGAGCGTCAGGTATTCGATTGTCACTGGAGTGACCTTCAATACGAGCACCGCAGACAAACCGATGATAAAGCACCAGACCAACAGGCCGGAGAGGCTCATGCCGGTTTGAAAAGAACCGGAGCCGATAGCGCGACGATTCATCATAAATATTCCTACTTGAATGAGCCAATCCGTTTGAGCGGATCGCTGAAATTGAACCAGATAAAGAAAGCCTTGCCGACGATGTTCTCATCGGGGACAAAGCCCCAGTAACGGCTGTCGGCGGAGTTATCCCGGTTGTCGCCCATCATGAAGTAATGACCCGCGGGGACTTCGCAAACAACGCCTTCGGCATTGTAGTGACATTTATCCTGATTCTGGAACGGGTGAGACTGGCTGATGAAGGCCGGTGCATCCTTGTCGATCAGTATGGAATGTTCCACATTGCCCAGCTTTTCGGTAAAGCGTGGCGTGTAGAACAACTTGTCTTTATCAAGGAATTCGCCATCAGGCTGGATGGCAACGGGCTGACCATTCACCGTGAGTTTCTTGTTCAGATAGGCAATCTTGTCACCGGGAACACCCACGACTCGCTTGATGTAATCGAGGGAGGGATCGACGGGGTAACGGAACACCATCACGTCGCCGCGCTGGGGCTGGTTGATCTCGATGACTTTCTTGTTGATCACGGGCAGGCGGATGCCGTAGGTGAATTTATTGACCAGGATGAAGTCGCCGATCAACAGGGTGGGAATCATGGAGCCGGAGGGGATCTTGTAGGGCTCCACCAGAAAGGATCGCAGGAAGAACACCGCAAGAATGACAGGGAAGAAACTGGCACCGTATTCCACCCAGACTGGTTCGGGAGCACCGGGAGCGCGGTGCTTGCGCAGCACCCATTTGTCGACGGCCCAGAGTACGCCGGTGGCAAGGCAGAGCAGAAGCAGGATCAGGGCAAAGTTCATAGGGTGTTTGCTTGTTGGGGGGGTTATTTGTCGCCGACGCGTAGTACCGCGAGGAAGGCTTCCTGGGGAATTTCCACACTGCCAACTTGCTTCATGCGTTTCTTGCCTGCTTTTTGTTTTTCCAGCAGTTTCTTTTTACGGCTGATGTCGCCACCGTAGCACTTGGCCAGCACGTCCTTGCGCATGGCCTTGACGTTCTCCCGGGCGACGATGTTGGCACCGATGGCGGCTTGGATGGCCACGTCGTACATCTGACGAGGAATCAGTTCCCGCATCTTGGCCGCCAGTTCCCGGCCTCGGTAGGGGGCGTTGGCCCGGTGCACGATGATGGAAAGGGCATCCACCTTCTCGCTGTTGATCAGGATATCCAGTTTGACCACATCGGCGGAACGGTATTCCTTGAAGTCGTAGTCCAGAGAGGCATAGCCGCGGGAGACAGATTTGAGCCGGTCAAAGAAGTCCATTACCACTTCCGCCATGGGGATTTCGTAGGTCAGTTGCACCTGGCGACCGTGGTAGGCTAGATTGACCTGGTTGCCGCGTTTGGATTCACACAGGGTGATGACCGCCCCCAGGTATTCCTGAGGAACGAAGATCTTGGCGGTGATGATGGGTTCCCGCACTTCCTGCATCTTTTGGACTTCAGGCAGCTTGGCGGGGTTTTCCACCTGGATCACGGAACCGTCGTTGAGCACCACCTCGTACACCACCGTTGGCGCGGTGGTGATGAGATCCATGTCGAATTCCCGTTCCAGGCGTTCTTGCACGATTTCCATGTGCAGCAGGCCGAGGAAGCCGCAGCGGAAGCCGAAGCCCAGGGCCTGGGAAACTTCCGGCTCGAAATGCAGGGAGGCGTCGTTCAGGTGCAGCTTTTCCAGGGAGTCGCGTAGGGCGTCGTACTGGTTGGACTCAACCGGGTAGAGGCCGGCGAACACCTGGGACTTGATTTCCTTGAAGCCGGGCAGGGCTTCACTGGCCGGCTTGTCGGCATGGGTGACGGTGTCGCCCACCTTGGCGGCCTGGAGTTCCTTGATGCCGGCAATGATGAAACCCACCTGGCCGGCGGAGATGCTTGCCTTGGCCTGGGACTTGGGAGTGAATACACCGACCTGCTCGCAGAGATGGACGCTGCCAGCAGCCATCAGCTTGATCTTTTCCTTGGACTTGAGGCTGCCGTCGATGACCCGCACCAGCATTACCACGCCCACATAGGAGTCGTACCAGGAGTCCACGATCAGGGCCTTCAGCGGCGCCGTGGGATCGCCCACGGGAGGCGGCATACGGGCGATTACGGCTTCAAGCACGTCATCCACGCCAAGGCCCGTTTTTGCGGAGCAAAGAATGGCGTCCGTGGCGTCGATGCCGATCACGTCTTCGATTTCCTGGCGGGCGTTGTCCGGGTCGGCAGCTGGTAGGTCGATCTTGTTCAGGACCGGCACCACTTCCACGCCCAGTTCCAGGGCGGTGTAGCAGTTGGCCACGGTCTGGGCTTCCACACCCTGGGAGGCGTCCACTACCAGCAGCGCGCCTTCGCAGGCGGAAAGGGAGCGGGAAACTTCGTAGGAAAAGTCTACGTGTCCCGGTGTGTCGATCAGGTTCAGGTTGTAGATTTGGCCGTCCTTGGCCTTGTAGTGCAGCGCCGCGGTCTGGGCCTTGATGGTGATGCCCCGTTCCTTTTCGATATCCATGGAGTCCAGCACCTGGGCTTCCATTTCCCGGTCCGAGAGGCCGCCGCAACGCTGGATGATGCGGTCAGCCAGGGTGGATTTGCCGTGGTCAATGTGGGCAATGATGGAAAAGTTGCGGATGTGTTTCATGGAATTCCAGGGTGATGTTTGCTGCGGAGCGCGGCGGGTAAGGTTGCGCTGCAATAAAGGGCGCGAATTTTACCTTGAAGCGATGTCAAAAGACAGGAAAAACCTGATAAATCAGCGCTTGTCACGCATCAGTTGCGCCTTCTCCCGTTCCCAGTCGCGTTGCTTTTCGGTCTCGCGCTTGTCGTACTGTTTCTTGCCCTTGGCCAGACCAATTTCAATCTTGATGCGACCTTTGGTGAAATGCAGATCCAGAGGGACCAGGGCGTAGCCGGACCGTTCCACCTTGCCGATCAGTTTTTCAATTTCTCGCTGGTGTAACAGTAGCTTGCGGGTCCGAACGGCATCGGGATGAACGTGAGTCGAGGCTGTCGTCAGGGGGCTGAAGTGGGCGCCGATGAGGAAAACCTCACCGTTCTTCACCACCACATAGGCTTCCTTGATTTGGGCGCGACCACCCCGGATGGCCTTGACCTCCCAGCCTTCGAGCACCAATCCGGCCTCGAAACGCTCTTCGATGAAGTAATCGTGAAAGGCTTTCTTATTGTCGACAATACTCATAGGGCTGCGGGAGGCGGGGCTGCACGGTAGAATCCGGGGATTGTAAACCAGCAATCAAGCATGGCTGTCGTTGAAAAAACCGTATTGATCGAGCGTACCCCCGCCCAGATGTTCCATCTGGTGGATCTGGTCGAGGAATATCCCCAGTTTCTGCCCTGGTGCGGCGGTACCGAACTGCACGAGCGGACCGAAACCCGTACCGTGGCGACCCTGCACATCAATTACCACGGCCTGAAGTCCCATTTCTCGACGGAAAACGAGAAGGAGACGCCGAACTGGATGAGCATCAAGTTGCGGGATGGTCCCCTCAAACAGTTAGACGGCATGTGGAGCTTCATCCCGCTGGGGGAGGTGGCCTGCAAGATCGAGTTCCGCCTGCATTACGAGTTTTCCAACAAATTGCTGGAAAAAGCCTTGGGGCCTGTGTTCAACCACATCGCCAATACTTTTGTTGAATCCTTTGTGAAACGCGCCAATCAACGCTATGGCTGAAAACATCAACGTCGAAGTGATTTACGCCCTGTCGGGTCGCCAGGAACTGGCCAAGGTCAAACTGCCCGAAGGCAGTACCTTGCAGCAGGCCGTTGAGGCCTCGGGCCTTCTGACGAAATACCCTGAAATTGATCTGGCCAAAGGCAAGTTCGGTATTTTTTCCAAGCTGTCCAAACTGGATGCTCCGGTTCGTGACAAGGACCGGGTGGAAATTTATCGTCCGCTACTGGCTGACCCGAAAGAGGTCCGCAAACAGCGGGCTGCTGAAGGCAAGGTCATGAAAAAAGGGGGCGGCGCTGGCGAGGAGTAGTCCTCATCAATGCGTTGCCCTTGCTTTCCGGTTTTGTTGAACTGGCTCTCCTGCGTATAATTGCGCTTTGTCAAAGAGGAAAATCCCATGCGACTCATCCAGAAGGCGCTGACGTTTGATGACGTCCTCCTGGTTCCCGCCCACTCCTCCGTGCTGCCCCGCGAAGTCAATCTTGCCACGCAGCTCACCCGGAACATCCGTCTGAACATGCCCTTGGTGTCTGCTGCCATGGACACCGTGACCGAGTCCCGTCTGGCCATCGCCCTGGCCCAGGAAGGCGGGATGGGCATCCTTCACAAGAACCTGACTCCCAAGGCCCAAGCTGCCGAAGTGTCCAAGGTGAAGCGCTACGAAACAGGCGTGCTGAAGGATCCGATCACCATTCCTCCCACCATGACGGTGCGGGATGTGCTGGCCCTGACCCGTACCCACCGTATTTCCGGCTTGCCTGTCGTGGACGGCAAGAAAGTGGTCGGTATCGTTACCAATCGCGATCTGCGTTTTGAAGACAATCTGGACCAGACCGTGGGCGCCATGATGACGCCCAAGGAACGGCTGATTACCGTCAAGGAAGGCGCTTCCCCTGAGGAAGCCAAGGCCCTGATGCACAAGCATCGCCTTGAGCGGGTGCTGGTGGTCAACGACGCTTTTGAACTGCGCGGTCTGATGACCGTGAAGGATATCCTCAAATCCAGCGAACATCCCGATGCGGCCAAGGACGAGTCCGGTCGCCTGCGTGTCGGTGCCGCCGTCGGCACGGGTGAAGGTACGGAAGAACGTGTCACCCTGTTGGCGGAAGCTGGTGTGGATGTGATCGTGGTGGATACCGCCCACGGCCATTCCGAAGGTGTGTTGCAGCGCGTGCAATGGGTGAAGAAGAACTTCCCCCATGTGGAAGTCATCGGCGGCAACATCGCTACCGCTTCAGCTGCCAAAGCTTTGGTCGATCACGGTGCTGATGCAGTCAAGGTTGGTATCGGCCCCGGTTCTATCTGCACCACCCGTATCGTGGCCGGTGTGGGTGTTCCCCAGATCACGGCCGTGGATAACGTGGCCAATGCCCTGGCTCCTCTGGGGGTGCCCTTGATCGCCGACGGCGGTATTCGCTACTCCGGCGATATCTCCAAGGCCATTGCTGCTGGTGCCAACTGCGTCATGTTGGGCGGCTTGTTTGCCGGCACTGAAGAAGCGCCTGGTGAAACCGTGCTGTTCCAAGGCCGGTCCTACAAGTCCTACCGCGGCATGGGTTCCCTTGGCGCCATGAAGGATGGTGCTGCTGACCGCTACTTCCAGGACTCCGATGCCAATGTGGAAAAGCTGGTTCCGGAAGGTATCGAAGGCCGCGTGCCCTATAAGGGCGCAGTGACTGCAGTTATCCATCAACTGATGGGTGGTCTGCGTTCTTCCATGGGTTATGTCGGTTGTCGCACTATTGATGAAATGCGCAGCAAGGCTGAGTTTGTGGAAATCACTTCCGCTGGTATCCGCGAGTCCCATGTGCACGACGTGCAGATCACCAAGGAAGCACCCAACTATCACGTGGATTGATTCTTTCAGTCCAAAATCGGAACAGCGGCCTTCGGGCCGCTTTTCCATTTAATGCAGCAATTTCTGTGAGCCTTCGCCATGTCCCACCAGAAAATCCTCATCCTCGACTTCGGTTCCCAGGTCACCCAACTCATCGCCCGCCGGGTGCGGGAGCAGCAGGTCTATTGCGAACTGCACTCCTTCGATGTGTCCGCAGAATTCATTCGTGAATTTAACCCCAAGGGCATCATCCTCTCCGGCGGCCCGAACTCGGTCTACGAGGCCCTGGACTGGAAGGCGCCCCAGGTAGTGTTCGAGCTTGGCGTCCCGGTGCTCGGCATTTGCTATGGCATGCAGACCATGGCACAGCAACTAGGGGGCAAGGTGGAAAGCTCCGGCAAGCGCGAATTCGGTTTTGCTGAAGTCCGTGCCCGGGGGCATTCCAAGCTGTTCAACGGTATTCAGGACAAGACCAATGCCGACGGCCACGGTCTGCTTGATGTATGGATGAGCCATGGTGACAAGGTTACCGAACTGCCGGCCGGCTTCAAGGTAATCGGTAGCAGCGAATCCTGTCCGGTGGCCGCCATGGCCGACGAGGAGCGGGGTTTCTACGCGGTGCAATTCCATCCCGAGGTGACCCACACCATCAAGGGCAAGGACATGATTGCCCGTTTCGTCCATGAAATTTGCGGCTGCCGCAGCGACTGGACCATGCCCAATTACATTGACGAAGCGGTCGCCAAGATTCGCGCCCAAGTGGGTAGCGATGAAGTGATCCTCGGTCTCTCCGGCGGCGTCGATTCTTCTGTGGCAGCGGCCTTGATCCACCGTGCCATCGGCGACCAGCTCACCTGCGTGTTCGTGGACAACGGTCTACTGCGTCTTAATGAAGGCGCTCAGGTAATGGAAACCTTCGCCCGCAACCTCGGCGTCAAGGTGATCCATGTGGATGCCACCGCGCAGTTCATGGGGCATCTGAAGGGCGTCTCCGACCCCGAGCAGAAGCGCAAGATCATCGGCCGCGAATTCGTCGAAGTGTTCCAGGCGGAGGCGCAGAAACTGCCCAAGGCAAAGTGGCTGGCCCAGGGCACCATCTATCCCGACGTGATCGAATCCGCCGGCGCCAAGACCGGCAAGGCCCACGCCATCAAGAGTCACCATAACGTTGGCGGTCTGCCGGAAACCCTGAACCTGAAGTTGCTCGAACCCCTGCGTGAACTGTTCAAGGACGAAGTGCGGGAGTTGGGTGTTGCCCTGGGCCTGGCCCACGAGATGGTTTATCGCCATCCTTTTCCCGGTCCCGGCCTGGGCGTGCGCATCCTCGGCGAGGTGAAACAGGAGTTCGCCGATCTGCTGCGCCGGGCTGATGCCATCTTTATCGACGAATTGCGCGCTGCCGACTGGTACGACAAGACCAGTCAGGCCTTTGCCGTGTTCCTGCCGGTGAAGAGTGTCGGCGTCATGGGCGACGGTCGTACCTACGAATACGTGGTGGCACTGCGGGCCGTGGTCACCAGCGACTTCATGACCGCCCATTGGGCAGAATTGCCCCACAGCCTGCTGGGCAAGGTCAGCAATCGCATCATCAATGAAGTACGCGGCATCAATCGCGTGGTCTATGACATTTCAGGCAAGCCGCCCGCCACCATCGAGTGGGAATGAACCCTAAGCCTGAAGAAAAATGCCCCTGAGTTCAAATTTCAGGGGTATTTTTTTGGTCATGATTTCGGTGGCGCGATGAAGGCTAAGGGATGTCGAGAAAATCGCTTGAGTAACAGAACCGCCAGCCGGGCAATTTGAATGGTGCCCTGGCGGCGGGATTTCATGGCGACATAAAGGGCAAGGGTAAAACTGACCACAAGATTAACCAGAGCGATGGCAATAACGCCGGCTACAGCCCAAGGCAAGCCCTGAAGAATAAGATTGTGATCGGCTGTCGCCAGCACCGTACCCAGATTGGCGCTGGAAAAAGCCACATGGCGAATATCAATGGGAAGGCCTGTCAGGTTGCTGATGACGCCCACCAAGCCAAGGTACATGCCGAAGAACAGATTACCTAGCACAGCGCCGTAATGGGCATCGAAATACTCCCCCAGACGCACCGATCTTTGCGGCCCGAGTCTGCTCAGAAAAGCTGCTGCGATGCGGGGTGACAGTTGGTGATAACGGGCCTGGTTGTCAAAGTAGCCGGAGACAAGTCCCGAGAGAAACAGGCCCAGACCGGCCACTGCGGCAAAGAAGAGGGCACCACTGTGAAAGGGGTGAACATCTGTCAGCATTTGAGCAACCTTTTCCGGCGGGGCGATAGTTGTGCCGAACAGGGATGGCCAGAAAAATGCAATCAGAACGGCCACAGGAAAGGCGAGGGCGACGTTGCCGATGACGGCGATGAACTGGGTTCGCACCACGTTTTGCGCCAGGTCTCCCAGCTGTTCTAGTTTTCTCGGATGGGCTTCTTCGAGAGTTGCCGCAATAGCTGCGGCTGTCATGGCCGGTTGTTTCGTTGCAACGGAAAACCCGAGCAGGTGAATCAGGGTAAAGCCGAGGCCATAGTTGAGGCCGAAGGCAATGCCCTCGGTTAAGGGCGGGAGATGCAGCAGCGATAGCTTGATCTTGAGCATGGACATCAGGGCGATGACAATGCCACCACCTGCGGCACTGCGAGCCATGGCCCACCAAGCAGACCGATTGTCGGCGATGTAATGCTCGCCATGGCGGCTGGCGTGGTCCGTGACGTTACGGGCCACCAGGCTCAGGTTTTCACCGATGAAATGCCAGATCTGGTGCCGGGTCTGCTCAGCAGTCAGCAATTCCTTCATCAGTCGAACAGCCCGAAGCTGGGTATCGGCTTCGCCGAGATCCAGCAGCGTACGCAGGCGGTCGATCAACTGTCTCAGTCGCGCCAGCAGGTAGGTCAGGCGGATGCTGATGCCGTTCTCGCCAGCTTTGCGGCGTACCCGGTCAATGGTTGTGCTGCACTGGTCGAGCATGACGTCAATGTCGCGCACTTCCTCCTCACTGGGGCCGCTGCCGTCCTTGCATAGGCGCTCCAGGATGGGAAGCAGGGCGGCGTTTTGTGCAAGAAAAGGAGACTCGTATTGCTCAAGGCTCGGGTCTGCGCGCAATAACTCCCGGTCCAGGGCGACCCCCGCAATGCGATAGGAGGTTGCCCGAACCGCTTCCAAAACACACTGCGTTGCGGCGGTACAGGACTCGGTGGAGGCAGGAAGTTCAAGAACCTCGGCCAGGGCGAGCCAAACCTCATCGCTGACGGCATTCACCCATTCGTAATCGTCTTTCTGATGAAACAACAAAAGAACGATGTCCCGGAGTTTTCGCGTGTCCGGTGTTTCCGGCAGGATGTGCTGGCCTACCCGCTGGGTCAGTTCCAGCCAAAAGCCGAGGGCCGAGCGGATACCTGTTTCCCCGTAAAAAGCGGTTTGATTGGGTAGCGCAAGCAATTCCATCAGGTCTTCACCGAGCTGTCTTGCTGCGGCGGGACGGGTTTTCAGCAGGGTGATTTCCCGGCGAATGTTGCTTTCAGCCTCTGTTCCATCATCTGCGTTTACTGGCCGCAGACGATCGATAAGGGCTGTCAGGTGGTCGATATTGCGTTGTGTTGATTCCATGTTCTATGAGTTGCCTTGTGAGGCCACAAGTTCTCTGGCCGGTCTCGCAATTTCGCTGATGGAAACGGTGCCGCTATGGCTCACCATTCCGTTTGAGCCCCATTGTGCCTTGCTTGTTGGCTTGGTGGTGGTTGGCAGGTGGGCTATCATTCGCCCTTCACTACAAACACATTACAGGAGCGTCGGGGAGGCGGGCCGTAATGGAAATTCGTGATTTCCCGAATTTATCGCCAGCCCCGTAAGCAAAAAAATGGACGAACAAATTCGCGAAGCAGCCCTTGAGTATCACCGTCATCCCAAACCCGGCAAGATCGCCGTAACGCCGACCAAGTCCCTTTCTTCCCAGTACGACCTGTCCCTGGCTTACTCCCCCGGCGTTGCTGCTGCGTGTAATGAGATCGTAGACGATCCTGACAACGCCTATCAATACACCTCCCGCGGCAATCTGGTCGCGGTGATTTCCAACGGTACTGCCGTTCTGGGTTTGGGCAATATCGGCCCCCTGGCCGGCAAGCCGGTGATGGAAGGCAAGGGCGTCCTCTTCAAGAAATTCGCCGGTATCGACGTGTTCGATCTGGAGGTCGATGAAAACGACCCCGACAAACTGGTGGACATCATTGCCTCTCTCGAACCCACCTTCGGCGGCATCAATCTGGAAGACATCAAGGCTCCCGAGTGCTTCTACATTGAAAAGAAGTTGCGGGAACGGATGAAGATTCCCGTCTTCCACGATGATCAACACGGTACTGCCATCATTACCGGTTCCGCCGTTTATAACGGCCTGCGCGTGGTGAACAAGGAGATCGATAAGGTCAAGTTGGTTTGCTCCGGCGCTGGCGCAGCGGCGATTGCCTGCCTCGATTTGTTGGTGCAGCTTGGTCTTGATCGCAAGAACGTGACCGTGGTGGATAGCAAGGGCGTCATCTTCGTCGGCCGCGACGAAAAGATGGACCCTTCCAAGGCCCGCTATGCCCAGGAAACTACTGCCCGCACCCTGGGTGAAGCCCTGGTCGGCGCCGACATCTTCCTTGGTCTCTCCGCTGGCGGTCTGCTCAAGCCCGACATGGTCAAGGGTATGGCGGCCAATCCGCTGATTCTGGCTATGGCCAATCCCACACCGGAAATCCTGCCGGAAGAGGCCAAGGCCGTGCGTCCCGACGCCATTATCGCCACGGGCCGTTCCGACTACCCGAACCAGGTGAACAACGTTCTTTGCTTCCCCTTCATCTTCCGCGGTGCTCTGGACGTTGGCGCGACGACCATCAATGATGAAATGAAGCTGGCCGCCGTGCGTGCCATCGCCGAACTGGCTCATGCCGAGCAGTCCGATGTGGTCTCTGCCGCCTATGGCGATAGCGATGAGTTGAAGTTCGGCCCTGAATACCTGATTCCCAAGCCCTTCGATCCTCGCCTGATTCTGATGGTGGCACCGGCAGTTGCCAAAGCGGCCATGGACTCCGGTGTTGCCAAGCGCCCCCTGGCGGACATCGAAGCCTATCGCGAACAACTTTCCGAGTTCGTCTATCACTCCGGTCTGGCCATGAAGCCGGTATTCAACGCGGCCCGGAAGAATCCTGCCCGGATCGTCTTCAGCGAAGGCGAAGACGAGCGCGTGCTGCGTGCCGTACAAACCGTGGTGGACGAAGGCCTGGCCAAGCCCATTCTGGTGGGCCGTCCCGATGTAGTGGAAATGCGCATCAACCGCGCCGGTCTGCGCATTCGCCCCGGAGTGCATTTCGAACTGATCAATCCCGGTTCTGATCCCCGTTACAAAGAGTTGTGGGAAGCTTACTACGAAATCATGCACCGCCAGGGCGTGAGCGTGGATTACGCCAAGCTGGAAGTGCGCCGCCGCACCACCTTGATTGGTTCCCTGCTGGTTCAGTTGGGCTACGCAGATGGTCTTCTCTGCGGCACCTTCGGCAAGCATGCCCTGCACCGGGAGTTTGTGGAAAGTGTATTGGGCAAACGCAAGGGCGTTTCCAGTTACTACGCCATGAACATGTTGCTCCTGCCCCAGCGGACCCTGTTCATTTGCGACACCTACGTCAATTACGATCCCACCGCCGAACAGGTTGCCGAAATGGCCATTCTGGCCGCAGAAGAAATCCGTCGTTTTGGCATTGTTCCCAAGGTTGCCCTGTTGTCCCATTCCAGTTTTGGTACCGACAACACACCGACAGCAGTGAAGATGCGCAATGCCTTGGCCATCCTCCGCGAAAAGGCGCCTGAGCTGGACGTGGAAGGTGAAATGCACGGCGATGCCGCCCTGTCCGAATCCATCCGTCAGACGGTTTTCCCCAAGTCCCGCCTCAAGGGACAGGCAAACCTGCTGGTGATGCCGACTCTGGATGCGGCCAACATTGCCTTCAATCTGCTGAAGACAACGGCTGGCGATGGCCTCACCGTTGGGCCTCTGTTGCTGGGTGCCGAAAAGCCGGTTCATATTCTGACGCCCACCGCCACGGTACGTCGCTTGGTAAACGTGGCAGCGTTGCTGTCCGTCGAAGCGTCCCAGAACAGCCAGGGATGAGTTTCCTGTTCTGTGATGTGATGGTTGCTGGGGAGCAAGGCAAATGTTGAACCAACTTACCCTGACCTCCCTGGCAATGTACTGGTCCGGGCCGGAGGTGGAGACCAACGTTATGGTCTTCATCAACCTGCTCGGGGCGCTGCTGCTGGGCTTGCTGGTCGGTTACGAACGTTCTTATCATGGACGTGCGGCAGGCATGCGCACCTATGGTCTGGTCTGTATGGCCTCTGCCGCTTTGACCGTAATTTCTGGTTATCCCGGCTATTGGTATGGCGGACATGCCGTTGCGGTTCCTGTCTCCGACCCGACCCGAGTGATCCAGGGCATCGTGACTGGCATCGGCTTTCTCGGTGCTGGCGTCATCATGAAGGATGGCTTCAACATCAGCGGTCTCACAACTGCCGCGTCCCTCTGGGCCTCTTCAGCCATTGGGGTGCTGGTAGGTGTTGGCTTCTATGGCGCAGCTATTTTGCTGACCATTCTTTCGGCCACCTGCATGATGTGGGTTTCCCGCTTCGAGGGCTGGCTACCTTCCCGGCCTGCGGTAGCGGTGGTGCTGACTTTCCGGCAGGGTTACCAGCCACGAGCCGATGTCTTGAGTCGGGTTGCTCTGGAGCGGGGCTATGAAATTGCCACGGGCTCCTTTGCTATCAGCTACGACAATGGACGCCCGGAGTGGCGTTTCGTTGCCGTAGCCCTGAGCAAGGACAAGGGCGCACCGCTGGCATTGCTAGGGGACGAGTTGAGCAAGTTCGAAGGTGTCGAGAAATATCACCTCTCCCATGCCCGCAACTAAGGAACTTGCCATGGAGCAACGTTTGACCGAGCTGGAGATCAAGCTTAGCTTTACGGAGGACATGGTGGAGGAACTCAACCGCATTGTCTTCCGTCAGCAGCAGCAGATCGATGCGTTGGCCATGGAGCTTAAGGCTCAGCGGCAGCAGATGCAGGCAACGCAGCCCGGCGAGGCCCTAAGCCTGCGGGACGAAATCCCGCCCCATTACTAAGCGGCTGCCGTTCTTGGCGGCAGGCTTGTTGGTCAAGCCGCTCAGTGGGCGGCTTTCACCGGCACCAAAGAAATGCTGCGGTGCTTGCGCATTTTGCCCAGGACGTGCATTTCACACCGCTTGCAATCGAAGGTAAGGGTCAGCTTGTCCTTGCCCTGCATCAGGGTCATGGGATCGGGACGGATTCCTTTTACTTCCTTGGGGCAGAGGTTGAAGCTGTAGCGCAGGCAGTGCTTGGTGATCATCAGGGACACTTCGCCTTTTTCTGCATTGGCCTCGTAGGCCGCATCGATCAATTTGACGCCGTGCTTGGTATAGAAGGCGCGGGCTTTCTCGTTGAACACATTGGCCAGATAGGACAACTCAGTTTCGGGGTACGGCACTGGTGGCTCGACGGGCAGGGTGCGGGCCGGTCGCTGGTAGGCGGCTGACCGCGCAGCTTCAAGGGCTTCCACTGCTTCCCGGCGCAGTTGATTGATGGCCGAGGCAGGAACAAACCAGGCTTGCATCAGCTTGAGGCTGATCTCGGCTGCTTCAAAAATCGTGTTACCCAGCTTGCCCAGGTTTTCCCGCAGGGTTGCTTCCGCCTTGTCTGCATTCTGGGCGGCTTCCTTGGCGTGGGTCAGGGAGGCGCTGACGCTGATGCCATCTTCATCGCTTATGTGCAGGATGAAACCGTCGTTGCTTTCTTCCAGTTGCAGCCAAACCCGGATGCGCCGTTCCGCAGATTTTTTCTCTAATTGCCGTTCGAATTCCTGGTCCCGGTTGCGATAGAGCTGGGTGCCGACCTTCAAGGCTTCCGGCAGGCTGGCGGGGAACAGACGCTGAATCTTGCTTCGGGCTTCCACCCGGTTGATGCGCATGCCCACCAGATCCTGGTCGATGTCAAAGAAGGAGAGACCATCGCCGTTGTGCAGGGTTTCGTTCGCCTCCACATCAAACCACTGGTGGCCGATGGAGACCACGGTACCCACTTCCGTGCCGGAAAATTTCGGGGTGTCGAAGGCGCCGATGTCGGCCTTGCGATCATTGACGAAGTAATCCGTGGCGCCGCGGTTGAAGGTCTTTTCCGGTTGCGGCGTGAAGGTGTAAGTACTGTGCCCTGACGAGGCGCGGCTGTATTCCGGTGCCTCTTCCATGATCCCGTCCAGCAATTGCCGGTAATGGGCGGTGATGTTCTTGACGTAGCTGAGGTCCTTCAAGCGGCCTTCGATCTTGAAGGAGCTGATGCCAGCATCAGCCAGGGCGCGCAGGTTGGCGCTCTGGTCGTTGTCCTTCATGGAGAGCAGATGCTGCTCGTGGGCGACGATGGCTCCGGTGGGGTCGGTCAGGGTGTAGGGCAGGCGGCAAGCCTGGGAGCACTCGCCGCGGTTGGCGCTGCGGCCGGTATGGGCATGGCTGATGTAGCACTGGCCGCTGTAGGCCACGCACAAGGCACCGTGTACGAAGAATTCAAGGCTGATGTCGGTCTGGTCAGCGATGGTCTTGATCTGCGTGAGGGAAAGCTCCCGGGCCAGCACGATCTGGGAGAAGCCCACGTCCTGAAGGAAGCGGGCCTTGTCGCCATGGCGGATGTCGGTCTGGGTACTGGCGTGAAGCTGGATCGGCGGCAGGTCCATTTCCAGCAGGCCCATGTCCTGTACGATCAGAGCGTCGGCCCCGGCTTCATAAAGTTGCCAGGTTTGTGCCCGGGCTGCTTCCAGTTCATCGTCCCGCAGGATGGTGTTGAGGGCGACAAATACTTTTGCGTTGTAACGATGGGCGTGGGCGGCAAGCCGTTCAATGTCGCCTATGGTGTTTTCCGCCGAAGCCCGGGCACCGAAAGCCGGGCCGCCGATGTAGACCGCATCTGCCCCATGGTCGATGGCTGCCATGCCGAAGTCGGCGTTCTTGGCAGGGGACAGCAATTCGAGAATCTTGCGGGAGACGGTCATTTCATTTATCCGGGGCAGGGCAGACGACGCACTGGCGAAGCTTGGGGGCGTGATTGTAAACCTTTGTTGCTGCCCGTATTTCCACAGGGTTCGTCAGGTTATTGAATGGCCGAGCTGTTGTATGCTGCACTGCAATCAAGCATGCAGTTTCAGGGAGTGACCAATGTCCGCCAACGATTTGCATCTCAGCCACGAAATTTCTTCCGACGACATTGATCGGGTATTCAAGACCATTGAAATTCCCACATGCCCAGCCATTGCGCTGGAGGCCATGGCCGAAGCCCAGAAGGATGAACCCAGCCTCAAAAATCTGGCGAAAGTCATTTCCAGCGATGCGGGGTTGATGGCAACGACGCTAAAACTGGTCAATTCTCCTTTGTTTCGTACTGGTAAGGGTGCCATCACCAATGTCGCCAGGGCCTTGGAAATGCTGGGAACCCGCAATGTGGTGAGCGTGGTACTGGGGGTAGCTCTGCGGGCCAGCATGAGCGGTTTGCCGGCAGCCCTGTTGGCTGACTTCTGGCGCAAAGCTGCCGGTTTGGCTGTCGCTGCCGGCATGATTGCCCGGCGCCAATATGGCATTTCCCCTGATACGGCCTACATCTATGCCTTGTTTCACGATGCGGCTATTCCGTTGATGATGCGCCGTTTCGACAGCTACATTCCCTTGCTCAACGAGTGCAAACAAGAGAATCGCCCCTTGATTGATGCCGAAGAATCCCTTTATCCCTGCACCCATCCCGTAGTGGGTGCTTTGCTTGTGCGTAACTGGGGCTTGCCGCCAGTCGTTGGACAGGCGATTCGCTTCCACCACGATCTCGATATTTTTCACTTGCCTGAAGAAACCTTGTCTGGAGCAGCGGTTTCCCTGATAGCAGTCACCCATGTGGCCGAACACTTGTTTTGTCTTAAGCTCAATGAGCCGGATCTGGAGGTCGGTGATGAAATGTTCCAGCAGGCCCTGACCTATCTCGGGATCGGTGCCGAGGATTTGACTGAAATTTCAGAGGCGTTGGATCAGGCCCTGGAAAGCGTTTAACTCTTGTCTTGAGGACTGAAATGCCCATGCTGTCCCTCGTAAATACCGACTGGCTGGCCAAGGAGCTGGGGAAGCCGGACTTGATCGTGTTCGACGCCTCCGCCTACATGCCCGCCGAGCAGAAGGATGGGCATGCTGTGTACCTGCAGCAACATATTCCCGGTGCCCGATTTTTTGATGTGGACGAGATTGCCGATCCGGAAACCGATTTGCCCCACATGGTTCCCAGTCAGGGACGCTTTGCCCGACTGGTCGGCGCCTTAGGTGTCAGCAACCAGCATAGCATCGTGGTTTATGACCAGAAGGGCCTGTTTTCTGCCGCTCGGGCCTGGTGGTTGTTTCGCCTGTTTGGTCACGATCAAGTGGCTGTGCTGGATGGCGGGCTGCCCAAATGGTTGGCCGAACAGCGCCCGGTGGTGCATGGAGAGGCGGCTCCTGCGGAGACCACTGAGTTTCGTCCCTTTTTCCGTACCGAGTTGTTGCGGGGACTGGGAGACATGCGGCGTAACGCCGAGCATCCTAGTGAAATCGTCTTGGACGCCCGGTCCCGGGAACGGTTTGACGGTATCGCCCCTGACCCTCGGCCGCAGCTTTCCAGCGGCCATATGCCGGGCAGTACCAGCCTGCCTTACCTTGAGTTGCTGAACCCCGACAAAACCCTGAAATCTCCTGGGGAATTGAAGACAATTTTTCGGGCAGCGGGGGTGGATGGCTCCCGTAGCGTCGTCAGCAGTTGTGGCAGTGGTTTGACGGCGACCATTCTTTCCCTGGGGATGGTGGTGGCCGGGTTACCGGCGGGTGCTATCTATGATGGCTCCTGGACAGAATGGGCTTCTCAGCCGGATACACCCATAGAACCTAGCCGAAAGTTATAGCCATGAACTTTTGTTTCCTCTAAAACTCCTTAAAGCTAATAAGAGAGTCTGCTGAAAGCAAAGGGAAAAATTTCTTTCAAATTCCTGTCATCCGTGTCAACTTGAGTAGGGGGTACGTCGTTAATCCCTCCATGGTGAAACATTCACCAATTACTTAAAACGGAGACATCAATGGGTAGCCTTAGTAACGAATCCTTCGACGAGTTCCTGGATTCCCTCAAGCTGGCCGGTATTGAAATCACCAACGAAAAGGAACTTCGGGAGCGTTTGGCCGAAGTGCAGCACTGGCGCTACGCCTTCCGTACTCTGGCAGCGAATGGCCGATTGATCGGTATCCGTTTCCAAGAAGCCGGCAAGGGCAGCAATGAAGCCCAGATTCGCAGCACCTTGAATCAGTTCCATTTTCCCCAAGGTACCGACGACATTCTGACCGCCAGCATCAAGGCCGAATAAGTCAGGAAAAGCTGCGAGAACCTGTTTTCGACAGCTTGTTGTGAATGTTTTGACGACTGAAGGTCCGCAATTGCGGGCCTTTTCTTTTTTGTGCTCAGACGTTTAGGTAAGCTCTGATCCGCTTTGATCTTTAAGCGGCTTGTCGGGCTAAAGCTGGCTCAATGCCGTGTCTGACCAGTATTGGCGTTACCTCATCCGCAAGTCGCGATTCCCGGATGTCTTGATACAAGACTTCCGCCTGGGGATAATTGCGCCGCATCAGGCCCAGCCATTGTTTGAGTCTGCCCGGCGTATGGCGGGCTTCCAGCTTGTGCTGCACCCGTTGCCAGAAGTCGGCCAGAAGCGGCTTGATGGCGGCCCAATCCCGTTCATGGCAAGGCGTCAGGCCCTGTTTGAGCCGGGTGGCCAGCATCGGGTCCGCCACGGCCCCACGGCCCAGCATCACATCGGCACAGCCAGTGGTGGCGCGAATGGCCTGGTAATCCGCCTCATTCCACACTTCTCCGTTGGCAATGACCGGCACGGTCACTGTTTCACGAATGCGAGCGATCCATTCCCAGCGGACTTGAGGTCGATAGCCATCCTGTTTGGTGCGGCCGTGGACTACCAGCTCCTGTACGCCAGCTGAAGCCAGGGCTTGGGCGCAGTCCAGAGCAAAGGCGGTATCGGTGATGCCCAGGCGCATCTTGGCAGTCACTGGGATGGTGGCAGGAACTGCCTCTCTGACGGCTAAAGCAATCTGATGCAGTAGTTCCGGTTCTTCCAGTAAGGCAGCTCCGCCCCGGTTGCGATTGACCAGAGGCGTCGGGCAGCCGAAGTTCAGATCAATGCCTTCTGGCTGCAGCAGGGCCAGATGGGCTGCGTTATGGGCCATCCGTACTGGGTCTGAGCCCAGAAGCTGCACCCGGACGGGCGTGCCAGAAAGGGTTTGGGAGCCTGTCTTCAATTCCGGGCTGACCCGGCAGAAGTGGCTATGGGGCAGCAGGGTGTTGGTTACCCGCACAAACTCCGTGACGCACCAGTCGTAGCTACCCGGCGTCGTGAGTACGGCGCGCAGCACGTCGTCGGCCAGGCCCTCCATGGGGGCGAGGATGAGGCGGGGCATGAATATTGGGGCTAGTGAAAAGTCAGGGGATGCATTGCATCCCCTGATCGTTTTTAGCGGCTGATCGGCTTGTAGCGAATCCGCTTGGGCTTGGCGCCTTCTTCACCCAGACGCTTGCGCTTGTCTTCTTCGTATTCCTGATAGTTGCCGTTGAAGAAGGTCCATTGACTGTCGCCTTCTGCCGCCAGGATATGGGTACAGATCCGGTCGAGGAACCAGCGATCATGGGAGATCACCATGACGCAGCCGGCGAATTCGAGCAGGGCATCCTCCAGGGCGCGCAGGGTTTCCACGTCTAAGTCGTTGGAGGGTTCATCCAGCAGCAGCACATTGCCGCCGGCAATCAGGGTCTTGGCCAGGTGCAGACGGCCACGCTCACCACCGGAGAGGCTGCCCACCAGTTTGCCTTGGTCGGCACCCTTGAAGTTGAAACGGCCGATGTAGGCGCGGCTGGGCATTTCAAATTTGCCCACGGTGAGAATGTCGGCGCCGTCGGAAATGGCTTCGAAGACGGTTTTGTCATCAGCCAAGCCTTCGCGGCTTTGGTCCACCGAAGCGATCTTGACCGTGGAGCCGATGTCCACGTTGCCGCTGTCGGGCTGCTCGAGGCCGCGAATCAGTTTGAACAAGGTCGACTTACCGGCACCGTTGGGGCCGATCACGCCGACGATGGCGCCGGGGGGCACGGAGAAGCTCAGGTTGTCGATCAGCAGGCGGTCGCCAAAAGCCTTGGTGACACCGTTGAATTCGATCACCTTGTCACCCAGGCGCTCGCCGGCGGGGATGAAGATTTCCTGGGTTTCGTTGCGCTTCTGGTATTCGACGCTGGACATTTCCTCATAGCGGGCCAAACGGGCCTTGCTCTTGGATTGCCGCGCCTTGGCGCCTTGGCGTACCCACTCCAGTTCCTGCTTCATGGCCTTGCGGTGGGCATCTTCCTGCTTCTGCTCGGTTTCCAGGCGGGCGCCTTTCTGCTCCAGCCAGGAAGAGTAGTTGCCCTTCCAGGGAATGCCCTGGCCGCGGTCGAGTTCGAGAATCCACTCGGCGGCGTTGTCGAGGAAGTAGCGGTCATGGGTCACGGCCACCACGGTGCCGGGGAAGCGCACCAGGAACTGCTCCAGCCATTCCACGGACTCGGCGTCCAAGTGGTTGGTGGGTTCGTCCAGCAGCAGCATGTCGGGCTTGGACAGCAGCAGCTTGCACAGGGCGACGCGGCGCTTCTCACCGCCGGACAGATTGCCGATCTTGGCCTCCCAGGCCGGCAGGCGCAGGGCGTCGGCGGCGATTTCGAGCTGGTGCTCGGCATCGGAACCGGAGGCGGAAATGATGGCTTCCAGCCGGGCCTGTTCCTCGGCCAGCTTGTCGAAGTCGGCATCTTCCTCGGCGTAGGCGGCGTATACCTCTTCCAGCTTCTGCTGGGCCTGCATCACCTCGCCGAGGGCGGATTCGACTTCTTCGCGCACCGTTTTTTCGGCGTCGAGCACCGGTTCCTGGGGCAGGTAGCCGATGGACATATTGGGCTGCCACTGCACTTCACCGTCGTATTCCTTGTCCGCCTTGGCCATGATGCGCAGCACCGTGGACTTGCCGGAACCATTGAGACCGAGCAGGCCGATCTTGGCGCCGGGGAAGAAGGAAAGGGAAATATCCTTGATGATCTGACGCTTGGGGGGAACGGTCTTGTTCACCCGCAGCATGGACATAACGTATTGGGCCACGGTGAGTTTCCTGTGAGTTGGCGAAAGGGGAAGGCGGCGAGAAAGGGCAGGAGTTTACCCGAGGCGAAGAGGCGTCAGGACTTTCCTGCGGTCAATGCAGGGCAGAGGGGATTTTTCATGTGAATTAAATTCACCAATTTAACGAGTTTTAAGGGCAAGGCTCCCGAGCCATTTTGAAGAATGGCTCAACCATGCCTGTCTTTGGTCGTTGAAGCCACATTTTTAATGTGAAAATAATTCACATGATTGGCGCCGCGAACCCGGCAACCAGGCAGAATCGCACCCCTTCGTTTGACGGGAGCCAAGCGAATGAGCGGTGAGGTTCACGACGATGGCATTCATGGGATTACCTTGTGCGGGGCGCTCCGGTCTGTACGGAAGATTGCGGTAGTATCCGGCTCCCGCAACCCTTGCGCCCCGCTGGAGCCCTGTTCAAGACCGCCATCGTCTTTGAGCCCATCGCCCGCGCTTCCCCTGGCCGCCTTCCCATGAGCCCCCGATCACCCCGTCATCTCCTGGCAAAGACGTTGACTGCCACAGCAGCAGCCTATCAAGCCGAGAACATCATTTCCCACTGCCCCCAGTGCGCCAAGCCCTGCTGCCGCCTGGATCAGCTAGTGCTTGAACTGGACTGGAAAGAACTCAAGGCCATCTGGCAGCTCAAAGAATCCCGCAAGGAGTTCGACCAACGGCTCGCCGCAGGCAATGGGCCGAAGGAAATTCGGGCAGGAAATGGCCTCTACTACGGCCACCAAAAAGCCTGTCCTGCCTTCGATGAAACCCACGGCTCATGCAAGGTTTACGGTCAAGACATCAAGCCGCCGGGTTGTTCGGACTTTCCTGTGTACGAAAATGACGGCGACCTGATCGCCGACCTGCGCTGTGAGGCTGTTGATCTGGAAGTATTGACGGATTGGATTACACGCGCGCTCGGGCCCGGGTATCGCATCGACCAATCTGCCGACGAGCAATTCCCTTTTATCGTGACGCTATTGGTGAGGAGGGTGGCCGGCGCTGATGTCGGCAGTCGGCGCAATGGGGCGAAGGGTTCGGCCAAAAGCCAGTAAGCACTGAGCAACTTGCTGGTTCGGATAGCTGGTTTCGGCCTGAGCGGACTTCAACTATGCCGGATTTCCTTCAGTTATCGACCCAAGATTGCCTCACAACTGCAGCGCTTCAATTGGCGCCGGGCGTCCCAGTAGATACCCCTGCACTTTATTAACGTTTAATTCGCGCAAGGTTTGGAGTTCGGCATCAGTTTCGACTCCTTCGGCAACAATTTTGCTACCCGTCTCCTCGGCAAACCGAATTAGCGCAGCAGCCAAAGCACGACAGCCTGTGTCCGTGTCGATTTTCCGGATCAGGCTCACATCAAGTTTGATTACGTCTGGCTGCAGCTTGAGGATGTGTCGAAAACTGGCGAATCCTGCGCCTGCATCGTCAACAGCCAAACGTAAGCCTTGCTGCCGCATGGGTGTTAATACGGCAGCGATGGGGGAATAGTCGCTGACGGACACATGTTCAGTGACTTCCAAGATCAAGCGCTCGAAGGGATATCCCTCCAAAACGGATGCGACGGAACCCATCAGAAGGGTATTCGGCGAGACATTGAGGGAAAGGTAGGCCCCCTCGGGGAGATGGGCCAGCCCTTGTAATGCCTTGGTGATAGCCGCCAATTCCAGTTCTTCCTGGAGACCGACCACTGCGGCCTCATTGAACCAATGGTCGGGCGTGCGCACCGGCTCGGCCGAAAACCGCGTCAGCGCCTCGTAGCCGACGACCTTGAGTTGCGCGACATGGACGATCGGCTGATAGACCGTAGTGAAGCGCTCATCATCCAGCACGGCTCGAAGGCGGGTGACGAGTTCGTTGCGGGCACTTTCCTCGGCCACCTGTTCTTCCAGAAGCTTGCCGGTTACTTCGGCAAAGAGTCGCATCGTCCGGATATCACGATCATTCAAAGTGCTCTCGGGGAAAGTACTGAAACAGCAAAAGGTGCCGTAGATCTGCCCATCGCTGAATCGGATCGGGACGCTCAGGTGGGCGCCTACCGGCAATGCCATCGTTGCCGGCAAGGTCAATGCCTCGGGGATTTTAGTTGCATCGCAGATCAGTTCAGGCAGCCGGCCATCAAGTACCCGTTGGCAGTAACTTTCCTCCAGAGGATCCGACGCGCCAACGCAGACAGCTGGGGCGCCTTCTTCTGAATCCACATAGCGAAAGACGCGCCGTCCGTCCCTGAACTCCGAGACAAAAGCCACTTCCATACCGAGCAGGGTACGTACCGAGTGCAGCGTTTCCATCACAATTTCATGGGAAGAACGGTGGTTAGCGGTCATATCAATCCTTTGAATTTCTATGGCACGATCTATCCATCATAGCGATTCTTAAGCGAAATTGAAGTCCTCATCGACCCGTGCCACCACCACTTCGATCAATCAAAAGTCATATGAATTTTAAATGTCAGAATGCCGTTTGATTTCTACTGCCGGATAGCAACGTGTCTGCTTCAGAATAAATAAGTGGTCCCATAAAATCGCTCCCGAGCTGTGCTTTCAAGAACCAATGTGACCGTGCTTATCAGGTCAGCATATCCGCCCAGATGTTCTGCGCCCAGGCCTGAGCCGTCTTGGCTTCTGCTTCGCTACGGGCGGCAGAAAGGCCGCCCGCACCTTTGACGGGTTGCAGGGTGTGGCTGGCTTCATCGTAGCGGTGCACCGAGGCCACATGGATGGCCTGCTGGGGCGCAACGAAGCTGTAGCAGGTGTTCATGACCAGGGGCGAGGGATTGGGTGCTTCACCCTTGAGCAGATTGATGATGGCTGCCGCCGCTAGCTTGGCGTGCTGATTGGCCATGTGGCCCGACTTGGGCATGGTTGGGGCGGGAAAAACTGCATCCCCCAACACATGGATGCCGGGGTGGGAGGTGGATTCCATGGTGAGCCAGTCCACATCCACCCAGCGACCATTCACGAGTTTGAGTCCCACCCGGCTTGCAATCGCTCCGGCGCGTTGGGGAGGAATGACGTTGAGCACATCGGCTTTTATTTGCTCGAACTCAAGCAGGGCGATTTTGTTTTCTGCGTCCACATCGTTCAGCTCGCTGTTGTTTCGGTACTCCAGATGGTCTTTGTACAAATCGCCCCAGGCTTGCAGAAACAGGGCCTTCTTGGATTGCACATCCTCATTGGCATCCAGAATCAGCACCCGGGATTTTGGTTTTCTGGTTTTGAAGTAATGGGCAATCAGGCTGGCCCGCTCATAGGGGCCGGGGGGGCAGCGATAGGGGGCCTTGGGGATGGTCATGGCAAAGATGCCGCCATCCTCCATGGCCTCAAGCTGCTTGCGCAGGGTGACGGTCTGGGGGCCGGCCTTCCAGGCATGGACAATCCTGGCTTGCGCGGCTGCGTCGCTGAGACCGGGAATCTGGTCGTACATGAAGTCGACGCCGGGGGATAGGACAAGGCGGTCGTAGGGGATTTTGTCTCCCGTGCCTAGCCGGACAAAGCGTTTGTCCGGATCAATGGATACGGCTTCTGCCTTGATTACCGAAACGCCCCAGGTTTTTTTCAAACCCGAATAGGAGAGGGTGATGTCAGCCATGGCTCTGTCACCGCTGATGACCAGATTGGACAGGGGGCAGGAAACGAAGTCGGCGTCCCGTTCAATCAGCGTTACACGGACTGCGCCTTCACTCCATAGCCGCAGATATTTTGCGATGGTGGCGCCGCCATAGCCACCGCCGACAACGACGACATGGCCGATGGATTTTCGATTTACTCCTGCGAGCGCATTCAGGGAGCTCAATGCAGCGGCGCTGGCGCCAAGCTGAAGGAATCGGCGACGGTCGGGAGACATCATTTTTGTGCTGCCTTCTTGGGCTTTTGCATCGAGAAGTACTCGGCGATCAATGCCAGTTGTTCCTCGCTGTATCCCTTGCTGATCTGGTTCATGATGGTGGCGGGCTTGGTATCAGCGCGGAAGTCCTGAAGTTTTTGCAATAACCTTTCCTTGGGGCTACCTGCCAGCGCTTCAATGCCGCTCCCCGGTACTGCATTGCCATTGGTGCCATGGCAGCCGGCGCAGGTAGCCGCCAGGCTGCGGGCTGCCAGGGATTGCTCCTGAGCCATCAGAGGCAGGGCCAGAAAGCCGATCAGGATGGGCAGGCATGGTTTTATCGGAACTCGTTTTATCGCTGCCATTTTTTACTTTCGATATTCACCGGGAGGGCTAATCAGGCATTATTGTTTAAGTCTGAATGATAATGCCTTGCTTGGGATGAGGGCGAAAAGGGATTCCGGGAATTTATCCTGATGCAATCTTCAAGCAATGGGGCAACAGTTGTATAGGGAAGAGGGCGGCATGAACAAACAGCGGCGGACAGTATTGAAAACTGGCAGCTCCTTAGGGCTGGTTGGTCTATTGGCGGGCCTTGGTTTGCTAACGACGAAGCAGGCCTGGGCCGATTGGAACAAGGCGGCATTTGATGCCCAAAGTTTGTCGGATGTTCTTAAAGCTTTGGGTGTTGTCGCGGTACCAGCGACGAGTAGCGATATTCTGATGACGATTCCTGATGTTGTGGAAGATGGTGCGCTGGTGCCGGTGGCAGTTGAAAGCCGTATTGCCAACACCAGAATGCTTTCGCTGCTGGTGGAGAAGAACCCCAACGCCCTGGCCGCCAGCTTTACCTTTCCGGAAGGGACGGAACCCTATCTGGCAACCCGGCTAAAAATGGACCAAAGCTGTGATGTGCTTGCCTTGGTCAAAACTGATGGCGGATTTTTTATGGCGAGGAAGATGGTCATCGTGATTCAAGGTGGTTGTGGTGGTTGAGGGCGGTACGATGATCAAACCCAGCAAAATCAGTGCGGTCCATCGAAATGGCATGACTGAAGTCAGACTATTGATGAGCCACGATATGGAAACAGGACTCCGTAAAGACAATGCCGGTAGCTTGATTCCCGCTTGGCACATTACGGAAGTTGATGTCGCTTGTCAGGGGCGCTCGGTGTTCAAGGCCCAGTTCGGTTCAGCTGTCTCGAAAAATCCCCATCTTTTGTTCAGGTTCCAGGGGGGAGCAAAAGGCGATGTGATTTCCGTAAGCTGGATCGACAATCGGGGTAACACTCGGCGCGACGAAGGCTCGATTTCCTGAAAGTTTTAGCGACACCTCGCCATGGGATGGCGCTGCGAGGTGTCGAGTTTGTGGAACTGGGCCAGAGCCTATTCGTCTTCAGCCTGTTTTTTACCAATCCGCTTTTTCGTGTCTACTGAAGCAATGGTGACTTTGCTATCGGATTTCTTTGTTTTCGCCTTGTTGCGCAAAATTCGGAACAGCCGTTTTCGGATTTCATCGGAATCCATCCAGACATCGCTGCCCTTGAGAATGCGGCTGATCTCGGCGTTACTGAGGAACGGGCTGCAAATTCGTGTCATCACCTTTTCGAACCAGCTGCCGAGGGCCATGACCTCTGCCAGTTGTTCATTACCTTTGCCGGCGAAACTGCCGGAATAGATGTGGAACATGAGTTGGCAATTATCGTGGACCACCAGTTCGTCGCCGGACAGAAAGATGAAGGCTGCCATGGAATAGGCCCTGGCTTCCACTACGGTTACCACTCTGGCCTCCGAGGCCAGCATGTTGTTGATGATCTGTAGCCCCGTATCGAAGTCGCCGCCGGGGGAGTTGATGTGCAGATAGATCAGGTCGGTTTCCGAGGCGGTGCGCAGGGTATAGAACAGCTCGGTGTAGTACTGGGGCTCCTGTATCTCACCGCACAGGTAGTAGGAAATCTGGTGAATGGGCATTTGCCGCTCATAGCGGATCAATCCCTGAAACGCTGCCGGATCCGTAATGGCGGGGAGCTCCGGGGCTTCGTGATTAGGCAGTTTCTTTTGCATGACCCTTCCTCAAGTAAATTGGCAATCTTCTTTGGATAGCTGATTGCTACTCTACTCCAAGCGGATCATTCCCACTGATGAGGATTGCTCCTCTAGCAGGCGGAACTCAGGTGATCAGGATACTCAGGCTTAGTGGGAGATTTTGAAGATTTTATGGAAGCGGGCTACTTCAAGGGCCTTTCTGATGGGCCTGGGGCACTGAGCGAGTTCAACAGTTTTCCCCGCTTCCATCGCGTGTTGTCTGAGTAGGACCAATAGGCCCATCCCTGAGCAGTCGATGGCATCAAGTTTTGACAGATTCACCACGATGATTTTGGTTTTATCGTAGTCGAGCAGAGGTTTATAGGCTTGATGGAAAACGCTTCTCGCATCCGGGTTGATGCGATTCTCATCAATCATCAGTGTTGCAACGGGATCCTCAATGGTGACTGAAATCTGCATGGCAACAACTCCTTTGTATGACGCGGGTTTCTACTGATTTTGCGCGGTTAGAACAATTCGATGGCAGCACTGCCGAATAGTGGTGATCTGGCTGACTGCGTGGTGTTCAAACCATGCATGCTTTCCTTTTGAATGAAATTGTTATGAATGGTTTTAATGGCCTGGCCGCAAAAATCGACAGTGCCTTCTTCTACTTCGAGGCCTTTGATGATGTCGGCAAAGACCTGTTTCTTTTCATGGTCAGCGTCATCCAGTCTTTCAATCATCTGCCGAACAATATCCTGGTACTGAATGCTCATCAGCATGTCGTTGATCTGGGCAACAATGCGCTCATTGATTGCCGAGCCTTCTGCAATCTGGCTGCGCATGTCATCACTTTCAGCCTTTAATTGGAGCTGAATGGCATCGACGGTCTTGACGAGATGGACAATTTTTTCAAGTTCAAGAATGGTTTCTTCCTGAGCTTGAGGGCTAAAGGCCGCTGAAGCGCTGGCCTGTGCTTTTTCAATACCGCTCCAGACGCGATTCGCTGCCTCGTTTGAGCTACTTGCCAGTTTTCTCACTTCATCGGCTACTACTGCAAAACCTCGTCCATGCTCACCCGCCCGTGCTGCTTCAATGGCCGCATTGAGGGCAAGAAGATTGGTTTGGGCACTGATGTCTTTAATCAAGGTAACCAGGTCACCCAGCTGCGTCACATCATT
The DNA here is from genome assembly GCA_036504515.1 of Rhodocyclaceae bacterium. Taxonomy (GTDB): domain Bacteria; phylum Pseudomonadota; class Gammaproteobacteria; order Burkholderiales; family Rhodocyclaceae; genus AWTP1-18. The sequence continues at coordinate 240,237 of DASXVA010000009.1, forward strand.
GATGATGTATTTGAGTTGTTCCCGTTCATTACGGATACGGTCCGGTAACTCCTGAATGAACTTGCTGATTTCAATCATTGCCTGCCGGTAGGTATCCGCAGCATCCTCCTTGGATACATTCGACGTGAACATGGTCAGCAGTTTCCCACTCTGCTCATCCAATCCCGTGATTTTTTCGAGGATCTGGCATGCCGAGTCTTCGGTAAAACGGATGATTTCCTTGTGTTGCTCAAGAAATTTTTCTTCCAGTTGCTGTGCTTCCTTGAGTGCTTGGGCTGTGTGTTCGCACTTTTTTCTCAGGATGTCTCGTTCGAGTAGAACAAGGGATATGTAAGCAAGACCTGAGAAAAATGTCGTTTCAACGCCATTCCATTTGCCGATCTTGAACGTTGATAGTGCGTGGAAGAGGACCATGCCCACAAGCAGGATGGCCGTGGCTGTAAAGAGTGGGGTCAGGATGTTTGGCGATAAGTTGATGCGCTCGCCAAAGTTCTCTAGCTCGGTGGACAGTACGTACTGCAAGACGCTGACCGATAGTGCGGTCAATGCAATGAATCCGATGAAAAAGGTCTGGATGTGGTTCAGTTGCTGAAATGCAGTTTCATTCCATATTTTTTCAGAAGGACTTTGCATAGGATTTTTCTCACATTGTGATCGATCACTTAGGGCTTAGGATTTTTGGGGGATAACTTCCCATCTTGGTTTTATCTTAGCCCTGTAAAGTTTTAAAAATATGACTGATAAATAAATATTGACTCCCCATAAGTAATTTTTATGAAGGGAGTTCGGTGGGTTTGTTACGCTGTAACTGTCGTGAATTTTTTACCCGTCGAGATACATGGATTCATCAACAAAAAAATTGGGCTTGGACCGCAGAAAATGAGCTCGCTATGACGCTAAATGAACTTCGATACATCGTCGTTCTTTCCTCGGAATTGAACTTTGGTCGGGCCGCTGCAAGATGTTTTGTGACGCAACCTGCACTATCAGCAGGGCTTAAAAAGCTTGAAGAAGAATTGGGCGTGGTAATTTTTGACCGCGGCGGTGGCCGGGTCAGTGTGACGCCAGTGGGATGGCTAGTTATTAATCACGCGAAACTTGTCCTGGATTCCCTCAATAATCTGAAGGACATGGTTGTTGCGGCGAAGCCGAAAATATTGCAAACCATCAGGATCCTATGTGTCGAAACGGTTGCGTATGCCTTGCTCTCGTCCTGGATACCGCTGCTGAGGGAACGCATTGCGGACTTCTCTTTTGAAATCAGCGAAGAGCCCGTTCATGACCTGCACGGAAATTCGGTACTTCTTGGTGATGCCGATATCGCGATTGCATGCTATCTGCCTAAAGACCGCCCAGCAGGATTTGTTTCGCTGTATCTGGAACCCTTCAGTATTTTGATGCGGGCAGGGCATCCACTTGCCGTCAATGAATCGGTCAGGCTTGAGAACATAAAAAACTGGAAAATCGTTACCCTCAATAACCGGTACTGTCTACACAGGCATTTGCATGAGTTATTCGGTTCTCTAGGCTTTACGTCTTACTTTATCGAAGTGAACAATCTGCCTAATGTCGTGAATAAAGTAATTACTTCCGATGGCATTTCCTTATTGCCCACAACAGTGGCAAGAAAAATGGCAAAACAGGAGTGTTATTTAAAAGAAGTGCCTTTGGCTGAAGAGGAATTCCATCTCATGATCGGCATGTTTTGCAATGCCAAGATCAGAAAACATAAATGGTTCAAGGAAATAGTCGGCTCCATGAAAGAGCGTTATCCCGATGGCAGCATATCTATAGCTGGCAATAGTGGAGAAAGCTCATTTTTCTGATCGCGCAAGCGGACAAGTCTTATGTCTTGAGCTTGGGGTGCGGGGCAGCATCACAGGGGTGATGCCGCTTAGTTCAACAAGGCAGGGCTGTTGTTGCACCAATCTTGCGACGTTCAATGAACAAGCCCGTGCCGTCCACCTTTTTCTTGGCCTGCTTTTTGGCGGAGGAAATGGCTGCAGATACTTCGTGGTGGCTCTGAAACAGACCGGGCTCCACCACCACGACACCGATGGACAATGTGGGCAGGGAATGAAAGACGGGCTGGCCGCGACGGTCTTCGCCCCAGTAGCCGCCCTGGCTCAGGTGTTCATCGGCAGCAAAACTCTTGACGCCTTCATCGAAGCGCTGGATAGCTTGGGTTACCGTTTCTTGCCAACCATCGCTTTGTAGCACCAGCACAAAATCATCGCCGCCCACATGGCCGACAAAGTCCATGCGGCGGTCGCAATATTTGCGCAGGACTTCGCCGAGGAATTGGATGACTTGATCTCCACGGCGGTAACCGTAGGTGTCGTTGTAGGGTTTGAAGTGGTCCAGGTCGCAATAACAGGCGACGAAAATGTGTTGCCCGTTGAGCAGCCGGTCGATGTGTTCATTGATGGGGACGTTGCCCGGGAGTTGGGTCAGCGGATTGGCGTAGCGGGCAGCCCGGATCTGCATGTCGGTGATCAGGGACATCAGGGCTTGGGTGCCGCCCATGCCGACGTAGCGGCCTTCTTCCGTCACCACAAAACCGTCAAGCATGTGGTGGTGGGCCGAGGAACTGAGGATCTGCCCGGCTTCCTGCACGGTGATGGTGTGGTCCATCACCAAAGGCTCCGGGTCCATCAGGGCCGAGCAGGGTTTGCGGCCATAAATTTCGCGGCGAAAAGGGCGGGCGAAACGGTCGATCAGGCTGTAGCGATTGATGATGCCGACGGGAATGCCTAATTCGTCCACTACCGGCTGCACTTGCAACTCGGTGTCGGATTCGAAGCGGGCAAAGATTTCATCGTTGGTGGTCATGGGATGCACCGGATCAATCACGGTCATCACATCCCGTACTGTTGCCGTTTCCACGCTGATGGAAGAGGCCTGAGGGAAAACAATCAGGGTGGAGTTTGCCAGCAGCCGCATGGTGACCGGCTGAGGGGATCGTTCTGGCAGGTGCTGGGGACGAGAGATCAGGAAGCCCTGGCCGAACTCGATGCCCAGGTCGCGGACTGTGGTGAATTCAGCTTCGGTTTCAATGCCTTCCGCAATGATGCGGGCGTGACTGGCCTCCGAGATTTCCTGGATGGCTTTGACCAGCTGAAACTTGAGGGCGTCATCGGCAATGCCGTTGATGAAGTGGCGGTCAATCTTGACGAATTCGGGCCGCACCTCGGACCACATGCGCAGGTTGGAAAAGCCTTCGCCCAAATCGTCTACGGCAATTTGATAACCGAGCTTGCGATAGGTGGCGAGTTGGTCGCGCAACACGGAAAAGTCGCTGACGTGCTGATTTTCGGTGATTTCAATGACGATCTGCTGGGGACGCAAGCCGACTTCCTGGAGCAGCTTGGCCGTATCGCCATTGAGAAAGAAGGGGTCGGAAAGACAGCCGGCGCTGACGTTGACGAAGAGCTTGCCGGGCAGGCCAAGGGTAGCGAATTCACGGAAGGTGACTTCACGGCAAAGACGTTCCAGCACTTCGGTCTGACCGGTGACCCGAGCCAGTTCAAACAGCATGGCCGGGCTGTGAAGATCCGTGCCTTCAGGGCCACGGATCAGGCCTTCGTAGCCGAGATAACTCTTGGCACGAAAGTCGAGAATCGGTTGAAAAGCTGGACGTAGCAGGCGGTGCTCAATGACCTCCTGCAGGTGGCGAATATTTTCCGGCGTGATGCGTAAAGACTCGCTCACGGCTGCGGTGATGCATGCACCACCGGACGGCAGGGGCTCAGAATGATCCACGGTAGGTTCCGGCGTTGTGAGAGAGCCGGAAGACTAAGGCCGTAGTGTTACGGAAGTATTACTTTCGTTAGGAAGACAACAATTCCCTTGGGATCATTCGGTCTTGTAACCGATGCGGACACCGCCCCAATGCCGTCCCTGGACATAAATCGGTGCGGAAATGTCGTGCATGATTTCGCCGGTGTCGCGCCGATAGGTCTGAATCAGGAAGGGCTGTTCGTGGGTTCCGCAGCGCTTGCCCACTGGGTCGGCAAAAAGACGCTTGGTACGGTTGCCCACCATGTCCTTGGCTTCGTCGCCGGTCAGGGGCTGGCAGAAGCGATTGTTGTGGGTGGGAACGTAGCCGTTGCGGTCAATGGCAATGGCGTAGGCGCATTCCTTGTTCTGATTCAGCACGGGCTCTTGCAGGCCGGGCAGGATGCGATCCATCAGGGCGTCGAATTTGGTGTTGAATTTTTGCGGCTTGGTATTGGCAATGGCCACGTAGTTTTTGTCGAACAGATCATCTAGGGCTATCTGTTTGCGATCTACGGCCTCTTCCAGGGCACGGCTGACGTTGTTTGCCAGTTGCTTGATATGCTCCGGCATGGCGTTGTGGAGGCGGCGGGAGGCTTCACCGCTGGCCCCCAATTTGAACACGGTACCGATTTCCGCCAGATTGGTAGCCAGATAGTTGAGCTGATTGGCTTCGGCCAGGGTGCTGCGGGCACCGTCGGTATTGCGGGTGGCCAGGTTGATGATGTCCCCGGCCTGTTCGGCAATGTGACGGGCCTGGGTGCTCTGGTCGACCATGGTGGCCGAAATCAAGCGAATCTTTTCCAGGGTTTCCGCTGCGCCTTCGTTGATGTGGGTCAGGGCTTCGGCTGCCTGACTGGCCAGTTCCGAGCCGTTACGGGCCTGCTCGGAGCCGGCGCGAATGGAGTCGATGGCATTATGAATTTCGTTCTGGATAGCGGTGATCAGCCCGCTGATTTCAGCCGTCGCGGCGGTGGTCCGTTCCGCCAGTTTGCGGACTTCATCGGCCACCACAGCAAAGCCGCGACCTTGCTCGCCGGCACGGGCGGCTTCGATGGCGGCATTGAGGGCCAGCAGATTGGTTTGATCGGCAATTTCGTGAATGGTATTGACGATGGCCGAAATGGCTTCGGACCGCTGCCCCAGAGCAGACACGACGGATGCCGAGTTTTCAACGGTCTGGGCCAATACGCCGATTTCCTGGGAGGCCTGGCGCACGATCTTGGCGCCGTGCTGAGAGTGTTCCCGGGCCGACTGGGCAATGCGGGTGGTTTCTTCGGTGGTTTCTGCCAGGCCAGCAATACTACTGGCCATGGATTGGGCTGCTTCTGCGGCGGAGGCGGCCGCCTGGTGTTGCTGTTCGGAACCTTCCACAGTGCTACCGGCTTCGACGATGAGTTTCTTGGCCGCTGCATCGACTTGTTCCGAGTTGAAAATCACCCGACCAACGATGCCCTGAAAGCTGCCCAATAGTTCGTTGAAGTCGGTGGATACAGGGCCGGTAGGACCATCCACTTCGGCCCGGCGGGAAAGGTCGCCATCGGCGACGGTGGCGCGGATGGTTTGTCGCAACCGGTCCCGGGGCCCTTGGATCGATACCCGGTAGTGAATTTCGATGGCGATACCTGCCACGATGGAAACCGCGAGACAGGTAAGCAAACCCGCGATGCTGAAGCTGCCGCCACTGGCAAAAATAGCAAGAAGACTGCTGACGCCGGTCGCCAGTCCAGTCATGATCGGATAGGCAAAACGAGAGGCGGGCAGGGTGGCTGGGCTGGCAGTGCTCACGATTAGGTCTCCTCTTCACTGCCTGAATGGGCAGGGATGTAGCTTGTCACCTTAGCGGCGGATGCTTACATTATCCTTTAGTTATAAAATAAAGTCTTGAGGCAGCGCAACGAAGGACGTGTTTTTCAGGACAAATTGCCCAGGCCAAGATAGTGGGCAATGAAGCGGGCAATGGCGTCCACGTCGTTCAAGTCCAGCACAGGCAAGTGAGTGTCGATGGGTGCATCCGCCGCCACGGCCACTACGGAGGCGTTGGTGGGCCATACCGGCGGGTTTTCCAAGCTGGGGCGATGAACTTCAATCTTGGGCAAAGGGTCCCGCTTGTAGCCTTCCACCAGGACCAAGTCGCAGGGGTGGAGCCGTGCTACCAGTTCTTCCACCGTGGGCTCCGGGGTGTCGCGGAACTCCTGCATCAAAACCAGTCGCCGGTTGCTCACCAGGAATACTTCCTGGGCGCCAGCTTCCCGCATCCGCCAGGAATCCTTGCCGGGGCTGTCCAGGTCGAAGCCATGGTGGGTATGTTTAAGTGTGGAGACGGTGAGGCCCCGCTGGACGAACCAGTCCACCAGTTGCGTGATGAGGGTGGTTTTGCCACTGCCGGAAAGGCCGGTGAGGCCGAAGACTTTTTTCTGCATGATGGTTGGGCTGCAAACGGAGTCGCCATGCTACCTCAGCCAACAAACTCCGCCGGTAATGGGACGGGATGCGGCGGGCTTGCTAGGATGCCGGTTCTGACTGTGATGGCTGCACCATGAACGCCCGTATTCTCAAGCTGGTTTTTCCCTCCCGTGCCCAAAGGCATTGCCGATGAACCTTTGGCAAAAAATCCGTGAACTTCTCGGCCCCGAGCCGGCGGTGGATGCCGCCATCGTGCATGGGGTGGCCCATGCCGTGGCCGTGGTCGATCCGGTCCTCAAGGTGGTGGGCGGGCTGGAGCAGCATCTGGGCGCTGCCGTGGCCCATGCGCTGGAATACTGCGCCCGACTCGTCGAGGAATTGCCGCCTCCGCTGGAGGTCAGCCACCGGCGTTTTGCCACGGACCCGCTGGTGCATGCCCTGTTTGCCTCGGCCAACGATATCGACCTGATGCTGGGCCGCAGCAGCGCCCTGCGGGAATTCCTGGCCGATGGCAGCAATGCTTTCAGCGAGGACTGCTATGCCTTGTTGGGCATGCGCCGCAACCAGAAGACTGTGCTCGGCATGGCCCTGCACGGCAATGTGCTTCAGGCCGATGCGCCGCACAAGCTGCTTTATTTTTCTGACCACGCCCTGCAGGAACTCAGCCTGTCGGAAGAGGAAACCCGGCGTCGTTTGCAATTCACTGCCTTTGACAGTCTGGTGCACAAGTTTGCCGACGAGCAGGCGCAACAGCGCAAGGCCCGGGATGAATTGCACCTGGCCTGGGAGTCGGAGCGGGCCAGCGGGCGTGGCGAGTTGCTGCCGGATGAAAAAGCCTGGCGTATTTCTGCCCTGGAGGCCCGTTACAACGAAAGCACGGCGGCCCTGGCCCCGGAGCAAACCCTGGCCCGCCTAGCCGAATGGCTGATGACCCCGGAGCAGCATATTTCGCTGGAACCTTGCACCGTTACCGTGGACAGCATGGGGGTCATGGTGGAGCCCGATCCCGAGCGCAGCGACATCCACACCCTGCAATGTCCGCAACTGGTCAGCCGCGACCGGCGCCGCTGGATCGTCCTGCTGGTCAAGCTTTCCTGCAGCGAGGCAAGGGATGCGGTTGTCGCCCAGGAAAAGAGCGAAGCAGCCATGCGTAGCCTGTTTTTATAGGCCTCTCACTGAACGAACTGGTTGTTGAGTCCTAGACCCAGCGTCGCACCCGGGACTGGTAGTTTCGGTAGCTTTTACCGAACCGCTTTGCCAGATAAACCTCTTCGCGGCGAATCACGCCCCAATCCATCAGGGCCAGCAGCGGGATAAGCAATACCAGCAGCCAGGCTGCATTGGAGATGAAGGCAATGCCCAGGTACAGACCGGTTATGGCCACATAAATTGGATTGCGGGAATAACGGAAGGGGCCGTCGGACACCAGGGCCGAGGCCGGTTTTCTGGGATTCGGCGTTGTGCCCTTGCGACGCAGGGCGAGCAGGGACAAGACGGTCAGTAGGGTTGCCAAGGCGAGCAGCGCGGCACCGAGAATCAGGTGTAGCCCGTCGTCGGCCAGAATGCTCTGGGGCGTTATTGATTGCAGATAAAAGCCGAGGGTCAGCGTGCCGAGGTAGAGCAGGGGAGCCGGGGCAATGATGGCAGGCGCACTAGGGTCCGGCTGGGGCATCAGGAAAACCGCTTAGACGAAGCGGGCAATGAAAGCACCCTCCAGTCCCGCAGGCAAGGGGATTTTGACTTGATGGCCGCTGCCCGGGGCGCACTCTGATGGCGTGCCTTCGCGACCGATCATGGATTCGAGAGTGACTTCGAAATTACCGGCGGGGTGCACAATCTCCAGCCGGTCGCCCACGGAGAACTTGTTTTTCACTTCCACCTCGGCCAGCCCGTCGGCGCTGTAGCTCAGCAGGTTGCCCACGTAAAGGCTGCGGTCCGATTCGGAATGGCCGCGCAGGTAGTTCTGGTAATCCCGGTCCGGGTGGCGTTCGTAGAAGCCGCCGGTGTAGCCCCGGTTGGCCAGGCCTTCCAGTTCCCGCAGCAGGCGCGGGTCGAGGGGGCGGCCCTCGGCGGCATCGTCGATGGCCTGGCGGTAGGTCTGGCAGGTGCGGGCCACGTAGTAGGGGGATTTGGTGCGGCCTTCGATCTTCAGGGAATCCACGCCGATCTCTGTCAGCCGCTGCACATGCTCGATGGCGCGCAGATCCTTGCTGTTCATGATGTAGGTGCCGTGCTCGTCCTCTTCGATGGGCATCAGTTCGCCGGGGCGCTGGGCTTCCTCGATCAGCCACTGGCGGCTGGTGATGGGCTCCGGGGCCGCATCCACCACCACCTTGGCGAGGGCGTGCAGATCGCCGCTGGCGTCTTCTTCCGCTTCTTTCACCTTGTAGTCCCAGCGGCAGGAATTGGTGCAGGTGCCCTGGTTGGGGTCGCGGTGGCTGAAATAGCCCGAGAGCAGGCAGCGGCCGGAATAGGCGATGCAAAGGGCACCGTGGATGAAGACTTCCAGCTCCATGTCCGGGCATTCCTGGCGAATCTCGGCCACTTCGTCCAGGGACAATTCCCGGGAAAGAATCACCCGGGAAATCCCCGCTTGTTTCCAGAAGCGCACCGCTGCGTGGTTGACTGTGTTGGACTGGACGGAAAGGTGGATATCCACTTCCGGGAAAGCTTCCTTCACCATCATGATCAGGCCGGGGTCGGACATGATCAGGGCGTCGGGCTTGAGGGCCATCACCGGCGTCATGTCGGCGATGTAGGTTTTCAACTTGGCATTGCGGGGGTAGATATTGCTGACCAGGAAAAACTTCTTGTTCAGCTCATGGGCCCGGTCGATGCCCTTTTTCAGCATCTCCAGTTTGCCGAAGTCGTTGTTGCGCACCCGCAGGCTGTAGCGGGGCTGGCCGGCGTAGATGGCATCGGCACCGAAACGGAAGGCGGTGTCGAGCATTTCGTAGGAGCCGGCAGGGGCAAGAAGTTCGGGTCGTTTGAGGGCCATGGTGTTTCCGGGCGGGGTAAATCGGGAGGGGGCGGAGACTACCACCAGCAGCGCGGCATGAAAACCGGCGGGGTAAGTATGGGTATTGGGCTTGGCTATACGCTCGAAGGCAAAGCAAGGCCCTGAGCCTGATGTGCAGCCAGCTGTGTGACAAAGGAAATTACTGTCAGATTAATTGAACACATTCAATTACCATGTTGATAGTTGTTTTTATACATGAGGTTAGTCAATGGCCGAAATTATTGCTGACTGTCCGCGATGCGGCGCGCAACACTCAACTCTGGATCTGACCAGTAGCGTTAGGATTGGCGACAGACATGGTTGGCAAGGTGTTCATGAAGCTTTCTGTGTGTGTCGTCATTGCTCGCGATCATCAATTCACTTGATCGTTGATAAAGATGTGAAATTTGCTGAGTTAGCGTCCCACAAAGGACTAGAAGCACTGGGCGCGATTACAAGCTATGTAGATGTCCAAGGTCACCTAAGCCTTAAGGATGAAAGAAGGGCCGATCCACCGGAACACTTGCCAGATGAGATACGTTCAGTGTTTGAGGAGGGGGCAACATGTTTGGCAGTGAACTGCTTTAATGCTGCAGGTACTATGTTTAGGCTTTGCGTTGACTTGGCTACTAAATCGTTGCTACCCGATCCTCAAGATAGCTCTGCAACTCAACCAAGCTCAAAGGAACGAAGAGAATTGGGCTTGAGACTGCCTTGGCTCTTTGATAAAAACTTACTCGATCAGAACTTACGTGACTTATCAATCTGCATTAAAGATGATGGCAATGATGGGGCACATGCAGGGACTCTCTTAAAAGAGGACGCTGAAGACATAATGGACTTCACGTTTGAGTTGTTAGAGCAGCTTTATACAAATCCAATGCGGATTGAACTAGCAAATTTGCGAAGACAGAATCGTCGAAATCCATCGAAAAATTAAATAAATCTATTGGTTATTTTTCGGTGCTTCTGGTCTCGACTTCAGGCTTGTTTGCTACCCGGCGGCAATAGCCGCAAATTGGCTTCCAGGGCAAAGCTGCGCCAGGCGGCGGCCAGCTCGATCTGGATTTCGTTCAGGTACTCCGCATCCGGCTGCTGCTCGTCGGCAAAGTTGGACAGGGCACAGGAAGCGGCATTGAAGTTCAAGGCTTGTTCCAGCAGGCGGGCGCTGAAACCCTGAAAGGCGCCCAGCACCGGCGGTGTCAGGGCCGAACGACCCTGGTCCACGGCAATGGCGGTGGTGGTCAGGTCCAAGGCTTCCAGATCGCGCAGGGTTTCGTCATAGATTTGTCCCACCGTGGCCAGCAGGGATTGCAGCACCATATTGGCTCGCTGCTGGCTGGCCAAATGCCGGGTGATCTCGCCCCGGTAGCGCTCCAGGGCCTGTTCCCGCCGGGCCGCTATGGCCGGGAGCAAGTCGTCAATGCTTGTGACGGGGCTTGCGACGGAAGGGGCTGTCATGGTCAGGCGGCCAGGGCTGTGGGCTGCATCAATTGTTTGGCAAGGCGGCCCGCGGCTTCCAGGGCGCCTTCCATATAGCCGCCGCCGTAGACCGCTGTTTCTGTGCCGCCCAGCAACAGCTTGTTGCCCCACTGGGGCTGGGTCAGGTGGGGGTCGCCGTAGGCGGGGTGGGCAAAGGGGTCGTCGACCGGGGCCTTGTCCCGCTCGGTGCAGGTGTAGCGGTCGGCCGCCCAATCCAGATACAGAGGCTCCCCTTCGCCGGCGGCGGTGCCGAACAGTTGCGACAACTGGCTGGCCGCCATCATGGGCAGTCCGGCTTCAAACTTGGGCCGCAGGGGGGCGGGCAGGGCGACAAAGGCGCCGAGGGCTGCATGCCCCGTGGTGTCGTCGCTGGCGTCGAAAACTTCGCCCAGTACTGCTTGTGGATAATGGGCAAAGGCATTGCCGGACAGGCCCTGATCCCGCCAGTAGGCCTTATCGAAGCCAAAGGTCATCTTGGCCTGGGCCGCCATCCAGGTGGGGGTTTCGGCCATGGCTTTTTTCAGGGCAGGGGAGATGGAAGGTTCAAAGCGGACCGTGGCTTCCAGCAGGCGCGGCGGCAGTGCCAGCACCACCTGACGGGCCTGGATCACCTGGCCGTTGCTGAAGTACAGCAGCACATGGTCGCCTTCGTTGTGAATGCTTTCCAGGGCATGACCGAAACGAATCAGCCGGGCCGGCAGTCGCTCCGTCAGGGCCTTCACCAAACTGGCCGTGCCACCGCCGATACGCAGGGCGCCGCTATGGACGGAGCTGACGCCGAGGGCCGCCGGTTTTTCATTGGGGTCGGTCTGGGCCAGGGTTGTGCCTGTGTCGTGCTGGGCAAAGCTTGCCAGCCCCAGTTGGGCCACCAGCCGGGAAATGCGGGGTTGGGTATCGGGCCAGAACCAGCTGGGCCCCAGATCAACGCCTTCCACCGTCAATATGCGTCCCCCGGTTCGCTCACGGGCCTCGAATACCGTAAAGCTGCGGCCATTGGCCTGCAGGCTGTTGGCCAAGGCCAAACCGCATAAACCGGCGCCAACAATGGCGGTATCAAGCATGACAAGACTCCCCAATGGAATATCAGGGACTACTGCAAGCTTCGTTCCTTAGGGCGGGGGAGTGTCAGTGGTGCGGGTTTAGCCGGGATTGAGGCTGTTCATTGGCAGGGAGAAGCCAATGGGCTGTGGGGTTCGTGACAGGTGCAAGGTGTTATGAGTTGAATTTAATTCACCATTTTTAGGGGTTATAGGGGTGCTACCTTCGGCTCCCATTTCAACTACCCCTTAACCATGCGGTTCTTCGTCAATTGGTGCCGGATTTTTATTGTGAAAATAATTCACATCATTGTCGGTGGGGCGGGCCAAAGTTAACCCAGGTCTTGGGTTGGTGCGGTGTTCTGGGGCCGCAGCCCCCTTCGTGACTTCTCGCCACGGAAATCGATCCAAACAAGCTTGCCTCCGCCTTCAGCCGTTAAAATCGCCGGGTGAATCTACTTGCCTTCGAAACCTCCACCGCCTTGCTGTCCGTTGCGCTCCAGTGCAACGGCACGCTCCTGACCCGTAGCCAACACCATCCCAATGGCGGCTCTGACCGCATCCTGCCCTGGGTGCGGGAGTTGCTGGCGGAAGCCGGGCTGACGCTTAATCAACTGGACGGCATCGCTTTTGGCGCCGGCCCCGGCGGTTTTACCGGTATCCGGCTTTCCTGTGGCATTGCCCAGGGGCTGGCCTACGGCGCCGATCTGCCGGTCATTGGCGTCGGCTCCCTGGAGGCCCTGGCCCTGGAAAGCGGCGCGGCTCGCGTCTATGCCTGCCTGGATGCCCGTATGAACGAGGTGTATGCCGCCGTTTATGAGCTGCAGGACGGGGTTCCTGTCCCGGTGGTGGCTCCCGTGGTGGCGCCACCGGCGGCGGCACCGGTTCCCCCCGGTGAGGGCTGGATTGGCGCCGGCGACGGTTTTTCCAGTTACGCCGAGGCCTTGGCGACCCGCTTGGGGACTGCGGTGACACCGTTGCAGCCGACCCTGCTACCCACTGCCAGCGCCGTGCTGCGTTTGGCCGCACCGCGTTTTGCCCGGGGCGAGGGCGTGGCCGCCGCTTTGGCCCAGCCGATTTATGTGCGGGAAAAAGTGGCCCTGACCACGGCGGAACGGCTGGCCCGGGGCGGGGTGCGTTGATGGCCGCTGTCGGCGCTGCTTTGTCTGCCGGGCCTGTCGAAGGTTTCCGGCCCATGGTGGAGGCCGATCTGGTGACCGTGGCCGAAGCCGAGCAACAGATTTATCCCTTTCCCTGGACGGTGGGAAATTTCCGCGATTCCCTGATCACCGGCGACCGCGCCTGGGTTTGGAAAGAGGCCGGAACCCTGCTCGGTTACGGGGTGGTCAATCAGGTATTGGACGAAGCCCAGTTGCTGAACATCAGCATTTTGTCCGCCCTGCAGGGCCAGGGGCTGGGCAGCCGTCTGTTGCAGTTTTTGTGCGACGATGCCCGCAGCCACCGGGCGGCACGCATGTTTCTGGAGGTGCGCCCCAGCAACGCGGCGGCGCGGGCTTTGTATCAGCGTTTCGGCTTTCAGATCATCGGCCAGCGTAAAGGCTACTATCCGGCCCCGGCCGACCAGGGCGGGCGGGAAGATGCCATCGTGATGGAATTGAAATTGTGAGGACTGCCGGGTGAATACAAGACGGGAAGCCATTCTGCGGGAAATGGGCCTGGGGCCCCTGTGGAAGCTGCGGGATGCCCCGGCGGAAGACCTTGCCGTGGCCGAGCAGCCGGTTCAGGCGGAAACGGGCGCTGCTTTTGACGGGGCCCCGGCTGTGGAATACCGGACCGAAGCGCCATCGCCCCCGGCAGCCCCAGTTGTACCCGCGGCTCCAGCATCAACGGTCAATTCGCCCGCAGCCACCATGGACTGGGACGAACTGGAAGCCACCATCAAATCCTGCAAGGCCTGCAACCTGTGCCGCGACCGGCGCCAAGCGGTGCCCGGCGTGGGCGACCGGCAGGCAGACTGGCTGTTCGTGGGCGAAGGCCCGGGGGCGGAAGAGGACGAGAAGGGCGAGCCCTTCGTCGGCCAGGCGGGCAAGCTGCTGGACGCCATGATGGCGGCCATCGACCTCAAGCGGGGCGAGGAGGTGTACATCGCCAATGCGGTGAAGTGCCGTCCCCCCGGCAACCGCACACCGGAGCCGGAAGAAACGACAGCCTGCTGGCCCTATCTGCAACGGCAGATTGCGCTGATCAAGCCCAAGCTGATCATCGCCCTGGGCCGGCCCGCCGCCCAGACCCTGTTGCAGCAGGAAGTGAAGATCGGCGCTGCCCGGGGCCATCTGCACGACTATCAGGGTATCCCGGTTATCGTGACCTATCACCCGGCCTATCTGCTGCGCAACCTGACCGATAAAGCCAAGGCCTGGGAAGATCTGGTGTTGGCGCGGCGGACCATGAAACAGCGCAAAGGAAACGACTGATGTCTAGTGGTAACGAAGGTCATGGCGGTTCAACCAAAGCGATTTTCTATGCCCTGGGAGCCAACTTTGGTATTGCCGTGGCCAAGTATTTCGCTGCATTCTGGACCAGTTCCGGTTCCATGCTGGCGGAAGCCATCCACTCCACGGCGGACTGTGCCAACCAGTTGCTGTTGCTGCTGGGGCTGAAGGAAGCGAGCAAGCCGGAATCGGCGGACCATCCCCTCGGCCATCATCGGGTGACCTACTTCTGGTCCATGGTGGTGGCGCTGTTGCTGTTCTTCATGGGCGGCGCGTTTTCGGTCTATGAGGGCGTTCATCGCCTGCTCCATCCCGAACCCATGGAAAACGGCCTGGCCGCCATGGCAGTGCTGGGTTTTGCCGTGGTGCTGGAGGCTTTTTCCCTTTGGGGCGCCCTCAAGGAAATCCGCGAGGAATCCGGCGGCAAGCCTTTTTTGAAGTGGTTCCGGGAAACCCGCCAGTCCGAGCTGATGGTGGTGGCTGGCGAGGACATCGCCGCCTTGATGGGGCTGGCCCTGGCCTTTGTGGCGGTGGCTGCGACCGTGGTGACGGGCAATCCGCTCTGGGACGCCCTGGGCACCATCAGTATCGGCGCGGTGCTGATGGCGGTGGCCGTGGCGGTGATGATCGAGGTCAAGGCCCTGATCGTGGGCGAATCTGTGGCGCCGGAAATGCGCAAGGACATCGAGGACTTTGTCGCGGCTCAGCCCGAGGTGGCCGAGGTGCTCAACGTGATCACCCTGGCCTGGGGGGCGAAGGCGGTGATTGCCGTCAAGGCCCGCATGGCCGACATGGACACCATTACCGGCACCCAGATGGTGAACCGCATCAACCTGGTGGAAGAGCGGATGCAGCAGCGCTGGCCCAACGCCCGTTGGGTGTTCTTCGAGCCGGACGTGCGCTAGAAACTGATGTGATCAGCCGTTGAACCAGACCGACTGGGGAATGCGGTGCTTGTCCACCCAGTAACCCCAGAGCACCAGCAGCCACTGGGCCTGCCCCAGCCAACTGATGACGGTTACGCTGGGGGGCGCTTCGCCAAAAACGTTGCCCAGCTCGATCAAGGCCAAAACGACAATCAGTCCAAGAAGCCCCCAGCGACCTTTGCTGTCCCGGGGGCGGGTGCTGCGGGCGTAAATTGCTGCACCGACCAGGAGCAGGGTGAATTCCACCCCCAGGGTCAGCGGTAGCGAATCCCACAAACCCAGGCCGAGCAGGGGCGAATCGCCGGGCATCAGGGGTAAGTCGGGGCCATGAACCAGCAGGTCGAGCAGCCAGTGGCTCACCACCATCAAGCCGACAATGAAGGCACTGCGCTTGTTGCCCAGCATCAACAGATGAATGAAGCCCAACAGGATTCCCCATGCCAAAACCATAAGCAGGCTATGGGAGTAAGGGTAAAACTCGAAGGCCAAAGGGGTGATGCCTGATGCGCCGGGTTCGATGCGAACCCGCTCTATACCTAGCAGTAACAGGGTTGGCCAAAGCAGGTCAATGAACTGGGACGAGAGGATCAGGGTGCCGAGCGATAGCTTGGGTGCAAATTTCTTGGCGCCCAGGGCGACGCCAAAATGGCCGATGAACATGGAATTTCCTTTTGAGATTGCACCTAGTGTATCCCGGGGAAATTACAGTGATCTGGCATGACGCCTTATTTCAGTCGGGATCGCAGGGCTAGTCGGCGGGAGAAAAACAGGCCGATCACCGGCAGCAAAAGGGCCGAAGAGCCGAATACGGCGGATACCCCGAGCCGGTCGATGACGATGGAGGCGAACCAGACGCCAAGGGATTGACCGAAGAAGAAGCAGGAGGCGAACAGGGATACGGCGGTGCCCCGGGCCTGCGGCGCCATCTGGGTGGCATTGATCTGCAAGGTGTTGTGCAGCATGTAATAGCCGAAACCGGCGCACCAGCCGGCTGGCAGCACCCACAGCCAATGGTCGGCGGCGAGCAGGGAGAGAAAGGCGACGCCGAGGAAAAGGCCGCCGCCCGCTGCCAGTTTGCGTTCCCCCAGCTTTTGCACGAAGGACTTGGCAAAGCCGGTGTAGCAAAGACCGCCGATGCCGAACATGCCGATGGCGGTGCCGGCCAGGGAAAGGGAAATGCCAAAACGCTGGTGCAGGTAGGAGGGAATGAAGGCCAGGGCGCCGAACAGCAGCGCCCCTTCGGCACAGACGCTGGTCAGGATCAGCCGCGACCAGCCATTGGCCAGGATGTCCTTCATCTGGGCGCTAAAGCCGCTGCGCTTACCATCGGCATGGTGGCTGTGGTCGATGTCCGGGGTGCTGCGCAGTTCGGTCACCAGCAGTACGCCGACTACCAGATAGATGGCCAGCATGCACCAGAAGGCGCCGCGCCAGCCGGTGAGGTCGGCAAAGATGCCGCCGATCATTTGGCCGCCAATGACGCCGAGGATCTGCCCCGTGAGGAAATAGGCCAGAACGTGCTGCCGCTGTTCGTAGGGCACCTTGTCGGCGATCCAGGCCATGGACAGCGGAATCAAGGCTGCGGCTGTGGCACCGGTGAGAAAACGGAACACCACCAGCCATTCAAAGCCCGCAGCCAGGGCGCTACCCAAGGCGCCGATCAGGCTGGCAACGGCGGCGAAGGTGATGACCCGGTACTTGCCGTAACGGTCGCCCAGGGGGCCGTAGAACAGCTGCAGTACGCCATAGGCCAGGGCAAAGGCCGAGACGGCATGGGCAGCCTCGCCGGTGGTGATGGCAAAGGTGCTCGACAGTTGGGGTAGCAGCGGGTCACTGATGCGGGCGGAAACGGCGCTGGCAAAGGCTGCGATGGAGAGCAGGATGATCTGGCGGGTCAGCCTGCTCTCGGTACTACGGTTGATGTCGTCGGGCTCGCTGTTGGGGTTGGGGGTCATGATTTTTATGTTTTGTCAGCGATTGGGACGAAATCTTTCAGGCCAGTTCACCTCGCTGGTAATCGGTAATGGCCTGTTCGATTTCTTCCCGGGTGTTCATCACGAAGGGACCGTATTGAACCACGGGCTCCTTGAGGGGGCGGGCGGCCAGCAGAATGAAACGGGTGTCGCCGACGGCTTCCACATTGACCGTGTCGCCACTGGAGAGGGCTCCGGCTTGATCCGTTGGTAGTGCCCGCTTGTCGTCGCCTTCTTCACCGACCAGGAGCTTGCCTTCGTAGGGATAGACGAAGGCGGTGTGGTCCGGGGGCAGGGCGTGACGGAAGGTTTGTCCGGCAGGCAGGAACACATCCAGGAACAGGGGCGCCGTGCTCAGGCCCTGGATGGGGCCAGAAAGAGCGGTGCCTTCGTTTTCCAGGACACCGGCAATCACCTTGGCGGTGACGCCATTGGCGAGGGTGGCCGTGGGGATTTCCTCGGGCTGGATGTCCCGGTAGGCGGCGGGCTTCATCTTTTCCTTGGCGGGCAGGTTGATCCAGAGCTGGAAACCCCGCAGGCGACCATTCACCTGCTGCGGCATTTCGGAATGGATGATGCCCCGTCCAGCGGTCATCCACTGGGCGCCGCCGCCCCGCAGATCGCCTTTGTGGCCGAGATGGTCTTCGTGCAGCATGTGGCCGTCGAGCATGTAGGTCACGGTCTCGAAGCCCCGGTGGGGATGGGAAGGGAAGCCGGCAATGTAATCGTCGGGATTGTCCGAAGAAAAGGCGTCCAGCATGAGGAAGGGATCGAGCCGGTGCTGATGCCCCAGGCTGCGCTTCAGCTTGACGCCGGCGCCATCCGATGCCGCGACGGAGGGAATGATCTGTTGCAGGGTACGGGTGCTCATGCTGTTCTCCTTTTTGTTATCGGACTGGCTCAGGCAGCCAGTTGGACCAGGCGTTCCTGGGCCTTGGCGAGGGCGGCGTTTTTGCTGTCTTCGCCCATGTTGAGGCCTTCGGCGTAGATGAAATCAACATCGGTAATGCCGATGAAACCGAGGAAGTCGCGCACAAAGGTAGTTTGGCTGTCCTTGGCCGTGCCGGCGTAGAGGCCGCCCCGGGTGGCGAAGACATAAACCTTCTTGCCCGTGAGCAGGCCGACGGGGCCGGATTCGGTGTACTTGAAGGTGACGCCGGCCCGGGCGATGTGGTCGAAGTAGGCCTTGAGGGTGGAGGGGATGCCGAAGTTGTACATGGGCAGGCCCAGCACGATGGTGTCAGCTTCTTTGAGTTCTGCGATCAGCTTGTCGGAAAAAGCCACAACTTCCTGCTGGGCGGCACTGCGTTCTTCCGGCTTGGCCAGGAAGGAGAGGAAGCGTTCGGCATCCAGGTGGGGAACCGGTTGCTCGGCCAGATTGCGGCTGGCAACTTGACCGGCGGGATTGCTGGTCTTCCAGGCCGCGACGAACTTGTCGGCGAGCTGGCTGGATTGGCCTTGGTTGGAAAACAGGCTGGCGTTGATTTGAAGTAGCTTGCTCATGGTGGATCTCCTGGTTTGGGAAGGAATTCGTTTGCGACACCCCGATTAAATGATTTATCCATCAAATAAAAAAGTAGAATTATTCGCTTATACCTATCAGTTAATTGGATCATGAGTGATATCCCCCATATTTCCCTGGAGCAATGGCGAGCCCTGATCACGGTGGTGGATGCCGGCGGTTACGCCCAGGCGGCGGAGGTGCTGCATAAAAGCCAGTCGGCAGTGACCTACGCGGTACAGAAGATCGAGCAGCAGCTAGGTGTGAAGGCCTTCGAGATCCAGGGCCGCAAGGCGGTGCTGACGCCTACCGGCCACATGCTTTATCGCCGGGCCCTGGCCCTGGTGAGTGAAGCGGGGGATCTGGAGAAGGCTGCACGTACCCTGTCGGCCGGTTGGGAGGCGGAAATCGGGCTGGCGGTAGAGATTCTGTTCCCCACCTGGCTGTTGATCGACTGCCTAGCCCGTTTTGGGGAGGAAAGCCCCCAGACCCGGGTCGAGGTGATCGAGTCGGTATTGGGCGGCACTCCGGAAGCCTTGCTAAAAGGGCAAGCCGAGCTGGCTATCTCGCCCCGGATACCGCCGGGCTTTGCCGGCGACCCGTTGATGACCATGCAGATCGTGGCGGTGGCGGCACCGGGGCATCCTCTGCATCAATTGGGACGGGAGCTGACCTATCGCGACCTGCGTGGGCATCGTCACCTGACGGTGCGGGATACCGGCGCCCATCGGGATCGGCAGGCAGTATCGGTTGAAGTGGAAAAGCGTTGGACGGTGAGTCATCTTGCGACGGCCATCGAGGCCGTGACAAGAGGGCATGGCTTTTCCTGGTTTCCGGTGGAGAGAATTCGGGACGAACTGGAGGCCGGAACCTTGAAGCCCTTGCCCTTGCGGGAAGGGCTGGAAAAGAAAGTGGAGCTTTATTTAATTTTGGCTGACCCGGATTTTGCCGGACCAGGGGTACGGCGACTGGCGGAAATTCTCCGGGAGTCGGTGAAATCCGCCTGCGTCAAGCGGGCGGGGGAACTATCGGGCAAGCCGTCAGTGACGTGAGTTCAGAACAGGCTGCCCACCACAAAGCGATCCCGGGCAGCCAGTTTTTCCAGGCCTTTTGAGACTTCCAGGGAAGCGCCCCATTTCATGACGTGGGCAAAAAAGGTGGAAAGCGCCATGGACAGGGCATAGCCCGTCTCACACCAGTTCTTGCGAAAGTCCTCGAAGGTAATCGTGCGGGCCGAAAGACGGCCGCTCTTCATGGGAACAAGCGTGACTTTATGACCGTCATTGCGAATGACGATAGCGGTATTGCGGGAGCAATCGGTAACGACCATGAGTGCCTCATCAGAGAAAGTCCTAAACCGATTAACGGCAAGAACAGGACTTTCTTTACCCGATGACGGGTCGAAATGACGACGGAATTCAGTCCGGCTGATTCAGGATCAGGCGGGCTTTGCTCTGAGCTTCGGCTTTGTTGTTCTCGGACACCTGGCGGCCATAGGCTTCACGTTCGGCCTGGGGCTTCTTGGTGGCTTCGATGCTCTTGATGCAGCGCCAACGGGAGCCGGTTTTGGTGACCATCAGGCGCATCTCATCCTCAGGATGGTAAACGCGGCAGTGGTAGCAGTAGCGGGTCTTCTTGGTTTCGGTGTTCACGTCTAGTACTTACTTCATTGGACAACAGGCTATAGCTTCCATTTTACAGGCTTGATCTGTCAATGGTTTTTTTCAAAAAATATTCATTTTCTGTTAATGACAGGGCATTTTTCACTGGGGATTGCAGTGTTCGATCATTAACTGGACCGTCTGTTGGCCCATGTAGTCATTGATTTGCAAGCGAAAAGCGGCTTCGATCTGCTTGCCGACGGTGCAGGCAGCGTTGAACCACATGGCTTCGATCTTGCCATTGCTGTTTCCGGCGCGAAGGGTCAGGCGCAGGTGTTTTTCCTTGATGAGCTTTTGCGACACCACTTCAAAGTGGTCGGCGAACAAGGGTTGGGGAAAACCTTGTCCCCAGACTTCCTGTTGCAACAGGCGGGCGGATTCGATGTTGTAGTAGGCGGATTCCAGAGGGCCGTCGGTTTCCAGGGTGCGGGTCAGGTCGGCGGGGGAGAGCAGTTCCCGGGCGACTTGCTCGAAGGCTTCTTCGAACAGGGGCAGATCGTCTTCTAGCAGGGTCAGGCCCGCCGCTGCTGCGTGGCCGCCGAAGCGGATCAGCAGGTCGGGATGGCGCTTGGCCACCAGATCGAGGGCGTCGCGCAGGTGCAAGCCGGGAATGGAGCGGCCCGAGGCCTTGAGCTGGCCGTCATCGCCGCCCCGGGCGAAGGCGAAGGTGGGGCGGTGGAAACGTTCCTTGACGCGGCCGGCGAGGATGCCGATGACGCCCTGGTGCCAGTCGGGGTCGAAAAGAATGATGCTGGCCTGTTCGCCGGGATCGATTTCTTCCAGCAGGCTTTCTGCCGTGGCCTTCATGTCGGCCTCGATGGTGCGGCGTTCCTTGTTCAGGCTTTCCAGTTCCTGGGCGATGTTCATGGCCCGGGCCGGATCGTCGGTGATCAGGCATTCGATGCCGACGCCCATGTCCCCCAGCCGTCCAGCCGCATTGATGCGGGGGCCGAGGGCGAAACCCACGTCGAAGGTGGCAGCGGTACGGGCATCGCGCCCGGCAACGTTGAACAGGGCCGACAGGCCCGGTTTAAGCCGGCCTTCGCGCATGCGGGCCAGGCCCTGGGCAACCAGAATGCGGTTGTTGCGGTCCAGGGGAACCACGTCAGTGATGGTGCCCACGGAAACCAGATCCAGCAGTTCCCCCAGATTGGGCTCCGGCTTATCAGCAAAGGCGCCCCGTTTGCGCAGCTCTGCCCGCAGGGCCAGGGCCACATAGAACATCACGCCGACGCCGGCAATGGCTTTGCTGGGAAAGGTGCAGCCGGGCTGGTTGGGATTGACGATCACCGCGGCGGCGGGCAATTCCGGTCCCGGCAAGTGGTGGTCGGTAATCAGGGTGTCCATGCCGAGGCGGGTAGCTTCCGCTACGCCTTCAACGCTGGCAATGCCGTTGTCTACGGTGATCAGGAGATCGGGCTTGTTCGGCAGTGCCGCCGCCAAGCGCACCACTTCCGGAGAGAGACCGTAGCCGGTTTCGAAACGGTTGGGCACCAGGTAATCCACCTTGGCGCCAAAGCCACGCAGGGCACGGATGCCCACGGCACAGGCGGTGGCGCCGTCGCAGTCGTAGTCGGCCACGATGAGCAGTTTTTTTCCGGCCGCAATGGTGTCGGCCAGCAGCACGGCGGCTTCCTGGGTGCCCTTCATGCGGTCGGGAGGAATCAGACCGGCCAGTTTTGTTTCGGTTTCTTCCTTGCTGCTGATGCCCCGAGCCGCGTAAAGCCGCGCCAGCAGGGGCGGCAGGCCGGCTTGTTCAAGGGCCCAGGCGGTTTTGACGGGAGTGCTGCGGGTAACGATGTTGGTCATGGATAAAGCTCGGTCAGGGGGCGGGGACGCCGCCAGAATTTGAACTTGTCGAAACGATGGGTCGTGGCGGTGAGGGTGGTGTCGCGCTGGTTGTCGTCACCAAATCCGACCAGAACGAAACTCCGCAGTCGCCCTTTCTGCAGGTCTTCCAATGCCGGTACGAACCAGTGCTGTTCCAGGCTCTTGAGTCCTTCGCGCCAGCCGATGGCATCCCGATTGCGGGTAGGGGGCAGCAGTTCCGGCAGAACGGCCAGGGTGTGGCCTTGGCCGGGCTTGAAGCTTTGGGGCAGAGGGGTTGCTGTGATGTTCCAGTGTTTCGCCAGGCCTCGATGGAAGCCTTCGTCGCTTTGTATCTCGGAGAACACTGGTGCGTTCAATGGCTGGGTTGGCAAGGTGCCACCTCCCCAGAGTGCGAGGCTATTGATGACAGGCTGACCAGCCGCTTCCCGAGCCTGATTGACCGGGTGCTGGTGCAGACTCATCTGTACCTCATTGAACAGGCGCCGCCAGGGACGATGCTCGCTGCCCTCCGGTAACAGGGCCCGGGCGGGTTGGCCGATCAGGTCGCTGATCAAGGTCGGGCAAGGGGGAAGGGCGCCGTGGGGTTGCAGGTGCCAGTGCTTGTCGCTGGTGGCGTGCAGGGTGCCGAACTCTTCCAGCAAGGGAATCAGGGTTTCGGCCAGGGCTGCACTTTCTGCCGGGCTCAGGGATAGCTTTGTGGGGTCTTCAAGCACCATGGTCTGCTGCTCGAAACGCAGATGGACCGGGTCGGCGCAAAGCCAGGCTTGGTCGTTTGCCTCTGCTCCCAGGCCCAATCGTCTGAAGGGCGCCGGCGCGACGGTCTGTCCGGCCAGTTGTTGCCACCAGTGGGCCTCATCCAGGGCTTCCCGCTGAAGGCGGCTACGGCCCAGCAGCGTTTGCAGGGCCGGCAAGGGGAGATCGAAAACGGTGTCTTGCAGGGCCGGGTTCGGCCAGAGCAGGCCGGGAACGAGCAAGGTCAGAGACGGGGATGAAAAGGATGAGGCAGGGCGCATAGGCAGCGGATGCTAACATGCGACCCCCATGCGCTATGAACTGTTCATCGGCTTGCGTTACACCCGTGCCAAAAAGCGCGGTGCTGGGCGTAATCGCTTCATTTCCTTCATCTCCCTGATCTCCATGGCGGGTATCGCCCTGGGGGTTGCAGCGCTCATTGTGGTGCTCTCGGTGATGAACGGCTTCCAACAAGAACTGCGTACCCGCATCCTCGGTGTGGCGGCCCATATCCAGGTGATTGGCGAGGGGGACGAAATGTCCAACTGGCCCAGCGTGATGGCGGCGACAGGCCAGCATCCCAAGGTATTGGCGGCGGCACCCTATGTGCAGGAACAGGGCATGCTGTCCTTTGACAGCCAGGTGCGGGGCGCCATCGTGCGCGGCATCGTGCCCGAGGCAGAAGAGAAGGTGGCCGACTTCAGCAAGCACATGAAAATGGGCCAGTTCTCCGACCTGAAGGAAGGGGAGTTCGGCATGATTCTCGGTGCTGAACTGGCCCGCAGTCTCCATGTGATTCAGGGCGACAAGGTGACCCTGATTGCGCCCCAGGGACTGGTTACCCCGGCGGCAGTGCTGCCCCGGCTCAAGCAGTTCACCGTGAAGGGCATCTTCGAGGTGGGCATGTTCGAGTTCGATTCCGGCCTGGCCCTGATCCACATGGCCGATGCCCAGAAGCTTTATCGCCTGGGCGAAAACGTTTCCGGGGTCCGGGTCAAGGTGGCGGATCTGTTCGAGTCGCCCCGCATCGCCCACGAGCTTTACCGCTATCTGCCGGGCAATGTGTTTGTGACGGACTGGACCCGCAACCACGCCAATTTCTTCCGTGCCGTGGCTATTGAAAAGAACATGATGTTCCTCATCCTACTGCTGATCGTCGCCGTGGCGGCCTTCAATATTGTTTCCACCCTGGTCATGGCCGTTACCGACAAGCAGGCGGACATCGCCATTCTGCGCACCATGGGCGCCAGCCCTGGCAGCATCATGGCCATCTTCGTGGTGCAGGGCGTTGTGATCGGTATGGTGGGTCTGCTGGCCGGTGTGGCCGGTGGCGTATCCCTGGCCCTCAACATCGACGTGGTGGTGCCTTTCCTGGAAAAGGTGCTGGGCTTCCAGTTCCTGGCCAAAGACGTGTATTACATCTCCGAACTGCCTTCCGATCTGCACTGGGCCGATGTGGGCATCATCACCGGCGTTTCTTTCGTGCTGACCGTGTTGGCGACGCTTTACCCCAGTTGGCGGGCTTCCCGCATCAGCCCGGCGGAGGCCCTGCGTTATGAGTGATGCCGTGCTGTCATGCCAGGGCTTGTCCAAATCCTTCTGGCAGGGAAGCGTCGAAGTACCGGTGTTGAAGAACATCGACTTTTCCCTGAGCCGGGGCGAGTCCGTCGCCATTGTCGGCGCCAGCGGCTCCGGCAAAAGTACACTCTTGCAGTTGCTCGGGGGGCTGGACCAGCCTTCTACCGGCAGTGTTGATCTGCTGGGCAAGAACCTCTCGAAGATTTCTGAAAACGAACGGGGCCGTCTGCGGAACGAAAGCCTGGGTTTCGTTTATCAGTTCCATCACCTGCTACCGGAGTTTTCCGCCCTGGAAAACGTCGTGATGCCGCTATTGATCCGCCGCATGGCCAAGGCCGAGGCGGAAGAACGGGGCGCAGCCATTCTGGAACGGGTGGGGCTGGCCCATCGCCTGCACCATCGTCCCGGCGAATTGTCCGGCGGCGAACGCCAGCGTACGGCCATCGCCCGGGCCTTGGTCAATGAACCGGCTTGTTTGTTGGCAGATGAACCTACCGGCAATCTGGACCGTTACACCGCCCAGAGCGTTTTCGAGTTGATGCTGGGCCTCAATGCCGAGCGCAATGCCGGCTTGGTGGTGGTGACCCACGATCTCGATCTGGCGGCCCTGGTGTCCCATCGGGTTCATTTGACCGACGGTAGCCTCCAAGCACCTCAGTAAAACAAAACGGGCCCTTGAATGGCCCGTTTACTTGCAACATCGCGGGGCAAATCGCCCGATTCTGAGATTTCTGTAAGCCGATCACGGGGGTGACATTGCGTTTTTGCGGTTCCCTTTTTGGAGCATTCATACGCTCAGCGTATGACCGTGGTTTTTGGGTTGATGGAGTTATTTCGGCCTGGATGGCTTAACGGTGCGGTAATCCGTCAATTTTCAGCAAAATCACGAAAACGTCTTTCATACGTAAAACGTATGAATCGGCAAAAACCAAGTCCCGGGAATCGCGCCGATGACTTGGCGACATCACAAAAGATCAGGGTTCTTACCAGACAAAAAATACCAAAGACCAGACGGTGACCATGAGCCCCACCGGAAAGGTCATGCTGATCTGGATGGCGGATCGGCGTGCCCAGCCAAGGCCCGCCTGTTTGCTCAGGCACCAGACCATCCACAGCGAAGCCAGACTGCCGACCGTCAGCAAAGTGACGCGGAAGTAAGGCAGCCAGCCCAGCCAGATGCCTTCGGCCTTCAGATGGGTGACCGTCAGCATCGACAAGCCCAGAATCACGCTGGCGGCTGCCAGGGGTGCCAGGGCCAGGGTGAAGCGCTGCCAAGATAAGGCCGCGTGCTTTGCGAGACGGCTGGACAATAGCGGTGCCAGCAGTAGCAGGCTGCCGAGCAGAAAGCCGCCGCCGAGCAGGTAGCCCAGGATCAAGGCACCGTCCAGCCAGGTGAACAGATCGTTGGCTTCAGGGTAGTGCGTCAGCATCCACCAGGGCACGTCGCTGTCCAGCAGGGCGAACTGGTTCTTCTCCACCAGCCAGTCGGCCACGGCCAGTTTGATGGACAACAGCCAGGGGCTGAGGGTCCATTGGAAGGCGGCCGTGGCAACGCCCAGCACACCGTAGGTCAGGGTCAGTGCGTCGGGGGTGCGGGCCGGATTATGGAAATCCAGCACTTCGGAAAAAGGCGAGCGGGCGGAATAGGCCACGGCATCCCGCTGGCCGGCACAGCGGCCGCAGGAATGGCACTCCGAAGCGCTGGTCATGCGGCGGATATCCAGCAGGGGGGCACAGTTGACCGGTTCGAATTCACCGGTATGGCGTTCCCAGGCGGCCCGGTCCACCTTGTAATGCAGGGGAGCAATTTTGGCCAGGACGGCGAAGACGCCGGAGGCCGGACACAGATAGCGGCACCAGATGCGCTTTTCACGGCCATAGAGCAGGCCGATGGCAATGGCGGCAATGGTGGAGCCCCCCAGGACCAGCAGCGCCGCTTCCGGGTACTCATAAACGCTGACCAGTTGTCCGTACACCGTGGTGCAGATGAAGGCGACGAAGGGCCAGCCGGTCCATTTGAGCCAGTGGGGCAGGGCCTTGCCGCGGCCGTATTTGCTGATCCACTCGGTAATGAAACCTTCCGGGCAGAACATGCCGCACCAGACGCGGCCCAGGCTCACGGTGGCGATCATTACTCCGGGCCACCACAGGCCCCAGAAACAGAATTGGGCGAACAGCCGCAGGTTGTCCCAGATGTGGGCACCTTCCGGCGGCAAAGGCAGGAATGCCGGGATGATGACTAGCCCGGCATAAACGATGACGACCAGCCACTGGGCGGCGATGATGGGCAAGCGGTGGCGGCGGAGGAAAAGGCCGATTTTTTCCACGCGACTATGCGATGCCAGGGGCTGGGCCTGCGTCATTATGATTTCTTCCGGTAGATGAAAATGACCGTCGCCCAGTAGGCGGCCCAGACCAGCAAAGTGCTAAGGGCCGGGCGGGCGCGATAGCCGGAAAAGTCGGCGACTAGCTTGCCTGCTGTGGTGGTGTCATCGATCAACAAGGACGTGTCCCACACGGGGTCCAGCAATGCCGGTAACCAGTTGCTGCCGATCATCCGATCCACGGCGGAAACCAGCAGGGCCGAGGCGAGGATCAAGAGCAGGATGGCAGACAGGCGCAGCAGTAGCCCGATATTCAGCCGGGCCAGACTCTTGGCTGCCAGCCAGGCTGTGGCGGCGGCGCCGACAAAACCGGCAGCGGCACCGATAGCCAGGGTGCCCAAATCACCGCCCTGAGCCAGACCGTAGAGAAAGATCACCGTTTCGGCGCCTTCCCGGGCCACGGCCAGCATGGCAACGACGGCCACACCCCAGAATCCGGAACGTTCGGCGGCAGAGGACAGCTCGGCATGGAGCTTGGATTTCATTTGCCGGCCGTGCTTTTTCATCCACAGCACCATCTGCGTAATCAGGCCGGCCGCTACGAACAGAGTGCCGGTCTGGAAGGCTTCCAGGGCATTGCCGGTCAATTCGTCCTGCACGCTGAGCAGGGCCCAGCCCAACAAAACAGCAAGCCCTGCACCGGCGGCGAGGCCGATGAACAGGGCTTGTTTGCCGCGGCCTGTATCGTCGTTGGCTTTGAGCCAAGCGTAGAGGATGCCGGCAATGAGAAAGGCTTCAAGACTCTCTCGCCAGACGACAAATAAGGCATTACCCATGGTGCGCTCCGATTACTTGGCGATGATCCGGCCTTGACCGGTTTCAGGATGGAAGTCGTCAAAAAATTTGTAGGTACCCGGTTTCATCGGAAAGAAAACCAGGCTGCGGGTGACGCCTGGAGCCAGTACCAGTTCTTTTTTCAGTTCAAGACTCTCGAATTCCGTGGCCCCTGGACCTTCATTTTTCACTTCCAGCCGGAACCTTGTGTTGGCCGGAACTTCCACCGTTTCGGGTATGAAGTGACCGTTTTTCATCAAGAGCTGAAAAGTCGGCAGGTCGTCAGCCAGGGCATAGCCTGACGAGAGAAGAAAACCGATGACCACGGAAAAGAGAGCGTTTTTCATAAGGACCTCAATAAGCGATATTCGCCCGCAGGGCAAAGACCTTCACCGTTTTCGCTTGCGAATTGCCGCCGGCATTACTTATGTACTGGAAGTCAGGCGACAGTTCGAACTGGGGCGACATACGGTAACGGTAGTAAAGCTCCGTAACCTTTTCTGCCCCCTGCGGCGTAAAGGTGTAGGCGGCTTGGGTTTTACTACCGTCCAGCCAGGATGTGGCCGTCGTGGTGCGATAGCCCTTGCCGGACTGCAGCCAGGCGGTAGCGACACCGATCGAATCGGCACCGCGGCTCCAATAGCTGCCGGAGAACTCGGCCCCCACGGTGAATGCCTGGTTGAACTTCAGCTCTCCCTTGACCATCTTGCCGTAACGGGTAAACACATTGACGCCGTCACCGACGCGCTGATCGATGGAGATGCCAACACCGGTGTGGCGGGCCTGGGTGTCGTTGTAGTCAGTACCCTGACTGCGATTCCACACATAGGCGCGGTAGTTACCGTTCAGGCCGCCGAAGAGCTTGAGTTGCTGCTCAGCCTGGAGCATGACCAGGGGCGAAGACAGGCTGCGCTGGTAGTTGGCGCCCTTACTGCCGGCACCGAAGATACCCAGGGACAGTTTCCAGGGTTGTGTCTTGTCAAAGAAGTTGCGGTAGGCGGTAATGAAGCCGGGCTGGAAGCCGTTGGCATCAACACCCACTTCACCCCCCGCGTCCAGCAAGGGATTGTGGACAAAGACTGAACTCAGGAATTGCTTGGATTCATCACCTGCCGCAGCGTTTTGGTCGAAGAAGCCGAAGATGTCCATCTTGCCGAAGGTCAGCTCCAGGGTTTCCCGGGAGTAGGGTTTGAAGCCGCCGTAGGGTAGGGGGATCGCGGCCTGATACCAAGCTTGACCGAGGATGGCCACCGAGTTGTCGGGGTCAAGACCGGAGGCGCGGAAAGCCATGGCGTTGGGGGCGCTGGCGAAGTTGCCCAAGTTGGTGAAGGCGCTGTTGAGGCCCTGGCCCTGGCCGAAGCGGATATGGGCGAACAACTTGTGCTCAATATCGCTGATGGGTTTCAAGGGCAGTTCAACAGACATGTCAGCCCGGTAGTTGAGCTGGCTGACACCATTCTCGACTCCCCGGGGCAGGCCTCGGGCCGTCTGGGCCACGGTGGTCAGGGAAGCGCCGACCTTGATGCCGTCGAAGGATTCGGCAATCTTGGCCGCTTTCTTCATATTGAGGGCGTCTTTTTCAACGGCCTTCAAACGCACGGTCAGATCAGGCTCGTCCTCTGACAAGCGGGGGCTGTCGAGGCCGAGAGCAACTTTTTCGTTTTCACTTTTGAGGGCTTTGACTTCTTTTTCCAGTTCGTTGTTGCGGGCCTCAAGCTTGTCCAGCCGATTCATCAACTTTTCCAGCAGGGCCGCATCCGGCTGTACGGCTGCAACGGGCAGGGCTAAGCCCGCTGCAACGAAGGCAGCGGTTAGTTTGGATACTTTCATGATCAGTACCCGCCTTTTTTACCAATGCCGACGTAGGTGAATTCATATTCAACATCGAAGGCTTTGAACCAGGGGCGAACACCTGTAGCGCGGTCGGTGTGGCGACCGAAATGGGAATGCTTGTTTTCCGACGGGGGCAGAACGGTGAACTTCACCTTGTACTTGCCGGGGCCGGCCAGTTTGACGTTGTCGCCGTAGTGGGGGCCATCGTTGGCCACCATGGGCATGAAATCGCCGGCTACCTTGAAGTCGCCACCAATTTTGGAGACTTCAAATTTGATGACCAGATAGGGCATCCAGGCTCCTTCTTCAAAGCCATTGGGGTTATTGGCCAGGGCGTGGATGTCGGCTTCAAGGTGGATATCGGATTCGGCGGCTTTGCGCATCATGCCGTCCGGTTCCATTTCGATGGGCTGCAGATAGACAGCAGCTACTTCCATTCCGGCCCGTTGCTGGGGCACGCCAATGGGGTATTCAATCGCAAATGCGGGGGCGGACAGGGCTGCAGTAAAGGCAACAACAGAGATAATCTTGCTGATCGGCGACATGATTTGTGACTCCCTAAATCTCTGGCTGGCTGATCGCAAGGCTTACTTCCTGCTGCATGGACAGGACGATTGGCTGGCTTGAGTGGTTGCGTTAATTGACTCCGCAGTTCAGTGGTTTAGTGGCCATCACGCGATGAGACCCGCCAATCCGCCTTGTTACAAAGTCAAGCGACTCGAACTGTTCCGCCTCTAAATCGAGATGGAGCAGTTTCATTGTAACAATAAGAATGGTTCTTATTAAGAATTGACTGCGGATTATGTTGCTAGTGTGGTGTCGCCGACACTACTTGCTGTGAGTTCAGCGGTAGCCTTCTTCGAGCAAGACCCGCTTGACCACAGGGCGGGCAAGCATGCGCTGGTAGTGGGCGCGGCAATTTGGCGGCAGATCCATCTTTAGCTTGTCAGCCCAGAATTCCACATAGAACAAGGCTGCATCGGCAATGGAAAAGGTGCCAAGGGCGTATTCCTTACCTTCCAGCAGTCCATCGACCACCGAAAATCCCTTCGCCACGATCTCTTCACCCCGGGCTTTGACCGCAGCGTGATCCGCTTCGTTTGAGGTGAATTTATCGGTGGTGAAGATGCGGGCAAAGCCCTGGCCGTGGAGGGTGCCCACAGCGAAGTCCATGATTTCTATGGCACGGCTTTCCCCTTCGGGGCTCTCCGGCAGCAGTTTGGCCCGAGGGTGAGTGCGGGCCAACCACCAGGCAATGGCCTGGAATTCCGTCAGAGATGTGCCGTCATCCCGGACCAGGGTCGGAATGGTGGATTTGGGGTTGATCGACAGATAGTTGGGCTTGTACTGGTCGCCGGCCATCAGGTTGACGATGTATACCTCGAACACGCACTCCAGTTCTTCCAGCAGGATATGTATCCCGGTGGAACAGGAGCCTGGGGTCATGTAGAACTTCATGGGCATGGGGTTGAACCGGTTTATTCCGTACTCTCGTCATCAATCACCGGCAACAGTGCGGCCTCGATTTCCTGTCGTCCTTGGGGGGAGGCCATGGCAATCAGGGTATTGCCGGGAAGAAGCACAAAGTCAGGGGTAGGGTTGAAGGTCCAGTCATCGCCGGTACGGACGGCCAGCATGATGAAATTGGGGCTTTCCAGGGCAAGGTTTTTGAGCGCGGTAGCTTCAAATTCATTGGGGATCACGACTTCTTCAACGCGCAACTTGTGTTCCGACCGCAGCATTTCATCCAGGAAGGACACCACCTGGGGCCGGATCATGGCCGAGGCAATACGCATACCGCCGGTAAAGTCGGGAGATACCACCGTGTCGGCACCGGCCTTTTTCAGCTTCTCGACATTACGGACTTCATTGCAGCGGGCCACCACGCGGATATGGGGATTGAGCTGTTTGGCGGTGAGGGTGATCATCAGATTACGGCTGTCGTCGCCGGTAACAGCGAATACCCCGCGAGCGTCAGCGATATAGGCCGATTCCAGCAAGTCGTCATCGCTGGCATCGCCGGCGAGATAGAGCAGGCTGGAATATTTCTCCTGATTTTCTTCCAGCCGTGCCTCGTCCGGGTCGATGGCGACAAAGTGGCGGTTGGTCTGAACCAACTCATGGGCAACGTTGCGTCCCACACGGCCAAAGCCGCAAATGATGAAGTGGTTGTGCAGCTTGCGTATCTGCTTTTCCATACGGCGTCTCCGCAGGGTGTAGTCAAGGTCGCCTTCCAGGAAGAAAACCGAGAAGCTGGTGAAAAGAAAGGTCAGGGTGCCGAAACCACCCAAGGCAACAAAACCGGCAAACAGGCGTTCGCCGAAGGAATCGATACGTACCATTTCACCGTAACCGACGGTGGTGATGGTAATCAGGGTCATGTAAAACGAGTCTGACCAACTTGCATTGGGCTCCGTTAAATAACGGAAACCCAGAGTGGCTGTGGCAATCAGGAACAGCAGTACGGCCAGGGAAATGTAGATGCGAACCAGAATGCGGGGCAACTGGTTGTTTCTCGTCCTGGGATTGATGTGCTCGAAGCGATTGATCCTGGGTTCCACGTCTGGATGATTCCTGCTGTTCTGATGCGCCTCTGAGAGTATGTCCGGCTTGCCACCACACCGCTGACAGGGCCAAACCAGAGTGTAACCGGCAATGCCCAATCGAGGTGCAGCCCCACTACAATTCCGTTAATGACATCGGGAATTATTGCTTTCGCCCTGGGGATCGCCTGGCTGCAGTGTCAGGCGGTTTTGCCTGAGACCAACCTGCTCTGGGCAAGCGCAGCAATGGGCGTGATCCTTTGTCTGTTCCGCTTCCGGTTGTTGCGTTGTGCCGCTGCTTTACTGCTTGGCATTGCCTGGGCCGGTCTGCTGGCCCAGCATCGTTTGGCAGACAAGCTGCCTCTGGATGTCGAGGGGCAGGACGTGCAAGTCGCCGGCGTCGTGGCCGCCATGCCCCAGCGCTTCGAGAATGGATGGCGCTTTGCCTTTACGGTGGAGAAGGCTTCCCAGCCGGTGCCTCAGCAAATTTCTCTGGCCTGGTATCAAAGTCATCAGCTGGACGAAGACGGACTACGCATCCCCCTGCGACAGGTCCATGCCGGCGAACGCTGGCGTTTTACCGTCCGTCTCAAGCGGCCCCACGGCAATATGAATCCCTTTGGCTTTGACTACGAGGGCTGGTTGCTGGAACAAGGCATCCGGGCTACGGGATACGTGCGGGCAGCCTCCGGCGTCGAGCAGGTAGATGGTTTTGTTCACCGGCCCCGCTACTGGATTGAACATTTTCGGGAGTCCCTTCGGCAGCGTTTTGAGGATATTCTCGGAGATGCCCCGGCGACCGGAATTCTCGTTGCGCTGGCCGTCGGCGATCAACGGGGAATTTCGCAAGAGCAGTGGCAAGTGTTCTCCCGCACGGGACTTTCCCATCTTTTTTCCGTCAGCGGGCTCCATATCACCATGGTGGCCGGGCTGGCCTATGGCTTGGTCAATCTGCTCTGGCGACGATCCTCCCGTTTGCCTTTGCGCATGCCCTCCCTGCAGGCGGCAGCCCTTGGCGGCGTGCTGGCTGCCTTGATGTATTGCCTGCTGGCGGGGTTCGCCGTGCCTGCCCAACGCACCCTTTACATGCTCACGGTCATGGGCTTGGCTTTGCTGGCGCGGCGCCCGATTGCTACCCATCAAGTACTCGCCGCAGCATTGGGTGTGGTCTTGCTACTGGACCCCTGGGCCGTTCTTTCTGTCGGTTTCTGGCTTTCCTTCGGAGCCGTGGCATTGCTGTTCTACATCGGCTCCGCCCGGGTTGGTCAGGGTAAAGGCATAACCGGCGCACTAGCTGATTGGGGCCGTGCCCAATGGGCCATGACGGTGGGCATGGTGCCTTTGATGCTGCTTCTGTTTCAGCAGTTTTCCCTGGTTTCGCCTTTGGCCAATGGCGTGGCGATTCCCCTGGTCAGTTTTGTTGTCACGCCGCTGGCTTTGCTGGCGACCCTGCCAGGGTTAGGAATGTTGCTGGTGCCCGCCGCCTGGCTCACCGAGTTGTTGCTGCAGGGCTGTACGTGGTTGGCCTCGACGTCTTGGGCCGTCTGGCAACAACACGCTCCGCCAGTCTGGGCTTTGGCTGCAGGCGTTATTGGAACCTTCTGGTGCCTCGCGCCCAAAGGGTTTCCCGCCCGCTGGGTCGGCGCTGTCCTTTTTCTTCCCTTGTTTCTCTTGCCTGCACCTCGGCCCGTGGCGGGGGAAGCAAGGTTAACCGTGCTGGATGTGGGGCAGGGCCTGGCTGTGCATTTGCAAACAGCCCAGCACGATCTGGTCTTCGATAGCGGGCCGCTGTTTTCGCCGGACGCCAACAGCGGCAATCGCATCATCGTGCCTTATTTGCGGGCGGTAGGTGTGACACGGCTTGACGGTCTGGTGGTGAGCCATGCCGACAAGGATCATTCCGGCGGCGCCGCGTCGGTACTGGAGTCAGTGCCTACCGACTGGCTACTGCATGCCCTGCCGGCCCATCATTTCTTGCTCGATGAGCCGGTCAAAGCATTGCCGTGCTACGACGGTCAGCGTTGGGAGTGGGATGGTGTGACCCTTTCCATTCTTCATCCCCGCTTTGAGCGCCATGCCGATCCCACTCGAAAAACCAATGATATGAGTTGTGTGCTCAAGGTGGAAACTGCCTACGGCTCTGCCTTGATTCCTTCGGATATAGAAGCGGTTTCGGAAGTTGAGTTGCTGAAACAGCATCCTCTTGGGCTGAAAGCCGATGTTCTGCTGGCACCTCATCACGGAAGTCGTACATCGTCCACTCAGGAGTTCATTTCTGCCGTTAGTGCAAAAACCGTCGTCTTCCCTGTGGGGTATCGCAACCGTTTTGGTCACCCCAAAGAGGACGTTCTTGCTCGCTACGATGATGGCAAAACGACCTTGCTAAGAACTGATCGCGATGGTGCGGTAGTGATGGATTTTCGTCAGGATGGTATTCACTACCGTAACGAGCGAATCGCCCGGCAGCGGTACTGGTTCGGACAATGATGGTTCAAGGCTGCTATTTCTGGGCCGTGGACTAGAATCGATTCAGTTGACTATAAGAAGAAGGCGCAAATAAATGATCGACGCACAGATGGGAAGAATTCAACGCCTTGCTCTATCGATAGCCATCACGCTGAGCACTTGCACTCTGCAGTTTTTTCTCTGGGAGTACATCAACCCTTTTGTCTGGTTTTTGTTTTACCCAGCAGTATTTTTTACTGCAGTGTTGACCGGGTTGGAAGGCGGTATTTTGGCGACAGTTATGTCGACGGTCCTTGCCTGGTATTTTTTCATTACGCCTCGATTTTCCTTCCACTTGGAAAGGCCTGGAGTTTTCTTTTCAATCCTGGTCTTTGCAGCCATGGGGCTGATTTTCAGTCTCTTCAGTGAACGTCTGCACGAACTTTATCGTCGGATAGCGAGCAAGGATTCAGATGCACGCCTCAGAGCAGTACTTGATGGCGGCGCCGACGCCATATTTGCACTTACGCCGGAAGGGAAGATTTCTTACGCCAACGAGCAAGCAGCCCAGATGCTGGGCTATTCAATCGCCGAGTTGATGACCATGGGGATTCCTGATGCTGTGCAAGCGGAAAGTCTTCCTGCAGCGATGGAGCTGTTTGAGCAGTTAAAGAAAGAAGGCCATCTTCGGGTCGCGTTCAATTTGAAACATCGGAATGGAAGCATTGTTCCGGTCGAAGTGAATGCCGTGGCTTTGCCGGACGGAAAGCTCTTTATTTCTTGTCGCGATATTGCAGAAAGTATTCGGGATAAGGAGGCGCTTGAGCGCATCGAGCAGCGCTACCGGGCAGCCTTTCAGATGAGTCTTGACTCAATCAATATCACCGCCATGGATGGCCGATATATTGAAGTCAATCAGGCCTTCCTCGATTGCACCGGATATACCCGGGACGAAGTGATTGGACGAACATCACTGGAGCTCAATATCTGGGTCGATCCCGCGGATCGTTTGCGGCTGGTTGAAGCCATCAAGCGTGATTCCTTCTGTCGTGATCTCGATGCCTGCTTCCGCAAGAAAAATGGCGAGTATCTCTGGGGCTTGATGTCGGCAACCGTCATTGAGTTGGACGGTGAGACTCGTATCCTTTCCGTTACCCGGGATTTCACCGAACGAAAATTGGCAGAGGCCAGGCTGCAACTGGCGGCCAATGTATTTACCCATGCCCGTGAAGGTATTGCCATCACCGATGCAAAAGGCGACATCATCGAAGTCAATGGCACCTTTACGCAGATTACGGGCTACAGCCGGGAAGAAGTCATCGGCAAGAATCCCCGGATTCTCAAGTCCGGACGACAGTCACAGGAGTTTTATGCCAACCTGTGGCAGACCCTTGTAGATCATGGCAGTTGGTCCGGGGAGGTCTGGAATCGCCGCAAGGACGGCGAGGTCTATGCAGAACTGCTAACCATCAGTGCTGTACATGATGCGGACGGCAAGGTGACGAACTACGTGGCCTTGTTCACTGATATTACGTCGATCAAAGAGCATCAAAAGCAGCTGGAATACATTGCCCATTACGATGCTTTGACCAGCTTGCCTAACCGGCGCTTGATGGCCGACCGCTTGCATCAGGCCATGAATCAAAGCTTGAGGCGCGACCAGTCCGTGGCTGTTGCCTATCTCGACCTGGATGGATTCAAGGCCGTTAACGACAAATACGGTCATGAGGTGGGAGACAAACTCCTGATCGCCTTGTCCCAAAGGATTCGCGACGCACTGCGCGATGGCGATACTTTGTCCCGTTTTGGTGGGGACGAATTTGTGGCCGTCTTGGTCGACCTGGATGATGCCTGCGACTGTGAGCCTGTCCTTTCCCGCCTGCTGCAAGCCGCAGCCAGTCCTGAAATCATCGACGGCCTGAGTTTGCAGGTCTCCGCCAGCATCGGCGTTACGCTTTTCCCCCAAGATAATGCGGATGCCGATCAGTTGATACGCCATGCCGACCAGGCCATGTATCTGGCCAAGCAGTCGGGGAAGAATCGTTATCACCTGTTCGATGTCAGTCAGGATGCGGCGGTCAAAACGCTAAGGGCCAGCCTGGACGATATTCTTCGGGCCCTTGATCATCATGAGTTCGTCTTGTACTACCAACCCAAGGTCAATATGAGAACCGGGCAGGTGGTCGGCGCCGAAGCCCTGATCCGTTGGCAACACCCGGAAAGAGGGTTGTTGCTGCCTGGGGATTTTCTTCCCATCATCGAAGACCATCCCATTGCCGTGGCCCTGGGCAAGTGGGTGATCAATACCGCCTTGGAACAGATGGCCGCGTGGCAGGCGCAGGGTTTGAGCGTTGCCGTCAGCGTCAATGTCGGCGCTCGCCAGTTGCAGCAAGATGATTTCGTGCAATACCTGCAAGACAAGGTCACTGCCCATCCAACGGTATCGTCCGGCCAGCTTGAAATTGAAATCCTTGAGTCCAGCGCCCTGGAGGATGTCACCCAGGTTTCGGGCATCATGCAAGCCTGCCGGGCCATGGGCGTGCGCTTTGCCCTGGATGATTTCGGTACCGGGTTTTCTTCCCTCACCTATCTGCGGCGCTTGCCTGCAGAAACGGTCAAGATCGATCAAAGCTTCGTTCGCAATATCACTCAGTCTTCTGAAGATTTGGCCATCATCAAGGGCGTGATTGGCCTGGCGGGTGCATTTCACCGGGAAGTCATCGCCGAAGGTGTTGAAACCATTGCCCATGGCACGCTATTGCTTTCCCTTGGCTGCGATCTGGCGCAAGGGTATGGCATCGCCAGGCCCATGGCCGCTGCTTTGCTGCCGAACTGGGCGGCAACATGGAAAACGGCTCCTGAGTGGAAAGCCTGCGCAGCAGCATAGGCGAAGCACAACGGCGGCAGCCGGGGTTGGCATCGATTTATTAATAGTCTTTTGACTAAATGCTCAGCGAAAACAGCCGATACAATCTATATCTAAAGTGATGCTCCTTGCGCGAAGAGGAAGCGTTTTTTTGCGGGATTTTTTCTACCGATCCTCTTGCCGGAAATGAGCCCAGTAATTTGATGAAGCTGAAAGTTGCGACGTACTCTCTCCTGTTAGCGCTGGTGTATTTCATCAGTGGCTGGCTGGGCTTGAAGATTCCTTATATCGGGTCCCATATCACTCTCGTCTGGCTGCCAACAGGCATTGCCGTTGCAGCATTGCTGCACTGGGGTTGGCGCCTTTGGCCCGGTGTGATGCTTGGCGCCTTTCTCGTCAATTTATCGATTGGATCTCCTTGGGCTCTCGCCGCCAGTATTGCTGTTGGCAATACCCTGGGGCCACTTGTCACGGCTCTGTTGCTCCAGCGTAGCGGATTTCATACTGAGTTCGATCGGCAGCGGGATGTCCTCTATTTCGTTGGAGCAAGTTGCAGCGGGATGGTTTTGTCTGCCCTGGGCGGCGTACTTAATCTTTATTGGTTTGGTTTACTGCCGATCACTGCTATTGCCACAGCCGGGTTGTCCTGGTGGATGGGAGACACCATTGGTGTTTTGCTGGCGGCGCCTTTTTGCCTCAGCTTGACGGCGGCAAGTTTCAAGCGACTGAATGCTGTCCGTATGGAGTTGCTGCTCTGGTCATTGATTGCCGGCCCCGTAGCCTGGCTGGCCTTCATTCAGGATTACGAGCAAATGGGGAGAACCTTGCCCCTGGCCTTTTTGACCTTGCCTTTACTGGCCTGGGCTGCCCTTCGTTTTGGCCATACCGGCTCTGCCCTGGCCGGCTTGGCTTTTGCCGTTGTTGCGGCCTGGAGTACGGCAACCGGGCATGGCACCTTTTTTCTTCCCAATGTCCATGTCAGTCTCCTGCTGCTGTGGGCATATATGGCAACAGCGGTATTGACCGGCTTGCTGATCACGGCCTTGCAGTCAGAGCGCCAACGTATCGAAAGCACCCTTCGCGTCAGTGAAGACAAACTCAATGGCCTTTTCGAACTGTCCCCCTTGGGTATCGCCCTGACGGATATGGACGGACACTACCTTGAGTTCAATGAGTCTTTTCGCAGTATTTGCGGGTACTCCGAAGCAGAGCTCAAGGCACTCGACTATTGGGAGTTAACGCCAAGGGCCTACGAAAACAATGAATTGCATCAGATCGAAACCCTGGTGCGTACCGGGCGCTATGGCCCCTATGAAAAGGAATACATCCGCAAGGATGGCAGCCATGTTCCGCTGCGTCTGAACGGAGTCCTGGTGACGGGGCGGGACGGCAAGCGCTATATCTGGTCCATCGTGGAAGACATCAGCGAGCACAAGCGCTATGAACGGACCTTGCGCAGTGCTATCGAAGTCGCAGAGTCGGCCAATCTTGCCAAGAGCCGTTTTCTTGCCACCATGAGCCATGAAATCCGGACTCCCATGAACGGGATTCTCGGCATGGCACAACTGCTGATGATGCCTGGGGTCACCGATGCCGAGCGGAAACAATATGCTTCGACGGTGCTTGATTCCGGCGAGACGCTTCTATCTTTGTTGAATGACATTCTCGATCTGTCCAAGGTCGAGGCTGGTCGACTTGAACTGTCAAACGGTGAGTTCATGCCCTGGCAAGTCATCAACGATGTTATTGCCTTGTTTATCGAACCGGCGCAGTCCAAGGGCCTTGAGATCGAGGTCAAATTGAAGGATGTCGAAGGGCGCCATTATTCGGCTGATGTCGTCAGAGTCCGCCAGATGCTGTCCAACCTGATCAGCAATGCCATCAAATTTACGGTCCAGGGTCATGTCCGAATCGAGGTCGGCGAACTTGGGTTGGATGGCAATGAAGCCATGCTGGAGTTTTCTGTGACGGATACCGGCATTGGTGTTGCGCCGGAAAAACTGGCGCTTCTTTTTAAACCGTTTTCCCAGGCGGATAGTTCGACAACCAGACAATACGGCGGTACCGGGCTGGGACTTTCCATCGTGCGCAGTCTGGCCCAGTTGATGGGGGGCGATGCCGGTGTTGAGAGTGTCTTTGGCGAGGGCTCTCGTTTCTGGTTCCGTATCCGGGTAAGCATCCTCGGCGACGAGGCGGAAGCGCCGCAAGCCCTCAGCCCGTCTGTGGAGAATGCAGAAAGTGCATCAGCGCCTTCTCGTGTCGCCCGCGTCCTTGTGGCGGAAGATAACGCCGTCAATCAGATGGTGATTGAAACCATGTTGATCAAATTGGGCTACGCCGTTGATACCGTTGATAACGGACAAAAGGCTGTCGATGCGGTTCTGGGCGGCAGCGCACCAGACTTGATCTTGATGGATGTCCAGATGCCGGAGGTGGATGGCTTGCAGGCCACCTCAAATATTCGGCAATGGGAAGCGGCTGCAAGGAAAACGCACTTGCCGATTATTGCCCTGACGGCCAGTGCCTTCGCCATCGACAAGGAACAGTGTCTTGCTGCAGGTATGGATGATTTCCTGCCCAAGCCCGTCAGTATGTCAGCGTTGCAAGCAGCCCTTGAGCAGTGGTTGCCAAGGGGCGCCAGCAATGCAGAACGGCCCCAATAGAACGGGGTCGTTATCCAAAGCTGCTTCTTTCGTGGGTTTTCTTCCGAGGGACTAGGCTGCCTGCTTGCGCTGGCTGCTGGCCGCATCCCTTGAACGCTTGGCTTCGTCCAGCAGGTAACGCTGGTAGTCGTCCAGATCGCCGTCAAAAGCTTCGATGCCGCCATCGGCCACCAGCCAGAATTCATCGCACACGGCCCGGAGCAGGGCGCGGTCGTGGCTGACCAGCATGACGGTGCCTTCAAACTCGTTAAGGGCAACGCCCAGGGCTTCCCGCGTAGCGAGATCAAGGTGATTGGTCGGCTCATCCAGCAGCAACAGGTTGGGGCGTTGCCAGACGATCATGCACAGCACCAGCCGGGCTTTTTCGCCGCCGCTCATGGTGCCCACGGCCTGCTTGACCATATCGCCGCTGAAGTTGAAGGTGCCGAGGAAGTTGCGCAACTCCTGTTCGCGACCGAGAGGGCCGGTAGTTTTTGACAAGCGAATCATGTGCTCCAGAGGATTGTCCTGGGGCCGCAGCACATCCAGTTCCTGCTGGGCGAAGTAGCCGATGTTGAGGCCGCGGCCTTCGGTGATTTCGCCGCTGATGAGCTTCAAGTCCCGCGCCACGGTTTTGACGAAGGTGGATTTGCCCTGGCCGTTGGCACCGAGAATGCCGATGCGCTGGCCCGCATGGACGGAGCGATTGATGTTGCGCACGATTACCGTGGGGGCCGCTCCCGGCACATCTTCCTGTGCGGGATAGCCGAAGCAGCCGCCGGTCATGGACAGCATGGGGTTGGGCAGATTGACCGGTTCTTTGAACTCGAAGCTGAACTCGGCATCGGCCAGCACCGGCGCAATCCTCTCCATCCGTTCCAGGGCCTTGACCCGGCTTTGCGCCTGCTTGGCCTTGCTGGCCTTGGCTTTGAAGCGGTCGATGAAGTGTTGCAGGTGGGCCATCTTTTCCTGCTGCTTCGCCACTGCCGCTTGTTGCAGCACCATTTGTTCGGCGCGCATTTCTTCAAAGGAACTGTAATTGCCGCCGTAGCGCACCAGCTTGGCATTGTCGATGTGCAACGTGACCTGGGTGACGGCATCGAGAAATTCCCGGTCATGGCTGATTACCACCATGGTGCCCGCGTACCGCTTGAGCCAGGCTTCCAGCCAGACCAGAGCATCCAAGTCCAAGTGATTGGTCGGTTCGTCGAGCAGCAGCAGGTCGGAAGGGCACATCAGCGCCCGGGCAAGTTGCAGCCGCATGCGCCAGCCGCCGGAAAAACTGTTCACCGGGTTGTCCAGCTCTGCCACGCTGAAGCCGAGGCCGAGAATCAAGGCCTGGGCTCGCGCCGCAGCATCGTGGGCGCCAGCATCGTGCAGGGCCGTGTAGGCGTAGGCCATGCGCATGCCGTCGTCGCTTTCTTCCGAGGCGGTCACTTCCGCCTCGGCCGCCAGCAGCACGGTATCGCCTTCGATCACGAAGTCCGTCGCGCTTTGTTCCGTCTCCGGCATGTCCTGGGCAACCTGGGCCATACGCCATTGGGTGGGTATGGAAAAGTCGCCGCTGTCTTCATGCAGATTGCCATTGAGCAGCGCAAACAGCGTTGATTTGCCTGCGCCGTTGCGGCCCACCAGACCTACCTTTTCGCCGGGATTGATGGTGACGGAAGTATTGTCCAGCAGCACCTTGGCACTGCGGCGCAAGGTGACATTCTTGATGACGATCATGGGGGCGGCTTTCTTGGAGGACACGCATGATAGCGACCCAAAGACATCCTACCTAGCAAAACATTGCTGCAGTGCGATGCAAGCCGTGCTGTCGGCTGGCAAGGCAGCACCGATAGAAGGCCTCGCCTTTGTGGAAAACCCCGGGTTTCCCACAATTTCTGTGGACAATCTTGGGGACGAGTTCAGGAGTAAGTCTCTAACTCGCTGTTGCACCTGGGCTTTTGTGGCTTGCTCTTTTTGAAGGCAGCCGTGGGGAAATTATGGAAGGAAAGTCGACGCAGCTATCCGATTACATTTTTTTGCAGCGGATGGCGCGTGGTTTGATGAAGGGCTGTTGGTAAATCCGCTGTTGAAATGCTGCTATGCATCCTTTGTCCACAAACCTTGTGGACAAG
Source organism: Rhodocyclaceae bacterium (assembly GCA_036504515.1). Lineage (GTDB taxonomy): Bacteria > Pseudomonadota > Gammaproteobacteria > Burkholderiales > Rhodocyclaceae > AWTP1-18. Next base: position 282,201 of record DASXVA010000009.1, read on the forward strand.
CTTGGGGAGTACCGCTGGGATAAGTCGCCAACTGCCTGTGGCGCAAGGGCTTTTGGCCCTTGCCTGTTTTGGTGGCAGCGGCTTACTTGGTTTTGACTTCGTGATACTCGATCTTGAAACTGGCCGTGTCATCCTGGGCCAGGGCTGCGGTCAGCACGGGCATGCACTCCTTGAGCGTTGCTTCCAGAGTCCACGGCGGGTTGGCAATGAACATGCTGCTGCCGTTCATGCCGAAGCCGTCTTCCGCCGGTGCCGCCACGGTGAGGCTGACGTGGAGCCAGCTACTCATGTGCAGCTTGGCAAGCTTTTCTGGCAACTGGCGGGCATCGCCCCGTTTCAGATGGGGAATCCACACGGCATAGGTGCCGGTGGGGAAGCGGGCCAGTCCTTCCTTCAGGGTCATGATGGTACGCAGGTAATCGCGCTTGTCCTCGTAGGAGGGGTCCATCAGTACCAGACCGCGCCGGGGCGGAGGCGGCATCACCGTTTTGAGTTCATTGAAGCCATCGAACTGGGCGATGGCGTAACGCTTGTTCTGGTCGGGAAAGCGGCGGGCCATGGTGTTGGCCAGATTCTGCACATCGGTGCTGTGCAGCTCGAACAGACGCAGCCGGTCCGAATCCCGCATCAGGCGCAGGGACAGCCAAGGGGAGCCGGGGTAGAACTTGGGTTTGTTGCTCTTGCCGTTCAGTTCCTTGACCAGATCCACATAGTCGGCCAGGGCCGGGGGCAGGTCGTCCCGCTCCCAAAGCCGGCTGATGCCCGATTCGTACTCGGCATTCTTGGCGGCTTGGTCGTCCTGCAAGGCATAAAGCCCAGCGCCGGCATGGGTATCCACCACCCAATAGGGTTTGTCCTTCTGGTTGAAATAGCGCAGCAATTGCACCAGCACAAAGTGCTTGAGGACATCGGCGTGGTTGCCGGCATGGAAGGCGTGGCGATAACTGAGCATGGCAGAACAAAAAATCTGTAGGTTGGAAAACCCGGGGGCGCAACAGTACCACGGGTAAAATCACGGGATGAACTCTTCCGACAATTCTGACAACAAACCGGCCAAACCCCGTTTTCGGCGGATTGTGGCTAATCCTTCTGCTCAGCCTGCCCCCAGTGCGGCTCCCCAAGGCGTGCGCGTTTCCAAGCTGATGGCAGAGCAGGGCCTGTGTTCCCGCCGCGAAGCCGATGGCTATATCGAGCAGGGGCTGGTCTTCGTGGACGGCAAACGCATCACCGAGTTGGGCACCCGGGCCGACCCCCGCGCCGTGATCACCCTCGACAAGGGGGCCAAGGTCCAGCAGGGGCGACGCGTCACCATTTTGATCAACAAGCCCATCGGCTATGTTTCCGGTCAGGCCGAAGATGGCTACGAACCCGCCGTAGTGCTGGTGAAAGCCGAGAACCAGTTTGGCGAAGACCGGGATATCCGTTTCAGCCCCGCCCACTTGCGCGGGCTGGCCCCGGCGGGGCGGCTTGACATTGATTCCACCGGGCTGCTGGTGCTGACCCAGGATGGCCGCATCGCTCGTCAACTGATCGGCGATGATTCCGAGGTGGAAAAAGAATACATGGTGCGGGTGGAAGGCAAGCTGGTGGAAAACGGCCTCAAGCTGCTCAACCACGGCCTTAGTCTTGATGGCAAATTTCTGCGCCCGGCCAAGGTGTCCTGGTCCAATGAAGACCAATTGCGCTTTGTCTTGAAGGAAGGCAAAAAGCGCCAGATTCGCCGCATGTGCGAAATGGTGGGCCTCCACGTGGTGGGCCTCAAGCGGGTACGCATCGGCCGCATTCCCCTCAGCGACCTGCCCCTGGGGCAATGGCGCTATTTGCGGGAAGGTGAGAAGTTTTAACGAGTCACATTGCATTTTCGGTGCTATGGTTTTCAGGGTTCGAGTTGTCCTTTAAGGAGATCGTCATGGCAAAAAGCTCAAGCAAACCAAGCATGGTTGAACTGATGGAACGAGAGTTCGATCTCAGGCTCCGCATGGAGCAGCTTTCTCTGGAAAGCAGTGATGAAAATACCGAAGAGCAAGTGCGGGTTGGTCGTCTCTATGCTCAGGCCAAAGCCGATCTTGACGATGCAAGAAAAGCCCTGCTCGTAAGCGCCTAAGTACTTCAGTCGTTTCACTCCGTCCCCGGCTTTGAGTCGGGGATTTGTTTTTGTGCTTGCCCCTTGCCAACAGGCATTGCGGTTTAGCGTTATCTTCCAGTACCCGGCTGCGCAGCAGGGCAATGTTTGTTTTTGATCGCTCCTACATGCCCGACTCCGCTCCCCGCATCGTCCTAACCACCCTCAACGCCAAGTACATCCACGCATCTCTTGGCTTGCGCTATCTGCTGGCGAACATGGCCCGCTATGGCGGTCAGGATTTGCGGGCCCGGACGGTATTGCGGGAATTCACCATCGCCCGCAAACCCGACGAGATTGCTGCCGCCTTGCTGGCTGAATTGGGCGATGGCTCCACGGTGGAAGAGGGCGCCAGTGCCCCCCCGCAAATCGTCGGCTTCGGCGTGTATATCTGGAATGTTCGACAAACCACCGAGGTCGTGCGTTTGCTCAAGCAGGCCCGACCTGACATCAAGGTGATCCTGGGCGGGCCGGAGGTCAGCTACGAATGGGAGGATCAGGAAATCGTGGCCCTGGCCGACTACCTGATCACCGGCTGGGGCGATGTGAGTTTTGCCAAGCTCTGCCGGGCGCTGTGCCACGGCCCGCAGCCCTTGATGAAGGTCATCGCCGGGGAGCAGCCGCCCCTGGATCAGATCACCATGCCCTATGCCGAATTCAGCGCCGACGATCTGGCCCACCGCCTGCTGTATGTGGAAGCCTCCCGGGGCTGCCCCTTCAAATGCGAGTTCTGCCTGAGTTCCCTGGATAAAACCGCCTGGGCCTTCGACCTGGATGCTTTTCTTGCCGAACTGGATACGCTCTACCAGCGCGGCGCCCGCAACTTCAAGTTCGTGGATCGCACTTTCAACCTGAAAGTCGATGCCTCCCTGCGCATCCTGCAATTCTTCCTCGACCGCATACAGGCCGGTGCCGGGGCGGAGAACGACCTGTTCATCCACTTTGAAGTCATCCCCGATCATTTGCCGGATCGGCTCAAAGCCCTGATTGCAAAGTTTCCTCCCGGTAGCTTGCAGCTTGAGATCGGCATCCAGAGCTTCAATCCCGAAGTGCAGCAGCGGATTTCTCGCCGGCAGGACAACGACAAGAGCGCCGAAAACCTGCACTGGCTGGTCAATCAAAGTCACGCCCACTTGCACACCGACCTGATCTTCGGCCTGCCCGGCGAGACGCTGGAAAGTTTTGCCCAAGGCTTCGACCGGCTCTACGCCCTGCGACCCCACGAAATTCAACTGGGCATCCTCAAGCGCCTGCGCGGCACCCCCATCGCCCGCCACAGCGTCGTCCACCGTATGCACTACGACCCGCAGCCACCCTACACCGTGCAGCAGACCGACGTGGTGGATGCCGCCACCCTGCAACGTTTTACCCGGCTCGCCCGCTACTGGGATTTGCTCGCCAACTCGGGCCGCTTCAAACAGACCATGCCCTTGCTCATGGCTGGCCCATCGCCCTTTGCCGCCTTTCTCGCCTTCGCCGATTGGCTCTGGCAAAGCCGCCAAAAGACCAGCGGCCTCTCGCCGGAAATGTTGGTGGATGGGTTGTTCGATTACCTCACCGCAGCACAAGGGCAAGATCAAGAAACGGTTCGTGCCAGTCTGCTGGTCGACTACCTCGCCAGCGGCGCACGGGCCAATCCCGCTTGTCTGCAAGGCCTGCTCAAGGACCGGGGGGCACCTGTTGCTAAATCCGAGCGGGCCTTGGCCCAACGGCAAGAACGCCACGGTGGGCAAGAGCATCGTGCCGAAGGCGTTGTGCTGCCATGAACCCGCAAGACCTCGAACTACTCGTCACCCGGGAGATGCCCTTCGGCAAATACAAGGGCCGCCTGATCGCCGACCTGCCGGGCAATTACCTCAACTGGTTTGCCCGGGAAGGTTTTCCTTCCGGCGAGATCGGCCGACTACTGGCCCTGATGCAGGAGCTGGACCACAACGGACTGTCGCCCCTGCTCGATCCCCTGCGTAAAAAGTAAAGGGCATATCCTTCACTCCCTAACTCCCTCCGTTCGCCCTGAGCGTAGGCTCCTAGAGCCGAAGTCAAAGGGGTCAGCATGAACGAGTGTTAGGGAGACAACTGTGTAGCTCCCGAAAGTAAACCGGAGTTACCGAATCAGCCCCCGGCCCGCTTCACAGTCAGCCCCTGTTTTTTCAACTGCTCGATCACTTTCTCGCAGTGGTCGCCCTGAATTTCAATCACCCCATCTTTCACCGTACCGCCAGAACCACAGGTGGCCTTGAGCTGTTTGGCCTGGGCGGTTAACGCCGCATCATCCAGGTCCAAACCCTTGATCAGGGTCACGCCTTTCCCCTTGCGCCCCTTGGTTTCCCGCGACACCCGCACAATGCCGTCGCCAGCAGGGTGAGGCGCCCCCTGTTTGCAAATGCAAGCATTGACCGGCTGCCGACATTTGTCGCACATGCGCCCGTGTTCCGTGGAATAAACCAAGCCGCCGCTGGTGGTGTCGTGCTTCATGTTGAGGGAGGTGCTGTTAGTGATTTTGGGTGGGGAAATGTAGCAGTGAATGTGGGCATTCAATGTACTGAGCGTTCAGGCTAGGCCAAAAATGGAAGTTCAGATTTTCGGTCTTTGCTGACGTTCCAAACAATCGGAATTAGGCCGAAATGTGCTGGTTAGCAGCCGCAGCCGCAGCCGCCAACTCATCCCGGCTCAGCACATAGTCGCTGCTGTTTCCAAGCCGCTCCACTGCCAGATCAATAAAGCGCCTTACCCGGGCCGGTTGGGCCTGGCGGCTGCCGTAGTAGATGAACATCTGGTAACTGTCAGTCATATGTTCAAGCAGCAAGGGAACAAGGCGTCCATTGCGGATCATAGAAATAGCGGTGGGCACTGCGATTTGGGCGATGATTTCGCCAGCCAAGGTGGCGTGCAGTTCCAATTGCTCATCATTGGTACAAAAAGCCGGATGAAGCGGGTGCTCCTGCTCGCCGCCATCCACCTGCACCCGCCAGGGCACGATCCGACCATCATCCGAACGGCGAAAAGCGCTACAACGGTGGGTAGTCAGTTCGTCGAGGCTACGTGGGGCGCCATGTTTGCGCAAATAGCTTGGTGCCGCGCAAATCACCATCTGCATGGGAAACAGTGGGCGAGCAATTAGTCCCTCCTCGGGCGAAGAACCCAGGCGAAACCCCACGTCGACACGCTCCTCAACCCAGTTGCTGCGCCGATCATCCAGCTGAATGTCCGGTTGTACCTCGGGATAGAGACGACAGTATTCCTCCAGCACAGGGCTAATGACCGCCAGAGAAACTGAACGGGGGCCGACGATGCGCAACGGTCCTGCCAAATCCTCGCGGGTCTGGCGCGCGCCATTCAGCGCCTGTTGCAGGCCGAGCAGCGATGGCTGGGCTGCTTCAAAGAAACGTTGCCCCTCCTCTGTCAGGGACATGCTCCGAGTCGTGCGGTGAAAGAGCCGGACCCCTAAATGCTGCTCCAACTGTCCCAGGGCCTTGCTGGCAGCTTGGGGCGAAATCTGCTGGATAGCGGCCGCCTTGCTCAGACTGCCTGTTTCCACAGTGCGGATGAAGGTGGTGATGGAGCGCAATTCGTTGATGGGCATGGGGCTTCTCGCTCAATTAACATCTATTGGTTGTAAATAATACAAACCATTTGACACTAGTTGGATGTTTGTCCGGGAACTAAAGTTCGGTCATCGCGGATTACGCGACTTTTTCTGGAGAACATTCATGGACAACTTCACTTTCTTCAATCCCACCAAGGTCGAGTTCGGCAAGGACAAGGAACAGGCCATCGGCCTGTATCTGGCCGAGCATGGCGTCAAAAAGGTGCTGCTGACCTACGGCAGTGAGCGCATCAAGCGCGACGGTCTATTTAGCGTCGTCAGCAAGAGTCTGAGCGAACGGGGCATCCAGTTCGTGGAATGCGGAGGCATCGTTAGCAACCCAGTGATTTCCAAAGTACGCGAAGCCATCACCCTGGCCCGCAGCCAGCAGGTGGATGCCGTTCTGAGCGTCGGCGGCGGCTCCGTGCTGGACAGTTCCAAGGCCATTGCCGCCGGCGTACATTACGATGGGGATGTGTGGGATCTGTTCATCGGCAAGGCCGGCATCGACAGCGCCCTGCCGGTATTCGACATCCTCACCCTGGCCGCCACGGGCAGCGAGATGAACAGCGGGGCCGTGGTCACCAATGAGGCCACCCAGGAAAAGTTTGCCATCCAGTCGGTGCATACCTTCCCCAAGGTCTCCATCGTCAATCCGGCCCTGATGCAGACGGTGTCCCGGGACTATCTGGTCTATTCCGCCGCCGACATCATCGCCCACTCCATCGAGGGCTATCTCACTGCCACTGTGCAGCCGAAGATTCAGTCCCGCCTGGTGGAATCCGTCATCACCACGGTGATGGAGACCACGGAAGCGCTCCTGGCCGACCCGAACGACTACAACGCCCGCGCCGAATTCGCTTGGGCCGCCACTCTGGCACTCAATGGCATCACCTACGCGGGCACTTCGGGCTTTGGCTATCCCAACCACATGATCGAGCACTCCCTCTCGGCCCTGTTCAACGTGCCCCACGGCGCCGGCCTGTCGGTGGTGATGCCGGCCTGGATGAAGTGGTACCACAGCCGCAATCCGGCCCAGTTCGAACGCTTCGCCCAGCAGATCTTCGGCCTGAAGACGGCGGCAGAAGGCATTGCCGCCTTGGAAAAGTGGTTCGACAAAATTGGCACCCCCACCCGTCTCGCCCAGCTGGGCATTACCGCTGCCGAGCTGCCGGCCATCCTCGACAACCTGCAGGGCAATGCCCAATGGTTCGGTCTGGCCGGAATCTATAGCCGGGATGTGCTGGCCGACATTCTGAAGCGGGCCCTTTAATCAGTGGTGGAGGACGCCATGAACAAAGAAGTCATCGTGATGATCGGCGCAGGAGGGATTGGCATGGCCATCCTCCGCCGCCAGGGCTTTGGCCGCACCGTACTGTTGGCCGATTCCCCCCCTCGCAAAACTGACCGAATTCGATGCCGGGCTCAACCAGGTTGCCGTGCACGGCAAGCGCCTGCGCGATGGCCTGTTTGCACTCTCGAACGTGGAAGCGCCGCTGAAAACAGGCCACTGAACATAGGCCCCCAACATTAGGAAAGGAATGATCATGCAAACACGCAAACTGGGTAACAGCGGGCTGGAAGTCTCCGCCCTCGGGCTGGGCTGCATGGGGCTGAGCTATGGCTATGGCCCCGCAACTGACCGTGGCGCCGCCATTTCGCTGATTCGCCGCGCCCATGAACTGGGCGTCACTTTTTTCGACACAGCCGAAGCCTATGGCCCGGGCGACAACGAGGAATTGCTGGGCGAAGCATTGGCCCCGTTCCGCGACAAGGTCGTCATCGCCACCAAGTTTGGTTTCAAGGAGGGCAAGGTGGCAGACGGCATGGATAGCCGACCGGAAACCATACGGGCCGTGGCCGAAGCCTCCTTGCGTCGACTCAAAACCGATGTCATCGACCTTTTCTACCAGCATCGGGTGGACCCGGACGTGCCCGTGGAAGAGGTGGCCGGTGCCATCAAGGACCTGATCGCCCAGGGCAAGGTGCGCCATTTCGGAATGTCCGAGGCCGGCGCCGAGTCTATCCGCCGCGCTCATGCCATCCAGCCTTTAACCGCACTACAGAGCGAATACTCCATGTGGTGGCGCGAGCCGGAGAAGGAGATCCTGCCGTTGCTCGAAGAACTGGGTATCGGTTTCGTGCCTTTCAGTCCCCTCGGCAAGGGCTTCCTGACCGGTGCGATCAATGCGGACACCAAGTTCGATGCGACGGATTTTCGCAACATCGTGCCGCGCTTTGCCGAAGCGGCCCGCCTGGCCAACCAGCGCCTGGTGGACCTGTTGGGCGATATCGCCTCCACCAAGGGAGCGACGCGCGCCCAGATCGCCCTAGCCTGGTTGTTGGCCCAGAAGCCGTGGATCGTGCCGATTCCCGGCACCACCAAGCTGCACCGGCTTGAGGAAAATCTGGGGGCCGCCCCCATCGAACTGAGCACGCAAGATCTGCTGGACATCGAGACAGCTCTTGCCGCCATCCCGGTCGAGGGTGACCGCTACCCATCGCACCTGCAGCAACGGGTGGGGCGCTGAGCACCGCTGCGATCACACTTGACCCTGAAACGGAGCACAAACATGAATAAAACCTCCCTCTCCTCCCTCGCACTAGCTTCAGCCTTGACAATGACGCCGGCCGGCGCGGCTGAACTGGGCATCGAAGTGATTTCCTTAGGGAAAAAACCGGCGACGCGGGGTAGCGATCAGTTCTTCGCAGGCCAAGTATTCATCGACCAACTCTTTCAGGGCAGCGCGCCTGCACGCATTTCCGGCGGCCTGGTCAGCTTCACTCCCGGCGCCCGCACCGCCTGGCACACCCATCCTCTGGGGCAGACCCTGTATGTGGTCAGCGGTGTCGGTCGGGTACAAATGGAGGGCGGGCCGGTGCAGGAGATTCGTCCCGGCGATGTGGTATGGATTCCAGCCAATACCAAACACTGGCATGGGGCCACACCGGATACCCCGATGTCCCACCTGGCCCTCGCCGAGCAACTGGACGGCCAGGTCGTCACTTGGCTGGAGCAGGTCAGCGAGACCCAATACCACAGCGCCCCCGCGCCGCTTGCCGAGCAGCCCCGTAAGTAATCCGCTGAAGGAGAATAGACATGAAAGAGCTAATTGTTGTTGTCGGCGCCGGTTTCATCGGCCAGGCCATCGCCCGCCGTGTCGGCACGGGCAAGCACCTGCTGCTTGCCAATCTCACTGAGCAGGCCTCCGCAGAGGTGGCCGAGACGCTGGCCAACGCAGGCTTTGAGGTCAGTGCCATGGCGGTGGATATTTCCTCTCGCAGTTCGGTGCAATCCTTGGTGGACAAGGCAGCTTCTCTCGGTGCGATTACTGGGCTCGTACATGCGGCGGGGGTTTCGCCCTCCCAGGCTCCCATCGAAACCATCCTGAAGGTGGATCTTTACGGCACGGCCCTGTTGCTTGAACTGTTCGGCAACGTGATGGAGCGTGGTGGCTCCGGGGTGGTGATCTCCTCCCAGTCTGGTCACCGGCTGTCGGCCCTGACACCAGAACAGGACCGCCTGCTGGCCACCACGCCCACCGAGGACTTGTTACAACTGGAGATGCTGCAGCCCGGTCAGGTCACCGACACCCTGCATGCCTACCAGCTTTCCAAGCGTGGCAACTCCCTACGGGTGATGGCTGAGGCGGTGCGCTGGGGCCAGCGTGGTGCTCGGATCAACACCATCAGCCCCGGCATCATCATCACGCCACTGGCGCGGGACGAACTCAACGGGCCGCGCGGTGCGGGCTATCGCCACATGATCGAAACCTGCGCCGTGGGCCGCGCCGGCACGCCGGACGAAGTCGGCAATGTGGCCGCGCTGCTCATGGGGCCGGACGGTGGTTTCATCACGGGCAGCGACTTCCTGATGGATGGGGGCGTGACGGCCGCCTACCGGTTCGGCGAACTGGCACCTCAATAGCGTTTACGGATCGGCCCATCAAGATGACCGGACATGGATCAGTGCATGCCGAGCAAGGACAGCAGCCGGGCTCAAGCCCGGAGGGGGACATCAGGGTGCTCGCCATCCTGAGTGCCCTCATGTCCTTCGCCTCCATTTCAACGGACCTCTACCTGCCGGCGCTGCCTGCCATGGCGGCATCCTTGCACGGGGATGCAGGTGCGGTGGAACTAACCGTTTCCGGCTACCTGATCGGCTTCAGCATCGGCCAGCTCTTCTGGGGACCCATCAGCGACCGCCATGGCCGCCGCCTGCCCATTACCCTGGGGCTGCTGCTGTTCATCATGGGTTCGGCAGGTTGCGCCCTATCCAACAGCGTGCCGATGATGATCGGCTGGCGCCTGGTGCAGGCCGTGGGAGCCTGCGCCAATGTGGTGCTGTCCCGGGCCATGGTGCGGGACCTCTACGGGGGCCATCAGGCGGCCCGGATGTTGTCGGTGCTGATGACTGTCATGGCCGTCGCGCCCTTGATCGGCCCCAGCGTGGGTGGGCTGATTCTCCATGTGGCCTCCTGGCACGCAATCTTCTGGCTGCTGGTGGGCGTGGGCTTGCTTACCCTCTGGTCCCTGAGGGTGCTGCCGGAAACCCTGCCGCCGGAACGACGCAATACCCAGTCGATTTTCTCTGCTTTCCTGGGCTACGCCCAACTGCTGCGCCAGCCCAGGCTGCTGGCCTATGCAGGGGTCGGCGGCAGTTTCTATGGCGCCATGTTTGCTTACGTGGCAGGTACTCCGGTGGCCTATATCACCCATCATCAGGTGTCGCCCCAGCACTACGGCCTGCTCTTCGCCCTCGGTATTGTCGGCATCATGGTGGCGAACCAGCTCAATGCCCGTCTGGTGCGCCGCTTCGGCATTGATGGCCTGATCCGCTTTGGTGCCGGGCTGGCAACCGTCTCGGGGGCCGTGGCCGCCCTCAATGCATGGCATGACTGGGGCGGGCTATGGGGGCTGGTGGTGCCCCTTTTCTTCTTTGTCTCGGCCACGGGCTTCATCGTCGCCAATGCCATCGTGGAGGCCCTGGAAAGTTACCCGGATCGGGCCGGTTCCGTTTCCGCCCTGATCGGCGCTATACAGTACGGCACCGGGATTTTTGGTTCCGCCTGCGTGGGTTACTTCGCCAACGGCACGCCCTTCCCTATGGGGCTGACCATCGCCGGATTTGGCTTGGGTAGTCTCTTGTTCTGCTTTGGGCTCAGGTCGGGAAGGAGTGCCTGAGAACAAACTCCCCTAAATGGCCGCTTTAACTGGGTAAGAAGCCCCTCAATGTTCTCTTCTGAATGACAGCTTTGGCCGAGATGCAGTCTTAGGCAATAGGCAGTGCGACTGGAAACGTTGCCGTGCCCCATCAAACCTGTTTTAGTCCCGCCTAAACCTGCCAAGCCCCATCCCGATAAACCACGTCGTTATCCAGCATGAAGCTCTCCGTCAGGGCGAACACGTCCACGTGGTGCCTTGCTTCGGAGCGTTTGATCTGGGGTTTGTCGTAGCTCATGTGCTTGTTGCCCAGGGACAGGTGGATGCCGCACATGCGTTCGTAGGTGCCGATGTCGGTGACGGTGCGGTCCTGGCTGAAGGCGCGGTTGAGGCCGAAGCCGAGTTCGCGGACCCAGATTTGGCCTTCGTCGGCGCGGATGTTGGCCAGCACGGTGTCGAACTCGGGGGTTGAGTCTTCGGTGCCGACCACCTGGCCTTTTTCGACGATCAGGGTGATGGGCTTGGGCGGTTTGTTCACCGAGAAGGTGGTGTCGCCGAAGTAGGAAATCCGCAGTTTGCCGTGCACAGTTTCCAGGTCCAGGGCTTCGGTGAAGACTTCGCCGATGGGGAACTGGCCGCCGACGTTTTTCATTTCCCGGTAGTCGCCGATATTGAGCTTGGCTTTTTCCAAAGGGGCGCTGAGGAACAGTTGTGCGCCGCCGGTGTCGATGACGCCGCCCTGGGCCTGATCGATCTTTGCCTTGAGGGCGCGGCCCGTGGTGCGCACGTAGTTGGGATCGTAGGCGAGGGAGTCGATGTAGCAGGCCACCTCGTCTTCCCGCATGCGGCCCAGGTGGGGATGTTCGATCACCTTGAGGCCGCGCTTGAAGAGTTCGACGCGGATGCGGAAGGCTTCGAGGCGGAAGTTGGTGGACTGGATCAGCACCACCAAGTCCGAGGCGGCCAGGTTGGCAAAGGTGGTGAGGATGTGTTCCGGCGCCACGGCATCAAAGTTGATGAAGGTGGCGGTGGGCATATTGCGCCGGTAGGCCTCGGCGAGCGAGGCGGTCAGGGAGCATTGCTTGTCGTAGACCACCACGGCGGCGTGGTCGGCGCTGTGCTCGAAGGCCAGGGTGAGGATGTCGCCCACATGCTTGGTTGCCAGTTCCAGCAGATCGGCGCCGAGCAGAGGGGCGCCTTCGGGGGCTGTGATCAGGGGAATGGTGTTGGTGGGGGAGGTGGCTGGAGTCGGCATTGCAGGCTTTCGCGTAACGGCGGATAGCCTGCCATTATCGCGGATTGTGCATTTCGCCGTGAAAAAGAAGCCGAAGCACTCCGTTTTGCCGGGGAGAGGGTTGTTCGTTGTGTCGATGTCAGCACATCGAAACGTGCCAGGCAGTAGACTCCCGGTTTTGCTTACCGGTTGATTCTCCATGGCACGGCTTTCCCGTCTTGTTCTACCCCTTTTGCTGGTTCTGTCGGCCTGTGGCCAGGTGCAGGACACCCGCCCCGGCACTCCTGTTGCCCATCGTCAGGCCGCCTTCAAGGAAATCCTCAAGACTTTTGAACCCATGGGCGTCATGCTGCGGGAAGAGCGTTTCGAGCCCAAGGAATTCAAGCTGCTGACGGAAGAGCTGCTGGCCCGCCGCGATGGCCCCTGGGAATACTTCGGCGCCGACACCAACTACCCGCCCACCCACGCCAAGCCCGATGTCTGGAGCGACGGCGAAAAGTTTGAAGCCGAGAAAAAGAACTTCAAGAAGGTGACGGACGAATTGGTCGTCGCCGCCAAGACCGGCAATCAGGACAAGGTGGGCGCTGCCTACCGGGCGGTGTACGACAGTTGCAAGAGCTGTCATCGCCAGTTCAAGGAACGCTAGGCCTTCCTCTACCGCCTTTGGTTACAGGTTCGGCTGGGCCAAGGGCGGAAATGACGGTTTGAGTGGTATCGACCCGGGTTTTGCCGGGTTGGCGAGGCATTCCCTGAGTTGAAATAAATTCACCCTATTGGCGAGTTTTAGGGGTGATGCCTCAGGGCCTTTTGTTAGATACTGCTCAACCATGCGGTTCTTCGTTAATTTTCGCCCGGTTTGTGGTGTGAAAATAATTCACCTGTAACTAGGCTTGCGCCTTGAGAGGCTTCCTCAGGGCGCTTCAGGACAAGCCCTTCGCCAGACTTAAGACAGGCTTTGAGGGCGAAACACTGGCGGCAGGCACTTGATCGCGGTTTTCCCAATTCAATTTTTCCGGGCCGAGCAGGGCTGCCAGCAGTTGGCAGGCCAGACGGGCCGTGGCCGCGGCTTCGCTCCGGGCACCATCACACTCCACAATTTCCAGTGCCAGGCAGTCGGGGCGCTGGGCGATGCCCTGTAATTCCATCAGCCAGGTGTCGGCGGGTTCGCCGCCGGGGGCTGGGGAATTGACGCTGGCGGCTTCCGTCGGGTCGAGCACGTCGATATCCACCGAAACCCCAAACCCTGCCGTGCCGGTACTGACGATGGACAGGGCTTCCGCCAGCACGGCCTGGAGCCCTCGGCGGGCGATGTCGGCCTGATCGAAAACCTTGACGCCAAACCGTTCCAGTCGCACCCGTTCCGGCAACTCGCTGCTGCGGGCGCCCACCAGGCAGATGTGGCGGGGCGAAAGGGTCGTGTGGGCCAGACGCGGGTCGCCGTCGCCGATGAGCAGCGCCACCGGCATGCCGTGGGGGTTGGCAGAGGCGCTGTCTTCCCGGGTGTGGGCATCCAGGTGGGCGTCGAGCCAGAGCAGGCCGAGGGGGCCGTCGACGCTGGCGGCAACGCCGGGCCAGGTGCCGGCGGCAATGGAATGGTCGCCACCGATGACCAGGGGGAAATGATCCTGTTGCCGGCTGTGGCCTACGGCCCGGGTCAGGCGCTGGCAAAGGTCGGTCAGGGCATCCCAGCGTTGGGTTTCCGTGGCGTCCGGGGGCAAGGGCTGCGGCGCGATGGTGTCGGCCCAGTCGGCCTCAAGGCCCGTGTCTTGCAATGTGGCGAGCAGGCCCGCTTGGCGCAGGGCTGCGGGCCCCTGGCTGACGCCGGTATCGGGAGCGCCCAAAGCGGAGGGGACGGCAATCAGGTCGATTTTTTTCATGGGGTCGGTGTGGGCATGAAGCCGTGGCGCATGGTGTTGGTACTGACGCAACGGCTCCAGAGAAACTGTTTGAGGTAGTCCGGTCCGCCGGCCTGGATGCCGGTGCCGGAAAGGGCGATGCCGCCGAAGGGTTGCACGCCCACCCGGGCGCCGGTGATGCGGCGGTTGAGATACAGATTGCCCACGGCGTAGTGGTCCCGGGCCAGGGCAAGGTGTTGGGGTAGGCGGGTATAGACGCCGCCGGTGAGGGCGTAGTCGGCATCCTGGGCCAGGGCGAGGGCGGCGGCGAAATCCGGCGCTTTCATCACGGCCAGAATCGGGCCGAAGATTTCCTCCCGGGCCAATCGGTGCTGGGGCTGGATGTCGGCAAATATGGTGGGCGGCACGTACCAGCCCAGGTCCGGCACCTTGCCCTGCCAGACTTGGCGGCCTTCGTAGCGGCCGATTTCGATATAGCCCAGGGCCTTGTCCCGGGCGGCGGTGGTGATCAGGGGGCCGTGGTCATTGGCCGGATTTTCCGGCGGACCCCAGGCCAGGCTGTCGGCGGCTTCCGCCAGCCTTTGCAGCAGGCGGTCATGGACGGCTTCCACGGCAATGACCCGGGAGCAGGCGGAGCACTTCTGCCCGCTGTAGCCGAAGGCCGAGGCGAGGATGCCGGCGATGGCGTCGTCCAGGTCGGCATCGGCATCCACCACAATGGCGTTCTTGCCGCCCATTTCGCAGACCACCTGCTTGATGTGGCGCTGTTCCGGGGCGGGGCTGTGGGCGGCCTGGAGGATGGACAGGCCCACCTGGCGGGAACCGGTGAAGGCGATGATGTTCACCGCAGGGTGGCGCACCAGAGCCTGGCCCACGTCGGCATCGCCGGGCAGCAGTTGCAGCACTTCAGGCGGAACGCCCACCGCCAGCAGAATGCGGTGCAGGGCCTGGGCCACCAGCAGCGCCGGCAGGGCCGGTTTCATCAAGGCGCAGTTGCCACTGACCAGGGCGGCGGAGGTCATGCCGCAGAGGATGGCGAGGGGGAAATTCCAGGGGGCGATGACTACGGCAATACCCCGGGGCGCATAAGCCCAGGCGTTGCTTTCTCCGGGGAAATCCTTGGTGGTGCGCCAACCGCCCGGGGCGTCGCCCTGGAGGGCTTCCATTTGAGCGGCGTAGTAGCGCAAAAAATCCACCGCTTCGGCCACGTCGGCATCGGCATCGCGCCAGGGTTTGGCTTCTTCCAGCACCTCCAGGGCGGCCAAGCTGTGGCGCTCGGCCACCATCAGGTCGGCGGCCCGGCGCAGGATGCGGCATCGTTCGGCCACGGCGGTATCGCGCCAGGCGGGGAAGGCGGCCTTGGCCTTGCCCACGGCGGCATCGGCCTGGGCGGGGGTGACGAGATCGATGTAGCCGAGCACTTCGTCCGGGGCGGCCGGGTTGCGGGCGCTGAAGCAGGTGGCCGGGGTTTCCATGGACGGGGCTTGCCGGTAGTGCAGCGGCAGTTGCGTGCGGATTTCAGCGAGGGCGGCAGTGACGCGGGCTTGCACATCGGGGCGGCTGAAGTCGAGCAGGGGCAGGTTGCTGACGCTGCCGGGGGCGGCATTGGGAGCGGTTGGCTGTTCTATGGGCAAGGGCTGCGGCGCTGCCAGCAGGGCATCCTGATCAACACCGTCCACATAGGTCTGGCGCAGGATGGAACTGGAGGCGGTGTTCTCCAGCAGGCGGCGGATCAGGTAGGCAATGCCGGTGGATAGGTCGCCGGTGGGGACATAGAGGCGCAGGGGCACGCCTTCCGCCGCCAGGGCTGCCCGCAGCGGCTCGGCCATGCCCAGCAGCATCTGGGCTTCCCAGTGCTGTGCGCCCAGGCCCAGGCGGCGGGCGTGGGTCAGGGCGACGGCCTGGCTGCGCAGGTTGTGGGAGGCAATGGCCGGGTGCAGGGCATCGCTGCGTTCCAGCAGCCAGACGGTAAGGCGCTCGTACTGGGCGTCGGTGGCGGCCTTGTCCTGCAAGGTGGGGGCGGGCCAGTCCCGCTGGGCGGCCCAGGCTTGTTCCTGATCCCAATAGGCGCCCTTCACCAGTCGCACGCCGAGGCGGCGACCCAGGCGCAGGGCGGTGGCGTGGACCCGTTCCAGATCGGCGGGGGTGTCCGGCAGGTAGGCTTGCAGGGCAATGGCGGGCTGCCAATTGCCGGGGTAGTGTTCCACCAGATAGAGGAACAGGGCCAGGATCTGGTCCTTGAGTTCGTAGTGCTCCATGTCCACCGTCAGGGTGGCGCCGTGGCGGTTGGCGGCCTCCAGCAGCGGGGTCAAGCGGCTCAGCACCCGCTCGCGACTGCCCTCGGCATCCAGGGGATCGAAGCGGGAAGTGAGGGCGGTGAGCTTGATCGACAGGTGCGGCGCACCCTGGGATTCCCGCTGCCGGGCCAGCCAGTCGAGCAGGGCCAGGTTGCGTTGCAGATAGGCGTCGGCTTCCGTTTCGGACAGCACGGTTTCGCCCACGGCATCCACCGTCACCCGGGCGGGCACTTTGCCCAGTTCTGCCAGCAGGCGGCTCAGGTCTTTTTCGGTTTCTTCACAAAGGAAACGCTTGCCCAGTTGCCGGGCGAAGACCCAGACGCTCCAACCCAAGGAAGGACGGGCGGCCAGATTGAGCAGGTGGCTGATCCAGCCCCGGCGGTTTTCATCGGGCACGGTGTCGAGATAGGCCTGCAGGTGCCGGGCGATGTCGGCGTTGTCCCGCAGTTGGGGCAGGGTGTCCACCAGTTGGAACAGGCTGTCGCGCAGGGGCGGTGCATCCATGACCCGGGCCAGCAGGGCGCCGGTGAGTCCGCGATAAAGGGCCGGGCGGCTGTGACCAGCCTGGGCCAGAAGTCGCCGACCGGTGTGCTGGATTTCTGTTTCAAGGGCGCTCATGGGGCCTCCTGCATCCGCGTTTGCCGTGATTATGGAATATCCGCACCGGTCCGGCTTGGCAGAAATCGACGAGTCTTTGCTGCTGGTCCAAGTCTATGGTGTCACGGCTTTATGACGGAACGACGACGAGTACGGCACAGATACTACTTTCGGCAGAGGGTTTCTTGCCCCGGCCCGGACGTAGAATGGGCAATTCCCTTGTCTGTTGTCCGGTTATCCGAATCCGGTTTATCCCGTTGATTCCGCTTTCTGGTTCAAGCAGGGTTTTCTTCATTTTGGTCGGCGCATTCATTTCATGGCTACTGTTGCTCCTCTTTTCCCCGCCGCCTTGGCCCGACTCTCGGGCGTGATGCGGCGTGCCATCGATATTTCGTTGGTGGAGGCGGTCAGCCTGTTGCTGGTTTTGTTTGCGGTGCATCTCACGGCCGGGTTCAGCTACCTGCTGTTCCATAGCGTGGCCGAACTGTTTAGTGTTTGCATTGCCGTTACCGTCTTCATCATTGCCGTCAATTGCTGGCACTCCATTCGCAATCCCTATTTGAAGTTCGTTGGGGTTGCCTATTTCTTCATCGGCTTTATCGACCTGCTGCATACCTTGGGCTACAAGGGCATGCCGATCTTCACCGACTACGATTACTACGCGCCGCAGTTCTGGATTGCGGCCCGTCTGCTTGAGGCGGGCACCATGCTCGCGGCATTCTCGGTACTGGGAGGCCGCCGGCAGGTGAACATGACGGTGGTGATCGGCGTCTATATGCTGCTCACCAGTGCGCTGGTCGCCTCCATTCTTTACTTCAAGGTTTTCCCCGTCTGCTTTGTGCCGGGCCATGGGCTGACGCCGTTCAAGGTGGGTAGCGAATACGTGATCAGCACCATCAACGGCCTGAGCATTTTCATGCTCTACCGTCAGCGTCGCCATTTCGAGCCCCGGGTGTATCGCCTGCTGCTGGGCTCCTTCATTTTTCTGATCGGCACCGAGCTGTGTTTCACCCTCTACGTTTCCGATGCCATGAGCGATGCCTTTAATCAGGCCGGCCATCTGCTCAAGCTCGTCGCTTTCTATCTGGTCTACAAGGCAGTGGTGGTGAACGGTTTGCGCGACCCCATCACCTTGCTTTTCCGCGATCTGAAGTCCAGTGAGGAAAGCCTGCAGGAAGCCCAAAAGCTGGCCCACCTCGGTCGCTGGAAGTGGGAACTGGCGACGGATCGCTGGGATTGGACCGACGAGGTTTTCCGCTTTTTTGCCTTGCCGGCCTCGATCACGCCTTCCCTCAATCTATTGCTGCAAGGTCTGGAACCGGACTCCATGGCCGCCTTGAGCGGTGCCGTTCAGCGTTGCATTGCCGACCAGTCATCCTTCGAGTTGCTGTTGAAAATAACGGACAAGACAGGCACGCCAAGGTTTGCCCAATTTCGCGGATCTGCTTTCCGGGATGAACGGGGCGAACTGGATCACCTGGCCGGCACCTTGCAGGACGTTACCCAGCAACAACAAATGCTGGATGCCCTGACCCAGGCCAAGGAAGCAGCCGATTCGGCCAACGCGGCAAAAAGCGCTTTCCTTGCCAACATGAGTCACGAGATTCGCACGCCGATGAACGCGATCATCGGCTTTGCCCATTTGATGCGGCGGGAGGCACTGCTACCGCGCCAGATGGAACAGCTCGACAAGATTTCCGATGCTGCCGATCATTTGCTGGCGGTCATCAATGACATTCTGGATTTTTCCAAGATCGAGGCCGGCAAGTTCACCATCGAAATGGTGGACTTCAATCTTGATGACGAATTCCGCAGCCTGTATTCCCTGTTGGGAGACAAGGCCGGTGCCAAGGGCCTGGAGTTGGTAAGCCGGATCGATCCCGCGCTGCCCTCCATGTTGCGGGGCGACCGGGTTCGCCTTGGGCAGGTGCTGCTCAACTTCGTCAACAACGCCGTCAAGTTCACCGAGCGGGGCACCATCACCATTGGTGCCAGGCTGTTGGGGCAGGATGACAAGGGCTACCGGATTCGTTTTGAGGTCAGCGATACCGGCATCGGTCTTAGCGAGGAACAACAGTCGCGTTTGTTCCAGGCTTTTGAACAGGCCGATAGTTCCATTACTCGCCGCTTTGGCGGGACGGGGCTGGGGCTCGCCATCTGCAAGCGCATCGCGGACCTGATGGGGGGGGCGGTGGGTGTGGCGAGCAGTGAAGGGCAGGGCAGTACCTTCTGGTTTGAAGCGGTATTCGCGCCAGCGGAAACCATGCCGGAGAAATCTGCAGGGCTGCCACCGGATCAGGAATTGAAAGTCCTGGTGGTGGACGATATTCCGGCCGCCCGCGAAGCCCTGGCCGACATGCTGACCACCCTGAAGGCACGGTCGCTGCTGGTGGATTCAGGAGCTGCTGCCCTGGAGGCCATCAGTCATGCCGAGGCTGCCGGACAACCTTTTGATCTGGTATTGCTGGACTGGAAAATGCCGGGAATGGATGGCATCGAAACGGCGGGGAAAATTGCGGCGCTGAAACTGCTCAGTCCGCCCAACGTCATTCTCGTCAGTGCCTATGGCCGGGATATTCCTTTGCAGTCCCTGGACCGGGCCATGATTTCCAGCGTGCTGGCCAAGCCGGTAACGGCCTCTTCTTTGCTCGACGCCATTCTGGAAACCCTGCACGGGCGCCAGTTCCCCTTTGTCCGCCGGGCTGGTGTCACGGACCTGAGCGCCTTGAGAGGGCGCCGTATCCTGCTGGTGGAGGACAACGCGGTCAATCAGGTCATGGCGTTGGAATTGCTGCGCAGTGTCGGCCTTATTGTGGAAGCCGCGGATGATGGACTGGAGGCGGTGGAGATGGCCAGCCGTCGGCAATATGACCTGATCCTGATGGATATCCAGATGCCGCATCTGGATGGTCTGGAAGCGTGCCGCCGCATACGCAAATTGGCAACGGGCGGCCAGGTGCCGATTCTGGCGATGACGGCCAACGCTTTTGCCGAGGACCGGCAAGCCTGCCAGGAAGCCGGCATGAACGACCACGTTTCCAAGCCGGTCGATCCTGACAGTCTGTATGCCACCTTGTTGCGCTGGCTGCCGACTACTGCGCTGGCAAGTGCTGAAAATACTGCGCCGCTACCGGTGGTGCGCGAGGCTACGCCGGAAGTGTTGGATGCCTTGGTTCAGGCCCTGTCCGCGGTGGAAGGGCTGGATGTCCGAGCCGCACTCCGGCAGGTGCGCAACAATCCGGATACTTATCTGCAACTACTGGATCTGTTCACCAGTCAGCATGCCGATCAAGGCGCTGCCCTCATGGCCTGGGCGACAAGTGGCGAAGGTGATTCGCCCTTGCCCCTGTTGCATGCGCTCAAGGGCAGTGCCGGTATCTTTGGTGCGGCCCGTCTGGTTGAATTGGCGGCTTCGGCTGAGGCGGCGCTCAAGCAGGGAGTCGGTCAAACGACTCAGGCGCAGCGGGAGTTGGTGGCGCAGACCGGGCAGGAGCTTCAGCGTTTACTGCTTGCCCTGCAACAACCGGTGGCCGCGCTGCATCGTGCTGTCCCTGCCGAGTCGGGGGAGCAGGATGGTGGCCGGGCGCTGGTCCAACTTTCTGAACTGCTGGCCACGGGGGATTTCTCCGCCCGCCAATATTTCACCAAACATCGCGCTACCCTGGAGCAATCTCTTCCCTTTGAGGTCGTGCTTGCACTTGGGGGCGCCATTGATCGCTTCGCCTATGACGAAGCCTTGGCAATGCTGACGGAACACCATGGATAACCTTCACCCCACTGTATTGATCGTCGACGACCAGCCGGAAAATCTGGTGGTCCTCGGGGCGCTGCTTGAACCCCACTACCGGATTCTCGTGGCCAACTCCGGCGAGCAGGCCCTGCGGCTTTGCCTGGCTTCGCCGCAACCCGATCTGATCCTGCTTGATGTGATGATGCCGGAGGTCGACGGTTATGCGGTGCTGTCCCGCTTGCAGGCCAACCCCGCCACGGAACGGATTCCAGTGATCTTCGTCACGGCCCGGGATGCCACGGAAGACGAGGAGCAGGGGCTTGAGGCCGGTGCTGCCGACTACATCGTCAAGCCGATCAAGCCGGCTCTGGTGCTGGCCCGGGTGCGGACACAACTGGAAAACAAGCGGGCGCGGGATCTGCTCCGCAATCAGAATGCCTATCTGGAAGCCGAAGTTGCACGCCGTATGCACGCCGGCGAAATTGTCCAGAATGCCAGTCTCGCTGCTCTGGCGATTCTTGCGGAAACCCGGGATACCGAAACGGGCAACCACATTTACCGGACCCAAGGCTATGTGGAATTGCTGGCGCGGGAGTTACAGCAGAAAGGCCATTACGCGGAAGAGCTGGGCGCTGCTGAACTGAGCCTGTACGTCAAGGCAGCACCGTTGCACGATATTGGCAAGGTCGGCATTCCGGACGACATCCTGCACAAACCCGGCGTGCTGACCAAGGAAGAGTTCAGCATCATGAAGAACCACGCTCAGATTGGCGGCGATGCCATTGCCAAGGCCATGCGGCAGGTGGGGGAGGCCGACTCCTCACTGTTTATGACCGATACCTCACCCCTGGCGTTTCTCGAAACCGCCCGCCAGATCGCCCAGAGCCACCACGAGCGTTGGGATGGCAGCGGTTACCCCGATGGTCTGTCGGGATTGGACATTCCCCTGCCAGCCCGAATCATGGCCGTGGCGGATGTTTTCGATGCGATTACCAGTCGCCGGGTTTACAAGGAAGCCATGCCGGTGAGTCAGGCCATCGACATCATTCTCTCCGAGCGCAGCAAGCACTTCGACCCTTTGATCGTGGACGCTTTTGCAGAAGTCAGTCACCAGTTTGTCGAAATTGTGCGGCGCTATTCGGCACTGTCGATGGAGGTTGCCGCAAGCCATTGACAAGGGCAATGGCGGACGCAGAAAAGAAAACGGCCACCGGGAGGTGGCCGTTTTCTTTGTGATGCCGCTGGCTCAGGCGTAGGACGGAGCGAAAGCGGCTTCGGGGTTTTCCACCGGGCCGTCGCCATTCCAGTAGGGTGACAGCTTGCGCAGCTGAGCCATGATCGGGGGCACGACTTCGATCACGCGGTCGATTTCTTCCTCGGTGTTGTAGCGGGAGAGGGAGAAACGGGTGGTGCCGTGGGCAGCCGTGTAGGGAATGCCCATGGCGCGCATGACGTGGGAAGGTTCCAGGGAGCCGGAGGTGCAGGCGGAACCGGAAGAGGCGGCAATGCCCATCTTGTTCAGCAGCATCAGGATGGCTTCCCCTTCGATGTATTCGAAGGCGATGTTGCAGGTGTTGGGCAGACGGTTGCCGTTGGGGCCGGAGTCGCCGGTGGCGAAGGAATGGCTCACGCTGGCAAGGATGCCGGCTTGCAGTTTGTCCCGTAGACGACGGACTTCGGTGTTTTCGTGGGACAGGTTTTGCAAGGCCAGATCACAAGCCACACCGAGACCGACGATGGAGGCGGCATTCTCGGTACCGGCACGACGGCCGCGTTCCTGATGGCCACCACGCAGCAGGGGACGGTAGCGGGTGTTGCGGCGCAGGTAGAGGACGCCGATACCCTTGGGGGCGTGCAGCTTGTGGCCGGACACGGAGAGCATGTCGATCTTGGTGTCCTTCAGGCTCATGGGGATCTTGCCCACGGCTTGCACGGCATCGGTGTGGAACTGGATGCCCTTGGCGTGGGCCAGTTCGGCCATTTCTTCCACGGGGAAGATGGTGCCGGTTTCGTTGTTGGCCCACATGGCGGAAACGATGGCGACGCGGTCGTTGAGCAGGGACTTGTATTCGTCCAGGTCGATGCGGCCGCGCTTGTCCACGCCCAGCTTCTTGACGATGTAGCCTTCCTTTTCCAGGTGCTCGCAGAGGGTCAGGATGGCCGGGTGTTCGACGGCGGTGGTGATGATCTGGTTGCGCTCGGGCTGGGCCTTGATGGCAGAGATAATGGCCGTGGAGTCGGACTCGGTGCCACAGGAGGTGAACACAATTTCAGAATCATGTTCAGCGCCCAGCAGGGTTTGCACTTTCTTGCGGGCGTCCTTGATGGCGCTGCCCACTTTGTTGCCGAAACTGTGCATGGAGGAAGGGTTGCCGAACTGCTCGGTGAAGTAGGGCAGCATGGCTTCCACGACAGCGGGATCGCAGGCGGTGGTGGCGTTGTTGTCGAGGTAGATGGGTTTCATATCGCTCTCTCTGTAGTGGCCCGTGCGTGCTGAGCTGGTCGAAGCATGCCCCGGCGATGTTCTTTTCAACCCGTTCGTCCTTCGACCTACTCAGAACGAACGGGCTTGACCCGGTTAAACCTGGCTTAGTGAATCTCGGTCAGCAGCTTGGCGGGCAGCAGGCGGATGAATTCGCCCAGAGCTTCGATCAGCTTCTGTTGTACGCCGCCCAAAGTGGCTTGTTCCATCATGCAGCCGGCACAAGCACCCTTCAGGGTCACGTAGATATCCTTGCCCTTGACTTCAACGATTTCGATGTCGCCGCCGTCCTTGACCAGCATGGGGCGGATGGACTCCACCACTTCTTCGATCTTGCGCATGCGCTGATAGGCGGTGAGGGGAGCAGCCGGCTTGGCTTCAGCTACGGGGGCTGGAGCAGGCGCAGCGGCAGGCTTGGCTTCAGCCGTTTCACCCTTGACTACCTTGGCGATGATTTCTTCGATCTGTTCGTGGCAGGCAGAGCAACCGCCGCCGGCCTTGGTGTAGTTGGTGACTTCTTCCACCGTGGTCAGGCTGTTGGCACGGACGGTGTCTTCGATCATCACGGCATCGATGGCAAAGCACTTGCAAACCAGGGCGCCTTCTTCGTGGTCATCGGTCCAGACTTCGCCGCGGTAGTTGGCAACGGCAGCCTGCAGGGCTTCACGGCCCATGACGGAGCAGTGCATTTTTTCGGGGGGCAGGCCATCCAGGTAGTCGGCGATGTCCTGGTTGCTGACCTTGAGGGCTTCGTCCAGAGTCTTGCCCTTGATCATTTCGGTCAGGGCGGAAGAGGAGGCGATGGCGGAGCCGCAGCCGAAGGTCTGGAAGTGCGCATCCAGAATCACGTCGGTCTCGGGTTCAACCTTGAGCATCAGGCGCAGCGCATCGCCGCACTTGATGGAGCCTACATCGCCGACGCCATTGGCGTCTTCGAGGGGGCCGGAGTTCTTGGGGTCAAAAAAGTGTTCGCGAACTTTGTCAGAATAATCCCACATGATCTTGTCCCTTTAGGCCGAGAAGGAAGAGCCGCAGGCGCAGGAGGCCGTGGCGTTGGGGTTGTTGAACTTGAAGCCGGTATGGGTCAGGCTATCGACGAAATCAACAGTGATGCCTTCGATCATGGGGCGGCTCATGGGGTCCACCAGCAGGGTGAAACCATCCACTTCCACGGCGAAGTCTTCTTCTTCTTTGGTTTGCTCAAGGCGCAGACCATATTGCATGCCGGAGCAGCCGCCACCGGAAACGAAAATCCGCAGACCGGCTACGGGGTTTTCAGAACCGGCGATGAAGCGGTGAATGGCCTTGGAGGCATTGGGTGTCAGGTTAATCATGGTGGTCTCTCCAGTCACGAGTTGATTATTAGGGTGTTGTTTGAAGCCTGGTAGCTACTGTTCTGCAATCCCCATACCACCACTTTAATAGTAGGGACTTACCTTAACCATGCGGGTTTGCGGGTGGTTTTGCTCAAAAGCGGTGTTGTCGTATATGCGACAACACGACAATTTCTTGAGGGATTTACTCGGGAATCTCTGCCGCAGCGAAAACCGGCGTCCTGATCCGGTTGGTGCTGGCGAGACATGGGAGGAGGGCTGAGCGGTCTCAGCCCAGAACCAGTTCGTAGGCACGGCGGGCCAGATCAAGTTCAATGGGGTGCAAACCCCGGGCCTCGGTGAGACTGATGAATTTGCCTTCAATGGCGGCGGCTTCAGCAAAAGGGGGATCGGTGCTGGTGAAGCGGGCCAGCAGAACGGGGACGACGCCGTCGGGAGTCTCGATCTCGGCATAGAACTCGGCTTCCGCCTCCAGGCTGCCGGTTGGGAGGTCCATATGGGTTTCTGCAGCACGAATGCAGGCGGCGGGATGGGGGCGAATGCTCGACTTGGCTTCGTCTTCCTCTTTGAGGGACGACAGCAAGGGCATCGGTTCAAAGGCGAGAAGCCCCGTGGGCAGCCGCAAATAGCGGGTACGGCCACTGGTGGCCTGCTTGTGATACAGGATCAGGCGGGGAGGAATGGGGGTAGAAACAGACATGGGCAGGGACGGAGAAGGAGTTCGTCTTTCCCTTGGGGAAAAACGAACTCCGTTGTGATGATTTACTTGGGGGTGTCCAGCAAACGCATTTCCATCTTGACGTTATCCACATGGCCCCAGGCAACGACGGCTTCCATCCAGAGGCCGGGTTTGGTGGGGTGGGGCTGACAGACATCCACTTCGCCGTAAAGCCAGCCGCCGGGACGCAGGCTCAAGGTGCCACGCACTTTGCCGGCCCAGCGGGCCACCAGGCTTTCCTCGCCAGAGAAGGGATCTTTGGCAGAGGAAAAGTTGGCCTGATCCCAACCCAGTCCTGTCAGGCCGACACCATGCTTGTCGGCCAGGGCAGTGATGGCGGTGATGACCCTTTCAGCGGACGCACGCTCGCTGGCGATGCGTTCGGAAAGGTCATCCCCCAGCATGGTTTGCGTGGCAGGGGCGTTCATGCGGCGGGGGCAGCAGAATAGGTGTAACAGGCCTTGGGGCAGACACGACCACAGGCACCGCAGCCGATACAGTCTTCGCCGTTGGAAATGGTCATGACCATGGTTTGATCATCGTCATCCACGTCGTCATCGGATTCCATGCCTTCGCCGCGCTCGACCAGATCAAGCACGTCGCGGGGGCAAACCTTGTAGCAGCGGCCGCAACCGATGCATTTCTTGGGGTCGAGGAAAGTGGCGAATTCGGGGGTCCATTCGGTACCACCCTTGGTCCTGCCGGTGATGTTGGCCATGATGTTTATCCTTTCTGAGCTGCACTGAGACGTGCCGTGGCTTCCGCCCAAAGCTTGCACGCATCGTAGGTTTCTTGAGAAATGGCGGGAAGTTTTTCGTAAGCGGCAGGCAGGCTGTCCTCGATCAGGTCGTGGAGGACCGAAGCCTTTTCCGTGGCAATGCGCTTGAGTTTTTTGACCTCCTTATCGAGGTCCTTCAGTTCTTCTTCACTCATGACAGTTCCAGTCAAAAATCCGGACAAAGTCCGCTAATCAGTACCCCCGCTGGCGGGGGATTGGGAGAGGGGCTTTTGCTTAATGAGTTTTGAGCAAAGCTCGAAACTCAGAGACCAGCCACTTCGGAGTGCTTGCCGATCAATTCGATGGCAACCGCCAAATACTTATCAGCCTCATCCTTCATCTTGGACACGCTTTCAAAGCTGAAGCGGTGCATGTCGCGCAGGGTCTTGTCCATCACCACCAGCTTGCCGACGATGATCAGGGCACGGCCGAAACCTTCGTGGGTGATCTGGATAAAGGGCACGGCCATCTTGCCGCACTCGCCTTCGATCAGGACGGCAATGGCGTTGTAGAAGGCCTTGACGCGGGACAGCAGGATGTCGTCGGGGTCGCCGATGATGGGGATTTCGCGCTTCTGTTCCTTGGTCAGGATGAAGGGAGCGAGAATTTCTTCGATGGGCTTACCGTCCCACTGACCGTAGCTGTCCAGGGCGCGGGTTTGACGGCTGATTTCCTTGGCGAAGGCGGTGGTGTAGATGGGATCTTGTTCTGCTGGGGCGTTCATGGTGGTGTCTCCGGGTTGAATCAAAGGGAAGGATGGGATGTGGAAGTCGGTTCGCAGTAAGCCGTCACCAGGCTGGGCATCAGCTTGCTGGCGACGCGCACCAGGGCCAGGCCGATGATCAGGCCGCCGAACAGACCGCCCGCTGCGGCAGCATCGCCACCGGAGGCAAAGAGCACGGTGCCGAGAATGGTGGTCAGGGTCGGCAGCAGATAAGCGATCAAAGCACCGGTATGAAAGCCGCCGGTAGAGACGGACACGGTGACCTGGTCGCCGGTGCGGGCGTAGAGGGGCGCATCCATGGAAACGATCTGGGTGCGGCCCTGCTCCTGGCTGCTGTTGCAGCTTTTCTTCGAGTTGCAGCTGGTACAGGCTGTGGTCTGGGCCAGTTCCACATCGGCGCGGCCGTCGTGGATGGCGATGATGCGTCCGGTGGTTTCGATCATTCTTCCCACCCTTCTTCCGCCATTTTGTCGAAACGGCTGTCGTCACCGGTCTGCTTCTTCACGGCCTTGTCCACCCAGGGAATGCCACCGTCCTTGATGGCGCGGCGCAATTGGTTGAGGGTGGGCTCTATGGGTTCTTCGTCGTCGAGCCGGATCGGCTGCACGCCGGCAGCCAGTAACTGACGCACGGCAGAAGCCCCGGCGGCGAGGCAATACACTGCGGCGCAACCGGACAGGGTCTGAATCTTGGCGGGCAACTTGTTCTCGTTGCCATCCATGGTTTCCGGCGGGAATTCGATTACTTCCAGCAGTTGGGCGCGGGCTTCGTCAAGGGAGTAGATGACGAAGCCTTCGGTGGCACCGAAATGCTGGTTGATGGTTTCCCGGTCATTGGAGGCAAAGGCCACTTTCAACATGGAAGGGGCCTCCTCAGTGGCTGACCAGGCCAGGGCCAGGCGCCGCGACGTTGGCAACGGGGGCGCTTCCGGCTGTGCTTGCTGCGGAAGGGGCTCCGGTTGTTTCGTGCTGGCGGGGTCCGTCGGCCCAGTAGAGGGATCGGTAGGGTTGGGCGTCATGATGATGTCCCAGGAAAAGGTTGGCCAGATCGAACAGGGCCTGTCGCGCACCGCGATAGCCCACCCAGGTGCGCGCATAGCCGCCCACCCAGTCGTACTGCGGGAAGCCTGCCCGCAACAGGGGCACACCCAGGCGTTCGGCAGCCTGGGCAGCGTGGGAATTGGAAATGATTAGTTGCACCTTGCCGGCCCGGGCCATGTTTTCCATGTCTTCCAGGTCGCCGATACGGACTTCGGCACAGGGCATGGCTTCCAGCACCTCGGCCTTGGCCGGGGTGACGGCGGCCACGATCTGGGCGCCGACGCCGGTCATGAACTGGCCGAGGGCCACCAGCAAATCGGGATCGGCGGCAATGGCGACGCGGTAGAAGCCGGTCATGAAGTGGGTATCCACCATAGCGTCCTGCAACTGGGCGCGCTGGCGGTCGATGCGTTCGGGCACGGGGATGCCACTGATTTCGGCCAGGGCCATGGTGAAGGCATCGCAGGCATCAAGACCCATCAGGTGGTCGAAGCGGTAGTCCGGCACATGGGTGCGGGCCCGCAGCAGATCGGCCGCCTTGTGCAGGGAACGGCCCACCACCAGGGTGGCGGCGGATTCGCCCATGGATTCGATCTCGGCCCGGGGCGTGCCGCCCAGCGTTAGCGGCGTGGTTTCCTGGTCCACCAAATGGCCGTCCAGGGAGTCGCCGATGTCCGGCACCATCACCGGGCGCAGGCCGAAAGCTTCGACCCATTCCTTGATGGCTTCGGTATCGCCGGGAGTCAGCATGCTGGAGGCCAGCACGTTGACCTGCTTCTTGCGCCGACCGGCGTTGCGGGATTCGGGAATCAGCACGTCGATCAGGGACTCCATGGCCAGGGCATAGCCCGATTCCAGGCAGCCACTGAAGTCCGGCGTATTGACCGGGACCACGGCGATTTTGTCGAACTGGGGACAGCGTTCGCGGAATTCCTTGACCAGGCGCTTGATGTCCGTGCCCTGGGTTTCCGACAGGCCGGTGGTGGGCAGGCCGATGATGTCCGGGCTGTTTTTCTCGCAGATGACCTTGAGGCCTTCGATCACGTTCTCGTCGGCGTTCATGACCGTGGACACCTGGTCCATGGCGGTGGTCTGGAGCGGAATCGGCTCGCGGAAATGGCGCACGAAAAACACTTTGCCGAAGGCTGTACAGCCCTGGGAGCCATGGAGCATGGGGATGGCGTTTTTCAGCCCGAGAAAGGCTAAAGAAGCCCCGATAGGCTGGCTCGCCTTGAGGGGATTCACCGCCAGGGGTTTCGCGCGTTTGAGAACTTCGGCCATGGCATCAGTCCGGGTGTCGGGATTACCTTGATCCGTGCAAGGTTTGTGCCGTTGGCTAAGTGACTGTTATTTAAAGAGAGCAGGGTGGCGATTGTATGAAGTGCGACAGAGCCCGGCGACAAGGAAATAGTCTGGCCGGAGCAAAGGGCGCGCCTGTCTTGCTTGCCCGGAAGGGTTGGGACGCCGCCCCAGGCAACAAAGTTGAGCGGGGCCGTTAAACTCGACCCCATGCAAAACATTCTTTCCCTCTTCGCTGAGCATGGCCTGTGGGCAGTTTTTGTCGGCGTTTTTATCGAACAGCTCGGAGCGCCGGTGCCGGCCTTGCCTTTTCTTTTGCTGGCCGGTGCGGCGGCAGCCAGTGATGGGGTCTTTGCGGTGAAGGCTTTGGCCCTGGCTTGCCTGGCGTCGATGCTGGCCGATTCCCTCTGGTTTTTTGCCGGGCGCCGCTACGGTCGTCGGGTGCTGACCTTGCTCTGCCAGATTTCCATTTCCCCGGACAGTTGCGTGCGTCAGAGCGAGGTGAGTTTTGCCCGACGCGGGCTGGCCACCCTGGTGGTTGCCAAGTTCGTTCCTGGTTTGTCTACCCTGGCACCGCCTTTGGCGGGAGCCCTGGGCATGGCGGCATCGTCTTTCGTTCTGTTCAATCTGGCGGGGACGGCCCTGTGGGCGGGCTGCGGTATTGCCGGCGGTGTGTTGTTCCACGACCAGATCGGCTATCTGATGGCCATCCTCAGCGACTTCGGTAGTTTTGCCCTGGGTGTTGTCGGCGCGCTGTTGGGGCTTTATGTCGTGCTGCGGGTCTGGCGTCGCCGTCGTTTGGCCCAGGTGATGGACAGCCTGCCCCGGGTTCATCCCGAGGAACTGGCGGATCTGATGGCTGAAGGAAATTGTATTGTGTTGATCGATGTCCGGGCTGCCGGTGTCCAGCTTCCCCTGGAAGCCCGTATCCCCGGCGCACGGCATATCGAACTGCCGACCATAGAAACCGTTGCCATCGATGACTGGCCCCTGGAGGCCAAGATCATCACCTACTGCGCCTGTCCCCACGATGCCTCGGCAGCCAAGGCAGCCCATCTCCTGAGCAAACGGGGGCGCCGCACCCATGTGTTGAAGGGCGGTATTGATGCTTGGGCGGAGGCGGGTTATCCCCTGGAGACGATCTGAACGGCTGACGGCGATGCTTTGCCGCCAGTGATGGTTCTGCCGTGCTGACTACTTGAAGTCCCAGTGCATCTGGTCCGGCACGGAAATGTCGTGCACCGTTGCGGCGCAAACGGGGATGTAGTCGCTGAACCGTGGCGACAGACGAATGCCTTCGGCCAGTAGGCGACTATTGTCGAAAACGTAATTGAGCTTGGCAAAGGCGCCGTAAAGCTTCAAGGCCCGCAGCATCAAGCGGCGGTTGCAAGGGCCGATCTTTTCTTCAAAGCGCAGGGCAAGCTCCCCCATTTCATCGCCAGAAATCTGCTTGAATTTTTGACCGAGGGGTGGCACGCCGCGTCCCTGGGCCAGGGCAATGTCGATCTCGCTAACGGTAACGGCGGCCTGGGTGCCGGTGGAAACATGGTAAAGGTCGTGTTTCAGTTGCGGGCTCAAGGTCAGGGCCACGAGAACCTCGGCGCAGTAATCCACCGGGATCACGTCCACGTGGTCGTCCAGGGCGCAGGTGAAGGCTTCCAGCATTTGCGCCATTTGAAATACCCAATAGATGCTGCCGGAAGGCTTGCAGCCCAGGCGGGTATGGCCAACCACGATGGATGGCCGGGCAACGATCAGAGGCAGTGTGGGGAGTTCAGTCCGCATCCGCTGCTCAATGGCGGCTTTGGAGGCGGTGTAGGGGACAAGGTGCTGTTCCTTGGGAGGCAAATCCCAGGACTCTGCCACTGGCGCCGGCAAGTCAGGACCGCAGGCCATTGCCGTGCCCACATGGAGAAACCGCTGCAAACCGGCAACTTGCGCCATGCGCTGAGCGAAGGCAAAAGTGCCGTCAACGTTGATCGGCCAGATTTGCGGGTTATTGGAGAAGGAGGCGATGGCCGCGCAGTTGATGACGTGGCTGACCTGATCCAGACGCGGATCGTTAGCGAAAGCCGAAACATCGGCAAAGTCGCCAAGAATGATCTGTGTTTCCTGTAATTGCGCCAGGGTGGCTTCGGCTACTTCAAAGCGGCGAAGGGAGGTTCGTACACGCTCCAGTCCTTCAGCGGTCGTGGCGGCGCGCACCAACAATAGCAACGTGCTTTTGGGGTGATTCGAAAGAAACTCTGTAACAACTGCCCCGCCCAGAAAGCCGGTGGCCCCAGTGATCAACACATGCATGCTGCAATTTCCAGTCAAACTTTTAATCGTAAGATATTGTAACTGTCATTAGCCTGACGACTAATCTCTTTTGGGTTGTTGCTAATGAAAATATCGGTTGTTTTTTAAGATTAGGAATACCTAATATCCAGCTCACGGGAATGATAAAAATCAGGCGCTTTTGCTTTTGTTGTAGGCAGCACGCAAACTTTCCGAAACGAATTCACCCCGGGAGGCAGCATTGTTTTCCTGATTATTCAGGGTGCACCAATCGAAAAACTCCTGGGGAACGATCTGGCATTCCAGGGCCATCACCCCGGAGCGCTGGAATTCCCGGCGGGCGGCAATCGCCATGGTTTTCCATTTTTCAAAGGTGTCGTCGAAACATTCCGGGTCCTTGGCGGTGGCTTTGACCTGGGCCCAGGTTTCTTCGGTGTACCAGGTGACGCCGATCACCAGGGACTGGCTGCGGTTCTTGGCTTTCAGCCGCTGGGACAGGGTGGGTTTTCTCATGGGGTTTTACCGGGGCGGAAATGACGCAGCCACCCGAAGGTGGCTGGTGGGGTAATGATGTTCGGTGAGATCAGGCGACCAGGGGCTGCCCCACGGCCTTTTGTACGGCCCAGGGAGCAGGAGTGCGGACCTTGTTCCAGACCGGGCTTTCCAGGGTTAGGGCCAGTTGGCGCACCAGTTCCAGCATGCCATCGTAGCCAGCGTAGCCGAATTCCCGTTCTTGATTGATGTCGAGGAAAGGGATGCGAGCCTTCAGGGCCGTGTAAAGGTTGCGGCCACCGGCAATCAGGATGTCGGCGTTGTATTCCTTGTACACCGCGAGCAGGGCTTTGGGGCTGCCGTCGGTGATCATTTTGACGTCGTCGCCCATGATCTCGCGGATGCGTTCTTTGTCTTCTTCGGTGGATTTGTTGGTGCCGGTGGCCACTACGTTCATGCCCAGGTCTTGCAGGGCGGAAACCACGGACCAGCTCTTGACGCCGCCGGTGTAGAGCAGCACGCGCTTGCCTTGCAGGCGTTCGCGCCAGGGTTCCAACGCAGCGCGGATCTTGGCTTCTTCCCGTTCAATCAGCGCTTCGGTGCGGGCGGTGAGATCCGGGTCACCGATCAGGCGGGCGAAGTCGCGGAAGGCTTGGGAGGTATCGGTAATGCCGTAGAAGCTGCCTTCGAAGAAAGGTACGCCGAACTTGTCTTCCAGCTTGCGGGCGACATTGAGCAGGGCCTTGGCGCAGACCACCATGGACGCTTCGGCCCGGTGCATGGTCTGGACTTCATGGAAGCGGGTGTCGCCGGACAGGGTACAAAGAATGCGCAGACCCAGTTCGTCGAAAATGGGGGCGAGGTACCAGAACTCGCCGGCAATGTTGTATTCGCCGATGAGATTCACGTCGTGGGTTTTGATGCCGGGGGCGAGTTTGGCCTTGGTGGCTTCGGAGACGGGTTCCGGTTCGCGGGTGCCGATGACGTGCTTGAACATGGCTTCACCGGCAATGCGATTGCCCAGGTTCTTGGTGCCGTAGAAACCGGCACTATCCACGGGTACCACGGGGACGCCCCAGCGCTCGCTGGCGGCGCGACAGACGGCATCCACGTCGTCGCCGATCAGGGCGGGGACGCAGGTGTTGTAGATGAAAACGGCTTTGGGACTGTATTCGTCGATGGCCTGTTTGATGGCGTGGAACAGGCGCTTTTCGCCGCGGCCCATGATTACGTCCTGTTCCGTCAGGTCGGTGGTCATGCCGATGCGGTAGAGGGTGGGGCCGGAGGAGCGGGTGCCGCGGTTATCCCAGCTGGAGCCGGCACAGGCGATGGGGCCGTGCACGATGTGGGCAACGTCGGCGATGGGGAGCAGGGCGATCTGGGCGCCATCGAAAGAACAGCCCCCGGCAGTGGCGCCGGGCTTGGTCTTGGCGCAGCCGGACTTTTCCTTCTTGTTATGGGCGCAGGCGGGTTCGTCGAGCAGGGCGGCGACTTCACTGGCTTTCATGGCAGCTCCTTCTAACAGTCAGGGGGTACGGCAGTTTTTCTAGTTTTTGCTGCTTCCGCCGATTGTCGTATTTGCGACAATCGGCGGGGATGTAACAAGCTTGCTGTCAGTCTAAAGCTTAGATGGGGCCGCGGCCTGCACGCTTGAGTTCAACGGTGCGAGTCAGGGCTTCGTCGAAGCTGACCTTGTCACCCTTGGCCTTGTAGTCACCCAGGGCCTTGTAAACAGTGACGATTTTTTCAACGGGGGACTGACCCTTGAAGTCGCCTTTTTCCAGGGCGGCGAGGTCGATCAGTTCGTTCCAGATCAGGCCTTCTTGCATGGAAATAGTGGAGAAAGTCAGGCCGTCAAGATCGATGATCAGGGGCTTGGCGATGTTCACCACGAAGATGATCAGGCGCACGTCAGCGGCGAAATCGGCCTTGTAGTACTCGATGATGCGGGGCAGGTCGGCCAGATCGTCAAGGCTGCCCACGTAGAGCTTGATCTTGTCGTCTTCGGACAGCACCACGGTGTTCTTGATGGTGTGGGTGGGGGGCAGGCGGTGGCCCAGGGCATCGCCAACTTCGCCCAGACCGAGCACGAGATCGCCACGGTAGGCGGCAAATTTGCCATCGGCTTCCTTGAAGTTCATGTTGAACAGAAGGCCTTTGGTTTCGTAGGTGTCAAACAGCATGGATTGCCTCGTTTGTAGGATGGGAAAGGTGTTTAACAGGCAACAGCAAATAGGGTGCCTGCTTTCACGGAGGCGTTGATTAAATGATTACCGAACGGTGGGCGGGGCCGTTTGGGCAGTGTTTTCCTCGGGCTGGCGCTGGTATTTCATGTGTTGAAAATAATTCACCCTATTCAGGGGTTACCTGGGCAATGCTCACCGGCTCAAAATAAAGTACCGCTCAACCATGCGCTTTTTGGCTGATTTAAGCCTAGTTTATATGGTGAAAATAATTCAACACAAAGCCGTTGCGGCGGACTTCAGCGTGGCAGGCCAAGCGAAAAGAGGCCCCGATAAGCACCGACGGGGCTTACCGGGTTTGCGATCTGCTTGCGGTTCAATAGGCCGGATTGAAGGAAAACAGCTCTGGCCTGTGTTTCCGGTAGCGATTGAGGGCGCGCAGGGTGACTGGCACCAGGGTGGTCATGGAAGTCCAGAGTTCGTCCCGTTCTTGGGCGCTACGGGCGGTCAGTTGGGGCTTGACCAGACGAAAGGCGGGCCAATCAATGCCGGGCATGAGGGCCTTGATTGCCGGCGGCAAGTCTTCGGCGCTTTGAATCATGACCTTGAGACACTGCAAAACCTGTTGTCGGGTCAGCTGCGACGAGAACAGGGAATCCTGTTCCTGGCCCGCGACGCAGGTATCCACGGCAAAGCCGGCGTCGTGCAGATTGCCCAGCAGACCGGCAACCCAGAGGCTGTAGCCGAATCCTTGGGGGGTGTTCACCGACGCCCGGGGCGACGGTTGGGGGGACTGCTCTTGATGGGGGGTAGTCATGACAAGCTCCTCGTTCGGGATTTGTTCATGAGCTATGAAGCAAAAATCGTGTGCAGCAGGTCTTGCCGGTCACTAAATTTTGAAATGTCTTCTACGCTGTAAAGAGTGGTGCGTAATTTGCTGAGAGAAAGAAACCGGCATGAGCCGGTGTGGTTCACCCAACGGAGTTCAACCATGGCTAGATCGGCACTGCTTGAAGATTGTTGCGATCATCGCAGCGGCAGCGCCCTGGATTATCAGGGGTTGATGGCCGCTGCCCGCTATCCGGATGACCACCGTACCCTGGCTTTGGCGGGGGTTATTGCTCAAGGACTTGTTCTGGGAGAGCGTCCTTTGCTGCGGGGGCTGAGTGATGCCGCCTTCAAGGCCATGATGGCCGCCTGTTTCCCCGGCGTTGCCCTTGAAAACGGCGGTGCTGGCAATGGGCCGGTGGCGGCGCTGGATGAATACGATGATCTGATTACGCTATTGCTGATCCACCGCGGTGACGACAGCGAAGCCATCGTCTGGCTTTGCCACGCCATTGCCACGGCCAGTCTGCGCAATAACCATCTGTGGCAAGACCTGGGCTTGCCCGAGCGCAAGGTCTTGTCGCAATTGATGACGAAAAACTTCCCGACCCTGGCCGCCCTCAATGTGGGGGATATGAAATGGAAGAAGTTTTTCTATCGGCAACTCTGCGAGCAGGCCGAAGTGATGATCTGCAAGTCGCCAAACTGTGCGGTTTGTGACGATCACACTGTCTGCTTTGGTCCAGAAGAAGGGGCTTCCCTGGTGGCGTTGTCGAACTTGCATCGCCCTTGATGCAAGTTCGACATGCCTGACTGCGTGACCTTGCTGTCCTGATTAAAGGGAGTCGAGAAACGTCAACAGGGCTTCCCGGTCTTTCTTGCTCAGCCGGCTATAACGCTGCCGGACTTTTCGCCCTTCACCATCGTGCCAGAGAATGGCTTCCTGCAAAGTGCGGGCCCGCCCGTCGTGCAGATAGCGGGCGGTGCCGTTGATCGCTGGCACCAGACCGATACCCCACAGGGGCGGTGTCCGCCAATCCCTTCCTCCCGCCTGATAGTCGGGGCGATGATCGGCCAAGCCCGCGCCCATGTCGTGGATCAGCAGATCGGTATAGGGCGCGATGCTGCGTTGGGAGAGCAAAGGAAACTTGGGATGATCTCCCGTCGGCAAGCTGGGGCGATGGCATTGGCTGCAACCGGTGGCCGCAAACAGGGCTTCGCCTCGGACCACGGTAGGGTCGGTAATTTTACGCCGGGCCGGTACCGCCAGATGGGCCAGGTAAAACTCCACATCGTCCAATTGCTGCTTATCCAGTTCCGGATGACCGCCAGAGACGGCCTTGCGGCAAGCCCGCTGGCTAGGGCTGCAGTTTTCCTCCGAGAACAGCGGCGAGGTGATGCCCAAGTCGCCGACAAAAGCCCCGGCGGATTGCTGGCGCAGATTGGGGGCGTTGGCCTTGAGGCCGAAGCGGCCCGGGACTGGTTTCTGCTGTTCGACATCCCAGACCCGGTTGATGCGGCCCTTGATGCCATCCGGTTTGGTTTCCGCTGCCAGCTTTTGCAGGGTGTCCTCGGAAACGCTTTCCAGCAGCCCCAAACCGAAAACTGCTGGCGATACGCGGGCAGAGGTTTTGGCCCCGGTGAGGGGGCCGTAGGCCAGTTCCTTGAACTTCAATACGGGGTAACGCAGCTCAACCTTTTCGCCATCCGGCAGACGCACGGTCTTTGGTTTCCAGTACAGCACCGCGCGCCCTTCGCCGGGTACCCCGGGAATGCCTTCCTCGTTCAATTGGCCGCCATAGACCGGGTGCGGCTTGGGGCCGCCATCGGCGCTGGTGCCCGCAACGGAAAGCCGGATCAGCATGGACTGCATGCGTTCCCCGGGGAAATCGGGCGCAGTGCCACGGCTATTCTTTTGATGACAGGAAGAACAGGCAAGCCGGTTATAGAGCGGGCCGAGGCCGTCCACCGTCGAGTTGGCAACGGGGGCAACCACCCAGCTCTGGCGGAAAAGCGAGCGGCCACGAAAGAAGGTTTCCCTCTCGCCATCCGACAAGCCGGGCAGCGGTTTGGAATAGGCTTCACGGCTCGCATCGTCCACCGTCGAGGGGCGATCCTCGGCGAAGGTCGGCAGACTTGCCATCAAGGACAGCAGTAGTCCTAATGTTAATTTCGCTGTCATGCGCCCCCCGCTTTGAGCACTTGCTCCACTTCCCGGCGGCGGGCCAAGGCATAGGCCTGCCAGGAGGCCTCCAGGGTCGTCCGGCCTTCAACCACCGAGCCTTCCAGGCGTTCGCCGAAGGGCTTACGCAAGCTCTCCAGCGCAGCTTCGGTTTCGGTTACGGGCGGTTTGGTCAGCAAAGTTCTTGCCGCTACAGCGAGCTGCGTTTTGCCTTCGGCTTCCGCCTTGTGGATACGTTGCCAGAGCGTGATCAGGCCAGCGTGATCAGTGATCAGCATTTGATCGAAAAGGGCAGTGGTCAGCCCCAGGCGACCTTGGGCCGCAATGCTGTCGTAGTCGAAAACGCCTTTTTCTGCCGCCGCAAAAGGATTGAAGTAATCCTTGGCAAGGCCCTCATAAGCCGAGGGGCGAACCGGCAGTTTGCGGATGTCCGGATGGGTGAGAATCTTCTGGCCGGCGGTGGACAGAACAAACTCGGTAAAGGCCTGGGCACCGGCGGCATTGGGGGCACTCTTTGTGATGGCGATGTGGGCCGGGTTGATGCCGCTGCGGTCCGGGTAGATGAACTTCAAGGGCGCGCCGTTGGCGATGGCCGAGGCCACAAAGAAATCAATCGAGAGGCCAATGGGGCGCCGACCGCTGCCCACCTCGTCGCTGACAAAGGTGGAGCCCCGTTCGATCAGGCTGGCGTTGCCGACGATTTCACTCCACAGCGCCCAGCCCGCATCCCAGCCGTAGGCCTGCAACACGATCTCAAGCAGCGGCGGCGCAAAGCCCACCTTGGATGGCACCGGCAAGGCAATGAGTCCCTGATAGCGTGAATCCGCCAAGTCGCGCCAAGTGCCCGGCACCGGCAAGTTGCGCTGGGCCAGGGCTACCGGATTTACCGCAAAACCGAAGCCTGCCATCTCTGTGGCGTGGTACAGACCTGCGGTGTCGACCAGGGGTGCATTGCCGATGTGATCCGGCAATCCCGCACTGTTGATCGCCAAGGGCCGGAAGGCGCCTTCTTTCGCCAGGGTCGAATAAGTTCGGGGCGAAGCCGACCAGAACACATCGACACCGCCCTGATTGGCTTGGCGCAAATAGGGCAGGGCATCGTGGGGCATACGCCAGACAATCTGCAAGCGGTACTCGGGATGGGCTTTTTCAAAAGCAGCCTCAAAACGGGAAACCACTTCGTCGGGATAGGCTGTCATTACTACCACGGGCTTGGGGGTAGGCTTGGTGGCCGCTCCCAAGGGCCGTCCAGCCAGCAGCGCAGCCCCGGAAGCAAAGCCAGCTAGTATGTGGCGACGGCGGAGGTTGATGGGGGCGCTCATGGTCAGAACTGGTACTTGGCGTTGGCAAACCACATCTGGCCTGGCATGGGATAGCCGTCAGACAGGGCGTAGTTTTCGTCAGTCAGATTACT
Organism: Rhodocyclaceae bacterium; assembly: GCA_036504515.1. GTDB lineage: Bacteria > Pseudomonadota > Gammaproteobacteria > Burkholderiales > Rhodocyclaceae > AWTP1-18. Next base: position 320,540 of record DASXVA010000009.1, read on the forward strand.
GACGCCAACCTCCAGTGTCGTGTCTTTTCTGGGCTTGTAGCTGGCCTTGGCACCGAGCAGCGTGAAGCTTCCCATGGTGGCGTAGGTGGCACTGGTCCCTGAACCATAAGCAACCTTGCGTCCGGATTCCGCATCCAGGGTGGCCTGGTATTCCCAGTTGTCGGAAGGTTTCCAGGCGATATAGGCAAACAACTTGTTGCGGGGCGTGTCGGTGAGCGGAATGGCTGCGTTGGACATGTTGTCCCGCTCCAGATAGGTGTAATTACCCCCCGTGGTCCATGCATCCCCCAATTGTTGGGTGAGGTTGAATTCCAACCCGCGATGACGGGCATCTCCCACATTCTGCTTTTGGCTACAACTTGTCGCACTAGCACCGCAGCTCGTCAAAGGAAGGATGTTGACACTCTGGATCAAGTCCTTGATGCGGTTCTGGAAGAAACTGACGCTGCCTTGCGCACCTCCCCATGGTTTTCCTTTGATGCCCATTTCAAAGTTCAGTGCTCTTTCGGGTTTCAGGTCGGCATTGGGAAGGCCGCTGCCGAGGGAGGCGGAATAGCGATCCTTGATGGTAGGAAAGCGGGTCTTGCGAGCAAGACTGGTGAACACTTCGGCGTTTGGCGTGAGGGCATGACTCAACTCGGCCAGCCAGTTATTGGCTGTGGCGCTACCCGTTGGCCAGTAATAGACAACCGAGGCATCCCGCTTGTCGTGGCTTGCTCCAACACGCAAACGCCAATCCTTGGCGATGTCGAAGGCGTCTTCCACGGCATAGGATGTGGTGACATCCCTGTAATGCTTGACCATTGCCGGTCCGGAGTCTTTATGCAGATCTTGTTTGTAATGAACGGCGAAATGGAGGTCGTGGCCGGTAAAAATACTGGTGGCCAATTCAACTGAAGCGCCTTGCGTGATGTCGTCGTACCAGCTGGGAAAGTTCGATGTATTTGAAATTTGCGTTGCGTAATTTCCATCGGTGAAGGCAAGAATCTTGTTGCTGTAGTTATCCCAGTACACCCGGGACTTCAGCGTAAAGTCGTTGTTCAGTGCGGTGTTGGTCAGCAAATAAATGCTGTCGACATCCCAGTAAGGCCATTGCCAGAATCGGCTATTGGCACCGTTGGCGATATTCAGATACTGACCGGGTGCATTGCCGGCGTAGGGCGGATTGCCTTTGACGCCATGCTGGCTGACATAGCCGACGGCGTACTCATCGGTTGCATTGGGTGTTACGCCCAGCTTGAGGGAAATTTTCCGGTCGGATTGATATGCGTTTTCACGGCTGCTGCCGTTTTCCAGCATGTTTTTAGTGGAGTTGCTGCCTGATGTCGGAATAGTGACGGCTTTATAATTAGATGACAACGGGAAATTGTCCGAAGCAGAATATGAAGCGCTTGCTTGCAAATACCAGACACCTTGATTGCTACCCAGATTGACTGCTGTTTTACGTCCGCCACCGCTGGCAAATCCTACGGTCACATCGCCTTCTAAACTGTTTTTAGGTCGCTTGGTCACAAGATTGATGGCACCACCCAGGGTATTCGGGCCATAGAGCAAGGATGCGGCGCCCTTGGAAACACGGATTTCAGACAGGTCGAAGGTGGTGAAGCGAGAAAAGTCCACATAGCCATCGTAGGGGACGTAGGCAGGAATGCCATCAATGTAGAGGGGAACCTGCCGCGCATCGAACCCGCGCAGATAGATGATGTCCTCGTTGCGGCTGTTGCGGGAAGTGCTCGTGCCAGGAACCAAGGATAGTGCTGCACTCACGGTTTCCTTGTTGAAGGTCTCCAGTTGGGTTTTGTCTATTGTGTTTTCATCGGGTTTGTCGGTGGTGCTGCCTACTACGTCGATGGTGCCGAGCTTGAAACTGTCCTCCGCAGCGAGGACTGTGCTCGACGTAAACAAGGCAGCAACCAGGCTTGGAAGAATGCCTCTCAGCCGAGGACGATAGGTTTTGTGATGCGACATGGCGGGCTCCTGATAGGGGAAGGTTTATTGAATTTCGGGGCTCGAAACAAAACCAATGCGACTCAAACCCAGACGGGCAGCGAGGGCCATGGTTCGGGCGATGGTTTCGTAGGGGGTTTTTGCGTCGGCGTGGATGTGCAGTTCCGGCGGGGTATCGCTGGTGGCGGCAGATTGCAGCCGGGTGGCGAGTCCATCGCGGCTGACGGCTTCGCCGTTCCAGTAGAGGTCGCCGTTTTCCTTGATGGCCAGCTGGATGTGTTCTCCTTTTTGCTGCAAGGGTTCGCTGCTGGCCTTGGGCAGGTCGATCTTGACGGCGTGGGTCAGTAACGGCGCGGCGATGATGAAAACAATGAGCAGCACCAACATGACGTCGATCAGGGGAATCATGTTGATCTCTGCCTGGGGTTGGCGGCGGTGGCTGTCGTGACCGAGAGAGAAGGCCATCAGGCGCTCCTTCCGGCGGAAACTAGCGGTGTGATTTCTGCCGCTGCTTGTGTTTCCGGCATACTGCCCAGAGCAACACCGGTGGCGAGAAAGCCGTAGAGCTGATGGGCGAAGTTTTCCAGGGCATCCTGTTGCTTGCGCTGGAGCCGGACAAAGGCGTTGTAAGCGAGTACCGCCGGAATGGCGACGGCCAGGCCACAGGCGGTCATGATCAGGGCTTCGCCTACGGGACCGGCAACTTTATCCAGGCTGCCCTGGCCACTGAGGCCGATGGCGATCAGGGCGTGGTAGATGCCCCAGACGGTGCCGAACAGGCCGACAAAAGGCGCTGCCGAGCCCACTGTGGCAAGTAGCGTCAGGCCATTTTCCTGGCGGGCTGCCTCCGCATCCAGTTCCTGACGCAGGGCGCGGGCAACCAATTCTTCTGCCCCTGCACCCTCAAAGGCCGGGTCGTTGCTGCGGTGTCGCCATTGTCGACAGGCCGCCAGGCTAGCCAGGGTCAGCCGTCGATAAGCACTGTCACCGGTGTCCTTGAGGCAGAGTCTTTCCAGTGCCGGCAGCGAGGTGGTGCCGGCGTAGCGGGCGCGGAAGTGACGGGCAGGTGCGGCATTCAGCCAGTGTTGCCAGCTTTTGAGCACGATGACGGTCCAGCAGCCGATGGACATGGCGATCAATACCAGCAGTACGCAACTGCCCGCGGCATCGGTCTGGGTCAGAAAATGGGCGAAGCCGATGGTGTCGTTCATGGCGCTTTTCTCAAGGTGAAATTGATGGGAACAATGACCCAGGCGGCCAGGGCGTCACTGCCCCTTTTGGCCGGGACGAAACGCCACTGGCGTACTGCATCGATGGCGGCCTGGTCGAGGCGGTCGTAGCTGCTGCTGCGATTGATCAGGATTTCCGTGGGGCGGCCTTCGGCACTGACATGGACCCGCAATTGCACGATGCCTTGCTCCTTCAACTCCCGGGAAAGGCGGGGATAGTCAGGGGCAGGGTTGGACAGATAGTCCGCATTGAATTGAGGTTCCGATACGGTCTGTGCCGCGGCTGGGGCAGCGTTGTGGCTACTGGCCGGGCTGGGTGCCGGATTGGTTGGGGACGTGGCTATCGGTTCCGCTGCTGGGGTGGTTTCCTGGGGGGCTGCGGAAGGCTTTGCAGTCAGCAGGGATTGTGGTTTTTGTGCTTTTGTTTTTGGCGTTGGGGGCGGGGTAATTCGTGGTGCTGGTTTTTCTTCAGGAGCCCTCATCGGTGCTGCGATCCAACTCGCCTGGAGTACCGTTTCCCCGGCGGGCAGTGCAGTGGCGGTATGCAAATACAGCAAGGCGGCCAGCGCCAAGCCGTGGGCTAGGGTTACCAATGCCGCTGCGGGCAGCAACGGCTGCCGGACTTCCTGCGCTACGCTGAAAGTCGCATTTATGGCATTGCCGGAATAAAAATTCAGGGCAGGCATTGATGGCCGGTTCAGCGCGGCATGGTTTCGCTGAAGCTGTAGAAGCCCCGTACATCGCGGCAGTCTTCGTGGCGCATGACGATGCGGTGGATCAGCCAGCGGCCATCCCGCAAGCGCCAGGCGGTAAGTGCTTCTGCGTAGGTGGTGGCTTCATAGAACTCTTCACCGTCTTCGGAGCGAAGTTCACTCAGTTGATAACGGTGGGTGCAAAAGCAGGGGGCGTTGTCTTCGTCGTAGCCCAGGCTGCGTTCTGCCTGGATTTCGTATTCCTTGTAGTGGCGCAGGTAAAGGGGGGCGATGGCCATGTCCCACCATTCCTTGGGCAGGCCGTCCTGCCAGGGGAAGCGGTCGTGATTCTTGGGTTTCAGGGCCAGGGTGGCAAGCTGGCCGCGGGGCAGCGCTGTCATGGTCGGGGCATTCATGGGGGAGTCTCCTCTCAGGCCATTGCCAGGTCGGTTACAGGGGCGTTCATGTGTCTGGCGAGGGCGACGCCTGCCATGTCAAAGGGGTAACGCAGGGGTTGGGCGCGCTGGGTGCGGCGGTTGATCATGCGCAGGGAAAAGGGCTCGGCCCAGTTCCAGTATTCCTGGCGGACTTCCGGTGGAAAGCCCACTTCGGCAAAGGTTTGCCACAGTTCCGCCAACCAGGTTTCCCGGGCACCTTCATCAATGGTGAAAGGAAAGTGGCGGGTGCGCATGCAGCTTGGGCCGCCATGCTTGGCAAAGTTGGCGGGACCGCCGCAGGCTTCCACAATGTAGTCGGCAGTCTTTTCAATGCCGGCGTAGAAGCGGCCATCGTCGGCAGGGAACAGGCTGCCGAGGTGGGTGGCGCGCAGGCGTTCGTGGTGACGGCGTACCAGCTTGCGCAGCAGGGATTCGCCAGCCATCTTGAATACCTGGTTGGACGGAAAGGGCACCGGAGGAAAGTCCAGTTCGTGGGAGGCATCGACCCAGCGCACTTCGTCGCCAACCTGCATAGCTTGATTGGCGCTGCTGCATTGGCAGGCATGGGCATGGGTCTCAGCGGGGGCACTAGCGTGTTGATGGCTGTGTCCCCGGCAGAAATGGGGTGCGGCATTTTCTGCGGTGACGGAATTGTTGCTGGGGGCTTGGTTGTTCTGGCACATGGGGATTCCTTTCGATGCTCTGCGGATGTCGGATTCAGTGGGCGTGGCCGCTGTGTTCGGCGGGCATGGGGCTGCCGCTGCCGAAAATGCGTTCCATGTCATCGTGGTTCAGATCGGCACCGAGAAAGAGTTTGTAGAAGGCCCGGGTTTCCCGATGGACTTGCAGGGGGAAGGCTTCGGGATAGAACAAATTGGCCAGCCACTGGATGCCCAGGGCGCGCATGAATGAGGGTGGACGATCCAGCCAGTTGAAGGGGCTGCGGGGGATGGCGTAGATGCGGCCATCCTGCACGGCCTGCACGTTTTTCCAGCGGGGATCGCTCTTGATGGTGGCGATGGCGGCGCTGTCCTGGGCCAGGATGATTTGGGGATTGAAGGCCAGGATCTGTTCCGGGCTGACCCGCTCCAGGCCCATGTGGCTCTTGGGTTCGCAGCGATAGACGTTGTAGCCGCCGGCTAGTTCGATGGGTTCGGTATGGAATGAGCGGTGGCAATCGGTGGCGAGGCCATCACCGGATTCGGCGTAATAGACCCGGACCCGCTTGTTCTCGGGAATGGCGGCGACTGCTTTGCCAACCTTTTGCAGGGACTGGCTGACGTAGTCCGCCAAGGGTTTTGCCTTGGCTTCGCGGCCGAGTAATTTGCCGACGAAGGTGATAGCGGCGGGCCACTCGTCCAGGGTATCCATGCTGACAAAGACCACGGGCAGACCGATGCGGGCAAAGGTCTCCTCGATTTTCTTCTGGTCGGTGAAGGGGCTCTTCCAGGCCAGGGCGATGTCGGGCTTAGCCGCCTTGACCGTTTCCGGCTCCATCTGCTGGCCCATGCCGATGACGCCGCCGAGGACGGGCAGGGCGGCGACCTTGGGCGAGATGTAGCGCTTGTCGTCGTCGGTAAAAGGAAAGCTGACGCTGATCATGGTATCCGGCGCCAGGGCGTAGAGCAGCACATTGAGGGGCGGTGCGGAGCCGTAAACCCGGGTGATGTGGTTGGGCACCGTTACTTTGCGGCCGGCCATGTCGATGATTTCCCGAGCCTGGGCGGTGAGGCCAATTCCGACAAGGATGCTCACTGCTAGCAAGCGGATGGTTGCAGATGAAAAGAGTTTCACGATGTCTCCTTGGTGATCAGGCAGCGATAAGGTTTTGGTCCAGCAGGGCTGCGGGCAAGCGGCTGCGCACCTCGTTGCTGAAGTCAGTCAGGCTGCTACGGCAGCGGCCATGGTCGAGGCTGGCGGGTTTCAGCAGCAGGCGGGTGATGCCGATGTTTTCGGCCAGATCGGCGATGCGTTCGGCCACTTCTTCATGGCTGCCAATCAGGGAATTGGCGATCAGGGCTTCTTCATCGAAAGGCATCACGGACGCGCCGGGCTGGCTCTGAAAAATGCGCTGCATGCGCTGGGCGAAGTGATGAATGAAAGGCCGGGCTTCGGCCAGAGCCTCGCTGCGATTACGGGCAGAGAGATAGAAGCGGGAAAGGCTGAATTCGGGAGGCCGCCCACCGCTGAACCAGCGGTAATGCTCGGCCATGGTTTCCAACCGCTCCCGGGGGAAGGGCGAGGCGCCCATGATGCCGTGCTGCCGCTTGGCGGCGTAGCTGAGGGCTTCGGCGGTGGTGCTGGCAATATGGATGGGAATCCGCCGTTGCAAAGGCCGTGGTGTCAGGCTGACGCCTTCCAGTTGGAAGTGCGTTCCGTCATGGCTGACCTGGTTTTCCGTCAGCAACTTTTCAATCACCTGCAGGGCTTCCAGCATGCGGAGGCGGCTGTCTTCCTTGGCAACACGGAAGTGGCGGTTCTGGGAGGGGAAGGGGCCGCCCTTGGCAACGCCGAATTCAAAGCGACCGTTGCTCAACTGGTCGAGGGTGGCAACATCCTCGGCCACCTGGATCGGATCGCGGAAGGCCAGCAATACAGCCGCAGAACCGAGGCGTACCCGCTCTGTCAGGGCGGCCAGTTGGGCCAGCAGAACAAGGATGGAAGGACTGGCATTACCCGGGTCGAAATGGTGTTCGGCCACCCAGACTTCGTCCAGACCGCACTTTTCCGCGTCCAGCACCAACTCGGTTTGTTCCCGATAGGCCCGGGCGTAATCAAGCTGGGCATTCTCGTAAACGCAGAACAGTCCGAATTTCATTTGCACCCCTTACATACGATATGTACTCAAAGATATAGCGTATGCAGTTACCGTGCCTGAGCCTGGTGATGAGTGGAATGCCAGATATTCAGGGGCTGGAAGCCGATTGTTGCGATCTGTATGAAATGTAACAACGTCTACATGGTCTTTGTAGCGGAATCTACAGGTGCTGCGGTAGAACCCTCCGGTATGGCCATAGGTTAGGTCTTATTTGGGGGAGCGATACTTGCATTGCTTGATTGTCGTTATGTACTTTTAGATACTGTGAAAAATAACTATTGGTTGGCAGTGAAGCAAGGGATAGGGACTTGGTTGTTGCGGTCGCTGGAGTTGGTCGTCCTTATATCGGTGCTACTGGGGGCTATGGTTCTGGCCCTTTCCATCGGCCGTTATCCCCTGCCTCCGGGCGAAGTGCTGCGGTATTTCCTTTGTGTCGTGGGGGTTGATGTGCTGCCGGCGGAGCGTTTGGCCCTGCTGCAAAACCTGGTGGTGGACATTCGTCTGCCCCGGGTCCTGGCGGCGGTGTTGGTGGGGGCGTCCCTTTCCGTCTCCGGCGCGGCCTATCAGGCGGTGTTTCGCAATCCGCTGGTTTCGCCTGCCCTGCTGGGGGTGTTGGCTGGCGCTGCCTGCGGTGCGGCGGCAGGTTTGATTTACTCCCTGCCCTGGTGGCAGGTACAGGGGCTGGCTTTCGTCGGTGGTTTATTGGCGGTGGTGATCGGCGTAGGCATTGCGTCGCTGTTCGGCGGCGGCGGGGTAGTCATGCTGGTTTTGGGCGGCATCATCAGTGGTGGCTTGTTTTCATCCCTGCTGTCTTTGGTCAAGTACATGGCCGATCCGCTCAACCAACTGCCGGCCATTGTCTATTGGTTGATGGGCAGCCTGGGCATGGCGACGCTGCATGACATGGCCTGGGTTTCCGTGCCTATGGGCGTGGGCGTATTCGCGCTGGTGTTGTCGGGTAGGGCACTGGATGCGCTGACCATGGGAGACGACGAAGCCAGGGCCTTGGGGATTTCCGTGACGGCGGTGCGCTATGGCGTGATCGCAGCGGCCACGCTGATTTCCGCACTCACGGTGTCGATTGCCGGCATGATCGGCTGGGTCGGGCTGATTGTTCCCCATATCGCCCGTTTGCTGGTGGGGCCATGCAATAGCCGCTTGCTTCCGGCAGCGGCGGTGCTGGGTAGTGTGTTTCTCCTGCTGGCCGACGGTATTTCACGCAATGCCGCCACGACGGAAATTCCGATTGGCATCGTGACTGAATTGCTCGGCATTCCCATTTTTCTGTTGGTGCTGCATCGGGTCAGAAGGGGCTGGGTATGAACGAGGTATTGCTTGAGAATAAGGTGAGCCGTGTTGCGAAGGAGGCCGAAAATCTAGCCTGTCTGCGAGCGGATGATGTGCACTTTTCCTACCGTGGTCGAGAGGTTATTGCCGGAGCCAGTCTGGTTCTTCGACCAGGGGAAGTGCTGGCATTGCTTGGGGCCAATGGTGCGGGAAAAAGTACCTTGCTGCGTTTGTTGCTGGGATTGCTCCGGCCCCGGCAGGGAGTCGTGACCCTGGCTGGGCAGGCCTTGGGGCAGTGGTCAAGAAAATCGCTGGCACGGCAACTGGCCTATGTGCCGCAAGTTCATGTCACGCCTTTTCCCTACACCGTGGAGCAGGTCGCTCTGCTGGGGCGCTTGGCTCAGGGTGGGATGTTCGGTGGTGTCGGGGAGGAAGATCGCTCGGTTGTCGCCGATACCCTGGCGCGATTAGGCATCGGTCATCTGGCGAAGCGCTCCTATACCGAAATTTCCGGTGGCGAGCGACAGCTCACGCTAATCGCCCGGGCCCTGGTTCAGGGCGCGCGGCTACTGGTGATGGATGAACCGGTGAGTGGTCTCGATTACGGTCATCAGATGCGACTGCTGGAGCGCTTGCAGTGTCTGGCTGCCGAGGGTTACGGCATTCTCAAAACAACCCATCACCCCGAGCACGCCTTGCTCGCCGCTGATCGGGTAGTGGTATTGCAGAATGGCGCCATTGTCGCTGACGGGCTGCCCGCCCAAGTGGTGACCCGGTCCTTGATCCGGCGTCTGTATCAACTTGATGTTGAAATGAACCGAGGGGCTTCGGGGCACACCTCGATTCATCCTGTTGGCTTGAATCGAGGCGCGGTGGGGTTTTCGTTTTAGGGCAGGGGAAAGAACCAGGGGCCGCCAAGGGCGGCGTCTGCCTTGACCAGTTCGGCTTGGCCTTTGGGGCTCAGCAGATAATTCGCCACTTTACGGGCGGCGCGACGCTGGGCTTTGGTGGCGGGGTGCCGCGGACCGGGCTCAACAGCCACGAAGACGCGCCGCATTTGTGGGTCACCCTTGAAGAGCACCTTCATGCCGGCGGAGGGCATTTTTCCGAAGGCCACGGGGATGTGGCCAACTACAGCATAGGCACCTTGCCGGGCGGCGGATTCCAGAATGCGCTGAGGTGATTCGGCATCGTCGGAAAGTTGCTGGCGCGGGCCGGGGCGCAGGCCGGTGCTGCGCCAGAGTTTTTGAATGATGGTGAAACTGCCAGGGTCGCGAAAGGCGATCAGGGGCGCGTCGGCCAGGGCAATGCGGCGCAGGGCTTCGGCGCCGTTCGGTGCGTCGGCAATGTGGGCCGGATCATCTTCCGGGCCGACAAAGACATGCTCGTTCATGGTCCAAGCCCGCAAGGGGGCCGCCAGTCCAGCGGCTAACAAGCCAAAAGTTTCATCGCTGCCGTGGATCAAGAGCAAATCTGCTTTACCTGCGGCAAAAGCGGGAACGACGGTTTCTTTTGGGGCTGCGGCGACGGTTTCAATGCGGATGCCGGTGGCTTTGGTGACCTGTTCGCTGAGTTTTGGCCAAAGGCCGGCCAGGACAGGACCGCCGACGATGGCAACTTTCAGTGTTGGGTGGATGCGTGCTGGCTTGGCTGCTTGCGCGCAGAAGGAAAGTCCTAGCCCAAGGGCAAAAGCGAGGTGAAGGATGCGTTTCATGGTGAGTCGAAAAGTGTGGTGCGCTTGTTGAGCAGGCGGTTGTGGATCGCCGCCTGCTTGCCTGTGTTGAATCAGAAACTCACCGACATTTTGGCCATGAGGGTGCGGGGTGCGCCTGGGTAGAAGGTGGTGGCGCCGGAGTTGAGGTCGCTGGCATCGATCAAGTTGATGTAGCGCCGATCCAGCAGGTTGAGCACGGTCACGGAGTAGTCAGCCTTGCCCCAGTTGGTTTTCTGCCGATAGTTCAGATCCAGGTTGACCGTGAAGAAGCCGGCGATGCGGTTGTCGTGGGTGACGTTGTCGTAACGCTCGCCCATGTACTGGATGGTCGGGGTAACGGTGTAGCCGTTCTGGCTCCAGCTGGTGCCCAGATTGGCCATGACCTTGGGGGTATCGGGGAACTGCTGGCCGATGATGGACTGGCTGACGCCGGTGATGTTCTGGTCGAAAACAGCCTTGTTGATCGAGGCGGTACCGAACAGGGTCCAGGCGGCAGCCGGTGTCCAGCCCCAACTTACTTGGGCGCCCTGGGTGTAGCCGTTGCCGACGTTCTGGGCAAAGGCCGTGGCGAAACCTGTAATGGGGCTAGGGGCGGTGACGGATTTGTTCTGGATCTTGGCGTAGTAGATCACCGGTTCCACGTAGCTGTTGGCGTAGGTCAGACGTAGGCCTAGGTCGACGGCATCGTCAAGTTCGGGCTTGAGGGTGTTCCAGAGAGCCTGGGCAATCGCTTGGGTCTGCGATTTAGCATTCTGGCTCCACATGTCGAAGGAGGGGGCGCCATAGGTGCGGCCAATATTGGCGCGGAGTTCAGCGTTGGGGTTGAGGGCGTAGGTCAGGCCGAAGAAGGGTAGCCATTCGCTGACGGTGGGGCCCTTAACGTTGACCGCCACGGTAGAAGCCTTGATGGCGTCATCGTAGGAGAGGGCGCCCATACCGGTTTTGTTGTACTCGGCCATGCTGGGCATGATTTCCCGGGCGTAGCGCGCGCCGGCTTGAATTTTCAGGTCCCCATGCTCCTGGGTTCCCATGGCATAGATGTTCTGGAATTGATGCCGGTCGGTCACCTTGCTGAGGGTTGTCCAGTTCAAAGGGGTGAGTCCTGTAGCACTGGCGGTATAGGTTTTTTGCGCATTGGGCGGGCCTGGCGGTTCCATGGAGGCCACATTCAGGCCGGTCTTGATGGCGGTGTTGGCGATGACGGTTTCGAGGTCGGCGTTGAAGCCGTAGGAGTTGTGCTTCATGAGCCAATAGCGCACCTGATTTGCGGTGGTGGTGGCATCCAGGGACCAGCCGTCTTCATCCATGTAATAGGCTTTGACAGTCACGCGGCTTTGTTGGGAAAGACGGTAACGGGCCTCGCCGATATAGGCGGTATTGATGAAGCTCTGTCGGTTGTATTGGTAATAGTTTTGATAACTGCCGGCGGTCGGGGTACTGTCGAATCCCAGTTTTTGATACTGATTCAGGTCGCCGGCCTGGGCGGCCGACAGGCCTCGGTAGTTGTGCTGATCTATGTCGCTTTTGGCCACAAGGAAGCGCAGGTCAAGGTCGCCCAGTTGGCTGGTGATGGCGGCTTCGTAATTGCCGCGTTTCGAGGTGCCGGGGCCGCGCCATAGGTCGGAGGAAGTGTCTGAGGCGGAAAGGGCCAGGTGGGTGCTGTCGCCGATGGCACCGGAGCTGACCCGGGCAAACAGGCGCTGGAAGTTGAAGCTGCCGGTGCTGGCGGACAGGATGCGTTCTGCATCGCCACTGGGCCACCAAAGCTGGCTGTCCAGGGCGCCGGCAACGGTGAACAGATTGCTCTTGTCCGGTGGTACGGCCCCTTGGGCCAGGCTAGCGCCAGAGAAATTTTCAATGTCGAACAGGGTCAGATAGCCCGCACCGGGGTTGACGCCAGACAGGTTGAGGCCGTCAACGGTGCCGTTGCCACCGTGCCAGGCGGCGATGCCGCGGACCCGCAGTCCCTTGTTACCGCCGATCTTGTTCGCCATGCCGTAGGGGTCGAGAAGTTGTACCTTCACGGAGGGAAGGCCTGAAACAAGGCTGTAGGAATTGGCTCCCCCTGCTGCACCAAAGGTTTCCATGCCGTCGCGGCCAACCTGGTAAGTCGTGGAGGTCGTGCTTTTGTCGGGTTCTTGCCAAGTGGCGTAGGGGGAGATGGGGTTGCCTTGTACGTCGATGGTTTTCAGTACAGAGTCCTGGTTTTCAGCGGCCCAGGCCGTTGAAAAAAGACAGGCAATTGCTTGGGTAAGCAGGAGGGAGCCTGCTTTGTGGCGGAGGTGTTTTGCTTTTACAGAGATATGGCGAGATGGGTGGTTTGATTTCATGGAGCACCTATTGTTTTCAATGTATGAAAATCTATACAGCGAATGGTGTGCCATGTAGTGGTTGTACTTTAGTTAGCCATTGGTTTTTATATAACTATTTGTTTTTTATTTGTTTTGCTATTTTAAACATGTTTTTTATGGCGGGTTTTTATGTTGCTTAAGTTACATCGATATGTACTTAAGTAAACATCGTAGTTTTGTTGAATGGTTTTGTGCGGTGTGCTTATTGCTAGCTATGGCCTGAGCAACAATGTCGTTGTTTTGTCGGGGAACTTCGTTATCGTTCTTCTTGTTTTCCCGATCGTGGCTTGATCAGAGGGGTTTTTATGTTGCAAAAAAGCTGTCTCGACGATGTTTCGCTCTTGTCCTTGTTAAGGGATGACGTCCCTCTCGGTGACTTGACCACCCATAGTCTTGGTATTGATGCGGTGAAGGGGAGGGCTGTATTTTTTGCCCGTCAGCCCATGCGGGTGTGCGGTAGTGAAGAGGCGGTTCGTCTGTTTGAGCTTGCCGGTGCTGAAGCAGAGGTGCATCGGTGTAGTGGCACCTTCGCGACGGAGGGAACGGAATTGCTCCGAGCCGAAGGCTCCGCTGCGGCTCTGCATTTGGCCTGGAAAACGGCACAAACCTTGATGGAATATGTGTCGGGGATTGCTTCCACCGCCGCTGCCATTGTTGGCGCTTTGCATGAAGCCGGTTATTCGGTGCCGGTGGCCTGTACCCGCAAAAACTTTCCCGGAACCAAGGCTTTGGCTGTCAAGGCGGTACTGAGCGGTGGTGCCGTGATGCATCGCCTTGGTTTGTCTGAAACCTTGCTGGTTTTTCCCGAGCACAGGGTATTCCTTCCTGCAGAAGCTGCTGCCCAACGCATTTCTGCTTTGCGGGAAAGTTGTCCCGAAAAGAAGTTGGTGGCGGAGGCGGCAACGGTGGCTGAGGCGGTTTTCCTTGCGCGCTGCGGGGTGGAGGTTCTTCAGTTGGAAAAGTTTACCCCGGAGCGGGTGGACGAGTGTCGGTCTGTGCTGGAGGCGGAGGGGCTGGCGCCTTTGCTGGCGGCGGCGGGTGGGGTCAATTTGGGAAATGCTGTGGCCTATGCCCAGGCTGGTGCTCGTTTATTGGTGACTTCAGCGCCGTATTTTTCGCGTCCGGCAGATGTGAAGGTCCAGATTTCCATGCCTCATTGAGGTGCGTTATCCCCGTTTCGGGGATTTTTCATTATGTACTAATCAATATAAAGGGCCGGATGGTCACCCATCCGGCCCTTTTCAACGCGCAATTCTTTTTGAATGTTTAGGCGTTCACGCCGAGGATGACGGCAGAGGCTTTGAAAACGGCAGAGGCGCTTGCGCCTTCTTTCAGGCCCAGTTCCACGACGGCATCGTGGGTGATGGTGGCGTGAACGACGGCGCCACCGGTGAGGGTGATGGCGACTTCGGCGCTGACGGGGCCGTTTGTGATGTTCTTGATGATGCCGGGCAGGCAGTTACGGGCGGACAGTTTGACGCCGCTACCTTCAGCCAGAACCAGTACAGAAGAGGCTTTCACCAGGGCAGTCACTTCTTTTCCGGCGGTAAGGCCCAGGGTCTTGACGCTTTCATTGGTGACGATGGCCACCAGCTTGTCGCTGCCGCCAATGGTCAGGTCGACTTCGGAATTGACGGCACCGGGTTTGATGATGTCGATCTTTCCCTTGAACGCATTGCGGGCGCTGATTTTCATTTTGTGACTCTCCAGTGAGTAATGAGGGGCGATGTTTCTACGGGATCCGTGCACTTTAGGGCTGGTTGATGTTCATGTCCAACCCCGGAGCTAGAAATTTTTGTGGCCCAAGATTTGCTGTTGCTGTGGCAACATACGTTATGTACTGATTTATATAGGTGATCTATGGCAGCGCGTCGTCCCATTCAACACAAACTTGTCGGAAAGCTTACCGTCGATACCGAATTCGGTTCTTTTCTCGGCGATACCCGCATCAAGTTGCTGGAGTCCATTGATCGTTACGGTTCCATCACCAAAGCCGCCAAGGCCGTGCCGCTTTCCTACAAGGCCGCCTGGGATGCGGTGGATGCCATGAACAATCTGGCGGAAGAAGCCCTAGTGGAGCGTTCAGTAGGGGGCAAGCACGGCGGCGGTACCAATCTGACGGAATACGGTAAGCGCTTGGTGGCCATGTACCGGGCCGTTGAACAGGAATATCAGGAGTCCCTCAATCGCCTTGCCCAGCGCATGGGTGAAGACGGCACTGGCGACATTCGCCAGTTTCAAGCCATGTTGCGCCGCATGTCCATGAAGACCAGTGCCCGCAATCAGTTTGTCGGTACGGTTTCCTCTCTAAGGGAAGGAGAGGTGAGTTTTGAAGTGGGCATCCGTCTGGATGAGACCACCGAGATCATCGCCATCATTACCCGGGAGAGCGCTGAAACCCTGGAGCTGACCATCGGTTCCGAGGTGTATGCCTTCGTCAAGGCCTCCTCCGTCATTCTGTTGACCGAACCCAATGCCCGCACAACAGCTCGTAATCATCTGTGGGGTGAAATTTCCCGGGTGCATGAAGGTCCGGTGAATTCCGAAGTGATCATTGCCTTGCCCGGCGGGCGCAACGTTACCGCCATCGTGACCCATGACAGTGTGGATAACTTGGCCCTGGACGTTGGGACGCCGGCTTGTGCCGTGTTCAAGGCATCGAATGTGATTCTTGCCGTTTTCAATTGATTTTTTCGCCAAGCCGTTCCCTTAAAAGGAGATTCAAATGAAGCGTTCATTCCTCTTGTCACGCCTGTTGTCCCGGGGCCTGCTGCTCGGTCTGCTGGTCGGTTCTGCTGTGGCCCAGGCCGACGAGGTTTCCGTCGCCGTAGCCGCCAACTTCACCGAACCGGCTAAAAAGATTGCCGCCGAATTCGAGAAGACCACCGGCCACAAGGTCAGCCTGTCTTTCGGTTCCACAGGGAATTTCTATTCCCAGATCAAGGCCGGTGCGCCCTTTGAAGTGTTGGTGGCCGCCGATGATGAAACCCCGATCAAGTTGGAAAATGAAGGCGGCGCCGTCAAGGGCAGTCACTTCACCTACGCCATCGGCAAGCTGGTGCTCTGGTCCGCCAAGCCAGCGGTTGTGGACGACAAGGGCGAAGTCTTGGCGAAGGGTGGTTTTGACCATATCTCCGTCGCCAATCCCAAGCTCGCTCCCTACGGTGCTGCCGGTATTGAAACGCTGAAGGCTCTGGGTGTTTACGATGCCCTATCGCCCAAGATCGTGCAGGCCCAGAACATTGCTCAGGCTTACCAATTTGTTTCTACCGGTAATGCCTTGCTGGGTTTTGTCGCCCTGTCTCAAGTGATCGGCGAAGACGGCAAGGTGAAGAGTGGTTCTATCTGGATCGTGCCCGAAAAGCTCTACACCCAGATTCGCCAGGATGCCGTGCTGCTGGAAAAGGGCAAGGACAAGGCTGCTGCAGTGGCATGGCTGAAGTATCTGAAGTCGCCTTTTGCCAGCAAAGTCATCGCCTCCTACGGTTACGCCCAAGGAAAATAATTGCCAATTCTTAGTCCCGATGACTGGTCAGCCATACGGCTGACCCTGGTTCTCGCCAGCCTCACCACGGCCTTGCTGCTGCTGATCGGCACGCCCATCGCCTGGTGGCTGGCCAGGAGTAGTTCTTTTCTGAAGCGCCCCATTAGCGCTGTGGTGACGTTGCCCATGGTCTTGCCACCAACGGTGTTGGGGTTTTATCTGCTGGTATTGATGGGGCCGGAAGGTCTTGTCGGGCGGATGACCCAATCCCTGGGCTTGGGCTTGTTGCCCTTTACTTTTACTGGTCTGGTGGTGGCATCAATTTTCTATTCCTTGCCTTTCGCTGTGCAGCCTTTGCAACAGGCCTTTGAAGGCATCGGCGAGAGACCGCTGGAAGTGGCGGCCACTCTCCGGGCTTCGCCCCTGGATACTTTTTTCAGTGTCGTCCTGCCCTTGGCTCGTCCGGGTTTCATTACCGCTGCGGTGATGAGCTTTGCCCACACCATCGGCGAGTTTGGCGTGGTGTTGATGATCGGCGGCAACATCCCTGACAAGACCCGGGTGATCTCGGTGCAGATCTACGACCACGTTGAGGCCCTTGAGTTTGCCCAGGGCCATTGGTTGGCGGGGGGCTTGTTGGTGTTCAGTTTCTGCGTACTGCTGGTGCTGTATCGGTTCAATCCTGTTGTCCGGCAGGAAAGAGTGTCATGAGTATCGAAGCCCGTTTTGATTTGTCCTACCCCGATTTTTCCTTGCAGGCCGACCTGACCTTGCCGGGCCGGGGCGTGACTGCCTTTTTCGGTCCTTCAGGATCTGGCAAAACCAGCCTGCTGCGCTGTATCGCCGGCTTGGAAAAGGTGCCGGGCGGACGCTTGGTGGTGAATGATGAAGTCTGGCAGGACGGCGATTTCATTCTGCCCGTCCATCGTCGCGCTTTGGGTTACGTGTTTCAGGAAGCCAGCCTTTTCCCTCATTTGTCTGTCCAGGGCAATCTCGATTTTGGTGCCAAGCGCAGCCAGTCAGCCGGGCATTCTGCGGTGGATCGGCAAGGCATTCTTGAGTTGCTCGGCATTACTCATCTGCTGCAACGCCGTGCTGATCATCTGTCCGGCGGCGAGCGGCAGCGGGTCGCCATTGCCCGGGCCTTGCTCACGGCGCCGAAACTGTTGCTGATGGATGAGCCCCTGGCGGCCCTGGATACCCAGCGCAAGCGGGAAATTCTGCCCTATCTGGAACGGCTCCACGACGCGCTCTCCATTCCCATTCTTTACGTCAGTCACGCACCGGACGAGGTGGCCCGGCTGGCGGATCACCTCGTTTTGTTGGAGCAGGGCCAGGTGCTGGTCAGTGGTCCCCTGGCGGAAACCATGGCCCGGCTTGATCTGCCCACGGCTGCCGACGAAGAAGCCGCCGTGGTGATCGAAGTCGTGGTCGGTGCCCGGGACGAGCGCTATCACCTGACCCGCCTGGATTTTCCTGGGGGCGAAATCTGGGTGACGCGCCAGGATTTGCCCGTGGGTCAGCGTACCCGGGTGCGCATTCTGGCGCTGGACGTGAGCATTGCCCTTGAAGGCGGTAACGAAAGCAGCATTCTCAATCGACTGCCCGCCGTGGTGACGCAACTGGCGGCTACCGATAATCCCGCCCAATTGATGGTTCGTCTCGGTGTTGGCACTACGCCCACACCCTTGCTGGCGCGAATCACCTGCCGTTCCCGGGATCAGCTCGGTCTCGTAGAGGGCATGAAGGTCTGGGTCCAGATCAAATCGGTGGCTTTGCTGGCGTGACGACGGCGAGCCATCGGGCGTGGCAGGATTTTCTTGCCGCCGGGCAAACCCAGCGCAACGTGCTGGGCGATTTTCCCGAGTGGCACAAGGGCCGTTCCCGTTACGCGGTCTGGGCGCTTGCTCTTGATGATGATCGTTTGCGCCGTCGCCTGGATGAGGCCCGGGTTTGTCTCGCGCCGTACCTGCTGGCGGACTACCAGCGACAGCCTCACATCACCTTGCATGTCTGCGGCTTTCCGGCGGCCGTTCACCGTCATGATGATGATTTTGTTTTCGCTCAGTTGCAGCAGCAGTTCAATGCCCTGCACGGTCTTGTTGAAGCCCCGTTCGAATTGTCGATAGGCGGCTTGGGTAGTTTCACGACAGCCCCCTATCTGACCGTCAACGATGCCTCCGGTGTTCTTGGGCGTTTGCGTCAAGCCCTGGCCTGTGGCGGGAATGAGTGGCGCGAAGCCGATTATGTTCCCCATGTCACGGTCGGGCTCTATAACGGCGCGTATCCGGTTGAAGAGCTCTGTCGGCGGATGGCCGCCCTGGCCACGCCAGAGCCCCTGAACCTTTCCTTCCGCCGGATTGCCCTGATGACCTACGCCAGCGAAGAAATCGGTGGCGCCCTCGAAACCGTGTGCGAATACGATCTGGCAGACAATTTGCTGCTCCCGGGTAGTCTCTTCAACTTGTACGGCTCATTATGAAAATTGCCATTGCCTCCAAGGACTTCGCCACGGTTTCCAGTCACGCCGGCCAAACCAAGCACTGGCTGGTTTACGACAGTGAGGTTCCCGGCGAGCCTCAGCGCATCACCCTGGAAAAAGAACAGCTCATCCATTATTTCCAGGATGACGGCCCCCATCCTCTGGATGGGGTCGAAGTGGTGATTGCCGCCAGTGCCGGTGACGGTTTTATCCGCCACATGGAAAAGCGCGGTGCAGAGGTTTTATTGACCGGCGAACCCGACGCCGCCAAGGCCTTGGCCGCCGTGCTGGCGGGGGAAGTTTTGCCGGATCAGCGCTTTGATCCCACCCGGGTTTTGTGCAAGGTCCGGGACTTGTTCTCCCGACATTGAAGCGTTAGGTTGTTGGCGTTGCGCCATTAATAGTAATTTCGGAAAATCAGAAATCATGAAGCCCGGAAATTCATGGTTTGGGATTTTTATCCCATAACCATGCGCTATTGATTCGGTGATGTCGTTGGTCGTGTCTCTGTATATTTGGAAAATCAAAAAACACTAGCCTTTGGCCTTCTCCCGTTTATCCGCCAGGATCAGCGGCGCGCAGCGGTTTCGGTCGTGGTAAATGCCGACGCAGTCCAGGCACTGGAAGCAGCGGTCGTAGTCGATGGCGCCGTCGCGATGAATGGCGTCGTAGTGGCAGCGGTGGCGGCAGGTCTGGCAGGGCTGGCCGCATTCGGCCCGGCGCGGTAGCCAGCTCCAGCGCCGCAGCTTGCCGCCCAGGGTGATGGCGGCGCCCAGGGGGCAAAGGAAGCGGCAGAAGAATTTGTAGTAGAGCCCGCCTAACAACAGCAAACCAAGCGCATACAGCACGAAGGGCCAACTACGGTCGAAGCCCACGGTGATGGCGGTCTTGAAAGGTTCCACCTCCACACCTTTTTCCGCCAGGGTCGGGGCGAGGGCGGCGGCGGATACCAATATTGCCAACAGGCCGTAGCGGCCTCGTTCCAACCACTTTTCGAGTCGAGGCGGTAGTTGTCGGTAACGACGCATGCCCAGTGGACGAGTGATCCGGGCGGCGACCACAGCGACGAATTCCTGCAAGGCACCAAAGGGGCACAGCCAACCGCAGAAGGTACCCCGGCCCCAAACGATGAAGCTGACCAGGGTGAAGGCGATCAACAGCAGGGACACCGGGTCGTAGAGAAAGCTGGACAGCCCCTGGCCCGCCGCCAGAGATTTGACCGCGCCGGTGATCTGCACGATGGAAAGCTGGCCTTGCGCATACCAGCCGATGTAACCCAGGGTGAAGGCCAGAAAACCGAGACGGAAAGCCTGCTGGCGACGTGGCTCCAAGGTCATCCAGCGGGGCCGGGCCAGCACGATGGACAGCAGAAGCAGTGCGGTGCCGATGATCGCCAGGTCGGGAATGCGGTCTTTCCAGGCCAGCAGCCATTCGGGCAGAGGCCGCGGCGGGCGGTCGAAGTAGCGGTCCGGTGCTTCGTAATCCAGGCTCACGGTTTTGTGGGTGATCACCGGCAGGATCAGCCCCTTGGCCCGGGCAATGTCCAGGCTCACGTTGACGGGGCGCACCGGATCGAGGCCCGCCAGGGGCGGCGCCTTAACCACCATCATGGTGTTGAAGGCCGGCGCACCGGGGGGAGGGCGCAAGTCGGCGGGATCAAGGTCTGCGTCCCGCAATTCCATCGGGGCGCTGTCCTGGCTCACGGTCAGGCGCTGGGGAGCCGTGCCGCGCACGAAGTCAGCGTCGGTCAGGGCGTAGCGCCCGGCGGTGGCGATCCAGTAGGCGTGCTGGCCGGGGTCCAGGCGGCGCATCAGGGCGGCGTAGCCCCCATCCCCCAGCAGGGCGCGGCCCAGGGTGGGAGCGCTGACGTAGGCCACGTAGACGTCCACGAAATCTTCCTCCGGCGCGGCGGTGGCGCGGTCGTCCAGGCCTGCTCCTTCGCTACCGACGAACAGGGCCTCGATCTCGCGGTTGCGCCAGCGCTTGTGCACGATGTCGCCGTCGGCCAGCAGGCGGGCGAAATCCTTGGCTTCGTAGAAATCGGCCTTTACCCGGGCCGGCGGGCCCCGGTCCGCCGCCGCGGCAAAGCCCAACCGGGCCTGGGCCACGGCCAGGGCGGCGGTGAGCACGGTCTGGTTCACGATGCGGATCGATGCCGTAGCTTTGGCCACGCCGTCCAGCACCACGCGGTTTGCGCCGATGCCGCTACGGTTGTTGCCGTAGGCGCTGGCGATGGTGATTTCTTGTTTGAGGTGATGGCCCTTGTACTGGGTGACAAAGGTCTGGAGCGGCGCCGGGCCGAGGCCGCCGAGGAACACCGGTTCGTGCTGGCGCAGCACTTCCACGTCCATGAAGGCGCCCTTGGCGTCGAGGGCGATCAGCAGGTTGAAAGGGGTACCCTCAAAGCCGGGAATGGGGGCCAGATCAATGGACTCGAAGACGTAGCCCACAGGGCCGCCTTCCGGGGTGAGTTCGCTGGTGATGGGCCAGGCGGCCACGTCCCGCAGCTTGTCGCCCACATGCAGAGGCGGGGGAAAGCGCCGGGAAAGGTCATCCCGGTTCAACTCGCCAGCGGCGGTAAGGAGGGGCAGGCAAAGCAGCAACAGGGCTAGGCGCAGGGCCATGGCGGAGTCTTTCGTGGCAGGGTAGATGACACTGCGCCCCGGTTCCCGGAGCGGCGTCGTCACTCAGCCTAACCCGTTTGACTCCTGCGGGAACAAGTCCCCACAACGTCGGGAAGAATTCCCGATCGTCGCGGGGAATCAGAAGACCCTTAGCCCAGAGCGGCGAGGGCGGTCAGATAGTCTGGTTCGTTCTTGATTTCAGGTACCAGCTCGCTGTGGATGACCTTGTCGTTTTCATCCAGCACCACCACGGCCCGGGCCGCAACGCCGGCGAGGGGGCCGGTCTTGATGGCGACGCCGTAGTTTTCAAGGAAAGCCTGGCCGCGCATGGTGGACAGGGTTTGCACATTGCTCAGGCCCTCTGCACCGCAGAAGCGGCTTTGGGCAAAGGGCAGGTCGGCGGAAATGCACAGCACCACGGTATTGGGCAAGGTGTTCGCGGTCTGGTTGAACTTGCGCACGGAAGTCGCGCAGGTGGGCGTATCAACGCTGGGGAAAATGTTCAGCACCTTGCGCTTGCCGGCAAGGCTGCTCAGGCTGACATCGGCCAGGTCCTTGCCCACCAGTGAAAAGGCGGGAGCCTGCTGGCCTACGGTAGGGAAGGTGCCGGAAACTTCAATGGGATTGCCGCCCAGGGTAACGGTAGTGGTCATGGTGTCTCTCTGCTCTCTTTGCAATGTGCCGCCGCTCGTATTGGTGGCTGGCTGGGTTGAGTAATGTTGCCGGGCCAGTGTAGAAGTTGCTGTGCAAGGACTCCAGACAATTGTCCTAATTCCCTGCATAGCGCGCCCCTATGACGGTGACTGCCGGGCAGGGAAGGTAAGATGGCCTACCTTTTCCCATCAGCCCTTTGCCATGGCCCGCATCCAGATCGACCTGCCTGAACGCTTCCTGTTTTCCACGGATATTCCGCTCTATATCAGTCACATCAACTACGGCGGTCATCTGGATAACGCCCTGTTGCTCACGGTGATTTCCGAGGCGAGGGTGCGCTTTTTTAAGTCCTTGGGCTATACCGAGCTGGATGTGGAAGGGCTGGGCGTCATCATGGTGGATGCCGCGGTGCAGTACCGCTCCGAAGCCTTCCACGGCGAAACCATGGTGGTGGAAATGACGCCCCAGGACATTCACAGCAAGGGCTTCGATCTGGTCTGGCGCATGAGCGATCAGGCCAGTGGGCGCGAGGTTGCTCGCGGCAAGTCGGGAATGCTGTGTTTTGATTACACCCATCGCAAGGTGAAGGCGGTGCCGGAGGCGTTCCTGGCCAAGATTGGTCCTGTGCCGAACCTGCCCTGACCCCTGTTGGAGGGGGACAAAAAAAGAGAGCCACCGGAATTCCAGTGGCTCTCTTTTTTGGCGAAGCTTTTGTGAAGCGCTGCGATGAAAAACTCAGGATGGTTGCCTAGAACTGTTTCACCTCGATATTGAGCGTCTGAATGCGATAGGCAATCTGCCGAGGAGTCATGCCCAGTAAACGGGCCGCCTTGGCCTGCACCCAGCCTGCCTGTTCCAGGGCCGCCACAACTCGTTCCCGCTCATCCAGGCCAGGATCGTTGACGTCCACCGGTGCCCGGCTTGGCATGGCAGGGGCCGGTGAATAGTCGTTACCGCTGCTGCTGCCACCAGCATGCTGGGCCATGGAAATGCCGCTGCTGCTGCGGGGCGTGGGGCTGTGGTTTTGGGTTTCCCGGATGCGGTCGATGCGAACCTGATCGGCATCAATGCTGCCGGATTCGGACATGACGGAGGCTCGCTCCAGACAGTTTTCCAGTTCGCGGATATTGCCGGGCCAACTGTGTTGCAACAGGCGGCGCACGGCGGTTTCCGTGAGGCTGACCTTGCGTCCCTGGCTGCTGCCGATGCGTTCGGCCAGGTGGCGGGCGATTTCCGGCAGGTCTTCCATGCGCTCGCGCAGGGCGGGCAGGGAGATGGGCATGACGTTGAGGCGGTAGTACAAATCCTCGCGGAAATCGCCGGTATCCACGGCGGCTTCCAGATCGCGGTGGGTGGCGGCGATCAAGCGGACGTCCACTTTCACCGTGCGTCCACCGCCGACCCGCTCCAGTTCACCTTCCTGCAAAACACGTAGCAGCTTGGCCTGGAAGGCCGGGGAGATTTCACCGATTTCATCGAGGAAGAGGGTGCCGCCGTCGGCCATTTCAAAGCGACCTTTGCGGGCACCGACGGCGCCGGTGAAGGCACCTTTCTCGTGACCGAAAAGTTCCGATTCCAGCAGGTTTTCCGGCAGCGAAGCACAGTTCAACCGCACGTAGGGCCCACGAGCCCGGGGCGAGTTGTAGTGGATGGCGTTGGCAATCAATTCCTTGCCGGTACCGGTTTCGCCACGGATCAGCACCGTGGTGTTCCACTTGGACACCATGCGGATCTGGTCGAAGACCCGACGCATGTGGTCCGAATGGCCGACGATGTTGTCGAAGCCGTGGCGATTGCGCACGGTACGGCGCAGGGTGTCGCGCTCTTCGGCAATGGTCTTCTTTTCCTGTTCGATTTCCAGGGAAAGTCGCACGCTCTGGCCGATCAGGTTGGCGATCATTTCCACGAAGCGGGTGCGCTCCGCCAATCGGCCGTCATCCGGTTCGTCAGGCTGGACCGCGAGCACACCTTGCAGGGTGCCGCCCACATTGATGGGCACGGCGATGAAGGGCAGCTCCGGTTCGTAAAGCTCAAGCCGGTTGAGGAAGCGGGCGTCATCTCCCAGACAGGCGATGGCGAGGGTGTTGTTCTCTTCCAGAATTTGGCCGATCAGGCCTTCGCCGGGTTGGTAGCGGATCGGTTCGTATTCGGAGTCCTCCATGCCGTGAATGGCATGGGCCCGGAGTTCGCCGGTATCCGGGTCCACCACGCTGACCATACCGCGGGTCAGGCCCCCAGTGATTTCAAGGGAGCGCAATACTTCGCGCAGGGTCTGGCGGAAGTCCAGAGAGCGGGATAGCACCTGGCTCACCCGGTAGAGCGTGTCGAACTGGGTGCGCAGCAGGGAAGGCGATGCGGATGAAGTTTCAGCCATGATTTTGTCCTCAGCGCGTGACGGGCAAAAGGACATGCACTGTGCAGCCCTGAGGTGGATTGGATTCAATGGTGATGGTGCCGCCGTGATCCACGATGATCTGCTGGGCGATGGCCAGGCCAGTACCCATATGGCGGCCCTGGGGCTTGGTCGTGTAGAAGGGCTCGAAGACCTTTAGTTGCAGCTCGGCGGGAATGCCGGGGCCGCTGTCCTGCACCAGCACTTCAATATCGTTGCCCGTGGTGCGGGTGACCAGGGTGAGTTCCCGCTCATTCCAGCCGCGGGTACTCATGGCGTCGATGGCGTTGTCCACCAGAGACTTGAACAGGGTGATCAAGCTGTTGGGATAGCCGTTGATGGGGGGGAGGGTGGCTTGCGGTTTCCAGGCCACGCTGATGCCGGCCTTGAGCAGACGGCCGGTGGAAAGGTCAAGCACGCTACGCAGCAATTCGTTCAGGTTGGCGGTGGCGGAGACTGCCGAAGATTGGCGCGGAATCATGCCCCGCAATTTTTCCAGGGCTTCCTCGCCGTTCTTCAGGGCCTCGGCCAGGGCGCTGGCCATGGGGTCGTCCTTGCTGCGGCGAGCCATCATGCCCACGGCGGAGGAGATCATGTTGAGAGGGCCTTCAAGCTGATAAACCGCAGCGGAGAGGCTTTCCCGCAGGGCATTGACCCGTTCTTCTTCGGCGACCAAGGCTTGCAGGGCGGCCATGCGTGCTTTTTCTTCCTGAGCGCGCAGGCTGGTGGTTTCTTTGGCGACAAGCAGCAGATAGGTGCTGGAGTTGGCGGTGAAGAAGGCATCGGCGTGGTCGTCATCCACCTTGACCCAGACGCCGGAGCAGGAGAACCAACGGGGCGCGCCGCTGCCTTTGCGGTCGATGCGAACTTCCTGGTCGAGGAAGGCATAGCCTTTTCCGGGGGGATTGGGCTTGCGCTCAAAACCGTTACCCAGGGCTGCCAGCAGCACCTTGGCCGGTTCGGCCATGTCCAGATCTGTCAGTAGTTTTTTGTATTCCTGATTGTCCAGGACGACGTGATCGTTCTCGTCGAGCAGGGCCAGCACCATGGGGGCGCCGTCCACCACGGAGCCGATCAGGGACATTTGATTGCGAACCTTGCATTCCAGACGGTGTACATCCGTCAGGTCCCGGTGCAGACCCAGATAGTTAACGATCACACCGTTGTCATCGGTCACTGGCGTGATGGTCAGCTCGGCCAGATAGCGGGTGCCGTTCTTGCGCCGGTTGATAAGGCGGCCGGTCCATGACTTGCCCCGGGAAATGTTGCGCCACAGGGCTTTGTAGACATCCGCCGGGGTGGTCTTGTTGGACAGCATGGACTCATTGCAGCCCACGGCTTCATTCGGTGCATAGCCGGTTACCCGGCTGAAGGAAGGGTTGACGTAGAGAATCTGGGCGTGGGGGTCAGTGATGGAAATGGCGATGTCGGCCTGTTCCACCGCATGGAGAAAAACCTTGTCGTTCAGTAGTCCAGCCCCCGGTTGTCGCGCCGCTGTTGTTAATTGCAGCAGCGTATCCGTTTCCGGTTTTTGATTTTCCATGACCCCGTGACTCCTGAAAATAACCATCAAGATTGACAGCTTACCCTTGGAGTAGCAGGTTTCGTGCCCTTTTGTCGGATATGCAACAAAGCGGGCTTCAGCGAAATTCGCTTTTTGCCGACAGACTCTTTGTCGTACTTGCGACAGAGATGTGACAGGGTTTCTTGTTTTCGTGTCGGAGCAGAATAAATAAACCCAATGATGGTGCGGACTTAAGAGGGATGCACGGAAAAGGGGATTGTTGGAAAGGCTGGTGGCACGTTTTCTGCACTTGGGTAGGCAAGGAGAACTTGTCATGACCGCCTACATCCTGATGCTCATATCCACCGCCCTCGTGAATAACGTAGTGCTGGTGAAGTTTCTTGGCCTCTGTCCCTTCATGGGCGTGTCCAAACAAATGGACAGTGCCGTTGGCATGGGCCTCGCCACGACCTTTGTGATTACGTTGGCCTGCGCTTTTTGCTGGATGCTGGAAAACTGGGTATTGCTGCCCTACGACATCCTTTATCTGCGCATCCTCTCCTACATTCTGGTGATTGCCGCCGTCGTGCAATTTACCGAAATGGTGGTGAAGAAGACCAGTCCTGATCTGTACCAGACCTTGGGCATCTACCTGCCCCTGATTACCACCAACTGCGCCGTGCTCGGTCTGCCCCTGGTGAGCGCTCAGGAAAAGAGCCCCTTCGTTTATGCCGTGCTGTTCGGCTTCGGTTCCTCCGTCGGCTTCACTTTAGTCCTGGCCATGTTCGCCGGTATCCGTGAGCGCCTGGCCCTGTCCCGCGTGCCTGCCGCCTTTGCCGGTGCCCCCATCAGTTTCATTACTGCCAGTCTGCTGGCCCTTGCTTTCATGGGCTTCTCAGGCTTGCCGGTGAACTAAGTCTCTAGCCATCAGGAGAAGCAAATCATGATCGCCGCCATTTTCAGCCTCACTGCCTTGGGATTGTTCCTGGGTTTGGTGTTGGGCGTTGCAGACCGGATTTTCAAGGTGGAAACCAATCCGGTTGTGGACGAAATCCTGGCCATGATGCCGGGCTCCAATTGCGGTCAATGCGGTTTTGCTGGTTGTGCCGGTGCGGCCAATGCCCTGGCGGATGGCAAGGCGGCTGCCAGTGTCTGCCCTCCCGGTGGCAAGGAACTGGCCGTGTCCCTGGTGGCCAAGTTGGGCATTTCACTCGACATGTCCCAAGTGAAGGATGACGGTCCCCAGATCGCTTTCGTCTCGGAAGACATTTGCATCGGCTGCTGCCGCTGCATCAAGGCCTGTCCCACCGACGCCATCATCGGTGCCGCCAAACAGATTCACGCCGTGATCCGCGAAGCCTGCACCGGTTGCAGCAGTTGCGTTGATCGCTGTCCTACTGAAGCCATGACCATGAAGCCGGTGCCCGTTACCGTGCAGCACTGGGTCTGGCCCAAGCCCGCTGTGGCTGCCTAAGCGCATACAGGAGAATCACGATGGGCTTCATGGAAAACATCTTCAAGAAACCGCGCTGGGGCGTGCATCCGGACGATCACAAGCGTCCCGCTGCCGATGTGCCCCTGCGTCATCTGCCGACGCCTGCCCGGCTTTACGTACCCCTTGTTCAGCACGTGGGTGCCGCTGCCCGTCCCGTCGTGCTGGTTGGACAGAGAGTCCTCAAGGGGCAAATGATTGCGGAACCCGGTGGCAATATTTCTGCACCGATACACGCACCGACATCGGGAACCATTATCGCCATCGGCGATATCACCGCTCCCCATCCTTCGGGCCTGACTCTGCCTGCCATCACCATCGAGTCCGATGGCAAGAATGAGTGGATCGAGTGTCATGGTGTGGCCGACCCTTTCAGCCTCAAACCAGAAGACATTACCAAGCTCACGGCCGCTGCTGGCGTGGTAGGTCTCGGCGGCGCAACGTTCCCCTCAGCGGTGAAATTCAGTCTGGGCAAGCGTCTGGAAGTCAGCACCCTGATCGTCAATGGCGGCGAGTGCGAACCCTATCTTTCCAGTGACGACGCCATCATGCGTGGCTATGCCGATCAGGTGATCGACGGCGTGCGTCTGGTCATGTATGCCATCGGTGCCCGTCAGGCCCTAGTCGGTATCGAAGACAACAAGCCGGAAGCCATCGCCGCCATGAAAAAGGCCGCCGAAGGTTTCGACAACATCCATATTCGTCCTGTGCCCGCCTGGTATCCCATGGGTTCGGATAAGCAATTGATCCAAGTGCTGACCGGCAAGGAAGTGCCTGCCGATGCCCGTGCCGCCGAACTGGGCGTGCTGGTGCATAACGTCTCCACTTGTGCCGCCGTGCATAAGGCCATCCGTCTCGGCCAGCCCCTGGTGGAACGTATCGTCACCGTGAATGGTGGTGCCGTTGAAAAACCCGGCAACATCTTTGCCCCCATCGGCACCCTGGTGGAAGAACTGGTGGCCTTCTGCGGTATCAAGGAAACCCCGGCCCGTTTGATTCTTGGTGGTCCCATGATGGGTACCCCCTTGCCCCACGGCAAGACGCCGGTAGTGAAGGGCGCCTCCGGCATTCTTGCCTTCAGTGCCAAGGAAGCCGAAGTACCTGAAGCCGGTCCCTGCATCCGTTGCGGTAGCTGCTCCAAGGCTTGCCCCATGGGTTTGCTGCCTTTGGAAATGGCGGCCCACATCCGCGCCGACGACCTGGAAGGTGCCGAAGCCTACGGTCTGTCCGATTGCATCGCCTGTGGCTGCTGTTCCTTTATCTGCCCGTCCCATATTCCCCTAGTGCAGTACTTCAACCACGCCAAGGGCGAACTGTATTCCCAGGAACGCGCCAAGCTGCGCACCGACGCCACCAAGCGTCTGGCCGAAGCCCGTACCGCTCGCCTTGAGCGCGAAGCGGTTGAGAAGGCCGAAGCCGCAGCCAAACGCAAAGCCGCCCGGGCTGCCGCCAAGGCTGCTGAAGCCGCAGGAGGGGCCACTTCCCTCGGCGCTGCTGCCGCAGTTGCTCAAGAATCCACCACTGAAGGAGCCGCATCATGAACCAGCCCCAAGTGGTTGCCGCCCCCTATACCTACATCTCCAAAAACGTCAGCAATGTGATGTCCTGGGTGATGATCGCTCTGGCCCCGGCGACGATTTACGGTTTTTGGCTCTACGGCTGGCCGGCGATTTTCCTCTGGACCATCACCATTCTTTCCACCATCGGTGGCGAGGCCTTTTGCCTGCGTCTGATGGGCAAACAGGCCAAGCCTGTTTTGATGGATTGTTCTGCTGCCCTGACCGGCTGGTTGCTGGCCGTTTCCCTGCCTCCCTGGGCTCCTTGGTGGATTGGCGTGGTCGGCGGTCTTTTCGCCGCGATCTTTGGCAAGCAAGTGTTCGGCGGTCTGGGCCAAAACCCTTTCAACCCCGCCATGGTTGCCCGGGTTGTCCTGCTGATCTCTTTCCCCGTGCCCATGACGACTTGGGTGACACCTCTGCCAATTACGTTGGCTGATGCACCCAGCCTGCATCAAGGCTTGATGATTACCTTGACCGGTATTCCCAAGGCTTTCGATGCCATCGCAAGTGCTTCACTGCTGGGTTTTTCCAAGACGGAAATGAGCCGAGGTCTTGATCTGGTTCAGGCCTTCGCTCAAAACACCGTTCCTCTGCTTTCCGTGGAAGGCTTCCGTCAGGGCAGCCTGGGGGAAACCGCTTCTCTGTTGGTGGCGGGTGGTGGCTTGCTGTTGCTGTGGTTGCGCATCATTACCTGGCACATTCCCGCCGCAGTATTGGCCGGTGTCATGATCCCCGCCGCGATTGCCCACGGTATTGATCCGGCCCATTACCTGCCGGCCGGCACCCATCTGATTTCCGGCGGGATCATCCTCGGTGCTTTCTTTATCGCGACCGATTACGTGACTTCGCCCAACACAGCCTTTGGTCAGATTCTGTTTGGTCTGGGTATCGGCATCCTCACCTGGATCATTCGTAGCTGGGGCGGTTATCCCGAAGGTGTTGCCTTTGCCGTGATGCTGATGAACATCATGACGCCGATTATTGACCGCGTATGCAAGCCCCGTATCTACGGCCGTAACCGGAGTGGCAAACCCATTGTGGCAGACAAGGTGAACTGACATGAGCATTCAGGATTTGCGAGAAAAATTGGGTTATCACGCAGCCGCTCTGGGCGTGATCGCCCTTGCCGCGAGTGTGACTCTGGCCTTTGCCGATCTGGGCACCCACAAGGGTATCGAGGATGCCGAGCGGCGCGATCTTCAACAATCCCTGGCTCAGGTGCTGCCGGAAGGTTTTGCTGACAACGATCTGCTCAAAGACAAGGTCACCGTCAAGGATGACAAGGGTCGGGATGTCCAGGTCTATCGCGCCCGTCTCAAGGGCGAAGCCAAGGGCGCAGTATTCCAGCAGGCCAATCGCGGCTATGCCAACGATGTGGTGGTGCTGATGGGCGTTGATACTGCCGGTACCTTGCTCGGCGTGCGCGTCATCAAACACAGTGAAACCCCCGGCTTGGGCGACAAGATTGAAATTGCCAAGACCGACTGGATTCTCAGCTTCAACGGCAAGTCCCTGGTGAATACACCGGTCGAGAAATTCGGCGTGAAGAAGGATGGTGGTGTTTTTGATCAGTTTGCCGGCGCCACCATTACGCCTCGTGCCGTCGTCAAGTCTGTTCGTGAAGGCCTGCAGTTCTTCGACGCCCATAAGGCTGAAATCCTGGCTGCTGCCGGAGAAGAGAAGAAGCTGGTGCACGAGCAGTCCGGTCCCCATCAAGATCCTCAGCAGCAAGTGAAATAAGGAGCCTGTCATGAGTTACAGCAAAATTGCCAAGGACGGTCTGTGGGACAACAACGTTGTGTTCTCCCAGTTGCTGGGCATGTGTCCCACTCTGGCGGTGACCACTAGCGGTACCAACGGCTTGGGTATGGGCCTGGCGACGACAGCGGTGTTGGCCGTGGCCAATATGCTGGTGTCCAGCGTGCGCATGTATGTCACGCCCCAGGTTCGTATCCCGGTTTACATCGTATTGATTGCCACCCTGGTGACGGTGGTGGATTTGACCCTCAATGCCTACTTGCACGATCTGTACAAAGTGCTGGGCATGTACATCGCCCTGATCGTGGCCAACTGCTCCGTGCTGGGCCGGGCTGAAGCCTTTGCCGCCCGGGAGCCGGTACTACCTTCCGGGATGGACGGCCTGTTCATGGGCCTAGGTTTCACCATTGCCTTGACCTCCATCGGCCTGATCCGCGAATTCCTCGGAGCCGGCACGCTGTTCTCTCAAGCCAGTCTGCTGCTGGGTTCTTCGTTCAAGTTCCTCGAAATCACCGCGATTCCCAACTACGGCGGTTTCCTGATGATGATTCTTCCCCCCGGCGGCTTCCTTGTGCTGGGTTGTCTGCTCGCCGCCAAGCGTGTGTATCAGGTCAAGACCGGTCAAGAAGTGACTGAGTCCGCCGGCCACGCTCTCGCCTGATCACTAGGAGACTTTGTCATGCAAGTTGGCGTTGCCTATTCCGAAGCTGCCCAGCAAATCTGGCTGACCATTGAGGTGCCGGATGATGCCAAGGTGACGGATGCCATCGAGAAGTCCGGCATCCTCAAAATGTTTCCCCATATCGACCTGTCGACCCAGAAGGTTGGTGTCTTTGGTCGTCAGGTCAAGCTGGATGCCGATCTGCGGCCCGGCGACCGGGTAGAAATCTATCGCGGTATTACCTGCGATCCGCAAACAGTCCCGCGCCGTGATGGCGCAGGCAGTGACGACGACGAATAAGGACGTCGCCACCCCAGTTTCATTTGTTGTTTCTCCTCCAGTGGTGTACCGCAGCAGCAAGACAGCGTTCTGCTTAATCTTCTCTCTGCACCTTCGGCCGGGCTGGTTTATACCGCCCGGCCTTTTTTTGCCTAAAAAACCTTGCTTTGATAATGGTCAAAGATTTTGAAGGAAGTGACCATTTTGTCCTGGGATTGTCAGGCACATTGCCAAGTTGACCGGCCCGCTTGTTTGGCTGCGTACATGGCTGAGTCAGCTTTAGCGATCAACGTTTCGACATTGTCTGTATCCCTTGGGAACAGGCTGATGCCGATGCTGCAGGAAATTTCGATGAAGTTGTCACTGACCTTGAAGGGCTCGGAAAGTATGGCGACGATTTTCTCGGCAGCCTTGATCGGGACCTCCGAAACATGCAGGTCAGGCAAGACGACAACAAACTCATCACCGCCCAAACGCGCTACCGTATCCTCATCACGCAGGCAATGCTCAAGGCGGCGAGACACTTGTCTGAGTAACTCGTCACCGGCCGCGTGGCCGTATTGATCATTAACCGGCTTGAATTTGTCCAGGTCGATGAAGAGAACTGCCACCATTGCATGTTTGCGGTTAGCGTGGGCAATTGCTCGGTTCAGACGGTCTTCCAGCAGTTTGCGATTGGCTAGTCCAGTCAGTGCATCGAAGTTTGCCTGACGCCATACTGCTTCCGCTTCACGTTTCCGGTCAGTGATGTCGCTGAATATGGCGATATAGCGCCGACTGTGACCAGGACGTTCCGGGACAACGGTGATGCGCAGCCATTCGATGTAAGTCTGACCATCCCTGCGGCGATTGGTGATTTCTCCTTCCCAATGACCATCCCGTACCAATCGTTTCCACATGTCCAGGTAGAAGTCGGCATCGTGGCGACCAGATGCCAGCAAAGATGGTGTTTGGCCGATGGCTTCCTCAGCACTGAAGCCGGTCAATTGGGTAAAGGCTGGATTCACCGCGATGATTTTGTTGTTGGCATCAGTAACCAATATGCCTTCGCCGGCTACCTCAAACACTGACTGGGCCAATCGTAGGGATTCTTCTGCCTCAACCAGTCTTGTAATGTCAGAAAAAGAGAGGACTGCAGCGTCTGTTGCTACCTTGTTGTCAGGGCGTAACAAGCGGCTATTGACGGTAATCCAGCGACAAGATCCATCAGCATTCATCACCCCATAGAGTTCATGGTCAAGGACTTCACCATGGGCAGCGCGTAGGGATGGGTAGTTACTCAGGTCTAGCTTGTTGCCATTGGCTGTGAGCAGTACAAAATTACGGGTCTGGAGGTCATTGGCCGAAACGCCAAGAATATCTAATGCAGATTTGTTCCAAGTGGTAATTCCTCCCTTGTCGTTCACCACGACAACACCTTCTGCCATGGTGGAAATCAGGCTGCGCTGGAGTGCTTCGCTGGCCTTAAGGCGCTGTTCCAGTTCGTAATGGGATGTGACATCGTGAACAATGGAAAGGAGTAACTTTTTTTCTCCGTCTTCCACGGTTCCGGAATAAACCTCGACGTCTCTTTCTTCTCCCGATGCAAGACGATGGCGAAAACGGAAGTAATTGCGCTGGTCAGCCTTGGCGCTTCGCATCTCTGCCTGCAGTTTGTCTGGAGGTAGGCAGTTGATGTCACTGATATTCAATGTCAGTAGTTTTTCCAGTGGGTAGCCGTAGTAGCTAACGGCGGCCGGATTTGCATCAACGATATGGCCGTTGTCTGGATCAATCACCATTTTTATCGAGGTGTTTTTCTCAAAAAACGAGCGATAGCGCTTTTCGTTAATGAGCAGGTACTGTTGTTGGCGAGCCGCACGGAAGAGGAGGGTGCAGACAATTCCTGTGAGCAAGAGAACCATCAAACTGCCCCATGCCGCCAGTTTGCGGCTCTGATGGATCTCCTGAGTTACCGGGAGTAGTAGCGCAGCCTCATCGATGCCAACGTTGACGATGACCGGATAGCTCTGCAACTTATGCCAGGCGTAGGTTCTGTCAACTTTGTCGAATAGCCCCTTGCTACGGAAAATACCCCGGCTCGGCGCTTCTGCTACAAGGAAAGGACGATCGCTGGGCAAAACTTTTCCCATAGCCTCAATGACGCTGGGAGTCCGGCTCAGGTAGGCGCCATCAAGCCGGAACAGGGAAACGACATCGGTTTCCCGTAGCAGCATGTCTTTGTAGGCATCGGCAAAGTATTGCGGTGACATGGATAACACCATGACCCCGAGAAACTGACCTTTGCGCCAGATCGATCTGGAAAATTGAATAGACCAAGCCCCTGTTGCGCGGCCTAGAACAGGATGACTGATGAACAGCTTGTCTTCTTTTGTGCCGAGATGGGTCTTGAAATGCTCCCGGTCACCAAGATAAATGTGACCATACACTCCAGCACTGGACCAGATCAGATAGCCATTGGGATCAATCACACCAATCTGGGCAATAGCATTGGTAGGAAAGTGGTTGTAAAGGGAGCGCAGGTTCCGGTCAATGTCACCACCTTCGACATACTCATCCCGAAGGTGTTGCAAGGTGTAATCAACCATACGCAGAGTGGCCTCGGTTTGTCCCGCTACCGCGCCCACCAGTTCTTCTGAACGCAGTGCAATCTGACCTACGGCATCCTGTTCCATTACTCGATTGGAAACGTCCAAACGCCACCAGTGAAAGCTGATGCTGGTCAGCGATACCAGTAAGGCAACTCCGGCCAATAAACGTAAATGAAACGGCGAAAGATTGTCGAATTTGGCGGGCATCATCGCGTGGTCACTCCGACATGGTCAGAATGAGGTGCGAGACAAAACCCAAGCGCGAAGTCCTGAAAAGGAGAGTGCTCAATCATCGTGTAATTGTTTTAAGACCTAGTCAAAGTACATAGGGCAAGCATATACCTTAAGTACTATAACTAAAGTCAATTCTCTGTGTGGGGGGGGTGTTTTGACAGGGGCTGATTTGGATCAAAAAAGCACCTGTCTTGCATCAGTTCAATTCTGCCTTGATCCTTTCGGCCAGGGCCTGTAGCTCTGTCATGTCGGCTTTTTCACTGGCATGAATGCGCAAGGCTTCACCGCCGCGACGGGGGATGATGTGAAAGTGCAAATGGGGTACGGTTTGGCCCGCTTCGGCACCATTGAACTGGGCGATCAAAAGGCCCGGTGCGTTTGTCACTTTTTTCACGGCCTGGGAGATACGCTGGGTGGTCTGAATCGTTGTGGCCAACATGGCCGGCGAGATGTCCAGAATGGTGGCGGCTGCTTCCTTGGGGATCACCAGGGTATGACCTTCCGACTGGGGCATGATGTCCATGAAGGCCAGGGTGTTTTCGTCTTCATAAACCCGGATGCAGGGAAGCTCGCCGCGCAGGATGCGGGCGAAGATATTGTTGTTGTCGTAACTCACGGGCGGGGTCTCCTTTTTGAAAGGCAATGAGCCTATCATCCCCGACTTGAAAATCGTCGTTCCGGCCATCATTTACGGCCCTGTCCGATTCACCTAACTCACCTGTGGGAGTTCCCATGAAATTTCGTTTGCTGGCTGTTCTTGCCCTTGCGGCAACTTTGCTTTCCGGTTGTGGTTACAACCAGATCCAGATCAACGACGAGGCAGTGAACGCCTCCTGGTCTGAAGTGCTCAACCAGTACAAACGCCGGGCCGACCTGATTCCCAATCTGGTGTCCGTCGTCCAGGGCTATGCCTCCCACGAAAAAGAGGTGCTGACCAAGGTCACCGAAGCCCGGGCCAGCGTTGCCGGCATCAAGGCCACGCCGGAGCTGGTGAATGATCCCGAAGCCTTTGCCAAATTCCAAAAAGCCCAGTCCGAACTGGGCGGCGCCTTGTCCCGCCTGCTGGTGGTGTCCGAGAACTATCCTCAGTTGAAGGCCGACGCCAATTTCCGCGACCTGCAAGCCCAGGTCGAAGGCACCGAGAATCGCATCACCGTGGCCCGCAATCGTTACATCAAGGCGGTGCAGGAATACAACGTGTCGGTGCGTACCTTCCCCAACAATCTGACTGCCATGGTGACGGGGGCCAAGCCCAAGGCCAACTTCACGGTGGACGACGAAAAGGCTGCCGCCACGCCCCCCGCCATCAAGTTCGACGCCCCCGCCAAGTAAGCCTCCGTGCGTCGCTGCCTGCTCTGCCTTTGGCTGCTGTGTCTGCCTCTGCTGGGTTTGTCCCTGGAGGCGGGGGCAGCTGATGAAGTTGCCATTCCGCCCTTGCAAAGCAGGGTCACTGATCTGACCAATACCCTTGATGCCGGGCAGAAAGCCCAGCTTGAGGCTAGTCTGAAGCAGATCGAAACCGAGAAGAGTGCCCAGATCGGCATCCTCCTATTGCCCAGCGTCAAACCTGAAACCATCGAGCAATTCGGCATCCGGCTGGCGGAAGCCTGGAAGCTGGGGCGCAAGGGCGTGGATGACGGCCTGATCATTATCGTCGCCAAGAGCGACAGGCGCATGCGTATCGAAGTGGGCTATGGCCTTGAGGGTACCGTGCCCGACGCCATCGCCAAGCGCATTGTCAGTGAGCAAATGGCGCCAAAGTTCAAACAGGGTGATTACTTCGGCGGACTGCAGGATGCCGTCAAAACCCTCGGCGATCTGCTGGGACGAACGGGCGAAGCTGCGGATACTCCCGCTGAAACAGCAACGGATAATTCTTCCAGTGATGGTGCGTCCTCCTGGTGGCAAGACCCCGGTACAGTGGCCTTCGGCCTGATCTTCGCCGCAGGCATTCTCCATTCCCTGTTCGGCATCATGGGCTATGTTGTGGCGGCGGGCGTCATTGGTGTCATCGTCTATCTGGCGACCGCATCGATCCTGTTCGGCATTGGTGCTGCCATCGCCGTTTTTGTTTTGGCCCTGCTCGGCATCGGTCGTACCGGTGGCGGATTTTCTTCCGGAGGAGGGGGCTGGGGTTCCTCGTCGGGCGGCGGATTTTCCGGTGGTGGCGGTGGTTTTGGCGGCGGCGGCGCGTCGGGGGACTGGTAATGAAATTCTCAAGATTGCTTCGTCATCTGCTCATGTCGACTTGGTGGACCCGCCGCGCCTTTCGGGCTGCTGATCTCAAGGCCATCGGCGCGGCTATTGCCGAATCCGAATCCCACCATCGCGGCGAGTTGCGCTTTGTGGTCGAAGGCCCCCTCAATACTTTGCATGTGCTGCGCGGCTTTACGCCCCGGCAACGGGCTATCGAGGTTTTCAGCCAGTTGAAGGTGTGGGACACCGAAGAAAATTGCGGCATCCTGATTTACGTACAGATGGTGGATCGCAAGGTCGAAATCCTCGCTGACCGGGGTATCTCCGCCAAAGTACCGCAAGCGGAATGGGATAGCCTTTGCCGTGGCATGGAAAAGCACTTTGCCCGTGGTGAATATCGTGATGGTGTCATTCAGGCCTTGCAGGGTGCCAGTGGCCTGCTGTCAGCCCATTTCCCCGCCCAGGGCGCCCGCCCCAATGAACTGCCGGATGCACCTGTACTGCTTTGATGTTTAGATGGAACTGATCGTTAAATGAAACAACTCAACAAAATCCTGCTGGATGATCTGGTCAAACAGGCCCAGGCATCGCCCCGTCGTCGGGCCAACTTCAATCTTCACAGTGACCTGTCCGATCCGGTACAGCGCTTGGCTATCGCCATGGAGCCCGATACCGTGGTTCAGGTCCATCGTCATCCGCAAACCTTCGAGTTGCTCTATCCCCTGCGGGGCCGCTTTGTTGTGCTGCATTTTGACGATGCCGGTGTCGTCACCGGTCGCACGGTGCTAGGCGAAGACTGTCAGGTGCAAGAAAACCCTGCCGGGCAATGGCACGCGGTTCTGTCCCTGGACGAGGGCGGTGTCATCTTCGAGGTCAAGCACGGCCCCTATCAGGCCGTTGGCGCCCCGGATACGGCTCCCTGGCAGCCAAGCGATGCTGTCGGTAGTGCTGCGCTGCTCAAGTGGTATGCCGGCGCTCAGGTGGGGCAACGCTGGAGTGGGGCTAATTGAAGTAATCCCGTTGCCGCAACGGCTCGGTAGAAACAACAAAGGCGCCCTGGGCGCCTTTTGTTTTTCACCAGTTCTGAACTGGTAATCCGTCGCGAATCAACTGCGAATGGCTGATACCGCTTTGTATTGATCCACCGGCTTGGTGTTGCGGTTGGCTGTGCTTGGTTCAGGCTGTTGCTGGCTAATGGTCACACGGGTGGCATTACGCTGAGCAGCAACGCTCTCCGCCGACTTTTCGGCTGCCTTGGCGGCATCCTGCTTGATCGTGGTGGCGGTGTCCGTTGAACGGGTCGCAACCTTTTGGTCAGCAAAGGAATTGGCCTGGGTGTTCTGTTCAGTCTGCTTCGCGGACTGGCTGTTACTCGTCAGCGGGCTGGAAAGGCTGCTGATGGTGGCGGTGGTGCTGGTGAGAGGGCTAACCATGATCGGCTCCTACAGGGGCGAAAACCCCAAGAGATAGGATGTCACCTTAGCACGATCACCGGGTTTTCTCTAGTCGGAATCGCAGAAGCCCCGGTCAGGGTCAGGGATTCTGGCACGCTGCCCTTAAAAAAGCTCGGCTTCGGTATTGACCACTTGCAGCGGAATCTTGCCTTGGGCGGCCAGGGTTTCGTAGTACTGCAATTGATTGCGACCGTTCTGCTTGGCGTAGTAAAGGGCTTCGTCTGCCCGGCCCAGCACGGTGGTGGGGTTGTCGCCCAGTCGTACCTGGGTCAGGCCGAGGCTGACCGTCACCCCGGTCACCTGGGGGAAACGGTGGTTTTCCACGGACTGGCGGAAGCGTTCCATCACCTTGAGGGCGTTTCTTTCCGAGGTACGGCGCAGGATCACCACGAACTCTTCGCCGCCGAAGCGGAACAGCTTGTCCCGACGACGAAACACCTGCCGCATGATGTCCGACATCAGCAGCAGCACTTCGTCGCCGAAGAGGTGGCCGTAGCGGTCGTTGACTGCTTTGAAATGGTCGATATCGAAGATGGCCAGCCAGTCACAGGCGATACCTTCTTCGCTGCGTCGTTCGGCATCCTTGTTGTCATTGCAAGTACCGTCGGGGCTGCGCAGCAGCTTTTGCAGGCTGTCCTCGAAGGTCTTGCGGTTGAGCAAGCGGGTCAGGGTATCCACCTGGCTGTATTGCAGCAGGCTCAGGTAGTTGCGATACAGGCCCAGCATGCCGTCAATCAGGGACAGCAGTTGTACCGTTAGGGGCCGGTTGGCCGAGATTTCGAGACAGGCCAAGGGCGTGTCTTCATGGACGATGGGAAACCAGCAGTAGTGCATGGTGCCCCGGCCTTTTTCCCGCACCATGTCGGTGTGGATCACCTGCAATTCGATGGCTTGATACAGCGCATCAGGCAGGGTGACCGGGCCGTTCCAGTCGGCGAACTCCACAGTCTGGCCGTGGTTCCAGGCCGTCAATTCCACCTGCACATGGCCCCGTTCCTCATGGACGCGAAACAGCCGCACCGACAAGTGTTTGCGTTGCGGTTGCAGCAGGTCGATCAAGGAGGTGGCCAAGGCAATGTCCACAAGCGCGTGATCCCGGTAGCGGGTAATCGCTTCTGCGTGCTTGAGAACCTTGGTCATTGGGGAATGCCCTGGGGAGTTAAGCCCGCAATTCTATTAATTATTTATATATATGACAAATGTCACGGTATCAGAGGCTTTGCAGGCCCCGTGCTACCATCGCCGCCCCCATGCCTGATCTGAACGACGTTTTCTCTGCTGAGGGCCTGCTGGCCACGGCGATTCCCGGTTTCCGCTTGCGTTCCCAGCAACGGGAAATGGCCCTGCGTATCGAAGCGGCCATGAAAGAAAACAAGATTTTCGTCGCCGAAGCCGGCACCGGCACCGGCAAGACCTACGCTTATCTGGCGCCAGCGCTGCTTTCCGGCGGCAAGATCATCGTTTCCACCGGCACCAAAACCCTGCAGGATCAGCTTTTCAACCGCGACTTGCCCATGGTTCGCGACGCCCTCAAGGTGGGCGCCACCATTGCCTTGCTCAAGGGCCGCGCCAACTACGTCTGTCCCTACCATCTGGCTCGGGCCCAGCAGGACGGGCGTTTGCAGAGCAAGGAAGACGTCGGCCACCTGCGCACCATTGCCCGCTTTGCCAAGGTCACCCGCAGTGGCGACAAGGCCGAACTGGCCGCCGTACCCGAGGATTCCCCGGTCTGGCAATTGGCCACGTCCACCCGGGACAACTGTCTCGGCCAGGATTGCCCCGACCTGAAGGAATGCTTCGTCGCCAACGCCCGCCGCGAGGCTCTGGTAGCGGATGTGGTGGTGGTCAATCACCACCTTTTCTTTGCCGATGTGATGCTGCGGGATGAAGGCCTGGGTGAGCTGCTGCCTGCCTGCAACGCCGTCATTTTCGACGAAGCCCACCAGTTGCCCGAAGTGGCCAGCCTGTTTTTCGGCGAAAGCCTGGGCACCGCCCAATTGATCGAGCTGGCCCGGGATAGCCGCAACGAAGCCATCGCCGAAGCCAAGGATTACCCGCCCTTGCAAGACGCCTGCCGCACCCTGGACAAAGCCGCCCGGGACCTGCGTCTGGCCGTCCGTGCCGAAAACGCCCGGCTGCCCTTCGAGCGGGTAGGCAACGACAAGGATTTCAACGACTGCCTCGCCACCGTGGCCCAGGCCCTGGGCGGCCTCGCCCGGCATCTGGAAGCCCAGGCCGGTCGTTCCGAGGGCATCGACAACTGCGCCCGCCGCACCGGTGAAGTCATGCTCCGCCTCAAGCGCTGGCAGGCCAGCGGCCAGGTGCCCGCCGGCACCGAGGCAGAAGCCGCCAAGGACGAAGCCTGGGTCAAGTGGATCGAGGTCTACAGCCAGTCCCTGGCCCTCAACATGACACCCCTGTCCGTGGCCGAAATCTTCCAGCGCCAGCTCGAAGGCTCGCCCCGGGCCTGGATCTTCACCTCCGCCACCTTGGCCGTGGGCAACGACTTTGGCCACTACTGCGGCGAACTGGGCATCACCGACGCCGACACCGGCCTCTGGGGCAGCCCCTTCGACTACGACAACCACGGCCTGCTGTATTGCCCCAAGGGCATGCCCGAGCCCAACACGCCGGACTACACCGATGCCGTGGTGGATGCCGCCTGGCCCGCCATCGTTGCCGCCGGCGGTCGCACTTTTGTTCTGTGCACCTCGCTCAAGGCCATGCGCCGCATACACGAATTGCTCAAGGACAAGCTGGAGCGGGGCGGCCACGACTTTCCCCTGCTGCTGCAAGGGGAAGGCTCCCGCAGCGAACTGCTGGACCGCTTCCGCCGCGTCGGCAACGCCATCCTCGTCGCCAGCCAAAGCTTCTGGGAAGGGGTGGACGTGCCCGGCGATGCCCTGTCCCTGGTGGTCATCGACAAGCTGCCCTTCGCCCCGCCCGACGACCCTGTGCTTTCCGCCCGCATCGAGCACCTGAAAAAGCAGGGCCGCAACGCCTTCTTCGAATACCAATTGCCCCGAGCCGTCATCAGCATGAAGCAGGGCGCCGGCCGCCTGATCCGGGCCGAAACCGACCGGGGCGTGCTCATGATCTGCGACCCCCGGCTGGTGGAAAAACAGTACGGCAAAGCCATCTGGCGCTCCCTGCCGCCCATGAAACGCACCCGGGAAGTGGCCGACGTGGAAGCCTTCTTCGCACCACAAACCGCGGAATAAACGCCGTGCGCCTCGACAAATGGCTCTGGGCCGCCCGCTTCTATAAAACCCGCAGCCTCGCCTCCGACGCCGTGGATGGCGGCAAGGTCAAGCTCGGCGGCGCCAACGTCAAACCCGCCAAAGACGTAAAACCCGGCGACCGCCTGCACATCCGCGCCGGCGAGCAGGAATACGAAGTCATCGTCGTTGCCCTCAACGAACAACGCCGCCCCGCGCCAGAAGCCCGCCTGCTTTACGAAGAAACCGCCGAGAGCCTGGAAAAACGCGCCAAAGAAGCCGAACTACGCAAACTGGCCCCCGTCCCCGGCGAAGACCAGAGGGGCCGACCCACCAAGCGCGACCGGCGGCAGATGAGCCGGTTTCGGGGCGAATAGCGGCGGTTTTCAAGGCCGTTCAAGGAATGGCGCTTTGGCGCAGTGTTTTCGGATAATCGAAATACATGGGGCCATCAGAATATTTGGCTAAATTGATACCGCATGGTTGAGCGGTATTTTTTGATGGTCGCCATTTTTCAGGCTTATGTATTCTGATTTTTGGAAATCACTGTGGCTTTTGCAAAATCCGGAGTTCATTCTTGAGAGATCGCTCCGCCCAGCAGCAAGCCCTGATCCAGCAATTCCTGAACAATTGCGGCCTGATGCTTGTCCCGGCGACGCTTTGGCTCCGGGCGATCCTGAGCCTTGTCGGCCATCCAGCGTTTGAACTCGCAAAAGATTTCCGGTGCAATGGTGCGCATCATTGCCATCTGGCCCGTTGCTGAAACCACCATGTGTTCAAAACGCGGTGCGTCGGTAAGAACCGAAGCCCGTATCGCCTGTACCGGCCACAAATCATCTTCATCGGCGGAAAAGCGGAAAGGGTGGGGGCATCAGTCCCTATAAAGGCTTTGCTGCCAACGTGTGCAGGCCATTAGGCTTAAGCACGTCCAGTAGGTCGTAATAGGAAACATCGACGCTCCAACTTCCCATTGCATATGGTCCTACTTGGTAAGGCGAGAAAAGAAATGTGAAGTGATCTGGACTAACAGTGAAAGCAGTGAAGTTATCCAGATTCTCTCCAGCACCTTCGTTGAACCACTTTAGAGCGTCGCCATCAGGTTTCTCCCCGATTCGGCTCCAGTAGTCTCGGCTCAGTCCTGCAATGCAAAGTTCGCTTACACGCTTAAGTGCTGCACTCATCTCAATAAAGAAATCCTCAAGATTCAGGATGTAGATTCGATCAAGTAAAGCAAAGTTGTACGTCTCAAAGTAAGAGTTTGGATGTGCTGCTCCAGCACCGTACCAGCCAATGTCATAGGTCAGACTTAACAAGCGATCTGTTGCGTGTACGATGCCAAATCCATCCCAGCGGCCGTTCATGGATGTAAAACGGCTGCGATTTTCGAACAAGTCTGGAGATTGGTCCCACGGTTTTTGTCGTGATTCAAGAAGTACCCTAGTAGCACGACCACCGAAGAATAGAGTCAATTCATTTGCAAACTCAGGGAGTGAAGCGGACTCGAATCTTGGATACTCAACCCTGGTGTCGTGTCCGGGAGTACCTTCCCACTGGTCTTCTCCCCTTTCCGTAAATACCTGAAAGGGGCCAACGCTAAGTCCTTGTGCTAACTCGACGGACTGTTGCTCTGCAGCGAGTTTGAGAGATGCTCGTACCTGCTCCCATGCGCCTTGAATACTCAGGTCGACGTACTGCAAACGCCGAGCAATTTGGTCAGGTACGTCACATGGTTCCAGTAGCAGCGGAATGACGTATATGTCTGTGGGCTGCTTGTATCTCAGGCGCTCAATTGCTTCGTTTGCTTCTCGTTGAACAAATCCTCGTTTACTGACGCTTCGCTTGCTTAGCAGCAGAATAACGACGTGGGCATCGCTAAGCGCTTTCTCAATTTCAGCATCCCAGTTTTGGCCAGGAAGAAGTTTTTTCACATCCATCCACGGAGATGTGCCTTCTTGCGCGAGAAGGTCATAATATTTCAGTGCTAATTCGCGATCTTCGCTTGAGTAACTGATAAACACGCTAAGCAACACGATTAATCTCCAGCAATACTGCGGTTATAAATTCCATGATGACCAACGTTGAATTAGCGGATTGATGCAGATTTTCGCGACAGGTCGGATGTAATGTTGTTGGGCTTTGCTAGGAAACAACAATAATTTGATGATCCCAAGAACTGTGCTTACCTGATGGGAAAGTGCGCTTTCCTAGAAACATCTCAGCTGTGACGCGAAGTTCGGAAATTTTTGGTAAGTCAAAACGTCGCCACTCAGGAATGCCACCAGAATTACTGCTACCGCCGACTTGGTAACCGAGAACCTGCAAAACACCACCATTAATGCCGAGGACGTGAGGTTCTATGAGCCGGGGATGGCCGCTGTACGAAAATTCAATTAGCACTTTATTCAAGATTGCTTGCTCAATTGCGCGCTTCATCTCGACGCTCCTTTTGTAGGTACAACGGTCATGTGACAAAAGAAAATTGCTTTACAACAAAGAGGCTCAGCAGTGTTTATACAGAATATTGAAGTTGAACTAAGTTAATGTTTTTCAATGATTTAATGTTCCGTTTGTCAGTATAGTAATCCAATATACCAGATGCATTTCCAGTGGCTGCTTGGAGGCAAATAGGGTAATAGTCGGCTTCTGGTACTTAGCCGCCCACAGGCACAGTTATCGCTATAAGTATTCAGCACACTTAATCTTGTCACTTCCCCGACAAGCCACTCCTTTCCTGAACCCTGCGACCCCAATCCACCATGAGCAAAATCGGCATATTTTTTGGTACTGAAACCGGTACGACCCGCTTGATCGCTAAGAAAATTCACAAGCAGTTGGGCGACGAGATCGCTGACAAGCCGGTGAATGTGAATCGCATCGCTCCGGCGGAGATGACGGCCTACGACGTGCTGATTTTGGGCACGCCCAGCTACGGCATTGAGGAAATCCCGGGCAAGACGGCGGGTTGTCTTGAGGCCAATTGGGAGGAATTTCTGGCCCAGGTGACCGATGCGGACAAGGCTGCCTTTGTGGGCAAGCGCATCGCCTTCTTCGGCCTGGGGGCGCAGGAGCGGTATTCGGACCGTTTTGCCAGTTCCCTGATGCGGCTCTATGAGGTGTTCAAGGGTTACGGGGCCGAGATCATTGGCGACGACTGGAGCACGGAGGGTTACACCTACGCCCATTCCGCTGCGGCGGTGGGGGACAAGTTTGTGGGGCTGGTGATCGACCAGCGCACCCAGGGCATGTTTACCGACGAACGCATCGACACCTGGCTGGGCCGGGTGAAGCCGCTGCTGGTGGAAAAGCTTTCGGGCTGATTCGCCGGTTTTCTGCCGCTACCCCTGCGCAATGCTTGGGTGGCGTGACACGGGGGCAGGATGACACGGGGGCGTTGGCCCCCGTTTGTTTTGCTACGTCAGGCCCGATGGGCCAACA
This sequence comes from Rhodocyclaceae bacterium, assembly GCA_036504515.1. GTDB lineage: Bacteria > Pseudomonadota > Gammaproteobacteria > Burkholderiales > Rhodocyclaceae > AWTP1-18. The sequence goes on from DASXVA010000009.1 coordinate 365,032, forward strand.
ATCTTCCTGCGACCTGTTGCTTGAAGAAGGGCAGGTGGTTACTGACCCGCAGGGCCAGTTTGCGGGCCAGTTTGGCGGGGGCGCTGTCGTCGGTGAATAGGGTGGCGACAGCGTTGGTGGAGAGGAACAGGGGCAGGGTGGCGAGACGATGGGTACGCTCGTACCGGGCAAGGCCCACGGGGTTGCCGATGTCCTGACCGCTCTTGATTGCGGCGAGGATTTCCTTGCCCAAAGTTTCCTGGCTAATCAGACCGAAGTTGAAGCCGTGGGCCGTGACAGGGTGCATGCCGACGGCGGCATCCCCGGCCAGGGCAAAACGCTGGCCGACAAAACGGTGGGCATAAACGCCGACCAAGGGGTAGCCAAAACGTTCGCTGACCAGCTTCATGGCGCCGCAACGGTGTTTGAGGCGGCGTTCCATTTCCCGGGCGAATTCGGTTTCATCCAGGGCCATATTGCGGGCATGTTCATGGCCGGGCAGGGTCATCACCACGGAGGTGACGTTGCCGTTGCAAGGCAGCAAAGCCACAGTCTGGCCGTAGTCGAACCATTCCAGGGCCACATGGTTGTGGGGCTTTTCGTGTTCCATGCGGCAGACCATCATGGTCCGGCCAAAGTCGTGCATGGAAGCGCCAATGCCCATCAGGCGGCGGGTTTCGGAAAAACGGTTGTCGGCGGCGACCACCAGCCTGGCGCTGAAGGTTTCGCCGGTGGAGGTGCGAACCCGGGCGCTATCGACGCCGGTGTTGATGGCGGCAAGGCTGCGGTTATCCAGCAGCGTGATGTTGTCGCAGGCAGCAACGCCATCCCACAACGCTTGGCGAATGGCGTGGTTGGGAATGAGATAGCCGAGGGGATCGTCGGATTTGGCCGGGGGCGTGAAGTTGAGGGCGTAGGCGGAACTGCCGTCTTCCACCTGGGCCTTGGCGAGAACGGAAACCTCGGGAGACAGGGCTTCGGCCAGACCTAGGCCCTTGAGCAGGCCCATGGAATGGTGGGTGAGGGCGATTTCCCGGCCGTCAAACTTGGGGCTGGCGATCTCGTTGCGGGTCTGTCGTTCGACGATACCGATCTTCAAACCCGAGTCCCGCAGGCCCAGGGCAAGGCTCAAACCGGCAGGGCCGGCACCAATGATCAGCAGGTCGAAGTCCATAAAGTCTCTCGCACAGGCAATAAAAGCTGCGCACTGTAGGGCGGCTGGGGAATGTTGGTCTTGATGCGGGTCAAGCGTTCCTGCCGCTGGGGTTGATTTGGTGGTCGGTCAGGAAGAGCAACTGACCTCAATGGATTCACTGCCTTCCGGCGGCGGGGCGGCATAGGCTTCCTGGCCGGGGAGTTCGTCGAAGGGATGGGCCAGTACCTTGAGCAGACGCTCGATTTCGCTGTTGTCGCCGGCCTGGGCGAGTTCAATGGCACGCTGGGCCAGGTGGTTGCGCAGCACATAGCGGGGATTCGCCTTGTTCATGGCGGCGGCCCGGGCGGCATCGTCGGTGTTGCCCTCCGCCAGCAGCCGGGCGCGGTAGTCGGCGAGCCAGCTGTCGAAGGCTTCAATGTCGAGCATGGTGTCCCGCAGGCTGGGCGTTGTGGCTGAAACGGGGGCTGAAGCGGTGCTATTGCCGCTGCTGATGTTTGCCAGCCGGCGGAAGCTGTCGGTGAAGTCGCAGCGGCTCTGGTGCATCAGGGCCAGCAGGGTTTCTATCAGCTTGTTGTCCCCTTCGCGGACTTCCTTGAACCCGAGTTTGTCGGCCCAGAGCCGGGCGGCGGTATCGCGGAAAACCGGGGTGAAGCTGCGGTAAAGCTCCTGGGCGATTTCCACGGCCTGATCCTGATCGTCGGAAAGCAGGGGCAGGGTGGCTTGCAGCAGGCGGGAGCAGTTCCAATGGGCGATCTGGGGCTGGTTGCCGTAGGCGTATCGGCCCGCGTCGTCGGAATGGTTGCAGATGTGGTCCCACTGGAAGGAGTCGAGAAAGCCGAAGGGGCCGTAGTCGATGGTGAGGCCGAGGATGGAAAAATTGTCCGTGTTCATGACGCCGTGGCAAAAGCCCACGGCCTGCCATTGCGCCGCCATTTTGGCGGTGCGGGCGACAACTTCCTTCAACCAGGCGGCGTAGCGGGCCGGGGCGTCGGTGATGGTCAGCAACTCGGGGAAGTGTTCCTCGATAACGTGGTCGGCTAGAGGCTTGAGGTGCTCGAACTGGCCCCGGTGGTAGAAAAACTCGAAGTGGCCGAAGCGCACAAAGCTGGGGGCGATGCGACAGACCACGGCAGCGGTTTCCGCCGTTTCGCGATAGACCGGCTCGGGCGATCCCACCAGGCTCAGGCTGCGGGTGGTGGCAATGCCCAGACCGTGCATGGCTTCGGCGCAGAGGTATTCGCGGATCGATGAACGCAACACCGCGCGGCCATCGGCACCACGGGAATAGGGCGTGCGCCCCGCGCCCTTGAGTTGCAGTTCCCAACGTTGACCGTTTTTGTCCCGGACTTCGGCAATCATCAAGGCCCGGCCATCCCCCAGTTGGCGCACGAACACGCCGAATTGGTGACCAGCATAGACCGAGGCCAGAGGGGCGTAATCCGGCCAGGAGGCGTTGCCGCTGAGTGCGGCCAATAATTCGGCGCTGTTCTCGGGCGGCAGGCCCAGTTCCACTGCCAAGGTCTGGTTGAGATGCAGCAACTGGGCATCGGGCAGGGGCGCAGGAGCTACAGCTTGATGGTAAGGCGCGCCGAGGGCTGCATAGCGCGGTGCTGCTGGGGGCAGGGCGACTTGGGCCGGAGTGGCCGTTGTCGCGGTGGAATTTGGGGTCATGTCGGGGCCTTGCACTCTGTAGGGGTGGGCCGTCGTTGCAGCCCTTGGGCTCAGTCTAGCAGCGGAGCCACTGGCTGCCTTGCAATGATTTTTTATCGGGTCGATAGCTGTCTCACGTGCTGAGACTTTACCCCGTCAAGATGGCCTCACTTTCACTAGGAGACCGCCATGAATCACTGCCACAACACCGAAACCTTTTACGCCGCCCCGACCTTGCCTGCCTTTGATGTGGATACTGCCGTGTTCTGCCTGGTGACAGCGATCAGCCTGGTAGTGATGCTGGGGCTTTGATTGCTACGGGAACTTGGTCGGCGCTGCTCTTGGGCCGGTAAAATGACCTCATTCCGAATAGCAAGGTTGCGGCCATCACCAGAGCCGGGCCGACCAAGACAATCATTCCGATGCTGCATTTTCCACAAGCCGTTTGTTTTGCTGGGGCAATCCGCTCCTTTGTCATCCTGTGAGCGGGGATATCAAGGATCTGCGGGATTTGCGCCGTTTGCTGGTGCAACAGCCGAAAGCGGACGAAGTGTCTGCCGCCCCTGAGAAGGGCAAGAACGCCGGAAATAGCCGTCGCGGTTCGGGGCGCAATGAGCCCCGCCAAGGCCGAGGCGCCAGCCCGGAACAGATAGCTGCCCGGTTGGAAGCCCGCCTTGCGGCGCGCCCAAAGATTGATTACGACGATGCGCTGCCGGTCAACATCCGGCGGGATGAAATCGCCAAAGCCATTAGCGACCATCAGGTGGTGGTGATCTGTGGTGAAACCGGTTCCGGCAAGACCACCCAGTTGCCCAAAATTTGTCTGGAGCTGGGTCGGGGCTGCGCCGGCCTGATCGGCCACACCCAGCCGCGCCGGATTGCGGCTCGGGCTACGGCGACGCGGATTGCTCAGGAGTTGAAAAGCGAGTTGGGCCGCTACGTGGGTTTCAAGATTCGTTTCACCGACAACGCTAGCCCGGACACCTATATCAAGCTGATGACCGACGGCATTCTGCTGGCGGAAACCCAGGGTGATCCTCTGCTGCGTCAGTACGACACCATCATCATCGACGAGGCCCATGAGCGCAGCCTGAACATCGATTTTCTGCTGGGCTATCTGCGCCAGTTGTTGCCCAAGCGGCCCGACCTGAAGGTGATTGTTACCTCGGCCACTCTGGATGCGGAACGATTTGCCAAGCACTTCGCCCAGAACGGCAAGGATGCGCCGGTGATCGAAGTATCCGGTCGCCTGTTCCCCATTGAAATGCGTTATCGCCCCTTCGATGAGCGCAAGGACGTGGATGTGAACGACGCCATTGTCGAGGCGGTAAGTGAGGCCCATCGCACCGGTCCCGGCGATGTGCTGGTTTTTTTGCCCGGCGAGCGGGAGATTCGTGAAGCGGCGGAAGCCCTGCGCAAGCAGCATCCGCCAGGGCTGGAAGTGCTGCCCCTGTTCGCCCGCCAGACGGCCCAGGAACAAAGCCGGGTGTTTTCTCCCCATCAAGGGCGCCGGGTGATTCTGGCGACCAATGTGGCGGAAACTTCCCTCACGGTGCCGGGCATCCGTTACGTGGTGGATACCGGCGACGCCCGGGTCAAGCGTTATAGCCACCGCAACAAGGTGGAACAGTTACAGGTGGAGCCCGTGGCCCAGTCGGCGGCCAAGCAGCGGGCAGGGCGCTGCGGCCGGGTTTCCTCGGGTGTGTGTTTCCGTCTTTACGCCGAGGACGACTTCAACAAGCGACCGGTGCACGCCGACCCGGAAATCATGCGCTCCAGTTTGGCCGGGGTGATCCTGCGCATGAAGTCCCTGCACCTGGGGGATGTGGATGATTTCCCTTTCCTCGACCGGCCCTTGCCGAGGATGATTGCCGACGGCTATCAATTGCTCAATGAATTGGGTGCGGTGGATGACGACAAGCGGCTTACGGCCGTAGGGCAGGAGCTCGCCAAGTTGCCCCTGGACCCGAAGATCGGTCGCATGATCCTGGCCGCCAAGGAACTGGGTTGCCTCAAGGAAATGCTGGTGATCGCGTCGGCTCTCTCCGCCCAGGACCCCCGGGAGCGGCCCCAGGAGCAGGCCGGCAGCGCCGATCAGGCCCACGCCAAGTGGAAGGATGAGAAGTCGGAATTCCTGACCTGGCTCAAGCTGTGGACGGCTGCCGACGAGGTGTGGAAGCACGAGACCAGCAGCAAGCAACGCCAATGGTGCCGGCAGAACTTCATCAGCTGGATACGGCTGCGGGAGTGGCGCGACATTCATGGTCAACTGATGACGTTGTGCCATGAGCACGGCTGGAAGGAAAACCAGCTGCCGGCTTCCTACGATGCTCTGCACAAGGCGCTGCTGACGGGCTTGCTGGGCCACATCGGCCTCAAGAGCGAAGACGAGGCCCACTATCTGGGCGCGCGAGGAATCAAGTTCTTTATCCACCCCGGCTCCCATCTGGTGAAGAAGGCCGGGCGCTGGATCGTGGCGGCGGAACTGGTGGAAACTTCGCGCCTGTTCGCCCGCTGCGTGGCCCGCATCGAGCCGGAATGGCTGGAGCAGGTGGGTGCCCATCTGGTGCGCAGCCATGTCTTCGATCCCCACTGGGAAAAGGGGCCGGGGCAGGTGGTGGCCTGGGAGCGGGTGACGTTGCACGGCCTGCTGATCCATGCCCGGCGCCGGGTGCATTACGGCCCCATGGATGCCAAGTTGAGCCGGGAAATCCTGATCCGCGAGGCCCTGGTGCGGGCCGATGTGAATGAGGACTGGTTGAAGAAATGGCGCTTCATGCAGCACAACCAGAAGCTCATGCGCGAGATCGAGCACATGGAACACAAGTCGCGCCGGCCCGATGTGCTGGTGGACGAAGAGTTGATCCACGCTTTCTACGACAGCAAGGTGCCGGAGGACATCACCACCCTGGCCGCCTTCGATCACTGGCGGCGGGAGGCGGAGCAGGAAAACCCGAAACTGCTGTTCCTGCAAAAAGAGCAGTTGATGCGCCACGAGGCGGAAGGCATCACCACAGAAGCCTTTCCACCTTACTTCGACCATCGCGGCCAGCAGTTCAAGTTGAGCTACAAGCACGACCCCGGCGCAGCAGATGATGGCGTCACCATGTCCTTGCCCTTGCCCGCTCTAAACCAGATCAACGCCCTGCGCTGCGAGTGGCTGGTGCCGGGCCTGCTCAAGGAAAAAGTGGTGGCCCTGCTTAAGACCTTGCAACAGAAATACCGCCACCGCTTGCAGCCCCTGGATGCCTTTGCCGAGGGTTTCTGCGAATCAGAACCGGAAACCGACGAGCCTCTGGTCAAGGCCCTGAACCGAGCGGTGGAAGAAGCTCTGGCCATGAAGCTACCCCTGGATGCTTTCCGTCCCGGCGAGCTGCGGCCCCACCTGCTGATGAACTTCCGCTTGCTCGACGAGCACGGCGGCACCCTGGGCTTTTCCCGCTCTCTGCCCGAGTTGCGTGCCCAGTACGGCGACCGGGTGACGCAAACCTTTGCCCAGGCCGAGGTCAAAACCGAAAGTTCGGAAGGCGAACTGACGGGCCTCACCACCTGGAGCTTCGGCGAACTGCCGGAACTGATGGAGGTGAAGCTGGGTAACCGCACTGTGGTGGGCTTTCCCGCTTTGGTGGATGAAGGAGAAAGCGTCGCGCTGCGGGCCTTCGATACCGAGGCGATGGCTACCGCCAAGCATCACGCCGGCCTGCGCCGTCTGTTTGCGCTGGTGTTGAAGGAGCAGGTGAAGTTTCTGGAAAAGAATTTGCCGCGGGAACTGGGGCTGCTCTACATGAACCTGGGCAGTGAAAAGGAATTGAAAGAACAGATCACGGCGGTGACCCTGGACCGCACCTGCATGATGGAGCCGTTGCCGGCCAATCAAGCCGAATTCGACGCCCGTGCTGCCGCAGCCAAAGGGCGCATTACCCTGGTGGCTCAGGAGGTCGCGCGGCAGGCGGGGGCCATCCTCACCGAATACACAGGCTTGCAGAAGAAAATGGCAGGGATGCAGAAGGCGTTTCCCTCCATCTGCGCCGACATCAGCGCCCAGGTGGCGGCCTTGATCGGCAAGTATTTCATTACGGCGGTGAGCTATGACCGTCTGAGCCATTTCTCCCGTTATCTCAAGGCCGCCGGGCTGCGCCTGGACAAGGCCAGAACTGATGCGGTCAGGGATGCACGACTGATGACGGACTGGCAGAATCTGTCCAAGCCCTTCGAGCGGGAACGGTTGGCCCAGTTGAAGAACGGCGTGCAGGATCCTTTCATGGAAGAATTCCGCTGGTTGCTGGAAGAGTTGCGGGTAGCGCTGTTTGCCCAGGAACTCAGGACGCCTTCACCGGTATCGGTGAAGCGCTTGCAGAAAATGTGGGACGGTCGGCCCAGGTAATCAACAATGACCGCTAAAGGAGAAATCATGGGCTTTGGTGCCATCATCATCGGCGACGAAATCATTCGTGGAAAACGGCAGGACAAGCATTTCTCCACCTTGGTTGAGATGCTCAAAAAGCGCGGTCTGGTGCTGGATTGGTCCCTCTATATGGGGGATAACCGAACCCGCCTGATCAATACTCTGAAGAACAGTTTTGCTACGGATGACGTGGTATTCAGCTTCGGTGGTATCGGCGCCACACCCGATGACCACACGCGGCAATCGGCGGCAGCGGCGGCGGGCGTCGAATTGGAACTGCATCCCGATGCCGAGCGGGAAATCCGCGCCCGCTTTGCGGAAACGAATACCGAGGTGACTGCTCAGCGTTTGGAGTTGGGAACCTATCCCCGGGGCAGTCGCATCATTCCCAATCCCTACAACCGGATTCCCGGGTTTTCCTATGGGGATCACCATTTTGTGCCCGGCTTTCCGCAGATGGCCTGGCCCATGGTGGAGTGGGTGCTGGACACTTATTACGCCGACCGTTTCCATCTGGTGAATGAAACCGAAAAGGCCATTCTGGTGTGGGAGGGCATGGAGGGCACCATGATTCCGCTGATGAAGCGCATCGAGGCTGAGTTTCCCGGCAGCACGGTGTTCAGTCTGCCCAGTCTTGGTGATGCTGAAACTCGTCGTCATGTGGAACTGGGGGTGCGGGCAACGCCTGAGGCGGTAACGGCGGCCATGGCGATCATCCGGCAAGAGATTCCGGCCCTGGGTTTCAGTTTTTCCGAAAAACCATAAATGGGACAGACGGCAATGAATCGTGACCTGAATAGTCTCTTCAATGCGTTGCAGGGGGATTTCGGCCAGCCGGATTTTTGGTGGCAGTGCCTGGTGCTGGCGGCCTGCCTCGGTGTGGCTTTTGCGCTGTCCCAGGCGTTCAGGCAGCATACGGTGGTATCCCCCAGTGAATATCGTCTCAGTCAGGGCGGGCTGAAACGGCTGGTATTTCCCCTGACTGCATTGCTGCTGGTGTTTGTCAGCCGGGCAATTTTACGGGGTTGGCATCCGGTCAATCTGCTGTCTGTGGCTTTGCCACTGCTTGGGTCTTTGGCAGTGATTCGCTCGGTGTTCTATACGCTGCGGGTGTCTTTTCGTTCATCAACCTGGCTGGTGAGTTTTGAGCGGGTGTTTTCCCTGATCGTCTGGCTGGTGGTGGCCTTGCATATTCTCGGGCTGCTGGCGCCGGTGATCGATATGCTGGAGGACGTGAGTTTCTCGGTGGGCAAACAGCATCTCAATCTTTGGCTGATCGGGCAGGGCGTGGTGACGGTGATTGCCAGTCTCCTGGTGGCCCTTTGGGTTGGCGGTCTCGTCGAGGGAAGGCTGGTGGCGACCCAAGGGCTGGATGGCAATCTGCAATTGGTGTTTTCCCGGCTGATCAAATCCTTGCTGCTGCTGGTTGCCGTCATGATCAGCCTGCCCTTGGTGGGCATAGACCTGACCACGCTTTCCGTTTTTGGCGGTGCCCTTGGCGTGGGCTTGGGCTTTGGTTTGCAGAAGGTGGCCAGCAATTATGTGTCCGGCTTCATCATCCTGCTGGATCGTTCCATCCGTATTGGCAATGTGATTTCAGTGGGGGGTGATCGGGGCGAAGTCACGCGGATTACTACCCGCTATACCGTGCTGCGTTCATCGACCGGCGTCGAGGCCATTGTTCCCAATGAAATCTTCATGGGGTCCGTGGTCCAGAACGAATCCCTGACGGATCGCCGGGTGCGTTTGGCCCTTCAGGTTCAGGTTGCCTATGCCACAGACCTGGAAAAGGCTATGGCGCTTCTTGTGGAGGCTGCCCGCAGTCAGCCTCGGGTCTTGGCTGACCCGGCGCCGCTGGCGCTGGTGATGAGCTTTGCTGATTCCGGGGTTAATCTTGAAGTCGGTTTCTGGATCATGGATCCGGAGGTCGGGACCGGTGGTCTCAAGTCCGAGGTCAATCTGGCTATCTGGCGCAGCTTCAAGGCGGCTGGTATTGAATTTCCATTCCCGCAGCGCGAGGTACGCTTGCTGTCGTCCCAGTCAGCAGAGCTGCTTCAGACCTGAACTACCAAGCTGCAATCATCACTGTCTTTACGCGCCCTGGGTAAGGGACTGCACGGTGATCGTGTGGTGTTAGTGAGCAGAGCAGGGCAGCAAAATCAGGACAATAAAAAACCCGCCATAAGCGGGTTTTTTATTGTCGAAGCTAGCCGAATTACTTCAGCTTCACTTCCTTGTACAAGACATGCTTGCGAGCCTTGGGATCGAATTTCATGAATTCGAGCTTTTGGGGCGTGGTGCGCTTGTTCTTGTTTGTGGTGTAAAAGTGGCCGGTTCCAGCAGTGGATTCCAGCTTGATCTTTTCACGGCCGCCTTTAGCCATTTTTCTTCTCCGTTAATTAAAACGCTTCGCCGCGTGCACGCAGCTCAGCCAGGACAACTTCAATGCCCTTTTTGTCGATGGTGCGCAGACCGGCGTTGGAAACGCGCAGACGCACAAAGCGGTTTTCAGCTTCTACCCAGAAGCGGCGGCTCTGCAGGTTGGGCAGGAAGCGGCGCTTGGTTTTGTTGTTGGCGTGGGAAACATTGTTCCCTACCATCGGGGCCTTCCCCGTTACTTGGCACACGCGGGACATTTGGGTTGCTCCAGTTCGTCGATTACAGCAAAGCGCAGCATTTTAATTGAAATATCCCAAAGACTCAAGTCTTTCAGGATTTTGTTTTAACTGGGTTTACCCCGTTAATTTCGGGTGTTGGTTCAGCTTTGTTTCCAGTAGGGCTAGGGAATTTCCCTGAAATTTGCGGAAGAAAAGGCCGCTACGGAAGCAGTAATGGGTGGATGAGTAGAGGGTATAGACCATCCGGGCATGAATTTTCAGGGATTGGGGCGCTTTCCCGGTGATTTCCGGTGGCAGGAGCAATTCGACCAAAAACTCTTCGCCGGTGAATACATTGTGTTCCGTGTGAATGGCCGCACCATCCAGGGAGACATCGTAGGTTTCGCCATGCAAGATTTTGGCATCGGCGCCGGGAAGGTGCAGGATGACTTTCAGGTGCAGTGGGTGGCGAGGGTGTTTACGGTGGTCGTCCATGGTCTGGTGGGCTGCAATAATGGGGCGGATCATAACGCCATTACTTTCTCTGGGGCTTTATAAAAGTCCCTTTTCTGCAAAGGAAAGCGGAATCGCGTTTCCTGCGACGATAAAGTGGTCCACAAGCTTGACGTCCACCATGCTTAAAGCCGCTTTGAGACTGCTTGTCAGTAGTTCATCAGCCTTGGATGATTCAGTGATTCCTGATGGATGGTTATGTACCAGAATGGCCGCTGCGGCGTTGCGTGACAGGGCCTGTTTGACCACTTCCCTAGGGTAGACCGAAGTTTGGGTCAGCGTTCCGCGAAACAGTTCATCGTATTCGATCAGGCGATTCTGGCTATCGAGCCAGAGCACACCAAATACTTCATGGGGGAGTTTGCCCAAGCGAAGGCGCAGCCAGTCTTTTACGGCCTGGGGGGCATTGAGGATGTCCCGCTGATGCAGTTCTTCTTTGAGGGCCCGACGGGATAGTTCAAATACTGCGGTGAGTTGGGTGGCTTTGGCGGGTCCAAGGCCCGGTAGCCGGGCAAGGTTTTTGGGCGGCGTCGTTGCCAGTTTTGACAATTGGCCATCACAGGCGACCAAAAGATCCCTGGCCAGATCCACAGCGCTTTTGCCGGGAAGGCCTACTCTGAGGAAAATAGCGAGTAACTCGGCGTCGGAAAGGGCCTGGGCACCATGGGCCAACAGTCTTTCTCTGGGGCGTTCCGCTTCGGGCCAGTCGCTGATAGCCATGTAGAATCCATTCCTCGGTTTTTTCGGGATTCTAATGTCATGACAATGCTTTCCGGCAAGCGAATTGTGTTGGGGGTTACGGGGGGCGTTGCTGCCTACAAGGCAGCAGAGTTGACGCGGTTGCTGGTCAAGGCCGGGGCTGTGGTGGATGTGGCCTTGAGTGAGGCCGGTGCCCGTTTCGTCGGTGCTCAAACTTTTCAGGCCCTTTCAGGCCGTCCCATCTGGCAAAGTTTGTGGGATGACCGCATGGGTAATGCCATGGCCCATATCGACCTGACCCGGGGCGCCGATGCCATGGTGGTCGCGCCGGCCACTGCCAATTTCATTTCCAAGCTGGTCCACGGCGCTGCCGACGATCTGCTTTCCGCACTCTGTCTGGCCAGGGATTGCCCTTTGTTGGTGGCGCCAGCCATGAATCGTCAAATGTGGGCCAATCCAGCGACCCGACGCAATGTGTCTCAACTGAATGCAGACGGTGTCACGATTCTGGGCCCCGCCAGCGGCGAGCAAGCCTGCGGAGAGGTCGGGGAAGGGCGCATGCTGGAAGCGGAGGAAATTCTGGCGGCCCTGGTGGCCTCGCTGCAAGCCAAGGTTCTGGCAGGGAAGCAGGTCTTGATGACGGCCGGTCCAACCTTTGAAGCCATTGATCCGGTGCGGGGCATTACCAACCTGAGTTCCGGCAAGATGGGCTTCGCCCTGGCCCGGGCTTGTGCTGATGCTGGGGCTGAGGTGCTTGTGGTGTCTGGTCCGACAGATCAGGTGACGCCTTTCGGTGTTCGCCGTATCAATGTCCAGAGCGCCCTGGAAATGCGTCAGGCCGTGTTTGAAAACCTGCTGCACCAGGATATTTTCATTGGTGTGGCTGCCGTGGCCGATTACCGGCCCGTGAACCCATCCGGTCACAAAATCAAAAAGTCGGGGGATGTTCTAACTCTGGAGCTAACGCCCAATCCCGATATTTTGGCGGAAGTCGCTTCTTTGCCCAATGCACCCTTCGCCGTAGGTTTTGCCGCCGAGAGCCAGCACCTTGCCGAGTACGCTGAAAGCAAGCGAGTCGCCAAGAAATTGAAGCTGGTCGTGGGCAATCTGGTGCAAGACGGCTTGGGCGGTGATCGCAATGCTGTCACCCTGTTCGATGCCTTCGGCGCTCATCCTTTGGCCGAAGCCGACAAACTTACTGTGGCGAGGGGCATCGTGGCCCATATTGCCCATCTCATCTCTTGAGGAAAATGCCATGAGCACGATCGACATCAAAATTTTGGATGAACGCATTCGTGAAATGCCTCCAGCTTATGCAACCCCGGGCTCTGCTGGACTGGATCTGCGGGCCTGTCTTGATATTCCCCTGATCATTCATCCGGGCGAAACCCATCTGATTCCTGCCGGTATTGCCGTCCATCTGGCAGATCCTGGTCTTGCTGCCATGATCCTGCCCCGTTCTGGTCTGGGCCACAAGCATGGCATCGTCTTGGGCAATTTGGTGGGCTTGATCGACTCCGATTATCAGGGGGAAATTTTCATTTCGGTCTGGAATCGCAGCAAGAACAGCTTTACTGTGAATCCTCTGGATCGTCTTGCCCAACTGGTCGTGGTTCCTGTGGTGCAGGTCAAGTTCAATGTGGTGAATGAATTTGATCAAAGCAATCGCGGTGCAGGGGGCTTTGGTAGCACCGGTCACGGCTGAGCTTCATCGACTGGTTATGAAAAAGCTTCACGTTTTTATCTTTTGCCTGACGGCGTCTTTCCTCAATGTCTCATTTGCAGGCTATGAAGAAGGTTTGGCCGCCTATCAGGCCGCCGACTTTTCCAAGGCTTTTAAGGAATGGTTGCCTGTTGCCAAGCGTGGAAATACCCTCGCTCAGCGTCGTTTGGGCATGTTGTATGTCCTGGGGGAGGGGGTAAGTAAAAACGAAGCCGAAGCTGTGCGCTGGTTTACTCAAGCGGCAAGAGGTGGCGATGCCCTGGCAGCTCGCAATCTGGGTTGGGCCTATGAGTCCGGTGCTGGGACAAGCAAGGACGCCAAGAAAGCTATCTATTGGTACGAGGCTGCAGCCACCAAAGGTAATCTCAACGCTCATTTGCGGTTAGCCCTGATGTTCCTGGAGGGGGAGGCTGATGAACGGATGCCCCAGGAGGCGCTGAAGTGGCTCCTTCCTGCTGCCAATGCAGGAGATGCGGCTGCCCAGTACCTGCTCGGGATGGCTTACCGCATAGGCAAGGAAACGGCAAGGGACGATGAAATGGCCTTGATCTGGCTAAGCAAGGCGGCCAAGCAAGGCCAGCCCGATGCCCAGAAATTGCTGGTTGAAATGCAGGGGCAGTCGGCAAAGTAGGCATCGTTCAACCTTAGCCAAACTTGGCTGAGTTTTATTGGTAAGTGTTCTTCGACATAAATCCTTACATCAGGGCTGTCTACTAAAAGCGATGTCAGTCGTTATTAGGGATATAGGCAGTTTTGTATGAGGAGAACACCATGAACAAGTTTTTGATTCCGGCAGTAATTGCAACGGCAGTCTTCAGTTCCAGTGCTTTTGCTCACCGTGATTGGGATGATCATGATCGCTATGAGCACTACGAACATCACGAGCGGCACTGGGGCGGCTATTACAACAACTATCCCGTCTATGTCGAGCCAGTCCGGGTCTATGCTCCCCCCGTTATTTACCGGGAACGGGTCGAATACCGTGAGCGCCCGGTTTATGTGGAAGCCCCGCGCTATTACGAGCGTCCAGCCTATCCCCGCAATGACGGTAGCCGTTTGCTTGGTCAAACATTAGGGGCCGTGGCCGGAGGTGTGATCGGAAATTCCGTAGGTAATGGCAATGGCCGAATTGCAGCGACTGCGATTGGTGCCGTTGTCGGAAGTGTTGTTGGTGGAAATATGGCGGGTTATCGCTAACTCCTGAATCCCTGCCGTTACAGGTACGGTGGTCATGCGCTTAAGGAAGAACCTGAATTAGCGGTGTTTGTCGCTGGCTTTAAAGCAATTAACAGCGCAGCATGGGCTGGGTTGCCTTTTTTGCTGGCAATGATGCAACACAACTTGAAGGAGATGGCATGAACACGATTCGACAAACATTCAATACTTTGCTTTTTGCTGCTGTTACAACTTTGGCACTAGTTGGTATCAACGGCACGGCCAACGCCGCAACGGCAGAAGACCTGAATAAGGACGCTAATCAAGCACTACAAATCTTGTACAAGTCAAATCCTGCGGCAGAAGCCATTTCAAAGAAGGCGACTGCGATTCTGGTTTTTCCCAAGATTATCAAGGCTGGTTTGGTTTTTGGCGGTAGTTACGGCGAAGGGGTCTTGCTTAAGGATTCTCATCCTGCCGACTATTACAACTCTGTCTCTGCCTCCTGGGGTTGGCAGGCTGGCGCTGAGTCCTATGGCTACGTTGTCTTTCTTATGAACAAGAAGGCTGTGGCTTATCTGGGCAAAACCAAGGGCTGGGAGATCGGTGTAGGTCCTACTGTGGTTGTTGTTAATGACGGTATTGCCAGAAATCTGTCATCTTCCACTCTGAAAGATGACGCCTACGCCTTCATCTTTGATCAGCAAGGCCTCATGGCCAGTCTGAGTATTGAAGGAACCAAAATTTCCCGCATCAAGCGCTGAATCAATTGAGCGGAGATGACCGATAAGAACGGTCTCTCTGTTTGGTTGATCACCTCCTCGGGCAATCACTGAAATCGTGGATAGAGCGATACGATTTATTTGGCGTCATCGTTTTCTCCTCGCAGGAGACCAAAGGGCCGCGTCCGGGCTCGCTTTAGCTGGCTTTCCCGGCCTTAACAAGTTTGGGGCCCGGGATTGGCAGTTTTTTCAATAGGCAAAGGGTAAAGGCGTCGGATTGGTCTGCCTGCGTGATAAATGCCACGCTCCCTAGTCGGGATCACCTCAATGGAGCAATCCTGGTTACGGGCGGTGATCGATAATGAGCATATAAACAGTTTCTTCTTGGCTCATTTTCAGCGGTAGGGGCTACAAGCCAGTCGATTGCTACACAACTGATTCATGCTCCCGGTTTTGTGACTGGGTATTAGGTCATTCATCAGAATGCAAGAATGGCTCACCGGTCTGGGGCTGGCTGAAGCCGACTGACCCCGACTGGGGTTTGGCTCTGAAACTGGCGGCGATTGAGGAATAGGGGTGTTACACCTTCCTTTTTCAACGATTAGCCCCCTGTGGGGCGATCAATCAGTTAAATGAAGTGCTTTTTGATCTCTCCTGCCCCGTTTTGAGAATGAATTGTCGGCGATAGTAGAGTTGGCATGAGAATTGAGCGAGTAAAGGGTATTGACCTGAGAACACATGTTCAAGAAAGTGCGATTTCAGTGCGTCTCGCACCAATCAATGTGAGTAGTGGGATGTGGCATAAAACCGAGGACGGCCTGTGAATTTTCTTTCGAACCTGTTAAGTGCTTTAGCCGCGCCATTTCGCCAGATAATGCGCTCACTGAGCTCGGCTTTGGGCATAAGTTCTAATTCTGCTACCACCCCGTCTATTACCCCCTCATCGCCAGCTGCCAATCAGTCTGTATCCGTTCTGACTCCCGCGCAGATAGCTGCGCTGACCGCTGCACAGATTCGTGCCCTGTCTGCCGCTGATATCGCCTCCCTGACAACCGATCAGGTTGATGCCTTTACCCCCCTGCAACTCATGGAGTTGTCAACGGATCAGATCGCCAACGGTCTGACGCTGAGCCAGATTCCCACTTTCAGCATGATTCAGATTGCAGCTTTCTCGACGCTGCAAATCGAAGCCTTTACCTCTAATCAGCTTGCCAACGGCTTTACGACGACACAAGTTCAGGCTGGCCTCACCACCGATCAGATCGTTGCCCTGACAACGGGGCAGGTTGCCTCTTTGACAACTGCTCAAGTGGTTTCCCTGACAACCGCCCAAGTGCGTGTGATGGAAACTGTGGATATTGCCGCTCTCAAAACGAGCCAGATTGCAGCCCTGACCACGGATCAAATTCAGGCTGGACTTAATACAGCACAACTGGTTGCCTTGACGACCGCGCAGGCAGGTGCGCTGACCACCGGGCAGTTGGTTGCATTGACCACGACCCAGCTTGGTGCCTTTGAGACGGTGGACATCGCCGCCCTCAAAACGAATCAAATCGCTGCGCTGACGACAAACCAAGTTCAGGCAGGTCTTACGACGGCACAAGTGGTTGCGTTGACGACAGCACAAGCCGGTGCTTTGACCACCGGTCAGCTGGTTGCACTGACCACTACCCAACTTGGGGCCATGGAGACGGTAGATATTGCCGCTCTCAAAACGAGCCAGATTGCTGCTCTGACCACAGATCAAATTCAGACTGGACTTAATACAGCGCAGCTGATTGCCTTGACGACAGCGCAGGTCGGGGCACTGACCACTGGTCAGCTAGTTGCGTTGACCACCGCCCAGCTTGGTGCCTTGGAAACGGTGGATATCGCCGCACTTCAAACCAGCCAGGTTGCTGCCCTGACGACGAATCAAATTCAGGCCGGCCTTACGACTACGCAGCTGGCTGCACTGACCACGGCAGAGGTTGCTGCTCTGACGACAACGCAAGTTCAGGATGGTCTTACGACGGCACAACTGGTTGCCTTGACTACAACGCAAGCGGGTGCCTTGACAACCGATCAGTTGGTTGCCTTGACTACGACTCAGATCAGTGTGATTGAAACGGTGGATATTTCCGCCCTCAATACCCACCAGATTGCAGCACTAACCACAGATCAGATTCGCTCCGGTTTGACGACTAGTCAGTTGATTGCTCTGACGACAACCCAAGTCGGCGCCTTAACCACAACTGAGCTAGCCATTGGCTTGAGTACTGCTCAGCTTGCCCTGTTGTCCACTGCTCAGGTTGCCAGCCTGACTTCAGGCCAGATTTCTGCCCTGACTACGGATCAAATCCAGTCCGGGTTGAGTACTTATCAACTCGTTGCTCTTACGACCTCAGGTATTACTGGGCTGACGACCAATCAACTTCACAGCGGCATCACCACCGATCAGCTTGTGGCTTTGACCACCGCACAAGTGGCCGCCTTGACTTCCAGTCAGGTGGCTTCTCTCTCTACCACGCAGATTAGCGTGATGGAAACAGTGGACATTGCGTCCCTGACTACCAGCCAGGTTGCTGCTCTTACAACGGCCCAAGTTAATGCCGGTCTGACGAGTGATCAGTTGTTGTCTCTCACAACCGCCCAGATTGCAGCACTTTCGACTGATGATATTGCGAGCCTGAGCACGGCTCAAATTGCATTACTGACTACTGGCCAAGTTGCCAGTTTGACCTCGGTGCAGGTTCCAGCCCTGACGACGGTACAAATTCAGGTTGGCCTGAGTACGACCCAGTTTGCTGCACTGACAACCGTGGAAGTCGCTGCGCTGACAACGACGCAAATCCAGAATGGCCTGACGACTGCTCAACTTGTAGCCCTGACGACTACGCAAACGGAAGCCTTGACGACAGAGCAAGTGGCATCTTTGACGACAGCTCAAGTCGCCGTCATGGAAACCGTTGATATCGCTTCACTGACGACAAGCCAGGTCGCAGCTCTGACGACAGCCCAAGTTCGGGCGGGACTGACAACTGACCAATTGTTGTCCCTGACAACAAACCAAATCGGCGCATTGTCGACCAATGACATAGCCAACGGTTTGAGTACTGCGCAGCTTGCTTTGTTGACCACGAGCCAAATTGCCAGCCTTACGACTGCGCAGATACCAGCTCTGACTACAGATCAAATTCAGTCTGGTCTCAGTACTGATCAGCTTATTGTCTTGACTACCAATGATGTCGCAGCCCTGACGACAACCCAAATCAAGAATGGCTTGACGACGGCTCAGGTCGTTGCTCTGACAACAGGGCAAGTTGTTGCCCTGACGACGGATCAAGTGGCATCCCTGACCACTACCCAAGTTAGTGTGATGGAGACAGCGGACATTGTGTCCCTGACGACATCCCAAATTTCGGCCCTGACGACGGACCAGATCCATTCAGGTTTGACGACAGATCAACTGTTATCACTGACAACGACCCAGATCGGAGCCCTGTCGACTAACGATATTGCGAATGGTCTGAGTACTGATCAAGTCGCCGCCCTGACCACGGCCCAGATTGTCAGCCTGACCACGGCCCAGATTCCAGCCCTAACCACGACTCAACTGCACAGCGGTCTGACCACGACTCAGTTGATTGCTTTGACGACGGGGCAAGTCGCCTCCTTGACCACGAATCAAGTCATTGCGTTGACCACCGCCCAGATCGGTGTAATGGAAACGGTGGATATCGCTTCACTGACAACAAACCAAGTCGCAGCTCTGACTACTGACCAGATCCGTTCAGGTTTGACGACCGATCAGCTGTTGTCTCTGACAACTGTCCAGATCGGAGCCCTGTCGACTAACGATATTGCGAATGGTCTGAGTACTGATCAAGTCGCCGCCCTGACCACGACCCAGATTGTTAGCCTGACCACGGTCCAGATTCCGGCATTGACCACGACCCAGCTCAATAGTGGTCTGACTACAGCCCAGTTAATTGCTTTGACGACGGCGCAAGTCGCCTCCTTGACGACGGATCAAGTGGTTTCCCTGACCACTGCCCAGATTAACGCGCTGGAGACGGTTGATTTTGCTTCGCTGACAACGAGTCAAATTGCTGCATTGACTACTGCCCAGATTGCCGCGCTGACGACGGCGGACGTTGTAGCCCTGACGACCAGGCAGGTTGGTGCTTTGACGACGGATCAGTTGGTGGTCCTGAGTTCCACCCAGCTGGGTGCAATGGAAACTGTGGACGTTGCCTCTCTGACGACTAGTCAAATTGCCGCCCTGACCACGAGTCAAATCCAGTTGGGCTTGAGCACAGCACAAATCGTTGCCTTGAGTACGGCTGATGTTGCTTCCCTGACTACAACCCAGATCCAGGAAGGCCTGACGACGGCTCAACTTGTGGCCTTGACCACGGGACAAGTTGGCGCACTGACCACGGATCAATTGGTTGCTCTGACTACCGCACAAGTAGGTGCGATGGAGACGGTGGATATTGCATCGCTCAAGACGAGTCAGATTGTCGCCTTGACGACAGATCAGATCCGCTCTGGCTTGACCTCAGACCAATTGCTAGCTCTGACAACGAAGCAAATCAGCGCTTTGACGACCAATGAGTTGGCCAACGGCCTGAGTACTGCGCAATTAGCAATCCTTACGACGAACCAGATCGTCAGCTTGACCACGAGCCAAGTCCCGGCGCTGACCACCACTCAAGTTCAAAGTGGTCTTACTACGGCGCAATTAGTTGCCTTGACAACAGCGCAAGTCGATTCTCTGACGACGGATCAACTGGTTTCTCTCACCACCACCCAGGTCGGTGTGATGGAAACGGTCGATATTGCTGCCCTTACAACTACCCAGATAGCCGCTTTGACCACTACTCAGGTTCAGGCTGGGCTGACCACGGCACAAGTGATTGCCTTGACCACTGCGCAAGTGGACGCACTGACCACGGATCAATTGGTTGCCCTGACGACAACACAAATTGCGGCCGTGGAAACGGTTGATCTTGCTTCCCTCAAGACCAATCAGATTGCTGCTCTGACCACGGATCAAGTTCATGCCGGCTTGAGTACTACCCAAGTCGCCGCCTTGACCACAGCCGAAGTCGCTGCACTGACAACCACTCAGGTGCAGGCTGGTTTGACTACAGCACAAGTGATTGCCTTGACCACTGCACAAGTGGACGCCCTGACCACGGATCAATTAGTCGCCCTGACTACGACGCAGCTTGGTGCCGTGGAAACGATTGATCTTGCTTCCCTCAAGACCAGTCAAATTACTGCTCTGACCACGGATCAAATTCATGCCGGCTTGAGTACTACCCAAGTCGCCGCCCTGACCACGGCTGAAGTCGCTGCGCTGACCACTGCCCAAGTGCAGAGTGGCCTGACTACCGGACAGGTAGTCGCCTTGACCACAGGGCAATTCAGAGCCCTGACCACGGATCAATTGATCGCCCTGACGACAGCGCAAGTTGCTGCAATGGAAACGATTGATCTTGCTTCCCTCAAGACCAGTCAAATTGCCGCTCTGACCACGGATCAAATCCATGCAGGCTTAAGCACTACCCAAGTCGCCGCCCTGGCCACGGCTGAAGTCGCTGCCCTGACCACTACCCAAGTGCAGGGTGGCCTGACGACCGCGCAAGTCGTTGCCCTAACGACGGGACAAGTGGTTGCCTTGACCACGGATCAACTGGTTGCTTTGACTACGACTCAGTTGGGTGCGATGGAAACGGTGGATGTTGCCGCCCTCAAGACTAGCCAGATCGCTGCCTTGACCACTGACCAGATTCGTTCTGGGCTGACCTCCGACCAGTTGCTTGCCCTGACGACTGCCCAGATTGCTGCGCTAACGACGAATGAACTCGCCAACGGCCTGAGTACTACTCAAGTGGCTATCTTGACGACGACCCAGATCGCTAGTCTGACCACCACTCAAGTTCCGGCCCTGACCACAAGTCAGGTTCAAAGCGGCTTAACCTCTGCACAACTGATTGCCCTGACCACTGCGCAAGTGAACTCGCTGACGACGGATCAGCTGGTCGCACTGACTACCGCTCAGGTAGGTGTGATGGAAACGGTGGATATTGCCGCCCTCAAAACCAGTCAAATTGTTGCCCTGACAACCACGCAAGTTCAAGCCGGTTTGACCACCGCACAAGTCATTGCTTTGACCACAGGTCAGGTCAGTTCATTGACAACAGATCAATTGGTGGCCCTGACGACGACTCAGTTGGGGGCAATGGAGACAGTTGATGTCGCTTCGCTCAAGACGAGCCAGGTAGCAGTTCTGACGACGGACCAGATTCACGCCGGGCTGAGTACTGCCCAAGTAGCCGCCCTGACCACAACTGAAGTCGCCGCTTTAACGACCACCCAGGTCCAGAGCGGTCTCACCACAGCTCAGCTTATCGCCTTGACAACAGGGCAAGTGGTTGCTTTGACCACCGATCAACTGGTAGCCCTGACCACTGCGCAATTGGGTGCCATGGAGACAGTGGATGTTGCTTCGCTGAAGACTAGCCAGATCGTCGCCCTGACGACAGACCAGATTCGTTCAGGCCTGAATTCTGATCAGTTGATTGCGCTGACAACCAACCAGATCGCTGCCCTGACGACAAACGAACTCGCTAACGGTCTTAGTACGACACAAGTCGCTAGTTTGACGACCACGCAAATTGCCAGTCTGACCACGTCGCAGATTTCAGCCTTGACCACGACTCAGGTCCAGAGCGGTTTGACTACGGCGCAAGTGGTTGCCTTGACAACAGGTCAAGTCAGTTCATTGACGACGGATCAGTTGGTGGCTTTGACGACCACGCAGCTGGGGGCGATGAGGACCGTGGATGTTGCCGCACTCAAAACGAGCCAGATTGTCGCCCTGACCACAGATCAAATCCATGCTGGTTTAAGCACCACCCAGGTTGCCGCCCTGACCACGGCTGAAGTCGCCGCCTTGACGACAACGCAAGTCCAGAGCGGTCTTAACACCGCACAAGTAATTGCCTTGACCACGGGACAGGTAGCCGCCCTAACGACGGACCAGTTGGTATCTCTGACCACCACGCAATTGGGTGCCATGGAGACGGTGGATGTCGCTTCGCTGAAGACCGGTCAGGTCGCTGCCCTGACGACGGATCAGATCTACGCAGGTTTGAGTACTACCCAAGTCGCTGCCCTGACTACGGCTGAAGTCGCCGCCTTGACGACAACCCAGGTTCGAAGCGGTCTTAACACCGCACAAGTGATTGCCCTGACCACGGGACAGGTAGCCGCGCTAACGACGGACCAGTTGGTATCTCTGACCACCACGCAATTGGGTGCCATGGAGACGGTGGATGTCGCTTCGCTGAAGACCGGTCAGGTCGCTGCGCTGACGACAGATCAAATCTACGAAGGTTTGAGCACTACCCAAGTTGCCGCCCTGACCACGGCTGAAGTCGCCGCCTTGACGACAAACCAGGTCCAGAGTGGTCTCAACACAGCACAAGTGATTGCGCTGACCACCGGGCAGGTTACTGCTCTGACGACGACACAACTGGTAGCTCTTACTTCTGCCCAATTGGGTGCGATGGAAACGGTGGATATTGCCGCCCTCAAGACAAGCCAGATTGCTGCCTTGACCACCGATCAAATTCAGACAGGGCTGAGTACTGACCAAGTCGTAGCTCTGACCACGGCTGAAGTGGCCGCGCTGACTACTACGCAGGTTCAGCATGGTCTGACCACGACACAAATTGTGGCCCTGACCACAGCACAAGTGGGGGCTTTGACGACAGCGCAACTGGTTTCGCTTACTTCTAGTCAAATTTCAGCCCTGACGACGGATCAAATCCAGCGGGGATTGAGTACGACGCAGGTGGCTGCTTTGACCACAGCGGAAGTCGCCGCTTTGACGACTACTCAGGTTCAGGCCGGTCTGACCACGGCTCAACTCGTTGCCTTGACCACGGCCCAGGTCAGTTCCCTGACAACGGATCAGCTAGTGGCTTTGACCACCACGCAACTTGGTGCGATGGAAACGGTTGATCTTGCTTCACTCAGGACCAGCCAGATTGTTGCCCTGACGACAGACCAGATCTACGCAGGTCTGAGCACCGCCCAAGTGGCATCCCTAACCACAACTGAAGTTGCAGCCCTGACAACCACTCAAGTTCAAGTCGGTCTTACATCGGCGCAGCTTGTGGCTCTGACGACAGGACAAGTAGCATCCCTGACAACAGATCAGTTGGTTTCCTTGACAACCGCTCAGGTGGGAGTGATGGAAACGGTTGATCTTGCTTCACTCAGGACCAGCCAGATTGTTGCCCTGACGACGGATCAGATTTACGCAGGTTTGAGCACCACCCAAGTGGCATCCCTGACCACGGCTGAAGTCGCCGCCTTGACGACAACGCAAGTCCAGAGCGGTCTTAACACCGCACAAGTAATTGCCCTGAGCACGGGACAGGTAGCCGCGCTAACGACGGACCAGTTGGTATCTCTGACCACAATGCAGTTGGGCGCCATGGAGACGGTGGATGTCGCCTCACTGCGGACCAGTCAGGTCGCCGCGCTGACGACAGATCAAATCTACGAAGGTTTGAGCACTACTCAAATCGCAGCACTGACTACGGCTGAGGTCGCAGCCCTGACGACTACCCAGGTTCAAAGCGGGTTGACCACCGCGCAACTTGTGGCTTTGACCACGGCCCAGGTCGGTGCCTTGACGACCAATCAATTGGTTTCTCTGACCACAAGCCAGGTCGGTGTGCTCGAGACTGTCGATGTCGCAGCGCTTAAAACCAGCCAGATCATTGCTCTGACGACAGATCAGATTCACTCTGGCTTGTTGACGGATCAGGTGGCGGCGCTGACAACGGTCCAGATCGCCGCCTTGACGAGTACGCAATTTGCGGCCTTGACCAGTGCTCAACTTGCAGCGATGCAAAGCTCTGGTCTATCTGTCTTGAGTACCAGCCAGATTGCTGCCTTGTCGACAGATACGATTGCTAATGTTCTGACGACTTCGCAAATCGCCGCATTGACGACTGCACAAATCGCTGCATTGACAACAGACCAAATTTCCGCGCTGACGACTACCCAACTCCAGACGGGTCTGACAACGACTCAAATTGCAGCATTGACGACGGCTGAATTGGCAGCACTAACCACAACCCAGATCCAGAGTGGTCTTACGACAGATCAACTAGTTGCTCTGACAACCTCGCAAGTGAGGGCATTGACTACCGATCAGCTCGTTTCTTTGACGACAACCCAGATTGGGGCAATGGAGACAGTGGATATCGCTGCTCTTAAGACCAGTCAGGTGGTTGCTTTGACCACGGCTGAAGTTATTGCGCTGACGACAGCACAAGTGGGAGCCCTGACCACGAATCAACTCGTTTCGCTGACTACTACACAGATCGGTTCCATGGAAACGGTGGATATTGCGGCACTCAAGACCAGTCAAATTGCGGCATTGACCACGAGCCAGATTGCCTCTGGGCTTACGACTACGCAAGTGGTCGCCTTGACTACGGCAGAGGTGTCTGCCTTGACGACAACCCAGGTCTTGAGCGGTTTGACCACTGATCAAGTCGCTGCGCTGACAACTACCCAAGTTCAGTCTGGTCTGACAACGGATCAGGTTCACGTGCTTAGCACGGATCAGGTTGTAGCCTTCTCGACGGATCAGCGTGCGGCCCTGACCACGACACAATTGGCGTATATGACGGATCAAACGTCATACATCTTCCAGCATGCAACACCTATCGTCCTGGATTTGAACGGCGATGGCATATCTACTCAGAGTGTTATGAGTGGCGTCCAGTTTGATATTTCGGCAACCGGTCAAAAGGTGAATACGGGCTGGGTTACCGGCGGTGATGGTTTGCTGGTGATGGATCGCAATCGCGATGGCATCGTGAATGATGGCAGTGAGTTGTTCGGTAGCGCCACCAAGCTTTCCAATGGTGAGAAAGCAGCTAACGGCTACGTTGCCATGGCCGCGATGGATAGCAATGGTGACGGTGTCCTGAGTCAAGCCGATGCCGGCTGGGCAGACCTCAAGGTATGGGTGGATACAAACTCAGACGGTATCAGCCAAGCAGGGGAGCTTCATACCCTTGATTCGCTGGGAATCACCAAGCTTGACCTTACTGCGACGAGTTCTACTACCCAAGACAATGGAAATCTGATTGGTTTGACCTCTAGTTATGAAACTACGAATGGTGCGACTCATCAGATGGCTGACGTCTGGTTCGCTGTAGATAGCGCTACGAGTAGTACGACTACCACTACCACGACAACAACAACGGCTACCTCGAGTGTGCTGGGTTCTAGTGTGAGTAGTTTGGTCGGTGCTATCTCTTCCTATACCAGCACGCAAGATTCAAGTTCATCAAGCAGTGGGTCGAGTACCTTGGCTGCATTGACAACAAGTCAGACGACTGTCGCTATCGGTGGCATGGTCGATGTATTGAAGTCCTTTGATGCCAACGGGAATTTGCTGGGCACAACGCCATTGGCTCAGTCGGCGACGACCATCACTCCATTGGTAAATACGACGAGCCTCACTAACTTGACCACCGGAACCCTGGTCGCAACCAGCAAGTAGTTTCTGTAGACGTCGGATAGGCACCAAAAGAGACAGAGTCATAGACTCTGTCTCTTTTTTGTAGGTTAGGTGGAGGGATACTGCATGCCCTTACGGACTGATGGAAGGGCTTTAAAGGTAAGTCCCATGGGCTTGACGCTATTGGAGTCCTCTCCTTTGTCAAGCCCCAATAGGTGGATTTCTCCGAGAACGTTCTAAACGCTATCTGCCTTTGTTGCCAAACTTCTCAATCAACTGTCCCAGTTTTTCAGTCTTACGTTGTTCCGCAATCTGAGCCTGCTTTACCTGCTCTGCCAATTTCTTGCTCTCGGCTTTTTTCTTGAATCGTTCCTTCAACTTTTCAGCCGAATACTTGCGCTGTTCATCCGTAACCTCGCCAGCCTGGTTCCCCTCCAAATCAAAGCGATGGGTCGCTTTCTCCATGACCTTGAGGTAGGGAGTCGATGCCGTGTGATAGCGAAGGGCGGCAACGAGGGCTTTACTGTTGATATCCGGGTGAAGAGTGCTTAACTGTTTGTTGATGCCGATGGCGAGGGGCAAACAGTTTTTGAAGATGGGGTATTGGGCGGCAAGGGTGGCCAGAATGGCGCGGGCAGAGCTGGTAGTAGCGATCGGACTGTTCATGGAGCGATGAGGATGAGGGGCAAAGTCAGACTTTACGATAAAGTTGCCGCCTCGGTTTTAGCTGACAATATAAATATTGGCTAATGGAAGCCAGAGTCACCATGGCTCCGGTGACTTTGCCTAGGCTGCCATAGCGCAATTTCGGGCAAGTATCGTCTCCAGTGCACGTTGTATTTGCATGTTCGGTTGAACCTGCAGCCAGGGCAAACACTCGGCAAGGTTCAGGGCGATTTCAACCTTGTTCTCCTGCATGATGGTCTGTTCGCACAAGCGTTGAAGCTCGGCCGCACAGAGGGATGGAAGACTGTCCGCTGGTGCCAGCTCATGAACAACAAGGGCAACTGCAAGCAAATCAGCTTGGTGCTCCCCCGAAAACCAGGGCTCGCCAATGGCAGCCAGTGCGACCAGTGCCGGCAATTCTGTGCGTACCCTGTCTTTGATACCAAGGGGCAAAATACCGACCCGTTTTGAGCTAGCTTTGCGCATGGAAGTCTCCATCAATAGTCAAACAAACAACGGTTATCTACCCGCTACCGTACAAGCTTCAGTCTGGCCGGCAAATGCTGCCGCTCTGGGGGCTTGAACGGCAATATCCTGCCGGGAGAGGGCGCTTGCAGGTCACATTGCCTTGTGTTTTCTGCTTGCTTGTCGATGTTTTGCAGCTTCCATGCCAGGAAGCAATGAATAGGAGGGTTATTCCCCCTTAATTGCCATTTTGCTGGGGAGGGTTCGGTGTAATGACAGGCTTGGGATGTGGTTGAGGCAGCCCTGCATGGGCATACTCTCTGCCTGAATAAGATGAAAAGTGATGCCTGGTTCGCGCTGAGGAATCCAGCTTCGTCGATGTGCCGTACGGCTCAGGGCACTTTGTCTTTCTTGACGAGCTGCTTGGCGAAGGCAGCCTCGGTTTTACTGATTTTGGGGATTATCTTTGGCCCCAAGGAATCCACCAGTTTCACAAACTCATCCAGGCTAATGTTTTCAGAAAGAGACTTGTCACCTTCATCCGTTCGCTCGTAAAGCTTGAATAAGCCATTGCCGGTGATGACCATCCTGTATCGACCAGTCTCACTTCGTGAGTTGAGCCTGGCGACGGCAGCGGTGGCACGAGTTGAACGCATTAGATAAGTATCCTCAGATTACGATTTCAATGCACTGAAGCAAGCTTTGCCCATAGCCTGGCTACTTGCTGTCATGCCTGATGGTTTCAAGGTACAGCGCTTCGATCTGCTCGCGAGCCCAAGGGGTACGACGAAGAAATTTCAGGCTGGAAGCGATACTGGGCTCATGGGTAAAGCAGCGGATATTGATCCTTGAACCCAGGGCAGGCCAACCATGAAACGTCACCAGATCCTTCAATAGTTGTTCCAGCGTGATGCCGTGGAGCGGGTTCTTGGGCTGAGTATCAGTCATGGGCTGTTGTGCTTATTTTGTGTTTCGTTCCCGAACGATAGGCGGAAGATATTTGACTGAAAATCGCCAGCCTTCGGGTGTGTCCCTCAGCAATAGCGTTTTTGAACTGGCCCCTTCTTCAAAGATAGGCTCTGTTCCTACAAGTTCTACGGCACCAATGCCTTTGATGACGCAGGCACCGGGGATGGTGGTGAACACCGATTCCGCCGCCATCAAGGAAAACTGCCCCTCCTTGGATTCCGAGCAGGTGAGCCCCTTTGGAATCGAGTGAGGGTCTTGCCGCCAGGCATCCCGCAATCCGTTGATTCCTTTCTCCAGGTCTTCCGTGACTTTGATGGCAAGAACGACTTCTCGGGACTTGGCGTGACTCATATTGAGTTCCTTGGGCGCTTGTAGGGTAGAAGGCTAGAGCAACACTGATCTGGGGGAGCGGCTATCGCCGGGTTTTTCTGGGTGCCTTATATTTTTTGAAGACGATTCGCGCATCCTGCTCGGCCCGTGCTTTGGTGCAAATCGAAACATCGTCGTCGTGGCCGCTAAAGAAGTCATCCGCTTGAGCTCTCATTACTAGGGCAATGGCCGCATCATCGCTCAGGGTGTAAATCTCAGTGATCAGGGTAGTGACTTCATCAAGAAATTCTTCGTAGGTCATTTTCTCTTCAACTCCCGAAGGCCGCTTTCAACGCCTCAATCATGTAGCCATGGTCATGAGCCCCAGCACTTTCCCGCGCACTGTGCATCGCCCATAGCGGTGAACCCACATCCACACTGGGAATGCCTAGATTGGCCGCAATCATGGGGCCGATGGTACTGCCGCAGCCCAGGTCGCTGCGATGGGCGTACTGCTGGTAGGGTACGTCAGCTGTTTCACACAGTCTCATGAATCGCGCTGCCGTCTCAGCGTTGGTGGTGTAGCGCTGATTGGCATTGCTCTTGATCACCGGGCCGCCATTGACCATTACCTTATGGCCCGGTTCGTAAGCTCCAGGGAAATTTGGCTGGTAGGCATGGGCCATGTCGGCACTGATGAAGAAGCTCTTTGCCATGACCCGGCGACGATCTTCCTCGTCCAGCCCCGTTTGGAAGGCGATGCGGGCGAGTACATCGCCAATGAAGTTACCACCTGCACCAGTGGCACTCTCGCTGCCGACTTCCTCGTGGTCGAACAAGGTGGTCATGCAGGTGACAGTAGGCTGTTCCGTCGCCATCAGTGCAGTGAGAGCTGCGTGGCAAGACGCCAGATTGTCCAACTGACTGTCTGCAATGAATTCCTGATTTGCGCCCCACAGGCTGCCTTTTTGCACGTCGTAAACCGATAGTTCCCAAGCCATCAGGTCAGCGGAATCCACCTGTAGGGCGTTGGACAGCAGTTTTCGTAAATGGACTTCTGCATCTTCATCTTTACCCGGGTGCCCCAAAACCAAGGGTAGCTCGGTTTGCTTGTTGAGCTTCAAGCCCTTTTCGTTGACTTCCCGGTTCATGTGGATCGCCAGGTTGGGCAGGCGTACCAGGGGCTGGTCAAAACGCAGTAGTCGGGTTTCCTGGCCGGTTTTCGTCCGCAGGACAACCCGTCCTGCTAGGCTCAAGTCACGATCCGTGAATGTTGCCAGGATCGGCCCGCCATACACTTCCACCGCCAACCGTATCAGGCCGTCACCCGCCAGGGCCGCTTTGGGTTTCAGCCGTAGTCCCGGCGAGTCCGTATGAGCGCCGACGATACGAAAGCCGGTTTCAACCAGTGGATCATTGCCGAACAGGAAGGCAATGATCGATGCCCCGCCGCGCACCACGTAGTAGCGCTTGCCGGCGGCAAGTTGCCAACGTTCATTTTCCTCAAGCCTGGTAAAGCCGTTGGCAAGCAGCAATTTCTCGGCGCTAGCCACGGCGTGCCATGGGCTGGGGCTGGCATCAATGAAGTCGATCAGTTCGTGGGCTGGTGTTCGAGTTTCAGCGAGGAGGGGCATGGCGCGTGCGGTGAGTTGCGAAAACCCAAAGGATACAAGACACATTGCTCCTGTGCCCCGAGACTTCTGAAACGCTTTAAAACTACCTTCTATGGGTAGTCCAACTGAAGCGGCTGATCGATATTCATCGACTCATTACGGAGCGCATTCGCCACCATAACTTCCTAAGGAACAGTTGGGAAACTGGAGATTGATGGCAGAGTCGACGAAGTGAAAACTAAACAAGGGAGGATTCCATCCCGGTGCTGTTCTCAATACTTTTTTTCTCGATTGATCCAGTGTGACTTCAACCTGATAGGTATCTGGCACTGTTCGGTCCCAACGAGGAAGTATCTGGGTGATGTAATCCATTTCATGTTCCTCATCGAGGATGACTCCCATTGTCTCCAGCAGGCTGAGTTTGGGCCAGTGCTCTCCACCCGGTCTGCCGTAAGCAACGACTTCCATGAAACGGTCGAAGTCGTGATAGAACGGGTCAGTCGAATCAATCATCTTGCCATTTGAATAAATCGCATCCATGAAGTAGGTGACTTTCCTATTTCTGGTTTGCTTTTGTGACCATTGTTCAATGATGGCATTTAGTGTCGTAGCCATGCACAGTTCTAGGTGGCCACCTACGATGTACAAATGGGATGGCCCGCTGAGATCGATGTTTATTTCGCCTCCTTGTGAGTACACCCAGTAGTCTGGACTGCAATCCTCCATATAGTAGAACTGGTCGGGAGAGTCATCCTGCAGATAGAGAACAGGGATGTGCCTTGATTTAGCAAACCTGACAGCTTCATCAACCCCGCGCTTGGATGAAAAACGGGCATCAAAGCTTGAACTGGCATGAACGACAACCAGTACCGAGTCGCCATGAATCGATATTTTTGAGGCAGGGGTAAATTCGTGGGAAGGGCAGGATGCTTTGCAGTGGAGTGCAACAAAAAGAACGATGAAGGACAAGATCTGTTTCATGAGCCGTTATGATTTTTCAATTTCATAACGAGTGTTTACAGAAAAAAACCTGTCAATCACCTTTCTTCTGTAAGGGGAATTGATCTTGGATGGGGTGGATCAGAACCTGTAATCGGGCAGCTTTCAGTCAGTCGGATTTTTTGAGGTTGAAGCTTCCCTGTAACTGGTTACCGCCGGCCAATTATTTAGTCATCGTCATTCTGTAGCGGCTGACCAGAAATCGCCAAATTGATATCTGCAATCAAAGCCGACATGGTTCCTTGCTGATCGCCGAAGTCCAGTTTTCCATCATCAGTAACGCGGACCACATTGGGTTCGCTGCCGTGCAAGGGAACCTGGATGTGTACCTGGCTGGTGACGACGATCATGCCATCGACCTTTGCATTAGGCTCTTTGCAATTGCCTGTCTGGATACCTTCATTTTGCAGAAGGGCGGCGAGTTCTTTGGCGTTTCTGAATTTAAGCTTCGTCATACGGATGCTTTAGGTTTGGTGATGATTCTGTACAAAGCAAAAGGCCACTCCAAAGAGTGGCCTAAGTGCTTGCTGCGTTTGGTGGGTGGTACAGGGATTGAACCTGTGACCCCTGCCGTGTGAAGGCAGTGCTCTACCGCTGAGCTAACCACCCCTTGCGGAAGGCGCGCATTTAATCATAAAGGGCAGGGTGGGTCAATTAAAGGCGGTTAAAATTCCTCCCTTCACTGAATCTGGTATTTCCGCAGCCATGACCGTTCGCACCCGTTTTGCTCCCAGTCCCACCGGCTATCTTCACATCGGTGGTGCCCGTACTGCCTTGTTTTCCTGGGCCTATGCCCGCCGTCACGGTGGTCAGTTCATCCTGCGGATTGAAGATACCGATGTGGCCCGTTCCACTCCCGAAGCGGTGCAGGCCATTCTGGATGGCATGAAGTGGCTGGGACTGGAACACGACGAAGGTCCCTTCTATCAAATGCAGCGCATGGACCGCTACAAGGCCGTGATCGCGCAAATGCTGGAGGAGGGCAGTGCCTACTATTGCTACACCTCCCGCGAAGAACTGGATGCCCTGCGCGCCGAGCAGGAAGCTCGCAAGGAGAAGCCCCGTTACGATGGCCGCTGGCGGCCCGAGGCAGGCAAAACCTTGCCGCCTGTGCCCGCTGGTATCGAGCCGGTTGTTCGTTTCAAGAATCCCATCGGCGGTGTTGTCACCTGGGATGACGCGGTCAAGGGCCGTATCGAATTTGCCAATGCCGAACTGGATGACCTGATCATCGCCCGGGGCGATGGCACACCGACCTACAACTTCTGCGTGGTGGTGGATGACTGGGATATGGGGATCACCCATGTCATCCGGGGCGACGACCATGTGAACAACACCCCGCGTCAGATCAACATTCTTCAGGCCCTGAAGGCACCCGTGCCAATTTATGGCCATCTGTCCATGATTCTTGGGGATGACGGCCAAAAGCTATCCAAGCGCCGCAATGCCGTGGCCGTAACGGATTACGACGATGCCGGCTATCTGCGCGACGCCATCGTCAACTATTTGGCGCGTCTGGGCTGGAGCCACGGCGACGAGGAAATGTTCAGTCGGGATCAGTTTGTTGAATGGTTCGGCCTGGATCACATTACGGCTTCCGCCGCCCAGTTCAATACCGAAAAGCTCAACTGGCTCAACCAGCAATACCTCAAGGCCGCGGATGAAGCCTATCTGGCGGACGAAGTGACCAAGCGGCTGGCCAAGCGTGGTGTCACCGTGAGCAACGATGCCCATCTGCAAAAAGTGGTGGCCCTTTACAAGGAGCGCGCCGTCAATCTCAACGAATTGGCCGATGCGGTTGAGCCGGTGCTGGTGGAGTTGCACCCCTCCGAGGAAATGAAGGCAACTCATTTCACTGAGGCGGGCCTCAATGCTCTGCGAGAGCTGCGTACTCGCCTGGAAACTGCAAGTTGGGAAAAGGCGGCCTTGAATCTGTGCGTCAAGGAAACCTGTACAGCTCTTGGCGTGAAGATGCCTGTTGTGGCGATTCCCCTGCGGGTGGCGCTGCTGGGGCTGCCCCAGTCGCCCTCCATTGATGGCGTGCTGGAAGTCCTGGGCCGTGACGTGGTGCTTCAACGGCTGGGTCGCTTCCTTTAAGTTGTTACCGCTAAAGGGGCTTAGCCGCCCCTTGGCGTACTCATCAAGTCGCTAGAGACCAGCGACCAATCTGCGTGTAACGGGCAGCACCCGCTTCCGGTCTTGACTCCACCATCACGAATTCCCTTGCCTTCCAGAGCAGTGCCTGGGGCAGGGGAGCGCTCGTGCCCTGGGGGCAGTTTCGTAGCAACGTGACATGGGGTGTGAATTGCCGGGGTTCAACCTTGAATCCCGCAGTCCTTAATTGGGTCTGCAATACCTCAGCCAAATTCAATAGCGCGGGTGGCGGTCGGCTACAGCCGGCCCAGAGAATGTGATTGTGGGGCCAATAATCCACTTTATCCACTTCCAGGTCGAAGGCCCTTTGTCTTATCCGTCCGGCCACCATCCTTGCCTCTTCAATCCTGCTATCGGTGATATGGCCAAGAAAGGCCAGCGTGATGTGAAGGGAGTCTTTGTCCATGGGGCGACCTCCTTCCAAGCGGGCACAGGTGTCTGCGGTTTGGTGCAAGGCTTCCGCCACAGACACATCCGGCCAGAGCGCAAAGAAAATCCTGCGGTTAGTCCGTTCGGTATCGATGGTATTGGGCTTGATTGCTGTCATGGGCAAATTGTAAGGACTAGAATGAAAAGGCTCCCTTGAAAGAAGGGTTTTGCCATGATTGAAACACTTCGTCCCGCTGCTGTTGCCGACATGTTCTACCCCGGCCCTTCTGTCGTATTGGAGGCAGAGGTGCGGAGGTTACTGGCGGAGGCCAAGCCGCCCCGGCTCCATCCCAAGGTGCTGTTGGTACCCCATGCCGGTTATGTCTATTCTGGTCCCGTTGCCGCCAGTGCCTATGCCTGCTTGAACGACCAACGGCAGTCTTTTCGCCATGTGGTGCTGTTGGGGCCGGCCCATCGTGTGCCGTTTCATGGCTTGGCGGCCAGCAGTGCAACGTGGTTTGAAACGCCTTTGGGCCGCATACGGATAGATCAGGAAGCCCTGGCCCGAATAGCGCACTTGCCCCAGGTCAGTATCAGTGATCAGGCCCACGCTCAGGAGCACTCCCTTGAAGTGCAGTTGCCCTTCCTGCAGCAGACATTGGATGACTTTTCTCTGCTGCCGCTGGTGGTCGGTGCCGCGACAACAGCAGATGTAGCAGAGGTGCTGGAACTATTGTGGGGCGGGGATGACACCCTGATCGTGATCAGCTCCGATCTCTCCCATTACCATCCCTATGATGAGGCACAGCGCATAGACCGGGCGACGGTAGATGCTGTACTCAAGCTCATGCCCTTGCAAAGCCATGAGCAGGCCTGTGGCGCCACACCGGTAAATGGTTTGCTGGAAGTCGCCCGCCGTAAGGGGGTGCAGCCCATCCTGCTCGACCTGCGCAATAGCGGCGATACCGCGGGAGACAAGTCCCGGGTTGTGGGCTATTCCGCTTTTGCCTTTTGTGAATCAGCCCCGGCGGAGAATGCCCATGGATAGCGACAGCCTTGGCCTTGCTCTATTGGTACGTGCCCGTAATGCCCTTGCGGAGGATTTCGGTTTGCCGCTTCAAGCCGAACCGGATCATCCGGCTTTGGCCGAGCAGGGGGCCACTTTCGTTACCCTGACCAGTGGTGGGCACAGTGGTGGTCAGTTGCGCGGTTGTATCGGTTCCCTTGAGGCCTGGCGCAGCCTGGATGAAGATGTCCGCGCCAATGCCAAGGCTGCTGCATTCCGCGACCCCCGGTTCATGCCCCTACGGCGTGATGAGTTCAATCGGATTCACGTGGAAGTCTCATTGCTCACAGCGCCCCAAGCCATTCTATTCAGTGATGAAGAAGATGCTCTCAGACAACTGCGGCCCTATGTGGATGGTGTGATTTTCAGTTATCAGGCCGCCCGAAGTACCTTTTTGCCCCAAGTATGGGAAAGCCTGCCTGAGCCGAAGGATTTTCTCTATCAACTCAAATGCAAAGCAGGGCTCCCGGGCCACTTCTGGGCACCGGAGGTACGTTTGTATCGTTATGAGGTGCGCAAATGGAAAGAAGCAGCGATAGCCAACGCTTGAGCGGCAGTCCCGCGCGGTGGTGGCATGCCATCGATGAGGGCCGTATTCAGTGCGACCTTTGTCCTCGCGATTGCAAGCTCCATGAAGGTCAGCGCGGCGCCTGTTTTGTCCGGGCCATGCAGGATGGCCAGATGGTGCTCACCACCTATGGACGCAGTTCCGGCTTCTGTATCGACCCCGTAGAAAAGAAGCCCCTCAATCATTTCTATCCCGGTTCCAGCATCCTTTCCTTTGGCACCGCCGGCTGCAACCTTGCCTGCAAGTTTTGCCAGAACTGGGATATTTCCAAATCAAGGGAAATGGACACCTTGATGGACGACGCCACGCCGGAAGCCATTGCACAAGCAGCTCAGCGCTATGGCGCCAAGAGCGTGGCCTTCACCTACAACGACCCTGTCATCTTTGCTGAGTACGCCATGGATACCGCCGATGCCTGCCACGCCCAAGGTATTAAGACTGTGGCCGTTACCGCCGGTTATATGTATGCCGAACCGGCCAAGGCCTTTTACGCCAAGATGGATGCGGCCAACATCGACCTCAAGGGTTTCACCGACGAGTTCTACGTCAAGCTCTGCGGCGGGCACTTGCAACCGGTGCTGGATACCCTGGCCTATGTTTGGCACGAAACGGATTGCTGGCTGGAAATCACCACCTTGCTGATCCCCGGCCAGAACGATAGCAACGCTGAACTGCAGGCCTTATCGCAATGGGTGTGTCGGGAGCTAGGGCCGGATGTTCCCCTGCATTTCTCCGCCTTCCATCCCGATTGGAAAATGCGCGACATCCCCGCTACGCCCCACGAGACCCTGAGTCGCGCCCGTACCATCGCCCAGCAGGCTGGTTTGCGCTATGTCTATACCGGCAACGTGCATGATCGTGCTGGAGACACCACCATCTGCCCCCATTGCGGCAAGGCGGTGATCGAGCGGGACTGGTACAAGATTTTGGCTTACCACCTGAGCCAAGATGGTCGCTGCCAATTTTGCCAGGGAGAGATTGCTGGCCGCTTTGGTGAGTTCAAGACGCCCTTTGGTGCGCAGCGGATTTCTTTGCGCTTGCATGAGGGGGCGGAGTAGGGGGGGGCTGCTACGGGTAGGTGGGGTTGGGTACCGTAAGTAGTTCATATCCATTGGGCGTCACAGCAACCATGTGTTCCCACTGGGCAGATAGAGACCGGTCTTTTGTCACGACGGTCCACTTGTCGGGCAGTTGTCTGATTTCGCGTTTGCCTGCGTTGAGCATCGGCTCAATGGTGAAAACCATTCCAGATTCCAACTTTAGTCCTTCACCGCGTCGCCCATAGTGCAGCACTTGCGGTTCATCGTGGTAAACCTTGCCAATGCCGTGTCCGCAGTATTCGCGAACTACACTGAAATTCTCCCGGTGAGCGATTGACTGGATGGCATGGCCAATATCTCCAAGCGTTGCTCCAGGCTTGACCTGTTCGATTCCGGCCAGCAGCGCTTCGTAAGCCGTCTTCACCAAGCGGTAAGCCAAGATACTGGGGGCTCCGACGAAGTACATGCGACTGGTGTCGCCGAACCAGCCATCTTTGATAACGGCAACATCGATGTTGATGATGTCGCCCTTCTTAAGAATCTTGTCCGGCGAGGGGATGCCGTGACAAACCACCTGATTGACGGAAGTGAGGATGGTCTTGGGATATCCGTGATACCCAAGGTTGGCAGGTATGGCACCCTGAACATTCACGATGTAGTCGTGACAGATTTTGTCGAGTGCTCCTGTCGTCACCCCGGGTACCACGTAAGCCTCAACCATGCTGAGCACCTCGGCGGCAAGCTGCCCTGCCCGCCGTGCCATCTCGATGTCGTCGGCGGAATTGATGGGAATGCCGCGAGCCATTAGTGTTTTTCAGTCGAGGGGGTGCTGGGTTTGCCGAGTTGGGGTGTGATCGCCATGGCAATGTCCAGGCCCCCTGCGAGTTCAGCCCGTATCAATAGTTGGCAGATTTCTTGATGGTTTAACTCCGGATGCAATTCGGTCAGCATGCCGACGCGCATCCAGTGCTCTGCCTGTGCGTTGATGGACCTGCTAAGGGCATTGCCCGCCACTCGCAGGTTCTCGTGCATCAACTCCGAAATTTTTACGATACCCATAAGTCAATTCCGTATGAAATGTATACGAAGTATATACGTTTCATACGTTTGAGTGCTATCTGCGCCAATGAGCAGCGTTCATGCACTAAAGACAGCATTAGGTCGCAATCAGCCGACTTTTCATGTCTCTTGGCAGCGCCATCCCTATAAAAAAGCCGACCGTTCTGCAACGGTCGGCTTTCTTGTTTTGGGACTCAGTGCTTAGCGGGGAACGATCTGGCCGTTGATGACCCTGACCCGGTCACCAGGACGCCAAGCGGTTTCCCGGTCGGTAACGATGGTCTGGCTGTTGCCGTCCTCGAAACGGATGGTGGTGTGGTAGCTGACAGTTTGACGCTGATTCTTTTCGACCTTATTGCCCAGTACGGCACCACCGATGACACCGGCAATGGTGGCCAGATCGCGTCCGGTGCCTTGACCAACGCCGTTACCCAGGGCGCCGCCTACCACGCCACCAGCAACGGCGCCCAGGCCGGAACCGTCGCCTTCCTTGGTTACCGCACGGACCGACTCAATGACGCCGCAATCCCGGCAAATGGCCGGCTGGCTGTAGCTGGGTTGGGAACTGTTGTAACTACGGTTATCAGGATAGCGGGCCATATTGTCATCTTGGCTGCGGCTAGTGCGGGAGCTGTATTCACGGCCATTGTCGTAGTTATCGTGATGGCTGCTGCGTTCGGTTTTCTTGGTGGTTACGGCAGGTTTGGCTGGGGTGATCGCAATGGGTGCCACTGGTGCTGGTATTTCAGCAACCGGTGCCGGGGCGGTCACCACGGGCGGTGGCACGGGTGTCGTGTCGTGACGGGGCAGCAGACCAGTTACGTAGGCCGTACCGGCCAGGGCAAAGACAGTAACGGCACTGGCGGCAACCCACAGCATGGGATGCAGGCCGCTACGGGGAGTCGGGGTGGGGGTGTTTGTTGTGTTGTTATCGCTCATGTTTAATTTCCTCTCAGATCGGACATGCCTACATTAACGCGTTAGGTCGCGGGGAGAGGACGACGGCAACACACCGTTACAAAGAATGAAGCCTCATTCTTTGCTGTCTTTGCTTTTTCGTTGAGTACGCAACAGGAAGCGGGCCGGATCGAGGGCATCGGCCAAGTCTCTTTCCAGAGGCAAGGGTTCACCGCAGAGCTGTGCTGCGAGCAGTTCTGCCGCCAACGGCGCCCAGACCATGCCTCGGGAGCCAAGGCCCACGAGGCAGTGAAGACCCGGGTGGCGTGGTACTTCCGGCAGTTGGGCTTCCCGCCGCAGGGGATCAGCCAGAAAACTAGCCTGATCGGGCACGGGGCCGACAAGGGGCAGACGGTCAAGGGTGGCGGTACGAAAGCCCACGCGCCCCTGCATCTGCTCCGGGTTCAGGGGCGATGTATCCAGCCCTGGCAGCAGGGCCTTGAGGTGGTTGATATTGGTGATATGCCCTTCAGGTCGAGGATTGGGGTCATCGTCCTCAAAGTCGTAGGTAGCGCCAAAGCAATGTTGGCCTTGCACGGCAGGGGTGAGGTAGCCATTGCCACAGAGGGCTGCTTTGATAGGTGGCAGGTACTCTGCGGGGGCAAAGCTCACTTGGCCGCGAATGCTGCTCAGGGGCAGATCGGGAAAGTGTTCAAGGATGCCGATGGCCGTTGCCAAAATCAACACCGGGGCCTGGGCGATGACCGTACCGTCGGCAGCAAGGGCTTGCCACTGGCCTTGCTCCTGGCGAAGGGATGCCACCGTGGTGTCGTAACGGATTGAAATTTGCGATGGCCAACGGCGCAACAGGGCATTACACAGGGTCGGCGGTGAAAGCCAGCCCGAGCCCGGGTAGTACCAGGCCCCCGTAGCCAGGGGCGTCTCGGCCAGGGCACTGGCTTCTGCCGCGTTGACGTAGCGGGCGTAATCTGGCGGCAGGTTCAACGCCTCGATGGTGAGACGCTGTTGTTCATCCTGCTCGGCATCTCGGGCCAGTTGCAAGATGCCGCAGGGCGACCATTGCAGGCCGAGGTCTTCCTTATCCAGGGCACGAAACAGGCGGCTGGCGAAGAGGGCGCAGGCCCGGGTAATGCGGGACATGAAATTGTCGTCCCGAGACAGGGCCGGGTGCATCAGACCAGCCGGATTGCCCGAGGCTTCGCTGGCGGCGGCGGGATGCTTTTCCAGCATCTGCACCTGCCAGCCCCGGGCGGCAAGGCGCTCCGCCGTGGCACAGCCGGCGATGCCTGCACCGATGACGAGGGCGGATCGTGGCGTTTCACTTGAGGGATTTGCGGCGTTGGCCGACGGGGCCTTGCGCTCGAAGGGCAACCCGACCAGTTTGCCCGCCAGCATTTCCCGCCGTCGACCAAAGCCTGCTGGTTTGTCCAGTTGCCAGCCGTTGTGGGTCAGGGTACGGATGACTTCCGCCGCCAGACACCAAGTCGCCAGGGTGGCCTCGGGCGCGCAGTGGCGGGTGAGGGTGCGGAGCAGGCCCTTGCTCCACAGTTCAGGGTTTTTTGCGGGGGCAAAACCGTCGAGATAGAGCGCATTGGCCCGGGCGGCAATCTTGGGCAGCAGCTTTTCGGCATCACCGAAATACAGTGTCAGGGTGACTTTTCCTTTTGCCAACAGAAGGCGGTGGCAGCCCGGTGTCAGGGGCGGCCAGTTGTCCAGCAGTTCGGCGGAGAGATCGGCCAGTTCCGGCCAGCGCTGGTGCAAGGTTGCCAGGTCATTGGCCAGGAAGGGATGTTTCTCGACCGAGACGAAATGCAGATGGCGACAGTGTTGCGGATCTTTGCGCCAGGTATCCCAAGTGGTGAGGAAATTCAGGCCCAGGCCGAAACCGGTTTCCAGAATGGTGAACTGATCCCGCCCCTGCCACCGGGCAGGCAAACCATTGCCGCTGACGAAGACGTGGCGGGCTTGGCCCAGGCCGCCGTCTTTGGCGTGATAGCTGTCGTCAAAGGTGGTGGAGAGGGGAATTCCCTCCCCATCAAATTCGAGCCGGGCCGGGACGATGGTAGGAAAACGGGCTTGGGTCATGGGCGAAGTGGGGCCATAAAAGCAAAAGGCCCTGCACTTGGAATGCAGGGCCTTTGGGCTTGGGCGGTATCAGTCTTCCCGACGCATTTGGGGGAACAGGATCACGTCGCGGATGGCGGGGCTGTCGGTGAGCAGCATGACCAGACGGTCAATACCGATGCCACAGCCGCCCGTGGGGGGCAGGCCGAATTCCAAGGCGCGGATGTAGTCAGCGTCGTAGTACATCGCTTCTTCGTCGCCGGCATCCTTGGCCTTGACCTGATCCATGAAACGCTTGGCCTGGTCTTCGGGATCGTTCAGCTCGGAGAAGCCGTTGGCGATTTCGCGGCCGACGATGAACAGCTCGAAGCGCTCGGTAATGTCGGCGCGGTCATCGGAGGCCCGGGCCAGGGGGCTGACTTCCACCGGGTAATCGATGATGAAAGTGGGTTCCCACAGTTCAGCTTCGGCCAGCTCTTCAAAAGCCAGCAATTGCAGGGTGCCCAGGCCAGTGCCGGGTTTGACATCCACCTTCAGGGCCTTGAGCTTGTCGCTGAGCCAAGTTGCATCGCTCAGTTGCTCGAAGGTGAAGCCGGGGTGGAACTTCTGGATGGCTTCCACCATGGTCAGGCGGTGGAAAGGCTTGGACAGGTCCAGTTCGCGGCCCTGGTACTGGAACACCTCGGTGCCGAGGGATTCCCGGGCGGAGTGGCGCAGCAGGCCTTCGGTGAAGTCCATGAGAGTTTGGTAGTTGGCGTAGGCCTCGTAGAACTCCATCATGGTGAATTCGGGATTGTGCCGGGGGCTCAAGCCTTCGTTACGGAAATTGCGGTTGATCTCGAACACCTTCTCGAAACCGCCCACCACCAGGCGCTTGAGGTAAAGCTCCGGGGCGATGCGCAGGAACATTTCCAGATCCAGGGCATTGTGGTGGGTGACGAAGGGCTTGGCCGAGGCGCCGCCGGGGATGGGGTGCATCATCGGCGTTTCCACTTCCATGAAGCCGGCGTGAACCATGTAGTTGCGGATGCTGGATACGATCTTGCTGCGGGCCACAAAAGTAAAACGGCTTTCTTCGCTGGTGATCAGGTCCAGATAGCGCTGGCGGTACTTGGTTTCCACGTCGGAAAGACCGTGGAACTTCTC
The DNA here is from genome assembly GCA_036504515.1 of Rhodocyclaceae bacterium. GTDB lineage: Bacteria > Pseudomonadota > Gammaproteobacteria > Burkholderiales > Rhodocyclaceae > AWTP1-18. Next base: position 405,582 of record DASXVA010000009.1, read on the forward strand.
CGGCAGGGGACGCAGGCACTTGGACAGCAGGCGGATGGAGACGGCATGGACCGACAACTCGCCGGTCTTGGTCTTCATCATGGTGCCGGTGATGCCGACGATATCGCCCAAGTCCCACTTCTTGAAATCGGTATAGGTGTCTTCGCCCACCGCGTCCTTGCTGACGAATACCTGGATGCGGCCGGACATGTCCTGAATGGTGATGAAACTGGCTTTGCCCATGACCCGCTTGAGCAGAATGCGGCCCGCCACTTTGACGTCGATGGGGGTGGCTTCCAGTTCTTCCTTGGTTTTTTCTTCGTAGAGTTCGCTCAGCTTGCCGGCCAGGTTTTCCCGAACGAAATCGTTGGGATAGGCCTTGCCCGACTCACGCCAGGCTTTCAGCTTCTCGCGGCGCTCGGTGATGATGTGGTTTTCGTCCTGGGCGGGGGCGGAAGGGGCGGCGTTCTGTTCGGCTTGACTCATGGTGGAGGAACTTTCGGGAAGTTGAAGCAGTAAAGCCGCATATTGTCGCCGATTCCCCCCTCCAAGAACAAGTTTCAAGGCCAAATCAGGGAAGAGACGGGTATTGCCTTGGGTATAATCTCGCCCCTTTGTTGCATCTCCGGCCCAGAGCGCGTCTGCCGCCTGTCTTCGGCCCCAATTTTCCTGCGAAAGCCCGCTGTGTCCGCCCTCGATAACGAAATCGCCCGTCGCCGTACCTTTGCCATCATTTCCCACCCGGATGCGGGTAAGACCACGCTGACTGAAAAACTGCTCTGGTTCGGTGGCGCCATTCAGGTAGCCGGCGAAGTGCGGGCACGTAAAGCCAGCCGCCATGCGACTTCCGACTGGATGGAACTGGAAAAGCAACGGGGCATTTCGGTGACTTCATCGGTGATGCAGTTTCCCTACCGGGACTACATCGTCAACCTGCTGGACACCCCGGGCCACCAAGACTTTTCGGAAGACACCTACCGCACCCTGACTGCCGTGGATTCGGCGGTGATGGTGATCGACTCGGTCAAGGGCGTGGAAGAGCGCACCATCAAGCTGCTGGACGTGTGCCGCCTGCGGGATACGCCGATCCTGACCTTCATCAACAAGCTGGACCGGGAAGGTCGCGAGCCCATCGACCTGCTGGATGAAATCGAGTCCGTGCTCAATATCCAGTGCGCCCCCATGACCTGGCCCATCGGCATGGGCAAGCGCTTCCGCGGCGTCTATCACCTGACCAACGACAGCATCCAGTTCTTCGATCCCCAAGCCGAAAAGGGGACTTCGGAGATCATCCAAGGGCTGGACAATCCTCGCGTGGACGAACTGTTGGGCTTGCAGGCGGAAGAGTTGCGCAACGACATCGAGCTGGTGCGGGGTGCTTCCCACACCTTCGACAAGGAAGCCTATCTGGCCGGCAAACAGACCCCGGTCTTTTTCGGTTCGGGGGTGAATAACTTCGGTGTGCAAAGTGTGCTTGATGCCGTGGTGGAAATGTCGCCACCTCCCCTGGTCCGCCCCGCCCAAACCCGGATCGTCGAACCCAATGAGCCCAAGTTCGCTGCCTTCGTGTTCAAGATCCAGGCCAATATGGACCCCAAGCACCGGGACCGCATCGCTTTCCTCCGCATCTGTTCCGGCCGTTTTGAACGGGGCATGAAGATCAAGCAGGTCACCAGTGGCAAGTCCATGGCGGTGAATAACGCCATTACGTTCATGGCTCAGGACCGCAGCATCATGGATGAAGCCTACTCCGGCGACATCATCGGTATTCCCAATCACGGCACCATCCGTTTGGGCGAAACCTTCACTGAAGGTGAAGACCTGCGTTTCACCGGCATTCCTTCCTTTGCGCCGGAACTGTTCCAGCGCGCCGTGCTGCGGAACCCGCTCAAGCTCAAGCAGTTGCAAAAGGGCCTGCAGCAATTGGCGGAAGAGGGCGCGACCCAGTTGTTCCGCCCCGTCGGCACCAACGACCTGATCCTCGGCGCCGTGGGTGCCCTCCAGTTCGACGTGGTGGCTCATCGCCTGGAGCATGAATACAGCGTTGATGCAGTGTTTGAAGGCGTTTCCGTTTCCACCGCTCGCTGGTTGACCGGCACTGCCGATCAGTTGCGCGCCATTGCCGACAAGTACCCCATGAATGTGGCCCTCGATGGCGGCGGTGACTATGTCTATCTGGCTTCCAGCCGGGTCAATCTGCAGATGACCCAGGAACGTTTCCCGGAAATCCAGTTCCACGAAACCCGGGAAGTGCACTGATCGCCATGACCGAGCTTGCTGCAGTACTCAAGCCCTATGCTGATGCTGTCGCGGTAGAGGAAATCACCGCTGCCACTCGCCACTGGCTGGAAAAGGCGGTGATCGGGCTCAATCTGTGCCCCTTTGCCAAGTCGGTGCACGTCAAAAAGCAGGTGCGCTACGCCGTCACCGCGGCTGAAACCGCTGACGAACTGTTGGCGGAACTGGCCCATGAATTTCAGTTGATGGTCGATACCGAGCCCAAGGTCCTGGATACGATTCTGCTGATCCATCCCAAGGCCATGGTTTCCTTCATCGACTACCACTTCTTCCTCAGCGAATGCGACGCGTTGCTGAAGAATGAGGGATATGAAGGCGTGTTCCAGATAGCCAGTCTCCATCCGCAGTATGAGTTTGCTGGCACAGAGCCAGATGACATTGAGAACTACACCAACCGTTCCCCTTATCCGACCCTGCACCTGCTGCGGGAAGAAAGTATTGACCGGGCGGTAGCTGCATTCCCTAATGCGGAGTCGATCTATGAACGCAATATCGATACGATGAAACGACTTGGACATGAGGGCTGGCGGAGGCTGATGAAAGAATAGGATGGTTTCCTAGTTTCCTATTTACAGACTGGTTTCGACCCATAGGGACCATTCATAGCGTAGAAGCTGATGTCCGCGTTGCCTCAATGCGAGACGAAGGAGACGAGATGTCATCTGAGGAAAGAATGACCATCAACATGCAAAGGGTCGAACCGGGGCAAGTGTCAGGAACTCTGCCAGATGGTCAGGTTCCTATGTACGCCGTTCGTCACGAAAGTGCACGGCGTTGGGTAGACCTCAGTCTGCACCTCTCCGATCTCGAGGTCACTCTTGGTTGGCTGGAACTTCTCACTCACAAGCATACTCAGCCAACTCCAGAAGCAGAAGCCCTGTGGACGGCGGCGCTCACCATATTCTTCAAGTGCTTCAAACGCAGCGCAAGTCGGAGCAAGCTCGATGCAGCGGTGGTCTTAGCGAACGAACCAGAGGAGGCTCGCGCACAGTTTTCTGTTCTCCAGGCACTGAGAGATAAGGTCGTTGTGCATGATGAAAATGCGTACACGCAAGGCGTTGTGTTAGTGCCGATTGCCAATCCCGATGGACCAGTGGCACGTGTGGGACCACCAGTTGTGACTATCTTTAAGGCATCAACACTCGATGATTGGCACATCAGTAATTTACGACTACTTACCTTGGCATCAATCACTTACGTGAAATCGGCTATTGCAGAAGTTTCAGCAGAAGTCGAGGCTTATATACGTGCGGCTTCCCGTGCTGATTTCGTGGCTGCAGGCCCGTACCTCTATACATCACCTTCCGTAGACACTGCAAGCCAGCGCAGGGGGGATTGATCAAGAAGCTTGTCAAGAACGAATAGAGCTAGTTGATAGCAGATGATGCACAGCGATTTTTATAATCACTTCGAAGTTGTTAATTTAGTATTTCAGTTCTTCCTGCAAGAGGCCGATGCCCTGCTGCGCAACGAAGGCTATGAAGGCGTATTCCAGATCGCCAGCCTGCATCCCCAGTACGAGTTTGCCGGCACGGAACCGGATGACATCGAGAACTACACCAATCGTTCTCCCTATCCGACCCTGCATCTGCTGCGGGAGGCGAGCATAGATCGCGCTGTGGCGGCTTTCCCCGACCCGGACTCCATCTATGAGCGGAACATGGAAACCATGCGCCGGCTTGGTCCCGAGGGCTGGCGAAAACTGATGCAGAGTGACACAGAAACGAAATAAGTATTTCCCGTGACACGCTTGCTTGCCTGATGCGGCAAGAACCGGCTAGAGTGCCTTATTGATCGTACAGAGATACTGTACGGTTTTACTTATCCCTATTCCGGAGGCGTCCATGAAGACATCCCTAATTCTTTCCACTTTGCTTGTGTTGTCATGCCAGCTGGTCAGCATGACGGCCTATGGTGCATCCCGTCAGGATGCGGCAGCCCAATACGAAACTGACAAGCGTCTTTGTGCCGAAGAAGGTTCCTCCAGCGCCCGTATGCAATGCCTGCGGGATGCTCGGGCGGAATATGACCGTTCCCTGAATTCCGTCAGCAGTTCTTCCTATTCCCAGAGTCGCGATTACTGCGCTGAGTGCGGCAAGGTGATCGCCGTCAATGTCGAGGAAAAACCCAGCGAAGGCAGTGCTGTGGGCACCATTGCCGGCGGTGTCGCCGGGGCTTTGGTCGGTAATCAGGTGGGGCAGGGAACCGGGCGTGATCTCGCCACGATTGCCGGCGCTGTCGGTGGTGCTTTTGCCGGTCGGGCCATTGAAGGCAAGATGAAGTCCGACAAGGTTTGGAAAGTGCGTGTCCGTTTCGATAACGGCGATGAGCGCAGCTACACCTTTGACAACGACCCTGGTCTTTCCATCGGTACAGCGGTCAGGGCCAGCGGTAACAACATCCAGCGCCGCTAAGACCGGTGATGTGACAAACAGCGTTTTCGTTCGGCATCGTGACTAACGAAATCGAACTCAAGCTGGCGCTGCTGCCCGAGCAGCGCCAGCGCCTTTTGCGCAACTCCCTGCTCAAGCAGGGTGTGCTGCTCAAGCGTCAGGAAGTTTTCAACGTCTATTACGACACCCCGGATCAGGACCTTCATCGGCACGGCATTGCCCTGCGGGTCCGGCGTCAGGGTGATCTATGGTTGCAGACCATCAAGTGTGCCGGGCAGTCCGGTGGTGGCCTCAGTACCCGCCCTGAATGGGAAACGCCTTATTCAGGCCAGTTCGATTTCTCGGGCATTACCGACAAAAAAGTTCGTCGTTACCTGCAGGAACCAGTGCTTTTGCGCCGGCTTCAGCCTTGTTTCGAGACTACGTTCCAGCGCACTACCTGGCGTTTCGAACAGGCCCCGGGTAAAGCGGTCCTGATGATGCTGGACCGCGGTGCCGTCAAGGCCGCAGGGCGTGAAGAGGTGATCTCCGAAGTCGAACTGGAACTCGATGGTGGCGATGTGGCGCATTTGTTTGCCCTTGCCGAAGGGCTTGCCCAACGCATCAGCTTGACGCCGGCTCTACTGTCAAAGGCCGAACGGGGCTATCGCCTTGCTGCCGGTGCCGCTGATGAACCGCGTCGGGCGGCTCCCTTGATGCTTGTGCCCGGACTGACGCCACTTGCTGCTTTCCGGCTGATTGCCTTGGCTTGCCTGGAGCATCTGCTCTACAACCAGCAAGGGGTCGCTGACGATCTCGATCCCGAGTTCACCCACCAGATGCGCATTGCCGTACGGCGGCTGCAGGCGGCATTGCGGTTGTTTGCCCCTTATTTGAATCCTCAACTCCACGGCCTGTTGCCCCCTCTACGGCATTTGATGACGGCCTTGGGTCAGGTTCGTGACCGGGATGTGCTGCTGGCAGAAACGCTATTGCCCGTTGCCAAGGATTGCCCCGAGGACAAGGCGTTAACACAGTTGATCGAGAAACTGCGGCAACAACGACAGGATGCCCAGCTGAATCTGCAGGACCTGTTGCTATCCCCGGGCTATGGCCAATTCCTGTTGGCAAGCTTGCGAGCATTGCACGACATCGAGGCCGAAGATAAAACGCCTTTACCGGAAGCCGCCTTATTGCCCTTTGCCTTATTGCGGCTGACCCGGCTGCGCAAGCTGGTCACTCGTCGTGCCCAAGCGGCAAAGCCCGATGTGCCGGAGTCGCTTCACTCCCTGCGGATTGCCATCAAGCGCTTGCGCTATAGCCTGGAGTTTTTCTCTCCGTTGCTGAAAAAACAATCCCGCCGCGCTTTGAAACAGGCTTTGACCAGACACCAGGAAAAGCTGGGTGTTCTGAATGATTTTTCCATGGCTGAAGCCCAGTTGAAAAACCTTGCCCAAGGCTCCCGAGGGCTGACAGGGGCAGTGCGCCGGATCCACGGCTGGCATGAGGCAAAGCGTCTGGCCTTGCAGGAAAAGGTTGCCGGCGATTTGCTCCATTTGGCTGATCTGCCCAGCATCAAACTCCGAAGCAAACCTGAGTCGTCGCGGTAAATTGTCAGAGGCAAACCGGTTTAGTAACCTTTGCTTACACATGGCTTTCACCCATAACGCAGGCTGTTCAAGGAATGCCACAGCTTATGGACATATTTCACACAGTGTCATCATTCCCTGCGCTACCATGGCGGGACTGATATTCATCGTGATGCCATGGACAATGCTCTGACCGTTGAAAATCTGCATCTACGCCAGCAGTTGCAATCGCTGCTCACGGAAGCACGGCAGAATGAAGAAAAGCTAAGGCGCTTCGACCTGATCGAACGGCGCTTGATCGGCACCCACTCCCTGCTCGAATTGATCCAGCTCCTGCTCAAGGATTTTCGCGAGGTTTTCAAACTCGACGATATCGCCTTGATGCTCGTTGACCCGGAATACGAAATCACTCGCCTGTTGGAACAGGAAAGCCGTGATGGCGCCAAGCTGCCGGGTCTCATCCTGCTGGAAAGCGCCAAGTCCCTGAAGGCCATATATTCAAATCCCAAGCCTGTCCTTGGTGTCTATGACCGACACAAGAAAAACCTGGGGTTCAGCGACGATACAAAACTCGCTTCCATGGCCCTGCTGCCCTTGATGCGGAATGACGTCCTGATCGGCGGTCTGCATCTGGGTAGTGCCAGTGCCGATCGTTTCGGTAGTGACAGCAGCACCGACTTCCTGGAACGGCTCACCGCTATTGCCAGCATGAGCCTGGAAAACGCCCTCAATCTTGAACGGCTCAAATCCGTAGGGCTGACCGATGCCCTGACCGGGGTTAACAATCGACGTTACTTTGAGCGCCGTTGTCTTGAGGAAGTCGCCCTGGCCCATCGAACAGGGGCATCTCTAGCCTGTATGTTCCTCGACCTCGATCACTTCAAGCGGATCAACGACAGCTTTGGTCATCAGGTGGGAGATGAAGTCCTGCGCAAGACGGCCAGCGTCATCAAGTTGATGCTGCGTTCCTGCGACATCGTTGCCCGTTACGGTGGCGAGGAATTCGTGGCACTGCTGCCGCAAACCACTTTGGGCCATGCCCGTGAAATCGCCGAGCGCATCCGGGCCAATATTGCCGCCCATTGTTTCGAATCCCTGAAAGGGGTATCCCACGTGGTGACTGCCTCCATCGGCGTTTCCATCCTTACCCCGAGGGGAGAGGAAGTTCCCCTGGAAGAGCAGGCAAGTCAAATGATCGCCACGGCTGACAAGGCTGTCTATCAGGCCAAACACGGCGGACGCAACCGGGTAGTTTCTCTCTAGGCAGTAACGAGGCCTCTCACGGAGGCCTGACAGCAACAGGGCTGGCCGGGTGTTTTTTTTCGGTAACACTTCCGAAATAGACTGGCCCTGTGCAAATCCCCAGTCTTCCTCTCTTTCCCGCTTGCCGGAGCTTGCTGTGCTGACAGCACTCAACGTGAAACTGTCAGCCGACTTTCGTTCCTGGCTCCAGCGGCTCAGTGGTGGCTGGTCGGCATTGTTGTTGGGAGCTTTTCTGCTGGCAGGTCTCATCCTGTTTTTTACTTGGGAATTGACCTTCGCCCGTATCGAGCATGAAAAGCAACTGGAAATCCAGAACGCCATTGCCGATAACTCGCATATTTCAGCAGTACTCAAGGCAAATCTGGAACAAGTGCTGGGCAAGATGTCGATCTATGCCGATTTGTCATCGGCCTTGATCTCCGGCGATCAAGCCATGGCGATGCATGTCAATCCCACTTTGAATGGCGAACATGCCTATCTCCGGCTAGCCGTACTGGATCGTTCCGGGCGGCTTTTACATTCCTCTGCCCGCCGCCAATCTGAACCTGTTCTGGAAGAGTTTGCTGCAACGGCTACCGATGGGTTCCGCAAAGTCCCTGCGGCCAATTCCCTGCTGACCGGGCATCCGCAATCGGTCCAGGATGCCTGGCGCGTGCCGGTGCTGGCCGGTGTCTGGCATGGCAACCAAGCTCAAGGGTTGGTGGCGGCCGTGATTGATCTTGGCTATTTTCTCCAGCTTTTCCAGGAGGTTGAGTTAGGCCAGAATGGCCGGATCGAAATCATCAGTGATGATGGTTACCAACTGGCCGAACTGGTCGGCGGCACCCTTTCTGCCGGACAGGATTACCACGGTAGTGGGTATCTGAATTTTCTGAAGACGGAAAACCGTGGCACAGGTGTCATCAAGCGTGATGGTGATGGCTGGGATTCCGTAATGGCCTATTCGCACTTGGAGAAATATCCCTTGATCGTCGTGGTCAGCCAAGGCTCTAGTGATGTCCTGACCGAGTTCAATGTTCGTCGCAAAACCTATATTCGCTGGGCCTCATTGGTTTCACTGGCTGTTTTCATCTGCGTCATTGGCCTGGTGCAACTGGTACGACGGCAGTACGCCATTCACAAGGCCCTGGCCAATTCCGAGCGGAACAACAGAAAGCTGATCGACCAGCTCAAGGACGAGAAAAAGCGGGCTTATCAATTGGCCTCCCACGACCATTTGACGGGGCTGCCAAACCGCATGCTGTTTGCCGAATTGGCTGTCAGCCACATCACCCGGGCGCGGAGAAGCCGTTTCTATCACGCCGTGCTTTTCATCGATCTCGACCGTTTCAAGATCATCAACGACACCCTGGGGCACCGGGTCGGTGATCTGTTGCTGAAAGAAGTTGCCCGCCGGTTTCGCACCTGCCTGCGGGAGTCGGACGTGGTGGCCCGTTTTGGCGGCGACGAGTTTGTCATGCTGATCAACGATGTGGAATCCATTGCCGATGTGGGGAAAATCGCCGAGAAGTTGGTCACCATCGTCAGCGAGCCCTTTGTCGATCTGGACGGCCACAATGCCGAATTGAGCCCCAGCATCGGTATCGCCCTTTGTCTGCAGGACGGTGAAACCATTGATGAGCTGCTGAAGCATGCCGATGCCGCCATGTACACGGCCAAGGCCGCGGGGCGGGGCACCTATCGCTTCCATGATCCTGCCCTGAATAACCTGGCTTTGCGGCAGATGGAGTTGTTGCAGGGCCTGCGCCGGGCCGTGCGGGAAAACGAATTCGTTCTCTATTACCAACCCCGGGTGGCGACGGAAGATTTCACCCTGACAGGTCTTGAAGCCCTGGTACGTTGGCAGCATCCGGAGTTGGGCCTGATCTTCCCCAACGACTTCATTCTGTTGGCTGAAGAAAATGATTTGATCGCGGCCCTGGGGCTCTGGGTCATTAATGCCGCCTGCGCCCAACTGGCCGACTGGCAGCAAAAGGACATTCCCCTTGTGCCGGTAGCGGTGAACATCTCAGCCAAGCAGTTCCGCAGCGACACCTTGGTGGACGATATTTTTGCCGCCATGGAACGGCATGGGGTTCCTGCTCACCTGTTTGAGATCGAAATCACCGAAAGTTGTCTGGTGGATGCGCCGGAACGGGTCGGCGCCATGTTGAACGCCCTGGTGGATCGGGGTGTGAGAGTGTCCATGGACGACTATGGCACCGGCTTTGCGAGCATCGGTTATCTGAAAACGCTGCCCCTGCACGCCATCAAGATCGACCGCAGCTTCATCCGCGAAATTCACAACGACAGCAGCGATGCCATGATCGTTTCATCCACCATTACCCTGGCTCACAACCTTGATCTGGTGGTAGTGGCCGAAGGGGTTGAAACCCGGGACCAGTTGGTCCACTTGAAGACGATAGGTTGTGATCAGGTGCAGGGCTATTATTTCCATCGCCCACTGCCCGTTGCTGCCATTGAGCCGGTTTTACAGGAAGGAAGATTTGACAGGTGAGCAGGAAAAACGTGTTTCGTATCGTTACCGGATTGATCTTGAGCCTGCTGGTGTTCGAGGCCGGGGCGGCTGTTTGTGACAATCCTCCTCGTTTGCGCTTTTCCCTGATTCCGCAATCGGACGCAAAAAAAGATCTCGCCGGTTTTCGCCCTTTGCTGGACGATCTGGCTAAGGAACTGGGCAAGCCTGTGGACGCTGTTTTCCCGTCTTCCTACGGCTCAGTGGTGGAGGGCTTGCTGGCAGCCAGCATTGACTTGGCCATGATGGGCCCGGCCAGTTACACCGCAGCAAAGAACAGCGATCCCGATGTCCAGGCCTTTGCCAATTACGTCAGCAAAGCCGGACCTTTTCAGGGAGAAGGGCCGACCTACCGTTCCATGCTGATCGTGCGCAGCGACTCGAAATTTGCCAGCAAGGAATCCTTGAAAGGGGCACGGTTAGCCCTTGTGGACCCGGACAGCACATCCGGCGCCGTCGTGCCGCGGAAGTTTTTTTCACTGCTGGTCAATCAGCCGATAGAGAGTTTTTTTGGCCGGGTGTCCTACACCGGGGGGCATGGAAAATCGGCGGAAACGGTGGCTGGTGGGCGGGTTGATGCCGCCTTTGTTTCCAGTTATCTGCTCTCGGATTACATTGTTCAGGGTAAAGCGAGCAAGGAAACCTATCGGATACTCTGGGCCTCCGAGCCGCTGCCCCTGGATCCTTTTGTTTACCGTGGCCGGCTGTGTCCCGTCATCAAGGAAAAAATTCGCAAGGTGTTTCTTGCCAACAAGGGCGAGAAGTATCGAGGGGTACTGGACCAGTTGAATGCCGTCCGTTTTTCAGCAGTGACCGACGACGACTACCGGATTATTCGCGAAACCTTGAGTCCCCAGAGGTGAGGCAGCTCCGGGCGAAATGCTCGGCCTTAGCGCTTTGTGGCAGCCTTGGCGGTGAAAGTCTGGCAAGGCAGGCCTGAAGCTCCCTGCACCTCCTTTTCCGGCGAATTGCGACTCTTGAAGCCCAGGGCGCGGCAGCCGTAGGGAAAGACCGGATCGTAGGTGATGTAGTAGTGGGCGCAGCGCGGGCAGCGGGGTGCGGTACTGGGGTTTGCTTCGACGGACACGATGTAATGATCAGGTGCTGGATTCAAGTGCCCCGATTCTAACGGTTACCGGGTTTGGTCCAGAGTCTGGCAATGGCAATCACCAGGGTTGCCAGCAAGAGCGCCGCCCCAGCGTTGTGAGCCACGGCCACAGGCAAAGGCAGGCTGGCCAGGACATTGGTAATGCCGAGCGTTATCTGCAGCACCAGAGCCAGCAGCATGGCATTGCCGACACCTTTTAGCGCGGGTTGTTTGCGCAGGCTAAGGGCCAGGATGCCAATAGCCAGGGCGACGACCAACGCACCGGCACGATGGGCCAGATGAATCGCGGTCAGGGCTGTTGCCGGCAATAGGGAACCATCCACGCCATGGCCCAGTTCCCTTTGCAGTTGAAAGGCCTGGTTGAAGTCGGCCCCTGGCAGCCAGAGGCCGCTGTGGCATTGGGGAAAATCCGAACACATCAGGGCGGCGTAATTGCTGCTGACCCAGCCGCCCAAAGCGATCTGCCCTAGCAGCAGAAACAAAACCAGCACCGCCGCCAGCCGGAGCATTGCCGGACTGCGCTCCGTGTATTCCATATTGCGTCGGCAGAAGAGCCAGAGCAGCAGGCCGAAGGTCGCCATACCGCCGAGCAGATGGGCGGTGACGATCACGGGTTTGAGCAGCAGGGTCACGGTCCACATGCCGAGCAGGGCCTGGACAATGATGAGTGCCAGCAACAAGCTGGGGACCAAGGGTGAATAACGTCGCCGGTTTTGCCGTTGCCAGGACTGGAGGGCGATGAACAGGACAAGCAGGCCCAAGGTACCGGCTGCGTAGCGATGGATCATTTCCTTCCAGGCCTTGTGGGCCACCACTGGTTGGTCGGGAAAGGCTAGGGTCGCTGCGTCATGGGCCTGGGGTGTTGAGGGCACGGTGAGATGTCCGTAGCAACCGGGCCAGTCCGGACAACCCAACCCCGCGTCGGAAAGGCGCACGTAGGCGCCCAGGGCCACGACGCAAAAGGCCAGCAGCAGAGCGATGCCGATGGGCAGGGTATTGCTTTTGATCATCAGAACAGGCGGTCGGCGAAGAGGGCCGCAAACAGGCAAGTGAGATAGACGATGGACCAGCGGAAAGCGGCCCGGGCAGCGGTATCCGAATAGTTGCGCCACAGCTTCCAGGCAACTTCCAGGTAGTGAAGGTTGAGCAGGGTTACCAGGGTCACGTAGACCGGGCCGGTGGTGCCCAAGGTGAAGGGCAGGTAGCTCACGGCCACCAGCAACACGGTGTACAGCAGAATGTGCAAGCAGGTCAGGGGCACACCGTGGGTGACCGGCAGCATGGGCAGGCCGGCAGCGGCGTATTCGTCGCGCCGATAGCAGGCCAGAGCCCAGAAGTGGGGCGGCGTCCACAGGAAAATGATAAGGAATAGAGCCAGGGCGGCGAGGCTCACTTCGCCGGTCATGGCAGCCCAGCCCAGTACCGGCGGCATGGCTCCCGAGGCACCGCCGATGACGATGTTCATGGGGGTGTTGGGCTTCAGCAGCAGGGTATAGACGATGGCGTAGCCGAGAAAGGTGGCCAGAGTCAGCCACATGGTCAGGGTATTTACCGCGCTGCCCAGAATCCAGAGACCAGTGCCGCCGGTGATGCAGGCCAGGGTCAGGGTTTCCACGGGCGAAATCAGCCCTTGTGGCAGGGGCCTGCTCCGGGTGCGGGCCATGCGGGCGTCGATGGTGCGTTCCACCAGGCAGTTAATGGCCGCTGCCGCTCCCGCCACCAGAGCAATGCCGACACTGGCGAAAAGCAAGCGCGACAGGGAAGGCCAGCCCGGTGCCGCCAGCAGCATGCCGATCATGGCGGTGAACACGATCAGGCTGTTGACCCGTAGCTTGCACTGGTCGAGGAAGGCCCGCAGCTTGAGCAGCAGAGGTGTGGGCGCGATGCGATGGAGGCTAGGCATGATCAATCTCCTCAACTGTAGCGGAGCAAACGTTCCATATCCTTGAGAATGCCCTTGGGTGGAGCATCGGCCGGATAACGCAGGACCAGACGGCCCTGGGGATCCATCAGGAAGACGCGATAGCCAGCGCTGTCCATGGCGAAATCATTGCGGTTTTCCGCCGATACGCCGGCAGTGACAAGGTCTGGCTGTTGTTGCTGGAGACGAGAGCCATCGCGCAGGACCGCCCCTTGATCGTCGCTCAACCAGAGCCGGGCGACCCGGGGCATCTGCTTGTAGAGGGCAACGTGGATGCGACGGGTTTCATCCAGCAGTTGTACGCAGGTCTGGTCGCACGATCCCGCGCCGGCCACCACGATCAGCCAGCGCCCCTCCGTGGCCGCGGCAAGAGGCGTGGCCAGTGTCCGGGGCGGTTGCAGCAGTTCACCACTGGGTTTGCCCGTAGGCTGCCAGCCGGACAGGTAGAGGGCACTGGCGACCACCACGGGGGAAGCCAGCAGACCGACGATCAGCAGCAGGGTGCGAGTGCTTTTGTTCATGTCTTGCGCCATCCCATGTAAAACCAGATCAGCACTGCCGAAGCTGCAAAGCCGTACCACTGCAAGGCATAGGAAAGATGTTTTTCCCAGCGTTCGTCGGGGCGGGGCCAGTCCCGGGCGAAACCGGCGGGAGAGCTTGCATCAAGCTGGATAATCAGGGGCTGTACCGGATAGGGTACAGCGGCCTTGAATCGGGCCATATCCAGGTTTTGCCAGAGGGGCTGCCACTGCTCGGTGGCTGCTTCTTTGCCCAGGGTAAAAAAGCGGTTGCCGGGCAGAATGGCGGTGCCGGTCAGTTCCACTTCATCCTTGCTGGTGGCAATGGCGGGGATGTCCCGGTGGTTGGCGGCGGCGGGAATCCAGCCCCGGTTCACCAGCAGGCGAACATCGGAGCCGGCAATGCGCAAGGGCGTGACGACGTGATAGCCGGCCTGTTCCTGATAGACCCGGTTATCCACCAGGAACTGCCGCTCCGGTTCAAAGCGGCCCCGCACCGTTACCGTTGCGTATTGCAGTGCTTCCTGCTCGACGGCGCTGGTGATCTGTGTTGCCGGGAAGGAAATCAGGCCGCCGTGGCTGCGTTGGTCAATTTGCGCCTGGGCAGCCTGTTTGCGTTCCGCTTTACCCTGCTGCCACTGGCCGAGATGGATGAACAGGGCGACGCAGGCCAACATCAGCACGGTGCTCCACCAGAATGGCGAAAAACGCCGGTCCTTGAACAGACCCCGGGAAACGGCGCAGAATCGGGCCATTCCTTTGCGGAGTCCGCTCATGTTATTCAAGGCGTTGGTGGTGCTCATGTTGGTGGCCGTGTTCGTCAGTCTGTTTTCGGGCTTGGTCTTTCTCTACCGGGACAAAGGCGCCAGCACCCGGGTGGCAAAGGCCCTGACCCTGCGCATATCGCTATCGCTCTTGCTCTTCATCGGGCTGCTCCTGAGTTTCTATTTTTCATCGCCGTCGCCCCTATAGCCAATAAACGACGACGAAGAGGAAGAGCCAGACCACATCGACAAAGTGCCAGTACCAGGCCACCGCCTCAAAGGCGAAGTGCCGTTCGGCGCTGAAGTGGCCGGACAGGGAGCGGGCAAGAATCACCGTCAGCATCACCGCCCCCAAGGTGACATGAAAACCGTGGAAGCCCGTCAGCATGAAGAAGGTGGCGCCATAGACGCCAGCCCCCAGGGTCAGGCCCATTTCGGTATAGGCGTGGTGGTATTCATAGGCCTGGAAACCGAGGAACAACACCCCCAGCAGGACCGTCAGGGCTAAGCCCACCTTGAGTTGGCCGCGATTATTTTTCAGCAAGCCCCAGTGGGCCCAGGTCAGGGTTACGCCGGAGGTCAGCAAGAGCGCGGTATTGATGGCCGGTACGCCCCAGGCGCCCATGGGGGTGAAGCTTGGACCCTTGGGCCCAGCCGTGGGCCAGCCGCCGCTGTAGCCCGGCCACAGGGTGTAGCCGTGGGCGGCTTCAAGGCCGCCGAGGATAGGTACCGAGATATTGCGGGCATAGAACAGGGCGCCGAAAAAGGCGACGAAGAACATCACCTCGGAGGCGATGAACCAAACCATGCCATGGCGGAAGGAGCGATCTTCCCAGCCGGTATAGGCCCCCGTCTGGTTTTCGTAGATGACCTTGCCGAACCATTTGAACAGCACCGTGATGATGATGCCGGCACCGCCCAGCATGAGGTAGGGGCCGGGCGGGAAGTGGTTCATCTTGAGGATGAAACCCAGGGCCAGGAAAAACATGCCCGCCGCGAGAATGACCGGGTAGATGCTGGGCTGGGGCACGTAGTAATGCTGGCCTGCGGTATGGTTGGGAGCGTGGCTGGAACTCATCGTGGTCCTCCTGTCGGGGCCGCCACCGGGAAGAAGGCGTAGGCCAGGGTCAGTTCGCGGATGTTCTGGTCGATGTCGGGATTGATGATGAAGGTCAGGGGCATTTCCCGGGACTCACCGGGCCCCAGGGTTTGCTGGCGGAAACAGAAACATTCCAGCTTTTGAAAATAGGCGGCTGCCTGGGTGGGCGATACGCTGGGCACGGCCTGGCCGACCACCGTTTGATTCGATGTATTCCTCACCAGAAAACGGGTGCTGCGCATTTCTCCCGGATGCAGGTCGAACACCGGCTCCAGGGGCCGGATTTCCCAAGGCAAGCCCGGCATCTGGGTGGACATGAATTGCACCGTAAGGAGCCGGCTGGCGTCCACCTTGAGGGGGGCCACGTCTTTGGCAGCGACAGCTTCCTTGAGGGTTTTGCCGTTGAAGCCGATGGCCTTGCAAAGAGTGTCGTAGAAAGGCACCAGGGCAAAGCCGAAGGCGAAACTGGTCGCCGTCAGAGCTACCAGCTTGATCACCAAAGAGCGATGGCGATGAGGCAGCTTTGGGGGCGGGAGGATGGCTTCGCTCATGATTGTTTTCCCGCTGGTTCCTAGCGAGGAACCAGGAAGCCGAGGCCGTAAAGCAGGGCGACGGCAGCGAACAGCACCCAGGCAACCCGGGCCGACTTGCGCCGACGCCGGGCCAGTTCTTCCATTGTGATGAGAGGTGCATCCATCTCAGCGCACCGTGGGCTGGACTTCCCAGCTGTGGTGGGGTGGTGGCGAGGACAGTTCCCATTCCAGCCCTTCGGCGCCTTCCCAGGCCTTGGCCGGTACCTTTTCACCGCCCTTGACGCAGCGCCAGATGTTCCAGGCAAACAGCAGTTGCGAGAAACCGAGGATGAAGGCGCCGATGGTGGAAATGGCGTTGAACTCGGCGAATTGCAGGGCGTAGTCGGGAATGCGGCGCGGCATGCCGGCCAGACCGAGGAAAAACTGGGGCATGAAGGTGAGGTTGAAACTGATGGCCGTGAGCCAGAAGTGCAGCTTGCCCAGTTTCTCGTTGTAGCGGTGGCCAGTCCATTTCGGTAGCCAGTAATAGACCCCGGTCATGACGCCCATGATGCCGCCTGTGAACAAAGCGTAGTGGAAGTGGGCGACGACGAAATAGCTGTGGTGGTACTGGGCATCCGCTGCCACGTCGGCCAGCACCAGGCCGGTGAGGCCGGCGATGCCGAACAGGACGATGAAGCCAAGGGCGAACAGCATGGGCGTTTCGAAGGTCATGGAGCCCCGCCACATGGTGGCGATCCAGCAGAAGAACAGCACCGCCAGGGGCAAGGAAATCGACATGGTGCTGTACATGAAATAGAGCAGGGCCGGCACCGGCAAACCGGCTGTGAAGAAGTGGTGGGCCCAGACCACCAGGGACAGCACGCCAATGGCAATGAAGGAATAGACCTGGGCCTTGTAGCCGTAGGTGGGTTTGCGGGTGAAGGTGGACAGCACGTGGGGCATCAGGCCCCACACCGGCAAGAGCAGGATGTACACCTCAGGATGGCCGAAGAACCAGAACAGATGCTGGAACAGGATGGGATCGCCGCCACCGGCTGCGTTGAAGAAGTGGGTACCGAAGTGGCGGTCGGTGAGCAGCATGGTCACCGCGCCAGCCAGCACCGGCAGGGTGATCACCAGCAGGAAGGCAGTGATCAGCCAGCCCCAGACGAACAGCGGCATCTTCATCAGAGTCATGCCGGGAGCCCGCATGTTGAAGATGGTGACGATGATGTTGATGGAACCCATGATGGAACTGATGCCGAGGATATGCACGGCGAAGATGGCGAAGTCCACGCCGATGCCGCCCTGCACCGAGAGCGGCGCGTAGAAGGTCCAGCCCGTGGCCAGAGCGCCGTCCCCGACGCCAAACAGGGCCAGGACGAAGGGCAGGGTCAGCATCAGGGCCGCTGGTGGCAGCAGCCAGAAGCCCCAGTTGTTGAGCCGGGGCAGGGCCATGTCCGGGGCGCCGATCATGAGCGGAATCTGCCAATTGGCAAAGCCCGTAGCGGCCGGCATCAAGGCGCCGAAGATCATGATCAGGGCGTGGTTGCCGATCAACTGGTTGAAGAATTCCGGCTTCATGAACTGCAGGCCGGGCTGGAACAGTTCGGCCCGCACCAGCAGGATCATCAAGCCGCCGACAAAGAACATGACCAGGGAAAAGGTCATGTACATGGTGCCGATGTCTTTGTGGTTGGTGGTGGTCAGCCAGCGCAGGAAGCCCCCCGGTTGGTAGCCGTGGTCGCCTGCGTGGTCCTGCTGTCCGTCGTGGGTAATCGCGGTATTCATGGGCCGTCTCCTAGCGAAGCGCCTTGATCTGGGCAGGTTGAATCATGTCGCCTTGGGCGTTGCCGAAGCTGTTGCGCTCGAAGGTGATGACCGCCGCCAGATCGACATCGGACAGGGTGGTCTTGAAGGCCTGCATGGCAGTGCCGGGCTTGCCGTTCATGACGCGATAGACATGGGTGTCGGGCACCAGCTTGCCGTCGGCCGAGAGCAGAGGCGTATTCACCACCTTGCTGCCGGCCAGGGCCGGGAAGGTGGGCGGCAGGCCCTGACCGTTGGGTTGGTGGCAGGCGGCGCAGGTGTTGGCGTAAACCGTCTTGCCCTTGTCCATCAACTCGTCCTTGCTCCAGACCCGGTCGGCACTGTTGGCCGCGGCGGCGAGTTCGGCTTTCTTCTTTTCCACCCAGGCAGCGTATTCCGGCTCGCTCACGGCCTGGACCACGATGGGCATGAAGCCGTGGTCCTTGCCGCAGAGTTCGGCACACTGGCCGCGGTAGATGCCGGGCTGGTCGATCTTGACCCAGGTTTCCCGCAGGAAGCCGGGAATGGCGTCGCGCTTGGCGCCAAACTGGGGCACCCACCAAGTGTGGATGACGTCCATGGAGGTGATCAGTACCCGTACCTTCTTGCCAACGGGCAGCACCACCGGGTTATCCACTTCGAGCAGGTAGTGCTCGCCTTTGGCGGCCTTGTTCTCGATCTGGTCCCGGGGCGTGGTCAGGGTCGAGATGTATTTGATGCCGGAGTCGGGATATTCGTATTGCCACTTCCATTGCATGCCGGTGACCTTGAGCACCATGTCGGCCTTGGTCTGGGTGTCTTCCATCTCGATCACCGCATGAAAGGCGGGGATGCCCATCAGGATGAAATCGATGAAGAGCAGCATGGCGAAGGGCACCAGCACCCAGAACCATTGCAGCTTGCCGGTGGGGCCGGTGAATTTGGCTGGCTCTGCACCCTGGCTCTTGCGATGCTTGACCATGGAATAAACCATGATGGCAAACACCACCACGAACAGGACCGTGATGATGAGCATGAACTCGTTGTGCATGTGCAAGGTATCCCGCGCCATGGGCGTCGCCGGCTCGGGAAAATTGAAGCGGTAATCCGCCAGGGCGGGGAAGGCGAGAAGCCCTAGCCCAGCACTGAACAGGGCGCGCAGGAAACGGCCTGCCTGCCGGGGGTGCTGCAAGTTCTCTCTGCGATTCATGCAATCCTCCGAAGCGTTGAAAGTGACGCATTGCGGGGATGGCTCTATGGCCACTTGATGGCCCGTGATCCTGCTACGGGCAACCGGAGAATACTGCGTTTTTGTCCAGTTGCTTTAAATCTAACGTATTTAAGGTTGTAGGGGAAGTGGTAACAGAATACCTAGTCCGTTCAGCGTGATTCCCCTGTTATGAAAGGGGAAATCGGTGATGCATGTTTGCTATGCACAAAAAACAAAGGGCGTTCGTGACTCAGCACAAACGCCCCGCAGAATGATTGGAAACGTTGCGGCTAGGACAGACTGTGGGCCTTTTCATAGGCGGCCAATGCTTCGGCGGTTTGACCGCTTGCCGATGCGGTGGCGCCAGTGCCGAATTCGCTTTGCAGGCTGGATTTATTGTTCTCGACGTAGTTGATGGCCCGGCTGCGGTTATCCATGGCGTTGTGGATGAAGTTGCCGTCATCATTGAGCAGGTCTGCCGACTTGGCGAAGTTGGCGCTGAACTGGTCGATGGCATTCACCACGCCGGTCTTGTTGCTGGCCAGGGCCGCATCAAGCTTGCTGCTGTCGAAGGTGGCCCGCTTGGTGGTGGGATCGATCTCGATGCCCAGGTCACTCAGGCCACGAATGCCATCGGCGGCACCGTTGAAAATGTTGGTGACGTTCTGCTCCAGTTCGAACATGGAAGCCTCTCCAGCCTGAACGCCGTCGAGGATGCCGCCGGATTTCACGTCGCTACCGAAGCGGTCTATCCAGCCGTTGTACTGGTCCACGAAGCCCTGCAATTGCGCCTTGATGTCGCTGTTGCTGGAGGTCGTGTCCACCTTGTCGCCGAGTTGTTGTCCGGCTGTTTCCAGCTTGCCTACGGTGCTGTCCATGGCGCTGAGTTCGGCGTACTGGGCCTTGAACTGGACCTCACTTTTGTTGATGAAGGTCATCATGTTGTAGGCCGAGCCGGGATCGGACAGGGTCGTGTTCATGCCGCTGGTGTCCGTTGTTGCTGTTTTCTTCGCACTTAGAATATCGGCAAAGCTGCTTCCATCGCTGGTGGTGGTGGAAGAGTTCGATGATGACCCGATCAGGGTGTTGAGCGCCTGGGAACGGAAGTTGGCAATTTGCAGAAGGATGTCGTTGGCTGAGATCGTCATGGAACTTTCTCCAAGTCAAAAAGGCAGGCAAAAGTGCTATGCAAGGAATAGAGCAACTAATGGGCCTGTTTTCTCAAGATTGACTGATAGCCGGGAAAACTGGGCCTCTCCTTGGTTCTGCCTTGGAACAGTATCCGGCAAATCAGCAAAGAAGCGTTGAAAGCGGCAAAAATTGCCGCTGCTGGCGGCATGGGCTGGCGTGACGACAGGGGTGTCAGGTGCCGAGATAGGCTTCCAGCACTTTGGGGTTATGCAGCAGGTTCTCGCCGGAATCGGCCAGCACGATTTCCCCGGTCTCGATGACATAGCCATGGCGGGCAATCTTCAGGGCCTGCTTGACGTTCTGTTCCACCAGCATCACCGATAAGCCGCTCTGGTTGATTTGTACCAGGGTGCGGAAAATCTCTTGCACCATGAGTGGCGCCAGCCCCATGGACGGTTCGTCCAGCAATAGCAGGCGAGGCTTGGCCATCAGGGCGCGGCCGATGGCCAGCATCTGCTGCTCTCCACCGGACAGGTTCCCGGCAAACTGGCCGGCCCGGTCCTTGAGGCGGGGGAAGAGGTGATAGACCTCCTCCAGAGAGGTAGCAATGGCGGCTTTGTCCTTACGGGTGTAAGCGCCGAGCTGCAGATTTTCCGCGACGGTGAGGGTTGTGAGGATGGCGCGGCCTTCTGCCACCTGCACCAAGCCTCGGGCTACGCGCTGATGGGGCGGCAGATGGGTGATGTCTTCACCGTCGAATTCGATCTTGCCCCGACCCGGTTTGAGCAGGCCTGATAGGGCGAGCAGGGTGGTGCTCTTGCCGGCGCCGTTGGCACCCACCAGGGCAGTGATCTCGCCGCTGTTGAGATGGAAGGTGAGGCCTTTGACGGCTTCGATATGGCCGTAGGAAACAGCCAGGTCGTGGATGCGGAGGATGACGCTCATTCCCCATCCTCCTTGCCTAGATACGCTTCGATCACTTCCGGGTTGTTGCGCACTTCCTCTGGCGTTCCCTCGGCGATGATGCGGCCAAAGTTAAGTACGGCGATGCGGTCGCAGAGGCCCATGACAAAGCGCATGTCGTGTTCGATCATAAACACGCCGTAGCCTCGGTCGCGGATGTTGCGGATTTCTTCCATCAGGGCGGTCTTTTCCGAGGGGTTCATGCCCGCCACCGGTTCGTCCAGCAGCAGCAGCTTGGGCTCGGTGGCCAGGGCCCGGGCGAATTCCAGCTTGCGCTGGTCGCCGTAGGACAGGTTGTCGGCCACGATGTCGGCCTTGTGGCTGAGGCCTACCCAGGTCAGCAGTTCAAAGGCCCGTTCCTTGGCACGCTTCTCGGCGGCCCGGTAGGCGGGGCTGCTGAACAGCAAACTGAGGCCGCCGTAGGTGAGCTGGTCGTGCATGCCCACGATGACGTTTTCCAGGATAGTCATCTCCTTGAAGATGCGGATGTTCTGGAAGGTGCGGGCGACGCCGCGCTGGGTGATCTTGTGGGGCGCCAGACCCACCAGGCTTTTGCCCTGGAATTCAATGGTGCCGGCGCTGGGGGGCTGCAGGCCGGTGACAAGATTGAAGACTGTGGTCTTGCCCGCGCCGTTGGGCCCGATCAGGCCGTAGATGCTGCCGGCGGGCACTTCGAAACTGACGTCGTGGAGTACATGAAGGCCGCCGAAGCGCTTGCCGACGTTGCGGATGGAGAGCAGGTTTTCATTGGATTCGGTGTGCTGATCATCTATCCGCGCCGCAATAGCGGTGGAAACTCCGTCACCACCCTTCTTGGAAAGGGGGGCAGGGGGATAGCCCTTGTTGGCGCTAGCGGCGGAGGGCCGCAGCCATGCGGCTATCCGGCGCGGTTCCCAGATGCCTTTCGGCAGGAAGAGAACTACCAGTACCAGCACCGCGCCGTTCACCAGGGAACGGAAGTCGTGCAGGGGACGCAGAAGTTCCGGCAGCAGGGTAAGGATGCCGGCGCCTAGCACCGGGCCCACCAGACTGCCGGTGCCGCCCAGCACCGCCATGGTGAGGATATCCACCGCCGCTTCGAAGCCGTATTCCCGGGGGCTGATGAAAAAGGTGAAGTGGGCGTTCAAGGCCCCAGCAATACCGGCGATGAAGCCGCCGAGGACGAAGGCCAGCAGTTTGTAGCGGTCAACGTTGATGCCCATCAGTCGGGCGGCGATTTCGTCTTCCTTGATCGCCTCGAAGGCGCGGCCCACCTTGGAACGGCGCAGGCGGGACAGGCCGTAGATTGCCAGGGCGAGCACGGCGACGATGTGCCAGCCTTCGGTGGCGAGGGGAATGCCGTTAAGGCCTTCGGGGCCGCCGGTGATTTCCAGGTTGAGCACGGTGATGCGTACCACCTCGCCGAAGGCCAGGGTGGCCATGGCCAGATAAACGCCGGACAGGCGCAGCACCGGGGCGCCGATGACCAGAGCTACCCCTGCTGGGGCGAGACCGCCAGCCAGCAACACGGCCGGGAAGGACCAACCAGCGTTGAGGGTGAGCAGGGCTGAGACGTAGGCGCCGATGCCCATGAAGGCGGCGTTGGCCAGGGAGAGCAGGCCACAGGAAAGGGTAAGCCAGATCGACAGGGCCAGTAGCATGTGCACGCCGACGCTGAAAATGAGGGTGCTGTAGGTGGACCAGAAGTCGGAAAGCCAGATCATGCCTTGCGCTCCAGTACGCGACCAAACAGGCCCGAAGGCCGCACCAGCAGGATCAGGAACAGCAGGCCGAAGGCCACGGCGTCGCCCATCTGGCTGGAGAGGTAGGCCTTGCTGATGACTTCGGCAAAGCCGAGAAACAGACCGCCGATCAGGGCGCCGCGGATGTCGCCCATGCCGCCGAGGATGATCACGGCGATGCCCTTGTGCAGGATGGGCTGGCCCATCTGGGGCGTGATGGCGTTGAAGTCGAGGCCGATCAGGACGCCGGCGACTCCGCCCAGGGCGGCGGCAACGAAGGAGGTGACGTGGAACAGTCCTTCGACGTTGATGCCGAGCAGGTAGGCCGCCTTGGGCGATTCGGCAATGGCGCGCAGGGCGCGGCCGAGTTGGCTACGCTTGAGGATGGTGAACAGCACCGCCATCAGCAGGAAGGCGATGGCGACGATGGCGATTTCCAGGGCGCGCACATGAACATCGCCCACCAGAAAGTCGGCGGTGGGCAGGATTTCCTCGGGGAAACGGCGGATCTCGGCGCCGAACAGGCCCTGGGCACTACTGGTGAGCATGATGCCGACGCCGATGGTGGCGATCATGGGAATCAGGTGGGGGGCGTTGCGGGCCCGCAGGGGCTTGAGGATCAGCACATCCACCAGCAGGCCGAGGCAGCCGCTGGCCAGGGCGGCGCCGAGGATTGCAATCCAGAGTGGTGCGTCAAGTTGGGTGACCAAGGCCAGGGCCACATAGCTGCCCACCATGAAAACGGCGCCGTGGGACAGGTTGATCACCGCCAGCACGCCAAATACCAGGGTAAAGCCCAGGGCAAACAGCGCATAGACGCTGCCGAGGGTCAGGGCGTTGAGCAGTTGTTGTTCAAGCATAGGAAATGAAACCCCGGATAAAGCGGTTGGGCGAGGTCGAATTCAAAACGGATGCTGCCGGAAGACTGCAAAAGCAGTCAATGCATCAATGCGTGCAGTCTTCCAGATGGGCGACGTCGTCGTAATTGCGCTGATTGGCCTCATGGCGCCCCTTGATCAGCCACATGCTGCCAGCGACGAAGACGCCGAAGAGGGCGATGATCCAGTAAATGTGCAGATGGGCGGAAACCAGTGCCGAGTACACAAAGGTCATGATCAGGATCGACAGGTTTTCATTGAAGTTCTGCACCGCGATGGAATGGCCGGCCCCCATCAACACATGGCCCCGATGTTGCAGCAGGGCGTTCATGGGCACCACGAACAGGCCGGAGAGGGCGCCGATAGCCACCAGCAGCACCATGGAAATCACAGTCCTCAGCTCAAACACCCAATGGACGGGTTTGCCGAACAGGGTAAAGCTGTGATTCCACAGTTCCAGGGCGGGGATGTAGGGCACCAGGATCATGATGATGACGCCCAGGCCCATGACGATGCCGAGGGGAATCACCTTGACCGAGCGGCGTAGGGTGATCATGCGGGCCGCGACAAAGGCGCCAACAGCAACACCGACAGCCACTACCCCTTGCAGCATGCTGGCCTTGGACAGGTCCATGTGCAGGGCAACTTTGGCCCATTCCAGCACGATGAATTGCAGGGTGGCGCCCGCTCCCCAGAACAGGGTGGTCACCGCCAGGGAAACTTGCCCCAGTTTGTCGCGCCAGAGCAGTACCAAACAGTGGTTGAACTCATGGATCAGATACCAGGGGTTCTTTTTCAGGGGCACGTGGTCCACCCCAGTGTCGGGAATGCGCAAATTAAAGAGCGCCGCCAGAGCATAAAGACCACCGACCACCAGCAGATTCATTTCGCTGACGGTGTCGATGCCAGTATCAATCACGGGGAAATCAAAGGAGAGCAGGGCTTCGGCAAAGTCGGGCTTGATCAAGGCGCCGCCCAGCACAGTACCGAGAATAATGGCGATGACGGTCAGGCCTTCGACCCAGCCGTTGGCAACCACCAGCAGACGGTGGGGCAGGTATTCGGTGAGGATGCCGTACTTGGCCGGGGAGTAGGCCGCAGCCCCAAGGCCGACCACGGCGTAGGCGTAGAGCGGATTGACGTCGAGAAACATCAGCATACAGCCGGCGATCTTGATCGTATTGCTGATGAACATCACCCGCCACTTGGGCATGGAGTCGGCATAGGCACCCACAAAGGCCGCCAACACCACATAGGAAAGGGTGAAGAAGGTTTTCAGCAGCGGCGCGTGGGAAGCGGGGGCGTTCATATCCCGCAACATGGCGATAGCAGCGATCAGCAGTGTATTGTCGGCTAGCGCGGAGAAAAACTGCGCCGCCATGATGGTGTAGAAGCCTAGATTCATGGGGTCTGCGTTTTTGAGGCGGAATGTTTATATCACGAAAGTCAGGGGTTCCCGGTTTTTGCCAAGGACGCAGTTTTGTGGCAGAGGGTAATGAGTGCGGTGCACTATGCGAAACTTCGTTTCTGGAATTCATCCCCTAGCTGACTTGTCATGACTCGTCCCATTCGTGCCCGTATCAATTTTTCCGCGCTGCACCACAATCTCGCCATCGCCCGTCGTCACGCCAAGGGCAGCCATATCTGGGCGGTTATCAAGGCCAACGGCTATGGTCATGGCGCCCTGCGAATTGCTCAGGCCCTTACCAGCGGCCCGGCTGGCGTAGATGGCTTCGCCCTGGTGGAACTGGAAACCGCCATCGAATTGCGGGAAGAGGGCATTTACGAACCCATCCTCCTGATGGAAGGGTTTTACAGCGCCGACGAACTGGCCAAGTTTTCCTGGCACAACCTGCAGCCCGTGATCCACAGTCTGGAACAGATACAAATCTTCTGTGCCGCAGAACTGCCGTCGCCCATGCCCTTGCACCTCAAATTGAACACCGGCATGAACCGGCTTGGGCTGAATGCGGACGAATTGGATGTCGCCCTTGCCCGGCTGGAGGCCTGCGCCCACACCGGGCCGATTACCTTGATGACCCACTTTGCCGATGCCGATGAGCCCCGCGGCATCACCGAACAGATGGCCCGCTTCGCCTCCATGGTGGGTGGGCGCACGCTGCCCGTTTCCATCGCTAACTCGGCGGCATTGCTGCGCTTTCCTGAAACATCGGGGCGGGACGGCGACTGGGTGCGTCCCGGCATCATGCTTTACGGCGGCTCCCCTTTCCCCGCCATGATGACGGCCTTGGACATCGGGCTGGAGCCGGTCATGACTCTCGAGTCCGAATTGATTGCCGTGCGGGACCTGAAGGCAGGGGATCGGGTGGGTTACGCCGGCAACTTCGTTGCTGACAAGCCACTGCGGGTCGGTATCGTCGCCTGCGGCTATGGCGACGGCTATCCCCGTCACGCCCCGACAGGAACGCCGGTGCTGGTGGAAGGTATCCGCACCTTGACCCTGGGCCGGGTATCCATGGACAAAATTTGCGTCGACCTGACCCGTATTCCCCACGCCCGGGTCGGCAGTACCGTCACCCTTTGGGGGCGCCATGGTTCTGTGCGCCTGGAAGCTGACGATGTCGCCACGGCGGCGGGCACCGTCAGCTATGAGCTGTTCTGCGCCGTAGCAAGGCGTGTGCACTTCGAAGAAACAAACTAAGAAAGTCTTCATGGCCAAAGCCAAATCGATTTACTCCTGCACCGAATGCGGCGCCAGCGCGCCCAAGTGGCAGGGCCAGTGTCCCGGTTGCGGGCTGTGGAACACGCTGGTGGAGGCCATTGCCGAGACGGCGACGGCCAGTACCAACCGCTATTCGGCCCTGGCGGCTTCTGGAAAGTTGCAGCGCCTGGGGGAAATCGATCCCAAGGAAGAGCCTCGGCAACCCACGGGCATCGAGGAATTCGACCGGGTGCTTGGCGGCGGTCTGGTGCAGGGCGGCGTGGTGCTGATCGGCGGCGATCCCGGTATCGGCAAGAGCACCCTGTTGTTGCAGGCCCTGTGCCGTCTGGCCGAGGCCGGGCAGTCGGTACTCTACGTTTCCGGCGAAGAGTCGGGCGAACAGGTGGCTCTGCGGGCGCGGCGTCTGCAATTGCAGGCCGATCATTTGCAGTTGCTGGCAGAAATCAATCTGGAAAAAATCGTCGCCACTTTGCAGGCTGAAAAGCCCGTGGTGGCGGTGATTGATTCGATCCAGACCATGTATTCGGAAGCCTTGCAATCGGCCCCGGGCTCCGTGGCCCAGGTGCGGGAATGTTCGGCGCAATTGACCCGGCTCGCCAAGCAGAGCGGCATCTGCGTCATTCTGGTGGGCCATGTCACCAAGGACGGCACCCTGGCCGGTCCCCGTGTGCTGGAGCACATCGTCGATACGGTGCTGTATTTCGAGGGGGATACCCATTCCAGCTTCCGGCTGATCCGTGCCTTCAAGAACCGCTTTGGCGCCGTTAATGAACTGGGCGTGTTCGCCATGACCGACAAGGGCTTGCGCGGTGTGTCGAATCCCTCGGCCCTGTTCCTTTCCCAGCACGAGCAGGAAGTCTCCGGCTCCTGCGTGCTGGTCACCCAGGAAGGCACCCGGCCCTTGCTGGTGGAGGTGCAGGCCCTGGTAGATACGGCCCATACCCCCAGCGCCCGGCGCCTCACCGTGGGTTTGGAATCCCAGCGGTTGGCGATGTTGCTGGCGGTGCTGCATCGCCATGCCGGGGTGGCCTGCTTTGATCAGGATGTCTTCGTCAATGCCGTGGGCGGGGTCAAGATTCAGGAACCGGCCGCCGACTTGGCTATTGTTTTGGCAATTGTTTCTTCTTTAAGAAACAAACCATTGCCGCAGAAACTTGTAGTGTTTGGTGAAGTTGGTTTGGCCGGTGAAGTGCGACCGGCTCCCCGCGGGCAGGAACGTTTGAAAGAGGCAGCCAAGCTGGGTTTTACCCACGCCATCATCCCCCGCGCCAATGCCCCCAAGCAGGCGATCAAGGGGATGGAAGTCATTGCGGTGGATCGGGTAGAGCAAGCGGTGGAGCAGCTGCGGCAACTGGGGTGATGACGGCAGCTGGGGGAGCGTGGTCATACGCTGGCCGTATGGCAGAAGAACCAGCTACAACACTCGAATTCCCGGTCAAATGGCTTAACCAAGCCATCTGCGGCACATTTTCAGCGAAACCTTGGGGAAGGGGTTTTATGCGTAAAACGTATAACCCTTCCCGAGCAGCCTATCCCGGCCCGAACGGGAATACGTGAAACCAACCGTGATCCCTTTAGCCGCCAACCAGCTCCGATTCCACCAGCTCACAGGGCGGTATGTACCCGGCGTGGGCGGCGTACTCCCGGTCAGCCACCAGAATGTGGCTGATCAACCAGTCCCGCAAAAAAAGCAGCAGGCTGGTACTGATCCATTCGTCGTCTTCCAGGGCGGCCTTTTCGGCGTGAAGGCGTTTGACGAAAGCATCGTGGGCTTTTTTGTGGCGTTCAAGCCGAGGGTAACCGGTGGCCAGCATGAAGGCCTCTTCCTCGGTGAAATGGGTCTGGGCGTACAGTTCCAACTCAAGAATCAGGTCGGCCGCATTCAAAGCGTCTTCCCGCAAATTGACCGCATCCCAGACTTTGTTCATTAACAGGAACAGCGCTTGATGTTGGCGGTCTATGTCAGGCAGGCCTAAACCGTAGTCACCATGCCAGGGAATCAATGGCTCGATAATGTCGTTCATGGCGTCTCCTCCGTTTTTGTAGTGTGTACAGCATGAACAGTGGACCGAGGCTAATTAGGTTTCAATTTGAAGTCTTGACGGTAATCAAAGAAAACCATGATTTTATTAAGGTTGATGCTGCGTATGCTGCGCCGCGACATGCGGGCCGGCGAGTTGACCGTGCTGGGTTTGGCCCTGTTGTTGGCCGTTGCCGCCCTGGGTAGTGTTTCCCTGTTGGGCGATCGGGTCGCCAAGGGCGTGGCCCTTGAGTCTCGTCGCATTCTCGGTGGCGACGTACTTATGACGGCCGACCACCCCTGGCAGAACAACTGGCTGAAGGCCGCCCGGGATCAGGGATTGCTGGTGGCGGAAAGCATCGGCTTTCCCAGCATGGTGAGCGGTAGTGGTGATGCTGTCTTGGCGGACGTGAAAGCCGTCAGTGACAACTATCCCCTGCGAGGACGACTGCGTACGGCCACCGTGCTCAATGGCGCCGATGCCGAAGTGGCCGCAGTACCGGCCCCCGGCACTGTCTGGCTGGATGAGCGACTAATGGCCGGGCTGGGCGCGCAGGTGGGCGATGCGGTTCGCTTGGGAACCCGCACCATGACCGTCACCGCTGTCCTGACCCAGGAGCCGGACCGGGGTTTTAACGTTTTCGCCATCGCCCCGCGCCTGATGTTCAATCGGCAAGACCTCGATTCCACCGGGCTGATCGGCTTTGGCAGCCGGGTCAGCTATCGCCTTCATCTGGCCGGTGAGGATCGCGCTGTTGCCGCTTTCAACACCTGGGCCAATGCTCATCTTGGCCGTGGTGAAAAATTGGAAACCCTGGATAACGCCAGACCCGAAGTACGCAACGTGCTGGAACGGGCCGACCGCTTCCTGCGACTGGCAGCCCTCTTGGCGGTAGTGCTGGCTGCGGTCGCCATGGGCTTGGCTGCGGACCGATACATGCGGCGCCATCTCGATGCCTGCGCCGTATTGCGCTGCCTGGGGGCCTCCGGCGGGCAAGTGGTCCTGATTCACGGCGGCGAGTTTCTTCTGTTCGGCACCCTTGTCACTTTGCTCGGGGCCTGCCTGGGCTACGGGGCTCAGGCATTGCTGGCCTGGCTGCTGTCTGCCCTGGTCGGTAGCAGCTTGCCGGCCCCCGGGTTTGTTGCCTGGGGACAGACCATTCTGGTGGGCCTGGTGCTGGTGGCCGGGTTTGCCTTGCCGCCCCTGTTGCGCCTGCGCAAGGTGCCGACCGTGCGAGTGTTGCGACGGGAGTGGGATGAGGCCGACGGCGGCAGCCTGACCGCAACTCTGGCGGGGATTATTGCCCTGGCCGCCTTGATGCGCTGGATCGCCGGTGACTGGATGCTGTGGGCCATTG
Organism: Rhodocyclaceae bacterium; assembly: GCA_036504515.1. GTDB lineage: Bacteria > Pseudomonadota > Gammaproteobacteria > Burkholderiales > Rhodocyclaceae > AWTP1-18. The sequence goes on from DASXVA010000009.1 coordinate 435,275, forward strand.
TGCTGGGCGGCTTTGCCGCGGCCCTGCTGGTTTACGGTGCTGTCGGCTGGGGTTTCCTGCGGCTGCTACGCAAGCTGGGACGTCATGGCAAAACTGCCATCGGTCCCGGGCTGGGCTGGCGTTACGGCGTCGCCAACCTCAATCGCCATGTGCGGGCAACCCTGGTACAAGTTGTCACTCTCGGGCTAGCCCTCACGGCCCTGTTACTGCTCACCGTGGCCCGGGGCGACCTGATGGGGGCTTGGCAATCCCGGGTGCCGGCGGATGCACCGAATCGCTTCGTCATCAATATCCAGCCGGATCAACGGGCTAACCTTGAGGCCTTTTTCGTCGCCCAAACCTTGCCCAAGCCGGTGCAAGAACCCATGGTGCGAGGGCGTTTGGTGGCCGTGAATGGCAAGCCCATCACGGCAGACAGCTACCCCGAGGATCAAGCCAAGCGGCTGGTGGAGCGTGAATTCAATTTGTCCTGGAACCAGCGCTTGCCCCCGGGCAATACCGTCAGTGCCGGGCAATGGCATGGTCAAAGCAAGGAGCCCCAACTGTCGGTGGAGCAGGGGCTGGCCACCACCCTGGGCCTCAAGTTGGGGGACGTACTCAGCTACGACATCGGCGGCAATCGGCTGGAAGCGCCCATCACTTCGCTACGCAAGCTGGACTGGGATTCCATGCGGGTGAACTTCTTCGTCATGACGCCCCCCGGCGTTCTCGATAATTACCCGGCCAGCTACATCACCAGTTTTTATCTTCCGCTCGGGCGGCAGGATTTTGTGGCGTCCCTGGTGCGGGAATTTCCCAACCTGACCCTGATCGACGTGGCTGCCGTGGTGCATCAATTGCAGGACACCCTGGATCAGGTGGCCCGGGCGGTACAGGTAGTTTTCGGTTTTGCATTATTGGCCGGACTGATCGTGCTTTACGGTGCCTTGCAGGCGACAGCCGATGAACGCAGTCATGAGCTGGCTATTCTGCGGGCCCTGGGTGGGCAGAGTAAGGATGTCCGTCGGGTGCTGACGGCTGAGTTTCTTTTACTTGGTGCTTGTGCCGGAGCCCTGGCCGGGATGGGGGCTACCTTGCTGGCGACGGTGCTGGCAAGACAAGTTTTCCATCTGGCCTATATCCCCGATCCACTGCTGCCTTTGACCGGCCTGGTTGCCGGCGTGGCAATTGTGCTCAGTGCTGGCCTGTGGGGTACCCGTGGTGCCCGTCGTAACAGCCCCCTTCAAGTGCTGCGGGAGGCCTGATGCTCAGGTCCCTGCAACACCCCAACCGGAATTTGTCATGAGCGATACCGCCGCCGTTACCTGTAGTACCTGCAAGGCCTGCTGCTGCCAGTTGGAAGTCATGCTGATGGGGGAGGACGAGCCCCCCGAGCGCTATACCCGCCAGGACCAATGGGGGGGCTGGGTGATGCATCGTCTTGATGACGGCTTTTGCGCCGCCCTGAATCGGGAAACCCATCTGTGCACCATCTACGAACGCCGGCCCACCATCTGCCGCGACTTCGAGGCCGGGGACAGCGACTGCCTGACCCAACGCCTGCAACTGGTGGTGCGTCCCGCCTGAAGATTTGCATCCTCAGGCTGGGTAGCTCAAATTACGGCATCCAGAACTTGGCCTTTTCAATTACCGCCACGGTGGGGTCCTGGGTGTCACGGATACTGAAGCTGATGGGGTTTGAGCCTGCTTTTGCCAAACCATTCTTGACCCGGACTGAAGCCGCAATGGCGCTGATCTCGCCGCCCGGAATCGTGATCGGGGCGTTATCGCCCAGCTTGATGTCGTCAATACCCGCAACCGTAACGATGAAGGTGCGGGCCTGCTCCCCGGTATTCATGATCTGCAGGCGATAGACGTTTTCGATCTGCTCGTCCTCAATCTCGCGGGAAAGGAAACTTCTATCCTTGATGACGTTCACCTTGAGGGGAACCCGCGTCGAGAGCGACCAGACCATGGCCGTTACCAAGGTCAGAAAGATGGCGCTGTAGATCAGCACCCGGGGCCGCAAGGCGCGTCGCACAATATCCTTGGTCGTTGCCTGCTTGCTCACGGCATTTTCCGTTGAGTAGCGAATCAGGCCGCGGGGGTAGTTCATCTTGTCCATGACCTGATCGCAGGCATCAATGCAGGCAGCGCAGCCGATGCACTCGTTCTGCAAGCCATTGCGAATATCGATCCCCGTCGGGCAGACCTGAACGCAGATACCGCAGTCCACGCAATCCCCCAGGCCCTGGGCCTGATAGTCCGCAGCCTTGGCCCGGGAACCGCGGGGATCGCCCCGTTTGGTGTCGTAGGTGATGATGAGCGTGTCCGGGTCGAACATGGCGAACTGGAAACGGGCATAGGGGCAAATCTGCCGGCACATCTGTTCCCGCAGGAAACCGGCGTTACCGTAGGTCGCCAGGGCATAAAACAGCACCCAGAACGCCGCCCAAGGGCCGGGGGACAGGGCCACCATGTCCGCCATCAAGTCGTGCATCGGCATGAAGTAACCAACGAAGGTCAGGCCTGTCCACAACGAGAAAACCAGCCACAGGGAATGTTTCGCCATTTTGATGGCGATCTTTCTGCCGCTCCAGCGGGCCTGGTCCAGCTTCATCCGTTGCGGACGTTCGCCTTCAATGACTTTTTCTATCCAGAGGAAGATTTCCGTATAGACCGTTTGTGGACAGGAATACCCGCACCACAAACGCCCGGCCACGGCGGTAAACAGGAAGAGGGCGAGGGCGCAAAGCACCAGCAGAAACACCAGATAAATCGTGTCCTGGGGCCACAGCACCAGATCAAACAAGTAGAACTTGCGGGTATCAATGTCGAACAGAATGGCCTGACGACCATGCCATTGCACCCAGCAAAGACCATAGAAAACCAGTTGGGTGATCCAAACCATGACCCAACGCCAACTGGTGAAAAAACCGGTAATGGAGCGGGGATAAACCTTTCCTTCGATATCGACGGGCTTGATATTGATGACTTTTCGTGACGAACTCTGTGACGTCATGGGGAAAACCTGACTTTCTTCCTGTGGGGTTTATTCAGTTCTTCTTATAAAGAATCATTAAAAATGACTCTTATGATAGCAACCGCTTGCTATCGAATCAAACGCATTCGCTAATCAGGGCAGTGGGAAAGGGGTTGTAACGCGGCCATGGCTGAATTCATGGCGAGTTCAGAGCACGCCAGAGCCCCTGATGGAAAAAGGCAAGGTGAAACCCGATTAACGGTTACACCTTGCCTTAAGCAGTCATTACCTATGAAAAGGCGGACTGATATCGCTGTTGTTGCGCGCGATAGATTAGAAGAACACCCTCAACTGACGGGCTGGCCTTGATCGTTGAAGTTGAGCACCGTTACGTCGCCATCGGCATCGGTGATTTCGGCTTCCTTCAGCTTTCCGTTGGGGTGGTAGCCATAGAGATGCTGGGTTTCCACCTCGTTGTAGACAATTTTCTGGCAGCCGGTCAGGCGCTGTTCCGCATCAAAGTAGCCCCGGTAGTAGGTGTTGCGATGGTCAACACTCTCAAGGGGGCTGACCAGATTAAGGGGGAGGGTAATGCCGCTGTAGGTCAGGAAATAGCGGCATTCGCCGGGGAGTACATCGCTCATGATTCAAGGGAGGCCGTGGTGGAAATGGAAGGGGGACGCGCTCGGTATTCGCTGCTGAGCAACTTGAACAAACCACCGTGGAGTTTGGGCACCAAGGGTGCATCGGCAGCGCTGATGCGGGTCAGGGCGAATTGCAGCAGGGCGCGGCCGGGGGATGTGCCCGTGGCGCCTTCCTCGGTGGCAGCGTCAAGCTCAGCCGCAAAACGGCCCACACTGCTGACCACCAGTCCCGTGATTCGGGAGTTTTCTCCCAGCACCTTGGCGGTGCCGATGGCATTGGCGATCAGGGCAGCCGAGGCCTCGTAGGGATCGGGTTTTTTGCTCATGGCGTCAGGATTCCACTTCTTCGGCGCGGTAGTTCTTCAGCCGGTTCTCGGCGCTGACGCCCAATACCTTTTGCAACCAGGGGGGCGGCGACTGCATGACTTCCTGGAACTGGCGGATCACGTCGTCGGCCTCGCCGCCTTCGATGCGCTTGATCGGGAAAATGTCACCCCGGATCACCTTCGCCGCCGCCGGGCCACCGATGGACACCACATAAACCACATGGCAGTCCTTGATCAGTTGCACCCGGAAACCGTTTTTGTCCGGGGCGAAGTCCGCCTCCAGAGCATCGCGCACATCCACCAGACGGAAGTCCGTGGCGGAGACCTGATACACCAGATAACGGAAGCAGGAACCGAAGTGGCCGTTCAGCTTGGCCTCGCTGTCGGAGGCAATCGCCACCCGCAGCGAATTGGGAATATCCCCTTCTGTGTAAGGCAGGGGCTTGGGCAGGGTATCGTCATCGCTGATGTCGCCCCAGAGTATGCGCACCGCCAGCTTCATCCCCGCCAGGCCGAGGCTGATGTCCTCACCGTCCTCTTCGTCCCCGGCAAGGCCGCCGAGGCCGGTCTTGAGATTGGTCACGGTGATGGTGCGCAGGGTGTCTTCATCCAGCACGTCGCCGATGGTGTTATGCAACACCTCGATCAACTTGGGCAGGGTAGTGGTGGGGATGGAACGGGCAGCCAGGGCGATGCGCAAAGCAGCTTCCCGGCTGATAGGGGGCATGTTTTCCATGGGGCTCTCTCTTTTGGGTGGTTTTTTTATTCCCAGTGCAGATTGAGTGCCAATACCTGTCCGTCGCCATCAGGTTTTTATAGTTGTTTGATTTTTATTGATTTTTCTGCGAAGTGCTGAAAACGTTGAAGTCAGCTATTTATGCCCTTGTCGCAAGGGCGACAAAAAAATTGTCGTTTCAGTGTTGCCCTACCGATGTTCTTTGTAATGGCGTAGCGTCATTGCGGAAGCCAATGGAAGAGACTTCATTGGAATGCGCTTTATGCCGCCTTGCAGGGAGCCACTACAGTTCCCTGATAGCCCGCCGGCAATGCCAAAGCATAGTTTTCTAACCTAGCAAATTGCTGCTGCCGGGCCACTGACCATTCTTCCAATCCCAGACCCAGACATTTGAGGCGGGCTTCCTGCTGTGTCCAATACTTGGCAAAGAGAAGGGCTTGAGCTTGGGGCGGCAAGTTCGCCAGCTCCCGGGCGATATCTGGCCCCAGGTAGTCCCGGGCCAGTTGTGGGATTTCTGTTTGCCATGGAGGGGCTTCAGGGCATTGCATCAGGTCGATGCCGATGGGGCCGTGGAGGTTGATGGCTAGCAGGGAAAGTCCCGGTTCGTGGCTGATGGAGACACCTAGTGATTTGCCTTTGTCGCGGGGCAGGGCAAGACGGACTGCTTGGCCGGGTTGGTCGATGAGCTGGATGTCGGCCCTGTCACAGCCCAGTTTTGCGGCCAGCAATTCGACCAGGGCGCTGCGAACCAGACGGCGGGCCTGGGTACGGTCCTGGGTATTTGGCGTGGTGATGGCAGCGACCAGCAGGCCCTGGTGCCAAAGCGGGGCAACGCCATCCTCGGGCCAGTGGTGGATGGCGAGGGATGGCGTTTCCATGCTTGGGGTCAGCGCCGTACCGGGGCTGCCGGGCAGCCGTGCCAGGCGCTGTTGGCGGGGATGCTTTCGCCCTTCATGACCAGCGTCAGAGGGCCGAGTTTGACGTTGTCGGCCACCACGGCACTGTAGAGCACGGCACTGCGGGGGCTCATGGTGACGCGTTGGCCGATATGGACGTGGTCGATCTTCATGACGCGGTCTTCGAACAGATGGGTCTGGGGGCAGGTGAGGGCATTCATTTCGCTGTAGTCGCCGATGTGGACGCAGTCGAATTCGGTGAAGTCGGTGGTGTCCAGATAGACGCCGCGACCGATGCGGCTGCCGAGCAGGTTGAAGGCCAGGGGCAGCCAGGGAGTGCCCCGCAGGTAACGCATGAAGTTGGGAACGGTGATGCCTTCGTAAAGGTTGGTGATGCCTTCCGACAGCCAAACGAAGGGTGTCCACATGGGGTGCGAGCTTTGGCCGTAACGACCGATCAGCAGCCACTTGAACAGGGCCACCAAAAGGAAAGTGCCCAGGCCGTAAAGCAGGCCGGCGATGTTGAGATACCAGGCCACGTCCGCCCACTGACCGGCACCCGCCATGGGCATGACATTGAGCACCACGGTGTAGCCCACGCCGATCACGGCGGCATGGGGGGTGATGATGCGGAAGGCTTCCACCAGCCCCCGGCCCAGACGGCGGGTTTTCGAGGGACGGAAGGTGAGATTTTCGGGGAAGCCGACGGTCTGCTCCCGGGCGGGCAGGTTGATGGGCGGCGAGCCCAGCCAAGTATCGCCGGGGTGCATCATGGCATTTGCGGGGGCTCGGGAGTGGACGCCGATCAGGACGTTTTCCGGGACGATGGTGCCGTCAGGCACGTAGGAGCCGTTGCCGATGAAACTGCGGCGGGAGATTACCGTTGGTCGCAGGCTCATCCAGCCGCCATCCACTTCTTCGTCCCCCAGCAACACGGCATCGGCGATGAAGGTTTCGTCGCCCAAGGTGAGCAAGTCAGGTATCAGGCCCTGGGCCGTGGAGATTTCCGCATCGCGGCCCACCTTGGCGCCGAGCAGGCGATACCAGATCGGGGCGAACACGGTGGCATAGACGCCGTGGAGCACATTGAGGCTGGATTCCTGGATCTGGTTTACCAGCCAGCGGCTGCAATAGGTATTGCTGTGCACCGGCCAGCGTCCTTCCTGCAGGCGGGGCATGACGCTCCAGCGCAGGCCGGCGGAAATCAGCGCCGTGCAGCAGATCAGGACGGCGGTGCCGGGGAAAGCCAGGACGAAATACCGCAGGGGTTGCAGGGCGATGTTGCTGTTGTCCAGCCAGGAAAACAGGTCATCCAGCCAGTCCACCAGAATGAAACTGGGGAAAACCGGCAGGAAGAAAATGATGGCCGTGACCAGTACGCCAAGGACAAAGAGAAAGTTTTCCCGGGCGATCCGGGTTTCTGAAACTTCGGGCCGGGGCGGCAAGGAGGCCAGGTCGAACTCGCCCATATCCCGGGCAGGAGAGCCGCTCCAGATGCGGCCTGCCGGCAGGCTCATGCCGTCGCTGAGGGTGGACTGGCCGTCCAGGTGGCCGCTTTCGCCGATGGCGGTATTGCCTTCCAGCACGGCGTAGGAGCCGAGATGGGCGTTGCGTTCCAGGGTGATGGTGCCGATCAGCAGCTCGCCCTTTTCGACCCGCACGTTTTCAAGATTGACGGCATTGCCGATGCTGACGCCGTCGCCGATGGTCAGCAAGTCGTGGGCACGCAGGGTGACCGACCCGATCAGGACTTCCTCGCCGATCTTGGCCCCAAGGGCCCGCAGCCACCAGACGTAGAGCGGGGAGCCGCTCAGCATGTAGGCCGGGGCACCTTCGATCATGCGGTCCGCCAGCCACCAGCGGTAGTAGGTAAAGCCCCAGAGCGGATAGCGGCCCGGTTTGATGCGGCCGGCAATCAGCCATTTGCCAATGATGGCAACAATGAATTCGAGTACGGTGGCGAGCAGGTAAACGCCGACGGAAACGACGATGGCCAGAGTGATCGAGTCATCCGGGTCGCCGGTGTAAAAGTGGTAGGCAAAGAAGGGTGCCAGCCACTGGGCCATGCGCAGGGCCACCAAGCCCGGCACGGTGGCAGCTTGGGCGATGCCGCAAAGCCAGCGTTTGAGGGTGGAGGGTGGCACCCAGGTGGAGGCGGCAGCCGGGGCTTCGTCCGGGGTTTCTGCCAGCACATCGGCGATGCAACCGATGGTGCGTTGCTGGTAGATGTCCCGCACCGTGAAGGTGGCAAAGCGGGGATGGCTGCGCAGGGCCGAGGCGAGGCGGGCTGCAAACAGCGAGTGCCCGCCCAGGTCGGAGAAAAAGTCGGCAGCGCGACGGATGGCCTGACCGGGAAAGAGCTTGCCCAGCTCGGCAAACAGCACTTCTTCGGCTTCGGTTTGTGCCTGATCAGAATCGGCTGGCAAGCCGGCGGCAATGGTGAGGGGCCGGGCTTTGAGGGCCTTGCGGTCGATCTTGCCCGAGGTCAGGCGGGGCATTTCGTCCAGGGTTTCGAAATGCACCGGCACCATGTAGGGCGGCAGGCTCTCCGCAAGGGCGCTACGTAGCGCGGCGGCATCGGGGGCTTGATCATCGGCAATCAGGTAAGCCACCAGCCGTTCGATACCGTCATCCTGGCGCAGCAGGACTGCCGCCGTGGCGACGCCGGCTTGGCTGACCAGAGCTGCTTCGATCTCGCCCAGTTCAACCCGGAAGCCGCGAATCTTGACCTGATCGTCGGTGCGGCCCAGGCATTGCACGCAATCCTGTTCGTCGATCCGGGCCAAGTCGCCGGTGCGGTACAGGCGGGCATCCTGGGGGCCGCTGGCCCAGGGGTTGGCGAGGAATTTTTCGGCGGTCAGGTCAGGGCGGCCCAGATAGCCTGCCGCAACGCCGGGACCGGTAATGCACAGCTCGCCGGTTTCGCCCCGAGGTAGCAGGCGCAGGCCTTTTTCGACGGCGGGGTCAATGACCAGCAGGCCGTAGTTGGGCAGGGGGTGGCCGATGGTGACGGGCTGGCCGGCCTGAAGCTCGGCCAGACTGGCGGAAACCGTGGCCTCCGTCGGGCCATAGGTGTTGAACACCTGGCGACCGGGCCGGGCCCAGCGGGCGACCAGGGCTTCGGGGCAGGCTTCGCCGCCCAGATTGATCAAGCGCAGATTGGGAATGTCCCGACTGAACAGGGCGAGCAGGGTGGGCACGGCGTGGAGCACGGTGATCTGCTGCTCGATCAGAGCCAGGGGCAGGGCGTCAGGATCGGCGGTGACTTCCCGCGGCGCTAGCCAGAGGGTTGCCCCCACCAGATAGCTGATCCAGATTTCCTCGAAGGACATGTCGAAGGCCACTGAAAAACCCTGATAGACACGGTCTTCTTGGCGGATGCCGAGCACGGCGTTTTCGCTGCGCAAAAAGTGGCAGATGGCGCCCTGGTTGATCTGGATGCCCTTGGGTTTGCCGGTGGAGCCGGAGGTATAGATGACGTAGGCCGGGTCCGTGGGCTGGACCTTCTGCCGGCGAAGGGCGGGCGTTTGCAAAGGGGCCGTCAGGTCTTCAGCCAGCCAGAGGGGATGCTCCAGACCGATCAAGGCATCTGCCTTGGCCTGGCAACTGAGTAGCCCGGCGGCTTGGGCGTCATCCAGGCAGACCTTGATGCGATCCACGGGAGTGTCGGCGTCGAAGGGCAGCCAGGCAGCGCCAGTCTTGGCGATACCCAGTTGCAGCACAAGCAAATCCAGGCCCCGGGGCAGCCAGAGGCCCAGAATCTGGCCGGGACGGATACCTGTGGCGATGAGGCGCGAGGCAACACGATCTGCCAATTCGTTGAGTTCGCCGTAGCTGAGGCTCCTGTCGCCGCAGATCAGGGCGGGTTTGGCCGGGTAAAGGTTGGCGCTGGCCTCGAACAGGTCGGCCAGGACTTCATCCCGGATCAAATCGGGACGAGCCGGACCTTGCAGCAGGCTGAGGGGAAGGCGGTGTTCGGAAGGGAGTGTTTCGTACATTTAGCTTGTGCCGGAACGACACGGATCGTTCAAGACGATCATCAAACATCAGACCTCAACTGTAGGCCTTAATGGGGCGGCGGGAAGCCGATATAACCATGGATAAAGGAAGTCTTTTTCTGATGCCCTTGGCTTCATCAAGACCGAAGCAAGCACTGGTGGCGGCTTCGGCTTGCGGACAAAAGCACGGGCGTTTATTTCTGCTTGACCAGCAAAGGGTCCTTCAGTTGGGCAAAGCGGCCCGGAGCAACATATTGCAAAAGCTCTTTGCCTTCCGTGTCCACGACCACATCCAAACCTTTTTCCGGGTAGAGCATGTGCTCGGTGGTGCCGACCTTGATCCGTTCTGCAGGGGTGCCAAAGCGCTGTTCCACCATGCCTGCATCCAGATTGATGCTGGGAATGAAGCTGATGGCGCGGATCTGGGACTGCATGGCCACCTGCATATCCTGGGGCGCAAGGCTGATCTTGCGGGTGGAACTTTCCATGTAATCCCGTTTAAGGGCCCGCTCCTTCATTTTTTCCAGGGTTTCGGCGGGGATTTCTGCCGTGATGATCATCTTGCCGGTGATGAAACCGGTGTTCACCCGGTCAAAAAAGGCTTCAACGGTGCCGGTTTCGTTCGGTGCGGCAATCAGGGCGACCTGCATGTCGTTGCCAAGCTTGAGTTTGGCGTCGTCCAGGGTGTTTTCCCCCAGGATCAAGTCGAAAACCCGGGACTTTCCGCCGTAGAGGGTGTCGATTTGCCAGGGCAGACCGTGGCTGGGTTCTGCGACATCGTCCTTGGAATGAAAGAACGTTGGCAGCACAAAAATGGCCAGAATCAGCCCCAGCAGCAGGCCAGTAACGGAAAGTACGGTTTTCATTGAAGGACGCGGAGGCGGCAGAAGGGGCGAAGGTCCGCATTTTCGCACCGATCTTCGCTTTACTGACCCTTGATCGTGATGGGACTGGCTAAAATGCTGCGCCGTGCCAAGGCAAATGACTTGCCGTTGCGGGCACTTCCTTCACTTGCTCCCCCTCCATGGCCATCAAATCCACCATTTTCAAAGCCAGTCTGAACATCTCGGACATGGACCGTAACTATTATGGGCAGCACGGATTGACGCTGGCTCGCCATCCCTCTGAAACCGATGAGCGGCTCATGGTGCGCTTGCTGGCCTTTGCCCTTTTCGCCGACGAGCGGCTGGAATTCGGCCGCGGCATTTCCGCCGACGATGAACCGGCCCTGTGGCTGAAGGAATACTCCGGCGAGATCCGGCTCTGGATTGAGGTGGGCCAGCCGGACGAACGCTTGCTGCGCCGGGCTTCGGGCCGTGCCGAGAAGGTGGTTTTGCTGGCCTACGGCGGCCGTGCCTTGGATGTCTGGTGGCAAAAGGAAGGCCCCACCATCAGCCGCCTGAAAAATCTGGAAGTGCTGGCTTTGACTGAGGAACAGTCCTCCGGGTTGGCAGCTTTGGCGGAACGGGGTATGGATTTGCAATGCACGGTGCAGGATGGTCAGGTCTGGATGACCGACGGCCCCAATACCGTGCACATTGAACTGCGCCGACTGGCGGGAGGAGAACTGAATGGGTGACAACAGCGCGAATCAGCAAGAAGCCGTGCAACAGGACATTCCTGAAGATGCACTGGCTGCCCATGCGCCGATGGAAGTTCAGCGTCAGGCGGCCTATATGGCCCAGGACGGCTTTACCCAGATATTCCGGCTGACGGTGGAAAACGATCAGGAAGCCCTGGAGCGGGGCATCAATGAAATGCTGCCCCTGATCCGCAACTGGGCCAAGGCCGGTGGCAGCGAGCAAGCCCGTCATCTGCGTCTGGCCCTGCTGGTGGCCGGTATGGATCAATGGGGGCTGGCCTACAGTCAGGCCTTCGGCCTCAACGCGATTCCCGGTCTGACGGAATTGCTCGGGGCTTTGCGTACTGCCTTGACCGCCGAAGAAGACGCCCGCTTTCAGCAGATGTTTGACGCGATGGGCGCCAGCGAAGGCAATGCCATCGACTTCAAGGTGGATCTGCGTCGCGGCATCCACCTTTCCCTCTGGCACGCCATGATTGCCAGCGAAGACCGTGATGAGGCCACCCTGGTCTGTACCGCCCTGGGCAGCCTGATGCTGGCCCTGGTCAAGTCCATGCCCACTCTGGGCTGGCGCCTGGTGGCTGATGCCCTGGCCCATGTGCAGATTCGTTGCCTTGCCGAAGGCTTGGCCAGCGAAGGGCTGGGGCAGGAAATGACCCAGCAACTGTTTGCCGCGCTGCATCAGACTTTGCCTGAAGACGTGAAAAGCCAGATATTTACCCAGGCAGCCCAAGTGACCATGGCTTGGCAGCAGGCCCGCCGCCAAGGGCAGATGGAAGCGGATCAAAACCCCACCAAGCACTAATAAATTGGTTTAACTAATAAATGGAACTAATTGAATTTAATGGAATAGAGGCGCTTAGGTTGAAGGCATCCGGCGGTGCGGAAGCCATTGTCAGCCGCCTCGGTGCTCAAGTGCTTTCCTGGAAAACCGAGGATGGGAAAGAGCGTCTGTTCCTCAGTGATAAAGCCGTTTTCGATGGCAGCCGCTCGATTCGCGGCGGGATTCCGGTTTGTTTTCCACAGTTCTCCGGGCTTGGGGCTTTACCCAAACACGGCTTGGTGCGGCAGAAACTTTGGACCGTGGATTCCCATCGGGAACACAAGGATTTCACTTTGGCTTGCCTGGCCATTGGCGATGACGAGGAAACTCGCGCACTGTGGCCCCATGCCTTTCGGGCCGAGGTGACCGTGGTGGTGGAAGGTTCCCGCCTTGATGTGGAGCTTTCGGTGGAAAACACGGGGGACAGCCTGTTCAGCTTTACCGGCGCTCTCCATACCTACCTGCGGGTCAAGGAAGTTGAAAACATCCACGTCCAGGGGCTGCAAGGGCTGGAGTACCGGGATGCTGCCAAGGGCGATGTCCTGCGCAGGGACAACGAGGCGGAACTGACTGTGGAAGATGAGTTGGACCGCGTTTATCACAGTGTGGAAAAGCCCCTGCTGCTGAGCGATGACGGCAACAACCTGGGTATCCACGCCGATGGCTTTCCCGATGTGGTGGTGTGGAACCCTTGGGAAACCCTTTGTGCGGGCCTGCCGGACATGGAGCGTCTGGATTTCCGCCGCATGCTCTGCGTGGAAGCAGCCGTGGCAAAGCTGCCGGTTCTGCTACCTCCCGGTGAAACCTGGGTCGGGCGCCAAACTTTGGTCGCTGTCGTTTAAGACGGTGTCGCGTTCTTGCTGCCCGGCCAGGGCAGCAAGGGCAGGGGGGCAAGACTGCTTATCCGGGCTGCAACGGTTGGATTCAAAAACCACTCTCCCTCTTTGGGCCAAGCCTCGAAGGATTGCATTACCCCCTGCCATGCGAAGCGCAGAGTGCAGGCGTGCAGATAGCCGCGATCTGCGGCTTCACCCCCATAACGCTCATCGCCAAGGATGGGGCTGCCCAGGCTCTTGAGGGCCACGCGAAGCTGGTGCGTGCGGCCGGTACGGGGCCGCAGGACGAACAGGCGCAGTCCGCTGCCGTCGTTACCGATTCCGTAACTGAAAAACTGGGTGAGGGCCTGATTGTCGCCTTCCCGGGCAAGTCGCCAGGAACCGTTGCGACCCTTGACCATGGCTCCTTTGATGGCCCCCTGTTTTTTTGAGGGGGGATGCAGGGACAGGGCCAGGTAATACTTTTCCATCTGCCCCTGGGCGAACATTTCACCAAAGCTTCGGGCGGCTGCCTCGTTTCTGGCCAGCAGAACCAGACCGGAGGTCAGGCGATCAAGACGATGGACGGGAAATAGGGTTTGCAGGCCGCTGATCTGCCGAGCGGCATCGACCAGGCTGATTTCCCCTGCTTCGCTGTGGAAGTTCATTCCCGCGGGCTTGAGGACGACGATGAAGTCGTCGTGACAGGCCATCAGTTCAAGTTGCACGGATAGGCCTTGAAAGGCTGTGTTTGGGCGGTAGCAGCGCTGGCAGCTAGGCCGGCAGGTGGATAGGCATCACGTCCACCACGCCCTTTTCAGCATAAACCACGCAGCGTTCAACGAACTCCTGAGTACTCTTGGGCATGGCCACCCGGGCGCGGGTGACGTAGAAGATCAGGTCGCGGCCATAACAGATCAGTTGGGTACCAAAAGAAGCGATGCGCTTTTCAGCCTCACTGTCCGGGTCGTCGAAAATCGGTTTGAAACCGGCCAACCGCTCGCCGGAAGTGACCATGGCGGCCCAAACGTCAAAAATATCCCGATCGGTACGCAGGGTTTCGGTCTTGAGACGGGCAACCTCGGCGAATTCGCGGACGATGGGCTCGATGCCTGCGAACATGGGACTACAGCCGATATAGGTGATCAGCGCGTCGGCAACCCGGTCGATGTCCCGCATGGCCTGGCCGATCTTGAGGTAACGGCTTTCGTAAAAGGCGTCGATGGGAATGGAAAAGGCGCGGAAAGGCTCGCCCCACAGCTCATCGATACCTTCCTCGCCGCTGCGGTGAAGCACCATGCGGCTGAGGCCGAGGGCATCCTGCAGGCAGCGACCGCATTCCCGCATCAAGTCGTTGCTGGAGCTGATATTGACGCCCATGGCCTGGAGTTCCACCAGTTTGGTGAAAATATCCGTGGCCCGGTTGAACATGGCGCCAGCGTACATGGCGCCTTTGACGCGCTTTTTGGCAGGATCGGTTTCCTGCTCGTAGGAAATTTTGGCTTCGTCGAGGCGGTTGCCGGGCACATTGAGACCGTGCTCGGTGTGGTTGAACAAGCGACGAGTCAAGGCCTGAATCAGACGCTTCTTGGCCAGCAGGGTGTCCTCAGGCACAGGATAGGTCTTGATCCAGTAGCCTTCCTGATAGATACGCGTCTGTCCGTTGATGACGCGTATGGTGCCGGGTTCGATGTTTTCTTCCATGGACGCCCTATGACCGCAGTAATAAACGGTACTGAAATTTGGATGGCGGATTCTAGGGGAAAAACCGGAGGTTTGTGGGTAAGGGCAGGGCGAGCCTGCCCCTTTATTACATTCCCTGGTAAATCGGCCCTTCGCCGCCTTGCGGCGTAACCCAGTTGATGTTCTGGCTGGGGTCCTTGATATCGCAGGTCTTGCAATGTACGCAGTTCTGGCTGTTGATCTGTAGCCTGGGATTGTTGCCTGCTTCATCCTTCACTATTTCATAGACACCGGCCGGGCAATAACGTTGCTCGGGGGCATCATATTTCGCCAGATTCAGCGTAATGGCCAAGCTCGCGTCCTTGAGGTGCAAATGGCAGGGCTGCTCTTCCTCATGATTGGTATTGGACAGGAACACCGAAGACAATCGGTCAAAGGTCAGCACGCCATCTGGTTTGGGATAGGCGATGGGAGTGCATTCTGCTGCGGGCTTGAGCTTGGTGTGGTCTGCCGTGTTGTGCAGGGTCCACGGGGCTTTACCCTTGAGCAGCAACTGGTCGATGCCGACTAGAAGGGCGCCGACATAGGTGCCCTTGCTCATATAGGGTTTGAAGTTGCGCGCTTTGTGCAGCTCTTCGTGGAGCCAGGAGGCCTTGAATTTCTCCGGATAGGTGCTCAATTCATCCCGCTGCCGCTCGGCGGCGAGGGCTTCTGCAATGGATTCTGCAACCAACTCACCGGACTTGATGGCGGCGTGGGAGCCCTTGATGCGGGAGGCGTTGAGGAAGCCGGCATCGTCACCGATCAAAGCACCGCCAGGGAACACCAGCTTGGGCAGGGATTGCAGACCGCCAGCAGCGATGGCACGGGCACCATAGGCAAGGCGCTTGCCGCCTTCAAAGAACTTGCTGATTTCCGGATGGGTCTTGAAGCGCTGGAACTCTTCAAAGGGGGAGAGGTAGGGATTGCTGTAGCCCAGGCCCACCACAAAGCCGACCGCAACCTTGTTTTCGCCGAAGTGATAAAGGAATGCGCCGCCATAGGTGTCCGACTGCAAAGGCCAGCCAGCACTGTGCAACACCAGGCCGGACTTGAAGTGTTCGGGTTTGATTTCCCACAGTTCCTTGATGCCGAGACCGTAGGTTTGCGGATCCCGCCCCTCGTGCAGTTTGTACTTGGCCTCGAGTTGCTTGCCCAAGTGACCGCGACAGCCTTCGGCAAACAGGGTGTATTTGCCATGCAGCTCCATACCGGGTTGGTAGGCGGCTGTAGGCTGGCCATCTTTGCCCAGGCCCATGTCGCCGGTGGCAACCCCTTTGACGGCATCATTCTCATCGTAGAGAACTTCTGCGCCGGCAAAGCCGGGATAGATTTCAACCCCAAGGGCCTCGGCCTGCTCGCCCAGCCAGCGGGTAACCTGGCCCAGGCTGACGATGTAGTTGCCGTGGTTCTGGAAGCAGTCGGGCAGAAGGAAGTTGGGCACTTTGTGGCTGCCTGTTTCGGACAGCAGATAAAAACGGTCTTCCGTAACCGGGGTATCGAGAGGAGCTCCTTTTTCCTTCCAGTCGGGAATCAATTCATTCAATGCCCGGGGGTCCATGACCGCGCCGGAAAGAATGTGGGCACCAAGCTCAGCACCTTTGTCGATCAGGCAAACGTTGATGTCCGCATTAATCTGTTTAAGGCGAATCGCTGCCGACAAGCCCGCTGGACCGCCGCCAACAATCACGACATCAAATTCCATTGATTCACGTTCTGCCATGCTGTCCTCCCTCGTTATTGCTTGTCATTTATTACCGGCTGGAAGTTCCGCCGAGAAAATAGTTGGTTATCAAATCAATTATACGGTGAGCCAGTTCCGCCTCAGTACAGGTAGAACGCATGGATACTTTTCATACAAAATTCGTTACGTTTTTTCTCACTGAAAAAAAGCTGTGCTATAGTTCGCGCCCTCGTTGAGCGCTGCCCTGCAGGGCTGACGAAAGAAGTAGCAAATAAGCAGTAAATGGAGTGGTAGTTCAGTTGGTTAGAATACCGGCCTGTCGCGCCGGGGGTCGCGGGTTCGAGTCCCGTCCACTCCGCCAGAACAAAACAAAAAAGCCATCCTTCGGGATGGCTTTTTTGTTTCCTGCTTTTGTTTCTTGTGTTTGTTTATTACTGGGCGGAATCCTCAGCAACGCGGCGGGCGCCGTTATAACGCTTTGCCCAATAAGCCTCACGCATGTCTTCAATACGGATTTGTCCACCAACGCGAGGGGCGTGGATGAATTGGTTGTTGCCTAGATAAATACCGACATGGGAAAACGTCTTGCGCATGGTGTTGAAAAACACCAAATCGCCGGGCTTCAATTCTTCCTTGTTGACGTTTTCACCGGTCTTGCTGATTTCGGCAGCGCTTCTGGGGAGAATCAGGCCAATGCCTTCGCGAAAGACATGGCCCACAAAACCAGAGCAGTCGAAACCATTCTCGGGAGAGGTGCCGCCACGGCGATAACGGATGCCGAGCATGTCCATAGCCTGGTTAAGGGCTGCTTGCGTGGCAGCCTGGGCTTTGGCGGTGTATTGCTTGAAAAGGGAGGGAGCATCTGCAGAAGAGGTCTGTGCCTCATCTGCCATGACGAACCCGCTGTGGGCAGCGATGGAAAAAATCGCTGCGAGAATCAGGTTTTTTGAACGCATGGGGCCGCACTATAGCGATTCACGCTAAATCCGTAAACCCCTGTCAATTTTGAGAAAACATACCTATTTCTATATGCCGGAAGACTTTTGTTTATCGAAGGCATGGACACGGCGCTACTTAATGGTCAAAATAGCGCCCCTCACCGGAGGTGTGGCAGAGCGGTTGAATGCACCGGTCTTGAAAACCGGCGACGTTGAAAGACGTCCGTGAGTTCGAATCTCACCGCCTCCGCCATGTATATCTTGTAACAAATTGATATATATGGATTTATTTATTTTAGTAATTTTTCATCCCACATTTCAGCCAGCATTTTGAAATGGCTAGGACGTCAGATGGACCGGGGGCTGGTGTTCCTGGCAATGGCGTCCAGTGGGTAACCCCATGCGCATGATTGGCAGCTAGATAGTCGGTTGCTAGTACGTTGCCGGCGCTGGCCTCAGAGTCTTGGCAGTTCCCGCGGGTCTATTTCTTTTTGAAGGGCGACGGGTACTTCTTCTCGTAGTCAATGCAGTACTTGGTGGCCGTCTGCAGAATTCTCATGACCGAGCACTGAGTCTGGTTGCCAAAGCCGGTTAGATGCCGGCCAAAACCAACCTGGGTGTAACCCTTCGGCTCCGGCTCAAGGTCAAAGGCGCTCCGTACTGGCGCCATTCCGTGCCCGCACACAGGGCAAAGATGGCGCTCGGCGCCATCAGCGAAAACCAGTTGAACGGCCTCCCTCGATACTCGCTCAACCCATGCAAATTCATTGAGGTCCGCGTCGTAGGAATCAATGCAGTGCCTTAGCGGGGTCGAAGTTGGGAAGATTTCCCCCAGGAGATGGTGGCGCACTAGCCAAAAGTCTTCCTCCATCTTTTTAACCTGGTCAGCCAGTTCGTTTGGTGGCGGGAGTCGTTTCATGGGTGCCTCCTTTCTCGGTCCATCATATTGTGATTCCCGCCCACGGTGCTGCTCGTCAAAATGAGTCGCGAACCCGAACCACCATGGCGACAAGCTCTTGGTTAAATCCATCTAGCTGCTGGCCAGCACAAACGGCGTGAATGATGGCGCCGATTTCGGCCTGGTCTGCGGCAGGAACCTCTCGAAGATACAGAGGCACCTTAACCGCCACCATGGCTTCTAGGGACTGAATACGCGCTTCTAAACGCTTCATGGCATCGCCTCCCTGGTTTGTTGTTCGTGGGGCAGCCGGCCATAGGCTATGTCGCAGATCAGATCGAACTCCAGACGCTCGTCTGAGGTTAGGGCAGACAGATCCAGGTCTTGATCCAGATATTGGGGATGGCCTACTGGGAGTAGCTGCTGACACTTATCGATCTTGGACCACATGGCATCTATGAACTCCTCCTGCTGAGGCGTGAGTAGGTCGAGGTTGGGGCGTGGCTCTACCGATGGCAGCGACTTAGGCCGCCTTTCTTCGAGCTTCCTGAGTCGCTGTTCAAGCTTCGCCATGACAGACCTCCAGTTCTTTGATGCGCTTTTCGAGGTCGCACAATTCGAACATCTTGCGCATCTCTCCAAGCGCATAGACCAATCGAGCTCCATCCTGGGACGCGATCCTCCCGGTGCGCATGTCTCGATAGACCCTGCCCATCTCGCGCCGCACTGCCTCCAGGTTGTGCAGGTTGATTGCCTTGGGGGTAGGTAGGACAACGATCCCTGTTGCAGGGCCGCTTCCATGTGGTTTTTTTCTGGAAATATTAGCCATCAGACGCCTCCTTTTGTGGAAATCTCCCTGCCGTTGTAGGGGAGCCAGATGGCCATAGGGCCATCCAGGGGCGGCTCAGTAGAGAACGACGCAGGGGGATTGGCAGGGTCATAGAAACTGACTTTCCCTGGTGTGGAACTCTCAGCCTGATTGCGCTTGGCCGTTATCCGACTGAGGCGATTACGATATGCGGCGATGCTCATTTCTGTTTTCCCATCTGCCGTAGCTCGTAGTTTTCGATTGCTAGGTTTGCCAGATACAGCAGAAGGGCATTCATTACGTCACCGAACCACACATTGACAGTTTGTACGGCTTCATCGCCACTGCCCGGTGTAATGGTCATATTCTGGTTCAAAGCGAAGATGCAGGGCTCCCGCAGACGCTCGCAAACGTGTTCGATTACTTCTTCATCGTGGCCTTGTTTCTTTAGAAGGGCTGAGAATTCGCCTCGAATAGCAAACCATTCCCGGATTGGCTTTTCGGGTAACTCTAAGATATTTTTGGTCATGTCGATATTCATGGCTTTGCTTGGGTGAAGTTGCGTGCGAGCTGGCGTAGACCTGGGCCCATGGTGTGGCTGTTTTGCTTCAAGAAACTCTTTAGCCCGTTTGGGTCAAGCATGGCACCCGCATGGAAGTGGACGTGTGTGGCTCCGCCATCTGCAGACGCTGCGCTGGTCAGTGTGGCCTGTGTTTCGGCAAGCATTCCAGGCAAGCTCTTGAGACTTCGCACCGTATTTGCGGAATCCTGAGGCAACATCATTTCCTTTTCGTGGTACTTCATCATCCCCGTGGCCCCGGCAGGAATGTCCCAGCCTCCTTCGGCTGAGGGAATGTTCCCAGCTATTCCAGCAACAGTGGCAAATGCAAGCGCGCCGGCCCCGACTGCAAGAACGGGGCCAATCACGGGAACCGCTGCCATCGCTGCAAAGGCCGCTGCCATGGCCTCCCAGGCTGACATCATGATTGACTTGAGAGCAAGACCGGCCTTTATCAGTAGTGATTCGCCTGCCCCAACTTCCTCCGCAGCTACTCGGGCTTCAACTCCGGCAACTGTGGCGGTTGTCTTTGCCGTCTCAGTCGCGGCGTGGGCCGCAACCTCCGCGCCGTTTTCGGCCTGCTTTTTCACGAAGAGCGCCTGCCAAAGTGCAGTCTGTCTGATGTAACCAGCGGCTATTTCTGCAGTCGGTTTGGCGACAATTTCGTTGATGAAGGTGCCGCCGATAGAGGCAAATATCCCGCCCAGCGCCTGCCTAAGTGTCTGGGCCTTCATGACCATGCCGTTGATGGCCGTGGCAAATGACGATTCCATGCCTTTCGCTACATTCAACTCTGGCGCCGCTTTGTCCATCTGGAGCTTGTTTTCCAACCCCTTGCGATCAGCTTGGTATTTCTTCTCCAGGGCGAGCTTCTGGTCGTTGGCTTTTTGAATATCGACCTTGTTCCGCTCCTCGTCCTTCTGCAAACTCACCAAGCGCAATTCAATTGCAGCGAGTTCGATTTGCAGCTTCTGGTCCTGAAACTCCAATTCCTGCTGCAACAGCTCTTTCTTGTTGATCAATCCAAGATCAAATTGCTGCTGTGCGGACTGCTGCTGAATATCGACTTCCTGTAGAGCAAGGCCCTTCCATGAATCAATCGATTCTTGAGCAAGCGCCTTTTCGTCTTGTGCCTTCTTCTTGAGGATCTGGAGGTCGATCTCAGCTTCTTTCTTTCTAACTGCCCCGTACTCTTTCGCTTCTTTCCCGATAGCATTCTTCAGATCTGTCCAGTACTTCTTTTCGTCAGCCAGCGACATTTCGTACATGTCGTGGGTGCGCATGTAGGCGGCTTTTTGCTCTGCCAGTACAGCTTCCCAATCAGGCATGCGCGTTTTATCGGCTGCAGCCTTATTCGATTTTGGAGGTTCAACGAAGGAGTGCGGCTTTTCGCTTTTCTTCCCTTCCATTTCGTTCAGCGTGGTCTGAAGCTCTTCCGCTTCTTTTCTGAGTTTTGCGAGCTTTTCCGCTGCACCTGCGCTTCCCGATGACTGAACGAGCAGGGAGATTCTGTTTTCAACCGCTTCAAGGGTTGCGCGTAACTGCCCCTCGTCTCCGGTGCCAAATTTCTTTTCACGCTGGTATCGGGCAAGGACTTCGCGCCCCTTCTCCATTTCTTCATTGACGTTCTTCACGGCGTTCTTTGCGTGGTCGCCGAACACCGCCCACGCAGTTGCGCCAACACCTAGCAACGTGATCACGGCGCCGAGGGGGCCTCCGAGAGCGTTTATCACGGTGTTGGCAGCAGCCAAAGCCATGGACGACTCCCTGGTCGCCTCGGCTAGAGCGCGCTCCGCTGCGGCTGCTGCCAGCGTTGCAGCTTCATGCCGCTCCCGTGCCGGGATCAACGTGGTGGTGACCAGGGACAAGCGCGCCATTCCTGTGGCACTTGCTACTGAGGCTTCTGCTTCCGCCAGAAGCATGGCGCTGTGCTCTTTGATTGCTGCTGTCGATGCTGCGGTGGCTTGAGCTGCTGAAATCTTCTCAGCCGCTGCCAAGCGCGTTGCCTGGACCGTCGTCATGAGCGACGAGCTGGCCTCGACTAGGCGCGTGCTCATGGCCTTTACCGCACCCGTGAAGATGGTTCCGATTGCGACCGTCGAAAGCGTGTCGATGTTGTTGCGTACTGCGTTGACGGCAGCCGGACCCGTATCAGAAAGCCACTTGGCCAAGTCGGTCAGGGCGGGCATTGCCGATTCGCCGATTGCTTTTTCTAGGCCGCTGATCACGTCGCCGACATCGTTCATGGCGGCCTTGTAGGCGGTTACCGCGTCCACGTTGTCTTTGCCGATGGTGAGGCCGAGTTCTTCCTGCTTTTTCTTCGCCTCGTCCAGTACATCATTGTTCATCTTGAGCATGGACATGACCTCGGCGCCGCCGCGTCCGAACATGAATTGAGCAGCCAATGCCCGGTCCGTGCCCTCCTTGTAGCCATTTAGTACTTTGATCGCATCAAACATGAGGTCTTTCATGTTCCGGTACTCGCCGTTGGCGTCGCGCGTCTTCAGGCCCATGGCATTCAGGCCCTCTTCGTTGGTCCGCAACTGGCGCCCAAGCATTTGAGACGAGCCGATGAAAGTTTCTGAGCTGGAGTAAATGTCTCCCAGAGCGATATTCAAGGCGCTAGCTTCCATCGTACTGATGCCAAGCGCCTTTGCTAGTCCCTTTGCTTCGCCTGTGAGCTTTCGCGTTTCGTCGATGCCGGCGCTGAACGATCCTCCCGCCAAAACAGAAAATACAGCCGACATCATCCCGTGCACGTTCCCAAGCGACGACGCTAGGGAGCGCATCTCGGAATCGACGGCGGAATTCATGCTGGATACCGCCTGCTTCATGCGCTCGGTGGCTTTCTCGACATCTTGCGCAGATGCCTCCATCCCCGGTTTGAGCGCAGACGTTTCCGCCGTTACCCGTACCTGTACCTCGTTTTCTTGTGGTTGCCCCATGGTTACACCTCTACTTGCTGGCAGATGGAATCGATGCGGTTCCTTGCCGCTTGCTCGTAGCCGGTAACTTTCCCAGCTACATCGCGGACGAAGCCGAGGCCTTTCAGTACGTCACCTGGCTGCATGACCGAAGGAACCGGTAACTCAATCCTTGTCTGCGAAAAGACTGACACAACATGCAGTCGGCCAGCACTTGGATCAGCCAATTGCTCCGCTGCTTTGAAGGCGCCCAGCATGTCGGCGTAAGCATTTTCGAAAGCCTCAACAGCGTTTGCGTATGCGGTTTCCTTTTCCCTCGCGAGAGACAGCAAGGCTTGATACCTCAGGTCATTATCTTGTTGTGCAAGTTCGATGGCCTTGCTCCTCATGGGGTCCAGTTCTGCATGCAGTTCTTCGATAGCAGCCTGTGCTCCCTCGGCCTTGGGCTTCAAACCTTGGTGCTTCATCTCTGCCTCTTGGATCTCAGCATCAAGGGTGTCGGTAGAGGCTTCTTCCCGGCCCAGGAAGATTGACGCAAGCAGGCCCCGCCGCTTCCGTTTCAGTTCGCCGACCACCATATTGGTAGCATTGACCTCGCCAACCGCTTGATGCGCTCGATCAATGGTGGCTTGGAGTGCCCGCATTTGGGCCTCCTTAACCTTCCGTTGCTGAATATTGTCGATCAGGTCCTGTACAGCCTGATTGTGTTCAGTGGTCATGGTGATGCCCTTTCAAGTAGTCTTGCCGCGACTCAAAACCGGGCTTGCGTGCGGCAGTTCGTCAGCCAGGTGTGGTGTGTAAATGTGGGATACGGTGAGGGATGTGTTTGGTGAAAATTCCATAAGGCCGCACGATGTCTGGTGTTGCTGCGAGCTTGTGGCGGATTTAGTCTCCGCTGATGCCAGAAACTCGGCATCCGCAGCCGCCACTCGGCGAAGGTTCCAGAGCAGCACTAGGGCATCGATGGCGCTGGTGGTCTTGTGAGCCTTCATGGCTTCGGCAGCAGCCTCTTCGGGCGATCGGTCGCCGGACAAGTGGCACCATGGCGGAACTTGGTCTGGCGTGATTGCGTTTGTCATTTGGCGCATGTTCAATCCCCCACTAAAAGTAAATCCATTGGTCCACCCACACCACTTCCCATGAACTGCTGACTGGCAGGGTCAAACCAGAGGGAAATCTTCCCCTCCCACTCTCCATTCCGCTGCTTGTCGCAGATCAGCAAAGCGTCGGGGTCTCTCGGCTCATGTGGTCCACCTTCCGCCATAGCCCGTTCCTTGGCCTTGTTGCGCCAGACAGTGAGGACGTTATCCACTTGGTCGGTAATCGCTCCCGAGCCCTTCACGTCGTACTTGCCGGGAGCCTTGCTTTCGTCCGGCCCTTTCTTCGCGTGGGCCACAAGATGGATGTGAATGTTGTGGTCCCGTGCTGTCGCGGTCAGGGAGTCCACGAACTGCTTCTGCCGGGTGTAGTCATCCTCGGGAATCCCCATTTTCATCAGGCTGTCGATGACGAAGTGGGACACCTTGAGCTTGTCGGCGCAGTAGCGGACCACCGCCAGCATCTTGTCGGCCTTGACGGTGCCTTGCTGGTCGTAGAGCCATAGGCGGCGATTGGTGGCGTCGTGGAAGTCACGAATGAACTCTGGCGACGGCATGGGCTTCATGTGCGTTTGGCGGCAGATGCGGGCCAGGGTCACGACAGGCTTCATTTCCATAGAGGCAATGCATACCTGTTGCCGCTGAGCCACCAGGGACATGCACACCATGCCCAGGGCCAGAGACTTGCCGTGCCCGTTCATTCCGTTCCACAGGGTCACCTCCCCCGGGCGGAAGCGGAACAGGTGCCGGGTCTTGGGCCAGGGCAGGAATTGCCCCTTCTGGTCCTCGGGCGCGTGGAAGTGAGCAATCACCTCGTCCGTGAAGTCGGCAGTGGAGCGGACCTTGTGGGCGGCGTCGGTGTCTTCCATGTAGCCGCTGAAGTCGATGGTGTCTCGAATCATCGTGGCCATTGGGCACCTCCCAGGGCAGCAGCTTCCCTTGCCCGTGCGGTTTGGTAGGCAACCATGTCGCCCTTAATCGCTGCATTGACGGCGGATGCCTTGGCGTCAATCAGGGCATCAATCCGCCAGCGGTCATCGAACTCCACCCGGCCATGGTCTTCTAGCCAGTACCAGCCGATGTCGCCCTCAAAGGTTGGGGACATGACGGCAATCTCGGTGACGTATTCCTGCAATCGCTCATAGAGTCGGCCTACCTGCTCAGTCCATTCGGGAAAGAAGAACACAACCCGCATGCCCACTACGCAGCGAAGGTCTAGCCGTTCCACCGGGTCAGTTGGGCGGATGATCAACTCCGGGCAGTGCATTGAGTTTGCCCACCGCCACCAGTCGGCCTCAAGAATATGGCTGACCGTAATCCATACGTCCCCAGCAGGGCGTTGGCCATCCGTGCGCATAGCAATCAAGGGAGCTGCGCCGCGGGGAGTCATATCGCACCTCGGAACTGTGATCCGTGAGAAGAGGGAGCAGCAGACCTACCCAGCTTGGCCCAGTCACCCCTAATCGCTTCCATGAAAGCCGCGTCATGGTCTGCATAGGCGTATCCGTTTGCTGCGCATTTGGTCTTGAATGCCTCAAGGTGTTCCTCGAGCCGGTCAAAGCCTTTTCCTTTTGCCCAAGCCATCACCCGTTCGCTAACGGTGAAGTCTTCAGAAACGGGAGTTTTTCTGCTGATCGTCTTTCCCGTGCGTTTCCCCTTAACGGTTATTGACGTATCTATGACGGTTCGGCTCCCATGGGTGGGAGGGGTGGGCTCCCGCCCATGGGAGGGGTTAGGGACATCCATGGGAGGGCTCCCATTGGCGGGAGGGGTAAGGCGTTTAAGGTTGATTTGATAGCGTCGGCTAGTTGCTCCGCCTTGTGGGTTTGCCGTCACAGTGAGGTAGCCAGACTCAATCACCGAATGAACCACTCGGCGGGCTTGTTTTTCACTCAGGCGAGTTTTTCTGGCGATCGATGCCATAGATGGCCAACATCGACCGTTGTCGTCGGACCAATCGGCAAGGGCAAGTAACGCAAGTAACTCGGTACCGCTGCCTGGGTATCCATCCCAAACCATAGATAGGACGCGGACTGCCATTTCACACCCCCGCTATCAGGGCAGCCTGCCGGCATGCCTGCTCGTACTCGGTGCTGTTGGTTGCCTGTGCCGTGAGGGAGGTCTTCAACGCTTCGTAGGCGTGCCAGGCGTTGCTCCTAGCCGGCTTGTGTGCCTTGCTCCGGCTCCTGGGTCGGGTTGTGATTTTCGTCGCCATGGCACCTCCTTACGCGGGCGTGCGGGCGGAAATTGCAGCGGGATGCTGGCAGCGGGATTCTTGGATGCAGTGATCAATCCACTGATCGATTTCGGCTGCGATGAATCCCACTGCGCGCGGCCCGATCTTCACAGGGCGCGGAAAGGTCGGATCGAACCTTGGAGATTTCGGATTGAGCTTGTCGTAGATCGCACTCTTGCCGAAGCCTATTTTCTCTGACACGGCGCGTAGCCGGAGAATCGAACGCGCTGTTTGTGCTGCTTCACTCATTTTTGCCCCCTATCGGAAAACTGTGGGGGCATGTTGAAGTTTCAGCGGTGGGTTATTCGGTGGTATCCACTTTCATAAATTCGTTGATAAGTTTTCCGAGTTGCGAGTCAGAGGGAATCGTGAGGCCGCGCGCGGCTGCTATAGCCTTGATTTTTCTAGGTTGCGGACGAACTTTGCCACTCCGGAGCAAAACCTCCGCTGCCAGCTTGAAGACAATTTCACGGGACGGATCGCCGGCTCGTTTTCGAACAGTCGCAGCTTTGTGGCGATTGTTTTTTAGTCGGATTTTTTTGTGAAAATGGCCGCGCCGGCGCAAATAGGCTTGATAGTAAAGGTCCTCAAGTTGGGTACGCTTACTTGGTCGGCCTCGTTTCCGTGGTTCTTGTGACGGGCGCCCCAGGTTTATGGGCTTGGAGATGAATTCAACAACATCCTGCACGCTCAGTTCTTGACCGTCCTGCCTATGGATGGCCTTAATTCCATCAACGGCTGCGCTCTGATTGTGGTTTTCAGCATGATCCGCTTGGCTAGTGGCCTCCAGAGTGGGTGAGGTGATTGCTTGGCTTAATGGCTGTGGTGTGTCGATTTGCTGTGGGCTGCAGTTGGTTAAGGACGTGTGTTGATCGCCTCTCCCCGTCTGAACCATGAGCCCGGCTGCACGTGCTGCCGCCACTAGAAGGCGTTTCCGTTCTGCAGCGTCTTCCTCCGTCGCATCCTCTGGAAGTGGGTGGCGGAGGTATATCGGCAAGGGAATGCTTTCCCCGCCGTTCGCGTGGGCCTCTTTGATAAGGCGCTGTACTTCGAATTCCTCGGTGGGGCCGCCGTTGCCAATGGTGGGGGAGGCCGGGGGCGACTCGGCTTCTGGCGCTCCCGTCCGAGCGTTGCCCTTAGTCCGCTTCATGATCGTCTCCGGCCCTCATTGAGTGGTCTGTTTGTCTGAATCACGTCTAAGTCCGGAGCCCCCGGAGGTGGTCGGGGCACTCCTCGTAAGTCATTGTGGCGACTCCCATGACGCCCGCCTGCCCATTCCATGGGACGAGACTCATGTTCACCATGACCATACGTCCTTCAGTTGGATCAGCGTCCGTATCGATCAGAATGTGCGTGCCAGGCTGAATGGTGCGCCTAGGCATTTCTATTGGCAGGGTGGCGGTGACGAAGAAACGGCCTTTGCTGGCCTCGAATCGAACATCAGTTTGGTTGGCGACATTACCCATAGCACACCTCAACATCAGCCTTCTGGCTCCGAACAGGGTGGCTCTGGCTTGTTTGGGTAATTCGGCTGGCTGGTTTGAATACTTCTTTCACTTCGCCAGCAATTCGCCAGTGGCGCGCTGCGTGGCCTGCGAATGGTTTCCAGTCACCTTCGCCAGTTTCATCCACCTTCACACCGCTTATAGCCACGTCAAAGTTGCGGCACCCCATCCAAACCACTTTGCCATCCTGAATTTCTTCCACAAGGTAGAGAGAAGAGTATTGGATGGTGTGGCGGTCAAAATCGACAAGCAGCAAGTCGCAAGGCTCCACCAGGGAGCGGTACTGGCAATCGTGCGCCCGGATCAATCTCTCTCCAATCACAGGCGAAGAGTATGAGTGGGCTGGTTCTTGCGGTAGATTGGCGTTAGCCATGGTTGCATCTCCTATCCAGGTGCTTCGTGGTCAGGCGGGTTTGGTGCTGCAACACCTTGCCCGCCGCTTTCCCGGCGATTCCCGCGGCTGGTACGGGTAAATCACGCGGCGGCGACGCCTCGCTCGATCACTTCTGATACCCACGTGTTCAGGCTCTTGCCCTTCGTCTCTGCAGCCATCGCAGCGCGAGCGTGCAACTCAGGCGCCAGCCGCAAGCGGAATTGCCCAGAATAGGGGTGGTTCGGTTCCCGATTCAGCTTCTTGCAGGTTTCGAGGTAGTCATTGACGGCTTCCTCGAAGGCGGCCCGCAGTTCTGCAACGCTTTCGCCGTGAAAGCCGATCACATCGCGGATGCCGGCAATGTGTCCGACAAAGCAACCGTCTTCCTCGCTGTATTCCACGCGGGCCGCATAGCCCTTGTGCGTCATCGTGTTCATGGTTTCACTCCAAGATTTTCAAGAAATTGCCGCGCATCGCGCACCTGATAGGGCTTTGCCTCTTTCGCTGGGTGCGGCCGGTGGAAGGTGGCAATCATTCCGTCCTTCTCGAAGCGCACCCGGGAACCGTTCCCCTCGATCACCTGGCAACCAATCGCCACCAGTAACGCTTCGATGCGTCGCCACTCCAGGGACTTTGAAATCGGGTCAGTGAAGATGGCGACCAAGACTTTGCGGTGTGTGGCGTTCATGTGGTTATGGTATCAAATAATGGAACCATTGCAAGAGGTTAATTAGCCTTTGTTGCCCCTGCGCAGAAGCCAGCCCATGCATCCATAAGGTTGCGGCGCTTCTCGAACAGGTCAGTGCGGTTGTAGGCAGCTTCGGTCTTATCCTGGACGCTGTGGGCGAGGGCGGCTTCGCAAACGTCCCTAGGGACGTTGGTGCGCTCGGCAGCCCAGTCTCGAAAAGAGGATCGAAAGCCGTGGGCGGTGATGTCCAGACTCATCCGCCGCAGCATCATCAGAAACGCCATGTTGGACAGCGGCTTGCCGGGGCTGCGTCCGGGAAAGACGTACTCGCTATCGCCGGCCAGCTCTTTTGCGCGGTTGAGAATTTCCAGGCAGCGCTGGGACAGGGGGACTCGATGTTCGCGCTTGGCCTTCATCCGCTCGGCGGGGATCGTCCAGATGCCGGCATTGGCATTGATTTCGCTGCGCCTGGCGGCGACGATTTCGCCGGTACGTCCAGCCGTCAAAATCAGGAATTCGAAGGCCAGGCGGGCAAGCTCTCCGGCGTCGGACTCCCGTAGTGTCAGAATGAAGTCGGGAACATCAGGGTAAGGCATGGCAGCGTGGTGCTCGCCTCTATCGGTCTGTTTGGGCAGCACCTTGGCAAGACCGTCGCAGGGGTTGTCTCCTGTGCGAAGTCCGGATGCCTTGCACCAATCGAAAACCATGTTGATGCGCTGGCGTACTCGCCGGGCGGTCTCCGGTTTTGTGTGCCATATGGACAGTAGAGCGGCCTTCACATCGCTCGTTCCGATGGCATCAACTCGCCTGGAGCCAAACTCGGGAAATGCGTACTCGGCCATGGTGTTGATCCATTGGCCGGCATGCTTGGGGTTGCGCCAGCTAGGGGAGTGTTCTTTGTGGACCTGACGGGCCGCTTCTTCGAAGGTTGGGATGACCTTGCGTGCGGTTCGCCGTTCCATCAGTGGGTCCCCGTTGTTGCGGGCGATCTTGCGCAGCCGGGCGGCCTCATCGCGCGCCTCGGCCAGCGACACTAGAGAAAGTCCGCCGAGGCCAATGTCACAGCGCTTTCCTTTGATCACCGTCCGTAGCACCCACCTTTTTGACCCGGATGGATCGACAACGAGGTAGAGGCCATTGCCATCAGCGTACCGGCCAGGCGCAGCCAATGCCTTGACCTTGACCGCTGTCAGCGCTTTTTCAGGGTGCTTACCTGCCTTGGTTGCCATAGATACTCCCTCAATACATACCACATTTTATGTGGGATTTCATGGGAAGTAAATGGTCGCTATTGGAATGATTTTCTTTATATGTGGCGTGGTTGATTGGTATTTCAGGACTGCTTTGTAGTGTATCGGAATTAAATAAGGCGGACACCGCCTCCGCCAAAAAATAACCCGCTTTAACCGACCTTAATTCTTTTTAAGGTACTGAGTTAAAGCGGGTTTTTGTTTTTTCGGCTCACAGCTTTATGAAACTGGAGGGAGATTTAAGGGCTGCTTCTCTGCTATTGCAGCAGAAAGGTCGTGAAAAAGGCGTCAGCGAAGGGCTTTCTGTCCTGGCGTGATCCGGCAATCTCGTTGGCAACTGTGGTGATCGACTTCGCCAAGTTGTCTTTTCCTTCTGTTGTTACTAGCTCGCTGCCTCGACGCGCCATCACTTCCCTAAGGACATTGCTCTTTATCTCAGGGACAAATACCTTGAGTTGTTCCGCCCGTTCTACAGAGTCAGCTTTCAGATCCACCGCCATCTGTATGTATTGGAAGCTAGTGGCGTCAGTTGCCGCAGGATCGGTAGGTAAGTTGGTGGTGAATGTTTCCAGCTTTACATAGCCGGGGACAGGGCCTCGCATCCATGCAGGATCAACAGGCTTGGCGTCACCACCCTGGATTTTTTGCCACCCTAGCACTCCCAGTACTAGGAGGAGTACGCCCAAACTGGTGAGAAGACCAATAACGAGTCCATTATTTGATTCTGGTGGAGTTGAGGGCTTGGCCATTGGTTCTAGTGTTCAGTGAAATGTTTTTGTATCAGCCCAGATTCGGGAAAGACTGCTTCGATTCTGCAATAAGTATGCAATCAGCTTACGATCATACCGCTGCAAATTAACTGACGGCAACCGCTAATGCAGCTTCTTTGACTAAATGTGACGCATGCAATGAAATTTGTCCGTAAATGCAACAATTCCTTAATAAATCATCTGGATGCAATGTCCTGAATTTGGTTACGGTGCTTTGACCTGATGCTTTCTATCTAAATCATCAAGGGTGTTGAGGTTAGTGAACGCAGCCTCTTCGTCATAGTGGGTTGCTATGCCACCAGCCTCCAGCAAAAAATCCCTGACACGGCGCTTTCCTTGTCTCAGATAGTTTTCAAGGCTTGAAGCCAATTCCTTTTTGCAAAGCAAAAAAACAGGATGGTCTCCTGAACCGCTGGCTGCCCAGCTAACTGCTGCTGCAGGGTTTTGTTGCAAAGTTTCAAATAACCTGGCAACCAGATCCATCGGAAAACCCGGGGTGTCGCAGGGTACGCAAGCAAGCAGTGGTGTAGTGCAGGCAAGAAGCCCTGCATGGAGTCCAGCTAGAGGACCTGAATAGTCAGCAATTTGGTCTTGGATGACTGGATAACCCCATTGGGCATAAATGGCTTGATTGCGGTTGGCGCTGATGAGCAAGGTTTCAACTTGGGGTTTGAGGCGCTGGAGAGCATTTTCAACCAGTGGTTTTCCGTTCCATAGCGCAAGCCCTTTATCGGCACCGCCCATGCGGGTGCCTTGACCACCGGCCAGGATCAGCCCCGTAACAAGAGGTCGGTTGCTTTGTGTGGTCATCATGTAGAAAGTTAATTATGAGTTTTCTCTAATTTGTTGATTAACTGGTTGATTTTTTACTGCAACTTTGTTTCTGTAGGAATCAATAGCACTGTTCAGAAGCATAGATGGAAAGGTCGATAACAGGATTTTGATCGGAAAACACAGCTATCCCATCACACTGGCATTGGCCACTTTAGTGGTATTGTTTCCCTCCTGCCTTTGATACCGAAGAATTTGTTCGCTTCAGGAAGGACGTAACACGGCAATAACAACAAATGCTCCATAAGAGAGCTGGAATAACTGACTGCCCCGTAGAGAAAATCGTGGTCAGGGAGGAAATGGCATGCATCTACGTGCCAAAGTCACACTGTTTTTCGGGATTTTATCGGTTGGCCTGGTGCTGGCGCTGGTCGCCATTGGCCTTTGGTCCTTCCGTCAATATTCCATATCCTCTGCTGAGGAACACATCCGCACTGCGGCGGAAATCGTGCGGGTGCATCTTACGGAGTCCATGATCAACGGGGTCATTGGCAAGCGTGAGAATTTTCTGGTCCGCCTCAAAGAGGTTCACGGACTTCAGTCAGCCCGAGTAGTTCGGGGGCCGCTGGTCGAACAGCAATTCGGCAAAGGATTCGAACAAGAACACCCTTCTGATGCGCTGGAATCCCGGGTACTTGGGGATGGCCGGCAGGAGTTTCAGGTACTGGAAGGTGATGAGGGTGTCACGATTCGTGGCACGATTCCTTTTGTCGCCCATCGCGGCGGCAACCCCAACTGTTTGCAGTGTCATCAGGTCCGGGATGGTGATGTATTGGGGGCTGTCACCATCACCATGTCCATTGAGCATCTCAAGCGCAAAGCCATCGTTACCGTGATCTGGATGGTGTTCGCCGTGATGATGTTTGCCCTGGTGACGTTTTTCATCCTGCGCCGACTGATGAAGCCGATTGCCGATACGGCAGAACTGGTTGAGAAGGTAGTCCAACAGGCCATCGAAGGGGATTTTGAGGGCCATGTTGAGGTACAGACCCGAGATGAAATTGGGCAAATCGCCGCGGACATGAATCGTTTGTTGGTCTTTCTCGATGAAGGCTTGAATCGTATCGGCCGGAATGTGGCGCAACTGACCAACCATACCCCCTCCAATAAAGGCAACTTGCTCAAGAACACCATTGATATGGTGGAAGCGCTGACCCAGGCGGCTCAATTCAAGCAAGCCATTGAGGAAGACGAAACAAGAATCGAGGTGTATCAGCGTCTCGCAGCGGCTATGGAAGGGCGTTTTGGCGTGCGGGAATACTCTCTCTATGAAATAGAGCCGGGTAACAACCATATGACGCCGGTTGTTGTGGATGGGCAACTGGCTTCAGGTTGCCGTTGGTGCGACCCACAGATTGAAGTCCGCAGTGAGTCCTGCCGGGTTCGGCGGACAGGTCATCTGGTGGATGGAGTCACCACTTCAGACATCTGTTATTCCTTCCGTCCTCCGGAAGGGGCCTCTGACCGACGGCACATCTGCTTCCCAATTTTGTCGTCTGGTGGCGTCGGTAGCGTTATGCAGCTTTTGGTGACGGAGGTGGACTCGGCTGTGTTGCTCGAACAGGTTCCCTACGTGAACGTTTATCTACAGGAGGCGGCGCCAGTACTAGAGGCAAAACGCCTGACGGAAACCCTGCGCGAATCGAATCTGCGGGACCCCATGACAGGACTGCACAACCGTCGTTTCCTTGAAGAAATGTCGGAACACATTGTCGCCAATACCCAGCGACAAAGTTGCCATCTGGCCATCCTGATGCTTGATCTGGATTACTTCAAGATGGTCAATGATACCCATGGCCACGATGCAGGCGATACCGTGCTGAAGGCCTTGGCCCGCGTGCTGAGTCAATCCGTGCGGGCTTCAGACATGGTGATCCGCTATGGCGGGGAAGAGTTCATGATCCTGCTGCAGAACACGGACAGCGATGCTGCCATGGCGGTAGGCGAAAAGATTCGGCTAGCCGTTGAAGCCATGAAGGTTCAGGTGGCAGGCGGCACCCTGAAAAAGACCATTTCGATCGGGGTTGCCGACTTCCCCGGGGATTGCGACACCTTCTGGCAAACCGTCAAGTATGCCGATGTAGCCCTCTATCGGGCCAAAGATAGCGGCAGAAATCAGGTAATTCGCTTCTTGCCGGAAATGTGGGAGGGAGGCGCCTCTTACTAAGAGACGCTGGTGGGCCGGTTCAACTGAACCACAGGCCCACCCCCAGCCCCAAGGCAATAGCAGTAAAGCCCGGCAATACACGGCGAGCCAAAGCCTTGCCACCGATGGTGACTACCAGACCAGTCTTGAATACCAGATTGGAAAGAATGGCCAGGACGATGGCGATGACTGCGGCGTTGTCCGGCAATTTGCCCACATTGAAAAGATGCAGAGTGGACAGGGTAATGGCATCCACATCGGTCAGTCCCGAGGCCAGGGAAACCAGATAAAGCCCTTGGCTGCCAGCCCAGTCCTGCATCCAGGCTGAAATCAGCAATACCAAACCGTAGAGCAGACCAAAGGCCAGCGCTGTGCGCAGTTCTGTCGGATTATTGACCTGGGGCATGGGTAGTTCCTGGGGATCAGACACCCGACGCCAGCTCAGGATGGATACTGCCAGGCCCAGAGTCAGTCCTAGCCCAAGCAAAGGGGCTAAATGGGAAATCAGCGAGGGGGCCAGTACCATGGCCACCAGGCCCAGGCGTAGCAACAAGGTGACGTTGGCCAGCAGGATCACTAGGGTGGCGGTCTTTAGAATGCCAATATCTTTGCGGGCATGGCGGGCAAACACCATGGTTGTGGCCGTACTGGACACAAGCCCTCCCAGAAAACCGATGACCGTGGCGCCATGGCGCACCCCCACCAGTCGCAAGGCGGCATAACCGGCCAGGGATACCCCGGAAATCAGGACCACCATTAGCCAGATTTGGTGGGGGTTGAGGGTGTTGTAGGGGCCGAAATCCTGGTCGGGGAGTATCGGCAGGATGATGAAGGACAACACAGCGAACTGCAGAATGGATATCAAATCCTTGGCGGACAGGGACTGGGTAAAACCATGAAGTTGGGTTTTGAAATAGAGCAGGGCGGTCGTAGCCACGGCCAACATGACGGCCAGCTTTCCATAACCTAACCAGACCGAAGCGCCCAGGCCATAAGCCAACATGATGGCCACCACGGATGTGGTGCCGGGGTCACCGTCTTCGGGCGGGTCCATGATGATGGCGGCCATCATCATGGCACCCACCGTCATCAGGCCCAGGGCAAGAATCCAGCCGTTGCCGGTTTCTTTTGCAATCAGAGCCGACAGGCAGCCTAGAGGCGCAACCAAGCCGAAAGTGCGCAGGCCCGCTTTGGCATCGGGTTTGCGTTCTCGTTCAAGGCCGATCAGCAGACCAATGGCAAGGCTGGTAACGAAGGCTTGGAGGTTATCGGGCATGGCGATCAGCGGAAGTTGAGACATGTTTTTGATTCTAGTACGTACAATCCGGACCATGAGTTACTACGCTTTGGTCCCCGCTGCCGGCAGCGGAGCGCGCATGGGTGGCGAATTACCCAAACAGTATTTGCCCCTTCTGGGTAAACCCGTCCTGCACCATACTTTGTCCGCATTATGTGCGGTGCCCGACTTGGAAGCTGTCTTTGTTGTTCTTTCGCCTGAGGATGAACTGTGGAGCAGCTATGACTGGTCTGGCTTCGGTACCCGCTTGATCCCTCTTCGTTGCGGTGGAAATACCCGGGCGGAAAGCGTGACCAATGGCCTCAAGGCTGTTCAGGCCCGGGTTCATGCGGAGGACTGGATACTGGTGCACGATGCTGCGCGAGCCTGTCTTACGGTCAACCATGTGAAAAAGCTGATTGCCGATGTTGGACAAAATGACGTGGGCGGCATTCTCGCGGTTCCTGTGGCCGACACCCTGAAGCGGGCTACCGGAGAACGGATTAATACAACAGTCCCCCGTGAAGGGCTGTGGCAAGCGCAAACGCCCCAAATGTTTCGTCATGGTTTGTTGTTGCAAGCTCTTGAGATGTGCCCAAGTGTTACCGATGAAGCCAGTGCTGTTGAGTTCATGGGACTGCACCCGCAATTGGTAGCCGGGGATGCAAGTAATCTGAAAATCACTTACCCGCTGGACCTGCAACTGGCCGGCTGGATTCTGGAAAACCGAGAATGACCATTCAATTTCGTGTCGGGCAGGGCTTCGATGTCCATGCCCTGGTAGAAGGGCGCCTCTGTATTATTGGCGGCGTCACCATTCCCTTTGCCAAAGGGCTTCTGGGGCATTCCGATGCCGATGTCCTCTTGCATGCCATTACGGATGCTTTGTTGGGGGCCGCTGGTTTGGGCGACATCGGTCGTCATTTTCCGGATACCGATCCGCGCTGGAAGGGTGCCGATAGCAGGGTGTTGCTGCGAGCCGCCGTCGAGCAAGTGCAGGATGCCGGATGGCAGATTGCCAATGTCGATTGCACCGTGATTTGCCAGGCACCCAAAATTCTGCCCCACGCGCCAGCGATGGTCGCCAATATTGCGGCCGATCTTGGCATTGAAATCGGCCAAGTCAATATCAAGGGAAAAACCACCGAACAACTCGGCTTTACCGGTCGGGGGGAGGGCATTGCCGCCCAGGCGGTCGCCCTGTTGCAGTCACGATAATGCAACGGGAATCATGGGTTTAGTGTTTAGAATGAAGCCATTACTCTAATTTCTTATCTTTCCTGATTCCCTCATGCGTCTGCCCCAATTTTCCAGATCACTGCCCAAGCGACTGACACGGCTCAAGGGAATGCCACTCTTTGCCACTCTCGATGTTCGGGAGCTGCGCATCGTCGATGAACTGATCCATGATCGGGACTATTTGGCCGGCGAGATCATTTTCGACGAGGGAGATGAAGGGGAAGCCATTTACCTGATTTTTGAAGGCCAGGTACTTATCTGCCGTCAGGGAATGCCGGAAACGGGTTTCATCGTGTCCCTTGATGCTGGTTCCTTTATGGGGGAGCAAGCCTTGTTGGATCATGCTCCCCGTGCCGCTCAGGCAAGGGCTGCGCAGCCCTGCAAGATGGGGGTTTTGTTCCGCGCCGACTTTCAGAATTTGCTGGATTCCGATGCCCGGGTTGCATCGAAAATTGCCCTGCAACTTGCCCGTTACCTGAGTCGTCGGCTGCGGTCGGTGGTGAAAGGGCATGAGCAGGGTGAGGATCACCTGTGAGTGGCGTCAAGGTATCGTCCGGCCCCATCGTCTGGGCCGGCATCATTGGTAGCACTTGTCTTCTGCTCTTCCTTTTGCAAAAGGTCTTGTGGCTGGTCGTTCCATTTCTTCTGGCCTTGATTCTTTACTACTTCCTGTTTCCCTCAGTCCAGTGGCTGATGTATCGCGGCATGAGCCGCAGTAGTGCGGCCTTTGTCTCCATGGCGCTGTTCCTGCTGGCTGCTGGCGTCTATTTGAGTTTTTTCTTGCCTTGGTTAACCGGGCATTTGCTGGATTGGCAATCTTCGGCAACCCGTTATGTAGATGGCGGAATGAAATTGCTGGGCCAGACCTTGGCCGGGCTGGAAGCCGCGTCTTCCATGCTGGCCCATGCCCATATTGCTCAGCAGGTTCAGCACAAGCTTTCCGGTGCGACTGGCAGCATCAGCCAGTATCTTGAGCCGATTGTGGTGGGCTTGCTGACCTGGGCGCCCACATTGCTGCTGACACCCTTTGTTTCCTTCTTTTTCCTGCGGGATGGCGGCGAGTTTCAACGCATGCTGGGGCGGGCTGTACCCAATGCTTTTTTTGAGAAGACCCTCTTTCTGCTTCATGAGGTGGACCAGACGACCCGGGCCTATTTCCAAGGGCTGCTGCGGCTGACGCTGCTGGATACCGCAACCCTGGCCGGAGGGCTTTGGTGGATAGGGCTGCCAGCACCCTTGCTGCTGGGTTTTGTCTGTGCAGTACTGGCCTGGTTACCCTTTGTTGGTTCCATTTTGGGTGGTCTGCTGGTTGTGCTGGTTGCAGCAACAGACTTTCCGGATGCTCCTGGCATGGCCTACGGTGCCGTAGCCCTGTTTCTGGGGGTACGCATGTTGGACGACTTTGTGTACATGCCGATGACCATTGGCCGCAGCCTGCATATGCACCCCTTGCTGACCGTGCTCATGATTTTCGTCGGCGGTGCTGTTGCCGGTATTCCCGGCCTGATGCTGGTGCTGCCGCTACTGGGCGTAGTGATGGTTATCGGTGAAACGGTCGGAAAGATCGTTACCGACGAGCGGCTGATGGCCCGCTACCGGCATAGTCTGAGATTGCGAGTCCGTCGTGCGAGTATCGACCTGCTGGACTGAGCCTTATCGTTAAACGGTGGAGGCGTCGGTCTTGTATTCGGTTTGCTTGATCCAGCTGGCCAAAGCTGAGTCCATGGTGGCTGCATGATCGTCAAACCAGGGCACCAGTTCTTCCACCAACTGTCGCCCCATTTTCATATTGCCTTTGCTGACCTGCTCGCGAACAAACCGGGCAATTTTCAGGATTTCTGAGTGCATGCCACCATGGCATTCGAGGGGCGGGAACATTGAGCCCCGCATCCAGCGTTCTTCCTGATCAAAGTGGGCTTGGGTATGAACCAAGAACTCATCCAGTCCCGTCAGAAAGTCCTCATCTGAACTGGTGTGGAGCCGGTTCAGAAATTCGATGAACTCCCGGTGGGTATCATCCATTGGGGCCAAGCCCAGTTCATATTCTGGTTTCCAGGGAGCGAGAGACATGGTGAGCGTCGATTAAATGAAAATGCAGGAGTACGATTTTACCGGTAGATGCACCAACTACCTTGAGAGAAATCAGTTTTGAGATGCTGATCGACACCCATTGTCACCTTGACGCCGCTGAGTTTGATTCCGACCGGAATCAGGTAATGACGCGATCCATTGCCTGCGGAGTAGGGGGCATCGTTATTCCTGCGGTGAGTCGTAATAACTTTGCCGCCGTGACAAGTCTTTGCCAGAGCAATGATTATTTATTTCCCGCCTATGGGATTCATCCGCTTTATGTTGATCAGGCCCAAGAGGATGACCTTGCGGTATTGCGTAGCCACTTGCCAGGAAAGGCAGTTGCTATTGGCGAAATCGGCCTGGATTACTTTGTTGAAC
The DNA here is from genome assembly GCA_036504515.1 of Rhodocyclaceae bacterium. Taxonomy (GTDB): domain Bacteria; phylum Pseudomonadota; class Gammaproteobacteria; order Burkholderiales; family Rhodocyclaceae; genus AWTP1-18. The sequence goes on from DASXVA010000009.1 coordinate 473,452, forward strand.
CCAGAAATGAAACTCGGCAGTTGGAGTTCTTTATCCATCAGCTTGAAATTGCCAAGGAATATGAACTTCCCGTTATTCTGCATGTACGGCGTGCCATTGATCCCATATTAAGGGAGTTAAGGCGAATGAAGCTGGTCGGTGGAATAGCCCATGCATTTAATGGCAGTCAGCAGCAAGCTGAAGCATTTATCAAAATGGGGTTTGTATTGGGGTTCGGCGGGGCAATGACCTATGAAAAGGCTAGGCACATCCGGAGGCTTGCTGTTGAGTTACCGCTTGAGTCCATCGTACTGGAAACCGATGCTCCGGATATTCCCCCGGAGTGGAAATGGAAACAAAGAAACGAGCCCGGGGAACTGCTAGGTATTGCTGAAGTGCTTGCCAAGTTGCGTAATCAGTCTCTTGAAGAGATTATTTCAGTCACCGGTAGTAATGCCTTGCGAATACTACCGGAACTGAAATCTGTACTGACTACCGATTAAATAGCCAGGGATTCAATTGTTTTACCGCTGGCGAGCCAGTCGCTTACCCATACCGGCTTACGGCCACGGCCAGTCCAAGTCAAATCGGGCTGGGAAGGGTGACGGTATTTGGCGGCAACCTTTTTAACGGAAGCCTTTTTTGAACCACCTTTCTTACTCAGCAAATCTTCCAGTGAAAAGCCATGGGAAGTTGCCAGAGCAGCCATTTGCTCCAATACTTTTTGCCTGTCTTCGGTTTGCCGTTTGATGATCTCGGCGGGAATCTTGGCGTGCAATTCTTTTAATTGGGCGATGGAAAGATGGGAAATATCCATAAATACTGACTCCATTAATGGTGAGTTTTAATTAAGTGTGAATAAGTTTCGAAAAACTCGAGATTCGATATTACCTTAATTATATTTGTGGGTGGCGATTGAAATTGTAAGAACTTTCAGCCAAATCCGAAGGGGCTACAGGAAGGGATAGCATGGCTGCAACGCTATAATTGCCGCTTCGAACCCATTCTCCAGTCTTCTCCTATGTGCGGAATCGTTGCAGCAGTTGCCCGTAATAATGTCGTCCCGGTCCTGATTGAAGGGCTTCGAAAGCTGGAATATCGGGGCTACGATTCTGCCGGGGTCGCTGTACTCAAACCTGAACTGACCCGGGTAAGAAGCGTCGGTCGGGTTGCTGAACTGGCCGCCTTGACGGCGGATTTGTCCGCTACCACCGGTATTGCCCATACCCGCTGGGCAACCCACGGGGTTCCCTGCGAGCGGAATGCTCACCCCCATGTCTCCGGCGGCCTTGCTGTGGTGCACAACGGCATCATCGAGAATTTCCAGGACATCAAGCAGCGGCTGATGGCCAAGGGCTACGAATTCACTTCTGATACGGATACCGAAGCCGTCGCTCATCTGATTGCCGATATTCTCAAAACTGAGCCTGATTTATTGGAGGCCGTGCGCAAAGTCAGCGGTCAATTGGTCGGCGCCTACGCCATTGCGGTTACCCGGGAAGGGGAAGACCGGGTTGTCGTTACCCGCCATGGTGCCCCCTTGCTGCTGGGCATCAGTGATGAAGGCAATTACGCCGCCTCCGACGCCTCGGCATTACTGCAAGTCACCCGCTCCATGATTTATCTGGAGGATGGCGACATTGCCGAGTTGAAGCGCGACAGCTATCGCATCATCCGCCCCGACGGTTCCGCAGCCCTGCGCTCTGTAGTGGAAAGCCAGCTTTCTGCTGATGCCGTGGAGTTGGGCCATTTCCGCCATTACATGCAGAAAGAAATCTTTGAGCAGCCCCAGGCCCTGGCCAATACGCTGGAAATGATCGGCGGTGCTCAAAGTCTGTCAGCCAATATTTTTGGTGTTGAAGCCCCGGCTATTTTCAGTCGTGTTAAATCCGTACTGATCCTGGCCTGTGGCACAAGTTTTCACGCGGGACTCGTTGCCCGTTACTGGATCGAGCAGATCGCCAAGGTGTCCTGCACCGTGGAAATTGCCAGTGAATACCGCTATCGCGATTCGGTCCCTGCCGCTGATACCCTCGTGGTCACCATTTCCCAGTCCGGCGAAACCGCCGACACCCTTGCTGCGGTCAAGCACGCCAAGTCTCTGGGAATGACGGACACCCTGTCCATCTGCAATGTGCCGGAATCCGCCCTGATTCGCGAATCGGCCCTCAAGTTCCTGACCCGGGCCGGGCCGGAAATCGGCGTCGCCTCAACTAAAGCCTTCACTACCCAACTGGCAGCCTTGGCCTTGTTGACTCTGACCCTTGCCAAGCAGCAAGGGCGACTGAGTGAGGAGCAGGAAGTCCGCCAATTGACGGCACTACGCCATCTGCCCGTCGCGGTTCAGAAGGTGCTGGCCCTGGAACCGGAGATCCGTCACTGGGCCGAGACGTTCGCCAATAAGCACCATGCTCTGTTCTTGGGCCGGGGCCACCACTATCCAATTGCCCTGGAAGGCGCCCTGAAACTCAAGGAAATTTCCTACATCCACGCCGAAGCCTATCCGGCGGGAGAGTTGAAGCACGGCCCCTTGGCGCTGGTGGACAAGAACATGCCTGTCATCGCGGTTGCGCCCAATGACGCCTTGCTGGAAAAACTCAAATCCAACCTGCAAGAAGTCAAAGCCCGGGGCGGCGAGCTTTACGTTTTTGCCGACAAGGACTCAGAAGTTCAGGCAGACGAGCATCTTCACGTACTCCGCTTACCCGAGCACTACGGGCTTCTTTCCCCGGTTCTCCACACCATTCCCTTGCAGTTGCTGGCCTATCACGCCGCCCTGGTAAAGGGCACGGACGTGGACAAGCCGCGCAACCTGGCCAAGAGCGTTACGGTGGAGTAATCCCCGGCTTGTAGGGATGGAACGACATCCCTACAATGCTTTGCTTTGGATTTAAAGAAAATCTGGGGGAGGCCTTTTGGAGTCTTTGGTTGATGTCACCGCCATCATTGATGGTGCCGAATTCCAGCAACGCAAAGAATATCTGGGGCTGGACGAGACCGATGCGGCAGCGCTTCGCTCCCTGATTCCGGAAGCCGTCGCCCTCAAGGATGCCTATCTGGACCGGTTCTATCAGGAACTAGACAAGATCGAGGAAACCCGCAACATCCTGTCCAAATCGGCCATGAGCCGGGAACATCTGCGGGATGTGCATGGCGATCAGATGCTGTTGTTGCTTAGCGGCCAGTACGATCTGGATTACGCCCAAAGCCGGATGAAAATCGGCATCACCCACCAGAAGGTCGGCCTCAAGCCGGAATGGTATGTGGGGGCCTACCGCATGATGCTGGGCGAGCTGCTTCCCGCCGCCTTGAAAATCAGCGACGGTGACACCAATCGTTTCATGGCGACGGCACAAGCCCTGATCAAGGTCGTGTTGCTGGACATCGAACTGGCCATCACCGCGTATTTCCATGCCGACCATGAAAAGCTGCGGCTTTTCGCCAAGGTTTTTGAAAGTGATCTTGAGGCAGTGCTCATTACCGACCTGCGGGGCAAGGTGATCCACGCCAGCCACATGACCGAAAGCATCTCCGGTTATGCCGCCAAGGATCTGCAAGGCCATCCGCTGGCCTTGTTGCACTCACCCCGTAATGCCCTGGAATTCCCTGATATCTGGCAGGAAGTGGAGCTTGACGGTTCCTGGCAAGGCAACGTCTGGCACCGCCACGCTAACGGCAGCGACTATCTGGCCCGGGTCAATATTGCTTCTGTTCGTGATGACGAAGGGGGCACCACGCACTTTGTCGTGGAGTATTCGGACATCACCGATGCTTGGCAGTCCGAGCAATCCTTGAAGTCCCGCACTGAAGAACTGGCCCGTTCCAATCGCGAACTGGAGCAGTTTGCCTATGTCGCCTCCCATGACCTGCAGGAACCCCTGCGCATGGTGGCGAGTTACACCCAGCTTTTGGCCCGCCGGTACCAGGGCAAGCTGGACAAGGATGCCGACGAATTCATCGCCTACGCTGTGGACGGCGCCACCCGGATGCAGGTGCTGATCAATGACCTGTTGAAACTGTCCCGGGTCGGCACCCGGGGCAAGCCCTTTGAAAAGCTCGAAGGCGAAAAAGCACTGAATGCGGCCTTGAGCAATCTGGAGCTGGCCATCAAGGATGCCAGTGCCGAAATTACCCGGGATGCCATGCCGGCCATCCTTGGGGATGAAACCCAGTTGATTCAATTGCTGCAGAACCTCGTCGGTAATGCCCTCAAATTCCGCAAGCCCGGCGAAGTGCCCCGGATACATATCGGTGCCAAACGCATAGGTAAAGCCTGGGAACTCTGGGTCAAAGATAATGGGATTGGCATTTCCCCGGAGTATTTTGAGCGTATATTCATCATCTTCCAGCGTTTGCATGCCAAAACCGAGTATCCAGGTACCGGCATCGGGCTGGCTTTGTGTAAAAAAATTGTCGAAAGACATGGCGGAAAAATCTGGGTTGAATCCAGGCCAGAGGAGGGGACAGCGTTCCACTTCACTTTGCCGGATCGGGAGGCCGGAAGTGATGCTTGACGAAGAAAATGGACGACCCGCAGAGTTCCTGCTGGTCGAGGACAATCCTGGCGATGTACGGCTGACCCAGGAAGCCCTCAAAGAATGCAAGCTGAGAAACAATCTCTCCGTCGTTGGCGATGGCGTCGAAGCCTTGGCTTTTCTGCGCCGTGAGGGCAAGTATGCTGATGCGCCGAAACCGGACGTCATCCTGCTCGACCTCAATTTGCCCCGCAAAGGCGGGCGGGAAGTTTTGGCCGAAATCAAGGCTGATCCCATCCTGCGCCGCATCCCCGTCGTCGTGATCACCTCGTCGGAGGCCGAGCAGGATGTCCTGGCCAGCTACGACCTGCACGTCAATTGCTACGTTAACAAGCCGGTCGATCTAGATCAGTTCATCAAGGTGGTGCGTTCCATTGGTACCTTCTGGCTGACCATCGTCAAACTCCCGGGCGAAGTCTGAGCCCTGCAAGGTAAGCCATGAACAACCATGACCCTTTGGTCATCCTCCTGATTGAGGACAACCCGGGCGATACCCGGCTGGTGAAAGAAATGCTCGATGAAGGCGCCACCGACGCCTTCGAGCTACTTCATGCCGATCAGATCGGCACAGCCATTCCGCTCCTCGAACTGGAGTCGGTAGATATCATCCTGCTCGACCTGGGGTTACCGGACGGTAACGGGCTCGATACCCTGATCAAGGTTCATGCTCTTGCGCCGGAAGTGCCGATTGTCGTTTTGTCCCAGACTGAAGATGAAAGCCTTGCCGTCAAGGCTGTGCGTATCGGCGCCCAGGATTTCCTGGTCAAGGCCCATATCACCAGCCAGCAACTGACCCGCTCGGTGCGTTACGCCATGGAGCGCCGACAGTTGCAGGAACACCTGCACAAGCTGGCCCACCACGACGCCCTGACCGGCCTGCCCAATCGCAAACTGTTCTATGACCGTCTGGCCCGGGCTGTTTCCTCGGCCCGTCGTCATCAACGCCCCCTGGCCTTGATGCTGCTGGATATGGACGACTTCAAACAGGTCAATGACACCCACGGTCACCACGTTGGCGACGAGTTGTTGCGCCAAGTCGCGGACCGGCTCAGCGCCTGCTTGCGCACCACAGACTGCGTAGCGCGCCTCGGTGGTGATGAATTCATTATTTACGTCGCCGACTTGGCTGACGTGCAGGATGCAGCCAGGGTCGCCCAGAAAATTCTCGACGCCTTGTCCGTGCCCTACAGCATCGAAGGCCATTATTTCCATAGCCATAGCAGTCTGGGTATTGCTCTGCATCCGGAAGACGGTGATGACATGGAAGTTCTGGTCCGCCATGCCGATGCCGCCATGTACTCCGCTAAGCAGCAGGGCGGCAACAGCAGCCGTTTCCGTTTTTATTCCCGTGAAATCGATAAGGCCACAGAAGAGCGCAATGAACTGCACGACGCCCTCAAACTGGCTTTCGAGCGGAACGAATTCAAGGTGAATTACCAGCCCCAGGTGGATCTCCACAGCGGCCGCATGATCGGCGTGGAAGCCCTGGTCCGCTGGCAGCGCAGCGACGGCCAAATTGTCATGCCCGCCCAATTCATGCCGGCATTGGAAGAAACCGGACTCATCGTTCAAGTCGGGGGCTGGGTCATGGAAACCGCCTGCCAGCAAGCCAAAACCTGGCAAACCATGGCTGGTGGTGCTCTCAAGGTCGGGGTCAACATGTCACCACGGCAATTCCGCGATAGCCAACTGGTGGACCGCGTTACCGAAGCCTTGACTAATTCCGGCTTGCCGCCCCATCTGCTTGAACTGGAACTGTCCGAAGAATCCCTGCGGGACGACGAGCAGTTGGCCCGGGATACCCTGCATCGACTCAACGGCCTCGGCATTCGCCTGGCTCTGGATAACTACCGGGGTCGCACCCTGTCCCTGCGCGATCTCAAGCGTTTCCCGATCCACTCGGTCAAGCTCGACAAGGCCATCGTCCGCGACATGACGGAAAACCCCGAAGATGCAGCCATTGCCCAGGCCGTGATTTCCGTAGCCCATGTGTTCAAGATGAAGGGCGTGGCCGAAGGGGTGGAAACCCGTGGTCAGGCCGACATGCTGCGGGAACAATCCTGTGACGACGCCCAGGGCTACATGTTTGCCAAGCCCCTCAGCGCCGATGCATTTACCCAGTTGCTGCGAGGTAACGACAGCTCCCGCTATCTTCAGTAATCGGGTATCGTTCTTCGCTACTTTTTGCCCCGAAAGCTGAATCGTGCGCATCCTGCTGGTTGAAGACAATTCCGGTGACGCAAGGCTCATTGAGCTGCTGCTTCAGGACGCCCTGGAAAATGGCCGTCTCAAACAACTGGAACTGCGCCGTGCCGAGACTCTTGCCGGTGCACTGGTGTTTCTGGAAGAGCAGAGTTTCGACGTCATCCTGCTCGACCTTTCCTTGCCCGATGCCCATGGACGGGAAACCTACAGCCGCATTCAACAAGCCGTACCGGACCTGCCCGTTGTTGCCCTGACCGGTAACGACGATGAGCGTCTGGCCGAAGACCTGGTGGCCGCAGGTGCCCAGGATTACCTGATCAAAGGTCAGGTCGAACCGGGCTTGCTTGCCCGTTCCCTGCGTTATGCCATCGAGCGCAAACGATCCGAAGAAAAGCTGCGCCTGGTGGCCCAGGTGTTCGAGGTGGCCCTGGAAGGCATCATGGTTACCGACGCCAGCCAGTCCATCCTCAGCGTCAATCGCGCCTTCACCGACCTGACCGGCCACAGCGAGGCCGATGTCATGGGCTGTTCCATGTTCGGTCTGGTGCCCCAGGAAGGCCTGTTCCGCAAGGTTTGGGCAACCCAGTCCAGCGGCGAACACTGGCAGGGCGAAGCCATCTGCCACCGTGCCAATGGCGAGGAATTCCCCGTCTGGCTCAACATCAATGCGGTCAAGAACGCCTCTGGCCACATTACCCATCACGTGGCCGCCTTCAACGACATCACTGTGCTGAAGCGCACCGAAGAGCGCCTGCGTCACATCGCCCAACACGACATTCTCACCGGCCTGCCCAACCGCATGCTGTTCGAGGATCGCCTGGAACAATCCCTGGCCCTGGCACGGCGTAATCAGGCCCAGGTCGCCGTACTGTTCATCGACTTGGATCGTTTCAAGATCGTCAATGACACCCTTGGTCATGCTTCCGGCGACGAGTTGCTGCGCATGGCCGCTCACCGTCTGCGGGGGTGCGTGCGGGAAGTGGATACCGTGGCCCGCCTCGGTGGCGACGAGTTTTCCATCATCGTCGGCGAGCTGGCCTCCCGGGAAGATGCCGCCCTGGTGGCGCGCAAGGTGCTGCAGGTTATGGGCCGTCCCTTCAAGCTGGAAGCCCAAGATGTCTTTGTGACCGCTAGCGTCGGCATTGCCCTCTACGGCGAAACCGGCCACGACGCCAACATCATGGAACAGGCGGATATCGCCATGTACCACGCCAAGCGGGCAGGGCGGAACAACTACCATTTCTTCACGCCTCAGATGAACGAGTTGTCCCAGCAAAAGCTGGCCCTGGAAACCGATCTGCGGCAGGCCCTGGAGCGGGACGAATTCGTCCTCCACTACCAGCCCCAAGTCGATCCCGGCAGCGGCAAGCTGATCGGTGTCGAAGCCCTGATTCGCTGGCAGCACCAAAGCCGCGGCCTGATCGCCCCTTCGGATTTCATTCCCTTGCTGGAAGACACCGGGCTCATTATTCCTGTGGGCGAATGGGTGATGCGCACCGCTTGCTATCAGGCCAAGGCCTGGATGGATGCGGGCATTGCCACCCTGCGCATGGCGGTCAATCTGTCCGCTCGCCAGTTGCTGCTGGAAGACCTACCCCAGACCGTTCAGTCCATCCTCGATGAAACCGGCTTACCGGCGGAGTTGCTGGAAATCGAACTGACGGAAACCATCGTCATGGAAAACGCCTCCGAAGCCGTGGCAGCCCTGACCCGGCTCAAGGAACTGGGCGTGCGCATTGCCCTGGACGACTTCGGTACCGGTGCCTCATCCCTCAGTTATCTCAAGCATTTCCCCATCGACACCCTGAAACTCAGCAGCGCCATCATCGTTGAAGTGGATCAGGAAGCCGACGCCGCCATTGCTGGTGCCGTCCTGACCATGGCCCGCAACATGAAACTTTCCAGCGTGGCGGAAGGGGTGGAAACGGCTTCCCAGCTCGATTTCCTGCGCAAGGAGCAGTGCGACAGCATTCAGGGCTACATCATCAGCCGCCCCATGCCGCCGGAGGCATTGCTGGCCTTGCTGCAAAGCACGGGTAAAGAATAACTGGTGGCAGGTAACGAGCAAAAAATAGACTGCCTGGCAGTCCATTTTTGTTTCAGGGCAGGATTTCGACCTGCCCGCTGACACTCACCGTCACCTGACTTTCGCCGCCTTCCAGCGGCATGGGCGCGGCATCCGAGCGCAGGGCCATGGTCTTCATGGCGAACACCGGGCCGCGACTGCTGCCGACGTTAATCTGCACGATGCGGTAATCCCGGCCCAGTTGGGCGGCAAGACGCTTGGCTTTATCGCGGAAGATGTTGATCGCTTCCGTGGTGGCGACATCTTCAGCCTTGCTGCGGGTTTCCGGGGAGGGTTGCAGGCTGATCTGGCTCACGCCCAGGCTTGTTTGCAGCTTGCCCAAGAGCGCCGCCAGGGCCGGAATATCCCGGCTTTCCAGCAACAACTCGGAACGCATGCGCCAGCCTTCAATAGCCCGCCCGGTCTTGCCGTAGATGGGCGATGTCCAGGTGTTGCCGCTGCGGGTCTGCACGGCAGTACTTTGCTTGGCTATCGCCAGGGCCTGGGCAATGGTCGTGTTGACCTTGCGGGCCAGTTCCGCCGGGTTGGCCCCATCGGCCTCGAAGAAGGCGGTGGCGCTGCCCTGATCGTTGGGCGCAGTTTGGTGAGCTTCCACGTTGAAATCCACCAGGGTGCCCTTGCTTTGCACCACGGCTTCCGTCGCCAGGGCGAGACTGCTCGACAACAACAGGGGCAAAGCAGCAGAGCGAAGTGCAGTAGTCATCAAGCCCATGGCAATCTCCTTAGAAGCTGTCTTAAAAAATGGGAGGAAGCGAATAGCGCAACCCCTCCCGTCCTCCCCTTGTCAGGGGAGAGGCCTGCTGCTCAAGGCAGCTTTACACGAACTCCCCCTGACAAGGGGGCTGGGGGGTTAAAAGTCTCGGCAAATCCACCATTTACTATTTTTCAATACGGCTTCTTAAAAAGGTTTCAGCGTCGTGGCGTAGCGGGCGCCGTTGGCGGCGTAGTGCTCGGCGCTGCGGGAGATTTTGGCAATCTCTTCTTCCGTCAGTTCCCGCACCACTTTGCCCGGGGAGCCCAGAATCAGCACCCCTTCAGGAAAAACCTTGCCCTCGGCCACCAAGGTATTAGCGCCCACCAGGGAATTGCGGCCGATGACGGCCCGGTTGAGGATGATGCTGCCAATGCCGATCAGGCAGTTGTCGCCAATGGTGCAGCCGTGAATCATCACCATGTGGCCCACGGTCACATCATTGCCGATTTGCAGATGGATGCCGGCATCGGTGTGCAGTACCGAGCCATCCTGGATATTGCTACGCTCGCCGATACTGATGCGATCGGTATCGCCACGAATCACGGTGTTCCACCAGACGCTGGATTGCGCGCCCAGATGAACGTCGCCGATCACCGTGGCGTTGGGCGCCACCCAGGATGTCGGGGCCAGGGTAGGGGATTTGTCCCCTAGTTGATAAAGGCTCATCAGGCAGTTCCTTTCTCGGGTACGGCGTGCAGCAATGCTTTCAACAGGTGCCAGCAACGGGCCACGGATGCCACATCCACCCGCTCGCCGGGGGCATGGGCGCCCACGATGTCGGGGCCGAAGGAGATCATATCCATGGCTGGGTATTTACCCCCGATCAGGCCGCATTCCAGCCCGGCGTGGATCACCTTCACTTCCGCGATTTGATCGAATTCTTTCTGGAACACTTGCTGAGTCAGGGACAGCAAGGGTGAAGCCGGATTGGGCTTCCAGCCGGGGTAAGCCCCCACCTGTTCCACCGCCATGCCGGCCAGGGCAAACAGATCGGTCACTTCCGCCGCCAGTTCCACCGCCGCCGCATCCACCAGGGAACGCAGCATGAACACCGCTTCCGCTTTACCCTCGGCAATGCTGATCACGCCCAGATTGAGGGAGGTTTCCACCGTCCCCGGCGCTTGCAAGCTCCAGCGCTTGATGCCCTGGGGCGCCGCGTGCAGCGCCGCCAAAATGCGGGCTTGGTCGGCGGCAGCCATTACCTTGCGGGTTGCGCCATCGGCCAGGGTTTCCACCAGCACCGTCACGCCTTCATCCACCCCTAGCAGGTCTTTGCGGAACTGTTCGCCGAGCAAGGCAGCCTGCTGACGCAGCGCCTCAAGCTGGGTAGAAGGAATGGCAATCACAGCACCCGCTTCCCGGGGCAGGGCGTTACGGGACGAGCCGCCCTTCAAGGAAATCAGTCGCAGCGGCAGGCCCGTGTTTTCCAGGCTCCGCAGCAGGCGGATCAGCAGCTTGATGGCGTGGCCCCGTTCGCGGTGGATGTCGATGCCGGAATGGCCGCCCATCAAGCCTTTCACCGTGAGGCTCAGCACCTCGTGGTCGGCGGGCAGGGCTTCCTGCTGCCAGTCGCTGGTGATCACCGTATCCATGCCGCCGGCGCAGCCCAGATACACAGCGCCCCATTCCTCGGTGTCGATATTGACCAGCAATTCCCCTTGCAGCAGGCCCTCGGGCAGCTTGCGGGCGCCGCCCATGCCGGCTTCTTCATCTACCGTCAGCAGCACTTCCAGGGGGCCGTGGGCCAAACCTTCAACTTCATGGCCTTCCAGGGCCGCCAGGGCCAGGGCCACGCCAATGCCGTTATCGGCGCCCAGGGTCGTGTTTTCTGCAATCAGCCAACCGCCCTTGAGCACCGGGCGGATCGGGTCTTGGTGAAAGTCGTGGCTGATGCCGTCATTCTTCTGGCACACCATGTCGATGTGGCCCTGCAAGGTCACCGTCTTGCGGTTTTCCATGCCTTTGGTGGCGGGCTTGCGCACAATCAGGTTGCCCGCCGCATCCACCAAAGTACTCAAGCCGCGAGATTCGGCCCATTGCTGAAGCTGTTCCCGCAGCGCCGTTTCATGCTTGGAGGGGCGGGGAATCCGGCACAGGGTTGCAAAGTGCTGCCAGACGATTTGGGGTTCCAGTGTGGCGATATCCATGGCGGTTTTCCGGGGTTAAGGGAAACACTGATTAAATTGTGACCGTTCGGGCTGAGCTTGACGAAGGAGTTACTGCGAACCACGCAACCCATCCCGTCCTCCCCTTGTCAGGGGAGAGGCCTGCTGCCCAAAGCTGATTTGCACGAACTCCCCCCTGACAAGGGGGGCTGGGGGGGTTAAAAACCTCGGCAAATCCATTATTGACGGTTTTGGAGACAGCTTTTAGTGAATGGTGCGTTTGGGGGTAGGGAAGAGTTGTTCCATCACTTCCGGACCGTAGCGGTAGGTGTGGTTGCAGATGTCGTCCACGATCACGATCTCGCCCTTTTCCGCCAGCAGACTGGTGAGTTCTTCCTTGCCCAGGGATTGCAGCATGCCCAGCACCTTTTCTTCGTCCCGGGGGCAGTAGTAGCTGGCGGGCAGGGCCTCGAACAGGCGCACGGTTTCCTCGGGGAACAAGCGGCCCAGCAGTTCTTCCGGCGGCAGGGCCAGCTCCCAGGGTTTCACTGTATCCGCCAGCAACTGCACGCGGTTCCAGCCGTCCTCGTCCCGCTTGTCCGCATCGGGCAGCTTTTGCAGGAAGAGGCCGCAGGCATGGTGCTCGTCGGCACTCAACCAAAGGCGGGAAGGAGCCTGTTCCGAGGTTTCCAGATAGTGCTCAAAAATCTCGGCTACGGTATTGCCTTCCAGGGGCACAAAGCTCTGGTAAGGCCGGTCCAGAGCCGTGTTCGATTGCAAGGTCAGCACCAATTGGCCGTCCCCCAGCAACTCTGGCACCGGGGCCGGCGCCAGATCAGCCGGGGCCTTGGCCAATCCGCGCAAGCGCAGTTGCTCATCGCAATCCACCACCAGCAGCCGCAGGGCGCCATGGCCTTGCACCTGAAAAGACAGCCGACCCGGCGTCTTCAAATTGCTGCCGATCAGGGCCGTCACCGCTGCCATCTGGCCCAGCAGGTCCCGGGCGGCAGGGGCGTATTCACGACCGGCCTGCATGCCCAGCCAGGCGGTATCCAGGTGAACAATGGCACCGCGAATATCCAAATCTTCCAGCAAAAAACGGCTGACGCTATCAGTCATGGGGGATCAATTCACAAAGCTGGCAAACAGGGCGGGATCAAATCCCACCAACAACTGGCCGGTAGAGGTTTCCACCACCGGGCGCTTGATCAAACTGGGATTCGCCACCATCAGGGCCACCGCCTTGCTCTGGGTCGTGATTTCCTGATCTTCGGGTGAAAGCTTGCGGTAGGTCGTGCCCTTGGTATTCACCAGGGTCTTCCAGCCGATGGTGCGACACCACTCCACCAGCCGCTCGCGAGGAACGCCTTCCTTCTTATAGTCGTGAAAACTGTATTCGATGCCGCGCTCTTCGCACCAGTCGAAGGCTTTCTTCATGGTGCTGCAATTCTTGATGCCGTAAATCTTGGTCATGGGCCGCTCCTGCGTTGAAGCGGCGATTTTAACAGGCGCTTCGTCATGCTTTTCTTGAAAGCATGCTCAGCTTGTTTGGGGAAAGAGTAGTGTTGTTGGTTGGGTTATCTGACCCGTTTATCGTCCAGAGGTCGTGTCTATTCTCGATCTAGCTGTGATGCCAATTGGCGAGCTTGATCCCACACTAAATTTACAAGGTCTAAAAAATCACGTTCGGTGATCCCTTCCCAGCCTTCAGCTGCTGTGCTCATGCGAAGAACACCTAGTGTTCTACTGTCTTCAGTATCAAAGTGCTTAACTACACGTGATTGGCGTCGCTCCCAATCAGAGTGCGCAATCATCTTGTCGCGAGCATCAATGATCTGCTCATGAAGTTCCATTAGTCGTTGATCATTTGATACAGCTAATCGTGCAATGTCCGCCTTTGAATCGGCCTGTCCTTTAGCATTCCAATTAGTCTTGAAGCTACGTGCATAGACGATGATTGCTGCGATCATGACCGCAGAGTGCATATTTCCCTCAGGATCAAGAACTCCCGCCTTGCGTTGCTCAATTAACAACCTTAAAAAATCACCAGCCCTTGCTGCATCCTTTGATAGGAGATGAAAACGATTCGCCGTCTGTTCGTTTTCGGTAAGTGCAAGATTGTCAATGTCATTTTGTTTTTGTTCAACTTTCGTCACGTTAACTCCTTTGTTGATCGCTTTCAGTTGAAAAAATTCTTTAATTGCCCAGATAAGCCCAAACGTTCCCAAACTTCCTAAGGCTATCCCCCATGCCAGCGGCCCATTCCCGGTCGCATCTAGTACCACGCCAAAAACCAGCGGCGCGACAAAGCCCGCGCCAAATCCCAGCAGCGAATACAGTGCCATAGCCGCGCCCCGGTGGGCCGGTGGGGTTACTTCCACCAGTCCCGCCGTGAGGGAGGCCGAATCGGCCATGACGGCGATGAAGTAGAAGGCCAGCACCAGCAACATCAGCCACCAAGGTGCACTGGCGGCGAAGCCGGCCAGCCAGCAGAGCAGGGCGGCGGCCAGCATGACTCCGGCGATCCAGCGTTTGCGGCCCAGTCTGCCGGCGGCTTCGTTGCCGAGAATGCTGGCAGGGATGCCCAGTAGGTTGATGGCGGCAGCGGCTTCTGTTGCGGTGAGCCAGGGTTGGCCGGCGGAGAGGCTGTAGCCGAAGGCGATGAAGGCCACCATCCAGGAGCGCAGGCCGAAGAGTTCCCAGCAGTGGGCGCCGTAACCGAGGATGTAGGTTCGGGTTTCCTTTTGTTCCAGTACGTCGCCGAAGCGGGGCAGCCAGCCGCTTTGGCGATGTACCTCGGGGGCTTGCGGAGCGAGGGCGACGAGGAAGATTGCCGCCGCCAGTAGCGGACCGACAGCCAGCAGGGCGACGGTGGTGGACCATGGGAGGGTCTTGCCCAGTTGCCCGGCAAGGATGAGGGACAAGCTGGTGCCGATGCCGAAGGTGGCGGTGTAGAAGGCGATGTAGCGGGACTGGCGCGGGTTCTGCACTCGGTCGGTGAGGGCCTTGAGGCCTGGCATGTAGGTGCCCGCCAGACCAGCCCCGGTCAGAGCCTGGAAGGCGGCAGCAGTGAAAGCCCCCTGGGCGAAGGCGGCAAAGCCCGTCATCCCGGCGATGGCGATAAAGCAGGAAACGATGAACACCTTGCGGGCATCGAGCCGGTCGGTTATGCCGGTGAGAAAAGGTACGGCCACCATGTAGCCGAAAAAGAATGCGCCGCCGACAAAGCCTGCTTCGGCCCCGCTCATGCCCCACAGGGCCTTGAGCTCCATGAGGAAGGCCGGGTAGGCGGCAAAGCCCGTCATGCTCAGGGCTTCGGCCAGGCAAATGAGGGCGACGATGCGGCGCGGGCCGTGGGACATAGAGATAAGGGGGCTCGGGCAAAGACAATGTGCCTACCTTAACGCAAACTCCCCCACGGTGTTGGCAATCAGTATTGCTGTTCGTGGGACAACTCTTGTCCGTCGTTGGTTGGATTAATTAAACAGATAACAAAGTCTGCGTTACCTGAATTCCATCAGGTCGTTTGCCACCGTGACAGGGCCTTTGTAGAACTTGCGAACCTCATTCGCCCAGGAAGCGTAGTCGTCGTTGCCTTTACGAGGAGTCAGGTGTGTCAGTACAACTGATTTAACGCGTGCACGAGTCGCCAACTCGCCAACCTCTTTTGTCGACAAATGACCCCTGGCAGCTTGTTCCATGATGCGGGTTTGTTCTTGGGGCGTCATGGCCTGCCATTGACCGGTTTCAATCAGAATTTTCTTCCGGTCCTCAATGGAGTTCACTTCGGAAAACAAAATATCGCTACCTGAGGCCAGCCTCTCCGTTTCCGGATTGGGGCCTGTATCTCCGGTGAACAACAATACCTTGTTGGGGGTTTCTATCCGGTAGGAATACGAGTATTCCTTCGTGTCCTGATGCGCCCCATGGTGAAAGTCGAAATGGTTGTTGGCAGCAGCAATAACCTTAATGTTTTCATCCTGGTAAATCACTCCCGGCAATACGTCATGTCCAAAAAAGACCTTGTCCAAAGGAATGGTTCTTCCGCCATCCTTGATCCGAATGTCAGCGCTGAATTTGTAATAGGCAATTGCGGCATCAACCAGTGCCTTGGTTTTGGGCGGACCAAACACATTAATTGGCTCGGTCCGCTTGCTGTCCCATGAGGTCGAAAGCAGCATGCCAAGCCCGCCAGTGTGGTCGTCATGGTGATGCGTTATGAAAATAGTGCCAATATCCTGCAAGCGAACACCAGCCTCTGCGAGCCGACGGACAACGCCATCACCAGCATCAATCACGTAATGCCTGCCGTTAACCGTGATCAGGTTTGAGGATTGAGCTCTTGTGGGGCTAGGAAATGGCCCAGCCAAGGTTCCCAGCGTAATGACGCTGGTTTCAGCAAACACTACAGCGCTAAGTGTCTGGAGCAGTGCTGCAATGCTCACCAAAAGAATTTTCTGACCAGTTTTGTACATTTGCACGGGCTCTGAACAAGTTAGCCCACGATTCTAGAAAGTGGATACCTGCAGCCTTCTAAG
This sequence comes from Rhodocyclaceae bacterium, assembly GCA_036504515.1. GTDB lineage: Bacteria > Pseudomonadota > Gammaproteobacteria > Burkholderiales > Rhodocyclaceae > AWTP1-18. The sequence continues at coordinate 489,654 of DASXVA010000009.1, forward strand.
AATTGTGCATAACCAATTGCAGTGCAGTGTTACACCCGAAAGAGCGGTCGCTTGCGACTAGTGCCCTTGCAGGCTTTCGGCCTTTCGCAGTTGGGGAAACCAGCGCATCCACAGGCCCGTGACGGCAAGGCTGCAAACGCCGCCCAGGATCACGGCGGGGACGGCGCCGAACAGGGCGGCGGTGACCCCGGATTCGAATTCGCCTAGCTGGTTCGAGGCGCCGATGAAGATGCTGTTCACGGCGCTGACTCTGCCCCGCATGTGGTCGGGGGTTTGCAGTTGCACCAAGGAGCCGCGGATCACCACGCTGACCATGTCCGCCGCGCCGAGCAGGGCCAGTAACAGGAGCGAAAGCCACAGATTGCTGGAAAGACCGAAGCCGATGGTGGCGAGGCTGAAAAGGGCGACGGAGGCGAACAGGATGTGGCCCACCCGCTTGTCCAGAGGATGCCGAGCCAGCCAGAAGGAAATGATCAGGGCGCCCACGGCCGGGGCGGAACGCAGCAAGCCCAGACCCCAGGGGCCGGTGTGGAGCAGTTCTTCGGCGATGATGGGCATCAGGGCGGTGGCGCCGCCGAAGAGCACGGCAAACATGTCGAGGGAAATGGCACCGAGCACGACCCGCTGACCGCGAATGAAGATCAAACCGTCGATGAATTTTTTCCACTGGCCGTCGTCGTTGCCCGGTGTCGCAGGCGGTTGCGGGGGGATGGCCATGAAGGCGATGGCGGCGACCACAAACAGGGTGAGGGTAACGCCATAGACCACGGTGGCGCCAAAGGCATAGAGCAGGCCGCCCAGGGCGGGGCCGATGATGAAAGCGGCCTGAATGGCCGAGGCACTGACCGCCACGGCCCGGGAGAGCAGGGCGGCGGGCACCAGATTGGGCAACAGGGCCGAAGTGGCAGGCATGTCAAAAGCCCGGGCGGTGCCGGACAGGGCGACCAACGCGAAGATCCAGTGACGGCTGATCTGGTCCGTGACGGTCAGGATCAATAGGACGGTGAGGGCGATGACCTGGATGAGCTGGGCGGCGACGGCGATTTTCTTGCGGTCATGGCTGTCGGCCAGATTGCCGGCGGTGGCGGTCAGCAGCAGTCGGGGCAGAAACTGGAACAGGCCCACCAGCCCCAGGTCCATGGCGCTGCCGGTGAGTTGGTAAATCTGCCAGGCCACGGCCACGGTGAGCATCTGGTTGGCGGCGGCGGAGGCGATGCGGGCCAGCCAGAAGCGGATGAAAGTGGGGTACTGCAGCAGTTTTTGCTGAGGGTCGGAAGACACGGGCGTTGGCAATCGGTGGCGGTGAAAACAAGACCGCCACCCGGGCGAAAGATTCACCGGGGCGGCGGTCGTTCGGAGTGCATCGCTGGAGTCAGAACCTTGCTGGCGGCGATGCGGCTGCCGCTACTTTATCAGCCTTGGCTGACAGGGAAGTTAGGGCTGTTTGCTTGGGGAAACCACTGCTCAGGTGATTGCTGCGGCGCGCCTTGCGGAAAAACTGCAGCCCACTTCATTGCTTGAGTTGAATTATTTTCACAATGTAAATCGGGCTTTCATTGGCAGTAAACCGCATGGTTAAGGGATAGTTGTTACGAGCGATAGGGGAACTGCCAACCAATTCCCTAAAGTTTGTGAAATAAATTCACCACAGGAAATCCAACAAAAAGCCCAGCCGAAGCGGGGCAATCTGGCCGGGATTGTGCAGGCTTTCCTCGGCCTGAACTTCGCCCGTAATCAGCCCGAACTTAGCCCTTGAGCTTGGCGAAGGCTGCCGCCATAGCACCACCAGCGGGAGCCTGCTGCTGGCGCGGCATGGCGTTGCGGGGGCCGCGGTCGTTCCGGTCCTGACCACGGGGCGCCATGCTCTTGGAAGGATCGTCGGACATGCGCATGGTGAGGGCGACGCGCTTGCGGGCGACGTCCACTTCCAGCACTTTGACCTTAACCACATCGCCGGCCTTGACCACGGTGTGGGGGTCTTTGACGAACTTTTCCGACAGTGCGGAGATATGCACTAGGCCGTCCTGATGGACGCCAATATCGACAAAGGCGCCGAAATTGGTGACGTTGGTGATGACGCCTTCCAGTTGCATGCCCACCTGCAAGTCCTTGAGGTCTTCGACGCCTTCCTTGAAGGAGGCGGTCTTGAACTCGGGACGGGGATCGCGGCCGGGTTTTTCCAGTTCGGCCAGGATGTCCTGCACCGTGGGCAGACCGAATTTTTCGTCGGTGTATTTGACGGCGTTGAGGGCTTTGACCGTGCGACTGTCGCCCAGAATGTCCTTGGCGCTCTTCTGGATGTCGGCCAGGATGCGCTCCACCACGGGATAGGCTTCCGGGTGAACCGCTGAGGCGTCAAGGGGATTGTCGCCGTTCATGATGCGCAGGAAGCCGGCGGCCTGCTCGAAGGTCTTGTCGCCGAGGCGGGGCACTTCCCGCAACTGGGCGCGGGATTTGAAGGCGCCGTGTTGGTCGCGGAAGGCGACGATATTGCTGGCCAGGGTGCTGTTGAGGCCGGAAATCCGGGTCAGCAGGGCGACGGAGGCGGTGTTCACATCGACGCCCACAGAGTTCACGCAGTCTTCCACCACGGCATCCAGTGACTTGGCCAGTTTGGACTGGTTCACGTCGTGCTGGTACTGGCCGACGCCGATGGATTTGGGATCAATCTTGACCAGTTCGGCCAGGGGATCTTGCAGGCGGCGGGCAATGGAAACGGCGCCGCGCAGGGAAACGTCGAGGTCGGGGAACTCCTTGGCGGCCAGTTCCGAGGCGGAATAGACCGAGGCGCCGGCTTCGGAAACCACGATCTTGCTCATGGCCATTTCCGGCATTCCCTTGATCAGTTCGGCGGCCAGCTTGTCGGTTTCGCGGCTGGCGGTGCCGTTGCCGATGGCGATCAAATCCACGCTGTGTTTCTTGCACAGCACGGCCAGGGTATGGAGGGAGCCTTCCCAGTCGCGGCGGGGTTCGTGGGGATAAATGGTGGCGGTATCCAGCACCTTGCCGGTTTTGTCCACCACGGCGACCTTGCAGCCGGTGCGGATGCCGGGGTCGAGGCCCAGGGTGGCGTGGGGGCCGGCGGGCGCGGCCAACAGCAGGTCGTGCAGGTTGCGGGCGAAAACGTGGATAGCTTCTTCTTCGGAACGCTCCCGCAACTGGTTCATCAGTTCCAGTTCGAGGTGCAGGGACAGCTTGACCATCCAGGCCCAGCGGGCGGTTTCGGACAGCCATTTGTCGGCGGGATGGCCATCGTTGCTGATGCCGAAATGCTTGGCCACCATGGTTTCGCAGGGGGATGCCAGGGGCGGGTCTTGCAATTCCGGCTCGGTTTTCAGGGCCAGACGCAGCACGCCTTCGTTACGGCCGCGGAACATGGCCAGGGCGCGGTGGGAAGGGATGTCCTTGATGGCTTCGCGGAAGTCGAACCAGTCGCGGAACTTGCTCACTTCGGCGCTCTGGTCCTTGTCCTTGCCTTCCACCACGGCGGAAACCAGCACGCCATTGTCGTTCAGGTAGCGGCGCAGCTTTTCCAGCAGGGTGGCGTCTTCGGCAAAGCGTTCCATCAAAATCTGACGAGCGCCGTCCAGGGCGGCCTTGACGTCGGGCACATGCTTTTCCGGCGGTTCGGTGGCGGTGTTCACGTACTTGGCAGCTTCGACTTCAGGGCTCAGGCTGGGGTCGTCGAACAGGGCGTCGGCCAGAGGTTCGAGGCCGGCTTCCTTGGCGATCTGGGCCTTGGTGCGGCGCTTTTGCTTGTAGGGCAGGTAAAGGTCTTCCAGCCGCTGCTTGGTGTCGGCGTTTTCCACATCATTGCGCAGTTCCGGGGTCAGCTTGCCTTGCTCTTCGATGGAGGCCAGCACGGCGCTGCGGCGCTCTTCCAGCTCCCGCAGGTAGCCCAGGCGTTCTTCCAGATTACGCAGCTGGGTATCGTCCAGGGTGCCGGTGACTTCTTTCCGATAACGAGCGATAAAGGGCACGGTGGCGCCTTCGTCCAGCAGTTGAACGGCAGCGGCGACTTGTTGCGGGCGGACACCCAGTTCTTCGGCAATACGGTGTTCGATGGAAGGCAGCATGTGGGATTCCGGAAAAGGCAAAAAGAGACAACGACGGTACGGCAAAAAAGGCGCGCACTATGCAGCAAGCCGGCCCCCGGTGCAAGAACACCGTCGGCAATGCGTCATCTGCATCACGGGGCATAATGTGGGCCGTTTAGCGGGGAATTCCCCATATCGGAAAAGAAAAACATGGATGGTCAGATAGTTAGCTTGGTTGCCGCTGTTTTTGGCCTGGGTTTAGGCGGCGCTGTCGTCTGGGTTGTGCTCAAGGGCCGTATCGACGCCGCGGTGGAACAGGGCAGGGCGGAAGTTTCCATCGAACTGGCCCGGGCCACGGAACGGGTGCGCAGCCTGGAAGAAGACCGCAGCCAAGGCCAGGCCGCTGCTGCTGCCCTTCAGTCCCAGTTGGGCGCTTTGCAGGATCAGTTGAAGGCCGAGCAGCAGGAAGTCCTGCGTTTATCCACTTCCGAGGCGGAAAAAGCCCAATCCCTGCGCTCCACCAGCGCCCGGGTGGCGGAGCTGGACCAATCCGGCCAGGACGAAAAGGCCCTGCGGGAACAGGCGGAAGCCCAGGTTTCGCGGCTCAAATCCGAACTGGCGGATCTGAATGCCCGCTTTGAGGCGGAACGCAACCAGTCGGAAGAAAAGCTGGCTCTGCTCAAGAACGCCAAGGAAGACCTGTCCAACCAGTTCAAGAGCCTCGCCAACGACATTCTCGAAGAAAAAGCCAAGCGCTTCACCGAGCAGAACCAGACCAATCTGGGCCAGTTGCTGGAACCCCTGAAACTGCGTTTGCAGGAGTTCCAGGGCAAGGTGGAGGAGGTCTACATCAACGAAGGCAAGGACCGCAGCGCCATGGCCGAGCAGGTGCGGCAGTTGATGGAGCTGAACCAATCCCTGAGCCAGGATGCCAAGAACCTGACCCGGGCCCTCAAGGGCTCCAGCAAGGCCCAGGGCAACTGGGGCGAACTGATCCTGGAACGGGTGTTGGAGGCATCGGGCCTGCGCAAGGGCGAGGAATACGATGTACAGGAAAGCCACACCCGGGAAGACGGCAGCCGCGCCCAGCCCGACGTGGTGCTGCATCTGCCGGAAGACCGCCATCTGGTGGTGGATGCCAAGGTGACCCTGACCGCCTACGACGATTTCGCCTCCGCCGAAGACGAAGGCGACCGGCAAGCGGCCCTCAAGCGCCACCTCGATTCCGTGCGCAGTCATATCAGGGGACTGTCCGAACGCAATTACCAGGACCTTTACGGCCTCAAATCCCTGGATTTCGTGCTGATGTTCGTGCCCATCGAGCCGGCTTTCATGGTGGCGGTGACCCATGACAAGGAATTGTTCATGGATGCCTGGCAAAAGAACGTGCTGCTGGTGAGCCCGTCCACGCTTCTGTTTGTGGTGCGTACCGTGGCCCATCTGTGGCGCCAGGAGGCCCAGAACCGTAACGCCCAGGACATCGCCAAACGGGGCGCCGAGCTTTACGACAAGCTGGTGGGCTTCGCCGAAGACATGGAATCCCTCGGCACCCGCCTGAAGCAGGCGCAGAAAGACTACGATGGGGCAGTGAACAAGCTTTCCACCGGCCGCGGCAATGTGATCCGCCAGGCAGAAATGCTCAAGCAACTGGGGGTCAAACCGACCAAAAACCTGCCGGAAGGGTTGGTAGGGCTAGCCAGCGACAGCGACGAATAAGCCGTTTTATCCCAAACGGGACTTGAAATAGCAGGGGGAAACCCCCACACCATAGCGGCTGGTGTGCAACTTTTCTGTCCCGGTTTGTGTCTACAATGCCGTTCGCCACATTTGCACCCGTGCAATAACTCAAGGAGGTTTCATCACCATGGCTATTGATCTGCAAACCGTCCAGACTTCTGGCACTTACGCAGGACAACAGAACCGCGTTCTGCGCAACACCTACGCTCTGTTGGGCCTGTCCATGATTCCTACGATCATCGGCGCCTTGCTCGGCACCATGTTTGGCGTTTCCCTGATGGTCGCCAGCCCGATGATCACTACGGTCCTGTTCCTGGCTGTGACCTGGGGCCTGATCTACGCGATTGAAAAGAACCGTAACAGCGGACTCGGCGTTGTGCTGCTGCTGGGTTTCACCTTCTTTATGGGGCTGATGCTCGGACCACTGCTGGCCTACACCCTGCATTTCCGCAACGGCGGGCAATTGATCGCCATGGCTGCAGGTGGTACTGGCGCCATCTTCTTCACCTTGGCCGGCATTGCTTCTACCGGCAAGCGTGATTTCAGCAAGATGGGCACCTTCCTGATGGCCGGCCTGATTCTGCTGCTGGTGGCTAGCTTGGCCAACATCTTCCTGCATCTGCCCGCGCTGTCCCTGGCCGTTTCTGTTGTGGCCATCGTGATCTTCTCCGGCTTTATCCTGTTCGACATCGACAGGATCGTGAAGGGCGGCGAAACCAGCTATGTGAGCGCTACCCTGGCTGTGTATCTGGACATCTACAACATCTTCACCAGCCTGCTGCAAATCTTGGGCGTGATTGGCGGCGACCGCGACTAAGCCAGTCGTCAAGCCCCAGTTAAGAGCGGCCACCTTCGGGTGGCCGTTTTCATTTCTGCTTTCTGGTTTTGCAAGGCCCCATCCGTATTTCTACCGACTCTCCATCTCTTTATTGCTATTCCCGAGAGAATCGCTAGACTAATAATTGTTGCAACGCACAAAAATAAGGAGATGCCATGAATGTAGAACTAAGGCGGCTCCAAGCGAATGCTCGCCCCGCCATCAGAGCCCACCTCGACGCGATGACCGCCGAGGATCGTTTTACCCGCTTCGGTTTTGACGTGACCGCGAAAGGTCTCGACCATTACGCGGACAGTATCAACTTCAACCGGGACGTCGTCATCGGCGCCCATTACCGCGACCTGCTGATCGGCGTGGTCCATGTGGCCGTGTTCCAGCGGGACAACTATCCCGTCGGGGAGCTTGGTATCAGTGTGGACGGCTTTTGCCAGGGCAAGGGTATCGGCCGCCAGCTTTTTGACCAGGCCCTGCAACACACCCAGCGGCGCAAGCTGACTACGCTGCATGTCCAGTATCTACGCCGCAATAGCCGCATGGCTTCCCTGTGCCGCGGGCTGACCACCTATTTTGAGCAGGACAGCGAAGAGACCGCCTGCACCATCAAACTCTCCGACGCCAATCCTGCCGAGGCCTGTCGCCATGAAATCCTCGACGGTATCGAGATTTTCCATACCGATGTGGCGAATGCCCGGGCGCGGGTTCTCTTTATCCATGGCGTTGCCGGCGATGGCTGGCAATGGCGCGAAAACTTTCTGCCTTACTTTGCCTGGCACGGTTACAGCGCCAGTGCCCTGTCCCTGCGGGGCCACGGCGGCAGCGAAAGCCGCGATGACATCACCCTGCGCGGCTATGAAGAAGACGTACATTCCGTGCTTGAGCACCTGGAGGACAAGCCGAGCATCATCGTCGGCCATTCCATGGGCGGCTTCCTGAGCCAGCGGGTCATGGAAGGCAACGAAGGCATCGACAAGGCCTCCCTAATCACCTCCGTCCCGCCCTGGGGACTACTGCCGGGAACACTGCAACCGGTGCTGGACAACATGGGCGACCCTCTGGGCAAGATGATCGCCATGCAGGCGGCGGAGGGCAAGCCGGCCTATGTGAACCCGGACAACATCACCGCCGACGTACAGGTCATCGGCGGTACACGGGATCGCATTATTCCGGCGGAAGTGGTGACGGCCACGGCCAAGTCCTATGAAACCGAGGCGGTGATGATCGAGGATGCAGGCCATGCGGTGATTTCCAGCTCCAAATGGCGGCAAGTGGCGGACCACGTAATCCGCCATCTGACGGCCTGATTGCGCAGGGAGAAGCAGGGCGCCCCTTACAATCGGGCTTCCCTCACTGTTCTCAGTCCCATGAACGCCCGTTGCCAACTGCTGCCCGAAGAGGTCGAGATCACCGCTATCCGCGCCCAGGGCGCTGGTGGGCAGAACGTGAACAAGGTATCCAATGCGGTTCATCTGCGGTTCGATATCAAGGCTTCGTCCTTGCCGGAGCCGGTACGGGAGCGCTTGTTGCAGTTGAACGATCAGCGCATCAGCAAGGACGGTGTTGTCGTGATCAAGGCCCAGGCCCATCGTAGCCTTGAACTGAATCGCGAAGACGGTTTGCAGCGCTTGCAGGAGTTGATTGACTCGGTGGCGGTGCTACCCAAAAAACGCCGACCGACTCGCCCTACCCGAGGCTCAGTCACCCGGCGTCTTGAGGGCAAGGCCAAGCGGGGCGCCATCAAGGCCAATCGGGGCCGGGTTGAATAAACCCTAAGTCCCTAGCCAAGCACCTCGTTCTGCCCAAAGAAAAACAGCCACCATGAAATATGAGGTGGCTGTTTCCATTTGGGGCTCAGGTTTTATTAGCGCCGAACTATTCCCGCTCGAACAAGGCAATCGACTCCACATGGGAGGTATGGGGAAACATGTTGGCGATACCGGCGCCTTTGAGCTTGTAGCCTTTTTCGTAGATCAGGGTGGCGGCATCCCGAGCCAGGGTGGCAGGCTTGCAGGACACATAGACGATGCGCTTGGGAGATGTCTCGTCAAAGGCCTGAACCAGAGCGGCAGCGCCATCCCGGGGCGGGTCGATCAACATCTTGTCGAACTTGCCCAGGGCCGCAAGGCTTTCCGGCGTGGCTTCAAACAGATTGGCAACGCCGTATTCGCAGCGATCTTCCAATCCGTTGAGTATGGCGTTGGCCCGGGCGCGATCCACCAGTTCCTTGCTGCCCTCAACCCCGACGACGGTGGCGCCGCTGCGGGCGATAGGCAGGGTGAAGTTGCCGAGGCCGCAGAACATATCGGCAATGCGCTCACCGGGCTGGGGCTGGAGCAGGGCCATGGCGCGATGGACCAGCAGATCGTTGACGCCGTGGTTGACCTGGGTGAACTCCGTGGGGGAAAAGCGCAGTTGCAAGGCGTATTCCGGCAATGAGTAGGCGAGGGGAGGCGTGTCTGCCGGATGGAAAAGATGGGCGGTGGCCGGGCCCTTGGGTTGCAGATACCAGACGATGCCGTGCTGGTCGGCAAAGGTCCGCAGCAGGTGCTCATCCCGTTCGCTCAAGGGCTCAAGGTTGCGCAGGACCAGCACTCTTTGGCCGTCGCCCACGGCGATTTCAATTTGAGGCAGGCGCTCCCGGCCATCCATATTGGCCATCAGTATCTTGAGGGGCGAAATCAGATCGGAGATCCCCGGCGGTAAAACCGGACAGCTATCCATGACCGCCAAAAATCCGCTGCGTTTTTCATGGAAGCCAACCAGGGTACCGCCCTTTTTTTCAACGTAGCGCACCGACATCCTGGCCCGGTGCCGGTAGCCCCAGGTGGAACTGGTGATGGGCGGGTAAAGGACTTCGGGCTTGAGTTTGCCGATGTGCCACAGGGCATCTTCCATGACCCGCTGCTTGACGGCCGTCTGGGCGCTGGCATCCAGGTGCTGCAGACTGCAACCGCCACAGACGCCAAAGTGGGGGCAATGGGGTTTAACCCGCAAACTGGATTCTTTGAGAATCTTGGTGGCAAAAGCCTGCTCGTAGCTGGGCTTGCGCTGATAGCTGCTGTATTCCACCAACTCACCGGGCAGGGCGTCTTCAATAAAGATGACTTTGCCGTTCACATGGGCGATACCGCGTCCCTCATGGTCTAGGGATTCGATCTGGACTGGAGTTTCGCCGGGGATGACGCGCGGTTTCTGGGAACGCATGGCTACAAGGCAGCGGCTGAAGGAAAGCCGTAAGGATAAAAGGGGCGCAATTATAATGGCTCGATGAAAACTGACCTGACCTCTCAATTGGCCGCGGCCAACCCGAACCTTCCCCTGCAACTCCTCGGTGGCCTGTCGCCCAAGCAATTCCTGGCCGAGTACTGGCAGAAGAAGCCCCTTTTGATTCGCAACGCAGTACCGGGCTTCACCGGTCTGCTGAGCCGGAACGAGATGTTCACCGCCGCCCGCCGCGATGATGTGGAATCCCGTCTGGTCAGCCGGGAAGGAGGGGACTGGGACCTGCGCCGTGGGCCTTTTGCCGCCAAGGATTTCAAGACCCGGCCCCATCCCTGGACCGTGCTGGTGCAAGGGCTAAACCTGATCCTGCCTGAAGCAGAAGCCTTGATGCAGCAATTCAGCTTCATCCCCTATGCCCGTCTGGACGATGTGATGGTGAGCTGGGCCAGCGACGGCGGCGGTGTCGGCCCCCACTTTGATAATTACGACGTGTTCCTGCTCCAGGGTATTGGCCAGCGCCACTGGCGCATCGGTGCCAACAAGGATCAGACCCTCGTGGAGGATCTGCCCATCCGCATCCTGAAGAATTTCAAGCCGAGCAAGGAATGGGTACTGAATTCCGGCGACATGCTCTATCTGCCGCCCCAGTACGCCCATGACGGCATCGCCGTGGGCGAGTGCATGACCTATTCCGTCGGCTTCCGTACCGCACCGGCCCAGGAACTGGCTGAAGGCTTCCTCAATTTTTTGCAGGACAAACTCTGCTTGAGTGGCCGCTACGCCGACCCCGGCCTCAAGCCCGCCAAGCACCCTGGCGAACTGACCACGGCCATGGTGGATCAGGTGGCCGCCATGCTTGACCGTATCCGCTGGGATAAAGCCCTGGTGCGGGATTTCCTCGGTGAACACCTGACGGAACCCAAGCCCCACGTGTTTTTTGATCCCCCCGAAAAGCCTCTGACCCCGGCCCGCTTTACCGCTGCAGCGGTGAAAAAAGGCCTGCGTCTGGATGCCCGGACCCAGCTGCTGTTTGCCGGCAAGCAGTTCTACCTGAATGGTGAAACCGTTGAAGGCGTTGAGGCGGCAGATCGTCCTGGCTTGCAACTGTTGGCCGATGCCCGCCGTCTGGACAAGGTTGAAGCCCGTCTGGCCGAGCAGCTTTACGACTGGTATTGCGACGGGTTCATCCACTTGCAATGACCGAACCCAAGAGCACCCCCTTCAATAGCGAAGCCGAGTACCGCAGCGCCATTGATGGGGTGCTCTTGGTCGCCCAAAAGGAAATCTGCCTTTTCGATCCAGACCTGGAGCGTTTGGGACTGGAGGAAAAGGGTAGGGCCGCTCGTCTTGAAGCATTTATTGCTGGCGCCGAAAAGGGGAGGCTACGGGGCGTGATGCATGATGCTTCCCGCCTGAATGCCCATAGTCCCCGCTTGCGAGAACTCCTGCGCCGTTTTCCCCTGAGTATCGAATTTCGACAGTCCCCGGAGAACATGCGTCATTTGGCGGACTGCTTGCTGTTGGCCGATGGCAGCCATGGTGTGATCCGCTTTCATGCCGACTATGCCCGGGGAAAACAGGTCTTGCACGACCCGGTAGAGCTGGCGCCACGGATACTTCGTTTCGAAGAGCTATGGCAAGCTTCCCAGCCTTTGCCGCTAACAGGGGTGCTGGGTTTATAACGGCAGTATCTCTGGTTGGCTCACGGTGCTCTCCGGTCCAGGGTACTGCCGCCGATTACCGCTAGCGGCAACCCTTTCCACGAGTTTGCCCTGTCTATTCAATAAGGCTTTTGTGGTTAAATCGGCCCATGTCTTCATCGCCATCTCCCGCCATTCGCAGTGCCGCCCTAATCGGCAAATTCCGTAGCCCCGACGTGGCCGAATCTCTGGTCACCCTCGCCAATTTCCTCTTCAAGCAGGGAATTGATGTGCGAGTCGAGGAGGGCACCGCTGCCGCAACGGGCATCAAGGATTACCCCACGGTTTCCTATGCCGCCATTGCCAGCCGCTGTATCGCTGTGGATGTGGCTATCGTGGTGGGTGGCGACGGCACCTTTCTCAATGCCGCTCGCCAACTGACGGCCAGCGGCGTTCCCCTGGTGGGCGTCAATCAAGGCCGCCTCGGCTTCATGACGGATTTGTCCCGGGACCAGATGTTGAGCGGCATGGCCGATCTGCTGGCAGGCAAGTTCCACCGGGAAGAACGTTTTCTCTTCAAGGCCGACCTGATTCGCGATGGAAAATCCATCGCCAGCAATCTGGCCCTGAATGACGTGGTGCTGTCCAAGGGCGATGCCGGACGCATGATCGAATTCGAGCTCCATCTGGACGGCGAATTCATCTACGTACTTCGCGCCGACGGCATGATCGTGGCAACCCCCACCGGCTCCACCGCCTACGCTCTGTCCGCCAACGGCCCGATTCTGCATCCGGCAGTAGAGGGCATTGCCATCGTGCCACTTTGCCCTCACGGCCTGTCCTACCGGCCCATCAGCGTCAGCGCCAATAGCACCATCGAATTGAAACTGCTTTACCCCCACGATGCCCTGTTGCACTTTGACGGCCAGGAGCATCTGGACGGTAGTGCCGGGGACACCCTGATGATCCGGCGCGCCCAACAGAACATCGTTTTCCTCCATCCACCGGGCTATAGCTATTTCGCCATGCTGCGCGAAAAGCTCCAGTGGAGCGCCACGCCCAAGCGCACCTGATCGAGAGAAACCATGCTGCGTCGTTTGTATATCCGCGATTTCGTCATTGTCGACAAACTGGAACTGGACTTCGAGTCCGGCTTTGGTGCCCTGACCGGGGAAACCGGTGCCGGCAAATCCATACTGATTGATGCCCTGTCTTTGGCCATGGGCGAGAGGGCCGATGCTGGCGTAGTTCGGGCGGGCAAAGAGAAGGCCGAAGTCGCCGCAGAATTTGAACTGGCGGCTGACAGCCCCCTCAATACATGGCTCAAGGACAACGACTTTGAGGCCGAAGGGCTGTGCCTGCTGCGCCGGGTCATCGACGCCGGTGGTCGTTCCCGAGCCTACATCAACGGTGCGGCGGCAACCCTGACCCAATTGAAGGAAGCCTCCGACTGGCTGGCAGATATCCACGGCCAGCATGCCCATCATTCCCTGTTGCGGGCCGATGCCCAGCGCCAGTTACTGGACACCCACGCGGCATTGCTGCCCCTGGCGAAAGAAGTCAGCGAACTCTTCCGCGCTTGGCAACGGCTGAAGGAAGCTCGGGAACATGCCGAGCGTGACGCCGAGGCCGGCAGCAAGGAGCGGGAACTGCTCGAATGGCAGGTCAAGGAACTGGAAACCCTGGCCTTTGAGCCTGGACGGTGGGCCGAGGATAATCAGGAACATAGTCGTCTTTCCCATGCCGCCAGCCTGATGGAGGGCGCCGATGCGGCGGTGGAAGCTCTGGATGCTGGCGAAATGTCGGCGTCGACAGCCATTGATCAAGTGTTAGGTCGCCTGCGGGATTTGGTGGAAGTGGATGCAGCCCTCAAGGAACCCCTTGATCTGATTGAAGGCGCCCGCATTCAGCTGGGTGAAGCCGCCCATGAACTGGCCCGCTATCGGCAGCGGTTGGAACTTGACCCAGCCCGTCTGAGCGAACTGGAAGCCCGTATCGAGGGGGTGATGGCCCTGGCCCGCAAGCATCGGGTGCCTCCCGAGGAACTGCCGGAGTTGTTGGAAAAGCAATCCCAAAGACTTGATGAGCTGCGACTCACCGCCGATCCTGCTGCCTTGGCGGAAAAGGAAGCCCAAGCCCAGGCCTCCTATCTCGCCAAAGCAAAAAAACTGACAGAAGGCCGCAGCAAGGCTGCCGCCAAGTTGTCGCAACAAGTAACCGAAGCCATGCAGCAACTGGCCATGGCTGGTGGCAAGTTTGAGATTACGTTGCTACCCGTGGAAGGCGGCGCCAGTTATGGTCTGGAAAATATTGAATTCCGCGTGGCAGCCAATGCTGGCCAGGGCCTGCGTTCCCTGGCCAAGGTGGCTTCCGGTGGCGAACTGTCCCGCATCGGTCTGGCGATTCAGGTCATCGCCAGTCAGGCTGGCGATGTACCAACCCTGATCTTTGACGAAGTGGATGTGGGGATCGGTGGCGGTGTTGCAGAAATTGTCGGCAAGTTGCTCAAGCAACTGGGTTCCAGCCGTCAGGTTTTGTGCGTCACTCACTTGCCCCAGGTCGCCAGCCAATCCCACTGGCAATGGTCCATCGCCAAGGAAACCCGGGACGAACAGACCTTCAGCAAGGTCAGCGTTCTGGACGAACAGGGCAGGGTGGAGGAAATCGCCCGAATGCTGGGTGGTGTGAAAATCACCGATACCACCCGCCAGCATGCCCGGGAAATGCTGGGGCTCTAGCCCCGGCAGGGCTTACAGGACGAGTCCTGAAGCCCCCAGCATGGTCACCGCACCGGTAGCAATAAATACCCCAGCCGCAACCCAGCGTATGGTTTTGAGGGGCAGGCGCTGAGCCAGTCGCTCGCCAATGATCACCGCCGGCACATTGGCCAGCATCATGCCCACCGTCGTACCCAACACCACAGCAATCAAAGCGCCTTGAAACTGGGCAGCCAACGCCACCGTCGCCAGTTGGGTTTTGTCGCCCATTTCGGCAATGAAGAAAGCAATCAGGGTCGTGACGAAAGCGCCGGCTTTGTGCATTTTGGGATCGTCGTCGAGGGAATCCGGGTGCAGGGTCCACAGGCCGAATGCGACAAAAACACCACCAGTAATCCAGGGCAACCAAACCGGATTGACCATGCCCGACAACCACACGCCCACCGACCCAGCCAAGGCGTGGTTGAGTACCGTAGCGACAAAAATCCCGCCAATAATGGGCCAGGGCTTGCGCAAGCGGGCGGCAAGGACAAAAGACAGCAACTGGGTTTTATCGCCGATTTCCGCCAAGGCGACCAGCAGCGACGATGTGATGAAAGCTTCCATGAGATATCCCGGGCAAAGACCCGTTTAAGACAAAAGGGGGAAAGACAGATCAGCCGTGATGGGTGTGCTTGCGAGCAACTTCAGGGCAGTGGGGAGGGCACTCGCCGTCGCCGTTGAGGTGCAAGCAGCTCCCCTTCAGTGGGCATTCTTCCTGGCCGTGGCAGTTGGGCTTTTTGCATTCCACATAGAGGTAGAGAGCGTGTTCCTTGACCTCGAAGCCCCGTTCGGCGGCAATTTCGTTCTGACGCTTTTCGATTTCAGCATCGTAAAACTCTTCCACCCGACCACATTGGAGACAGACCAAGTGGTCATGGTGCTTGCCTTCGTTGAGCTCGAAGACAGCCTTGCCGGATTCAAAGAAATGGCGCTCCACCAGTCCCGCTTGTTCAAACTGGGTCAAAACCCGATACACCGTGGCAAGCCCAATATCCATGCCTTCATTCATTAAATGAAGGTAAACATCCTCGGCCGTCATGTGCCGGTCTTCGCCTTTCTGGAACAATTCCAGAATGCGTAGACGGGGATAAGTGGCCTTGAGGCCGGTACTTTTTAGGCTTTGTGCGTTTGGATGAGTGGACATGGACTAAGCTCGGTTATCCGCTAGGCGGCTATCTCAGCCCTCTATGATATAGTTTTCCGCTGTTTCGGAACAATTTCCCTATTCCGGCAAACCCTTTCAGGATTCCCATGCAGCTACGTTTTCGGCAAACCGTTTTTCTTCTGATGCCTCTGCTGGCAGCCTGCTCCAGTATCCCTGACATCAAAGTCACGGACTATCTCAGTCCCTATCGCATTGACATCAACCAGGGCAACTACATCACCCAGGAAATGGTGGTTCAGCTCAAACCGGGCCAAACCCGGGAGCAAGTCCGCTTTATTCTTGGCTCCCCCTTGATTGTTGATGCCTTCCACGGTGGCGACCGTTGGGATTACCTCTATCGCTTCCAACCCGGCGTCGGCGCCGTACAAACCCGCCGTCTGGTGGTGTTCTTCACGGATGGCAAGCTGACCCGTGTTGGCGGTGACGTCATGGCCGGCAGTGCCGCTGACCTGGCTGTGACTCCGGCACCGGCCGCGACAGTGATTGACATTGCACCGGCACCTGCCACCAAGTAAAACCATTTTTTCAGGATTTCCATGAGCAAGATTCGCTTTGCCCTGGTCGGTAGTTCCGGCCGTATGGGTCGTACCCTAATTGAAGCCGTCCTCAAGGCCGAGGATGCTGAACTTGTTGCTGCCATTGACCAGCCCGATAGCCCATTTATCGGCAAAGATGCAGGAGAACTGATCGGTACCCCCTGTGGTGTTGCCATCAGCAGTGATCTGGACGCAGGCTTGGCCAAGGCCGACTGCCTGATCGACTTCACCCGTCCGGAAGGCACTCTCGTACATCTGGAAGCCTGCCGCAAGCACAAGGTTGCCCTGGTTATTGGCACCACTGGCTTCACCGCCGAGGGCAAGAAGCAAATTGAAGCGGCTGCCAAGGAAATCCCCATTGTCTTTGCGCCCAATATGGCGGTGGGCGTCAATGCCGTGTTCAAGCTGCTTGATGTGGCTGCTCGCATCCTTAACGAAGGCTACGACATCGAAGTCATCGAGGCTCATCACCGTCACAAAGTCGATGCTCCCTCCGGGACTGCCCTGCGTATGGGCGAAGTCGTCGCGGCTGCGCTGGGGCGAACCCTGGAAGAAGACGCCATCTACGGCCGCGAAGGCCATACCGGTGAGCGTCCTGCCAGTCAGATCGGCTTTTCCACTATTCGCGGTGGGGATATTGTCGGCGACCACACAGTACTTTTCGCCGGGACTGGTGAGCGCATCGAAATTACCCACAAATCTGCCAGTCGCATGTCCTATGCCCTTGGCTCACTGAAGGCTGCCCGATTCATGCAGGGCAAGGCTTCCGGCTTGTTCGACATGCAGGATGTGCTCGGCCTGAAGTAAGTTTCCCGACATTTTTTACGCGCCAAAGCAGTGCATGGGATTGCCCGAAGAAGGCTCCTCGGGCTATAATTTGCCGGTTTGCCGGGACGGGCAGAAAATTAGCGCGCAGCTAGCGCATTGCAAGTCGATTCCGTCCTCGGTTACCCAATACGCCAAATACCGACAGGAGCCTTACCGTGCCTCAATTTTCGCCCGCCATTCTTGTACTTGCTGACGGGACGGTTTTTAGAGGGAAGGGCATAGGAGCTGTCGGTTCCAGTGTTGGTGAGGTCGTTTTCAACACCTCCATGTGCGGCTATCAGGAAATCCTCACCGATCCTTCCTATACCCGCCAAATCGTCACCCTGACGTACCCCCACATTGGCAATTACGGCATCAATGCCGAAGATGGCGAGGCCGACAAGGTCTACGCGGCTGGCTTGGTGATTCGCGATCTGCCCCTGCTGGCCTCCAATTTCCGCTCTACCCAGACCCTTGATGCCTATCTCAAGGCCCAGAATATCGTCGCTATTGCCGATATCGACACCCGCAAACTGACCCGTATCCTGCGGGAGAAGGGCGCCCAGGCAGGCTGCCTGGTCACCGGCGAGAATATCGACGAAGCTTCTGCCCTAGCTCAAGCCAAGGGTTTCCCCGGTCTGGCCGGCATGGACCTAGCCAAGGTTGTCACCACGACCAAGCCCTATCCCTGGACCGAAGGGGAATGGACTCTGGGCAAGGGTTACAGCACCCAAGAAAACCCCAAGTACCACGTGGTGGCCTACGACTTCGGCGTCAAGCGCAACATCCTGCGCATGCTGGCCGAGCGCGGTTGCAAACTCACTGTGGTGCCTGCCACAACGCCGGCCAGTGAAGTGCTGGCCCTGAATCCTGACGGCGTCTTTCTTTCCAACGGCCCTGGCGATCCTGAGCCCTGTGATTACGCCATTGCCGCTATTCGCGAGCTGCTGGACAAGAAGCTGCCCACCTTCGGCATCTGTTTGGGCCATCAGTTGATGGGCTTGGCTGCGGGTGCCAAGACCCTGAAAATGAAGTTCGGCCACCATGGCGCCAACCATCCGGTCAAGGACGTGGAATCCGGCCAGGTGATGATCACCAGTCAGAACCACGGCTTTGCCGTGGATCCCAACACCTTGCCCGCCAATGTGCGCGTGACCCACGTTTCCCTGTTTGACGGCAGCCTGCAAGGGCTGGCTTGGAACGACCGTCCCGCACTTTGCTTCCAGGGACACCCGGAAGCCAGTCCTGGCCCCCATGACGTGGCCTACCTGTTCGACCGTTTCATCAAAATGATTGCAGAGGCGCAATAACAATATGCCCAAGCGCACAGACTTAAAAAGCATCCTCATCATTGGCGCTGGCCCGATCATCATCGGCCAGGCCTGTGAGTTCGACTATTCCGGCGCCCAGGCCTGCAAGGCCCTGCGCGAAGAAGGCTACAAGGTCATCCTCGTCAATTCCAATCCGGCCACCATCATGACCGACCCGGACATGGCCGATGTGACCTACATCGAACCCATTACCTGGCAGGTGCTGGAAAACATCATCGCCAAGGAAAAACCCGACGCCATTCTGCCCACCATGGGCGGCCAGACCGCGCTCAACTGCGCCCTAGACCTGGCCAAGCACGGCGTGCTGGACAAGTACAACGTAGAAATGATCGGTGCTTCCAAGGAAGCCATCGACAAGGCCGAAGACCGGGAAAAATTCAAGCAGGCCATGACCAAGATTGGTCTCGGTTCTGCTCGTTCCGGCATCGCCCACAGCATGGAAGAGGCGCTGCAGGTACAGGGGGCCCTCGGCTTTCCCTCCATCATCCGCCCATCCTTCACCATGGGCGGATCCGGCGGTGGCATCGCCTACAACATGGAAGAGTTTGCCGAGATCTGTAAGCGCGGTCTCGAAGCCAGCCCCACCAAGGAACTTTTGATTGAAGAATCCCTGCTGGGCTGGAAAGAATATGAAATGGAAGTGGTGCGCGACCACAAGGACAACTGCATCATCGTCTGTTCCATTGAAAACCTTGACCCCATGGGTGTCCATACCGGCGACTCCATCACTGTCGCACCGGCGCAGACCCTGACGGACAAGGAATACCAGATCATGCGCAACGCATCCATTGCGGTGCTGCGCGAAATCGGTGTGGATACCGGTGGTTCCAACGTTCAATTCTCGATCAACCCGGAAGACGGGCGCATGATCGTGATTGAAATGAACCCGCGGGTTTCCCGTTCATCTGCCCTGGCTTCCAAGGCCACCGGTTTCCCCATCGCCAAAATTGCTGCGAAGCTGGCCGTGGGTTACACCCTGGATGAACTCAAGAACGACATTACCGGTGGCGCCACCCCGGCGTCCTTCGAGCCTTCCATCGACTACGTTGTTACCAAGATTCCCCGTTTTGCCTTCGAGAAGTTCCCTCAAGCCAACGATCGTCTGACTACCCAGATGAAGTCCGTGGGCGAAGTGATGGCCATGGGCCGCACCTTCCAGGAATCCCTGCAAAAAGCGCTGCGTGGTCTTGAAGTGGGGGTCTATGGTCTGGATGAGGTTGAAGCGGACAAGGACGAGATCGAGCATGAACTCGCCAACCCCGGTGCCCAGCGCATCTGGCACGTGGGGCAAGCCTTCCGGGAAGGCTATTCCATGGAAGACCTGTTCCGCCTGACCAAGATTGACCCCTGGTTCCTGGTTCAGATCGAAGACATCATCAAGACCGAAGGCTGGATTCGCTCCCAGAATCTGGCTGACCTCGACGCGACCGCCATCCGTGGCCTCAAGCGCAAAGGTTTCTCTGATCGCCGTATCGCCAACCTGATCGGTACCGGCGAAACTGAAGTACGCAAATATCGCCAGTCCTTGGGTGTTCGCCCAGTATACAAGCGGGTGGATACCTGCGCCGCCGAGTTTGCTACCTCCACGGCCTACATGTACTCCACCTATGAAGAAGAGTGCGAGTCTCGCCCCACGGACAAGAAAAAGATCATGGTCCTCGGTGGTGGCCCGAATCGTATCGGGCAGGGCATCGAGTTCGACTACTGCTGCGTCCATGCCGCCCTCGCCATGCGTGAAGACGGTTACGAGACCATCATGGTCAACTGCAACCCGGAAACCGTTTCCACCGACTACGACACGTCCGACCGTCTCTATTTCGAGCCCCTGACTCTGGAAGATATCCTCGAAATCGTCGATGTGGAAAAACCCGTCGGCGTCATCGTCCAGTTTGGCGGTCAGACGCCTCTGAAACGCGCCCGGGAGTTGGAAGCCAACGGTGTACCCATCATTGGTACTACCCCGGACATGATCGATGCTGCCGAAGATCGGGAACGTTTCCAGAAGCTGCTCCATGACTTGGGTCTCAAGCAGCCGCCCAACCGTACCGCCCGTACGCCGGAACAGGCCATCGAACTGGCCGCCGAGATCGGCTACCCGCTGGTGGTCCGTCCTTCCTATGTGCTGGGCGGTCGCGCCATGGAAATCGTCCATGAGCAAAAGGACTTGGAACGCTACATGCGGGAAGCCGTCAAGGTTTCCAATGACTCTCCCGTGTTGCTGGACCGCTTCCTAAACGATGCCACCGAAGTGGACGTGGATGCCCTGTCCGACGGTAAGCAAGTGATCATCGGCGGCATCATGGAACACATTGAGCAGGCTGGCGTGCACTCCGGTGACTCCGCCTGTTCCCTGCCGCCCTTTACCCTGTCCAAGGAAATCCAGGACGAAATGCGTCGTCAGACCGAAATGATGGCAAAGGGTCTCAATGTAGTGGGGCTGATGAATGTTCAGTTCGCCATTCAGGGGCAGGGCGCTGACGCTGTTGTCTATGTGCTGGAAGTCAATCCCCGCGCCTCCCGGACCGTTCCCTTTGTTTCCAAGGCCACCGGGCTGCCCCTAGCCAAGGTTGCTGCTCGCTGTATGGCGGGTCGCTCTCTGGCCGACCAGGGCGTGACCAAAGAAGTGATTCCGCCTTACTTCTCTGTCAAGGAAGCGGTTTTCCCCTTCAACAAGTTCCCCGGTGTTGACACCATTCTTGGCCCGGAAATGAAGTCCACAGGCGAAGTCATGGGCGTTGGTCGCACCTTTGGTGAGGCCTTCATCAAGTCTCAATTGGCCGGTGGCACCAAGTTGCCCAAGAGCGGCAAGGTCTTCATCAGCGTCAAGCCGGCAGACAAGGTCAAGGCAGTCGAGGTGGCCAAGGAACTGCACGAACTGGGCTTTACCATTGTTGCCACCAAAGGCACGGCAACCTCTATCGCCGAAGCCGGTATCCCTGTTACTCCCGTCAACAAGGTGACGGAAGGCCGTCCCCATGTGGTGGACATGATCAAGAACAATGAAGTGGTTCTGGTCATCAACACTGTGGATGAAAAGCGGACAGCCATTACCGATTCCCGCTCCATCCGCACGTCGGCCTTGGCCCAGAAAATTACTGTTTACACCACGGTGGAAGGCGCCCGCGCCGCCTGTGCTGGCATGCGTCATGCCGGTTTGGAAACCTACGCTGTGCAGGCCCTACACGGAGAATTGGCCGTATGAGTGGAAAGTTTCCTATCACCTTGCACGGTGCAGAGCTTCTCAAAGAAGAGCTGCACCGTTTGAAAACCGTGGAACGGCCTGCTGTCATTGCCGCCATTGCTGAAGCTCGCTCCCACGGCGACTTGTCGGAAAATGCCGAGTACGACGCGGCCAAAGAACGCCAAGGTTTCATTGAAGGCCGTCTTGCCGAAATCGAAGGCAAGCTGTCAAACGCCCAGATCATCGATCCGAAATCGGTGGATGCCGATGGCCGCGTTGTCTTCGGTGCCACAGTCCAAATGGAAGACATGGATGGCGGCAAAACCGTGACTTACCAGATCGTCGGCGACGACGAAGCTGACCTCAAGGTAGGCAAGATTTCCCTGAACTCCCCGGTTGCCCGGGCGCTGATCGGCAAATACGCCGGTGATGTGGTGGAAGTCCAGACCCCCGGCGGCATTCGGGAATACGAAATTCTGGATGTTCGCTACGAGTGAGCCGACTCGCTGAAACGCTGTATTCCCTGGCCATCACCCTTTGGGTTGGTGGCCTTTTTGCTATTGGCTATCTGGCAGCCCCGGTATTGTTTTCGCAGTTGAGCGATAAGGCTCTGGCAGGCAACCTGGCGGGTGTGATGTTCACTATGGTGGCTTGGGCCGGATTGGCTTGCGGTAGTTTTCTGCTTTCCTATCAATTGATCCGCCGCGGCTTGGCTGCCTTTAAAACAGGAGGTTTCTGGATTGTGCTGCTGATGGTGTTGCTCACCATTGCCGGCCATTTCGGCGTACAACCTGTCCTTGCCCAACTCAAGGCAGATGCTCTGCCAAGGCATGTCATGGAAACAGCCCTGCGGGATCGTTTTGCGACCTGGCATGGGGTATCCAGCGGGCTCTATCTTGTGCAGAGCCTGCTTGGTCTTTGGCTTGTGATGTGGCAGGAAAAAGGAAAGCGCTGAACTGCTTTTCTTTCCCGCAGCGGAGAAGAAACCCTACCCAGCATCATGAAGAGAAGATGCTGGAAGGACGCTTCTGAAGGCTTTAGCGGGTAGTTTTGCGACGGCGCTCGTTGGCGGCGGCAGCCTGCTTCTTGTTGCGGGGCTTGGGCGCGCGACGAGTAACAGGCTTGGCAACGACTTTTTCTTCGGCAGGATTTTCCCGCCACAGAATAAGGATGTTGCCGATATGCTGTACCTGAGCGCATTCGAGCGCAGTGCAGATTTCGTCAAACAGGGCAGGGCGGACTTCCCGCTCAATACCTTGGAGTTTGACCTTGATGAGTTCATGGGCCTTGAGGCCGGCATTGATCTCGTTAAGGACGGAGGCAGTCAACCCGTGCTGGCCAATACTGGCAACGGGATTCAGATGGTGAGCGGCGGCACGAAGTGCCTTGCGCTGTTCGGTGGTCAGTTCAATCATGCGCGTATTTTCGCATGTAAGTAGGGTTTAACGCAGTGACAATCAGAACCAAAAGATCGAAAAAAAGCAGTCATTACATGAATCAGCACGTTCATGACCCCTATGTGATCAAGGCCAAACATGATGGCTGGCGTTCCCGGGCAGTTTTCAAACTGATCGAAATTGACGAAAAAGACCGCCTGTTCAAGCCCGGCATGACCGTGGTGGATCTCGGCTGTACGCCTGGAAGCTGGAGTGAATACGTCGTTAAACGCATCCAGCCCGGTGGTCGCCTGATTGGCCTGGACTTGCTGCCGATGGATCCAATACCCGGCGTGACCTTCATTCAGGGGGATTTCCGGGAAGATGAACCGCTGGCTCAGCTGGTCCAGACGCTGGATGGTCGACAGGTCGACCTTGTTATTTCCGACATGGCCCCCAATATGACCGGTATCTCGGCCACGGACCAAGCCGGGGTAATGTATCTGGCGGAGTTGACTCTGGAGTTTGCCAAAGATCATCTGAAGACCGGCGGTAGCTTGCTGACCAAGGTATTCCAGGGCAGCAGCTACATGGAGTTGCGAAAGGAAATCATGAGTCGCTTTGATGAGTTGCACGTTCGCAAGCCGGCAGCCTCCCGAGACAGAAGTGCCGAAACTTATTTGCTGGCCCGCGGAAAGCAGAGTTAAAACGGCTTTGATTATCGTCCCGATAGGTTTGCGCCCCCTCTGATTCCGCCATAGAATGGACAATCCTGTATTCCCCTTGGGGAAAGTGAGGCATCACCTTGAATAACATGTTCAAAAATCTTGCGATCTGGCTGGTCATCGGCATTGTCTTGATGACGGTTTTCAACCAGTTCAATTCGCGCCAGACAGCCCAGTCCACTATCGACTATTCCCAATTCCTCGAAGAGGTGAAGCAGGGGCATATCGCCAAGGTGCTGATCCAAGGCCGCACTCTGGAAGCGACCACCAGCGATGGCAAGAAAATTGTTTCCTACGCACCTCCCGATTTGTGGATGGTGTCTGACCTGCTCAAGAACGACGTTAAGGTCGTCGCCAAACCGGAAGAAGAACAATCCTTCCTGATGAGCCTGTTCGTCTCCTGGTTTCCCATGCTGCTGTTGATCGGCGTCTGGGTATTCTTCATGCGCCAGATGCAGGGCGGCGGCAAAGGCGGCGCCTTCAGTTTTGGCAAGAGTAAGGCCCGCATCATGGACGAAGCCAGCAACACCACAACCTTTGCCGATGTGGCTGGTTGCGATGAAGCCAAGGAAGAAGTCTCTGAACTGGTGGAATTCCTGCGGGACCCGACCAAGTTCCAGAAGCTGGGGGGTCGCATTCCTCGTGGCGTGCTGATGGTAGGCTCTCCCGGTACCGGTAAAACCTTGCTGGCCAAGGCCATTGCCGGTGAAGCCAAAGTTCCTTTCTTCAGCATTTCTGGTTCCGACTTCGTGGAAATGTTCGTCGGTGTCGGTGCTGCCCGTGTGCGGGACATGTTCGAGCAGGCCAAGAAGGCTGCTCCTTGCATCATATTCATCGACGAAATTGATGCCGTCGGTCGCCAGCGCGGCGCCGGTCTCGGTGGTGGTAACGATGAACGGGAACAAACCCTGAACCAGATGCTGGTTGAGATGGATGGTTTTGAAGGCTCGGCCGGCGTCATCGTTATCGCTGCAACCAACCGTCCTGACGTGCTTGATCCTGCTTTGCTGCGGCCCGGTCGTTTTGACCGCCAGGTCGTGGTTCCGCTGCCCGATATTCGTGGCCGCGAACAGATTCTCAAGGTTCACATGCGCAAGGTGCCCATGGCCCAGGATGTGGATGCTTCCGTCCTCGCCCGTGGCTGCCCTGGCTTTGCTGGTGCCGATCTGGCCAATCTGGTCAATGAAGCAGCCCTGTTCGCCGCCCGTTCCAACAAGCGGGTTGTAGATATGGAGGATTTCGAGCGCGCCAAGGACAAGATCATGATGGGCGCAGAACGTCGCTCCATGGTCATGCCTGAGGAAGAGCGCCGCAATACGGCGTACCACGAGTCCGGTCATGCCATCGTTGCCAAGCTGCTGCCCAAGACAGATCCGGTCCACAAGGTCACCATCATTCCCCGGGGCCGTGCCTTGGGCCTAACCATGCAGTTGCCTACGGAAGACCGTTACAGCCAGGACCGTAACCGTCTGCTCGACACCATTGCTGTTTTGTTCGGTGGCCGTATCGCTGAAGAAATCTTCATGAACCAGATGACGACTGGTGCTTCCAACGACTTCCAGCGCGCAACTGACTTGGCTCGCCGTATGGTGACCCAGTGGGGCATGTCGGACAATCTTGGCCCCATGGTTTATGGGGAAGAAGAGGGCGAAGTTTTCCTTGGCCGTTCCATCACCACCCACAAGAACATGTCCGAAGCGACCATGCAAAAGGTCGATCTGGAAATTCGCCGGATTCTGGACGAGCAGTATGCCCTTGCCCGCAATCTGATCGAGACCCACAAGGACAAGGTTGAAGCCATGACTGCCGCCTTGCTGGAATGGGAAACCATTGATGCCGACCAGATCAACGACATCATGGACGACAAGCCTCCCCGTCCCCCAAAACCTAACAGCCTCACTCCCAAGGTGACGCCGGACAATTCATCTTCCGGTGCTGCGCCCAGCGCGACAGCTCCCGCCTGATTAATGAGTGATTAATCCATGGGCCGCGCTAATGCGCGGCCCTTTGTTTTGTAAGTGCCCATGAGTCAAACACTTCGTTGCGGTCGTTTTTTCCTGTCCCTGGATAGGCCTCTCATTATGGCCATCCTTAACGTCACCGATGATTCCTTTTCCGGCGACGGCCTCGAAGGTAATGTAGCCCGAGCGGTCGAGCAGGCTTACCGAATGAAAGAAGAGGGCGCTCACATCCTCGATATCGGTGGCGAATCCACCCGCCCCGGTTCGGAATCCGTCTCCGTCCAGCAGGAACTGGATCGCGTTATTCCCGTGATTGAAGCGCTGGCCGACTGTGATTTGCCACTGTCGATTGACACCCTGAAGCCAGAAGTCATGGATGCCGCCCTGAAGGCTGGCATCGACCTGATCAACGACATCAATGCGCTAAGGGCTCCTGGGGCTCTGGAAATTGTGGCTCAGAGTAACGCTGCTGTCTGCCTGATGCACATGCAGGGCCTGCCCGGAACCATGCAGGCCAACCCGCATTACGATGACGTGCTCAAGGAAGTTGCCAACTTTCTTGCTGAACGAGTTGCTGCAGCCGAATCCGCAGGCATAGCCCGTGACCGTATTGTCGTAGACCCCGGTTTTGGCTTTGGTAAAACCTTGGAACACAATGTTGAACTATTGCGTCGGCTGGAAGAGCTAATGGTCCAGGGGCTTCCTCTGCTGGCAGGTATGTCCCGTAAAAACATGCTCGGCTTAATCAGCGGCCAACCGGTATCTGAACGAATTTATGCAGGAATTGCCGCCCATCTGATTGCGGCACAAAAGGGCGCGAGAATCCTGCGCGTACATGATGTGGCTCCCCTGCGGGATGCCCTGGCTGTCTGGAATGCAGTGGAGAATCTATGAGTCGAAAATACTTTGGTACTGATGGCGTTCGCGGCCTTGTTGGTCAATCCCCCATCACCCCGGAATTTGTGCTGCGCCTGGGCTATGCCGCTGGTACCACACTGGTAGCGCGAGAACAGCTCCCCCCTGGTGAGCGCCCAGCCGTTTTAATCGGCAAGGACACCCGTATCTCCGGCTACATGCTTGAAGCTGCACTGGAGGCTGGTTTTTCAGCGGCCGGCGTCGATGTATGTCTGGTCGGCCCCATGCCCACGCCAGCCATTGCCTATCTAACCCGGGCTTTGCGTCTGCAGGCTGGCGTGGTGATTTCTGCTTCCCACAACCCTTATCACGACAACGGCATCAAGTTCTTTTCCGCTCAGGGCACAAAACTGCCTGATGGTATTGAACGGGAAATCGAAGATCGCCTTGATGAACCCATGGGCTGCATGGAATCATCCAAGTTGGGCAAGGCCCGCCGCATTGCTGATGCAGCAGGGCGTTACATCGAATTCTGCAAGAGCACCTTCCCCAACGAACTTGATCTGCGCGGCCTGCGCATTGCCGTGGATTGCGCCCATGGCGCCGCTTACCATATTGCTCCGGATGTGTTCCATGAACTCGGCGCCGAGGTTATCCGCATTGGCGTCACGCCCAACGGCCTCAATATCAATGAAGGTGTTGGCGCTACCCATCCAGAAGCCTTGCGCAAAGCGGTGCTGGAGTCGAAGGCTGATCTGGGTATTTCCCTTGACGGCGATGGCGACCGCCTGATCATGGCCGACCGCAATGGCAAGCTTTACGATGGCGACCAACTGATTTATGTCATTGCCCGCCAACAATCCAAACGGACGCCGGTTCCTGGCGTTGCCGGTACGCTGATGAGCAATCTTGGTTTTGAACACGCTTTGGGCCGTCTTGGCATCCCCCTGGTGCGAGCCAAGGTTGGCGACCGTTATGTGCTGGAGCAATTGCTGGACAAGGGCTGGCTCCTGGGCGGAGAAAATTCCGGCCATATCATCTGCCTTGACAAGCACTCCACCGGCGATGGCATTGTTGCCGCCCTTCAAGTATTGGCGGCCTTGCAAGCTGGTAACGAGACTTTGGAACAGGCCTGTGCCGACCTCAGCATGTATCCGCAAAAACTCATCAACGTCCGGATGCCGGCAGGCTTCGACTGGAAATCCGATCCTGGTATCGAGTCGGCCAACAGCGCAGCTGAAAAAGCCCTTGATGGTCAGGGCAGGGTGCTGCTGCGTCCATCTGGCACCGAACCACTGCTGCGGGTCATGGTGGAAGGACAAAACAAGGAACTCGTCATCCAGCAGGCAGAGAGCATTGCCGCCGCAGTTCGCCGCGCCTTTGGCCAATAAACCCGATAAACAATAAGCACTGCCGAAAGGCAGTGCTTATTGGGCTAGATCACAAAACGGCTGGTAGCTCGTTGCAGGGCCTCGGAAATCGCACTCAACTGATGGGCGCTTTCCGAAGTAACGCGGGCCGCCTGATGGTTTTCCGCCGAAAGATGACCGACGCTTTCAATCTGCTCGGTAATAATCTCGCTAGCGTGGCGCTGCTCCTGAAGCATGGCCGAAATGTCGGCCACTAGACCGGCTACCTTGACCGCGTTACTCTGAATATCGGCAATGGAGTCACCGGCAGCACTGGCATGTACCGTACAGTCGTCTACTTCTTTGACGCTGTCTTCCATGTGATGGATGGTCGATTGCAGGCTGCTCTGAATGCCGCCAATAATAGCGACAATCTCCACGGTGGCTTGGGTAGTCCGTTCCGCCAGTTTGCGCACTTCATCCGCCACCACGGCAAAGCCACGACCCTGTTCTCCTGCCCGAGCCGCTTCAATCGCTGCGTTCAGGGCCAGCAAATTGGTCTGGTCGGCAATTTCGCGAATGGACTGGACGACCGACGAAATCTTCTCGGATTTTTCTCCCAGAGAAATCACCGAATCAGATGAAGCGCGAACCGCCACAGCAATTTGCTGCATGCTATCCACCGCCTGGTGAATGACTTTTGCGCCATCCTCACAGACCTGATTGGAATGGGTAGATACGGCATGGGCATCCGCAGCATTGCTGGCAACCTTGGCAATGCTTGACGATAGCTCGCCAATGGTCGCGGTGATTTTGACAGTGGACTCGCGCTGGCTTTCGGTAGAGGCGACCAACTGGTCACCGATCGTCGCCAAGCGTTCCACGTTGTCGGCCATGTCGTTGGAACGCTGGAATATCTGACCGATCAGGCGGCGTAGCTTACTTTGCAGATTTTTAAGGGTAGCTGGCAGCGTCTCGCTGTTCCCCTCCGGCGCATCAACCCGAATGGCCAGATTACCCGCAGCGACGTGATTGATGAGGCTATGGGCATAGTGGGGATCGCCAATGCGCAGCAGATTGCGCATGATGATCCAGCCTAAGAGTGCCAACACCCCCATCAGAACCGCGTTGATCAACAGCACCAGCGTATTGCCCCGGCCGACGGTCTTGTTTGCCTCCGTCTCGGTTTCCGTCACCCACTGATTCGCCACCTTGGTGGTTTTATCCACGGCAAGACGATGCTGGTCATAAAGCTGGTCCAACACAGGCATCAAAGCCTTTGCATCCTCCGTATGGCCGGCTCGAAGCGCAGGGATGAACTCCTTGTCCCGCTTTTCCAGATAGGCCTGGCCCGTGGTGTAGGTAGCCTCAACACCCAGAGCAGCCTTGCGCTCCTCCGGCGTGTTCTGCTGCCAATAGACATGGCGTTCGTTGAACTCCTTTTCGAGGCTATTGGCTTTATCCAGCAAAGCGGGAAGCGTTGTTGAGTTTGCCGCCAGCATCTGGTGCGACAACAAGTGGGATTCCACGAGATAGACCGGCGGTGGCAGGATGTCTGCAATCAGATCCTTGCTCAGGATGACCTCATGGTAAATCGGTCCGTTGACCTGAATCCGGTGTATCAGGCCCTGCACCACGGCGCCGACCAAAAAATTGCCCAGCAGGATGGCTGCGATCAGCACCATGAACTGGCGGTGCATGGAAAGGGCCTGCATATAACGCAGGGGGTTAAGCCGTGCCAGCAATGAGCGCTGCACCACCATGCCACCGGACAAGCCAAGAGGGGCGCCGTTACGCAACTGGGCGTAAAGCGCTTCGGCTGCTGATATCTGCTGACGGCTGGGCTTGGCCCGCATGGATGAATAGCCGACAGTACGACCATCCTCTTCAATGGGCGCCACATGGGCATGAACCCAGTAGTGGTCGCCGTTCTTGCAACGATTCTTGACCAGACCGCTCCAGGGTTTTCCTGCTTTTACAGTGTTCCACAGGTCGGCAAAAGCCTCCGGTGGCATATCGGGATGACGGACGATGTTGTGGTTCTTGCCTAACAACTCGTCCAGAGTGAAGCCACTGATCTGGCAAAAATCCTTGTTCGCGTAGGTGATAACGCCTTTGAGGTCAGTCTTGGTGACGATGGTGGATTCATCGTCGAGCACAACCTCTCGTCCGCTGACGGGCAGGTTGTTCTTCATGGCAAGCTCCTTGGATTGTCTCAATCAGCGCAAAGCGCACTGTCATTGA
This sequence comes from Rhodocyclaceae bacterium, assembly GCA_036504515.1. Classification (GTDB taxonomy): domain Bacteria; phylum Pseudomonadota; class Gammaproteobacteria; order Burkholderiales; family Rhodocyclaceae; genus AWTP1-18. The sequence goes on from DASXVA010000009.1 coordinate 519,414, forward strand.
AACGACATAGCAAGAAGAACGCCATTACCCCAGAAAAGCTCTCGGGTTTTCAATTACCTTAAGTGAAAACCCGGCGAAAGGTCAGATTGATGCGGGCTCCCGAAGACTCGGGTTCCGTAAGGATGGCATGTTCCCAATCTCGTTGCAGGGGTGGTGCCATCAATAACAAGGTGCCAGATTGCAGTGGAACCGACAGAATGTCGGCCGATAGATCATTTTTAGTACGCAACAGAAAATGGCGTATTGCACCGAGGCTGAGGGAAGCAATGACCGGGGCAGGCCCCAGATCAGGCTCGTCATCGGCATGCCAACCCACGGCATCTTGGCTGTCTCGATAAAGATTGATCAGCACGGCATTGAAGTCGGTATTGCAAAGGCGCTCAACCTGTTGTTTGAGGGCGAGCAAGGTCGGCGTCCAGAGGTGGGAGTTCAGCAGATTGGCTGCGTAACGGTATTCCACACCCGGGTCGGCAAACCAGGCCTGACGTCGAGGCAAGGGAAAGCGGCGCCCCGCGGCGAGATAACTGCCGTCATTCCAGGGCACCTGGGCCAACAATTCCTCGAACAGAGTTAGGGCTATTGCCTCATCCAGCATTTGAGCGGTGCTCAACAGGGGCAATGCTGGAAGTGGCGTTAATTTCATGGGGACGGCAGTGGAATGAAACTGAATTCTTCAGCCGCTTCCCTGCGCAACAGGCTTTCAAGAGGTATTCGCTGTTGCTGCCAACGCAGGAACAGGCTGCCGAATCCTGTGGCCATCTGCGTCAACAAATCATCATCGGATGCGGGATGCCCGTCGGCATTTTCCATACAGGCCAGCAGGGCAGGCAAGTCCCGGTCATCCAGCAGGGCAGGGCCATGCTCGCAAAGCAAGAGCAGATTGCCTTCCTCATCCAGCAACGCCCGTTCAAGGTTCTGGACAGCAAGGCCTGTATGGGTGACCAGGCTGGATTCATTGGCAAGCCGCAGCACCCAGGGCGCGTAATCAAGTTCGACGAAAACCTTTTGCGGGCCATTCTGGACAAACCAGTTGCCCATCTCGTCATGGCTGTAATTGCGCTGAAGGAATGTCTCCAGGCCACCGTGCCGTACCGGCTCTCCCTGCAGCCGCCATTGCCCGCGACGATCCAGGCTCAACCAGCCGTAACAGGCAGGTACATCTGGCCATTTGATCATCGCGGTGCGAACGGCGTCATCCATAGGCAATCAGCTACTGTAGTTCTCCAGGGGCGGGCAGGCGCAGAACAGATGACGATCGCCATAGACGTCATCAATACGATTGACCGAGGGCCAGAACTTGTTGTCCGCCACCCAGGACAGGGGGAATACGGCGATCTCTCGGCTGTAGGGTCTGTCCCACTCGCCCACCACGTCGGCCTGGGTATGGGGCGCATGCTTGAGGGGATTGTTGTCGGCAGGCCATTCGCCGCGTTCCACCTTGCTGATTTCGCCACGAATGGAAACCATGGCAGCGATGAAACGATCCAGTTCGTCCTTGGACTCGGACTCGGTGGGTTCCACCATCAAGGTACCGGCCACAGGGAAACTCACCGTCGGCGCGTGAAAACCGTAGTCCATCAGCCGCTTGGCCACATCGGTTTCGCTGATGCCGGTAGCGGCTTTGAGAGGGCGCAGGTCAAGGATGCATTCGTGGGCGACGCGGCCCTTGCTGCCACGGTAGAGCACCGGATAGTAGTCCTGCAATTTCGCCGCCACATAGTTGGCGTTGAGGATGGCCACTTCCGTGGCCCGCTTGAGACCCTTGCCGCCCAGCATGGCGATGTACATCCAGGAAATGGGCAGGATGGAAGCCGAACCGAAAGGAGCAGCGGAAACCGCACTCTGGCCTTTGTTGGTGCGATTGCTGTCGCCAGTGGCCTGCACTGCGTGGTCGGCCATGAAGGGCGCCAGATGGGCCTTGAGGCCGATAGGCCCCATGCCCGGTCCGCCACCGCCGTGGGGGATGGCAAAGGTCTTGTGCAGGTTCATGTGGCTAACATCGGCGCCGATGAAGCCGGGGCTGGTATAGCCCACCTGGGCGTTGAGGTTGGCACCGTCCATATAAACCTGACCGCCCTGTTGATGAACGATGGCGCAGATGTCGCGAATGGCTTCTTCAAACACACCATGGGTGGAAGGGTAGGTGATCATCAGGCAGGCCAGATTGGCGCCGTACTGCTCGGCCTTGGCCTTGAGGTCGGCCACGTCTACATTGCCGTTTTCATCGCAATCCACCACCACCACGTCCAGACCGCACATCTGGGCGGTGGCCGGGTTGGTGCCGTGGGCAGACTTGGGAATCAGGCAGATATTGCGCTGGGATTCGCCATGACTGGCGTGATAACGACGGATTGACACCAGCCCGGCGTATTCACCCTGGGCACCGGAGTTGGGCTGCATGCAGATGGCGTCAAAGCCGGTAATGGTCTTCAGCCAGCTATCGAGGCCACGGATCATTTCCAGGTAGCCGGCCCCTTGTGCCACCGGGGCGAAGGGATGGATGTCGCCGAACTCGCGCCAGGTGACGGGAATCATCTCGCTGGTCGCATTGAGCTTCATGGTGCAGGAACCCAGGGAGATCATGGAGTGATCCAGGGCCAGATCGCGATTTTGCAGGCGCTTCAGGTAGCGCAGCATTTCGTGTTCGGTGTGGTGCGTGTTGAACACCGGGTGGGCGAGGATGGCGTCGTTGCGGAAGAGGGCGGCAACAGGACTTGTTGCTACGGCATCCAGAGCTTCGATATCCGCTACCTTGCCCGTGATGGCCTGGATCAGCACGGCCACATCGCTGCGGGTGGTTTTCTCGTTGAGGGAAATACCGCGCACGCCCTCGGCGACGATACGCAGATTAAAACCGGCCACCTCCTTGTTAGTAGCGACTTGCAGGGTGTCGAACCAGGTCTTGTTCAGCACCGACACACCGGCCTGTTGCAGCCCCGCAGCGAGAATGCAGGTCAATCGGTGGATGCGGTCCGCAATTGTTTTGAGACCTTCCGGGCCGTGATAAACGGCGTACATGCCGGCCATATTGGCCAACAGCACCTGGGAGGTACAGATGTTGGAGTTGGCCTTTTCACGGCGGATGTGCTGCTCTCGGGTTTGCAGGGCCATGCGGTAGACGCGCTTGCCCCGGGCGTCGACAGAAACACCGATGATGCGGCCGGGCACGCTACGCTTATGTTCGTCCTTGCAGGCGAAGAAGGCGGCATGGGGACCACCGAAGCCCATAGGAATACCGAAGCGCTGGCTGCTGCCGAGAGCGATGTCGGCACCCATGGCACCGGGGGACTTGAGCAGAACCAGGGCCATCAAGTCCGTAGCCACCGCGCTAATGGCGCCTTTCGCCTTGAGAGCAGCAATAGTTGCGGTGAGGTCCGTCACCTCGCCTTTGTCGTTGGGGTATTGCAGCAGCGCACCGAAAACGTCGGCATCGGCGGCCTGTCCTACCGAGCCGAAGACCAAATCAAACCCGAAATAGCCGGCCCGGGTTTTCACTACATCGATGGTCTGGGGGAAGCAAGCCTCATCCACGAAGAAAGCATTGCTCTTGGCTTTGCTGATACGGCGCGCCATGGCCATGGCTTCGGCGGCGGCAGTGGCTTCGTCCAGCAGGGAGGCATTGGCCAGTTCCATGCCGGTCAGGTCCATCACGGTCTGTTGGTAGTTCATCAGCGCTTCCAACCGGCCCTGGGCTACTTCGGCCTGATAGGGGGTGTAGGCGGTGTACCAACCGGGGTTTTCCAGCACGTTGCGCAGGATCACCGTCGGCGTCAGGGTCTCGTGGTAGCCCATGCCGATCAGGGATTTACGTACCTCGTTCTTCGCCGCAATGGCCTTCAGGTCCGCCAGGGCTTCATGCTCGCGGCGCGGGGCGGGCAGCGGCAGATCGGCGGGCAAGCGGATCGCCGCCGGAATGGTCTGGGCCATCAGTTCATCAATGTTGGCAGCACCGATAGCAGCCAGCATTGCAGCGATTTCATTGCCATTGGAGCCGATGTGGCGGGCGATGAATTCGTCGGATTGTTCGAGGGAAACGAGAGAAGCGGGGGAGGACGTGGTGGTCACGGCAGGGGTTCCAGCAGAGAGCGCCACGCCGAACGGCGTGACGCAGATTGAAGATGATCAGTCGTTGGCGACGGCGTCATAGCCGGCTGCATCCAGCAAGCCATCCAGTTCGGCAATGTTGCTGGGCTTGATCTTGAACAGCCAGGTGCCGTAGGCATCGGCATTGATGCTTTCCGGCACATCCACGGCAATGCCGTTGGATTCAATGATTTCGCCGGAAATGGGGGCATAGATGTCGGAGGCGGCCTTGACCGATTCCACTACAGCCACTTCCTGACCGGCCTTCACCACGCGGCCCGCTTCGGGCAATTCAAGGAAAACCACGTCACCCAGAGCTTCCTGGGCGTGGTCGGTAATGCCCACGGTCACGGTGCCGTCGGCTTCCAGCTTGGCCCACTCGTGGGATTTGGCGTATTTAAGATTGGCGGGGGTCGTCATTTCATTTCTCCTGGATCAAAGATTTTCCGTTGCGGGCAAAGGGCGGTTTTACCACCTTTGCGTTAAGTGCTTTATCGCGGATTTTCACTTGTACTGTGTCACCAAGCTGGACGCCAACCGGGACCCGGGCCAGGGCCACAGAAAGGCCCAAGGTGGGGGCAAAGCTGCCACTGGTGGTCTCGCCTTCACCTTGGGCCGTGATGACCGCTTGATGGGCCCGCAGTACACCGCGATCTTGCAGGACAAGGCCGACAAAGGTGCGTTTGGGCGGCGTGGTTTCCAGGGCTTTACGGCCGATGAAGTCACGGCCCCCATCCTTGAAGTCCACCGTCCAGGTCAGACCGGATTCCAGCGGATTGACGCGCTCATCCATGTCCTGCCCGTAAAGGTTCATACCGGCTTCCAAGCGCAGGGTATCCCGGGCACCGAGGCCGCAAGGAACAACGCCCACCGCTTGCAGGGCAGCCCAAACTCCTGCGGCTTCATCAACGGGAACAGCAATTTCAAAGCCATCCTCCCCGGTGTAGCCGGTGCGGGCGATCAACCATTCGCTAAGGTCAGCGCCTTCACCGGCAACCCATTCGGTCGCCTGAAAAGGGGAGAGCAGTACGGTTTTGGCCCGGGCTACGGGAAAGGCCATCCAGAAACGTTCTCGTGCATTGGGGCCTTGTACGGCAATCATGGCCAGATCGCGACGGGGAGTCAGTTCGGCGTTGAAGCCAGTGATCTGCTGACGCATCCAGGCCAGATCCTTGTCGGCGGTGCCGGCATTGACCACGATGCGATAACGTTCTGGCGCGAGGAAATAGACGATCAGGTCGTCGATGACGCCGCCGTCTTCCTGAAGCATGCAGGAATAGAGGGCTTTGCCTTCCACGGTGAGTTTGGCGCAGTCGTTGGCCAGCAAGTGGCGCAGAAAGGGCAGGGCATCAGCACCGACCAGATCAATGCCGAGCATGTGGGACACGTCGAACATGCCCGCATCCTTGCGCACGATATGGTGTTCTTCAAGTTGGGAGCCGTAGTGGATGGGCATATCCCAGCCGGCGAAATCCACCATCTTGCCGTTGGCGGCGACGTGGGTGTCGTAAAGGGGCGTTCTTTGAGCCATGGTCTGTCCCAGCAAAGAAAAAGGGGCACGGACCAAACGATCCATGCCCCATCTGTCCTTGTACCTGAGAGATTTTCCGGCGCGCTGAATGCGCCAGGTGCCCCGTCGGTGGGTGAGTCCTGCTCACCGCTCTCCAGATTTTCACTACCTTGTCGGCCCTTTTGCCTGAGCGATTCCTGGGGGTTGCGCCTTCGGCGGCAGTCTGTTGCACCTGCTCTCTCCCGACAATGGGCGCGGATTATCCATGGATAGCGAGGGCAGGGCAAGCCCGGCTGTTAGAATCGGCAAATGATCAATGCCGACCTTCATTGCCACTCCACCGTTTCCGACGGCCTACTGACGCCGACAGAGGTTGTTCGCCGCGCCGCACTAAACGGGGTTCAGTTGCTGGCCCTGACCGATCACGACGAAATCGGCGGACTGGAAGAAGCTGCTGACGAAGCCGCCATTTGTGGCGTTCCCTTCATCAACGGTGCGGAAATTTCCATTTCCTGGGGAGATGATCTGACGATTCATATCGTTGGCTTGGGCTTTGATCGTCATAACAAAGCCTTGGTCGAAGGCTTGGCTAAGGTCCGCGGCGGTCGCGATGGCCGTGCCCATCGTATTGCCGAGGCGCTGGACAAAGTCGGTATTCATGACGCCTATCAGGGTGCTCTTAAATTTGCCGGCAATCCGGCCCTGATCAGCCGCTCCCACTTTGCCCGTTACATTGTGGAACTGGGCTTGGTGAAGGAAGTCAAAAATGTCTTCGATTATTGGCTAGCCAAAGGTAAACCCGGTTACGTTCCCCATTCTTGGGCAAGCTTGGAGGAGGCCTTGGACTGGATTCACGGCGCCGGCGGTGTTGCGGTCATGGCCCATCCTGGCCGTTATCGTGCCAGCCGAGACGAGTTGCGCAAGATTTTTGATGCTTTCAAGGCCTTGGGTGGCGAAGCCATTGAGGTTCTGTCCGGCTCCCAGGGACCTGCCGACACCCATGAGTTTGCCAAAATTGCACGGGAATACGGGTTTCTCGCATCCCGTGCTTCTGATTTCCACGGACCCGGCGAAAGCTGGGTCGACCTGGGCAAAATGCCTGCACTACCTGAAGGATTAACACCCGTCTGGTCGCGCCTGATCTGATTTTATTAACGAACGATGTCGCAATTTTTTACGTTACACCCCGAACAGCCCCAGCTTCGTCTCATCAAACAGGCTGCTGATATCGTCCGCAAAGGCGGATTGATCGCCTTTCCCACCGATGCTGCCTATGCATTGGGAGGCCACACGGGGGATGCATCCCTGCTGGACCGCATCCGCCGCATCCGCGATGTAGATGAACGGCATCTTTTTACCTTGATGTGTCGGGATTTGTCCGAAATCGCCACCTATGCACGGGTGGACAACACTCAGTACCGACTGCTCAAGGCCACCACACCAGGACCTTACACCTTCATTCTGGAAGGCACCAAGGAACTGCCGCGCCGGGTTCTGCACCCCAAACGCAAGACCATTGGCCTGCGAGTACCTGACCATCCTCTCGTTAAAGCGTTGCTGGACGAGTTGAATGAACCGCTGCTGGTCTCCACCCTGATACTGCCCGGCGATGAATTCCCCTTGGCCGACGTGGAAGAAATCCGCGAACGTATGGAAAAACAGGTGGATTTGGTGATTGAATGCGGTGGTTGCGGCACCGAAATGACGACCGTGATCAACTTGGCTGACGGTTCCACCGAATTGATCCGGCAAGGCCTCGGCCCCCTGGCACCGTTGGGCCTTGGTTAAAGCCGGCTCACTAAAAATCACCCTCTGGTAGAATCCACACCCATTCCATGGATAGTCTGATTCAGACCCTGGCCATATCGATCCTGCCGGTGGTCTTTGCCATCACCTTGCATGAAGCAGCCCATGGCTATGCAGCAAAACGTTTTGGCGACAACACGGCATGGCTGCTCGGACGTATCAGCCTAAATCCAATCAGGCACATTGATCCGATCGGGACCGTCCTTGTCCCCTTGGTATCGTATTTGGTTGGCGGCATCCTGTTTGGCTGGGCCAAGCCGGTACCGGTGAATTTCGGCCGGTTGCGGCATCCCAAGAAAGACATGTTCTGGGTTGCTGCAGCTGGACCAGCAGCCAACCTGGTGATGGCGTTGGGTTGGGCCTTGCTGTTGAAGCTGTCCATTACGTTGCCCGATTTTGCTTATAACGATGCGTTGGCAGAAATGGCGCGGGTTGGCATCAATATCAACGGGGTATTGATGATTCTTAACCTGCTGCCCCTGCCGCCCCTGGATGGCGGTCGCATCATGGTAAGTCTGCTGCCCGTCAAGGCAGCCCTGAAGTTTGCGCAACTGGAGCGTTACGGCATGTTCATCCTGCTAGGTCTGCTGTTTTTCGGCGGCCTTGACCTGATCATCCGACCGCTGCTGAGATTGTTTTTCACTTTGATAATGAGTCTTTTCGGCTTCTAACGACATGTACGCAGAACGAGTTCTTTCCGGCATGCGGCCTACGGGCCGCCTCCATCTTGGGCACTACCATGGTGTACTCAAGAACTGGGTCAAACTCCAGCACGAATACCCCTGTCTCTTCTTCGTGGCCGACTGGCATGCCCTCACCACTGCCTACGATGAGCCCGGCACCATTGCCGAAAATACAAAAGGATTGATCATCGACTGGCTGGCGGCTGGCGTTGATCCCTCCCAAGCGACGCTGTTCATCCAGTCAAAGGTACTGGAACATGCGGAGCTGCATCTGCTGCTGTCCATGACCACGCCTCTGGGCTGGCTGGAGCGGGTACCCACCTACAAGGATCAGCAGGAAAAACTGTCCCACAAGGATTTGTCCACCTACGGTTTCCTCGGTTACCCGCTGCTGATGAGCGCTGACATCCTGATCTACCGGGCAGACAAGGTACCAGTGGGTGAGGACCAGTTGCCCCATATCGAATTCACCCGGGAGCTGGCCCGTCGCTTCAACCACATGTATGGCCGGGAACCCGGCTATGAAGAAAAAGCCAAGGAAGCCGTAAAGAAACTGGGCTCCAAACGGGCCAAGCTCTACGAAGAACTGCGCACCCGATACCAGGAAAAGGGCGAAGAAGATGCCATCGAGCAAGCCCACGCGCTGCTCAACGATACCCAGAACCTGTCCATGGGCGATCGGGAACGTCTGTTCGGCTATCTGGAGGGCGGTGGCAAGATGATTCTGGCCGAACCCGGCGCCTTGCTGACCGAAGCCTCCCGCATGCCCGGCCTGGACGGTCAGAAGATGTCCAAGTCCTATGGCAATACCATTGCCTTGCGGGAGGATGAAGAATCCATCCGCAAGAAAATCCGTGGCATGCAAACTGACACCAACCGGGTACGCCGTACCGATCCTGGTGATCCTGACCGTTGCCCGGTCTGGCAATTCCATATCATCTACTCCGACGCGGCGACCCAGCAATGGGTTCAAGAAGGCTGCCGGAGCGCCGGTATCGGCTGTATCGACTGCAAACAGCCGGTAATCGAAGGCGTACTGAAGGAACAGGAACCCATGCGGGAACGTGCCCGCATGTACGAAGAAGATCCTCAGTTAGTGAAAAACATCGTCGCCGACGGCTGCGAAAAAGCCCGCAAGCTGGCCCAGGAAACCATGCGCGATGTCCGCGAAGCCATGGGCCTGGACTACAACTGATCGCATAACGACCAACGGAATCCGTGACAGAAATAACCGTCATTACCGGCACTGAAGGGGAGGGCGTTACGCTGCCTTCGGAAGTGCTGCTCGCCCAGCCTGATGCCGTTTTGGCGGCAGCGGAAGTCCATGTTCATGGCCCCCGGGTCTATGGCGAGCTAATGACGGAAATGCCCCGGGATCTCTATATCCCGCCGGATGCGCTGGAAATCATCCTGGATTCCTTTGAAGGCCCCCTGGACCTTCTGCTTTACCTGATCCGCAAGGCGAATGTGAATGTGCTCGACATTCCCATGGCGCCCCTGACATTGCAATACCTCAAGTACGTGGATGCCATGCAGCGGAGCAACCTCGAACTGGCCGCCGAATACCTGCTGATGGCCGCCATGCTGATTGAAATCAAATCACGCATGCTGCTGCCGAGGCCGCCAAAAGCCGATACTGGTGAAGTGGAAGATCCCCGCGCTGAACTGGTCCGGCGTCTGCTTGAATACGAACAGATGAAGGCCGCCGGCGTCAAACTGAATGAAATCCCCCAGGCCGGGCGGGATTTCGAGTGGATTACCGTCTGGGTTGCCGACAAGGTGGTGGAACGCCAACCCGATGTCAGCCTGCACGACCTGCAAGTGGCCTGGCTGGCCCTGATGAAACAGGCCAAGGTTACCCAGCACCACAAGATCAAGCGCGAAGAACTGTCGGTGCGGGAGTTCATGACCAATATCCTGCGCATTCTGCAAGGCCGCAATTTCGTTGTGTTTGAAGATCTCTTCGACCCTAGCGCCGGTGCCCAGTCCCTGGTGGTGAGTTTTCTCGCCATTCTTGAACTGGCCCGGGAAAGTCTGGTGGAAATCACCCAGGCCGAAGTACTGGCCCCCATTTACGTAAGAGCCGCGGATGGAACTCTACAAGCCTGAAGACTTCAAGCGCGTACTAGAAACCGCGCTCCTGGTAGCCCCAGAGCCTATAACCCTGTCTGACCTGAAAAAACTGTTCATTCAGGAGTTTGACGACGATACTTGGCGTACACTGCTGGACGATCTTCGCAGAGACTGGGCCAACCGGGGCATCGAGCTGGTGCAACTGGCAACCGGCTGGCGCTTTCAGACCCGGCCCGAATACCAGGAATACCTGGACCGGCTGAAGAACGAAAAACCTCCAAAGTATTCCCGGGCCGTGATGGAAACTCTTGCCATCATTGCCTATCGCCAACCCGTGACTCGAGGTGACATCGAGGATATTCGCGGCGTGGCCGTATCACCCAATGTGCTCAAGACCCTGGAGTCTCGAGACTGGATCGACACCGTGGGACACCGGGATGCACCCGGACGCCCCGCACTCTATGCAACCACAAAGAAGTTCCTGGACGACCTGGGGCTGCGCAGTCTTTCTGAACTGCCGCCCCTGACCGAAATTGAAAGGGTTATGGACCTTGGAGACACCCCGTCCCCCCCGCAAGCGGACCCCGTTCCGCCGCCCGAAGAATCGCAACAACAACCCGAACCCGGGCCAGACCTCCTCTCCTTCACCTGAAGGCTCTTCCGGCGAAGGTGGTGAAAACCAACACGCCCAGGTAGCCGGTGGAGAAGGTAACGGAGCAGCTAATCCCGGTGCGAGCCGTCCTCCCCGCGGACCACGCCCGCCTCGTCCTCAAGGACTGGGGCAAGGGCAGGGCCAGGGACAAGGCCGTGGTCGCCGTCCCCAGCGGGGCCCTCGGCCTCAGCAAGCGGGTGGTCAGCCTGGTGCTGAAGGTGAAGCCACGGGCGGTGAAGTAGACGGTAATCGTGCCCCCCGCCCGAATCGCGGCGGCCCTGGCAATCCTCGTACGGGTGCAAAGCCCCCGCGCGGACCTCGCTCGCCTAACGGCCAGCCCGATGCAGCAGCAGGTCGCGGCCAAGGTAATCGTCCTGTTCGCCCCGGTGGTGGCAAGCCGGTTAAGCGCGGGCCCAAGCCTGAGCAATTTGGTGGCGGTTATGCCGGTGGCGCCTTCGATGATGAAGAGGGAGAAGCCCCCAAGCTGCACAAGGCCCTGGCTGATGCCGGCCACGGGTCCCGCCGCGAACTGGAAGAGTGGATCATTGCCGGCCGCGTCAGCGTAAACGGCATGCCAGCCCACGTCGGCCAGCGCATTACTCCGGCCGACAAGGTACGGGTTAACGGCAAGCTGGTTAACCTCAAGATGGGCCGTTCCCGCCTGCCCCGTGTGGTGCTGTATCACAAGCCCGAAGGCGAAATTGTGTCCCGGGACGATCCGGAAGGCCGTCCTACTGTTTTCGACAATCTGCCCAAAATCCGCGGCGGTCGCTGGATCACGGTGGGCCGACTGGACATCAACTCCTGTGGCCTGCTGGTAGCGACAAACAGTGGTGACTTGGCCAATCGGTTGATGCACCCCCGTTACGGGCTGGATCGGGAATACGCCGTCCGCATTCTTGGGGACCTCAATGAGGAAGCCATGGAAAAGCTCTACGACGGTATCGAATTGGAAGATGGTCCGGCTCGCTTCACCCACATTGAAGAAGCTGGGGGGGAGGGTGCCAATCGTTGGTACAACATCACCATCGCTGAAGGTCGTAATCGGGAAGTTCGTCGCATGTTCGATGCGGTCGGCGTTGTCGTTAGTCGCCTGATGCGCGTCCGTTACGGGCCCTTGCCCTTGCCACCGCAGCTGAAGCGCGGCCAGACCCGGGAACTGACTGAGACTGAAGTGAAGAGCCTGATTTCGGCACTCAAGCCAGTCAAGCGAACTGAGTTCGGCCCCGTCTGAGAGTGATTAAGCCCCAATAAAAAACCCGGCATTGCCGGGTTTTTTATTGGGAAAATCGTTGTTCGTCGCGACTGACAAATACTTAGTGCTTGTGCCCTTTAACGGGCTTCTTGTCACTGTTGCCAGACTTGGTCGACGATTTACCTGCGGACTTGCTAGTGGTCTTTCCCGCTGCAGACTTTTTGCTTCCACCTGACGATTTAGCGGGGGTCGCCTTGGCCGAACTCTTCGCATTTTTATTGCCCTTTGCCGAATGATCCGGCTTTTCTGGCTTGCCATTCTTGGCCGACTTTTTGTCATTCTTGCTGCTGCTACGACCACCATGAACGTCACGCGTCTTGCCATGAGTGCTGCTGCGGACAACAGGAGCAGGCTCTTCTGGAGGTTGCGGCATTTGGGCCGCAATTTCGTTGGCTGCGGCAGGACTGGATGGAACCAATAAGGTCATACCAACGGTCGTTTTAGTCCGGGGGCCGATCCCGTTGATCTGCTTCAGCCGCCCGGTGGTAATACCGAAGCGGGAAGCCACTGCATCCAGTTTTTCCTTGGCTTTGAGAGTCGTGGTTTTCCATAGGGACAGCGGTTTGTCCTGGCGCTCATGCTGTTCAAGATTAGCTTGGAATACCGATACCCGGTCTGCTGGCAAAACCAGGGAAGAGCTACCGTTATCCGGCATGATCGGGTGACTGTAGGCCGGGTTGAGCGCCATAAACTCATCCAGTGGAATCTCCGCCAGCTTGGCGGCGGTTGCCACGTCCATCGTGGCCGGCATATCCACCGTATTAAAGTAGGGTTTGTTTGGAATGGGATCTAACCGAATACCAAACAGGGCCGGGTCAGCAATGATGTTTTTCAATGCTTGCAGCTTGGGCACGTAGTAACGCGTTTCCCCCGGCATGGTCAAGCTCAGATAATCCGTTGGCAGCCCTTTTGCCTGATTACGCGCTACAGCCTTGGCTACGGCATTTTCTCCCCAGTTATAGGAAGCCAAAGCCAGATGCCAATCGCCATTCATTTCGTAAATGGTTTGCAGATAATCCAGGGCGGCATTGGTCGAGGCAATGATGTCCCGCCGCTGATCCAACCACCAGTTTTGCGTAAGGTTGTAGCTCTTTCCAGTTGAAGGAATGAACTGCCACATCCCCAGCGCTTTGGCGGGACTTTGGGCCAAGGGGTTGTAGGCGCTTTCCACCATGGGCAGCAGTGCCAATTCGGTCGGCAAACCGCGTCGTTCAAGCTCGGCAACGATGTGGTACAGATAACGGCGACTACGCTGGGTCATGACCTTCAACGCACCTGGCCGATTCAGGTAGTAGGCCTGCCGCTCCGCCACCAAAGGGCTATCCAGGTTAGGCATGGCAAAACCATTGCGAATGCGCTGCCATAGATCAACAGGTGGGGCTGTCAGATCAATGGTGGCAATACGCGGAAAGTCTTCTTCAATCGGTGTCGGTTGAAGTCGTGGCGGCGTGGGTGTCATGCCCGGGGCAGAGGGACTGACCGACATAGGGCCAACAGGAGCCTCAGCATTAAGCGTCTGGCTCAAGCGCAAAGGAACTTCGCGTTCGTGGATGATCAGTTCTGCGGCAAAGGCTGGCTGCAGAAGGCTCATGGCAATACAGGCAGCAGAAAATAACCCTGAAGTCCGTAAGGAACAGGAAGCAAAAACCGGAGAAGTGAGAAGCGCACGCAGGCGTGCGCGACACATAAGAAGCCTGCGACGCATAGTGGTCGGCATGGTATCGGAGGGGCGTGGCTTGGTCAATTGACTGACGGCTTATAACCGTTACGCCACTCACGCAAAGCAGTAAAAATCTGGACCGGCGATGTCAGTGTTTCATCACCACGAAAGCGACGGGCGGCGCTAATCACCTCTGCCACGGCGGGGCGTAAAAAAACATTGGTTTCCAATTCAGCCCCCAACGTATCGGGAACGGTTGGAATCCCTGCAGAAATCTTTTCGCGCAAGCTCACAGCCCGGGCTTGTAGTTTTTCATTACCGGGCTCCACATCCAGAGCAAAAGGCAGATTCAGATAGGTGTACTCATGGGCACAGTAGACTTGGGTATCTGCCGGAAGGGCGGACAACTGCGAAAGGGACTGCCACATCTGCTCGGGACTTCCCTCAAACAAGCGACCACAGCCCAAAGTAAACAAGGTATCGCCGCAGAACACCATGCCTGGGCGATAATAAGAAAGATGACCCCGCGTATGACCTGGAACGGAAAGCACCTTGAAACTGCCTTCGGCATCAAAGCCGGGCAGGGCGATGGTTTCGCCACCATGCAATGGATGGGTGACGAAAGGAATTTCATCAACGGCAGGGCCAAAAACAGAGATGTTGCCAAGAGCGCACAAGTCAGCGGCGCCATCAATATGGTCGCCATGGTGGTGAGTCAGCAAAATAGCCACCAGCCGGTCGCCACTTTGACTCAGATACTCGAGGACGGGCGCAGACTCACCGGGATCCACGACCGCCAGTTGTCCGTTATGGCGAAGACCCCAGATGTAATTATCAGTAAAGGCATGCAGACGTACGATTTCCATGGGATCAACCTCTATGATTTTGCTCCCCCCATTCTCGCAGACTTGGCAGTGAAGAACGCCCATGCCCATTGAAGGCTTTCGCGACTGGCTGGAAACGCCCCAGGGGCAATACGTTCTGCACTGGGAGCAAAAGAAACATGATCTGCTCCTGGCAGATGTCTTCGGCTTCAATGCTGTCCAGATTGGTCTGCCAGAAGTGGACTATCTGCACGCCAATCGTATGCCCTTCCGTTTCCGTTGCGGAGCTACCGGCCCCTTCCGCCATCCGGGAAAGGAGTCCTTGCTGACGGACCTGCATCACCTTCCCTTTGCCAGCAGCAGCATTGATCTCGTCGTGTTGCCTCACGCCCTTGAATTTGACGACAACCCTCACCAGATTCTGCGAGAAGTGGAACGTATTCTTGTCCCGGAAGGGCAGGTCGTCATCACCGGTTTCAATCCCTTCAGTCTCTGGGGTATCAAGCGTGCTTACCGACGACACAAGCAGCAAGCACCCTGGGCTGGTCGCTATATCAGCGTGCCTCGTCTCAAGGACTGGTTTGCTCTATTAGGATTTGAAACCCGTGCTGGCGCCTTCGGTTGCTATGCACCGCCTTTTGACCAAGCTAAATGGCTGCGTCGTTACTCATTCATGGAACCCGCCGGTGACCGTTGGTGGCCCTATGCTGGCGCTGTTTACATCATGCAGGCCATCAAACGACAGCACGGTATGCGGCTTATCACCCCTCTCTGGAGTGACCGCATGGCTCGCGCAAAGGCCCTTGTCTCCGTTGCTCAGAAAAACTCGAACACAGACTCATGACTGAAAAAAATATCGACATTTACACCGACGGTGCCTGCAGCGGCAATCCTGGACCAGGCGGTTGGGGGGCACTCCTTCGTGCGGGAGCTAATGAAAAAGAGCTTTTCGGCGGCGAAGCTGACACTACCAATAACCGGATGGAGTTGATGGCCGTCATTGAGGCCCTGAGAGCCCTGAAACGACCAGTCAAGGCCCGGGTTCACACAGACTCCCAGTATGTGCAAAAAGGGATCAGCGAGTGGATCAGCGGCTGGAAAAAGCGCGGCTGGAAAACCGCCGACAAGAAACCGGTAAAGAATGTCGACCTCTGGCAGGCACTCGATACTGAAGCCAGTCGCCATGAACTGGAATGGCTCTGGGTCCGGGGCCATAACGGCCATCCGGAAAACGAACGGGCCGATGCCCTGGCCCGACGTGGTGTTGAAAAAGTGAGAGGAGGGCGCTGATGGCAATGCGGCAAATCGTACTGGATACGGAAACCACCGGGCTTGAGTGGCGTCTTGGTGACCGAATCATCGAAGTTGCTGGCGTCGAAATGGTTGATCGCAAGTTTACCGGCCGGCATTTCCATCGCTACGTGAATCCCGAACGCAATATTGATGCGGGCGCCCAAGCCGTGCACGGCATCAGCATCGAGTTCCTGGCGGACAAGCCCAAGTTCGCTGACATCATGGATGAGTTGGCTGACTTCCTGCAGGATGCCGAATTGGTCATCCATAACGCCAACTTTGACGTCGGCTTTCTCAATTACGAGTTCAGTCTTCTCGACCGCGAACCCATTGACAAGCTTTGCGGTGGCGTCATCGACACGCTGCGCATGGCCCGGGAGCTTAGGCCAGGTAAGCGCAACAATCTTGATGCCCTCTGTAACGAATACAGCATAGACAACTCAAGCCGCCAGCTCCACGGCGCCTTGCTCGATGCTGAATTGCTGGCCGAGGTCTATCTCGCCATGACCCGGGGCCAGGAAAGTCTGGTCATGGATCTGGAATCGCCTCAACAAGAAGTGAATGCCACCTTGAGTGCCGAACGGCCGCCATTGAAGATTGTTCGCGCTAGCGAAGCAGAACTCGCCGACCATGATCGGGTCTTGCAGGAAGTGACCAAAGACTCAAAGGGGAAATGTCTTTGGCTGCTTGAGCCAGAAACTGCCTCTTCAGAGGCAACCGGTTAAGTAATCTCACGGGAGTTTGGCTAATTCTGCCCAACCCCCAAAAATGTAAAGTTAGGCAACCGGCCCCTCTTGAACCTCAGTCATCGCCTTATTCCAATATGCCGGGTCGGCGTAGCACGCCGCTAGTGCGTCGATATCAATAATGGGCGTCGTATCACTGAACTCGAACTTCCCGAATAGATTGACATGTTGCCAAGCTACCGGCGAGACTCCTTGGATGATGGCTATCGCGTCATGGTCCCCTGCCGCCAGCTTCTGTTCATAAACTTTCGAGAGCAGTACGGTGTTGTAGTAGATGATTGCATTTGCAATCAGTCGTGAACACTCATTCCAGACCTGTTGCTCTGCTTCGGTCTGTACTTTGAATTTTCCAGCATTGACGTAAGCCACTGCCCTGCGGAATCGATGATAGGCCTCTCCCCTATTCAAGGCCTTTTGAACACTTTGGCGAAGCCCCACGTCATCAATAAAATCTAGGATGTAAATTGTCCGGCAGATGTTATCGAGTTCCCATAGCGCTTTTTTAGTCTGATTCTGCCGCGCGTAACTGCTAAGTTTTCGGACAATAGTGGCCTGTGTCGTGTCCTTTTGCGCCAATGAGGCCATGATGCGTTGAATGTTGGGCCATTCCTGAATGATCAACTCATCATAAGTTTTCCGTGATGGTTTGATCAAAAAGTCAGAGGGATAGCGGCCTGGGCTCTCGAAACCAACCAACTTCTCGGTCTTTTTGTGCAGATTGCGATATCTGGGGGCAAAACCGTAGCCGAACGTGTGCAAAATCCAAAAATTGACCTGATTGGTGCCATGCGTATCCGTTGAATGCCGTTCTGGCTTGATATCTGAAGTGTTGTTGTAGAGCAGATCAAACACATAATGGCTCTCGTGCTCATGGGTTCCAATGATTCGGGCATTGATCGGAACATTGTTGGCAACAAGTGTGCAGGCACTTACCCCTTTGTCCAATCCAAAATACTTAGGGGAATGTCGGGCATTGAAAGTATCAATCTGAGTTTCAATGCGTTGACCATCGCTGCTGGAGTGTATTTCGTTACGGATATCGTAAAGATGAAATGCCGGAAGTTTCGCAATTGCATTACTAATCGCGTCATTCGCTGCGCGTAAGGTTTCCGGCCGCAGGAAGTTACGTGAGGTGGTGATCAGCGACGAAAAACTCAGCCCGGATACCTCTGCCATCTTCCAGAGCCCCATATTGGTGCCAAGAGCAACCACGCACGCAAGAATTTCCCGAGGATCAGGATCGTGTTTGACGTAACGATCAAGCACATGGGTGAACGCGCCGAGGAAACCTGTATTGCTGGCTACAAAACCGAGTAGATCGGCGATACCGATACCAGGCAGCTGACGATAAAAGGAACTGTTAACAGGCTCTTCCGCCATAGGGTAAATCAGTGACCAGCGCTTTTTATCCCCACGACCACTGACCTTGATATGCTCGTTTTCACAAACAGCGATCCGTTTGTTGACCTCGGAAAATCGACTTTCTAAGGCTTCACGAAAGGTTGCCAAAGTTTCTTCGATGGGTCTCAGCAATATGGGAGCACCGATCTCCTTCAACACGGCCTCTTTGTTTTGCCAGCGCTCATCGCTGATCAAGTCATCTTCAAATCGGCGAAACTCGTTACTGTTTTTCACGAATAAGTCGCCGGATTCCAATGCATTACGCAACAGGCGGTAGACCAGAAACTCGTAGCGATCAAGATTCAAATCGCCATCGGTATCTTCTTCGGAGCCATCATCCTCATCGGAGAACAGATAACGACGCAGGCTCTTCGGGATTATTGCCGTTGGAAACAAGGCTGGGTTGATTTGCCGTGGTGATTTACCTTGACGAAGTATCTCTTGCAAGAAGGTCACGGCACTCATCAACGGTGCATCCTCCACGCGACCGGCGAAATCCAGTTCAGAAAACAGGTGCCGAAGATTTCGCTTGAAGGTGAGTGATAACGTTGTGCAGTGAGACCACTCAAAGCGAGTCTTGTCGAAAGTGATATTCCGCAAATAGTCTGCTACTGCGGGGAAAGTCTCAGGCTCCAGTAGCGAGAATGCTTTTTCCTGAACGACGGTAAAGGGGGCATCGTCTGGAATCGATTTATCAATAAAAAGGTTCAGCACCTCACCGGCCGCCTGAAGGTTCTCGCTTGCATCGGCCAGGGCTTGTTGCATTGCCTCTTGTGCGGCACGTTTTGCCAACTTCTCGTAGTGATCAACAAGATGAATGAACGCTTCGATCAGGTTGTCGTTGATTTGGCGGAATCGATGGAAGGCAAAACACAGCAGGTAAAGCCGTGTTGTCCCTTTTTGCATGCGCTGTAGCTTATAGACCGTGTAGAACTTCACCAGTGATGCATAATATTTTCCGCTCTCGTTCGAGAGGCCTGCTTTTGCAAGGAAGGCTTGGGCGAATTCGTGCAACGGTTGAAAGAATTTTCGGCGTTCGACTTCTCGCTTGAGTTCTTTGTGGCTGAAGTCCTTGGGTTCGCGTTTAAGAGCACTAATTCGGTACATCTGCTCATCGGCCTGCAATAGGGCATCAAGCCGTTGCAATAACTGCGGTGTGGCACTTTCCCCTAGAAGCCGGGTGACACGATGACGCTCGTGCGTGACCACCCTGCCGATCATGTCCTGGAGCGTGGTGTATTGGGGGGCAACAACACGCTGATTGGTCAGGTGCTGCAGCGATTCCCGCAGGATGTACAACGGCTGAGTCGACAAGGCGGCAATTCGCTGGGCCTTCTGTTCAAGTTCAGCCTTGGCCGTGCTATCGCAAAGACGATAGTCGAAAAGCGTGAGGATGGTCTGCTGATTTGCAACTCTCGTCGGCCTTGATGGAAGCTTGATCGCATCCATTGTCCTATCCGGAAAGTAGCGTTCCAACAAATAGTGCAGGTCATCCAAAACGTCGTCCTGCTCGAAGGAAAAGAACTGTCGTTTGGCTTTGAAATATCCCAACTCTAGGGCTAGGTAGATGCCGACGGAGACGGTGCGGGCTTCGACTGCTACCTGCTCCGGTGCACTCAAATCAAAATATAGCAGCCGATCTTCTTCAGAAAAAAGTGGCAAGCCATAGAGCTCCTGGGTTTCTTGAGTGGTGAGTATGCTTAGGCGGTGTGAGTCAGCAGACGACATCTGAATACCTGCACGAGCGTTTGAATGAAATGATTCGCTAAGGGTTAAGACCTTGGTTAAATCTGGCCTTTAAGTCGATATCCGTGACGTCCAGATAACGCATGGCCGACTTGATGTCCTTCCACCCGACGTACTCCATTAATTCCTTTAAATCCCAGCCGCTGGATCGAGCCCAGCCGGCAAATCCCCGGCGTAGCGAATGGCTGCTGAATTCATCCGGGTTCTCGATGCCAACTTCAGCAAACAGATCCCTCAGTAGCGGAATAATGCTGTTTGGCGCCAGCCCGCCTTCTCCAATATGCCCCCACCGATCCACCCGCCGAAATACCGGCCCCTCCGTCAATCCGGACAAGGCAATCCAGGCCTGATAGGCCGTTACAGGGCACAAGCGCGAAAGTGCCGGGCAACGGAAGGTTCTACCTTCGTATTGCCGATCACCTTTACTGCGCGGTAAATAACAAACTAGGCCTTCCCCCACTGTAATTTCGACGTGCTCAACCCGGAGGTTCACCAGCTCGTCAGAGCGGAACCCCCTCCAGAACCCGAGCAACAGCAGCGCCTGGTTGCGGGCCAGTTTCAAGAGCCTCGCTTGATCTCCCTGGTTGTGGGCGGTGGTGAATTCCCGCTGTATCCAGTCGTTGACCTGTTGCAGCAGCTCCAACTGCAGGGGTTTTGCCCGTTTCTCAGGAGTTGTATGGAGACTGCGGATGCCTTTGAGGACCTGACGAACCATGGGGAGGCGGGTCGGGTCAGCAAAACCATGGTCGGCATGCCAGCGGGAGATGGCCGACAACCGGCTTTTGAGGGTGTTGATGGACAGGGTTTGGGCATAGGCAGCCAGATAACGGGCAACGGACTCCCCCGTCGCCGGCAGCAGGCCTTTCCATTCGACTTCAAAGTGACGCAACGCCGAGGCATAGCTTTTTCTGGTGTTTTCGCGTTCTGCGGCGGCAATGTAATCATCTACATCAATCATGTCCGGTAACCTTTACCCCCTTCAAGCAATCGGCACACGTCGTTCCAGTGAATGGACTTGCACCCATCCTGAGCAGTCCTGTCCCGCATGCCCAAGACGAACAATCAGTTCGACCAGGACATCAGCCGCCTCATCGTTACACACCAGTTCCAGTCGGTTCTGAAGAATAACCGGCTCGCCCAGTTCGACCGAGTAGTGCTGCTGTACGGAATCTCCCTCCGTATGAATACACTGTACCGGTGAAACCGCGATATGGAAGCACGCTGCACCGGCTTGCGCATCGCATACGGCAGAGTCTTTGAGTGCTTGGATGACTGCAGCCGTCCGGTGGGGATGAATAAATGCCTTGATTTCCTTCATGTGACCTTTCCCTCCAAAGTACGGGATTGCCTGCGTTGCTCCATCCACTCGTAAACGAGTGGCAAGATGAATAGGGTCAGCGCAGTGGACGTCATGAGCCCGCCGACCACGACCGTCGCCAGTGGCCGCAGAACCTCCGATCCCACCCCGGTTGCCAGAAGGAAGGGGATCAGACCGAGGACTTCCACCAGTGCCGTCATCAATACCGGCCGCAATCGCAGCACGGCCCCCTGGACCACGATATCCCGAATCGCCATGCCTTGTTCCTTCAGTCCATTGAGAAAGGACACCAGTACGATGCCGTTCAGCATGGCGACGCCGAAGACGGCGATGAAGCCCACCGCCGCCGGCACAGACAGGTACTGGCCACTGACGAAAAGCGAAAGAATACCGCCGATGGCAGCGAAGGGTACGTTGGCAATGATCAGCGTGGCATAGCGTACCGAGTTGAAGGCGGTGTAGAGCAGGATGAAGATCAGCCCGATGGTGAGCGGCACGATCACCGCCAGCTTGGCCATGGCCCGCTGCTGATTGGCGAAGGCGCCGCCCCATTCCTGCCAGTAGCCGCTGGGCAGCTTCAGCTGAGCCTTGAGCCGAGCATCCGCCTCCCGGACAAAGCCGTCCACGTCGCGCCCTTTGACATCCAGCTGTAGCACCGCGTAGCGCTGTAACTGCTCGCGGCGCACGAAGGAATAGCCCTCCGCCAATTCCACCGTCGCGACCCGCGACAAAGGTACGATGGCACCGCCCGCGGTACGGATCGGAATGGCGCTCACCGCCTCGACGCTATCGCGGAACTCGACCGGCAACCAAACCTGGATGGCGTAGCGGCGCACGCCTTCAATCACCGTGCTGACGGCCTTGCCGCCGATGCCGGCTTGCACCACGTCGAGTACATCGTCGGCGTTGATGCCGTAACGGGCGGCCTCCGGGCGATTCACTTTGATCACCATCTGCGGTTTACCTTGATTGGCTTCCAGCGCCACATCGGTGGCCCCGGGTACCTTCTCGACGATCTCTTTGGCCTCGGCGGACAGACGGTCCAGCGTGGCTAAGTCTTCCCCGTAGATTTTCAGGGCCAGCGTCGCTCGTACCCCGGAAATCAGCTCCTCGACCCGCATCTGGATTGGCTGGGTCGCTGCCAGAACCACCGTCGGTACCTCCTGTTCCAGCCGTGCCTGCAGCTTGGCAGAAAGCTCTTGGTAGGTTATCCGTTCTGGCCAGGTCTCGTGAGGCTTCAGATCCACCAGGATTTCCATGTAGTTCACGTCCGCCGTCTCGCCTTTTTCCGCACGTCCAATCATGGCCAAGGCGTGGTTGACCTGGGGAAAGGCTTTCAGGGCCGCTTCGATGCGCTGGGAAACCGCAATGGACTCCTCCAAGGAGGTTGACGGAATGCTGGTCACCCGGAACATGAGGCCCTGTTCCTGCAGATTGGGCATGAACTCCTTGCCGAGGAAGGGAAACAGCGCCAGCGATGCGACGAACAAGGCGCCGGTGGTCATCATGACCCGTTTCTTATGAGCCAGCGCCCACAGCAGCAGCGGCTCGAAACGGGGCTTGATTTTGCGGATCAGCCACGGATCTTCTTCCTTCTTGGCTCGCAACCCAAGGGCGGCGAGTACCGGCATCAGGGTCAAGGTCAGGATCAGGGAGCCCAGCATGGCGAAGGTCATATTGATGGCCAGGGGCTTGAACAGTTTGCCCTCCAGCCCCGTCAGCGCGAAGAGTGGTAGAAAGACCACGATGATGATGAGCACCCCGAAGGCAATCGGGTTCATCACCTCCCGGGCCGCCTCCAGCACCACCGCGGTCCGGCTGACCGGCTTGCCGGCGTGATGGGACAAGAGGCGGTAGGCGTTTTCCACCAGCACCACCGGGCCGTCGATGGTCATCCCCAAACCGATGATGAGCCCGCCCAGGGACATGAGATTGGCCGTCATGCCCACCTCGTCCATGAAAAGAAAAGCGATCAGCCGCGCCATGGGAATGGCGACCACCACGATCAGGGCCGAGCGTACTTCCCCCAGGAACAGGAACAGGACGGCAATCACCAGCACGGCGCCTTCCAACATGGCACGGTCAGCCATCGAGATGGCCTTGCCGATCAGGTCGGTGCGGTCATAGGCCACATCGAGTTTGATGTTCTCCGGCAAGGTCTTCAAAGCCGTCGCCAGCTTGTCGCGTACGGCTTCAACCACCTGCTGGGCGTTCTCGCCGGTACGGGCCAGGGCCATGCCGAGCACCGCTTCCTTGCCGTCCTTGGTCACAGCACCGGTACGCAGCGCGGGGGCCGCGCGGATATCCGCTACGTCCCGGACGTAAATCGGCGTACCGTCGCGCTGGGCCACCAGAATGCCGCCGATCTCTTCGGCATTGGTCACCAGGCCCAGGCCGCGCACCAGATACTGCTCACGCTGGAGATTGATGTACTGGCCGCCGACCTGCCGATTGTTGGCAGTGATGGCCGTCATTACCTCCTTGTAGCCAAGGCCGTATTTGATTAGCCGGCGGGGGTCGATCAGCACCTGGAACTGCTTCTCATCACCGCCCCAGGTGAGCACGTCGTCCACGCCCGGCGTGGTCCGCAGGATCATGCGCACGCCCCAGTCCTGGGCGCTGCGCAGGTCCATGTTGGAGAGTTTGTCGTCCATGGCTTCCAGGGTGTACCAGAACACTTGGCCCAGACCGGAAGCATTCGGCCCCAGGGAGGGCTCCCCGTAACCTTCGGGCAGGCGGGATTTCGCTTCGGCCAGCTTCTCGCTGACCAGACGGCGGGCCAGCTGGACATCCATATCGTCCCGGAAATAGACGCTGACATAGGAGAGTCCAAACAGCGAGGTGGACCGGATTTCCTCTACCTTGGGCAGACCGGCCATGACCGATTCGACCGGAACGGTGACCAGCTTTTCCACATCTTCGGCTGCCAGGCCGGCAGATTCTGTATAGACGTTGACCTGGATCGGCGTGACATCCGGGAAGGCATCCAGCGGCACCCGTTGCCAGGCCCGGATACCCATCACCACCACCAGGATGGCGGCCACCAACACGAGCAGCTTGTAGCGCAGCGAGACTTCGACAATTTTGTTGAGCATGATGATTTCTCAGTCGTGATCGCCGATCTTGGATTTCAGTAAGCGGGCCTTCAGGGCATAAGCGCCCTGAACCACCACCGTATCGCCTTCTTCAATACCGTCCTTGACCACGAACCGTCCGCCGAGGTTGTCACCCAGTTCGATGGCTCGCTTCTCGAATCCGCCTTTTTCCTTGACGAAGACCACCTTTTTTCCTTCCATCAGGAGTACCGCGCTGGCCGGAACGGTGAGCGCCTTGGCCGCAGAGGTGGTGTCGATAGCCGCCGTAGCAAACATGTCCGGCTTGAGCCTGCCGTCGGTATTGGGCACTTCCACCCGAGCCTTGATGGTGCGACTCTCCTTGTCCATGACGCTGCTGATATAGGTCAGCCTTCCTTTGAAGACCTCATTCGGATAAGCCGCCACGGTGACGCCCGCCTGGGCGCCGACACGTACCTTGCCTAGATCCTTCTCGAACAGGCTGGCTTCAATCCAGACCGAAGAAAGATCGGCTACGGTAAACAGGGGCTTGTCCGGCTGGGCGAGTTCGCCCAGCACGGCCTTCTTCTCGATGACGGTTCCGGCAAAAGGCGCGTTGACCGGGAACACCGATACAGCACTTTCCGACCGGGTCGGTGTTACGCCCATCATGCGCAGCTTGTCTGTTGCCGCCCGCAGGCTGGCCCGGGCCTTCTCTTGCTCGGCACGACTACGCAGATAGTCTTTCTGCGGCACGATTTGTTCGGCGTAAAGTTTCTCTGCCCGGTCGAAGTCGGCCTGGGCCAGCTTGAATTGGCTTTCGGCTTGGAGATAGGCCGACTGCGCTTCCCCAAGCTCGATACTGTCCAGGCTGGCCAGGGCTTGGCCGGCTTTGACTCGGTCGCCCAGCTTGGCGCTAATGCCGGTAATCCGCCCCGGTACCCGCGGGGCGACATGGGCCAGACGATCCTGATTGGCCTGGATGGTCGCGGTCAGTGGAATACGCTCATGAACCTCCATTTCCGTGGCCTCTTCGGTCAGGAGGTGGGCTTGCTTGATTGCATCTTCGGACAGTTGGATCTGACCGGTTTCGGACTCGGCTGCTTCGGTTTGAGCCTTCTGGTCACCGGCGGCAGGTTTTTCCTGGGTGGCCGTGGTTTGCTCAGCTGGCTTGGGCTCGGGGGTATTGCGGCCACAGGCGGCTAACAAAAGCGCAAAGATCAAGGCAACGGTTGGGAGGGGGTGAGACATTATTTTTTCTCCGGGGAGGCGTTGGCGCGGACAAGGGGCCTGCCGGCCATCTGCTCCAGGACAATACGGGTTTGAATGAAGTCGCCAAAGGCATCGAGATAGTCGCGTCGGGCGTCCAGCAACTGGCGATTGACCAGCAGAAGTTGCAGCAGCCCGATCTCGCCGGCCTTGTAGGCGGTGGAGGACAGTCGTCGGTTCTCGTCCAGGGCCGGCAATACCGATTCGGCGTAGCGTTTGACCCGGGCATGCAGGCTGTCCAGGCGCTGCCACAGGCTGCGTACCTGGGCGGCCACGTCGCGCTCGGTGGCTTGCCGCTCAATCTCGGCCTGGGTCAGTTCGGTCGTTGCCCTGCCAATCCCGGCATCGTTACGCCGGAATAAGGGCAGCGGAATGGAAAGGGTTAGCCGGGTGTATTGTTCCCGCGCATCATAGGGGGCTTCGTGCCCGCTACTCAGTCCCACGGTAACGTCCGGATAGACGGCGGCCCGTTCCAGCCCCAGTCGATTGCGGGCGGCCTGTTCCCGGTATTCCAGCATTTTTAGCAATGGTCGTTCCCGAACCGATGCCAGCAAGTCATCCAGGGCAATCTCCGGTCGGGAGGTCTGTAGCTCGCCGATGGCTTCCGGCAGAGAAGCGACAGGCAACTGCAACGCAGCGGCCAATTCCGTCCGTCCCTGAAGGAGCTGTTCCTCCAGCACGGCAAGTTGGTTGCGACCGCGTTCGGCTTCCACGGTCGCCAAGTTGCCGTCAAGCCGGCTGTCCTCGCCAACGGTCACACGTCGGCGGACCGCCGCAGCGGCGGTTTCAACCGAGGTAAGGGCCTCGTGCTCAGTCTCGATACGCCGTTGTAGCACGAGCACCCGGTAAAAGCGCTGTTCGACCTCGGCACGCACTTGGCGGCGAACCTCGTCAATGTTTGCTGTGACGGCGGCAAGATCGCGGGAGGCTGCCTCGCGCCGGTAGCCGGCCTGGCCGGCAATCTCGAAGGTCTGGGAGATGCCGACGGACTGTTCATGAAATCGGCTGTCCTCGCGCCCCAGCTGGCGGGCGCGGCGCCGGGTCTGGTCGGTAGTCAGTTGAGGATTGTTATAGAGCAGGCCGGAGGCATCCCGTAGCTGGCCTTCGGCTGCTTCGACACCGGCACGGGCGGCACGCAGAGCCGGATTGGCTGATTCCGCAAGGTGCAACGCGTCGCCCAGGGTTAGCGAACCTGTCGCATGGGCGCCGCTGATAATAAGGAGCAAGCCCGTCAGAAGGCCGAGACGACGCAGCAAGCCGCGTTCCCCGGCAGGGGTGTCGAACAGCATGGGAGAAACCTTTCAAGCGATGAAAAAACGGACTGCCATGAGGCATCCGCTAACGAACGATGTCGGTTTAGGCTTGAAAGGTGTTTCGGGGCGGACGGAAAAGACCGTCATGAGGCTGGGAGGCGCCAACGACGGATCCCTCGCTACTGAAAACGGTTTCGGTAGCGGGCAGACTGATCGTGGGTACGCTGGAATCGAGGCCCGTCAAATGGGTCTGTGCATGACAGCCATGATTGCAGAGCTTCTCGGTGGATGCGTGATCGCCGGTATCTCCAGCGACGACAGAAAAGCTGATTTCGTCGGATAAGGCATCCGCCATAGCCTCCGCGCCATACCCCCACAGCGATGCGTTGACCAGGCAAAAGGCCAGCAGCATCGCCAGAAGAGAACGTGAGCGGAGACAGAATCGGCGGAACATGGCTGGGGATTATCCCGAGATGGGGGTTATCGCGTCAATGGAATATCAGTGCCGGGCACGTTCGGCGCCGATGGCTTGGCCTGCACCCCTTTGTCGGCGGGCGCCGGCTCGGCGAAAACCGGCGAAGCCGAGAGAACCACGGCAGACATTACGGCAACCAAAAGTGTCTTTTTCATGATCGATCTCTTCCAGGAATGGATTGATTCAACATAGTCTTGCATCATCACCTCCGCAATAACCGGAGTCCGTTCGCGACCACCAGCAGGCTCGCTCCCATGTCGGCAAAGACCGCCATCCACATGGTGGCCTTGCCGATAAAGACCAGGCCGATGAAGACGGCCTTGATGCTCAAGGCCAGCGCTATGTTCTGTCGCAGCACCGAAGCGGCGGCATGGGAAATTCGTATAAAGAGAGGCAGTTTGCGCAGGTCGTCGTCCATCAGCGCCACGTCGGCCGTCTCGATGGCCGTATCGGTACCGGCGGCGCCCATGGCAAAGCCGATGTCTGCGCGGGCCAGGGCTGGAGCATCATTGATGCCATCGCCGACCATACCGACAGGCCCAAAGTCGGCGCGTAGGGACTCAATGGCAACCAGCTTGTCTTCGGGCAACTGGTTGCCGCGTGCCTCGTCGATGCCCACCTGGGCGGCAATGGCTTGCGCCGTGTGCGGATTGTCACCGGTCAGCATGACGGTCTTCACGCCGAGGCGGTGCAGCTCCGCAATGGCCTCCCGGCTCGTTTCTCGCACCGTATCGGCGACGGCGAGAATTGCCAGCACCCGAGTTTCATCTGCCAGTAGCACGACGGTCTTACCTTGCTGTTCCAAAACGTCGAGCCGGGCCTCTAAAGCAGGCGAGCAAAGGCTTAACTCCTCAATCAACCGATGATTGCCGAACTGGTAGGTCTTTCCTTCAATCGAGCCGCGCACTCCCCGCCCTGGGATAGCGGCGAAGCCATCTACTGCCCGGACGGCAATCCCTGCATCAGATGCCGCTCGGACTACGGCCTGGGATACCGGATGGTCAGAACGCCCGGCAAGGCTGGCGGCGAGACTTCGTACCATCGTTTCATCACCTCCTGCCAAAAGTGCGAAGTCGGTCTGCACCGGTCGGCCATGGGTCAGCGTGCCCGTTTTGTCGAGCGCCAGCGCCGCCAGAAGGCGTCCTTGCTCCAGATAGACGCCGCCTTTGATGAGAATCCCATGGCGTGCCGCTGCTGCCAGTCCGCTGACGATGGTGACCGGCGTCGAGATGACTAGCGCGCAGGGACAGGCAATGACCAGTAGCACCAGCGCCTTGTAGACGGCATCGAACCACGGGGTGCCAAAGACCAGCGGCGGTACGGCCGCCATGCCGATGGCGACGGCGAACACCGCGGGGGTGTAGATACGCGCGAACCGGTCGACAAAGCGCTGCGTTGGCGCACGCGCTCCTTGGGCTGCCTCGACGGCGTGGATGATGCGGGCGAGGGTCGAGTTTGTGGCCGTAGCAGTGACTTTGTACTCGAATGAGCCCGCCTCGTTGATCGTGCCGGCGAACACCAGGTCGCCTTCGGCTTTGTCTACCGGCAGACTCTCACCGGTAATCGGGGCCTGGTTGACCGTAGAACCGCCAGAAACGATCACGCCATCCAGTGCGATTCGTTCCCCCGGTCGCACCCGTACCCGTGCATCCAATGGCACCGATGTGGCCTCAACTTCGACCCAGCGATCGTCAGCTTGGCGAACGGTCGCCTTATCCGGGGCAAGAGACAGCAAGCCCCGGATTGCGTTGCGCGCCCGGTCAAGGGACTTTGCCTCAATGACTTCAGCCAGCGCAAAGAGGAACATCACCATGGCCCCCTCAGGCCACTGGCCAATCAGCAGTGCGCCTGTCACAGCAATGGACATGAGGGCATTGATGTTGAGATTGAGATTCTTGAGCGCGATCCAACCTTTCTTATAGGTGGGCAGACCGCCGACGAGAATGGCGATGATCGACAGTACCGCCTCAATCCGGTGGTCGCCGCCGTCGAACCAGTGCACGGCTTCGGCCGCTGTGGCTGCCACACCGGATAGGGCGAGTGGCCACCATGTAAACTTCTCGGCTAACGGCGTTTCAGCGACACCGCTCGAACTCTTGGGCAACACGGCTTCCATGCCCAGCGACTGAATGGCCGCTATGGCGGGTGCCAGCGCTTCAGGATCATGGATCAGCGTCAGGGTGCGCTGCAGGAGATTGAAGTCCAAATTCCTGATCCCAGCCATTCCGGCCAACTTGCCACGAATTAACGCTTCCTCCGTGGGGCAGTCCATCTGGGAAATGATGAGAACGGTGCGCATACCACCTGTAATTTCCGGTGCGGGGACGACGGCGGCGGGGGCTGGTACCGAGCTGCCGCAAGTCTTGGACACACATTCGTTCACGCTTGGAACTCCTACGTTCTATTCCGATGTTGTTCATTCAACACCCTATAGTTACTATAGAGTCAAGCTGTTCTTGGAGAAACGAATGAATACGGTACTGAAGATCGGGGAACTCGCCCGGCAAACGGGTTGTCCAGTTGAAACCATCCGCTACTATGAGCGTGATGGCCTGTTGCCTGCGCCGGCACGCTCGGAAGGCAACTACCGTCTGTACGACGAAAAGCACGTCGAGCGGCTGTCGTTTATCCGCCGTTGCAGATCATTGGACATGACCTTGGATGAGATCCGCATTCTGCTGCGCTTTCGCGATGCACCCGATGAAAACTGCGAAACGGTCAATACGCTACTGGATGCCCATATTGGCCATGTAACTGCGCGTATCGACGAACTCAAGCATTTGGAAGAACAGTTGCGTGAGTTGCGCCAACAGTGCGGGGCGTCGCGGCTAGCCAGGGATTGCGGAATACTCAACGAGTTGTCACAGGTGCGCGCCGAGGAATATCACGGGAAAACTGAGTCCGATCACATTCCTGGGGCGCATTGACGCGAAAGGTCAAGCCACCCATCAGGTATGCGCACCAATCCTAATTACTTTGGGTAGGATTAGATCAAATCGGGTAACTCCATCGTGAGAAAAAACAGAAGCAGTTCCCCCATGGGCACGTAAGATCGACTGGGTGATCGCCAATCCGAGTCCTGCGCCGTCACTGAAGCGTTGCCGCGAAGCATCCACGCGATAGAAGCGGTCAAAGAGCCGGGGCAGGTGTTCGGCAGGAATTGTGTTTCCTGTGTTCTCCACGGTCCATTTCACCTTCTCACCATCGCTGTCGATTTGAATGGCGACCATGCCTCCCTGCGGGGTATGGCGAATGGCATTGGAGAGAATATTGTTGATGGCCCTGCGCAGCATCAGCCGGTCCCCCAGGACCTGTCCGCCGCCAGAACAGGTCAGCTTTATTCCTTTGTCCTCAGCCACTATTTCATAGAACTCCAGAATCCCCTTTGTTTCCTCGGCGAGGTCGATCCGCTCTTGGTGGGGAATGATGAGATCGTTATCCGCTTTGGCCAGGAAAAGCATGTCGGCGATCATGCGGGACAAGCGTTCAAACTCCTCCGAGTTGGAGGCGAGGACATTCTTGTATTCCTCTGCCGTTCGGCTCTTGGAGAGCGTTACCTGAGTCTGTGTCAGCAGATTGCTGACCGGAGTCCGCAATTCATGGGCCAGATCGGAAGAAAAATCCGACAACCGTCGAAAGGACTCCTGTAGCCGGGCCAACATGCCATTAAGTGTCTCGGCAACCTCAGCCAGTTCCAGAGGAATAGTCGCGACTGCAAGGCGTTGGTCCAGGCTATTGGCCGTAATGTCCGCGGCCCCCTGGCTGATGATTCTGAGGGGGGCCAGTCCTCTCCTCGCAACAACCCAACCGAGAAACCCGGTCAGCAGCGCTGCAGCGCCAACCACTAACCAAAGGGTTATTTGGAATGAGCTCATGAAATGCTCATGGGTGGATAGGTTCGTAGAGATGGCAACCGTCAGCGGCTTGCCACCGGGAATTCCGGTCGGCACCCTGGCGGCAATACCACGGTAAGTACTGTGGTTTGTATCGGTCCAAAGGGTTGAAGTCATTTTGTTGCTTCCCTGAGTTAATACTTCATCGGGAAAGATGGCTCCACTGGTCAGGAATAGATTCTGCCGATCATGGGTCGTGACCAGCACGGCCAAGCCATGGTGCCCAACCAAAGCCCCATCAAGTTTTGTTGATAGAACAGACAACTCTTCGGAAGTTCGGATATTCCCAATGGCGGTCTGGAGGAGTTCCATCTTGCCGTTGAGGGTTTCCATATCCAATTCTTCGAAATGGTGCTCTACAAGGGTGCCAATCAATAATCCCAGTAGCAGTAGAATGGCCGTGGAGACCGTCGCAAACAACAGCGTCAGCCGGACGGTGATGGATTTGCGGCCAATCAAAGTCCTCATGCGCTGACCTCCAACACATAGCCCATGCCACGCACGGTTTGAATCAACTTGGGCTCGAAGCCGTCGTCCATCTTGGCGCGAAGTCGCCGAATTGCGACTTCAATCACATTGGTGTCGCTGTCGAAGTTCATGTCCCAGACCTGGGAGGCGATCAAGGATCGGGGCAGCACCTCCCCCTGGCGGCGCAGCAGCAGTTCCAGCAGGGAGAATTCCTTGGAGGTGAGGTCGATCTTCTTGCCGGCGCGGGTGACTCGGCGGCGCATTAAGTCCAGTTCTAAGTCCGCCGCTTTCAGGGAGTCAGCTTCCTTGACCTTGCCGCCGCGACGCAGCAGGGTGCGTACCCGGGCCAGCAGCTCGGCGAAGGCGAAAGGTTTGACCAGATAGTCATCGGCACCCAGTTCCAAGCCTTTGACTCTATCCTCTACATCATCTCGGGCCGTTAAGAAAAGCACGGGCATTTCCTTGCCTGCTCGCCGAATGCCCTCCAAAATTTTCCAGCCATCCAAGCCAGGCAGCATGACATCAAGAATGGCTAAGTCATAGGCCTCAGTGAGCGCCAGATGCAGGCCATCCAATCCATCCCGGGCCAAATCCACGACAAAACCAGCCTCGGATAGCCCCTGTTTGAGGTAATCCCCCGTTTTGGCTTCGTCTTCTACGACCAGGATCTTCATGGACGGCTCCAGCGCATTGGTGATGGTGACCCGATATTGTGCCGTGGCCGGTAAAGATGTCCCTAAGATTACGGTAATGTAATCCATCGGTCATCCAACCGTTAGTCGAGAAAATCAAGAATTCAGATCCCCAACCGATACCGATTCCCCATGAGAAAAACTCTAATTGGCCTGGCCCTGATCGGCACAGGTCTGATCACCGGCGGCACTCTTGTTCACGCCGGCTTCGTTGATGTAGCGGCCGATAGCCCGCACAGTGGCATTGTTCTTAACTTAATCACATGGGTACGGGATCGCGCCCTTGCACGACAGACTCGAGATATTGTGCCTCCTACAGACTTGACTGACGCAGGTCGAATTCAGCGAGGTGCCGGTAACTATGCCGCCATGTGTGCAGGATGCCACCTGATCCCCGGGGTCCAGAAATCGGAAATCCGCCAGGGCTTGTACCCTCAACCGCCCAATCTCAGCCTTGCACCGACTGCGGATGATCTCTCCAGACTTGATGCCAGACGCTTCTGGATCATCAAGCATGGCATCAAGGCTTCCGGGATGCCAGCCTGGGCCCAAGGTGGTATGGGGGATGGCGCCATCTGGGACCTGACGGCCTTCCTCAAGGCATTGCCGAGCCTTTCGTCTGAGGAATACCGCCAATTGGTCGCCGGCAGTGACGGTCATGTCCATGAGGGTATGGCGCACGATCATGAGCATGGTGACCATGCTCATTGAACATTACGCAAATGTAATCTTGGGGTCAGCTTCCCGTAGGGGGGGAATGGTCAAACTCGTGCTATTCACATGGTTTGAGGATGATCGTTATGCGTAGTCGAATCCGTTTGCTGCCCCTGATGCTGATCATGATGGTTGGTACCGCGTTGGCCCAACCGATGGCGGATGTTTTCAAGAGCCCCTATTGCGGATGCTGCGAGGATTGGGTCAAACATTTGCGCCAGAATGGATTTCAGGTCAAAACCCATGACCTGGAGAACGTCAGTGCTACTCGGCGTCAAATGGGTATGCCTGATCGGCTGAGTGCCTGCCATACCGCCAAGATCGGCGGCTATGTGGTCGAAGGTCATGTCCCCGCCGCCGACATACTGAAACTCCTCAAGGAAAAGCCCAAGGCTCTCGGCCTGGCCGTTCCCTCCATGCCTCCCGGGTCCCCGGGAATGGAAGGCCCCCGTTCCATTCCCTATGAAACGCTGCTCGTCCAGGCGGACGGGAGCACTACCGTTTTTGCAAAACACTAACTCCACAAAGGAAACGCCATGAAAACCCTGATTGCTTCCTCCCTCATTGCCTTGGCCGCTGTCTCCGCCTCTTTCCCCGCCTTGTCGGCAGACAAGATGGACGGCATGAACCACATGGACCATGGTGCCATGCAGGCCCAGGGGACTGCCGAAGCGACCCTGGTGGATGGTCTGGTCAAGAAAGTGGACAAGGCGGCGGGTAAAGTCACTCTGACCCATGGCTCCTTGCCCAACGGCATGCCCGGCATGACCATGGCCTTTAAGGTCAAGGAAACCGCTATGCTCGATCAGGTCAAGGAAGGGCAGAAAGTCCGCTTTGCCATCAACGATGCCATGGTGGTGGTTCGTCTCGAAGCTGCCAAATAGTCACGCAATTCGTCATCCACCATTACCAGGGCCGCCTTCCCAGGAATATCGCCATGAAGCCTCTCACCCGTCCGAAATCGTTGCTATTCATTGCCGTCACCAGTCTCTGGTGCTCTCTTTCCCTGGCTCAGGACGGGATGCCGGGCCGGGATGTGGAGTCTCTGCTGAGTCTGGCTCGAGAGCGCAATCCAGAATATGCCGGTATGCGATACGAAGCTGATGCCGCCGTGGAGAGAGTGGCCCCGGCCGGAGCTTTGCCTGATCCCCGGCTGCGGATGGAACTGATGGATGTGACCAAGGGCGGCCAGCAGAACCCGACCCTGAACCCCAGCGGTGTTGGCAGTACCCGCTACACCCTCATGCAGGAAATTCCATGGTTCGGCAAACGGGACCTCAAGCGAGAAATTGCCGAATTGGAAGCCGAAAGCGCCAAAGGCCGGGCAACGGGTACCTGGTCAGACATCTCCTCCAGGATCAAAGTCGCCTATGCTCAGTTGTTCTACCTCCACCGCAATGAGCGGCTTACACGGGAAGTGCTCGATCTGATGGTGCGTCTGGAGAAGATTGCCCAGGTTCGTTACGCCGGCGGTCTGGCGGCACAACAGGATGCCATTCGAGCCCAGACGGAACAGACCGGCATGCGTAGCGAACTGGTGGCCTTGGAGAACGAACGTCGCATCGTCGAGGTACGACTGAACGCCTTGCTCGCTCGTCCAGCTCAGGCTCCCCTTGCCGAACCAGAAAAGCTGCGGCCCTTGCCGGCACCGGTCAAACTGGATTTCGCCACCCTGGAAGACCGGGCCCGTGCCCATAACCCCTTGCTGTTCAGCGAAGAGTCCAAGGTGAAGTCAGCAGAAAAAAGCCGGGATCTGACCTACAAGAACCGCTATCCCGATTTCACGGTCGGCGTCGTTCCCAACCAGTTCCAGAACTCGGTCAAACAATGGGATCTGATGATGGAAATGAACATTCCGCTGCAGCAATCGTCCCGCCGTTCCCAGGAGCGGGAATCGGAAGCCATGCTCTCTGCTGCCCAGGCCCGTCGGGAAGCTGTGGCCAATCAGGTTTTGTCGGAACTATCAGAAAGCCTGGCGGGTATTGAGGCAGCCCGCAGGACGGAAGCTTTGGCCACCGACAGCCTGTTGCCCCAAGCGGAACTGACCTTCCAGTCAGCCCTGGCTGGCTATGAAACCGGCAAGGTGGACTTTGCCACCTTGCTCGATGCCCAGCGGCAAATCCGCCAGGCCAAACAGAATCAGATCAAAGCGCGGGCTGAAGGCCAGGTGCGCCTCGCAGACATTGAACGAATCTTGGGAGAAGATCTATGACCATCGGGAACCCCCGTGGGATGAAACAAGGCGCCAGTATCGCCCTGGGCGGTCTGATCGTGGCCACATTGGCGGCTGGCGGTGGGTACTGGGCCGGCCACAGCAATAGCAGCAGCGGTGGCCATGGTGATGGTGCCACAGTGGTGGCTGCCTCCGCAGACTCGGCCAAGAAAGAACGCAAGATCCTCTATTACCGCAATCCCATGGGGCTGCCAGACACCTCGCCGACCCCCAAAAAAGACCCCATGGGGATGGATTACATCCCGGTCTTTGAAGGAGAGCAGGACGAAGAACCGGCCTCTGCCAATCAGATCAAGATCAGTACGGAAAAAGTACAAAAGCTGGGCGTCCGCACAGAAGCGGCCAGCCTGCGTACCCTGGACCGAAGCGTGCGTGCCGCCGGTCGAATCGAGCCGGATGAGCGCCGCATCTACGCCATTTCCCCCAAG
>DASXVA010000010.1:0-1533 GCA_036504515.1 Rhodocyclaceae bacterium
ATCGGTGACGGTCAAGCCGATGCCGTCCGGCTTGGAGGCTGTGGCCTGATCGATGAGAGCCGCGGTTTTTTCCAGGTCGAACTTGTCGGGGCCGAGGATGGTGACGTTGACATTCATCTGTTTGGCAGCGTCTTTAATCCCTTGTTCGACCGTGCACCAGAATGAATCCCAGGCACACAGCGCGTGCTGAACCATCACAAAATTGAGGGTACCGGTAAGGTTGGGCTGCTTGGCAGGGCCCGTACCGGAGGGGATGGTGGCCACCGGCAGCTGAGGCTGGGTGGGCTGCATTTCAGTTGGAGCCGAAGTTGCAACTGGAGCCGTAGTCGCAGCGCCTTGATTAGCAGGCGGCTGGGTGGCTTGAACGGGCGCAGTCGTAGGTGCGGTAACGGTGGGCGTTTGCGCCGGCGCACAAGAAGCTAACACCATGGTGAGCGCGACGAATATCGTCAGCAAAACATTGATCTTTTTCATGGACCTTCTCCCCTGTTACGAAAAAAAAGATTTGGTTGACTCGCTTCTCAAAAGCCGGAACTGCATGTGAATGGCCACCTCCTTGGTAATCACGGTCTGGGAATCGGTTAATCCCCTTTACTGATGAAAGCGTTGATAATGACAGAAATGATGATGATCAAGCCGGCTGACGCTTGAAAGATCTCGATCGGGATGTGCATCAATACCAGGCCTTGATCGAGCATTTGCAGCAGAAGAGTTCCTACGATCGCCCCGAAAATGGTCCCGTAGCCACCCGTCAGGCGAGCCCCACCGATGACGCTGGCGGCGACGACAATCAGTTCCATCCCGTCGCCGCGTAAAGGGTCCACGCTCAAGCGGTAAGAAAACTGCATGATACTGGCCAGCGCCACCAGAAATCCCACCAGGGTGAAGTTGATGATTTTCACCCGGTCGACAGGCACACCCTGAGCGTTGGCCGCCTCGGGGCCGCCGCCGGCAGCAAAGACCCAGTTGCCGTATTTGGTGCGCATCAAGATGAAGGTAAATAGGATCGCGATGAGGATGAACCAGATCAGCGAGGTGCGAAAAGCGTCCTGGGCCTTGAAGAGCTTATCCAGGAGGACGAAATCACCGTTGAGGATGCTAAAGATGGGAATGGGCGGACCCTTGTAGGTGGCAAAGTTGCCGTGGCCCACCGCCCGCACGATGCCGCGATAGGCCAGGAGGGTGCCCAGGGTGGCTATGAAAGAAGGGATTTTGGCTTTGGTGACAATCAAACCGTTGAGCAACCCGAGGGCGGTGCTGACCACAATCGCAAGCAGAATTCCGAGCCAAACCGGCCAGCCTGCAATCAAGCACAGCGCAAGGACGTAACTGGCCAGGGCGAAGTTGGACCCCACCGAAAGATCGAATTCGCCTGAGATCATCAGCATAGCGACGCCGATGGTTACGACCCCGGTGATGCTGCCGAAGGTAAGGATGTTGCCGATCGAGAGCGCCGTCAGAAAGTGCGGGGCGGCGATCAGGAAAAAGAGAAACAACGCACCAAAGCTGATGACGGCAACCGCTTCTGGAAAA
>DASXVA010000011.1:0-153395 GCA_036504515.1 Rhodocyclaceae bacterium
AGACCGCGCCGATGATATTGCCCACTCGGGTGAGAAAGTAGGTCAGCGCCAGACCCCCCATTACAAACGCCCCGCCTGTGATCAGACGGGGCGTTTGCTTTTGTAAATCGGTATCAATACATCTATACAACATCAGCGAACTCCGCATTGGTACAATTAGGCAATGAAGACTACCTTTCTTGATTTTGAGCAGCCTGTCGCAGAGCTCGAAGGAAAAATCGAACAGCTTCGCTATGCACAGAGTGATTCTGCGGTTGATATTTCGGATGAAATTAGTCGGCTTGAAGTTAAAAGCCAGACATTGACCAAAGATATTTATGCCAAGCTAACACCGTGGCAGAGTGCCTTAGTTTCTCGACACCCGCAGCGCCCCTACACGCTGGATTATGTTGAGCACATCTTTACTGATTTTGAAGAGTTGCACGGTGATCGATCTTTTGCTGATGATCGTGCAATCGTTGGTGGTCTGGCGCGATTCAATGGCCAGTCGTGCATGGTCATCGGCCACCAAAAGGGCCGAGATACAAAAGAAAAGATCATTCGTAATTTCGGCATGCCACGGCCAGAGGGCTACCGGAAAGCTTTACGATTGATGAAAACTGCCGAGAAGTTCGGGGTACCCGTGTTCACTTTTGTGGACACACCGGGAGCCTACCCTGGGATTGATGCAGAAGAGCGCGGCCAGTCCGAAGCAATTGGCCGCAATTTGTTCGAGATGGCGCAATTAAAAGTTCCTTTAATCACAACGATCATTGGTGAGGGTGGTTCTGGTGGTGCTTTGGCTATTGCTGTAGGTGATGCCGTTTTGATGCTGCAGTATTCTGTCTACTCTGTTATTTCTCCAGAAGGTTGTGCCTCCATTCTCTGGAAAAGCGCTGAGCGGGCCAGTGATGCAGCAGAAACAATGGGAATCACTGCAGCACGCCTGAAGTCTTCGGGGTTGATCGACAAGGTGATTAATGAGCCGGTTGGTGGTGCCCATCGTGATCACAAAGTGATGGCTGCGACACTGAAAAAGTCACTGCAAGAAGCACTTAAACAAGTCGCCGACTTGCCATCGACGGAACTCATTGAGCGTCGCTTCGATCGTCTCATGAGTTATGGCAAGTTCAAGGAACTCGCGATCAACTGATTGCAAGGTGGCTAGAGTGCTCACTGAGTACTTGCTGCCCCTGGTTAGCGTTAAGAAGCCGCTGAGCGTGTGCTGCGCCTACTCAGGCGGGTTAGATTCAACGGTTCTCCTTCATGCGCTGAATGCTTTTGCTTTGCAACACAAGGCAACCAACCTATTAGATGTCACTGCCCTACACGTCAACCATGGGCTTAGCCCGAATGCTGACAAGTGGGAAAGCCACTGCATAGAACAGTGCAGCCTTTTGGGGCTGCCAATCAGGTCTGTTGAGGTAAGTGTTTCCCGCGAGGATGCAAGCCTTGAGGATTGTGCCCGTAAGGCTCGATACGAAGCCTTTAATTCAAGTGACGCTGATTATGTTTTTCTGGCTCATCATCAAGGGGATCAGAGTGAAACCCTGTTAATGAATCTATTGCGCGGAGCAGGAACACTCGGTGCAGCATCCATACCTTCGCGCAGAGGCAGGGTCCAACGACCTTTCCTAAGCATTTCCAAGGATGAGCTTCTAACTTACGCGCAAAAGCACAAGCTTCACTGGATCGAGGATGAGAGCAATTGCTCGGATGCACATAGCCGGAATTATCTGCGCCAAAACGTTTTACCCATCATTGAAAAGAGATTTGCTGGAGGCGTAAAAAATTTAGCTCAAGCGGCAGCGCATTTCGCTGAAACTCAGTTGCTACTTGACGATTTGGCCATCGAAGATGGAGGAGAGCTGGTGCCTCTTGCGGTGGAAAAACTAATCGAGTTGGAGCGCACCAAGGGGATGCCTCGCGCAAAGAATCTGCTTGCATTCAACCTGCGAAGACAGGGGGTCCGTTTTCCCTCAAAGATTTGGTTTGACGAACTGTTTAGGCAACTGAGAGACAGCAGAGAAGACGCGCAACTGAGCCTTGAGGCAGGAGTACATTCGGTTCGCCGCTACCGTGGATGTATCTACGTTAGTGAAAATATAGGTGAGGCACTTCTTGAAAGTGTTCCATGGGATGGTTCGTCGATAGTTTTATGGGGCGGACGCCCTATTGAATGCAAGATTGTTGGCAATAGTGGCCTGAACTCCCGGGCATTTGTCGGTAAATTGGAATTCCGGCGACGCCAGGGCGGCGAAGTCATGCTTTTCAACAAGCAGCATCGCCCGGTAAAAGACTTGCTGCGTGAAGCGGGTATTCCACCCTGGCTAAGGTCAAAACTACCCATTCTTTTCCATGAAAACGAAATTGTGTGGGTTGCCGGGGTTGGAATTGCTGAATACTACCGATGCAAGGCCAAAGAAGATGGAATCTCATTAGAGTTTGCCTGGCCGAATTGGTAAAATCCCGTCCTTTTCAAGACCTAACGGGATTTTTCCCAAGGAGAAACAAATGGCGATTGAACGCACTCTGTCCATCATCAAGCCCGATGCCGTAGCCAAGAACGTGATCGGTCAAATTGTCGGCCGTTTCGAAGCCGCTGGCCTCAAGATCGCTGCTGCCCGCCTGGTGCAACTTTCCCGTGCTGAAGCTGAAGGCTTCTACGCTGTTCACAAAGAACGTCCTTTCTTCAAGGACCTGGTCGATTTCATGATCTCCGGTCCCGTGTTTGTGCAAGTACTGGAAGGCGAAGGCGCCATCCTGAAGAATCGTGACCTGATGGGCGCGACCGATCCCAAGAAGGCTGCCCCTGGCACCATCCGCGCTGATTTTGCTGAATCCATTGATGCCAATGCCGTGCACGGTTCTGACGCTCCTGAAACTGCTGCTGTGGAAATTTCCTATTTCTTCCCCAGCCTGAACGTCTACGCCCGTTAATTCAACGCGCATGACCATCAACCTGCTCGATTACGATGGCCCGGGCCTAACGGCTTACTTCGCTGCACTTGGCGAGAAAGCCTTTCGCGCTACTCAGGTAGAACGCTGGATACATCGTTTCGGGCAGGATGATTTTGATGCCATGACAGACATTGCCAAGAGCCTGCGGGAAAAGCTCCGGGGCAATGCTGTTGTGCAACCGCCTCCCATTGTGTCTGACAAAACCTCAGAGGATGGAACGCGGAAGTTTCTGATGGATGTGGGCAATGGCAATGCCATTGAAACCGTATTCATTCCCGAAGAAACCCGTGGAACCCTGTGCATTTCCTCCCAGGCCGGCTGTGCGCTGGATTGCGCCTTTTGTTCCACAGGCAAACAAGGTTTTAATCGTAATCTCACGGTTGCCGAAATTATCGGCCAACTATGGCAGGCTAATCGTGCCCTCGGCTTTGATCCAAAGGGTGACCGGATTATCAGCAATGTGGTGATGATGGGCATGGGCGAACCCATGGCTAATTTTGACAATGTCGTCACTGCCTTGCACCTGATGCTGGACGACAACGCTTACGGCCTCTCCCGGCGCCGCGTAACGGTTTCTACCTCCGGCATTGTGCCTGCGATGGATCGCTTGCGAGAGGCTTGCCCTGTTGCTCTGGCTGTATCGCTGCACGCCCCAACAGATGCCTTGCGGGATCAGCTTGTCCCCATCAATCAAAAATATCCTTTGGCTGATTTGATGGCAGCCTGCCAGCGCTACTTGGTGAAGGCCCCTCGGGATTTCATCACTTTTGAATACGTCATGCTCGACGGCATTAATGACCGCGACGAAGATGCCCGGGCTTTGATCCACCTAGTCAAAGATGTTCCTTGCAAGTTCAATCTGATTCCGTTCAATCCCTTCCCGAAGTCTCCCTTTGGTCGGTCTCCGGCTGAACGTGTGCGGCGCTTTGCCGATATCCTGATGGGTGCAGGGATTGTCACAACTACTCGTAAAACTCGCGGAGACGATATCGATGCAGCCTGCGGCCAGTTGGCCGGACAGGTGAAAGATAAGTCGCGCCGCGTTGGTGCGTCTGGAGCCAAGATCATTCCCATCGTGGAGACTGCATCGTGAAAAAAGCATTACTGCTTTTGCTCCCCCTCATTTCGTTGCTTGCTGGCTGTGTCAGTTCTGGTCAGTCACCCATGGCCCAACCCCTGTCGCAACAGACCTCCGGAAGTGATGTCCGTAATCGCGCTCGAGTGCATACCGAACTCGGCTTTGCCTATTACGAAGATAAAAACATGGTGGCGGCCCTTGAT
Source organism: Rhodocyclaceae bacterium (assembly GCA_036504515.1). GTDB lineage: Bacteria > Pseudomonadota > Gammaproteobacteria > Burkholderiales > Rhodocyclaceae > AWTP1-18. The sequence goes on from DASXVA010000011.1 coordinate 4,222, forward strand.
GAAGCGAGAATCGCTCTGGGGATTGACGGCTATTACGCGATGGCGCACAACCTGATGGGATTGATTTACATGAATCTCAAAGATAACGCACAAGCGGAGGATGCCTTTCAGCGCGCCTTGAATATTGCCCCCGGCGATCCCGATATCAGCAACAATTACGGATGGTTTCTTTGCGAAACCAAGCGCTATACCAAAGCAATGAGCTTTTTCGACACGGCGATGAACAACCCGCTTTATTCATCACCAGCGCTAACAATGAATAATGCTGCGCAATGCGCAGCCAAAAATGGTGATGACGTAACCGCAGAAAACTATTTGCAGCGGGCGCTGAGGCGAGACCCGAATAATGCGCGAAGCCTTTTTCTACTGGCCGAACTCAACTATCGGCAAGGTCAATATGGAGAGGCGCGTCTGCGCCTTTCCGACTTGCATCGCAAAAGTGACATGAGTGCAGCCTCCGCTTGGCTAGGTTTGCGCATTGCGCGCAAGACCGGCGACAGAAACGAGGAGGCGCGGTACCTGTCTCAATTGCGGCAACGTTTTCCAGAATCCAATGAAACAGTCTTGCTAAATCAGGGGCGATTTGAATGAGTGAAGATTTGCAAGCAGCCGACCTGCTCCAGGTCGAGGCTACTCCAGAACCTGTGGAGCCTGTTCCGGTCGTGATGCCCGGTTTTCGGTTGAAAGCGGAGCGGGAGTCCCAGGGGCATTCCATTGCAGAAGTTTCCCATGCGCTGAAATTTGGCATTCGGCAGATTGAAGCTCTGGAAGCCGATAACTACGACCTGCTGCAGGGCTCGACTTTCCTGCGCGGTTTCATTCGCAGCTATGCCCGCTATCTCAAACTGGACGATGCACCCTTACTGGCATTGTTGACGGTTGCGGCCCCCCCCGCCCAGGCAGAAATCGTAGCGCCGACCAATATGGGCGAAGCCATGACCCAACCCTTCATTGACCGAAACCAGAAATGGTTGATGCTGGGAATGGCTCTAGTTGTGGTGCTTGCTGTTGGCGCCTATTGGCTAACCATGAATGAAAAGTTGGCCAATAGCAACGACACTGAACTGAGCGCCAGCAAAGACAAAGAGGATGCCGCTGTTGCTCCGCAGCCCACGGTTGTTGCGCCGACACCGGTCGCCATCACACCGACAGCAGTTCCCGCTCAACCTCCGGTTCCGACGCCTGCGCCGGCTACCCCGCCTGCAGCACCTACTGCACCAGTTTCGGCTCCTGTCGCCCCGGCTACTCCTGCTGCAGTCAAGCCGATAAGTAGCGAAAAACCAATAACGCTGGATTTTGAGGGCCGTTCCTGGGTCGAAATCAAGGATGCCAACCAGCGCATCGTTTTTACCGGCGAATACAACGCGGGTACCCATCAGGTTGCGACAGGAAAACCGCCTTTCCAATTGTGGGTCGGCAAGGTTTCTGCGGTGCGCATCACCTATAACGAGCAAAAGGTCAATCTCCAGCCCTTCGCCCGGGACGAAGTCGCCCGTCTGACACTGGATTAAGTCGAACCCATTCATGAGTAATTTGATTCCCCGCGGCCCCCTGGCCCGCCGTCGCTCCCATGCTGTTCGTGTCGGCAATGTCTGGCTGGGCGGCGATCATCCGGTGCTGGTGCAATCCATGACCAATACCGACACGGTGGATGATTTCGGTACCGCCATGCAGGTTGCCCAACTGGCCCGGGCTGGTTCCGAGATCGTGCGCATTACCGTGAATACACGGGAAGCTGCCGCCGCCGTACCTAAAATCAAGGAACGCCTGCTGGCCATGGGCTTGGATGTACCTTTGGTGGGAGACTTCCATTTCAACGGGCACAAACTGCTGACGGAAGTGCCTGAGTGTGCTGAAGCCTTGGCCAAGCTGCGCATCAATCCCGGCAATGTGGGCAAGGGTGCCAAGCGCGATGAGCAGTTCGCCCAATTGATTGAAATTGCCTGCAAGTACGACAAGTCTGTGCGCATCGGCGTGAACTGGGGCAGTCTTGATCAGTCCCTGCTGGCCCGGGTCATGGATGAAAACGCCAAGCGACCCCAGCCCAAGGACGCTACCGAGATCATGCGCGAAGCCATGGTTGCCTCCGCCCTGGAGTCGGCTAACAAGGCAGTGGAACTTGGCTTGCCTGCAGACCATATTGTGCTTTCCTGCAAGGTATCTGGTGTGCAGGATTTGATTGCCATCTACCGCGACCTTGCTGTTCAGTGTCAGTACGCCCTGCATCTGGGGCTGACCGAAGCCGGCATGGGCAGCAAGGGCATCGTTGCCTCAACGGCGGCCCTTTCCACGTTGTTGCAGGAAGGTATCGGCGACACTATTCGGATCTCCCTGACACCGGAGCCCAATGGCGACCGGACTAAGGAAGTTATCGTCGCCCAGGAAATCCTGCAGACCATGGGCCTGCGTTCCTTCACCCCCTTGGTGGCAGCCTGCCCCGGCTGTGGTCGGACTACGAGTACCTATTTTCAGGAACTGGCTCAGGATGTGCAAAGCTATGTCCGTGAGCAAATGCCTGAGTGGAAACTGCAGCGGATAGGTGTGGAAGAAATGACCCTGGCCGTTATGGGGTGTGTGGTGAATGGCCCGGGTGAGAGCAAGCACGCCAATATCGGTATCTCCCTCCCTGGTACCGGCGAAGAGCCAGTGGCCCCCGTCTATGTGGACGGCGAGCGGGTTACCACCCTGCGTGGTGACGGCCTGACCGAAGAATTCAAGAAAATCATCGATGACTACGTGGCCCGCAGTTATGCGGCTCGTGGCTGAACCAGCAAAGAAACAATGAGCCAAACCTTGCAAGCCGTGCGCGGCATGAACGACATCCTTCCGGATGAAGCCGAACTCTGGGAACAGTTTGAAGAGCTGGTTCGGGACTGGCTGCGCGCTTACGGCTATCGCCCCATCCGCATGCCCCTGGTGGAACCGACCCCTCTTTTCAGTCGTGCCATCGGCGAAGTGACCGACATCGTCGAAAAGGAAATGTATTCCTTCGAAGATAGCCTTAACGGCGAGAAACTGACCCTTCGTCCGGAAGGCACCGCCTCCTGCGTCCGCGCTGTGCTTCAGCACAATATGCTCTACGATGGACCGCGCCGACTTTGGTACACCGGCCCCATGTTCCGTCATGAGCGTCCCCAGAAAGGCCGCTATCGCCAGTTCCACCAAGTAGGCGTGGAAGCCTTGGGCTTTGCCGGTCCCGATGTGGATGCCGAGCAAATCCTGATGGGCGCCCGCCTCTGGGACGATCTGGGACTGGAAGGCATTCGCCTTGAACTCAATACCTTGGGCCAGGCCGACGAGCGGGCCCGCCACCGAGCCGACCTGATTACCTACCTTGAGCAGCACGAGGCGCGGCTTGATGCCGAAGCCAAGCGCCGCCTGCACAGCAATCCACTGCGCATTCTCGACACCAAAAATCCTGAGATGCAGGACATCGTGGAAGCGGCGCCCAAGCTGATCGACTATCTGGGAGAGGAATCCCTCAAGCACTTTGAGGGGGTGCAAAACCTGCTCAAGGATGCCGGTATCCCCTACAAGATCAATCCGCGTTTGGTGCGTGGTCTCGACTATTACAACCTCACCGTGTTCGAGTGGGTCACCGATCAACTCGGCGCGCAAGGCACGGTTTGCGCCGGTGGCCGTTACGACGGTCTGGTTGGGCAACTAGGTGGCAAACCTGCCCCTGCCTGCGGTTTTGCCATGGGCGTAGAACGCTTGTTGGCCCTGTGGAAAGACCAGGGCAACGAACATGAAAAACCTGCTCCCGATGTTTATGTGGTGCATCAGGGCGAAGCCGCGGCCCGCCATGCCTTCCGTACCGCTGAACTGCTGCGGGATGCCGGTTTTGCTGTTCACCTGCATTGCGGCGGAGGCAGCTTCAAATCGCAAATGAAAAAGGCGGACGCCTCCGGTGCTACCCTGGCTGCGGTCATTGGTGACGATGAAGCCGCGGCTAACGAAGTCAGCCTCAAACCCCTTCGTTTGGACGAAGAGGCTCGCAATAATCCCGAAAACTCCCAGCGCAAGGTAACGCTGGATCAGGTGGCCGATGCGGCTTCCGAGTTGATTTTCGGTTCTGAAGAATAAGCAACGCGCAATTACGCAAACTCACGCGCAGGAGAATGGAATGGCTGTCTACGATCTGGAAGAGCAGGAACAACTCGACGAACTGAAGACCTGGTGGAAGATGTACGGCAATCTGGTCACTGCCGTCGTGGCCGCCGTTGCCCTGGCCGCTGTGAGTTGGCAGGGCTGGAACTGGTATCAGCGTAATCAGGCCGTCCAGGCCGCCAGCATTTACGCCGGTATTGAACGGGCTGCCAGCGCCAGGGATGTGAAACAGGTTCGGCAACTTGCCGGCGAATTGATCGATAAGTTCCCCCGCACCACCTATGCTGCCATGGGCGCTTTGCTCTCCGGCAAAGTGCAAGTGGAAACCAATGACCCCAAGAATGCCCAGGCTCAGTTGCAATGGGCAGCGGACAATGCCAAGGATGATGCGCTGCGCGATCTGGCCCGCCTGCGCCTTGCCGCCGTTCTGTTGGACGATAAAGCCTACGATGCTGCGCTCAAGCCCCTTTCCGGTGACGTATCCCCGGCCTTTGCCGCACGATTCTCCGAGCTGAAGGGCGACGTGCTGGCCAGTCAGGACAAGAAGGCCGAAGCCAAGACTGCCTATGAGGCCGCCATGGCTGCGCTGGAAAAGCAGGAAAAGGAAACCTCCCCAGGCCAGCACCGTGCCTATCATGACGTGCTGCAATCCAAGCTCGACAGCCTGGGTAGTGCCAAGTAATGAAACGCGCCCTGACTCTGCTCACCCTCACGGCCGCGATTGGCGCCTTGTCTGCGTGCATGTCGCTGGATTCGCTGAATCCCTTCGGCTCCAAGCCTGACCCCAAGTCACTGCCTGCTCCCCTGGTAACGCTGGATAGCAAGGCAATTACGACCAAGGTGCTGTGGAACGTTTCCGTGGGCAGTGCTGCCACCTATGTTTTTTCCCCCGCCATCGTTGGTGACACTGTTTTTGCCGCGGCAGCAGACGGGACGCTGGTCCGTATCGACAATGGGCGTCAAGGTTGGCGCGTCAATGCCGGGCAAAAGCTTTCCGGTGGCGTTGCCAGTGATGGCAAGTTGGTCGTGGTGGGTTCGCCCAAGGGCGATGTGCTGGCGTTCAATGCTGAAACTGGCGCCCCCCTTTGGCAAGCCAAGGTAGCTTCGGAAGTATTGTCAGCCCCGCTGATTACCGATGGCTTGGTGGCAGTTCGCAGTGGCGATGCCCGTATTTATGCCTTCGATATGAATGATGGCAAGCGGCGCTGGGTCTATCAGCGCAATACGCCGGCCCTCAGCTTGCGTGCAGCCACCGGTATGGTCGCGGTGCCCGGCGCCATTCTTTCCGGTTTCTCCGGCGGCAAACTGGTCGCCGTTGCCCTTAATAACGGCGCTGCGGTCTGGGAAGTGACCGTTGCCCTGCCCAAGGGCGCCACTGAGTTGGAACGGGTGGCTGACATCACCAGCAGCCCGGTCATGAGTGGCAAGGAAGTTTGTGCCGTTGCCTATCAGGGCCGTGTTGCCTGCTTTGATGCCAGCACCGCGCAAACCCTCTGGGCGCGAGACGTGTCGTCCTTCTCCGGTATGGATCTTGATAGCCGCAACGCCTATGTCAGCGATGCCAAGGGTAATGTGATTGCCTATGACCGCAAGGCCGGCGCCAGCGTTTGGAAGCAGGACAAACTGGCCAATCGCGGCCTGTCCCGTCCGCTGGCTATCAGTAATTATCTGGCCGTGGGCGATGCCCAGGGCTATCTGCATTTGTTGCGACGGGACGACGGCTCCTTTGCCGGCCGTGCAGCCCTTGACGGTAGCGCCATCGCTGCCGACCCCCGCCGTCTGGGCGATGCTGTCCTGGTGCAAACCACGGGCGGCAACCTTTACGCCCTCTCTATTGACTGATTGACCGCTTAATGAAACCAACCCTTGTCCTGGTGGGACGTCCCAATGTGGGCAAGAGCACCCTCTTTAACCGACTGACTCGTTCCAGGGATGCCTTGGTAGCGGATCAGCCGGGCCTCACCCGTGACCGCCATTACGGCCATGGCCGCATGGGCGACAAGCCTTATCTGGTGGTGGATACCGGTGGTTTCGAGCCGCAGGTCAAGGAAGGCATCGTTCATGAAATGGTGCGTCAGGCCGAGGCAGCTATTGCTGAAGCGGATGTCCTGCTGTTCATCGTCGACGGTCGTACCGGTCTGACACCGCAAGACAAGGTTATCGCCGACCGCCTGCGCCGCTCAGGTCGCCCCTTGCATCTGGTAGTGAACAAAGCCGAAGGCATGGAGCGATCCATCGTCGGCGCCGAGTTCTATGAACTGGGCTGCGGTGATCCCATGGTGATTTCCGCCGCCCACGGCGATGGCGTTCGAGAGCTGATCGACATCGCCCTGGAGCCTTTCCCCGACGAAGACACCGACGCCGATGCCCAACGGGGACCCCGGGTAGCCATTGCCGGCAGACCCAACGTTGGCAAGAGCACCCTGATCAATGCCCTGTTGGGCGAAGAACGCGTAATTGCTTTCGACATGCCCGGCACCACACGGGATGCCATCGAAATCCCCTTCGAGCGTAACGGCAAGCACTACACCCTGATTGATACCGCCGGTTTGCGGCGCAAGGGCAAGGTCTTCGAGACCATCGAAAAGTTTTCCGTGATCAAGACCCTGCAAGCGGTGGAAGAGGCCAACGTCGTTGTGCTGATGCTGGACGCCAGCCAGGACATTTCTGACCAGGATGCCCATATCGCCGGTTTCTGTATCGAAGCCGGCCGTGCGCTGGTGCTGGCCGTGAACAAATGGGACAGCATCGACGACTACCGCAAGGAACGCATCAAGCAGGACGTCGCCCGCAAACTCAACTTCCTCGGGTTTGCCCGCACCCATACCATTTCCGCCCTCAACGGACAGGGTATCGTCGGTGTGCTGGGGTCGGTGGACAAGGCTTACGCTGCGGCCATGACCAAACTGCCAACGCCCAAGCTCACCCGGGCCTTGCTCAATGCCGTGCAAAAGCAGGCACCTCCCCGCCATGGCCTGTTCCGGCCCAAGCTACGCTATGCCCACCAGGGCGGCAGCAACCCGCCCATTATCGTCATCCACGGCAATGCGCTGGATCAGATTCCCGCCTCCTATACGCGATATCTGGAACGTAACTTCATGGAGACCTTCAAGCTCCAGGGCACGCCATTGCGCATCCAGTACAAGACGACCAAGAACCCCTTTGGGGAATGATTTGCTGGGGTAATTCCCATCCGTCAAAAAACAAAGGCCCGATTTCGGGCCTTTGTTTTTGGTGCAGTTCGACAATTACTTTTCAGCAGTGGATGGCTGAATGGGTGATGGAGTATCACGATCAGCGTCTGAGGGTGTTTCTGCTGAAGTGCTGCCGGAAGGACTGGCATCTGGCGCAACCGGATCGGGTGCAGATTGCTGAGTAGGAACAGTTTGATATTGGGCTGGCGGTACAGGCAGCGGTAGCGGCGGTTTTGCTTCGAATTGAAAAGCAATGCCCCAGGCAATCCCGAGCATGATCAACAGAAAAAGGAAGAGTCCCATCGATGCATTGTAGGGCCATGCAGAAAGAAGCAGGGCCAGGCGCAGTATGCGCAAGCATCAGGTGATAACGAGGGAGATACTGAATTTGGTGCCGAGAGTGGGACTCGAACCCACACACCTTGCGGCGGCGGATTTTGAATCCGCTGCGTCTACCGATTCCGCCATCCCGGCAATGGTGGGCTCGCGTAGAATAGCGCGCCCGGCGAAGGGGGCGGATTATAGCGGCGAATCCCGTTTGCGCGCGAATTTGTCTCCGTATATTCGTTTTTTTGCACTCTTTCGCCCCTCACTTTCCCCTGTGCCGTTCCCGATGGATTTCACCCTCGACGATTTTGATTTTGATTTGCCCGTAGCGCGGATCGCCCAAGCCCCCTTGGCGGAGCGTTCGGCCAGCCGCCTGCTGGAGCTCCGGGGTGGAAGTTTGGCGGATCGTTCCATCAAGGACTTACCCGATCTGCTGCGCGCCGGCGATCTATTGGTGATGAACGACACCCGGGTGCTGCATGCCCGTCTACTGGGACAGAAGGAAAGCGGCGGTCAGATTGAGGTACTTGTGGAGCGGCCCCTCAATGAGCGTGATGTCTTGGCGCAGGTGAGAGCCAGCAAGTCGCCGAAACCCGGCACCCGTCTGCTTTTGGAAAACGCCATAGACGTGGCAGTACTGGGCCGGGAAGGGGAGTTTTTTCAGTTGCGCTTCCCCGCCAATGCCCTTGACCTGATTGAGCAATATGGCCGCTTGCCTCTGCCACCTTACATTGAGCGCAGCGCCGCCGAGGCGGATGAGAGTCGCTACCAGACTGTCTTTGCCCGGGAAAAAGGTTCCGTGGCAGCACCCACAGCCGGTCTGCATTTTGATGATGCCTTACTGACCGCCCTGAAGGAAAAGGGTGTCGAGATCGCCCATGTGACGCTCCATGTGGGCGCTGGTACTTTCCAACCAGTACGGGTGCATCACATTGCCGAACACCGTATGCACACCGAACGTTATGCCGTACCCCAGACCACTGTGGATGCCATTGCCGCCACAAGGGCGAGAGGTGGGCGCGTGATTGCTGTGGGCACCACCAGCCTGCGGACCTTGGAATCTGCTGCGCGTCATGGCCCACTGCAGGTGGGAAGCGGGAATACCGACATTTTCATCACACCGGGATTCCGTTTCCAGGTGGTGGATGTGTTGCTGACCAACTTCCATCTACCCAAGTCCACCTTGCTCATGCTGGTGTCGGCTTTCGGCGGCCTGGACAATATCCGTGCCGCCTATCGCCACGCCATTGCCAACGAATACCGCTTCTTCAGCTATGGCGATGCCATGCTGATTCACCGTCAGGATTTGCTATGAAGTTTGAATTGCTCGCCAGCGAAGGCCAGGCACGCCGTGGCCGCCTGGAGTTGGCCCACGGCGCCGTGGAAACCCCTGTGTTTATGCCCGTCGGCACCTACGGCACGGTCAAGGCCATGGCCCCCAACGAACTGGAAGAAATGGGCGCCCGCATCGTGCTGGGCAACACCTTCCATCTCTGGCTTCGCCCCGGGATAGACGTGATTCGTGCCCACGGCGGCCTGCACCATTTCATGGGCTGGGACAAACCCATCCTCACCGACTCCGGCGGCTTCCAGGTGTTCAGCCTCGGAGACCTGCGCAAGATCACGGAGGAAGGCGTCAAGTTCCAATCCCCCATTAACGGCGACCGCCTGTTCATGCGCCCCGAAGACTCCATGCAGATTCAGCATGTGCTGAACTCCGATGTGGTGATGATCTTCGATGAATGCACGCCCTATCCCGCGGACGAGCGGCAGGCCGCTGAATCCATGCGCCTCTCCTTGCGCTGGGCCCAACGTTCCAGGGACGAGCATGACCGCCTGGAGAACAGCAATGCCCTGTTCGGCATCGTTCAGGGCGGCATGTACGAGTACTTGCGGGACGAATCCCTGGCCGGGCTGACTGGCATCGGTTTTGATGGCTTCGCTATTGGCGGCCTTTCCGTTGGCGAGCCCAAGGAAGACTTTGCCCGCATCCTTGCCCATACGGCACCGCGCTTGCCGCAAGATAAGCCCCGTTACCTGATGGGCGTCGGCACCCCGGAAGACATTGTGTATGCCGTGGGTCAGGGCATCGACATGTTCGATTGCGTCATGCCTACCCGCAATGCCCGCAACGGCTGGCTATTCACTCGCTGGGGTGATGTAAAAATCAAGAATGCTGCCCACAAGAGCGATACCCGTCCTCTGGATGAAACTTGTTCCTGTTATACCTGTCGGAACTTTTCTCGCGCCTACCTGCATCACTTGCAGCGCACCGGCGAAATCCTCGGCGCGCGGCTCAACACCATACATAATCTTCATTACTACCAAACATTTACCGCTGAACTGCGGCAAGCCCTTGAAAACGGGACTTTTGCCCAGACAGTAACCGAGTTCCACAAAAATCGCGCTGTACTTAATCAGCGTAGTGAGTAACACCTGCCCGGTATAATCCCGGGCTGCTTTCAATCCAATATGGAGCCAATAACGTGCTGATTTCCAATGCCTACGCCCAAGCCGCAGGTGCCGCTACCGATGCCGGTGGTGGCCTGATGAGTTTCCTGCCCATCGTCCTGATGTTTGTGGTCATGTATTTCCTCATGATCCGGCCCCAGATGAAGAAGGCCAAGGAACACCAACGCCTGGTCACCGAACTGCAAAAGGGTGATGAAGTGGTCACCCAGGGTGGTATTGCCGGTCGTGTTGCCAAGGTCGGCGAAAACTACCTGACCGTGGAAGTTTCCGAAGGCAAGGACGGTCCCGTCACCGTGCAAATCCAGAAGAACGCTGTTGCCGCCCTGCTGCCCAAGGGCACCTTGAAGAACCTGTAATCCTTCCCCCAAGCCGGCCTCGCGCCGGCTTCTTTCATCTATGAATCGCTATCCCCTCTGGAAGAACGCCACGGTCATCATCGCCCTGGTGCTCGGTCTGCTCTACACCCTGCCCAACTTCTTTGGCGAGGCTCCTGCTGTTCAGGTGTCCAGTGTCAAAGCCACCATCAAGGTGGATACCGCCCTGCTTGGCAAGGTGGAAGACGCCCTCAAGGCGGCAGGCATTGCCAATACCGGCCTCCATGCCGACCTCCAGAGCATTCGCGTGCGGCTGGCCGATACGGACACCCAACTCAAGGCCAAGGATGTCATCGAAAAGGCCCTGATTCCCGATCCTACGGATGCGGCCTATAGCGTGGCTCTCAATCTGGTGTCGAACTCGCCCAACTGGCTGACATCGCTGCATGCCTTGCCCATGTATCTGGGCCTGGATCTGCGGGGCGGCGTGCACTTCCTGTTGCAGGTGGACATGAAGGGTGCTCTAACTAAGCGGCTTGACTCCACCGGCGCTGACCTGCGCAGCCTGCTGCGCGACAAGAACGTTCGCCATAGCGGCATTGGCCGTGAAGGCATGAGCCTGGTGATTCGCTTCCGCGACACGGAAACCCGCGACAAGGCCAAGGCCGTCATCGGCAACCAGCAACCGGATCTGGCCCTGGCCGAAGGTCAGGATGGCGCTGACTTCAAGTTGATCGCCACCCTCAAGCCGACAGCGGAAAAAACCATTCAGGAATTCGCCCTGAAGCAGAACATCACCACCCTGCATAACCGGATCAACGAACTGGGCGTCGCCGAGCCGGTGATCCAGCAGCAGGGCGCCGACCGTATCGTCGTGCAATTGCCCGGCGTGCAGGACACGGCCAAGGCCAAGGACATTCTTGGCCGTACCGCCAGCCTGGAAGTGCGCATGGTGGATGACGAAGCCAGCAGCAATCCTTCCATCATGGAGGCTGCTGCCAAAGGCCAACCCCCTGCCGGTACCGAGTACTACGTCGAACGGGGCGGTCGTCCTCTGCTGGTGAAAAAACAAGTGGTGCTGACCGGTGATCGCCTCACCGACGCCCAGCCCGGCTTCGATGGCCAGACCCACGAGCCAGCCGTGCATTTGACCCTGGACTCCGCCGGCGCCCGCATCTTCAAGGACGTGACCCGGGAGAGCGTGAACAAGCGCATGGCCATCCTGCTGATTGAAAAGGGCAAGGGTGAAGTGGTGACGGCTCCCGTGATCCGCAGCGAAATTGGCGGCGGTCGTGTGCAGATTTCCGGTCGCATGAGCACCCAGGAAGCCAACGATACCGCCCTGCTGCTGCGGGCTGGTTCCCTGGCGGCGCCCATGGACATCGTCGAGGAACGCACCATCGGCCCCAGCCTCGGTGCCGACAACATCAGCAAGGGTTTCCATTCCACCCTGTGGGGCTTTACCGCCATCGCCACCTTCATGGCGATTTACTATCTGTTGTTCGGTTTTGTTTCCGTCCTGGCCCTGTCCGCCAACCTGCTGTTCCTGGTGGCATTGCTGTCCCTGTTGCAAGCTACCCTGACCTTGCCGGGTATCGCCGCTATCGCCCTGACCCTGGGCATGGCTATTGACGCCAACGTGCTGATCAATGAACGGGTACGGGAAGAACTGCGTAACGGCAGCACGCCCCAAGCCGCCATCCTGGCCGGTTATGACCGGGCCTGGGCGACGATTCTGGACTCCAACGTGACCACTCTGATCGCCGGTATCGCCTTGCTGATCTTCGGTTCCGGTCCGGTACGGGGCTTTGCCGTGGTGCATTGCCTGGGCATCATGACCTCTATCTTCAGTTCAGTGGTGGTATCTCGCGCCATTGTTAACGTCATTTACGGTCGCCGCAAAAAGCTGACCAGCCTGTCCATCGGACAGGTCTGGAAGCCAGGCATCGTCACCAAATAAACGGGGAAGCACATCATGGAATTCTTCCGCATCAAAAAAGACATCCCCTTCATGCGCCATGCGCTGGTGTTCAACATCATCTCGTTGATCACCTTCATCCTGGCCGTGGTGCTTCTGGTCAGCAAGGGTCTGCATTTTTCCATTGAGTTTACTGGCGGCACCTTGATGGAAGTCAGCTACACCCAGGCCCCGGATCTGGACAAGTTGCGGGGCAATTTGGCCAGCGATGGCTTTACCGATACCCAGGTGCAGAACTTCGGCACCTCCCGGGATGTGCTGATCCGCGTCCCGCCTTCCAAGGATGCCGAGAGCGCCAAAGTTGGCGAGCGGGTGATGGCTTCCCTGAACGCTGCCGATACGGCCAACGTTCCTACCCTGAAGCGGGTCGAGTTCGTCGGTCCTCAGGTGGGCAAGGAACTGGCCTCCGATGGCGCCCTGGCTTTGCTGCTGGTGATCATCGGCATCGTTATCTATCTGGCCATCCGTTTCGAATGGCGCTTCGCTGTGTCGGCCATCATCGCCAATCTGCACGACGTGGTGATCATCCTCGGCTTTTTCGCCCTGTTTCAGTGGGAGTTCTCCCTGCCGGTGCTGGCGGCGGTGCTGGCCGTGCTGGGTTATTCGGTGAATGAATCCGTCGTGGTGTTCGACCGGGTTCGGGAAACTTTCAAGAAGAAGCGCGGCTTGTCTACGCCCGATGTGCTCAACCACGCCATCACCAGCACTATCTCCCGCACCATCATCACCCACGGTTGCACCCAGTTGATGGTCACCTCTATGCTGATCTTTGGCGGCGAGGCGCTCCATTACTTCGCCCTGGCCCTGACCATCGGCATCTGCTTCGGCATCTATTCCTCGGTGCTGGTAGCCAGCCCCCTGGTCATGTGGCTGGGGGTGTCCCGGGAACAGTTCATCAAGGTCAAGGTCGAAAAACAGGAAGCTGTCGTTTAAGTTCCTCCTAAGACTGATGGTGTTCAATACGGGCTCGGCGTTTGTCGAGCCCGTATCACATGAAAGGACGCAACATGGCACGTATCAAAATCTGGGATCTTCCTACCCGACTGTTCCACTGGCTGCTGGTGGCCTTGATTGCCGGCGCTTTTATCACCGAAAGCATCGGCGTCATGGAATGGCATGGCCGCGTCGGCCTCGCCATCTTGGGCCTTCTGGTGTTTCGTATTGTTTGGGGTTTTGTCGGTTCGACCTACGCCCGGTTCAGCACCTTCGTCAAAGGCCCGCAGTCCGTCAAGGCGTACCTGAAGGGGGAGTGGCATGGCTTGGGGCACAATCCTCTGGGAGCCCTGTCAGTACTGGCCATCTTGGGCGTGGTTGCGATTCAAGTGGGGTCCGGCTTGTTTTCCAATGACGACAGCAGCTTTTACGGCCCTCTGGCTGCGTTGGTCAGTGAATCCCTGAGCGGCAACCTGACGGAGCTTCATGAGTCCATGGAACCCGTGTTGATTGCCCTGGTGATTGCCCATGTGGCGGCGATTGCCTTCTATACCCGGGTGAAGAAGGAAAATCTGGTCAAACCCATGATCACCGGCTGGAAGGAGGCCGATGGCAAAGCTGCAACCGGGGGCGGTTTGGTGGCCTTCATCATTGCCGTGCTGATTGCGCTTGCGGCTGTTTATGCTGCCTCGGGGGCGCTGTTGCCTCATCCTGCTGTGGCAGCGGTGACGACACCAGCTTGGTGATATACGCCCCACGACAGCAATAAAAAAGCCGCTCAAGAGCGGCTTTTTTATTGAGCATAGGCCCGAATCAGTGGTGATGGTCTTCCTGACGGAAATCATCATGACAAGCTTTGCAGGTCTGTTGCAGCTTGCCCAGTTGCACCTTGACGGCAGCCTTGTCACCGGTGGCGGCAACCTTGGCCAGTTCGTTGGCCTCTTTGCCAAAGTTGCCGGCGACTTCACCAATCTTCTTGTTGTTCGGATCGAAGATTTCAGGCTTGGCCGCGGTCTCGTGGTAACCCATGCCCTTTTCGGTACCGGGGGCGTAGAGGGCGCCAAGACCTGCATTGGCGAGGGCCTGGATCGCGGTAGCGGCTTTCAGGACTTCATCCTTGTTGAATTGCCCATCCACATTGGCTTTGATGCGGCCGACGTTCCAAGAAATGACCTTGTAGGCCCCTTGGCGGGTTTTGATCAGATCTTCGGCTTTTTGCTGAGCAAAAGAGGCTGTGGCGGCCATCACGCCAAGGCTGATGAGAGCGAGTTGCTTGAGTTTCATGGATGATCTCCAGGTGAGGGGCGTTATTCGTTGCCGGTAGCAAAGACGTGCTTGACGCGGAGCGTCGGGCCGCCGGCTGCAATAGCGATCAAGCGATCAATATTGGGATGTTTGCCGGGGTGTGCCTGGGCATCAGTCGTGTGCTCGGCATAGAGTTCCATGCCTTTTTTTGCTGCTTCGGCGGTAATGGCACCGTAAATCTGCCCCAGGTGGTTGTACACCGACAGGGAACCGGCCTGACCGGGTTTGTTCTCGATCAGGGCCGTTTCATTGCCCTCGCCGTCCAGCAACTGGATGGCGAGGATGTGGGAGATTTTGGGGAGCTGCTTCAGGTTTTCTGCGAAGGCCATAGTGCTGTTCCGTATTCAGGTCAGATGCGCTTGGCCAGTTCGGTGGCCTTGCCGATGTAGTTGCCGGGGGTCATGGTCAGCAGGCGCTGCTTTTCGGCTTCAGGAATCGACAGGGTCTTGATGAAGGCATGGAGGCCTTCCTTGTTGATGCCCTTGCCGCGGGTCAGTTCTTTCAACTGTTCGTAGGGGTTTTCCACGCCGTAACGACGCATGACAGTTTGTACCGGCTCGGCCAGCACTTCCCAGCAGGCGTCCAGATCGGCGGCCAGTTGTTCGGGGTTGGCTTCCAGCTTGTTCAGGCCCCGCAGACAGGACTCGAAGGCCAGCACGGTGTAGCCGAAGGCGACACCCATATTGCGCAGCACGGTGGAGTCGGTCAGGTCCCGTTGCAGGCGGGAGATAGGCAGCTTCTCGGCCAGGTGACGCAGGGTGGCGTTGGCCAAACCCAGATTGCCTTCGGAGTTCTCGAAGTCGATGGGATTGACCTTGTGGGGCATGGTGGAGGAACCGATCTCGCCAGCCTTGAGCTTTTGCTTGAAGTAGCCCAGGGAGATGTATTGCCAGATGTCGCGGTTGGCGTCGATCAGAATAGTATTGGCCCGGGCCATGGCGTCGTAGAGCTCGGCCATGGCGTCGTGGGGTTCGATCTGAATGGTGTAGGGATTGAATTCCAGGCCCAGGGATTCGATGAACTTCTTGTTGAAGGCTTCCCAGTCGAAGTCGGGATAGGCGGAAAGGTGGGCGTTGTAGTTGCCCACGGCACCGTTGAACTTGGCGGTCAGGGATACAGCAGCGATCTGCTTCTCGGCCCGGATCAGGCGGGCAGCGATGTTGGCCATTTCCTTGCCCAAAGTGGACGGGCTGGCGGGCTGGCCGTGGGTGCGGCAGAGCAGGGGCAGGTCCGCCAGGGTGTGGGCCAAGTCGCGGAACTTGGCGATGATCTTGTTCAGGCCCGGCTGCAGGCTGGCGCTGCGGCCATCGGTCAGCATCAGGGCGTGGGAAACATTGTTGATGTCTTCCGAAGTGCAACCGAAATGGATGAACTCGGTGACCCGCATCACTTCTGCATTATTGGCCAAGCGGTCCTTGAGCCAGTATTCCATGGCCTTCACGTCGTGATTGGTGCGCTGCTCGATGGTCTTGATGGCAGCGGCATCTTCCACCGAGAAGGCGGCAATTACGGCATCCAGTTCGGCCACCGTGGCAGCGGAGAAAGGCTTGATTTCAGCCAGTTCGGGGGCAGCAGCAAGGGCCTTGAGCCATTCGATTTCTACCTTGACCCGGTTGCGGATCAGGCCGAATTCAGAAAAGTGAGCGCGGAGGGGCTCCACTTTGTCGGCATAGCGGCCATCAAGGGGAGACAGGGCAGTAAGGGTAAAAGACATGGAGGGGAACCAATGGAAGTCGCCGAAAATCGAACCAAATTTTAACATGGGCCACATATCCTTCACCCCGCCTCCTCTTACGGACTAGGCTTAAAAATCACGGTGATATACTGCAAAGCAGCCCCTAGCCATGCCCCAAGGCTAGCGTTGTCCCCCTTCAGACATTCAAAACTAAAACACATGAAGCTTCTTGGTTCCATCGCCAGTCCCTATACCCGCAAAGTGCGTGTCGTTCTTGCGGAAAAGAAAATCGAGTGCGATTTCCAGATCGTTGTTGCTGCCGATCCAGAAGGTCCTGTCGTTAGCTTCAATCCCTTGGCTCGAGTTCCTGTGCTGGTGCTGGACGACAACACAGCGTTGTTTGACTCCCCCGTGATTGTCGAATATCTGGATAACGCCGCACCCAACAACAAGCTGCTGCCCCAGCCTAGCCGGGAACGGATTGAGGTAAAACAAAAAGAGGCGTTGGCCGATGGTTTGATGGATGCCGCCGTCGCGGTTCGCCTTGAGTCCACCCGGACGAAAAAGGAACAAAGCGCCGCCTGGATTGAACGCAACATGGCCGTGATTCATCGCAGTCTGGCTCGGATTTCAGCCGAGTTGGGCGAAAACACTTGGAGCACCGGCACCCATTTTGGTTTGGTGGATATTGCGAACGGCTGTGCTCTGGGGTATCTGGATTTTCGTTTCCCCGAAATTGACTGGCGTAGCCAGTACGCCAACTTGGCCAAGTTGCAGGAAAAGCTTTTACTACGGCCTTCCTTTGCCGATACGGTTCCAACCGCCTGAGAACTGCTCCCTGATCAAGGCAGAATCAGCGAAAACAACGCCCCGCCAGTCGGGGCGTTTTTCATTTCAATCCAGCCTGTTTTTCCATGGGGAGTTCGGTGGTGTTCGGCAATGAGTCGAGCGAAGGCCAACCCGAGGCCGCTGCCCTGGGCGTCCATTCCCTTGGTTTCGTGGTGAGCGGGAAAGCCGGGACCATCGTCAGCCACAGTAAAGCGAATTCCGCCACCAGGCTCGGGCAAGGCATCGATATGAATTTCAGTCACGGCGTGGCGTAAAGCATTGCGCAGGGCGTCGAATAAAACCAGCTTGACTTGGTACGCATCGAAAGCCCAAACAGGGACAGGATTATTTGTGGGCCAGCGCAGGGTTATTGCCATGTCCGGCGGTGAGACCCATTCGTTTTTCAGGTCATCCCAAAAGTCGGTGAGATCCTGATCGGCAATATTCAGCCGCAACGATGCCTTGTCGTTCCGGTAAAGGGCGAGCAATTCCACCAGTTGGGTATTGATGCGATCGACCTGTTGCTGCGCCTGAGCCAAGGCCGGGGAAGGTGCTGATTTTTTTGCCTGGTCGAGCCACACTGCCAAAGCATTCAAACCGTTTTTTGCATCATGCAGGGTTGCGGCAAGCAGATCGTCCATGGAGGATCCTATTCTTCGAGAATGGCAGTGCCCGGTGGCGCGACCCGGCGATAGAAGGCTTCCACTTCTGGCAGACGGGAGTGCTCGGGATTAATGTAGCGTGCTTGCAATATGTAGTGATGGGCCTTGGCCAGATAGTCCGTTTTCATCCCGTTGCGATGAATGTGCATGAGCAATGCGAGAGCCGCATTGATGGCAATCTGGCAGTTGTTATGTAGACGGTCTGCCGCCTCTGTCAGCATGGCCACGGCTTTGTCGAGTTCTCCTGCCTTGGCTAGGGCAACTGCATCGTTATTCAGTTTCACCATCGTTCCTCGTGCTGCGTCGAGGAACAAACCACCTTCATCACTCAGGCCGGCTTTGGCAAACACGCGCTGGGCTGCCTGAATGACTTTCTCGTTCTCCTGATAATCCTCGGCGATGCCCCGGATGATGTTTTTTGCACCATCTTCATCGCCATTGGCAAAACAGGCTTGGGCAATTTCCAACTGGGTCGTGGTATCAAGCTCATTACCCTGAGAGGATTGCAGTGCTTTTTGCAAAGCCGCTTTGGCCGCTTCTATATTGCCAGCCTTAACCTGCACAAGGCTTTCGACCGCTGCCTGGCGGGCTGTCAGGGCAGGCGTGTTGCCGAAGTGTTTCCCCATGTCCTTGAGGGCATCCAATGCCTCCTTGGTCTTACCCTGCTCTGAATAACTATGAGCCAGGCCGGCATAGTCGTCGTGGCTTTTGAAAAAACCCGTCCGGTCTTTTTCTACGGCACGACGAAAGGCTTCTTCAGCCCGGGCGAAGTCCTTGTTTTCCAGGGCCAGGGCGCCCATGCGGCGGTGGCGCTGGGTGGTTGGGGCGACGGCAAGGGATTTTTCGACGATTGCCTGGGCGATTGCCGGGTCGGTTTTTTCGAGCAGTTCTGCCAGGGAGTCGTAGGCTGCCAGATAGTTGGGATAGGCGCTGAGGGCCTCAGTCAGATGTTTTTTTGCAGCGGCCTCATCACCGTCGGCAGCGAGGACAAGGGCCTTGCCGACTTCTGCCCAAGGGGTTGATCGCTGCTGAAGAACGCTTTCGTAGAGAGCAAGGGCTTCATCGTTGCGACCAAGCGCAATCAGCAATTCACCTTTCTGGCGAAGCACATCCAGACCATAACGGCAGTTGTTTGCCAGCAATGCATCGCAGGCGGCCAGCGCTTTGCGGTTGTCACCCTTTTCGCCAAGATGTTGGTAGAGGGATTGCAGCGCTTCCTTCTTTTCCAGGATGCGAGTCAGGCGGGCGCGAAGCAATTCCGACGTGAACGGTTTGAGCAGGTAATCGTCGGGCGAGTATTCGGCCGCAGTGGAAACCTGCTCGTAGCCGGTTTCCCCGGTGATCATGAGAAAGGCTGACGACAAGGGCAGCAAATGGCGCCGCCTGAGCAACTCAAGCAACTGCTGACCATCGGCACCTTGCCCCAGGTTGTAATCGCAGACGATCAGGTCGTACTTTTTGAGGGACAGCCTTTCGATGGCCTCCTTGACGTTACGGGCCTGATCGCATTTTTCCAGGCCGCCGTCCGACAACTGGATGCGGACACTGGAGCGCATTTCCGGCATGTCATCAATCAGCAGTCCCGTTTTGTCGCTGAGGTCCATGGTCGTTGTTTACTGCTGGTGGTAGGCGGTGACGCGTTCCACTTCATGCCGCGATCCCAGAACTACGGCCACCCGTTGATGCAGCATTTCGGGGGCAATATCGAGGATGTTCTCGCGGCCATTGGTGGCTGCACCACCAGCTTGTTCGACCAGCATCGCCATAGGGTTGGCCTCGTACATCAGCCGCAACTTCCCCGCTTTGCCCGCATCCTTGGTGTCTTTGGGGTAAAGAAAAATGCCACCGCGACTGATGATGCGATGCACGTCGGCCACCATGGAGCCAACCCACCGCATATTGAAGTCCTTGCCGCGAACGCCATCTTTGCCCGCTTCGAGTTCATCGATATAACGCTTGACCGGCGCCTCCCAGTGGCGGGCATTGGAAGCGTTGATGGCGTATTCCTGAGTGTCCTCGGGGATGAGCACATTTTCCTGGGTCAGATGGAAAGTGCCGGACTCCCGATCCAGGGTAAACACATGCACGCCTTTGCCCAGGGTCAGCACCAGCAGCGTGGTGGGGCCATAGACTGCGTAGCCCGCGCAGACTTGCTGACGACCCTTTTGCAGGAAAGCTTGCTCATCGGGTTCAACCCCTTGAGGACAGCGCAGAACAGAAAAGATGGTGCCGATGGAAACATTGACATCAATGTTGGAAGAACCATCGAGGGGATCGAACAACAACAGGTATTCGCCCTTGGGGTAGCGATGGGGAATCGGGTGGGGGTGTTCCATTTCTTCTGAAGCCATGGCGGCCAGATGACCACCCCATTCGTTGGCCTCAAGCAAGATATCGTTGGAGAGTATGTCCAGTTTCTTCTGGACTTCCCCTTGCACATTGTCCGAGCCAGCCGAGCCGAGCACATCGGCCAGGCCACCCTTGTTAACGGCAATGGCGATGCTGGCGCAGGCCTTGGCGACGATTTCAACCAGCAGGCGCAAGTCGGCACAAATGAGTTGCTGGTCTCGCTGCGCTTCAATCAGGAAGCGGGACAAAGTAATGTTGCGCATGGGGCATCCGGGATAATTTCAATTGCGAAACATTATATCGGTGCCTGCCTGCCATCCCGCAGTCTGATCGCCGCAGAATGAACGGATAGGGGAAACAGCCTATTCCTGCCCAGGCTTTGTAAGAGCAGTGAAGGGACGCAACTATCGGCTATCCATTCGGTAAAAAAGAGCGTTTGGGGCTATCCAGACAAGAATGTCGTCAAAGGCGCCTGAACTGGCAGTGCTTGCGGAGATTTGTCTCTGGATAAAAATGGCGTTGCCGGCATCGGTGTTTCCTGCGTCATTGGCGTCTTCATCACCGTTGCCATTGGGGCATTCGCCATTGCTGCAATCGGGGAGTTTCTCGCCGGATTCCAGGGTAGCCAGGTAGCCATTTTTCCCCTGGGAAAAAATCACGACGGGGATATCATTGGCATTGCTCAGGCTCACCAGGTTGTTGTTTATATCCCGCGACTTTATGGTGATTCTTCTCGTGGTACTACTGGTGAATTTGTTGGCGCTATTGGCAAACTCGGGCGTTACTGCATAACGCAGTAAGCGACCCCAGGCATCGGCCTTGGCGATGGACAGGCTTACCCAGGGAACAAAACCACGGCTGGTATTGCAGGCACCCGTTGTCGTATTCCTGTCTTCCGTTCCATCGGTAGCGGATTTGGCAGCGCAGGGGAAATAGCCGTTGCTCATGGCAAAACCTAGAAGGGAGGCCCGTACTTCATCCAGCGTAGTTTGGGTCTCAGCGGCGGCCTTTGCATCCTGCTGTGTCGAAAGAGGAATGAGTAGTCCTCCAAGCAACAGGGACAGAATGACCAGAACCACGGCCATTTCTGTCAGGGTGAAGGCAGACTGTTTCTTTCGGCAAAGTTTGGATGTGTCCATGATGGATTTACTGATCAGTCGTCGTGACTCAATTGGTCATTGAACAGACCTGAGCGGATTTCAGAAATGAAGGTGGTGATAGGTGACGCGGCCGTATCGTCTCTGGAACTGTCCGCATTACCCTTTTCAAGGTAGGCACAGGCGACTTGGTCTTTGCCACGACGGCAGTTGCCGGAATTCGATACTTGGGAATCCAGTTCTTTACCCGCCGCGATGAGGATCAGACTGTATTTCTGCGGACCGTCGCTGATGCTCAGGGTTTTGCTGAGCAGGCTGGCCGTACGCTGGTAGAAGATCAGGTCGCGCCAGCCGTTGTGATTCCACCAACTGTCCTGATCATGATTCAGCCACTGGCAGGTGTCCGGCCAGATCACGGGGAGTGTGCCGGATGCGTTCTGGCCCTGACTCAGTGCATTGTCCAGGTTACGGGTTTGTCCAACGGCTGTCTGTGCCGCGCTCAGGGCCGTATTGATCGCACTGCTTGAGGAGCCTGTCACCGCGCTGTTGGTTAGCTGAACGGCACTGGCAATGCTGGCTTGGGCTGTATTGGAGAGGGTTGCCAGATAGTTGGCGTAGGCCTGGATGATGCTGGCGAGGGTGACGACAGCCTGTGTCGCATCGCGCAGGGCCGGGCCGGTCATCGTGTTGTTCGGCGTTGCCTTGAAATCGCTGCGAACCTTGGTCATGTTTGCCGTTTTTTTCCAGGAGACCCAGCCATCGTTACTGGAGAGGGCCATCAGGGTGGCCCAACTGCTGTTGGTGGCCTCGATGGCCAGCAATAAATTGATCTGGGCAACTTGGGCATTCCGGGCTGCGCCAATAGCAGCCGTGAGGGCTGAACTTTTCGTTGTGGTACTGGCGCCGAGGTTGCCGTAGGTATCGAGCATGGTCTGGACTGCGGATACGGCAGCTGTGTTCGTACTGCGAAGGGTGGTCAATGCGGTGGCAATGCTGGAGGACTTGGTGTTGATCTTTCCCAGAATTCCATCGACCTGAGTCAGGGCGAGCAACAGGGCTTGTGCTCGACTGCTCTGATCCGCTTCCATGTTGGCGGTGGCAAGGGCTTGTATTCCGGCAAGCACTGCGTCCAGATAGGGAATGAGACTCGCTGCTGACAGGTTTGGCCGGACCGCAACCATGGTATCGACTAGGGCGCGAGACTGGGTCGATGCCGCTTTCAGAAACGTGACAGCAGTATTGCCGAGGGAGGCGGTTTGATCAGCGATCGCGCTAAGGGCGTTGAAATTGGCCTGGGTCTGCCCTAGGAAGTATTTGTTGGCCCGGTAAGCCGTATTGTCCGGAGAGGACGTGGTCACGCTGGCGGCTGCGGCGGAACGCTGGGCTGCCAAAGTGCTGGCAATGGACTGGGTAATGGCATTGGTCAGGGCGGTTTGTGCGCTACTGATATTGGCATCTGACGTTACAAGCCCAGGGGAGCCTGCGACTGAGGGGTTTTTGGCCGTTATGTTTGACAGGGTCGCAAGGCTGGCGCAAACCCCGCTAGTGTTTTGCGTGGTCAGTACGCAATCAAGGGACAAACTTCCGGCCATGTCTATCTTGAGCACTTGTGCCGAATCCCTGAGTTCCGTCGCGGAGATGATGGAACTCGCTGACCCTTGAACCGCTGTTTTGAAGGAAGCCAACTTGGCATTGAAGTCATTGAGGTCCAACTGCAGCTTGTCTATCTGTCGGTCCAGGGCGTTGTTGGTTGAACTTGTAGTCAACTGGGCGATCTGGTAGGGATAGACATCAATACCCTTGACAATCAGTTGCCAGGCCAGCGACGCCTGGAAATAACTGTCCTTGTTCTGATTAAGAATGTAATCGAAATAGTTTGGAGACGGCAGTGGACTGGGTGCTAGGGAGGGGGCAATGAGCAGGAGTGCCGAGTTGCTATCGACCAGGGCCTGATCCCTTTTGCTGGCGGTACTGTTGGTCAGATAACTTTTGATCGAGCTGAGAGCGTTATTTGCTGTGCTATAGGCAGTGTCCACCGCGGATTTGAGGGCATTGGTCAATGCCTGAACAAAGTTGACGACTTCCTGCAAGGGTTGCAGGGCTGTGGCAAGAGCCACGACGGCCGTTACTCTGGCCGTATCGTTGGGAGCTGCTGCAAGGGCATTCACCGCGGCATTAGCCTGATTGGTGGCATCGGTCAGGGATTGAGCAGACAAGGTCTGGCTTTTCGGAATGCGACCGAACAGACTGGCCTGAAACTGCGCATCGTAGTCCGTGCTACTCAAGGCAAAGGGACTGGGCCAGGGGTAGGCCCCTTTGCCGGCATCGGCGGCGTAACGCATCATGCATTGCCGGACTTCTGCCAACACTCTGCGTTCAGCTGCCGCCATGACTTCGGCCCGGGTAATGTAGATCAGGCGATCATTCACAATGAACTGGGTGGAGATCGTGCCATCAGTAACGGGACCGGCCACAAGGGTTGGGAGATCATCACTGAAGGCAGCATTATCCACGCTAGCGGTTTTATCCAGATAGTTGCTGGCCACGGTATAGCCAGCATCGTCACGGCTTTGCAGGGAGGTGCTTGCCAGTCGTTGCAAGGAGCTT
This sequence comes from Rhodocyclaceae bacterium, assembly GCA_036504515.1. GTDB lineage: Bacteria > Pseudomonadota > Gammaproteobacteria > Burkholderiales > Rhodocyclaceae > AWTP1-18. Next base: position 28,073 of record DASXVA010000011.1, read on the forward strand.
CCCGGCGCAATGACGACCGCGACAACATCGGCGGCAATCACTTGGCCGTTTGTATTCACAATGGAAATTGTCCCGGCTGTTCCGCTATTCAGTTGCGTACTCGTCCGGTTGACGCCTTTACGGTAAGGCTTGGAAACGGCATACCAAAACCGTTCGCCATCGCTAGTGGCGATTTCCGGCAGCCCCAGGGTCTTGAAGGGAAGTCTTCCCAAACTGATGCTGGCACAGGACGATCTTTCTGCGCCGTAACTGGATGATGCGGGGTTGTGGGCCGTTGTGTCGGGGCAGGGTAACTCACCGGGTCGGACACAGTCGCCACTGGGGCAAGAGGAGTCAAACTGGACGGTGCTGATGTAGCCCAGCAGGGCTTCCTTGGCCTGGGCCAACCCAGGATTTTGCTGGGAGTTTCTGGCCCAGACATTACTTGCCGTATTTAACTGGCTAACCAGTCCATAGAGCCCGCTCATCGTAATGATGGACAGAAAGAACAAGGTGGCAAATCCTTTCTCTTTTGGGGGCGGAGCATGCCTTGAACACCATGGAACTTGATAGGCCATGGCGCTTACCGTGACTTGATACTGAGGGTTCCGTTACCAAGCCCCGTTTGTTTCTCGCCCGTGGCCCGGTTCAAGGTTTCACCTACTCTGAGCGGCGTTTCTTTTTCCCCGCTAGGCATAACGGTGGCCTGTCCCGGTGTTTGACGCCGGGAGGTAATTGCAACCCCGGATGGGGTCTCGTTGTCATGCTGGGCCTGGCCATTGACCCAATAGGTTTTCTTACCGCTGCTACGAAGCATTACGCCGTCGATACGGAGGGTTTCACCTTCCAGAGTTTTTATCGCCTTAAGCTTGTACCGCCTTTGCTGGTCCAGGGCATTTCTTTGCTCGGGAGTGAAAAAGAGTTTGCCGAGGGGAATGTCTTGATCGCTTGATTTCGGCGCTGACCCTTTCTGCTCTTGTGCAACAACCGAAACAGAGAGGATCAGACCCGCGCAGGCAAGGAGGAAAGTTTTCACGACTATTTCTTTTCTCGGAAGGTAATCCAGTCCAACTGGCATTCCGCCTTCAGCAAGGCCGCATTGGATGCTTCTCTAGTGGCGATGGGCAGGCGATCAATGCTGCATTGCCAGGGACGAACGTAGGCTTGGGCACCCTGACGGACATCGGCAAGAAAGTTAAGCAAGTCTTCTTCATGAAGCATCTGGACTTCCAGCTTCATGGGACTTGCCATGACATCAAACCCAGCACCATCGGATGCAACAATGGCTTTATCCAGCAGATGTTGCGGAGACAGCTCATATTGAAGTTCAACCAACTTTCTGTCCTGCTTGACCTGCCGGATTTTTTCTATCCAATCGAGACGGTGTTCTGGACCGACGAGACCTTGAGTCGCCATGGATTGGTGTTTGGCTATTTTTTCTCTAATTTCCTTTTCTTCGTCCTTGACCCGGGCCAGCTTGTTACGGACATCCAGCCTTTCAGCTTGAGCGCGCTGGAGATCGCGTTCAGCGTTCTGGCCGTACTGGTGCAAAAAAACTACGGCGGCGGTGCCGATGCCAAGGGCCGCAAAAAACAGCAGAAGGTTCCAACGGATTTTCTTGAACTCGGCAGGAGTCATCAGAGGCATAGCCATGATCAGTAAACTCGCTGGACAACCCGAAGGGAGAAATTGGGGGCTTCTGCCTTTACTTCGTCGCTATCGCCATTGCTTTTGATGGTCTTTCCCGATTCAGCATCAAAGGGCATGCGCAGCACTTTGACGTTGAGCCCCGGCATTTTCTGCAAGGCATCCTTGAACGTATCCACCGCATCAAGCATCGCCCGATGATCATTTGCGTAAGCGAGCGGAAGCTTGAGGCTCAACTCCATAACGGCAAAGTAGTTGCCTTGCGGGGAAGGGATCGTGGTGCTACCGGGCTGAGGTGAAGAGAATTGCTGCCCAGTGCTACCTTGCTCCCGGATAGGGGTGACCTCGGGATTGTCTGAAAGAACCCAATCGATACGCTCAAGCTCTACGGCAGGAAGGTCATCCAGGGCACGACTGATGGGGAGCAGACTGTTCTTTAGCGGGGGGGAACGAGTCTCCAATTCTGTAAAACGATCAACCACTGTACGCAAGTCCTCAACTTTGAGTGGCGTCGCTGGCAAGGTTTTGAGCATCGCCTCGTAGTAGCCATTTTCAGTGTGGATGTCGGCCTCAATCTGGGATGTTTCCTGCTGGTGTGCGTAGGTGTGCAATGCTGTTCTTGTGGCAAAAACCAGGCAGGCAGCGAGTCCCGTAATTGCCATGGCCCTCAGCCCCAAACGTAGTTGCCAGATTCGGTAGGGGCGATGTATCTCACCGGGACCGAACTGGCAGGAGGAGGGCGACTGGATAAGCAGGTGGAGTAGCAGGAGTTCACAACAGGAACTGCTCAAAGGTGTTTTAAGGCCACGCCTTTCTGCTTCCGTCTCTAGGTCGAAAAACTCAAACCGCAGGTGGTGGGTGTCCTGGCAATGCAGTCGGAAATGGTCTTGTTCGGCAGAAAGAACATAAACCAGCGTGCTCACTTGGGTACTCAGGTCAAGGAGTCGCTGACCGACAAGGTATTGATAGATTTTTTCAGACTCCCTTACGCAGGATCGGGCAACTTCCTCCATCGACCCCACGGTAAGGGGCGTCAGTCGGGAGAAGCGGAGCCGCCCATCCTCGAAATAAGTCTGGCGCAAGCCATCCCTGCCGATGGTCAGCAGCAATTGCCTGCCCTTCCGGATGCCCAGACCCTTGTGCAGTTCGGCCACAAGGAAAGGGGCCGAGTGCAGGGCGGTCAACTGGCAATCCGTCGCCTTGATCACGGCCATCCATGGGTCGATTTGGAGGGGGCGGGTCAGGGCTGCAAAGAGTAGTTGCTCGTCCTTGCGGCCCTTTGCCTCCCGACTTAAGGACACGGTAGTTGCGTAGGGACTGCCGTAGAAGTACTGCCCCAAGCGACGGGCAATGATGGCGTTGCGGTCGCGTCCTCGTACCCCGGGAATGGTTTCGATCTGGAAGCCTTCCTCGGCCACGTCGGCCAGCAAGGTAAACAGACTCTTGCCGAATTTCTTCAGGTACTTGCCAAAGGCTTCAAGCCCCTGGTCGTCAGCCGAAAATATTCCCTCCACGACAATATGGCCGTTTTGCCAGTGGTAGGCCGTCAAGTGCTTATCCTCAAGCAGGAGCAGGCGACGGGAAGTCGTGAGCAAAGGCATGGACTCAGATTTTTAGCTTGGAGATGGTGTCGTAGATAGGGCCAAGAACGGAAAGCATGACCCAGCCAAGAATGAGCCCGACGATGACGGTCATGACCGGCTCGATCATGGTTTGTACCCGTTCGATCGATTCCTTGACGTCGCGGTTATAAAAGTAGCTGACATTGATCAACGCTACATCAAGCGCTCCGGTACTTTCGCCAATCTTGAGCATGCGAATGATCAGGGGCGGGAATAGGCCCACCCTCTGAAAGGCAGAGGTAACACTCTGCCCCTCGGCAATGCCTCGGCTTGCATTACGCAAACCGTCCTTGATGACTGCATTGCCGACAACATCCTCAGTGGTGTGGATGGCGTCGAGAATGGAGATGCCGGAGCTATACATCATGGCGAACACAGCGGCAAAACGGGACAGAATTATTTTGCGCAGGATGTTTCCCAGGAGGGGTGCTTTCAGCTTGATGTCGTCAAACCAATAGCGGGCTGCGGAATTACTACGGACAGCGGCGGTTAATCCTCCAACAATAAGGAGGGGAAGGATAATGACGAGGTACCAGTAATGCACCATGAAGTCCGAGGTGGCAATCAGGATCTTTGTCTGCAAAGGGATTTGCTGTCCCATGTTCTTGATGAAGCCGACCATTTTGGGGACAAGGTAGATCATCATGAAAAAGAACACGGCAACGACGATGACGCCCGTGAAGGCGGGGTACATGACCAGCTTCCCGGTATGGGCCGCCAGTTCATCCTGCCAGCGAAGGGATTCATTGAGGTTTTTCAGGACCTCGGGCAGTTTGCCGCTGTCCTCGCCGGCCCGAATCAGGCTGGTGAAAACCGCATCAAAAACCTTTGGATGTTCGGCCATAGCCTGAGAAAGGGTTTTTCCTCCCTCGATGCTTTCAATCAGGTTCGCCATGACTTCGCGAAATCGCGGTACTTCTATGCTGTCGCGAAGATCGGACAGGCTTTCGACAATGGGAACCCCGGCGCGACAGAGATGTTCCAGATGGAAACAGAAGTTGATCAGCTCCCGCCGCGGCACCGATGTAGTTCTCAGCAAACCAGACCGTGTGACTGGTTTACTGGTGATTAGATCGAGATCCATGTGGTTAAGACGCGCTTCCAGGGCAGCCGGGTTAATGGCGTCCAACTGTCCGAGCATCATGCGCCCGCTGGCGGTCATGGCCTTGTAGGAGTAGCGCACCATGGTTACGGGCCTTACATGCGATCCGTTAGGTTGATCACCCGGGCTACCTCTTCCAGGGAAGTGGTTCCATCTATTACTCGTCTCAGGCCGTCTTCGGCAAGGGGACGGAAGCCTTGGTCGACGGCAGTCTTGTGGATTTCACTAGCGGTTGCACGCCGGGCAATGAGTTCATCCAGTGCCGAGTTCAGCCGTAGCAGTTCCATGATCGCGATACGACCTTTGTACCCCTGGAAATCGCAGGCATCACAGCCAAGGGGACGATGTAAGGTGGGCGGGTGTTGCGGATCACCCCCTAGCAGTCGCACTTCATGGGATTCTGCGATATAGGCTTTCCGACATCGGGGGCAAAGCTTGCGAACCAGCCGTTGGGCAATGATGCCGATGATGTTGCCAGACATGATGTCGGGCAGGATGCCAATGTCCAGCAGGCGCGGGATGGCCCCTATGGCTGAGTTGGTATGTAGTGTTGAGTAAACCTGATGGCCTGTCATGGCAGCGCGAAAGGCCATTTCGGCCGTTTCCTTATCGCGGACTTCGCCCACCAGAATGACGTCAGGATCCTGGCGCATCATGGAACGGATGCCGTTGGCGAAGTCCAGCTTGGCCGACTCGGCGACCGATGTTTGCCGAATCATGGTCATGGGGTATTCCACCGGGTCTTCCAGGGTCATGATATTTAGCCCTTCTTCGTTGATGTGACTCAGCATCGAATAAAGGGTTGTCGTTTTGCCGCTGCCAGTGGGGCCGGTGACAAGAATGATGCCTTCGGGGCGGGCGATCATGAGTTGAACTTGCTCGTACTGGTGGTCATCCAGGCCCAGCTTGTCGAGAGGGACGATGCCCTTTTGCCGGTCAAGGATGCGCAGCACTATGTTTTCGCCGTGAATGGTGGGTTGCACCGCTACCCGGAAATCAACCTCACGACCGCTGATATTGAGGGATATCCGGCCATCCTGGGGCGCCCGGATTTCGGCGATGTTCATGCCGGACATCACTTTGATGCGTACGGCCATGGCTGCCCAGTAAGATTTGTGCAGGGCGCGGATCTGTCGCAGGATGCCGTCTACCCGATAGCGGATGCGTAGGAAGCTGGCTTCTGGTTCAAAGTGAATGTCCGAGGCCTCATGCTTGACAGCATCGGTAAGTAGCGCATCCACCAGCCTCACCACGGGCTGACTGTATTCGTCCATGGTGACCGAGAGAGAACGAAAATCGACCTCCCCTGTTTCAATTTCGTGGAGGATGCCATCGATGGAAAGTTCATGACCGTAATGTTGGTCGATGGCCCGGGAAATTTCCTGTTCGCCAGAGAGCAGCGCATCGACATGCAGATTGTGGCTAACCAGAGCTCGCAACCGGTCCATGACAATAATATTGCTGGGATCGGTCGTGGCGATGGTGAGTTTTTGCTGTTCGGCATCGTAGCTCAAGGGCAGGATGCAATAGCGCTTGGCCAGTTCTTGAGGAACCAGTCCTAGTGCAACGGGATCAATGATGGCATGGGAGAGATTGATCGATATCTGTCCCAGGGATTCCCCGAGGGCATCGCGAAGGGTGGCTTCTGAGATAAAACCAAGGCCGACTAGGAGCTTGCCTAGCGGGTGCTTGGTCTTCGCCTGCTCCTGCAAGGCTATGCGCAACTGATCTTCACTGATAACCCCTTGAGCCATCAGAATTTGTTCAATGGGATGGTGGTGGCTACCTTCGGCGTAGATGGCAGTATTCATGCTGATTACGGTTGTGCCAGCAAGTTACGGTTGTAGTTTCAGAATGCGCTCGCTTGCCAATGTTCTGTCAAAGCTTGCAGAGCGGTGCTCGGCTGCATTCAGTGCTTGATCGTAATATTGGTACGCCAACTTGGCTTGATGTAAACGATCAAGACTAATGGCAAGATTGAATAAGTAATCGGGGTTGCCGGGATCACCAGACATGGCCATGAAATACGCATGTTGAGCATCAGCCCAACGGTTTTGGTGGGCATAAAGATTACCCAATGTGAAATAAAGATGCGGTGATTCCGATTGGTCAGCCAATGCTATTTTCAGCTGGCTTTCCATTTGTTCTGGATTCGAGGCGAGCTGCAGGTTTGCGAGGGAGGCTTGTGCGATGCTGTTCCGTGGATCGATCTCTAACACTCGCTGAAATAGCGGTACCGCTGAGTCGATACTATTGCTGCGGAGCAAAGTCGCGGCCAATCCATTCAATGCGTCGACACTATTTGAATCGTTGCGGAGGGCATTTTCATAAGAAGATTTTGCCAAGGACAGGTCGCCCCTTTGGAATGCTTCATAACCACTTTCCAGGGCAGTGTTGTGCTTGCGTCTTGACGTTGTAATTCGAATCGAGTCGTCGTTTGTTGGTACTGATGGGCGAAGTGGAGGCGCAAGTCGCTCCTTGGGGATTGCCGTCACTAAGGCAGACTTTTCAATTTTTGCCTCACGATGAGAGGCTATTGCTTCAGGCAGACTATGCTGTGGCGCTATTGCCGTTGGGCTGGTTTGAAGCGAAAAGTTGATCGCAGGAGACGGCAATGGATTTGTATTCGCACTTCCTAAGGAGGATGCCCCGATCTTCGGCAGTGGCTGTCGCCATGAGTAAGCACTGATACTGACTATGCTCATCAACGTGGACAGTCCAATTGCAATCAGAAAGTTCTTACCAACCCACTTTTCTGCCACTAGGGACTGTTTTGCCTGAAACAGATTTTGTACAGATTGCTGCTCTGTGCTTTTCCGATGAATTGGTTCACCTGCATCCATGGTTGATGATGGAGATGTGACGCACTTTCTGCCTGAATGGGGCTTGGAGAAGTCTTGCTGTGATGCAAACTGCGATGATTCTTGAGGCTGCGGCAATTCTGCCATCGGTGAAAATTCGAGCGGCTTTATTGCTGGATGGTTTTCCTGGGACGTTTGGACAGATGAATTGGAGGGAGCATCTTCAACTTGAAATGACGGTAATAGCTCCTCCTCAGTCAAGCCGGTTGCTTTCCTCTTTGCCTCTTCAGCCTTTTTAAGAGCTTCCATGAGGAGACTCACGGAGTATCTCCCTTTGACTCCATGACTGATATCTGGCGGTCAGTGCGTGAAATGAAGTCGCTACCTGGAAGGTTTTCTTTGAAAGCGCGGAAGTCGCCTTGTATGCTGGCCTCCCGGATAACAATTGGCCTCAGGAAAATGATGAGTTCAGTTTTTGTTCGTGTGTCGTTGTGCTGCTGAAAGAGGTTGCCAATTCCCGGCAGGCGAGACAGGACAGGCACTCCATCATCCTGGTTGTTCTGTACGTCTTCCATCAGACCACCCATGACCGCAATATTGCCATTGTCGATACGGATCATGGACTCCATTTCTCTGGTGCGAATTACAGGAATTGAGCTGGTGATGCCTGCTGCCTTTAGCGCCGGATTTGGATCGGGAACTGTGCCGATAATGCGTGAGATGCTGGGGCGGATATTGAGTAATACAGAGTCCTGTTCTCCAACCTGGGGCGTGACATTCATGACAAACCCCACCGGGACCGATTGAAGATTTGTAGTGTAGGTCGTTGTGCTAGTGGTCTGGTTAGTGGTGGTGTCTGCCTTGATGGTGAAGTACACGCTGTTATCCACGACTTTTAAAACAGCCGTCTGGTTGTTCAAGACGGATAGTTTTGGACTAGACAACACTTTGACCGTACCAAAACTTTCAAGCAATTTGACCGTGCCTGAGATGTTGCCAAGTCTCGAATTGTCATTGGTGTAGGTTAGTTCTACAAAGCTGGATGCTGGTGCTGTAAGGGTGCCGGATGCACCTTGCTTGATCTGGAACCCGGCTCGTCCAAGAGCAAGGGCTGCCCAGTTGATTCCTTGTTGATAATTATCGGAAAGCTGGACCTCCGCAATAGTTGCCTCGATCAAAACCTGTCTGCGCGCCGAGACTAGGACATTGTCGATAAATTCCTGAATTTTTTCGTGCTGCCTTGCTGTCGCACGGATAGAGACAATGCCTGACTCCGGATTGACGATGACGGATGCTGCTTCGCGGAAGGTAGTGCGACGGACAACGGTGGATCCATCTTGTTGGGTTGTGGTGGTCCCATTGCTACCGGGTGTTTGTGCGATGACGCCAGATTTGTTGGCCTTTGTTTGTACGACATCAGTAACCTCTTGGCCTGATCTCTCGATTACTGTTTCACTTGAACCCTCGGGAAGAATCTTGTCCGTTTCGTGCAGGATGTCTTTGATGTTTTTCTCAAGGGTTGCCCAGAAATGGTTCTGCGCTTTGTTCTCTATTTTTGTCAAAGAGTTGTTGCCACCGCTGCTACCGCTGGCGACCGGACTACTATTGAGAACCGCACCGCCACCAGCAGAGGCGATCTGGGTGGTCACGGTGACCGTACCGCTAGTATCGCGACTGATGTTGACGTAGTCCACGCGATAGGTTCGAAGAAAGGGGGTATCCGGCATGACGATGAGACTCTGTCCATCAAGCTCCCAGCGTATATCGACTTGCTTGGAAATTCGGGTAAGTAATTGTTGTAGCGACTGATCTATGGCGTTAATCGTCACTGTGCCATTGATGCCGGGATGAATGTCGATATTGAGTTTTGCATCCCTTGCCAGTGCAAAAAGCAAATCCTGCGCTTTGACATTGTTGACAACGACGCTATAGGTTTCTGTTTTCGCCGTCACCTTGGGTTTTGGCAGTGCAATCGTGCGCTGAACCGGTTGAGGAATTGAGTTGTTCTCTGCCTTTGTGGGTGACTCAGAAAGAATGTGTGCTTTTGAAAGAGGTTGTATTCCAGTACTGGTACACCCTGCCGAGAGCAGGAGGAACACCTTGGCAGAGGCAGTACGAAAGATTGGCCGAAGCACAGGGAATACCCCTAGTGATAGAAATGTGTTTTCGTCATAATGTCATATAAATAATGATGTGTCGATAATTTGTTGTAGTGTTTATATTTTTATTTACAGTGTTTGATGAATTGATGAGTGCCGTTGCGGCGCATGCAGTGCGTGATGAAATCGTGCCTCGCACGAAACTTCATGAGATATCCATTGCAAAACTGAGTGCTATGGAAGTTATTTTTTGCTACTCCTGTTGCAGGTTATTGGGTTAGTGGTAAGTCTTCCTGCTTCGATGAAATCAACTATATTAGTCGGGCAGGTGTGGTTGGTGTTCTTTATTCGTCTGAGAAATTAGGTTTTGCGAAATTCAGAAAACACATAGGAGTGAAGTAGGGGCATTCCACCGTGAAATATGCACCGAACTTAAACCGAACTGCCCTTGCTACGATAGGGTGGCTGAATATTGTCAGCAAGGCGCAGCGAGTCATCTGCCGTTTCGTAGCGAGTAGGTGAGCCCTTACTTGCGAAAGAGATAAAGGGCAACGCAGAGACTGCCGCCGACGGCGTAAATCTGCCAGGTCTCCGAGAAAAGATAGGGATACACCATCAGGGTTGCGCCCAGCCATTGGGTGTTGGGCTTGGACAGTTTTTTGCCGTAGCGCCACGCGGCATAGCCGACGATGCCGAAGAGAATGGCACCGAAGAGATAGGCCGGGCTGGGGAGGCTGAAACCGCTGGTCTCAAGGGTCCGAAGTTCGTTCATCGTTTCGTTCATCGGCCCATGTTACCTCCCCGTCAGGATCACTCGATGGTGACGATGCGGCGCACCCGCAGCCAGTCGCCGGGGGCATAGCCCATCACCACGGTACCGCGCTGGCCCTGGTAGTCGTAGGTGACTTGATAGCGGGTGGGGCCAGTGTTGTCGTAGACCGTTTCGCATTGGCGCACGGGAGGCGCTTCGCGGCGACGGTCGTCGTTGTCGTAACGGTCGCCGAGCAGGGCGCCGCCAATGGCGCCGGCCACTGTGGCTGCGGCCTTGCCGTTGCCGTCACCGAAACGGGAACCCACCAAAGCGCCGCCCAAGCCGCCCAGGACCGCACCCGTATTGCTGCGGCCCTGTTGCGGGCCTTCATAGCGGGACGGATAGTCGCGACAAACTTCTCGCGGCGTTTGACCGCCGCCCATGGGAATGACGTTGAGCACCCGGGCGTAGTCGCTGCTGTTCTGGATCACCGTGTCGGCCTTGGCCGGGGTGGTGATGGCAGCGGCGAGGGAGATGATGCCGATGGCGACCAGGGCGCTGAGGCGGGGTTTGAAGGGGGTCATGAAGGTCTCCTTTGTTATCGAGCTTATGGCCCAATAACGCTTGGCGGGGGCCCAGGGTGACAGGGCATGTGTAACCATCTGTTGCGCTATTGGCTCAATCGGCACCATGGTTTCCCCAAGGATGCACTTCTGTGGAATCCTTATGGTTGGCACCGATGTCCGCGTAACGTCCGGCAAGAATCTCCCGCCCCTAAAACCAGCGAGCCCCCGATGAAAACCGATACCCCCAAGACTATCTATCTGAAGAACTACACGCCCCCCAGCTTCTGGGTGGATACCGTGCATCTGGATGTGGATTTCCAGCCGGAGGGCGCCGTCGTGACTTCGCGCCTTGCCCTGCGCAGAAATCCGGCAGCCGGGCGCAAAGCGGCGTTGGTCCTGGATGGTGTCGATCTGGAAACCTTGGCCGTGGCGGTGGACGGCGTTCGGCTCGATCCCAGCCGCTATGTCCTTGGCGATGAAACCCTGACCCTGACCGGCCTGCCTGATGTTTGTGTGCTGGAAACCCTGGTGCGTATCCAGCCCGACAAGAACACCCAACTCTCTGGCCTCTATCGTTCTGCCGACGGCTATTTCACCCAGTGCGAGGCCCAGGGCTTTCGCCGCATTACCTGGTTCCTCGACCGCCCCGACGTGATGGCCCGTTACGTGGTCACGCTCCACGCCGACAAGGCCGCCTTGCCGGTGCTGCTGGGGAATGGCAATCCCGTGGCCAAGGGCAATGAAAAGGGTGGACGCCATTGGGCCACCTGGGAAGATCCCTTCCCCAAGCCTTGCTATCTGTTCGCCATCGTCGCGGCCAAGCTGGATGTGCTGCGCGGCAGCTACACCACCACCTCCGGGCGTAAGGTGAAATTGGCTATCTTTGTCGAACCGGGCAAGCTCGACCAGTGCGACCACGCCCTGGCAGCCCTGAAGAAATCCATGAAGTGGGACGAAGATACCTTCGGCCTGGAATGCGATCTGGACAACTACATGATCGTTGCCGTGGGCGATTTCAACATGGGGGCCATGGAGAACAAGGGCCTCAACATCTTCAACACCAAGTACGTGCTGGCCCGGCCCGATGTGGCCACGGACATCGACTACGAGAACATCGACCGGGTGGTGGGCCACGAGTATTTCCACAACTGGACCGGCAATCGCGTCACTTGCCGCGATTGGTTTCAGCTCACCCTGAAGGAGGGGCTCACCGTCTATCGCGATGAGTCCTTCGGCGCCGACGTGCACAGCCGTGCCGTCAGCCACATCCGCGATGTGCGCGGGCTGAGGGCCAGCCAGTTTCCTGAAGATGCCGGCCCCATGGCCCACCCGATCCGTCCGGCCTCCTACATGGAGATCAACAACTTTTACACCGCGACGGTGTATCAGAAGGGCGCTCAGGTCATCGGCATGATCGATACCCTGATCGGCAAGAAAAATTTCCGCAAGGGAATGGACCTTTACTTCGCCCGCCACGACGGCCAAGCCGTCACCTGCGACGATTTCGTCGCGGCCATGGCGGATGCCTCCGGTACGGACCTGAGCCAGTTCTTGCGCTGGTACGAGCAGGCTGGTACGCCCCGAGTGAACGCCAAGGGCCGCTACGACGCCAAAACTCGCCGCTACAGCCTAACCCTGGCCCAATCCTCGGAACCGACGCCGGGCCAGCCGCGAAAGAAGCCCTATCTGATTCCCGTGGTAATCGGCCTGGTGGGCCCTTCCGGCCAGGATCTGCCCCTGCGTTTTAAGGGCGAAGCCGCCGATCAGGCGCCCACCCAGCGGGTGCTCACATTGACCAAACCCTTGCAGACTTTTGTCTTTGAGCATGTGGATGCCGAACCGGTGCCTTCCCTGCTGCGGGGTTTCTCCGCGCCGGTGGTGCTGGACTTTGCCTACAGCGACGCGGACCTCGCTCACCTGCTGGCCCACGACAGCGATTCCTTCAATCGCTGGGAAGCCGGACAACGCTTGGCCGGCAACCTGATTCTGGCTGCGACGGAAACCCTGTCCAAAGGTGGTGCAGTGGAATGGCCCGCCAGCTTTGCTGATGCGTTGGGCAAGGTGCTGGCCAAGGCAGATGAAGACCGCGCCTTTGCCGCCGAAGTGCTGACCCTGCCCACCGAGGCAACCCTGGCCGAGCAACTGGCGGTGGTAGATCCCGATGCCCTCCACGCCGCCCGCAACGGCCTGCGCCGCTTTATCGCCGATCAGTTGGGTGCCGTGTTGCGCAGCACCTACGATGCCCTGGCGCCCAAGGGTCCCTTCACTGTCAGCAATGACGAGTCCGGTCGCCGCGCCCTGCGCAATGTCTGCCTTTCCTATCTGGCGGAAGCCGATAGCGAAGCGGGCCGCGCCCTGGCTTTCCAGCAGTTCAGCAGTGCCGACAACATGACCGACCAGTTCGCCGCCCTGTCGGTCCTCGCCCAGAGCGAAGGCCCCGAGCGCAAGCAGGCCCTGGCTGCCTTCCATCAGCAATGGCAGCAGGAAGCCCTGGTGATGGACAAGTGGCTCACGGTGCAGTCCACCAGCCGTCGCCCCGACACCCTGGCCGAAGTGGCCGCCTTGGTGAATCACCCCGCCTTCGACATCCGCAACCCGAACAAGGTCTACGCCCTGATCCGCAGTTTCGGCGCCAACCATGTGCGCTTCCATGCCGCCGACGGTTCCGGCTATCGCTTCCTGGCCGAACAGATCCTGCACCTGGACGCCATCAACGCCCAGGTGGCATCGCGGATTGCCCGCAGTTTTGACCGCTGGCGCAAGTTCGATGGGCAGCACCAGGCCCAGGCCAAGGCCGCCCTGGAAAAGCTCCATGCCCATCCCGGCCTGTCGCGGGACGTGTTTGAAATCGTGGATCGCGCCCTGGCGTAAGCGATCAAGTGCTGCTGGCTGGCTTTAGCTCATCAGCGTGCGGGCCAAGTCGGCAAAGCGTTGTGCCAGGGGTGTTGGTTGCTTGGGCAAGACCAAGGCGGTCGTTGCCAGGGCATCCTCATCCTTGAGGGGGCGGTAGATCACGCCCTCGCCGCTGAGACGGGTCATTTTTTCCGGTACCACAGCGAGGCCGAAACCGGCGGCGACCAGATCGAGCATGGAGGTCTTGCGCGAGATCACTGGCGCCAGGTGGGGGACGAAGCCCCGGCGCAGGCAAAGGTCCGTCACCAGTCGGGCCAGGCCACCCCTTTCCCGATGCACGGCGGAAACAAAGGCTTCTTCTGCCAAGTCCGCCAGGGCCAGGTTTTTGCGTCGCGCCAGGGCATGGCTTGCGGGCAGAGCGACCCAGAGTTTTTCCGGGGCCAGTTCAATAAAACTTACCGCTGCATCACGCCGCAGTACCGGCAAGCGCACCAGGCCGATGTCGGCCCGTCCGTTGGCGATTTCCGAAACCTGGATTTCCGAGGAAATACGGTCAAGGTCAATGTGGGCACCGGGGGCGGCCTCGGTAAAGCGTTTGATACAGGGCATCAGGCTGCTGGCTGGTACCGAGCTGGAATGCAGCAGCCTCAACACGCCGCCTTCGCCCCGGGCCAGTTGACCGCCTTCCTCGGCGGCGGCAGCGAGCAATTTTTCCACGGCCAGCACCCGGTCCCGAAACAGCGTGCCGGCTGGCGTCAGCCGCACCCCACGGGCTTCTCGCTCGAATAAGGTGAAGCCGAGTTCCTGCTCCAGTTGGGCGATTTGCCGACTCAGGGCCGGTTGGGCAACAAACAGCGTACTTGCCGCCTGAGTAAATCCCCCCAGGTCGGCCACGGTCAGGAAGTAGCGAATCTGTCTCAGGCTAGGCATACTTTTTAGGAATAGATAAGTGATTTATTTGATATTGGCCTTATACCTGAGAGGCTAGCAGAATGAAACACCTGCTTCCTTTAGGCGTTCGCCATGACCGGACTTCCCGCTTCTTTCCTGATTCTTGATGATCCCTTCCATCTCTTCCTGGCTGTAGTAGCACTGGTCGTCGCCTATGGGGTATTCACCTTGGCTGGTTTCGGTTCAGCCTTGGTAGCGAGTGGCCCCCTAGCCTTGGTCATGCCTGTGAGCCGGGTGATTCCTTTACTGGCCTTGCTTGATTGCACTGGTTCTGCGCATCGGGGCTGGAAGCTCCGCCACAAGGTTGATCGGGCAGAACTCAAGGTTCTGCTGCCAGGGATGTTGCTTGGTCAATTACTTGGGGTTTTTGTTCTTATACGAATCGCACCATGGCTCATGGCTTTGCTGCTAGGCGCATTCATCACCGTGCAGGGATTGAAGGGACTGCACAGCCGTACTCCGTCTGCGTCCAGTCTTGGCACAGGCTGGCGCAGTAGTGCGCTATTCCATGGATTACTGGGCGGAGTGTTGGGTGGTTTGTTCGGCAGTGGCGGCTTTATGTATGCCTCCTATCTTGAGCGCCGCCTCGATTGCCGCGAAGCCTTCCGTGCAACTCAGTCCGTACTGATCGCTCTGTCTACTGCCTGGCGGATCGGGCTTTGTATTTTTGCCGGATTGCTCGATGGCTCTATGCTTGTTACCGCCGTCATGTTGCTGCCGGCCATGGCCCTCGGCGTTGCTCTGGGGCATCGCGTTGACCTGCATTTGAGTCGAGCGCAATTGTTCAAGCTACTGAGTGGCCTGTTGGTACTTAGTGGCTTGAGTCTGATACTGCGCTACTCGGTAAACTTGTTGGCTCGACTGTGGCTCTAGCTGTGTAATCGCGACGCAAGACGGAAAGGCTATCCAGTCGTAGTGCCGACAGTTTTGTCGATCAACTGATTGATGGACGCTAGTAGTTCGTCGCGAAGTGAATACAGTTCATGGAGCTTGTCCCGGGCTTTGGCAATGAGGCCCGTATCGGCGAGCCTCTTCATTTCCGCGCCAAGAGCATGCATCTGGTCATGAATGGTGCCAATGATCTGAAATTCGGGAAGGTGCTTGTAGCGGGATGCTCCTTCTCCGTGATACCAAGTGCCGAAGCGGCATTCCGGCGGTTCCAGTTCGATCAGTGCGGCAGCATCCAGTTTGTCCAGGTGTTCCGCCAGATGGTTTACCCACTGGCGATGACTGTGGGCAGCCGTGGTGAGCGGGAAATCGCGGCTGACCGTGATGCCTTTGCCTATGGTTCCCCACAGGGCCTCGCGGTACCATTTTTTAACCCATGAGGCCATCTGCGCTGCAGGCATTGGACGGGCAATACCGTAACCCTGGGCAAGGTGACAGCCAATACTCACCAGCATTGCACCGTGATCCATGGTTTCGACACCTTCGGCAATCACCGGGCGATTGAACGCACTGGCCAGACGAATGACCCCTTCCACAATACTCAGATCATTGGGATCGTTGAGCATGTTGCGAACAAAACTCTGGTCGATCTTCAGGATGTCCACCGGCAGGTTGCGGAAGTAGGCCAGGGATGAGTAGCCGGTGCCGAAATCGTCCAATGCAAAACGCACCCCCAGCTTGCGGCAACTGGTCAAGGCCTCCACGGCCTGATTCATGTTGCTCAAGGCTGCGGTTTCAAGAATTTCCAGTTCCAATTGATGGGGGGCAACGGTGGGGTGGCTCCCCAACATTTGAGCCAGCCGCTGACTGAAGTTTGCTTGCAGCAAATGACTGGCGCAGATATTGACACTGACGTCGATGTCCAATCCCTCGGTCTGCCAGGTTTCCATTTGCTGCAGGGCTGTTTCAATGACCCATTCGCCGAGGTTGGTTTCAAGGTCGCTACCTTCCATGTGATGAAGAAACGACCCCGGCTGGAGCAAACCCTCCTCGGGGTGCTGCCAACGGATCAGTGCTTCAGCTCCTTGGATTTTTCCGCTGACTAGGTCGGCCTTGGGCTGATAAAACAGCACGAACTCATGGTTATCGAGGGCCTCAACCAGCCGTTGAAACTGATGGCGATGGGTCTGGATTTGAAGGTCCTGCAGAGGATCGTAGAAGTGATAACGGTTCTTGCCCTCCTGCTTGGCGATGAACATGGCCTGATCCGCGTGGCGTAACAAGGCATCACTATCGGCATCGTCCAGCGGGGCAAACAAGGTAACGCCAATGCTCGCAGAGATGTTGACCGTGGCAGAGCCGATAGAGGTTGGCGCGCTGACTTCTGCCAATACCCGGTCGAGAATGAGATGGCATTCATCCATGCGCGGCAGGTCGGTGAGCAGCAGGACGAATTCATCACCACCAAGGCGGGCAAGGGTGTCATCGGCCCGCAAAATACTCAGGAGTCGGTTGGTGATCTTGATCAGCAACATATCCCCGGCGTTGTGACCGTAGCGGTCATTGATCGGTTTGAATCCATCCAGATCGAGATAGCACACGGCCAGGGGTTTCCCGCTACGCCGGGCGCGAGCAACGGCTTGGCTGAGCCGATCCACCAGCAGACGCCGGTTGGGAATGCCGGTCAGAATGTCGTAGTGGGCGATGTGGTCGAGTTCTTCCTCATGGCGCTTGATCTGGCTAATGTCGGTGAACACGCTGACGTAATGCTGCAGGCCACCGTCCTCGTCGCGGATGGTCGAGATGGACTGCATCTCCGCATAAACCTCACCTGTTTTACGCCGGTTCCACATTTCGCCGCGCCAATGACCATGGGTCTTCAGTGATTCCCAAAGGTCACTGTAAAAGGTTTGGTCCTGGCGACCCGAGGAAAGTATTTTGGGGGTGTTGCCGATAACCTCTTCGCGCTGAAACCCGGTGATCTGGGTGAAGGCGGGATTGACATCAATAATCGACCGGTTGCCATCGGTAATCATGATGCCTTCGCTGCAATTGGCAAAAACACTGGCTGCCAGACGTAAGCGGCTCTGCTCCAGCAGCAATTCTTCATTCTGCATTTCCAGTTCGACCTGATGCACCTGAAGCTCGTGGAGCAAGCGCCTGGTTTCGGTTTCATCCAGTTTGGTGGTCGATGGATTTTCTGCCAGCTTGAGTTCTGCCCGGCGACGCAGGCTTGCGGCAGCGGCCTTGCCCGATTTTTTTTCCGTCATTCTGCTGTCCCGTACTTTTACAGCAGGGCCTCTTTTATTTTCATTTCAGCAATGACGAAGACGGGGATTACTAGACCGCTTATGGCTTTGCCTGAAGGCAGTATGGCACGATGAGTATCAATCTACGGACAAGAAACGCCTTGCCGATGACATTCAGGGCAGAGGGGTAGCCTTTCAGACTGCAGCTAATGGGAATTGGCCATGAACAGGGCAATCGCCAGGGGCGCCCAACTCATTGGTTTAGTGGGTTAATACAGGGGAATGTAAAACTAGTCAGACAGGATGGCCGCCGTTGCGGCGACCATCCTGGTACGAATTACAGCGCGGCGTCTTTGAGCTTCTTCAGGGGGCGAATACGCAGTTTCACCGTTGCAGGCTTTGCGGCGAACCACTGTTCTTCTTTGGTGAAGGGATTGATGCCCTTGCGCTTGGGCTTGGCAGGCACCTTCTGGGCGACAACCTTGAGCAGGCCGGGCAGCAGGAATTCGCCGATGGCTTTTTTGTTGATGGAAGCAACAGCAGCGGTTTCCAGGGCAGCCAGAACCTTCTTCACGTCCTTGGCTTCCACACCGGAGGCTTCGGCCAGATAGGCCGTCAGGGTGGTCTTGTTGAAGCCGGTTTTGATGGGCTTCACAGCGGCGGGGGTAGCCTTGACTGCTGGCTTGGCAACGACCTTCTTGGCCGGTGCTTTTGCAGCCGCTTTAACGGGGGCTTTTACGACGGGCTTCTTGACGGCCTTCGGGGCGGGTTTTGCAGCGGGTTTCTTTGCAACCATTTGGAACTCCTTCAAGTGTTGGAAATTACAACTCGACCATTGTAGGGATAACTTGATATTGAAAGTGTTTGAATTGGGCCTGTATGTGGTCCCCTCTCTGCGATTGGGATGGATTTGCCGTTGCTAGGTCGCGGATGGCATACCGGTTTTCTTGGTCGTGCAATCAGTGGATGAACAGGTCCGTTCTGAGTTCGTTTTCGCCTGCGCATCTCGCAGGTTTTGAACTGAAGCTGGTCACGCCATACCGTTATTCTTCACTTACGGTTGAGCCTATATAACGCTATGACCTAAGATCTGGCCACGACCTGTCTATGACAGACAGCTCTGAGCATCACTGAACCATCTCTCGAAAGCTATCCCGATTATTCCACTAGGCGTTGCCTGGATAGCTCGTGGATCAGAGACGTGCCGCAGTGAACAGAATCAACGAAAGGAACCCCATGACCAGCACGACCATGGAGCTCGAAGAGCTCCTCATGCAGCGATCGCTGACCGACGTAGAGCTTCAGGCAGCGGCGGAAGCAGCGGCAGATTTTCGGATACTGCCGGATGCGACGGTGATCAAGATCGGTGGGCAGAGCGTTATTGACCGTGGTCGCGCTGCCGTCTATCCCCTCGTGGACGAGATTGTTTCCGTCCGCAAGACCCACAAGCTGCTCATCGGGACCGGAGCCGGTACCCGGGCTCGACATCTTTACTCCATCGCAGCCGGCCTTGGCCTGCCAGCGGGCGTGCTCGCCCAACTCGGCGCTTCCGTCGCCGATCAGAACGCCGCCATGCTGGGGCAGCTCCTCGCCAAGCACGGTATCTGTGCCGTGGACGGCGCCGGGCTTTCTGCCGTACCGCTCTTCCTGGCCGAAGTGAATGCCGTCATCTTCAGCGGCATGCCTCCCTACAAACTCTGGATGCGTCCCCCTGCCGAAGGCGTCATTCCTCCCTATCGCACGGACGCCGGTTGTTTCCTCCTGGCAGAGCAGTTCGGTTGCAAGGCGATGATCTACGTGAAAGACGAAAACGGTCTTTACACCGCGAATCCGAAGACATCTAAAAACGCCACCTTCATCCCGAAGATTTCTGTGGACGAGATGAAAGCGAAGGGCCTGCACGATTCGATCCTCGAGTTTCCGGTGCTCGACCTTCTCAAGTCGGCCCACCATGTCCGCCACGTGCAGGTTGTGAACGGCCTCATCCCCGGCAACCTGACCCGCGCGCTCGCTGGCGAGCATGTCGGCACCATCATCACTGCAAGCTGAGAACCTACGCCATGGCTGACACCACCAACACCATCAAGCACGTCGCCTCGCCCCTCGCGCGCCAAACCCTTCAGGACAGTGATCTCACCCGTCCCGTGGCCGGTGTGCGCCCGATCCGGCTCCTTCCCTGGTTGCAAGTCGTCAAGATCGGCGGCCGCTCCATCATGGACCGCGGTGCCGAAGCAATCCTTCCCATCGTGGCCGAAATCCGTAAGCTCCTGCCTGAACATCGCCTGTTGATCCTGACCGGTGCCGGCATCCGCGCCCGCCACCTTTACGGCGTCGGTCTCGACCTTGGTCTGCCGGTTGGCTCGCTAGCGCCCCTCGCTGCCAGCGAGGCCGGGCAAAACGGTCACATCCTTGCCTCGTTGCTGGCACCGGAGGGCGTTTCCTACGTCGAGCATCCCACCATCGCCAGCCAGCTCTCCATCCACCTTGCCGCAGCACGGGCAGTGGTGGGCAGTGCTTTCCCTCCCTACCACCATCATGAGTTCCCCACCTCGCGCATCCCGACCCACCGGGCCGACACGGGAGCCTTCCTGCTCGCCGACGCTCTGGGCGCTGCCGGACTTACCATCGTGGAAGACGTGGACGGGGTGTACAACATCGATCCCAATGGCCCTGGTGGAGAGCAGGCGAAGTTCCTGCCCGAAGCGAACGCCGCCGATCTGGCCAAGGTTGCGGGTTCGTTGCCCTTCGACCGGGCATTGCTTGAGGTCATGGCGACTGCGCGCCATCTGGAACGGGTGCAGGTCGTGAACGGACTCGTACCCGGCCGGCTCACCGCAGCGTTGCGCGGCGAGCACGTGGGGACCATCGTCCACACCGGCGCACGTAAGGCCTGATCGGACTTTGGTTACTGCTGCTCAGCTCCTTAGCAATTCTGGACAGTAGTAACCAGTGCAAGCAAGGAATAAAAAGGGGCTCCCAATTGGGAGCCCCTTTTAACTTGTGGCCTTAATGTGTTTGGCGTATTTAAAAAGTCAGTTATCGACTTCTTTCCGCCAAATGCACACTGAGTTGCTTAGGCGAAGTTGGCGCTGGCGAAATCCCAGTTTGCCAGGGAAGCCAGGAAGGTTTCCACGAACTTGGGACGGGCGTTGCGGTAGTCGATGTAGTAGGCGTGTTCCCACACGTCGACGGTCAGCAGGGGCTTGCCTTCGCCAGTCTTGAGGGGGTTGCCGGCGGCGCCGGTGTTGACGATGTCAACGGAGCCATCTTCCTTCTTCACCAGCCAAGTCCAGCCGGAACCGAAGTTGCCGACAGCGGAAGCCTGGAAGGCTTTCTTGAATTCGTCGAAGGAACCCCACTTCTTGTCGATGGCTGCCGCCAGGGCGCCGGTGGGGGCGCCGCCGCCAGCGGGCTTCAGGCAGCTCCAGAAGAAGGTGTGGTTCCACACCTGGGCGGCGTTGTTGTAGATGCCGCCAGCGGGGGCCTTCTTGAAGATTTCTTCGAGGGACAGGGATTCGTATTCGGTGCCGGCGATCAGGTTGTTGAGGTTGGTCACGTAAGCCTGATGGTGCTTTTCGTGGTGGTACTCAAAAGTCTCGGCAGACATGTGGGGGGCCAGGGCGTCTTTGGCAAAGGGCAGGGCGGGCAGGGTGAATGCCATATTGTTCTCTCCAGTGGATTTAGCAGTTGAAACCGAAGCCCGCATCGGCTTTTTGATGACGGGCAGCACCGCGCGAGTGTAGAACTATGGCGCAGGCATGACAACAGCGCAGGCCTATGGGGGCAATGGAAATTATCAATTGCCCTTTGTTTGGTGGGTGCTTTTCTGAGCGGTCTCGATGCTGTCGATATGGCCCGTGGCAGACCCCGTTGCGAACTGAAGCTGGATGCCGCTGCTGGGCTGCAATTGGCTGGCGGAGGCAATCACGGCACCGGTTTCGTCGCGGACGATGCTGTAGCCCCGAGCCAGGGTGGCTTCCGGATTGAGTGCTGTGAGGCTGGCAGCAAGACGTTCCAGGGTTCCATGGTGATGTTGCAGCCGGCTGTGAAGGGCCGTTTCCATGCGCTGGCCGAGACGGTCCAATTGACTTGCGGTGCGGGCGGTATCGGGCCGGGCGCGATGGAGGCGCAGGCTGATGCCGTTTAATTGTTGTTCAGTCCGGCGCAAAACGGCCCGGCTGGCAGCGGCTAAACGGGTAGCAAGGTGGGCCAGGTGCTGGCCCGATTGGGCCAAGCGTTGGGCCGGATGGACTAGTCGCCGCTGCAGCCAATCCAGCCGTTGCAACAGGTTATTGAGTTGCCAGTCCATGGCATCCCGCAGATTTCGGCCAAGGTCGGCCACTTCGCCTGCCGCGGCAACCCAGCCGGCACTGACCAATTCGGCAGCAGCGGTGGGTGTGGCGGCCCGCAGGTCGGCGGCAAAGTCGGCAATGGTCACATCGGTTTCGTGGCCGACACCGCTCACCACCGGCATGGGGGCGGCCGCAATGGCCCGGGCCACGACTTCTTCGTTGAAGGCCCAGAGGTCTTCGATACTGCCGCCGCCGCGCCCTACGATCAGCACATCGCAGTCCTGCCGCTGGCTGGCCGCGTCAATCGCCGCGGCAATCTGGGCGGCGCTGCCTTCGCCTTGAACCAGGGTCGGGTACAGAATGACCGGCACATGGGGAGCCCGGCGGCGCAGGGCCACCAGAATGTCCCGCAGGGCCGCGGCCTGGGGCGAGGTCACCACGCCGATGGCGCGGGGGTAGGTGGGTAGGGGGCGCTTGTGTTCCGGGGCAAACAGGCCTTCCCGTTCCAGTTTGTCCTTGAGGCGGGCAAAGGCTTCGAACAGCCGGCCCAGGCCGCCGCGGCGCAGATTTTCCACATTGAGCTGAAACTCGCCCCGGGGTTCGTACAGTCCGGCCAGTACCCGTGCTTCCACCTGCTGACCGTTTTCCAGCTTCCAGGGCAGTACTTGAGCCCGGGAGCGGAACATGACGCAGCGCACCTGGGCGCCCTCATCCTTCAGTGTGAAGTAGATATGGCCAGAAGCCGCCCGGGTCAGGTTCGATACTTCACCGGCCACCCAGCACAGCGGCAGGGCTTTTTCCAAGGCCTGGCGGGCGAGGCGGTTGAGTTCCGTGACGGTGAGCGTTTCTTGGGACATGGGCAAGGCGTGGTGCGGGGAGGCCGAATTCTAATCCGCCCTTTGTTCGCCACGAAACTTGTTGGGGAGCAGAGTAAAACCCGTCTGCTGGAGTGGGTAATGGTTAGGGCTAAAGTAATAGCCCTGTTTTTGCCGCTCCTTGTGGCGGGCCTTTGTCCGGGGAGTGTCGCAAGTACGGTAAAGTTTTCCACCGGTCTGAGGGGCTGCTTTTTTCATTTGTCAAACAGTATTTGAACACTTCGTGAAACAGGCTTTGTTACCGGGTGATGGTGATAAACAATTGATTTATATAGTTAAGCGTTATTTGCGTATTTTCGCGCCGGTTTGAGACGAACCCAGTGGGCAGGCCGGTTTAAGCCTTCCATTCTGGTTCTATTCACACGTTTATCCACAGATTTTGTGGATAAAGCTACGGGTCTTCCAACAACCGCTTTTTTGCCCCCTTTTGGGGCTTATCCTGACGCCCATGTCCGCCCTGGTTCCTGCCCATTCATCGTCCCTCGCCATTGGCCTGTTGAAGGAAGCCCTCGACAGCCAGCTTGTCGTGCGCGGCGCCGAGCGGGCCCTGGCCCTACTGGGACCGGAGGACAGTTTCTGGCGGGATCTACCCCTGCCCGAGCTGGAACGCATGGCCGAAGCCGGCAATGCCCGGGCTCAGGCCGAATTGGCCTGGCGCTGTATTACCGGCGAAGGCGCGGCCAAGTCCAACGCCCAAGCGGTGAGCTGGGCCTCCCGCAGCGCCGAAGCGCAATGCGGCGCTGGCGAAGCCGTCCTGGGCTGGCTGCTCTATCACGGGCACGGTTTGCCCAAAGACGCTACCGAGGCGGTTCGGCTGTTCCGCCTGGCGGCAGACCGCAACGATCCCCGGGGCCAGACCTGGCTCGCGCTCTGTTTGCTACGGGGCGAAGGCATGGAAGCCAACCCGGCCAAAGCGCGGGTTCTGCTGGAAGAGGTCGCCACCAAGGGCATTCGCGAGGCCCAATACTGGTTGGGCCGGCTCTGGTATTTCGGCGAGGCCGGTGATGTGGATTTTCCCCAGGCCGTTCAATGGCTTAAGGCGGCAGCCGATCAGGGCGAAGCCCATGCCTGGGATCTGCTGGCCCGCTGCCGCTTTTTTGGCCGTGGCGTGGCCGAAGATCGGGCCGAAGCTGCCCGGCTCTGGGCCTTGGCGGCGGAACGGGAAATCGATGCAGCTCGCTATTGCCTGGGACTTTGCCTCTACTCCGGCGAAGGTGTGCCCCAGGATGTGGGGGCTGCCGTACGTTATTTCGCCGAGGCGGCCAAGGCGCGCATTCCCGGCGCCATGTTCTTCCTCGGGCAGTGCTACTTCCAGGGCCACGGGGTGGAAAAGGATCTGGATCTGGGCCTGGCCTGGTATCGCCGCGCCGCCTCCCGGGGCCATCGGGAAGCCCAGTTTGCTCTGGGGGAGGCCCATGCCTTCGGCCACGGCGGGCTGCCGCAAGACATGGAAGAGGCCGTCCGGCACTACCGTGCCGCTGCCCGCCAGGGCCATGCCAAGGCTCAGCTCAAGCTTGGCCATTGCTATCGGTGGGGCGAGGGCGTCACGGAAAACAAGGATCAGGCCCTGAGTTGGTATCGCCGTGCGGCGGATGCCGGTGATGTGGCGGCCCAGGTCTGGCTGGGGGATTGTCATGAGCACGGCGAAGGTGTTCGTCAGGACGTGGCCGCCGCTGTCGAGTTCTACCGTACCGCCGCCGCTGCCGGCGATGTCCATGCCCGGGCGGAACTGGGACGCTGCTACTTGCACGGCATCGGCGCCCATATCAATCTGGCCCGGGGGGAAGAGTTGCTGCGTTCTGCTGCTGAAGCTGGCTGGAAACCGGCTTTGGGCGAATTGGAACGCTACTGGTTCGCCCGGGCCGAAGCCTTCATGCAGGGGGACGGCGTTCCCACCGACATGGAAAAAGCCGCCGTTCTCTATCGCAAGGCTGGCGAACTGGGCCACCGCCGGGCAGCCTTCAAACTGGGGGAGTGCTACCGCTACGGCTGGGGCGTGGAAGAGGACCCGGCCCAGGCCGTGCTCTGGTTCCGCCGCGCCATCACCCTGTTCGACGCCAAAGTCGCCCTCGGCGATCTTTACTATGAAGGTCAGGGTGTTGAACAAAATCACAGGGAAGCCTGGCGCTGGTACGACCAGGCCCTGGCTCAGCACGAAGATGCCTACGTGCTCTATTGCGTCGGCTTTTGCCTGCTCCATGGTCAAGGCGTCAAGCGGGACGGCAAGACCGCCGTCAAACATTTGCGCCGTGCCGCCACCCAGGGCGAAGCCAATGCCCAGTACGAACTGGGAACGGCCTACTACAAAGGTATCGGTGTCAGCGTACCGCGCAATCCCCGGCTGGCCCTGCGCTGGCTACGGCAGGCAGCGGCTTTGGGGCACGAAGAGGCAAGGACATTTCTTGAACGGCTGGAGCAGGGCGCGCAGTTGAATTGAGGTCGAATTGAGGTCGTACTGACCCGCGTATACTGAAAGCCGTCCCGGTCCTTGTTCTGTCTTGGCAAGTCGGGTCGAAATTAAATACCAGAGTGCGTCTTCAGGGCGGGGTGCAATTCCCCACCGGCGGTATGTCGAAGTTGACGAGCCCGCGAGCGCCCACCGGCATGTTGGTGGGGTCAGCAGATTCGGTGAGATGCCGAAGCCGACGGTAATAGTCCGGATGAGAGAAGATGTGCCTGCGGTGATACCCGCCTTTCCCTTTGGGGAGCGGCGGGTTTTCCGTTTGCATGTTTCAGAAGCCCTGAAACGTTTTTCGCCAACATTATTCATAGCGAGAGCGTTTCAATGTCTAACCAGTCTTGTTGTACCGATAGCAATACCAACCGCCATATCCCTGGCCCCGTTCCGGGCAGTCTTCCTTTTTCTCAACGACTAGCGCGAGCCTTGGCCGACCTGCAGCGAGGCGTGCCCGTCTTGTTGATGGATGACTTCGACCGGGAGAACGAAGCGGATCTCATCCTTCCCGCAGAAAACATCTCGGTTTCCGAGATGGCCCGCTTCATTCGGGATGGGAGCGGCATCGTTTGCCTTTGCCTCACGGAGGAAACCCTGGATCGTTTGCAACTGCCGCCCATGGTCAGTTGCAATGAAAGCCGGTTTCACACCGCGTTTACGGTCAGCATCGAAGCCCGGCATGGAGTCACCACCGGCGTTTCCGCCGCAGATCGTGTCACCACGATACGGGCGGCCATCGCCGAGGGGGCAAAGCCTGAAGACCTGGCTCGGCCGGGGCATGTCTTTCCCTTGCGCGCCCGACCCGGTGGCGTCCTTGAGCGGCGGGGTCACACGGAAGGGAGCGTCGACTTGGCCTGCCTTGCCGGATTCCGGCCCGCCGCCGTTCTTTGTGAACTGATGAACCCTGACGGCACGATGGCGCGGGGGGCGCAGATCGAACAGTATGCCCAGGCCAACGACTTGACCGTGCTGACCATTGAGGAATTGGCCGGCTGGAGAGAGGCGCACCCAGACGCGTTATAAAAATTCCCTGTTGCTGTGGATGGATGCCGGGATGACCTGGCGCCATCCACACCGCTCGCCATATTCGGGAGGGCGATGGAATCCATGGAAAGCGTGTCGGGCCCATGGTTGATTGCCGCCATGGCTTTGGGCGACCTCTCACCACTGACTGAAAACAGGCGCTTAAGGAAACGCGGAGGGCGCATCCCAGGCAGCCAAGGCAACGGGATTTCGTTCGTGTTTCTGTCGTCGCAGGACCGTAGGCAGCCCGTCAGTTCGTCCCGGTGAAAAGACTGTTACCCGAAGCAAAGGCGGGGAAGCGCGAATAATCATACGTTTTACGTATAGTCATGACATGGGCTGAAAAGCTTGAATTTCCTTATAAATGGCCTAGTGGTGCGGTATCTGATTGATTTATGAAAAAAATACGAAAAGGCGCTGTTATACGCTGGACGTATGATCATCGCTGGGCAGCCCGGCGAATCCCATGACTAACAAGGACTGCGTTTCGACAAGTCTGTCCTGAGTCCTGCTGAAATAGCCTCTAAGATGCTCCCATGAAACCCCCAAAGAGAATTGAGCCCCTCATCGAGGAAGGCCTTGTGGACGAGGTGCTGCGGCAGTTGATGAGCGGCAAGGAGG
The DNA here is from genome assembly GCA_036504515.1 of Rhodocyclaceae bacterium. GTDB lineage: Bacteria > Pseudomonadota > Gammaproteobacteria > Burkholderiales > Rhodocyclaceae > AWTP1-18. The sequence goes on from DASXVA010000011.1 coordinate 54,847, forward strand.
CCACGGTTTATGTGGTTCGCTGCGGCGACGAGATTCGTTGTGCCAAGGTGTACAAGGACGCCCAGCAGCGCAGCTTCAGCAAAAGCGCCACTTACCAGGAAGGCCGCAAGGTCAAGAACAGCCGGCAGAAGCGGGCCATGGAAAAGGGCAGTCGCTACGGGCGGCAGATGCAGGAGGAAGCCTGGCAAAACGCCGAGGTGGACGCGCTGTACCGGCTTGCCGCCGCCGGTGTCCGGGTGCCCCAGCCCTATATCTGCCACGAAGGCGTGTTGCTGATGGAGTTGGTGGCGGATGCCGATGGTCATCCAGCACCGCGCTTGAATGATGTGGAACTTTCCCCCGAACAGGCCGTGGCCTTCCATGCCGAATTGCTGCGGCAGGTGGTGCGGATGCTGTGCGCCGGCATGATCCACTGCGACTTGTCCGAGTACAACATTCTGGTGGATAGCGACGGACCCGTGATCATCGACCTGCCCCAGGCTGTCGATGCGGCGGGCAACAGCAATGCCGGGCCGATGCTGGAGCGGGATGTGGACAACCTGGCCAGCTACTTCAGTCGCTTTGTCCCCGCCTTGGCGACCAGCCAATACGGCAAGGAAATCTGGCAACTGTATCTGGCCGGCAATCTGAGCGTGGATACGGAGTTGACCGGTCAGATCGAAACCGTGGATCGCATCGCCGATGTGGATGCGGTGCTGGAAGAAGTGAAGCTGGCCTTGCTCGAAGAAGAGCGGCGGCGCCTGTATCAGGAAGGCTGATCCTGCCCGCCACCCTCAAGCTGGGGCGGTTGCATTCCTTCCGCTCAGGGCTGGGGTACTTCTTTCAGTTTTCCACCCTGCCGCAGCCATTCCCGGTACACCTTTAACGCCACCTGGGCATCGTTGGCCGCATAGAGTATCTGGGCCGGGGTGTAGCGGGGATTGGCCCAGTTGGTGGTGGAAATCTTTTTCGACTTTTGCAGCTTCTGGCCGAAGAAGTGGGCCACTGCTGTCTTGGCGCCAAAGTCCTGGCGTTGAATGCCGCGCAGGGCGACCGAGAGGTCCACGACCCCCTGGGTGTGAATGCCGTACTTGGCGGCCAGGCGCTTTACGTCGTCCTTGAGGCCGAACCCCACTTTTTGAATGCGCGCCGATTCCAGCAGCGGCTTGAGGATCGTCGTGTCGAACTGGGCCGTCAGCGGGAACAGCCAGGCCCGGTCATCGGTGGCAAGCTGGATCAGGTGGGGGCCGGTGGATTCTTCGCCCTTGCGGAAAGTGGGTTTGGATTCCGTGTCGAAACCCAAGGCATCGGCGGCCAATAAGGCAGTCAGGGCATTTTCCGCCACCGACATTGACTGAACCAGGACGACCTCATCCAGCCTCAGGCCGGGATAAGGGGGCAATTCTGGGGGCGTGGGGGGCTGGGGTTCCTGGGGCGTATCCATAAGTAATGAAGTAACAGTGCTTGGTGACCAAAGATACAGGGTCATCGGCGGGAGCACTTAATTTCAATTCATTAGAATATACTTATAAACAAGTTTTCCGGATACCTCAGACCATGCGTCCATTCAAGCTGATTTCCCTGTTCCTGCTGCTGTTCGCCCCCTCGTGGCTGTCCAACCCTGCCCGGGCGGCCGACTCCCTGCGAGGAGAAAAAATTGTGCTGAGGGAGGTGGATCGCACGGTTGCGGCCGAAGCAACGGTGGAAGCGGTGCGGCAAGCCACGGTGGCTTCCCAGGTGAATGGCCGGGTTTTTGAAGTGCGAGTGGATGCTGGCAGCCGGGTCAAGGCGGGGGAAGTGCTGATGCGGATCGACTCCCGGGAGGCATCAGAAAATGCCGCGGCAGCCCAGGCGCAATTAATCCAGGCCAAGGCCCAGTACGAGCGAACCCGCAGTCTGGTGGAAAAGAAGTTCGTCAGTGCTGCCGCCATGGACAAGGCCGAGGCGGATTACAAAGCGGCCAAGGCCGTGGCCGGGCAGGCGGGCGTGGGGGCCAGTTACGGCACCATCACCGCGCCCATGGCCGGGGTAGTGGGACTGCGGCTGACCGAGATGGGAGAAATGGCTGCCCCCGGCAAGGCGCTGATGACAGTGTTCGATCCCCGTAGTCTGCGCGTCACCGCAGCGGTGCCCCAGCAGCGTCTGGCGGAAATGAAGGGCAGCAAGGGGGAAATGAAGGCCCGGATCGAATTCACCGAATCCGGCAAATGGATCGATGCGGTACGGGTGGAAGTGCTGCCCACCGTGGATAGCCGGACCCATACCGCCACTGTGCGGGCCTATCTGGCCGATAACACCGAGGGCGTATTGCCCGGCGCCTTCGCCCGCCTGCATCTGGTGACGGGCAAGGTCAGCAAGCTGCTGCTGCCAACGACATCCATCGTGCGCCGGGGCGAGGTGACCCTGGTCTATGTGCTGGATGAAAAAAATCCCAATGCGGTGCCGCGCCTGCGCCAGGTGCGCCTGGGCGAAACCATGGCCGATGGCATTGAAGTGTTGGCAGGTCTGAGTTCCGGCGAAACGATAGCGTTGGACCCGATTCAGGCAGGCATCGAAACCAGGAAAAGCGTAAAGCCGTAAACGCGAGCAATGCAGCAAAAGAGGAGCAAATAAAGCAGCAATAAAAGTAGTACCAAAACCATAAAAGGAGGAGACAACATGGCCCACATCGTCATCATCGGTGCTGGTATCGGCGGCATGCCTATGGCTTATGAAATGCGCCACATGGCTCGCAAGGAAGATCGCATCACGGTCATCACCAATAACCCGAAGTTCCACTTCGTTCCGTCAAATCCCTGGGTCGCCGTGAACTGGCGGCAACGGGAGGACATTGAACTGGAGGTGGCACCACTACTGGCAAAGCAGGGAATCGCCTGCATCACCGAGGGCGCAAAGCGAGTCCATCCTGAGCGCAATCAGGTGGAGCTGGGTAATGGCGGCGTGGTCGATTACGACTACCTGGTCATTGCCACCGGCCCCAAGCTGGCCTTTGATGAAATCGAGGGCTTGGGTCCCAAGGGCCATACCCAGTCCATCTGCCACGTTGAACATGCCGAGACGGCAAAGGTTGCCTGGGAGGACTTCATCAAAGCGCCCGGTCCCGTGGTGTGCGGGGCTGTGCAGGGTGCCTCCTGTTACGGCCCCGCCTACGAGTTTGCTTTCATCATGGATGCCGACCTGCGCAAGCGCCGACTCCGTGACAAGGTGCCCATGACCTTTGTCACCGCCGAGCCCTATGTCGGCCATCTTGGCTTGGGGGGTGTTGGTGACTCCAAGGGACTGATGGAGTCGGCCCTGCGGGAGCGCCATATCAAGTGGATCTGCAACGCCAAGACCACCAAGGTGGAGGCGGGCAAGATGTATGTCATCGAGCATAACGAAGACGGCACACCGAAGAAAGAACACGTGCTGGATTTCAGTTACTCGATGATGCTGCCAGCCTTCAAGGGTGTCGATGCGATTTTTGGCATCGAGGGGCTGACCAATCCGCGAGGGTTTGTCCTGATTGACGATTACCAGAGCAACCCCAAGTACAAGAACATCTACGCGGTGGGCGTCTGTGTTGCCATTCCACCGGTGGAAGCGACACCGATTCCCGTAGGGGCACCGAAGACCGGCTACATGATCGAGTCCATGGTGACGGCAGCGGCCCACAACATCCGCGCTGCGCTGGATGGTCTGGCGCCAACGCAGAAAGCAACCTGGAATGCGGTGTGTCTGGCCGATTTCGGCGATACCGGCGTTGCCTTTGTCGCCCTGCCGCAGATTCCCCCGCGCAATGTGAACTGGTTTGCCGAGGGTAAATGGGTACATCTGGCCAAAGTCGCTTTTGAAAAATACTTCATGCACAAGATGAAGAAGGGCACATCGGAACCCATCTACGAAAAGATATTGATGGGTGCCATGGGCATCATGAAACTCAAGGACCGCTGACGTGGCATCGTAATCAACATGGGACTCTCCGGACGTATCGCCGCTTTCTTCCTGCGCAATTCGATGACGCCATTGCTGGCCATCGTCGCTTTGCTGCTGGGGTTTTTTGCCACCCTGGTCACGCCGCGGGAGGAGGAGCCCCAGATCGACGTGACCATGGCCAACGTGCTGGTGCCCTTCCCCGGGGCATCGGCCAAGGATGTGGAAAGTCTGGTGGCACGACCGGCAGAGCAGGTGTTGTCGCGCATGGCGGGAATCGACCATGTGTTCTCTGTCTCCCGCCCTGGGCTGGCCGTGATCACGGTGCAGTTCCAGGTGGGGGTGCCCAATCAGACGGCCTTGGTGCGGCTTTACGACACGATCCATTCCCACCAGGACTGGCTCTCGCCCAACCTGGGTGTCGGTACTCCCTTGGTCAAACCCAAGGGTATCGACGATGTCCCTATCGTCGCCCTGACCTTCTGGAGCAAGGACGAAGGCAAGTCCGCCTACGAATTGCAGCAGGTAGCTCGGGCGGCTGAAATCGAACTCAAGCGCATCAGCGGCACCCGTGATGTAGCAACCATCGGTGGGCCGGGGCATGTGATCCGAGTGGCCATGGATACCGAGCGCATGAACGCCTATGGCGTCACTGCTCAGGATCTGCGCAACGCTTTCCAGCTATCCAATGCATCTCAGCCCGCAGGCAGCCTGGTCAGTGGCAGCAAGGAAGTCCTGGTGCAGACCGGGACTTACATCGAGTCTGCCGGTGATGTGAAGGCGCTGGTGGTGGGGACGGCGAATGGCAGGCCGGTGACGGTGGCCGATGTGGCCAAGGTGATCGACGGTCCCGACCAGCCCAGTCGCTATGTCTGGCATGGCGATAAAAATGGCGAGTCTCCGGCCGTCACCCTTTCCATTTCAAAAAAGCCCGGCGTGAATGCGGCGGATGTGGCCGATGCCGTGATCTCAAGGGCCGAGGGTCTCAAGGGAACGGTGATCCCCGAAGGCGTGGAATTCACCGTGACCCGCAATTACGGTGAGACGGCCACCGACAAAGCACAGAAGTTGATCGGCAAGCTGGTGTTCGCCACGGCCTTTGTCGTGCTGCTAGTGCTGTTTGCCTTGGGCAAGCGCGAGGCGCTGATCGTTGGCACGGCGGTGACGCTGACGCTGTCGGCAACCTTGTTCGCCTCCTGGGCCTGGGGCTTTACCCTCAACCGCGTATCCCTGTTTGCCCTGATCTTCTCCATCGGCATTCTGGTGGACGACGCCATCGTGGTGGTGGAGAACATCCATCGTTGGCAGAACCTGTACCCGGAAAAGACGCTGCTGGAGATTATTCCGGGGGCGGTCAATGAAGTGGGCGGCCCGACCATCCTCGCCACGTTCACGGTGATCGCCGCCCTGCTACCCATGGCCTTCGTCACCGGGCTGATGGGGCCCTACATGAGCCCGATTCCGATCAATGCGTCCATGGGCATGTTCATTTCCCTGGCCATCGCCTTCATCGTGACACCCTGGCTGGCCCTGAAATTGATGAAGCATGGTCACCATGGAAGCGATGAGGCCCGTGACGAAAAAGTGGCCGGCAAACTGGATGCGCTTGCCAAGCGGGTCATGACCCCGTTGCTGGGTAACGAAGGTGCCCGCAATCGGCGCAAATTGTGGCTGGGCATCGTTGCGGCCATCGTTGTTTCTGTTTCTCTTGGCGTGTTCAAGTTGGTCATCCTCAAGATGCTGCCCTTCGACAACAAGAGCGAATTCCAGGTGGTACTGGACATGCCGGTCGGCACGCCCCTGGAAGAAACTGCCCGGGTGCTGCGGGAAATGTCTGCTGTGCTGGCGACGGTAGAAGAGGTGCGGGACTATCAGGCCTATGCTGGCACCGCCAGCCCCATCAATTTCAACGGCCTGGTCCGTCAATACTATTTGCGCAGCAATCCCGAGATGGGCGATATCCAGGTCAATCTGGTAGACAAGCACCATCGCAGCCGGAAAAGCCATGAGGTCGCCATCTCCATTCGGGAGCAGGTATTGGCCATTGCCAAGCAGCACGGTGGCAATGCCAAGTTGGTGGAGGTGCCGCCGGGGCCGCCGGTGTTGTCCCCCATCGTCGCGGAAATCTATGGACCCGACTACGATGGTCAGATTGCCATGGCCAAGCAGGTACGCAAGGCCTTCGAGGACACCGCTGACATCGTCGGCGTGGACGACACCGTGGACGAGCCGGCGGACAAGATTGTGCTGCGGGTTTCCCAGGCCAAGGCCGCTTTGGCCGGCGTGGCTCAGCGCGACATTGTGGATGTGGTGCGTATGGCGCTCTCCGGCGAGGATGTGACGCCAGTGCACGACGGTGAATCCAAATACGAGGTGCCGGTACATGTGGTGCTGCCCGCCGAGCGGCAGGATGCCATCGAGCAATTGTTGCAACTGCGGGTCCGTTCTTCCAGCGGCGCCCTGGTGCCGGTGTCGGAAGTGGTGGAGGTGCGCAAGAGCCGCCGCGAACAGGTGATCTATCACAAGGACTTGCTGCCCGTGGTCTATGTCACCGGCGACATGGGGGGCAAGCTGGACAGTCCCCTGTACGGGATGTTTGCAATTCGCAGCAAACTGCCCGCAGCTCTGGACGAGTATTTCATTCACCAGCCGCAAGACCCCTACGCGGCCTACGCTCTGAAGTGGGATGGCGAATGGCAGATTACCTACGAAACCTTCCGCGATATGGGCGCCGCCTACGGGGTGGGCCTGGTGCTGATCTACCTGCTGGTGGTGGCCCAGTTCGGCAGCTATCTGGTGCCCCTCATCATCATGGCGCCGATTCCGCTCACCATCATCGGTGTCATGCCGGGCCACGCCCTGCTTGGCTCGCAATTCACCGCGACCTCCATGATCGGCATGATCGCCCTGGCCGGCATCATCGTGCGCAACTCCATCCTGCTGGTGGACTTCATCAATCAGCAAGTGGCGGAGGGGATGGACTTTGCCCAGGCAGTGATGAACTCTGCAGCAGTGCGGGCCAAGCCCATTGCCCTGACCGGGTTGGCAGCCATGCTGGGGGCCCTGTTCATTCTCGACGATCCCATATTCAACGGCCTCGCCATCAGCCTGATCTTCGGCATTCTGGTGTCCACCGTGCTCACCCTGGTGGTGATCCCGGTGCTCTACTACGCTGCCATGAAGAACCGCATTACCTCACTTTCCAAGGAACACACCCCATGACCGTCAACCAGTTCGTCCGCATCTTCGCCGGGGCCTTCATCCTCATCTCCCTGACCCTTGCCCACCTTAATGGCCAGGCCGACCTGAGCAAATTGTCCTGGCTGTGGTTCACCGCCTTTGTCGGCGCCAACCTGTTTCAAAGCGGCTTCACGCGAATTTGTCCCCTGGAAAACATCCTGCGCAAGTTCGGCGTCAAGGACTAAAAAATAACGGCATCCGAAAGGGATGCCGTTATGTAGTTTGCTGACTGGCAAAGCTATGTCAGTCAGCGCCGGTACAAGCATCAACTGACTTTGGGCCGATGGGCAAGAGCAGCGCGGATCTTCCCGTTAGTTCAGCTGTCGTATTGTGCATGGAATCCCATTCGACCTGTTTTCGTGTCAGGCCATGGCAACCTGATTTCGCCCTGCATTTTTTGCGCTATAAAGCGCTGCATCAGCCTGCTTGAGCAAAGACCATGGGTCGGCACCTTCTGCGGGAAGTGTTACCGCGATACCGATACTGGCGGTGACAACACCGAATGAGGAAGCCTCGTGGGGGATTTGTTGTTGGTTTATCGCTAACCGAATTAATTCCCCGAATGCGGCTGCGGCATCGCGATTTTCGATGGTAATGATGGCTACGAATTCTTCTCCACCATAGCGAGCAACCAGATCACCAGGGCGGTTTGAGTGTTCTTGCAATGTGCGGGCAACCATTTTTAAACATTCGTCGCCTGCCTGATGGCCATAGTGATCGTTGTACTTCTTGAACCAGTCCACGTCGATCATTGCCAGTGCGATGCAGTTGCCGCTCCGCTTTGCCCTTCGCCATTCAATTGGCAAGGCCTCGTCAAAGCGGCGGCGATTTGCAATGCCGGTCAATTCATCCGTGACGCTAAGGGCGGCCAACTTCCGGTTGGCTTCTTCCAAGGCAACGGTACGTTCAATAACTTTGGCTTCCAACTGTGACTGGGCATCCTGAATGCGTTCGGACATCCGGGTGAAGTCCCGGGCCAGTTCGCCGATCTCGTCGTCCGACTTGTGCGGCAGTGTGAAGTCGCTGACCTGTTCGGTGGTGCCAATGAGGCGGGTTGCCCGCATCAGTCTTTGCAAGGGAAGTGCAACTTGATTTTGCAAGACTGAGCGAATGAGGAAAACCTCGACGATCAGCGTAAAGAGCCCCAGGGCGATAACGACTGCCAGGTTCTGCAAAATGGCTGGACGCATCAGGGCGCGTGGATAGTGGATGGTCAGCACCGTGGGCGTTTCCGGGATTCGCCCGACGGCCACAATTTCATCTTTGTTATCAATCAGGACGACTTTGCCGGGAGCCAGTTGCTGCCCTTGGTGCAACAAAGGCAAATAGGATTCAAGCTTGAGGGATTTGATAGAGGCTTGGCCTTCTGTGTTCTTGATTTCCTCCATTCGGTTGGGATGGAACATCAAGGTGCCATCAGCATCGGCCAGAAACAGGGTGCTATAGGCACCCTCGATGGAGGGGTGGGCAAGGCGTTGCATGAGTTCGTCGAGCAATACATCCACACAGGCGAGGATGCGGTGCTTGCCAGATGCATCTGCTACATCTGGTGTGGCGACCGTTGTCATCCACGCTTTGTTGGAATGGTCGAAGTACATCCTCGTCAAGAAGGTTTCGCTTTTGGCCGAGGAGAATCCACGTGAATAGAACTCATAGCTTTCCAGCTTGAGTGCGTCAGGGCCACTATAGGTGAAGACTTTGGCGATATCTGCCGCCTGATAGATTGGGAATCCCTTTTCCGGGACGACGCCGTAAAAGTTGAACAAACGTCCATGGTTGGTGGAACCGAATTTATGGGAAAGCAGGTATGACAAAGCGAACCTGGCTTTTACGTCCTCAGTCGGTGGAATATCCGGGGCATAGGTGGCGGACATGTCAGGAAAACTTCGTCCATCTGGTAATGGCATCCCCTCAAACAAACCGGGCCGCTGGGTATAGGACCCATCGGTATGTTTGAAGAAAATTTGATCGAAGGTGAGTGCCAGCATTTTTCGTTTCTGCACGTCACGATCAATGGCCTTGAATTCGGCCAGGAAGTTTTGCTCTAGTTCACGTATTTCCCTGAACGGCAAGGATTCCCGCTGGATGGTTTGCTCTGTCGAGAGTAAAAGTTGCGACCGAACGCCTTCTTCAATTGAAGACCGATTGACGAGATAAGAGATGATGCCTGCAGCAATCGCGACAATGCCGATTCGGATGATCGCGAGGCGTAGCGTCCGGCCAGCAAGGGATTGGTTGAGTTTCACGTGGGGTCATCAGTCGAGGTTCTGTGACTCGGATTTTACAGATGGACAGGCCTGGCCCCATTGAAATCGTCCCCAGTTTAGGTCCGGGGATTTTCCCCGGCCCCCACTCTTCATCCGCATAACAACGCCTCCCCGCTGTTACCAGCAAATGGAAGGCGTTGTTGTCCGGGAGTTTGTACTGTTGTCGCTTTAGCCAACTTTGGGTAAATGACGCAGGCTGTCGGCAATGGCTTCCGCCGGGTATTCGTAGTCCTCCAGTTTTCCCGCCAGATACCGATCGTAGGAAGCCATGTCGAAGTGGCCGTGGCCGGTGAGGTTGAACAGGATTACCTTTTCTTCTCCGGTAGCCTTGCAGCGCAGGGCCTCGTCGATGGCGGCGCGAATGGCGTGGCAGGATTCGGGGGCGGGCATGATGCCTTCGGCCCGGGCAAACTGGACACCCGCCTCGAAGGTGGCTACCTGGGGCACGGCCAGGGCTTCGACGGCACCTTCGTGCAACAGTTGCGAGACCAGGGGCGAATCACCGTGATAGCGCAGGCCGCCGGCGTGGATGCCCGGCGGCATGAAGTCGTGGCCCAGGGTGTACATCTTCATCAGCGGTGTGTAGCCGGAGGCATCGCCGAAGTCGTAGGCGTAGGCGCCCTTGGTCAAGGTCGGGCAGGAGGTGGGTTCCACCGCGACGCAACGCAGATTGGCGGCGCGCTTGTCGCCGGCAGCCTTGTCAGCGAGGAAGGGGAAGGCGATGCCGCCGAAGCTGGAGCCGCCACCGCAGGGGCCGAACACCACGTCGGGGTAGAGGCCGATCTTGTCGAATTGTTTCTTCGCTTCGAGGCCGATCACGGTCTGGTGCAGCAACACGTGGTTGAGCACCGAGCCCAGGGTGTAGCAGGTGTCGGGGCTGGCAGCGGCTTCTTCCACCGCCTCCGAAATGGCGATGCCGAGGGAGCCTTGGCTGTTGGGATCCTTGGCCAGGGCGTCGCGGCCGGCCTGGGTCATGGTGGTGGGACTGGCGAAAACCTCGGCACCCCAAGTCTGCATCATGGAGCGGCGGAAGGGCTTCTGCTCATAGCTGACCTTGACCATGAACACCCGCACCGGTAGGCCGAACATCTGGCCGGCGAAGGCGATGGAACAGCCCCATTGGCCGGCGCCGGTTTCGGTGGTGAGCTTCTTGGTGCCGGCGATCTTGTTGAAGTAGGCCTGGGGCACGGCGGAGTTGGGCTTATGGGAGCCGGCGGGGGAGACGCCTTCGTACTTGTAGAAAATCTTGGCCGGGGTGCCCAGCAGTTGTTCCAGTCGCGCTGCCCGACACAGGGGCGAGGGGCGCCACAGGGCGTAGATCTGGCGCACTTCTTCAGGAATGGCGATCCAGCGCTCTGCCGACATTTCCTGTTCCAGCAGAGGCATGGGGAAGATGGCTGCCATTTTTTCTGGCGGCACCGGCAGGCCGTCGGCCCCGAGGGGAGGTGCCGGCGGGTTGTTCAGGTCGGCGGCGACGTTGTACCAGTGGGTGGGGATTTCATCTTGTTCCAGATTGATGCGCAGGCTTTGCATGGGGCTTCTCCAGTCGAACTTCCACGTTTCAAAGCAGAGAAAAATACCCGAACATCGATTGCCGGCTTTTGGAATGGATCAAAAAAACTGCTGCCAGGGCAGCACTGTCTGTTGCGGATTCAGCATGTGGGTATTGGCCAGGGCGACTCCTGTCGGGCAAGAAGGATGGGCGGGACCAGTCGTGATGCGCCCTGCCGTCATTTCCTTGGCGTGGGGTACGGCTTTTGCGATGGGAAGCACTCACCGGCATTGCTCTGGCGATGCTGATTCATCCGATAGTCGTGACAAGGAACCCCATGAAAAATTGCAAGCGGATCGCTCTGGCCGCCGCCCTCGCTGCTGCCTCTTTTGCCGCCAACGCCCAGGGCGTGGTGAATGTTCGTACCCTTTCTTTTGCTGCCGCCCATGAGGCCGCTTCGGTGGCACTGGAGCAATGCCAGAAGGGCGGTTATGCCGTCACCGTGACCGTGCTGGATCGTTTGGGCCGGACCAAGGTGGTGCTCCATGACGACAACGCCAATCCCCACACCATCGAAAACAGCCTGCGCAAGGCCTACACCAGCCTGACCTCGAAAGTGCCCTCCGGCGAATACGGCAAGCGGGTGACTTCCAATCCCACCTCTGTCGGCCTGCTGAATCTTGAAAACATCACGACCCTGGAAGGTGCACTACCGATCTTCGCGGGCAAGGATCTGGTGGGCTCTATCGGTATTTCCGGTGCTCCCGGTGGGGATAAGGATGCCGCCTGCGCCCAGGCCGGCATCGACAAGATTGCCAAGAGCCTGACGGCTAACTGATTCACCAACAGTCCGGAGTATTGCTGCGGTTAACCCGGCAATACTCCGGCGCGGGCTAGGCGGAACAGGATTCGCCTTGCCCTTGCTGCGCCATCGTTTGATATTGCATTTCTCTCCTAGAGGCTGACGGGGGCTGCGCGCAGACCTCGAATCAAGCCTTCTTTGCGCAAGCGCTACGGGCAGTGACCTTGTCTTTAAAGTGGTCAAACTCGACCCGATCCACGATTTTCATCACAAACCAGTACACTCCATCCCTCGCAAGGGGTCTGATGGCGTCTGGCGTGGTCTTTTTTCTGTCGCCCCATTCCGTTGCGCTTGACGCACTTTGCTGGTCGGCCCCCGTTACCAGCTCTTCAAAGGGTATTCGATGCATCCGGTTTTCGATATTGACGCAGTCCTCCTGCTTGGCTTGGCTATCTGTTCCAAACGGAGGCCCGCGCAGCTTTCCGAGGTCATCGCTGCCGCTGATCTGATTCAGGGCTTTATTCCCTTTGAACACAAACTGGGCGACGGCTTGTTCCGGCTTTCTGTGCATGGATTGGTCACCGAGTCGGAGGGGGGCTATACCCTCACCGATGTCTCCGAGCAGATGGCGGCCGATGTGCCGGTCAAACTGGAGCCACCGGAACGGATTGCGATGATGAAGGAAATTCTGGCCGAGTTTTCCCCCAAGGCCAATTACGCTTCGATCGAAATAACGCCGGAACAGTACAAGGAAGCCGTGGCGATTCATAAGGAGTCGAAGGTGAAGGTAGGCCGCAATGTGCTGATGCCCAAACCCAAGGCGGATCGCCACTTCAAGGTGGAAGGCAAGTGGCGTCGAGTTGCTGCGCCGCGCCGTACTAAAGCCAAGGGCTAGACCATGACCGAAGAAAACACGATATCCGCCTCACCGGAAGTGGTCGCGGAGGGACGCTCTTTCCGTGAGCTGCCCCTTTCCCCCAGCATGCTGGCTACCCTGGACCAGCTTGGCTACCGGACCATGACGCCGATTCAGGCGGCCAGTCTGCCCGTCGCCTTGTCCGGCCAGGACCTGATTGCCCAGGCCAAGACCGGTAGCGGCAAGACCGCTGCCTTTGCCCTGTCCCTGCTGACCAATCTCAATCCGCGCCATTTTGCGGTGCAGGCCCTGGTGCTTTGCCCGACCCGGGAACTGGCCGAACAGGTGACCCAGGAAATCCGCCGCCTGGCGCGGTTTGAAGACAACATCAAGGTGCTGACCCTGTGCGGCGGTTCCACCATGCGGCCGCAAATGGCCAGCCTGGAGCACGGTGCCCACATCGTCGTCGGCACTCCCGGCCGCATCATGGATCACCTGCAACGGGAAAGCCTGAAGCTGGGTTCTCTGAATACCCTGGTGCTGGACGAGGCTGATCGCATGTTGGACATGGGCTTCCACGACGACATCGTGTTCGTCGCCCGGCGTTGTCCTCCCCTGCGCCAGACGTTGCTGTTCTCGGCCACCTACCCGGAAGGGATCGAGCGTCTTGCCAAGCAGTTCCTGCGCAACCCCCAGGAGGTGAAACTGCTGGAAAAGCACGAAGGAAGCAAGATCCGCCAGCGCTTCTACGAGGTGAAGCACGAGGAACGTTTGCAGGCAGTGGCGACCTTGCTCAAGCACTATCGTCCGGTCAGTACCCTGGCTTTTTGTAATACCAAACAGCAGTGTCGTGACCTGCTCGATGTGCTTCATGCCCAGGGTTTTCAGGCCTTGACGCTGAATGGCGATCTGGAACAGCGGGAGCGGGATCAGGTGCTGATTCAATTTGCCAATCGTAGCTGTTCTGTTCTGGTGGCGACGGACGTGGCCGCCCGGGGGTTGGACATTGCCCAGCTTGAAGCCGTCATCAATGTGGATGTGACACCGGATCCGGAAATCTACGTGCACCGCATCGGCCGCACCGGTCGTGCCGACGAAGATGGCTGGGCCTTGAGTCTGTGCAGTCCGGCGGACAAGCGCCGCATCGGTACCATTGCCCAGATGATGGACATGGAGCCGGAATGGCACACCCTGGGTTCTCTGCAAAGTGGCAACAATGCACCTCTTGTGCCGCCCATGGTGACCTTGCAGATCCTCGGTGGGCGCAAGGAAAAAATCCGGCCCGGCGACGTGCTCGGCGCCCTTACGGGCGAAGCCGGGTTCACCCGGGAACAGGTGGGCAAGATTACCGTGACCGATCAAACCACCTATGTGGCGGTCGCCCAGGCAATTGCTAAGGAAGCGGTGCGCAAATTGTCGGCCGGGAAGGTGAAGGGCAAGTCGGTCAAGGTGCGCGCCCTGGAAAATTGATTTTGCTCAGACGCAAGATGGTCTGAAACAGCGATATAGCCTCAGGGTTTGTCGCTGTCGCCAGCCCAGAGGGGCAGGCCGCTGGCATCGAGATAACTGAGATAGGTCCTCAGTTCAAATTCCAGTTGGTGATAGTCGGGTTCCATGTGCAGGCATAGCTGATAGAAGGCTTTGTCGTGATCCCGTTCTTTCATGTGGGCCAGTTCGTGCACCACGATCATGCGCAGAAACTCGGTCGGCATTTCGCGAAAGACGGTCGCAATCCGAATCTCGCGCTTGGCCTTGAGCTTCGTTCCCTGTACCCGTGAGATGGTGGTGTGGGTGCCCAGGGCATGCTGGATGACGTGAAGCTTGCTGTCGAAGGCCACCTTGCTTAATTGCCCGGCGTTGCGCAAAAACTCACCCTTTAGTTCCTGCACGTAGTCGTAAAGCGCCTTGTCCGTGCGGACCTTATGGGGCTGAGGATACTTTTTGAGCAACATTTCGCCCAGCTGCCCTTGCTCAATCAGTCGGTGTATTTGATCCGCAATGGAGGCGGGGTATCCGGCGAGATAGTTGGGCGGCGGTTTAGGGCGCATTGCGATGGTTGTGGTTGTCGGTGTTACAGATGGCCGGATTCTAGCGGGCATCCCAGAGCGAGGCCTTGAGCCTTTCTGAGGGAAGAGCCTCTCCGAGGAAGGCTGAACGCAGTCAATGCCCCTGTATCGAGCGGCCGCATAAACCAGATGGCCCTACATCGAATGCAGGTGTTTTACAGTGCCAGGATTGTGACGTTGCATCTGCTGTTGCTAGGCGTGCCAAAGCCCATGGCCACTGCTGCGGCAGGGGTTTCCACGTGTTAGACTTAGCGTAGAAAAAAACGGCAGGGGGCGAGGTAGTTTCCGCGCCCCCTGAGGCTTGGCACCGGGTTGCGATGCGAGCCTCCATGGACCGAGTAAAGGAGAACAGCGCCGCGAAATCTACGGTGAGTCTCTTACGTTCAACTTACGTAGATTGTGATTACATGCGGATATTGCTGGCCGAGGACGATCCGATCATTGCCGACGGATTGGTGCAGGTACTGAAAAAATCCGGGTACGCGGTAGATCATGTGGCGAATGGTGCCGATGCCGATACGGCATTGCTGTCGCAGCAGTTTGACCTGCTCATACTTGATCTTGGCTTGCCCAAATTACCCGGTATTGAAGTGTTGCGGCGATTGCGCAATCGCAAGTCGCCCCTGCCGGTATTGATCCTGACCGCCCAGGATGGCGTGGAAGATCGGGTCAAGGGACTCGATGCCGGTGCCGACGACTACCTGACCAAACCCTTTGCTTTGCCTGAGCTGGAAGCCCGTGTGCGAGCCCTGACTCGGCGCGGTACCGGTCAGCCCCGTCAGATCGAGGTTGGTCCCTTGGTGTACGACCAGGCAGAGCGGGTCGTGATGGCCGGCGATCATCTGGTGGAACTGTCCGCACGGGAACTCGGCGTGCTGGAAATCCTCATGCTGCGGGTGGGGCGTCTGGTGAGCAAGGAACATCTGGTGGATCATCTTTGCGGTTGGGGCGAAGAAGTCAGCACCAACGCCATCGAGGTGTATGTCCACCGTCTGCGCAAAAAGTTGGAACCCTTGGGTATCCGCATTACAACCCTGCGCGGTCTCGGCTATAGCCTGGAAAAACCTGTCGAGCATGCCTGAGCAACGCCGTTATTGGTGGTTGCACTTCGCGTTTGATTCCCTCTTGGGGGAAATCCTGCTCTGGATTTTTTCCCTGCTGCTGTTCCTCTGGGCCCTGTCGGTGGTGATGACCTATCAGGTCGCCAACAGCATTGCCAACCAACCTTACGATGACCAGATCGCCAACGACGTGCGAGCCGTGGCGAAACTGGTCACGCTCAACAGGGGCAAGGTCGGTCTTAGCTATCAGGGAGTGGCTCGGGATCTTTTGCGGGCTGATACCCAGGATAGGGTGCTCTATCAGGTGATCGGCTTCGATGGCCAATTGGTGGCCGGTGATGCCGATATCCCCTGGCTGGACGTGCCTGAGACCAGCGATCTATCCGAGGTCAAGTTTCGTGATGAGGAAATCGCCGGGGATGACTTCCGTGTCGCCTTTGCCTATTTCCCCGTGGCCGACAACGGCAAGTCGGTGCTGGTGCAGGTGGCCGAAACCCGCAAGAAGCGGCAAGGGCTGGCGGCCAGCATGGTGTCTGGCGTGATCGTGCCCCAGTTTGTCATCGTGCCCCTGGCGGTGTTGCTGGTCTATCTTGGCCTGGCACGGGGGATTACGCCGCTGCAGCGTTTGCAGCAGGAGCTGCGTCGGCGTCGGGCGTCGGATCTTTCCCCGGTCAGCACTCAGGGTATTCCCGAAGAAATCCGGCCTTTGATTGAATCCATGAACGGCGTCATGAAACGGCTGGACGACAACCTGTTCGCCCAACGACGCTTCATTGCCGATGCCGCCCATCAGCTCAAGACGCCTTTGACCGGTTTGCGCACTCAGACCGAAATCGCTCTACGAGAAACGGATCCGGAGGCCTTGCATCGCATTCTGCGCAATGTGTCGGTGGGGGCGGAGCGGCTTTCTCATTTAACCCAGCAATTGCTTTCCTTGGCCCGGGCGGAAGCCACGACGGAACAAGCAGGTCAGTTTGTCTCTCTCGATGTTCGCGAAGTGGCTCGTTCCGTTGCCGAGGAATGTGCGGACAGGGCCCTGGAGAAGAGCATTGACCTGGGCTATGAAGAGCGGGAAACCCCGGTGCTGATCGTGGGCAGCAACTTCCTGCTGCGGGAGGTACTGGGTAATCTGTTGGACAACGCCTTGAAGTACACCCCTCGGGGCGGGCAAGTCACCCTGCGTGTCTCGCAACTGGATTGCGCTCTGATCGAAGTGGAAGACTCCGGGCCCGGTGTGCCGGTTGAAGAGCGGGAGCAGGTGTTCGACCGCTTTTACCGTGGCTTGCCCATGGCTGAGACGGAAGGTAGCGGTCTTGGCCTGGCCATTGTGCGGGAATTGGTGGAACTTCACGGTGGCAAGGTTGTACTGGATGCGCCGGTTTCCCATCCCGGAACCCTGGTGACGGTCACCCTTCCTCTGGCAATGATTCCTGAAAGTGGGCCGTGACCGACGTATCCCACACTGATATTCCCGCCCGGGGCTTTTGGGGGCGCTGGCGCGGAAACTTCAACAGCAGCCAGCGGCGCGTCATCATCGCCTCGTCTCTGGGTACCGTCTTTGAGTGGTACGACTTCTATCTTTACGGCTCCCTGGCCAGCATTATCAGCAAACAGTTTTTTGCCGGGGTAAATGAAACCACGGCTTTCATCTTTGCCTTGCTGGCCTTTGCCGCCGGCTTTGCTGTGCGCCCCCTGGGGGCGATTGTCTTTGGCCGTCTGGGCGACCTGATCGGGCGCAAGTACACCTTCCTGGTCACCATCCTGATCATGGGCTTGTCCACGGCAGTGGTGGGTATGTTGCCCACCTATCACCAGATTGGAATAGCGGCCCCCATCATCCTGATTACTTTGCGCCTGATGCAGGGGTTGGCGTTGGGGGGCGAGTACGGTGGGGCTGCCACCTATGTGGCTGAGCATGCGCCACCGGGCAAGCGGGGCCTGTTCACCAGTTTCATTCAGTCCACCGCAACGGTGGGCTTACTGTTTTCTTTGCTGGTCATTCTGGTTTGCCGAACCTGGCTGGGCAAGGATTTTGACGAGTGGGGCTGGCGCATCCCCTTCCTCATTTCCATTTTGCTGCTGATCGTTTCGATCTATATCCGCATGCAGCTCAATGAGTCCCCCGTCTTTCAGAAAATGAAGGACGAGGGCAAGTCTTCCCGGGCGCCCCTGACGGAGTCCTTTGCCCATTGGGGCAATCTCAAAGTGGTCATTCTGGTGATGCTGGGGGGGACGGCGGGGCAGGCGGTGGTCTGGTACACCGGACACTTTTACGCACTGTTTTTTCTGTTGCAGGCCCTCAAACTTGATCCGCAAACCGCCAATCTGTTGATGGCCGGGGCGCTGGTCATCGGTACACCGTTCTATGTGTTGTTCGGTTCTCTTTCGGACCGGATTGGGCGTAAGCCCATCATCATGGCGGGCTGCATCATTGCTGCGGCGACCTACTTCCCCATTTTCAAGGCGCTGACCGAGTACGCTAACCCGGCCATTTTCAAGGCACAGCAACTCAATCCGGTCGTCGTTATCGCTGATCCTAAACTGTGCTCCATCCAGTTCGACCCCGTGGGCAAGGCCCGCTTTCTGAGCGATTGCGATATTGCCAAGGCCTGGTTGGCGAAAAAGGCGATTCCTTACAGTCTTCGGGTCGCTCCGGCGGGAACCCGGGCCGTGGTGTGGGTCGGCAGCGAGAAAATTGTCGGCTTTGACGGGGGTACCGTGGCGCCGGATCAATTCAAGTTCCGCTATGCCGAATTTGACAAAACCATGACAAGCGTCATCCGACAGGCGGGTTATCCCTCCCGGGCCGATCCGGCCCAGATCAATATTCCCGTCGTCCTTGGCTTGCTGTCCCTGCTCGTCATTTACGTCACCATGGTGTACGGGCCCATCGCTGCCTGGCTGGTGGAACTGTTCCCGGCGCGCATCCGCTATACCTCCCTTTCCCTTCCCTACCATATCGGAAATGGCTGGTTTGGTGGCTTTTTGCCCACGGTGGCTTTTGCTATGGTGGCGGCGACAGGGGATATCTACTACGGGCTCTGGTACCCGGTGGTTATAGCCCTGGTAACGGTCGGGATAGGTACTTTCTTCCTGCCGGAAACCAAAGATCGCGAAATTCACCACGTCTGAATTCCAACGGCGTATAACCTGCAGGCAGTTGTCGGTAGCAAATGCTGCGCTGCAACCATAGCTTAGTGTCTTGTCCGTAAAAAAATTGCATAACGGCTGTAAGCAAATAGTCAGAACTAATTATTAGACTCCTAAAATGTTGAGGTGGAGAATCGTTAGGTTCAATCCATCGCTACACCCGAGGAGTCGTGCTGAAGCATGCTTAAGCCGATCACCGAAGTTTCAAACCGGAAGGAGAGACAACATGCAGGAAGACTTGGTACAAAAAGTCAAAAGTAATCCCACTTATCAAGAGCTCAAAGCCAAGCGCAGTTCCTTTGGCTGGGTGCTTACCATCATCATGCTTGTGGCTTATTACGGCTATATCGCCGTGATCGCCTTTGACAAGGAGTTGTTTGCGCAAAAAACCGGTGAAGGTGTCATGACCCTGGGGATTCCCGTGGGCGTGGGCCTGATCTTTTTCACGGTCATCATTACTGGTCTGTACGTTCGTCGTGCCAACACCGAGTTCGACGAATTGACCGCCAAGCTGCTGAAGGAGATCAAATAATGCGTCGACTGATTCAACTTCTGGCTCCCCTGTTTATGTGGGCGGCTACTAACCCTGTACTGGCTGCTGCCCTGGAAGGCCAAGCTGAAAAGCAGGCCACCAACTGGACAGCCATCACAATGTTCGCTGTCTTTGTTGCCGGCACGCTTTACATCACCAAGTGGGCCGCCTCCAAGACCAAGACTGCAGCTGACTTCTACACCGCCGGTGGCGGCATTACTGGTTTCCAGAATGGCCTGGCCATTGCTGGTGACTACATGTCTGCAGCTTCCTTCCTGGGTATTTCTGCTGCTGTGTTCGCCAACGGCTACGATGGCCTGATCTACTCCATCGGCTTCCTCGTCGGCTGGCCTATCATCATGTTCCTGATGGCCGAGCGTCTGCGTAACCTGGGCAAATTTACTTTTGCCGACGTTGCTGCTTACCGCTTCGAGCAAGGTCGTATCCGTTCCCTGGCCGCTTCTGGCACCTTGGTGACTGTGTGCTTCTATCTGATCGCTCAGATGGTGGGTGCCGGTCAGTTGATCAAGCTGCTGTTCGGTCTGGAGTACTGGATCGCTGTGGTGATCGTGGGTGCTCTGATGATGGTCTACGTGCTCTTCGGCGGTATGACTGCCACGACTTGGGTACAGATCATCAAGGCCTGCTTGCTGCTTGCTGGTGCTTCCTTCATGGTGTTCATGGTGTTGGCCCAGTTCGGCTTCAGCCCTGAAGCCCTGTTTGCCAAGGCTGTTGAAATCAAGTCTGCCGCTGCGGCCAAAGGCCTGATTGCTGAGGCGGTGAAGGCGGGGGCGGATCCAGTTGTTGCGGCAACCAGTGTTGCGGCGGCGGCAGCTGCCAAGGGTCAGTCCATTATGGCTCCCGGCTCCTTCGTGAAGGATCCCATCTCTGCCATCTCCTTCGGTATGGCTCTGATGTTCGGTACTGCTGGTCTGCCCCACATCCTGATGCGCTTCTTCACCGTTCCTGATGCCAAAGAAGCACGGAAGTCAGTTTTCTGGGCCACTACCTGGATCGGCTACTTCTACCTGCTGACTTTCATCATCGGTTTCGGCGCCATTGTGCTGGTTTCCACCAACCCCGAGTTCCTTGACACCGTCAAGGGCGGTTTGAAGGGCGGCGGCAACATGGCAGCTATCCACCTGGCCAACGCTGTGGGCGGCAACATCTTCCTCGGCTTCATCTCTGCCGTGGCATTTGCAACCATCCTCGCCGTGGTGTCTGGTCTGACGCTGTCCGGTGCTTCTGCTGTATCCCATGACTTGTACGCTTCCGTATGGCGTCATGGCAAAGTGGATAGTGCTACCGAAATGCGTGTGTCCAAGATGACCACCATTGGCCTCGGTATCATCGCCGTGGTGCTGGGTATTGCCTTCGAAAAGCAAAACATCGCTTTCATGGTGTCCCTGGCCTTCGCCATCGCAGCCTCAGCTAACTTCCCTGTGTTGTTGCTGTCCATCCTGTGGCGTGGTGTGACGACTCGCGGTGCCTTCATCGGCGGTTTCCTGGGTCTGATTACTGCCGTGGTTCTGACTGTGCTATCCGATTCCATCTGGGTAGCTGTGATGGGTAACCCCAAGGGTAGCGCTCCGTTCCCCTACACATCTCCCGCTCTGTTCTCCATGACTGCCGGCTTCGTTGGCATCTGGCTGTTCTCCATCACGGACAACAGCGAACGGGGTGCGATTGACCGCGCTGGTTTCGAAGCTCAGCAAGTTCGTTCCGAAACTGGTATCGGTGCTTCCGGCGCATCCGGTCACTGATGCAAACCGGCCACCTTCAGGTGGTCCGGCAGCAAAAAGCCCTGGGGATTCCCAGGGCTTTTTTTATTTCTGCGAAACGGCTGCGGCATCAAGATGAAAAACAATGTCAGCCTCTTGAAGGTGCATGCTCACTACACTGCTTAGCTCGACCTTGGGAAGCAATAATGCCTGTGTAGAATGAATCAGGGCCGCTAGGCCTGTTTCCTTTTCTCCTTACCTGCCCATGCTGAAAATGCTTAGACGAAATCGATTCCGCCTCGGCATTTCTTGCCCTAATAAAGTCGCATTGACAGCTCGGCTTGCTCCCGGCGAGTCATCAGCGCTTGCTTGGAAATGATCTCTACTCACGCGTCAAGCGCAGGACTGATTGCCTGCCACGAGTGCGATTTACTTTTGCGGGATCCTCTACCACGCCACGCTCCCCGTTCTACATCAGGCGCATTGCCCCGAGTTGCTGAAGTACTCTGTCCCCGTTGTGGCGCAAGAATCTATCGAGCCAGTCATGCCAGTCTCAACCAAGCGCTGGCCTTGGTATTGGCCGCTGCTATTGTTTTTCTGATCGCCAACGCTTTCCCCATTGCCAGCATTGATGCGCAAGGGCACAACAACGACACAACTTTGCTGGGGGCCGTACGCCTGCTCTGGCAGCAGGACATGGCCCTGATAGCCATTCTGGTTTGTGTCACGACGGTCATTATTCCGGCCTTGGAGTTACTTGTTTTTGGCACCGTGTTGTTGTTCCTGCGCCTAGGGCATCCCCTCGATTCCCTGCGGCGCTTACCTTGGGTATTGCGTATGGTGCTGCACACTCGCCCTTGGAGCATGATCGAAGTATTCATGCTGGGTGTGTTGGTGTCGCTGGTGAAGCTCTCCCATTTGGCCAGCCTGACACCTGGGATTGCTCTCTGGGCCTACGCTGTATTGATGCTGCTTCTGGCAGCCCTTTCAAATAGCGTCAATACTCGCAAGCTTTGGGCTGCCTTGCCTTTTCAGCAAGTGCCCAGGACAGAAGAAGCAACGCTGCCCGTCATGGCCGGAAGAGAGCCGACAGCCGCAAGTCAAGGATGGATTTCGTGCCATGTATGCGGCCTGCTCACCCCTCGTACTTCTCAGCATCAGGCATGTCCTCGTTGTGCCGCACCATTGCACACGCGAATACCCTCAAGCTTGACCACAGCCTGGGCGCTGTTGATCGCAGCGGCCATCCTTTTTCTTCCGGCCAATCTTCTTCCCATCATGGAAACCGGCTCCATGTTTGGCTTTCAGCGGGATACCATTCTGAGCGGCGTCGTTTTCCTCTGGGAATCGGGCTCCTGGCCCTTGGCTTTGCTCGTGTTTGTGGCGAGTATCGTCGTGCCCTTGTTCAAGTTGCTGATGTTGGGAGGACTGCTGCTATCGGTCCAGCTTGGCTGGCAAGGACATCGCCACGCCCGTAGCCGTCTTTACCGAGTGCTGGAGTTCGTGGGGCGGTGGTCCATGCTGGATATTTATGTGGTGACCATGCTGTCTGCGCTGGTGCAAATACAGTCCCTCGCCACCATTGCTGTGGGTACCGGGGCTGTGGCCTTTGGCGGCGTGGTAGTCCTGACCATGCTGGCGACCCTGCGTTTTGATCCGCGTCTGATCTGGGATGCGGGTGTTTCTGAGGATAAGTTGAACCATGGCTGAGTTGCCCGACCTTCCTGAAGCCCATGTCAAAAATCGTGGCGGTTTTCGTTTCGATCTGATCTGGCTGGTGCCGCTGATCGCCGCCCTGATTGGCGGTTGGCTAGTGGTAAAGACTGTCCTGGAACGGGGCCCGACTGTGACAATTAGCTTTCAGTCTGCCGAAGGATTGGAAGCAGGGAAAACGCACATCAGCTACAAAGACGTGAAAATCGGTCTGGTGAAGAAGGTCAGTTTGTCCAGTGACCGCAGTCGGGTCGAGGTGACTGCCGAATTCACCCGCGATGCCATTCCTCTGCTGGTGGAGGATTCCCGCTTCTGGGTGGTACGCCCCCGGTTTTCCGGCGGGCAGTTGAGTGGGATAAGTACCCTGCTGGCTGGCGGGCATATCGAGATTGATGCGGGAAAATCCAGCAACCCCAGTCGTGAGTTCACAGGCTTGGAGGTCGCCCCGATCATCACCGGCAATCTGCCCGGAAAATCCTTTTTGCTCCACGCCTCCGATCTCGGTTCGGTGGATGTGGGCTCCCCCATTTACTTTCGTCGCCTCAAGGTAGGGCAGGTCGATTCATTTGAACTGGAAAAAGGTGGTGCCGGTGTCAGCATGAAGATTTTTGTTCAGGCGCCCTACGACCAATACGTTACCCAAGGCAGCCGGTTTTGGAACGCCAGTGGGATTGATCTGACCATGGATACTAATGGTGTGCGACTGCAAACCCAGTCCCTGACCTCGGTTCTGGTAGGTGGATTGGCCTTTGAAACGCCGCCGGAAAACAACGGCGGTGGCGACGGCAATGGTGCACCTGCCGAGGCCAATACCCGGTTTCTGCTGTACGCAGATCGCACTGCCGCGATGAAGGCTCCCGATGGAGAAATGCAGGTGTACCTGCTCAACTTCAAGGATTCTTTGCGGGGGCTGGCCCCGGGCGCTCCTCTCGATTTTCGCGGTATCGTCGTCGGCGAGGTGTTATCAACTGGCGTGGAGTACGACCCGGATCGGGACTGGTTCAACTTTCCGGTCTACGTCGCCCTGTATCCGGAGCGGATTCGGGTGGTCCGGCAGAAGGATGGGGTCAATAAACCCGGCAGCAAAGCCGATAGACAAATCTCGGATGCGGAGCGGGTGAAGCGTGGTTTGCTCAATGCCATGGTGGATCGTGGTTTTGCCGCCCAGTTGCGCACAGGAAGTCTGCTGACTGGCCAGTTGTACGTAGCCCTCGATTTCTTCAAGGACGTAAAGAAAGATCCCATAAACCCCAAGCACAATCCACCAGAGTTGCCGACGGTACGAGGCGACTTGGAAGACCTGCAGCATTCCCTCAAAGCCATTGTGAAGAGCCTTTCCGGGGTGAAGTTTGACGAGATCGGCTCGGGTTTACAGCAGACCATGGAGAGCATCAATCTGGTGCTGCGCAGATTTGACAATGAACTGGCGCCGGAGCTGAAAACCAGTCTGCAGGATCTGCAACGGACCTTGAACACCGTGGAGAAAACCCTGGCTACCGATTCCCCGGTCATGGTCGATGTACGCGATGCCGCCCATGAAGTATCCCGAGCAGCGCAATCGTTACGTTCTTTGGCTGACTTACTTGACCGGCAGCCAGAAGCATTGCTGAAAGGAAAACAGCCATGAGCACTACTTTGAAGCAAAGGAGCCACCGTCGGATATTGACGGCTATTGGGGCTGCCTTAACCCTGATTCTTGGTGCTTGTGGCAGTTCCCCTGCAGTTCGTTATTTCACGCTGCAAGTGCCGACCAATGAACGGGCAACGGAGCCCTTGGCCGGGGTAGCTGCTGCTTCACGCAGTGTGCAACTGGTCAGCGTGACGGTACCGGAGGCGGTGGATCGGCCTCAATTGGTTCTCCGTACGGGGGACAACACCCTGAGCGTGAATGAGCAGGCGCGTTGGGCGGAGCCCTTGAAGAAATCCCTGGCGGGGGCTTTGGCTTCAGAAATGATGCAGGTGCTCGGTGGAGCCCCCGTTGTCCTGCGCGCCAGCGGAATAGAGGATGCCGCCTGGAAGCTGAGTGTCGATATTCAGCGACTCGATGCCCAAGTGGGCAAGGGAGTTGTGCTTGAGGCTGTCTGGTCCTTGCGCGACAAGGCTGGTACTAAAACCATTAGCCGCCACAGCGTTATCAAGGAATTGGTAATGGGAGATAACCTAGAAACCATTGTTGCTGCCGAGTCCCGGGCGGTTGCCCAGCTGGCAGGTGAAATTGCCGTGCTGGTCAATGAACAGGTGGACGCCAGAAGGTAAGGGCTGAATATTTAGACCGCAATTTGGTTCGACAGACGTCGCCAATCATTGGCAGCAGCAGTTTTTGTTTGTACGAGCAAAAATGGCCTCGAAAATTCGAGGCCATTTTTTTATGAACAAAAGATAATGGTTTGATTATATTGTTATTTTTTATTTCTTGTTTGTGAAGTTTACCTGTATCTACTTGAATTTTAATGAATCGTTAAGTCTTTATTAAGCTTGAAGGTATATCCTTAGTACTAGATGGTGACGAGGTGAGATAACTCCGTTGCCTTGGATAAGTCGAGCGATTGATTGCATAACAGCTCGACATAACTGACGTATCTACGTGCAAAGGGAGTTGTTATGGGTTTTTCAGACCTTAGTCTTAGGGGCAAGTTTGTTGCCTGTTTTGGTGTGGTTCTTGTTTTGATGGTGCTTATCGGAGGGAATGCCTACTTGTCCTTGAGTGGGTTGGCCGATAGCGCCAGTCTGGTTGAGCAGGATATTTATCCCAAGGCGGTTCTGGCCAATAACTTGGTCAAGCGAGCCAAGGTTGCAGAACGGCTAACGCTGCTGGGGATTATTGAGACTGACCCCAAAGAAGTGGATGCCATTGTTAACAAGATCAAGGAAAACGCCGCCGCAAATGCGGCAGACATGGAAAAGCTTGAGAAATTGGTTGTTTCTGAAAAAGGCAAGCAGATGTTTGCCCGCATTCAGGATGCCCGCGCCGCGGTTCGCACCAAGTATCCCCATCTGTTTGAGTTGATGTCTGCCCGGGAAAGCGCCAAGTCCTCCGTATTTTTGAAGGCAGAGTTGAGCCCCTCCTTGGCCCGTTTTGAAGAGACGGTGAATGATCTGTCCCGGCATGAAGACGAGAAGATGGGGCTTGCTGTCGTTGAAATGCAGAAGAGCTCAGCAAAGGCGAGAGTCATTGTTTTGCTCACCAGCGTCTTGGCATTGATTGCTGGGGTTGTTCTGGCCGTATTTCTCTCGAATAATTTTGTTCGCCGCGTTACTGAGGTGCAAATCATTGCAGAGGCCGTTGCTGCAGGAAACCTGAAGGAAGACGGTGTTCGCCCGACATCAAGCGATGAACTCGGTCGGTTGCTATCTGCCCTGATCACTATGCGGACTGAATTGAGCAAAATTATCAGCAATGTTGTCGCGGGTGCATCACAGGTCGCGCAATATGCCGTGCAAGTGTCTTCTTCTGCGCAGCAAGTTTCCGACAGTGTTCAATCCCAATCCTCTGCAACTGCCTCAGCGGCCGCTGCCGTAGAAGAGCTGACGGTGAGCATCGAGCACGTGGCTACCAACGCACATGATGCCGCGCAACGGGCAGAAACAGCCGGTCAGATTGCAACATCCGGTGGGCAACAGGTTTCATCGGCGGCAGCGAGTATTCACGATGTTTCCGTTGATGTCGGTAAAGCCTCCGATGACATTGCCGATTTAGCTGAGCAGGTGAACGGTATTGGCACCATTACCGTTGTTATCAAAGAAGTTGCCGATCAAACCAATTTGCTGGCCCTCAATGCCGCCATTGAGGCGGCCCGGGCGGGTGAGCAGGGCCGTGGTTTTGCAGTGGTGGCGGATGAGGTCCGCAAGCTTGCGGAACGGACTTCTCAGTCGGTGCAGGAAATAACTTCGATCATTTCATCCATCGA
Source organism: Rhodocyclaceae bacterium (assembly GCA_036504515.1). GTDB lineage: Bacteria > Pseudomonadota > Gammaproteobacteria > Burkholderiales > Rhodocyclaceae > AWTP1-18. Next base: position 81,546 of record DASXVA010000011.1, read on the forward strand.
GCGGGGTGCATTGGCGGCAACAGGCAGTATGAAGCGCGCCTGTGGGGATGTTTCCCAAGTGGCGGGCACGGCGACGGAAGCTAGTCACGCCATGGGGGAAATTTGTTCGACCTCCCATGAGGTTCGCTTGGCCAGCAATGAGATATCAGAAGCCCTGATTGAACAGCGTTCAGCCGCGACGGATCTTTCCCGCAGTGTGGAGGCGATTGCCCAGATGTCAGAAGAAAATTCGGCAGCGGTGACGGCGGTGGCCGATGTCGCGCAGCGAATGCTGGATACCTCCAGCGAACTCAAGAGTAGCGTTTCACGGTTCAGCGTTTAAGGTATGGCCTGCCTTCCTTGTGTTGCAAGGAAGGCAGCTGCTCCAATTGGGTTAGAGTCGGTACTCCATCTGCAATTTGATTTGCAGTCGTTTGGCTTGTTCAAAGGATTCCTTAAGAACGTGGCGGTCCAGGCTGTTGAGCCGGGCCGGCTCAATACGGTTGGCCCGGCCTTCTTCCACATCCACGTCCTGATTGCGCAGGCGTAGTTGCTGGATGAAATAGAACCCGTCAATCAGCGCGCTGACATCTTCGCCGGCCATCTTGCCGTGCTTTTCCAGGGCACGCAGACGCTGGGCTGTGGAGGTTTCGCCGATGCCGTTGGCCAGGGCCAGAATCCGGGCCGCATCAACAAAGGGGCGGGAACCGAAGGCCTTGAGGTCGATGGTGCGCGGGTATTCGCCGCCCTTATCCACGACAAAGTTACCGAAGAAGCCGATGGGTGGCTTGGCCCGGTGCGCGTTTTCGGCCATGAAGCGCTGGAACATGGGTTGGTCGGGAATGGCTTTGAGTAACCACTCCCTCAACTCTTCGGCCAATTCGGTGTGACCCTGGATGGGACGGAAGTCAAAGAAGATGGTAGCGTTGAGCAGGGCATCCGGATTTGCGCTGCGCATCCAGGTGAGAAAGCGCTCTTTCCATTCGTCCAAAGACAGACACAGGTCCGGATTGCTGGCCATGATGTTTCCCTTGCAGAGGGGGAAACCACAGGCATCGAGGCGGCGATTCACTTCCTTGGCAAAGGGCAGGAAAGCATTACGCAGGGCATCCGCTTCCCCCGGGGGGGCAAGGAAGATGATGCCGTTATCCTGGTCCGTGGACAAGGTTTGCTCGAAGCGACCCTCGGAGCCGAAGGCCAGCCAGACCCAATCCACCCGGGGCAGGGAAAAATCAAGACAGGTCAGTTCCACCAGCCGCACGGCGAGCAAGTCGTTGAGGGTGGAGAGCGTTTCGGTTAATTGTTCGGCGGCGGCACCATCGGCCAGCATCTGGCGACCAATGCGGCGAATGTCTTCGGCGGCGGCAATCAGGCTGTCCAGGTCCCGGGCGCTGCGGATGGCGCTGGCCATGGCTTTGGCGCCACCCCTTTGCACGTCGAGGATGTCGCTCTGGGAAATCACACCGGCGAGGCGGTCGGAGGAGTCCACCACGATGACGTGATGGATGCCGTGGCGCGCCAGCAGCATTTCCGCCTGGTAGGCCGTGGCGCGCCAGTTGAGGGCGACCAGGGTCTGGCCGCCGATGGCGGTGAGAACCATCTGGTCCAGATCGAAGGCGGGAGAGGCGGCTTGCCGCAGCAGATCCCGCAGGGTGAAGATGCCCATGGGCCTGCTGCTTTCCGGTTCGACGATGACGACGGAGCCGATTTTCTTTTCGGCCATGGTCTCCACCACTTCCCGCAGGGGCGTTTCGGGGGAGACGGAAACAGGGGGCTGGCGGATGAACTCGGCCAGGGGACTGTGCAGATTGAGACGTTTCCTGCGGGCTTCCGGGGATGCGTGGGTGGTCACAGTACAGCGCTCCTATTTCTCGATCAGTATTTGATGCGGGCGTGCCAGGTTTGCTCGGCCGCTTCCAGGGCTTGACGCAGGGTAACGATGCCCTTGTCGGCCAGCAGGGGCAGCATGCGCAGGAATACCTGACCGGTCACCAGAGCGTCGGCCAGGGCGTTGTGGCGATTGCCGACGGCAATGCCCAGCCGCTCGGCAATGGCTTCAAGGCGATGGGATTCCTGGCCGGGGTGGATCAGACTGGACAGCAGCAGGGTGTCCAGCACCGGCTGGGCAAAACGTAGGCCGGTACGGGCTTCCTTCAATTGCAGGAAACGCATGTCGAAGGCGGCGTTGTGGCCGATCAGGACGGTATCGGCGCAGAAGTCGTAGAAGTTGGGCAGCACGGCATCGATGGCGGGTTGGTCGCGAACCATGTCGTCGGTGATGCCGTGAATGGGAATGCCTTCCGGCTTGATGGGAAAGCCTGGGTTGACCAGTTGATCAAAAGTCTCCTGGGACAGCAGGCGGCTGTTGAGCAGATGCACCGCGCCAACCTGGATGATTTCATCCCCCTTCGAGGGCTCAAGACCGGTGGTTTCGGTATCGAATACGGTGCAGGCCAGTTCGGTCAGCTTGCGATCCAGGTCCACGCCTTCGTGACGGAAGTCGAAGAGATTGAAGTCGTAGTATTCAGGACGAGCCGAATTGAGGCTGATGGTTGAAGCATCCCGCAGGGTTTCCGGCGCCGGCGCCGTAGCGATGGGGAGGGACAACCGAAGAATGCGGCGATGGGCAGCGCTGTCATGGAGGAAGCGCAGGGCGCCGCCGTGCCGTTCCATCACCTGGCGCAGGGTCAGGGTATCGGTGTTGGCATCGCCGACGGGATCCAGTTCCCAGGTGAACAGCGTTTCCGAGGACATGGGTGTGCCGCTCCAGATCAGGTCCAGGCTGGCTCGGCCCGTTTCCTCCGGATCGGTTTGCAGGGCAAGGCGCAACTCCCGCAATTCGTATTGGTCCTCAAGGCGCAGGGCAAGAAAAACTACGGCCTCAATCAACGCATAGCTGTCGGCCTGAACCCAGAGGTCGGGCTCCACGGTTTCCGTCTTGAGGCCCAGTTTTGTGTGGGCGGTAAGGCCCTGCAACAGGGCGCTGATCAAGTCGGTGGCGGGAATGTCTTCCAGGGGCCAGGGGCTGCGCAGGGAACCCATGAGCTGGAGGGCATCCCGGTCGAACTGGGCCATGGCCGCCGCCAGGGATTGCTGGCTGGCTTCGTCCTGCAGCAAAGTCGCCAAGCGGGACAATTGCGTGCGCTGACCTGCGGTCAGGGTGTGAAAAGCGTGATTGCGTTTGATGTCCCGCTCGAAGCGACGGGTGATGTCTTCCACCGTCAGCACGTAGCCACTCATGGCCGTGGCGTCTTCGCCATTGCCCGTCAACACGGGTGCCATGTGTATGTGGAGCAGGCGGCCTTCGGGCAGGGTGACCACAAAGTGCGTGACGGGATGCAGATTGCCGCCCTGCAGTCTTTGTTCAATCAGGCTTTGGCCGTGTTGCAGGCGCTTGCGGTCGAGCAGGGGGTAAACGGAACGGCCTAGGCCGAGAACTGGGCAGGTTGTGCCGGAGCTGGTTCCTGCCCGGAATTGCAGTCGCGCCCTTTGGTTGTAGAGCAGGATGCGGCCATCTCTGTTGCAGACGATGACGCCCATGGCCAGTTCGGACATCAGGGCTGCCAGTCGATTACGTTCGTTCTCTACGCTTTCTTTTGCGGTGGCGATCTGTTGTTCCACATCCACCAGCAGGCCATCCCGTTGCTGGGCCAATTCATTGGCCGCCTGGGCTAGCTCCTGCACCTCTGGCGGTCCTTCGGGAGCAACCCGGAAATCCCGGTTGGCACTGAGCATCAAACGCAGATGTTCGGCCATGCGGTGCAGGCCTTCCACATACTGGCTGAACAGGTGGCGGAGGATGCCGGCTCCCAGGGCGAAACCGGCCAGGGTCATGACCACGCCCACCGGCATGCGGTGGAGCAGTACCTTGGTCAGGGTTTCCCGCTCGGCCTCGGGCATATCCAGCAGTAGCGTGACAGCGGTCAGCATGAACGGGCCTGTCATCAAAAAGCCCAGCACGACCAGCGCAAGCCAGAAGCGCGTGCGTGCATTCAAGGAATTACCCATTCAGGTCCTACCCTCCTCCAGTGTCTTTCCGTTTTTCGGCCCCTTGGGGGCTCTCTACGGGGCATTATCCCCTTATGTCAGGCGGGGTTTTGCGCAGTTGGTATTGATTTTTAGCGCAGGATGTCCTTCAGGGCGGTTACCAGTGCGGCGCATTGCTCATCGGTGCCGACCGTAATGCGCAGGAACTGGTCGATGCGGGGCTTGGCAAAATGACGGACGATGATGCTGCGGTCCCGTAACTGTCTTGAAAGTTCGGCAGCATCCCGTTGCGGATGGCGGGCAAAGATGAAGTTGGCGGCAGAAGGCAGTACGTCGAAGCCGAGGTCCTGCATCTGCGCTACCAAAGTATCGCGACTGGCCATGACGGCCTTGCGAGTGGTGTCGAAGTGCTCCCGGTCCTTGATGGCTTCCGTGGCGCCGGCCAGGGCAAGACGGTCCAGAGGGTAGGAGTTGAAGCTGTCCTTGACCCGCTCAAGCCCTTCGATCAGCTCTGTCGACCCGAGGGCGAAGCCGACCCGCAGCCCGGCTAGGGAGCGGGATTTGGACAGGGTCTGTACCACCAGCAGATTAGGGTAGCGGGCAATCAGGCCTGCTGCTGTGGGCAGAACGTCGCCACCGAAATCCACATAGGCTTCGTCCACCACCACGACGGAGTCGGGATTGGCTTTGAGGATGCGCTCCACTTCATCCAGGCCCAGCAGAATTCCGGTGGGGGCATTGGGGTTGGGAAAGATGATGCCGCCATTGGGGGCAAGGTAGTCCTCGGCTTTGAGGCGGAAAGCCTCATCCAGGGGCACGGCCTTGAAGGCGATGTCGTAGAGGCCGCAGTAGACCGGATAAAAGCTGTAGGTGATGTCCGGAAAGAGAATGGGATGCTCATGCTTGAGCAGGGCCATGAAAATATGGGCCAGTACTTCGTCGGAACCGTTGCCGACGAACACGTTCGTTGTTTCCAGACCGTAGAACGCTGCCACCGCCTGTTTGAGCTTTTCGCCGGTAGGGTCCGGATAGAGTTTGAGGCTGTCCCCCAGCTCCGCCTGCATGGCGGCAATGGCCTTGGGCGACGGGCCGTAGGGGTTTTCGTTGGTATTGAGTTTGACCAGATTGGCCAGTTTGGGCTGCTCCCCGGGAACATAGGGGGTCAGGGTGTGAACGGTTTTGCTCCAGAAGCGGCTCATGGGGATGCTTTTCAGGACATGAGGAAAAGGGCGCAACCAAGGGAAAAACAAGTCAATCCCCGGGGGCGATGAAACGCGCGCCAGAAGGCCAAAATGGTATCATGCAGCCGCTTTCAGACCTCAAATTTCCCAGTCATGCGGCAAGCCGAAATCTCTCGTAATACCCTTGAAACACAGGTTTCCGTGCGTCTCAATTTGGACGGTACGGGCAAATCCAATCTGGCGACCGGTGTCGGTTTTCTCGACCATATGCTGGATCAGATTGCCCGTCACGGCATGATCGATCTGGAAGTCAAAGCCCATGGCGACCTACATATTGATGCCCACCACACGGTGGAAGACATCGGTATCACCGTCGGCCAGGCTCTTGCCAAGGCGGTTGGCGACAAGAAAGGCCTGTTGCGCTACGGCCATGCCTATGTGCCCCTTGACGAAGCCTTGACCCGGGTTGTGATCGATCTCTCTGGCCGCCCCGGACTGGCTTTCAACGTGCCGTTCACCCGGGCTACCATCGGCGACTTCGATGTGGATCTGGTGCGGGAATTCTTCCAGGGCCTGGTCAATCACGCCGCTATTACCGTGCATATCGACAACCTGAAGGGGGAAAACTCCCACCATCAGGCCGAAACCGTGTTCAAAGCTTTTGGCCGCGCCTTGCGCATGGCAGCAGAAGCTGATCCCCGTTCCAGTGGAATTCCTTCCACCAAGGGCACTCTCTAAAACACCTTTTTCAGTCGAGCAAGACCATGAGCACTGTCGCCGTCGTTGATTACGGCATGGGTAACCTGCGTTCCGTGGCGAAAGCCCTGGAGCATGTTGCCGATGAGTCACAGATTGTTGTCACGGCTGACCCGGCAGTGGTTGCTGCGGCGGACCGTGTCGTGGTGCCAGGGCAAGGAGCTTTGCCTGATTGCATGGAGCAATTGCGGCAGCGGGGCCTGAAGGATGCGGTGATTCGCGCTGCTGCTGAAAAGCCTTTTCTCGGCATCTGTGTCGGCTTGCAAATGCTGTTCGATCATGGCGAAGAGGGCAATGTCCCTGGCTTGGGCGTATTGGCCGGCCAGGTGCCCCGCTTCCCCCGGGGGAAGATGCTGGCCGCTGATGGCAGCCAACTGAAGGTGCCCCATATGGGCTGGAACGAAGTGCATCAGGCCAAGCCCCATGCCCTGTGGGATGGGATTGAAGATGACTCCCGCTTCTACTTTGTTCACAGTTATTACGTTGTGCCCGCCGACGAGGCTGTTACGCTAGGCACAACGACCTACGGTGTTTCCTTTACCAGTGCTGTGGCCCGGGATAACATCGTTGCTGTTCAATTCCATCCGGAAAAGAGTGCCCAGTCTGGGTTGCGTCTATTGCGCAACTTCATGTACTGGAACCCCTGAAATTTTCACCGCTGATTTTTAACTTCTATGCTGCTGATACCTGCTATTGACCTGAAAGACGGACATTGCGTGCGCCTCAAACAGGGCGATATGGACGATGCCACGGTGTTCTCCGAAGAACCTGCCGCCATGGCGCGCCACTGGATAGAACAAGGTGCGCGGCGCCTGCATCTGGTTGACTTGAACGGCGCCTTTGCCGGCAAGCCCAAGAATGAGTCCGCCATCAAGGCCATTCTCAAGGAAGTGGGAACTGAAATCCCCGTTCAGCTTGGTGGCGGCATTCGCGACCTGGATACCATTGAACGCTGTCTGGATGACGGTATTACCTACGTGATTATCGGTACAGCAGCGGTGAAGAATCCTGGCTTCCTCAAGGATGCTTGCACAGCTTTCCCCGGCCACATCATCGTCGGTCTTGACGCCAAAGACGGCAAGGTGGCGGTGGACGGCTGGTCCAAGCTTACCGGTCATGATGTGATCGACCTCGCTAAGAAGTTTGAGGATTACGGCGTGGAAGGCGTGATTTACACCGATATCGGCCGTGACGGCATGCTCTCCGGCGTCAATATCGACGCGACTGTCAAGCTGGCTCAGGCTCTGCGCATTCCTGTCATTGCCAGCGGCGGCATCGGCAGCGTGGATGACGTCAAGGCCCTTTGCGCCGTGGAAGCCGAAGGCATCACCGGTGCCATTACCGGCCGTGCCATCTACGAAGGCAAGCTGGATTTCGCCAAGGCCCAGGCCGAGGCTGATCTTCTCGGCGGCAAGTAATTCATGCTGGCAAAGCGCATCATTCCCTGTCTCGACGTCAATGCCGGCCGTGTGGTCAAGGGCGTCAATTTCGTCGAGCTGCGGGATGCTGGCGACCCGGTGGAAATCGCCCGTCGCTACGATGAGCAGGGGGCCGATGAAATCACTTTCCTCGACATCACAGCCAGTTCCGATGATCGGGACATCATCCTGCACATCATCGAAGCCTGTGCCAATCAAGTCTTTATTCCCCTCACGGTCGGGGGCGGTGTGCGTACCGTGGATGATGTGCGTCGGCTGCTCAATGCCGGTGCCGACAAGGTCAGCATGAACACCGCCGCGGTGAATAACCCGCAACTGGTGGCCGATGCTTCGGGCAAGGTGGGCAGCCAGTGCATCGTGGTGGCCATCGACGCCAAGCAGACCAGCCCCGGGCAGTGGCAGGTGTTTACCCATGGCGGCCGCAACAATACCGGCATGAGCGCCATCGATTGGGCCAAGCAGGTGGAGTCCCTCGGTGCCGGTGAGATTCTGCTGACCAGCATGGACCGGGACGGCACCAAGGCCGGTTTTGATCTGGCCCTGACCCGGGCCGTATCCGAAGCTGTGGATATTCCTGTCATTGCTTCCGGCGGTGTCGGCAATCTGCAGCATCTGGCCGACGGCGTGACGGAAGGCAAGGCCGATGCAGTGCTGGCGGCCAGTATTTTCCACTATGGCGAATACACCGTGCGGCAGGCCAAGGAATACATGCAGCAACGCGGTATCGAGGTCCGTCTCTGATGTCCAAGTGGCTCAATGAAATCAAATGGGACGAACAGGGGCTGGTGCCCGTGATCGCCCAGGATGCGACCAGCGGCGAAGTGCTGATGTTCGCCTGGATGAACCGCGATGCTCTGGCCAAGACGGCCGAACTGGGTGAGGCGGTGTACTGGTCCCGTTCCCGCCGCAAATTGTGGCACAAGGGCGAAGAGTCCGGCCACGTGCAAAAGGTGCTCGAAATCCGCAAGGATTGTGACGACGATGTAATTCTGCTCAAAGTGGAGCAGGGCGGCGGCATTGCCTGCCATACTGGTCGTCGTAGCTGTTTCTTCAACCGTCTTGATGCCGACAAGTGGCAGGCGGTGGATCCCGTACTCAAAGACCCCAAGGAGATCTACAAATGATCGACATGGAAGTATTGCATCGCCTCCAGACCACTCTGCTTGAACGCAAGGGTGCCGCTCCCGATTCGTCTTATGTGGCCGGGCTTTACGCCAAGGGCACCGACACGATCTGCAAGAAAATTGCTGAAGAAGCGGCAGAAACCATCATGGCTGCCAAAGATGGTGATCGCCTGCATCTGGTGCGTGAAACCTGTGATCTCTGGTTCCACAGCATGGTTCTGCTGGCTCACATGGGTATTGGCGTGGATGATGTGATGGTGGAATTCCGTCGCCGGGAAGGCATCTCCGGCATTGACGAGAAAAAGAGCCGGAGCCAGTAAGTGAGCGACTGTATTTTCTGTCGCATCGCCCAAGGTGAGATTCCTAGCCGCAAGATTTATGAAGATAAGGATATCTTCGCTTTTCATGACATCAATCCCCAGCGACCGGTACACTTCCTGATTATTCCCAAGCAGCACATCGCTAGCCTCAATGAGGCTACGCCGGAGAATCAGGAACTGCTGGGCAAAATGTTGGTGAAGGCCGGAGAATTGGCCCGTAGCCAGGGATTGACCGAAGGTTTCCGTACATTGATTAACACCGGGCGGATTGGCGGGCAGGAGGTTTATCACCTGCACATCCATATCCTGGGCGGTCCGGAGCCTGTTGGACCAATGGTGGTCCGATAACCTATTCAAGACAGGAGAACGACATGGGCAGCTTCAGCATTACCCATTGGCTGATCGTACTGGTCATTGTGGTGCTGATTTTCGGCACCAAAAAACTTGCCAACGTGGGCAAGGATCTGGGCAGTGCCGTTAAAGGTTTCAAGGACGGCATGAAGGATGGCGCCGCAGAAAAGCCCGCCGAACCCGAGCATTTGACGGGCCATACGATTGACGTGGAAGTAAAGGAAAAGACCAAGTCCTGAGGGGCGGGGTTTTCTTGCAATGTTCGACGTAGGCTTCTCTGAACTGATCGTGATTGCTGTGGTTGCCCTGGTCGTTATTGGCCCGGAGCGCCTGCCTTCCGTCGCCCGGACGGTGGGAGCCATGCTGGGCCGTGCCCAGCGTTACTTCAATAGCGTCAAGGCGGAAGTCAATCGCGAGTTGCAACTGGATGAGCTCAAGCGCATCCAGCAGGAAACCTATGACCGGGTCATGGCCATGGAAGCCGAGGTTCACAACGGCTTGGCCCAGATCGAGAATACGGTGCATGAAACTGCGGCAACGGCAACGGAGCCAGTAGCTGAAATTGGCAAGCATGTGGATGACACGGTTTCCGTGGCTCTGTCGGCACCGGTCGATGTTGCTGAGGCTTCAGTGTCTGCGCCAGTTGTCCCTGCCGTTGAGACAGCTGAGCCCCCTGCTCCTGTCGTCGAAGTTAGTCAGACCGACCTGTTTGCCTCTCCTTCGGAGAATCTTTCCCGTCTCACCCCGCATCAAGGTTCAACGAGCTGATGGTTGACTCTAATTCCCTGCAGGAAACCTTCGTCTCCCATCTGATCGAATTGCGTCAGCGGCTCATGAAGGCCATGGGGGCGATTCTGCTGTTCTTTCTGGGGCTGATGCCTTGGTCCGGCAAGATTTACGACTTGCTGGCCCACCCCATGATGGCGACCCTGCCTCCGGGGACCAAGATGATTGCTACCGGGGTCATTACGCCCTTTCTGGTGCCCCTCAAGGTCACCCTTCTGGTGGCTTTCGTGATTGCGCTGCCCATTGTGCTTTACCAGGCGTGGGCTTTTGTGGCTCCCGGGCTCTATACCCATGAAAAAAAGCTGGTGCTGCCGGTGATCTTTGCGACGACAGCCCTTTTCTTGATGGGCATGGCGTTCTGTTACTTTTTCGTGTTCAACACTGTTTTCAAGTTTATTTCCGAAGTTTCCCCTTCCAGCATTACGCCGGCGCCAGATATTGAGCAGTACCTATCGTTTGTGCTGACCATGTTCGTGGCCTTCGGCACGACTTTTGAGGTGCCAGTGGTGGTTGTTTTGCTGGTGCGCTTCGGCGTGGTGAAGCTGGAGAAACTTAAGGAAATTCGGCCCTACGCCGTTGTGGGTGCCTTTGTTGTTTCTGCCGTGGTTACGCCACCGGATGTGACTTCGCAGATCATGCTGGCTCTGCCCATGTGTTTGCTTTACGAACTCGGTTTGTTTTGTGCCCGGTTCGTGGTGCAAAAGGAAAAGCCGGAAGAGCCCACCAGCGAAGTCAGCCCAAGCTAGCGCTGCTTGTTACTGGCTTGGTTTGGGCCGTTTGCCAACAGCTACGGTTACATCCATTTCCTTGTTTTCCCGTCGCAGATGGAACCCGCCGCTCTGGCCCGGTTCCAGTGAGGCAATCAGTTCCAGCAGGGACTGCGCATCCTTGACCGGTTTCTTGTTGATGGCGAGCAGCACGTCACCGGGCTTGATGCCGGCCTTGTCTGCTGGACTGCCTCGCATGATGCCGGCGATCAGGGCGCCGTTGGTGTTGGGCAAGCGGAAAGACTCCGCTAACTCCGGAGTGATTTCCTGAATTTCAACGCCAACCCAGCCTCGGGTTACGGCACCGTTCTTGATGATCTGGTCGAGAACGCTGTGGGCCAGGGAAACAGGAATGGCGAAGCCGATGCCCATGGAGCCGCCGCTCTGGGAATAGATGGCGGTATTGATGCCCACCAGATTACCGTTGCTGTCCACCAGCGCACCGCCGGAGTTGCCAGGGTTGATGGCGGCATCGGTCTGGATGAAGTTCTCGAAGGTATTGATGCCTAGATGACTACGACCCAGGGCCGAGACAATGCCGGAGGTGACCGTTTGGCCGACGCCGAACGGATTGCCAATCGCCAGCACCACGTCGCCTACGCGCACTACATCCGAATTGGCAAAGGTAATGACCGGCAGTTTTTCCGGCGCAGAGATACGCACCACGGCCAGGTCGGACTCGGGGTCGCTGCCGACGACTTTTGCCTTGAGCTTGCGCCCATCGTTGAGGGCCACCTCAATGTCGTCTGCCCCTTCCACCACATGATTGTTGGTGAGAATGTAGCCTTCGGCATTGACGATGACGCCGCTACCGAGGCCTGCTCTGCGCTGGGTTTCTTCGTTGCGGTCGCCAAAGAAGTGACGGAAAAGCGGGTCGTTGAAAAGGGGATTGCGTGGGGCTCGGATTTCCTGGGAGGTGTAAATATGCACTACAGCAGGCAAGGCCTTGCGGGCTGCGTCGGAATAACTGGCGACGTGGCGATTGTCGGGGCTCCCGCCCGGGGCCTCCTGCACCGTGACAACACCGCCTAAGCCTTCCCTGTGCAGCCATTCCGGCTTCAGGGTTTGCACAGCAAACAAGGTGGCGACGCAGACGGTGACAGTCTGTGCGAAGATCAACCAGAGTCGTTTCATGTTGGGGAGGTCGAGTAATGCAACGTCAAGAATTATGTGCCTATCTGGATGCCACGCTGGACGCGGGCCGTTTCCGCGATTATTGCCCAAATGGATTGCAGGTGGAAGGCAAGGCCGAGATCAGCAAAATTATCTGCGGGGTGACTGCCAGTCAGGCCCTGCTGGATGCGGCAGTGGCTGCCGGGGCCGATGCCGTACTGGTGCACCACGGCTGGTTCTGGAAAGGGGAGGACGGGCGCGTTACCGGCCTGCGCAAGCAGCGCCTGGCGACTTTGCTTCGCCATGACATCAATTTGATTGCCTACCATCTGCCTCTGGATGCCCATGGCGAACTGGGTAACAACGCCCAGTTGGCTAATGTCGCCGGCTGGCGGACGGAGGGGCGGTTTGCCGAGCAGGACATTGGTTTTTACGGTAGCCCCGAAGTCGCCCGTACTGCGGGGGAAACAGCGGGGCATTTACAGCAGGTATTGAACCGGCCTGCCTTGCTGGTCGGCGATTCGAATCGTCCCGTGCGGCGCATCGCCTGGTGTTCCGGTGGTGCTCAAGGGTATTTCGAGCAAGCCATTGCTGTTGGGGCTGACCTTTTCGTCAGTGGCGAAATTTCGGAGCAGACCACCCATCTTGCCCGGGAGTCCGGCGTTCCCTACATCGCTGCCGGACACCATGCGACGGAGCGGTATGGCGTCCAGGCCCTGGGGCGACGTTTGGAGGAGGTCTTTGGGCTCAACTGTGAGTATGTGGAAGTCGATAACCCGGTTTGATCATTTTTTCAGCCGGTCCCGAAACAGGGCGCGCAGCTTCTGGGCCTTGGGGCCGACCACAAATTGGCAATAGGACTGTTGAGGATTCCTGGCAAAGTAGTCTTGGTGGTATTCCTCGGCCGGCCAGAAAAACTCGGCAGGAATGATCTCGGTCACTACAGGGGAAGGCCAGGTTTTGGCGGTCTCTAGTTCAGAGATCAAATCCTTCGCGATTCGGGCCTGGGTTTCGCTGTGAAACTGGATGACTGATCGATATTGGGTACCCACATCGTTGCCCTGTCGATTGAGCGTGGTCGGGTCATGGATAGCGAAAAAGGCCTGGAGCAAGGTTCGATAGTCAAGTCGAGTGGGATCAAAGTGGATTTGTACTACCTCCGCATGGCCGGTTTTTCCACCGCAGACGCTTTCATAGTCTGGGTTGGGTATGGCGCCACCGCTGTAGCCGGAAATGATGGACTCAGCGCCGTCAAGCTGACGTAGGGCAGCTTCCACACACCAGAAACAGCCTCCACCCAGGGTTGCTGTTTCTTGAGGAATGCGTTTGGGTTCAGTCATAGCCAGGCTCCTTTTAGTCATTCTGATGGTGCGTCTGCATTATGCGCGCGGTGCTGAGAGGTGCTTGTACGGGAAGGGCAGTTTCCAAGGCATAGGTATTTATAGGTATTCCTATGCTCCGGAATAAGGGCGATGTCTTATGCAAGGGGCCTTGTACATCACAACTTTATGGGCATTGCTTTCATGAAGCTATCAGTGGCCCATGCTGATTTTTATCGAACGGGCGCTACTCTTGTAGCCTGTTGTCGTTAGACAGATTCGGCCTTTGTTTCGCGAGGATATTTCCTGGTTCAGCCTTGGAAAGGCTAGGGCGGATTTAGCCGACAGCCGCTCAGGCTGCGGCTTGTAAGGCAATAGTAAGTGTTTGAGGTAAGAGCTTTTTCCTTCTGAATCGGTTATGATTACAGACCCGTCCAAAAGTGACGGCACGGTCAGAACCGCCCGGCAGTGCGTTCTCATTGGGCTCCATAAGAGCCTGCATTGCCTGATTTCGGTCCGTATCAAAAATCTCAACGCACCTTACAGCAAGGAAGACGCATGAAGATCCATGAATATCAGGGCAAGGAAATCCTGAGGAAGTTCGGAGTCGCGACACCCCGCGGCATTCCCGCCTTCTCCGTCGAAGAGGCGGTCGAGGCGGCCAAGCAACTGGGCGGCCCGGTTTGGGTGGTCAAGGCCCAGATTCACGCAGGCGGTCGCGGCAAGGGCGGCGGCGTGAAGGTTGCCAAGTCCCTCGATGACGTGAAAACACTGGCTGGCCAGATTCTCGGCATGCAGCTGAAGACTCACCAGACCGGCCCGGAAGGCCAGAAGGTGCGTCGTCTGTACATCGAAGATGGCGCAGACATCCAGAAGGAATACTACATTTCCCTGGTGACCGACCGTGCTTCCCAAAAGGTTGCCTTCATCGCCTCCAGCGAAGGCGGTATGGACATTGAGGAAGTGGCTCACAGCACCCCGGAAAAGATCGTCAAGATCTTCATCGATCCCCTGGTTGGCGTGACTGACGCCCAAGCCAAAGATCTGGCCAAGGGCATCACCCTGCCGGAAGACTCCGTGCCCCAGTTCGTCGATCTGTGCAAGAAGCTCTATGCCTGCTACATGGAAACCGATGCTTCCCTGGTCGAAATCAATCCCCTGAACCGCGACAGCAAGGGCAACATCATCGCCCTCGACGCCAAGTTCAACTTCGACTCCAACGCCCTGTTCCGTCATCCCGAAATCGTTGCTTACCGCGATCTGGACGAAGAAGACGCCGACGAAATCGAAGCCTCCAAGTTCGACCTAGCCTACATCTCCCTCGACGGTAATATCGGCTGTCTGGTGAATGGTGCCGGTCTGGCCATGGCCACCATGGACACCATCAAACTGTTCGGTGCCGAACCCGCCAACTTCCTCGACGTGGGCGGCGGAGCCACCACCGAGAAGGTGACCGAAGCCTTCAAGATCATGCTCAAGAACCCCAAGGTCAAGGGCATTCTGGTCAACATCTTCGGCGGCATCATGAAGTGCGACACCATTGCTAACGGCGTGGTGACTGCAGCTCGTGAAACCAAGCTGGCCGTACCCCTGGTGGTGCGCATGAAGGGCACCAATGAAGACCTGGGCAAGCAGATCCTGAAAGATTCCGGTCTGCCCATCATCTCTGCCGACAGCATGGCAGAGGCCGCCCAGAAGATCGTTGCCGCCGTTAAGTAAGGGGAAGCTGAATGTCCATCTACATCAACAAAAATACCAAGGTCATCACCCAGGGTATCACCGGCAAGACCGGTCAATTCCACACTGAAAAGTGCCAGGAATACGCCAACGGCAAGGAATGCTTTGTTGCCGGCGTGAATCCCAAGAAGGCTGGCGAGAAGATTTTTGATATCCCAATCTTCGGTTCCGTAAAAGAAGCCGCCTCCGAAACCGGTGCTACCGTTTCCGTCATCTACGTTCCCCCCGCTGGCGCTGCTGCAGCCATCTGGGAAGCCGTGGAAGCCGATCTGGATCTGGCCATCTGTATCACCGAAGGCATTCCCGTCCGCGATATGCTGGAAGTGCGCAACAAGATGAAGGCCAAGGAAGCCAAGGGTGGCAAGAAGACCCTGCTGCTGGGCCCCAACTGCCCCGGCCTGATCACCCCCGATGAAATCAAGATCGGCATCATGCCCGGTCACATCCATCGCAAGGGCCGTATCGGTGTGGTTTCCCGTTCCGGCACCCTGACGTACGAAGCCGTGGCTCAGCTGACCGAAATCGGTCTCGGCCAGTCTTCCGCTGTTGGTATCGGTGGTGACCCCATTAACGGTCTGAAGCACATCGACGTGATGAAGGCCTTCAACGACGATCCTGATACCGACGCCGTCATCATGATCGGCGAAATCGGTGGTCCCGACGAAGCCGAAGCTGCCCTGTGGTGCAAGGCCAACATGAAGAAGCCTATCGTCGGCTTTATCGCTGGTGTGACCGCTCCTCCCGGAAAGCGCATGGGCCATGCCGGTGCGCTGATCTCTGGTGGCGCTGACACGGCCGATGCCAAGCTCGCCATCATGGAAGAGTGTGGCTTCACCGTGACTCGCAACCCGTCCGAAATGGGCAAGTTGCTCAAGGCTTTGCTGTAATTCCCGCCTAAGGGGTATAAAGCCGCGTCGGTGAAAATCGACGCGGCTTTTTTATTTTCGGGTTTTGAATATCGCTATGGATTTTGCTTCAACAACATTCTGGATTGCTGTATTCCAGATCATCGTCATCGACATCCTGCTCTCTGGCGACAATGCCGTGGTGATTGCCATGGCCTGCCGCAACCTTCCTGCTGCCCAACGCAAAAAAGGCATCCTTTGGGGCGTTCTGGGCGCGGTGGTACTTCGAGTAGTGCTGACAGCGGTCGCGGCGACCTTGTTGGGGTTGCCCTATCTGAAGATCATCGGCGGATTGCTCTTGCTCTGGATCGGCGTAAAGCTGTTGCTGCCGGAGGGAGATGAGGGCGAGGACATCCAAGGCTCAACTCGTCTGATCGGTGCCATCAAGACCATTATCGTGGCTGATTTCGTCATGAGTCTGGACAATGTAATCGGCGTGGCTGCCGCTGCCCACGATTCCCTCTGGTTATTGATCTTTGGTCTTGCCGTGAGTATTCCCCTTATCGTATTTTCCAGCGCCCTGGTGTTGCACCTGATGGAGCGTTTCCCCATCGTCGTGACCTTGGGGGCTGGTTTGCTGGGCTATGTGGCCGGCAGCATGATGGTGACGGATCCCTTGCTGGCAGGTTTGTTGTCTGCGGACAATCACTGGTTGAAAGAACTCGTGGGCGGCATTTGTGCCGTGCTGGTTGTGGTGGTTGGCAACGGCTTGGCTTGGCGACTTTCTCGTAAGGAAGATCGCGCGGTGCTTTGATCCGTCTGGTTGCTTTTACACTTTGGTCATAGGGACTCGTGCCGAGTCAGGGAATATTTCGCAGAAACAACGGAGAAATATTTGACTGTATTAAGGTAGGACTGCAAGAATTGGCACTATTGCCCTGTTTTTGTGCGAACTTGTCCTGTTCGCCGTAGTGGGCACGCGACCTGGAACCAGGACTGAATGAAAATAAAGAAAACAGAATTCTTGAAGTCAGGCAGCTTTCTGGGTACTGCTGCCACGGGATGGATGCTGACGACGAGAACTCGTTATTTGCTGCGGGATTTTGTGTGCAAAGCCTGTGACGTTAGCGCTAGGCTGATATCTCGTATGTCATTGGGGAATGTGGGCATTATTGCCTTGGCGTTGGATAAGAACCTCGATCGACGTTTTCAAACTGGAACAGAAATGGCCCGTGCTCTGCGGAATCGTCAGACCCTAGTCGCTATCCACACAGTAGGGGTGATCCTCTGATGGACTTGAGCCAAGCTCTGGAAATGGTCGCCCGAACCGATTCGGGCATGGTGCGGACTAATAATGAGGACTCCGTGCTGGCAAATGCCTCCTGCGGCATTGCTGTACTGGCGGATGGAATGGGGGGCTACAACGCAGGGGAAGTGGCCAGTGGTATGGCAACGGCACTGCTGGGTACCCAGCTGGAACTTGCCGCCAAAACAGTTGCTCTCCATCAACGGCAAGGTGGCCGGTTGTTGGGCGAGGTGTTTCTTGAGCAGGAGGTTGCCAGAGCCAATGCCGCCGTCTTTCAAACGGCTCAAAAACAGCCTCAATACGCCGGTATGGGGACAACCCTGGTGGCGGCAGTTTTTTGTGATGACCGCCTGATTGCGGGCCATATTGGTGACTCCCGCCTGTATCGGCTGCGTGGCAGCGATTTCAGGGCCATCACCAAGGACCACTCCCTGCTGCAGGAACAGATTGATAAGGGCATTCTTACGCCCGAGCAGGCCCGGCATTCCCAGAACAAGAATCTTGTGACCCGCGCACTGGGCGTGGATGCCCGTGTGGATGCTGAAGTCCATGTTCACGATGTATTGCCGGGGGATATCTATCTGCTCTGCTCTGATGGCCTAAACGACATGATGGACGATGAAGAGATCGCCATGGCCATACAGATGCTGTCAGCCAACCTGCCCCTGTGTGCCGATCAGTTGATTCAGATGGCAAATGACAATGGTGGACGGGACAATGTGTCTGTGATTCTGGTAAAAGTGAAACAATCCTTTCCTTGCCCTGCCGGTTGGTGGAGCAAGGTACTGGGTTGGTTTGGGAAACAGGGCTAGATTGCAAGTAATACAGGGAAGGTATTAAGGGACAACGATGGCAAAGCTCATTTTGAGTATGGATGGTCTGACACTCAAGGAAATCCCTCTGACCAAGGAGCGGATTACCATTGGTCGCAAGCCCCACAACGATATCCAGATCGACAATCTGGCCATCTCGGGGGAACATGCAGCCATTGTCACTATTCTCAATGACTCATTTCTTGAAGACCTGAACAGTACCAACGGGACCTTTGTTAATGGTCAGCAAGTGCAGAAGCACTTCCTGCAGACCAATGACGTGATTGAACTGGGCAAATACCGCCTCAAGTACGTCAATGAGGTGGCGCAGCAGACACCCCAGGCCGACTTTGAGAAAACCATGGTGCTGCGGCCCGATATGATGCGCAAGCCAGCCGAAGCGGTTCCTGTTGTTCCCCCTGTCGGGGTTAAAACTCAGCCATCGCCAACCATGGCCGCACCTGCCGCAACGCCAGTTTCGGCACCTGTACCAGCACCCGCTGTATCGTTACCTCTGGGCGCCATTCAAGTGCTTACCGGTGCCAATACCGGGAAAGAGTTGGAACTGGTGAAGACCCTGACTACCCTGGGCAAGCCCGGTGTTCAGGTCGCGGTCATCGCCCGTCGTCCTCACGGTTACTTTATTACCCATGTCGAAGGTGCTCAGTTCCCGGTTGTTAATGGAACGACGCTGGATGCCCAGGCTCATCCGCTTACTGATCACGACGTGATCGAACTGGCGGGGGTAAAAATGGAGTTTTTCCTTAAAAGCTGATTCCTTGCGGATGCATTGACACTCCATCCACACGTCGGGAGGTTTCTTGAAGCAGCATCTGGTCCGTTACGTCTTGGGTGGCATTGTTCTGCTCATCCTGTTTGGGCACTCCGCACGGGTGTACCAAATTCCTCTGGTCAATCACCTTGATGCCATCTTTTACGATGCCAAGGTTCGTCTCACCATGCCTGAGCAAATGGATGAGCGAGTTGTCATTGTCGATATTGACGAAAAATCCCTGGCGGAAGTCGGCCGCTGGCCCTGGGGGCGCGACAAGCTTGCGACCTTGATGAACCGCCTGTTCGCGCAGTACAAGGTTGCTGTGGTCGGGTTCGACGTGGTGTTTGCCGAGCCCGATGACAGTTCCGGCATGAAGTCGCTGGACGCCTTGGCAAAGAAAGATCTGAAGGACAACGCCACCTTCCAGTCTCTGGTCAAAGAACTGCGTCCCAAGCTGGATTACGATGCTCGTTTTGCCGAGTCCTTGAAAAAGAAACCGGTAGTTCTTGGCTACTATTTTTCAAACCAGGAAAAAGCGACCACCAGTGGTCTGTTGCCAGCCCCCGCCCTGGCCGCCGGTAGCTTTCAAGGCAAAAATATTGGCTTCACAAGCTGGTCTGGCTACGGCGCAAATCTGCCTGCCTTTCAGCGGGCAGCGGAATCAGCGGGTCATTTCAACCCCCTGGTTGATTTCGATGGAACCTCCCGTCGAGTACCCATGTTGGTGGAGTATCAGGGGGCATATTACGAATCGCTTTCCCTTGCCATGGTGCGCCGTTTTCTTGGTGGCACTGATATTGAGCCCGGCTACCCGGCCGATGCAGACCCCAATGACTACGGCGCTATGGAGTGGATTAGCCTGCCATCGGCAAGGGGAACTCTGCGTATTCCCGTGGATGAGAATGCGGCGACCTTGGTGCCTTACCGGGGCTACCGGGGCAGTTTTCGCTATGTTTCCATGGCCGATGTTCTCGCCGGCCGGACGCCGGTGGACCAGCTTGCCGGAAAGATTGTTCTTGTCGGGACTACCGCTCCCGGCCTGATGGATTTACGGGTAACACCGGTTGGCACGGCCTATCCTGGTGTAGAAATCCACGCAAATCTGGTGGCGGGGATACTGGAAGGCAGCGTCAAATACAAGCCTTCCTACGTGCTCGGCATTGATATCGTGCTGGTTTTGCTGGCAGGCTCGGTTATGGTGTTCCTGCTGCCGCTGCTGAGCCCCTTCCGTGCCACGGTGGTTGCCGTGATTGTTGCGTCGAGCCTGATCTCCCTCAATTTTTACTTTTGGTACGACAGCAATCTGGTGTTGCCCCTCGCTAATTCCCTGGTGCTGGTGGCTCTGCTGTACGCCCTCAACATGTCTTGGGGCTATTTCGTCGAGTCTCGTACCAAGCGACAATTTACGGAACTCTTCGGGCAATACGTTCCTCCCGAACTGGTTGAAGAAATGGCCCGGAACCCCGAGGGTTACAGCATGGATGGCCGCAAAGCCGAGCTGACCGTGCTGTTTTCCGATATCCGCGGCTTCACCACCATTTCTGAAGGGCTGGCCCCGGATCAATTGGCCACTTTGATGAATGAATACCTGGGGGCCATGACCGAGGTGATTCGAGGTCACAAGGGAACCTTGGATAAATACATCGGTGATGCCATCATGGCGTTCTGGGGCGCGCCAGTGGCGGATGCCTTGCATGCCCGACGAGCCGTTGAGTCCGCCCTGGAAATGCACAAGGTACTCCATGTGCTGAACAAGGATTTGGTTTCCCGGGGGTGGCCAGAGCTCAAGATTGGTGTCGGCATCAACACTGGCATCATGACCGTGGGGGACATGGGCTCGCCCGTTCGCAAGGCTTATACCGTCATGGGTGACGCGGTGAACCTTGGTTCTCGTCTGGAAGGTATTACCAAACAATATGGTGTCGGCACCATTGCTGGCGAAAGCACTCGGGAACTGCTTAAAACCGAAGTCGTCTTCCGGGAACTAGATCGGGTCCGGGTCAAGGGCAAGGAAGAGCCCGTGGGTATCTACGAACCTGTCGGATTTGAAGGGCAGGTTGCTGCCGGTGATCTGGAGGAACTCAAACTCTGGAACCAGGCATTGCATGCCTACCGCAGCCAGTTATGGGATCAGGTCGATGCTTTGCTGCTTGACCTGAACCGCTTGCATCCCCGATATTTGTACGATCTTTACGCGCAGCGAGTCAGTCATCTGCGCCAGGTGCCCCCCGGTGATGACTGGGATGGCGTGACGACGTTCGAGACCAAATAAGGTATCCCGTGAAAGTTCGAGTGCTCGGTTGCAGCGGAGGGATCGGTGGTCGCCATTTACGGACCACCTCCTTCCTGCTTGACCACGACATTCTGGTGGATGCCGGAACTGGCGTTGCCGATTTGTCGATTGCCGAGTTGGCGCAGATCGACCATATCTTCCTTACCCATTCTCACCTGGACCACATCGCCTGCCTGCCCCTGTTGATCGATACAGTGGCGGACATGCGAAACAAGCCTTTGACGGTCTATGCCACAGCGGCCGTCATTGAGATTCTGCGCAGCCATATTTTTAATTGGGCGATCTGGCCGGATTTTTCCGAAATCCCAGATGTCCAGAATCCCTTCATGCGCTTCCAGGAAATCCGGGTGGACGAGCCGGTGGCCATGGGGCAAGGGCGGGTGTTGACCGCCATCCCCGCCAATCACACGGTGCCAGCGGTCGGCTACGTGATGGACTCCGGCAGCGCTGCACTGGTTTTTTCCGGAGATACCGCTGCCTGCCAGCCCTTATGGGATCGGGTGAATCGTCTGCCTGGGTTAAAGCACCTCATCATCGAGTGCGCCTTTTCCAATCGGGAAGCCCGGTTGGCAGAAACCTCAAAACATCTCTGTCCTGCGACGTTGGCGGCAGAGCTCTCCAAGTTGCAACGCAAGGTCGAGCTTTTCATTACCCATCTGAAACCCGGGCAAGTGGAACTCACCATGCTGGAAATCGAGGATGAAATAGGCAATTTCAGTCCCCGCATGCTCCAGAACAATCAGGTGTTCGAGTTATGAATACCGGCGCCTTGATCCAGGAAACCGGTGGTTTACCCGTTGATGCCCGGCAATTGACGGGCCTGCAGCCCATGGCCCGGCTGACACCGGTCCGTCGGGAAGAGTTGGCCTCGGTCAGTCGCCGGGAAATTCTTAGCCGACTGCGCTATCCGCTGCCGATTGAGGAATGGAATGCACAAGCCCAGGCGGTGTATCTCCTGAAGGGGCAACTCCGGCTTGAGTGCGGCAACGGCAGTAATTGTGTTGTGGTCGGTGGCAGTCCCGAAGCAACGATGCCGCTCGCTTGCCGGCAGGAAGTCACGAAGGCAGCCAAGACCGTGACCGAGGTGGAGATTCTTCGCCTTGATAGCAATCTGCTCGATTTGACCGTCACCTGGGATGAGCTTGCTCGTCAGGAGTCTGCCGAGCGTGTTGTCGGCAGTACGGACTGGACGGTCATGAGTGAAATACTGGGAGCCCGTTCCCTTTCCGATGGCGTGTTTTCGACTTTGCCACCGGCCCATATCGAGTTGTTGCTGAGCAGGTTTGAGCGGATAAGCGTAGGCAAGGGCGATGTCATCGTCCAGCAAGGAGACCCCGGTGATTTCTACTATGTGGTGGAACGGGGGCGTTGCAGCGTAGAGCGTCAAGTTGGCAGCAGTCAGATGGCTCTGGCCGAGCTGGAAGCCGGCAATGCGTTTGGTGAAGAAGCACTGATTTCCGATGCGCCGCGAAATGCCTCGGTAACGATGCAGACGGATGGTCTTTTGCTGCGTCTGAAAAAATCCGATTTCCTCGAGTTGCTGCGAGAACCTTATTTGCAGAAGCTTTCTTTCGACGAGGCCCAAAGTCGTATCGCCCTTGGGGCCTGCTGGCTGGATGTGCGCTTTCCCGCTGAGTTCCAGCAGGATGGATTGCCGGGAGCCATCAACATTCCTCTCAACGAGTTGCGCCGGGCGCTGCCCTTGCTGGATGAGCGAAAGGAATTTATTGTTTATTGCCAAAGCGGACGCCGTAGCGCCGCTGCTGCCTTCCTCATGTCACAACGGGGATTGCGGGCCTATTTGCTGGCAGAGCCGCCAAGCATGGGCAACAAAGTTTTGGGAGGTAGGAAATGAGTGCAGTACCCGCCAATCCAGCCGAAGCAGGAGGGCAGGGGGATGTGGCCAGCCGATTGATCTTTTTCAAGACGCTGCAGTCGGTCACCAACAAGATCCACGCAACGTCCAACATTGATGAAATCATGTTGGAGTTGTCCCAGGATATTTGCAATCTGTTCAATGCCGATCGCCTGACCATTTACGCCGTCGGCGACGACAAGGCTTCCATTATTTCCAAGGTAAAGACCGGCCTCAATTCCTTCAAGGATTTGCGCTTGCCGATCACCGATCAAAGTATTGCCGGCTACGTCGCCCTGTCCAAACGCATCATCAATATCAGCGATGTATACGATGAACGCGAGCTTAAGAGCGTTCATTCCAGCTTGCGGTTTTTGCAGGAGGTCGATGCCAAGACGGGCTATCGTACCAAGCAGATGCTGGTGGCACCGGTGGTGGAGCAGCCAGGGGGCGAGTTGCTCGGCGTTGTTCAGATCATCAACAGCAAGGCGGACCAACCCTTTGCCCAAGTGGCGGAAGAAGGCGTCAAGGGACTCTGTGAAACCTTGGCTATTGCCTTTACCCAACGCAACAAGCCTGCACTGTTGGCCCGCTCAAAATATGACTTCCTGGTGGCGGATGCGGTGGTCAGTGCGGATGAGCTTGATCAGGCAAAGCGTGCTGCCCGCAAGGAAAGTCGCAGTGTCGAGGATGTGCTGGTGGGCCAGTATCAGGTGCAGATTCCGGTCCTGGGCGCTGCACTGTCCAAATTCTTTGGTGTGCCCTACGAGCCCTTCAAGGCGGACCGGGTCAAGCCCATCGAGTTGTTGAAGAACCTCAAGCGGGAATATCTGGAACAAAACCAATGGGCACCCATAGACGATACCCAGCAAGGCATCGTTGTCATCTGTCTTGACCCAGAACAGGTCAAGGGTTCCCGCATGGTCAGCAACGTCTTTCCGCGGGGAAAGATCATTTACCGGGTCAGTACCAATAAGGACTTCAAGGAAACCCTTGACCAGTTGTTCGGCGCCACTGGCCCGGCCATGGATGACACCTTCGTTGGCGATTTGCTGTCCAGCATGGACGAAGGCGAAGGGGATGCCGGAGACTCTTCTGCGGACGATGTTTCTGCTGCGGCCGACAATGAACTGGTCAAGCTGGTTAACAAGGTCATTGTCGATGCTTACCAGCAAGGGGCTTCCGACATCCATATCGAGCCTGGTACCGGCAAGGACAAGACCCTGATCCGGTTCCGCAAAGACGGCTCCTTATCGAAGTACATCGAGATTCCTGCTACTTACCGCAATGCCATTGCTGCCCGGATCAAGATCATGTGCGATCTTGATATCGCAGAACGACGCAAGCCCCAGGACGGCAAGATCAAATTCAAGAAATTCGGCCCCCTCGACATCGAGTTACGGGTTGCGACGATCCCCTCGACCGGCGGTGTAGAAGACATCGTGATGCGGATTCTCGCCGCTGGTGAGCCCATCCCCCTCGACAAGCTTGGCGTGCTGCCCCGCAATCTGGAAAAGTTGAAGATCGCGGTGAGTAAACCTTATGGTTTGTTTTTCGTCTGTGGCCCAACCGGTTCGGGGAAGACCACTACACTGCACTCGGTACTGGGTTATCTGAATACACCGGATACCAAAATCTGGACGGCGGAAGACCCGGTCGAAATCACCCAGAAGGGGCTGCGCCAAGTTCAGGTGAACAAAAAGGTGATGGACTTCCCCACGGTGATGAAGGCCTTCCTGCGGGCCGATCCTGACATCATCATGGTGGGGGAGATGCGCGATGCGGAAACGACGGGCATCGGTATTGAGGCTTCCCTCACAGGCCATCTTGTGTTCGCCACCCTGCATACCAACAGCGCACCGGAGTCCATCATCCGTTTGCTGGATATGGGCATGGATCCATTCAACTTTGCCGATGCCCTGTTGGGAATTCTTGCCCAGCGCCTGGCCAAGCGCCTCTGCAGCAAGTGCAAGGAGGCCTATACCCCCGACGCGGAAGAGATCAAACTGTTCATGACCGAGTATTGTGCGGAGTTAGTGAATACGGCGACCTTCAAACGGGAAGGCAAGGCGGCCTACGAAAATGTCTACAAACGCTTGCTCTCGGATTACGGTAAGGACGGCAAGCTGGTCCTGCACCGGGCGGTGGGTTGCCCAGAGTGCGGCGGTAGCGGTTACAAAGGCCGGGTCGGGTTGCATGAACTGATGCTGGGCACAGATACCACCAAAAGACTTATTCAGGAGCACGCCCGGGTGGCCGAGCTTTTTGCCCAGGCTTTGGAAGACGGCATGCTCACCCTCAAGATGGACGGTCTGGAAAAATGTCTGCAGGGCATCACCGACGTCAAGCAAGTACGGGCTGTGTGTATTAAATAACATCAATAACCCTTTCCTCCACCGAGCAGGCGACCCCATGGAAAACCTAGACGATCTGTTCCACCGACTTGAGCAACTGAATGAAGTGGGGGCTGCCTTATCCAAGGAACGGGATATTGAGCGTCTGCTGGAACGCATTCTGATTGCTGCCAAGGACATCACCCATGCCGATGGCGGGACGCTCTATCGGCTGACCGATGACCACGAGCACCTCCGCTTCGAGATCATGCGAACGGATTCTCTGGGTATCGCCTTGGGGGGCACTACCGGCAATCCAATCAAGCTGCCGGACTTGCCACTCCACGATGAAAACGGCAAGGCCAACAACGCCATGGTGGCGGCCTATGCAGCCATTCACGACCGGACTGTCAATATCGCGGATGCCTATACCGAAGCCGGTTTCGACTTTTCCGGCACCCGCAAATTCGACCAGAAAACCGGCTACACCTCGAAGTCCTTCCTGACGGTTCCCATGAAAAACCATGAGAACGAGATCATCGGTGTGTTGCAACTGATCAATGCCATTTCCCCCGCAACAGGGGAGGTGGTTCCTTTTTCACCAGCCGACCAGCGACTGGCCGAGTCCCTGGCGTCCCAGGCTGCGATTGCCCTGACCAACCGGCAATTGATCTCTCAACTCGAAACACTGTTCGAATCTTTCATTGGCCTGATCAACTTGGCCATTGATGAAAAGTCGCCCTATACCGCCGGCCACTGCCAGCGGGTGCCCTCTCTGACGCTGATGTTGGCGGATGCGGTGAATCAGACCCAAAAGGGGCCCCTGAGCGATTTCGTCATGTCGGAGAAGGATCGCTACGAACTGAAGATTGCCGGCATGCTGCATGATTGCGGCAAAGTCACAACCCCTGTTCATGTGGTGGACAAGGCGACCAAGCTGCAAACCATTTTTGATCGTATCCACATGGTGGACACCCGTTTTGAAGTGCTCAAGCGGGATGCGGAAATCGCGGCCCTGAAAAAACAGTTGGCTCTGAGGCAGGCAACGGATACCCCGGCGGAAGAAGCAGTGCAGAAGGAGTGTCAGGAAGCGCTTCGTGCCCTGGATACAGATCGGGATTTTCTGCGCAAGATCAACATCGGCGGCGAGGCCATGAAAGATGAGGATCAGGAGCGGGTACGTCGCATCGGAACCGAGAACCGCTGGTGCAATGCCGATGGCGTGATGACTGAGTTCTTGTCTGGTGACGAGATGGAAAACCTCTCCATTCGTGCCGGGACCCTCACGCAAAAAGAGCGCGAAATCATCAATTACCACATCGTTGCCACTATCAAAATGCTGGAGCAGCTTCCCTGGCCCAAGCATTTGCGGAACGTGCCTGAATACGCAGGGGGGCACCATGAGCGGATGGACGGCAAGGGGTATCCGAAGGGGCTCACTCGGGAACAAATGTCCCTACAAGCCCGGATTATGGGCATTGCCGATATCTTCGAGGCCTTGACGGCGCGGGATCGGCCCTACAAGCCGCCCATGAAGATTTCCCAGGCGGTCAATATTCTGTCCAACTTTGCCAAGACCGGCCACGTGGACCCGGATTTGTTCCGGGTATTCATGACGGAAGGGGTGTATCTCAAGTACGCCCACCAATACCTAGATCCGGGGCAGGTGGATGAGGTGGACGCAGCTGCTGTTCTAGGGGCGTAAGTTTTTATCCCGCGCGGAGTAGTGGGTAGTGCTGCCTAGGCGGTTTTGACGTAACCGATAGCCAAGGAAATAGCGTCGGCAGTTTCCTTGAGAATGGCAGCCCAGTCGGGTTTATGCCGATCTGATGGGGCGGAGATGGAGAGTCCTGCCACCAGCGAGCCCGAGTCATCCCGAACCGGGGCGGCAATGCAGCGCAAGCCCTGTTCGACTTCTTCCCGGTCAAAGGCAACACCGTGGCGGCGCACCCAGTCCAGTTCTTTTTCCAGGGCCGGCAGCGTGGTGATGGAACTTGGCGTGTGGCCGGGCAATCCGGTACGGCGCGCATAGTCCCGTACGCTGTCGGATTTGTCTTCAGCCAGATAGAGTTTGCCGACGGAAGTCACGTGGAGCGGGGCACGGGCACCGACCAGATGGACGACCCGTACTGAGGAGCGGCCGCTGGAGGTTCTTTCCACATAGACGATTTCATCGCCTTGCCGAACCCCAAGATTGATGCTTTCCCCCAGGCGCTGGTGCAATTGCTGCATCAGGGGCATGGCGGCTTCGCGGATATTGATGCGGGACTTCACGACATTGCCCAGTTCCAGCAGGCGGATGCCCAAGCGATAGGTGCCACCGTCGCCTTTTTCGGCAAAGCCCGAGGCGGCCATGGCCGCCAGGATGCGGTGGGCAGTGGAGGGGTGGAGGTCGGTTTCCAGGGCCAGCTGCTTGAGGCTGACCGGGTCGTGGTAGTAAGAGAGCACATCAAGCAAACGCATCATGCGTTCAATAACCTGAATGCCGCCCTTGGCCTCTGCCGTTTTTTCTGTTGCCACGTTTCAGACCTGTCATTTCACAAGGCGCTGAATGTATCACATTGTGAAATGCAGGCAAGGAAAGGCTTGCCTGGGCAGCAATCCTATTTCTTCAATACCCGGGCGGTCGTAATGAACACAACGCTGCGGGAGGCCCGGATATCTGCGTGAAGAGCTTCGACCAAAGGCGGATTGACGGGAGTGTCGGAAGACCAGAGGATGATGAAGTTGGCGCCGGAACCGCCGGAAACATCGGTATGGGGAACAAACAATTCCAGCGTACCCATAGGAGGGACGCTGCGGGGGGCGGGTACATATTCCTTCAACAGCTTGCCACCGGTGTCGTAGTAACGGGCCGAGGTGACGCGCAGGCTGTTTGCGCTGTCGGTGTTGCGGATGCTGATATGGGCCGAGGTCAGGGTTTCTCCGGGCTTGCCGGAACGGTCCAGGTCGCCGTGGTACAGGTGGGAGTAAATCGGCAGATAGAGGGATTGGCCGCTGGACAGGGCTTCCTGTGCATTCGCATTCATTGCGGCCAGCAGCATTATGGCCAGGGCGGCAAGACAGGTTCGAATCGGCTTCATGGTTTTTCTTTCTGGGTGGTGTCTGGTGCAGGATCTTTGCGCCGGATTTTTGCTAGCCCTCTTTTTATCACGCCAGCTCGCTCCTCTTTGTAGAAAGCGCGCAGAGAGGCATAGCGCTCGGAGCGGATCGCGCGGACGCGCAGGATGGCCTGCTCTGTGGGGATGCCCAGCTGGGAGAGGGTTTCCGCCGCAATCATCAGGCTGCCTTCAAGGACCTCCGGGATGACTTCCGTTGCACCCGCGGCCTTCAGGCGGGGTACCGAGGATTCATTTTGGGTGCGGACCACAATGGGGATATCCGGGCGGGCCTGCCGCACGACCCGCAATACCTGTTCGACCGAGTGTTGTTCCGGGTAAGTGATGACCACCACCCTTGCCCGCTCGATCCCCGCCGCATGAAGGATTTCAGCCCGGTCAGCATTGCCGAAAACCACCTTGCGGCCTTTGGTGGCAGCTTGACGGGTGCGCCGGGGATCGACATCCAGAGCGAGGAAGGGCACGTTTTCCCCTTCAAGAAAGTCGGCAATTCTTTCTCCGGTGCGACCATAGCCACAGAGGATCACATGCTGGTCGAAGGCTTCACTCTCCTCGGCCACTTGTTGAACGACCTTTTTGCTCAGGCCACCGCGCTTGGTTCGGGCCATGTGATTGCCCAGATGCGCTGCTTGCGAGATCAGAAGGGGCGCCAGAAACATGGACATCAGCATGGCGGCAATGGTGACTTGAAAGGTTTCGTTATTTACCAGCTTGTTGTCATGGGCCAATTCAATCAGGACCAGACCGAATTCCCCGGCTTGGGCCAGTTGTGCCGTGGTACGCAGGGCCACTTCCCGGGGGCTGCGGGCACCCAGGGATACCAGCATGACGACTAGCCCTTTGCCACCCACAAGCAGAAGTACGGCCATACCCAATAGATGAAGATGGCTGATGACGAAATGCAGGTCCAGCATCATGCCGACGGTGACGAAGAACAGGCCGAGCAGAATGTCGCGGAAAGGACGGATATCGGCTTCGACTTGGTGGCGGTAAGCCGTTTCGGAAATCAGCATGCCGCCGACAAAGGCACCCAGGGCCAAGGAGAGCCCGGTTTGTGCCGTGGCGTAGGCAAGGCCCACAACGATCCAGAGGGTGGTGAGGACGAAGAGTTCTTCCGAGCGGTGATGGGCGACCGCGTCGAACAGCGGTTTCATCAGGCGTTGGCCCACCCAGATCATCAAGGTAAGCACAATGACGGCCTGTACCAGGGCGGCGCCCAGGGTACGGAACAGGTCGCCAGCGGGTTCCGCCAGGGCCGGTAGCAGAATCAGACAGGGGACGACGGCGATATCCTGAAACAGCAGCACGCCCATGGTCTGGCGCCCGGAACGGGAATGCAGTTCAAAGCGCTCTGACAACATCTTGGCAACGATAGCGGTGGAAGACATGGAAATGGCCAGACCAACAGCCAGGCCGGAACGCCAGTTCTGGCCGTAAATCAGAAATGTTGCGGCCATGGTACCGAGAGTGGTCATTACCATCTGGGCTGAGCCCAGGCCAAACACCAGGCCCCGCATGGCTTTGAGCCGGGTCAGGCTGAACTCAAGGCCGATGGAAAACATCAGGAAGACGACACCAAACTCGGCGACCGTATCCACAGTTTCACTTTCTGCCAACAGCTTGAGCCCATGGGGACCAAAGGTCATGCCGACGGCCAGATAGCCGAGCATGGGGGGCAAATTAAAACGCCGCGTGGCAGAAACAGCGCCAACGGCAGCAGAAAGCAAGAGAAGCAGGGAGAGCAATGAGTTATGCATGGAGCTCAGTAGAGTGAGGCGGGGGCTGCAAAGTTCGCAGGAACAGCGCTTGCTAGAATCAGAGAATAATTTCCAATTGTAATGAAAGTCACCGCATGGAATCCTCCGCAGCTATTGAGTTAGCCAAACACATTTTGATGACGTTTGGACTCATCCTCGCCTTTGGTACTGCTTTTGGTCTGCTGGCGCAAAGAATCAAGGTTCCGGATGTGGCCGTCTTTCTGATTGTGGGCATGGCCTTAGGCCCTGGTGTTACCGGCTTGGTGGACATCAAGCCCGACTCCACGCTCAATCAACTCATCCTGATTTTTGGTTCCTGCTACATTCTGTTCGATGGTGGTGCCTCGTTGCGCCTGAAGGTGTTGAAAGAGGTTTGGATCACCATTGTCATTATGGCTACGGTGGGCGTACTTATTACCGCATTCATTACTGCTGTTGCCGCATGGTATGTGTTCTCGCTGCCCTTTATCGTTGCGTTGCTGCTGGCTTCGACCCTTGCCTCTACCGATCCGGCGACCCTGGTGCCGGTTTTTAAACAGGTGAAAATCAAGGACAGGGTCGCGCAGACCGTGTTGTCCGAATCCGCTTTCAACGATGCCATGGGGGCGATTGTTACGTTTGCCGTGTTGGGGCTGGCGATGGGCAACGGCGAATTTTCCCTTGGCGCATCCTTGCTTGATCTTGCTCAACAAGCCGGTATCGGACTGGTAGCAGGCGGTGTTTTGGGCTATCTCGCCGCTTTGCTGATCGCCCATGAGAAATACGCCTTCCTGCTGGAATACGCTCCAGTGGTGACACTGATGGCAGTTATCGGTGCTTATTTGGGAGCCGATGGCCTTCATGCCAGCGGCTTCATGGCTGTGTTTGTTTTTGGCATCATCATCGGCAATAAGGATGTCTTCGGTTTTGAAATGCACGAAGGCGAGCAGGAAAAGATGGAAGACTTTGTCGCCACCACGGCCCTGGTCATGAGAATGTTCATTTTCATCCTGCTCGGCTCTCAAGTGGACTTCGCCTTGATGGCCAAGTACTGGGTTGGTGGTGTAGCGGTGGTACTGGTGTTCATTTTTGTGGCGAGACCCGCCACGGTGTTCCTGTGTGCTCTGCCGGACCGTCGTGCCAAGTGGTCACTCAAGGAAATGCTGTTCATGTGCTGGACCCGGGAAACCGGCGTTATTCCTGGTGCTTTGGCGGGATTGCTGGTGGGTCTGGGGGCGCCGGAAGCCAAGCTGATTGCCTCGGTCACCTTCATTGCCATTCTCAGCACTATTCTGCTGCAGGCAACTACCACCAAGTGGTTGGCCGGCAAGCTTGGTTTGCTGGTGGATGAAGGCTAGGTATTCTCTCTGTTCACGGCAATGGCTATTCAGCGATTGCCGTGAACAGAGGATTGAACGGCGTTAACACAACCGATAGAAATCACTTTTCCGGCACATAAATACGGTAGTGATTTTTACCGGACTGTTTGGCCCGGTACATGGCGATGTCGGCATGGCGCAAGAGGGTTTCCGCATCGGAATAATCCCGGGGGAACACGGTCACGCCCAAGCTTGCACTGATCTGGAAGGTTTCGCCGCGGATTGCGTAGGGTTTTGCCATGTTTTGCATTACCCGATCCAGCGTGGGCTCGATTTCGTAGCCGTGCTCCAGTTCGGTCAGGATCAGAACGAATTCATCACCGCCAAGTCTGGCCACCGTGTCGCCCCCCCGCACCGCAGCAGTTAGCCGACCGGCAACTTCAACCAGAAGCGCATCGCCATAGACATGACCATGGTTGTCATTGACTGGCTTGAAGTCGTCAAGATCAAGAAAACAGACAGCGACCATCCGGTTGTAGCGGGTCGAATTCGAAATGGCTTGATTCATCCGGTCCATCATCAGGGCGCGGTTGGGCAGGCCGGTCAAACTATCCAGATTCACCAGTCGTTCCAGGTTGCGCTGGGTATTCTTCAGTTCGGTAATTTCAGTGAAGATCCCGACATAGTGCAAAAGATTCCCTGCGTCATCATGGACGGCATTGATGTCGAGGATTCCCGGGCAGAGGGATCCATCCTTGCGCCGATTCCATATTTCGCTATGCCACTTACCCGAGTAGTTGAGGGAGTGCCACATGGATTCGTAAAACGCAGCATCCTGTAGCCCCGAGTTGAGAATGCGGGGATTCTGGCCTTCAACCTCTTGCTGGGAATAGCCCATGATCCGGCTGAAGGCGTCGTTGATGCGCAGAATGTGGCGATTGGTATCGGTAATCAGGATCGCTTGCTGGGAATGATCGAAGATCATTGCATCCATGGAGAGTTTGTTCTTGACTGATATTTCGTCGGTAATGTCTCGAATGGTGCCGATCATCGACACCGGAGCACCGTCACAGTCGTAAGTGATCTTGCCATCCCCCTGTAACCAGCGGGTTTCACCATTACTGGGCCGGCGTATCTGGTAGCTGCGATGAAAGCTCTGGCGTTGCAGAATGATTTCTTGCAGGTAATTTCTCATCTCCTCCCGGGATTCGGGAATTACCAGATTCAGCCATCCTTCCAAGGTGCGCGGATAGTCCTGATCAATACCGAAAATATTGGTCAGGATGTAGGGGCTTTCCCAAAGGTTGTGCTGCATGTCGTAGGTGAAATAGCCGATGCGGGCTATTTCCTGGGCCTGCTTCAACTGGCTTTGTTGTTCTTCCAGTTGATTCAGAGCAAGCTTCAGTTCCGTGATGTCGATGCAGTAGCCGATGAACCCGTTGCCCTCTGCATCGGCGACTGCTTGATCCCGTAGCCAGCGGTATTCGCCGTGTTGATTGCGCAGACGATATTCCGTGGTGAAGTGAAAGCAGCCAGCCGGGACGTTACCTTCCAGTATGTCCCGGTCTTCCGGCCAGACATTTTCCATCCAGCCTAGCCCTTGTTCCTGGGCTGCAGTTCTGCCGCTGAAGTCCAACCAGGCATCGTTGAACCAGTCCCTCGCACCCGTCAAATCACCATGCCAGATCAGCATGGGTGCTTTCTTGAAAATCTCCAGATCCGCCGCCTGCATGGCAGACTCACCTTCTTCTGTGTTTGACTAATCCGGGCACTATGGAATGTTGAGTATGGCTGTTCTTGATCTGGGGCAATGAAGACCCAAAAACTCCGGCGGTTCTATCCTTCGCCGTGACGTGCTTCACTTCTGCGTATCATCGGCTATCGCCAAGGACTTGTTCTTGGCTGAATTGCCAACGAACAGGTGCTCACGATGCCCCAATATTTACGGAGATTGAAATGAAGAAAGCCGTGATCCTCTTTGGCCATGGCGCCCGTAATCCCGAATGGGCGGAGCCGTTTCATCGCATCCGTGCCGCCATGCTGGTCAAGGAACCTGCTGTACCGGTAGCGTTGGGGTTTCTCGAGTTGATGCAACCTTCATTGGAGGAAGCCATTGATCAACTAGTCAAGGATGGTGCTGATGAATTGGTGATTGTTCCCATCTTCATGGCGGCTGGCAGCCACGTTAAAAAGGATTTGCCCCTGCTGGCAGCCGACGCCATGGATCGGCACGCCGGTTTGACGATCACGCTAGCACCACCGGTAGGGGAGGCGGTGCCGGTGATTGATGCCATGGCGACCTACGCCTTGAATCCGCCACCTTTGGTCGAATAGCTCCGGGGGGCTTAATAGTCCCGTTGCCTACATGACTGCCTTGAACAGTTCCAGTTGGGGCGGGCCTAGATAGAGTTCCCGGGCACTGGCGCCGGCGTTGACGTGGGCCTTGCGGAAGGCCTCCGAGCGGGTCCAGTCCTCGAAGCTGTCTTCTGACTCCCAGACAGTATGGGAGGCGAAGAGCGTGTACTCCTCTGTAGTGGCGCCCTGGAGAAGCTGAAACTCCCGGAAGCCCGGGACTTCGCTCAGGTAGCTTTCCCGTTTGCGCCAGATTTCAATGAATTCTTCTTCCCGGCCGGGAGCAATGCGAAAGCGGTTCATGGCGAGAAACATGGGAACTCCTGAGATATTGATTCAGTGGGATGAGAGAGAGGCGGGGCCATCGGCGGCCTCGCCAAGAAGGTCGCTTTCCTTGCCATCCCATCCCAGATCCCGCAGTTTCTGCTGGGTCCGAAGGATCTGGGCATCCAGTTGCTCCGCCAGTTCTTCCAGCAGGTCGCGATCTTGTTTGCGTGCCAGTCGTTCGGCCTGAAATAGTTCGTAGAGGCGTGAGCCATAGAGGCTGTCCAGTTCCCGCTGGATTTCTGACAGACGAGCCCGCAGCCGTTCCAGTTGCTGCTCCAGCAGGCTGTGGTCGGGGCGCAGCAAGGCTTCGGCAGGGTGTCCCTCTTGCCACAGGTTGAGGACTTCCCGCAGGGTGGAAACGTCGCCGCTGCGGTAGGCCCGATTAGCCTCCGCCATGAGTTTGGTGCGCCAGTTGCGGTCGTTTTCGTCCCGGGCCCGGTCCGGATGAATTTTCTGGGCCACTTGCCGGAAAAGTTTTTTCAGGTCAGCGCTGGGGCGGAACTGGGTTTTCTCACCGGCTTCTTCTGCGGCCTCCCTGTAGCGGCGGTCATCCTGGTGGGACTGTTCCGCCCGAGCCTTGGCCTCCTGGGCGTTTTCCTTGGCAACCGGATCATCGGGAGCTTTTGCTGCCATGTACAAGGCAAGTTCGGCCTGAAGGGCATCCAGGGAGGTAATGCGCATCCCCACGGTCTGGTGATAGCGGTGGGTGAATTCGGAAAGTTCGCCCCGGGCCGTGGCCAGTTCCAACTCTAGTTCGGCAATGTCGCGGGTAATCGCTTCCACCTGGCCCCGCAACAGCAGCTCTTTGTCCGATAGCGCCAAGGCCCCGAGGAAGGCTTCCCGGACTGGGGGCGGATTGAGGATTAGTACCCGACAGGTAGCCAAAAGAGCATCAGCCGCAGCCGGTAGCGGCTCCCGTTCCAGCACGATCAGTAAATCTGCTTCCTGTTCAGGCCTGGCCTCGGCCGGTTGTTCAAGCTGCAAGGCGCGGCCCACGGGGGCAATGCGAACAGGGAATAGTTTGCCAGTTTGCTCCGGCCAGGCATTGGCCCGCTCGGCGGCACTCCAGGTTTGGGCGGCTTGCCACAGTTCGGCCTGATCGCCCATCCGGTCTTTTTGTTTGGCCCAGACGGTTTGCCAGCCAGCATCGGGCTCCCGGTTGAGGCGACTCTTGAGCAGGGAAAGGCTGGCGCGCAGGGTAATGCGGGCGGTGAAGTCGGCCTCCGGCAAGACCAGGCAAAGGGGGCGGACAGCCAGGTCCAGCGCGTTGGATAGTTCCGGCAGCAATTGGTCGTCGGCCACCAGCAGAATCAGGTTTTGTCCGGCCAGCAGGGCCTGTTCGCAAAGGGCGGCGAGGAGGGGCACCGGGTTATCCGGAGCATTGGTTTCCAGAGGCATGCTGCCGACAGGACGGTCCACAAGCCGCTTGAGCCAGGCTTGGGCCTGGTCAGGAAAATCGTCGGCGGGATCGGTGGTAGGCAAGGGCATGGGGCGATTGTAGCTGCGGGCCTGCCGGTCATAGGGGCAATAAGCCCGAAGGTTTTGCCCTATTCAATTGGGGGCGATGACTTGATATGCCCGGTATTTGCAGTGATTTATCGCCTTGCCCCCGGGCGGGCATGTCGCTAAAGTGCGGCCTTCGATTTCGTTTTCAGGAGTTGTCCGTGTTTTCCATCATTCAGGCTGCCGGTTGGCCCATCTGGTTTCTGCTGCTGGCTTCGGTGATTGCCGTGGCACTGATTATCGAACGGGGCACAGCCCTGCGCCGTGCCAAGGTCGTTCCGCCCGCGCTGCTGCAGAGCGTGATTGGGGATTTTCGTCAGGGCACCCTGAGCGAAGACGCCCTCCGTCGCCTGGAAAATGACTCTCCTCTCGGTTTGGTGTTCGCCGCTGGTCTGCGCAACGTCAAGAGCAGCCGCGAAGTGATGAAGGAAGCCGTCGAAGAAGCCGGCCACGGTGTGGCCCATGCTCTTGAAGGCCATGTCGGTAGCGTCAACCTGATCCAATTGCTGGGTACCGTGGCTTCGATTGCACCACTGATGGGCCTGTTCGGCACAGTGGTCGGCATGATCGAAATCTTCGGTTCCGCCACCGGTTCCGGCAACAACCCCCAAGCCCTGGCCCATGGTATTTCCGTTGCTCTCTACAACACCGGTTTCGGTCTGCTGATCGCCATTCCCAGCATGATCTTCTACCGTCACTTCCGCGCGCTGGTGGACAGCCTGATTGTCGAAATGGAACAGCAGGCCGTGAAGCTGGTGGAAATTCTGCACAACGAGCGGAGCTGATCATGAACTTCCAACGGGGTCGTACCCGCGAAGAGCCAGAGATCAACCTGATCCCCATGATCGACGTTCTGTTGGTGATCCTGATCTTCCTCATGATCACCACCACCTACTCCAAGTTTTCCGGCATGGAAATCAATCTGCCTACGGCGGATGCCCCTGCCACCAAAGAGCAGCCCAGCGAAATCAATGTAACCGTCACGGCCACGGGGGATGTGCTGATCAACAAGACCGCCGTTGGTGGTCGCAGTGTTGAAGCCATCTCCGTCGCCCTGAAGCGGGCTGCCGGTGTACCGGCCGAGGGCAAGGAGCCGGTGGTGATTATCAGTGCCGATGCCAAGGCAACCCACCAAAGCGTGATCGACGTGATGCAGGCGGCTCAACAGGCCAGCTTGTCCCATATCTCCTTTGCGACCCAGCAAAACAAGCAATAAAACCGATCTGGCGGCCCTGTGGCAGACACGGGGCCCGCTGGTCTGGTTGCTCCTCTTTCCCGCCCTGATTTTTTCTCTGCTGTCGGCCCTGCGCCGGGCGGCGTATCGGCTTGGGCTGCTCGCCGTTGTCCGTTTGCCGGTCCCCGTGGTGGTGGTGGGCAATATCACGGCTGGTGGTGCCGGAAAAACGCCGGTGACCCTTTATCTTGCCCAACGCCTGGCAGCCGCAGGCCGCCGCCCGGGCATTGTCAGTCGTGGCTACGGCGGAGCAGGGCTGGTGGCCGAAGTTTTGCCGGACAGCGACCCCGTCCAAGTCGGCGATGAGCCGTTGTTACTGCGTCGGCGGACCGCTTGCCCCGTGTTTGTCGGTCGTGATCGAGGCGAAGCTGGAAAGGCGCTCCTCGCCACCCATCCCCAATGTGACGTGATTCTTTGTGATGACGGCCTTCAACATCTGGCCCTGGCCCGGGATGTGGAAATAGCCGTGCTGGACCGACGTGGAGTCATGAATGGTCTGCCGCTCCCCGCCGGCCCCTTGCGGGAACCGGTGTCCCGCTTGCACTCGGTGGATGCCCTGGTGCTCAATGGCCTTGAGACGGCCCCGTCGCCAAGGCCCAAGCCATTTTTCATGGTGTTGGAAGGGACGAATTTTTACCGCTTGGATGATCCTTCCGTGCGCTGTGATGCTGCTGCTTTGATGGGATTCAAGCTCCACGCCCTGGCCGGTATCGGCGAGCCCCAGCGTTTCTTTGACCATCTTTCCCGCCTCGGGCTGACTTTCGAAGCTCATGGCTTCCCCGATCACCATGACTACACCGGGTCCGATTTGGCCCTGAGGGGCGACGCCCTGCTGACCACTGAGAAGGATGCAGTAAAATTCGCCGCCCTTGCCCCCGGACTGCCGGTCTGGGTGCTGCCTGTGGAGGCTAGGATCGATCCCGATCTTGCCCGCTTTGTTCTGGAGAAACTGGATGGATCCCCGTCTGCTTGAAATTCTCGTCTGTCCCGTCTGCAAAGGCCCGCTGGATTACCGCAAGGACAAGTCAGAGCTGGTCTGCAAGCCTTGTCGGCTGGCGTTCCAAGTGAAGGACGACATTCCCGTCATGCTGGAAGGTGAAGCCCGCCAACTGGGCGCCGACGAGCAGTAAGCATGGGCTTCAAGGTCGTCATTCCCGCCCGCTACGCCTCATCGCGCCTGCCGGGGAAACCTCTGGCGGACATTGCCGGCAAGCCCATGGTGCTGCGGGTGGTGGAGGCCGTGGAAGCCTGTGGTGCCGATGGCATCTGGGTGGCGACAGACGATGCCCGTGTTCAGCAAGCCGTGGAGGCGGCAGGGTATCCCGCGCTGATGACCCGGGCCGATCACCCCAGCGGGACTGACCGTATTGCCGAAGTCGCTGCGCAACTGGGTTGGGCGGGGGACGATATCGTGGTCAATGTGCAGGGCGATGAGCCCTTGATCGACCCGGCCCTGGTGGTCGGTGTGGCCGACGCCCTGGCGGCTGATCCTCTGGCAGCCATCGCTACGGCTGCCCACGGGCTGACCAGTGCCGACGAGTTTTTCAATCCGAATGTGGTCAAAGTGGTCTGTGATGCTGCGGGCCGCGCCCATTATTTTTCCCGGGCCCCGATTCCCTACGCCCGGGATGCTTTTGCTGCTTCCCGTGACCAGCTGCCCTCAGGACTGGGGGCGCTACGCCACATCGGTATCTACGCTTATCGGGTTTCCTTCCTGCAACGCTATGGCAGCTTGCCGCCTGCGCCGACGGAGAAATGGGAATCCCTGGAGCAATTGCGCGCCCTGTGGCATGGTTTCCCCATCCGGGTGCTGGTTTGCGATCAGGCCCCTATGCCCGGTGTCGATACGGTAGAAGACCTGGCCCGGGTTCGGGCTTTGTTTGCGACTGCGCAATAAGCGAAAACCTCGGTCATTAAGCCAATTCAGGTCTTTTTTCTGAAATAATTCGGACCAACAAAAACTAAGCCTCAAGTTCTTTTTATCCACGCCACTCACCTCTGGAGCCTGCTCCCATGAAACTCATTCTCCTCGGCCCTCCCGGCGCCGGTAAGGGTACTCAAGCCAACTTCATCAAAGAAAAGTTCGGCATTCCCCAAATCTCCACTGGCGACATGCTGCGTGCTGCCGTCAAGGCGGGTACCCCGCTGGGCATCGAAGCCAAGAAGGTGATGGATTCCGGCGGTCTGGTTTCCGACGACATCATCATCGGCCTAGTCAAGGATCGCCTGACCCAGGACGACTGTAAGTCCGGTTACATGTTTGACGGCTTCCCCCGTACCATTCCCCAGGCCGAAGCCATGAAGGCTGCCGGTGTCGCCATCGATTTCGTGCTCGAAATCGATGTGCCCGACTCCGACATCGTTGAACGCATGAGTGGCCGTCGCGCCCACCTGCCTTCCGGCCGCACCTATCACGTCAAGTTCAATCCTCCCAAGGTGGAAGGCAAGGACGACGAAACCGGCGAGCCTCTGGTTCAGCGGGACGACGACAAGGAAGAAACCGTGAAGAAGCGTCTGGATGTGTATCACTCCCAGACCAAGCCGCTGGTGGCCTATTACTCCACCTGGGCCGCTTCCGGCGATGCGCCTAATGGTCTTAAAGCGCCCCAGTACCGCAAGATTGCCGGGCAGGGCGCTGTGGATGAAATTACCAAGCGCGCCTTTGACGCCCTGAAGTAATTTTTTCCGCTGTAACATTCCGTCGCCCCGCCATCCAGCGGGGCGATTTCTTTTTCAGGAACCGAACAGGAGTTGTTTCATGGTCGCCAAGAATGCCTTTTACGCTCAGTCCGGCGGCGTTACCGCCGTCATCAATGCCACCGCCTGTGCTGTGATCGAAACAGCGCGGCAGCACCCGGACAAGATCGGCAAGGTATTGGCGGGCCGCAACGGCATCATCGGGGCCTTGGCAGAAGAGTTGATCGACACGTCTCTGGAATCGGCTGCCGATATCGCTGCCCTGCGCCATACCCCGGGCGGTGCCTTCGGTTCTTGCCGCTACAAGTTGAAGGGCATGGACCAGCACCGGGCCCAATACGAGCGCCTGATCGAGGTATTCAAGGCCCACGACATTGGCTACTTCTTCTACAACGGCGGCAACGACTCCATGGATACCGCCTGGAAGGTGTCCCAGATTGGTGAGCAACTGGGCTATCCCGTTGTCTGCGTGGGTATTCCCAAGACCGTGGATAACGACCTGCCGGTCACCGACAACTGTCCCGGCTTCGGTTCCGTCGCCAAATATGTGGCCACCTCCATTCGCGAGGCTTCTTTCGATGTGGCCTCCATGGCCAAGACTTCCACCAAGATTTTCGTCATGGAAGTCATGGGCCGTCACGCCGGCTGGATTACGGCAGCCTGTGGCTTGGCTGCGGAAAGGGAAGGGGATGGCCCCCATCTGCTGCTATTCCCCGAAGTGCCCTTTGACGAAGCGGCGTTCCTGGCCCGGGTCAAGCAATGCGTCGACAAGTACGACCACTGCGTCATCGGTGTTTCCGAAGGATTGTTGAACAAGGAAGGTCAGCTCATGGCCGAGGCCGGTGGCAAGGATGCCTTCGGCCATTCCCAATTGGGAGGTGTCGGGCAGGTTATTGCCCAGTTGATCAAGGAAAAGCTGGGCTACAAGTACCACTGGGCTTTGGCGGATTACTTGCAGCGCAGCGCCCGCCATATTGCTTCCGCCACCGATGTGGAACAGGCTTATGCCGTGGGCAAGGCCGCGGTGGAGCTGGCCATTGCCGGCCGCAATGCGGTGATGCCGGCGATTCTGCGGACATCCGATGAGCCCTACCGTTGGGAGATCGGCACGGCCGAACTCAAGGACGTGGCCAATGTGGAAAAGATGATGCCCAAGGAATTCATCACGCCGGATGGATTTGGCATCACCGAAGCTTGTCGCCGCTATTTGTCACCCCTGATCGGTGGTGAGACGCCTCCACCCTATCGCAATGGACTGCCGGACTACGTGCGCCTTGGCAATCAAGGGGTGGCAAAGAAGTTGCCGGACTACAAGGTTTAACAAAACCTACTGTTAGTGATGATCCCGGTCCTGCTGGGTCGGGATCAGCTACCTGGTGTCCAGGGCAATACCTTGAGCTTGTTGTCCCGGGCGAAGTTTTCCAGGAAGTGATAGGCGCGGGGTTCGATATCGTGGATGCGGATATCCACGTAAACACACTTGCTGCTCTCCAGATCGCCGGGCTGAACGTAGGGCGAGTAGGCCATTCTGCGTTCTGCACCAAAAACGGACATGGTGCCGCACAGTCGTTCCGCCCAGTCGCTGGGTCTGAATTTATGGCCATCATCCGTGATGCCGATGATGACAAAGCTCTCGTGCGGGGATTTTGTCATGCGCGGAGTCTTGATATCGTTTGTTCGGTTATGGGGTGGTACAACCGACAAACTTGGGTCATTTATAAGACCTGAATTCTAACAGAAAGCTCCGGCCCTCTGGCCGAAGCTGGCAATGGTCGGGAGCTGTGCAGATTCCCTCTAAAGCCGCTGTTGCGTAAAAACAAAAAATCTTTCAGAAATAAAGGACTGGATTGATATCTGAGAAATAGGTGCATATACTCGGCTTATCTTAATGACTAACAAGGGGTTTTGATGAATCCCCCCGTTCTTACCAAGTATGCGTTCCGTATCCGCACCCGCGTCGGCATGGTGGTGGACCACCTCATGATTCACGGTCGGGACGAAGCAGAAGCCCAGCGCAAGCTGCGCCAAATGTATCGGGATTGCGAAATTCTTGAGTGCATCTGCCACCGGGGCACCGTCAGGACGCCGGTTTCCAGTTACGAACGCGTTATCGATCTGATTACCCGCTGAACCACTTGGGTTCTGGCTGAGTGATTAGGCCAGGAAGCCCGTTTTGATCAGTTCGTCTCGCAAAGCCAGATAGTCTCTGGCGCCTTTGCTTTGTTCGTCGTGAGTGAAAACATCCAAATTCAGGGATGGCGCCTCGGCGACGGCAACATTCTCCGAAATTACCGTCTCGCAAACATCCTGTTCGCCAAACTGGTCCCGTAGCCGTTGGTGAATCTCAAAGCACATCTTGCGTCTGCGATCGAACCGGGTCAGGACATAGCGCCGCTCGACCCGTTTTTTCAATACGGGTTCCAAGGCCTTGAGGGTCTTGTCGATTTGCTGAGCGCCGCGCAGGGATAGAAAGTCTGATGAGATCGGTACCAGCACCCGGTCGGCGGCAAAAATGGCATTGAGGGACAGCACCCCAAGAAAGGGGCAGCAATCAATCAGCGTTGTCCGTCCGGGAACCAGCGTGTCCAGTTCCATCAATCCGGTATGCAGCTTGTTGAGGACATTGGGCCCTTTACCGAAAAGAGAGTCCACTTTGATTAACTCGGCATGGGCCGGAATCAGGCCGCCAATGCCAGGCCAGAGAACTTCCAGAGGGACCAAACTTCGATTTTGTTGATACAGCGCGAACAGGCTGTGTTCGACATTCGTCGGTGCGCTGCCGTGAATGGCAGACAGATGAGCCTGAGGGTCCAGGTCCACCATGAGTACCGATTGAGGGCGGCGAGCGATGGCTGCAGCCAAGTTTAAGGCTGTCGTCGTCTTGCCTACACCGCCTTTTTGATTGAAAACAGCAATGCGCATGTGATCAGATTAACCGGTTTCAGAAAGCCCATACCTGTACAGTGGGGGCGTTTTCACTTACTATTCTTCCCTCTGTACGGACGGCGGCGAAAGCCGCCGTATGTTTTTTACAGTCACGAAAACCGTGATTTTCAATTTTCCCGACTGTGTGACGCGGAGCCTTCCATGGCGCACCTGATGAATACCTATTCCCGCCTGCCCCTAGCTTTCACCCATGGGCAGGGTTGCCGATTGTTCGATGAACAGGGCAAGTCCTACCTCGATGCCGTTGCCGGTGTCGCGGTCAACACGCTGGGCCATAACCATCCCCGATTGGTTAAGGCGCTGACTGAGCAGATTGGCCGTGTGATCCATACGTCCAACCTCTACCGCATTCGCGAACAGGAGACCTTGTCTGACAAGATCACTGCCCTGGCCCGCATGGAGGAAGTTTTCTTCTGCAACTCCGGTGCCGAAGCGAACGAGGCTGCCATCAAGCTGGCCCGGATGTTTGGCCACCAGAAAGGCGTCGATAGCCCAGCGATTATTGTCATGGAACATTCTTTCCATGGCCGTACTCTGGCAACGCTATCTGCCACCGGTAACCGCAAGGTTCAGGCCGGGTTTGAGCCTCTGGTTTCCGGTTTTGTTCGCGTGCCCTTTGACGATCTGGCCGCGGTTGAACAAGTGGCCGCCAACAACCCCAATGTGGTGGCGGTGTTGTTTGAGCCCGTTCAGGGCGAAGGCGGTAT
Organism: Rhodocyclaceae bacterium; assembly: GCA_036504515.1. Lineage (GTDB taxonomy): Bacteria > Pseudomonadota > Gammaproteobacteria > Burkholderiales > Rhodocyclaceae > AWTP1-18. The sequence goes on from DASXVA010000011.1 coordinate 124,564, forward strand.
TCACGCCGCCCACGCCGAATACATGCAGGCCCTGCGCCGTATCTGTGACGACAAGGGCTGGCTCTACATGGTGGATGAGGTCCAGACGGGCGTTGCCCGTACGGGTATCTGGTTTGCCCATCAGAGCGCAGGCGTTCTGCCGGATGTCATGACCCTTGCCAAGGGGCTCGGTTCCGGCGTTCCTGTTGGCGCTTGCCTGACGGCCGGCAAGGCTGCAGGCATCTTCAAGCCCGGCAATCATGGTTCCACTTTTGGCGGCAATCCTCTGGCGTGTACTGCAGCGTTGACCACCTTGGACGTGATCGAGAAGGATGGCCTGCTTGCCCAGGTGGTGCGTGTTGGTGATCATCTGCGCAACGAACTGCGTCAAGGTTTGGCGGGCGTTTCTGGTTTGGTGGAAGTTCGTGGCGTAGGCCAGATGACGGGTATTGAATTGAATCGTCCCTGCACTGAAATCGTCGCCCTGGCCCAGGAAAAGGGACTACTGGTGAATGTCACGGCAGAACGTGTCATTCGTCTGGTGCCTTCCCTGATCATGACCGAAGCTGAGGCAAGCGAACTGGCTGCCGGACTGGTGGGTGTCATTCGTAATTTTCTGGAGGGGTGAACCATGAGTGCACCTCGCCACTACCTCCAGTTCAAGGATTTCAGCCGGGAAGAGTATGACTATCTCTTCCAGCGCACGAGCTGGATCAAGAAACAGTTCAAGTCCTACCAAAAGTATTGGCCCCTGTCTGACCGTACTCTGGTCATGATTTTTGAAAAAGCCAGTACCCGCACCCGCCTTTCCTTTGAGGCAGGCATGCAGCAATTGGGCGGTTCCGCCATCTACCTCAATACCCGTGATTCCCAGTTGGGGCGCGGTGAGCCGGTGGAAGACGCGGCCCAAGTGATTTCCCGCATGAGCGATATCGTGATGATCCGCACCTTCGAACAGGACATCATCGACCGCTTTGCCAAGTATTCCCGGGTGCCCGTGATTAACGGCCTCACCAACGAATACCACCCCTGCCAGATCATGGCCGACATCTACACCTGGATTGAGCAGCACGGCTCCATCCAAGGCAAGACTGTGGCCTGGATCGGTGACTCCAACAACATGTGCAACACATGGCTGCAGGCAGCGGAAGTGCTGGACTTCAATGTTCATGTCTCCACGCCGCCGGGCTACGAAGTTGAACCCGAGCGGGCCGGCCTCTATGGCACCGGCCATTTCGAACAGTTTTCTGACCCCATGGAAGCCGCCCAGGGTGCCGACATCGTTACCACTGACGTTTGGACATCCATGGGTTTCGAGGCCGAGAACGACGAGCGCATGAAGGACTTCGTCGATTGGCAAGTGGATGCCGACATGATGAAGGTCGCCGCACCCCACGCCATGTTCATGCACTGCCTGCCTGCCCATCGGGGCGAGGAAGTCAGTGCTGACGTCATCGACGGTCCCCATTCCGTGGTCTGGGAAGAAGCAGAAAATCGTCTCCACGTGCAAAAAGCCCTGATGGAATTTCTTCTGCTGGGCAAAGTCAGCGCGTAATTAAATTGTTGTGTTGAATTTTTGATTGGGAAATCTGATGAGCGAAGTCAAAAAAGTCGTCCTTGCCTACTCCGGCGGTCTGGATACCTCTGTCATCCTCAAGTGGCTGCAGGACACCTATCAAAGCGAAGTAATCACCTTCACTGCCGACCTCGGCCAAGGTGAAGAGTTGGAACCCGCCCGGGCCAAGGCCCTCAAGCTGGGTATCAATCCGAAGAACATCTTCATCGACGACCTGCGCGAAGAATTCGTGCGCGACTTCGTCTTCCCCATGTTCCGCGCCAACACCGTTTACGAAGGTGAGTACCTGCTGGGTACCTCCATCGCCCGTCCCCTGATCGCCAAGCGTCTGATCGACATCGCCCGCAAGACCGGTGCCGAAGCCATCTCCCACGGCGCTACTGGCAAGGGTAATGACCAGGTTCGTTTTGAACTGGGTGCCTACGCCCTGATGCCCAACATCAAGGTGATCGCTCCCTGGCGTGAGTGGGATCTGCTCTCCCGCGAAAAGCTGATGGCCTACGCTGCCAAGCATCGCATTCCCATCGACATGAAGCACAAGAAGGGCGGCTCTCCCTATTCCATGGATGCCAACCTGCTGCACATCAGCTACGAAGGCCGTCATCTGGAGAACCCCTCTGCCGAGGCCGAAGAATCCATGTGGCGCTGGACCGTCTCTCCTGAGAGGGCCCCGGCCAAGCCCGAATACCTGGACCTGCAATTCGTCAAGGGAGACCTCGTCTCCATCAATGGCAAAAAGATGAAGCCCCATCTGCTGCTGGCTGCCCTGAATGAAATCGGCGGCAAGCACGGCATTGGCCGTCTCGACCTGGTGGAAAACCGTTACGTTGGCATGAAGTCCCGCGGCTGTTACGAAACCCCTGGCGGCACCATTCTGCTCAAGGCTCACCGCGGTATCGAGTCCGTCACCCTGGATCGTGAAGTCGCCCACCTCAAGGACGACCTGATGCCCCGTTACGCCAGCTTGATCTATAACGGCTACTGGTGGAGTCCTGAGCGCAAGGCCCTGCAAACCCTGATCGATCACACTCAGGAAAGCGTCAACGGCTGGGTTCGGGTCAAGCTCTACAAGGGCAGCGTCACTGTTGTTTCTCGCGACTCCAAGACCGACTCCCTGTTCGATCCCACTATCGCCACCTTTGAAGATGACGCCGGTGCCTACGACCAGCGCGACGCTGCTGGCTTTATCAAGCTCAACGCCCTGCGCATGCGCATCGCAGCCAACGCCCGCATCAAGCGCGAAGCCAAGGCGGATGCCGTAGCCGCCCGCAAGGCTGCACCCAAGAAGGCTCCGGTCAAGGCCGCTGCTAAAACCGCTGCCAAGCTCGCCGTCAAAGCTGCAGCAAAACCAGCAGCCAAGGTTGTTGCTAAGGCAGTCGTTCGCAAGCCGGCTGTCAAAGCCGTCGTTAAGCGTTAATCGTTTGAGGAATTCCAGCCATGTTCGATTTCACTGAAGAACAAGTCTCCAATTTTGGGATGACCTTTGTCCTGGGGGGCTTCATGCTCTTCATGTTGTTCATCATCGGCGAACTGGCCTGGAAATCCAAAGCTGGCAAGACCGGCACCTTCGTTCTCTTTTTCGTCCTTGCTTTCGGCATGGTCGGCTTTGTGGCGAAGGGCATCATTCAAAAACTTTGGGGAATTTGAAAATGTCGCAATTCGACAATGTGTCCGTGGTCAAGAAGGCCAACGTCTATTTCGACGGCAAGTGCGTCAGCCACACCGTCATTCTGGCCGATGGCAGCAAGAAGACCGTCGGCGTGGTTTTGCCCGCCAGCCTGACCTTCAATACCGGCGAGCCCGAAATCATGGAATGCGTAGGCGGCGCCTGTCGCTATCGCCTCAAGGGCGAAACGGAATGGAAGACTTCTGCCGCTGGCAGCAGTTTCAACGTACCCGGTAACTCCAGTTTCGACATCGAGGTCACCGGCGAGCCTTATCACTACGTCTGTTATTTCGGCTGAATCCGCGCATAAACCTACTGCGCAGACCAATCCCGCATCCTGCGATGCTCGCCGTACTACTTGTACGGCGGCGCTTCTCGAAACGGCCTCGGTCTGCTCGCTACGGTTTCTTCACGAATTCTGGTCATTTGTTCTAAGGAATCTTCCCATGCCCTCTTTTGACATTACTTCCGAAGCCGACATGGTGGCGTTGAAAAACGCCGTGGAACAGGCCGGCCGCCTGATCGGAAATCGCCACGACTTCAAAGGCACCACCGCCAAGGCGGAGTTGAACGAGAAGGACAAGATCATCACCGTGCTCGGCGATTCCGACTTCCAGATCGGCCAGATCAAGGACATCCTCTTCCCTCAGATGGAAAAGAAGGAAGTGGAAAGCACCAAGCGCCTCGATGTGGGCGACATTCAGGTGGTGTCCGGCAACAAGGCCAAGCAGGAACTCAAGATCAAGGTTGGCATCGAGACGGAACTGGCCAAGAAGATCGTCAAGATCATCAAGGACAGCAAGATCAAGGTCCAGGCCAGCATTCAGGGTGATGCCGTCCGCGTCACCGGCGCCAAGCGAGATATTCTGCAAGACACCATCGCCCTGGTGCGCAAGTCCATCACCGACTTCCCCCTCCAGTACGGCAATTTCCGCGACTGATACCGGCTGGCATTCCGGGCCTTGACCACCTACGCTGTCCTCGACTTCGAAACCACCGGTATCTCGCCGGGGCAGGGAGCGAGGCCCACTGAAATTGCCGTAGTGCTGGTGCGCGACGGCGAACTGGTGGATCGTTACCAGAGCCTGATGAATCCCGGGGTGCCCATCCCCTGGGAAATCCAGCAACTGACCGGCATCACTAACGCCATGGTGAGTAAGGCGCCCTCGGTGGCAAGCGTCATGGCCGAGGCGGCCAGTTTCGTTGCCGACCATGTCCCTGTTGCCCACAACGCAGCCTTCGACCGGAAGTTCTGGGAAGCCGAATTGCAAGACATAGGTCTGGTACCCCGGCAGGGCTTTGTCTGTTCCTTGCTACTGGCGCGACGATTGTTTCCCTCGGCGCCGAACCACAAGCTGGGTACCTTGGTGAATACCCTCAGCCTGCCTGCTACTGGCCGTTACCACCGGGCCCTGGCCGATGCCGAAGCCACGGCTTATCTGCTGTTGAAAATCAAGGAAACCTTGAGAAACCGTTTTTCCCTGCAATCAGTGCCTGCCGAATTGCTGAGTCTGGTGCAAAAAGCGCCTGTACGTGGGCTGGAAAAATCGGTTGCCAGCTATCTGGCTGGTCGCGACTAAAAATCTGTTCATGATCTTTTGCCAAGGGGCCAAGTCCTCTACCGCCACCAGATCGCGGCGAAGGTTGAGACGAATCTTCTTGGACTCGGATTCCCTGCACTCGGCGATCTACTCGGTTATCGCAGGGGCGAGGCCCCTTGCTCGTTTATACGTTTTGCGTATGAATGCCGTTTTCGGCATTTTTGCCAAAATAGATGGATTGGCGCATGGTTAAGCCATAAATGCCCAATTCTCTGTATCACCCGTTGGAATCTCAGCTATACGTGGCGCGTATAGCTGACAGGGATACGCCCTCTCCCGCAGCCGCAGGGAAACCTTGGGGAGAACGCCGCAGCGGGATGTCACTGCCCCTATTTTTGACCCGCCAAAGGTCGTGAACAGGTTCTAAGCCGCCTGACGGACAGATCAACTCCGCAAGAATCGGGTCGCCAGACGGAGCCGCTCTTGCTGAAATGGAAACACGACCTACCCAGGAGTGTTTGCCATGACTACGAAGGTGCTTCTTCCTCCTCGCCCGCCCTTGTCCCGCCTTGCTGCCGCCTGGTTAGGCAGTGTGCTGGCCATGGGGCTGATTGCCCTGGCGGCTCAGGAAAGTGGGCAAAGCCTGATCTTGGGCTCCTTTGGCGCGAGTTGCGTGTTGGTCTTCGGTTTTCCCGAGTTGCCTTTTTCCCAGCCGCGCCATGTCCTGCTGGGGCACCTGCTGTCCTCGGCCGTCGGCCTTGTTTTTCTGCACGGTTTGGGCCCCGGGCCTCTCTCTTTGGCTGCTGCCACGGCCACGGCAATTGCCCTCATGATGGCGGCGCGTTGCGTTCATCCTCCGGCGGGATCCAATCCGGTGATTGTGTTCCTGCTCCAGCCCGGATTTTCATTCCTGCTGGCGCCGACCTTGCTCGGGTGCTTGCTCCTGCTGCTGACGGCCCTGATTTTCAACAATCTGGGCAAGGGACGCCGCTATCCCCAATATTGGTGAAAACGGCATACTGCGCCCCATGGAAGACACTGCTCGCAATTTTGACCGTATCGCCAAGGCTCTAGGCTTGCTGACCGAGCACTGGCAGGAGCAGCCATCCCTGGCCTGGGTGGCCCGGGAAGTGGGGCTCTCCGAGTTTCATCTGCAGCGATTGTTTTCCCGGTGGGTCGGCCTGAGCCCCAAGCGGTTCCTGCAATTCCTGACCAAGGAAAGCGCCCGGGAGCATCTGGCCGATGCCGCCAGTCTGTTGGAGGCTTCCCATGCCTGTGGATTGTCCGGCAGCGCCCGCTTGCACGACCTGTTTGTGCGCTACGAAGGCATGACGCCGGGGGAATTCAAGGCGGCAGTTCGTGGGCAACCCATGACCTGGGGAGAGGTAGCTACGCCCTTTGGCAAAGCCTTGGCGGTGTTTGCCCCGAGAGGGTTACATCGTCTCGAGTTCGTCTCCGGCCCAGCCGAGCGCGACGCCCATCTTGAGGCCCTGCAGACGCATTATCCAGAGGCGCTTTGGCAAGCTGCTACTTCCGAGCAGCTACTCCCTGTCGACCGGGCCTTCCAGGCACCGCTTTCCTTGCGTGATGAGTCTCCAGCAACCAGGGACGAGGGCAGTGCCCTTGCCCTTTGTGTCAGCGGCTCAGCCTTCCAGCTTAAGGTCTGGGAGGCCCTGCTGGCGATTCCTCCCGGGCAGTCGGTGAGCTACGGCAGTCTGGCCGCAGCGCTGGGGCACCCGCGGGCGGCCCGGGCCTTGGGCAATGCCGTGGGTGCCAATGCGGTGGCTTGGCTGATTCCCTGCCACCGGGTGATCTGCGAGTCCGGCGTGGTGGGGCGTTTCCGCTGGGGCAGTGAGCGCAAGCGAGCCATTCTGGGCTGGGAGCGGGCACAGATGGCCGCAGTCTCCTAGGCTGCAACCATGATAAAAACGGGCCGCTCAAGGCGGCCCGTCGGGTCTTGCAAGGATGATTGCCAGCAATTATCCCGCGAAGAAATCCTTCACCTTGTCCATCCAGGACTGGGCGCGGGGATTGTGCTTCTCGGCATTACCCTGGCTGATTTCCTCAAACTCCTTGAGCAGTTCCTTCTGCCGGTCGGTGAGGCTGACCGGGGTTTCCACGGCGACGTGGCAAAGCAGGTCGCCATGGCCGATGGAGCGGATGCCTTTGATGCCCTTGCCGCGCAGGCGGAAGATCTTGCCCGACTGGGTTTCGGCGGGAATCTTGAGCTTTGCCACGCCGTCCAGGGTGGGGATTTCGATTTCGCCACCAAGGGCTGCCACCGTGAAGCTGATGGGCATTTCGCAGTGCAGGTCATCATGGTCGCGCTGGAATACGCTGTGGGCCTTGAGGTGCACCTGCACATACAGGTCGCCGGGAGGGCCGCCATTGACACCGGGCTCGCCTTCGCCGGTGAGACGGATGCGATCGCCTTCGTCGATACCGGCGGGAATCTTGACCGACAGCGTCTTGTGGGTCTTCTTGCGGCCAGCACCGTGGCAACTGGGGCAGGGGGTGGGAATGTAGCGACCGGTGCCGTGACACTTGGGGCAGGTTTGCTGGATGGAGAAGAAGCCCTGCTGCATGCGCACCTGGCCGTGCCCATTACAAGTGGGGCAGGTCTTGGGTTCGGTACCCTTCTTGGCACCGCTACCGCTGCAGTCGTCGCATTCTTCCATGGTGGGAATACGAATGCGGGTTTCAGCACCACGAGCGGCTTCTTCCAGGCTGATTTCCAGGTTGTAGCGCAGGTCGGCGCCGCGATAGACGTTGGAACGTCCACCACCGCCTCGTCCGCCGCCACCGCCGAAGATGTCGCCGAAAATGTCAGAGAAGGCATCGGCAAAACCACCCATGCCAGCACCGCCACCACCGCCGGCCTGGGGATCAACCCCGGCATGGCCGTATTGGTCGTAGGCGGCCCGCTTCTGGCTGTCAGAAAGGATCTCGTAGGCTTCCTTGGCCTCCTTGAACTGATCTTCAGCCTTGGGGTTATCCGGATTGCGGTCCGGATGGTATTTCATGGCCAGCTTGCGGTAGGCCTTCTTGATCTCGTCGTCGTTCGCATCGCGATTGACGCCGAGAACTTCATAAAAATCACGTTTCGCCATGGCGTTCTCTTAGTAATTCAGTAACGAAAAGGGGCCGCGGCTGAAATCAGCCGGCGGCCCGCCTCCCTTTTTCCGGCTGATTACTTCTTGTCTTTGACTTCGGTGAACTCGGCATCCACCACGTCGCCGTCGTCCTTCTTGGCTTCACCGCCAGGGGCTGCACCGGCACCGGCGCCGGCACCTGCTGCACCAGCAGCAGCCTGGGTATCAGCGTAGATCTTTTCACCCAACTTCTGGCTGACTTGGCCCAGAGCTTCGGACTTGGCTTCGAGGGTGGCCTTGTCGCCGGACTTGATGGCTTCTTCGGCTTCCTTGATGGCGGTTTCGATGGCTTCTTTTTCAGAGGCTTCGATCTTGTCGCCGTGTTCGGACACCGCCTTCTTCACGGAGTGCACCAAGGTGTCGAGCTGGTTGCGGGCATCCACCAGTTCGTGGGCCTTCTTGTCTTCCTCGGCGTGGGCTTCGGCATCACGCACCATGGCCTGGATTTCTTCTTCACTCAGGCCGGAGTTGGCCTTGATGGTGATCTTGTTTTCCTTGCCGGTGGCCTTGTCCTTGGCCGACACATGGAGGATGCCGTTAGCGTCGATGTCGAAGGTGACTTCGATCTGGGGCATGCCGCGGGGAGCGGGAGGAATGTCGGACAGGTTGAACTGGCCCAGGCTCTTGTTGCCGGCGGACATTTCACGCTCACCTTGCAGCACGTGAATGGTCACGGCATTCTGGTTGTCGTCAGCTGTAGAGAAAGTCTGGCTCTGCTTGGTAGGGATGGTGGTGTTCTTGGTGATCAGCTTGGTCATGACGCCACCCAGGGTTTCAATACCCAGGGAGAGGGGGGTCACGTCCAGCAGCAGCACGTCCTTCACTTCACCTTGCAGCACGCCGCCCTGGATGGAGGCGCCGATGGCTACGGCTTCGTCGGGGTTCACGTCCTTGCGGGGTTCCTTGCCGAAGAATTCCTTCACCTTTTCCTGAACCTTGGGCATGCGGGTCATACCGCCCACCAGGATCACGTCGACGATGTCGCTGACCTTGACGCCGGCATCCTTGATGGCCATGCGGCAGGGCTCAATGGTGCGGGCAACCAGTTCTTCCACCAGGGATTCGAACTTGGCGCGGGTGATCTTCACGGCCAAATGCTTGGGGCCGGAGGCATCGGCAGTGATGTAGGGCAGATTGACTTCGGTCTGCAGGGAAGAGGACAGCTCGATCTTGGCCTTTTCAGCGGCTTCCTTCAGGCGCTGCAGGGCCAGCACGTCTTTCTTCAGGTCGACGCCTTGTTCTTTCTTGAATTCGTCGATGATGTAGTCGATCAGGCGCTGGTCGAAGTCTTCGCCGCCGAGGAAGGTGTCACCGTTGGTGGAGAGCACTTCGAATTGATGCTCACCGTCGATTTCAGCGATGTCGATGATGGAGATGTCGAAAGTACCACCACCCAAGTCATAAACAGCGATCTTGCGGTCACCTTCCTGCTTGTCCAGGCCGAAAGAAATGGCTGCAGCAGTTGGTTCGTTGATGATGCGCTTGACGTCCAGACCGGCGATACGGCCGGCATCCTTAGTGGCTTGGCGCTGGCTGTCATTGAAGTAGGCGGGCACGGTGATGACGGCCTCGGTGACTTCTTCACCTAGGTAGTCTTCGGCGGCCTTCTTCATTTTCTTCAGCACTTCGGCGGAAACCTGGGGAGGCGCCATTTTCTTGTCGCGCACAGAAACCCAGGCGTCGCCGTTGTCGGCCTTGACGATGGCAAAAGGCATCAGGTCGATGTCTTTTTGCACTTCTTTTTCTTCAAAGCGGCGGCCGATCAGGCGTTTTACCGCGTAGAGGGTGTTTTTGGCGTTGGTCACTGCCTGACGTTTGGCGGGAGCACCCACCAGAATTTCGCCGTCTTCGGCGTAGGCCACGATGGAGGGAGTGGTCCGTGCGCCTTCAGCGTTTTCAATGACCTTGGGTTTGCCGCCTTCCATGATGGAAACGCAGCTGTTGGTGGTGCCCAAGTCGATACCGATAATCTTGCCCATGTCGAGTTCCTTCGTTCTGAATGTTGTGTGCCTTGCGGCGAATACTTGCTTGTTCTGGAAGTGGGGCTATTACGTTGAATTTCAAGCCCGGATTTCAATCCCTTATTGGGAAACCACTACCAAGGCCGGGCGGACGACCCGGTCGTAGAGGGCATAACCCTTTTGCAGCACCGTGAGCACAGTGTTGGATTCGGTGCCTTCCGGGCCGGGAATCTGGCTAATGGCCTGGTGCTTATGGGGGTCGAACTTCTCGCCCACAGGGTTGATCTCGTTCAGGCTGGACTTTTCGAAAGCAGCCGCTAATTGCTTGAGGGTCAGTTCGACGCCGGCCTTGAGGGTTTCGGCATCCTGTTTTTCATTGGCCAGGGCGGCTTCCAGGCTGTCCTTCACGGCCAGGAGTTCGCCGGCGAACTTCTCAACCGCGAATTTGCTGGCTTTGGTGATGTCTTCCTGGGCCCGGCGGCGAATATTTTCGCCTTCGGCCTTGGCCCGCAGCCAGGCATCGTGGTGCTCGGCGGCCTTGAGTTCAGCGGCCTTGAGCATTTCCTCAAGGCTGGGCATGACCTCGGCCTGGGGGGCTGCTGCATCAGTGGCCGGCGCTTCCTGGGATTGGGGCTGGTTTTCGAGAGAGTCAGTCATGGTTCTAACTAAGTGGCTAAAGACAATGCCCACTATGTGGGGTAGGAAAAACGGTTTTCAAGGCCGGTTTTGCAAAAAATCTGCAAAAAAATACGGCTCCCGCAGGAGCCGTAGGGGGCTGAGGTAGATTTCCGTCAGGTACGGAAACGACCGACAGCGCTTTGCAGGTTGGTGGCCAAATCCTGCAGGGCATGGGCTGCCGCTGCGGTTTGATCTGAAGCGGTATTGTTTTCCCGGGACATGGCAGCAATGGACTCGATGGTCTTGGCTACTTCCGTAAAGACACGGCGCTGTTCTTCCGTGGCGGCGGCAATGGTATCCAGACCCTTGCCCACTTCGGTCACGGAACTGGCGGCGGCCGTCAGCACGTCGGCCACGGTTTCCACGGACTTCTGGCTAGAAGCAATGTGGGACAAACCATCGTCGATAGAGTGGCGCACGGCTTCAGATTGCTCCGTAAGGCCCCGGGTTACGGTGTCGATTTCGCTGGCGGAAGCCGCTGATTTTTCAGCAAGTTTGCGTACTTCATCGGCCACCACCGCGAAGCCGCGGCCCTGTTCGCCGGCCCGGGCCGCTTCAATGGCAGCATTGAGGGCCAGCAGGTTGGTCTGGTCGGCAATGTCCCGCACTTCCTTGGTCATGCTGGTGATGGCTTCCATGCTGGCCACGAACTGGCTGACGGAATCTGCAATCTGGCGCACCGTAGTTTCCACCATGCCTACTTCGTTGACCAGTTGACCAAGGCTGCGGGTGCCTTCCAGGGAGCGGCGTTCGCTTTCCCGGGACTGCTCATTCACTTTTTCGGTGCTGTGGGCAATCTCGGAAATGCTGGAGACGATCTGATCAACCGCATCTGAGGCCTGGTCTGCCATGGTGTGCTGCTGGGTAGAGCTGCTGGCAACCTTTTCTGCCCCACCAACCAAGTCCTGGGCGGCTGACGAAACTTGTCCCGCTGATTCGCCGACCTGTCTTACCAGCCCGGAGAACTTGATCATCATGTCGTTAAAGACAGAGGAGGCCTGACCAATTTCATCCTGGCCCTTCACATCCAGCCGACGGGTCAAATCCCCTTCACCGGAGGCAATGTCGCGCAGACCGGCCACCATTTTGTCGATGGGGTTGGTGACGAAATTGCGGATGAAAATGTAGATGAAGGTCAGCAGAGGAATGCTGATGACCAAGGCTGCCGACAGGGACTTGATGCGTTGGGAGGAAACCGCCGCATTGACGTTGTCGAGGGAGATTTTCATGCTGACGACGCCAAGGGGTGTCTTTTCAGGCACTTGGTGGCACATCAGACAGTCTTTACCCAGGTAGTTGTGCTGGGCAAGGGCAGGCCGTACGACCCGGAGGAATTCACCCTTTTCATCGGCCTGGACTTCGGAAAACTCGACACCTGTGGTCAACACTTTTTGCTCGACCTCATCGGGTTTCACGTCATCTTTTGCATTTCCCGGGCCAAATTGCTTGGAAACAGGGTCGCCACGGATGACTTTCAGGTCGCGAATGATGGAAAGCTGCTTGATTTGATCGAGGAACACTTCCCGTTGCCCAACGGTGCCGGTAATCATCATGCCGGTCAGGCCTGCCAGAGTGGATTCATGCATGGAGAGCGAGAATTCTTTGGCTTGATCGATGGCGGTTTCCCTGCTGGTGTGGCTTTCCCAGAGAATCATCCCCGTCCAGGCCAGCAAAAGCATGACCCAGATGGCAATCGTCAAGCGTAACCAGATCTTCATGTCTGAAATACGCAGCATTGAAAAGTCCTCCTTAAGTGATACCGTGAGTTTATGCCTGAATCACTCGTGTTGTGGAGGGGAATTGGACGTACTCAGGCGGTCAAATCCACTTCTTGCATGGTGCCGGCTGTACCGTCTTCATGCAGGTATAAGCCGGTGGCGGAGATGGCACCCAGGTTTGAATTGTTGTTGCCCCGCAGCTCAAACGCACTGGAAACATGACCTGTGTATAAAGCGCCTATCTGGAGTTCGCCCAAAGACTTGAGTTGGCCGCCATTCGCACCGGGTGTCCATACCGAAAGCTTCTTGTAGGCGGCATCATTTTCATCGATCCAGCCATTGCCATCGCTATCCAATTGGGATAATTCTCCGAAGCCGGAATTGGTCGCCGGGCCGAAGAGTTCCAGGCCGTTGTCGATGCGGCCATTACCGTTACGGTCAAAGGCTAAATAACCGCTGCCAGAGGCCAGTTGGGCAATGTTTTCCTTGCTGCCATCCCCGTTCAGATCGAAGCTGAAAGTCTGGTCGCGCAACTGGGCCGCGGTGCCGCCAAAGTTGATGACCAGCGGGTCGGTGCGTTTTGCGTCGCCCGCCCGGATGTTGATGTCGGTTTGCTGGCTGAAACTGCGGTTCATGGAAAGGTTCATGGTCAGGTCGATGACTTTGCCATCGCTGGTTCGCACCGTCCCGTTCATGGCGACCTGGGTGTTTTCCGTTTCGGTCTGCAGGTGGTGGTAGTTGTAACTCATGCCAAACCCTACCTGGCCCTGGGGTGCCGCTTGCTGGGCGGCGTTCTGCAGGGCTGAAGCGGCATCCGAGCTCACGGGGGTGGCGGTTGATGAAGCGCTTGAGCCGGTCATGTTGATGTCTGTGGCAGAAAACACTTTTACCGGCTTGCCGGTCAGCCACTCCACCATCAAGCGAACCATCCTGAGGAAAGGATCGTTTTCCGTGCTATCCCCTTGCGCCACTTGGCTGGCCTGATTTGCCAAAGCCTGGCCGGTGGAGGAAATGGATGACTGGGTTGCCTGGGCGGTGCTTGTCTGGGGCTGCAGCGGGCGGCTGGTCCAAACCTGCAGGGATTCGCTTTTTTCTTCCTGATAAGCCAGGTGGTGGAAGGAGCTGAGTTCGAGGCTGGATGCGCTGATTTTCATTGCCGGCACTTTCCGAAATGATGGGGATGTAGCCATCAACGGCCGGTAAGTCGCCTGCTTTAGCGCTTATTTTTCATGGATTTAAGTAGTATTCAATAAAACATGAGCTTAGGCGACGGATTGAATCCATCCCATGAGATTGCGTGCATCCATGGCACCGGATTGGCGGGCGATCTCGCGACCTTGATGGAAAACGATCAAGGTCGGAATGCTGCGAATGTTGAAGCGGGCGGCAAGTCCTTGTTCTGCTTCGGTATCAACTTTGGCCAGTCGGTAGGCCGGTTCCAGTTGCCGAGCCGCTTCGGCAAAGGCCGGCGCCATGGAACGACAGGGGCCGCACCAGGGCGCCCAGAAGTCCACCACCACCGGAATATCGCTACGTCCCACAGAGACGCCAAAGTTACCCGCCGTCAAAGTCAGGGGCTGCCCGCTAAACAAGGGCTGTTTGCATTTGCCGCAGGTGGGCTGGTCTGCCAGTCGTTGCCCTGGCAGTCGATTGAAGGCCTGGCAATGGGGGCAGGGGATGATGACGCTATCGGCGGTATTCATGGCGGCTCCTTAATCAGCTTTAGCTGATATGGAGCCGCTCACGGTAAATTCAAGCTGAGTTCAAGCTTTTGCGCCGAGGGCCTTGGCTCGTTGCAGGGCTGCGTTGTTGGTGGAGGCGGCGGCTGTGGGCCAGCCTGCCGTGTGCTGTGCCACCAGGTTGGCCAGGGCGGCAATGGCAGCGGGGCGCTCATTGAGGCAGGGAATGTAATGAAAGGTCTGGCCGCCGGCGGCGATGAATGCTGCCTTGCATTCCAGGGCGATTTCTTCCAGGGTTTCCAGGCAGTCCGCCATGAAGCCGGGGCAGATCACGTCCACCCGTTTTGTCCCTGCTTTGCCCAGAGCCTCCAGGGTCGGCTGGGTATAGGGTTCCAGCCATTTGGCTTTGCCGAAACGGGATTGGAAGGTGATGGCGAATTGCGCTTGGTTCAGGCCGAGGGCTTCCGCCAGCAGGCGCCCCGTCTTGTGGCATTCGCAGAAATAAGGGTCGCCCAGATCCAGGCTGCGACGGGGCAGGCCATGAAAGCTCATGACCAGTTTGTCGGGCTGACCGTTGCTTGCCCAGTATTCCCGCACCGACAGGGCCAGGGCATCGATGTAGCCGGGCTGGTCGTGGAAGTTGCGAATGCTGCGGATTTCCGGCTGGTTGCGGGTTTTCTTGAGCCAGTCCGCCACATCGTCCAGCACGCTGGCCGTGGTGGCGGCAGCATATTGGGGATAGAGGGGCAGGATCAGGATGCGCGTCGCACCGGCAGCCTTGAGCTGGTCCAGGGTCGCGGCGATGGAGGGTTGGCCGTAGCGCATGGCCCAGTCCACCAATAGGTCAGTTTTGCCCTGTTCACCCAACAGCCCCTTGAGCAGCTTGGCCTGTTTTTCCGTGTGGGCGCGCAGGGGCGAGCCGTCTGCCGTCCAGATGGCGGCGTATTTCTTTGCGGATTTGGCGGGCCGCACGTTGAGGATGATGCCGTTCAGGATCAGCCACCACAGGGCCTTGGGAATTTCCACCACCCGGGGGTCCGAAAGGAATTGCTTGAGGTATTTGCGCAGGGCCGGGGCCGTGGGTGCTTCCGGCGTGCCGAGGTTTACCAGCAGGACGGCGGTTTTGCCCGGCGTACCGTGCTGGTAGTCGGGTTCAGGAGCGAATCGGGGCATGGGGAAAACCAGTCAGGTTCAGGGGGCGGAAAGGGCGGAGGCGATCAGTTTGGCGGTCACATCCACAATGGGAATGACCCGTTCGTAGGCCATGCGGGTAGGGCCAATGACACCGACGGTGCCCAGGATCTGGCCATCCACTTCATAGGGCGCCGCCACCACGCTGCATTCATCCAGGGGGGCAATACCGGATTCGCCGCCGATGAAAACTTGCACGCCTTCGGCCCGGTTGGACAGTTCCAGCAACTGGGACAGGGTGGTCTTGTGCTCGAACAGGTCGAACAGTTGGCGCAGGCGGCTCATGTTCGAGGAAAAGTCTTCCACATCGAGCAGATTGCGTTCGCCGGAAATGACGTAGTGGGCCGAGGTGTCGGCGGTGGCATCGGTGCCGGCTTCCATGGCGGCGGTCATCAACTCGGTCATGTCCGTGCGCAACTGGCGCAGCTCTTCCAGCAAGCGACTGCGCATCTGCTCGAAGTCGAGCCCGATGCAGTTCTGGTTGAAATAGTTGGCGGCTTCGGTGAGTTCCGACGCGGTGTAGTTGCGCTGGGTGAACAGGATGCGGTTTTGCACCTCGCCATCGGCGGTGACGATGATGAGCAGAATGCGCTTGTCCGACAGGTTGATGAATTCCACCTGTTTGATGCGCGGCTGCTGCCGGCGCGGAGCGATCACCACCCCGGCGAAATGGGTGAGTTCCGATAGCAGTTGCGATGCCTGGCTGATGACCCGCTGGGGCTGGTTGGGCTGAATGGCGCCCTTCAGATCTGACATTTCCTGCCGGGCCAGGGGCTGCACCGTGAGCAGGGTGTCCACAAACAGGCGATAACCCAAAGGTGTCGGCACCCGTCCGGCGGAGGTGTGGGGGCTGGTGATGAAGCCCATTTCCTCCAGGTCGGACATGACATTGCGAATGCTGGCGGGGGAGAGTTCCAGGCCCGAGTACTTGGAGAGCGTCCGGGAGCCGATGGGTTGACCTTCCGCGATATAGCGTTCGATCAGGGTTTTCAGCAGGGTTTGGGCGCGTGCATCAAGCATGGTGCGATTCTAACGAAAGAGTCCCGCCTTGGTCTTGTCGGATTCACGACGCGGACATGGGGGCTAAGGGATTGAAAGTTAAGGGATGGCTTCTGGAACCAGTCTTGCATGTTCATGGCGAATAAGGGAGATTTCATGAAACACCATCTTGACTGGTCATCCTACGAAACCGCCGGGCAAGGCGACGCCTATGCCGGCATCCCCGCAACCGGCGGGGATTTTGCCAAGGCCGTGGCCGTTTGCATCAGCGACAAGCTGTGCCAGCGCAAGCCCAAGGGGGTCATGTGCCCCAGTTTTCGCATTACCGACGACGTACAGCAATCCCCCGGTGGTCGCGTCCTCGCCCTCAAGGCTGCCCTCAACGGCGAGCTGGGCGATCAGCCTTTTGTTCATCCGCAACTGACGGAAGCCATGGACCTCTGCGTCGGCTGCAAAGGTTGCAAGCGTGAATGTGCCAACTCCGTGGATATGGCCGCCATCAAGATCGAGTACCAGGCCCAGCGCAATGCCATCAGCGGAGTACCGCGCCGGGATTGGCTGTTTGCCAATCTGCCCCGTTGGCTGCAATACCGGGGCCTGCTGACCAAGTTGGTGGCCTGGCGCAATCAAAGCCCTTTGCTTAAAAAACTGGGAGAACGTTGGCTCGGTATCTCCTCCCGCCGCGAGCTTCCGCAACCAGCTGAAGCCGCCTATGCAGCCCCACCAGTAGCCATCGGCGACAAACCGGTGATCTTGTTTGTGGACACCTTCGCTCGCCATTTCGAGCCCGAGATTGCCGAAGCCGCCCACGCAGTGCTGACTTCCGCTGGTTATCAGGTGCAAGTGTTAAGCCCTGCCGCAACAGACGATGAACCGGAGCGGCCCCTCTGCTGCGGCCGTACCTGGCTTTCTCTGGGCTTGGTGGACGATGCCCGGCGCGAAGCCGCCCGCATGTTGGAGGCCCTGCGTCCTGCGTTGGAAAGCGGCATTCCTGTGGTGGGGCTGGAGCCTTCCTGCATTCTTTCCCTGCGCGACGAACATTTGAAGTTGGGCCTTGGTGAGGCGGCACTAGCCCTGGCCAAGCAGGTTTATCTGTTCGAGGAATTCATTGCCCGGGAACATGACCGCAAGAACATGACCCTCAATCTCAAACCGGTTGCTTTGCCCAAAGCCTTGGTGCACGGCCACTGCCACCAGAAAGCCGTCGGGGCCATGAAGTCCCTGCGCAAGGTGCTGCGCTTGGTTCCTGAGCTTGAGTTCGAGTTCATCGAAGCCAGTTGCTGCGGCATGTCTGGCAGCTTTGGGCTGGATGCAGAGCATCGCGATGTTTCCCTGCAAATGGCCGAGGCTGATTTGTTACCGGCAGTGCGGGCAGCAGGGGCCGACACTGCCTTACTGGCGAACGGATTTTCCTGCCGTCACCAGATCGAGGAGGGGGCCGGGCGCAAGCCTATGCATGTGGCGGTGTTGCTGAGGCAGGCGCTGGGTTAAGTGAGTCAGCGGTTTTTTTCTGGTTATACGAACTCGCGGGTAGCAAAACGGCGTCAATCAATTCAAGGGACCTTTTTACGGATTGACCCATCATGACTGTATTTATCATGCTAGTAGGCAGCGTCCCAAGTCCCTCCACTAGATGCTGAGGACCACCTGGTTTGCAGCCACTGGCCAGCCAATCATCGAGTTTGGGGCGTGACTCTGCATCCTGCTGCAGGCAGTATTCTCGCCAAAAGAGTAGTCGCATATTGGTTTCAATTTGCTCGAACCTATAGGCTTTACCACGAAAATAAAGAGCTTTTAGCAAGCGCCAGGATAAGTGTAGACGGCCCATCAAACGGGGATTGCGGAAGCTGTAAATGATCGCTAGGGTTTGGAAAAGGCGCATTTCCTCGACCAAGGCTGACTGTAGGGGAATTGCAATTGTTTGCGCCCTAGAGTCCTCTGCCGAGGTATTGACGGAGGGATAGGCACTATCCAATACTGAATTGGCATTCGGTGTAATCGGTTGTGATGTCGACTCTCCTGTTGTCGATTCATGTGTTGATTTCTGTCTGTCCTTACCTATTTCGGAGAAAAGAGAATCTTCGACAAATCTCTCAATGTCCGTATCTTGGATTTCAGGTAGCTTTATGCTCGTCTGTAATACCTTGGCAAGGTATTCACGGGCGATTTTCGCTGGTGGCCGATCAGTAGCGCCGAATTGGTCGTAATGTTTTTCTACTGCGGCAAATGCCATCTGTTCGTCGATGGCGACTAATGTTATGAGGTGGGGAATATCGGCCACCAGACGTACGGCATCGAAGATATCTTTTACTGCGTTTATGCCACAACGATCGAGATCATCAATTACTAGCAATAACACCTTATCGCTTACTGCTCCCTTTTCCCCAAGGCGCAGAGCACACAAGTGACCAAGAGTGCGATGGATTTCTCCAAAAAGGCCGCGGTGTTCGCTGAAGTTTGGCAATTTCAGATGGTTGAGGATTTTGTGTCGATCAACTTGCTTGAATTGTTCGGTTAGGTTTTTGTGCAGAAATCCTGACAGAGTAAGGTAAATGCTTGAAATGGCAGCGAGTGGTCCTAAAACCCACTTGAACCATTCCACGCCTGGAACAGGTAATGCCAGCAATAGCAGGGTCATTACGGCAACTGAAAGCAAAGGTGGTATGGCAACAAGAAGCCAAGGGAAAAGTTTGTCCCCTTTCGACTTTAAGCTTCCAACATCTTTAGCAATACTTTTTCGTAAAGAAGTATTTCGTTTTTCAATTAGCTTCACTGCCAGACGTAATTGGTCGAAGAAACTCAAATCGGCTGTTAAGCATTCGACAACAGACTGTGCCAGCATGGCCCCAAGGTTGCTGGCTTTTTCATTCTTCCAAGCGTTGAATTCGGCGACCATGACTTTGGGGTGATTCGCTTTGAGTTGCTCTGTGAGCTGATGTATCAAAGAAGACTTACCACTACCCCAATCACCAAACAGTCCGAGTGCAAAATGCTGGTCACTATCTCGTTCAGTGATCAACAGACGTAATGCTTCGGTAATGTGTGTCCGTTCTAGATAGTCTTGCTCTGCAAGGCGTTCGATACAAACGGAGGTCAGCGTGGATAAGGCATGAGGTGCCGGGGTTACAGGCTTACTATTGCCTTCTGTATCACTCTCGCTTGTTAACTCTGCATTTCCGCTGAGTCGAATGCCACCGGAGAGCGGCTCGCCAAAACTGAAGAATTGTCTATCGGTGTTTAACGATGAGTCATCCTCATCGACCTCAGGTTCATGAGCAAGGTGATAGTCAAAATCCTCTATTAACTCCAAAGCTGAATCCAACTCCAATTCGCTGTTGTTTTCTACACCAATGGGGTACTCCCAAAGTTCCCATGTTGCATGGTAAGTATTGCCTGTCTTGGGAGAAACTAATTCCACTGTTGCCCAATGGCGAAGTTCATCTCCCATTCCTCTTTCGCCTACGCCTTCGTTATCCCAATCGAGTTCGTCTGGATTTACAGTGAGAGTTTCCCCTGTTTCTGTAATTCGAAGCTTTGCAACCCCGCTACAGGCAACATACATATTGATATTTCCTTTGTTGATATACCGACCTTCTTAGTCTGGCCTTCGTACCTACATCCCTGATGGAGGGTAAGAGGATTCTATTGTCATCTTGATGGGTTTGCGCCAGGAGAGTAGTGATTACCCCTAAAGAGCTTGATGTAATCAGGTTGGTGTCGGTAGCGATGGAGGTGAATACCACCACGACCTGCGTTTTAAAGGCAGGTTGATGCGGCTAATTAACTGACCAGAGTCAGGGCAAGGGGTGTGGTGATGGCTGCCAGTACTGTGGAGATGACCAGGCTGGAGGCCATGGGGCCTTCCAGTGTTTTGAATTGGTGGGCCATCAGATAGACATTGACGCCGGTCGCTACCGAGGCCAGCAATACCACGACCTGGGTTTCCAGGAGCGGAAGACCGATGAGCAGGGCAAGGCCCCACACGGTCAGAGGCTGCACAACGAGTTTGAGAAAACAGACCGCTCCACTTAGTTTCAGATTGCTGCGCCAGCCATAACGGGCAAGGCCCATTCCCAGCACTATCAGTGATAGCGGCGTAGCTGCCTCGGCGGTCATGGCCAGGGGGCCGCTGATCATGGCGGGTAGGGGCAGGCCGGTAAGTCCCACCGCGGTGCCGCTCAGAATGGCGACGACGATGGGATTGGTCAGTACACTTTTCACGGTCTTGATAAAGCCGCTGCGGGACATGCTGCCGTGGCGGGACCATTCCACGGATACCGTGACCAGGGTCCACAGGGTCAGGGAGTTGAAGACCAGTACCAGGGCAACGGAGGGAATCGCGGCTTCGCCGAGAATGGCCTTGGCAAGGGGGATACCGAGCAGTACGTTGTTGGAGAAGATGCCGCCCAGGGCAAAGATGGATTGGCCGGTGCCGTCCAGCTTGAACAGTTTCCAACCCACCAGACGGCCAATGGCGAAGGTGATGAAACAGCCGCCGAAAAAGGCACCGAGGAGCCGACTATCCACCGGTGGCAGGCGGGACAGGTCGCTCATCAAGTGGAACAGCAGGGCCGGTAGCAACAGGGTGAAGACGAAACGATTGAGGACTTCAACGCCCTGCTGCGGCCAGTCGGAAAAGCGGGCCAGGGCGTAGCCGGCAAAGACCAGGACAAAGAGCGGGACAGCCAGGCTGAGATGATGGAGAAAGGTTGCAGTCATTACCGGATTTTGAAAATAAGTCGGACTGGCCGAGATGGGTGCCGTGCGGGGGAGGGGCGAAGTTTGCGGCCAGCCATGGAATCCTGCAAGCGTGAAACGCCCGCTGTTCGCAAGGCAATCGTTGCGTGCTGCATTTCCGTTGAGCCGGGTGCCACCTGCGTCAGTGCTATCTCTGCCAGACTGAAATCCCCTTTTGTCGGCAAACACAGTCTGACTTTTTGTTTTATGTTCCGGGTCTCGGCGGAGGCGCATTCCCCCGTATTGACCAAGCCGCTAAAGGGGGCGTTGGGGCGCGTTGGGATGTGTTCATTGTTATCGTGCAGGAAATGCAGACAGGTTTGCTATGGGTAAGGACGTATTGGTTGCGGTGATTGGTGCAGGCCCTGCCGGGTTGATGGCTGCAGAGCAGTTGGCCAAGCAAGGTGTTGCCGTGGAAGTGTTTGACGCCATGCCCTCCGTTGGACGCAAGTTCCTGATGGCCGGGAAAGGGGGCATGAACATTACCCACTCGGAAGCTCTGGCGCCCTTCGTCCAGCGTTACGGCGCCAGGGCCCCGGTGCTTGCGCCGCTTCTGCAATCCTTTGGCCCAGAGGCGCTGCGGGAATGGATCCATGGTCTCGGGGTGGAAACCTTTGTGGGGACTTCCGGCCGGGTTTTTCCGCGGGAGATGAAGGCGGCACCGCTGCTGCGCGCCTGGCTCCACCGACTGCGCGCCTTGGGCGTGAAGTTCCATGTGCGTCATCGTTGGCAGGGCTGGTCCGCCGATGGTGCCCTGAGTTTCACGGCACCCGCCGGAGACATTACTTGTCGACCGACGGCCACAGTGCTTGCTCTGGGGGGCGGAAGCTGGGCTCGGTTGGGCTCCGATGGTGCCTGGGTGCAGCGCTTGTTGGACAAAGAGATACCGGTGGTGCCCTTGCGGCCAGCCAATTGTGGTTTTGATGTGAACTGGACGCCCCACTTCCTGGAGCGCTTTACCGCCATGCCGGTGAAGTCGGTCGCTGCTTCCTGTGTGGATAGCGAAGGTGTCGTTCATCAGCGCAAAGGCGAGTTCATGATTACGGCCACGGGTGTTGAAGGGGGGCTGATCTACGGGCTCTCTGCACCCCTGCGGGACTTGATCGAACAACAGGGCAGTGCCTGTCTGACCGTGGACCTGTTGCCGGATAAATCCCTGATACGGGTGCAGGAGGAGGTGGCCCATCCTCGCGGCTCCCGCTCCATGGCCAGTCATCTGCAAGGTCGAGTTGGGATCGCCAGTGTCAAAGCCGGACTGCTGCGGGAATGTACCGGCAAGGAGGTATTTGCCGACCCCTTGCAATTGGCCGCTGCCATCAAGTCCTTGCCCGTACCCCTGGTGGCAACCCGCCCGCTGGATGAAGCCATCAGTACGGCTGGCGGTGTGCCTTTCGAGGCCCTGGATCAGCACTTGATGCTGAAAAAACTTCCCGGTGTTTTTTGTGCCGGAGAAATGCTGGACTGGGAGGCCCCCACCGGCGGCTACCTGCTCACCGCCTGTTTTGCCACCGGCTATACAGCAGGTGAAGGTGTTCTGCAGTGGCTCAATCGTTAATCGTTTGGGCTTCTGCACAGCTTCTCCACTGGTTTTCCACAACTTATCCCCCGTTGCTCCACAAGATTTCCACAGGCTTATGCACCGGCAGGAGGGGCTGGGGAGAGTAGACTCCGCCTCCAGCTTCAGGAGACGTTTTCATGGCCCAGGCCCGCTCTTTCAACAGTAATCCCCCCGTTGACCCACAGATTGCAGCCCTCAAACTGCCGCCCCATTCCGTTGAGGCCGAGCAGTCCCTGATTGGCGGCCTGCTGCTGGACAACAGCGCCTGGGACCGTATCGGTGACGTGGTGGCTGAGTCAGACTTCTACCGGGACGACCATCGCCGCATTTTCGGCCACATTCGAAAACTGGTGGAAACAGGCCGTCCCGCTGACGTGGTGACGGTGTACGAGTCCATCGAAAAATCCAATGAGGTGGATCAGACCGGTGGTCTGGCCTATCTGGGCGAAATCGCCAACAACACACCTTCCGCCGCCAACATCCGGCGCTATGCGGAAATCGTCCACGAGCGGGCCGTACTGCGCAAGTTGGTGACGGTCGGTGACGAAATCGCCGCTAGCGCCCTGACCCCCGCCGGGCGGGACGTGAAGGATCTGCTCGACGAAGCCGAGCAGAAAGTGTTCGAGATTGCCGAGGCCGGCAACAAGAACACCCAGGGCTTTGTTGCCATGCCGGAAGTGCTGGGTGAGGTGGTGGAGCGCATCCAGATGCTTTACGACCGGGACGATCCCTCCGAGGTGACCGGCACACCAACCGGCTACGTGGACCTGGACAAAATGACCTCCGGTCTGCAGCCGGGGGACATGATCGTTATTGCCGGTCGTCCTTCCATGGGTAAGACCGCCTTCGCCCTCAATATCGCAGAATACGTCGGGGTCGAGCAGAAGCTGCCGGTGGCCATCTTCAGTCTGGAAATGTCCGGGCCCCAGTTGGCCATGCGTTTTCTTTCGTCTGTTGGCCGCCTTGACCAGCACAAGCTGCGTACCGGCAAGCTGGGGGATGAAGAATGGGACAAGATGACTGTGGCCCTGGGCAAGTTGCACGATGCCCCGATCCATATCGACGAAACCGGCGCCATCAATGCCACCGACTTGCGCGCCCGGGCCCGGCGGCTGCACCGCCAGTTCGGCAAGCTGGGCCTGATCGTGATTGACTACCTGCAGTTGATGACCTCGGCCCGGGGTAACGAAAACCGGGCGACGGAAATTTCTGAAATCTCCCGGTCGATCAAGTCCCTGGCCAAAGAATTGCAGGTGCCCATCCTTGCCCTTTCGCAGTTGTCGCGGAAGGTGGAAGAGCGTAACGACAAGCGCCCCTTGATGTCCGACTTGCGGGAATCCGGCGCTATCGAGCAGGATGCCGACATCATCATCATGATGTACCGGGACGAGTACTACAACAAGGAAACCCAGGACAAGGGCGTGGCCGAAGTCATTATCGGCAAACACCGTAACGGTCCTACTGGCACGGTCAAACTGACCTTCATGGGCGAGTACACCAAG
This sequence comes from Rhodocyclaceae bacterium, assembly GCA_036504515.1. Lineage (GTDB taxonomy): Bacteria > Pseudomonadota > Gammaproteobacteria > Burkholderiales > Rhodocyclaceae > AWTP1-18. The sequence goes on from DASXVA010000011.1 coordinate 148,501, forward strand.
TTCATGAACTTCGCGACACCGGGCGGCTACTGATCCGGTTTCATCATCCGATTCAACAAGCAGATGATCCTTCGGGTCCTCTGCTTTTTCTTATTGAACCTAGCCCCTTAGAAAAGGAAGTTGTATGAGTGGTTTGCCCAAGTGTCCCCAGTGCAGTTCCGAATTCACCTACGAAGACGGCAGCATGTACGTGTGCCCGGAATGCGCCCATGAGTGGTCGAAGGATGCCGCTGCCGAGAGCGCCGAGCAAGTGAAAGTGATCAAGGACGCCAACGGCAATGTGTTGCAGGACGGCGATACGGTCACTGTGATCAAGGATTTGAAGGTGAAGGGTTCATCTCTGGTGGTGAAGGTGGGTACCAAGGTCAAGAACATCCGTCTGGTGGACGGCGATCACGACATTGACTGCAAGATCGATGGCGTTGGTGCCATGGGCTTGAAGTCGGAATTCGTCAAAAAGGTCTGAGGATTTTTAGACGCGTCTGACGTGCTCTTTATCCCGCGCGAGGCCAAGTCTTGGCGCGGGATACCGCTTGTTCCGCTATCAAACGATATCGAAATGGGTCCGCAATAGATCGGCGACCCGGTCCAGTGAAATGTTTTCGTGGATGTCTGGTGGCGCCACCGATTGGCCGGGAAACATCGGGTATTCCAGATGGAGCCCCAGGCTGCCGCGTTCCTGCCCGAAGGTGTACAGGTAGGCCACCACTTCTTCCTGATCCGGCTTGCACAGCACGACTGCCCCGGGATGATCGCAGCGGCGCTCACTCAAGGTAAAGCTGTTGTTGCCCAAGCGCTGCTCCAATTTGAGCAAGGTGGCTCGTACATCTTTGTCCTTGGGCAAAGCCCAGATGTTGAAGGCCATGGCTCGCCTTAAGCCGGCAAGAGGGGGCTGATCTGGGCCAGCCAGTCATCGACACGTTGTTCGGTCAGGTGGTTCTGGCTGATCAGATCCAGGGCCAGGCCGACAAACTTGTCGTTATCGACGGCGGTGGAGGCGGTGAAGGTATAGCCCTCGGTGCTCCATTCGCCAATGCAGCGAGCCCCGCAGGCCAGCAACTGATCGTAGATCGTGCCCATGGCATCGAGAAAGAAGTCGGGATACTTCACCTGCTCGCCAAGGCCGTAGAGAGCCACGGTCTTACCGGAAAGATCCAGGCCTTCAAGCTTGGGCAGAAACTCGCCCCAGCTTTCTGTTTGGCAGCCGATATCCAGGCCGGGTAGAACGCCTTCACCGTAGGTGGGGGTGCCGAGGATCAAGGCATCGTATTTGAGCAGGTCTTCCGGCTGGGCTTTGTTAACGTTGACCGGATCATCCACGCGATCCCCCAGTTTGCGCGCAATCATTTTTGCAATCTTGCGTGTGCGGCCCGTGTCCGTACCGAAGAAAATTCCAGTTTTAGCCATGTCGTCATTCCCACAAAAGGCCGCAGAAGGCAGCTTCCTCGGGTGAAGAAGCAAACCATGTTCCTGCTGGGATTGTGGGAAGTGCCTAGGCTAAAACAGTTCGATTTTCTTGCCTTCGCTCGGGGGCTTGCGAACCAGGGTGGTTTCGTAGGCGGCTTCTGCTGCCAGGACTTCCTGGGTGGCCGACTGGTTGGAGGCAATGCGGCGACACCAGGCATCACCATTGCCCGGCAGGAAAACAATCTTGCGCGACCAGGGACCGCCCAAATCCTGAGCAATCAGGGGAATTCCTTCCAGGGCCAGCCATTCCCGGGCGAAGGTGGCATTCCGGTCGCCAATGGCCATGCGAATCGAGCTGACGATGTTGCCGCCGCCAAAGGCCTTGGCCACCAGCCGTTTCTTTTGGGCACCTTTGTTGATCAAGGCATTCAGCAGCACTTCCATGGCGTAGTCGCCAGACAGCACGACGTCGGTATCGCCATGTTTGCTATTGCTGTGACTGGGCAGCAAAAAGTGATTGATACCGCCGATGTGCAGGCCCGGGTCGTAAAGGCAGACGGCGACACAGGAGCCGAGCAGGGTAGCAATCGGTTTGTGGGGATCTATCGCCCAGCCACCGGGATTGATGTTGAGAGCGATCCGTTCCAGTTCCTTTCCGGGCAGCGCAGATAATTCCCGGGTTTGCAGGGTGGTAACGGGCATGGGCAATAAAGATCAGCGCCCGTAGGCAATGATTTCCTGGGAGATGCGGTCCAGGGGGACGATGCGGTCTACGCCACCGAGCTTGATGGCTTCCTTGGGCATGCCGAACACGACGCAGGTGGATTCATCCTCGGCCACGGTCTGGGCGCCTGCCGTGTGCATTTCCTTCATGCCCCGAGCACCATCGTCGCCCATGCCGGTCATGATCACACCCAGAGCGTTTTTCCCTGCCACCTGGGCAACGGAACGGAACAGAACATCCACCGAGGGTTTGTGCCGATTGACCAGAGGGCCGTCGGAGACTTCGACAAAATATTGGGCGCCGCTGCGCTTGAGCATCATGTGTTTGCCGCCGGGGGCGATCAGAGCCCGGCCCGGCATGACGCGGTCGCCGTTCTGGGCTTCTTTTACTTCTACTTGGCAAAGGCCATTGAGTCGTTGGGCAAACATGGCGGTGAACTTTTCCGGCATGTGCTGGACGATGACCATGCCGGAGCAGACTGCAGGCAACTTTGTTAGAACGGCTTCCAGGGCCTGGGTGCCGCCGGTCGAGGTGCCGATAGCCACAATACGGTCTGTCGTGGCAGCCATAGCCGTAATACTGGCCGCTTTGGCGGCAAGCATGGCATCAGTACTGAATTTTGGCGGTGGCGCACTGGAGATGCTGCCGGTTAGCCGGCGAACATTCGACATGCCGGCTGCTTTGACAGCGCTCAGCATTTCGGAAGAACTGTCTTCAAGGAATTGCTTGAGCCCCATCTTGGGCTTGGTGATGATGGCCACGGCACCGGCAGCCATGGCTTCCATGGTGGTGCTGGCGCCTTTTTCCGTCAGGGTGGAGCAAATCACGACCGGCGTGGGGTGCTCTGCCATGATCTTTTTGAGGAAGGTGATGCCGTCCATGCGGGGCATTTCCACATCCAGCACGATGACGTCGGGCCAGTTCTTCTTCATGGCCTCCAGGGCAAACAGCGGGTCGGATGCGGCGCCGATGAAGTCGATGTCCGGGTCCTTGCTGAGTATTTCCTTGGCAACCTGCCGGACGACGGCAGAGTCATCCACAACCATGACTTTGATTTTTTTACTCATGATGGTTTGCGATAGATGGTGGGCTGGAGGGGCGTCAGCTCTTCGTTGATGCCGGTCAGGGTTTCCGAATGGCCAATGATGAAATGGCCACCGGGACGAATTTTTCGGGAAAGACGGCCAACGACTTCGCGCTTGGTCTGGGCGTCGAAGTAGATCATGACATTGCGCAGGAAAATAACGTCGAAGGGACCGATTTCCGGCAAGGTGTTGTTCAGGTTGATCTGACGGAAACGGGTGTGGGATTTCAGCCGGGGATCAATCATGAAGGTTCCCTCCTGACTGCGTACCCCTTTGAGACAGTATTTGCGCAGGTATTCCGGCGGCAGACCACGGGTTTTGTCGATGGAGTAGTGGCCAGCTTCCGCAATCTTGAGCACCGACATGCTGATGTCGGAGCCCGTGACGGACCAGTTGCCATCGATGCCCAGTTCGTCGGCCAGCACCATGCAAATGGTGTAGATCTCTTCGCCGGTGCTGGAGGCACCACTCCAAACGTCAAAAGAGCGGCCCTTGGGGTGAGCGTGGGCCAGCTTGCGCAGGAAGTCGAAGTGCTTGCCTTCGCGAAAGAAGTAGGTCTCGTTGGTGGTCAACAGATCCACCATGAGCTGAAACTCCTGCTTGTCCGTTCCTGCCGTTACGTAACGGAAGTACTGGTCGAAGGAGTCGAAGCCGTGCTGGCGTAGCCGCTTGGAAAGGCGCCCGACCAGCAGCACCTTTTTCGAGTCGGCCATGCTGATGCCGGCCACTTCGTAAATCAGTTTCTGGAAACGGGCGAATTCAGCATCGGAAATCGAAGGGTTGCCGGTCATGGGTTAGGCTCCCCTCCAGGAGCTGGCGCGAAAGGTGAACTCAGATTGCAGGCGCTTGCAGCGCCGACACGTCGCTAGCGGCGTGCTCGCCGACACTGGACAGCATGGCCATCTCATCCACGGACAACACCTGTTTGATGTTGAGGATGATGACAAACTTGCCCGCTACCTTGCCCATGCCGTCAATGAAGTCAGCACGAATACGAGCACCAAAAGCTGGTGGCGGCTCGATTTCGCCGGCAGGAATGTCGATGACCTCACTCACGGCATCCACCACGACGCCGATGTCTTGATGGAGGTCTTCGCCACGCAGTTCAAGAATGATGATGCAGGTGCGACGACCAATTTGGGTCGGGTGTCCGCCAAAGCGGGCTGTTAGATCGATAACAGGCACCACCGCGCCGCGCAGGTTAATGACGCCGCGAATGAAGGCGGGCATCATGGGGATTTCCGTCAGGGAACCGTACTCGATGATTTCCTTGACGTTGAGAATCCCCACGGCGTACATCTCGCCAGCCAGGGAGAAGGTCAGATACTGATTGGCCTCGCCGGCAACGGTGACGGCCGTTTGTGTGGCGGCTTTTTTGACAAGTTCACCCATGACGTATCACCTTAGAATTTTTCAAAGTCGGATTCTACGACTTGCTGGGGAGCACTGACTCTTTGAGTCGGTGCGGACCTTTGTGCTGTGCTGCGGGGAGCTGCGCTTGCTTGCTTGCGGACATTGCCTTGGGGGGCATCTTCGAGCTTGAAGAAGAGCATGAGTTCTTGCAGTTGAGCGGCTTGGGCGCCCATTTCTTCAGCTGTGGCTGCCAGTTCTTCGGAAGCGGAAGCATTCTGCTGGGTCGCCTGGTTCAACTGGCCCATGGCACCGTTGATCTGGCCTAC
>DASXVA010000012.1:0-657807 GCA_036504515.1 Rhodocyclaceae bacterium
CTACCAGCTGACCAAGGCCCACGGCGTGGCCGAGGTGGCTTCCATCGGCGGCTTCGTCCAAACCTACCAGGTCACCGTCGATCCGGTGAAGCTGCGGGCCTACGGCATTCCCCTGGCCAAGGTGTCCCAGGCCATCCGCGATTCCAACCGCGACGTCGGCGGCCGGGTGGTGGAAATGGCCGAGACCGAATACATGGTGCGCGGCAAGGGTTACCTGCGGGGGGCTGGTGACATCGAGAATCTGGTGGTCAAGAGTGACAAGGGTACGCCGGTACTGATCCGTGATATCGCCCGGGTGGAACTGGCCCCGGACGAACGGCGCGGCCTGACTGAACTCAACGGTGAAGGCGAAGTGGTGTCCGGCATCGCCATGGCCCGCTATGGTCAGAACGCCCTGGAAGTCATCCACAACCTCAAGGCCAAGATCGGCGAACTCAGCGCCGGATTGCCCGAAGGGGTAAGCATTGAGGCGGTTTACGACCGCTCCGACCTGATCCACCGGGCCATCGAAACCCTCAAACACACGCTGCTGGAGGAAAGCATCATCGTTGCCCTGGTCTGCGTGGTCTTCCTGATGCACGTGCGCAGCGCCCTGGTGGCCATTCTCATGCTCCCTGTTGGGGTATTGATCGCCTTCATCGCCATGCGACTGTTGGGCATGAACTCCAATCTGATGAGCCTGGGCGGCATCGCCATCGCCATTGGTGCCATGGTGGATGCGGCCATCGTCATGATCGAGAACGCCCACAAACATCTGGAGCGATTGCCAGAGGATCACAGCAACGCCGACCGGGTCGAGGCCATGATTGCTGCCTGCAAGGAAGTGGGGCCAGCGCTGTTCTTCTCCCTGCTCATCATCACGGTGTCCTTCCTGCCGGTGTTCACCCTGGAGTCCCAGGAAGGCCGCATGTTCTCGCCGCTGGCCTTCACCAAGACCTTCTCCATGGCCGGGGCAGCCTTGCTCTCGGTGACCCTGGTGCCGGTGCTGATGATGCTGTTCATCCGTGGCAAGATCATGCCCGAGGCCAAGAATCCGGTGAACCGCTTCCTGATCTGGATCTATCGGCCCATCATCGCCGCCGTCATGCGTCGCAAGAAGGCCACCATTGCCCTGGCACTACTGGCCCTGGCAGTGTCGATCTATCCCGCATCGAAGCTGGGTAGCGAGTTCATGCCAACCCTGAACGAGGGCACCTTGCTCTACATGCCGGCCAGCCTGCCCGGCATGTCCATCACCAAGGCGGCGGAGCTGGTGCAGACCCAGAACAAAATCATCAAGAGCTTCCCAGAGGTGAGTTCGGTCTGGGGAAAGGCGGGCCGGGCCAATACCGCCACCGATCCGGCGCCGACGGAAATGTTCGAAACGGTCATCAACCTCAAGCCGGAAGCCGAATGGCGGCCCGGCATGACCACGGACAAGCTGATCGCTGAAATGGATAAGGCTCTGCAATTCCCCGGTGTATCCAATGCCTGGACCATGCCGATCAAGGCTCGCCTCGACATGCTTGCCACCGGTATCCGCACGCCCATCGGCATCAAGGTGTTCGGCAAAAACCTGGAAGAAATGGAAAAGCTGGCCAAAGAAATTGAAGCCGTGGTCAAGACTGTGCCGGGTACCACCTCAGCCTTTGCCGAACGCATCACCGGCGGCTACTACCTCAACATCGAGCCGGACCGGGCTCAACTGGCCCGCTACGGCTTGGCTGTCGGCGACCTGCAGGACGTGATCGGTACCGCCCTGGGCGGAGAAATGGTCACCACCACCGTTGAAGGCCGGGAGCGTTTCGGCGTCACGGTACGCTATCCCCGGGAACTCCGTTCAGATCCCCAGCAGATCGCCCGGGAGGTGCTGGTGCCGACCATGGACGGCGCCATGATTCCCCTGGGCCAGGTGGCCAAGGTCGAAGTGGCCAAGGGCACGCCGGGCATCCGTACCGAGAATGCCTTGCTCTCCGCCTACATCTTTGTGGACATCCGGGATCGGGACATCGGCGGTTATGTGGCCGATGCCAAAAAAGCAGTGGCCGAGCAGGTGAAGTTCCCCCCGGGCTACTACGCCACCTGGAGCGGCCAGTTCGAATACATGGAGCGGGCCATCGAGAAGATGAAGGTCGTCATTCCGGTGACCCTGCTGACCATCTTCCTGCTGCTCTATCTCAACTTCAAGCGCCTGACGGAAACCCTGATCGTGATGCTGTCCGTTCCCTTTGCCCTGGTCGGCGGCGTATGGTTGATGTGGCTGCTGGGCTACAACGTCTCGGTAGCGGTGGCTGTCGGCTTCATCGCCCTAGCCGGGGTCGCGGCGGAAACCGGGGTGGTGATGCTGATCTATCTTGACCATGCCTGGGAGGAAGTCAAAGCCAAATGCCGGGAGTCCGGACGAACTCCGACCACAACCGATCTGTATGCGGCGGTGATGGAAGGTGCCGTGGAACGGGTACGGCCGAAGATGATGACGGTGGTGGCCATCATGGCGGGTCTGTTGCCCATCATGTGGGGCAGCGGCACCGGTTCCGAGGTGATGAGCCGTATTGCAGCTCCCATGGTGGGCGGCATGATTTCCTCTACCGTACTGACGTTGGCTGTTATCCCTGCCATCTATGCCCTGGTCAAAGAATGGCGTCTGAAACACAATATCGAAGACTAATCAACCCAGGAAACACAATGTTGAATCTCAAGAATATTTCGGTCATCGTCCTGCTTATTACATTGCTGACTGGATGCGCTGGCAACGGTTACTACCAAGGCAATAGCCGTGGCGAGGAAAGTAGTCACTCTCACTCGCACTAAGGTGAAGTGAGAAGAGAGGTGGCGTGGCATCTTGGTGATTTTTCAACCCAACCTAAATATTACGGGTCGATGATCTATTTGTAATGTGCCAGAAACCAAGAGGTCAGGATCTCATGCGTAGTATCTGGAAAGACTTGTTGCCATAACAACGATCGGAGGAAAGCATGGATGTGAAGACCGCGATACCTATCAGCAATAACTTGAAGTTACATGTCGATTTGTCTCGTCGCATCTCAGAGGAAGGAATCAGTTACTGCGAGAAATTGATGGTCACGAATATGGCTACAACAAAACGTTTATTAGAAGTCTTCCGCCCTAGTCCGGGTCAGTCGGGGATCGGCGCAGCAGCCCTGGTAATCGGGAATGTTTCAATCGTGCATTGCTCTCAAGTCGCTCTGGGTATCTCCGATTTCCAGAAAAAGATACTCAACGAAGTGCTGGTCAATTTCATAGATTAATCAGCCAGACTTGAGCATCCGCCATGGAGCCGATCCAAAGTTCTGGTGTCTCATCGACAGGGGCCACAGGGCATGGTAGTCATGTATCTGAAAGCGGTGGAAGTGGGCAATCATTTGCTTCTGCCCTTTCCCAAGCGCAAAGTCAGATACCTGCCAATGGGACTGGCAACCAAGGTTCCGGTTTACCTCAAGCCTCCTCAAACGGAAACGCTTCAAGCACGAGTCGCTCTCACCACATTCCGCTAGGAAATAATCCCCAAGGTGGTCATGGATTTCAAGAGACTGCCTTGGGGGTTCGTGCTTATCGCCAGCAACTGATTGCCTCCAATATCGCCAATGCAGACACTCCCGGCTATAAAGCCGTAGATATCGACATTCAAGAAGCACTGAGGATCGCGCGTGGCATGATGAACACTCCAGGGCTTGATCTGTCCATAACAGACAGTGCTCATTTTTCTGGGCAGGCTCCTAATAGCGCCATACCTTATCCCGTCAAATACCATGTCCCGCTACAGCCCAGTGCCGATGGCAACACCGTAGAAATGGATGTGGAGCGGGCGAAACTGGCTGAGAACTCAGTCATGTGGGAATTCTCCCGAGATCGCGTCAGCGGGCATTTCAAGATGATGATGGAGCTATTTCAGAACTTGAAATAGCATGATATAGGAATGGTGTTTGTCTAATCTTCTTGAGAATGTGGGGTAACACTCCAATGATGAACCATATCGACCCTGTGTGCGGGATGACCGTGAAACCAGAGTCTCCCCATGCCTCCGACGTAGCGGGCGCGCACTATCGCTTCTGCAGTGCCAAGTGCAAAACCAAGTTTGATGCGGATCCGCAGCACTACCTCCATCCCCGGGCGCCGGTGGAAATGGTCCCCGGTACAGAGTATGTCTGCCCCATGCACCCGGAGGTTCGCCAAATCGGCCCGGGAAGTTGTCCCAAGTGCGGGATGGCGCTGGAACCGGTGTTGCCGGAGTTAGAAGCCGACGAAGGCAATCAAGAATATCGGGATTTCCAGCGCCGTTTCTGGGGCAGCCTGCCCTTGACCCTCATTGTGGTGGTCCTGGCCATGGCTGGCCACCACATTGAAGGACTGTCCGCTCCTGTCCGGACTTGGACAGAAATGCTCTTAAGCCTACCCATCGTTCTCTGGGCCGGTGGTCCGTTCTTTGTCCGGGGTTGGCAATCCCTGGTACATCGCAGTCCCAATATGTGGACCCTGATCAGTATCGGCACCGGGGCGGCCTTCCTCTACAGCATTGTGGCGGCGCTGGCCCCGGGCCTGTTTCCGGCATCCTTCGAGGCTCATGGTCGGATCGGAGTTTATTTCGAGGCGGCGGCCGTGATCATTTCCCTGACCCTGCTAGGACAGATGCTGGAGCTACGGGCTCGTTCCCAGACTTCGGCAGCGATCAAATCCCTCTTGGGGCTGGCCCCCAAGACCGCCCGCAGGATCAAGGCCGACGGTACGGAAGAAGACGTGCCACTGGCCCACGTCCATGTCGGTGACTCCCTGCGGGTTCGCCCCGGTGAGAAGGTGCCGGTGGACGGCGAGGTGGTGGAAGGCAGCAGTGCAGTGGATGAGTCCATGCTGACGGGGGAGCCCTTGCCCGTGACGAAACGACCGGGGGACAAGGTGATCGGCGCAACCCTGAACACATCCGGCAGTCTGGTCATGCGGTCGGAAAAAGTCGGTTCCGGCACCGTGCTGTCCCAGATCGTGCAGATGGTGGCCCAAGCCCAGCGTTCCAAGGCCCCCATGCAGCGGATGGCCGACGTGGTGGCCGGTTATTTCGTGGTGGCGGTGGTAGCCATCGCCCTGTTGAGCTTTTTCGGTTGGGGAGTTTTCGGTGGCGAGCAAGGTTGGTTGTTCGGTCTGATCAATGGTGTCTCGGTCCTCATCATCGCTTGCCCCTGTGCCTTGGGCCTGGCGACCCCCATGTCCATCATGGTGGCTACCGGCAAGGCGGCGACCCAGGGCATCCTGTTCCGGGATGCGGCGGCCATTGAGCGTTTGCGGAAAATCGACACTCTGATTGTAGACAAGACCGGCACCCTGACCGAGGGTAAGCCGACGTTTGAACGAGCCGTTTCCGTTTCCGGCATTGAGGATCCGGAGGTACTACGTCTTGCCGCCAGTCTCGATCAGGGCAGTGAGCATCCCCTGGCGGATGCCATCGTCCAAGCGGCACGTGCCCGCGGCCTCTCTCTGGAAAAGGCGGATGACTTCGAGTCTTCCAGTGGCATCGGCGTCCGTGGCAGCGTTGGCGGCAGGAAACTCGCCTTGGGCAATACTGTCCTGATGGCTCAGGAAGGCGTTGATGTCGTCTCACTGGCTAATCGGGCAGAAGAGTTACGCCAGAGCGGCGCTAGTGTCATGCACCTGGCAGCTGATGGTCGGCTGTTGGGCTTGTTGGCTGTTTCCGACCCGATCAAGGCCAGTACGCCGGAAGCCTTGGCGGTACTGCGCCAGGCCGGCTTGCGGGTGGTGATGGCGACAGGGGATGGGAAAACCACAGCTCGGGCCGTCGGTAATCGGCTTGGGATAGACGAGGTTCATGGCGAAGTGAAGCCAGCGGACAAGCTGGCCTTGGTGGAGCGCCTGCAAAAGGAAGGTCATATCGTGGCCATGGCCGGCGACGGCATTAACGACGCCCCGGCCCTGGCCAAGGCGGACGTGGGCATCGCCATGGGCACCGGTACAGATGTGGCCATGAACAGCGCGCAAGTCACCCTGGTGAAGGGCGACCTGCGCGGTATTGCCCGGGCCCGCCAGCTGTCGGGGGCAGCGGTCGGCAACATGCGACAGAACCTGGCTTTCGCTTTCCTCTACAACGCACTTGGAGTGCCAATTGCCGCCGGCGTGTTGTACCCGGCCTTTGGTCTGGTTCTGTCCCCCATCATCGCCGCGGCGGCCATGAGCCTGTCTTCCGTGAGCGTGGTGGGCAATGCTTTGCGGCTGCAGCGTGTGTCATAAAGTAATGAGTCTCTTTCACGATGCGATTTAGAACTTGGTTGTGCTAGTGCAATAACTTCTTTAAATGTGATGGGAAAGGTCAGTCGCTTGAGCATGTCAAAGGAAACCGTATGGATTCCGTCGTTAATGGGCATTTAATTTCTTTCTTGACCTCCCTAGCGATCGGCCTCTTGATCGGTGTCGAGCGAGAGCGGGCCGGGGCGTCCATCGAAGTACGGACTTTTGCGCTGACAGCGGTTTTGGGCGCCATTTCCGCACTCGTCGGCCAGTGGCAACCCAGAGATGTCAGGCGGCCTCGTCGAATTGTCCTACATACCCCAACAGAACGTCAGATTGGCGTTACGCTACACCGCATATTCCAAGTTCAATGGTGCAAAGACTAACCTCTATACGTGGTTCTTGTTCTAACCAAAACTCAAGAGTTCCAACGACTATTTTTCTTGAACATGGTTCAACGAAAAATTAATAAACATTGCAGGCTGATTACGACAATGTAATTGTCACGTCCACTTTGGGTAAGGTGAAGCTCTTTAAAGTACATCTACCCAGAAGATGCTGGGCTGCTAATAGGAGATTTTCCATGATTAAGAAAATTATTGTTGCTACCGCCGCCATGGTTGCCATGTCCGCTTTTGCTGTCGATATGACCCAGGTTGAGAAAGCGATCCCGCTCAAGAACGGTTCAACTGTATATATCTTCAAGGACGGAAAGATGTCCATGGAGAATAAAACGGGACGTGTTGAGCGCATGAAGGAAGGGGAAGTCATGGATACTAAGGATGGCGGGAAAATCATGATGCATGGGGACGAAGTCATGCGGCTTGAACAGATTCTTCATGCCGACCACAAGGGCTAACTTCCGAGTCCCGATTTGGCGGCCCCTTTATCGGGGCCGTTTTAATTGGGTTGTCAAAATCATGATTACCATCGGCTAGGCTGCATCATGAGTATTCTGTTCCAGAAAATAAATAACAGAATTGGGATGGAACCGGTACCCTCATCGGTGCCATGAACCAGTTTTCACAGCATTGTGTCTGAGAGCCTTTTAATGGCGCAAGGAAGCATTACGCAAATGTAATCTTGCGGTCATCTTTTTGACGGCTGGAAAAAGACAGACTGCCTTCTGTCCGGACCACCGGGCGAATTGCAAGCTTTTCACTTACAAGTCAGGAGAATCACCATGAAACTTCAAGCCATTTTTCCCGCCGTGCTGTTTGCCGCTGTTTCTTCCCTATCCTTCGCTGTCCATGCCGAGGATATGGATAAGGCACCCGCCGACAAGATGAAACCCCATTCCCATATGGAAGAAAAGACCGGTGTGGCGCCCAAAGCCAAGGCCAAGGCAGCGGAAGCTGCTGCTGAAGAAAAGTCTGAAAACGCTGAAAATCCCAAAGCCGAGAAGAATAAGTCCAAGCATTTCCATCCTCGCGACGGCAAGTAAGTCTGTCATCTCCACAGGCCTCCCACTTTTCGGCAGGCCTGTGGGGATTCCCAAATGCAAGACTTCGACCCGCACCGTCACGGGAATCTATGTACCTGCAGGCTATTGGCAGAGACCATTGGTTGCGACCCAAGAACGATTCGGTTTGGCTACTGCAGGACAGTATTGATGAAACACTGGGTCATCGACTGTAATCATGGGTGCTTGAATACTCCTTTGGAAACTGGCCGAAGTGCCAAGTGGCGTGATGTCGGATCGATTGATCCTATTAAGGCCATTCTGATCAAGAATGAGTGAGTGGTCCATCATGCCACCAGTCACAGGAATCGGAGCCCCAGACACTATCCAGCCATCGTTCAGCAGCGGACATGGCGATCATGGCGCCAATGCGGCAGTGTCAAATGGAAACGGAGGGCAATCTGCTTCATTCGCCGAGGTCTTACCCAAAACGGAGTGGCAAGTACGAACAGTAGTGGCGCCACTCGAACTTTCAAACACAGCATCAGGTCACATCGCCGACCAAGCCCAATCCGTCCTTCCTTATCAACTCAAGTATCACGTCCCCATACAAGCAAGTGCCGATGGAAAAACGGTAGAAATGGATGTGGAGAGGCCAAAGCTCGCAGAAAACTCAGTAAGGTGGGAGTTTTCAAGGGATCGCGTTAGTGGCCATTTCAAAATGATGATGGAGTTGTTCCAAAACCTGAAATAGCCCAATGCCCATTACATCACCAGATAACCCTCGACAATTGCACTGGATGCTTGCTCGCAGACTGGGCATCGCGGCAATCCTTATCGGACTCGCAGCAGGAGGGGTTTCATACCTACTAGAAATCCGGCAGGCTGAGCAGGCTGCGCTTGATAGTGCAATCAATGGTGCACGGCATTTTGAGTCTCCAGCAATGCAAATGGCCAGCAATGCCAAAGCTCCTCTGGAACACGGTGCCCTCAATCGTTTGCTGGATCGAACCCGGTTTGTCGGTATTCGCGTTTTCAGCCCGGACAGAACACTGATCTACGAGACCTGGGAGAACATTCCCTCTGCACTTATCAATGCGGCCCGATCTTCGCAACATGATTGGCCCGTGCGGAGGGAAAGTCATCAGAACTGGATCGTCGTCGCTGAGGAACGACTGATTCAGATTGTTATACCGTTATTCGGAAAAGAGGGAACGCTTCTTGGCTATCTGGAAGGCGTCAGTCGACTCGACGCGCAGACTTTACAGGCCCAACGGGAGCAGGCCCGCAACGGCGCTTTGATGGCCATAGCGTCAGTCCTAATCACGACACTTCTTTTGTACCCACTACTGTTGGCGATGCTGCGGCAATCACAGGGACTTTCCCGTCGGCTACTGGATTCAAACCTTTCGCTGATTCATTCCCTCGGTAACGCCATCGCCAAGCGTGATTCAGATACTGATGCGCACAATTACCGCGTCACTCTTTACTCTGTGGCTTTGGCCGAAGCGCTACGATGGTCAAAGAAGGATATTCCACACCTTATCGCCGGCGCCTTCCTTCACGACGTGGGCAAGATCGGTATTCCTGATCACATCCTGCTCAAACCGGGAAAACTCACGGTGGAAGAATTCGAAGTCATGAAAACACATTCGCTCCTCGGCCTCGATATCGTCGCCGGAAACGAATGGATCAATTCAGCAGCGTCCATAATCCGTCACCACCATGAGCGCTTCGATGGCTCCGGTTATCCAGACGGGTTAAGGGGGACAAACATTCCTCATGGAGCGAGATTGTTCGCAGTGGTGGATGTGTTCGATGCACTCGTTTCGAAGCGTCCCTATAAAGTCCCTATGCCATTGGAAGAGGCTTTGGCTGTTATCAATGGTGACTCGGAACATCATTTTGATCCGGAGATCGTCGAAGCCTTCATGAGGATCGCTGTCCGGCTTCACCAGGAGGTCGCAATGGTTAGTGACGCAGTGCTGCACACCCATATGCGCTCAGCACTTTCCCGTTATTTCAAAACCGAATTGACCAACTAGGTAGATATCCCCATCGTGGCCACAATTAAAGAAGGAGCGCAGTCATGACGAAAACGATGACCACAAGCCACGATCCAGTGTGCGGTATGGATGTTGAAGTCGCCCAGTCGTCCCACTCGACCACTTATAAGGGTTTGGTCTTCCATTTCTGTTCGCCGCAATGTCTTGAGCGGTTTTCGGAAACCCCCACCCTTTATACGTCCGGTCAGCGTACCGCCGACATCCAGCCCATGCTCAAACGGCGCAAGCTGCGTCTCGCTGGGGGAACTCCGACAGACATTCAGCATGTGTGCCAGCAGATTGGCGAAATGATGGGAATACTCTCCATCAGCACCGAGCGGGATTATCTGATCGTCGAGTACGACTTGAGGCAAGCAACACTAGTCCAGATTGAAGCCATTGCCATTTCTCATGGGTTACAGCTAAAAGGCGGTTTCCATGGCTTTCGTCGAGGGCTTTGGAAGTTTACTGAGTCCAACGAGCTGCAAAATGCAGCTCACCTAGGTACGGGAGCATGCTGTAGTCGTCCGCCAGCAAAGATTCGCTGAGCCTTTGCACAAAGGAGCCCAAACATGACCGACGATTTCAGCCAAGAGCGTTCCCCAAGTGAGATCCACGATCATCACCATGCCCGGCGTTTCACCTGGGGTTGGTGGGCTTTTGCCGCAATTGCCTTGTTCTATCTGTTGTCGGAGCATCGGGCCCATTTCTTCGGCGTGCTGCCGTACCTCTTTTTGTTTGCTTGCCCATTAATGCACCGTTTCATGCACCACGGTCACCATGGCAGCCATAGGCACCATGAGCAGAGTAAAGACGAGGAGGCGAGGAAATGAGCCACGACGATAGCGGCTATGGCCTATGGTCTTTGGTGGTCATCAACTCGGTCTTTTTTATTCTGTTTGCCGCCAGCTTCTTCAAGCCCAGCTCCCGCCGGGACTGGCGGACGCTGGGGATGTTCTCCGCATTCATCGTGGCGTTGTTTAGCGAGATGTACGGTTTCCCCCTGACCATCTATCTACTGTCGGGCTGGCTGACGGAAAAATATCCCGAGATTAATTGGCTGTCCCATGATGCAGGCCACTTGCCGGAAATGTTGTTCGGCTGGCGGGGAAATCCCCATTTCGGGCCGTTCCACATCCTGTCCAACGTCTTCGTCCTCGGCGGCTTCTGGCTCCTTGCTAAGGCTTGGCCCGTGCTTTACCAGGCCCAGAAGACAGGTAAGCTCGCATCAACAGGGCCCTATGCCCGTATTCGTCACCCGCAATACGCAGCATTCATTCTGGTGATGGTCGGTTTTCTCTTTCAGTGGCCAACCATTGTGACATTGGTGCTTTTTCCCGTGCTGGTGACGGTCTATGTTCGTCTGGCCCGGTCGGAGGAATCAATGGCGCTACAAGTGTTCAAAGAGGAATACCAGACTTATATGGCCAAGACACCAGGCTGGTGGCCGAAATTGATTAGCTAAATACTTAGCAGCGACAGGCAAGTTTGTCCAGGATTCGGTGGTCCTCGCCCAGCTTGCAGAGGGAGCCGAAGTGCTGGTTCAAGTCCTCAAAGAGGATGTAACCGATTGAAAACTCCTCCGGTCGTTGGAACATCGGCCGCTTGAGTTGCTCTATCAGTTCCTTCTCCCGCTTGGCGGGGGCAACCAGATACAGATGGTCCTCCTTGCCGGGAATGGAAAGAGCCATGTCCGTCAGGCGCAGGATTCCCGAATAGATGGACGTGCTCTTCTCGACCTCGAAAGCGCAGGCGATTCTTGCTTCCTTGGGATAGAGCCAGAGCACGTCGATCAGCTCGACGGTTGAATGCACTTCGGCTGAGAGTCCTAGGTCGGGCAATTTCTCCAGGCAGCGATAGCCCAGCGGCCGACCGTCGTAAACCGCGCTACGGTCGTTCCTTGCGACGAAAACTTCATAGCCAAGCGCACGACCCAATTCGGCCAATTGGCCTTGTACTTTGGTGTGCAAGCGTTCCTCAGTCATGTCTTGCTCGACCTGGGTGTGCCGTTTGCGGCGGACTGCTTCCAGCTTTTCCCGTTCGCCGACCAAACTGCCAGCGCCGCTTTCATCCGGGGAAAGGCGGCCGACACCGATTTCAAACAACATGCCGCTGAAGGCGCCTAAGTCTTTCGACAGCACCCCAAGGGACGCATTGGCCTCGATGATGGTTTCCCTCATTTCAAGGTAGCTGTCCCAGGATCCCAGTTTTTTCTTGGACTGGAACAGGGCATTGAAGCCATTGACCATCGCCGTGTTGAAGGGAGGGAAGAGCGTGGGGTGCAGGAAGTACAGGATGTTCCCCACGGATGGCCCCAAGCCTTTGATGCCGCGGCTCGCCAACCGCAAGACTTCCTTTTCAATATGGAGAGCATCCGAGGCAGCAAGGCAGGCATACAAAAACTCACCAAAGGCCTGCTTGTTGCCGTCGTTCTCGTAGATATCGGGAATGCGCAGCTTGGGTTTCCAGTAAAAGGGGTGGGCAGCGCCCTCGAACACCTGCTTTTGTTCCGAGATGCAAGACAGCACGAATTCCAGAGAGGATCCCTTGAAATCGTTTGGGAATACGCCTTTCTTGATGTCATCGACAATCGTCGTGACACCACGGCGGATACTGCGGAAAGCCTTTAATCGATCCTCACTGCCGATGAACCAAGTGTTGTAAACGGACTCACTATCCTGTTTGTACCGCTCAACGACTGGCATTAGTGCTGCCTTCAAGATTCATCTTTCATAGAGTGACAGGTTGACCATTTAACAAGCGGTGCTCTTGCTGGTCAATAGCATCCGAAATGGCTATCCAGCTTGAATTTTCGGCTGCCATGCTTTGTCGGCCAAGTTAAGACGGTCTACCAGCGAGCGAACAAGCATTTCATCACGACCAATGACGAATCGCTGGCAATGATCGGCGATCATTAGATTGATGTTCCTGATGCCAATGGAGTCACTAATTTTGTGCTGAAGAGAGCCACCTGAGCCGAAGATGAGGAGTACCGAGGATGCTGTCAGGGGGAAAACCACCAAAGCATCGGTATTCGCAAAACCAATCCCCTGAGTAAAGGCGCCTTTTTTCCTTGGCCCTGTCGTCGTCAAGATCAGAGGGGCGTCACTGGTGATGAATGACCTTTTGTCACTATCTCGGTGAAGTACCAACCAACGACGCTCAACGATGATTGGCGCAATGACGGCAAATAAATCCATGGACATCCCTAGGGCCCATTGATGATTGGTTTCAACCTGGTACTGGTCGCTTTGGATGAACTCTGCC
Source organism: Rhodocyclaceae bacterium (assembly GCA_036504515.1). Taxonomy (GTDB): domain Bacteria; phylum Pseudomonadota; class Gammaproteobacteria; order Burkholderiales; family Rhodocyclaceae; genus AWTP1-18. The sequence goes on from DASXVA010000012.1 coordinate 12,943, forward strand.
ATGAAACGCGCTTCTGTTTCCAGCGCCTCTTCTGTCGCTGGAGCATTAGGACCATGGCGTAAGGATTCTTTCGCAATTTCGTAACGCCCAAAGGCCGCTTGCGCCATTTTCTTGACCATATGGCCGTTGACCAACTTCAACGACTCGATGAGATCAGGTGTTCGGCAGAGGGCCATGGCCACAAAAATGGCCATATCACTGCGCTCTTCGGGAGTAAGGCTTCCCTTGGCAGCCAGTTCTTTGATGAGCGGAGCTGCCTTGCTTTCAATTTCAGAAAGGGTCTGCTCCAGCTCGTAGCGTTTTCGCCCCTGGTCATCTTCCGCAGTATAGAAATGACCTATTACAGCCGTTGCTTCAGGCTTCTGCAGCCGTACTTCATCGAGCTTTCGGTCATAAACCGCCAAGGAGCCTGCCCGACTGAAGCCCTCAAGAAGATAGAACCGTGGTACGAAGTGTTGCCGCTTAGGGCCATTTAGGACTGGAGGGCGTGATGTGAATTCTGCAGCCATCTCAGCGGTTTTCTCTTGCAAATCGAACCAGTCATCCATTGCCCACGGCACCTCATCGTTTTCAGCCATTTGTTATCCATTCCATGCCCAAGAGGATGTTCTATCCATCTTAACGATGCTAATCCTCTTGTTTTTGATGGATGGATCATTTTGGTCTCGTTTGTCGTTATCACATTGAATAAGCCTTCATTATTCCGTGTCAGATAATTATTTTTTAGCCACAGATTGACTCAATGAATAGAACGTATTAACGTGGTATGTAATACGGTACGTAATAAACAGGAGTCAGCCATGGCCAGAGGTGGAATCTACAAGTCCGAAGTGCAACGCGCCCGCGAAAAACTGCTTGCCCAGGGCGTCAATCCTTCCATCGATGCGGTACGAGTTGAGCTTGGCAATACTGGCTCGAAGAGCACCATTCATCGCTATCTCAAGGAAATCGAGGAAGAAGAAGGCCCTAGAAAAGGTGGCAAAGTGGCTGTGAGCGAGGCCATACAAAACCTGGTCGACACCTTGGCGGGGAATCTTCATGAGGAGGCTGAAGCTCGCGTGACGGAGGCTGCGGAGAAACACCGGATCGCTTTGGCGAAGAAGGATGAAGAAGTCGCCGCCACCCAGAAAGATGCCGCATCGTTCCGGGATGCCTTGGAACGCCTGCAATTAACCCTGGCCGACGAAAAGACTCGGCACGAACAAACCGCCACCAGCCTGAAAACGGAGATGCTGGAACGGGCCCGCCTGGGGCAGCAAGTGACGGATCTGCAGGAGCGGCTGGATGCGGAAGCAGTGCTGCGCCAATCCCTGGAAGAAAAGCACAAGCACGCCCGGGAAGCACTTGAGCATTTCCGTCAGTCCGTCAAAGAGCAACGGGACCAGGAGCAGCGGCAACATGAGCAACAGGTCCAGTACCTGCAATCCGAACTGAAGACCCTGAATCAGAGCTTGAGCCAGAAACAGCAGGAAAACATGCTGTCCAACCAGGAAAATGCCCGCCTGACAATGGAACTGTCGAAGGCGGAAACCAGTCTGCGGGAGGCCAAAACCGACCTGGCCAAGACCAAGGGCCTCAAGGAGGCACTGGATGCGGTCACGCTCAATGAGGCAGCGTTGGGACGCCAGGTGGTCGAGCTGCAGGCGGCGCTGGACGCACTAAAGACCCGAAGCCAGGGATTGGAGCAGCAAGTGACCGAGCAAGCGGATAAATTACGCCAACAGGAAGTTGCGTTGGCGGCAGCGGTCAGCCAGGACAAGCTGGCCGAACAGATCAAGGGATTCCTGACGACGATGACGCCGGCAGTTACTATTCAGCCTGGAGCTTGATACGGGGAGAGAACATGAAGCAGGCAAAAAGGCTTTATCAGCGCCGGAAAGCGGCCGAGCAGTCCTCGCAATTCCGGACACCTTTTGGCAAGCTGACATCCGTGGTGAAGCAGCAGGTGTGCGCCCATGACTGGGCTCCGGATGGTCAAACCATGACGGCAGTGAGAGTTACCTGTCGCAAATGTGGCAAGACGGAGTTACGGGCTTAATCAGCCATCAAAATCCATCAGGGTTGCCGGCGACATCTGTAGGGTTTCGGCCAGTTTGCAGATATTGAGTAGGGAAATGTTCCGTTGGCCACGTTCGACGCCGCCCAGATAACTCCTGGCCAGGCCACTCTCCAGAGCCAAATCCTCCTGAGACCATCCCTGGGCCTTACGTAGCGCAGACAGATGCTTGCCAAAGCGGATCCGGGGATCGATGTTTGCCAGTGATTTGGGAGCTGCAGCCATGGTCGGCATGCTAGGGAGCGGGCCTTTTTCAGGCCACGCTCTATGAGTGACAAACTGGCGCCACAGCGATACCATTCAAGCGTTACCCAATGGCTCAAAAACCCAGCCATGAGCGCTTTACCTGACTTTGCCGGATTGCGGCGCCTCCTGTCTTTGCACCAGTACTCCGAATTCCTCGATGGCTTCGATGGGGTGTATGACGCTATGGACCATGCGGATCGCACGCTACTCAGGGTGTTGGCCGGGGATGGGCTGGTGCAGTGCCTGCATCGGGATGAGCCACCGGAGGCTGGGATCGCCAGCCGCTTTTTCCAGCTTCTTGCGGCCGGCAAGGTCGAGCTACCTGACAATTTCACCAGCCAGTTAGCAGGTCGATCTCACCCAGCAGAGGGAGAGGCGAGGCCCCCGACTGAAAGGCGACCCAATGAACCCGTGCGGCGGGCACTGCCGCCAACAAGCAAGGATGCCGATCACCGCGACCGAACCATCATCCGGACTAAACGGGTGATTCAGGTGATGGACTACCAGTGGGGGAGTTATTCGGTTTCCGATGCTCTGGGGCTTCGGCAGTCAGTATTTCGGTCCCAGCAGGAGAAATGCTTTCTGCGGGCGCTTTCCCTCCGATTCCCAGGGCTGACGGCGCTGCCGAATTACCCCCTGGACCAGATTGCCGACTTCGACAAGCTCCAGTCAGTCCTGGATCCCAGGACCGTCAGCTACGGTCGGCGGTGTCGGATTGATGCGTTGCTGGTGATTCCTGACGAAGGCGACCCAGTGGCTGCCTTTGAATTGGACAGTGATTTCCACGATTCAGCGGAGGCCAAACAGCGGGACGAGTTGAAGGATCGGTTACTGCAGGTGGTCGGTATTCCGCTGTTCAGGCTTCGGGCCCAGGAGAACTCGACCATGGATACCGATGAGTGGTACGCCTTGCTGACGGAAGAGGTCCTGGACCGTGTTTCCTGTGGCGAGAAAATCCGGAGCCGGCGGTTTTATTCGTCACTGGTGCCAGCCGGTGGCTAGCGCCCAAACCCATTAAAACGGCGGTTTTGACTCGATACTGATCAGTTTGCCTGTATCCGGATCAAGAAACTCGATAAAGCAGGCATGTAGCATCAGGCGATCAGACTTTGCCCGCGATTCTTCCGTTCCGTAGAGGTCATCGCCCAAGATGGGGTGGCCAGCGGACTCCATATGAACCCGGAGTTGATGAGAGCGACCGGTAACCGGCTCCAAATCAACTCGTGCGGTATCGGCGTCTGTACTGAGGACACGGTAGCGGGTTAGGCTGGGGCGGCCGTCAATATGGTCGACTTTCTGCTTGGGGCGATTGGGCCAATCCACAATCATTGGCAGGTTCACTTCACCTTCAGTACCCGGTGCCCATTGTCCATCCACCAAGGCTTGGTAGCGCTTGCTGACCTTGCGATTCTGGAAAAGGATGCTCAGTTCCCGTTGATACTTGGGGCCGCGGCCCATGACGACGATGCCGGATGTGGCAAGGTCGAGCCGGTGCACGGTCATAGCATCCGGGAATTCGGTTTGTACCCGGGAGAGTAGGCAGTCGGCACGATCATCGCCGCGACCGGGGACGGTCAGTAAGCCAGCAGGCTTTTCCAGAATGATCAGTTGCTTTGAAACGTACAGGACCGTGAGGCCCTGGTGAGGAGGGGGCCGGTAGACAAATTCAGACATGAGCAGGATTGTCTCATGAGCATGAAGGCGCTGTCGGTCATGCGATAGGAGTGGAAAAGAAAGTAGGCGAATGTCCCAACGTTGGGACAACTAGCGATTTGAGTTATCGAACCGTTGGTGGGTTAGTCCTAGGCGAAATTTCTAACAGCATGAATTTAAATAGAATTGCTAATGAAGTTGCCCATTCCCCAAAAATGTAAAATTGATCGGCCCTATGGAATTGAGCCGCATGAAAAATATGATGATCTCGGTTTGAAACCCGATAAATCCATGTGTATCCGCACAAAAATTTTAGCTAATAGAACATCCAATCCAGTTAGTTTTACATTTTTGGGGGTTGGGCAGAATTAGCCAGTTTATTTATGGAAAAGATTCGTATCTTTCACAACCCACGCTGCGGCAAGAGTCGCAGTGCTTGCAGCTTGCTTGCTGAAAACGGTATTGATGCCGATGTGGTGGAATATCTCAAAACACCACCAAGTAAAGATGAACTGGCGACTATCGTTAAACAGCTAGGAATTCGCCCCGAAGAATTGATCCGTCACAGTGAGACAGTTTTCAAGGAACTGTACGCAGGAAAAGTCCTTAGCGATACCGAATGGCTTGAGGCCATGGTCAGCCATCCCATCCTGATTGAGCGTCCTATCGTTATCAAAGGAAATCGAGCAGTCATTGGCCGACCACCAGAAAGAGTTTTGGAACTGCTTTGATGCTGGAAGCGGTGGAGTTACTACAAGCCAGCTTTTAGATACTGCCGTATCTGAGTCAACCCATAATTTGACATAATATACATTATCGGACGTTTGATATAATTTGGCTCATGCCTGAGTTTCGATACCAACCGCCAGCCCATGAGGGTTTACGCATTCTCCATCTGTCAAAACAGGTGATCGTGCTGGACAAACCTTATGGCCTATTAACCGTTCCAGGCCGTGGTGATGACCGGGCGGATTGCTTGCTCAGCCGTGTTCAACTGGAATTTCCGGATGCAATGATTGTGCATAGGCTGGATCTCGCAACCTCGGGCATCGTCGTCATGGGTCGTGGCCCCAAGTATCAGCGGGAACTGAGCATCCTGTTTCAAGACCGCAAGGTCAATAAACGGTATCAGGCCTTGGTGGATGAAAAACTTCTGGAACCCGAAGGCGAAGTTAATCTTCCCATGATTGTGGACTGGCCCAACCGCCCTAAACAAAAGGTCGATTATCAAGAAGGCCGTCCTAGTCTGACGCGCTACAAGCTGCTTTCCTACGACGAAGTACAGGACGCATCCCGTGTCGAACTGGAACCGGTTACAGGCAGATCACACCAGCTGCGGGTCCACATGGAAGCCTTGGGAAACCCGATATTGGGCGACGATCTTTACGGTACAGAACAATCCCGAGCTAAAGCGCCGCGCCTGATGCTGCATGCCAGCTATTTGGAGCTTCCCCATCCGGCGACAGGGAAGCTGCTTCAGGTTCAGTCAGAAGTGCCCTTTTGAACTTCACTCAAGCCAAAAGTCGTCAGCGAGGGCTGTGACCGAAGTTGCACCATTGGTCACCTCTTCGGCCAATGCTGCTGCCTGAGGTAGGATGTGCTGAGCAAAGAAAAGCGCCACCGCGATCTTTTCCTTGAGGAAAGTCGGGCTATAAGCTGACCCGCCCGAGGCAAGGTGCTTGTTGGCAGCCAAGGCAGCAGACGCCATCTGCCAGCCCCCCAGTACTGCCCCTGCTTGGTAAAGATAAGGAACGGCACCCGTCAGCACACCAGCTACATCCTTACGCAAGTTCGTGGCGATCCAAAGGGTGGACCGGGAAAGGGTTTCCGCTGCAACAGCCAGCTTGAGACCAATGGCTTTCAGGGAGTCATTACCGGAAGCACTGCATTCGGTGGCGGTCTGCTGCACAAGACTAAACAGATAGCGAGCCGTCGCACCTTCGTCCCGCATCAGCTTGCGGAAGACCAAGTCATTGGCCTGAATGCCTGTGGTGCCTTCGTAAATGGTGGTGATACGGGCATCCCGTAAATGCTGGGCAGCGCCGGTTTCTTCGATGTAGCCCATGCCACCATGAACTTGCACGCCAAGGGATGCCACATCAACACCCATTTCAGTCGCCCAGCCCTTGACCACAGGAATCAGAAACTCCGCTTGCAACAGATAACGTTTCCGTTCTTCCGCATCAGGATGGGCATGGGAACGGTCCAGCCAGGAAGCCGTCAAGTAAGCCAGACTTCGAGCCGCCTCAACACGGGAACGCATGGACAGCAGCGTGCGTTTGATTTCCGGGTGGTGAATGATGGCCACGCCATCCTTGCCGGTCACCGCATCCCGACCTTGAACACGGTCCCGTGCATAGCCCAGGGCCTGCTGATAGGCCCGCTCACCGATGGCAACCCCTTGCAGACCAACGCCTAGCCGGGCTTCGTTCATCATGATGAACATGTACTCAAGGCCCCGGTGGGGTTTGCCTACCAGATAACCGATCGCACCACCCTGCTCCCCATAGGCCATAACGCAGGTGGGGCTGGCATGGATACCAAGCTTGTGTTCGATGGAAACGCACTGCACATCGTTGCGAGGGCCGAGGCTGCCATCTTCATTGACGAGGAACTTGGGCACTACAAAGAGGGAAATACCCTTCACACCGGGAGGAGCGTCAGGCAGTCGGGCCAGCACTAGATGAATGATGTTATCGGCCAGATCGTGCTCGCCGTAGGTAATGAAAATCTTCTGGCCGAAAATCCGGTAGCAGCCATCTTCAGCCGGTTCCGCCTTTGACCGCAACAGGGCAAGATCGGAGCCAGCCTGGGGTTCCGTCAAATTCATGGTGCCAGTCCATTCACCGCTGACCAGTTTCGGCAAAAAGCGTTGTTTGAGCTTGTCATCGGCACAACGGTTGATGGCCTCAATGGCGCCCGCCGTGAGCAAGGGACCAAGGGAAAAAGACAGGTTTGCCGAAGTCACCACTTCCTTGACCGCCATGGAAAGCACGCCGGGAAGCCCCTGACCACCGTATTCCACCGGTGAGCCGATACCATTCCAGCCGCCTTCGCAAAACTGACGATAGGCTTCCTTCCAGCCATCCGGGCTTGTCACGGTGCCATCGGGGCTGTGCTGACAGCCGGCCTTATCACCGATCCGGTTCAAGGGTGCGACAACGCCAGCAGCAAAACGACCGCCCTCTTCCACGATGGCATCAGCCACATCGGGCGTGGCATCTTCATAACCGGGAAGTTGGGAAATGGAAGCGAAGTCCGCCAGGGCATCCATGGCAAAACGGATGTCGGTAACGGGAGGCAAATAATCACTCATGATGGGTTTCCTGAAATAGAGGTCAGAAGGAGGCGAAGGGCGCAACACGCGCAGCCATCTGCGCCCTGGCTTCTTGATATTCGGTTTTGAGTTGTTCAATCAGGGTGGCGACATCCAGCACCTTGTCCACCAGACCGATGCCCTGCCCTGCTCCCCAGATGTCGCGCCAGGCCTTAGCTTCAGCGGCCTTGCTGCCAAAATCCATGGAGCTTTTGTCCCGCTGGGGCAAGTTGTCAGGATCCAGCCCTGCTGCCTTGACGCTGGCTTTCAGATAGTTGCCGGCAACCCCCGTGAAATAAGGGGTGTAGACAATGTCCTCGGCAGCACCTTCGACAATGGCCTTCTTGTAGGCTTCACTGGCGTTGGCTTCCCGGGTGGGAATGAAGCGGGTTCCCATGTAGGCCATATCGGCCCCCAGGGCCTGGGCGGCGAGAATGGAACGACCGTGACCAATGGCGCCGGAAAGAATAATGGGGCCGTCGTAAAAGCGCCGCACCTCATTGACCAGGGCGAAGGGACTCAAGGTTCCGGCATGACCGCCAGCGCCGGCACAGACCAGGATCAATCCATCGACGCCGGCTTCCAGCGCCTTTTCTGCGTGACGAACGCTGATCACATCATGAAAAACCAGACCGCCGTAGCCATGGACGTGGGGCACGATGGCATCGGGAGCCCGCAGGCTGGTGATGATGATGGGCACCTTGTGTTCGACACAAACCTGCATGTCCTGCTCAAGGCGCGTGTTGCTTTGGTGAATGATCTGGTTCACCGCATAGGGTGCAACAAGTCGGCTAGGGTCAGCTTTCCGTGCCTCGGCCAGGGCTGTTTCTATCTGGGTCAACCACTGCCCAAGCGTCTCCTGAGGGCGAGCATTCAAGGCAGGAAAGCTGCCTACGATGCCGCCCAGACACTGGGCAATCACCAGTTCCGGGTTGGATACGATGAACATGGGCGAAGCTATCACCGGCAGTGACAGCCGCCCTTGGAGCGTAGCGGGGATGGGCACGATCAGGCTCCTTCTTTCAGGGCGCGACGCAGAATCTTGCCCACATTGGTTTTCGGCAGGTCATGGCGAAACTCCACATGACGAGGCACCTTGTAGCCCGTCAACTCCTTGCGGCAGTGGGCAATCAGCGCTTCGGCAGTCAGGTCAGGATTCTTCCGCACCACAAAAATCTTCACGGCCTCGCCGGAGTGTTCGTCCGCCACGCCAATGGCGGCGACTTCCATCACATCGGGATGGAGGATCACGGCAGACTCCACCTCGTTGGGATACACATTGAAACCGGACACCAGAATCATGTCCTTCTTGCGATCCACCAAAAAGATGTAGCCCTTCTCATCGATGTAGCCCAGGTCGCCAGTGCGGAGAAAACCATCGTCGCCCAAGACAAAGGAGGTTTCATCGGCACGATGCCAATAGCCCTTGGTGACCTGGGGGCCGCGAATGCAGATTTCTCCCACTTGGCCCTGAACCACCTCGTGACCGTCGTCGCCGCGGATCACCACTTCCGTCGAAGAAATCGGCAGGCCGATGGAGCCGTTGAAACCGGCCAAGTTCAAGGGATTAATCGTTGCAGCGGGAGAAGTCTCGGTCAGGCCATAGGCCTGGGCCAGGGGCTTGCCCGTGACCTTTTCCCAACGATCGGCAACGGCCTGCTGTACAGCCATGCCACCGCCGAGGGTAAGCCGCAGCGTAGAAAAATCGAGTTTGAGAAAGTCGGGATTGTTGAGCAGCGCGTTGAACAGGGTATTCACCCCGGTCACGGCGGTGAAGGGATATTTGCTCATTTCCTTGATCATGCCGGGAATATCCCGGGCATTGACGATGAGCAGATTGCAGGCGCCGATCATGAGGAAGGTCAGGCAATTCGCCGTCAAAGCGAAGATGTGATACAGCGGCAACGCCGTGACGATCAGCTCTTTGCCCTCCCGTACCGCAGGGCTGATCCAGGCTTCCGCCTGAAGCACATTGGAAACGATGTTGCGATGGCTCAGCATGGCGCCCTTGGCAACACCCGTAGTACCACCGGTGTACTGAAGGAAAGCCAGATCCTCGGGATGCAGGTCTACTCGCTTGAACGTTTGCCGTCCACCTTCCGCCAGCACCTTGGGAAAGTTGAGTACATCGGGAATGGACCAGGCCGGAATGACCTTTTTCACCCGACGCAAAACAAAGTTGATGGCCCTGCCCTTCACATGCCCAAGCATGTCTCCCACCGTCGTGATCACGACATGCTTGAGGTCGGTATGGGGCAAAGCTTCCTGCAAGGTCGCGGCGAAGTTTTCCACCACCACGATGGTTTCCGCTCCGGAATCCTTCAGCTGATGGGCCAGCTCCCGGGGGGTATAAAGTGGATTGCAGTTCACCGCCACGCAGCCCGCCCGCAAGGCACCGAACAGACAAATGGGATATTGCAACAGATTGGGCATCATCAATGCCACCCGGGACCCCTTCCCCAGCCCCCGGCTTTGCAACCAGGCGGCAAAATCCTGGGACAGACGATCAAGCTGGCCATAGGTCAGCTCGCGCCCCATGCTGATATAAGCCACCTGATCGGCGTACTTGGTAAAACTTTCTTCCAGCATGCTGACCAGCGAGGGATATCGGTTCGGGTCAATCTCCGCGGGAACCCCATCGGGATAACTCTTGAGCCAGGTTTTTTCCATGGTTCCTCCTCTTTATTCTTTTATCTTGGCTTGCCGACTTAACTGCCCAGCAATGCCTTTTTCAGTTTTTCATCCACCGGATGACTTCCCAGCCAGATCGATAACAAACGTCGGGCATTGCGGCCTCCAGCCACGGTGCCACGGGCATCGCCATTCAGACTCACGGCCAATCCTTCCGGGGTGAAGTCCAAGGTCACGGTATCGCCCGTGCTGATTTTGTTGATACGGCGCATCAGAGCCCCCAACTGATCAAGGAAGGGTTGAAGGCTTGCCTGTTCACCTTCCTGCAGATTCGGCAACAGGCCGTCGAGCAAGGCGCTATGCAGCGTCTCGGCATCCAGGTCCCGCATCAGGCGCAGGTTGATTCTGGCGGGGTCGATGGACTCAAGAACAGAAGCGGCTGTTCCGGACTTCTGGGGAACATAAAGTGCCGCCACATAGACCTTGAAGAACAGCTTGGTCCTCAAACCGGCACCATTGAGCACCAACTCCCGACCATTGGCCGTGAGTCGGTCATCCACACGAACACCGGCCACTTCCGCTGCCTGCAAGGAAGCAGACAGGGCTAAGGCGGCAATAAATAGGGCAATACCCGAGCGCTTTTTCATAGTTGGTTCTCTCCTGCCTTTTTGTTTTTGTAGTGCTTCTTGTCTGCGATATAGACCGTCCGTTCCACCAGGGCGTGGACATGGCCGCCTTTATCCTTGAGTTCAACGGTGTAGGTCCGATCCGTCTCTCCGTCCCGTGCCAGGGTCTTTCGTATGGCCGCTACCTCCAGAGGTGAAATGCGGAAGTCCGCGTAAAGCGTGCTTCTTCCGGGACGGCGATAACGAATGCTGGCCGCCTTGTCCCAGACGATGACATCCTTCCCCAAGGCGGCCATCAGCAAGGTCGGGTGGGCACCATCAGTCACGGCAAACAGGGAACCGCCGTAAATGGACCCCACCAGATTTCGGGTACGCCAGTTAAGGGGCAGACGTATCCGGATGTGGGTCAGGTCCGGCGCCACGTAATCAACCCTTCCTCCCGTCCCACGAAAGGCAGGATGAAAATTGAAGCCGAACTTCATGAGCCGTGCCTGCCATTTGAGGGGCAAACGCGCCAGCCATTGCGGTTTCATTTACATCGCCTCGAAGACGCCCGCCGCACCCATACCGGTACCAATACACATGGACACCAAGCCGTAGCGTCCGCCGGTACGCTTGAGGCCATGGACGATGGTGGCCGTCCGAATGGCACCCGTCGCACCCAGGGGATGGCCGAGGGCAATGGCACCGCCCAGAGGGTTGATCTTTTCCGGGTTCAGGCCAAGGTCACGGGTAACCGCCAGGGCTTGGGCAGCGAAGGCTTCATTGAGTTCGATCCAGTCCAGATCGTCCTGCTTGACGCCGGTCTGTGCCAACACTTTGGGAATGGCCGCGATAGGGCCAATGCCCATAATCTCCGGTGCCACGCCAGCCACGGCAAAGCCGACAAAGCGGGCCAGAGGCGTCAGGTTGTATTGCTTCAAAATATTTTCAGACACCAACACCACCGCAGCAGCGCCGTCGGACATTTGGGAGCTATTGCCAGCGGTGACCGAGCCCTTGACCGAGAAAACTGGCTTGAGCTTGGCCAAACCAGCCAGAGAAGAATCGGGCCGAGGGCCTTCATCGTTTTCCGCCAGCCGTTCTACCAGGCGCACAGCACCGGAAGCGAAGTCCGGCTGGTGCAGCGTCACGGTGTAAGGGGAAATTTCCGCACTGAAGTGACCAGCAGCAATGGCAGCGCAGGCTTTCTGGTGAGAGGCCACAGCAAAGGCATCCTGATCGTCGCGGCTGATCTTCCATTGATTGGCGACCTTCTCGGCGGTCAGGCCCATGCCGTAGGCGATGGCGATGTTTTCTTCCTTGGCAAACACCGCAGGATTGAGCGACACCTTGTTGCCCATCATCTGGGGCATGGCGCTCATGGATTCGGTACCGGCGGCAATCATCACATCGGCCTCGCCCAGGCGAATCTTGGCCGCAGCGTCAGCCACGGCCTGCAAGCCGGAAGAACAAAAACGATTGATGGTGATGCCAGGCACACTTTTGGGCAAACCGGCCAGCAGCAGGCCGATACGGGCCACGTTCATGCCCTGCTCGCCTTCCGGCATGGCGCAACCGACGATGACATCGCCGATCAGGGCGGGATCGAGACCCGGAACTTGATCGACAGCACGACGAATGACATGGGCCAGCATGTCGTCGGGCCGGGTGGTACGGAAAAAACCGTTGCGCTTGGCTGTCGGCAGACGTGTCGCAGCAACGATGTAGGCATCTTGAATCTGGCGGGACATGGTTGTCTCCTCACTTTTGAGCTTCGCACTGCGAAGCTCCGATTTCATTACCCCCGCCCGGGCGGGGGCTAGGGGGTGGGGGTTTAACTGCCGGCTCGCTGGAGGCGGGACAAGCTGTTGCGCATTAATTGCGCAACGGCTTTCCCGTCTCAAGCATTTGCTTGATCCGAGCCTGAGTCAGGGGGTGCTTCAGGAGTTCGACAAAGAGACGACGCTCAACCTTGAGCAGCCAGTCTTCATCCACCTTGGACCCTGTTTCGATTTCGCCGCCGCACAGGGCAATGGCCGCATCCCGGGCAACGCGATAGTCGTGGGCAGAGATCATGCCGCCCTCCTTCATGTTGATCAGCATCATCTCGAAGGTGGCAATGCCGTTGAGCCCGGCGACAGGAATGTCCTTGGCCGGCGCTGGTGGCGCATAGCCGGCGTTCGCCATGGCACGAGCTTCGCGAATTGCCACCCAGAGCAGTTCATGGGCATTGAACAGTACCGTGTCGGAAGCCTTGGCGAACCCCATACCAATAGCGTCATGGGCACTCTTGGCGACCTTGGCCATGGCAATGTTGGTAAACACCGGCTGCAGGAAGGTAAAAACCTCACCGGGTGTTGCGCTCCTGGCGGCCAATTTAGATGCCTGCAACGCAAACTCTTTGCAACCGCCACCGGCGGGAATCAGGCCGACACCAGCTTCCACCAGACCCACATAACTTTCCAGGGCCATGACACGTTTGGCTGCATGCATCACAAACTCGCAACCGCCACCCAAGGCCATGCCTTGAACAGCCGCAACCGTAGGCACTTGGGCGAATTTAAGGGTTTGTGAAGCCTGCTGGAACTTGGCGACCGTGGCTTCGAGCAAATCAAACTGGCCGGCAGCAATAGCCTCGCTGACCTGGGCCAGATTGGCACCCACAGCAAAAGGAGCCTCGTGCCAGACGACCAAACCATCAAAAGCCTTTTCAGCCCGGGCCACCGCTTCAATCACACCATCCAGAACCTCATTGCCAATGGCGTGCATCTTTGAGGTAAAGGAAATGATGGCGATACCTGCATCCTGTTCCGGCAAGTGCCAGAGCCTGACACCATCGGTTTCCCAGATCGTTTCTCCCTTGGCAGCAGGAAATTCGCCCAAGACCTTTTCCGGATACAACTGGCGCTGGTACACCGGCAGTGTGGAACGGGAGCGCAGGGTTTTGTGACTGGCTGACCAGGAACCCTCGGGGAAATGCACGCCCTTGCGATCACGTTCCAAGGCCCAAGCCGGCAACGGTGTGTTGCTCATGGTTTTGCCGGCAGCGATATCGGCGGCAATGGCCTGGGCAATCTCTTGCCAGCCGGCTGCCTGCCAAGTCTCGAAGGGGCCTTGGGCCCAACCGAATCCCCAGCGCATGGCGAAGTCCACATCCCGGGCGTTGTCGGCAATGGATTCCAACTGCACGGCACAGTAATGGAACACATCGCGGAAGATGCTCCACAGCAACTCGGCCTGGGGATGGTTGCTGGCGCGGAGGGCCGCAAACTTTTCCGCCGGTGACTTGATCTTGAGCATTGTCACGACTTCATCAGCAATTTCACCAGCTGATGGACGGTAATCCTGGGCTGCCAAATCAAGCACCTGGATTTCCTTGCCAGCCTTGCGGAAGATGCCACCCTTGGTTTTTTGACCCCAAGCGCCCTTGGCAATCAGCGCCTGCAGCCACTCGGGCGTCTTGAAGTAGTCGTGCCAAGGATCATCGGGCAGGGTGTCCTGCATGGTCTTGACCACATGGGCCAGGGTATCCAGTCCCACCACGTCGGCAGTCCGATAAGTCGCACTCTTGGGACGGCCAATCTTTGGCCCCGTGAGGGCATCAACCGCATCGAAGCCAAGCCCGAGACGGGCCGTATGGTGCATGACCGCCAGGATCGAAAACACGCCGACACGATTGGCGACGAAGTTAGGCGTATCCAATGCGCGAACAACGCCCTTGCCCAGACGGCTGGTCAGCCAGGTTTCCAGGTGATCCAGCGTTGCGGCAGCACTGCTGCGGGTCGCAATGATTTCCACCAGATGCATGTAGCGTGGTGGATTGAAGAAATGGATGCCGCAAAAGTCAGGCTGCAAGTTGGCTGGCAAGGCATCAGCCAAGGCATTGATGGACAGGCCGGAAGTATTGGAGGCAACGATGGCGCCGGGCTGCAGATGGGGAGCGATCTTCTGATACAGATCCAGCTTCCAGTCCATACGCTCGGCAATGGCTTCGATCACCAGATCGCAGTCCTTGAGCAGATGGAGATGTTCTTCGTAGTTGGCCGGTGTAATCGCAGCCAGCTTTTCGGGGGATGACAAAGGCGCCGGATCAAGTTTCTTGAGACCAGCCAAGGCTTTGAGTACGACGCCATTAGCAGGGCCTTCCTTGGCAGCCAGATCAAACAGGATGACAGGCACGTCAGCATTGGCAAGATGGGCAGCGATTTGCGCACCCATGACACCAGCACCGAGTACAGCCGCTTTGCGGACGATGAGTTTTTCCATGGTTTTGACAGTTAAGGTCTGCGGGCAGGCAATGTCCTGCCCGCAGAAGTGACAAGAAAGTACTTAGAAACTCAAGGAATACTGAGCACCCAATACCTGTACGTTGCTATCAAACTCACCAATCAAAGTGCCAGGAACCCCTGTTGCAGTGTCAGCAATAGAAGCTTTCTTTGCCTTGATATAGGCGTAAGCAACATCAATCGCACTTTCTTTGTTAGGTTTGTATTGGACACCAAAGGTGTACCAGACACGGTCTTGATCAGGCAATCGAGCCGTACGATGAGCATCGTTAACCACTGACTGATCCGAAGCAATACCAACGCGCCATTTCAGGCTTTCCGTTGCCAAGTAATTAGCCCCCAATGCAAACCGTGTTGTGTCTGACCAGGAATAGTCCTTGGTGATTGATCCAGTCCCAAAACCGGGTGTCATGATCTTCAGTTGGGGAATGGAACTCCAGCCACTACGGCTTACATCGGCAAGCAATTCCCAATTTTCATTCAATTTATGGAATCCGCTGATGATCCAAGTGTCTGGCACTTCGATGTCCAAACTTGCGCTATTGCCGCCAACCGCAGTCGTGTAATTCCCAGTGATGTTGTGTTTGATCTTAGACCGGTAGGAAATACCAATTCGCGTTGCTTCAGACAGGTTGAACAGAGCACCGCCGTTCCAACCCCAAGCGGTGCTGTTACCTTGAACCTTCAAAACACCCGCAGTAGTTCCCGCATAACCACTGTAAGTTGCCTTAAAAAACTGGTAGTCGACGCCAAAGCCCAAAGAGACTGTTTCGTTTAACTTAAAGGCGACACTTGGATTGAGGTTCACGGACTGAATGTCCGTATCCATAGCGGTATAGTTACCTTTCCAAGACTGGGGATAGTTTGTACGCATACCGAAAGGCACACTAAGACCTACGCCCACGAACCACTTATCGTCGATCTGATAGGACAAATAACCATTGGGGACGTAAGCTGAGTCCCCCCCTTCCTGTGATTGCGCGTTTGCGTAAGCTCCTGTTGATCCCTTGTCGCTAAATTTCGCACCGAGAGAAATGTAATCAACGCCGCCTGAGAAGTTCTTACCTTTCAGTTGCGTCATCCCTGCCGGGTTGTAGTAGATCGTGCTGGCATTTTCTGCAACAGCCGCAGAGCCTGCAAATGCATTGCCTAAACCACTACCACTTTGTTCCATCAAACCGAAACCTGCGGCACTGGCTGTACTGGCGAATACAGTGGCTACAAGAGCCGGTATTAGTTTTTGACTGATCGTTTTCATTTCTCCACTCCTCCTATTGGTTTTTGTTTCATCATCAACACGGATACAACTTGGTTTTACCTTCATGACTTCAAACTCTTTTGGTAGTTCAGCGGTCCGCCAGTAAAAGGGGCAAACCCTGTGCCGAAAATTACGCCCGCATCGGCCAGGTCAGCATCGGCGACGATGCCCTCCTCTACCAATTTTTGGCTGCGTTCAATTAAAGGGGCCACCAGGCGTTGAGCGAGGCCAGCCGGCACAACACCTGCCGTGCCTTTTTGCGCTTTGCCATTGCTGTAAATGTAGAAACCGCGACCGCTCTTGCGTCCCAGATCACCCTGACCGATTTTTTCTTCCAGGCAACGGGGCACCTGTGTCGTGCCACCAAGTTGTTTGCCGGCGGCCATGGCGATGTCGAGGCCTACGGTGTCAATCAGTTCCATGGGCCCCATGGGCATACCGAAGGCCAGGGCAGCTTCATCTACGGTTTCTGGCGCGATGCCTTCATCCACGCAGCGCATGGCTTCCAGCATGTAGGGCGCAAGGACCGCATTGACCAGAAAACCTGGGGCACTGTTCACCGGTAAGGGCAGACGATCAATGGCGCGAATGAAGGCTGCGGCACGGCTCAGGGCACGGGGATCAGTGCCTGGGGCACCGACAACTTCCACCAGGGGCATCTTGGAAACGGGATTGAAGAAGTGGATGCCCACCAACCGTTCTGGCTTAGCCATCACGTCGCGGATCTGTTCGATGCGCAGACTGGAAGTGTTGGTAGCAATAATTGCATCGGGCTTGGCCAGGGCTTCGATGCGCAGGAACAAGCCTTGTTTCGCTTCCAAATTCTCGAAGATGGCTTCGATGATCACATCGGCGTGACGAACACCCTGTCCGTCAGGGTCGGGGATCAGCCTATCCATGGCGGCCCGGCACAGCAGCTTGTCGCGAATGCGCTTGCCGAATAGGGCATAGGCCCGCTTCATGGCTGGAGCAATACGCGCCATATCCTGATCCTGAAGGGTCACGGTCATGCCCCGGAGAGCGCACCAGGCAGCAATGTCGCCGCCCATGACACCGGCACCCACCACATGGACGCGACGCACCTTGAAGTTGTCCCCATCATCACTCTTGCCAAAAGCCTTGAGACGCTCCTGCAGTCGGAATACACGAACCAGATTGCGAGCCGTGCTGGAGGAAACAATGCGCTCGGTGATCTCCGGCGCAGCGACCGCATTGCCGTCGTACTTGGCCCAGAGGTCAATGATTGCGTAAGGCGCCGGATAGTGTTCCGGCCGGGCGCGGCGGGCCACCTGCTTGCGGGCCTGGGCAGCAACAATACCTTTCAAAGGGCCATTCAACAGCCGTTGCATCAGCGGCAAAGGGCGTCGAGCGGGAGGATTCAGCGCCAGCATGCGAGCGGCGGACTCCATTACCCGGGGCGGTACGCATTCGTCGGCCAAACCCATTCGCTTTGCTCGCTTGGCATCCAGGGTCTTGCCCGTCAGCATCATGTCCAGGGCAGCGGAAGGGCCAACTCGTTGGGGCAAACGCAGCATCCCGCCCCAACCGGGGAAGATGCCCAGCATCACTTCGGGCAGTCCCAAACGGGTGCCGGGTTCATCTACTACCAGCAGTGTCCGGCAGGCCAGAGCCAGTTCCAGCCCGCCCCCGAGGCAATGGCCCCGCACGACCGCCAGGGTTGGGTAACGCACGGCCGCCAGACGGTTGAACAAGTTCCAGCCGCGCGCCACCATGGCCTTGGCCGCTTCGGTGGATTGCAGCTCATCGAACTCGCAGATGTCCGCACCGGCGATGAATCCTGCCTCTTTGCCGGAGCGAATCACGAGAGCCTTGGGCGGAGTCTTGTCCAATTGATCAAGCACGCTACCCAGTTCGGCCATGACGGCCTTGGACAAGGAGTTGGCGTTTTCACCGGCCTTATCCAGCACCAGCCAGGCAATGCCCTGATCGTCGCGGCTCAGTTGCCAGTGCTGCCACTGTTGCGCATTTTTTTGGGGAATGTCATTCATGTTCATCTCAAACCTCCACCATCATGGCGCCGCCCTGGCCGCCGCCAATGCAGATGCTGGCAATGCCCCGTTTCAGCTTGCGGGCGCGCAGGGCCTGAGCTAGGTGCAACACAATGCGGGCACCGGATGCGCCTACGGGGTGACCCAGGGCGATGGCACCACCGTCCACGTTCAATTTGTCTTCATCCAGCTTGCCCAAGGTGCCGGGCAGGCCCAGTTCCTTGCGGCAGTAGTCGTCGTCCTGCCAGGCCGCGATACAACCCTGGACCTGGGCGGCAAAAGCTTCGTTGATTTCCCACAGGTCCAAGTCATCAAGGCCGAGCCCCTGCCGTTGCAGAATGGGTGTTACGGAATGGACGGGGCCAAGGCCCATCTGGGCAGGATCAAGCCCGGCCCACTCGACATCGACAATGCGACCGATGGATTCCAGCTTCCAGCGCGCCACGGCTTCTTCCGAAGCCAGCAACAGCCAGGCGGCACCGTCGGTGATCTGGGAACTGTTGCCGGGGGTCACCCGGCCATATTTCTTGTCGAAAAAAGGTTTGAGCTTGGACAGACCGGTCAGGCTGGCATCGGCACGAATACCGTCATCCTCGCTATAGACATTGCCCTTGGCATCGATCAGGGGAACGATTTCCTGCAGGGCACCTTGCTGCTGGGCGGCCAGAGTACGTTGATGGGAACGCAGGCTGAAGGCATCCATGGCTTCGCGGCTGATACCGAAACGCCACGCCAGGTTTTCGGCGGTCTGGCCCATGAGCAGGCCGACGACGGGATCGGTCAGCCCCTTCATCAAGCCAATGACCGGTGACAAGAGCACGCCGGGTTTGAGCTTGAGGAAATGGGCGGCCTTCTGGCCCATGGTTTTCATCTGCATCATGGCGGCAAACCACAGCACCATGGCATCGGCGTAGAGCAGCGGTGCCCGGGACAGGGCATCAACGCCACCGGCCAACACCAGTTGCGAACGGCCGGAGTGGATGTTGGCCATGGCCGAATCCAGAGCCTGCATGCCGGAGGCGCAATTGCGCATCACGGTCCAGCCGGTCACCTTCTGGCCGCAGCCCATGCGCAGGGCGACGACGCGACCAATGTTCACTTCGTCCGGCGAGGGACTGGCGCAGCCGAGGATCACTTCATCCAGGTCTTCCGGGGCAAAGGGTTGCCGAGCCAGCAGCGCCCTGCCCGCTTGCACCGCCAGATCAGAGGCGGCGAAAGGACCGGGGCCAGTACGCGCCTTGAGGAAGGGAGTGCGGGCGCCGTCGACAATGTAGATGGGTTTGAAGGCCATGATGTGCTCCGATCAGGCAGCCAGACGCAGGGCGTCGCGCTTGAGAGCGGAGGCCACGCCGAAGTCGAAGGAGAAATCGTCCACCCGGATCACGATGTCGCGCAGGTGGTTGCGGCGTTCCAGCACCGTGTATTCCGCCGCAGTAACCACGCCAGCTTCCTTGGCAGCCAGGGCCACATCCCGCACATTGGCAAGAGGATTGCCCTTGAAGATGCCCTTCTTTTCGGCCTCGCGGATCTTGGCTTCGATAGGCTCGGCATCGATGGTGGCTTGCAGGGCAAGCTCCACGGCGCCCACGGCTTCGTCTTCCGTCTTGGGTACGTAGGTACCACTGGTCAAACGATCACGGCTGGCAGAAGGTGAAACCAGCAGCTTGGCCACAGCGTGTCCCAGGTCATCGCTGGGTGCTTTGCAGGCCGCACCGAAGGGGAACAGCAGGCGACCCAGAACGGCTGGCAGCAAGCCACCGGGGAAGTTGGCGAGGATGCCGTCAAAAGCGATTTGCGTTTTGTGCAGGGCGTGTTGAATGGACCAGTGCATCAAAGGTGCATCGGCGGCCTGACGACCTTCATCTTCATAGCGCTTGAGCACTGTGGAAATCAGGTAGAGCTGGGACAGCACATCGCCCAGGCGAGCCGAGAGTTTTTCCTTGCGCTTGAGGTCGCCGCCCAGGGTCAGCATGGCCGCGTCGGACAGTAGCGCAAAGGCTGCGGAATAGCGGTTGAGCACTTGGTAGTAGCGACGGGTTTCCGGGGCGATCTTGTCCGGGGTGCCGTTGAAGTGGGCGCCGGTCAGGCTCAGCCAGACAGCCCGCAGGCCGTTGCCGATGGTGTAACCCACATGGCCGAACAGGGCACTGTCGAAATCCTTCAGGCCTTTGGCGCTGTCGGGATCAAGGGCGGCCTGCATTTCCTTCAGCACGTAGGGATGGCAACGAATGGCCCCCTGACCGAACAGAATCAGGCTGCGGGTAAGAATGTTGGCGCCTTCCACCGTGATACCGATAGGCACCTGTTGATAGGCACGACCGAGGAAGTTGGAGGGGCCGAGGCAGATGCCTTTGCCGCCCAGAACGTCCATACCGTCGCTCACGACCTGGCGGGCCAGTTCGGTCACGTGGTACTTGGCAATGGCGGACACCACGGAGGGACGTTCGCCCAGATCCACAGCGCCAGCTGTCATGGAGCGCACGGCATCGGCCGTATAGGTGTGACCAGCAATGCGGGTCAAAGCTTCTTCTACCCCTTCGAACTTGCCCACAGCCATTTTGAACTGGCTGCGAACTCGGGCGTAAGCACCCACGGTGCGGGCCGTCAGCTTGGCCATGCCAGTGTTGGAAGAAGGCAGGGAGATGGAACGGCCGGCAGCCAGACACTCCATCAACATGCGCCAGCCCTGCCCTGCCATGGCGGGACCGCCGATGATGAACTCAAGGGGCATGAACACGTCTTTACCCTTGGTCGGACCGTTCATGAACACGGCGTTGAGGGGGAAGTGACGGCGACCGATATCCACGCCGGGATGATCGTGGGGCACCAAGGCGCAGGTGATACCGATGTCCTTCTTGTCGCCCAGCAAGCCATCAGGATCGTAGAGACGGAAAGCCAGACCGAGAATGGTGCAAACCGGGGCCAGGGTGATGTAACGCTTGTCCCAGCTAACCCGCATGCCCAGAACTTCCTTGCCTTGCCATTGACCCTTGCAGACGATGCCAAAGTCAGGAATTGCCGCCGCATCGGAACCGGCCCAGGGGCTGGTCAGGGCGAAGGCAGGCACTTCCACGCCCTTGGCGAGGCGAGGCAGATAGTGGTTCTTTTGTGCTTCAGTGCCGTAATGCAGCAGCAGTTCAGCCGGGCCGAGGGAATTGGGCACCATGACTGACACCGCCAGAGCCGAGGACCGGGTGGACAGCTTGGTCATGACCTGGGAGTGGGCAAAAGCTGAGAACTCCAGACCGCCGTAACGCTTGGGAATGATCAGGCCGAGGAAGCCCTTGGCCTTGATGTAGCTCCAGGCTTCGGAAGGCAGATCGTAGAGTTCCTGGGAGACCTTCCAGTCGTCCACCAGGCGGCAGGCTTCTTCCACTTCGTTGTCCATGAAGGACTGTTCTTCCGCCCGCAGCTTGGGTTGCGGATAGGCGTGGAGCTTCTTCCAGTCGGGCTTGCCGCGAAACAATTCACCTTCCCACCAGACCGTACCGGCCTCCAGCGCTTCCCGCTCGGTGTCGGACATCTGGGGCAGGATGCGTTTGTAGATTGAAAAAAGAGGTCGGCTGATCCAGGCCCGCCGCAAAGGACGAACGAGGATCAGACCGACAAAGAGCGCCAGGGCAAGCGCTGTGGTGAGGAGGGTTGAATTCATGGTCGTTTCCTTTCGGGACGATCAACAACTAATGGAGGAAAAGAGAACCGGAAACATCAGGACGGTTCGGAGAACTGGGGCAGAGGCGCGCGCAGCCCCCCCAGCAGGAATGACATCAAACGGGACAACAGCTTTTCGTGTTGCGTCCCTTCGTCTTCATCCACTTCCCAGTCCGTGACCAGTTGCAGGGCATCGGTACCGGCAATAGCGTAGGAAGTGGCGCCCAGCATGAAATGGAAGCGCCAGACGATTTCGGCCTTGGGCACATCAGGCAGGGCCTTGAACAGGGCCGTCTTGTAACGTTCGACCACATCGGCGTATTCGGCGGCGAGGAAGGTGCGGATGAAGTTGGCCGGTTCAGTCATGGTGCGACCGATCAGACGCTGGAAGGTTTGGCCTCCCTTGCTGTCGTCTTCAGCCATGCGCAACAAGGTGCCAAAGAAACCATCCACGATCTGGGAAGGTTTCAGGGGCTGGCCATTGGCTTTGGCTTCCGCCTCATCCAGGGCGCGCATCCGCTCTTCGTTAACAATCACCAGGCGACGCCGCAGCACCGCTTCCATCAAGGCTTCCTTGGAACCGAAGTGGTAATTCACCGCCGCCAGGTTGACCTTGGCCTCGCTGGTCACCATCCGCGTTGAAGTGCCCTCGTAGCCGAACTCCGTGAACAGGCGTTCAGCTGCATCAAGAATGCGCTCATGGGTTTCGCTGACTGAAGTTGCTTCCATATCGACTCGACACAATTAAAACGAACGTTTGAATTGTATGTACGCCGACCTCAGGATGCAAGTAGTTTTGTTAAAAACATTTACAACATGAACTAATACCCAGTGAGCAGCAAACAGGAAGGCAGCCAGCAACAGGCGGGATAGAATGTGCGCCCTCTTCCGCCCATTTACCGGCGAAGGCCGCTCAGCTACGGCCTTTCAGGACCAAATCATGTTGCGATTAAACCAAGTCAAACTCCCCCTGGAACACCCGGAAGGCGCCATCAAGGAAGCCGTTCTTCGTTATCTGGGTATCGCCGAAAACGAATTGGTGGGGTTTTCCATCTTTAAACGCAGTTACGACGCCCGCAAGCCCCGCGCGATTCTGTTCATCTATTCGATAGATGTGGAGGTCAAGAATGAGGCAGCTGTACAGCGCAACTTCAAGCCCCAGCGGGGCGGCCCCCAACTGGCCATAACACCGGACCTGGACTACCGTTACGTTGCCAAAGCCCCGGCGGATTTCCCCGATTCGTCCCGGCCCATCGTCATCGGCACCGGCCCCTGCGGCCTGTTTGCCGGCTTGATCCTGGCCCAAATGGGTTTTCGCCCCATCATTCTGGAACGGGGCAAGGCCGTGCGGGAGCGGACTCAGGACACCTGGGGCCTGTGGCGCAAGAGCGTGCTCAATCCGGAATCCAACGTCCAGTTTGGCGAAGGCGGCGCCGGCACCTTCTCTGACGGCAAGCTCTACAGCCAGATCAAGGACCCCCTGCATCGAGGCCGCAAGGTGCTGACCGAGTTCGTCAAAGCCGGAGCCCCCGAAGAAATCCTCTACGTCAGCAAGCCCCACATCGGCACCTTCAAGCTGGTGGGCATGGTGGAAACCATGCGGGCGACCATTCATGAACTCGGCGGCGAAGTACGTTTTCAGCAACGGGTCGAAGATGTCGAACTCGAAAACGGCCAGATCTGTGGCGTAGTGCTGGTCAGTGGCGAACGTATTACCAGCAAGCACGTGGTGCTGGCTGTCGGCCACAGCGCCCGGGACACCTTCGAGATGCTGCATCAACGGGGGGTGTATATCGAAGCCAAGCCCTTCTCCATCGGTTTCCGCATCGAGCATCCCCAATCCCTGATCGACAAGGCACGCCTTGGCCCCAACGCCGGCAACCCCCTGCTTGGGGCAGCGGACTACAAGCTGGTGCATCACTGCGGCAATGGCCGCTCTGCCTATAGTTTCTGCATGTGCCCTGGTGGCACCGTCGTGGCGGCCACCTCGGAACCGGGCCGGGTGGTTACCAACGGCATGAGCCAGTATTCCCGCAACGAACGCAACGCCAACGCGGCCCTGGTGGTCAATGTCACCCCCGCAGACTTCCCCGGCGATGCGACCAAAAATCCATTGATTGGCATCGACTTCCAGCGCCACTGGGAATCCCGCGCCTTCGAGGCCGGTGGCGGAACCTATGCCGCACCGGGCCAGCGAGTTGAAGACTTCCTGGCCGGCAGGCCCTCCACCGCCTTTGGTAGCGTGGTGCCCTCCTATACCCCGGGCGTTCATCTGACCGACCTGTCCTCCTGCGCCCCGGATTACGTAATCGACGCCCTGCGGGAAGCAATTCCCGCCTTCGGCAAACAGATCAAGGGTTTTGACATGGGGGACGCCATCCTGACTGGCGTTGAAACTCGCACCTCATCGCCTATCCGCATTACCCGCGATGAGAAATACCAAAGTCTGAACACCAAGGGCTTATTCCCCGCCGGTGAAGGGGCTGGTTACGCGGGAGGGATTCTGTCTGCCGCCGTCGACGGCATTGAAGTGGCCGAGGCTGTAGCCAAAAGCATCATGGGTAGTTAAGCCACAAACTTCGGGCAAAAAATAGGGCGCCTTGGCGCCCTATTTTCATTCAAAGCTCAAACCCTGTTCAGGCTTCAGCCACCCGCTTGGCTATGTGTTCCAAAGCCTCCTCCACCTGATCGATCAGGATCAGGCAAAGATCGCCGGACTGCAGGCGCGCCAGGGCTGTATCGATGGCCAGAAACTCGCCACGGATTTCCTCAATATGGCTAGTCCGCTTGGCCTTGGCCAGCCCTTGACGTAGTAGCGCCAACACCTCGCCATCCTCTCGGCCCCGCTGGCAGGCATCCTGAAAGAGGATCACATCGTCGAAGGCATCCCCAAGAATCTCGGTCTGCTGACGGATGTCCTCGTCACGACGGTCACCGGCACCAGAGATCACCACAGCCCGGCGCTTGCTGGGCATGGCCTCCACGGCGTTGGTCAGGGCCTGGATCGCATCCGGATTGTGACCGTAGTCGGCAATCAGGGTGGCGCCCTTGTAGCTGAACAGATTGAAGCGGCCCGGAGCACTTTGGGCATCATTGACGAAGGTCGCCAAGCCGGTACGGATCAATTTCCAATCGATATTAAGCGCCCAGGCAGCAGCTGTGGCGGCCATGGCGTTTTCCACCTGGAAGCCGATGGTGCCGTTGTGGGTCAGGGGAACATCGTGCAGAGAGATGCGTTCGGAGAACGACCCTTCCACGCAGACGATCTCGTTGTTTTCCACAAAAACCACACGCTTGCCCTGGGCCCGGTGCGTTGCCATGACCGGATGGTGCACGTCCCGGGCAAAGAAGGTGACAGAGCCGGGACAAGAAGCAGCCATCTTGACCACGCTGGGATCGGCGGCGTTGAGCACGGCAGTACCGTTGCTGGCTACGTTCTGAACGATGACCCGCTTCACTACCGCCAGGTCTTCCACGGTGCTGATGTAGTTCAGTCCCAGGTGGTCGCCCAGACCGATGTTGGTGACAATGGCCACATTGCAACGATCAAACCCCAAGCCTTCCCGCAGCACGCCGCCCCGGGCCGTTTCGAATACTGCCGCATCCACAAAGGGATGGAGCAGCACATTACGGGCGCTCTTGGGACCACTGCAATCACCGCTGTCGATGCGCTGGCCTTGAATATAGACACCATCAGTACCGGTCATGCCGACCCGGTTGCCGTTCTGGCCCATGAGGTGGGCGGTCAGGCGCACCGTGGTGGTCTTGCCGTTGGTACCGGCCACCGCCACCACAGGAATGCGGCCATCGGAGCCGTCGGCGTACATGGTGGAAATCACGGCTTCGCCGACGTTGCGGCCCTTGCCGAAGGACGGCGCAAGGTGCATGCGCAGGCCGGGTGCGGCATTCACTTCAACGATACCGCCCCCTTGAGCTTCCAGGGGTTTGAGCACGGTGTCGCAAACCACGTCTACACCGCAGATGTCCAACCCCACCATTTTGGCGGCGGCCACGCAGCGGGCGGCTACTTCGGGATGAACGTCGTCGGTCACATCAGTGGCGGAACCGCCGGTGGAAAGATTAGCGTTGTTGCGCAGGGTCACCCGGGCACCACGATCAGGCACGGTATCCGCCGCCATGCCCTGCTTGCTCAAAGTAGCCAGGGCAATGTCGTCGAAACGAATTTTGGTCAAGGAGGTGGCATGGCCCTCGCCGCGGCGGGGGTCGCTATTGACGATGTCCACCAGCTCGCGCACGGTGTGGGTACCGTCGCCAATCACCTGGGGCGGTTCGCGGCGGGCAGCGGCAACCAGCTTGTCGCCGACGATCAGGACGCGATAGTCCAAGCCCGGCAGGAAGCGTTCGACCATGATGTCGTCGCGGAACTCGATGGCCGTTTGATAGGCCGCCTTGATCTCGGCTTCGGTCTGCAGATTGACGGAAATGCCCTTGCCCTGATTGCCGTCCCGGGGTTTGACCACCACCGGCAGGCCGATTTCTTGGGCCGCTACCCAGGCGTCGTCGGCATCCTTCACCGAGCGGCCGATGGGCACCGGCACACCAGCGGCGTGGAGCAGTTGTTTGGTCAGGTCTTTGTCCTGAGCAATGGCTTCGGCGATGGCGCTGGTGCAGTCCATCTCGGCGGCCTGAATGCGGCGCTGTTTGCTGCCCCAGCCGAACTGGACCAAGCTGCCTTCGGTCAGGCGACGAATGGGGATGCCCCGGGCAATCGCTGCATCCACGATGGAGCCGGTGGAAGGACCGAGACGCACGTCCTCGTCCAGCTCCCGCAGTCGGTGCAAGGTGCCATCCAGATCAAAGGGGGTGTCGTTCACCGCTGCCTGAATCAACTCCTGGGCCAATTCAAAGGCCAGCCGACCCACGGGCTCTTCGGTGTATTCCACCACCACCTGATAGGTACCGGTTTCCAGGGTCTGGGTCGTGCGGCTGAAAGTCACCGGGCAACCGGCGCTGGCCTGAAGGCCGAGGGTGGCGAACTCCAGGGCGTGGGCCAGGGAGATAGGTTCTTTGTGGTTGGCAGGAGAGAGCAAACCGATTTCGGGAAAACGGTTGCGCAGGCGAGCCTCGAAGCCGTCAAGATCAGCGATGACGCGCTCGGCCTCTTCGCAGGAGACGATGGCTTCGATGGAGGTGTGGCGGCTCCACAGGTTGGGGCCGCGCAAGGCGCGAATACGGGAGACTTCCATGGTCAGTTCCTGATGGTCTGGGGCAGGCTCAAATAGCTGCCGGATCGAGTTCGAAGGTTTCCACCCCAGCCCGGATAATCTCGGGGGAGAGGCCCAGGGCCCAGGCTGCGCCGACGGCAGCCAGTACGTGGGAGGCAGATTCCGGGTCAGACTGATAGCCGTGCAAGGGCGTGGCGCCCATATCGAGCAGCAAAGTCTCGTCGCGGCCCTTGGCCAGCACCAGACGGCTACCCAAAAGGAAGACGGCTCGCTTGCCTTCAGCCAGATGAGCGGTCACGGTGGGGTTGCTGCGTTCCAGAGCGAAGTAGATCACCTCGCCATCGCACAGTGCCCCCAATTCACTGACCAGGGCATCGTCGGCATTGAGGACGGCAGCGCCTTCCTTCAACACCACATCCACTTGGGTCCGCACCACCTTCATCACCATCTCGGGGCTGTCGATGTACATCTCTTCCTGATGCTTGTCGGGGTCAATGCGGGTGACCACACCCACCTGACAGCGGTCATAGGCCAGCCCTTCGCCAAGAATGGCCTCGAAGCCGTTTTCGATCACGGCGGCTTCCACGGCCCGGTTCATCAGCAAACGCCGCGCCGGTTCCCAGTGGGCCCGGTCGCCGGCTTCGCTGCGGCGGTGATTCAAATAGAGGCCGTCAGCACAGGCCACGCCGATGTACTTGCCGGCCAGTTGCAGCAGGCGGCCGATGAGGCGGGAAACCATGGCGCTACCGGCGGTACCGCAGACACCCACCACCGGAATGCGACCGCTGTCACCAATGGGGAACAGGTGATTGGCAATGGCCTTGCCCACCGGACGGGGTTTGCCCACGGCGGGCTTGAGGTGCATCAGCAGGCTGGGGCCGGCATTCACTTCAACAATGGCACCGCCCTGCCCGGTCAAAGGCTTGGAAATATCCTTGACCACCAGATCGATCCCAGCAATGTCCAGACCAACGATGCGGGCCGCCAGGGCAGCGATAGCTGCGGTCTGGGGATGCACTTCATCGGTCACGTCAAAAGCGTGATTGCCTGTCCGCTGCACCATCACTTCGACGCCAGCAGGAGCGATAGCGTCTTCGTCGGCATAGCCTTGGCGCTGGATTTCCAGCAGGCTGTTGGAGTTGATACGGATGCGATTGAGGGGGTGCTCTTCGGTTTCGCCGCGACGGGGATCGGAATTGATCTGGCTCTGGATCAGTTCGTAGATGGTGGATTTACCGTCGCCAATCACCTTGGCCTCGTCGCCCTGATTGGCAGCCACCAGACGGTCGCCTACCACCAGCAGACGGTGTTCGCAGCCTTCGATGAACTTTTCCACAATGACGCCGCTGCCTTCGTCCAGGGCAACGCCGTAGGCGGTTTCCACCTGTTCGCGGGTGGTCAGATTGGTGAACACACCGCGGCCATGATTGCCGTCGTAAGGCTTGACCACCACCGGCACGCCGATGTCTTCGGCGGCATCCCAGGCGTCGGCGGGGCTATCCACCAGCCGGCCTTCAGGAACCGGCACGCCACAGGACTGCAACAGGGTCTTGGTCAGATCCTTGTCCCGGGAAATGGTCTCGGCAATGGCGCTGGTGCGGTCGGTTTCCGCCGTCCAGATGCGGCGCTGGGCGGCACCGTAGCCCAACTGGACCAAATTGCCTTCCGACAGACGGATGGAAGGAATGTCCCGGTCGTCGGCGCCATCCACGATGCTGGCGGTAGAAGGGCCGAGGCAGAGAGAATCCACCATGTCGGTGAGTTTTTCCACCGTGGCAGCCACGTCGTAGGCTTCGTCGTTCATGGCCGCCAGAATCAGTTCCCGGGCCGCATAGAGCGCTTCCCGGGTGACATCTTCGTGCCAGGCCCGCACCACCACCTTGTAGTGGCCGCGCTTGTTCATTTCCCGAGCCTTGCCGAAGCCGCCGGGCATGCCCGCCAGATTCTGCAGTTCCAGGGTGACGTGTTCCAGAATATGGCCGGGCCAAGTGCCTTCTTCTACCCGACGCAGAAAGCCGCCGCGCTCTTCGTAGCTGCAGCGATGCTCAACCAGGCTGGGCAGCCAGGCCGAGAGTCGTTCGTAAAAACCGGGGATTTTGTTGGAGGGGCAATCTTCCAGAGCACCGATGTCGATCCAGGCTTCGATGACTGGACGGTAGGTCCACATATTGGGACCACGCAGATGGATGAGGCGGAGAAATTCGATGTCTTTCTTGTTATGGCTCATGGGCAGAGTGACGAACGAGATAGTCGGATTAACGCGGTGCCTGGTGTTTGGTTTACCAATGTCAGTAAAACGAAGGGCACTCTTGTGTAATGGTTTGTAATGATACAGCCGACCACACCCTACCGTCGGTGCCGCAAGCAGGAGAAACAGCGGTTAATCGGGGCTTCTGCTGGAGCGCCGGGGGCCGGAGGATGGAGTAAGGGCGGGTATACTCCTGTGCCCATGACTGTCCAAATCCGCAACACCCCCAACGGCGCCCTCGCCCCCCTGCCCGCCTCTTGGCAAACCCCGGTCACCCAGGACGAAACCCTGCTGGCCTGGTTCGAAACCGACCTTGACGCCCGCCTCCACTTTGCTCCCGGCCTGCTGGTCCTCACCGACCGCCGCCTGTTGAGCCGTCAGCCCGGCAGCGATGCCTGGACCGACCACCCCATCAGTGCCGATCAGGTGCTGCATCTTTTCGACCATGCCGGTGTCGGCGGTCTGGAACTGGTGCAGGGTACGAACAAAGACCAATCACGCCGCGCCCTCTGGCGCTACACCCTGGGCAACAACCCCGCCGCCTTGCGCCTGTTGGCCCAATTTGAACGACAGATCGAAATCCTCAAGACCGGCCAAGCCCCGGCAGCCCTAGACGAAACCCTGTGCCCCAAGTGCAAGACGCCCATCCCCCTGGATCAGGATGATTGCCCCGTCTGCACCCGGGAACTGCACACCCCGCCCTCCACCTGGACCCTGTTCCGCCTCTGGCGCTTTGCCAAGCCCTATCAGGGCCAGTTGCTGGCGGGCTTTCTGCTCATGCTGGGCTCCACCGCCGCGACGCTGGTGCCGCCCTACCTGACCATGCCCCTGATGGACGAGGTGCTGATCCCCTTCCAGAACGGTGCCAAGATCGAACGTTCCGTGGTGGCCATGTACCTGGGCGGACTGCTCGGGGCGGCCCTGCTTTCCTGGGCGCTAGGCTGGGCCAAGACCTACATCCTGGCGTTGGTGTCCGAGCGTATCGGTGCCGACCTGCGCACCGCCACCTACGAACACCTGATGCGGCTGAGCCTGGAATACTTCGGCGGCAAACGCACCGGCGACCTGATGGCCCGCATCGGCTCGGAATCGGACCGGATCTGCGTTTTCCTGTCGCTGCACCTGCTGGACTTCGCCTCCGACGTGCTGATGATCGTCCTCACCGCCGGCATCCTGTTTTCCATCAACCCCGCCTTGGCCCTGGTCACGCTGCTGCCCCTGCCTTTCATTGCCTGGATGATCCATGTGGTGCGGGACCGGCTGCGCACCGGCTTTGAAAAGATCGACCGGGTCTGGTCCGAAGTCACCAATGTGCTGGCCGACACCATCCCCGGCATCCGTGTGGTCAAGGCCTTCGCCCAGGAACAGCGCGAAGCCACCCGCTTCCGGGAAGCCAACAAGCACAACCTGGCCGTCAATGACCGCCTCAACAAGGTCTGGTCTCTGTTCTCCCCCACAGTATCCCTGCTGACCGAAGTGGGCCTGCTGGTGGTCTGGGGTTTCGGCATCTGGCTGGTGGCCCACAACAAGATCACCGTCGGTGTTCTCACCGCCTTCCTGGCCTACATCGGGCGCTTCTACACCCGGCTTGATTCCATGAGCCGCATCGTCTCCGTCACCCAAAAGGCTGCGGCGGGCTCCAAGCGCATCTTTGACATCCTCGACCACGTTTCCAGCGTGCCGGAACCCACCAACCCCATACATCTGCCCAAACTTTCCGGCCGCATCGAAATCCGCGACATGGGCTTTCGCTACGGCAGCCGGGCCGTCATCCGCAACATGAACCTGGACATCGCCCCCGGCGAAATGATCGGTCTGGTGGGACATAGCGGCTCCGGCAAGAGCACCCTGGTCAATTTGATCTGCCGTTTTTACGATGTCAGCGAAGGCTCCATTCGGGTAGACGGCGTCGATATCCGCTCCCTGACTGTGGCCGACTTCCGTCGCCACATCGGCCTCGTCTTGCAGGAACCCTTCCTCTTCTTCGGCACCATTGCCGACAACATTGCCTACGGCAAGCCCGACGCCACCCGGGAAGAAATCGTTGCCGCCGCCCGGGCCGCCCACGCCCACGAGTTCATCCTGCGGCTGCCCCAGGGCTACGACTCCCTGGTCGGCGAACGGGGTCAGGCCCTGTCTGGCGGCGAGCGTCAGCGCATTT
Organism: Rhodocyclaceae bacterium; assembly: GCA_036504515.1. Taxonomy (GTDB): domain Bacteria; phylum Pseudomonadota; class Gammaproteobacteria; order Burkholderiales; family Rhodocyclaceae; genus AWTP1-18. Next base: position 44,252 of record DASXVA010000012.1, read on the forward strand.
CCATCGCCCGCGCCCTGCTGATCGACCCTAAGATTCTGATTCTCGACGAAGCCACCTCCTCCGTAGATACCACCACCGAGAAGGAAATCCAGAAGGCCCTGGACAATCTGGTCAAGGGCCGCACCACCATTGCCGTCGCCCACCGCCTTTCCACCCTGCGCAAGGCCGACCGGCTGGTGGTCATGGACCGGGGCCGCGTGGTTGAAGTGGGTGGTCACGACGAGCTGATGGCCAAGGAAGGCCACTACTACCGCCTGTATCAGGCCCAGCTACGTCAGGCCGAAGCTCTGGCGGAAAACATCGGTGGCGAGGTCACGGCATGAGCAACAATTTCCAACTGGAACGGGATGTCCTCGGGCGTCTGATCTTTACTGCCGCCGACGGCGAAGTCCATGTCGGCGTTGTCCCCGTCCGCGCCTTCCCCATCGGCCAGCCCGACCGGGGCATCTCCCTGGTCAGCCCCGACGGCCACGAACTGGCCTGGATCGACCAACTTACCGACCTGCCGGAACCTCTGCGGACCTTGGTTCAGGATGAACTGAGCAGCCGGGAATTCATGCCCGAAATCCGCCAACTGCTGGCCGTCTCCACTTTCGCCACCCCCAGTACCTGGGCCGTGGAAACCGACCGGGGCACCGTGGATTTCGTCCTCAAGGGCGAAGAAGACATCCGCCGCATTAACGGCCCCACCCTGTTGATTTCAGATAGCCACGGGATTCATTATCTGATTCGGGACCAAATGGCGCTTAATCGGGTGAGCAGGAAGTTATTGGATAGGTTTTTATAATTAACGCTGAATTGAAAAAGAAAAAGGGACTGAGTAAATACTCAGTCCCTTTTTCTTTTGGCTTACCCAAATTACTTGAATCGGGCATTGAAAACCAACCCCATCAATCCGAGTAAAAAGGCAGACTTTATTTCACAATAAAAACTTCCAACTTCATGCATAAGTATCCACTTTGCCAAGCTCACTTTTTACTTTGGCTTGATTATTTTTTGAATCCTCATTTGCAGACACCTTGGAGGTTGATGCAGCGCTGGCTGAGCTTTCAGCCTTTTTTGCCGCCTCTGCCTCTAGCATCGAAATCTGCGACTGAACAACCTCTATCTGCATTTGAATCAATTTCGATTTTTCTTCCTTTTGCTTTGGAGTTAGCGTTTTATCATTGGCAACAGAAGCCTGTTCTTTCGTTAAGGACTGAAGTTTTTTTTCCAATGCCTCAATTCTTGACTGGTTTGATGTTCCACTTTGAGAGGCAGAGCCAGAAGAAGTGATAGCACTTAAATTAACGGAAATAGTTCCTGACATAGCAAACCCCTCCTAAATAGGTTATTCAGTATTAACGGACATTACTGTTAATCCTTTAGTGTGTTGATTTGTACGCTACGCGATTCAAGGAACACCGAAATAAAGAAGAGACAGACCACTGTTTCGCCCCTCCCCAGAACTACGCAAAGCTGCCGAAGACATCCTTCTGTCCAGCGAAACCCTGTCCGACTTCGTTGCGGAAGCGGTCCGTCGCGATATCGAGTTCTGTCACGCCAAGAGTCTTTATCAAGCTCAAACGACTACCACTGAGCCCTTTGGCACAAACCCCAAAAGAAAAGACGTTGTCTCCGTTCCTAGAGACAACGTCTTTTTCACGTCTGCTAAGCCTTACTGCACCTGAATCGTGACCTCCTGGCTTTCCACCGGCGCAGCTGTCACTTCCGGAACCGGCTCAACCACGGGCTTGGGCGCCTCTGGAGGCGGGGTCAGTTCTTTGACCAAAGAGGTATTGCCCGTTTCCTTGGCCCAATCCTGGGCGGTTCGGCCTTGGGGGTCTTTGATGCCCAGATCGGCGCCTTTTTGCTTGAGCAGGGTCACTACGTCGCCGTGGCCGTGTTGGGCGGCGAGCATGGTGGCGGTTTGCAGGTTGGAGGCCAGGGCATTGATCTCGGCGCCGTTTTCCAGCAGATAAGCCACGACCGGGGCGTTGCCTTGATAGGCGGCGTAGTGCAGGGGCGCCCAGCCGTCGTGGTTGATCCAGGCACCGGCCTGGACCAGTTTTTTGACGGCTTCGAGGTCGCCGTTGTAGGCGGAAAGCATCAAGGCGTCATCGCCATAACGGTTTCTTTTCAATAAGCTGGCGCGGTTCTTTAAGAGAAAGTCTAGGAGTTGGTGATTGTTGGTACGGGCGGCGATCATGGCCAGAGTGGTGCCGTCCCGGTCGGTGGTGTTCACGTCCATGCCCTTAGCCAGCAGTTCCAGCACGGTTTCGGTCTGGTTGTTGGCGGCGGCGGCCATGAGGTCGTCGTAGGCACCGGCCTGGGCGGTTAGGCTGCCCGCCAGCAGGCTGGCGGCAAGGAACAAGGTGGCGAGAGGCTTATTCAGGTTTGGCATGATCGAACAGCGTGAAAAAGTTGCGGGTGGTGGCTTCGGCCAGGGCCGGGTAGGCCATGCTGCGTTCGACGGCGATGGATTCCGCCACGTAACGGACATAGGCTGGCTCGTTGGTTTTGCCGCGATAGGGTGTGGGTGCCAAATAGGGGGAGTCGGTTTCGACCAACAGACGGTCGAGGGGGACGAACTTGGCGACTTCCTTGACCTGGGCGGCGTTCTTGAAGGTGACGATGCCGGACAGGGAGATGTAAAAGCCAAGGTCCAAGGCTTCCCGGGCCACTTCTACGGTTTCGGTAAAACAGTGGAAGACGCCGGTTTTAGCGCCGGTGCCCTCTTCCCGCAGGATGGCCAGAGTGTCGGCGGCGGAGTTGCGGGTGTGGATGATCAGGGGCTTGCCGCAGGCCTTGGCGGCGCGGATATGGACGCGAAAGCGTTCCCGCTGCCATTCCAGATCGCCGGTGAGGCGGTAGTAATCGAGGCCGGTTTCACCGATGGCGACCACTTTGGGGTGCTCGGCCAGGGTCAGGAGTTCTGCTTCAGTGATGCCCACGGCGGGATTTTCGTCATCCCCTTCGGTATCGGGATGAACGCCCACGGCGGCGAACAAGTTGCTACGGGATTCGGCCAGGGTACGCACCGCAGGAAAACGGTCCAGAGTGACGCCGGCAATCAAGGCCCAGCCCACGCCATTGATTTTCATGGCCTTGAGGATGTCATCAGTACGGGCGGCCAGATCGGGAAAATCCAGGTGGCAGTGGGAATCGACAAGCAGGTTCATGGGTGGCAAGAATGAATTATCAAACCCTTCGACTTCGTGCTTTGCACTACGCTCAGGGCGAACGGTTTTTAAATGGGCCTAACGACGGGCGGCGGCGGTAGCCATGGCGTAACGGGCGGCCAAGTCTTCAAGAAAGAGTTGCGGATTGAGGGGATGGCGGGCCGTGGCGCGAATCTTCAGCAGTTCTTTGTGAAATTTCAGCAAACGGCTGGAATCGCAGGCGGCCGCAATACGGCTCAAGGCAGGCTGTTGGGACAACAGAAAGCGCGGTGCAGTTCCCGAGGCGACCCGAAGCAGGTCGTGCAGCCACTTTTGCAGGGTATCCACCAGCTCTTCATTGGCGAAGCCGCCCTTGACCAAAGCATCCCATTGGGCGGCGGTGCCGATGGGGTCGGTGACGCCATTGACCAGGGTGGCAATCAGGCTGGCAGCGCCGTCATCCTTGCCTTTTTCGGCATTGATCAAGGCGGCAATGGGGCTGCCGCCGCAAAGCCGCAGGGCATCTTCGGGGTTTTTCAGGCCCTGGGTTTTGAGCCAGGCCACGGCCACGGCGGTTTCCGGCAAGCCGAAAGTGATCTGGCGGCAACGGCTGCGCAGGGTCGGCAGCAGGTTTCTCCAATGGGACGAAACCATTAAAAAATAAACATTTGGCGGTGGCTCTTCAAGCACTTTGAGAAGTGCATTGGCAGCAGCGGCGTTCATGGCTTCGGCCGGTTCGACGATGACCACTCGTCTACCGTTGCGGTGGCTACCGACAAAGATGAAGTCTTCCAAGCCCCGCACCTGTTCGATCTTGATGACAGTAGAAGGCTTGGCCGGTTTCTTGGCGCTCTTGGACTTTTTGGCGGGGGCGGCGTCCTGGTCGGGCTCTTCTTCCTCGTCCGATTCCAAGGCGACCCGGCGAAAGTCCGGGTGATTGCCACCGGAAAACCAGTGGCAGGCTTCGCAATGGCCGCAGGCCTGGTTGCCGTTCGGGGATTCGCACAGCAGCCGCGCTGCCAGGGCTTCGGCAAAGCGGCTTTTGCCTACACCGGCGGGGCCGGCCAGCAGCATGGCGTGATGCAGAGTTTCTGGCCGCGACCAGAGTTCGTCCCAGAGGGACTTGTGCCAGTCAAAACACTGATTAACAGACACGGGCGAGTCCCAGTTCCACCTGGGTTTTGATGGCTTCCCGGCTTTGGCTGGCATCCACCAGACAATAGCGTGCGGGGGATTCTTCCCGGCGACGGTGGTAAGCCGCCCTCACCCGCTCGAAGAATGCCTGTTGTTCCAGCTCGAAGCGATCCGGCGCATTGCCGGTGCCGGCCAGACGCTGGCGGGCAATGGCGACATCGAGGTCGAAAAGATAGGTCAGGTCGGGCTGCAAACCTTCTTGCACCCAACTTTCCAGTTGCTTGAGTTTGTCCCAGGAAAGCTCGCGACCACCGCCCTGATAGGCAAAGCTGGCATCGGTAAAGCGGTCGGACACCACCCAGTCGCCCCGGGCCAAAGCCGGTTCGATGACCTGGGCGATGTGCTCGCGGCGGGCGGCAAACATCAGCAGGGCTTCGGTTTCGCTGTGCATGGGCTCGGCCAGCAACAGGGCCCGCAGCTTTTCGCCCAGGGGCGTGCCACCCGGTTCCCGTGTGGAAACCACGGTTTTGCCTTGGGCTTGCAGGGTTTCCACCAGCCAGGCGTGGTGGGTGCTCTTGCCGGCGCCATCGACACCTTCAAGGGTGATGAACTTGCCGCGCGGGGTTTGACTGCTCACTGGCCATTTCCTTTATTTCGTTTTTGGTACCGCTGTACGGCCCGGTTGTGTTCGTCCAGGGTACGGGAAAACTCGCTGCTGCCATCGCCCCGGGCGACGAAATAGAACTTGTCGCTGGCCGGAGGATGCAAAGCAGCCCGCAGGGCGGCAATGCCGGGCATGGCTATGGGGGTGGGCGGCAGGCCGGAACGGGTGTAGGTGTTCCAGGGGGTGTCGGTTTGCAGGTCCACCTTGCGCAGGTTGCCGTCAAAACGCTCGCCGAGGCCGTAGATCACGGTGGGGTCGGTTTGCAGCAGCATGCCGGTGCGCAGGCGGTTGATGAAGACGGCGGCGATCTGGGGCCTATCGGCGGGCTTGCCGGTTTCCTTCTCGACGATGGAGGCCATGGTCAGGGCTTCGTAGGGGTTGCGGTAGGGCAAGCCTTCACTGCGCCCGGCCCATTCTTCGGCCAGATGGCGTTCCATGGCCCGGTGGGCGCGGTTAAGCACATCGAGATCACTGGACTGCTTGGGGAAGAGATAGGTGTCGGGGAAGAGCCAGCCTTCCGGGTGATTGACCTGCAGGCCGAGTTTTTCGGCCAGATCCTTGTCGGACAGACCGGCGGTTTCATGGCGCAGGTCCGGATTGGCATCGAGGGAGGCCCGCAACTGACGGAAGTTGCGGCCTTCCACCAGCATCAATTCGCCCTGGGTGACGTCGCCCCGGGTCAGCTTGTCCAGCAGGGTCATGGGGGTCAGGCCCTGCTCCACCAGATAGCTGCCGGCCTTGATGTCGGCGGCCCGGCCCAAGACCCGGCCCAGCAGGGAAAACTGCCAGGAGGCGAAGCCCAGCCCGGCTTCGCTCATGCGGCGCGAGGCAGCGGCGAGACTCAGACCGGGAGGAATTTCAAATTCCAGGGGGCTGGAGCGGAGCGGCAGCGGGCGGCTGGCAAACCAGACGGCAAGCCCGGCACAGGCCAGAAAGGACACAGCCAACAAGAGGAAGAGGCGCTTGAGTAAAACCATGAAAAATAGTGGCGAAAATCACCCCCTATAATAGCCCAAGCACCCCCCAACCCCGCCCGGAACAAGAACATCATGACAATACAAAATGCTCAATGGCTCGCCTTGCTCAAGGCAAGCGACCTGCAAGACCTTGGCGATCTTGGCGCTGAAATCAGTGCCGCCGCCAGCGCGACGGTGGTCAGCCCCCTGGCCGATTTCGGCGTGATTCGCGCCACCGGTGAAGAAGCCGCCTCCTTCCTGCACCACCTGATGACCAACGACATCAACGGACTGGCGCCCGATGGCTTGCGTCGTGCCGGTTTTTGCAGCCCCAAGGGCCGCCTGCTGGCCGACTTCCGCATCTGGCGCGAAGGCGACGACTACCTGCTGGCCCTATCGGCAGATATCCACGCCGCCATGCTGAAAAAGCTTTCCATGTATGTGCTGCGGGCCAAGGTCAAACTGAGCGATGCCAGCGCAGATCGCCTGCTGCTGGGCCTTGCCGGACCTGAAGCCGCCGCTATCGTGGCCGGTCTGGTGGGAACAACGCCCGCCGCCGGTAGCACCGCTGCCTTTGAACAAGGTACCGTCTTGGCCTTCAGCGACCAGCGTTTCCTGATCTCGGTAAAAGCCGATGCTGCCGAAGCGCTGTGGCAACAGCTCTCAAGCAAGGCCAAACCCGTGGGTCTGGCCGCCTGGCGTGCAGTGGAAATCGCCGCCGGTGAGCCCCGCATCGTGGCGGCAACCCAGGAAGAATTCATCCCCCAGATGATCAACTTCGTCCAGGTAGGCGGCCTCTCCTTCAAAAAGGGCTGCTATCCCGGCCAGGAAATCGTGGCCCGCACCCAGTACCTGGGCAAGATCAAGCGCCACATGTTCCGCGCCTCCCTGCCCGTTGCAGCCCAACCCGGCGATGCGATCTACGCGCCGGAAACCGGTGAGCAGGCTTGCGGCAACGTGGTGCTGGCCTCACCTTTGGCCAATGGCGGCAGCGAAGTGCTGGCAGTGGTACAAACCACTTGTGCAGAAGCCGGGCAACTCACTTTGGGCAACCCCAGCGGCGGCGCCCTCAGCCTGCTGCCCCTGCCCTATACCGTCGAGTAAAAATCCGGGTGTGCCTGATTCTGCTGGGCTGGCGCGCCCATCCTGATTTCCCCCTCGTGGTGGCGGCCAACCGGGACGAGTTTCACGCCCGCGCCACGGCCCCGGCAGGTTTCTGGCAAGACCATCCCCGGGTACTGGCGGGCCGCGATCTGACGGCCGGCGGTACCTGGATGGGCACCACCCGCGACGGGCGCTTTGCCGCCCTGACCAATTACCGCGACCCGGCCCACATGCGGCCGGAAGCGCCATCCCGGGGCAAGCTGGTCAGCGACTTTCTGCTGGGTCAGGACTCTCCCGAGAACTATCTGTCGCAATTGGACAATGACAGCCAGGCCTACAACGGCTTCAACCTGCTGGTGGGCGACCGCCACAGTCTGGCCTGGTACAGCAATATCGACCGGCAGCAGCGTGTGTTGTCACCAGGTGTTTACGGGCTATCCAACGAACTGCTGGATACACCCTGGCCGAAGGTGCAGGCGGCGAAATCGGATTTATCCCGGGCCTTGAATGCTCTGCCCGATGACAGTGCCTTGTTCCGCCTGCTGCGGGACGACAAGATCTACCCCGACAACGCCCTGCCCCGTACCGGTGTCAGCCTGGAACTGGAACGCATGCTTTCGGCGGCCTTTATCAAAAGTGATACGCGCCAGTACGGCACCCGTAGTTCCACCGTGCTAATACAGTCGGCCCACGGGCGAGTAAGCTACGACGAACAGACGTGGTTGCCGGATGCCTCTCCAGGCGAACGGCGGCGCTTCGTCTTCCATCAGAACAAAAAAGCACCATGAGGCATCAAGATGAAAACCAATGATCACGCCCCGGAAACCCAGGCCACCAAATTCCTTGCCCAGCACGGCGTTGCCCATTCCAACCACATCTACAACTACGAAGAGCATGGCGGCACCAAGGTTTCCGCCCGGGAACTGAACGTGCCGGAACACGCGGTGGTGAAAACCCTGATCATGGAAGACGAAGACGCCAAGCCCCTGATCGTGCTGATGCATGGCGATTGCAAGGTCAGCACCAAGGAGTTGGCGCGGCAGATCGGTTGCAAGAAGGTTGCTCCCTGTACACCCGAAACCGCCAACCGCCATTCGGGCTATCTGGTGGGCGGTACCTCGCCTTTTGGTACCAAGAAGGCTATGCCGGTCTATATCGAGCAGTCCATCCTCGATCTATCTCTGGTTTACATCAACGGTGGGCGGCGGGGTTATCTGGTGGGGGTGCATCCCCACGACATTCTGCGGGTGCTGAAGCCGGTAACGGTGACTGCTGCGCTGAAGGACTAAGTTCTAACTAAGCGCGAACCATCAGTACGTGGGGAATTCCGGCTTCCATGAATTCCTCACCGGACTCGACAAAACCAAAGCGGCGGTAAAAACCTGCGGCCTGAGTCTGGGCATGCAGGGCAAGGCGGGTTATGCCCGCTTCCCGCGCCAGATCGAGCAAACGATCCATCAGGGCCTGACCAACACCCTTGCCGCGCCATTCTGCTACCACCGCCAAGCGACCGATATGACCATCGGCCAGCAAACGGCCGGTACCAATAGGCTGACCATCGGCTGTGCGGGCCAATACATGGCGGCTGATGGGGTCGAACTCGTCCAGTTCCATTTCAGCGGGCACCGCTTGCTCCTGGATGAAAACCTTTTCGCGCACAGCAAAGGCTTCCAGACCCAATTGCCCCCAGGAGCCGGGCTGCACCAGAAACTCGACAATATCCACCGGCGTATAGGGCTCGACACGGTCGAATAAATCAATCAGTTGGGCGTTGTCCATGCGGATACAGCCATGGGAACCCAATTGGCCGAGCCGGGTGGTTTCCGGGGTGCCGTGGATGTAGACGTAACGCCGCATGGTATCTACCGAGCCCCGTCGATTGAAGCCGGGCTCCTTGCCGGATAACCAGAGGATACGGGTCAGTATCCAGTCACGATCGGGAAATTGCTCGCCCAGGGCTGGCGTCCACACTTCGCCGGTGGGCCGCCGGGCGACGAACACCGCATTGGCCGGCTGCCCTGCCCCGACCTTGGCACGAATGATGTGTTTGCCCCGGGGGGTTTGATAACTCCCCTGCACTTCTCCCGCGCCTTTGGCTGCGGTGGAAACGGGATAGGTCGCCAGCAGTGTTCCTTGCTGATCGCGCAACTCCAGGGTTTGCGACGAAAGGTTGATGCGGATGCGATGAGCAGTCATCTCAAGCCACCAGAGTCTTGCTGCGCCGGGCGGCAAAGAAGGAGGAAAGCAGTTGTCCGCATTCTTCCGCCAGCACACCACCGGTTACATGGGCGTGATGATTGAGGCGCTCTTCGGCATAGAGGTCGATGACACTGCCGGCGACGCCGGTTTTGTGGTCCTTGGCACCAAAGATCACCTTGGCAATGCGAGCGTGCATGATGGCCCCGGTGCACATGACGCAGGGCTCCAGGGTCACGTACAACTGGCAATGGGGCAGACGATAGTTGCCCAGGTTTTTTGCGGCATCCCGCAGGGCCATGATTTCGGCATGGGAGGTGGGATCGTGGCGACCAATGGGCTGATTGAAGCCCCGCCCGACAATCTCGCCATCCTTTACCACCACGGCCCCCACCGGTACTTCGCCAAGGGTTGCGGCTTCTCGGGCCAGATCAAGGGCAATGCGCATGAAGTGTTCATCCATGGGCGGAATTATGCTTGAGTTGGCGGCGATACCGTCCACAAAAAAGGACCTGCGTCGCAGGCCCTTCGTCTGTTTCAAAACGACTGACGCTCAGGGCATCAATTCGTTGAGCAGGTTATCCACTTCGTTCTGGGACAACCGGCTGTCTTCAGTACTACCGCCGCCTTCCACCACGATGATGGCGCCAACCAGTGCCTTCATGGCTTTGCGGATCGCCTGACCGGCCAGATCCTGGAACTCTTGGGCAACGATGATGTTGGTCAGATGAGCATCAGCGCCCTTCAGAGCAGCCTCAACGTCCTTCCGGCTCCAGTCCTTGCCCAGATTATCCTTGAGTTTATCGAGGACGCCCTTGGCGGCTTCGGCTTCCTGTAAGGACTTGTTGGCGGCATCACTGGTCATGCGCTCAACGCTGCCGAGAATATTGGCTACCGTCTTCGGATTTTCACCAGAGGCTTTGCCCAGACCCTTTGCTGCCTTGTTCAATTCTTTGGCCAGGGACTGCAACTCCTGCAGGACATTCCCGGTACGGGCACGTGTTGTCTTGACCGCAGACTTAGCAACTGGCTTGGCGGCAGGCTTGCGCGTGCTCACAACCTTTTTGGCTACCGAAGACTTTGCAACAGCGGGCTTTGCTACAGCCTTGGCAACAGGTCGCTTTGCCGGAGTCGTCCCGGTCTTGCTGCTTTTACCTGTCGTTGGCTTTGTGACTGCTTTTTTCATGCATCCCTCCCTCGAATCAAGATAAGACGCAGAGTAGCAGGACTCACCCCGTTGAGGGACAGTCTTTTACGTCACATGATCCAAGAAAGCGAGTTGGCCACGCCCATGAAGGACATGGCCAGTCGGTAAATCCTTAGCTGCCTGCGCCGGGTTTTCTGCCGGGGGCGGGAGGCGGGATATAGCCCCGAATGCGACATTGAATCGCATCAACGGGCTTTCCGTTTTTGTATTTGGTCACATTGCATCTGGAGATTTCGCCTTGTTCAGACAACTCGAACAAGCTGGTACGCACGTCGGGAAGCTTGATCCCGGTGGCGGCAGCAATCTCGATATCGAGCAATTGGCCGTGTTTCTTCAGATGCTGGAGAACAGAATTGGAGTGCATCTTGGTTTCCTTATCAGGGTGGCAGCAACAAAGACTACCTTTGATTGACTGGAAAAACCTACGATAGTGCCCTACGAAAAACAAAAAGCAAAAAGCCAACCCCGCTGGGTTGGCTAACTGCTTGTTTTAGTTGGGGTGGCTGATGGGGCTCGAACCCACGACAACAGGAATCACAATCCTGGACTCTACCAACTGAGCTACAGCCACCACCGTTGAAATCGGTGTTTACTACTTTTACATCTTTACTTCTGGTCCGCCCGAAGGGACTCGAACCCCTAACCCCCGGCTTAGAAGGCCGGTGCTCTATCCGGTTGAGCTACGGGCGGTTCGTTTTTAACGCTGGACCACATCGAAGCAAACTGGTCGGGGTAGAGGGATTCGAACTCTCGACATCCTGCTCCCAAAGCAGGCGCGCTACCGGGCTGCGCTATACCCCGAAGAGGCGCGCATTCTAGCCGCGAGATTAATCCTGGTCAAACACTTTCGGCATTTTTTCTTCACAACCGGACTTATCCCACCGCGATGAAACTTTAGCTTGCGACTATCAATGCTTTCGTTTATAAAGCCCGCTTTTCAACGCCCGTGGATGCTTGAACAATGGCTGAAGATCTGCTGCACAAGAAACAATTTCCCGCCTATGTCCCCAAGAAGGGTGAGGAATACATGAACGAGAAACAACTCGGACACTTCCGCAGCATCCTTGGTTCGCTCAAGGAAGAACTGCAAGAAGATATCGAGCGTACGGTACACACCATGCAGGATGAAGCTACGGTGTTTGCTGACCCTAATGACCGCGCCAGCCAAGAGTCTGATATCGCTTTGGAACTGCGCAATCGTGATCGCGAACGCAAGTTGATCAAGAAGATCGACGAGTCCATCGCCCTGATCGACGGTGGCGACTATGGTTACTGCGAAAGCTGCGGCGTGGAAATCGGCCTCAAGCGGCTTGAAGCCCGCCCGACAGCCACCCTTTGCATCGATTGCAAGGAACTGGAAGAACGTCGCGAAAAACAAATGGCAAAGTAATTTTGCCAGATTGCCGGCAACAGTCGTTTTCACAAACGACGCCAACAAAAAAGGACGCCTCGGCGTCCTTTTTTGTTGGGCTTGATCTGCTTACTGAGCGGTTTCAGCTGCAGGAGCAGCCTGCTCCTGCAGAGCCTTCATGGAAAGGCGCACGCGACCCTTGTCATCAGTCTCAATGACCTTGACACGGACAACTTGACCTTCCTTGAGGTAATCGGCAACAGCGTTAACACGCTCGTTGGCGATCTGGGAGATGTGCAGCAGACCATCCTTGCCAGGCAGAACCTGAACAATGGCACCGAAGTCCAGCAAACGCTGAACAGTACCTTCGTAGACCTGACCCACTTCGATCACGGCAGTGATTTGCTCAATGCGCGCCTTGGCCACTTGCGCAGCGTCGGAATTGACAGAAGAAATGGTCACGGTGCCATCATCGGAAATGTCGATGACGCAGCCGGTTTCTTCGGTCAGACCACGGATGGTGGCGCCGCCCTTGCCGATCACATCACGGATCTTCTCGGGGTTGATCTTGATGGTGATCATGCGGGGAGCAAATTCGGACACATCAGCACGGGCACCAGTTACGGAGGCCTTCATCTGATCAAGGATGTGCAGACGGGCTTCCTTGGCCTGAGCTAGGGCAACCTGCATGATTTCCTTGGTGATGCCTTGAATCTTGATGTCCATCTGCAGCGCAGTGATACCACCATCGGTACCGGCCACCTTGAAGTCCATGTCGCCCAGGTGATCTTCGTCACCCAGAATGTCTGTCAGCACGGCGAAGCGGTTGCCGTCCTTGATCAGGCCCATGGCAATACCAGCAACGTGGGCCTTGAGGGGCACACCAGCATCCATCAGCGCCAGGGAACCGCCGCACACGGAGGCCATGGAGGAAGAACCGTTGGACTCGGTGATTTCAGACACGACACGCATGGTGTAGCCGAACTCTTCGGCGCTGGGCAGCACGGCGATCAGGGCACGCTTGGCCAGACGACCATGGCCGATTTCGCGGCGCTTGGGAGTACCGACACGACCACACTCGCCCGTGGCGTAGGGTGGCATGTTGTAGTGAAGCATGAAGCGATCACGGTACTCACCTTGCAGGGCGTCGATGATCTGCTCATCGCGGCCGGTACCGAGGGTAGCAACCACCAGAGCCTGGGTTTCGCCACGAGTAAACAGGGCAGAACCATGGGTACGGGGCAGCACGCCGGAACGGATGGCGATGGGACGTACGGTGCGGGTATCGCGACCGTCGATACGGGGTTCGCCGTTCAGGATCTGGCTACGAACGATCTTGGCTTCCAGATCGAACAGGTAGTTCTTGACGGTATTGGCATCGGGAGCGCCTTCACCAGCCGTCAGCGTATCCACAACCTTGCTGGTAACTTCGCGGGTCTTCAGGGTACGAGCCTGCTTGCTGGTGATACGGTAGGCTTCGCGCAGATCAGCTTCAGCCAGTTCGTTGATCTTGGCGATCAGGGCTTCGTCCTTGGCAGGCGCTTGCCAATCCCATTCGGGCTTGCCGGCCACTTCAACCAGTTCGTTGATGGCGGTGATGGCCGCTTGCATTTGGTCATGACCAAACACAACGGCGCCCAACATAATTTCTTCGGACAATTGCTTGGCTTCGGATTCAACCATCAGCACTGCAGAAGCAGTACCAGCCACAACCAGATCAAGCTGAGTGCTTTGCAGCTGGGTCTTGGTGGGGTTCAGCACGTACTGGCCGTCAATGTAGGCAACACGAGCGGCGCCGATGGGGCCGTCGAAGGGGATGCCGGAAATTGCCAGCGCGGCGGAAGTACCGATCAGCGCAGGAATATCGGGGTCGACTTCAGGATTGCAGGAGACGACGGTACAAACTACCTGCACTTCGTTGTAGAAGCCTTCGGGGAACAGGGGACGAATGGGACGGTCGATCAGGCGGGAAGTCAGGGTTTCTTTTTCAGAAGGACGACCTTCACGCTTGAAAAAACCACCGGGAATACGGCCAGCGGCATAAACCTTTTCTTGGTAATCCACCGTAAGGGGGAAGAAGTCCTGACCAGGCTTGGCAACCTTGGCGCCAACCACAGTAGCCAGCACAACGGTGTCATCCATGGTCACCAATACGGCGCCACCGGCTTGACGGGCGATTTCAGCAGTTTCCAGCGTTACGGTATGAGCACCGTAGGCAAAGCTTTTCTTGATCGGATTCAACACTATGATTTTCCTTTCACTCAACAATTTTTGTCATTCTTCTCGACAATAAAAAAGCCGGCACGGCCCACTGGCCGAACCGGCTTGACGGTGCCCACAAGAAGGGGTCACCCGCATTGACCGCAAATGCCCGCTAAAGCCGGACGTTTGTGGAATGTTCTTACTTACGCAGACCGAGGCGCTCAATCAGGGCGCGATAGCTGTCGGCGTTCTTGCGCTTCAGGTAGTCCAGCAGCGTGCGACGCTGGCTAACCATCTTGAGCAGACCGCGGCGGGAGTGGTGGTCCTTGGTGTGCTCCTTGAAATGACCAGTCAGGTCATTGATGCGAGCAGTCAGCAGAGCGACCTGAACCTCAGGAGAGCCGGTGTCGCCCTGAGCACGTTGGTAATCGGTAACAATTTTCGCCTTGTCGGCGGTGGAAATAGCCATTTGTTAAATTTCCTTGCTTTGTGTTTTTGATCCCTGAGGAAGGGCGGCATTATACGCAAGCCTTCTTCGGGAACTCAATAAGTTGTTGGACTTTTTTACCTTTATTCTCGTTTTTCCTCACCTTTTTCCTGAGTTGCAACCAGTCGGCGAGGATTTAACCAACCGTCCGGAGACATTTCACCCAATCCGAGAAAGACTTTTTCCGGGCTATAAAGCCGCCATCGCTCCCCTGCCCCGGCATTCCAGCGCACACCTTGCCCATGAAGAACCCGTGCCGACTCGGCTACGGTCAAGTCAGCCAAGGGTAGATCGGCAACAAGCGCATCCGCAGGTGCCAACAGCGCATCACGGGCTTCCAGAGAGGCGTTTTCAAAAGCCTCAAGCGCCACCGCTCCATCCAGGGTAAGACGCCCGATACGGGTACGCCTTAAAGCAGCAAGATGGGCACCACAACCCAAAAGCTCGCCAATATCGGCGGCAAGGGTCCGGATATAGGTGCCCTTGCTGCAATCCACGTCGATAACTGCCTGATCGCCGGAGAATGAAACCAGCTCGATTCGCTCAATCGTGATACGGCGAGGCTTGCGCTCAAGCTCGATGCCTTGCCGAGCGTATTCATACAGAGGCTTGCCGTCCCGCTTCAGTGCCGAATACATGGGCGGGATCTGATCCTGTTCCCCGACGAAGCGCTCCAGCGCCTTGCGGAACTGGCTTTCGGTCACATTGACGGGCCTCGCCTGAAGTACAGAACCTTCGGCATCGGCAGTATCTGTCGTCACCCCCAACTGCAAAGTGGCACGATAGGCCTTGTCAGCGTCCAGAAGCTCGGAGGAGAACTTGGTGGCCTCGCCGAAGCATAGGGGAAGCAAACCCGTCGCCAGCGGGTCCAGGGTGCCCGTATGGCCTGCCTTGGCAGCATTAAGCAGCCAGCGAGCCTTTTGCAAGGCTGCATTGGACGTAAAGCCGATGGGTTTATCCAGAAGCAGCACGCCGTCCACAGGACGACGCGGTGCACGGCGGGGCTTGTTCAATTAGATTCTTCTTGACCGTTTTGACGATCGGACTCAACGGCTTCATCAATCAGCCGGGAAAGTTCCGTACCCCGCTCCACCGAACCGTCATAGACGAAGTGCAACTCTGGCGTATGGTGAATCCGAATCCGCTTGCCCAACTCGCGACGCAGGAAGCCTGCGCTACGCTTGAGCCCACGCTCCAAGGCTTCCCGCTGAGTGGCATCAATCAGCGTGGTATAGAAAACCTTGGCATGGGTGTAGTCGGCCGTAATTTCAACCGCAGTAAGAGTGACGAAGCTGACCCGGGGGTCTTTGACTTCCAGCCGAATCAAATCCGCCAATTCACGGCGGATCTGCTCGACAACACGGTCTGAACGGGCATAGCCCTTGTGCTGAGGCATAAGGACTTACAGGCTCCGTGCGATTTCCTGGATTTCAAACACTTCCAGTTGGTCGCCCTCTTCAATCTCGTTGAAGTTCTTCAAGGAGATACCGCATTCGTATCCTTCCTTGACTTCCTTCACGTCGTCCTTGAAGCGCTTGAGCGAATCCAGTTCGCCGGTGAAGACCACCACGTTGTTGCGCAACAGACGTACCTGGGAACCACGCTTGACTTGGCCGGAAAGCACCATACAACCGGCAATGGCGCCAACCTTGGAAACCCGGAATACCTGGCGGATTTCCACCATACCAATGATGTTCTCCCGCTTTTCGGGAGACAGCATGCCGGACAGGGCTGCCCGTACTTCATCTACGGCGTCATAGATGATGTTGTAGTAGCGGATATCCACACCGAAGCTCTCGGCCAACTTGCGCGAACCTGCATCAGCCCGGGTGTTGAAACCGATGATGACAGCCTTGGAAGCCGAGGCCAGATTAACGTCGGACTCACTGATGGCACCCACGGCAGCGTGGATGACATTAACCTTGACTTCATCGGTGGACAGCTTCAGCAGAGATTGCACCAAAGCTTCCTGGGAACCCTGTACGTCGGCCTTGATGATGAGCGGCAGAGACTTGGTCTCGCCCTCGCCCATCTGCTCCAGAAGAGTTTCGAGCTTGGCAGCCTGTTGCTTGGCCAAACGCACATCACGGAACTTGCCTTGACGGAACAAGGCGATTTCACGGGCCTTGCGTTCATCCGCCAACACCATGACTTCATCGCCAGCATTAGGCACTTCGGAAAGGCCCTGGATTTCCACGGGGATGGAAGGACCGGCTTCCTTGATCGGTTTGCCGTTTTCATCCAGCATGGCACGAACGCGACCAAATACTTGGCCAGCCAGCAGAACATCGCCCTGACGCAAAGTGCCGGACTGCACCAGAATGGTAGCGACAGCACCCTTACCCTTGTCGAGACGGGCTTCAATCACCAGCCCCTTGGCCGGAGCTTCCTTCGGCGCAGTCAGTTCCAGCACTTCGGCCTGGAGCAGAACCTGCTCAAGCAACTCGTCGATGCCGGTACCCTTCTTGGCGGATACCGAAATGAAGGGTGAGTCGCCACCGTATTCTTCTGGCACAACGCCTTCGGCAATCAGTTCCTGCTTGACGCGATCAGGATTGGCATCGGGCTTGTCGATCTTGTTCACCGCCACGATCAGGGGCACGCCGGCCGCCTTGGCATGGTGGATAGCTTCCTTGGTCTGGGGCATCACGCCGTCGTCGGCAGCCACCACCAAAATAACCAAGTCGGTGGCCTTGGCGCCACGGGCACGCATGGCCGTAAAGGCTTCGTGACCCGGGGTATCAAGGAAGGTAATAACGCCACGATCAGTTTCCACATGGTAGGCACCGATGTGCTGGGTAATACCACCCGCTTCACCAGCCGCAACCTTGGCGCGACGAATATAGTCGAGCAAGGAGGTCTTACCGTGGTCAACGTGACCCATTACGGTAACAACAGGAGGACGGGGCAACACTTCCACATCCTTATGCTGCTCGTCATGGGTTTCGTCGAGGAAGGCATCCGGATCATCCAGCTTGGCAGCAAAAGCCTTGTGGCCCAGTTCTTCCACCACAATCATGGCGGTTTCCTGATCCAGTTGCTGATTGATGGTCACCATCATGCCCATCTTCATCAGGGTCTTGATGACCTCGGCAGCCTTGACGGACATTTTGTGGGCAAGATCAGCCACGCTGATGGTTTCTGGCACATGGACCTCACGGACCACGGCTTCCACCTGCATGGGTGCAGCACGTTCTTCCTGCTGACGACCATGGCGCCCCTTGGGACCACCACGCCAGCCACCAGTACCACCGCCGGCATCGCCACGAGTCTTGATACCGCGCTTCTTGGCAGCATCATCCTTCCAGGCCGTACCGGGCTTCTTATCGACGGCAGGCTTCTTGTCGCCTTCTTTTGCTGCAGGCTTATGCAAGGTACCACTGGGTTTCGCTGTCGCCGCAACTTCAGGAGCAGCTGCCTTGCGGGCCAGTTCTTCCTGTTGCATCTTGAGGCGTTTGTCAGCCTCTTCGCGAGCACGAGCTTCGCGCTCTTGCTTGGCTTTGAGTTCAGCACCCTGGATGGCGTACAACTGAGCCTGACGCTTAGCTTCTTCTTCCCGAATGGCCCGCTGCTTCTCGTCAATGACTGAAGCCTGGGTGATCACACGGGTAATCTTGGGTTTGGGTGTCACGGGAGCATCAGCAACAGGTGCTTCTGCTTTGGCAGACTTGGCGGGGACTTCTGCCTTGCTTGCCTTAGGTTGTTCGGCAACAACGGCAGGTGCCTCAACCTTGGCTTCGACAACAAGCTCAACCGGTTTTTCTTCAACAACCACCGGCGCTTCCACAACGGGTTCCGGCACGGGCTCGGGCTTCACCTCGGGAACGACAACGGGCTCCGGCGCTTTTTCCTCAACCACTGGAGGGGCAGCCACAACTTCGACAGGAAGTTCAACCTTGGCAGGCTCAACGGCAGCGTGCGCAACCTCGTCACGCTTCACCAGTACGCGTTTCTTGCGTACTTCAACCTGAATGGTCCGGGCCTTACCCGTAGCATCGGCGGCCTTGATTTCGCTAGTCTGCTTGCGGGTCAGGGTGATTTTGGCCTTGGCAGCCGTTTCTCCGTGGGACTTACGCAAAAAATCCAATAATTTGGCTTTATCTTGCTCGGACAACATGTCGCCCGAGGTGGATTTGTCCACGCCTGCCTTAGCCAGCTGTTCCAGCAAGGCCGTCGTGGGCATTTTTAATTCTGATGCAAATTGGGCAACGCTCATCTGTGCCATGGTCGTTCCCCTTATTTATGCTTCATTCGCGAACCAATGGGCTCGTGCGTGTGTAATCAATTTCTTTGCTTCTTCCTCGCTGATACCTGTCATCTCTGTCAGTTCGTCTCCTGCCAGATCACCCAGGTCATCCCGTGTTTTGATATTGTTGCGGGCCAGACTGGCTGCAAGGTGCTTGGTCATACCTTCAAGCTGCAACAGTTCATCCTCAACACCGTCCAATTGCTCTTCATCCACAATGGCTTCGGTCAGCAGCACATTACGCGCCCGATCCCGCAGTTCATTGACAGTGGCTTCGTCGAAAGACTCGATCTCCAGCATTTCCGCCAGAGGTACGTAAGCCACTTCTTCCAAAGTCGAGAAACCTTCTTCGATCAGAATGTCAGCGACTTCCTGATCCACATCCAGTTTTTCCATGAACAGACTGCGAATGCTGGAAGCTTCAGCTTCGTGCTTCTGGGCAGACTCTTCTTCCGTCATCAGGTTGATGGTCCAGCCGGTAAGCTCGGAAGCCAAACGTACGTTTTGACCGCCACGGCCAATGGCAATAGCCAGATTGGCATCATTCACCACCACATCCATAGCGTGGCGTTCTTCATCAACGACGATGGAAGAAACTTCAGCAGGAGCCAAGGCGCCAATAACGAATTGGGCAGGATCGGCGGACCAGAGAACGATATCAACCCGTTCACCAGAAAGTTCGTTGGTCACCGCAGTCACGCGGGAGCCGCGCATACCCACACAGGTACCGATCGGATCGACGCGAGGATCATTGGATTTGACAGCGATCTTGGCGCGGATACCGGCATCACGGGCAGCCGACTTGATCTCAAGCAGCCCCTCTTCCATTTCGGGCACTTCCAGCTCAAACAGTTTGATGATGAAGTCGGGTGCTGTACGGGACAGGATCAACTGAGGACCACGAGCTTGGCGATCAATCTTCATCAACCAGGCGCGAACACGGTCGCCGGGGCGCAGGTTTTCTTTGGGGATCATCTGATCACGAGGTAGCAGAGCTTCCACGCGACCCGCCTCGATGATGGCGTTGCCACGCTCCAGACGCTTGACCGTACCCATCACCAGATGTTCTTTACGGTCAAGGAAGTCGTTCAGGATTTGCTCACGCTCAGCATCGCGAATTTTTTGCAGGATGACTTGCTTGGCAGCCTGGGCGCCAATACGACCGAAGTCCACCGGCTCCAGGGATTCTTCAATGTAGTCGCCCACATTGACATCAGAGAGCTGCTCACGGGCCTCAACAAGGCCGATTTGCTGCTCGAAGTTGTCCATGTCTTCTTCGTCCATCACCTGCCAGCGACGATAGGCTTCGTATTCGCCCGTATTGCGGTCGATCTCCACGCGAACATCAGCGTCGTCATGAACACGCTTCTTGGTCGCGGAGGCCAGCGCTGTTTCCAGAGCGGCGAACACAATATCCTTCTCAACATTCTTTTCCCGCGCCAGGGCATCCACCAGCAATAGCATTTCGCGGCTCATAGTTTTCTCCAACAATCCATCTAATGAATTCAGAACTTCGGAATCAGGCGGGCTTTTTCCACGTTATCCAGAGGAAACACGTGTTCAATGCCTTCCGAAACAAGAAGCAAGGCCCCATCCCTCAACCCACCAAGTACACCGCTGAAATTGCGCTGATTGCCAACAGGAATACGCAACTTGATCTGCGCCTCCTTGCCGGCAAATCGCTCGAAATCAGCAGCTTTTTTAAGCGGTCGATCCATACCGGGAGAAGAAACCTCCAGGCGATCGTAATCAATGTTTTCGACGGTGAAAATGCGCGACAGCTGGTTGCTGACAGCAACACAGTCGTCCACCGTGATACCCCCCTGGGAAGGAGCTGCACCCTCAATGGGAACGGCCTCAACACTACCGGCAGGGCGGTCAATAAAAATACGAAGTAAACGCGCCCGAGGACTGGTTTCAAAGTCCACAAGCTCATACCCAAGGCCTTCTACGGCCTGCTCAATTATTTCAACGATCTGCATGAATCCGGTGCCACAAATGAAAAATGGGCAAAACTGCCCATTTTCTTTCGCCGCCTTCCGCATTCGTCGTGACAAATAAATGCGCAAGCAGCCCCAAAAATTTTGAAGATTGTAGCAGTTGCATCAATTTTCCGCAATCTGCGGGAGTGGTTACGCTGCATTTACAGCTGATTACATGTCCATGAGCCGCAACAAGGCACCTCAAAACGTTTCCACCTAGTAATTCTTAAAGTGAAATCACCTGCGCTAGTTGCGGCCCAGGAATGAACGGTAGAGTAGAATTCCTGGCCCTGCCCTGCCCGGGTGGTGAAATTGGTAGACACAAGAGACTTAAAATCTCTCGGCCTTTGGCTGTACGGGTTCGATTCCCGTCCCGGGCACCATTTAGCAGCCCTGCAGTTTCCTTTTGCCTCTGTCCGAAAGAGGAATACCTTGAGCCAAGAACGTCAGCGTGAAGAGCCCCAGGGCAAAACGCCAAAACCTAACAACCATCACTGGCTGCTATGGACAATAGTGGCGGTTTTCATTTTTGCCTCGATTGCAGGGATGATGCTGATTGACCGCTACGGGGAAGCTCGCATGGGAGATGGAAGCAAAATCACCGACTCGGCAGACCGGTAAGGGCTAGGCTAAAATTGGTGCCTGCCTTGGCCGTACCGGGTAGAAGCGTTTGAAAGCCTGTTGATCTGCGCCTTCAAATAGAACCCGCCACAACAAGCTACAGCCAGTCCCAACATGCCCGAATTTTTAGTCGCCTGCCTGTGCGCCGATTGGTGTGGAACCTGCCGGGATTACCGGGCAGGTTTCGACGCCATGGCGGCCGAGTTTCCCAACGCAGAGTTTCGCTGGCTGGACATTGAGGACGAGGGCGACCTGCTTGAAGATTTCGATGTGGAGAACTTCCCTACCCTCCTCATTCAGCGCAACGACGACGTGCTGTTCTTCGGCATCATGTTGCCCCAGCACCATCACCTGCGGCGTCTGCTGGAAACTTTCCACGAACAGTCACCGGAAGAAAGCCATGCCTACGCCCATAAAACGGCAGAACGGCAAGACTGGCAATCCCTGAACCTGCGCCGACTGCTGACGCAATAGCCATGCTGTCGCGCAAGTACCATTACCTGATTGCGCTTGCTCGTGAAAAGCATTTCGGTCGTGCTGCTGCCAGTTGCCACATTTCTCCCTCAACCCTTTCCGCCGCTATCCGCGACCTTGAAGCGGAACTGGGTATCACCATCGTTGAACGGGGCCAGCAGTTTTCCGGGCTGACAGCCGAAGGGCGTTGCGTACTCGAATACGCCCAAAGCATGGCGGCCAGCGCCGAAGGCCTGCGTCAGGAACTGACCAAATTGCGGGATGGTCTGACTGGCCAGTTGCGCCTTGGTGTGATTCCAACAGCCTTGACGGTGGTCGCTTCCCTGACTTCGGCCTTTGCCCGCCGGCACCCCCTGGTCAATATTGAAGTGCTGTCCCTCAGTACCGATGAAATCCTGCAAAGGCTGCAGCACTTTGAACTGGATGCTGGCATCGTCTATTTTGAATCCGGCAACAGCCCCGACCTGGACAGCATCCCCCTCTGGAATGAGAACCACGTTTTTTTGACCACTGAAAACAATCCCTTGGCGGAACGGGAAACCATTACTTGGCTTGAGGCGGCGCAGACACCCCTGGTCCTGCTCACCAAGGATATGTACAACCGCAAGATCACCGACCGGGTTTTCCACGATATCGGCTGCGACCCCAAGCCTTCCCTTGAAACCAACTCCATTGTCAGCATCTTGGCCCATGTTTGTACCGGTCAATGGTCCGGCATTCTGCCCAAGGGAGTGCTGGATCAAATCGGCCTGCCCGAAGGCTTGCGCATGATTGAACTGGTCAGCCCATCTCTGGCCTGGGCCACCTGCCTGATTACGCTGCATCGCAACACTTTGTCACCGCTCGCCAGCGCTTTGGTTAAAGAAGCCAACGATTTGAATGTTGCGTTCGCAAAAAACGAATAGCCCTTCGGAATTAATTGATTTCACCTGCCGGTCACCTGGGTTAATTTTTCCCCCGGGGATCGGTCTATTCCGCTTTAGTCCTTAACGGATCAAGCCTTTCACCCACCACAAAAAGCCGAACAGGCAAATAAACAGGAGGATTCATGACTGCTAACACCGCAACCTTGCCCGTGCCCGAGGCACCGGGTTTATTGTCCCGGGAACGCACCATTGCAAAGCCTGGATTCAACCGCTGGCTGGTTCCCCCGGCAGCGCTCGCTATCCATTTGTGCATCGGCATGGCCTACGGTTTTTCCGTCTTCTGGCTACCCCTGTCGAAAGCCATCGGCATCAAGGATGCCGTTGCCTGCCCGGCAGACATGGGCTTTTTTGCCCAGGCCATCGCCTCTAACTGCGACTGGAAAATTTCCATGCTCGGTTGGATGTACACCCTGTTCTTCGTTTTCCTCGGCTCCTCTGCCGCTATCTGGGGCGGCTGGCTGGAAAAAGCCGGTCCCCGCAAAGCTGGTGTCGTTTCAGCCGTGTGCTGGTGCGGTGGTCTGGTGATCTCGGCCATCGGGGTTTATGTGCACCAGATATGGTTGCTCTGGGTTGGCTCCGGCATCATCGGCGGCATCGGTCTTGGCCTGGGTTACATCTCCCCGGTGTCCACATTGATCAAATGGTTCCCTGACCGTCGCGGCATGGCCACCGGCATGGCCATCATGGGTTTCGGCGGCGGTGCCATGATCGGCGCACCTCTGGCCGACAAGCTGATGAAGTTCTACGCCACGCCCACTTCCGTCGGCGTTGCTGAAACCTTCCTGACCCTGGCGGCCATCTACTTCGTGTTCATGATGGCCGGCGCCTTGGGTTATCGTGTTCCCACCGACAACTGGAAGCCTGCCGGCTGGCAGCCCCCGGCCCAGGACCCGAAGAAGTCCATGATTTCTGCCGGTCACGTACATCTTGATGTGGCCTGGAAGACCAAGCAGTTCTGGCTGGTGTGGGGCGTTCTGTGCCTCAACGTGACGGCAGGTATCGGCATTCTCGGCATGGCCTCGCCCCTGTTGCAAGAAGTCTTCGGCGGCAAGCTGATCGGTATCGACGTGGCCTTCAACGACCTCACCGTCGCCCAGAAGGGCCAGATCGCAGCTATCGCCGCCGGCTTCACCGGCCTGCTTTCCCTGTTCAACATCGGCGGCCGCTTCTTCTGGGCCTCCCTGTCGGACAAGCTGGGTCGTAAAGCCACCTACTTCACCTTCTTCACCCTCGGCTTTGCGCTCTATGCAGCTATTCCCTGGACGGCAGCCCAAGGCAGCTTGGCCCTGTTCGTCGCCTTCTTCTGCGTGATCCTGTCCATGTACGGCGGCGGCTTTGCCACTGTACCGGCCTATCTGGCGGACATGTTCGGCACCAAGATGGTGGGCGCCATTCACGGTCGGCTGCTCACTGCCTGGGCCACTGCCGGCGTACTCGGCCCCGTGCTGGTGAACTACATCCGCGAATACCAGTTGGAACACGGCGTTGCCCGGGCGGATGCCTACAGCATCACCATGTACATCCTCGCCGGTTTGCTGGCCCTCGGCCTTGTCTGCAACTGGCTGGTCACCCCCGTCTCCGAAAAGCTGCACATGAGCCCCGAGGAAATGGTGGAAGAGAAAAAAGCTGCGGATAACACCCACCAGCACTTCATCGAAGATGTAGAAGCCCTGGCCAAGGAAGCCAGCCACTCCACCAAAGTCACCCTGGCCTGGCTGGCGGTCTGGATTCCCCTGGGTTGGGGCATCTGGATGACGCTGCAAAAGGCTGTCGTGCTTTTTAAATAAACAGGAAAGTCGCGAAGGAATCCCATGAACATCCTCAGTAGATTTTGGAGAAACAACAGGGCTCAATCTGCCTTGGTCATGGGTTCCTTTGGGGCCTCCTTGCAGTACGGCATTTGTCTTCAACAAACTCCCTGTCCGGGATATCACCCGAATCACTGCTAAGGCCATGACTGCCATCAACACCCAAGAGCTACAAACCATCATTGACGCCAGCAGTCATTTGCCCGGCGCCATGCTGCCCATCCTGCACGACATTCAGCACTCGCTGGGCTATATCCCGGAACAGGCCATTCCCTTGATCGCCAAGAGTCTTAACGTTTCCCGGGCCGAGGTGCATGGGGTCGTGAGCTTCTATCACCACTTCCGCACAGAGCCTTCCGGCCGCAAGATTGTCGAAGTCTGCCGGGCCGAGTCTTGTCAGGCCATGGGCGCCGCCAAACTGGAGGCCCACGCCAAAGCCAGCCTCGGGGTGGATTGGCATGGCACCAGCAGCGACGGCGACTTCACTCTAGAACCGGTCTATTGCCTGGGCAACTGCGCCTGCTCCCCCACCATACGCATTGGTGACGAGGTCTATGGCCGCGTCAGTTGCGAACGCTTTGATGAAATCCTTGAAGACAGCAGGAGCGAAGCATGAGCACACGCATTTTCGTTCCCATCGACTCCACCGCCCTTTCTCTCGGGGCTGACAAGATCGCCAAAACCATTGCCGCCGAAGCGGAGAAACGCGGCCTGGATGTCCAGATCGTGCGCAACGGCAGTCGTGGCATGTTCTGGTTGGAACCCTTGGTGGAAGTGGAAACAGAGCACGGCCGCATCGCCTACGGCCCCGTGCAAACCAAAGACGTGGCCGACCTTTTTGACCAGGAATTCCTGCAAGGCAAGCACCACCGGCTGAGCCACGGCTTGACCGAGCACATCCCCTTTTTCGCCGGCCAGGAGCGCCTGACCTTCGCCCGGGTCGGCCTCACCGATCCTCTCTGTCTCGATGACTACGCCGCCCGGGGCGGCTGGGAAGGCCTGAACCATGCGGCTTCCCTTACTGCAGCCGAGATCGTCAAACAGGTCACTGATTCCGGCCTGCGGGGTCGCGGCGGTGCCGCCTTTCCTACCGGTATCAAATGGAACACGGTGCTGGGCGCCCAGGCAGACCAGAAGTACATCGTCTGCAACGCCGACGAAGGCGATTCCGGCACCTTCTCCGACCGCATGTTGATGGAAGGCGATCCCTACGCTCTGATCGAAGGCATGGCCATCGCCGGCCTCGCCGTGGGCGCCAACCAGGGCTACATCTACCTGCGCTCCGAATACCCCCACGCCTTCAAGACCCTGAAGACCGCCATTGAAAAAGCCAGGGCCGCCGGCTATCTGGGCCGCGACGCCGATCATTCCGGGCGCAACTTTGAACTGGAAGTCCGCCTTGGCGCCGGGGCCTATATCTGCGGCGAAGAAACCGCCCTGCTGGAAAGCCTGGAAGGCAAGCGCGGCATCGTTCGCGCCAAACCGCCCCTGCCCGCGCTGCAAGGGCTCTTCGGCAAGCCCACGGTGGTGAACAACGTCATGTCCCTGGCCTCGGTGCCCATCATCATGGCCAAGGGTGCCGCCTTCTACCGGGACTACGGCATGGGCCGCTCCCACGGCACCCTGCCCTTCCAACTGGCGGGCAACCTGCGCCATACCGGCTTGGTGGAAAAAGCCTTCGGCCTCACCCTGCGCGAACTACTTTACGACTACGGTGGCGGCTCCGCCTCGGGCCGGCCGATCCGCGCCGTGCAGGTGGGTGGCCCGCTGGGTGCCTATGTGCCTGAATCCCAGTTCGACACGCCCCTCGACTACGAATCCTTCGCCGCCATGGGCGCCATGGTGGGCCACGGCGGCATCGTCGCCTTTGATGACACAGTGGACATGGCGGCCCAGGCCCGTTATGCCATGGAATTCTGTGCGGCAGAATCCTGCGGCAAATGCACCCCCTGCCGCATCGGTTCCACCCGGGGCATGGAAGTCATCGACCACATCATCGCCGGTCAGGAGCGGAGCAAAAATATCGCCCTGCTCAAGAGCCTGTGCGACACCATGACGGCCGGCTCCCTCTGCGCCCACGGCGGCATGACACCCTATCCGGTGATGTCCGCCCTTAATCATTTTCCCGGCGATTTCGGCATCGCTAACACTGATACCAAGGCCGCCTAAGGGCGATGCCAACAGGAGACAACCATGTCCCTCAATAAAGAAATCGACTACGGCACCCCCGCCCGCACTTCAGAGAGAGAAGTCACCCTCACCATCGACGGCCAGGAGGTCACGGTACCGGCAGGCACCTCCATCATGCGCGCCGCCCAGGACCTGGGCACCGCCATTCCCAAGCTCTGTGCCACGGATAGCTTGGAGCCCTTCGGCTCCTGCCGTCTCTGTCTGGTGGAAATCGAAGGCCGCAAGGGCTGCCCCGCCTCCTGTACCACCCTGGTGGAACCGGGTATGCAAGTGCAGACCCAGACGCCCAAGCTGGCGGAACTGCGCCGCAACGTGATGGAGTTGTACATCTCCGACCACCCCCTGGACTGCCTGACCTGTGCCGCCAACGGTAACTGTGAGCTACAGGACATGGCCGGCGTGGTGGGCCTGCGGGATGTGCGCTACGGCTTCAAGGGCGACAATCACTTCGATGCTGAACACGCCGTCGCCAAGGATGAATCCAATCCCTATTTCACCTACGACCCGGCCAAGTGCATCGTCTGCAACCGCTGCGTGCGAGCCTGCGAAGAAACCCAAGGGACGTTTGCCCTGACCATCTCCGGTCGCGGCTTCGAGGCCCGCGTTTCACCGGGTCTGAGTGAGCCCTTCATGGAGTCCGAATGCGTCTCCTGCGGCGCCTGCGTGCAGGCCTGCCCCACGGCGACCCTGATGGAAAAATCCGTCATCGAAAAAGGCCAGGCCGAAAAGAGCGTAGTCACCACCTGCGCTTACTGCGGCGTGGGCTGCGGCTTCAAGGCCGAGGTCAAGGGCAGTGAAGTGGTGCGCATGGTGCCCTGGAAGGATGGTCAGGCAAACCACGGCCATTCCTGCGTCAAGGGCCGCTTTGCCTGGGGTTACGCCACCCACCCGGATCGGGTGAAGTCCCCCATGATCCGCAAGAGCATCCACGATCCTTGGCAGGAAGTCAGCTGGGACGAGGCTTTCACTTATGCGGCCTCCGAGTTCAAGCGCATCCAGGCCCAATATGGCCGAGATTCCGTGGGCGGCATCACTTCCTCCCGTTGCACCAACGAAGAATCCTATCTGGTGCAAAAGCTGATCCGGGCCGCCTTCGGCAACAACAATGTGGACACCTGCGCCCGGGTTTGCCACAGCCCCACCGGCTACGGCCTCAAGCAGACCCTGGGGGAATCCGCCGGTACGCAAACCTTCGACTCGGTGATGGAGGCCGACGTGATCGTGGTCATGGGCGCAAACCCCACCGACGGCCACCCTGTCTTCGGCTCCCAGCTCAAGCGCCGTATTCGCCAAGGTGCCAAGCTGATCGTCATCGATCCCCGCGCCATTGACTTGGTCAAGTCACCCCATATTCAAGCGGCCCATCACCTGCAACTGCGGCCCGGCACTAACGTTGCAATGATCACCGCCCTGGCCCATGTGGTGGTGACGGAAGGTTTGGTGGACGAAGCCTATGTGCAGGAACGCTGCGAGAAACCCGCCTTCGATGCCTGGCGCGAATTCGTTGCCAAAACAGAAAACTCCCCGGAAGCCACCGAGGCCATTACCGGCGTGCCTGCCGCAGAAGTCCGCGCCGCAGCCCGGCTTTACGCCACGGGGGTAAACGGTCGCAAGAACGCCGCCATTTACTACGGCCTCGGCGTCACCGAACATAGCCAGGGCTCCACCACCGTCATGGGCATCGCCAACCTGGCCATGGCCACCGGCAATGTGGGCCGCCTGGGCGTCGGGGTCAATCCCTTGCGCGGCCAAAACAATGTGCAGGGCTCCTGCGACATGGGCTCCTTCCCCCATGAACTGCCCGGCTATCGCCATGTTTCCGATGCCACCACCCGCGGTCTGTTTGAAACGGCCTGGGGCGTGGAACTGCAAACAGAACCGGGCCTGCGCCTGCCCAATATGTTCGAAGCCGCTCTCGATGGCAGCTTCCGCGGCATGTACGTCCAGGGGGAAGATCCGCTTCAGTCCGACCCCAATACTCACCACGTAGAAGCGGCTCTGGCCAGTCTTGAATGTCTGGTGGTGCAAGACATCTTCCTCAACGAAACGGCCAAGTACGCCCACGTCTTTTTACCCGGGGCCAGCTTCCTGGAAAAGGACGGCACCTTCACCAACGCCGAACGCCGCATCTCCCGAGTCCGCAAGGTGATGCCGCCCCTGGCTGGGCTTGGCGACTGGGAAGTCACCCTGCGGTTGTCCAAGGCCCTGGGCTACGACATGCACTATGAGCATCCTTCCGAAATCATGGACGAGATTGCCCGCCTGACGCCAACCTTCCATGGCGTCAGCTACAGCAAGCTGGAGGAGCAAGGCAGCATCCAGTGGCCCTGCAACGAGCAAGCGCCGGATGGCACGCCCATCATGCACGTCGATCACTTCGTTCGCGGCAAGGGCAAGTTCGTTATCACCCAATACCAGCCCACGGACGAGAAAGTCACGTCCCGCCTGCCCCTGATCCTGACCACGGGCCGCATCCTCAGCCAGTACAACGTGGGCGCCCAGACCCGACGCACCGAGAACTCTCAGTTCTATAGCGAGGACCGCCTGGAGATTCATCCCCACGATGCCGAGGAACGAGGTGTAGCCGATGGCGACTGGGTGGGCATCACCAGCCGGGCCGGTGAAACCGTATTGCGGGCAACAGTGACGAAGCGGGTCCAGCCCGGCGTGGTTTACACCACCTTCCACTTCCCGGAGTCCGGCGCCAACGTGATCACCACGGACAATTCCGACTGGGCCACCAACTGCCCCGAATACAAGGTCACGGCGGTGCAGATCACCAAGGTGAACCAACCCTCCGAATGGCAGGAACGCCAGCGCCGCTTTACCAAGGAGCAGGACAGTCTGATGCCGCGCAGATCGGGCAAGGTTGAGGTCGTCGCTTGAGCAAAACCAATCCGGCTCCTTTGCCTACGTCCGTCACCGCCAGAGACACGGCGCGCAACCGCCCTGCCCTGCGGGTTTCTGCCAGCAACAGTGCAGTAGACCGGATTGAAACCCTGCCGGAAGAAGTGCCCGTGGCCCTGGTCTACAACGGCATTTCCCATGCGGTGATGTTGGCGACGCCGGCGGACCTGGCAGACTTTGCCCTGGGCTTCAGCCTGAGCGAAGGCATTCTTGAATCCCCTGCTGAACTCTACGACTGCGTGATTGAAGAAGAGGCCAAGGGCATCGCCCTGCAACTGGAGATTGCCAGCGAACGCTTCCTGCAATTGAAGCATCGACGGCGATCCCTCACCGGTCGTACCGGCTGTGGCCTGTGCGGCGTGGAAAGTCTTGATCAGGCCCTCCGGCCATCACGGGCTGTAGGCGATGGCCTGTGTCTGCCGCTCGCCGCAATCAATACCGCCTTGGAAAACCTGCATCGCCAGCAGCCCCTTCACCATCGTACCCATGCCGTTCATGCCGCCGCTTGGGTTGACCGGCAGGGGCTCATCCTTGAAGTACGCGAAGACGTGGGCCGTCACAATGCCCTGGACAAACTGATTGGCGCTTTGTCACGACAAGGCTTCGACTCGGCAGCAGGTTTCGCCCTGGTCACCAGCCGTGCCAGTGTGGAGATGGTGCAAAAAGCGGCCAGCGCCGGCATGCAAATGCTCTTTTCCATTTCCCATCCGACGGCCTTGGCCGTGGATTTCGCCCAAGCCAGCGGCTTGACCCTGGCCGGCAGTGTCCATGGTGACGGCTTTTCCATCCACACCCATCCTCAGCGAGTTGACCTCCCATGCACACCGAGTATTTGATCAAGATGGCCAACCAGATCGGCACCTTCTTCGAGAGCCAGCCCAACCGGGAACAGGCCATGACCGACCTTGCCAAGCATCTGCAAAACAACTGGGAACACCGCATGCGATCAAATTTGCTGGAATACGTTGATCAGCAGGCAGGAGAAGGTCTGTTACCCATCGTTGTGGAAGCCGTGGCAAAACACCGGC
Source organism: Rhodocyclaceae bacterium (assembly GCA_036504515.1). GTDB lineage: Bacteria > Pseudomonadota > Gammaproteobacteria > Burkholderiales > Rhodocyclaceae > AWTP1-18. The sequence goes on from DASXVA010000012.1 coordinate 74,875, forward strand.
AGGAGTGGCCGGTCTGACGCTGCCCCAGACTAACCAGCGTCTGCTGACGATTATTGATCCAGCGGTCTTACCGCGTCATGGCAGGGCTTAGAATCGGCGCACATCATCACCCGGCTTCACCATGCCCGATCACACTCATCCTTATTCAGTTCTTACGCCCGACCTAGTACTGGATGCCATAGAAAGCCTTGGCGTCTTTCCTGACGGGCGGCAGCTAGCCCTGAACAGTTATGAAAACAGGGTCTATCAGGTGGGCATGGAGGATGGCCCTCCCCTCATCGCCAAGTTCTATCGCCCGGAGCGTTGGAGCGATGAAGCAATTCTGGAAGAGCATTCCTTCGTGGCCGAACTGGCCGAGGCAGAAATTCCCGTCGTTACGCCCCTGAGCTTTGACAACAAGACGCTCCATCATTTCGGCGGTTTCGCCTTTGCCCTTTTTCCCCGCCAGGGTGGCCGGGCACCGGAACTCGGAGATTCGGACACTTTGAAATGGCTGGGACGATTCATCGGCCGGATTCACGCCCTGGGTAAAACCAAACCTTTTGCGCACCGCCCCAGTCTGACGCCGGAATCCTTCGGTACTGAGTCCCGGGACTGGCTGCTAAGCCACGATTTCATTCCACCAGAATTGATGGCCTCCTGGAAAAGCACCGTGGATATGGCACTGGAAGGTGTGGCCCATTGCTACGAACGGGCAGGCAAGCTGCCACTGATCCGACTGCATGGCGATTGTCATATGGGGAACGTACTTTGGACGGATGCCGGCCCCCATTTTGTAGACTTCGACGATAGCCGTCAGGGCCCCGCCATTCAGGATTTATGGATGCTGCTGTCCGGTGAGCGGGAAGAAATGCAGTTGCAACTGAATGACGTTCTCGGCGGTTACCGCACCTTCTGCGATTTCAATCCGAGAGAACTCCACTTGCTGGAGCCTTTACGCACCCTGCGTTTGCTGCATTTCTCTGCCTGGCTGGCCCGGCGTTGGGATGACCCCGCTTTCCCGGCAGCTTTCCCCTGGTTCAACACCCAGCGTTACTGGCAGGACCGGATTCTGGAATTGCGGGAACAAATCGCCCTGATGGACGAAGAACCCCTCAGCCCGAGCTAAGGGATCAGCCTGCGTTCAAGGCTTGCGGCCAAGCAGGCCGCGCAGGGTTTCCTGAATGTCGGCAGGAATAATAACCGTCTTGGCGTTATCGGACTTGGCCAGATTACCCATGGCAGCGATGTACTTTTCCCCCAGCAGATAGCGCATGGGGGCATCTTCCTGACCGATGGCGGCAGCAACGCGCTTGATGGCTTCAGCACTAGCCTCAGCCAACGTTACTTGCGCTTCAGCTTGCAGCCGAGCCGATTCCATCTGGGCTTCAGCATTAAGGATGGTGGCTTGCTTGTTGCCCTCGGCCTTGGTCACCATGGCCTTGCGTTCACGCTCGGCAGAAGCCTGGGCTTCCATGGCCCGCTGCATGGATTCGGAAGGTTTGATGTCCTGGATTTCCACGGACTTGACGGTCAGGCCCCAGTCGATGGCCTCGTCGGCAATGCTCTCCCGCAGACGGGCCTTGATCTTGTCGCGATTTGACAGGGCTTCATCAAGGTTCATCTCGCCGATGATGGAACGCAAGGTCGTCATGATCATGTTGCGGATGGCCTCGGCAAAGTCCGTCACGCCATAGACCGCCTTGATCGGATCGGTCACTTTGATAAAGGCAATGGCGTTGGTCAGGATGACCGCATTGTCTTTGGTGATGACTTCCTGCTCCTGCACATCAAGGATGATGTCCTTGGTCACCAGCTTGTAGGCCACACGATCCAGGTAGGGAATGATGATGGAGAGGCCGGGCTTGAGCGTGCCATGGTACTTGCCCAGACGCTCGACTATCCATTCCTCGCCCTGGGGCACGATACGAACGCCCTTGAGCAGTGTGACAACGGCAAAGACCAGCAGGGCAATAATAAAAATGTCCATGACCGGGCGACTCCTTAAAGTTTTGCCACTTTGACGAAACTGCCTTCAACGCTCACCAGCTTGACGCGGGTGCCGGCAGCAATGGATTCATCGGAAAGACAAGCCCAAGCTTCGCTACCAAGAATGGGCTTCTGGAAACGGACCTCACCCTTCTCAAAGGGCGCGACATCCCGTGTCAGCAGGCCGATTTCACCAACCACATCGGCGTCGGAACTACCAATTCGGGTTTTGAACTGACCACGCCGGAACACTTTGAACCAGAGCCCGGTAAAGGCCAAAGACGCCACCAGCCAAAGACCAAGCTGGACGTTCAAGGAAAAGTCACCAGAGATGGCAAGGACCAAGGCGACCAGCAGGCCGCCGAGGCCGAACCAGATCAGAACGAAGGCTGGCACGGCCAGTTCGGCCAGGATTAAAGCAACCCCGGCCACGGCCCAATGCCACCATTCGATCTGCACTCAGCAACCTCAGGCTTTGTGATTGGCCAGCTTCAACCAAGTGTCGACCACGGTATCTGGATTCAGGGAAATACTCTGAATGCCCTGCTCCATCAGCCATTCGGCCAAATCGGGGTGATCGGAAGGGCCTTGGCCGCAGATACCGACATACTTGCCGAGGCGGTTGCAGGTAGAGATAGCCATGGATAACAGTTGCTTGACGGCGGGATCACGCTCATCAAAGGCGTGAGCCACCAGGCCGGAGTCGCGATCCAGGCCCAATGTAAGCTGGGTCAAGTCGTTTGAGCCGATGGAGAAGCCGTCAAAGTACTGCAGGAACTGTTCAGCCAGTAGAGCGTTGGAAGGAATCTCGCACATCATGATGAGCTTGAGCTCGTTCTCGCCGCGCTTGAGACCGTGGGAAGCCAGCAACTCTTCCACGCCCTTGGCTTCTTCCAGATTGCGGACGAAGGGCACCATCAGTTGCACATTGGTCAGTCCCATTTCATTGCGGACCTTCTTCATGGCCGTGGTTTCCATTTCGAAACAATCACGGAAACTCTGGGCAATGTAACGGGAGGCGCCGCGGAAACCCAGCATGGGGTTTTCTTCCTCGGGTTCGTAGATATCGCCACCCAGCAGCTTGCGATACTCGTTGGACTTGAAGTCAGACAGGCGCACGATCACCGGGCTGGGATAGAAGGCGGCGGCGATGGTGGCCACACCTTCCACCAGTTTCTCGACGAAAAACTCCTTGGGACTGGCGTAACCACGGGAGCGGCGCAGGATTTCGTCGCGCAGGGAAGCGGGCACCTGGTCGATTTCCAGGATGGCCTTGGGATGGATGCCGATCATGTTGTTGATGACGAATTCCACCCGTGCCAAGCCGACACCGGCATTAGGCGTCTGAGCGAAATCAAAGGCCAGCTCGGGGTTACCCACATTCATCATGATCTTGACGGGCACGGGAGGCAGACTGCCCATGTCCTGACGGGTAACTTCAAAGTCCATTTTGCCGCGGTAGACGTAACCAGTATCGCCTTCAGCACAACTGGCAGTGACGATTTCGCCTTCCGTCAGGGAGGTCGTTGCATTGCCGCAACCGACGATAGCGGGAATACCCAGTTCACGGGCAATGATGGCTGCGTGACAAGTCCGACCACCACGATTGGTGACAATGGCGGAAGCCCGCTTCATGACCGGTTCCCAATTGGGATCAGTCATATCAGCAACAAGAACATCACCAGCCTGCACTTGGTTCATCTGGGCGGGATCAAGCACAACGCGAACAGGACCGGCACCAATCTTCTGACCAATGGCTCGACCTGAAGTCATCACCTTGCCATGCTGCTTGATCTTGAATTTTTCGATCACGCCAGTAGCTTGCGACTGCACGGTTTCGGGACGAGCCTGGAGAATGTAAAGCTTGCCATCACGACCATCACGGCCCCACTCGATATCCATGGGACGGCCATAGTGCTTCTCGATGATGACGGCGTAACGGGCCAGCTCGAGCACGTCTTCATTGCTCAGGGCATAGCGATTGCGGTCTGCTTCGGGCACATCCACCGTCAGGGTGGACTTGCCAGCTTGCTTGGTCTCGGAGAAGACCATCTTGATCAGCTTGGAACCCAGATTGCGACGAATCACTGAGGGCTTGCCAAGAGCCAGAGTGGGCTTGTGCACGTAGAACTCGTCGGGATTGACGGCACCCTGCACCACGGTTTCACCCAAGCCATAGCTGGCGGTGATGAAAACGACGTCCTCAAAACCGGATTCAGTATCGATGGTGAACATCACACCGGCTGCACCGGTATCGGAACGCACCATGCGCTGTACGCCGGCAGAGAGCGCGACGTCAGCATGGGCAAAGCCCTTGTGCACACGGTAGGAAATGGCGCGGTCGTTGTAAAGGGAGGCGAACACTTCCTTGATGGCGTGGAGAATGTTCTCGTAGCCATGGATATTCAGGAAGGACTCTTGCTGACCGGCGAAAGAGGCATCGGGCAAATCTTCTGCTGTAGCGGAAGAACGCACGGCAAAGGAGGCATCGGGGCCACTGGTGGCGATCAGAGTTTCGTACTGAGCCTTGATTTCCGATTCCAGCTTAGCAGGGAAAGGCTGATCGACAACCCACTGACGGATCTGGGCGCCGGCCTTGACCAAGGCATCCACGTTGTCCACATCAAGACTGTCCAGCACTTGATTGATCCGGTCCGCCAACCCTTGATGGGCCAGGAACTCGCGGTAAGCGTCGGCCGTGGTGGCAAAGCCGCCCGGTACTCGTACGCTGGTGGATGCGAGCTGACTGATCATTTCCCCCAGGGACGCATTCTTCCCACCGACCTCTCCTACGTCGGACATGCGAAGTTGCTCAAAGGGGATCACATAGCGGGTCATGATGGCAATGCCTTTCTTGCTTCGGACGTGAATGAACAAAAGCCCCAGTGAATTCGGTGAAACGTCACCGGGAAAAAGCGATATTGTAACGTTTTTGCTTACTATCTTTTGTCACCATGCACGCATCTCGCACCGTTTTCTTTGTCTCTGACGGCACCGGCATTACCGCTGAAACCCTCGGTCACAGCCTGCTTAGCCAGTTTGAAGGCACCCATTTCCGCCAAACTCGGGTCCCATTTGTAGACTCTGAAGAAAAGGCACAGGAGTGCCTGAAACGCATCGATGAAGCCCATCAACGGGATGGCGCACGCCCAATCGTAATTTCGACCTTGGTCAGAGCTGATATCGCCGCACTTTTCCGCCAAGCCGATGCGGTTGTTCTCAATTTTTTTGAAGCTTTTATTGCTCCATTAGAAGCTGAGTTGGGCTGTAAGTCGTCCCATACTGTGGGTCGTTCCCATGGCTCCGTTACCTCTCAAGGTTATCTGGCCCGGATTGAAGCCATCAACTTTACCCTTGCCCACGATGATGGAATTACCGACCAAGGGCTTGACCAGGCGGATGTAATCCTTGTCGGCGTATCCCGTAGCGGAAAAACTCCAACCAGCCTCTACCTTGCTTTGCAATTTGGACTAAAGGTTGCCAACTACCCATTAATTCCCGAAGATTTTGAGCGACACCAATTTCCCGATGGACTTCACAAACACAGACATAAGCTGTTTGGACTGACCATCACCCCTGATCGCCTGTCTCAAATCAGGCAAGAACGGCGCCCCGACAGCACCTATGCTTCGCTGAAAAACTGTACATGGGAAATTGACTCTGCCCAAAACCTCATGCGCAGGGAGGGCGTTCGCTGGCTCGACTCGACATCCAAATCCATCGAGGAAATTGCAGCCACACTGATGCAAACGGTCGGACTGGAAAAGCTGACGTTCTAATCGCTACTCTTTCATCTGCTTAAGCTTTGCCTCTAGCTCTTCGCTAGAAGGCAGGCTCATGCCGAGCGAGCGGGAAACCGATGAATTAACACCAACACTGAAATACTTCAAATTTTGACTAGCAGGAATCACCCTGCCCTGGCGGAAAGCTGCGACCATCTCAACCATCTGCTGGGCAATTTCTTCGGGGTTAGAGTACAGTGCCACGGCAGCGCCAGCCCGAAGATAACTTTCAGAAAACCCAATTACGGGAACCCCTGCTCGATAACTAATTAGCAACAAAGGCGGTACAGTAGCTGCGCTATGCACAATAGCGTCTGGTAGAGCCAAGATCATAGATACTTGTTGAACCAACCGGTCGACAGCAGGCCCCACTTCGCTTTCTTTACCTACTTTCTCGATATGCAGACGCAGTCCCCGCTCCTGAGCCTGTACCTCCAGCCGGGAGGCTCGTTCTAGCAGAGAAGGACTAGCGAGAGTACCAAGCACCTTCCCCTTCGCTGACAATAGCAAAGCTAGATTCAGAAACCGAGAAGGGGGCTGCTCTAACAGCAAAGCAGCAAATGGCCGATTGCTCCGCCTGGAAGACAACTCAGCTAATGCACTAGGAGGTAACACTGAAAAAAGAGGCGTATCCCCTCCTGTATCAATTGCCTGGCGCCAAGCACGAATACCTACCGTGATTAAAATCCTTTTATGCGTAGTTGAAACAAAAGAACCACTATCGATTACGACATCTCCATCAAGGCGCCGCAGTTGGGATTCAATCTGGGTTACTGTTTGAGCAACCACGCCCCCTTCGTCAATACCAACAACTCGGACTAAGACTCCCTCAGCTGCTTCGCCATGCGCAGCGAAAAAACCGAAAAAAATAATGAGGAAGCGAGTCAGAATAGACATCAATGACTAACTTTTCAGAACTCAACACTCAAGCGAAGAGTACTGATTTGTGACGGCTTGATATACCCCCAAAAATCCGCGATGGGTCGCGATGCGTTTTCAGTTACCCAAGAAACTTCAGCTGAATTTCCTTCCGGCAAAGTAAATCGATACCCTAATTTGATATCGGCCTTACTGTAACTCGGCAGATAATCCCCTCCTGCCCATTTCATCGCACCAACCCGGTAGATACCTACCCCCAATTGCCATCCCCAAGGAAGTGTTTGATCTAATAAAAAACTGCTAGTGAATGAAGGGGACTGAAGGATCAAACTACTGTGATTCGTTGATGTTGAATCAACCCAGAGATCCGAACCAGAAAAATACAAACGAGTGGTATCAAATGGCGACCAGCGAAACGTGTAATCAGCACCACTTAAATTAACATTATCGGCATTAGCAAACGTTAACGAACATTGCCCAGAGCCATTGCTACATTGCCGAGCCAAGCTATTCACTTGACCAGGGAAAGGAGTATCTGCTGTTGCAAGTAACCCGGTTATTTTGCTTGAAAAGCCTCTCGCCTCCCAAGACAGGTGCCAGTCAGGCATTTCCCCTAAATAAGCGAACTCCCTTGTTTCGTTTAGCTCAGTCTTAGCCGTGGTTGGCACAGAGAAATTCTGTTTTAGTAAGGTGCCGTTCCAATAAAAGGCAGAGTTGGCCTTAGCCTCGAGAATCGTCGGCGTTCGTTCAGCCTTCCCCCAACTAACACGAAGACTGTGATGAGGAACAAACTCCCAATTAACGGCAACACGAGGAGAATAATTTGCGGCAGCAAGGCTACTCCGTTCGTACATCAATCCCATATTGAGTGAAACACGTGAAAAAACTCTCCACTCCATATTGGTAAAAAGACGTTCAAGACTACTAGGCACCCATGCATTTGTACCCAGATAGGTCATAGACCGTGCAGCATCCCACCGCACCTGCCCCCCCCATGTCATACGAACATCGTCAGACAGTGCGATCGTTCGCTGTAACTCTATGTCATCGCGCCTCGTATCCATGTCATAGCTGATGGTGTATGCATTCGTTAACGGCTGCAACGGAAAAACAATTTTTTCACTTGCACTACGCTCGTCGTGAAAATACTGAATCCACCACTCATCATCGGTTGCATTACGCTGAGTCCAGCGCATTTGGGCAAAAGCACTATTAATGCTTCTGTCCCGAGGTCCATCAGTCGCCCCACCCTTTATAGACTGCTGACCACGAACACCGCCCACATATCCCGCCTGGAATTGCAACTGATTGACGGAGTCAATTTGCAACTCACTACGAAAATTTGCCTTTCCGGTTCGCTGACTGTCATATAGATCACGGAATCCATTATCCGAAGACTGGGAAACCGTAGTACGGTAACGCATGGGGCCATCCCCGCCCGCATGCCGAAGGGTGAATTCGGAGACACCCTCATCCCCCTGAATCCATTCGAAGTGATTACCCTGTTCAGCGCCGGGCTCCCGGGTGATGATGTTAATCACCCCGAGAAAAGAGTTCGCGCCAAAGCTTGCCGCATTAGGACCTCGTACTACTTCGATCCGTTCTATATCACTCAAGGTGATAGGGATATCAGCCCAGTTAACGCCTCCGAATAAAGGACTATAGATTGATCGGCCATCGATCAAAACCTGCATTTGCCGCGAATAGCCATCGGCAAGCCCCTGATTAGTAGCTGAAAATGTACTCCCATTCAACTGACCAACAAGAAACCCCGGAACCAAGCGTAGTAGTTCGGGAATTGTTCTGAGTCCTGAAGACTTGATCATTCGCTGATCAATCACAGACACGGGCGCAGGGGCCTCATAGACAGACTGACGCAACCGGGAAGCAGATAGCACTACGGGGAGATTATCTAAACCATCATCATCAACTGTTGCTGCCTGGCATGACACTATCAGCATAAAAAATCCGACCCCTGCTATTGCTACAGATTTTTTTGCCATATTCACGCCCCTAGATATACTCATAGCATACGTGAATATTCATTAAAAAAACAAATGGCAGCTGCAGCTGCCACATTCAAAGACTCAGTTCCTTTTGCCATAGGTATAGATATACGTTCCGTACATAAAGAAATTAACTCCGGAGAAATTCCACGGCCTTCATTTCCGAAAACCCATGCATAAGGACCGCCAGATAATGAACCAGGAAGCAATATCTCTCCATCAAGAACCATAGCTACAGACTTTCCCTGATAAATGCGAATCGCTTCATGCAAATCCACGACCTCATGCAGAGAAAGAGAAAAATGTGCCCCTTGAGCCGCACGCAATACTTTGGGCGACCATGCAGCAGCACAGCCTTTACCAAGAACTATATTTTCCAAGCCAAAAGCAGCTGCCGACCGCAAAATGGAACCGAGGTTCCCTGCATCTTGAATCGAATCAAGTACCACCCAGTTACTTGTCATTGACAGTGTTTCTTGCCAAACAACTGCGGGAGGAATAGGTATAACCGCAAGAATGCCGACAGGATTGACCGTACCACTCAGTTCGCGAAAAATTGACTCAGGTACTAAAAGACATTCAGTCCCTGCGGTTGCTTCAACAAGCAACTCAATCTCAGGCAATCGTAAACCAGCTTCACTAACAACGATCGTATTGATTGGATAAGCATGATCAATGCACCCTCTGATGAGGTGCGGTCCATCTGCAATGGTTAGCCTTTCTTGACGCTGTTTTGACACATCAGCCACAAGTTTTCTCAGCAACTTCACACGTGGGTTGTCACGTGACGTCAAGTGTTTCATTGTTATATCCCAGCAATAACTCTACTTTTTAACGACTGAAAGCTTCCGCACTGGGGCATAGCTAAGACGATGAATTGGGCTTGCACCATACTTCTCCAATGCCTCTCTATGGGCTGCCGTTGGATACCCCTTGTGTCGATCAAAACCGTATTGAGGGTAAATTTCATGCAATGAACACATTTCTGCATCACGCGCAGTTTTAGCCAGAATGGATGCAGCTGAAATTTCAGCCACAGTCGCATCCCCCCCCACAATAGCCCGGCTTTTCCAGGACCATTTTGGTGTGCGATTGCCATCCACCAAAACTTCATCAGGAACTATGGATAACCCAGCAACAGCTCTTGTCATAGCCAGAAATGTGGCTTGCAAGATATTAATCTGATCAATTTCCTCAACCGATGCACTGGCAATACTCCAAACCAATGCTCTCTCTTTGATTAATGGTGCCAATCTATCCCTGGCTGCCTCTGACAACACCTTGGAGTCAGCCAAACCGGCAATCGGTTGATCAGGATTCAATATGACCGCAGCAGCAAAAACAGCTCCAGCCAAAGGACCACGCCCTGCTTCATCTACACCGCAGAGAAGCACCGTCATGCCGCAACCGAATCAGTGGGCAAGCAACCGAGAATGGCTTCTGTTGCACGGGCAGCAGTATTCTGACGTAACGATTCATGAATAACGGCAAAGGTATCTTCCACCTTTTTCGCATACTCTTTATCCATCACCATATTGCCCAAGGCTTGGGCGAGGTTTTCGGCTGATGCGTCATCCTGCAAAAGTTCAGGAACAACAAATTTTCCGGCAAGAACATTGGGCAGGCCAACCCAAGGCTGGTAACGCATACGGTTCATTTTTTTCCACGACCAAGGCGACATCTTGTACGCAATAACCATTGGACGCTTCAACAATGCAGCTTCAAGCGTAGCAGTACCGCTCGCCACAAGCACAGCATCACTGGCAGCCATAGCATCCTGTGCATGACCAAAAAGCAGCTTGAATGGCATCTCCTGAGCACCAAGACTCCAGAGGTCAATCTCAAACATATTTCTTGTTTCTCGAGATACGAGAGGAACAAGAAATTGAGCTGTTGGAAAACGCTCTAATAACCGTTTCCCTGTTTCAATAAATGTCTTGGCCATATATTGCAACTCGGACTGCCGGCTCCCAGGAAGCAAGGCAAACACAGGGCCATTTACCTCACCCAAGGCAAGCCGTTCTCGTGCTGCAGAACGGCTCACATCCATCGGAATCACATCGGCAGTTGGATGACCAACGTAGGTAACCGGTAAGTTGTGCTTCGCATATAGGACAGGCTCAAAGGGAAAGAGCGCCAACATATGCGATACAGATTTAACTATCTTACGAATCCGCTCACCGCGCCACGCCCATATTGAAGGGCTGACAAAATGAATGGCAGTAATGCCTGCCCTTTTGAGCTTACCTTCTAGCCACAAGTTGAAATCAGGCGCATCTACGCCAATGAACAAGTCGGGTTTATCCGCCTTGAGCCGCTTCAGCAAATCTCGACGAATACCGGTAATTTCCCGGTAATGCTTGAGCACTTCCACATAGCCGCGAACAGCAAGTTTTTCGGAAGACCAAAGAACCTCAAATCCTTGCGCCTGCATTTTTGGCCCACCGATGCCATAAAAATGGGCATTAGGTAGTTGAGCTTTTAGCGCTGGAATGAGATGAGCAGCCAGAAGGTCGCCTGATGCTTCCCCTGCTACGAGAGCGATACGGATTGGTTTCATAGGGCAGATTTTCTCTCAAGTTACAGCCGGCAAACAGGAGAAAACCCGGCAAAAACCCGGTAAATCAGCCCACAAAGCCTTTAACGAATAACACCTCGCCCGGCATCAGCCAGAAAGTCGGCCAAAAGTGTCAATTCAGGAATAGTGATAGCCTCCGATGCGATGGCAGCTTTAGCCTCTTCAAGACGTTGCCCTGACTTGTAGAGCACCTTATAAGCACGCCTAATAGCCGAAACCGCGTCCGTAGAGAAACCACGACGCTTGAGTCCTTCGCTATTGATGCCATGGGGTTGCGCAGTATTGCCCGATGCAGTTACATAAGGTGGCAGGTCCTGTAACAGGATCGTCCCCATCGCCGTCATGCTATGAGCACCAATACGGACAAACTGATGAACGACAGTGAATCCGCCCAGAATAGCCCAGTCACCAACGTGAACATGACCCGCTAATTGAGCATTATTGGCAAAAATGGTGTTGTTGCCGATTTCGCAATCATGGGCGACATGAACATAGGCCATGATCCAATTGTCGTTTCCAAGTCGGGTAACACTCCCATCTTGTACGGTCCCACAATTAAACGTACAAAATTCGCGAATGGTATTTCGGTCACCGATCTCCAATCGAGTCGGTTCTCCTTTGTACTTTTTATCTTGCGGCTCACCACCAATGGCAGCAAAGGAAAAAATCCGATTATCACTACCTATGCATGTATGACCGGAAATATTGACGTGAGTACCGATTTCCGTTCGATCACCAATAACAATGTGCTCGCCAATAACGGAATAGGCGCCAACCACCACATCGACTCCCAGCTTTGCACTAGGATGGATAATGGCAGTCGGATGGATGCTTGCTCCGCTCATTCCAGAGGCCGAACGGTACACATAAGATCAGCCTCAGCGGCAACTTGACCATCAACCTTGGCAACCGCTGAAAACTTCCAGATTCCCCGCTTGTTTGCAGTGATACTCACTTCAAAAATTAGCTGATCGCCTGGACTGACAGGCCGTTTAAAGCGGGCGTTATCAATACCAACAAAGTAATACACGGATTTGTCATCCGGCTTCCCCCCCAGAGTCTTGAAGGAAAGAATGGCTGCTGTCTGAGCCAAAGCCTCAATCACCAAGACTCCCGGCATAACGGGATGATGGGGATAGTGGCCTGGGAAAAAGGGCTCATTGATGGATACATTCTTAAGCGCTGTAATCCGCTCCCCGGGCACGACATCCAGAACACGATCCACCAGCAGGAAAGGGTAGCGATGGGGAAGGTATTCTAGGATTTCATGGATATCCATGACGGTCATGTCTTTTTCTCCAAGTCAGCAAGCCGATTTTCAAGGGCGCGTATTTTATCCGCCATCGCATCGAGATGCCGCAATCTGGAAAAATTTCGTAACCAGTCATCGTGCGGCATGAACGGTACAGTGCCTGTATAGCTACCTGATCTGGGAATGGATTTGGCAACTAAGGTACCCGATGAAACATGCACATCATCGGCAAGTTCGATATGGCCCAGGATGATGGCGCCACCACCTATCGTGCAACGATTGCCAATCCGCGCACTGCCTGCAATTCCGACACATCCAGCCATTGCAGTATGGTCACCGATTTGTACGTTATGGGCTATCTGGATTTGATTGTCCAGCTTAACCCCATTACCGATAATTGTATTTTCCAGAGCTCCGCGATCAATCGTAGTATTGGATCCGATTTCAACATCATCCCCGATAACAACAGCACCAGTTTGTGGAATTTTTAGCCAAGCGCCATTCTGTTCCTTGGCAAACCCAAAGCCATCAGCGCCTATAACAACACCACTATGAATTAACGCACGCTTTCCAATTTGGCTATTTTTATAAAGACTGATGTTGGGATAAAGAACGCTCCCTTCACCCAAAATAGTCCCACTTGCCAAAGAACAATTGGCACCAATGGTAACGCCATCCCCAACATGAACATCTTTATCTATAAAAACGCCGGGGCCAATTTCTGCACTAGCAGGAATTGTCGAAAGTACCGTTGCGGTCGGATGAATTCCCGGCACAGGCAAACGCACTGGATTTAATAACTGAGCCAGGCGTGCAAAATAGAGATAAGGCTGAGGAGTCAGAATTGCAGGTAGCGGACAGTCTTCAGCCATATCTGGCGTCAGAATGACGGCACTCGCCAAAGTAGTGGATAGCTGGGATGAATACCGAGGATTTGCCAGGAAACTTATATCGCCCTGCCCGGCCGTTGCCAGAGGAGCTACACGATGAATCTCGATATCCGGTGAGGCAACCAACTCCCCTCCTATTCGGTCAACTAGCTCTCCCAACCGCATATAAAAGGTTTTACTTGCCAGCGGACTCAGCCAAGGCCTTAATTACTTTCTCGGTAATATCAACACGAGGATTAACGTAGGCGGCTTCCTGCAGAATAAGATCGTATCCCTCTTTTTCAGCTATAGCACGTACTGCCTTGTTTGCACGATCTACAACCGCTTGCAGCTCTTCATTACGTCGAGCGTTGTAATCCTCATTCAACTCACGCTGCTTCCGCTGAAAATCGCGGCTAGCATCTGCAAGCTCACGCTCCTTAGTTTTACGAACGCCTTCTGCCAAGGTCATTCCATTCTTTTCCAATTCCTCTTGCAAGCGCTGGGCTTGAAGCCTGAGTTTTTCCAAGTCCTGCCCGCGCTTCTCGAATTCTTTTTCAAGCTTCTTCGTCGCTTTTTTAGCAGGCTCAGAATCACGCATTACTTTTTCGGTATTGATGATGCCAATTTTTCCATCAGCCTTAACTTGACCAGCGACGAGAATTCCAAGGCTAGCAACAGAAAGAAGTAATATCTTTTTCATACAAATAACCACTGATTTTCTCCTGAATCAGAATGAGGATCCCATCTGGAATTGGAGTCTTTGAATTTTGTCTGTGCTTTCTTTTTTAACTGGCGTAGCAAAACTAAATTTCAAAGGGCCCATGAAGGAACTCCATGTAACAGCCAACCCTGTGGACATTCTAAGATCACCCAATGACACCTTGTCACCTGCGCCCCAAACTTGTCCCACATCAACAAACGTACTCAAACGCAGAGATTTGTCTTGGCCGGAACCTGGCATAGGGAAAAGTAACTCCGCATTTCCTACCATGCGCCGAGTTCCACCTAAAGCAGTATCTGTTGTTGTGTCCCGAGGCCCTAAAGTGCTCGTATCAAAACCTCGCACTGAACCAATACCTCCAGCGTAGAAGTTCTTCCAGAAAGGCACTGGGCGACCACCAAATCCATTCGCAATCCCAAGCTCGCCATTCAGCATCAATGTGAATGTCTTGCTTAATGGGAGATAGTTTTGCTGCTGAAGACTAAGTTTGTAGTAGCGAAGATTACCTCCAGGAACAGACAACTCGCCCCCAATTCGACGAGTAAAGCCAGAAGTAGGATAAATGCGACTATCAACAGTATCTTGTAGCCACCCGACTGTACCGACTAAAGATGAAAACTTGCTCCCGTTAGCACTTATCCAATCGATATAACGTTGTGGACTATTAGTCGTCAGCGATAGTTTTGTTGAGTCAAATGCCAACCCAAAATTAATATTTTGCTCATCAGCAACAGGAACACTATAACGAACCCCTCCGCCCCATGAGTTCACATCATAACTAGCAATTGAAGATGTATATTGCGATGTATCTGTTTTACGTCGATAAATATCAAACCCACGACTAATGCCGTCAACAGTGTAGTAAGGATTGGTAAAGGAAAGAGAATAGACTTTATTGGCTTTACTAGTATTCAACTGAAAACCAAGATGACGACCACTTCCAAATAAGTTTTGCTGTTCGATAGACCCAGAAAGGACTAACTTTTCACTACTGGAAAAACCCGCCCCAAGCATCAGATTACCGGTTGGACGCTCTTTGACTTTAATCTCGACATCAACTTGATCAGTCGTACCTGCAACTGGAGGAGTCTCAATAGAAACATCCTCAAAATAGCCTAAGCGATCAACTCGCTTTTTTGATTTATTAATGCGATCGCCGTCATACCACGCCGACTCCATTTGTCGAAACTCTCGACGAACTACTTCATCCCGAGTCCGACTATTACCAGTCACATTGATTTTACGTACATAAACACGGCGACCAGGATCAACATAGATAGTAAATGCTGCTTCATGCTTTTCCTTGTCCAAATCTGGAGCCGCATTTACATTGGCAAAAGCATAACCATCATTACCAAGACGATCAGATATCGCTTTAGTCGTCGCCGTCAGATTGGCTCTCGAATATGTCTCCCCTGGTTTGACAGTCACCAGTTTCTTTAGCTCTGCTTCGGGCAATAACAAGTTACCAGCCAGTTTTACTGCCGATATCTTGTAAGGCAAGCCCTCAGTTACATTAATCGTAATATAAATATCTTTTTTATCTGGGGAAATGGAAACTTGGGTAGAGTCAACATTGAACTCCAAATATCCGTTATCCAGATAATAAGACCTCACAGTTTCCAAATCAGCACTAAGCTTCTGCTTGGAATATTGATCATTCTTTGTGTACCAAGTAAACCAGCCGGGCGTCCGCAGTTGAAATAGATTCAGCAGATCTTTTTCGTTGTAAGCTTTATTGCCAATAACATTGATTTGGCGAATTTTTGCTATATCGCCTTCTTCCACCGAAAAATTAATTCCGACCCGATTTCGCTCAAGAGGAGTGACCGTTGTTGTTACATTTGCAGCGTAATACCCCTTGCTGAGGTACTGTCGTTTGATTTCCTGTTCAGCTCGTTCCAATAAAGACCTATCAAAAATACGAGACTCGGAAATACCTAACTCCTTCAACGCTTTCCGCATCGGGTCTTTTTCAAAGGCTTTCATGCCAACGAAATCCAATGCGGCGATCGCGGGTCTTTCATCGAGAGCTACGATGAGAACATTGCCTTCAATTTCAAGCCGGACATCCTTGAAAAAACCTGTCGCAAAAAGAGCCTTGATGGACTGAGCCGCCTTTTCGTCGTCAAAAGTATCCCCCACCTTGACGGGCAGGTAGCTGAAAACCGTTCCAGCTTCAGTTCGTTGAATTCCTTCAACGCGAATATCTTGTACGGTAAAGGGGTCAAAGGCGCTAGCCGAAGGTGCGGTGGCGGCAAAAAGTGATGCAAGCAGCCCGGCCAGGAGAGTTTTCTTCATGAGGTCAGCCGAAGAAGAGACGATTAATGTCGTTGAAAAGGGCAAAAGCCATGAGCAAACCAAGAATACCCAAACCAATACGTTGTCCGATGTCCATAACCTGCTCGGAGACTGGGCTACCCTTGAAAAACTCCACCAGATAATACATCAAATGCCCACCATCAAGGATGGGGATAGGAAGCAGGTTTAGCACGCCCAAACTGATGCTAATCAGGGCAATGAAACGTATGTACGGCATTAGACCCATTTGTGCCGATTGACCAGCATAGTCAGCGATGGTGACCGGTCCCGAGATATTTTTCCAGGAAATATTGCCAGTAATCATGCGGCCGATCATGGACAAACTCAGCTTGATCGTATCCCCCGTCAGCTTGGCTGACTGCAGCAAAGCATCCACAGGGCCGTAATGCATGTCGAGCACCATGGGATTATCGGCATTTGACTTGACTGCTGCACCTATGCGACCGATGGTCTGTCCTTTTATAGTAACTTGGTCAGGCGTTACGCTCAGGCGTTCAACATGGCCTTGGCGTTTTACCTCAAATACCAACGCTTTATTTGGCGCGCCCCGAACTAGCTCGACAAGCTCAGCCCAGTGGGTAATTTCCTTATTTTCAATCAGCACCACGCGATCATCAGGCAAAAGCCCGCCCCGCTCTGCAGGAGAGCCGGACTGTATTGATCCGATAACAGCATCAAGCTTGGGTTGAAAAGGAAGCATACCGAGCTTGTGCAGCATGTCTCCTTCCAGATCGGCAGAGGTCAAGGAGTCCGTTTCCAGGACCAAGTTGTGCTGTTCAACTCCCTCTTGACCAAGACCCAGAGTAGCGCTGCGCCCCTCTAATCGAGCCTCCAAAACGGCTAACCGAAGCTCAGACCACGTTTTTATGGGTTTGGCATCAACATGCTGAATCAACTCTCCTTCGGCAACACCTGCTGAAGCTGCTGGCGAGCCAATCGGAGGGCTGGCCAGGATAGGACGCAATTCCTGCACCCCACCCATAAACATGAACCAGTAGATGATGACCGCCAAGAGCAGATTGGCGACCGGGCCTGCAGCCACAACAGTGAAACGACGCCCGACTGATTGACGGTTGAAAGCACGATGTTGCTCTTCGGGCTGAACATCCCCTTCGCGCTCGTCCAGCATTTTGACGTATCCACCAAGGGGAATCAGACCGATGGACCATTCTGTGCCATCGCGCCCTGCTACTCGGGAATAAATGCTGCGCCCAAATCCAACTGAAAAACGTAGAACCTTGATCCCGCAAAGGTGGGCCGCAGAATAGTGCCCCAACTCATGCACAGTAACGAGAATGCCCAAAGCCAGCAAAAATGCCAGGGGATACCAAAGCATATTCAATGAGCCCAACGACCTATGATGTTCTGGGCGACAGTTCGGGCCTTCTGGTCAGCATCCAGGACAGCCGCGAGATTCGGGGTTGCTGCTAACGGCAAATCGGCCAACGTTTCCGCAATGACAGTACTGATTGCAGTAAAGGGCAATTGTTCAGCAAGAAAGGATGCGACAGCTTCTTCGTTAGCGGCGTTGAGAATGGCCGGTGCATTCCCCCCCGCCCTAAGGGCCTGATAGGCTAGCGCCAAGCAAGGGAATCGATCAAAGTCAGGCCGTTCAAAATTAAGTTGAGCAACCGAGAACAAATCAAGGGATGCCACACCGGAATCAATTCGTTCCGGATAGGCAAGTGCATGAGCGATGGGAGTCCGCATGTCCGGATTACCCAGTTGCGCCAGCACCGATCCATCCACATACTGGACGAGGGAATGAATAACGCTCTGGGGATGTATCACTACTTGAATATCATCCGCCGCCGCATTAAACAACCAATGCGCCTCGATGACCTCCAAGCCCTTGTTCATCATCGTGGCTGAATCGACAGATATCTTCCGCCCCATCACCCAATTTGGATGGGCACAGGCCTGAGCAGGCGTCACTTTTTCAAGCTCATTCAGCGGCTTTGTACGGAATGGGCCACCTGATGCAGTCAGCAATATTTTGCGAACACCGGACGCCAGCAGATCACCAGAATAATTGACCGGTAAAGACTGGAAAATTGCATTGTGTTCACTGTCGATAGGCAGCAAGACCGCACCACTGCGACGCACCTCCGCCATGAACACGGCACCAGCCATGACCAAGGCTTCCTTGTTGGCCAAGAGAATGCGTTTCCCTGCACTGGCGGCAGCCAAGGCTGATGGCAATCCCGCAGCGCCAACAATGGCGGCCATCACGGTATCGGTTTCAGCCATAGCGGCAACTTGCACCAAGGCCTCGGGCCCGAACAGAATGGTTATTTTCTTGGCCGCATCCCCAAGCCGTTCCGACAGCTCTTGCGCTGCCACTTGCGTTCCAGCCACTGCAAAGCGAGGTTGATGTACCAGACATTGCTCTGCCAGCACATCCATACGCTGATAACCGGTTAATGCCAGAACCTCATAACGGTCACGGTGGCGTGCAACCACGTCCAGAGTACTGACACCGATGGAACCGGTGGCCCCAAGAATGACAAGGCGCTGTCGAGACGACATTAATTGAACCAATACAAAAGGAGTGCCACTACCGGCAATGTCGATGTCAGGCTATCAATCCGGTCAAGAATGCCCCCGTGACCAGGGAGTATCTGGCTGCTGTCCTTGATTCCCGCTTGCCGCTTCATCAGCGACTCAAAAAGATCGCCCATGATGCTCAGCACGGTCAAAACAAGAAGAGACAGTGCAAACCAGAACCACATTGCTGTGTTGGATGGTTCTAAAACATGGGCGATAGGCCATGCCAACAAACCAAAAACCAAAACACCCAATACTGCACCGTAAGCCCCTTCGCGGGTTTTACCGGGACTGATGGCGGGCGCCAGTTTGTTTTTCCCCCAACGCCGGCCAGTGAAATAAGCGGCAATATCGGCTACCCAGATTGCCGCCATGACTGCCAGCAGCACCCAAGCTCCCCGTTGCTGCAAGGTCACTAGAGCAGCCCAGGTCGGGATAATGAGGATGACACCAGTGGCATAACCAACAAAATCGTTGCCTGCAAACGTCCAGCGACGAGCGAGCCAGAATGGCGCCAGCAGGCACCAGAAAATAGCTGATAGCCCCCAAAGGATAGGAAAAATCTCATCCTGGGCTTCCCGCAACATCCAGCAAAAGAAGAAGACCATACCGCCATACATCAGGCGGGTTGCTTTGTCCTGTTGCATCAGGCCTGCCCATTCCCAGCCAGCAAGACCGGCAACAAGCGCAAACACCAATAAGACCAGAAGCGGCGGTGCTGCGAACAATAATGACAACAAGCCGACGACCAAAAGCAATGCAGTAATTACTCGGGCTTTAAGCATCGTTAGCGGCCGATGGTGATGAAACGAGTTGTTCGCTGGTCCTGCCAAAGCGACGTTCGCGTTTTTGGTAAGAGGAGATTGCCTCATCCAGTGCCGCACGATCAAAGTCCGGCCAAAGGGTGGGGGTGAAATAGAACTCTGAATAAGCCAGCTGCCAAAGCAAGAAATTGCTTATCCGCTCTTCTCCACCAGTACGGATAAACAAGTCCGGTTCTGGGGCATAGGCCATGGACAGATAAGGAGCCAAGTCACACTCCTCAAAGTGACCGGCCTTTTCAGGGCGCTCGAGCACCAGCTTGTTAACCGCCTGCAAAATATCCCATCGTCCACCATAGTTGGCAGCAATAGTCAGGGTCAATTTGGTATTGTCAGCAGTCAGGGCTTCGCCACGCCGAATCAACTCCACCAGACGCGGTTCGAAAGGTGACAGATCGCCAACAACTCGCATCCTGACGCCATTGGCGTGGAGCTTGCCGATCTCGGCCTCCAGGGCAGAAACGAATAAGCCCATGAGGAAGGACACTTCATCCTTGGGACGCCGCCAGTTTTCGGAACTAAAAGCAAACAGGGTCAGATACTCGACCCCTTGCTCAATACAAGCCTTGACCATTGCCCGTACTGTTTCAACACCACGCTTATGACCGGCTACCCGTGGCAAGAAGCGCTTTTTTGCCCAGCGCCCGTTGCCGTCCATGATGATGGCCACATGGTGCGGCACGGGGGGTGCCTCGGGAATACCCCGGGTGGAACTGGAAAAAATCATGGAGGAGAAATTGTTTGATGGCGAATCAGATCGCCATCAAATCCTTCTCTTTTTCCGCCAGCAGCTTGTCGACTTCCGCAACGTAGCGGTCCGTGAGTTTCTGGATATCGTCCTGAGCACGACGCTCGTCGTCCTCGGAGACGTCCTTCTTCTTCAATGCGTCTTTCAGCGTGTTATTCGCATCGCGACGCAGATTACGCACGGCAATCTTGGAGTCTTCGCCTTCACTCTTCACGACCTTGATCAGCTCCTTGCGGCGCTCTTCGGTCAGAGGGGGCATCGGAACTCGAATGATCTCGCCCATAGTGGAAGGGTTAAGTCCCAGATCCGCATCACGAATGGCTTTTTCCACTTTACCAACCATGGGCTTTTCCCAAGGCTGAACACCAATCGTACGGGAATCGAGCAGCGTCACGTTGGCAATCTGGCTCAGGGGAACAGGAGAACCGTAATACTCAACATGCACATGATCGAGAATGCCGGTGTGAGCACGGCCAGTGCGAATTTTGCCCAGATCGTTCTTCAACGACTCCAGGCTTTTTTGCATTTTCTGTTCAGTGCTTTTTTTCAGTTCGGGAATCATTTCCCACTCCTAAACATGAACAAGCGTGCCTTCATCTTCACCCAGAACGACACGCTTGAGCGCACCGGCCTTGAAGATGGAGAACACATTGATGGGCAAACGCTGATCACGGCACAAAGCAAAAGCCGTAGCGTCCAAAACTTTCAGATCGCGACCAATGGCTTCGTCAAAACTGATCTTGGCGAAACGGGTGGCAGCAGGATCTTTCTTGGGGTCGGCGGTATAGATACCGTCCACCTTGGTTGCCTTGAGTACGATTTCGGCAGCAATTTCCGAACCGCGCAAAGCAGCAGCAGTATCAGTAGTGAAGAAAGGATTACCGGTGCCGGCAGCAAACACGACAACCTTGCCTTCTTCCAGATAGCGGATGGCCTTGCCTCGAATGTAGGGCTCAACCACCTGCTCGATATTCAATGCTGACTGAACCCGGGCAGGCAGGTCGATGCGACGCATCGCATCGGCCAAAGCCATGGCATTCATCACCGTGGCCAGCATGCCCATGTAGTCAGCCGTCGCCCTATCCATGCCGGTGGCCGTACCGGCCACGCCACGGAAGATGTTGCCGCCACCAATCACCACACCGATTTCCACTCCCATATCGGCCACAGCCTTGATTTCAGCCACGATGGAAGCCAGCATGGCGGTGTTGATGCCGTAAGCATCATCACCCATCAGGGCTTCGCCCGAGAGTTTGAGGAGAATGCGTTTGTAGCGAGGGGTAGCAGCAGTCATCGGCAGACGTTTTCCTTAATTACTTACCAGCGGCAGCGGCAGCTTGAGCAGCCACTTCAGCAGCGAAGTCGGTGACCTTCTTCTCAATGCCTTCGCCGACGATGAACAGGGTGAAGGAAGCAACGGAAGCACCTTTGCTCTTCAACAATTGTTCGATCGTTTGCTTGCCATCTTCAGCCTTGACAAAGATCTGACCCAGCAGAGTGACTTCCTTGAGGAATTTCTGCACAGTACCTTCGGCGATCTTTTCCAGCATTTCAGCGGGCTTGCCGGCTTCTTTGGCCTTTTCGATAGCCACACGACGCTCGGTATCGATCAGGTCAGCAGATACGCCACTGGAGTCCAGAGACTTCGGCTTGGACGCAGCGATGTGCATGGCGATGTCTTTGGCCAGGGCTTCGTCGCCACCCACCAGATCCACCAGCACACCAATCTTGGCGCCGCCGTGAATGTAGGAAGCGATAGCACCCTTGGCTTCGTTGCGCACAAAACGACGAATGGTGACGTTCTCGCCGATCTTGCCAACCAGCGCGGAACGGGTGGCTTCAACCGTAGCACCATTCAGGTCAAGGGCAGACAGCGCATCCACGTCAGCGGGGTTCTTGACGGCAATCAGCTCGGCAAGATTCTTGGCCAAGGCAATGAAGTCATCGTTCTTGGCAACAAAGTCAGTTTCACAGTTCAGCTCAACCAGGGCAGCCAGCTTGGCATCGCCAGACAGGTAGATACCGACAATGCCTTCAGCAGTCACGCGGGCAGCAGCCTTGGAGGCCTTGTTACCCAACTTGACGCGCAGAATTTCTTCGGCTTTGGCCATGTCGCCAGCAGCTTCGGACAGGGCCTTCTTGCATTCCATCATGGGCGCGTCGGTCTTTTCGCGCAATTCCTTGACCATGCTTGCGGTGATTTCCGCCATGACACTTACTCCAGATTCAGAAAAACAATCGCCACGGCACCCGGCGTAAAAACTACCGGATCGCCGTGGCAGGAATGACTATTACTCAGCAGCTTCTTCGACTTCGACGAATTCGTCGTCACCGCCAGCAGCAGCCACAACATCACTCAGAGACTGAGCTTTGCCTTCAAGAATGGCATCAGCAGCGCCGCGAGCATAGAGGCGGATAGCACGGCTGGAGTCATCGTTACCGGGGATCAGGTAATCCAGGCCAGCGGGAGAGTGGTTGGTATCAACCACGCCCACCACGGGAATGCCCAGCTTGTTGGCTTCGGTAACAGCGATCTTGTGATAGCCGACATCAACCAGGAAGATGGCATCGGGCAGGCCGCCCATGTCCTTGATACCGCCGATAGCCTTTTGCAGCTTGGTCAGTTCGCGCTGAAGAACCAGGCCTTCCTTTTTGGACAGCTTTTCGAAAGTGCCATCTTCAGCCATTTGCTCAAGTTCTTTGAGACGCTTGATGGAAACCTTGACCGTCTTGAAGTTGGTCAGCATGCCGCCGAGCCAACGCTCATCAACGAAGGGTTGGCCAGCGCGCTGAGCTTCTTCAGCGATGATTTCGCGAGCCTGACGCTTGGTGCCGACAAACAGGATGGTGCCCTTGTTGGAAGCCAGCTTCTTCAGGAAAGCCATGGCTTCGTTGTACTTGGCCAGGGTCTTTTCGAGGTTGACGATATGAATCTTGTTGCGATGGCCGAAGATATAGGGGGCCATCTTGGGGTTCCAGAAGCGGGTTTGGTGTCCGAAATGGACGCCGGCTTCCAGCATTTGACGCATGGTAGTTGAGCTCATCGAATTGTTCTCCGATATGGGTTAAAACCGCCGCCTGGCCGTATTGCAATTTCCACAAAAGGAAAATCACCCACTCGGTGCCAGACGTGTGAATTTGCTCTGCCAAAAGTTGAAACGCCGACAGAACAGCCCAAGATTATAGCGATTTCAGCGCCTTGGCGGTAAGGTTTCCAGCACTTTCTTCCGTACCGCCCCCTTTCTGGCGCTTTATGGGGGGGCTGCGTAGAATGGCAGGCCCAACCCCTAATTTGCAGAGAATCATGGGTATTACCCTGAAAACACCAGAAGAAATCGAAAAAATGCGTCTCGCCTGCCGCCTGGCTGGCGAAGTGCTTGATTACATTACCCCCTTCGTTCAACCCGGTACCACCACGGAAGAACTGGATCGCCTCTGCCATGACTACATGGTTGGCGTACAGGGCTGCATCCCGGCCCCCCTCAACTACGCACCGCCGGGTTATACCCCCTACCCCAAGTCCATCTGCACCTCGATCAACCATCAGGTCTGCCACGGCATTCCCAATGATCGCCCCCTGAAAAAGGGCGACATCGTCAATATGGACATCACCACCATCAAGGATGGCTGGCATGGCGACTCCAGCCGGATGTTCATCGTGGGCGAAGCCTCCATTCTGGCCAAACGCCTCTGCAACATCACCCACGAATGCATGTGGAAAGGCATCGACCAGGTCAAGCCTGGCGGGCGCTTGGGCGATATCGGTGCGGCCATCCAGCGCCATGCGGAAAGCAATGGCTTTTCCGTCGTACGGGAATTCTGCGGCCACGGCATTGGCAGCCATTTCCACGAAGATCCCCAAGTACTCCACTACGGCAAGGCCGACACCGGCGTCGTATTGGAGCCCGGCATGATTTTCACCATTGAACCCATGATCAATGCCGGCAAGGCCGCCATTTCCGAGCTATCGGATGGCTGGACCATTGTCACCAAGGACCGCAGCCTGTCCGCCCAGTGGGAACACACCATTCTTGTCACAGAAACCGGCTATGAGGTCCTGACCCTGTCCGCCGGCGCCCCCGCCAGACCCGTTTTCAGCGCCTGAGCAACTCATGACTGCCAGCCTCACCCAGAACGACCTGCAACGGCTCCTGGCCGGCCAGTGCCGCACCCGTATGCAAACGGAACAGGCCGCACTGGTTGCGACCTTTCGGGAAAACCAGGATGACCAGGCCCTGATCCGGGGCCGAGCCCGCCTGGTGGACGCCACCCTGATCGACCTCTGGCAGAAAATGGAAATGCCCGCCGAACTGGCCCTGGTTGCCGTGGGCGGCTATGGTCGGGGGGAGTTGTTTCCGTCGTCCGATGTGGATCTGCTGCTGCTCGTCCCCGAAGGCTTCGACCCGACCTGGGAACCCCGCCTCGAACAGATGATCGGGCTGCTGTGGGATATGGGTCTTGATGTCGGCCATAGCGTTCGCAGCCCCTCCGAGTGCAGCAACGAAGCCAGCAAAGACATTACCGTCCAGACCGCGCTGCTCGAAGCCCGGCTCCTGACCGGCGACAAAATCCTGTTTGAGCACTTGATCCAGCAACTGTCGGAAGCCCTGGACCCCAGCGCCTTTTTCAAGGCCAAGCAGCTTGAGCAGGAAGACCGTTATTCCCGTTATCAGGACACGCCCTTCAGCCTGGAACCCAACTGCAAGGAAAGCCCCGGCGGGCTGCGGGACTTGCAGATCATTCTCTGGGTCGCCAAAGCAGCATTCTTCGGCACCACCTGGGATGAACTGATCCACGAAAACCTGCTGACGGAAGAAGAAGCCCGGCAACTGACCCAGGCTGAACGCTTCCTCAACAACCTGCGGATACATCTGCACTTGTTGGTAAAGCGCAAGGAAGAACGTCTGCTGTTCGACTACCAGGAAGCCCTGGCCCAAGCCATGGGCTTTGAGCGCACTGAGACAAAACGGGCATCGGAAGTCCTGATGCAGCGCTACTACCGCAACGCCAAGCTGATTACCCAGATCAACACGCTCGTTCTGCAAAACCTTGGCGTACGGCTGATCAAGCGCGCCCCTGCCCCACCGTTGATCATTGACGAGCACTTCCAGGTCTTGCGGGATCGGCTCGACATCCGGGATACCAAGTTCTTCCACAGCCACCCCTCAACGCTGCTGAAAAGCTTCCTGATTCTGGAGCAGCGTAACGAACTGGTCGGCATGACCAGCCGCACCCTGCGGGCGCTATGGCGCGCCCGTAATGTCATTAACGACGAATTCCGCGCCGATCCGGCCAACCGCGCCCTGTTCCTCAAGCTGTTCCAGCAGCGCCACCTGATCCGCGAACTGCGGCGCATGAACAAGTACGACATCCTTGGTCGCTATCTGCCCGCCTTTGGCCGCATCGTCGGCCAGATGCAGCATGACCTGTTTCACGTCTATACCGTGGATCAGCACATCATGCAGGTCATCCGCAACCTGCGGCGCTTTGCCATGGCCGAGTTTGCCCACGAATATCCGCTCTGCTCCCGCCTGTTTTCATCCTTTGAACGGCCCTGGCTGCTCTACATCGCCGCGCTGTTCCATGACATCGCCAAGGGCCGTGGCGGCGACCATTCCAAGGAAGGCATGGCCGATGCCCGGCAATTCTGCGTCGATCACAATATCGGCGATGAAGATGCCGATCTGGTGGTCTTCCTGGTGGAGCATCACCTCAACATGTCCGCCATCGCCCAGAAGCAGGATGTGGGCGATCCCGAAGTAGTCAAAACCTTCTCTGATGTCGTCAAAACCGAACGGCGTCTGACCGCCCTTTACCTGCTCACGGTAGCCGACATTCGCGGCACGAGCCCCAAGGTATGGAATGCCTGGAAGGGCAAGTTGCTGGAAGACCTGTTCCGCGCCGCCCGCCGCCACCTGCAGGGCGATGTACCCAGCCGCACGACGATCACCGGCATGCCCGCCCATCAGGAAGCCGCCCTTTCCCAACTACGCCTGCGCGGCCTGCGCACCGGCGTAGAAACCGAACTCTGGCAGCAACTGGATACCACCTACTTCCTGCGCCACGATGCCGACGAAATCGCTTGGCACGCCCGCACCCTTTACTACCGGGTCAACAGCCCGGAACCCATCGTCTGCGCCCGCCTCAACCCCATCGGTGAAGGCCTGCAGGTGATGGCCTACGTTGTGGATCATCCCGACCTGTTTGCCCGCCTCTGCGGCTTCTTTTCCCGCTACGGCTACACCATTGTCGACGCCAAGATTCACACAACGAAGCATGGCTACGCCCTGGACAGTTTCGTCCTGCTCGACGCCCAGGAACACATGCCCTACCGGGACATGATTTCCCTCATCGAACACGAGTTGGTGGAATTGCTCAAAACCCGGCCGCCCCTTGAGGCCCCAAGCCGAGGCCGCCTGCCCCGTCAGGTCAAACACTTCCCCATCGCCCCGGAAGTCAGTATCCGGGCCGACGAAAAAGGCAGCCGCTACGCCCTGTCCATCACCGCGGCGGACCGCCCTGGTCTGCTTTACACCATCGCCCGCCTGCTGACCCAACATGGCATCAACCTGCACACCGCCCGGGTGAATACCCTGGGGGAACGGGTGGAAGATATGTTCCTGATCTCCGGCAAAGAGCTGGAGAAATCCCCCACCCTGGTCAAGCTTGAGCAGGAACTGCTGGAAGCCCTGCAGGTTTAAACCGCAGGGTTTTCTTCTTATCGGTTACAGGGTCAGCCGGCGTTCCCGGCTGCCTTGCTTTCCAGGGCTTCCCAGCGTTCCATCGCCGCCAATAACTCTTCGTCGATGGCGGCCACCCGAGCATTGAGCTCGACGGCTTCGTCAGGCGCTTCCCGATAGACCGCACCATCGGCCAGACGCAGACCAATTTTCTGCTGCTCCCCCTCCAGATCGGCAATCCGCTGGGGCAAGGCTTCCAGTTCCTTCTGCTCCTTGTAACTCAGGGTGCTTTTGGTTTTCTGCTTGCTGGCGGCCTTGGCAGGCTCCACTTCAGCCACCTTGGCGACTACCTTGACCGGTGCCGCGCCACGGACAGGACGCACCCGCTCCCAGTCGGCGTAACCACCGGCGTATTCCTTCCAATATCCATTGCCTTCGAAGGCAATGGTCTGGGTCACCACGTTGTCGAGGAAGGCCCGGTCATGGCTCACCAGCAACAGGGTGCCGGGATATTCCTGCATCAACTCTTCCAGCAACTCCAGGGTTTCGATATCCAGATCGTTGGTGGGCTCATCGAGCACGATCAGATTGGCCGGCTGGGCAAACAGACGGGCCAGCAACAGGCGATTGCGCTCGCCACCGGACAGGGTGCGCACGGGAGAGCGGGCCCGCTCCGGGGCGAAGAGGAACTCGCCCAGATAGCCGATCACATGCTTGCGCTTGCCACCGATTTCGACGAACTCAGAACCCGGGCTGATGGTTTCGGCCAGGGTCGCGTCCTCATTCAACTGGGCCCGCATCTGGTCAAAGTAGGCGATGTTGAGTTTGGTGCCAAGACGCACACTGCCTTCATCAGCCTGAATCTCGCCGAGGATGAGCTTGATCAGGGTGCTCTTGCCGGCGCCGTTGGGGCCGATCAAGCCTATCTTGTCGCCCCGCAGAATGCGGCAGGAGAAATCTTCCACAATGGCGCGACCTTCGTAGCGTTTGCTGATGTGGCTGAGTTCCGCCACTAGTTGGCCAGAGGCATCGCCCTTGTCCACCTGCAAATCTACCTGACCCAGCCGGTTACGGCGCTCGGCGCTTTCCTTGCGCATTTCCACCAGGCGGGCAATGCGGCCCACACTGCGGGTACGACGGGCTTCGACGCCCTTGCGTATCCAGATTTCTTCTTGGGCCAGCAGCTTGTCGAAGCGGGCATTGGCTTTTTCTTCCGCCTCCAGTAACTGGGCCTTGCGTTCTTGGTACTGACTGAAATTGCCGGGAAAACTGGCCAGATGCCCCCGATCCAGTTCGACAATGCGAGTCGCCACCCGATCAAGAAAGCGCCGGTCATGGGTAATCAACAAGACGCTGCCGGGAAAGCCCAGCAGCAGTTCTTCCAGCCAAAGAATGCCGTCCACGTCCAGGTGGTTGGTCGGCTCGTCCAGCAACAGCAGGTCCGGCTCGCCGACCAGGGCGCAGGCCAAAGCGAGGCGCTTTTTGGCACCACCGGAGAGGCTGCCCACCAGGGCCTCTTCCTTCAGCTTGAGGGTTTCCAACACCCGGCTGATACGGGCTTCCACATCCCAGCCGTTGACCGAATCGATGGCATTCTGCAAGTCGTGCAGTTTGTCCAGCTGGGAGGGATCATCCGTCGCACTGTGAATCAGGGCGTGATAGTCCCGCAGCAACTGGGCAGCGCCACCGGCCTGGGCAGTGACCGCGTCGAACACATTGCTGCCGGGGTCGAACTGGGGTTCCTGGGCCACATGGGCAACGCGGATGCCCGGCGCACGCCAGACCTCGCCATCGTCCAACGTGGCTTCACCGGCCAGATTCTTGAGCAGGCTGGATTTGCCGGTGCCGTTGCGACCGATCAGGGCCACCCGTTCGCCGGAGTGCAATTGCAGTTCGACATGATCAAGCAAGGCCACATGGCCAAAGGCAAGGCAGGCGTTGGACAGGGAAGAAATCAGGCTCACAGTGTTCCGTTCAATTCAAAGTTGTTATGACTGGGGTCAAGGCGGTTCAGCAGTTGCGGCAAAGCTTGGTCGCAGGGCTGTTCCAGCTTGAGGGTAAATAAATCGTCGGCCCGGGTTTTACCCAGGTTGACCGCAATAATGGGCTTGCCCAACTCGGCGGCCTTGAGACAAAAGCGGTAACCGGAATACACCATCAGGCTGGAACCGGCCACCAGCAAGGCATCGGCCTCACCCAAGTGCGCCATGGCGTCCTCCACCAAAGGCTTGGGCACGGTGTCGCCAAAGAAAACCACATGGGGCTTGAGTATCCCACCGCAGCGTTCACAGACCGGTACCGTCACCGCCGAAAAATCCGTTTCAAAATCGGCATCACCATCAGGGGCAGTGCGGGCATGGCTGGCGGCCTGCTCCAGCAACCAGCCATTTTCCGCGGCCAGCCTCGATTGCAAAGTCAGCCGTGGCGTCACTTCCGCGCAGGACAGGCAAATCACTTCGGCAATGCTGCCATGAAGTTCCCGAACCCGTTGGCTACCGGCCTTCTGGTGCAGACCATCCACATTCTGGGTCAATAGCTGAACTACATGGCCGGACGCTTCCAGGCTTGCCAGGGCGCGATGCGCTCCATTGGGGCTGGCGCTGCCAAGGGTCGTCCAGCCTAAGAGGCTGCGCCCCCAATAGCGTTGCCGTACCGCTGCCGAGGCAATGAAATCCTGATGATTGACCGGCTGGCGACGCTTCCATTGCCCGGCGGCATCGCGATAGTCGGGAATCCCCGAGGCTGTACTGCACCCCGCCCCGGTCAGCACAAACAGGCGGGGATGACGGCGCATAAAAGCCGCCAAGGCGACAACCGCCTCGCTTTCCACCTGTTCCATATTGTCATCCGCCACGAAAGAGGCGGCATGATACTGCTGCCCCGGCAGCCCACAGAAAATTCAGAGGACTCGTTCCGGGGAAATGCCGTTCAAAAGTCTGGCGGTGACGGCCTGGGCAAAGGCTTGGTCCGCTTTGTCGCTGATGATGTGAAAAATTTTCACCATAAAAAATTGGCAAAGAAGCGCATGGTTAAGCGATATTTACTATAACCACCCAAAGCATTGCCCATTAAACCTGCTCCTGTAGTGAATTAATTTCACATCAAGAATGCCCCGCAGCCCACTCCGCGACACCCCATAGCCACCTGAAAAACGCCAGAAAACGCTGGTCGAGCCGACACTTCCGCCTCCTGGGCGCAGAGAAAGGGATGTTGCAAAGAGAGCTGGAGGGAAAAACAGCGGGCGGGAACGGGCTTGCTCAGCGCGTCCCTAGATGAACTTGCGGGCGAACTTGCCGATCAGAATCAAAATGATGGCCGCCGGCAAAATCTTGGAGCGGATCAAGAAAAGCATCAACTGCCCGACCAAGCTGATCAGCCCGCCGCCGGTTTCGGCTTGGCGAACGGTTTTTTCAACGGGGCGCTTTGCCGGCCCCGGGTCTCTGGCAGCATCACCACCAGAAATGGGGTCGATCCAGAGGCCGCCACCTTCCCGGGCATGGTCGCCGGCTTCGATATTGCGGTAAGCCTCGTCCAGCTTGAGGCTCAGTTTCTTTGCCAGATCCAGCGCCCGGACCATTTTGTTGCACTGGGCAAGAAACATCAGGTCGGCCGCCGCATCCATGGGGAAGCCGGCCCGCGACCCTTCCCGGGAATCCAGAATCAGGTTATGGATGAAAACATCCAGCTCCCAAGTCCCCCACATGGCAGAGATTTTTTTCAGCAGGTGAGGAAAGGCTTCGAGGGGAGTCGTTTCCATAGCCATGGGAAAGGGTTAAGTATTGGAATTGCATAGGACACTGAACTGAAGATAACAGAATCATGTTTGCCATGACAGGACGCTGCATCAATTACCATTCACTTTATTTCCCATTACTTCACGCTCATGGCAAAAATCATCCCAGACGGTTGGCAGGAGTTGTCGGTTACCGGTGCCGCCCAGCGGGAAATCGAGACGCTGGCACTACTGGAGGCAGGCTTACCGGAGAGTTACAGCGTTTATCACGCCGTGCACTGGACCAATATCGAACGTGGCTACGCCGTTTTTGGGGAAATCGACTTTGTTATCGTGAATCAAGCGGGAAACCTGCTGCTGATTGAACAAAAAAGTGGGTTTCTCGATGAAACCGCCGACGGTTTGATCAAAAACTACGGCGGCAAACCCAAACCTGTCGCAGTACAAATGGCCCGCAGCCGGGATAGCCTGACCACAAAACTGCGCACCCGCCCCGGCTGTAACGGCGTTCTGCTGGACGCCCTGCTCTATTGCCCCGACTACAAGGTCAAGCAGCCCCAGACCGCCGGCCTTGCGCCGGAACGGATTGTCGATGCCACTCGCCGGGAACGCCTGACCTCGGAAATCCGCCACATCCTGCCGGAAGGTCGGGATGACAATCAGGCCAAGTCGGTGCACCAATTCCTGCGGGACGTTATCCAGCTCGAACCGGATGTCAGCGCCCTGATGGGACGCGCCAAGGGCATGGTTACCAGGGTTTCCGGCGGCCTGGCCTATTGGGCACGGCAACTGGAAATGGAACCCTTTCAGTTACGGGTAACCGGTACCGCCGGCTCGGGCAAGACGCAACTGGCCCTGGCCGAATACTGTGCGGCCCTGGAGCACGGCAAGAAGCCCCTGTTCGTCTGCTTCAACCGCCCCCTGGCGGACCATTTCAGCCGCATCGCCCCCAGCGGCGGCATGATCTGCACCTACCACATGCTCTGCGACAAGCTCTTGCAGCAGCATGGCATCACCCCGGATTTCAGCCAGGCAGACGCCTTTACCCGACTCACCGCCCAGGCAGCAGAACTGCCGATTCCCGAAGCCATGATCTACGACGTGTTGATCATGGACGAAGGACAGGACTTCTCGGTGGAATGGCGCGACCAGCTACTGCGCCACGTCCGCCCCGAAGGCCGCAAGCTCTGGCTGGAAGACCCGCTACAGAATCTTTATGGCCGCCCTTCGGTCCCCCTGCCCGGCTGGGTCAATTTGCGGGCCGATACCAACTACCGTTGCCCCCGACCGGTCGTGAAATTGCTCAACAATCTCCTGCCGGAAATCATCTATCCTCGAGGCATTGAAGCCGCATCGCCCTTTGCCGGCAGCGAGGTGGAAATTCTCACCTATACCGACGCCGCCAGCCTCTTGCAGCAGGTCAAGGAAGCCATCCGTCAGTGCTATTCCGCAGGTTTTCGTAAAACGGATTTAGCCCTGCTCAGCTACCACGGCCGGGAAAGCTCCCACCTGATGCGCCATGACCGCCTCGGCGCCAATACCCTGAAAACCTTCAGCGGCCAGTACGACCTGCTGGGGCAACCGGTCTATAGCGAGGGAGATGTGCTGATGGAATCCGTCTACCGCTTCAAGGGCCAGTCCGCCCCGGCGGTGATTCTTGCGGAAATCGACTTTGAAACCCTGGATGACAAGGCACTGCGCAAACTATTCGTGGGAGCGACCCGAGCCATGATGAAGCTGGTGCTGGTCATCTCGGAAATCTCCGCCCGCCAGTTGCTAAGTCGCCTGGATTGAGAGTTGGACTAACTTGACGACAATAAAAAAGCCGCTATTGCGGCTTTTTTATTGATTACGAACGCACTCAGTCGTCGCCCCCGGCAAAGCCATCGGGAAACAGCTCCTCGGTAAAGCCAAACCGGCTGAAATCCCGCACCCGCATGGGATACAGCACCCCATCCAGATGATCGCATTCGTGCTGCACGACCCGGGCGTGGAATCCTGACACTTCGCGGTCAATGGGCTTGCCGAACTGATCGACACCCCGATAGTGCAAATGCTGCCAGCGCGGCACCCATCCCCGTAGGCCCGGCACCGACAGACAACCTTCCCAACCACCCTCTTCCTCGTTGGAAAGGGGCGTCAGCACAGGATTGAGCAGCACGGTGTAGGGAACGGAATCCGCATCGGGATAGCGTTCGTTGTGCTCGAAGCCAAAAATCACCAAGCGCAGATTCACCCCGATCTGGGGCGCAGCCAAGCCGACACCTTCGGCGTGCTTCATGGTGTCAAGCATGTCCGCCACCAAATCATGCAGTTCCGGCGTATCAAACGTCGTCACCGGCTCAGCCAACCTCAGTAGCCGGGGATCGCCCATGCGCAGGATGTCGCGGATCATAGGGGGCAGAACTCCTCAGTACAGAGGCCGGAAATCACCTGACGAACCTCACCCATGGCCACTTGCAGCACATCTTCGATCTTTTCAAAACGGATGCCTTCGGTGCTGTCCGCCCGGCCAGCGCCCCAGTTGGCCACGACACAGAGGGCAGCATAGGGAATCTCAAGCTCCCGGGCCAGAACCGCTTCGGGCATTCCTGTCATGCCGACAATATCGACGCCATCCCGTTCGAGACGGTTGATTTCAGCTGCCGTTTCCAGCCGAGGCCCTTGGGTTGCCGCATAAACCGCCCCCTCCGACACAGAAACACCGGCAACTTCAGCCGCCCGAAGCAATTCGGTACGGACCTCTTCGCTATAGGGATGGGTGAAATCCACGTGGACCACTTGCCCCTCTCCTCCATCGAAAAAGCTCGATTCACGACCCCAGGTGTAGTCAATGATTTGATGTGGAATCACCAGCTTGCCGGGCCCAAGATCCTTTCGGATGCTGCCCACGGAGGCTACGGAAATAATCCGGTTGGCACCGGCTTCCCGGGTCAGGGCCCAGATATTGGCCCGGTAATTGACCCGATGAGGCGGGATACTGTGGCCATAGCCATGGCGGGCCAGGAACACCACCGACTGGCCGCCGATACGGCCAAAAGTCAGGGGGCCGGAAGGGTCGCCCCAGGGAGTACGCACCACCTCCCGACGATCTACCTCCAGATTGGCCAATTGAGTCAGTCCGCTACCGCCGATAACTGCCAGCATCTATTTGTCTCTCCAAGAATTTTCGTCAATTCAGTCTAGGGGGCCGTGTTAGAATGCGCCCCTTTTTGCGCACTGCAGCACCAGATTGCCCCTGAGCAGTCATCGCGCCTCGTTCAGCACATTACCCACAGGATTTCTCCATGTCTCGCGCCCTACGCAATATTGCCATTATCGCCCACGTTGACCACGGCAAGACCACCTTGGTTGACCAACTGCTGCGCCAATCCGGCACTTTCCGTGACAACCAGCAGGTGGACGAGCGGGTCATGGATAGCAACGATCTTGAAAAAGAACGGGGCATTACCATTCTGGCCAAGAACACCGCCGTCGATTACAACGGCACCCACATCAACATCGTAGACACCCCGGGCCACGCCGACTTCGGCGGCGAAGTGGAACGCGTGCTCGGTATGGTTGATGGCGTACTGCTGCTGGTGGATGCTGTTGAAGGCCCCATGCCCCAGACCCGTTTCGTGACCAAAAAGGCCCTGGCCCTCGGCCTGCGCCCCATCGTCGTAATCAACAAGGTCGACCGTCCCGGCGCCCGTCCTGACTGGGTTGTGGATCAGACCTTCGACCTGTTCGACAAGCTCGGCGCTACCGACGAACAACTCGACTTCCCCATCATCTACGCGTCCGGCCTCAACGGCTTCGCCAAGCTGACCCTGGAAGAAGAATCCGACACCATGGTTCCCCTGTTTGAAACCGTGCTGTCCCACGTCCCCGCTCCCTCCGGCAGTGCCGATGCTCCCCTGCAACTGCAACTGTCCGCCCTGGACTACTCCACCTACACAGGCCGCCTCGGCGTTGGTCGCGTCCTCAATGGCCGCATCAAGCCCGGTCAAACCGTGGTGGTCATGAACCACGAACAACAAGTTGCCTCTGGCCGTATCAATCAAGTATTGGGTTTCCAGGGTCTGGAACGGGTCCAGGTTGAACAGGCGGAAGCTGGCGACATCATCATCATTTCCGGTCTTGACGACATCGGTATCGGCGTCACCATCTGCGACAAGGACAACCCTGTCGGCCTGCCCGTACTGCCTGTCGACGAACCCACCCTGAACATGGACTTCATG
The DNA here is from genome assembly GCA_036504515.1 of Rhodocyclaceae bacterium. Classification (GTDB taxonomy): domain Bacteria; phylum Pseudomonadota; class Gammaproteobacteria; order Burkholderiales; family Rhodocyclaceae; genus AWTP1-18. Next base: position 110,007 of record DASXVA010000012.1, read on the forward strand.
GTGAATTCGTCCCCCCTGGCCGGTACTGAAGGCAAGTTCGTTACCAGCCGCCAGATCCGTGAGCGCCTGAACAAGGAACTGCTGACCAACGTCGCCCTGAAAGTGGAAGAAACCGGTGACTCCGACCTGTTCCGCGTTTCCGGTCGTGGCGAACTGCACCTCACCATCCTGCTGGAAAACATGCGTCGCGAAGGCTTCGAACTGGCCTGTGGCAAACCCCGTGTGGTTTACAAGGAAATCAACGGCGAGAAGTGCGAGCCCTACGAAAATCTGACCATCGATCTGGAAGATGCTCACCAAGGTGGCGTCATGGAAGAACTGGGTCGTCGTAAAGGTGAACTGACCAATATGGAATCCGATGGTCAAGGCCGTACCCGTCTGGAATATCACATTCCCGCCCGGGGCCTGATCGGCTTCCAGTCCGACTTCATGACCCTGACACGTGGTTCAGGCCTGATGAGCCACATTTTCGACGACTACAAGCCCGTCAAGGCTGACTTGCCCGGCCGTCACAATGGCGTGCTGATCTCCCAAGACGATGGTGAAGCCGTTGCCTACGCCCTGTGGAAGCTGGAAGATCGCGGCCGCATGTTCGTTGTGCCTGGCGACAAGCTGTACGAAGGCATGATCATCGGCATCCACACCCGCGACAACGATTTGGTGGTGAACCCGATCAAGGGCAAACAGCTGACCAACGTTCGTTCCTCCGGTACTGACGAAGCCGTGCGTCTGACCACCGCAATCAAGCTGACTCTGGAATCCGCCGTGGAATTCATCGACGACGACGAATTGGTGGAAATCACACCCAAGTCCATCCGTCTGCGTAAGCGCTACCTGAAGGAACACGAGCGTAAGCGTGCTGTGCGCTCCGACGCCTAAAAAGTAGTAATTAAAAATAAAGGCCCGAGTCCGGTAACGGCTCGGGCCTTTGTTTTTTCAAGGACTGCTCTACTGAAATACTAGATGCAATCTTTCCTGCCCAGGGACACAGGATCATGGGTGAGATCGCGCCGGAGTCCGGCCAAACTTTTTTCAAATTCATCAATCCGCGCTTCAGACCAGTTTGAGTGCAACAAGGTCGCACGCAGGGATTCGGATACATAATCAAAATACTTGAGGGCCTCCTCCGCATCAGGATGAGTTCTGAGCAATGCCGTTACGGCAACCCGTAGCGAAAAATGGTTCGCCATCACAACTCTCATCATGTCCTGCAAGACATCGAGTTCCATTGTTTTGAATTCATCAGTCATGGGGTTTCCCCGGCGAATTGTGGAAGTGATCAAGCATGAATCCCTGCCTGCTGACAAACCTGGTCCAGGGAGGCTTTCAAACGGTCGTAAGCGGGACGTACCTGTTGCGGCACCGTCACCCTCACCTTGACGAACTCTCCCCGCAACGCTTGATCCTGGGCCAGTTTCCATTGCTGGCGCCAACTTTCATAGCAGACCCATAACTCACCAGCTTGAATGCCGCCTTGCGTCTTGATCTCGGAGAATATCTGTTCGTTGCGCTGATCAATGTCCCTCGCCCGCTGGATGGGAAGCTCAGCTTCCGACACTTGCCTTGAGTTCATGACCAGTACGTTGTTGGCCCGAATTTCCTCAACACCATCCAGCAATTTCTCTATCGGATGCATGGCCGAAGTGAGTTCTGAGGCAGCATCTTTGACCGCTTCCACCAGTTGCGTCTGCTGACGCAGTACACGATTGCACTCTTCAACCGCCTTATGGACAGACTCCGTCTGGGCAGAGGAACCTTCCGTCTCTTCTTTCAGTTTTCCACCAACATCCACCTGACTGGTCGATACCGAGGAAATGGCTTCCGCCGCAGCCACAGCGGCTGCCGACTTTTCCTGAATATTCTGTATTGCCTGGGCGGCCTTAGTCGCCAGATCAACCGCAACAGAAACTTCTTCCAAAGAGGTGGAAAGTTGTCCATTCATGGTCCGGGTCGTTGCAACAATGTTTTCAATCATGGTCTGGATTTCCACGGTTGCCACTGCCGTACGTTCCGCTAACTTTCTGACCTCATCCGCCACCACGGCAAACCCCCGGCCCATTTCGCCCGCCCGGGCCGCCTCAATGGCGGCATTGAGGGCAAGCAAATTGGTCTGGCCAGCAATGCTTTGAATAATGCTGATGACAGAGCCAATGCTTTCCGAATTATTAACCACCGTCCGAAACTCCGCCTCGGTGGCAACAATGGACTCGGCAACCCGATTGACCGCCAGGGCGGCATCCTTGACCTGCAGGTTTCCCTGAGTTAAAAGCAGGTTGGCTTCCTGTACATGATTCATGAGTTCCGATGCTGTCTGCACCAAGGCAACGTTTCCCGCCACGACCTCAAGAGCTGCCTGATTGGCGTTGCCTACCCGGGTAAAAAGAGTATCCCCCGCACTTACTACCTGGGTAAAACGAGAAACCAGCGTTGCATTATCGGCAATCAACGTTCGACTCTTGCGTCCCAGTTCGAGCAACGCTGGCTCGTTTTTCCCTTGTTTCACAGATTCAACAATCGCCGTAGAAGTACGAAATCCTTTCAGCCCCCAGACCCAGCCCGATGCACATGAAAGGACGAGCACCACACCGACAAAAAAACGGAACTCTTGTTGTTCGGCGCCAACAAGAAGCAAACAAAAGGCAGAAACCAGAGCAAGAAACTGAAGCATCGAAAAGAAATGACGTTGCAACATCATGAAAACCCTATCAAGAAATTCTGAACCGGCCCGCCAGACCAGCCAGTTGTTCAGAAAGTCCGGCCAGTTGCTGGGCCAGTCCGGCCGTTTTCTGTACTGAGGCGTTATTGTCTTCAGTGCTGCGGGCAATCGTTTCAACCTTGTGTGCCACCTCCCGGGCTGAGGCGGTTTGTTCGGCCAGTGCCAGGGATATATCCGCCACAAACCGGGCAGCCTGTTCAGCAGAACCGCGAATCGCCGTTACCGAGTTCCCTGCTTGGTGGGCCAGCTTCACGCCATCGGTAACTTGCGAAACACCGGCTTCCATTTCCTGCACGGCCCGCCCGGTTCCTTCCTGGATCTTGGCAATCATGGTGCCGATTTCCTGGGTTGATGCACCAGTGCGCTCCGCCAGCTTGCGCACTTCATCGGCAACTACCGCAAAGCCCCTTCCCTGCTCTCCGGCCCGGGCAGCTTCAATCGCAGCATTGAGAGCAAGCAGATTGGTCTGATCGGCAATATCGTTGATCACCTGGACAATGCCGGAAATCTGATTGGAAAAACTTTCCAGTTCGCGCAAGGTGACAGCGGTTTCGTTAACCGCCTGAGCCACATGTTCCATCTCTCCCGCAGTCTGGTGAATAATGCGCCCGCCTTCTATGGCCTGGCTGCTGGAGTTCTGGCTGACGGAATGAGCCTCCCGGGCATTGTCGCCAACATGATCAATAGAAGCGGAAAGCCTTTCCATATCCGTTGCCATAGCACTGGCGGCGAGGGATTGCTGCTGGATAGCCAGCGCGCTATTGCCTGCTGCCTGGGAAAGCTCGGCGGCTTGCTGTCTCAACTGGACGACATTGCCAAGGATGGCAGCAATGAGCTGATGTAAACCTTCCCTCATGGCCGAGAGTTTTTCCAGCAATTCTCCAATTTCATCCTTGCCTGTCGCAGCAAAGGTCTGGGTCAGATCACCAGAGGCAATCGCGGACGCAGCCAACCCTGCTTGCCGCAGACTGCGAGTGATGTAGCGCAGGGTCAAAATGGCGGGAAGGCCGACGAAAAACCCGCCGGCAATGAAGAACAGTACCAATAGCAACTGACTGAGTTTGTAGCGGGATTCAGCCGCCTGGTACTCCTCCTGGGCAGCCTGGGCCTGATAGGCCATCAGTTGTTTTAGCGCCTCCAGTGCGGCCTGACGCTCTTCCCGAACGGAATAAAGAAAATTGGCCAGAACTTCAGGATTGTTGAGTTTGCGAGCCTCGATGGCATCTAGTGTCTCCTTGAGTTTGGACAGCCAGACTTGATGCTTGGCCGCAAAATCATCAAGAAGCTTCTTTTCTGCAGGGCCATGGGAAAGCACCAGATACTTCCGCCAGAGTAGATCGAACTGGGTACCATTTTTACGCACAGCTTCGGTCAGGGTATTGGTCGAGTCATCCATGAGACCCGCTGCGGGACGGCCGGGGGCCCCTTCAAAGGCAAACAGAAGGTTGACGGTGTCCTCGCGGATGTTGGCATCAATCTGCGCAAGGTCCTGCATGGGAACAGCGCGATCTTCATAGACCGACTTGAGGGAGGTACTGGCAGCCTGCATACCTATCCATCCGATGGCAGCAGCAATCAGGTACAGAGCGATTGATAAAACAGTGATATAAGCGATGCGATGTGATATCCGCAGGCTGGAAAACTTCCTCCCGATCATCTTGATCTGGATTTGCATGGTCCCACTCCGAATAAAGAAGTTCCGTTTCTGGTCGGCTATTACTTGCCTGACGGAATATTCCAAAAACTAAAACACCTCTGCTCGTTAGGGCAACAGAGGTGTCCTGATCAGTCAGCCTGATCACTCAGGCTGACCTGCGGTCGATTAATCTCCGCCGCGCATGTATTGCACCTGGAACATGGCCGGCGGATTTTGCTTGTAGTCCACCTGCCCCTTGAAATGACCTGTCGTGCAATGCTTGGACTGCACATCAACCATGGAGAAAGCGTCATCAATACCGATGCCGGAACCCTTGTTCATGGGCAAATGTGCATCCGCATGGGTTTTCCCCACAGACCAGATCTTCCACAACTCACCCTTGCGGTCGTAAATTTCGACAGCGCTATTCAGATTCTGCAATTGGCTGTCCATGTAGAAAACACGCTTGCTGATGGGATGATTGGGATTGACCGGCGTTGCCTCCAGCACATAGACCTTGCGAAGCTGATAGGAAGCTTGGTAGAAGCAGCCACCTTGACCACCGAAATCCACGTATTTGTAACCATCGGGCTCTGCGGGCATATCCGTTGCCAGCTTCAAGTCATTGTGATTCCACAGAGGCAAGAGGATGTTCTTGGTCCCCTTGTAGGTCCACTTCATGTCGGAAACGCGGCCGTTGTAACCTTCGAAGTCTTCGATCATCAAGTCCGAACCGAGGAAGGAATCCGTAACCTGCCCTGTCGCCAAGCGGCGAACCCGGCGCTGGAAACCCAGATACAGGTAAGCATCGTCGATCTTCTGGTCATCCTCGTAACGCTGAATCAGGAGCTGGGTATTTTTCAGGTCCATGGGCTCTTGCACATGCACGTAGATGGCACGGTAGAGATTGGAACCGTTACCCGGTACCTCGGGAACCGGCGCATCCTTCACACGGTGCTTCAGGTTAAGAAAGTGGAAGTCGAACTTGATCGTCTTTTCCACCTGACCGGAAGTCATGTTGCGGTACTTCCAGTAAAACGGATTGATGGAAGCGTTGTCGCCCCAGTTCACCCCATACTTGTAATTCCAGGCCAACTTTTCACCCGCCCGAGGATCTTTCGCATCGGGCTCTTCAGGAAAAGGACGTCCTGCCACGTACCCGGTCAGTTCTCCTGGATTGGCTCCCAGCTTGGTTGAGTTCAAGTGCTTCCGGGTTGCGTCCACATAAGGTTTGGACAAATCGAAGCTGGTAGTGGCACCTACCTTTATTTCCGTCCAGCCTTCCTTGATAGCCTTGTAGGTTCCCGCGGCCAGCACCTCTTTGAACTGGTCAACATTGCCTTTGTTGATGGTCATCCCGGGGTTAAGTCCCGGGAACTTCGGAGCACCGCTTTTGTAGGGGGAAAAGGTGGCATCCACATCAGCCTCAGTAGCGGCCAATGCGGTGCTGGAGACAATCATCGCAGCAATCGCGAGAGAGATTTTCTTGAGTTTCATGTTGTCTTGTCCTCGGATATCAGAATTTGTAACGCATCATGAAATAGATGTCGTTTTCCTTGAAGGCGGTACCAATCGGACCCGCGCGAAAACGGCCCAATGGCTCAATACCAGCGTAGGCACCATTCGCATTGCCGACGCCCAGTGCCGCACTGTTGTTCGTGGTGTTGTCCCATTTATAACGACTGACATTGTCATCACGGCCCTTGACGTTGGCACCAAAGGTCAGCTTCAGATCGTTTGAGAAATTCCATTCAATCTGAGGGGATGCCACCCAGGCATGGGCCTGGAAGTCACGAGCCAGAATCAATTGGGGGCTTACCCGGTCACCGCTCATGAAGCCTTTGATCAGCAGCGTACCAATGACGTTATTTTCCCAATCGGGCATACCCACTACGCCAGCAGTACCTTGCTTGATTTCATGGTTGTAGATGTGCTGATAGAACAATTGGGCAGATAGCAAAGTGGTCCGGTTCGGATTGATGAAGGGAATGAAGGTTGGTCGATCAACCCCGATGACAGAACGGAAAGTATTGTTCTTCGAGTACAACTCCGGACGAGCCGTATTGGCAAATTCCTCCCCGCTGGTAAACGCCCCCTCCAAGCGAACGGCTGCCCCCAATTCTTCAAGTTGAAGATCCATGGAACCACCCACCATATTGAGACGGGGAAACTCCATATCAAAGTTCAACAAATAGGGGTTGCTGGCACGAATCGTATTTCCCTTTCCGCCCCTCAAGGAAGGCAACTGGGACATATAGGACAGGGCATTCAGGGAGAAGCTCAAACCGCTTTGGGTGACACCTTCAAACTTCACACCATAGGAACCTGCATCGCTCCATTTCGGTAAATTGACATTACGAATACCTGCGATACCAGGTGCAAAGCTTCCCGTTGCGCCACCTAAGTCACCAAAATTGGAAAGGGTATTACCGTTGTCCCAGAGATTCTTGAGGGCACGAAACAAGCAGGCCGCATCCATGATGGAATTGGGTGAACCGCATTGCCCCAAGTTGTTGGCTCTGAACTGGTCGAAGCTCCAGACAAATTGAAGGTTCCGGTCCTGCATGGTTTCAGAACCACCCATGCGCCATTCCGCCTGGGCCGACCAAAGCGGAATCCGGATGTCCTGCAACTCGTCATAGATGTTGTTACGGGAGTAATCCACCGGATTAAAAACATCCAATACCCGGAACAGGTCAGTTCGACCCCAGACAATCTGCTGCCGACCGACCTTGACGAACAGATCGGAGCCATCCTTCAGCGCAAAGGTCTTCTTGGCATAGGCTTCCCGAATGAAATCCAGCTTGCTATTGAACTCAGGAGACTCTAGTTCGCTGCGTTTGAGGTCACCATAGCCACCGAAGTCGGCACAACCACGACGATCCACATCACAGGGGCGAACAGGAACTGCAGCCGTAGTGTTACCATCAAAACCATGCCAACGATTACCAAGGATTTCAAGACCGGTATTGGTATTGCCTGCCGCAAGACCACCAGAGACTTGGGTACCACCACCATAGGCAATCATGGAACCTGTATTTTTGTCGTAAAACGAAACAGGACCACCCGCCTTGTCACCAAACTTGGTGTCGTTCATGCGATAGACGCCATCCCAAGTCCCGCGCAGCACAGTATGGAAACCCCAGCCATCGCCCAAGCCTTTATCGGCTTCAACCTGCAAGGTATTGCGGAACTTGGACAAACCGACACCGCCTCCTCGATAGGCCGTATGGTTTTCATAAAAGACGTCTGTTTTCCAGGGAGAAGATTCCTCTCCCATGGATGGCAAATCATCCGCCATGACAGGTGCTGCAATTGCAGTGCTCAGCAAAACTGCCAAGCCCAGCCGAAAGGCCGGTATTTTCCAGCTCGATTTCCTCTTCATTTTCACTCCTCCACGGTTATGGCCAACAAATTGGTTCAGGCAGCTTTCTTGGTGGCTGCTTCTAAATCCTCTTCAAGAATCCCATCGTCGTTGTAGTGGGTGGCCACCACGAAATGGGGTTTGAATACGACGCACCAGGCCGGCACGATCAGCATCGCGGCGATGGCATTGACGATCAGCATGAAAGACAGGAGCACGGCGGCATCGGACTGGAAGCGCAGGTCGGACATGAAGATCCACATCACGACACCGGCAATCAGGGTCGCGGCGGTGAAGGAAACTGCGTAGCCGGTGGTGGCGACTGCGTTGATTACCGCCTTGTGGATGTTGCGGGTCAGGGCCATTTCCTCGCGGATGCGGTCCATGAAATACACCGCGTAATCGATGCCGACGCCGACGCCGACCGCAATCACCGGCACGGTATTGACGCTGATGCCGATGTTGGCGGCGCCCATGTAGGCGTAGGTCAGCAGCGTGGAGAACAGCATGGGCAACACCATCAGCCAACCGGCGTGCAGTGACTGGTAATAGGCCATGACCAGCAGGAAGGCGATGATCATCACGGCAGGAATGATGATCATGTGATCGGTGTGCAAAGCCTGGTTGCCGGCTGCGGTAACACCGATGATGCCGCCACCCAGTTCAATATGCAGCCCCGGCACTTCGGACTCGACCTGTTTGATACCCTCTTCGGCCAGAGCAACAATGCGGCGGATGGTCTCGGCCTGATGGTCCTTGTAGTAGAAGACCATGTTGGCTTCGTCTTCGTCCGGCGTAACGAACTCCTTGAGGGCACCGGGGATGGGACTGGACGCCATATAGGCGAACATCAATCCGCCGATCTCTTCGGCGTTATCGGGAAGTTGCATCCAGCGCGGATCATCGTTGTGCGTGAGGCGATTGACGACGCGCACGACACCGGGGATGGCTTTGGTGCCACCCAGGGTCGGGTCAGACAGCATATGGGCCTGGAAGCGTTCAATGCCTGCCATCACATCAGGACGCTTGATACCTCCCTTCTCATCGGTACGAGCCACTACATGCAATTCTTCTGAGCCGGGGAAGAGATGATTGATGGCCGTGGTAGAAACGTTGTAGTCGTGGTTGCGATGGAGCAATGGACTACCGGGCTCCGATTCGCCCAGTTGCACCTTGCCGATGAACCAGGAGCCACCGATCAGACCAATCGCCGCCAAGAGCAGAATGGTGCGAGCACCGCTGTCCGTACCACCGGTCTTCGCCATCATGGCGCCAAGGAAGTTACGCACGCCCTGATTGGCGTTTTCCATGGTCTTGGGTTGCGGCAAGACAGTGAGCGCCAAGGGCACCATGAAGTGCACTGTGAAGATGACTGAGAAACCCCAGAAACCAGCGGAAAGGCCCAGCTTGTGATTAAAGGGTGCAGCCCCGAGCACGAGTACGGCGATACCGATGGCATCCACAATAATGGCCAGGGAACCGGGGCGGAACAGCGCATCAAGAGCATTGCGCGCCGCCTTCTTGCCGCTATGGGTCAGGGCAAGTTCTTCGTAGTAGCGCACCACCAGTTGCACACCGTGGGAGGTAGCGCGGGCGGCAATCAAGAACGGAATGGGCAGCGACAGGGGCTCAAGGTTGATGCCCATCAAGGCCATGAATCCCAGCCCCCAAATGGATGACAAAGCAATCCCCAGCAGCGGTAAGGCAATACCGTAGAGGCGACGGAAGTAAACAATCAGGAGCACGGCCAACAGAGCCAGGGTGTAGGCAAGGATCTGGACGATCTGCCCCAGATAGGTATAGACCCAGCCGGTAAGCACGGGATTGCCGGTCACATAAACCTTGTGTCCGGGTTTTTCCAGAGCGGTGCGGACCTGCTGCAAGGCAGTGAAGGTCTTTTCATAATCGACGCCGGTTTCCGTCAACTGAACCTTGATCAAGGCTGCCTTCATGTCCGGCGAGACAAGCAAGCCGTAGATGGTGGGATTGGCGATGACATCCTTCTTGATCTGCTCCAGCTCCGCTACGCTGTATTTGCCGTGGTTAGGGTCGTAGTAGGGATCCGAAACGAAGCCCCCTTCCGGGGATAGATAGACCTTGCGTGAAGTACGGTGCGTGAGGGAGGAGACCAGGTTGTGGTTGACGCTGGGCAGGCTATCCATGCCCTGGGTGGCTTCATGAACCAGCTTGAGGGTCTCTTCGTTGAAGATGGTGCCCTTCTCCACTTCGATGGCCATGATGATCATGTTGGCGCCGCCGAAGTTTTCCTTGATGCGGTTGTAGACCTTGATGTAGGGATGGTTCTGCGGCAACAGGTCTGAAAAGTCGGAGTAGATCCGCAGATTAGGCAGTGCCAAGCTGAAGAGAAAGGTGATGGCGAGAATCAGCCCGAGGACGATCTTGGGGTTGGAGAAAAGCCACTCTTCTCCCACATGAAGCTTGTGGGTGATCTTGTTACGTAGCGTAGTGAGCAGGGGCAACATTGTTTGCTTCCTTTAATCAGTTCTTGGCCGTGTCGATGACACGAACGAGACCACCGGGGCCGCCAAGGGCAAGGCTATGTTTGGCGACCGATGTCCCGGCCCCGAGAAAGACCGGAACCGCATCAGCGTAGGCAATGGGCTTCCATGAACCCGCTTCATAACGGACGACGCTGCCGCCGGCACCAACACCCGCAGGCTTGCCGTCATGAAGGAAGAGTTGATAGAGGGAACTGCCGGAAAGGTTGTTGTCCTTCGCCCAGGTCTTTCCACCATCAGTGGTATGAAGAACCTGACCCGCCAGACCACTTGTCCAGCCTTCGTTGGCATTCACGAACAAGGTGGCATAGGGATAGAACTCGCCGGGAATGGTGGCGGTCTTCTGCCAGGTTTTACCGCCATCCCTGGTTGTCACGACCATGCCGAATTCGCCCATAGCGATTCCGACAGATTCATCCACCATCTGGATGGTGGTGAACTGCGCATCCTCTTTCAGGTCGGTAACGGTCCAACTAGATCCTTTGTCGGCACTGACGGCGATCTTGGCGCCGGAACCAGCAACCCACCACCGGCCTTTGGCATCGCAGGCAACGGCCAAGGGCACCCGCGGCTTGTCGATAGCAGCAGACTTCCAGCCAGTCCCTTCAACATCACTGCTCCACAGCTCGTGATAGAAGTCGATGCCGATAAAACTCTTGTTCGGGCAAACTGCCAAACCGATCAGGGATGCAGGGCCAGAGGCACTACCGATGGGTTGGCGGGACCAGGTCTTGCCCAAGTCAGTACTACTAAGAATCACGCCCGTCTGAGTGCTGGCTACCAAAACTTTTCCGTTACTTGCTATGCTTTGAACTATGTCATAGCGCTGTACGGGCTTCGCAGACTCTGTCACCACGGCACTCATGTCGGCTTGGTTACTACAGCCTGCCAAAATTAGGGACGAAACAGCCCCTGCCATCATCATGGCCTTCATTTTTTCTCCTCCTAATATCCGCCTGACAGACTTATTTGTTTATCAGGCGGTGATCTATGTCATGGTTTTTGTTTGATCGTTATCGTCCCAGTTCTGCTGCTGACGTTCCTGCTATCCCGAAATGCTCCTTGGGCATCTCGGTGATGATGATGCGCACTGCGTCAGGTTTTGCTCCGACGGAGAGGCAAATGGCCTCCGTTACATTGGCAATCAGTGCGCGCTTCTGTTCCGGAGATCGACCTTCCATCAGATGAATTTGACATATCGGCATGGGAACCTCCTCAGATGAACTTAAGGCTCACAGAGCCCAGATGTTGGATACGAAGACTGATGTGATCTCCGGGCTTGACGGCAACAGCCTCGGTGATGCCCCCGGAAAGAATCAGGGTGCCAGCAGGAATTTCCTCGCCCCGGGCTCCCAGATGATTGGCCAGGGCCGCTACGGCGGCAGCGGGGTGTCCCAACACGGCAGCTCCCGATGCCAGGGCCACGATCTCACCGTTCCGTTCAAGCACGACACCGAGGGTGCGCAAGTCCACTTCACTCGCCGGGATGCTCCGCCCGCCGACGACGAAACGGGATGCGGAAGTGTTGTCGGCAATGACGCTCTTCAAGTCGAACTTGAAATCCCGGTAGCGGGAATCGATCACCTCGATGCCCGGCATAACGAAATCCGTTGCCGCCAGTACGGCACCGATGTGGCAGCCGGGTCCCTTCAAGGCACTCTTGGTGATGAAGGCGATTTCCGGTTCCACCTTGGGATGGATCAGCTCGGAACACTTGACCTCGCCACCCTCCGCGATGGAGCCGTAATCGGTAATAAAACCGAAACAAGGGCTGTCCACCCCCATCTGTTTCATCTTGGCGTAGGAAGTCAGTCCACACTTGAGACCGACAATCTTGTTGCCCCGGGCGATCTTGCGACGCTTGATTTCGTCCTGGATTGCATAGGCATCCTCCCAGTCCATCTCGGGATGATCATCGGTAATTTTGGGTGTGTCCCTGGCATCGAGTTCGCATCCTTCCAGATGCTCTGCTAGCTTGAGAATTGTTGCCTGGTCGAGTTTCATCAGATCAGTCCCCGTTCGCGAGCCATGGTCATGGCTGTGTCTTCAATCATGTCTTCCTGCCCACCCACCATGCCACGACGGCCCAGCTCCACCAAGATGTCCCGGGCTGGAACGCCGTACTTGACCGAGGCACGCTTGGCAAACAGCAGGAAGGAACCATAAACACCGGCGTAGCCCAGGGTCAGGGCATCCCGGTCGATACGGATGGGGAAGTCCATCATCGGCACCACTAGGTCTTCCGCCACATCGGTGATCTTGGCCACATCGACTCCGGTCTCGATGCCCATCAGGCTGCACACGGCAATCAGGACTTCCATAGGGGTATTACCGGCACCGGCCCCAAGACCAGCCGCTGCCGCATCGATGCGGTTGGCCCCGACTTCAACGGCAGCGATGGAGTTGGCAACGCCCATGGCCAGGTTGTGGTGACCGTGGAAACCTAGTTCGGTCTCGGGCTTCAAGGCTGCGCGCACGGCGCTGAGGCGCTCCTTGACACCGTCGGGTAGCAGGTGGCCGGCGGAGTCGGTGACGTAGATGCAGTTGGCGCCATAGGACTCCATCAGTTTGGCTTGACTCACCAAGCCTTCGGCGCTGTTCATGTGAGCCATCATGAGGAAGCCGACGGTGTCCATGTCCAGCTTGCGGGCCATGGTGATGTGCTGTTCGGAAACGTCGGCCTCGGTGCAGTGGGTGGCGACACGGATGGTGTGCACCCCCAGGTCCCGGGCCATCTTGAGATGGTCCACGGTGCCTATGCCCGGTAGCAGCAGGGCCGAGACCTTGGCTTGCTTGAGGGTGGGGATCACGGCGGACAGGTATTCCTCGTCGGTGTGGGCGGGGAAACCATAGTTCACCGAGGAGCCGCCCAGACCGTCACCATGGGTGACTTCAATCAGGGGGATGCCGGCAGCGTCGAGGCCCTGGGCGATGGAGGTCATCTGCTTCAGGGTCATCTGGTGACGCTTGGGGTGCATGCCGTCCCGCAGGGTCATGTCGTGGACGGTGATTTTCTTGCCTTTAACAGTCATGGTCTTCTCCTCAGGCGACAGTGGGTTTCAGAGTGAGTCGACCGGCGATCACTTCTTCAGCAAACATTTCAGCGGTACGGGCAGCGGCAGCCGTCATGATGTCGAGGTTGCCGGAGTACTTGGGCAGGAAGTCGCCCAGGCCTTCCACTTCGAGATAGACAGAAACGCGGTTGCCATCGAAGACGGGACCATTGACGATGCGGTAACCGGGCACGTACTTCTGCACTTCCTTGACCATGGCGTGCATGGACTCGGTGATCTTTGCCTGGTCGGGTTCTGTCTCGGTCAGGCAATGCACGGTGTCGCGCATGATCAAGGGCGGTTCTGCCGGGTTGATGATGATGATGGCCTTGCCTTGCTTGGCACCACCAACCTTCTCGATGGCACCGGCGGTGGTGCGGGTGAACTCGTCGATGTTCTTGCGGGTGCCGGGACCGGCACTCTTGGAAGAAACGGTGGCGACGATTTCACCGTACTTGACCGGCTGCACGCGGGAGACGGCAGCAACCATGGGAATGGTGGCCTGTCCACCACAGGTGACCATGTTGACGTTCATCTCGCCCTTGCCTACATGGTCGATCAGGTTCACCGGGGGAACGCAGTAGGGGCCGATGGCCGCAGGAGTCAGGTCCACCATCAGCACACCACGGGAGGTGAGCTTGTCGGAGTTTTCCTTGTGCACGTAGGCACTGGTGGCATCGAAGGCGATCTGTATGTTGTCGGCCTCGACATGGGGCAGGAGACCGTCAATTCCCTTGTCCGTGGTTTTGAGGCCCATGTCCCGGGCACGCTTGAGGCCTTCGGAGGTGGGATCGACGCCCACCATCCAGACCGGTTCCAGCACAGGACTGCGTTTAAGTTTGTATAAGAGGTCGGTGCCGATGTTGCCGGGACCGATCAGGGCACAGCGAATTTTTTTGGTCATTCTTGACTCCCAGAGGGGTTATGCAATTGATCTGACAATGCCGCCCTCGGCGCGCAAGGCGGCACCGTTGGTGGCCGCAGCCAAAGGGCTGCAGATATAGGCGACCAGGCTGGCAACTTCTGCTGGATCGATGAACCGTTTGAGCAGGGAACTGGGCCGGGCAAAGGCGAAGAAATCCTTTTCCGCCAGCTCCAGGGAAGCGCCCTGCTCCTTCGCCAGCTTGGCAAAGAACTCGCCGACGCCTTCGGTCCGGGTCGGACCGGGCAGCACGGCATTGACGGTGACGGCAGTGCCCACCGTGGTCTCGGCGATCCCGCGGGTGACGGCCAGTTGAGCGGCCTTGGTCATTCCGTAATGAACCATCTCGGCGGGGATGTTGATGCCGGACTCGCTGGAGATGAAGACGATGCGGCCCCAATTGCGAGCCTTCATCCCTTGCACGTAATGGCGGGACAGACGCACACCGCTCATGACATTGACTTCGGTCATGTGCTGCCACTCGTCATCGCTGATTTCCTCGAAGGGACGAGGATCAAAAATGCCGACGTTGTTCACCAGAATGTCGAGGTCAGGAAACTCCCTCGTCACCTGACTGCAACCGGCGGCAGTCCCCAAATCGGCAGCGATAGTGCCCAGTACGGCTCCGGGTACCTGCTTGCGCAGGCGTTCGCAGGCGACATCAAGCCGCGACTGGCTACGACCGCTGAGAATGACGTGAGCACCCTCTTTGGCCAAAGCCGTGGCAATGGCGAACCCTATACCGGCTGTAGAGCCGGTAACCAGGGCCTGTTTATCCTTGAGTTGGAGATCCATGGCTGCGGTTTAGTAGAAACGTACCGAACAGCCGCCGATGCCACCGATGGTGACCCGCAGGCTGTCGCCGGCCTGGACCGGGATCAGGGCGGCCAGGGAACCGGACAGCACTACTTCACCGGCTTTGAGAGGAATACCCAGACGGCCCAGGGTATTGGCCAGCCAGACCATGGCATTGACCGGAGAGCCGAGGGATGCGGCACCGGCGCCGGTGCCGACGATCTCACCGTTCTTTTCGAGGATCATGCCGCAGGTGGAAAGGTCCACGCTGCGCGGGTCCACAAGGCGATCGCCGAGGACGAAGACACCGCAGGAAGCGTTGTCGGCCACAGTGTCCTGGATCTTGATCTTCCAGTCACGGATGCGGGAGTCGACGATCTCGAAGCAGGCCATGACGCCTTCCGTCGCAGCCAGGATGTCGGCAGCCGTGAGGCCGGGGCCCATCACGTCCTTCTTCATGACGAAGGCGATCTCCCCTTCGGCCCGGGGCTGGATCAAGGTCTTGCTGTCGATGGACTCGCCTTCGTTGTAGATCATGCCGTCCAGCATGTAGCCGAAGTCGGGCTGGCCGACGCCGAGCATGTTCATCACCGCTTTGGCGGTAACACCGATTTTCTTGCCGATGATCTTTTCGCCCTTTTCCAGGCGACGGGAAATCATGCGCTGCTGGATGTGATAAGCGTCTTCCACCGTGATGTCGGGATGACGGGAAGTCAAGGGATCGATAACGACCCGCGTAATGAGTGCGTTGTAAAGCTCGTCGCCCAGTTGATTGATGAGGTTCTTGTCCATGATTTATGTACGCTCGGGTTCGGTAAGGAAATTCCCCACCAGTTGTGAAAAACGAGCTGCATGCTCGATCTGTGTCCAGTGACCGCATTGGCCAAAGACATGGAGTTGGGAGCGCAGGATCAACTGCGACAGCAACAGGGAATTAACGAGGGGAATTACCCGGTCTTCGCGGCCATGAATAATCAGGGTCTCGTGGCCAATCGCCTTGATGTCTTCTTCTCGGCTGACCATGGCGTCCACCCAGCGCTGACGCGGTGCAGGAAACATGGCGGCAAAGGATTCCTGGAACCCCGGCCGGATACTGGCTTCATAGCGCAGGCGGGCCAGGTCGTCGCTGACAAGATTGCGGTCGTAGGCGAACCAGTCCAGCAGCTTGCGCATGTTGTCGATGGATGGGGTGTAGCCCCAGGCAGCATCAAGGCCCGGCGTCAATTCGAAAGGAACGCCGACGGCGCCCATCAAGACGAGACGACGTACCCGCTGCGGGTGACGAATCGCCAAAGCCAAGGCCAGGGCACCTCCGAAGGAGTTGCCCACCAGATCGGCCTGGCCGATTTCGAGGGCATCGAGCAAACCCACGGCCTGCTCTACCCAGGCATCCATGCCATAGTCAAAACCGTCAGGCCGTTCGCTGAAACCGAAACCCACCATGTCCGGTGCAATCACCCGACAGCGTTTCGCCAGCTCGGGGATGACCAAGCGCCAGTTGGCCCAGGCGCTGACACCAGGGCCCGAGCCATGGATCAACAGCACGGGATGGCCGGAACCTTGGTCGTGGTAGTTGGTATCGATCCCGGCGGCACGGATACGGCTGCCAATCTCGGGATTGAGGATAGGGGCGTTCATGGCCGTGCTCAGAGCTTGATGCAGACGTTCTTGAGTTCGGTGTAGAACTCAAGGGAATGGACGCCACCCTCGCGGCCTATACCGGATTGCTTGGCGCCACCGAAGGGAGTGCGCAAGTCCCGCAGGAACCAGCTATTCACCCAGGCGATGCCCACTTCCATTTTCTGCGCAACGCGATGGGCGCGGGACAGGTTGCTGGTCCAGATGGCGGTTGCCAGGCCGTATTCGTTGGCATTAGCTCGTTGCAGTACTTCCTCTTCAGTATCGAAAGGAGCAACGTGGCAGCAGGGGCCAAAGATTTCTTCCACCATGACAGCGGCGGTATCGGGCAGGCCGGTCCAGATGGTGGGCTGAACCCAACAACCGTCCTTCAGTTCGCCGGGCATGGCAGGTACGCCGCCGCCGGTCACCACAGTTGCGCCCTCATCTACCGCTTTCTTGTAATAGGAGAGCACCTTGTTTTGGTGTTCCTTGCTGATCAGCGGACCGAGCCCCGTGTCTTTATCTTCGGGAACGCCAATCTTCAATTTTTCGGCACCGGTCTTCAAAGCGGCCACGAACTTGTCAAAAATGGGACGCTGCACATAGACCCGTTCGGTACCGAGACAGACCTGGCCGCAATTGGCAAAAGCAGAACGCAAGGTGCCTTCGATAGCGGCATCGAAATCGCAATCATCAAAGACGATGGCGGCATTCTTGCCCCCCATTTCAAGGGAAACAGGACGGGCACCGGTAGCAGCGGCCTTCATGATTACGGCGCCGGTTCGGGTTTCGCCGGTGAAGGTCAGGGCATCGACCTTGGGATGGGTGGTCAGATATTCACCGGCGGAGTCGGGGCCAAAGCCGTGCACCACGTTGTAGACGCCCTTGGGAATGCCGACCTTGTTCATCACTTCGCCGAGCAGGGTCGCAGTACGCGGGGTTTCTTCCGAAGGCTTGACCACCACCGTGTTGCCACAGGCCAGGGCCGGCCCGACCTTCCAGGTCATCAGCAGCAGGGGCAGGTTCCAGGGACAGACCACGCCGACCACACCGACCGGCCTGCGATAACCGTAGTTGATGGCAGACTTGCCGTCCGGCGTTGCCATTTCAAAGAACTCGGTAGGAACATTTTTCACCACATCGGCGAAGACCTTGAAATTAGCCGCACCGCGGGGAATGTCGATATGGGAGGCGAGACTGCGGGGCTTGCCGGTATCCAGGCACTCGGCGTCGAGAAACTCGTCGAAGCGTGCATTGATTTCGTCGGCCAGGGCTTCCAGCAGCTTGACCCGCTCGGCCAGCGTCATGGAACCCCAAGGTCCCTTGAGGGCAGCTCTGGCAGCGCTAACGGCGGCATCCACTTCAGCCTTGCCGGCTTCGGCAACGCGACCGACCACAGCGTTGGTAGTTGGCGTGCGGTTATCAAACCACTTGCCGGTTGCGACAAATTCGCCGTTGATGAAATTCAGGATGTCGTTCATTGCCGTTGCAGCTCCAATTCAAAAAAACTTTTCATTCCAGGCCAATGGCGTTGAGCCCGGCTCTTGCACACTCTTCGTCCTGGGCTTCGGAGGCACCGGAAACGCCGATACCTCCAATCCAGTCGTCCCCAGCCCTGATCGGCAAACCGCCGCCAAACACCACCAAGCGGGGGGTCGAGGAAAAACCCAATTTCATTCCTTCATCGTGGCCGATCAACTCCATCCACTGTTTCGTGGGAAAACCGAAACTGGCCGAGGTATAGGCCTTATCAATGGCGATATCGATGGAGTGAAGGAAGGCGCCGGGCATGCGCAGAAAGGACATGAGGTTGCCACCCCGATCCACCACGGCCGCATTGATGCGCCACCCCTTCTCCTTGGCATAGTTGGCTGCCGCCTGCACCGCAGTGCAGGCAGCTTCCGACGTAATGCCCGGTATCGCTGCCTTGATTTCCATGACGGCCTCAGGTCACGACGGACAGAAAGGCTTCGTTAAGGACACGGTCGTGATAGAAAACACCGCGCCCTACTTCGTCGATGGTCCACTTGATCGGCTGGTGATCGGGATAGGCTTGATAACCGCCACAGAAGGTCTCGAAACGATTGCCGGAGGGGTCAAAAGCGTAGATCGTGGTACCACGCGTTACGCCATGACGAGTCGGCCCCATGTCGATGGGCACCCGATTCATGGACATCAGATCGGCAGCCCGCAACACCTTTTCCCAGCTTTCCAGCAAGAAGCTGATGTGGTGCAGCATGCCCGGCTCGGGATGGCGAACGAAGGCGATGTCGTGGGCTTTAATGGACGTGGATAGCCAGATGGCCAGATCGGTCTTGCCGTCTTCCAGGACGACGTGTTCCACCGTGTAGAAACCCAGAACTTCATTGAACAGTTTTTCAACTTTTTCGATATCAGGCCCGTAAAGCAGGCCATGATCGAAACGGATCGGGGCAATGCCTTTTTCCGCTGCGTTATTCCAGGCCTCGGGATTCAGCAGGCCAAGACCGTTGCCGACATCGGTCTTCTCGGCATAGAGCTCAATCAGGTGACCGCTGGGTACCTGGAAGCGGACGCGCTCACCGGTTTCCAGCATTTCACCGGCAGGAATCCGTTCCGTCGGGACGCCGTAGGCGCGCAGGTCGGAATCCAGCTTTTCCAGGGCCGCCTTGTTCGCTACCTTGAAGGCGAAGAAATCGATCCCGGCCCGGTCTGCCTGACGAATCACGATACTGTTGTGATCCCGCTCATCCCAGGCCTTGAAGTACACCCGTCCGCTCTTGTCGCGCCCTGTTTCAATCAGCCCCAGGACATCGCCATAAAATTTGATTCCCTCCTCCAGATCAAGCACACGAATTTGTGCATGACCGGGGCGGATTACGCCGCTTATTGCCATCACCATCTCCTCACGAATATTTTCTTCATCAGATGAAATGCGGCAATTGCCGCACCTCTTGTCATGTCGACGACTTGGGCCGTCTTGTTATTTGCTTGATGCATCTCTGATGGGATTTTTTTCTCAGGTCACAACGGAGAGAAATGCTTCGTTCAGTTTTCTGTCGTGATAAAAAATTGCCGGCCCAACTTGATCCATCGTCCAGGTGATGGGATGACCATCGGGATAGGCTTGATAGCCGCCACAGAAGGTTTCAAACCGATTGCCGGAAGGATCAAAGGCGTAGATCGTCGAGCCACGGGTGATACCGTGACGAGTGGGCCCCATGTCGATAGGGACCCGACTCATGGACAACAGGTCGGCAGCACGCAAGACTTTTTCCCAGCTATCAAGCAAAAAGCTGATGTGATGCAGACGTCCCGGTTCCGGATGGCGAACGAAAGCGATGTCGTGGGCCTTGATGGAAGTGGACAACCAAATGGCGAGATCGGTTTTGCCATCCTCCAGCACCACGTGCTCCACCAGATAGAAACCCAACACATCTTCAAAGATGCGCTGCACTTTCTCGATGTCGGGGCCATAGAGCAGGCAGTGGTCCATCCGGATCGGTGCGACACCCCGCTCTGCTTCTGGCGTCCAGGCTTCCGGATTTACATAGGGCATGCCGTTGCCCACATCGGTTTTCTCGGCATACAGTTCGATCAAGTGACCGCTCGGGATCTCGAACCGGACACGTTCGCCGGTTTCCAGCATTTCACCGGCAGGAACTCGTTCCGTATTGACGCCATAGGCCCGCAGATCGGAATCCAGTTTTTCCAGCGTTCCCGGATTCGCCACCTTGAAAGCGAAGTGATCAATCCCGGCACGATCCGATTGACGCAGGACGACGCTGTTGTGATCCCGTTCATCCCAAGCCTTGAAGTACACACGCCCCTGCTTGTCGCGACCGGTCTCCTGCAGACCCAGGACCGTGCCATAGTGATGGACACCTTCCTCCAGATCCAGCACACGCAATTGCACATGACCTGGACGCAATACACCGTTCATTCCCATTACATCTCCTCCTGCCTTTATCGGCTCTATTGGGTATTCGGGAAATCAAATTTCCGTTCAATTTCCCTGATCGTCGGCGTCTTCAGCGCCGCTCATTTCTTTTAGTGACTGACTGCTATTTGTTGCCAGTTATGACCTGTTGTCTGAATCATAGAAATGGCCCTCCATACCGTCCAATACTTTATTTTGGTAATATTGATACCGATAAGGTATCGGCATCACCCAGCGTCCAAACCACAAAAAACGCGTCCGTATCGCTGTCGAAAACAATCCATAAAAGAGAAAATCCATGGAAGTCAGACAACTGAAATACTTTCTTGCCGTTGCTGAAGAACTGAACCTCGGCCGGGCGGCAAACCGCCTCCATATCAGCCAACCGCCCCTCACCCGCCAGATCCAGCAACTCGAAGAAGAACTCGGCGTCCAGTTGTTTTTACGCACGCCCAAAGGCGTCGAACTGACCGAAGCCGGTTTCCTTTTTCATGAAGACGCCGCCAACATCCTTACCCTCATGCAACAGGCCTCGGAACGAACCCAACTGGCAGGAAAGGGGCATTTGGGAAGAATTGACGTTGGCATCTTCGGTTCCGCCATGCTCAACGTGATTCCACGCTTGCTGCTGACCTTTCGCCGCCTCTATCCCGATGTTGTGATGTCCCTGCACAGCCTTAACAAAACCCAGCAAATTGAAGCCCTGAGAGAAAAGCGCCTGACCATCGGTTTCAACCGCATCATTCCCGAAACCAGCGACATGAAAATCGAACAGGTACTGGTCGAAAGAATTCTGGTTGCCATCAATCGAAGCCACGAACTCTCCCATCTGAATGAAATCCCCATTGCGGAAATTGCCAATCAACCCTTGATCATTTATCCGAACCTGTCTCGTCCGAACTTTGCCGACGACATCATTTCCTTATGCCTGACAGAAGGTTTTCAACCGAACATCGTTCAAGAAGTGGAAGATGTCGTGACTGCAGTGGCGCTGGTTTCAAGCGGATTTGGACTCGCCATGGTTCCCGAGTCGGGAGCCAACCTGAAGCTGCCCGATGTGGTCTATCTGCCGCTGAAAAAAACACCAACACCTTCCATCGACCTTTCCTGCATCTATCGCAAGGATGACCAATCGCCGATCCTTCACGCGTTCCTGGAAATCATCCGTTCCTATCGGGACACAAACGTCTCTATCGACACACGTTCTTCTTCATAAGCCCAAGTACCGAAATTTTCAGATCGCTTTCAGGCCGGATACGACAGGCAAGAACACAACCGGAAGACTCGTCCTGCTCGCTGACATGCTGTCGGCTCATGACGCCCTTCTTCACGCTGCCTGAATCGACATGAACCTTGCAGACGCCGCAACCACCGCCTCGACAGCCGACGGGAATGCCTTTTTTGCATAGCCGCTCCATCCCCGCCAGCACGGTCTCCTCATCTGAACAGGGATAACTTTCACCCGTCTCGGCAATCGTGACCTTGTAGCGATTAGCCATGGCGCCTCCCGTCAAATCTGCTTGAACAAAGGACTGCGAACCTGCTGGGCATCAGCAGCGGAGATGAACTTTTCCATGTAGATGTCCCGCTCGAACAAACGCCCCTGCATCAGGGTCGAGATGCACGCATCAATCATCAAGGGCGGCCCGCACAGATAGGCCTTGTTGCCGCGAAAATCGTTATTGAAGTGGGCTTTGGCCGCCTCATGGACGAATCCACGAAATCCTTGCCAGGCAGAATCCTCGGGCTCATGGGACAGTGCCGGCACATAAGTGAAGTTGCTGTACTTCTCTGCCAGGGCAAGGAATTCGTCGTGGTAATACAGTTCGGCCAAATGACGCTGACCATAGACCAGCGTAATCGGAAGATCGCTACCCTCTTCCAACAGGTCGAGGATCATGGAGCGGGTGCTGGAAAGGCCGGAGCCGCCAGCCATGAACACCGAAGCGGTTTGTGCCGACTTGTGCACAAAGAAACGGCCATAGGGACCCGAGATGCGCAAGGAGTCCCCTTCGCGCAGGGACTCATGAACCCAAGTTGTGGCCTTGCCTCCCGGCACGATACGGATATTCAGTTCCACCTCACCCGCCAGGGAGGGAGGACTGGCCAGGGAAAAAGCGCGACTGCCTATGTCGCCGGGGAAATGAACGTTGACATACTGCCCGGCCTGGAAATCCATGCTCTCACCCGGAGCAAGCTTGAGCCAGATGCCTTTGATCGTGGGTGTCAGTGCTTCGACCCGACTCACCGTTGTATCGAAATCCTTGACCGGAATAACCCGTGCGTCCGGGTCTTCATCGATTTCCGCCTCGATGACCACATCGCTTTGCAAAGTGGCGCAACAGGCCAGACACTTGTTTTCCTCCCGCTCGTAGTCCATCAGGGCGAAGTTGGATGCCTCGCCGTGGTCGATCTCGCCGTCCAGCACCTGAATCTTGCAGGTCGCACACAGCCCGTGGCAGCAAGCATGAGGAAGATAGATACCCGCCCTTAAGCTGGCGTCAAGAATGTTCTGTCCCTCTTCGACGTCTATGGTCTGACCAAGGGGCTCAATAGTCAGCTGGTAACTCATAAATTTTCTTTCTGTTGGGTAAGACCTCTGGGCGCTACCGTGTTGCGCCTTCTAGCGGTACCCACTGTCTCTGAGAACGACGGTGGGTACCGGACTCGTGCTACCTCAGCTACCGGAGCCCTTGATCCCATTCAGGCCGGGGGTTTTGAAGCGGAGGACATCCTTGTGCTTCAGCCCGTTTTCGGCGAGGGACTTGTTGAAATCCGGTTTCCAGGGCTTGCCAGACTTCAACCATTCCATCGTTGCCCAATTGATTTGGGCAAAGTCCGGGTGGTAGCCGAAAGCTGGCGGGAACGCTTTTTCCACCACATCACCAAACCGCATGGATGGTGGAAAGGGAAAGCAGAAAGGAGCGCAGAACATCAGGTGATGATCCCAACCCACGTAGAGCAGTTGGGCACCGTGAAAATTTTCCTGACGATCCTTGACTTCACCGCTATAGGGTTTGATTGCTGCAACAGCCATGATTTTTCTCCCCTTTAGTTCTTGGTAGCCTGGGCGCGCCAAGCATCAAAGTTGCGTTGGTCTTCCGATCCCTCGAACTCCATGTTGTCCCGGCCATGATTGAGGTGGTAGTACTTGAGTACCTCTGCCAGGGGATCGAATCCAGGAGCGCTGGGGTCCGCACCTTCCGGGAAGCAATTGCCTTGGTAGATCTGGTGCACCGGCAGCCATGCCTGAACGTACTTTTCCGGCTCATGCTCGAAGATGTGTTTGCAGTGGTCGGAGCAGAAGTGGTACTTCTCTTCCTTGTAATCGGTTTCCCGATAGCAGATCTGGGTGGGATCGCCTGGCTCCGTGAACAACATGGGGATCTGGCAAACCTGACACAGCATGGGCAAAGTGTTGTTGTAGAAACGGTTGCCGGCCTTGTGCTGCTCTGCCCAGTACTCGAAACGGGGACGATAGTATTTGTCGAACGTATCGGGATACTTCTCCGAGAGCCAATCCATTTCCTCAGGCTTGGGCATCCAGGTGTGAAAATCGGCTGCCGCGCCGTACTGATAGAAAGTGGCCCAGGCCTGATGGGAGACGTGTTCCTTCATCTCGAAGGTATCTTTAACGCAGTCAGGCATCTTGATGCCGTAGCGGGCCAGATCATTGAACAGCGCCGTACCGTTCTGTTCGAAGTAGATTTCCCAGGCTTCCTTCCAGCTCATGACGCGTTTGGGCAGCATGTAGTCCATCATCATCGCTACCAGCGTCAGCACGCGGGTGCCGCGCCAGGCCCACTTATCGATCCAGCGCTGGACGATGGGCAGATTATCGGGATCCTGTTCCAACAGAAACTTGATGCACTCCAGGCCCAGAGTCATGTGCCGGGCCTCGTCCGATTGGGCCGAGAAACCAAAGGTCATGGCACCCATGTCGCCGTTATAGGCTGCCCCGGAGACGAAGGGCACGAACAGAAGATTCGTCAGCACGTACTCGAAGGAGAAGCCGATGGCGATCATCCACTCGAAGGGGCCAGCCGTGATGGCATCGTCGAAGAAGGACTTGGGAACAGACAGGTACCAGACCCGGTCGATCATGTGCCGGAAATCGTGGAAGCCGTTGTAGTACTTGTTGTAGTTGCTGATGGAGTGGATCTGGGTCTGGGAGTGACGAATCTCGTCCAAGGCCTGCATCTGGCAGGCAACTCGAGGACCGACACCACGCATTTGCCGACCGACGTGGGCGAAGCCCCGGTGGGCCATGTATTCCAGGGGGCTAATGCCGGTGAGGAACAGCTTCAGGGTGTTGATATAACGGGCATCGGTCACCCCGAGGTGGCCGTTGTTCTGGGAAAAGGCATCGATGATGGCGTACAGCTTGCGTTCTTTTTCTGCCTGGTATTTCCAGTAGGCGTCCATGGTCAGACGGAAGGGGTCTTCCCACTTTTCCCAATCGTGAATCTTGATGCCCTCGAATTTGTCGTAGGGGAAAACCTTGTCCATGGGTTGATAGGTGGTATCCCAGCCCAGGTCACGGGTCATCAGGCTGTAACGTTCTTTCAGCCCAAGCTTCTTTTTTACTTTCATGTCCATATTTTTTCTCCTGCTAGTCGGCAATGAGCGGATCAGTGATTCCAGCTCAGGTTGAACTCTTCATCGGTCTCGTCCAGATGACCGGACATGGTGATCAGGTACAACTGCAGTTCCTGTAGATCGAAGGAACGTCCCATCTTTTCCTCAATGGTGGAACGCTTGATGGTCATGCTTCCGGGCACATCCACCTTGACCATGGCCGGCTGCTCATTGACGATGGCCGTGGGGTTGTCCTCCACAATCGCCTCGATGATGTAGCGACTTTCCTGATTGGTCTGGAAAGCAATAAATACGTTGGACATCGGGTTCCCCTTAAAGGACGAGACCGAGCTTGGCAGCCCGATCATTGAACTGTTGAACGAGGGCTTCCATCTGTCCGGCAGCGGCATCGCCCAGGGCAAATTCGGCAACCGGCCTAAACGCACCAATGGCACGATCACGCCAAGTCTTGGTCCACGCGGAGAGCTTGGTTTTATTCTCAGCAGACTCGTTGGCGGCGATCTTGATCGAGGCATCCACCCATTTCAGGGTCTCGCCATACCACTCGCTCTGGAAACGGGTCAGCATGGAAACCACCGGGCCAGCCTGTTCGTTCAGCACTTTGTCGAATTGCTGATAGATGAGGGGATAGAGCAAGCCATCCAGCACCAGGTTTTGCGCCACGAACAGCTCAAACCAGTCCTGCAGGACAAAGCTGTCTTCAACGTAATGGCGCAATCCTTGCCATTTTGCATCGCTCAGCCAAGCCTCTTTGGCGGCGTCAAGCGCAGGGGTATCGGCCATCAGCAAACCGAGCCGGGTCAGGTATTGGGCCATGCCAAGATGGTCCATTGCCTGATAAATGCAGGGCTGGGTAATGGCGGTGCCGTAACCGTAGGCACAGATATAGGTGTTGTTCATGTTGCCCGCCCATTCCAAATGGCGCAGGGGCAGCAATGTTTCCAGCGCAAGCTTCCTGGCGGTCTCTGGGTAGCTGTCAGCCAAGCCGCGCTCTTCGACAAAATCGAAGTCGGCTTCTGCCGTGTCCTGCATCCGAGCCCGGGCCAGGGTATAGGTGCCGTAATAAAACTGGCGTGGATCCTTCAGCTTGTACCAATCGCTCATTACGATTTCGGTACGGGCGGGATCAAAAATCTCATGCTCAGGGTCCCACAGGGGCCGGTAGTGGAAGTTGTCTTCGCACTGAACGCCGATGGTTCCTTCCAGGTAGCGGGAAGCGGGCTTGTCGCCGCCGATATGAGCCGCCACATGGTCGAATGTTTGCCGCAGCGGTTGGATGCTGACGGTACGAAGATCAATCTGCATTAACGCGTCCTCCTAAGAATTCAGGCTTGGCTTTTGCCGCCCGGTTTATTGATCGTTTTTGTATTCACATCACTCAGCCGCCAGTTCAAGGCCTCGTTTTCGTCAATACGTACGCTTGTGGTTTCATCAAGGAAAACCACCTTGTTCAAGGCGCAAAATTCATCGAATGCCATTGCCGGCAGGATCATCTCCACATAGATCTCCGCCTCCCCGACAGCGAAGTCGAACTCAATGAATCCGTCTTCTCGCAATTGGGTCACACGCACGAATTTCTTGGCCGGGTTGAACAAGTTGTAATCCTCCTTGGCCTTCTCTTATCAACTTCCGGGCCAGTCTTGGCATCCCCTTGAAATTAAATGAAACCTGAAGTATTTGTATGGAAATAATAGAAACTGAAAGATGATCGAATAGATCAAATCGTCAAATGAAAAATGTCTGATTGATCAAATCATCAAGCTGCACCGCGCAAAGAACAGCCGCACCAGCACGGCAGGAATCCTGATAAATGCTGCTCGGTGCAAAAAAGAAAAATGGATAAAATCGAAAATTGCATTAAACCGAAAGTAATATCGCCACCCAAAGCAGAACCAAGGACTACTCGCCCCGACATGATCAACACTTCGTACGCCTATCCAAAAAATGAGGACCTGCTCAAACTGATCCGGTTTTCTGCCAAGGATGGAACCATCTGGTTAGCTGAAAATCGCATGCTGTTAATGCATGTCATGGCTCTCTCCGGATTACGAAAAGAGTTGATCAACTCTGTCGGCATTGAACATGCCCATCGCATACTTACCCGTATGGGTTTTGCTTCCGGTACCCGGGACGCAGAATTGGCTCGCAAGATTCTTGGACAACGCAATCCGATCGATGCCTTCATGGTTGGCCCGCAACTCCACATGCTTGAAGGCAGCGTCCAGGTATCTCCAATCAAGCTGGATGTGGATATTTCTGCCGGCCGCTTTTACGGAGAATTCCTATGGGAAAACTCCTGGGAAGCCGAGGCCCATAGTCATGAGTTCGGTATCCAGGATGACCCTGTCTGCTGGATGCTGATCGGCTATGCATCCGGTTACACCACGGCTTTCCTCGGAAAATTTGTTCTTTTCAAGGAAGTCGAATGCATGGGCTGCAACGCCCCTCATTGCCGCATTATTGGAAAACCGGTGGATGAATGGCCTGATGCCGACAAGTTCACCCCCTATTTCGAAAGCGACTCCATCATTTCCCAGTTGCTGGAATTGCGTACTCAAGTGGATGTACTGCGATCATCCATCGAAGACCAATATCGACTGGACAATTTGATCGGGGAGTCGCCGGCCTTCAAGAAAGCCTACAGCCTAGTATCCAAGGCTGCAGCCACTAATGTGACCGTTTTATTAACGGGTGAAACGGGGGTTGGCAAAGAACGTTTCGCCCACGCACTTCACGATTTGAGCAACCGTAAAGATGGTCCATTCGTTGCAGTTAATTGCGCAGCACTGCCCAACGATCTTGTGGAATCCGAGTTGTTTGGCGTTGAGAAAGGGGCTTTCACCGGCGCTCATACTTCCCGTCCGGGAAAATTTGAGCGGGCGGATGGCGGCACGCTGTTTCTCGATGAAATTGGTGAACTCCCTCTTCCTGCTCAGGCCAAATTGTTGCGGGTCCTTCAGGAGGGAGAGCTTGAACGTCTTGGCGATGACAAACCTCGAAAAATCAATATCCGCGTTGTCGCGGCAACCAATGTTGATCTTGAAAATGCCGTCCGCGCAGGGAAATTTCGTTCTGACCTGTTCTACCGACTAAACGTTTACCCTATTCCAATACCTTCCCTGAGAGAAAGAAGTCAGGATATTCCTCCCTTGGCTGAAGCCATGATCAAGCGTTTTTCCACCTTGCACGGTAAACGGGTTGACGGTCTTTCCGACCAGGCCCTGCAGACGCTGAAAAGATATCAGTGGCCAGGCAATGTGCGAGAACTGGAAAACATGATTGAGCGAGGCATCATCCTGGCGACGAATGGCGGTCACATCCAGGTAGAGGACTTATTCCCCAATCCAGAAGTCAATAATGGATTCGATGTTTCCATCGGCCAATCTGGCACCTTGGAAACCACGACAAAGAATCAATCCGGTGCCCTGAGTGATGCATTCTTCTCCAGCAAGCTCTCGCTTGAGGAAATTGAATCCATGCTGCTGAAAGAAGCCGTCCGTCGCGCCGATGGCAATTACTCGAGTGCAGCGCGCATGCTAGGCATGACTCGCCCTCAGTTGGCATATCGGCTCAAGAAAACACCCCTTGCCGAGGATAATCAAAGCTAAGGAACAGCTTATCCGACGCTCCCACTCGTCCAGATGAAAGATAATTCGCCCTCATCCTAGAGGGAAGCCCATGAGTTTTGACATTGATATCAGCGAAGGTGCAGGTGTTCGTTACCTGCACTTCGGTTCCGACTGGATTCAAGGGGCCATGCGCATCGCCCGTCCTTGGTCTCTGGAACTGGAATACACCAAGGAAATGATGGCCAGCCTGCTGATGCACCGCCAGCCATCCTGGCCCCGAAGAGTGTTGCTGATCGGTTTGGGCGCAGGCTCCCTGACCAAGTTTTTGTATCGCTATCGTCCGGATGCCCGGCTGACTGTCGTTGAAA
Source organism: Rhodocyclaceae bacterium (assembly GCA_036504515.1). Classification (GTDB taxonomy): domain Bacteria; phylum Pseudomonadota; class Gammaproteobacteria; order Burkholderiales; family Rhodocyclaceae; genus AWTP1-18. The sequence goes on from DASXVA010000012.1 coordinate 139,087, forward strand.
TAGAAGCCCGGGTTGCGGCTGCCGCCAGACATCATTTCCGCCTGCCGGACGAAGACGACCGTTTGCAGATAGTGATCGACGACGGTGCCAATTTCGTTATGAAAAAAGGTCCCGCCTACGATCTGATTCTCGTGGACGGCTACGATGAAGATGCCAAGTCAGGGGTACTAAATACCGTACCGTTCTACCTCAATGCCAAGTCTCGCCTTTCTGACCAGGGCCTGCTGGCAGTCAACCTGCTTTCCCGGCGCAAAGACTTCAAGGAAAGCGTGGCCCGCTTGAATGAAGCCTTTGATGGCCGCAGTCTGGTTTTTCCCAGTTGTGACAGCGGCAACGCCATTGGTTTTGCTGCATCGGGGAAAACCGTGACGCTGTCTCTGCAAGAACTCCGGCAACAGGCTGCACAGTTACGCAAGGAAAGCACCCTGAACCTGGAACCAACACTGGCACGTTTAGCCAAAATGATGGAAGGTAATGAAGGCATACTGAAAATCTGAGATCGACTCAGACAACTTTGCTTGCGCCCCCAGCCCCTCAATTCCTGATCACAAGTTTAGCCAAGGAGACTGACCTTGAAACTCTATCTGAAACCCGGTGCCTGTTCCCTCTCTCCCCACATCGTGCTTGAGGAAAGTGGCTTGGCCTATGAAACTGAAGTCGTAGACCTGAAAACAAAGGTGACGGCCAGTGGTGCCGACTACTGGGCAATCAACCCCAAGGGATATGTACCAGCTCTGCAACTGGACAGTGGCGAGCTACTGACGGAAGGCCCTGCCATCGTCCAGTACTTGGCTGACCAGGTGCCAGCAAAGAAACTTGCGCCGTCTAACGGGAGTATTGAACGGTATCTCCTGCAAGGCTGGCTGACCTTTATCGGCACCGAGTTGCACAAGTCCTTCAGTGCATTTTTCAACCCGACTGCTGGCGAGGACTGGAAAGGTGCCGCCATGGCCAACCTTGAACGCCGCCTTGCCTATACGGACCAGCATCTGGCCGACATGTCTTACCTCATGGGCGAAGACTTTTCCGTGGCCGATGCTTATCTGTTTACCGTTTTGCGCTGGACAGCAGCGATCACGCTTGATCTGGGACCCTGGCAAAATGTTGCGGCCTATCAGGCACGTGTTGCAGCTCGCCCTGCTGTACAGGCAGCCCTCAAGGCTGAAGGTCTGAAGTAGTCACTGGGTGGCATGAAATAAAAAGGGCACCGGTGGTGCCCTTTTGTATAACAGGAGTTGGCATTCAATCAAATTGTTGGTGCCAGCACCCTTTCGGCAAGTCTTACCCAATAGCGAATGCCCGTTGCCAGGATGCTGTCGTTGAAATCGTAGTGAGGGCTATGCAGCATGCACCCGCCCTCGCCCGGGCCATTGCCCAACCAGACATAGCAGCCGGGAACCTCCCGGGCCAGGTAGGCAAAGTCTTCGGCTCCCATGCTGGGCTTCAGGTGCGTCAGCACTTCCCCCCCGGCAGCAACCTGACGGGCAACCTCGCGACAGAGGAAGGCCGGTTCATCCGAGTTGATGGTGGGGGGGTAACCCCGCTCATAGTCGAACTCGATGCCGACACCATAGGTGGCTTCAATGCCGGTACAAACTCGCCGCATACCGGTTTCCATGGCCGCTTGCAGGTCAGGGCGGAAGGTACGCACGGTCCCACCCAACGAGGCAGTTTCCGGCATGACATTGTCGGCATGACCAGCCTCAAAACGCGTCACGCTGAGAACCGCAGATTCAAGGGGGTCCGTATTACGGGATACCAGGCTTTGTAACGCCTGAACCAGCGCACTCCCGGCCAGTACAACATCGACTGCCTGATGCGGCATGGCGGCATGACCGCCACGACCGGTAATCGTAATGGAAAAACGATCAGCCCCGGCCATTACCGGCCCTTGATGCACAGCCATACTGCCTTCCGGCAACCCCGGCCAATTGTGCAGCCCAAAGACCATTTCCATAGGGAAGCGTTGGAACAGCCCCTCCTCCACCATGCGCTGACCGCCGCCTTCATGTTCTTCGGCCGGCTGGAAAATAAAAACCACAGTGCCATCGAAGCTGCGAGTTTTGCTCAAGACATCAGCCGCCCCCAGCAACATGGCAGTGTGACCATCATGGCCGCAGGCGTGCATTTTTCCCGGCAAGCGGGAGCGATGGGGAAAATGGTTAAGTTCATCCAAAGGCAGCGCGTCCATATCGGCCCGCAGACCGATGGCACGGCTGCCATTGCCGACTCGCAACAGGGCGACAACGCCGGTATTGGCGATTCCGGTATGCACCTCCAGACCCAACTCATTGAGGTAGTCGGCGACGACCGTTGAAGTGCGGGTTTCGGCAAAGGCCAGTTCAGGATGAGCGTGAATATCCCGTCGCACTTGTGCGATACGGTTAACCAGGTCAGGAAATTGTTCTTGTAGCGGCATTGAGTGCATTGAAACTTCTCCTCCACTTGCCGCGATAATGTACCACCTGCCACGGACCTTCACTTTTGCCATGAATCAGGAAATCCATCCCCTGCTGCAAAGCCCGGCGCTGCGCCAGATTGAACTGAGCCATGCCCATTTACCGCTGATGGAACGAGCCGGCAGCGCCGCCTTTGAGCTCGCTGTCCGATTATTACAGGACAGGACGGCCCAAGCCTTGATACTGGTGGGGCCGGGAAACAATGGCGGTGATGCCCTGGTCGCCGCTCGCCTATTGCGGGAAAAGGGATTCACCCCCTGCGTGGTACTGGCCTCTGACCCGGAACGTTTTCCTCCTGATGCCCGCAATGCCTTCCTCGCCTGGCAAGCCAGCGGTGGCACTTGCTACACGGACGTTCCCAAAGGACTGTACGGACTCATCATCGACGGACTGTTCGGTATCGGCTTGACCCGCCCTATCGAAGGCATTTACGCGGAATGGATTCACGCCATCAATCAGTTCCCTGGTCCAGTTCTGGCACTCGATTGCCCCTCCGGCCTCAACGCCGACACAGGCATGGCTCCTGGGCCAACGGTCAAGGCCAGTCAGACGCTCACGTTCATTGCCCGCAAACCAGGGCTTTACACACTGGAGGGCCCCGATCACTGCGGCCAAATTTCTGTCGCTAGTCTGGGCTTGGAGGCTGCAGTACAGGCAGCAAGCCAAGGGCCTTTGCTCGATCAGGAAACCGGTGTCCAGGCGTTCATAGACCAGCTACCCCGGCGAGCCCTGAATAGTCATAAGGGAAGCCACGGCAGCGTCGGCATTATCGGTGGTGCCCCAGGCATGGCCGGTGCAGCTTTGCTTGCGGGGCGTTCGGCTCTCATGATCGGTGCGGGAAGAGTCTATATCGGCATGCTGGAACGACTTGCCGTTGACCCGCAGCAAGCAGAACTCATGCTGCGTCAGGCCGATGAGGTTTTTGATCTCGCCACAGCCCTCGCCATCGGACCAGGCCTTGGCGCAAACCATGAGGCTCTCAATTTGCTTCGGCGTGCCATCGACTGCGACAAACCACTACTGATTGATGCTGACGGTTTGAATCTGTTGGCCGCGCACCCGGCACTCCACCGCCACATTGCCCGCCGCAGCTCGGCCACAGTGCTGACACCTCATCCACTGGAAGCAGCCCGTCTATTGGATCAAGGCGTTCTGGCCGTACAGTCTGACCGCATTTCCGCCGCACAGCGCCTTGCCCGTCAGTTCAATGCGGAAGTTGTCCTCAAAGGGGCCGGCAGTGTTCTTGCAGCCCCCAACGGCCAGTGGGCCATCAACGGAACGGGCAATCCAGGGCTGGCCACAGCGGGGACCGGGGACGTGCTCAGCGGCTTTATCGTTGCCCTGTTGGCACAAGGCTGCCCAGCCCATGAGGCAGTCACTGCTGCCGTGCATCTGCACGGACTGGCTGCTGACCATTGCGTTGCTAATGGTCAAGGCCCCCTGGGGCTCACCGCCTCGGAATTACTGATCCCGGCCAGACGTCAACTTAACGAGTGGGTCAGTCAACACTGAACTCCACCCCAAGTTAGGTCACGCCCCTGATTTCGGGTACGGATAAATACTGGAAAGAGCCAGGCTGCGCCCGGGACTTTGCACAATACGAACGTGCTCCCGACGGAACTCCCGCGCATGATGCAGGCCGCAACTGTGGGCGATCATGTCGATTTCCTTGTTGATGTTCTGGCAATAATGGGCCACCCGCTCGGCCTTGTCTTCGACCACCAGTCCCCGTTGCAGCTTCTCATTATGGGTAGTTACACCTGTAGGGCAGGTATTGGTATGGCAGCGCAAAGCCTGAATGCAGCCTAGGGAAAACATGAAGCCCCGGGCCGTATTGACGAAATCAGCACCGCAAGCCAATGCCCAGGCAGCCCTGGCCGAAGTGACCAACTTCCCGGCAGCAATCACCTTGATGCGATCTCGCAATCCGGTTTCAATCAAGGAATCCACTACCCGGGGTAGCGCTTCCTCGATGGACAAGGCCATGTGATCAGCCAAGGCCTGAGGAGCCGCACCTGAACCACCTTCACCACCATCAATCACCAGAAAATCCGGGGAGCTGGCAAGACCTCGCCGCTTGATGGCCTCCGTCAACAAATGCATGAATTCCCAACCACCAATTGCCGTCTTGATACCGACGGGCTTGCCGGTAACTTCACGGACATGGATAACGTTATCCAGCAACTCATCCATGTTGCCAATATCCGGATGACGATTAGGCGAAAGGGAATCCTGCCCCTCGGGAATCCCGCGTATCAGGGCAATTTCTGGCGTGACCTTCGCGCCAAGTAGCACGCCGCCTTTACCAGGCTTGGCTCCTTGGGACAGCTTGATTTCAAAGGCCCTCACGCTTTCGTGAGCAGCCAATTCCTGCAAACGTTGATCGGAGAGATGACCATTGCTGTCCCGCACGCCATACTTTGCCGTACCAATCTGAAAGATGACATCGCAGCCACCTTCAAGGTGATAGGGAGAAAGACCACCCTCCCCCGTATCCATCCAGCACCCGGCCTTGGCTGCCCCCCGGGACAAAGCCTTTACCGCTGGTTTGGAAATGGCACCAAAACTCATGGCACTCACGTTAACCAAAGAACGAGCGACAAAAGGTTTGCGGCAATATCCTTCGCCGATGCTCAAAGACGGTGTAGGCAGACGATCCTCCTCCAGAACAGGGAAGGTTGCATTGACGAAAAGTAAAGCACCGGGGGCTTGCTTATCGTAGGTTGTACCAAAGCCGATGATGCCGCCTTCGTTCTTGGCCAACCGGTAGATCCAGCCCCGGGTAGCCCGGTTGAAGGGGCGCTCATCACGATCACCCAAAAAGAAATATTGACGGAAATACTCGCCCAGTTGCTCAAAGAAATAACGCAAATGACCGATCACCGGATAGTTGCGAAGAATGGCGTGCTTCTTCTGGGTAATGTCGCTGATGTACCAATAAACTAGCGTCACCGCGATGGCCAAGGCAAGCAATACGCCCAATGTCACCAACAGTATGTCAAACATGGCCAGTCTCCCTGAATGCTAGAATCGGCGCGACTTTCACGCCATTAACGTACGTAATATCGAGGGGAACATTAGCATGGAATTTTCCATTCCACTGACCGCAGAAATTGATCGCAATGTTCTTGCTGCATTGCAAGAGGACATTGGCGGCGGTGACCTGACGGCACTGCTGACCGCGGGTGGCAAACGTTCTCGTGGCACCGTGATCTGTCGAGAAGATGCCGTTCTCGCCGGGACACCATGGTTCGATGCCTGTTTCTCACGGCTGGATCCCACCGCCACTATCAACTGGACAGCCAAGGATGGTGACAGCGTAAAAGCCGGACAAACCCTCTGCGAAATCGAAGCGGATACCCGCGCCTTGCTAACAGCAGAACGTCCTGCCCTCAACTTCCTGCAATTGCTTTCTGGCACTGCAACGGTAACCCGTCGCTACGTAGACGCCATCAAGGGCACCCACGCAAAAATCGTCGACACCCGTAAAACGTTGCCTGGCTTGCGACTGGCCCAGAAGTACGCAGTAACCTGCGGCGGCGGCCATAACCACCGACTCGGCCTCTACGACGGCATCCTGATCAAGGAAAACCACATCATGGCTTGCGGCAGTGTTGCCGCCGCCCTTAAACAAGCCCAAGCCCTAGGCCGCAGCGACGTTTTCATCCAGATTGAAGTCGAAACCCTGGAACAACTGGCAGAAGCCCTTGATGCGGGCGCAGGCATGATCCTGCTGGACAACATGGACCTGGATCAAATGCGGGCCGCCGTTGCCTTGAACAAGGGGCGCGGCATTCTGGAAGCATCCGGCGGTGTTCGTCTGGAAACCGTCAGGGCTATTGCCGAAACCGGCGTGGACCGTATTTCCATCGGTACCCTGACCAAAGATGTCCAGGCAATCGATCTCTCGCTGCGCCACACAGAATAAGCAGCCATTTTCGAAAAAAACTCTGCTAGAATGCGCGCCTTTCCGGAGAGGTGGATGAGCGGTTTAAGTCGCACGCCTGGAAAGCGTGTTTGGGATAATATCCCAACGCGGGTTCGAATCCCGCCCTCTCCGCCAGCATGCTAGAAGCCCCGATTTTCTAACCCAATCAGGTTAAGGAAGTCGGGGTTTTTCTTTTCACCACCTCCTCTTAGCGTCTCCCCAAAACCATGAAAAAACTATCCGTATTCATCCGTGCCGAACTGGAAGTTCCTGATGATTGGGATTTGGAAGATCATCCGTCGGGAGTTCAGGTTCTGAAAATTGGGGACAAGTTTGTCGATTTCGACATTGCCCCCCTCGTAACAAAGTCCCTTGATGCAGAGGCAGAATGGTCTGACTCTGACGCAGATTTGGTGGAGGATGTTTTGGAAGCGGTTGTTGGTCTTGACTGCGAACTGGAACTTACATCCCAGCACTAATCAACATTAGAGGTGCCATATCAATCCTCTCAGCCGATACAACCCGTCCTTGTGGCGGGTTTTCTTTTGGGAGTAGGCCTTTCCCTAAAAAGTGGAGTTCTCTCTCACTGCCTCATGATGACTTATCGTACATAGACAGGGTTTTTCAATATTGGCCAAGGCCTGCGTAACGTAATCTTGAAAGAAGTTGTTGGATACAGTTAGTTCCGGCAATTGCGGCGCTGCTAGCAATGCATGACCACTGATCCCCGAAAAATCCAAAAATGGGATGCCCAAGCCCCAACCGGGGAACATGACTTTGATAATGAGTGTGACTGCGATGACCAGGAAAAGCATCAACAGCCAGACTCGAACGGCGTCGTACTAATTTGCGCGCCAAGGCGCCAATCATTGCGATGCCAAAGATTGGCATCAATACGCTCGCAGAGCCTAAGTGAGTAATAACCAGCCAGCTATATATTGTCGCGTCCATTCACTCTGTAACCTATTTGAAACACACCTCGTACAGACTTGCCTTAATGGCAGATTGACGGGCTTGGCTTATGTGGCAAATAGACGACCTTCCCCCTTTGCGTTGCACAAGGTCCTGCGACAAGTATTACTTTTGCTTCCCAGCCGAAAGACAAGAACCTAAAGTCCGTAGAAATGTCGCTGAGTACAAAAACTATTGCCGTGCTGAGGCCAGAGTAAGCATTATTCTAGGAGCCTTTGTTTTACTTGCAGTTCTTGTATCAATCTGCACACTATGAACCAGTTATTTTTAGAAAGGCAACAAAGATGAAGCACGCTGTTCAAAATGAGTATTTAGAGAAAGCAAAAAACCTGACTCGTGATGAGGCAGAGCAAGTCCTGTCTCGCATGAAACGCAAGTTGATGCGCCAGATTGAAGACCAGGAAAGAACGCCTTTAGAGGCTGTTGCCAGACAACTTCAAAAGGAAGACGAAGACCTTCAGGAGTGGCGCTTGCGTTGGTCAGAAATCCAAGAACGTGAAAACAAGAAAAAGAAATAACACTTGAGAAAACCCGAGCAAGTTCAGCGGTAGCTGAACTCCTCATTCCGCTCACTGCTTATCACTTCAAAGTCAGTCGCTGTTCGACTGATGAATATTGATAACCCACTTTGCCTGACAAAAGCGACCAACTTCTCGGCTTTGTAGTCTTCCAATAAAAGTTCAACAACGATGGTCATGTCCATGATGGAGTCCATCAGGTCTTCACAATGAAGATCGCTATCAATGCGGAAACTTGCAATGGAGCGGAAGACATTGCCGTTGGCACAACCAAACTCGGCCCCCTTCTCCAAAAGCCACTCATAGGCAAGCCTTCCGTTATGCCTATGATTTTCGTGGATGTAAAAGCGCAGACAACAGCCTCTCATGGTGAACTCGTCTCGTCAAAAATCGTAAAAGGCTACGGTGCTAGTAATACTGTTTGATGACTGTCTTTACTCGCCCGTACAACAGATTTATTCGAGAGCCGCGATCTCAAAGCCTAGCCCCACCTGACAAAGGCAACAGACACAAATTTTCCCTGGCACGGTATTCGCTGAAGGAAAGAAACTTTCTTCACCACGATGACCATCATGCTCACACTGCCAAGCGGACGCCGAGTCGGTTTTTCTCTGGATCGATTTCATGAGTTTCTGAAACAGATGGATCCTTCGAGAGCCTTGGCTATTGCTGAGTGCCTGGAAGAACCCGATGATCTGCTGTTTGTTCTTGATGCCGTGCACTTTAGCCTGGCAGATGGAAGCCCATACTTTGCCGGTTACGTCGCATCGGACTGGTCTGCCTACGCCGCAGACTGGAGCAATACAGATCGGCAGGCACTGCAGGAGTGGTTAAGCTCAGACGAAGCGAGATTTAACCGGGCCGAAGCCATTGATTACATAAAGACCTTGTTGCTTGAGCACCCAACGCGTAACGCAGAATACCCCTATATGATTTTGGGCTACCCACTCTCAAACGGAGAGTCTCGATTGCGGCAATAAAGATGCGGCAATTCCCCCGACTACAGGCAAGAATTGCCGAATCCTATCCAGATTAATTAACTTCTTGCCGTACGACCGACACTAGAAAGCAGGGCTCTTCAAGCGCTCCTTCAATTCGGCACATGTTTTCTCGGCAGTGACTTCACCAAGCTTGGCGAGATACGAGACAAGGGCTAGCAATATTGCCGTGAAAACCATGGGGATTGCCTTGATCGCAACGGGATCACCGATACCACCAGAGTCAGCAGCCAAAACTGCGCTGGAATAGCCGATGAACAAACCCACAAAACCGATCAGTGTTCCCATCTTGAGGCCATCGTAGATGATGGCTCGTTGATGGGCTGCCCATAACTTCTGCTCCATATCATTTTTGTTCATTGTGACCTCCTCTGCACCAACGGGGGGCCATTACAGTCTTTTTATATTTCATCATTGCTAACTCATGATGACAGCACCATTCCACTGACTTTGCACACTGACGCACTGGGGCTATCCGAGGAGTACGCAACCGTGACCGATGGTGCCCAAGCCTCGACCTGCAAGTATTTCTTCTTTGTAAAGGCTAACTACCCGACGAAAAACCCCTTACCTTCCGGCTAAAACAAGAGATAACAAGGGGGAAGATGAGCCGATGCGTTCGACAATCCACAAGGAGAAAGATGTGTTGATTCGGTCCGTAGAACTGGTTGCACTACCCAATGCCCCGGCTTATCAAGAGAAAATTTACCGTGCTCAATTGGATTCTGGCGAGTCAGTTGACCTGTTTCAGGCCCACTGGGATGTCCCCCTTGCACCGGAATCCCTGGTCGGATTAACGGTTCGCGAAGCCAATAAAGTCCGCACGGAAAAAATGTTGGCAGTGGCCCAAGGCCACCATTAAGAGGCTTTGGGTAATACCTGCCCATGACCAAACCATGGCATATCTATTTGATTCAATGTGAAGATCAGAGTATTTACACAGGGATAACCGTAGACGTAGACGCCCGGTTCCAGGCCCACAAGGCAGGAAAAGGAGCGCGCTATACCCGCTCCCATAAGCCCATTTGCTTGCTAGCATCACGGCTGGTTGGCAGTCACTCGGAGGCTCTCCGAATTGAACTGGCCGTGAAAAAACTTCCCAAGCATAAGAAGATTCAGGCTCTACAATCGCTAGCGGTACCATCTACCCATCACAACGAAAGGCTCAAAACCATGAACAAGTCAGAACTCGTCGAAATCATCGCCGCAGAAGCCGACATCAGCAAGGCTGCTGCCCTGACCGTATTGAACTCCATCACCGGCGCTGTTGTTAAGGCTGTCGCCAAAGGTGATACGGTTACCCTCGTTGGTTTCGGCACCTTCAAGTCCTCCAAGCGCGCTGCACGGGTTGGCAAGAACCCCCAGACAGGCGCCGAGTTGAAGATTCCCGCCACAACGGTTCCCAAGTTCACCGTTGGCGCCACCTTCAAGGCTGCTGTTGCCGGCAAGAAGGCTGCAAAGAAGTAATAAAAATTTCGGGGGCTTCGGTCCCCGATTTTTTGTTTGACCTGCCGTCATGTCATCACCCAAATCACCCGACAGCATCAAACTGGACCGTATCGTGGCGGAAGCCCATCGGTCAGCCGAAGCCCGCGAAAAAGACTACCGCGAGCAAGCGCTAAACATTTACCCTTGGATTTGCGGACGTTGTGCCCGGGAATTTACCCGGACCAATCTGCGTGAACTTACGGTCCATCACAGGGATCACAATCACAACAACAATCCCGCCGACGGTAGCAACTGGGAGCTGCTCTGCCTGTACTGCCACGACAATGAACACCAGCGGCAGCTTGAAGCCAGCAAAGGAACAACGATTCAAACCGCCCGAGGCGAAGTAGCTACCCACTCGCCTTTTGCCAATTTGAAAGCATTGCTTCAGCAGAAAGACTAATCCGTTCCATACTGGGCGGTACTTGCCAGTACTTACCGTACTCAGCAACCTTACCTACTGCCCTCTGCGTGATACCGATGATCGAATCTCTTCTGCTTACCGCAACCCGCATTTGCACGTTTGCTCACCAGCAGAAGCTGACCAACGCAAGCAGTTTTTTCTTTCAACGGGATGAGCGCTTGTTTTTGGTAACCAGTCGTCACGTCATGTTTGACGAGCCAAGCCAACACTTTCCCGACCGTATCGAAATCGAACTTCATACTGACCCGGACAACATGGTCAAGTCGGTAGACTTTTCCATTCCGCTTTATCACAACGGCAATCGCCTCTGGCGCCAGGGACTGGATGGCACCGGTGCCATCGACGTCGCCGTCATCGAGATCGACCGGACTGCCTTACCGGAAACCGTTGTCTATACCGCCTTTACACCTGAGCACTTGCGCCTCCCTGAGCGGATCGAGGTTGGCACGTCACTCCTGGTCGTTGGCTTTCCTCTTGGCTTCCATGACACTTTGCATCACATGCCGGTGGTTCGTCACGCCATCATGGCTTCCGCCTTCGGCCTGCGCTTTCAGGGGGAAGGCTATTTCCTCACCGATGCTCGCACCCACCGGGGCACCAGCGGTGCGCCCATCGTCATGCGGGTACCCCCGGAACAAAGACTGGGCGATTTACCGTGGATGCTGCTGGGGGTTCATTCAGCCAGCCTGGATGTCGGCACCCGGAACCTGGAACTGGATGAAGCCCTGGGCCTCAATTGCGCCTGGTATGCCGACATTTTGATGACCCTCACCGAGCGCCGATAAAGTCGAGGGTTACAACTCCCCGGCTCCACGGCCCCTTATTAGCCACATCATTGTTGGCATCTATTTCCGACACCATGACCTTTTCTGCCCTGGGCTTGATTGCCCCTCTGCTCCAATCTCTCGAAGCCCTTGGTTATAAAACACCCACGCCGGTACAAACCAAGGCAATCCCAGCCATCCTCAATGGTCGGGATTTGATGGCGGCAGCGCAGACAGGTACGGGCAAAACGGCAGGATTCGCCCTGCCGCTACTACAACGCTTGGTCACAGAAGGTACGCCAGTCACTAGCACATCGATTCGAGCACTGGTGCTGGCCCCCACACGAGAATTGGCTGAGCAAGTACATGAAAGCTTTCGCGCCTATGGGCAGCATCTGCCCCTAAGCACCTATGCTATTTACGGTGGCGTCAGCATCAATCCGCAAATAGTGAAGTTACGCGAAGGCATTGATGTTGTGGTCGCCACCCCGGGCCGCCTTCTTGACTTGTATCGGCAGAATGCAATCCAGTTCAACCAGCTTCAAATTCTGGTACTGGATGAAGCCGACCGGATGCTCGACCTGGGCTTTGCCCAGGAACTGGAAGCAGTATTCGCCGCCCTGCCCAAGCAACGGCAAACCCTGCTGTTCTCTGCCACCTTCTCGGATGCCATCAGCAAGATGGCCAGCGCTCGCCTCCACAATCCTGTTTCCGTTGAAGCAGGGCCCCGTAACACGGCGGCCCAAAGCGTCAAGCAATGGGTGGTTCCCGTAGATAAAAAAAGGAAGACCGAACTCTTCTGCCATTTGCTCAAAAAGAACCGCTGGAACCAGGTTCTTGTTTTCGTCAAAACCCGCCAGGGTGCCGAGCAACTGGTCGCAGCCCTTCAGGCCATCGGTGTCAATGCCGACTCCATTCACGGCGACAAGCCCCAGGCCAGCCGCCAGCGGGCCTTGGAGTGCTTCAAAACCGGCGAAATACAAATACTGGTTGCCACCGATGTCGCCGCCCGAGGGCTGGACATCGACAGCCTGCCCCAGGTGGTCAACTTTGACCTGCCCATGGTTGCCGAAGACTACATCCATCGCATTGGCCGTACTGGCAGAGCTGGCGCCAGCGGTGAGGCCGTTTCCCTGGTTTGTGCCGATGAAGTTGATCTGTTATCGGCCATTGAAACCCTGACCAAGAAGGCCCTGGAAAGAAACGAAGAAGAAGGCTTTGAGCCAACCCACCGCGTTCCCCTGACGAACGCCAGTGGACAGATCATCAAAAAGCCGAAAAGCACCGGATCCAAAGCTGACTCAGGAAACAGCAAGCAAGGCATTTTGAACAACTGGGTAGATTACGACTCGCCCGCCGGTGGTTCAAAATCTGGTCGTCGAAGAAAATCGAAGGCCGGCGCATCCCGTTGAACGGCAGCATCCAATTCAAGGTCACATCATTATCCATGCCAAATCTTATCGAACAGATTCAAACATTCAACGCAGGGCGAGATCCTGAGCGATTGACATTGAAGTTGAACAAGATCAGGGAAACTCCCTTTGCCTTCCTGCGCGGTACCTGCCACCGCTTCTACCAACAGCTGCCAGATTCAGCCCTGCTGTCAAAAGCACCAAGCACCTGGATTTGCGGCGACCTACATCTGGAGAATTTCGGCAGTTACAAGGGTGACGACCGTCTTGTCTATTTCGACATGAACGACTTTGATGAATCGGCCCTGGCGCCTTGCACTTGGGAACTGATTCGATTCCTGACCAGCATTCGCGTTGGCGTCACCAGCCTGGGGGTTGATGGTGCTGAAGCCATCATTCTCTGCCGCAGTTTCATTGATGCCTACAGCCAAGCACTGGCCAATGGCAAAGCCCGGTGGGTCGAAAGAGATACAGCCAGCGGATTGATCAAAGACCTTTTGGATGGGCTCAAGCAACGCAATCGCCCTGACTACCTTGATACGCGTACCGTTCTCAAAGGCAAGACGCGCAGCATCCGTATTGATGGCAAAAAGGCCCTCGCCATCAGCGCCAAACAACGCAGCCAAGTTACCGACTTTATGGCTGACTTTGCCGCTACGCAAGAAAATCCCGACTTCTTTCAGGTGTTGGACATTGCCCGTCGCATTGCCGGTACCGGCAGCCTGGGCGTTGATCGCTACATCATTCTTGTGGCGGGCAAAGGCACAGCCGATGGCAACTACTTACTGGACTTGAAGCAATCCTTGCCCTCGGCACTCACGCCAGTTCTGGCGACACCTCAACCCACCTGGGCCTCAGAAGCCGCCCGTGTCGTTGCCGTGCAACAACGGATGCAGGCCGTTTCCATGGCGTTCTTGCAAGCAGTCACCATGGACGACAAACCCTATGTCTTGCGTGGTCTGCAACCCAGTGAAGACCGTGTCGCCCTGGAGGGCTGGAATGGAAAATTGCGGCGCTTAGTGGAGATCATGACCGCCATGGGCCACATCGTTGCCTGGGCTCAACTACGCAGCAGCGGGCGAAACGGGTCAGCGATTGCGGATGAGTTGATCGATTTTGGTCATCAGGACCAATGGCAATCTCTGCTGATTGATCTGTCTGCCCATTGTGCCGAGCAAGTCACCAAAGATTGGAATCAGTACGCCAAGGCTTTCGACCAAGGCGCGTTTGCCTCGGCCATGAAATGACAAAGCCCCAACAGGGGCTTTGTCATGATCAGCAAACCGACTTACTTGGCAGCAGGCTTGGCTTCCGCAGGAGCTTTGGCATCAGCCTTTTCGGCAGCCTTCTCAGCCTTCTTGTGCTCCTTCTTGGCCTTGTGTTCCACCTTTACGGCCTTGGCTTCCTGCTTCTCGACCTTGGCTTCGACGGCCGGCTTGGTATCAGGGGTGGCTGGCTTGGGCGCATCGGCAGCAAAAGCAGAAACTGCAATCAGGCTGGCCAGCAGAGTAGTGAGAATCTTGGACATTTTGTTTCTCCTTCGTTTTATGAGCAGCGCACATGCGCATGCTTCCAATAACGAACCGATACCGGTCTTGCTGACCTGTCTGCTGTAACGCTTTGTAAGCTGAATCAACCAGTCATTAGCCAAGCGTTTTCGATAGATTTTCCCGAACCGTCAATCCAGACAAAAACCACTAAAATGAAAACGTCTGACCATTCCGTCAGAAATTAAAACCGACCCGGACAGGTCGGTTTTTGCATTTCGCAGAAGTTTCCGGAGAAGTCCCCATGGCAGACATCATCGAATTCCCCAATCGGGTGTTCAAGCTACACCAGCCCTTCCCTCCTGCCGGTGACCAGCCCGAGGCGATCGCCAAGCTGGTGGAAGGCCTGCAAGACGGTCTGTCTTTCCAGACGCTGCTCGGAGTCACGGGGTCCGGCAAGACCTACACCATGGCCAACGTCATTGCCCGCATGGGCAAGCCGGCCCTGGTGCTTGCTCCCAACAAGACCCTGGCGGCGCAGCTTTATTCGGAATTCCGCGAATTCTTTCCCGAGAACGCCGTGGAGTATTTCGTTTCCTACTACGACTACTACCAGCCGGAGGCCTATGTCCCGGCCCGGGACCTGTTCATCGAGAAGGATTCGTCCATCAACGAACACATCGAACAGATGCGCCTGTCGGCTACAAAGAGCCTGCTCGAACGCAAGGATGTGATCATCGTGGCTACCGTATCCTGCATCTACGGTATCGGCGACCCGGTGGATTACCACTCCATGATCCTGCACCTGCGCCAGGGCGAGAAGATGGGGCAGCGGGACCTGATCCGCCGACTGGCCGAGATGCAGTACGACCGCAATGAGACCGACTTCAAGCGCGGCGTCTATCGCGTCCGGGGTGATGTGATCGATATCTTCCCGGCGGAAAATGCAGAACACGCAGTGCGGGTAACCCTATTCGACGACGAGATTGAAACCATCACCTTGTTCGACCCCCTCACCGGTCACAGCAAGCACAAACTGGGGCGCTTCACTGTCTATCCCTCCAGCCACTACGTCACTCCCCGGGCCACCGTGCTGCGGGCAGTGGAGAACATCAAGGCAGAGCTGCGGGACCGCATCGAGTACTACCAGAAGGAACAAAAACTGGTGGAGTGCCAGCGCATCGAACAGCGCACCCGCTTTGACCTGGAGATGCTGGAACAACTGGGATTTTGCAAGGGCATCGAAAACTATTCGCGCCACCTCTCGGGCCGCAAGCCCGGCGAAGCACCACCGACCTTGATCGACTACCTGCCCGAGAACTCATTGATGTTTATCGACGAATCCCATGTGGCCGTGTCCCAGGTGGGAGCCATGTACAAGGGCGACCGCTCGCGCAAGGAAAATCTGGTCAATTACGGTTTCCGTCTACCCTCCGCCCTGGATAACCGCCCCCTCAAGTTCGATGAATTCGAGCGCTTGATGCCACAAACCATCTTCGTCTCGGCCACACCCTCCGAGTACGAAGCCCAGCACCAGGGACAGGTGGTGGAACAGGTGGTGCGCCCGACTGGTCTGGTGGATCCCCAAGTCATCGTCCGCCCTGCCCTGACGCAGGTGGATGACCTGCTGGGGGAAATCAAGAAACGTACAGCGGTGGAAGAACGGGTTCTGGTGACCGTGCTGACCAAGCGACTGGCCGAACAGCTCACCGAGTACCTGGGAGAAAACGGCATCAAGGTGCGCTATCTGCACTCGGACATCGACACCGTGGAGCGGGTGGAAATCATCCGGGATCTGCGTCTTGGCATCTTCGACGTGCTGATCGGTATCAACCTGCTACGAGAGGGGATAGACATTCCCGAGGTTTCCCTGGTGGCGATCCTTGATGCAGACAAGGAAGGCTTCCTCCGCTCCGAACGCAGCCTGATCCAGACCATAGGTCGTGCCGCCCGCCACCTGAACGGCACTGCAATCCTTTACGCCGACCGCATCACCAACTCCATGGACCGGGCCATGAAGGAAACGGAGCGGCGCCGTAACAAACAGATCAGCCACAACCTTGAACACGGCATTACGCCCAAGGGCGTACAGAAGCGCATCAAGGACATCATCGATGGCGTGTATGACGTGGAAGGCGGTGCCTGGGAACTCAAAGCCGCCCAGGAAACGGCCCGCTACGAGGCCATGAGCGAGAAGGCCCTAGCCAAGGAAATCAAACGTCTGGAAAAGGCGATGCAGGATCACGCCAAGAATCTGGAATTCGAACAGGCCGCAGCGGCTCGGGATGAGCTGTTCCGCATCAAGCAGATGGCTTTCGGCGGAGAAGCCCATGATGCGCCTCTCGCCGATGCAGATGAAAGCTAGGCCGCCTCTTCCTTGTTGCCCTCAGCAGGCCGCTGCAAGCTGTTGATCCAGGATTTCTGGCAAATGCGTTGCCGTTGTTCCAGCAAGTGCTTGTGCACTCGCTCGCGGGCCTCAGCCAAACTAAGGGTGTGGGCTTCGTTCAGATCGTCGCAACGAATGATGTGAAAGCCCACGGGAGACTCCACTACCTCCGACAACTCGCCTTTTTGCAGGGCGAAGGCAGCCGGCTCCAGCTCTGCATAGAGCTGCCCCGGCGTTACGTCGCCCAACAAGCCACCATTCATGGCGGTAGGGCATTCCGAATGCTTCAGGGCCTGCTCTTCGAAACGGGAGGGATCTTTGAGCAAACGGGCCCGGATTCCCTGCAAACGTTTCAAGGCGGAATCCCGGTCGTTTTCTTTGTAATCGGGATTGATGGAAATCAGGATGTGGCGCAAGGTCCGGCTCGCCGGTTTGGTGAAACGCTCCTTGTGCATGAAGTAGAAAATTTCCACATCGGTATCGCTGACGCTGGCAGCGCGAGCCGCTACCTTTTCCAATACTGATTCAACGGTCAAGTCCCGCTCTACTGCTTCTCGCAGGGCCGTTTCGGTCAGGCCGATACGATCCAGGTCCGCATGGAAGTCATCCTCATTGGGATAGCGCTTGCGAATCTCCGCGAGGCTGGACTTGATGGAAGACTCGGGCAATACCACCCGGGAGGCCTCTGGGGTTGCCAGAATCAAAGCCTCCAACTGGCGTTGCTTGGCTGCAACCGAATCCACCCGCTTGCGCTCATCCGGTGCGAGCACGTCGGGATTTTTTTGATAGAGCTGCAAGGCAAGCTTGAGGGTCAGGTAGGGGCTCACAGTGGCATTCATGCTTCGGATTCCTCTGTTTTGGGTTCAGCCGGGGCCAGTGCAGACTCGGGCACCATCAGGGGTTCGCCGGGCAAACAGCTGAAGTGGATGTGATAGATGACACTGCTTGCACCCTCACCCCGAATCACCTTGATCACTTCACCCACACTATCCAGCGGTACCTTGACCTCACCATTCATCGACAGGGCCTTGGCTGCGCGTACCTTTTCGCGGAACTCATAGCGACTGGGCAACCACTCTTCTTCACGGCCAATCAATTCCTCCTCGCGGCAGCCAACTACCCTGCCCTCATCAAGGAAGTTCACCGAGTAGATGATCTGGTCCTGCAAAAAGGTACCAACATTGATGACGTAGCCGATGCTGCCACGCCTCACCAGGAAAGCCCCCGGCTCCAAGCCCGGATAGGTTCCGTCATTACGTACATTGCGGATAACCCGTACCGCGTCGCCATAGTCCCAGCGGGCTTGCATGGTGATTCCCCTCTTGCTTACTTAAAGATGTCGCCAGCAGGCATGAAGGCGCTGCCATCAGCCTTTTGCAGCACGGAGAAGACCCGCTCGGTCAGCGCATCTGACTTGACGAAATCTTCGTAGGCCATCACCAGCCATTTGCGATAGGCATCGTAATCCGGAGCTTTGCCGGCTTCCTGCTTGGACAGGTAGTCATGGAAGCGCTGCAGGATGTGCAGGCGATTCACATGGACCACGCTGGGCTCGTAGGCAACCGCGAAATAGTTGAGAAAATCCTCAGCCGAGGACAGATCTTCCAGATCAAGTTCAAAATCGCGTTCTTCAGTACTCATGATCAGCTCCTAGGCAGCAACAAGGGTAAGGGTGGGACGGAGAAGGGATTCGGCCTGGGCTTCTTTCACCACAGCCAGCAGGGCAGCAGCACCCAGATGATCTTTGTCGTCCAGGGATAACAGTTTTTCAAGGCGGCTGCGGGCTTCCACAATGCGGCCCAGACGAAGCAGAACAACCGTCGTTCCCTTCAAGGCCAGCAGGTAAAAGCGCAGCAAGCCCATATTGCGACCACCGGCCTGGGCGACAACAAAGGGGGTGAGGGTCTGCCAGTCGGGAGAAATTTCCAGGCGCTTGGCCGATACGGCGAGGGCCCGATCCGCCACAACCAGCGTGTCCTCAAGACGGTGTTGATAAAAGTAATAGCGATACAACGCCACCAAGACGGATAACTGCTCGGGAGCCAAGAAATAAGCCCGCAGCAACTTGGCTTCCGCCTCGGGTTCACCGTATAGCTCGGAAGCTTCGGCGATCAGCGACTCCGTATCGGCAACAGGGGCCTCGTCGAAATACAGGGCTTCGTCGCCAATATCGAGGAAATCGGTGGTGACGCTGACAGTTTCACTCACGGCTCTTGTCCTCGCAGCACAAATCACCGGCAGAACAGGTGACACAGTTGTCGTTGTCTTCGACCTCAGGCAAGCCCTTGAGTACCCGGACTTCAGACTCCAACAGGTCAATGCGATCCAGCAGACACTGTATGGCCTTGCCGACGGGGTCGGGAATCAAGTGGTGATCAAGATTGACCACCATACCAGCAGCGCCGACGCTGACCGCAGGCGCACTACGTTCGCCCACCAGCCGACCGGGAATGCCCACGATGGTACGCCCCATGGGAACATCCTTGACCACTACCGAGTTGGCGCCAACCCGGGCATTGTCATGAACCGTAATGGCACCGAGAATTTTGGCACCGGCACCCACCACCACGCCATTGCCCAGGGTGGGATGACGCTTGCCCTTGTTCCAGGTAGTCCCGCCCAAGGTAACACCGTGATAGAGGGTGACATCGTCGCCAATTTCAGCGGTTTCACCGATGACGACACCGGCCCCGTGATCGATGAAGAAACGCCGACCCAGCTTGGCGCCGGGATGAATGTCGATATTGGTCACCATCCGCGCCAGGAAGGACATCAAGCGGGCACAGTAACGCCAGCCTTTTTGCCACAGGGCATGGGCCAGCCGCTGGGCAAGAATGGCATGCAAGCCGGGATAGGTGGTCAGCACTTCAAACGTGGACCGTGCTGCAGGGTCCCGCCCGAAGACGCACTGGAGATCCTCCCGCAGCAAGGCGAAAAGGCCGGGTTTGGGCAGCGAAGTCCCAATTTCCAGAGTGTTGATTTCAGACATATCCATGATGTTCCTCCCGGAACATGGCAAGAAGTTCGATATCGGCAGGAGGCCGCTTTGCCTCTTCCACGAAGTTACGTACTCTGATGAGCAGTTTTTGCGCCTGAGCTTCGTTCAACTCATGCCCCAGACGCTCCATCACCAACTGAACAGCCCGGGAACCGGAGTGTTTGCCAAGGACAATGCGATGGCTGCGACCAACCAGACAGGGATCAAAGGCTTGATAGTTGTTGGGGTCCTTGAGCAGACCATCCACATGGATGCCGGCCTCATGGGTAAAGGCGCCCTCGCCCACCAGACTTTTCTGCCAGGGAATGGGTCGGCCTGAAGCGATAGCAACCTTGTGGGACAGGCCCAAAAAGCTGTCGAGCATGACGCCCGTCTCGAATCCGTAACACTGATGCAAACCGAGAACGACTTCTTCCAACGGTGCATTGCCGGCTCGTTCGCCCAGACCATTCACCGTGGTATTGAGATGGGTCGCACCGGCCTTGGCAGCTGCCAGCGTGTTGGCAGTCGCCAGCCCCAGATCATCATGGGCATGCATTTCAATGGCCAGATCGGTGGCGGCACGTAAATGGGCAATCCGCTCATAAACGCCAAAGGGCTCCATCACCCCCAGCGTATCGGCAAAACGCAGGCGACTCGCCCCGGCCTTCTGGGCGGCGTGGGCAATCTGCACTAAAAAGTCGGGATCGGCGCGAGAAGCGTCCTCCATGCCGAGACAAACCTCCAGACCAGCATCCAATGCCAAAGGCACATGGAAGGCGATCTGATCGAGTAACCAGGCACGGGTTTGGCGCAACTTATAAGCAAGATGCTGGTCCGAAGCAGGGATGGAGATATCCATCATCTGCGCGCCAAGATCGGCACCCTGTTGAATATCGGCTTTGTGCATGCGGCACCAGACCATCAGGCGGGCATTCAAGCCTAGACTTGCCACGGCCCGGATGCTCTCCCGCTCCACCTCACCCATGGCCGGGATACCGACCTCGAGTTCAGGGACACCGAGAGTGTCCAGTTGCCGGGCGATGTCCAGTTTCTCGTCGAGAGTGAACGCTACCCCTGCAGACTGTTCGCCATCCCGTAGGGTGGTGTCGTTAATGATGATCTTGCGGCCTGCTGTTTGCACTGGGATTACCTCCAGTGAGCATTGAGCAAATCCAGTGCCCAATAAAAAAAACAATGAATTCAACAAACTAAAAAGATACCCAGCGGAGCTTGCAACCATCCCGAAGCCACATTGTCAGAAACACGACAATCAAGATTTCCCGCTGCCCAGAGAACTAGTGGCATTCCCGCAGGGGGACGGGCTGCCAATGGTAGAATCAGCGCCACTTTTTTCTCCCCAGTGGCTTTTGCCCCCGGGGAATTCGTTTTTATGCCCTGGAATTTTTTAGAAAGCCTTTGACATGACTCAGGAACAAGTCCAAACCAGCCCCCTGGAGCGCCGCATCGACATGACCGTGGCCATGGCCACCATTGATGTTGAAGTGGAAAAGCGCCTCAAGCAGATGTCCAAGACCGTGAAGATGGCCGGTTTCCGTCCAGGCAAGGTTCCTTTCAAAATTGTTGCTCAGAACTATGGCTATCAGGCTCGTTCCGAAGCCATCGGCGCCGCAGTGGAAAAAGCCTTTGGTGAAGAAGCCCAAAAGCAAAATCTGAAGGTCGCTGGCTATCCCCGCTTTGAACCCAAGAATCCTGACAACGCTGAAGCCAATCGCGAAAAGCTCGAATTCACTGCCGTTTTCGAAGTTTTCCCCGAAATCGTCCTGGCCGACTTGTCTGCCACTGAAGTTGAAAAAGTCAGTTTCACCGTTACTGATGCAGAAGTGGACAAGACCATTGACGCCCTGCGCAAGCAACGCGTTGGCTACGAATCCACCGATCGCGCTTCGCAAAAAGAAGATCGCGTGACCATCGACTTCCTCGGCCGTCTTGATGGCGTCGAGTTCGACGGCGGCAAAGGTGCTGATTACCCCGTCGTCGTTGGTGGTGGCCAGATGCTGCCCGACTTTGACAAGGGCCTGGAAGGCATGAAGGCTGGCGAAACCAAGACCATTGACGTTGCCTTCCCCGAGGGTTACCAAGCTCCCAACCTGGCTGGCAAGACAGCCCAGTTCGACCTGACCTGCAAAAAAGTGGAAGCCCCCGTGCTGCCCATAGTTGATGCCGAGTTTGCCAAGCTGCTGGGCATTGTTGACGGTGATCTGGAAAAGATGCGCAGTGAAGTTCGTGCCAATCTGGAACGCGAAGTAAAGAAACGCCTCCAAAGCCAAGTCAAGAATCAAGTGATGGAAGCCATCCTCGGCGCCAACCCCATTGAGGTTCCCAAAGCCTTGGTTGACCTGGAAGCCCAGTACATGGTGGAAAACACCAAGCAGGATTTCAAGTCCCGTGGCATGCCCACCGACAACCTGCCCTTTGAACCCGCTTGGTTCACTCCCCAGGCCTCCCGCCGTGTAAAACTGGGCCTGCTTCTTGCTGAAGTTGTCAAGGCAAAGGACTTGAAAGCGAAACCTGAACAAGTTCGTGCAGTCGTTGATGAGTTTGCAGCAACCTTTGAGGATCCGCAGGAAGTGGTTCGTTGGTACTACTCTCAGCCCCAACGCCTGCAAGAAGCGGAATCCCTTGCCACCGAGAATAATGTGGTCGAATGGGTGCTGTCTGTAGCAAAAGTAAAAGAGAAGACCGTCGATTTTGACGAGCTTATGGGCAATGCGGCGTGATGCTGCCAACCGGATGTAGGGAAACCGACATGAACCAGCAACAGTGGGATCCTCAAGCGCTGGGCCTCGTGCCCATGGTGGTTGAAACCAGCGGTCGCGGCGAACGGGCTTACGACATCTATTCCCGCCTGCTGCGGGAACGGGTCGTATTCTTGGTGGGCCCGGTCAACGATGTCACGGCCAATTTAGTCGTGGCCCAGTTGCTGTTCCTTGAATCCGAAAACCCGGACAAGGACATCCACTTCTATATCAATTCCCCCGGCGGTTCCGTCACGGCTGGCATGGCAATCTATGACACCATGCAGTTCATCAAGTCTGACGTTTCCACTCTGTGTATCGGACAGGCTGCCAGCATGGGCGCATTCCTGCTCGCCGCCGGCGCCAAGGGCAAGCGTTTTGCCCTGCCCAATTCCCGCGTGATGATTCACCAACCCCTGGGCGGTTTCCAAGGGCAAGCATCGGACATCGAAATCCACGCCAAGGAAATCCTTTATTTGAAGGACAAGCTCAACCGCATGCTGGCTGAGCACACCGGGCAAAGCATCGAGAAAATTGAAAACGATACCGACCGGGACAACTTCCTCTCTGCTGCAGCCGCTGCTGAATACGGCCTGGTGGATCAGGTGCTGACCCGTCGTACTGAAGACGTCGCCTAAGTCTTTCCTGCCCAACAGCACAACCCTCGGAGACCATCATGACGGACAAAAAAACGAGCACAGAAAAACTGCTCTACTGCTCCTTCTGCGGCAAGAGCCAGCATGAAGTCAAAAAGCTGATCGCCGGCCCCTCCGTATTCATCTGCGATGAATGCATTGAGTTGTGCAATGACATCGTTCGTGATGAAGTCCTCGCCGAGCAAGAAGGCGGCGATGGCACAAACCTGCCCACCCCCCGGGAAATCAACGCCAATCTTGACCAGTACGTTATTGGTCAGGCAGCGGCGAAGCGGATTCTCGCGGTGGCGGTTTATAACCACTACAAGCGCCTGCGTCACCGCGAAAAAGGTAACGAGGACGTGGAGTTGGCCAAGAGCAACATTCTGCTGGTAGGCCCCACCGGCTCCGGTAAGACGCTGCTCGCCCAGACGCTGGCTCGCATGCTCAACGTCCCCTTCGTAATGGCTGACGCCACCACGCTGACCGAAGCGGGTTATGTCGGCGAAGACGTCGAGAACATCATCCAGAAGCTTCTGCAAAAGTGCGACTACGAAGTGGACAAGGCCCAGCAAGGCATTGTCTATATCGACGAAATCGACAAGATTTCCCGCAAATCTGACAACCCTTCCATTACCCGCGACGTTTCAGGTGAAGGTGTGCAGCAGGCCCTGCTCAAGCTGATCGAAGGTACCACGGCTTCCGTTCCGCCCCAGGGTGGCCGCAAACATCCGAACCAGGACTTCGTTCAGGTGGATACCACCAACATCCTGTTCATCTGTGGTGGTGCTTTCGATGGACTGGACAAGGTCATCCGTAACCGTTCCGACAAGTCCGGTATCGGCTTTGGCGCCGAAGTGAAGAGCAAAGACACCAAGGACGTCACCACCACCCTCAAACAGGTGGAGCCCGAAGATCTGGTCAAATTCGGCCTGATCCCCGAGTTTGTGGGCCGTCTGCCCGTGATCGCGACTTTGCAAGAACTGGATGAAGCAGCTCTGGTGGAAATCCTTCTTGAGCCCAAGAACGCCCTGATCAAACAGTATCAAAAGCTGTTTGCCATGGAAGGCGTAGAGCTTGAAATTCGCCCTACTGCCATCCAGGCCATTGCCCGGCGCGCCCTCAAGCGCAAGACCGGCGCCCGCGGCCTGCGCTCTATTCTTGAAAATGTGCTGCTCGACACCATGTACGAGTTGCCCACCATGGAAAACGTTACCAAGGTGGTTATCGACGAAAACATGATCGAAGGCAACGCCCAGCCGATCCTGATTTACGCCGAACAGCCCAAGGTTTCCGGCGCAAACTGAAAGTAATACTGCGGCACCCTGCAATGGGGTGTAGTACCCTTGAAACGGAGTGGGGTCGCCCCCATATCCGTCTCAAGGTACCAA
Organism: Rhodocyclaceae bacterium; assembly: GCA_036504515.1. Taxonomy (GTDB): domain Bacteria; phylum Pseudomonadota; class Gammaproteobacteria; order Burkholderiales; family Rhodocyclaceae; genus AWTP1-18. The sequence continues at coordinate 163,685 of DASXVA010000012.1, forward strand.
CTTAAAGGACAAGCCATGTCTGGCGAACTCGATCTCCCCCAAGAGAAATTGCAACTGCCCCTGCTCCCCCTGCGTGATGTGGTGGTTTTCCCCCATATGGTCATTCCCCTTTTCGTGGGAAGGCCCAAGTCCATCAAGGCGCTGGAAATGGCCATGGAAACCGGCAAAAGCATTCTGCTGGTCGCCCAGAAATCGGCCGCAAAGGATGAACCGGATACCACCGACCTGTATGGCATCGGTTGTATCGCCAACGTCCTGCAGATGCTCAAACTGCCTGACGGCACCGTTAAGGTTCTGGTGGAAGGTGCGCAACGGGCCAAAGTTGAACAAGTTGAAGACCTGAAAAACGTCTTCACTGCCGACGTTACCCCCATCATTACCGATGAAGTGGGCAACCACGAAATCGAGGCCATGCGCCGCGCCATCCTGGCTCAGTTCGACCAGTATGTAAAACTGAACAAGAAGATTCCGCCGGAGATCCTTACCTCCTTGGCTGGCATTGAAGAAGCCGGCCGCCTGGCCGACACCATCGCAGCCCATCTGCCCCTCAAGCTCGAACTCAAGCAGGAAGTATTGGAACTGTTTGATGTGGGTGATCGCCTTGAAAAGCTGCTGGGGCAATTGGAAACTGAACTGGACATCCTCCAGGTTGAAAAGCGCATCCGTGGCCGTGTCAAACGCCAGATGGAAAAAAGCCAGCGCGAGTACTACCTGAACGAACAGGTCAAAGCCATTCAAAAAGAGCTCGGCGAAGGTGAAGAAGGTGCCGATCTTGAGGAAATGGACAAGAAGATCAAGCTGGCCGGCATGCCCAAGGAAGCCCTGGCCAAGGCCCAGTCTGAATTCAAGAAGCTCAAGTTGATGTCCCCCATGTCGGCGGAAGCCACGGTGGTACGCAACTACATCGACACCTTGGTGGGCCTGCCTTGGAAGAAGAAATCACGCATCTCCAAAGATCTGGCCGGCGCTGAAAAAGTGCTGGACAAGGATCACTACGGTCTCGAAAAGGTCAAGGAACGCATCGTCGAGTATCTTGCCGTCCAGCAACGAGTCGACAAGGTTAAGGCCCCAATTCTCTGCTTGGTTGGCCCTCCCGGTGTTGGCAAGACCTCTCTGGGTCAATCCATCGCCAAGGCTACCAATCGCAAATTCATCCGTATGGCACTTGGTGGCGTCCGTGACGAAGCTGAAATTCGTGGTCACCGTCGTACCTACATCGGCTCTATGCCCGGCAAGATTTTGCAGAGCATGACCAAGGTTGGCGTCAAGAATCCTCTATTCCTGCTCGACGAAGTGGACAAGCTTGGTCAGGACTTCCGTGGAGACCCCTCCTCCGCCCTGCTGGAAGTGCTTGATCCCGAGCAAAACCATACGTTTCAGGATCATTACATCGAAGTCGACTTCGACCTTTCCGATGTCATGTTCGTGGCCACGGCCAACTCCCTGCACATCCCCGCTGCACTGCTGGACCGGATGGAAGTTATCCGTCTCTCCGGCTACACCGAAGATGAGAAGGTCAACATCGCCCATCGCTATCTACTGCCCAAGCAGATGAAAAACAATGGCGTGAAACGGGATGAACTCTCGGTGACGGAAGATGCCCTGCGCGACATCGTTCGTTACTACACCCGGGAAGCTGGCGTTCGTTCCATGGAACGGGAAATCTCCAAGATTTGCCGCAAGGTCATCAAGACCCTCGTTCTGCGTCAGCGCAAGAACAAGATCGTCGTTAACGACAAAAACCTGGATAAGTATTTGGGCGTCCGTCGCTACAGTTTTGGCATGGCCGAAAAGGAAAATCAGATCGGCCAAGTTACAGGTCTGGCATGGACAGAAGTCGGTGGCGAACTGCTAACCATTGAATCCGTTGCCCTCCCTGGCAAGGGCAAGACCATGACCACCGGCAAACTGGGTGAAGTCATGCAGGAATCTATCCAGGCAGCCCTCAGCGTGGTTCGCAAGCGGGCGAAGACCCTTGGCATCAAGGAAGACTTCTATCAGAACTGCGATATCCACATCCACTTGCCTGAAGGTGCAACCCCGAAAGATGGCCCTTCTGCCGGCATCGCAATCACGACGGCACTAGTTTCCGTCCTGACTGGTATCCCGGTCCGCGCTGACGTAGCCATGACCGGTGAAATCACCCTGCGCGGCGAAGTGCTGCCCATCGGTGGTCTTAAAGAAAAGCTTCTGGCTGCGGTTCGTGGTGGTATTCGCCTCGCGCTCATCCCTGAAGAAAACGTCAAGGATCTTGCCGAGATTCCCGACACCATCAAGAACCGCATTGAAATCTCTCCTGTGAAATGGATCGACCAAGTGCTGGAGCTTGCACTGGAACGGGTGCCAGAACCTTTGCCGGAACCTACTGAACCTGTTGCTTCCAAAGAAGCAGAAGCGACTGCAACCATAGCAGCAGTCGTGAAACACTAAAGAGGAAGTAACAAAAAAACTGCAAATGTGGTTATAATTTGCGCCCCGTTAAACGGAACGGGTGCTTAGCTCAGTTGGTAGAGCGTCGCCCTTACAAGGCGAATGTCGGCGGTTCGACCCCGTCAGCACCCACCAAAGCCTCACGGCTTACCGGGATTGGAGTGGTAGTTCAGTTGGTTAGAATACCGGCCTGTCACGCCGGGGGTCGCGGGTTCGAGTCCCGTCCACTCCGCCAACTATAAAGAAGCCTTTTTTCTCAATCGAATAAATCGGTTAGGAATTAAGGCTTTTTTGTTTGATTAAGCTCACAAACCCAAGTGCCTTAATTATTCGGAGATCGGGTTCCAGCCCCATCTTCTCCATCCAATATCAGCTAAAGAGCCATCCTTCCTAAGGGTGTTTTTTTGTTTCTAATCATCAGACACCATCCCCTGCTAGCCAGCCCTGCTTTGATTTCAAGGTGAAAACTCAAACGCTAAACAGCATTATTCGACTCATTTAAAGAAAAAACCCGCCACAAGGACGGGTCAATAGTTTCACTAGGAGGGAGTTACCGTTCCAAGTATATGAGCCTCCCACTTGAGCTACGAGATCAGTTGTGTAATTTCCTGTATCTGTAAAAGCACCAGAGCTTGGGGAAAAGTAATTCAAGCCTGGACGTTGATTACCTGACCAATCTTTTGCCCGCTCATGTTCACTGTCGATGAGAGCGGCGACGGAGAAGTTTTAATACTACTGTCGTCAGAATCACCGTCATTATCGCGAGCCCCCTTCACTTCTGCTGCTTCGGGAGTTCGCACTGTAGTGGGTGTGTATGTACTTGTTGCGCTTCCTACGTTCATGATGTGTTCCTCTGTTTGATGGGAGCGCGACTTTTGCGCTCAAGATTATTAACGTCGCCCTAGCTATGCCTTCTTATTCAAGAGCATTCCTTGCATGCTTGTGATCTCTTGATTCAATTTCAGGACTTCTTCTGACGGAATTTGCCTGATGACATCTTTGGTTGCTGGATCCATGACTTTGATAACAGTTTGCCCCGATCCAGAATCAATGGAAAAGTCCAAGCTTGGAGCTGCGGCACTCAACTTTTGCTGAACTGCGTCAAACATCTTCTTAAAAGCTTCGTTACCAAGAGGCTTTTCTGGTGTGACGGACGTGGTCTGTTTAGGCAGTTCGATCGTTGGTATCGCGTGAGGCGAAGCCGCGCCCGCCCCTTGCAACGGGGCTCCTGTGCCGTTAAGAAAAACAGCGGCTTGAGGCGAACCTCCAGTAGTGGAAATAGTAGTCATAGCCAATCCTTAACTAACTTTCAAACTCAAGCGGCTTGAGTGTTAATCAAGTTGCCGGTGCTACTTAACCCACTATTGTTTTGCAGATTTTGCACAAGCGTGCTCAAAAACCTCTGTAAATCCGGTGAAGTAGAACTCGTCGCCGTATCTGTCGTTCCACTTGCCGTTGAGGATGAAAGGGCTTTCACCAAGTTTTGAAAGGAAGCACTCAAGTCTGAGGTAGCTGATGTACTTGTGCTGTTACCCGAGCCATTAAGTGATTGGACCAAACCCTGTAAGCGACTCGTCAAGTCTCCGTAACCTGATACTGCTTTGCTACCGCTTTGGCTTGCATCTTTGTCACCGTCAGCGTCTGAGGCCTGCTGACCGCTGCCGCCTGAAGATAGGGCTTGAAATAACGAATGCATAAAAGCATGCAGTGCTTGACCAACATTTTGGCCATTACTTGAAGCGGAGCTGTTTGTATCGTTATTTGCTGTGCTTGATGAAGTCGCAGTCGTTGCCGGAGTGCTGATGATTTGTCCAGCTTGCCCAAGACCCAATTGGCTCAACGTCTGTTTAATCGCCGCTAGTACTTGACCGCCGCCTTTTGAACCTCGCGAGCGCCCTGTACCACTGCTACCGTCACCGTCCCCATCTTGATCCACCCCTATTGCACGAGAGGTAGTACTGCTGGAACTGGCTTGAACGAGATTGCCCAGGTAGTTTGTACTGCTGCCTATTGTTGTCATGATTGACCCCATTTGCGATTCCTGCGGGCGAAATACCCGACTCTCGATTTTTACTAACGACAACTTGAGCTCAATCTTTAGCGCTAGGTTGTTAACAAATGTTAACAACTAGTGAAATCTCTCGAGTAAGGCATGGCAAATGCAGGGCTCTGAGCATGATCTGCTGACTTGACGGGAATCACGCAAGCCAGCCATTAAAAGCGGATTTCCTTGCCGAAGAAGCGGCAATTTTTGCCGCAATACGGCAAAAAGATCTAACACCTTAGCCAACCTTTAGTTTTTTGGAGATGAAAAATGGCAACTACCAGCATTGGCACAGATACATCAGTTAGTCAGGTTGGTTCATCAATCAACTCGCGCACTACAGTGCACCGAGGACGTGAAGACTTTGAACAACTCTTCCAATCAATTCAAAGCGGTAACCTTGCATCCGCACAGCAAGCATATTCAGATTTGCAAAATCTTGGAGCTGGTTCCTCTCAAGCTGCCTCAGGATCCACAGGCAACACAACAAGTTCATCATCAAATGCACTAAGTGGAATTTCTTCTGATTGGGCAGCATTGGGACAAGCGCTTCAATCGGGTAGCACGAGCACGGCTCAATCAGCATTTTCTAAACTTCAGCAAGACGCTCTTACAGTCGCCGAAAGTCGACAACAACAACAGTTGACGAATGCGCAAAGTGTTTATGCCCTTTTGCAAAGCTCCCAGACTGGCAATAGCCAACAGACATCCACGTCGGGCACATCGACAACTTCCAACGTTCAAAGCGACCTCAGTAATTTGAGTCAAGCCCTGCAAAAAGGTGACTCGGCTTCCGCCCAGCAACTTCTAGCCAAACTTGAACAGGATCTCCAATCTTCTGGCCAAGCACAAGGCCATGGCCATGGCCACCATCATCACCATCAGGAAGTAGCACAAACAAGCGCGACGACCAGCAGTACGACTGCTACGGCATCAAACAGTACTGCAACTAGTGCGGCCACCGTAGCGGCTTAGATCCAAAGCAACCCCGTTGGCTTAAACATTTTGTAACAACCCTGTTATTAGCCTGAGTATTAACTTAAAGCCAGCTGAGCCGTTAGCAACTAGCAAAAGGGCGAGGCGTTTCCCAGGCCAACTGGGATAAATTTTATGTAGGAGTAGGTTATCTTGAGTTCAGTTTCCGCATTGGGAAGCGCTGCTAGCGCGCAAGTCTGGTCTGGCGCCAGTATGCGTAAGCCACCGGCACAAACCATGGCTAATCTTTTCAACAAAATTGATACATCCGGCTCTGGCTCCATTACCAAGGCCCAATTTGAATCCGCCTTTCAGTCAATGAACCCACCTTCCGGGTTTAAGTCTCAAGGTGCTGATGCGGTTTGGGCCAAACTTGACCCCAATGGCACTGGTAGCGTTTCCAAGCAGGACTTCACAAGCAGCATGACTGAGCAGGCAACCCAATTACGTCAAGGCCGCCATCACACTGCTGGCACTGAGGCAGTGTCACCTCAAACACTGTCATCAAGCCTTCAATCCCTGAACGACCTGGATAGTTCTTCAAACAATGGATATACCCCAATCAGCATTAAGGTTTAAAGGGGATTTGAATATTCATTAAAGAGCACCGGCGATTGCCGGTGCTCTTTCTATAGTTAAGGTATTCGTTTCAACTTCCCCATCTTGGTTTGCACAAAGAAATGGGACTCCTTTAGTTGAAAGCCATTCGCTACTTCCTTTCAGCATCGTAATCGTAGCCAAACTACCTGCAACGATGCATCGATCGGTAACCACACTGATTGAACTCAGCCCGTCTTTAATGGGCCATCCGGTGTAGGGATTCAATAAATGGCAATATCTAACGCCATCAACCTCAATGAAACGTTCGTAATCACCACTTGTGGCCAATGCGCCATGGTGAAGCTTGACTACAGAAAGAGCGACATCCCCACGCCTTGGATGACGAATGTTAATGACCCACGGACTTTCATTCGGATGAGCCCCAATCACAGCAATGTCGCCACCTAGCTCTACTAGTCCTGACTTGATTCCCTGCTCCCGACACAGAGCGACAACTTGATCAGCGGCGTATTCTTTTCCGATACCACCGAAATCCAGCTCCATACCTGCAACAGAGAAATTCAATATCGGGCGGCTCCAGCGAAGCTTATCCATCCCAACGAAGTGCAGTAACTCCATTAAAGTTATGGGATTGGGAAGATCTTCCGATTCATAGTCCCACGCACTACTGAGCAACCCTGAAGTGATATCGAAAAGGCCATCACTGAGCTTGTGGCAGGAAAAAGCATAGTCCATCAAGTCTGCCGTTTCAGTATCTACCGTGATTTCAGTACCGAAATGAGCAGCTTGATTTATTTGAGAAAGCAAACTGTCCGAGTTGAATCTTGAGTATTTCCGTTCAATTCGAAAAATCTCATGCATCGCCAGTTGAGCAACATTTTCAACAAACTCTACTGAGTCAGCATATAGATGCAAAACACACTCGGTTCCCATGGCATGGAAGTCGAAAGAGTATAGAGATTCAAGTTTTTTCAATTGCCCTACAACCTTTATGTTGAAGCATGCGTATGTACGGCAACAGTTTTGTGACGCGGCCGACCTCCCCGTCATACTAGACAACAAAGAACGCAAATATGTTACACCCCAGCATTTCTTAGTACTTATAGCTCGTTGTTTTACAATCATTAACGAGTTCTCATGGAATCCCATCTACTCCGCCAGAACCAAATAAAAAGCCATCCTGAAGGATGGCTTTTTATTTTTGACGTTGCTTATCATCAATGCACTCCAGCACTCTCCCTCAGCATTTTTTCCACCTGCTCTGCCGGCAGCGGTTTGCTGAAAAGATAACCTTGAAACTCATCACAGCCTTCAAGCTTGGCAAAAGCGAGTTGATCTTCCGTTTCAATACCTTCGACAACAGTCTTGAGTCGCATGTTGTGGGCTAGAGCAATGATGGTCCGGGTAATGGCAACATCGTCCTGATCTCCAGGAATACCCCGGACAAAGGATTGGTCTATTTTCATGCAGTCCAGTGGGAAACGCTTGAGATAAGACAGCGATGAATAGCCGGTGCCGAAATCATCCAATGCGATAGCAATGCCCAATTCACGGAAAGCCTTGAGTTTGTCCACGACGGCGACCGGATCATCCATCAAGGCACTTTCGGTAATTTCCAGTTCCAGACGATTGGCGGGCAATCCACAGGCAACAAGAATGTCCCGCACGGTATCGACCAAGCATTCCTGTCCCATCTGCCGAGCAGAAAGATTGATTGCCATGTGCGCAGGGGCAATGCCGGCATCAAGCCATGCCTTCTGCTGCCAGCAGCCTTCCTGTAAAGCCCACTCACCCAAGGACTCGATCAAGCCGGTCTCTTCGGCAATCGGTATAAAACGGGCCGGGGAGATGGAGCCCATCTCCGGATGGTTCCAGCGCATCAAGGCTTCCACACTGAGAATTTTCCCGGTTTTAAGATCAACCCGGGGCTGATAGTGCAGGCTCAGTTGCTTGCCTTCAATAGCACCTCTCAAGGCACTTTTCAGTGTCAAAAACTCAAGGGCACGTGCGTTGAGGGCTGCGGAAAAAAAGGCATATCGATTGCGCCCACCACTCTTGGCCGAATGCATGGCGGTATCTGCGTTTTTAAGCAGGACTTCAACATCATTTCCCTCTCCCGGATGCCAGGTGATCCCGATGCTGGCGGTCAGATAGACAGGAGTTCCTTTGGCGTTGAAAGGCTCAGCAAAAATAGTGAGAAGTCGCTCGGCACACTCGGCCAGCTCCTCTTCATTTCGAACGACATCTACCAACATGGCGAATTCATCCGCGCCAAGCCTGGCCAATATGTCGCTGGAACGAACAATTCTTTGCAGGCGAATCGCCACTTCGGCCAGCAACATATCGGCCTCGGCATAGCCCAGTGAATCATTGATATTTTCAAAATGATCCAGGTCGATATGCAGCAAGCCGACTGCCTTGTCCTGTCGAGCTGCCCGCAGTAATGCTCGTTGGCATTGTTCCCGAAACAGTGATCGATTGGGCAGATGGGTCAGCAGGTCATACTGGGCCTGGTAATTCATGGACCGCAGTCGCTGCACCATGGAGCGCGTAATCTCAAGGGCAACCAAGGGCTGTTGCTGCACCATGGACAGCAATCGTTTCTTATCGACAGACACAATCTCGCAATCGGTCAGGGCAATGGCACTGGCACTGCGAACATCGTCATCGATCAGCGCCATTTCGCCCAGCGTGTCGCCTGCTTCGACACACGCGTACACATGGTCGCCTACCCGGATTTCTGCTTTGCCGGATTTGATGATGTACATCACATCACCAGGTTGGCCCATTTCAAAGATCAGCTGCCCGGCATGAAATACTTCGATCTGATCGTCGGCTGTCAGTTGTGAGATGTAGTCAAAGGACATGGCGCTCAACGAGTAATATCAACAGGGTCAATATATACGGCTCGGCCTGCCGCGCACAGGGCTTAAGGCATTCTGGCGTCAAAAAATTGGTACTTTTCCCCACAAATGGCTCCCGATGTGACACTAGGGTGACAGTTTCCATATATTACAAACGCGTAAAACAGATTAGGACCCCATTCCATGAAACTCCATGCCACGTTCCTTTTTCTTCATTTGCTGGCCGTCACCATCTGGGTAGGCGGGATATTTTTCTCCCATGTCTGTCTGCGCCCTGCTGCCATGGAGGCCCTTGAGCCTCCCCAGCGACTGGCCTTATGGCAAAGCATATTCGTACGTTTTTTCCGTTGGGTCACCATCGCCATTCTGGTCATTTTGCTGAGCGGTTTCGGTATGTTTTTCCATTCAGGGAGCTCCCCCCTGCCTGGCGCTTGGCATGCCATGGCAGCCACAGGCTTGCTCATGACGGCCATTTTTGTTTCAGTCCTGATCGGCCCCTATCGCCAATTCCACCAGGCCATGGCTGCCGGCGATATGACTGCGGCTGCGGCTGCCCAAGGAAGAATCCGCCCCCGGATATTCATCAATCTGCTGCTGGGCATCGCAACACTGGCTATCGCCACCCTTAGCCTGGCATTTTGACCCGTCAGACAAACAGCAAGGGCGCTCCTGTCCATAAGGTCTGACTGGTATCATTCAGGCTTGCTTTTAATAGCGCGCCGATCACTTGGCTGATTGTCCGCGTATTTGAAAGGCGAACCATCCGGTTCGCCTTTTTCACACTCCAGTGAGCTTTACCACCATGTTCGATTCCGTTCGCAATAACCGTCGCATTGTTCAGATTTTTCTGGCCCTGATTACCCTGCCCTTTGCTTTTTTCGGCGTGGAGTCCTACTTCAACAGCCGTGGCGCTGGTGAGGATGTCGCCAAAGTAGGTGACAGCAAAGTCACCCAACAGGAATTCCAACAAGCCCTGCAAGCCCAGCAGGAACGCCTGCGTGGCTCCGTCGGCCGGGAATTGCCTCCTTCAGCCCTGGACAATCCGGAACTGCGCAAGGCGGTGGCCGAATCACTCATCAATCAGCGTCTGGTGGCCGTTCATAGCCAGAAGGCCCGTCTGATGGTACCCGATCAAGCTTTGGCGCAATTCATTGCCAGCGTGCCTGAGCTGCAAGAAAACGGTCAGTTCTCCAAGGCCAAATACGAAGCTCTTGTTGCCCAACAAGGCATGAGCATCGAAGCTTTCGAACAACGCCTGCGCCAGGACATGGTTACCCAGCAATCTGTCGGTGCAGTAAACCAGGCCGTGCTGCCCGGCAAGACCTCCAGCCAGCGCTGGTTGGCAGCCCAATTGGAAAGCCGCGATGTCGCCGAGGTCCAGTTCAAGCCGGAAGATTATCTGACCCAGGTCAAGCTTGCTGCTGATGCCGCCAAGACCTTTTACGAAGCCAATCGCAAAGCCTTTGAAGTGCCGGAACAGGTCAAAGCTGAGTTTCTGGTACTCAACCGGCAAACCATTGCTGCCCAGACCGTGGTCAGCGACGAGGAAATCAAGGCTTGGTACAACGGTCATCAGGATCAATATAAGCAAGGTGACGAACGTCGTGCCAGCCACATCCTGATTATGGTGGACAAGAGCGCACCGGAAGCAGCGGTCACCGCGGCCAAGGCCAAGATTGAAGAGATCCAGGCTCAACTCAAGAAATCCCCTTCCAGCTTTGCCGCCTTGGCCAAGCAGAACTCCCAGGACCCTGGCTCCGCCAAGCAAGGGGGTGATCTGGGCTGGTTTGGCAAAGGGGCCATGGTCAAACCTTTTGAAGATGCGGCCTTCACGCTCAAAGAAGGTGCCATCAGTGACGTAGTGCGTTCTGACTTCGGCTTCCACCTGATCCAAGTCACGGGCGTTCGTGGCGAAAAAGCCAAACCCCTGGACGAAGTGAAGGCCTCCATCGTTGCTGGCCTGAAGGAACAAAACGCCCAGAAGAAGTTTGCCGAAGCCTCCGAAGCCTTTAGCAATACCGTTTATGAGCAATCAGACAGCCTCAAGCCCGCGGCGGAGAAGTTTCACCTGACCGCACAACAAACCGGTCTGATCAGTAAAGGCAGCCGTGACGCAGGCCCCCTGGCCAATCCCAAGTTGCAGGAAGCGCTGTTCTCGGAAGATGCCATCAAGAACCACCGCAACACCGAAGCCGTCGAAGTCTCCCCCGGGGTACTGATTTCTGCACGAGTACTGGAGCACAAGGCAGCGGCCCTGCGCCCCCTGGATGAAGTCAAAGCCGAGATTGAAAAGCATCTGAAACGGGAAGAAGCCGCAAAACTGGCCCGCAAAGCCGGCGAAGAGGCCTTGCTCAAGGTTGGGAAAGGCGATACAAGTGGCTTTAAATGGTCTGCCAGCCACAACCTTCCCCGCCTGGGCGCCCAAGGCATTTCACCTGACGCGCTGCGGGCAATCTTCAAGGCGGATGCCGCCAAGCTACCTGCCTATGCCGGCGCTCCCCTACCCGATGGCAGCTTTGCCCTTTACCGGATTGAAAAAGTAAAAGCGGCCAGCACCGATGGTAAGGAAGATGAAAAAGCCGCCTTCCTCCGTCAGCAGTATTCCCGCATCGTGGCTCAGGAAGAAATGACCGCCTGGCTCGCCACTCTGCGTCAGCGTTACGGTGTTGAGCTCAATAGCAAGTTCCTCGAAGTCCCCAAGGACCACTAAGCCGCTATCTGAGCTAAAAGCCACTCCACCATGAAGCTCCAGCAACTCCGCTTCCTGATTGAGGTCGTCGACAGCGGCCTCAATGTCACCTTGGCTGCGGAGCGGCTTTTTACCTCCCAGCCGGGGGTCAGCAAGCAAATCCGTTTGCTGGAAAACGAACTGGGCTTCACCATTTTCGAGCGTTCCGGCAAGCGTTTTACCGGCATCACCCCTGCCGGTGAAACCATCGTCAAAGCCTCTCGCCGCGTGCTGCTGGAAGCAGAAAACTTCCGCCGCGTCAGCGAAGAACTGCGGGATGAAGAAGCAGGCACCCTGACCATCGCCACGACCCACACCCAGGCCCGTTATGTGTTGCCTCGGGTCGTGGCTGAGTTCACTAAACGGTTCCCTCGGGTACGCTTGTCCATCCGCGAAGGCGACCCGGCCCGGGTGGCCGATACCGTGCGCCGTGGCGACGCCGATCTGGGCATTGCCACCGAGGCCTTAGCCGATACACCGGGCCTCATCTCGCTACCAGCCTACACATGGAAGCACTGCATCATTGCCCCGCTCGGCCATCCGGTGCTTGAAGAAAAAAATCTTACCCTCAAGACCCTGACCAAGTACCCCCTGATCACCTACGACCCGGCATTCTCGGGCCGTACCCGTCTTGATCAGGGCTTTGCCAAGGCCGGGGTAATTCCTAACTTGGTCCTCACCGCCGTGGACTCGGACGTCATCAAAACCTACGTCAATCTCGGTCTTGGCGTTGGCGTCATTGCCGAAATGGCCTTTGACGCCCAACGGGACACCGGACTGGAAGCGATACCCGCAGGCCATCTGTTCGGTACCAATACCACCCGGATTGCCTTTCGTCAGGGGAGCTTTCCCCGCCGTTTCTCCCTCGTTTTTGCCCAAATTCTGTCCCCAGACCTGACGCCGGAATTGATCGCAACCGCAAGCGGGGATAGCACCCAAAGCTACGAAATCTAAGCAGGTAGAAGACAGAGGATGATTTCCTGGCTGCCGAAGGAATTGCTCTTCCCCCCGCTCGCCACTGCTCTGACCGCCGATGATGGCGCAAACGGTCTGCTGGCAGCGGGCGGCGACCTGTCACCGCAACGAATTCTGGCAGCCTATCGACACGGTATTTTCCCCTGGTTCAGCAAAGGCGATCCCATCCTCTGGTGGAGCCCTGATCCCCGGATGGTACTCATCCCCAGGGAAATCCGGATCACGAAATCCCTCGCTCGCACCCTGCGCAATGCCGACTACGAAGTACGCCTCGACACGGCTTTTGATCGTGTCATTGCCGCCTGCTCCACCACCCCGCGACATGGCCAACGAGGCACCTGGATACTGCCGGAGATGCAGCAAGCCTACTGCCGCCTGCACGAGCTAGGCTACGCCCACAGTGTGGAAACCTGGGTCGATGGAAAACTGGTGGGAGGGCTCTATGGACTTGCCATTGGCAGGGCATTTTTCGGCGAATCCATGTTCAGTCATGCCCGGGATGTGTCAAAAATCGCTCTTGCCCACCTTTGCCTTTACTTGCAACGACGGGAATTCGGCATAATTGATTGCCAGATGAAAACCGAGCATCTTGCATCCATGGGTGGCAAAACAATCCCCCGTGAGCACTTCGCTGATTTGCTGGAAACGCTAATAGCGGAGGATGCACCTAGCCCTTGGCCTGCGGATGGAATTCTCAACGCCTACAAATTGCAGCCTGTGTAAAACGAATGCCATGACACACCTGAAGGATCTGCCCCCCTTTCCCCTCCTGCAGTTTTATGCAACGGCTCCCTATGGCTGTTCCTATCTGCCGGGGCGAGTGGCCAGATCCCAGGTTGCAACACCGACCCATCTGATCGACAGTGCCACTTACAGCGAACTGGTACGGAATGGCTTTCGACGCAGCGGCGTGTTCACCTATCGTCCCCACTGCGACTCCTGTCAGGAATGCCAACCGGCACGGGTTCGCGTCTCTGATTTCAAACCAAACCGGGTTCAACGCCGCGTACTCAAAGCACACGACAACCTGGTGGCCAATGAACGCTACCTGGGCTTCCGAGAAGAGCATTACCAGCTCTATCAACGCTATCAAGCCGCCCGCCATCAAGGTGGAGGCATGGATCAGGATAGCCGCGACCAGTACGCCCACTTTCTGCTGCAAAGCCATGTGGATTCGCGGCTCATCGAATTTCGGGAAAACGGCGTACTACGGGGTGTCAGCATCATCGACCTCCTCTCCGATGGCTTTTCATCGGTCTATACCTTCTACGAACCGGAAACCCCTCCCGTCCCCAACGCCAGTTACGGCACCTGGGCCGTGCTCTGGCAGATTGCCCAATGCCAGCACTTGAACCTTCCCTATCTTTATCTCGGTTACTGGATCAAGGACAGCCGCAAGATGGCCTACAAGATCAACTTCCGCCCCTTGGAGGTTTACCGGGATGGGGCCTGGGTGGAAGCCTCCCCCACCTAATATCCACCGCCCACCGGGCGGCCAAAACCGTCATATCCCTCGCCAAGCGAGGGAGACCGAGAGGGAGTGCTTTTTCACCCGCCAGAGAAGCATGGTCGGGATAAAATCCCGACCATGCTTCCCTACTGCCTACTCAAACCCGTCCTCTTCTCTCTGGACGCAGAAACCGCCCACGAACTCACCATTGCCAGCATGAAGCGGCTCGCCGGCTTAATGCCGCCGGCCCACTTCCATAGCCACGGCGTCGAAGTCATGGGGCTTCACTTCCCTAACCGGGTTGGCCTAGCCGCTGGCCTGGACAAAAATGGTGAAGCCATCAATGGCTGGGGCAAGCTGGGTTTCGGCTTTGTCGAAATCGGCACAGTCACCCCCCGCCCCCAGCCGGGCAACCCCAAGCCCCGGCTGTTCCGCATCCCCGAGAAGCAAGGCATCATCAACCGCATGGGCTTCAACAACCATGGTGTCGATGCCCTGCTAGCCAACGTCAAGGCAGCCCGCTTTGGCGGTGTGCTGGGCATCAACATCGGCAAGAATGCCGATACGCCCATCGAAAAAGCCGTCGATGACTACCTGATCGGCCTTGATAAGGTTTACGCCGCTGCCGGCTACGTGACGGTGAACATTTCCAGCCCCAACACCAAGAACCTGCGCCAGTTACAGGGCGAGTCGGAACTGGATGCCCTGCTCGGCGCCCTCAAGGCCCGTCAGACCGTCCTTGCCGACAAGCATGGCCGCTACGTCCCCATGGCCCTCAAGATCGCCCCGGACCTGGACGATGCCCAGATCGCCAACATCGCCGACGCCCTGCGCCGCCATCGTATCGATGCGGTCATTGCCACCAACACCACCCTATCCCGGGAAGGTGTTGAGGGCCAGCCCAATGCCGAGGAAACCGGCGGCCTTTCCGGCGCGCCAGTGTTCGAGAAATCCACCGAGGTAGTCCGCTCCCTGGCCAAAGCCCTGGCAGGAGAACTGCCTATCATCGCGGCGGGCGGCATTACCGATGGCATCAAAGCAAAAGCCAAGATCGACGCTGGCGCCAGTCTGGTACAGCTATACTCAGGACTGATCTATCGTGGTCCCGAGTTGATCCGGGAATGTGTCAACGCGACAAATTGAGTCCATGGCAAAAATTGTTCGCCACCTGCTGCTGATCCTGATGACCATCGCCCTGCCTTTGCAGGGTCTGGCCGCAGTGACCATGGGCATCTGTGCTGGCGAACACCATTCCGCCTACGTCGCAGCTGACGAACAAAGCCTGCAGCACAGCCACCACTCTGATGCCATGGCGGCCATGAGCCATCATGATCACCAACAGCATGGTTCCAACAAAGACAGCAAACAGAAAACCACCTGCGCTGCCTGTTACGCCTTTTCCCTTCCGGTCAGTTTCACCCTGACTGCACCGCCGCTCCCCTCTGCCACCCATCCGATTGCTCCCGCCACCCGCTTCACGGGCTTTGAGCCGGAAGGCTTGGAGCGGCCGCCTAGAGCTATCCCCGCCTGATCCAATGAGCCCTTTCCTTGGGAGGGGGCTGCGCGTTACTACCCCGTAACGTTTTGATCCATCGTGTAGCTCATGACCCAATAGTCTCAATGGTCTGGCTACCGAAAGACGAGGACACACCATGAACACATCCACAGGAACAAATCGTTCCTTCGCCGCCCTTGCCCTGGGCCTGTTGCTGGCTGCGGGTCATGCCCTGGCCCAGAGCGAAACCGCAAAACTACCCGACCCGGCTGATGCTGAAGCTACGGTACCGGCCGTGGAATATCGCTCTCCACTGAAAACCTTCCGCCCCACCGCTGAAGTCCCCCTTGGCGACTGGAAGGCAGCCAATGTGAGCGTGACAAAAACAAAAGGGACGCCCCCGACCGCTAGCTCAGCCACAACGAATCAAGCGAACCCTAGCGAGCATCAACACGGGCAAACCGCCCCGCCATCTTCTGCACCGCCCAAAGCAGACAAGCATGAACATGAGGCAATGGAAGCTTGCGACATGGCCTCCATGAAACATGGGGCTGCCATGTCCATGGCAGACAAAGCGGCAATGAAAATGCCCAATTGCCCCCATCCCATGCACAACAGCAAAGACGCCGCCATGAACTGCGAGCACGATGCCATGAAGCACGGAGACCATCATGACCATGAATAGAACGTTGCTTTCGGCCGCCATCCTTAGTCTTTTTTTGACGGGCTGTGCCTCCTTCAGTCCTGATGGCGGCTTTGCTTCCGTGGAAAAAGTCGCCAAGGACAAGCTGAACAAGGAAGTCCATATCGCCAAGTCGGCCGATGATCTGAAGCCCATTGCTGAAAAAGTGGCGGCCTTGCTCAAGGAGCCCTTGAGCGAAGACAACGCTGTGCAAATCGCCCTGCTCAACAACCGTGGCCTGCAAGCCAAGTTTCAGGAGCTGGGCATTTCCGAAGCGGATTTGGTACGGGCGGGTGAATGGCCCAACCCCAAGCTGACCCTGTTCAACGCCAGCACCATGGGCAACAACGGGGTCCGGGAATACAAGATCGAGCAGATACTGACCTTCAATATTTTCTCGGTTTTCACCATCCCCCAAGCCGTCGCCATCGAAAAACGCCGCTTTGAGCAAACCCAGCGGGCTGTAGCGGAAGACCTGCTGCGCCTTGCGGCGGATACCCGTAAAGCCTGGGTTCAGGCCGTTGCCAGCAACGAATCCTTACGCTATCAACGCCAGGTACTCACTGCCGCCGAAGGTGGTGCCGAACTGGCAGAGCGCATGGCCCGCAGCGGTAACTGGAACAAGCTGCAACAGGCCCGGGAACAGGGCTTCTATGCCGAAGCGGCTCTGTCCCAAACCCAAGGCGAATTAGCAGCCACCGCCACCAGGGAACGACTAACCCGACTCCTGGGCCTGTGGGGCGAGCAGATCAACTATACCCTGCCCGACCGTTTGCCGGCCCTGCCTGCAACAGCCCAGGACATTCCCGACGTGGAAAAAATTGCCATGGCCCAGCGCCTGGACCTGCAAGCGGTCAAGCAGGAAACCGAAGCCCTGGCGAAAAACCTTGGCCTAACCAAGACCACCCGTTTCATCAACGTGCTGGAGTTTGGTCCGGCCAGAGTGCAGGAAGGCCCCCGGGATAGCGCCTACAAGACCGGCTATGAAATCAGCTTTGAACTGCCGCTGTTCGACTGGGGCGAAGCCAAAGTTGCCCGGGCCGAAGCCACCTATATGCAGGCGGTACACCGGGCCGCGGAGACAGCCATCAATGCCCGATCAGAAGTGCGGGAGACCTATCAAAGCTACCGCAGTCACTACGACATTGCCCGCCACTACCGCGACGAGATCGTGCCGATCCGCAAGCGCATCTCCGACGAAAACCTGCTGCGCTACAACGGCATGTTGATCGGCGTGTTCGACCTGCTGGCCGATGCCCGGGCACAAGTGGCCAGCGTCAACGGCTACATCGCCGCCCTGCGCGACTTCTGGCTGGCCCAGGCCGACCTGGATATGGCGATGCTGGGCAGACCCTCGGCCACCACGGCCTCTAAAGACAACGGCAATGCCGCCAACGTCGCCAGCACTGGCGAACATTGAGTGATCACCGAAAGGAAATGACCATGCTTTCCCGTCGCAACTTTTTCCGCAATGCCGTGGCGGCGATATCCGCCGCCACCGTCGGCAAAACCGCCCTCGCCGCCCTGCCCGAGCTTGTCACCCAAACCACAGCAGAAACCCAGGCGCCCCTCATCCCCAACACCGGCCGCCCCTACAACCCGGTTGTCACCCTCAACGGCTGGACCCTCCCCTGGCGCATGAATGGCGGCGTCAAGGAATTCCATCTGGTGGCCGAGCCCGTGGTGCGAGAAATGGCCCCGGGCTTCAAGGCCCATCTGTGGGGCTACAACGGGCAATCCCCCGGCCCCACCATTGAAGTGGTGGAAGGGGATCGCGTCCGTATTTTTGTCACCAATCGCCTGCCGGAGCGCACCAGCATTCACTGGCACGGTCAGCGCTTGCCGAATGGCATGGATGGCGTGGCCGGATTGACGCAACCGGCCATCCAGCCGGGCAAGACCTTCGTCTATGAATTCGTCGCCCGTCGTGCCGGTACCTTCATGTATCACCCCCACTCCGACGACATGACCCAGATGTCCATGGGCATGATGGGCCTGTGGATCACCCACCCCAAGGGCGGTAATCCGCACATTGC
Source organism: Rhodocyclaceae bacterium (assembly GCA_036504515.1). Taxonomy (GTDB): domain Bacteria; phylum Pseudomonadota; class Gammaproteobacteria; order Burkholderiales; family Rhodocyclaceae; genus AWTP1-18. The sequence goes on from DASXVA010000012.1 coordinate 181,925, forward strand.
CAAGGTGGATCGGGATTTCTGCTTCCTGCTCAACGCCTACGACATCGAGCCCGGCAGCTATACGCCCAAGACCAACACCATGCTCGACTTCAACCTCTGGTCCTGGAACAGCCGCATCTTCCCCGGCATCGACACTCTGAACGTTCGCCAGGGCGACCGGGTGCGTATTCGCGTCGGCAACCTGACCATGACCAACCATCCGATCCACATGCACGGCCATGAGTTCACGGTCACGGGCACGGATGGAGGAGCCATTCCCCCCTCTGCCCGCTGGCCCGAGGTCACCACCGACATCGCTGTGGGCCAGATGCGCCAACTGGAGTTCGTCGCCAATGAACCCGGCGACTGGGCTCTCCACTGCCACAAGATTCACCACACCATGAACGCCATGGGCCACAACGTCCCCACCATGATCGGCGTAGACCACAAGGGTGTCGCCGCCAAGATCAACCAACTCATTCCCGACTACATGGTGATGGGCGATCGGGGCATGGGCGACATGACGGAAATGGAAATGCCGATTCCCGACAACACGGTACCCATGATGACCGGCGATGGCCCCTTCGGCTCCCTGGAAATGGGGGGCATGGTCAGTGTGATCAAGGTCCGCAAAAACCAAAAGCCTGGCGACTACAGCGATCCCGGCTGGTATCAGGCTCCCAAGGACAGCCGCGCCCACGAATGGAAAGGCCCCCTGGCCGAAGCCACCCGCCAAGAGACAACGGAATCGAAGGCCGCAACGGAAGTGACCGTGCGCAAGCCAAGCGAACATCAGCATTGAAAGGACTCGTGATGGAACGAAAATACTATTGGACCATTGGGACCATTTGCGCCCTGCTTCTAGCCTTCAACGGCTACGCCCAGGAAAGCCAAAACCATAGCCCGCAAGGTTCCGCCAACAGCGAAACAAAAATCGCTGAAGAGAAGGCCCCATGGACCACCGGCGAAGTACGCAAAGTGGAGATTGCCCAAAAAAGAATCACGGTGAAACACGGCGCAATACCCAACTTGGGCATGGATCCCATGACCATGATCTTCCGGGTCAAGGATGCAAAAGCCATTGAGGGATTAAGACCCGGGAGCCGGATCCAGTTCAAAGCGGTGGAGATTGCTGACGTGCTCTACATCACGGAGCTAAAACCGCTCCCCTGAAGTCATCGCAACTAAATCTGTACCGGTGCCCCAAGGCACGGTACAGAAGCTAGATCAGTCAGCGGACTTGCGACGGAACAGCAGCGCAGTATGGCTACCATCGGCAGTATGGGAACGGCTTTTCACCGTCCAGCCACGAGCTACCTGAAGCTTGATCTGATCTTCAAGCTGATGCTTGTCTTCATGCGTAAGCTCAACAGTCTCAACATTGAGGCCGCGGGCAGGCACTTGTTCGGCAGGAATGAGATTGGTCCACATGGCGATTTTATGAGCGGTAAGGCTGTTACGACATCCGGGACTTCAGAAGAGAAAACCCCGCACAGGTGATAGCTTGTGCGGGGTTTCCGTTTTTGGCGGAGACGCAGGGATTCGAACCCTGGATTCCTGTTTTGCAAGAATGCTCCCTTAGCAGGGGAGTGCCTTCGACCACTCGGCCACGTCTCCAACAGGGGCGCGATGATACCCGCCACGCCCCGTTAATGCAACTTAAAAACGCTTAGGAAGCCGCCTGATCGAGATCGAAAGTTTTGTGCAGGACGCGCACGGCCAATTCCAGATACTTTTCATCCACCACAACAGAAATCTTGATTTCAGAAGTGGAGATCATCTGGATGTTGATGCCTTCTTCAGCCAGGGTGCGGAACATCTTGCTGGCAACACCGGGATGGGAGCGCATGCCCACGCCAACGGCAGAAACCTTGCAAATCTTGTTGTCGCCAACCACCGCACGAGCGCCAACGTGGGGCTTGACCTTGTTCTCCAGAATATCCAACGCGCGGTTGTATTCGCTGCGATTGACGGTAAAGGAGAAATCGGTGGTGCCATCATGACCAACGTTTTGAATGATCATGTCCACGTCAATGTTGGCATCGGCGATGGAACCCAGGATCTGATAGGCAATCCCGGGTTTGTCAGGCACGCCCAGGACTGTGAGCTTGGCTTCGTCGCGGTTGAAGGCGATGCCGGAGATGATGGGTTGTTCCATGGAGCTGTCTTCCTCAAGAGTAATGAGTGTGCCGTTGGTTTCCTGGCCCTCTTCTTCAAAGCTGGAGAGCACCCGCAGCTTAACTTTGTACTTGCCGGCGAATTCGACCGAGCGGATCTGCAACACCTTGGAACCGAGGCTGGCCATTTCCAGCATTTCCTCAAAGGTGATGCGATCCAGCTTGCGGGCCTCAGGCACGATGCGGGGATCGGTGGTGTAAACCCCGTCCACATCGGTATAGATCTGGCATTCATCAGCCTTGAGGGCAGCGGCCAAGGCAACACCTGAAGTATCGGAACCACCGCGACCCAGGGTCGTGATATTGCCGAACTCGTCTGCGCCTTGGAAACCAGCAACAATGACGACCGTATCGTTATCCAGGTCCCGCTTAATGTTGTGTCCGTCAATATCAAGGATGCGTGCCTTGGTAAAGGTACTGTCAGTCAGCACCTTTACCTGACCACCGGTATAGCTTTTGGCATTGAGGCCAAGGTCTTTCAGCGCCATGGCCAGCAAAGCGATCGTGACCTGCTCACCGGTAGAAATCATGACATCCAGTTCCCGGCCATCAGGGGCGGGAGAAACGTCCTTAGCCAAAGCAATCAAACGGTTGGTTTCGCCACTCATGGCAGAAACCACAACAACCATCTGATTTCCTTTGGATTTCCAGCGGGCAACCCGCTTGGCAACATTCCGGATGCGTTCCGGAGAACCCATTGATGTGCCGCCATATTTCTGAACTATCAGAGCCATTTTCTTGTCGAACCGGTTGCTTGAACGAAAAAGAGGCCGGATTTTACCTGATCCCGCTCTTTCCGTGTCTCCCCGAAGGGATTGAGAGAAAACACAAAAGCCCTATGCCATTTGAGGAAAAAAATGATGTGCTTGTATGTTATCCGCCTATTGCCTATAATTTTAGTTATATGACTTCGGTTATAGCCAAAAAGCCAGCAAGCTGCATCTGGCATAGTTATAAGCTTGTCACAGTCCTGAAATAAACCCTACTGATAAAACAACCTTTTCTGGAGAGAACCCATGAAGACCGTTGAAAAAATTGATGCCCGTGAAATTCGCCGTAAGTTGGGCCTGAACCAGCAACAGTTCTGGTCCAAGCTTGGCGTAACCCAAAGTGGCGGCTCCCGCTACGAAAGCGGACGCAACATGCCCCGCCCCGTTCAGCAGCTTCTGCGCTTGGTTCATGTCGAGCAAATCGACATTTCCAAAATCAAGCGGGAAGACTATGAAATCGTGGAATACCTCAAGGCCAACGATTCTGCCCTGTTCAAAGAACTCAAAAAGCTCGCCAAGGCTGCTCGTAAAGCCGGTTAAACCGTTGCTTAAGAACGCATCAAGGGCTGACCGTAACGGTCAGCCCTTTTTCTTTGAGTCTCAATGCCAATGCATCAAACCAGCTTAAGGGCAATGCGGAGAGTCGGATAGCCTCTGGCTGCATGGATTGCCTGGCAAGGCCGTAAAGATGCACACCTCGGATATGGCCCGCGACCCTATCGATCGCCTTCAGGTACGCAAGAACACTGTCTTCCGAAGGCTCCCGTCCATCCCGCATGAAAAAGCAGGATTGCACCCAAGTTAGACAAAGCGCAGCGCAGGCCTCAAGGCGCTGCAACTGCTGCTCAGGTAGAACCTTGCTGCCGTTGATTTCAAGGATGTCATCCAATCGAGCGGCATCCAGCTTGAACCAGACCTCCCCCCCCGCTGTCGCCAAATTGGCAATGCCCTGGCGAACAGCCTCCCGATCCAGCAAGCTACCATTGGTAATCAGCCTTACAGGCAACGTCCCAATCAAACCAGACGCCTGCAAAACATCAATAACCACAGAAACAGCTTGAGGAAACTCTGGAGCACTGGTTGGCTCACCATTGCCGGAAAAGGCGACATCCATCAATCGACGAGAAGCCTCTGGCACACGCTTCTGCATGAAATCCCCCTGCTGAATATCGTGCAGGAGACTGGACAGTTCTTCCCGTAGAAGCACTACATCAAGAGGTGGAGGCCCTCCCCGCTTGAGATCAGGTACCTGGCAATAAATACAATGCCAATTACAGGCATTATTCGGATTAAGGTTAATCCCTATGGATACCCCTCCAGCCCGTCGTGACACGACTGGGTAGACGTAGGTCATGCCAGCACTATCACGAGAGTGCTCAGTGACATTCAATAAGGTTGATTTAGTATCAATCACGGCCATCGGAAACGATCAGAAGCGGTAGAAGGGGGCAGTTATAATGCCTTGCTCAAGCATAACATCCACCCTCATGCAGATCACCCGCCGCCTTGAATTCGATGCCGGACATCGCATTCCCAATCACCTGAGCCAATGCCGACACCTTCATGGTCACCGCTACGTGCTGGAGATCACTCTGCGGGGGAATGTCATTCAGGATGTGACATCGCCAGCCGATGGCATGCTGATGGATTTCGGTGATGTCAAAACTATCGCAAAAACCCACGTAGTGGACAAATGGGACCATGCTTTCCTCGCCTGGAAAGACGATGCCCAGATCGTTGGCTTTCTCGCCAGCATCCTCGGCCATAAAACGGTGCTGCTTGATGTTGTCCCTACGGCAGAAAATCTCGCTGCCACCGCCTTCGGCATTCTTGCTCCGCTATACGAAGATAGTTACGGCAACCATCTCAAGCTGGAAAGAGTTCGCCTGTATGAAACACCAAACTGCTGGGCGGATGCTTTTACTAGCTAGCGAGATGACGCACCTCTAAAGCCACTGCAAAACCACGCGACATTCCTTACCCGTGAAAAACCACACAAGTTACTCAGGATAATGCTTTACCGTTCTGCTGGTTAAGCATCAAGCTCTAGCCAAGTTCGGAATAAGGTTTCCGCAAATGGGCACCCCGAATCAGCGGTATAGATATCGTTCATCCTTACTGCCTTTATTCAACAGGAAAAACAACATAGAACAAAAGCAAGGAGGAGAAGATGAGTAAAGCAGTAATTGAAGATTGGGATTTGTTTTACGCATATCTTGCCACGCAGCCATTGTGTAAATGGTCAGCGCAAAAACAACAACAGATCGCAAGAGGGGCCAATACGGAACAAAGTCGTTTTTCCCCTCAGCCGCAGAACAGCAATGCCGAACTTGCTGCGGCCCTCGCCCTAATGTCGTGATAGCAATACAGTCCAGTACAACCGAGGTTGACAAGCGACAAGCCAAGATAGTGACTGAGGTTGCATAAGCATAAAAAAATGGGTTGATCCTGATGGATCAACCCATTAATTTTTGGTGCGCCCGGAGAGATTCGAACTCCCTACCCCTTGGTTCGTAGCCAAGTACTCTATCCAGATGAGCTACGGGCGCGGAAAGAAGGCAGCATTATACAGAAAATATTTCTTTCGGCAAGTGTCTAGCCAAGATAATCCGCGATTTCAGCGCTGAGGAATCTGCACAAAAAGCTCGCCCTCCTTGACCAACCCCAGCTCGTACCGAGCACGCTCTTCAATAGCTTCATAACCCGACTTCAGATCACGAACTTCCGCCTCAAGACCGGCGTTACGTTGTTCAAGTTTTTGATTTTCTGTACGCTGAGCTTTCAACTGCTGGTCCATCTCCCAGACCCGGTACCAGCCGCCTTTGCCTAACCACAGTGGATACTGCAGTAAGGCAATCATGGCAACCAGCACCAAGGTGGGCCAACGCATGAAGTTACTTGCGCAGGTTGTAGAAGGTAGAGATGCCAGGATAAGTTACAGCATCACCCAGGTCTTCTTCGATCCGCAGCAACTGGTTGTACTTGGAGATACGATCAGAACGAGACAGGGAGCCGGTCTTGATCTGGCCAGCATTGAGGCCTACAGCAATATCGGCAATCGTTGAATCATCAGTCTCGCCGGAGCGGTGGGAAATCACGTTGGTGTAACCGGCGCGCTTTGCCATTTCAACAGCAGCGAAGGTTTCGGTCAGAGTGCCGATCTGGTTGATCTTGATCAGGATGGAGTTGGCAACGCCTTTGCTGATGCCTTCCTTGAGAATCTTGGGATTGGTAACGAAGAGGTCATCGCCGACGATCTGGACGTTCTTGCCCAGTTTGTCGGTGAGAATCTTCCAACCATTCCAGTCGGCTTCGGCCATGCCGTCTTCAATACTGATGATGGGGTACTTGCTGGCCAAGGTAGCCAGATAGTCAGCAAAGCCTTCGGAGCTCAACTCAAGCTTCTCGGAAGCCAGCACATACTTGCCGTCCTTGTAGAACTCAGAACTGGCGCAGTCCAGGGCCAACACGACGTCCTGCCCAGCAGTGTAGCCAGCAACTTCGATAGCTTTCAGGATCAGTTCAATCGCTTCATCGTTGCCAGACACATTGGGCGCAAAACCACCTTCGTCACCAACGGTAGTGGGATAGCCCTTCTTGTCCACCAATTTCTTCAAGTGATGGAATACTTCGGCACCACAGCGCAGAGCTTCGCGGAAGCTCTTTGCACCCACGGGCATGATCATGAATTCCTGGATGTCCAGATTGTTATTGGCATGGGCGCCACCATTAATGACATTCATCATTGGCACCGGCATGGTCATAGGGCCAGAGCCGCCAAAGTAACGATACAGGGGAAGACCAGCTTCTTCAGCAGCAGCCTTGGCAACAGCCATGGAGACAGCCAACATGGCATTAGCGCCAAGACGGGACTTGTTCTCGGTGCCATCCAGATCGATCAAAGTCTTGTCGATAAATGCCTGCTCTTCAGCATCAAGACCAAGAATGGCTTCGGAGATTTCAGTGTTTACATTCTCGACAGCTTGCAGAACACCCTTGCCCAAATAGCGAGCACCGTCACCATCACGCAACTCAATAGCTTCACGAGAACCGGTGGAGGCACCGGAGGGAACGGCTGCGCGCCCCATGACACCAGATTCCAGCAGCACATCGGCTTCGACAGTGGGATTACCGCGTGAGTCAAGAATTTCACGGGCGATGACATCAACAATTGCGCTCATGAGCAAACCTCAAAATGGAAAGTTGTAATTAGATAATGCCTGGCTGTTTCACCAGGTCGTCAATGGATTTCAATGTGGCGAGCAATGCTTTCAACTGTCCGAGGGGCCAGGCATTGGGACCATCAGACCACGCCTTGGCGGGGTCTGGATGTGTCTCCATAAACAAGCCTGCAACACCCACGGCAACGGCTGCCCGCGATAGCACGGGAACAAATTCACGTTGCCCACCAGAACTGCTGCCCTGCCCTCCCGGTAATTGCACCGAGTGAGTTGCATCGAATACCACGGGGCAGTTTGTCTCCCGCATGATGGCGAGAGAACGCATATCGGAAACCAGATTGTTGTAACCGAAGGAAGCACCACGTTCGCAGACCATGATGCTATCCGCGCCGCCATTGGCTTCCTTGGCCTTGGCCACGACATGCTTCATGTCACCGGGGGCAAGAAACTGCCCTTTTTTGATATTCACCGGCTTGCCAGAGGCTGCGCAAGCATGGATGAAATCTGTTTGGCGGCAAAGAAAAGCGGGCGTTTGCAGCACATCCACCACAGAGGCGACTGCTGGCACTTCCTGCTCGGTATGGACATCGGTAAGCACGGGCACGCCGATCTGTTTTTTCACCTCAGCCAGAATATCCAATCCGGCATTCATACCGGGGCCGCGGGGCGATGTGCCGGAACTGCGATTGGCCTTGTCGTAAGAGGATTTGTAGATGAAGGGAATACCCAGTTCAGTACAAATCTCTTTGAGTTGACCAGCAGTATCCAGCGCCATCTGCCTGGACTCAATGACGCAGGGTCCGGCGATCAGGAAGAAGGGCCGATCCGACCCAACTTCGAAGCCACAAAGCTTCACGCCTTCTTACTCCGCTGCACCAATGCCGCCTTTACATAGGCGATGAAAAGCGGGTGGCCCGTACGTGGATTACTGGTGAATTCCGGATGGAACTGACAGCCGACAAACCAAGGGTGATCCGGCAATTCCACCATTTCACAGAGATCGGTCACCGGTGCGCGACCAGCAACACGCAGGCCCTTCTCTTCAAGCTGCGCCAACAATGTGTTGTTAACTTCGTAGCGATGACGATGACGTTCGGTGATCTCGGCAGCACCATAGACCTCACGAGCCAGAGAGCCTTCTTTCAGCTGACAGACTTGACCGCCAAGACGCATAGTGCCGCCCAGGTCAGAGTTTTCGTCGCGCTTTTCAATCTTGCCGCTACGATCTTTCCACTCGGTAATCAGGCCGATTACCGGGAAAGGAGTGTCCTTGACGAACTCAGTGGAATGGGCACCAGTCATACCTGCGACGTCACGAGCAAACTCGACGACGGCCAACTGCATGCCCAAACAGATACCCAAGTAAGGAACCTTGTTTTCCCGGGCATAGCGAATCGCAGCAATCTTGCCTTCAGTACCGCGCCGACCAAAGCCGCCAGGAACGAGAATCGCGTCCATGGGCTTGAGGATGGCCTCCGGCCCCTTTTGCTCGATTTCTTCAGAATCGATGTAATGGATGTTCACCTTGCTGCGCGTATGCAGGCCAGCATGGTTGATGGCTTCGATCAGTGACTTGTAGGACTCGGTCAAATCCACGTATTTGCCAACAAAGGCAATCTCGACCGTGTGATCAGGATGCTCCAGAGCATCTACCAGCTTGTTCCAAATGGACAGGTCGGCAGCCTTGGCCAGAATATCCAGCTTGTGACAGACGATCTGATCAAGCATCTGACCATGCAGCATGGCGGGAATCTTGTAGATACTGTCCGCATCCACCACAGAGATCACCGCTTCCGGCAACACATTGGTAAACAACGCGATCTTGCGCTTTTCCTCTTCAGGAACTTCCCGGTCAGCCCGGCATAGCAACACATCGGGCTGAATGCCAATTTCCCGCAGTTCCTTGACGGAGTGCTGGGTCGGCTTGGTTTTCAGTTCCCCTGCCGTAGGAATGTAGGGCAGCAGTGTCAGGTGGATATAACAGGCGTTGTTCCGGCCCTCCTCAATACCCATCTGACGGATGGCTTCAAGAAAGGGAAGGGATTCGATATCGCCGACAGTCCCGCCAACTTCAACAATAGCCACGTCAGCGCCCTGGGCACCACGCTTGATGTTGAGTTTGATTTCGTCGGTGATATGGGGAATCACCTGGACAGTTTTGCCCAGATATTCGCCTCGCCGTTCCTTCTTGATCACGGACTCGTAAACCTGTCCGGTCGTGAAGTTATTGGCCTTGGACATCTTGGCGCTGGTGAAACGCTCATAGTGGCCCAAATCCAGGTCAGTTTCAGCGCCGTCTTCTGTGACGAACACTTCACCGTGCTGGAAAGGGCTCATGGTGCCCGGGTCAACGTTGATGTAAGGATCTAGTTTAAGGTGGGTGACCTTGATTCCGCGGGATTCAAGAATTGCACCCAAAGATGCGGCGGCGATGCCTTTGCCCAGACTGGACACAACACCGCCGGTGACGAATACAAATTTGGTCATGGAATTTGCTGCAGCGGGAAAGCCGCATGATACCGGAAATGCCCCCCTCTTCTCAATGGGCAGAAGACATGAGTTATGCTTTTTCTACTTGAAACCCTAACTAAATAGCCAACAAATCAGGGGATTAATCGCGGTATGATTACGCCCCTTTTCATCGCAGCAGCAATGTTTCCCACTGCTGTTCCTCATCGCAAATCCCGCTTTCTGGAGCACTTGATGACTTCCTCGCTTTTCGCATCTGTAGAACTGGCCCCTCGCGATCCCATCCTTGGCCTGAACGAAGCCTTTAACGCCGACACCCGCTCCACCAAGGTCAATCTCGGCGTTGGCGTCTACTACGATGACAACGGCAAACTCCCCCTACTGGCTGCGGTCAAGGCTGCTGAAAAAGCCCGTCTTGAAACCATGCCTGCCCGTGGCTACCAGCCTATTGAAGGCCCTGCCAGCTACAACCAGGCAGTACAAAACCTTGTTTTCGGTGCTACCAGCCCGTTGGTTACGGAAAAGCGTGTCATTACAATTGAAGCCCTTGGCGGTACTGGCGCACTGAAAATCGGTGCTGACTTCCTCAAGCGCCTCAAACCCACAGCCAAGGTTTTGATCAGCGACCCCAGCTGGGAAAATCATCGCGCCCTGTTTGAATCTGCCGGTTTTGAAGTGGGCACCTACGCTTACTACGATGCCGCCACCCAAGGCGTTAACTTTGAAGGCATGAAGGCTAGCCTTAACAGTGCTGCCGCTGACACTATTCTCGTCCTCCACGCCTGTTGCCATAACCCGACCGGCGCTGACCTGACGGAAGCCCAGTGGAAGGAAGTGGTCGAGATCATCAAAGCAAAAAATCTCATTGCCTTCATCGACATGGCCTATCAGGGCTTTGCCGAAGGCATTGATGCCGATGCCGCCGCGCTCAAACTGTTTGCAGCGTCTGGCCTGCAATATTTCGTGTCCAGCTCTTTCTCCAAATCGTTTTCCCTTTACGGCGAACGTGTTGGCGCCCTTTCTGTTGTCACTTCCAGCGCAGAAGAAGCTGTCCGCGTCATGTCCCAGGTAAAGCGCGTCGTCCGCACCAACTACTCCAATCCTCCCACCCATGGTGGCGCCATTGTTGCCACAGTTCTGTCCAGCCCTGAACTGCGCAAGCAATGGGAAGACGAACTCTCCGGCATGCGCGACCGTATCCGTCAAATGCGTACCAGCCTGGTAGAAAAACTCCAGGCACGCGGTGTTGCGATTGACGTGACCTTCATCAATCGCCAGCGCGGCATGTTCTCCTATACTGGCCTTTCCGCCGCTCAGGTTGAACGTCTCAAGACCGAGTTCGGTATCTACGCGGTGGGTACTGGTCGGATTTGCGTTGCCGCTCTCAACACCAAGAACATCGACTATGTGGCCGATGCAATTGCGACCGTTTTGAAGTAAAAAAATAAGCAAAAGTCTTGCACGACTAAAGAGGTGCGGCTATAATCCGCGCCTCGCAATTCCCCGATAGCTCAGTCGGTAGAGCGCCGGACTGTTAATCCGTAGGTCGTTGGTTCGAGCCCAACTCGGGGAGCCAAAATCAGACAAAGCCCAATCCAAAAGATTGGGCTTTGTCTTTTGTGCCGCGCGTATCATCCCTAGCTATCCACATCAAATCTGGTTACTCATCACCTCCATGATCGTGCTGAATTTATCCTGTGAGCAGGGCCATCACTTTGAAGGCTGGTTCCCTTCCTCTGAAGCGTTCGAAAGCCAATGCCAGCGGTCGCTGGTTTCTTGCACCGTGTGCGCTTCAACTGAAATAACCCGGCTGCCATCTAGCCCCCGCATTAGTAAAGGTGCCACTGAGCCTGTCGAAACGGAGGCAACAATGAAGCCGACAAAAGAAGCTGTCGCAACCGTCTTAAACGCTATTGCGAAAATTGCATCCGAATGCGAAAACGTTGATCAGGATTTTCCTGATGAAGTCCGCAAGATCCACTACGGAGAAACAGCTCCCCGCAATATTCGTGGAATAGCCACAGTGGAGGAAACGCTGGAGATGCTTGAGGAGGGTATTCCCCTACTCCCCTTGCCCGTACCGCCCAAGGGTGAAACCCACTGACGACATTGCCACTGAACAAATAAAAAGCCCGCGATGATGCGGGCTTTTTATTTGTTCAGTCAGTGACTCATCAAAGAATCGGCACGTCTTCCTTTTCACCTTTTTCGTAGACCACATTGGCACGGCCTACCAAAAGAGGGTCAAGGTGACCAATCCGCTCAATATCCTTATTGGCGTAGGGCAGCTTGTACAGCACGTAGCGCATTGCGTTGAGACGAGCGCGCTTTTTGCAATCCGACTTCACAACAGTCCAGGGAGCATCAGCCGTATCTGTATGAAAGAACATGGCCTCCTTGCCCTTGGTGTAGTCATCCCATTTATCCAGGGAAGCCAAGTCGATGGGAGACAACTTCCACTGCTTAAGAGGATGAGACTCCCGCTCTTTGAATCGACGCCGCTGCTCATCACGGCTGACGGAAAACCAGAATTTGATGAGATGAATGCCACTACGAACCAAAGTCCGCTCAAACTCTGGAGTTTGCCGCATGAATTCAGTGTATTCGTCTGGTGAGCAGAAGCTCATCACACGCTCGACCCCGGCCCGGTTGTACCAGGAGCGGTCAAACAGGACGATCTCTCCAGCAGTGGGCAGATTCTGGATATAGCGCTGGAAATACCATTGCCCACGTTCTACCTCAGAGGGTTTTTCCAAAGCGACCACCCGGGCACCACGAGGATTGAGGTGCTCCATGAAGCGCTTGATTGCGCCCCCTTTTCCTGCTGCATCCCGCCCTTCAAAAACAATCACAACCTTCTGTCCGGTTTCCTTGACCCAAGCCTGCAGCTTGAGCAACTCCACTTGAAGCCGATACTTCTCCTTCTCGTAGTTTTTACGGGACATCAGGTTCTTGTAGGGATACCCCCCATTACGCCAACCATCTGCGAGTTCTTCGTCAGCACTGACAGGTAATTTTTCGGCAACACCTTCCTTGAACAACGTATTGCGCAACATGGCAATATCGTCGGGTGACGCGCCAGCGATAATTGACTCCAAGGTTTTTACCGCAGCACCAACACCATCCTTGCCGACCTTTTTCAGTATGTCAGTGACGGCAGCTGCCTTGGCGTTTTGAGCAGAGGCGACGGCTTTTTCAACGACAAACTTTTCGACACCAAGTGCTGACTTTGCTGGACTGATATCACCAGCAGTGGAACGTCTTGGGCTGGGAGGTTTAAGGAGCGTTTTTTTCGCCGGAGCAACCGCCGCCTTGGATGCCGGCTTTGGCGTTGTGCGGGTATTCACTGTAACGGGCTTACTGGCACGTGGTGCGGGAGTTGCGGCCTTGTTCGTCTTCTTTTCCATGCGCAGAACCATCTCCATAAAATGGGGAACAATGGCATTACTTATGCCAAGAGCACCATTCTGCTCTCATGATGTTTCTGTGGCAAAAAATTTCCCGCTAGTTTGAGCACAGTCAAACACTCAGTGCCATCCGAACGGGAATTTTTGATCACTACTGAAGAGTTTCATCGGTGCGATGGGCCTCGGCCAAATATTCCTTGGAACGCATCTCGGTCAGACGGCTGACAGTCCGCTTGAACTCTTCAGCCTGTGGTCCTTGCGTATAAAGTTCGTCAGCTTCAACGGCTGCACTGATGATGAGTTTGACCCGGTGATCATAAAGTACGTCAATCAACCAAGTGAAGCGACGCGCCTCGGATGCCTGTTCTTTGGTTAGCTTGGGCATGTTTGAAAGCAGCAATGTGTGATGTTCTTGGGCCAACTCCAGATAATCATTCTGGGATCGAGCGCCACCACAAAGGGCTGTAAAGTCAAACCAGACGATGCCCGGAGCTTGCCGTACCACCTGAATATCCCGCTCCTGGATCAGGATGGTGCCACTCTTGCCTTCACAACCGGCAATTTCAGCGAAGTCTGCTTTCATCTTGTTATGAGCTGCGGCATCAGCGGGGACAAGAAAGGTTTCGATTCGCTCCAACGTCCGCAAGCGGTAATCAACGCCAGTATCAACTTCCAGCACATCCAAATTTTTCTTCAGCAATGCGATGGTCGGTAGAAACAACTGTCGCTGCAGGCCGTTGGGATAAAGATTATCCGGTGGGTAGTTAGATGTCGTCACCACCACTACGCCTCGTTCAAACAGACTCGTAAACAGCCGGCCAAGAATCATGGCGTCGGCAATATCAGACACGTGGAATTCATCGAAACACAGCAGGCGGGTGGCCTTGGCAATTTCGGCAGCCACCTGCATCAAAGGATCAGGCTCACTTTTGTGCCGTTTGAGGGACTCATGCACTTCATGCATAAAGGCATGAAAGTGAACCCGTCGCTTACGTCGGTAGGGAACAGCTTCATAAAAGGCATCCATGATAAAGCTCTTGCCGCGCCCTACCCCCCCCCAGAAATACACGCCCCTGGGAGGCTCTGCTCGGGACAAGAATTTTTTCAGGGCATTACTGCGAGCCTGACGAAAATCCAGCAGTTCTTCATACAGAATCTGCAAACGATCTGCGGCAGCCTGTTGGGCGGGATCGGGAACAATGCCCCGTTCTGTACATATTTTTTTTAGGTTTTCGAGCATGGGTCACCAGAAAAGCAAATGAGGAGTGGGGTTACCCCGCACTCCTCATCGTTTGCTGCAATCCGCTTTAGAAGTGCAGCGGCCGCTTATCCACCGCCAAGGCGGCTTCGTGCATGGCTTCCGACAAAGTCGGGTGAGCATGGCAAATACGGGCAAGGTCTTCAGAAGAGGCACCGAATTCCATCGCCACAACGGCTTCGGAAATCAGTTCAGAAGCGGAAGCGCCAATCACATGTACGCCGAGAATACGGTCAGTCTTGGCGCAGGCCAGCATCTTGACGAAGCCGGTAGTGTCACCCTGTCCCAAAGCGCGACCATTTGCCAGGAAAGGAATCTGGCCAGTGCGATATTCAACGCCGGCATTTTTCAGTTCCTGCTCAGTCTTGCCGACCCATGCGATTTCAGGGTGGGTATACATGACAGAAGGAATTGCGTCGTAATTAACGTGGCCAGCCTGGCCAGCGATACGCTCGGCAACCATGACGCCTTCTTCCATACCCTTGTGCGCCAGCATGGGGCCACGTACCACGTCGCCAACGGCCCAGACATTGGGCAGATTGGTTTCGCAATGGTCATTCACATCGATACGGCCACGGTCATCCAGCTTGAGACCAACGTTCTCGGCACCAAGACTATCCGTGTTGGGAATACGGCCAACGGAAACGATCAGACGATCACATTCCAGTTTTTTGGCTTCGTCACCGGTTTCGTACTCGACAGTAACCCCCTTCTTGCCTACGGTAACCTTGCCAATCTTGACGCCAAGATTGATGTTCAGCCCCTGCTTCTGGGTGAATACTTTCCAGGCTTCCTTGGAAACAGCCGCATCGGCAGTAGCCAGGAATTCAGGCACGGCTTCAAGAATAGTAACTTCGGAGCCAAGACGCTTCCAGACAGAACCCAGCTCCAGACCGATCACGCCGGCGCCAATCACGCCAAGACGCTTGGGCACTGAGTCAAAAGACAAGGCACCGACGTTGTCGCAGACAATTTTGTTGTCCACTTCAATGTCAGCCAGATGACGGGGCTTGGAGCCTGTAGCGACGATGACGTTCTTGGCCTTGATGGTTTCACCGGCCACATCCAGTAACCAGAGATCATCATCACGACCAGCAAACTTGCCATGTCCAGACAGCAAGGTCACCTTGTTCTTTTTGAACAGGCCCTTGATACCGCTAGTCAGTGTGGTCACGATATTGTCTTTGCGACGAACCATGGTGCCCACATCCATCTTCACGTTATCTACGGAGATACCGTGCATGACGAAACCGTGAGTTGCCTCTTCCAGCAGTTCGGATGAACGCAGCAGGGCCTTGGAGGGAATACATCCGACATTCAGACAGGTACCGCCCAAGCGCACTTCGCCCTTGGGGTCGGCATAGGACTCGGCTTCCACGCAGGCGGAAGAAAAGCCAAGTTGTGCAGCACGAATGGCAGCCACATAACCACCGGGGCCACCACCAATAACGACAACATCAAATTGCTTGCTCATAGCGACATTCCTTCTGTTGCGCAGACCGGAGGGCATGCCTCCGGCCTGCGGTCAGGATTTACAGATCCAGCAGCAGACGGGCAGGATCTTCCAGGGCGTCCTTCATTGCAACCAGACCCAGCACGGCTTCGCGACCATCGATGATGCGGTGGTCGTAGGACATCGCCAGATAGTTGATAGGGCGCACAACGACTTGACCATTCTCGACCACAGCCCGGTCCTTGGTGGCATGAATGCCGAGAATCGCGGACTGGGGCGGGTTGATGATAGGAGTAGACAGCATGGAGCCGAACACACCACCGTTTGAGATGGAGAAAGTACCGCCGGTCATTTCTTCGATGGAGAGCTTGCCGTCCTTGGCCTTGGTACCAAACTCGGCGATCTTCTTTTCAATCTGAGCCAGGCTCAGTTGGTCAGCATCACGCAGGATAGGCACCACCAGACCACGGGGAGAACCCACAGCGATACCGATGTCGAAGTAACCGTGATAAACGATGTCATTGCCATCCACTGAAGCGTTGAGTACGGGGTACTTCTTCAGGGCAGCCACAGCGGCCTTGACGAAGAAGGACATGAAGCCCAGCTTGACGCCGTGCTCTTTCTCGAACTTGTCCTTGTACTTGTTACGCAAATCCATCACCGGTGCCATATTCACTTCGTTGAAAGTGGTCAGGATGGCGTTGGTGGATTGGGATTGCAGCAGACGCTCGGCAACACGAGCACGCAGACGGCTCATGGGAACGCGTTGTTCGGTACGACCAGCCTGGATGGCATCCACATTGACGGCCGTGGGTTGCGCCAGAACAGGACGGGGAGCAGCGGCAGGCGCCAGGGCAGCTGGAGTCGGCGCAGCAGCAGGTTTGCTACCGGTACCGAGTACGTCTTCCTTGAGGATGCGACCACCACGACCAGTACCAGTCACGTCGGAAGCGCTAACGCCCTTCTCTTCCATGATTTTGCGAGCGGAAGGCATGGCTTCGGGCGAAGCGGCAGGTGCAGCAGCAGCGGGAGCCGGCGCAGCAGCCTTGGGCGCTTCCGCGGCAGGTGCAGAAGCACCGGCAGCTGCTTCGGTATCGATATGAGCGATCACTTCACCAGAAGTCACCAACTCACCATTGCCCTTGATGATCTTGACGATCACCCCGGCGCCGGGAGCGGGAAGTTCCAGAACGACCTTGTCGGTCTCGATATCGATCAGATTTTCGTCACGAGCGACGGCTTCGCCTTCTTTTTTATGCCAGCTGACCAGGGTGGCCTCGGCCACGGATTCGGAAAGCTGGGGGACTTTAACTTCGAGCAGCATGTAAGTACTCTCCTCTGATTATGCTCGGACTTTGAGGACGCCGAAGGCGCCTTCAATGACAGCTTTTTGTTGAGCGTTGTGCTTGGTGTAGTAGCCGACGGCCGGGGAAGCGGACGCAGGACGCGCCACCAGGAAAAGTTCCTGGCCGGAACCGACCGCATTGACGAGGAACTGGCGGGACACGAAGTAGTACCACATGCCCTGATTGCGAGGCTCTTCCTGACACCAGACAACCTCTTTGGCCTTGGGATACTTCTTCATTTCGGCCTCGAGAGCTTCCTGGGGGAAGGGGTAGAGCTGCTCCATACGAATGATGGCGGTATTGTCGATCTTGTTTTCACGACGATGAGCCATCAGCTCGTAGTAGATCTTGCCCGAACACAGCACGATGCGGGTCACCTTCTTCGGATCCAGTTTTTCGGTTTCGCCGATAACGGTTTCGAAGCTGCCTTTGGACAAATCATCCAGGGAGGACACGGCATCCTTGTGCCGCAGCAGGGACTTGGGCGTAATGATGACAAGAGGCTTGCGCAACTTGCGCAGCATCTGACGACGCAGCAAATGGAAGATTTGAGCCGGCGTGGTCGGCACAGTCACTTGCCAGTTCTGCTCGGCACAAAGCTGCATGTAGCGTTCAATGCGGGCAGAAGAGTGCTCAGGACCTTGACCTTCATAGCCGTGGGGCAGCATCAGGGTCAGACCGGAGAGACGACCCCACTTGGCTTCGCCGGAGGAGATGAACTGGTCGATCACCACCTGAGCGCCATTGGCGAAGTCACCGAACTGACCTTCCCAAACCGTCAGCTGATTAGGCTCGGCAGTGGAATAGCCATACTCAAAACCCATGACCGCTTCTTCGGAAAGCACAGAGTCGATGACGATGAAGGGAGCTTGCTTGCCATCCACATGTTGCAGGGGAACGAAGGTGCCTTCGTCCCAGCTTTCACGATTCTGGTCGTGCAGCGCTGCATGGCGGTGGAAGAAAGTACCGCGACCGCAGTCTTCACCAGACACGCGTACGCCGTAACCTTGCACTACCAGGGTGGCGTAGGCCAGGGTTTCGCCCATACCCCAGTCCAGAGGCAGCTTGCCATCACCCATGAGCTTGCGATCTTCAATGATCTTGGCAACACGGGGCTGAAGGGTAAAGCCTTCAGGAATGGTGGTCACAGCCTTGGACAGCTTTTTCAGATCGGCCAAAGGTACGGTGGTATCGCACTTGTCGGTGTATTTCTGACCGGCAAATGGCGTCCAATCCGTGGCGAAAGGACGCACGTGATTGGCGAGAACGGGGTTGTACAGCAGCTTGCCTTCGTCCAGAGCAGCACGGTAATCCTTGATCATCAGATCAGGATCATCGGACTTGATGACGCTCTGGGCAATCAACTTGTCGCCATACAGCTTGCGAGTACCGGGGTGAGCCTGCACCTTCTTGTACATCAGGGGCTGGGTCACCATGGGTTCGTCCTGCTCGTTGTGACCCAGCTTGCGATAGCAAACCAGATCGATCACAACGTCTTCCTTGAATTCCTGACGGAATTCCATGGCCAGCTTGGTAACGAAGGCCACCGCATCGGGGTCGTCGCCATTGACGTGGAAGATCGGCACTTCGATCATCTTGAAGATGTCGGTGCAATAGAGGGTGGAACGGTAATCGCGGGGATCGGAAGTGGTGAAACCGATCTGATTGTTGACGACGATGTGAATCGTGCCGCCAGTACCGTAACCGCGAGTCTGAGAGAAGTTCAGCATTTCCTGGTTCACGCCCTGACCGATCACGGCAGAGTCACCATGAATCAGCACTGGCACGACCTGGGCACCGGTCTTGTCGCCACGACGGCGCTGACGGGCATAAACGGACCCTTCAACCACAGGATTCACGATTTCCAGATGGGAAGGATTGAACGCCAGGTTCAAGTGAACCGGACCGCCCGGGGTGGAGACGTTGGACGAGAAGCCCATGTGGTATTTCACGTCACCCGCAGACAGTTCTTCAGCCTTTTTGCCTTCGAACTCAGAGAACAGCATGGAGGGCGATTTGCCTAGGATGTTCACCAGAACATTCAGACGACCACGGTGGGCCATGCCGATAACAACTTCCTGAACACCCAGACCACCGGCAACACGAACCAATTCGTCCATGGCGACGATGGTGGATTCGCCACCTTCCAGAGAGAAACGCTTCTGACCAACGTACTTGGTGTGCAGATAACGTTCAAGGGTTTCCGCAGCGGTCAGACGCTCGAGGAAACGCTTCTTTTCATCAGTGGAATACTTGGGCGTGGAACGAACAGCCTCAAGGCGGGACTGCACCCAGAGCTTTTTCTTCGTGTCGCTGATGTAGATGTATTCCGCACCGATGCTGCCGCAATAGGTCTGGCGGGCAGCTTCGAGGATTTCACGCAGGGTGGCGTGATCGGCACCAACGGCAGTTGAGAAGGTGTCCGTAGCAAAGCTTTGACCAAGATCGGCTTCGGTAAAGCCGTAATAGGAAGGTTCCAGCTCGGGTACGCTAGGACGCTCCATGCGCTTGAGAGGATCAAGCTGGGCCCAACGGTTACCGAGGAAACGGTAAGCGTTGATGAGCTGGGTCACTTTGGCTTGCTTCTCGTCCGCCACAAAAGCTTTGGGCGGCGTATGCAAAGTACCGTCCTTTGCCCGTTCGGCAAAGGAACTGATGACCGGGCCGTGGGCCACGTCAGGACCGGTATAGGAACCGGCACCTGGCAAGGTTGCCAGCTTGTCAAAATAGTCGCGCCACTGGGGCTCAACCGAGGCCGGATTGGCCAGGTAGGCTTCGTAGAGCTCTTCGATATAAGGGGTATTGGTACCGAAGAGATACGAGTTCGAAAGCATCTGCTTCATCATGGATGTCACCCTCTGAGGTGAATGTTATAAAAACGGGGGTGTCCTCCGTACTACCACCCCCGTGATACGGATCAGCGCTTGTCGATGGAAGGAACGTTGCGACGAGCGGCGCCGGTGTACAGCTGGCGGGGACGGCCGATCTTGTATTCGGGATCGGTCAGCATTTCTTCCCACTGCGTCATCCAGCCAACGGTACGGGCCAGAGCGAAGATGCAGGTGAACATGGAAGTGGGGATGCCCAGGGCTTTCTGAACGATGCCCGAGTAGAAGTCCACATTGGGGTAGAGCTTCTTCTCGACGAAGTATTCATCTTCCAGAGCGATCTTTTCCAGTTCCTTGGCCAGCTTGAACAGACGATCGTCTTCCAGGCCCAGTTCAGTCAGTACGTCGTTGCAAACCTTGCCCATCAGCTTGGCGCGGGGGTCAAAGTTCTTGTACACGCGGTGACCAAAGCCCATCAGCTTGAAGCTGTCGTTCTTGTCCTTGGCGCGCTTGATGTACTCGCCGACGCGGGACACGTCACCGATTTCTTCCAGCATTTCCAGACAAGCTTCGTTAGCACCGCCGTGAGCAGGACCCCACAGGCAGGCGATACCGGCAGCGATACAGGCGAAGGGATTGGCACCGGAGGAGCCAGCCAGACGCACAGTGGAAGTAGAAGCATTCTGTTCGTGGTCAGCGTGGAGCGTGAAGATCACGTCCAGGGCGCGCACCAGCACGGGATTGGGCTTGTACTCTTCGGCCGGGGTACCGAACATCATGTGCATGAAGTTGGAGGTGTAATCCAGGTCGTTACGGGGGTACATGAACGGCTGCCCGGTGTTGTACTTGTAGGCCATGGCGACGATCGTGGGCAGCTTGGCTACCAGACGATTGAAGGAGATGCTGCGATGCTCCTTGTCGGACATGTCCATTGCATCATGGTAGAAGGCAGACAGGGCACCGACGACACCGACCATGACAGCCATGGGGTGTGCATCACGACGGAAGCCTTGGTAGAACTTCACCAGTTGCTCGTGCACCATGGTGTGGCGCTTGATGGTGTTTTCGAAATCGCCCTTCTGCTGAGCATTCGGCAGTTCGCCATTCTTCAGCAGATAAGTGACTTCGAGGAAGTTGCAGTTGTCGGCCAGTTGCTCGATGGGGTAGCCCCGATACAGAAGCTCGCCCTTGTCACCATCAATGAAGGTCACCTTGGACTGGCAGCTGGCGGTAGAGAGAAAACCGGAATCGTAAGTGAACAGACCGGTCTTGGCGCCCAGGGTACGGATGTCAATAACATCATTACCATGGGTACCGGTCATCACGGGAAATTCGACGGTCTTGCCGTCAACGGTCAAGGTGGCGTTACGTTGCGTCATTTTTATCCCCTGTCAAAGTCGTACAAAACTTCAGTTATCAATGCTTCACCGGCTCCGGGATGCAAGTGCTGCGCAGCATCCCGGCAAATGCCGTGAGTTCCGGGTCGTCGATGCTTGCCCGACCATTCACCAGATCCCACACATCGTGGTCTTCCAGTGCCAGCAACCGGGTAAGGGAAGCTTCGGTTTCTTCATCTAGATCATCGCCTTGCAACTCCCAGAAACGGGTGAAGACGATGTCCAGTTCAAGCAAAGCACGCCGGCAGTGCCATTTGAGTCGACCAATACGAGCGCGCTTTGCTTCATCCATTGCGATTTCCAATCAAACGGCCCGACGGACCATCATGTCTTTGATCTTGCCGATGGCCTTGGTGGGATTGAGACCCTTGGGGCAAACATCGACGCAGTTCATGATGGTGTGGCAACGGAACAGACGGTAAGGATCTTCCAGGTTGTCCAGACGCTCATTCGTCGCCTGATCGCGGGTATCCGCAATGAAGCGATAGGCGGCCAGCAGACCGGCAGGACCAACAAACTTGTCGGGGTTCCACCAGAAGGACGGGCAGGAAGTCGAGCAGCAAGCACACAGGATGCACTCATACAGACCGTTGAGTTCTTCGCGATCTTCCGGCGATTGCAGACGCTCACGCTCAGGCAAAGGATCGTTGTTGATCAGGTAGGGCTTGATCGAGTGGTACTGCTTGAAGAACTGGGTCATGTCCACGATCAGGTCGCGGATCACGGGCAGGCCGGGCAGCGGGTTCAGCACGATGGGCTGGGGCAGCGAAGCCAGATCAGTCAGGCAGGCCAGACCGTTCTTGCCGTTGATGTTCATAGCATCGGAGCCACAAACGCCTTCACGGCAGGAGCGACGGAAGGACAGTGTGTCGTCCTTGGCCTTCAGCTTGACCAGCGCATCCAGCAGCTTCTTGTCTGTGGAGTCGGTCTCGATGGAGATTTCCTGATAGTAGGGCTTTGCATCTTTATCAGGATCGTAACGGTAGATTTTGAAATGGACGGTCGTCATTGCATTGTCCCTTTTAGTAGGCGCGCTTCTTGAGAGCGATGGTATCCACGGTCAGCGGCTTCATCTGTACCGGCTTGTACTCGAGGCGATTGCCTTCGCGATGCCAGATGGTGTGCTTGAGCCAGTTCTTGTCGTCGCGACCGTCAGGGGTCTCGGCGGTGTCATGGGCATCATCACGCACGTGAGCACCACGGGACTCCTTGCGGGCCTCGGCGGAAACCATGGTGGCCTTGGCCACTTCGATCAGGTTGTCCAGTTCCAGAGCTTCCTGACGGGCAGTGTTCCAGACCTTGGATTTGTCCTTGATCTCGGTCTTGGCCACGGCATCGGCCACTTCCATGATCTTGGTAACGCCTTCCTTGAGCAGGTCGTTGAAACGGAACACGCCAGCATGCTTCTGCATGGAACGCTGCATGGCCAGACGGGTTTCGTACACGTTGGCACCGTCCTTCTGGTTGTTGAGGCGATCCAGGCGGGCCAGCGTCTTTTCGATGGCTTCAGTAGCCAGCGGCTTGTGGGCCGTCGCACCCTTCTTGAGCTCATCCACAGCGGTTTCGCCGGCAGACTTGCCGAACACCAGCAGATCGAGCAGGGAGTTGGTGCCCAGACGATTGGCGCCGTGCACGGAGGCACAAGCACATTCGCCGGCAGCGTAGAAACCATTGACCACGGTATTGGGACCATCGGCTCCGGGAATGACAACCTGACCCAGATAGTTGGTGGGAATACCACCCATCTGATAGTGACAGGTAGGCACCACGGGCAGGGGTTCCTTGATGGCATCGACGCCAGCAAACTGGATACCGATTTCACGAATGCCGGGCAGGCGCTTCATGATAGTTTCGGGGTCCAGGTGGGTAATGTCCAGCAGCACGAAATCCTTGTTGGGGCCACAACCACGGCCTTCGTTGATTTCGGTCACCATGGCGCGGGAAACCACGTCACGGGAAGCCAGATCCTTGGCGTTGGGAGCATAACGTTCCATGAAACGTTCGCCAGAAGCATTACGCAGAATGCCGCCTTCACCACGCACACCTTCGGTAATCAACACACCAGCACCGGCCACGCCAGTGGGGTGGAATTGCCAGAACTCCATGTCTTCCAGAGGAATGCCGGCACGAGCCGCCATACCCAGACCGTCACCCGTGTTGATGAAGGCATTGGTGGATGAATGGAAAATCCGACCGGCACCGCCAGTAGCGAAGATAGTGACCTTGGAATGGAAGGCGACCACTTCGCCAGTTTCCATGTCCATGGCGGTCACGCCCTGCACGTCACCTTCGGCGTCGCGGATCAGATCAAGGGCTTGCCACTCGACGAAGAACTGGGTGTTGACCTTGACGTTGCGCTGATACATGGCGTGCAGCATGGCGTGACCGGTACGGTCAGCCGCAGCACAGGAACGACGCACGGGCTTTTCGCCGAAGTTGGACATGTGGCCACCGAAGGGGCGCTGGTAAATCTTGCCATTGTCCAGACGATCGAAAGGCATGCCATAGTGTTCAAGTTCCACCACGCATTCATTGGCCTTGCGCACCATGAATTCGATAGCGTCCTGGTCGCCGAGCCAGTCGGAACCCTTGACGGTATCGTACATGTGCCAATGCCAATGATCTTCCTCGGAATTGCCGAGGGAGGCAGCGACACCACCTTGAGCAGCCACTGTGTGGGAGCGGGTGGGAAAAACTTTGGTCAGCACGGCGGTCTTGAAGCCGGCTTCGGATAGTTGGATTGCAGCACGAAGACCGGCACCACCTGCACCGACGATCACCGCATCAAATTTGCGAACGGTATAGCTCACTGTTACAGCCTCCAGATAATCTGCACAGCCCAGACGGCATAGCCGACCAGAACCAGGATCGTCACGACATGCAGCGTCAGACGGACAGCAGTGCACTTGACGTAGTCCATCCAAAGATCACGTACGCCGATCCAGGCGTGGTAAGCAAGGGACAGAATGAACAGGGGGGTGACGAAACGGAAGAAGCCGTTGCCGATCAGGCCACGCCAGCTTTCCTGGTTGTCCGCACCGCCAGCAATAATGGCAATACCGAGGATCAGGGTGTACAACGCCATAACCACTGCCGTCGCACGTTGGATGATCCAGTCCTTAAGCCCGTAATGGGCGCCAACTAAGATTTTGGCCTTCATCAGAACACTCCCAAGAACTTGAGGGCGACGATGACAGTCAGGCCCAAACTCACAACCAGCACGCCCTTGGCAGAAGCACGGGCTTGCTCTTTCTCAATACCCACATGCACGTCCAGCAGCAGGAAGCGGATACCGGCGCAGAAGTGATGCAGATAGGCCCAGCACAGACCGAACAGCACCAACTTTGCAAGAGGATGACCAACAATGGCCTTGAATGTCTGGAATTCGGCAGCCGACCCGAGGGACAGCTGCAACAGACAGAGCAGGAAAGGAAGCGCCAGGAACAAGCCCACGCCACTTACCCGGTGCAGAATGGATACGAAGCCCGGCACCGGCAACCGGATTTCGTTAATCGCCAAATACTTCGGGCGCTGTTTGGTCAGTTCTGGCATGTCGATCAATCTCCCAGTTTTTGAAACGTCCCTTTCGGGACAGTGTTGCTGCAAATCTTCCCGGACCGAAATCCAGGCCCCTACAAACCTGATTACTACAAACTAATTTAATTCGTTCAGATAGCAATGGTCAGCTGTGCAATAAAGACCACGCCGCCACTCCACCGGCTTGTCGCCGTAGGTAAAGCTCACCCGCTCGACAGATAGAAGAGGCGCTCCTTCGACAACCCCCAACAGGTCCGCACTGACCCGATCCGCCGCAATGGCACGAATCCGTTCTTCCGCATGAATCATGCGCACACCAAAACGGCTTTCGAAAAGACTGTAAAGAGAACCCTGATAATCCTTAAGGATATCCAGATTCATTCCGGTAAAGACATCACCAGGAAGATAGATTTCATCCACGACAACAGGCTTGCCCGAAAACTGGAGCAAGCGTCGAACGATGATGATGGGTTCGCCAATGTTGATTTGCAGCGTCTTGGCTGCTTCTGGGCCGGCCTTGGCACGCCAGCATTCCAGAGGAACCGATGTGGATGGCTCAACATCTCCGGAGAGTGGAACCAGTCGGAGGAAACGGAAAAAGGCGCGAGGATCATTGTGAGTGGCCACATAAGTGCCCTTACCTTGACGGCGAACCACAAGATTCTCCGCTGCCATTTCGTCAATTGCCTTACGAACAGTTCCCTGACTGACATTGAAGCGCACAGCGAGATCAGACTCGCTGGGAATAGCCTCGCCAGGCCTCCACTCACCGTTCTCAAGCCCCTGAACAATCAGGCTCTTGATCTGGCGGTAAAGTGGACTAAAAGTAGGGGATTCCTGCACCATGCCGCGCATTGGATCACAAAAACCCTAAAGCGTCCACATGTACTCTTATGTCTTATATAAGACATAAGATAGCTATTGACACAATCGGCTTCACGCTCTACCATCAGTTCCGATTCGGCTAGATATAAGAGTTGCGCAATACCCTCGTTTCATTGCTGTTGCACGCCTTACTGCCGCCATCAACTGCCCGCTTCATTCCACGCAACCTGCCTCACTAGGAGTCTTCCAAATGGCAAAAGCCCCTGTTCGAGTTGCTGTCACCGGCGCCGCCGGCCAAATCGGTTACGCCCTGCTGTTCCGCATCGCCTCTGGCGAAATGCTGGGCAAGGATCAGCCCGTTATTCTGCAAATGCTGGAACTGCCCATGGAGAAGGCCCAGGCCGCTCTCAAGGGCGTGATGATGGAACTGGAAGACTGTGCCTTCCCCCTGCTGGCCGGCATGGTCGGTACTGATGATCCTGAAGTTGCCTTCAAGGATGTCGATTACGCTCTGCTGGTTGGCGCCCGTCCCCGTGGCCCCGGCATGGAACGCAAGGACCTGCTGCTGGAAAACGCCAAGATTTTCGTGGCCCAGGGCAAGGCTCTGAACAAGGTCGCCTCCCGTGACGTCAAGGTTCTGGTGGTCGGCAACCCCGCCAACACCAACGCTTGGATCGCCATGAAGTCCGCTCCTGATCTGCCCGCTGGCAACTTCACTGCCATGCTGCGTCTGGACCACAACCGCGCTCTGTCCCAACTGGCTGCCAAGACTGGCAAGACCGTGAACGACATCGACAGCATGATCGTCTGGGGCAACCACTCCCCCACCATGTATCCCGATATTCGCTTCACCACCATCGCTGGCCAAGCAGCTCCCAAGGTTGTGAATGACGAAGCCTGGTACAAGAACGAGTACATCCCCAAGGTTGGCAAGCGCGGCGCCGCCATCATCGAAGCCCGCGGCCTTTCCTCCGCTGCCTCCGCTGCCAACGCTGCCATCGACCACATGCACGACTGGGCCCTGGGCACCAACGGCAAGTGGGTCACCATGGGTATTCCTTCTGACGGCTCCTACGGCATTCCCGCTGGCACCATGTACGGCGTGCCTGTGACCTGTGCCAATGGCAAGTACGAACGCGTTCTGGGTCTGGAAATCGACGCCTTCTCCCGTGAGAAGATGGATTTCACCCTGGCCGAACTGAAGGAAGAGCAAGACGGCGTCAAGGACATGCTGGCCTGATGCTGAAGGCGGGATGAAGAAAGCCCTCCGGAATAATCATTCATGAACGGCTACGCCCATCCCGCCGACATTCTTTACGAAGGGGAAGCACCTTTCCCTTTCCTTCCTGCCTGTGAGCATTACGCCGGCAGCGAAAAACTGATCCGCAAAGCCCTGGACCTCCAGTCCGACATGGGCCCCATCTTTGACATCACCTGCGACTGCGAAGATGGTGCCAAAGCCGGTCAGGAAACCGAACATGCTGACATGGTGGCTTCCCTCATCATGGACAGTGCCAATCGTTTTGGCCGTGTCGGCGCCCGCATCCATGATGTGCGCCACAGCCACTGGCAAAGCGATCTTGAAATCATCATCGGCAAAGCCGGCAGCCGCCTTGCCTACATTGTTTTACCCAAACCCGAATCCGCTGACGACGTGCTGACCCAGATCAGTTATCTGGAAGACCGGCGCAAGCATTACGGTATCAGCCGCGAGATTCCGGTCCACGTCCTGATCGAAACCCATGGTGCCCTGCGGGAAGCCTGGCAGATTGCTGCCCTACCCCACGTCGAAAGTATCGACTTCGGCCTCATGGATTTTGTCAGCGCCCATCACGGCGCCATTCCTGGCAGCGCCATGTGCTCCCCGGGCCAGTTTGAACATCCCCTCGTCATGCGCGCGAAATGCGAGATCGCTGCAGCAGCCCTGGGGAACGGCGTGGTGCCCGCCCATAACGTCACCACCGAAATTCGCGACACGGAAGTCGTCCGTAATGACGCCCTCCGTGCCCGCAAGGAGTTCGGCTATCTGCGCATGTGGAGCATCCACCCCAGCCAGATCCAGCCCATCGTCGAAGCCATGCGTCCTGACTTTGACGAAGTGGCCGATGCCGCCTCCATCCTGATTGCCGCCCAAGACGCCCACTGGGGTCCCATTCAGTGGAGCGGCAAGCTCCACGACCGGGCTTCCTACCGGTATTACTGGGAACTGCTGCAAAGGGCAAAGGCAACCGGCATGGCACTGCCTGTCGATGCCGACCAACGTTTTTTTAGTAGCACCGATTGATCCAACCACCTGACTTCTTCACTCACACCTACTACGAGAGGAATTGCCATGCTTGAAGCCTACCGCCAGCATGTAGCCGAGCGCGCAGCGCTGGGTATCCCCCCGCTGCCCCTGTCTGCACAACAGACCACTGAGCTGATCGCCCTGCTGAAAAACCCGCCCAAGGGTGAAGAAGCGGCCCTCGTGGAACTGATCACCTACCGCGTTCCCGCCGGTGTGGATGATGCTGCCAAGGTCAAAGCTGAATTCCTGGCCAAGGTTGCCAAGGGCGAAGATTCCTGTGCCCTGATCACCCGCGCCAAGGCGACTGAACTGCTGGGCACCATGCTCGGTGGTTACAACGTCAAGCCCCTGATCGACGTACTGGGCGACGCCGAAGTCGGCACAGTGGCTGCTGAAGCCCTGAAGAAAACCCTGCTGATGTTCGACTTCTTCCATGATGTCGCTGAACTGGCCAAGAAGGGCAATGCCAACGCCAAGGCTGTCATGCAGTCCTGGGCCGATGCCGAGTGGTTCACTTCCCGCCCCGAACTGCCCGCCAGCCAGAAGCTGACTGTGTTCAAGGTTACCGGCGAAACCAACACCGACGACCTGTCCCCCGCCCCTGACGCCTGGTCCCGCCCCGACATTCCGCTGCATGCCCTGGCCATGCTGAAAAATCCCCGTCCCGGCATCGAAGCCGATGAACCCGGCGTGCGTGGTTCCGTCAAGCAGCTCGAAGGTCTGGCCAAGAAGGGCAACCTGATCGCCTACGTGGGCGACGTGGTGGGCACCGGTTCTTCCCGCAAGTCCGCCACCAACTCTGTACTTTGGTTCACCGGCGAAGACATCCCCTTCGTTCCCAACAAGCGCTTCGGCGGCTTCTGCCTGGGCTCCAAGATCGCCCCCATCTTCTTCAACACCATGGAAGATGCCGGCGCCCTGCCCATTGAAATCGACGTTGCCGAAATGAACATGGGCGACGAAATCGAACTGCAAGTGGACCAAGCCAGCGCCAGCGTCAAGGCCCTCAAGAACGGCAAGGTCATTGCTGAAACCAAGCTCAAGACCGCCGTCCTGCTGGACGAAGTGCGCGCCGGCGGCCGGATCAACCTGATCATCGGTCGCGGCCTCACCACCAAGGCCCGCGAATTCCTCGGCCTGCCTGCCTCCACCCTGTTCCGCCTGCCCCAGAACCCCGCCAACTCCGGCAAGGGTTTCTCCCAGGCCCAGAAAATGGTCGGTCGCGCCTGCGGCCTGCCCGAAGGCCAAGGCGTCCGTCCCGGCACTTACTGCGAACCGAAGATGACCACCGTCGGTTCCCAGGACACCACCGGCCCCATGACCCGTGACGAGCTGAAAGATCTGGCCTGTCTCGGTTTCTCCGCTGACTTGGTGATGCAATCCTTCTGCCACACTGCCGCTTATCCCAAGCTGGTAGACGTGAAGATGCACCGCAGCCTGCCCTCCTTCATCAGTACCCGCGGCGGCGTTTCCCTGCGCCCCGGTGACGGCGTGATCCACTCCTGGCTCAACCGTCTGCTGCTGCCCGACACCGTTGGTACCGGCGGCGACAGCCACACCCGTTTCCCCATCGGTATTTCCTTCCCTGCCGGTTCCGGCCTGGTGGCTTTTGCTGCCGCCACCGGCGTGATGCCCCTGGACATGCCTGAATCCGTGCTAGTTCGCTTCAAAGGCAAGATGCAGCCCGGCATCACCCTGCGTGACCTGGTAAACGCCATTCCCCTTTACGCCATCAAGCAAGGCCTCCTCACTGTGGCCAAGCAAGGCAAGAAGAACGTCTTCTCCGGTCGCATCCTGGAAATCGAAGGCCTGCCCGACCTCAAGGTTGAACAAGCTTTCGAACTGTCCGACGCTGCCGCCGAACGTTCCGCCGCTGCCTGCTCCGTGCTGCTGAACAAGGAGCCCATGGTCGAGTACATGCGTTCCAACATCACCCTGATGAAGTGGATGATCGCCGAAGGCTACGAAGACGCTCGCACCCTCAAGCGCCGCATCAATGCCATGGAAGACTGGATTGCCAAGGGCACCCTGATCCAGCCCGATGCCGATGCCGAGTACGCCGCCGTGATCGAAATCGATCTGGCCGAAGTCACCGAACCGATCCTGGCCTGCCCCAACGATCCGGATGACGTCAAGGTTCTGTCCGAAGTTGCCGGCGCCAAGATCGACGAAGTCTTCATTGGCTCTTGCATGACCAACATCGGCCACTTCCGTGCTGCCGCCAAGGTGCTCGAAGGCAAGTCCGATATCCCGACTCGTCTGTGGATTGCGCCTCCCACCAAGATGGATGCCCTGATCCTGACCGAAGAAGGCTACTACGGCGTTCTCGGCAAGTCCGGCGCCCGTATGGAAATGCCCGGCTGCTCCCTGTGTATGGGCAACCAAGCCCAGATCCGCAAGGGTTCCACCGCGATTTCCACCTCCACCCGTAACTTCCCCAACCGTCTCGGTATCGACACCCAGGTCTATCTGGGTTCCGCCGAACTGGCTGCCATGTGCGCCCTCGCCGGCCGTATCGTGACCAAGGAAGAGTACATGGAGCAGATCAAGCTGGTGAATGCCAAGGCTGCCGATGTGTATCGCTACATGAACTTCGACCAGATCCCCGAATTCGTCGAAGTGGCCAATACCGTCACCATGTGATAACCGCTTTTTAAAGGCCCGCCAGGCCTACCTGCCCGGCAACCTCAACGCCCCGGCCCACAAGGCTGGGGCGTTTTCTTTTAAGCTTCGCCACAGCCTGCCGTTAATAGGCAAACATCAAGGAGACTCCCATGGACATCAGCTCAATCGCCGCCCTTTCCACCGACATGGCCCAGGCCAATGTCGCTGCAGAAGCTCAAGTCGCCATCTTGAAAAAGACCATGAACATCGAAGGTGCGGCTGCATTGCAATTGCTGCAAGCAGCCGTTGAAGCAGCACCCCAAGTCAGCAATCCGCCTCACCTGGGTAACAGCGTCGATACGGTTGCCTGATAACCCTTAGCTCTCGATGTGCCGGGCTAGGATTTCATCCACCCGGTTTTTTTCCATATCCATCACCTCGAAACGCCAACCGCCCCAATCGAAGGACTCGGTCTTGCGGGGAATTCGCCCGAACTGGGAAATGACGAAACCGCCCAGGGTATGGAAATTCCCCAGTTCCTCTTCCGGTAACGCCTCTAACTGAAGTTTTTCCTTCAGTTCGTCCAGAGGTAATAGCCCATCCAGCAACCAGCTACCATCGCTGCGCTGAATCGCCAGAGGCGTATCCACCGCACCAGAAAGCACATCGCCCACCACGGTACCCATGAGATCGGACAGGGTCACCAGGCCTTCGGTGCCGCCGAACTCGTTGACCACCAGGGCGATCTGGGTCTGGTTGGTTCTGAAAAACTCCAGTAGGCCAATCAGGTAGAGACTGTTGGGTACGTAATGGGGCGGCACCGGCGACAACTTGCCGAAATCCAGAGGATTGCCACTCAAGGCCTCGCGCAATAATTCGCGTCCTTCGACAAAGCCCAAGGGGGCTGACAGGCCACCTTTGCAGACCAGAAAACGGGAAACCGCCCGCTCCTGCAACACCTTCATATTGACCTCCCGGGGTTGCAACAGGTCCAAGCAGGCAATCTGGGTGGCCGGCGTCATGATGGCGCCGACCCGGCGGTTATCCAGGCGAAACACATTGCCAAGGATTTCGCTCTCGGTGCTGTCAAGAGATCCTTCTTTTCGTCCTGACTCGATCAGGAAGCGAATTTCATCAGCCGCGGTGGCCTCGGCCGAAGCCTTGAGGGGAAAGAAGCTCAGTATCCAATCCGACGTTTTCGATACCACCCAGACCAGGGGATGGGCCAGCTTCAACAGTAGCCGGAGCATGCCTGACATGGCGATGGAGATGGCTTCCGGTCGAGCCAGGGCCAGTCGTTTGGGAATCACCTCGCCAAAAACAATGGAGAAAAAGGTGATCAGGATGACAACCAACACCAGGGACAGGCCATAACTCACGGGCAGCAACAGGGGAA
Source organism: Rhodocyclaceae bacterium (assembly GCA_036504515.1). Taxonomy (GTDB): domain Bacteria; phylum Pseudomonadota; class Gammaproteobacteria; order Burkholderiales; family Rhodocyclaceae; genus AWTP1-18. Next base: position 213,839 of record DASXVA010000012.1, read on the forward strand.
AGGTTTCATTCAGAAATGCTTCCAGCCGGGGCACCCAAAGGGACTCGCCAAAGGCGCCAGACAACATGGCCATGGCGGTAATACCCAACTGGGTTGTCGCCAGCAGGCGGCTGGGATGCTGGCGGAACTGAAGTACCCGTAAAGCGCCTTCCTCCCCTTCTGCCGCCTTCATGGAAAGCTGGGTATTCCGGCTCGCCCCCACCGCCATTTCGGCCATGGCCAGCACACCGCAGCCCACGATCAATATCACCAGTATCCAGACTTCCATAAAAGCACTCCCGTTTCTTGCCCCCCCATTCGTGCATGAACGATGGGTATCAGTTTCATTCTACGCACCCCCGGCAAAGCCGCTGCTCAGGGATTAATTACCTCAGGTACAAAGATCAACGACAAAGTACCTACTTATCCTTGGTCCATGCTGGTAATAAACTGCCGACTTACTTAATCCACCCCTGATGCCATGCTTGCCGCCCTGACCCAACTCCTGCTTTTCCAGCTTGTCGGCGAAATCATCGCCCGCAGCCTTGGCCTGCCCATTCCGGGCCCGGTCATCGGTATGGGATTGATGTTCCTCTTTCTCATTCTTCGCGGCGGCCCTGATGAAGGCACTAAAACCACGGCCAACACCCTGCTCCAGCATCTCTCCCTGATGTTTGTCCCCGCCGGCACCGGCGTCATGCTGCACTTCCAGCGCATGGCCGACGAATGGCTGCCCATCACCGCCGCCCTGCTGGGCAGCACTTTTCTCGCCATGGGGGTTACGGCTTTGGTCCTCAAAGCGATGACACCGAAGACCCCGGGAGAGCCGTCATGACCCAGAACTTCACCGAAGTCTGGGCCTACCTCGCCGCTTCGCCCCTGCTCGGCCTGACGGTTACCCTGGTGGCCTACCAGATCGCCTATTGGCTGTTTCGCAAAGCGAAGTTTCATCCGGCCGCAAATCCGGTATTGCTGGCCGTACTGATTCTGGTGCCTCTGCTCCAACTCACCGGCACCTCCTACAAAACCTATTTCGACGGTGCCCAGTTCGTGCACTTCCTCCTCGGCCCCGCCACGGTGGCCCTGGCCATACCTCTTTACGGCCAGATCCGTCGCCTTCACGCCATGGTGCTGCCCCTGGCAGTCGCCCTGTTGGCCGGCTCGGCCACCGCCATCGTCTCCGCCCTGGTGATTGGCAAGCTGCTCGGTGCCAGCACGGTGACCCTGATATCCCTGGCGCCCAAATCCGTCACCACTCCCATCGCCATGGGCATCGCCGAAAAGCTGGGGGGCTTGCCTTCTCTCGCGGCCTTGATGGTGCTCACCACCGGCATCATAGGTGCAGTCGGTGGCAGTGGCCTCTATCGGCTGCTGCGTATCAAGGATCAAGCCATGAAGGGCTTTGCCATGGGTATTGCTGCCCACGGCATCGGGACCGCCCGGGCCTTTCAGGAAAACGAACAGATGGGTGCCTTTTCCGCCTTGGCCATGGGGCTTAACGGGCTGCTCACCGCCCTGCTGCTTCCCCTTTTATTGCCCTTGTTTTCCGCCTGGTTGCGCTGACACATCGAATTAGCCCCGGCCAAATTGGCAGGCCGGGGTAAAATCGCGCCCCTTCGCCTCAAATACCCCGCCTCTGCCATGACCGACCCCACTCCCATCCTCGCCGAACAGCTCGGTAGCGCCTTTCAGGCTCGCCACGATCTGTTGGCACAACTGGCGGCGGAAGACACCACCTGCTACCGGCTTTTTCACGGCAGCGTCGAAGGCACACAAGATTTCAGCGGACTGACCATTGACCGCTACGGCAGCCTGCTGCTGGTACAAAGCTTTCATCGGGGCCTGGACGAAGCGGCCCTGGCCGTCATCGACGGTTTCTATGCGGACACCCAGCCCGGCCTGACCCGCATTTACAACGACCGTAGCCAACGCAACTCCCGCATTGCCAACCCTTTGACGGAAGAAGAAAAGGCCTTCGCCCATCTGCCCATCATCGTCAGCGAAGTGGGCGTCAAATATCAAATCCAAGCCCGCCATCAAGGTCAGGACCCCTGGCTGTTCCTCGACCTGCGGGCCGCTCGTCGCCGGGTCATCCAGGAAGCCAAGGACAAGTCAGTCCTCAATCTGTTCGCCTACACCTGCGGGGTCGGCATCGCCGCCGCCAAAGCAGGGGCCAATTTCGTGGTGAATGTGGACTTTGCCGAATCAAGCCTGCAAGTGGGCAAGGGCAATGCCGGCCTCAACGACCTGCCCCACCGCCCCCGCTTCGTTAAGAGCGATGTCTTTGCCGCTGCCCGTCAATACGCCGGCATCGGCCAGCCCGAATGGGTGCGTGGCAAACGCATGCCCCCCTTCCCCAAGCTGGAAGCTCGCCAGTTCGATCTTGTTTTCCTCGACCCGCCTCGCTACGCCCGCAGCCCCTTCGGAGTAGTGGACCTGATCAAGGATTACCCCGGCGTTTTCAAACCCGCCCTGCTCAGCACCGCCGAAGGCGGCACCCTGATTTGCAGCAACAACGTCGCCCAGGTTAACAAGGAAGAGTGGCTGGATCAGTTGGAGCGCAGTGCCACCAAAGCCGGCCGCCCCATCAAGTCCATGGAATGGATACTGCCCGAAGCCGACTTCCCCAGCCATGACGGCCAATACCCTCTCAAACTCGCCTTGCTGCGGGTCTAAGACAACCTCACTCCGGGACTAAATCATGTCAATGAAAGCCACCGATCTGGAAAAGAATCTGGGTCTCAAAATCAACGGTCAATTACGCAACTCTGGCACTCCTGACCGCTTCGCCAAGGCTGCAGCCCTGCCCGACAAAAAGGAACAGCGTCGCCGCGACCAAGCCTTGGGTCTGATTCCCTTTGCCGTCAAAATCAATCAGGATCTGGTCAAAATCCTGCAGCAAAAATCTGTTGCCGACGGCGTTTCCCTCAATGAGTTGGTGGAAGGTCTGCTGCGCAAGGGCCTGGAATCCAAAAGTTAAGGATTGCAAAGAAACTGCGATTCAATGCAAATAAAAACGGCTGGCACTGCGCCAGCCGTTTTTATTTGGAGAACGTTTGAAGAACTCGGGGCCGCACGATTGCCCTACTCTCCGCGAAATATCGGTTTCCGTTTTTCCACCAAGGCGCGTTTTCCTTCCTCGTAGTCCTCACTGCTGTACACCACCCGACGCAGCCCTTGGATACGCTCAAAGTCGTAGGGAGACATGGCTCTGGCGCCGGAAAGAATACGTAACTGCTCCTTCATGACAGTAACGGCCAAGGGTGCGTTGTTGGCGATGTCGGTAGCCATGGCAATGCAAAACGCTTCGATCTCATCGGCGGGGATCACATGATTGATCATACCCACCTGCTCCAAGCGGGCAGCCGCAATGGGCTTGGCGGTGAACAACATTTCCTTGGCAATGGGCAGGGGCGCTGCGTTCAGGTAAGTCATCAAGCCCGTGGCGTTGTAGGGCACCCCGAGCCGGGCTGGCGTTGCGGCGAAGCTTGCCTCCGGCGTGGTCACAATGATGTCGCAGGCCAGCACCACTTCGCAGGCACCGCCCCAGACGCTGCCCTCAATCAAGGCGATGACCGGCGCCGAAAAGGCCTCAATGTCCCGCACAAGCTTGCGCAGAGGATCACCCCATTTCAAGGGATCATGGCCGCTCTTGGGCAGTTCCTCCACGTCATGGCCGGCAGACCATACCTTGACACCCTTGTTGGCGCGCAGAATGATGGCCCGGGCGCTATCCCGTTCAAACTCATCAAGCGCCCGGCAGATCTCATCCACAAAGACCTCGCCCAGAATGTTCCGTTTGGGGTCGTGATCGAGGGTGATGGTACCGATCCCGTCCTTCAACGACTTTTGAATCATTGCCATGGTTTTGCTCTAACGTCCTTCATCAGCGCACCATAACAAAGGGCGACAAGCACGTCGCCCTTCGCTAAAGCCGCCGGCCTTGAACAGGCTGGTTACTCAATCGCCGACTTCGAGTTCATCTGCTGTCGCAGGATGAATTTCTGAATCTTGCCGGTGGAAGTTTTTGGAACATTGCCGAAGACAATTTCCTTCGGCACTTTGAAACGCGCCAGATGCTGGCGGCAATACTCGACCATTTCTTCCGGCGTTACCGTAGCGCCCTCCCGCAGTTCGACAAAGGCGCAGGGAACCTCGCCCCACTTGGGATCGGGCCGGGCCACCACAGCGGCCGTAATCACTGAGGGATGCTTGTAGAGCACGTCCTCCACTTCCAGGGAGGAAATGTTTTCGCCACCAGAAATAATGATGTCCTTGGAGCGATCCTTGATCTTCACGTAGCCGTCGGTTTCCATGACCGCCAAATCACCGGTATGGAACCAGCCACCGGCAAAAGCCTCTTCCGTCGCCTTGGGGTTCTTCAGATACCCCTTCATGGTCAGGTTGCCGCGGAAGAAAATTTCGCCCATGGTGACCCCGTCATGGGGCACCGGCTGCATAGACATCGGATCAAGCACGGTGATGCCTTGTTGCATGTGATAGGGCACGCCTTGGCGGCCGTTGACCACAGCCTGCTCTTCCAGAGGCAACTGATCCCAGCCCTGTTGCTTGGCGCAAACGGCAGCAGGACCGTAGGTTTCGGTCAGGCCGTAGACGTGGGTCAGATTGAAGCCGGTCTTGGCCGCCCCTTCGATAATGGCCAACGGTGGCGCTGCCCCAGCGATCAAGCCGTTGATCTGCCAATCGATGCCTTCACGAACTGCGGCCGGTGCATTGATCAGCATGCCGTACACAATCGGCGCACCGCACAGGTGGGTTACCTTGTGCTTCAGGATCAGGGAGTAGATCAGGGCCGGATCAACCCGGCGCAGACACACGTTTACGCCGGCATTGGCGGCCATGGTCCAGGGGAAGCACCAGCCGTTGCAATGGAACATCGGCAGCGTCCACAAGTAGGACGTATGGGGCGGCATCCCCCAGGAAATGATGTTGCTGGCCGCATTCAGATAAGCCCCGCGATGGTGATAAACCACCCCTTTGGGATTGCCCGTGGTGCCCGAGGTGTAGTTCAGGCAGATGGGGTCCCATTCATCTTCCGGCAGGGACCAGACAAACTCGGGGTCACCAGCGGCGATGAAATCTTCGTACTCCATTTCGCCCAGTCGTTTATCACTGTCAAACAGCGGGTCCATCACATCGATGACGAAGGGCTTCGGCCCCTCCAGCAGCTTGAGAGCCTTGTTAACGACCGGGAAAAACTCCGGGTCTGTCAGCAGTATTTTGGCTTCGCCATGGCCCAGCATGAAGGCAATGGCTTCAGCATCCAGGCGGGTATTCAGGGTATTGAGTACGGCGCCCGTCATGGGCACACCGAAATGCACCTCGCACATGGCAGGCACGTTGGGCAACATCACGGCCACCGTATCGCCTTTGCCGATGCCCTTCTTCTGCAACGCTGAAGCCAAGCGGCGACAGCGGCTGTAAGTCTCGCTCCAGGTAAACACCCGGTCACCGTGAATCACACTGGTGCGTCGCGGATAAACAGTGGCGCTTCGCTCGATGAAGCTCAAGGGCGAGAGCGGAACATAGTTGGCCTTATTCTTATCCAGGCCCATTGCGTAAGGACTTTGACTCACACCTTCCTCCTCAGAACAGTGGTTTTATCTTTTTAGTATCGAAATCATGCTGCGCGGGGAGTTTTGCAAAACCTTTCGCACAATGTAACGAATCGTAACGCATTGATATCAGCAGAAGATTTTCTTCGGATAAACCGCTACAGCGACAAATATCAAGAAGCGCTAACATTGGCATATATCTTTAGTTCTATACCATTTCATTCAAGACCCGCACAGGCATTGGAATGGCTGGGGAGAGAAGGTGTCAATGAGAAAAACAATCCGCTTGCATCACCTGCTCATGCTGATGGCGACCGTCAGCATTATGGGCATGGCTGTAATGCTCTTCATCTTCCTGGCAAACCTTGGCTCGGCCATGGATGAACAAAAGAGTGACACGGTCCGGGAAAGAGTCGAAACCGCAGAAAACATCATCAAGTTTTTTTACGCCCAGGAACAGGCCGGGAACTTGGACCGTACAGAGGCACAAACCCAGGCCAAGGAGATTCTTCGCCAAACTCGCACCACTCACGAAGACTATCTCTGGATCAATGACACCCAAGCGGTCATGGTCATGCATCCTTTCCAGTCTGAACTGGAAGGAAAGAATATTGATTACATCAAGGACCCCAAAGGCAACCCCATCATCAAGTCTTTTGTCGCCGTGGCAACGCAAGTCGGTTCCGGCTATGTGGCCTACTCCTGGCCCAAACCAGGAAGTAACGAGGCAGCCCCCAAGCGCTCCTACGTCAAGCTGTTCGCCCCTTGGCAGTGGGTGATTGGTTCTGGCACCTATTTGGACGATATTCAGGAGGCCTACAGGCAGCAAGTACGGCATATGGTTCCGCTGATCGGTGCGATTGGCATCCTCTTTTTCGTTCTCATTTTCTGGCTACGCAACAGGGTTCTAAGCCGGGCTGGTGACGAAATGAAAGATGCAGTCACCATTGCCAACAAACTGTCCAGCGGCGACATGCAAATTCCGATTGACCTTCAGACCGATGCAGGTGCCGGTCTGCTCGACAAACTGCACAGCAAGTTCCAACACTGGAACAGAAGTTTCGTTAACCAAATACCTGCCTTCATGTTCGGCACTATGGCCCGACACCAACGGGAAGAAAACGAACGGCAACGGCTCGGCGAAGCCCTCAAGCAATCCCACGAAGCCATCATCCTGACCGAAGCTGACCTTTGCTTTTCCTATGTCAATCCGGCCTTCACCAAACTGTTCGGATACACGCTGGATGAGGTCATCGGCCAGAATGTCCAGTTACTGGGCGTCAGCGGTCACCAGGACACCAATCCCAATATGGTTGCCGAGCAGGCAGGGCACGGGGGGCGATTCCGGGGCGAAGTCTTGCGTCGGAGCAAAGACGGCAGAGCCATTCACGTTCTGCTCAATGTGGCGCCGGTGTTCGACAAATACCAGCTCATTACCGGCTACGTGGCCACCATGACTGACCTTACGGAGATCCGCAAGGCCCAGCAGGCACAGCATGAAAGTGAACAAAAGTTTCGCGCCATCTTCGGCCAAACTTTTCAACTGATCGGCCTTCTCTCTCCGGAAGGAAAAGTTCTCGATGCAAACCGCACCGCTCTGGATACCTTTGGGAACAAACTTGACGACATACGAGGAAAACTCTTTTGGGATACTCGGCCGTTCATTGATTCGGCAGACGCCAAAACGTTGATCAAAGCCGCAATTACCAAAGCAGCAGCGGGTGAGTTTGTCCGCTTTGAGACATCAACTATTGGACATGATGGACAGTTCCGCTATTTTGACTTTTCCTTGAAGCCCGTTCGTAATGAACAGCATCAGGTGGAGTTTCTGATTCCAGAAGGACGAGATATCACTGAACGCAAGCTGGCTGAAAACGCCGCCCAGCTGCACATGGAAGAAATCACTCGTATTAATAACGAACTGAAGGAACTGAATCAGAAACTGAGCCAAAGCCAGGGCCAGTTGCTCCAGTCAGAAAAAATGGCTTCCATCGGTGTTCTTGCTGCCGGCGTCGCCCACGAGATCAACAATCCCGTGGGTTTTATCCAGTCCAACATGCGCTCCCTGCAAAAGTACGTGAGTGACTTCTTGCGTGTCGTGGATGCCTACGAAAACGCCGAGCTATTGCTCAAGGACCGCCAAGACATTTTTACCGAAGTACGTCGGCTGCTGGAAACCTTGGATTTCGCCTATGAAAAAACAGACGTACTGGCCCTGCTCTCAGAATCCCTGAGTGGTCTGGACCGGGTGACAAAGATCGTCAAAGACCTCAAGGATTTTTCCCGTATTGATGCAGAGGAAAACTGGAAAGACGAGGACATCCACCAAGGACTGGAAAGCACTCTCAACATTGTCTGGAACGAACTCAAATACAAATGCGAAGTTAAAAAAGAATATGGCACCCTGCCCAGAGTGGAGTGCCTGCTCTTCCAGTTGAATCAGGTATTCATGAACCTGCTGGTCAATGCTGCCCAGGCCATTGATGGCCACGGCACCATTACCCTGCGCACGGGGACCCAGGATGACCGTGTCTGGATCGAAATTGCCGACACAGGCAAAGGCATTCCTCCTGCGCAACTCAAGCAGATATTCGACCCCTTCTTCACCACAAAGCCCGTGGGCATGGGTACCGGACTGGGGCTCTCCGTCTCCTACAGCATCATCCAGAAACACAAGGGCAGCATCGAAGTACAAAGCGAAGTCGGCAAGGGAACAACCTTCCGTATCTGGCTCCCCGTCAAACAGGCCAGTTAATAGTCCGGATTCAAGAGGGGCGGCACCCTGCCCGGACCGATTGGTCTAAACTCCGGCCACCATGCAGCATGGGTGTGGCCTTGATGGCAGATACCCAGCGGCACCTTGGCTTGATCAATGATGATTTCTGAAGACGGGATGAACGTGATGACATCGAATCGCCTTCTTCGCCGACTATGACGCAATGGACAAAAATATCGACCCCCGCCTGATCGCCCTCGCCGAAGACGACCCCCTGGTGGCCCAAACCCTGGGTCAGGTGCTCGGTGAATTCGGCTTCAAGCACAAGTGGTATCGCACCGGCAACGAACTGCTGCGGCAGATCCCCCTAATCCACCCTGCCCTCTGCATCGTAGACCTTGGCCTGCCGGACCGGGACGGTCTGGACGTGGTGCGGGAAATCCAGCAGAACCACGATTGCGGCGTCCTCATCCTCACCGGTCGCGGCATTGTCTCCGACAAAGTATTGGGACTGGAACTCGGTGCCGACGACTACATGGTCAAGCCCTTTGAGCCGCGGGAACTGGTGGCCCGGGTGCGCAGCATCTTGCGTCGCTACGAGCGCAGCGAAAAGACCGAAGGCCGCAAGCAAGCCTATTTCGATGGCTGGCGCTTCGACCCGGCCAGCTTTCTGCTGGTAGGCCCGGACGGCAAGGAAGACTTCCTCGGTACCGCCGAAGCACGACTGCTACTTTTGTTACTGGAAAAACCCAACCGCATCCTGACCCGGGAGCAACTGGCTGGCACGGCCGACCTTTCCCCCATGGATCGCAGCATTGACGTACGGGTTTCCCGCCTGCGCAAGCGCCTGGGGGATGACCCCCACGAGCCGAAGCTGATCAAGACCGTCTATGGTGCCGGCTATCTGATGGCCGTTTCCGTACGTTGGGAATCGGAAAGCTGAAACATCGGCCCCCGGTACCAAGGCCCGCTCTCGCTGTTGTCACTGCCCGCCTCATTGATAGCCCACCATGACCGATACCGCCATCACCGCCCGCGAAGCCATTGCCTCCCGCCGATCCGTGCGGGGCTATTTGCCGACGCCCATTCCCCGGGAAACCATCGAAGATATCCTGGCCCTGGCCTCCCGCGCCCCCAGTGGCACCAACATCCAGCCCTGGCACGTGTACGTCTGCTCCGGCGCAGCCCGTCATCGCCTCAGCCATGAAATCCTCGCCGCCTACGAAGCCGGTAGCGAAGCCACGGACGAATATCAGTATTACCCGCGCCAATGGCGGGAGCCCTACCTCAGCCGCCGCCGCAAGATCGGCAAGGACCTCTACAGCCTGCTGGGGATCGCCAAGGACGACAAGAATGGCATGCGCCGCCACTTCGGCCGCAACTACGACCTGTTCGGCGCCCCCGTGGGCCTGTTCTTCACCCTGGACCGGGACATGGAATACGGCGGCTGGATGGACCTGAGTCTGTTCATGCAGAACGTCATGACCGCCGCCCGCATTCACGGCCTGCACACCTGCCCCCAACAGGCCTTCCATCACTATCACCAGATCATCACCCCCATCCTGGGCATCCCAGATGACCAAATCCTCGTTTGTGGCATGGCACTGGGTTACGAAGACCCTGACCACCCGGCCAACAAGCTGGTGACCGAGCGCATCCCCGTGAGTGAATTCGCACGTTTCATCGAGTGACCCTTGCACTACACTTTCACTCATTGATCCGCGCCCCCAGAAAAAAGAGACCCCATGAAACTGTCCTACTCGGCCCTTCCCGCCCCCTGGCAACGTCGCCTGCGCATCGGCGGCATCTCCCTGGCAGTATTCCTGATCCTCTTCGGTCTCCTCGGCTACTTCTGGCTACCGGGCTTTGCCAAGGCCAAGGTCGAAACTCTGCTCACGGAAAAGCTGCACCGCCCGGTAACCGTAGAACGGATTTCCGTCTCCCCCTACACCCTCTCAGCCACGGTGGAAGGCTTCAAGGTTGGCGACGTACTGGCCTTCAAGTCCCTTTACCTGAACATTTCCTCCACCTCCCTCGCCCGGGGCATTCCCGTGGTGAGCGAAATCAAGTTGGTACAACCCGAAATCCATCTGGTCCGGGAATCGGCCACCCGGCTCAACATTTCCGATCTGCTGGATGAATGGCTCAACAAACCCAAGGACGACGAACCCACCCCCGAGTTTTCCGTCAGCAATATCCAGATTGAAGGCGGTCACATTGAATGGGATGACAAGGTCGCCGGCGGCAAGCAGACCATCAGCGACATCGCCCTGGGCGTTCCCTTCATTGCCAACGTGCCGTCCAAGGTTGAAATCTTTGTCGAACCCAAATTCGCTGCCAAGATCAACGGCTCCCAACTCAGCCTCAACGGCAAGCTGCGCCCCTTCGCCAAAGGCCACGATGCCCAGATCAACCTTGATCTGGAAAATCTCGACCTGACACCCCTTACCGCCTACGCCAAGCTGCCCCTCAAGCTGCAATCCCTCAAGCTTTCCAGCAACCTGAAGGTCACCTTCGAAAAACCGGGTGAAGGCGATCCGGCCCTCAAGGTCGCCGGTGACCTGACCCTGTCCGACTTCGACCTTTCCCTGCTCGACAACCACGCCAAAGCCCAGATCGGCAGTCTTTCCCTGAAAGACATTCAAGTAGATGTGTTCCGCCAGCAAGCCTCGGTGGGGCAGGTTCTCCTGTCCAAACCCAATATCTCCCTGCTCCGCAGCGGCCCCGGCAGCCTTGATTTCGCCAGTCTGGGCAAGAGCAACGCACCAGCCCCCAAGGTAGCTGCAGTTAAGGCTCCCGCAACGGGCACAGCAACAGCAAAGACCACCCCGGCACCCGCGGCAAAACCCTGGCACTGGTCCGTGGGCAAGGTCGGCATTGAGGAGGGCAGCTTCCGTTTTGAAGACAGCACCCTCAGCAACGCCCTGCCCCTCACTGTCAGCGGTCTCTCCCTGCATGTGGGTACCGTTGCCGACAATCAGGTCAATCCCATTCCCCTGTCCCTCAAGGCCAGCGTCAACAAGCGAGGCAGCATCGCAGTGGAAGGCAAGGCAAGCCTCAAGGGCAATGCCGACATCAACCTCGACATCAACCAAATCGAACTGGTTGCCCTGCAAGGCTGGGCCGATGAAAAGTTGAATGCCGTGCTGACCAAGGGCGATCTCAGCTTCAAGGGCGATGTGCACTGGCTCGACGGAACCGGCGATGTCAATGGCGACCTGACCCTGGGCGATTTCAACATCCTCGACAAGCTCAATGCAGACGACCTGCTACGCTGGAAGACGCTCAAATTGAGCGGTGTCAGCGTCAAGACCGGCAGCCCATCCCGTCCCCTCAATGTGAATCTGGGCGATGTGTCCCTCAAAGACTTCTTCGCCAAGGTGCTGATCAATTCCAAGGGCCAGCTCAACCTGAAGGACATCGTCAAACACGATGAGCCCGTTGGTTCGCCCGCAGTTTCGTCGGCTACCACACCGAACAAGGCCGCTCCCGATATTGCCGATGTCAAAACCAGTAAAGGGTCCAACACCTCTGTCGCGGTAGTTGCGCCCCCAGCTCCCAAGGAAACCGCCGGTCCGGCCCCCGTCATCAAGGTCGGCAAGATCACAGTGGACAACGGCACCGTCAATTTCACCGACCACTTCATCAAGCCCAACTACTCGGCCCGCATCACCGGGCTCAAGGGCCGCGTCGGCGCCTTGGCTGCGGGCACCCTCAGCCCCGTGGAACTCCACGGCAAGGTGGAACGCACCGCCCCCCTCGACATCACCGGCAAAGTTGATCCCTTCTCCAATCCCATTGCCCTCGACATCCGCGCCTCAGCCCGTAGCATCGACCTGCCTTCCTTCTCCGCCTACTCCGGTCGCTACGTCGGCTATGCCATCGAAAAAGGCAAGCTCTCCGTCGAGGTCGGCTACAAGATCGACAAGGGGCTGCTCACTGCCGACAACCATATCTTCCTCGACCAGCTCACCTTCGGCGACAAGGTCGAAAGCAAGGATGCCCTCAACCTGCCGGTCAATCTGGCCGTTGCCCTGCTACGCAATGGTCGCGGCGAGATCGACATCAACCTGCCCATCAGCGGCTCCCTCAACGACCCGCAATTCAGCGTCGGCGGCATCATCCTCAAGGTACTTGGCAACCTGATCGTCAAGGCCGTCACGGCCCCTTTCGCCCTGCTCGGCTCCCTTTTCGGTGGCGGTGAAGACCTGTCCCAGATCGACTTCCCCGCCGGCCTGACCCTGATCACGCCGGAAATGGAAGGCCGTCTCCAGTCACTGTCCAAGGCCATGGTGGACCGCCCGGCCCTGAAACTGGAAATCACCGGCATGAGCGACCCCGCCACGGATCGCACCGGCTACCGCCGTGCCCTCCTCGACCGCAAGATGCGCACCCTCAAACAAGCCGACCTCGCCCGCCAGGGCAAAGCCGGCGGCAAGCTGTCCGACGTGCAGATCAGCAAAGAGGAATATCCGGTCTATCTGGAAAAAGTCTACAAGGCCGAAGACTTCAAGGAAAAGCCCCGCTACATGGTGGGCATCGCCAAGGGCCTGCCCACGGCTGAAATGGAAACCCTGCTGCTGACCTACCTGCCCGCCGACGACAGCGACCTGCTCGCCCTTGGCGAAGACCGCGGCCAGCGCGTACAAACCTGGCTGGCCGAAAAGGGCAACGTTCCCCTGGACCGCATCTTCCTGCGCTCAGCCCGCCTGCAAGACAGCAAAGACAAGGCAGCCGGTGGCCGGGTGGTGTTCTCGCTGAAGTAAGCCTCAACCGAGGCTTCTTTCTTTCCATCACGATAGTCGCCGTCCCTCAGGAACGGCGGCTGCCAACAACAAGCCATCATTCCATTTGTCTCCAGCGCACCACAACAGCGCGCTATTCCTTGGGCATAGTAGTTGCTGACTGAATAGCCAGAAATCCATTGGAGATGGCGTAAATGATTACAGGCACAGCACAGCAGCGAATACGGACACAGTCTTCCACGGCAATTTCTGCCGTCAAAGAAAATAACCCCAAACAAAGCTCGCCGGTTTCTGACATCCAAGCGCAAACAGCGTCATCCAATACATCCGTAGTCGATGTTTCAACATCCCAGTCTCTCGCCGATATAGCCAAGAAATACGATGTTCGGAACATGTCGCCCCAAGAGATGGCAACCATGAGCCAGGAGCTGTACCAAAGCGGGACCATTTCCTTTCAGGACCACGCCTTGTTGTCTTTTCAACCGGAACTCAGCCCGCAAGCCAATCAGGTATTGCCGGGCCTTGGCGATCAAGCAGATACCCCAAAAGATTTTATTGCCCAGTGGGAAACGCAGTTGCAAACCCATGAAAAGCTGGGAGACGTCACTTCGACCAAGAACGATCAAAGGATGTTGAACATTCTTGGCAATCTGGCGGCCCTGCATCAGTCAGCCACTTCAACTTGAGGCTGCAGCCTTAGCCGCCGCCCATGACTACCCTTCCCTTCAAAAGCCCCACGCCAGCACAAAGCCGGATAGCTCCCCTGATCCCCGGCAGCTACTTTCATGACGCCTGGTCTGTGTCCGCTGGGGACCCAAAGCTTTCGGCCCTGGGGCAGTTTCTCAAGGCCTTCGCTTCTCCTCCTGCCTGGGTGAATCTCTGCATGGCCTTGCGCAACAGAGCCGCTGCGCTGGTCGGCCTGAAAAACCTCGGGGCTTTCGACAAAATCGATGCATCAAAGCGGGAAAGCGATTACCAGCCCGGAGACCGGGTGGGTATTTTTACGCTGATCGACAACACCTTCGATGAGGTGCTGCTCAGCGACAGGGACAAGCATCTGGATGTCACTCTGTCACTGCACAGGGCTGAAGATGCCGCCACCGGTGCAGTTGTCGTTACCGTCACCACCGTCGTGCATGTCCATAACCTGCTCGGTCGGCTTTACATGCTGCCGGTGGAACCAATGCACCGCCTCATTGCGCCCTCTGTCTTGAGGGCAGTCGCCGAGGCGCCTACCGTCTGAGGTTTTCAGCGAAGGGAAGCAATGTCTCCCTTCCCTTGAATACTAGCGTTGCCCTACCTGCGCATCGCTCTCGCCGGGATTGTCATCATCCAGATCCCACAGTTGATGGGTATCCAGTTGCAAGCGTGCAGCGCTTTCCCTCGCGTCGGCCCGGGCCAGTAAAGCCACCAAGTCGGCTTCATGGGCTTGGCGTTGGGCCAGGAGCCATTGGGCCAGATCGGCTTCGCCCAGGGTTCGGGCGCGCTCGGTCAGTTGGGCGGCCTGACGGGACTGCTGGGCGGCGGCATCAGCCCGCTCCCAGCTTTCATAGGCAGCCTGGGCCTGGGCCATGAGGGAGGCGGCTTCGGCTTGCACCTTTTGCCGGACAGCGGCCTCCTGACTTGCCGTGACCTGGGCCAGAGCTTGTTGACTGCGGGAGGTGGCAGCCCGGGCAGAACCCGGTAACGGGATGGTGATGCTGACACCGATAATGCGTTGGTCACCGCCGGTTTCGGACCCGACCCGCAGCCCCAGGGATGGATCGGGAATGCGGTCGGCATCGGCTCGCTGGGCCAACAATTGCGCCCGACGGGATTCAGCGGCAGCCATGCCCAACTCGTGGTTGTGCTCAAGAATGGCGGTGATCCAGTCCTTGCCGCTGATGGATTCGGGCTGAGCGGGTAGCAGGCCCGCCGGCACGGCAGCACCGGGATAAAAAGCATTCAGCTCCGCAGCGGCCATGGCGGCACGACCTTCCGCCTGACGGACGGAAGCCTTGGCCTGGGCGGCGGCGGCATCGGCCTGCATTTGTTCCAGTCTTGAGGCATCGCCATGTTTGACCCGCTTGGCAACGGCATCAGCCTGCCGTGCCAGCGTGTCGGCTTGGCGCTGCCAAAGGGTGACGCTCCAGCGTTCCCGCAGGGAAGCGAACCAGAGCTTGAGCAGGCGGCGGGAGCTTTCGTGCAAGGCATCGCCCAGGGCCACTTGCCCCCAGACCACCCCCTGCTGTCCCAACTCGCCGTCAATGCGCACCTTGCCCGGCAAACGGAAGGCCCGCTCCAGATTGACCGACCATTCCGGGTAGCGTTGATTGAGGGAAGTGACCCGCCGCTTGGCTGATTCCAGACGTAGGCTGGCTTCGTGACTGCCACTGTCGAGCCGGTCCCGGTTGGCCTCTTCGGCCTGTAATTGGGCCCGGGCAGCAGCGACTTCGGGGCTTTGCCTAATCAGGCGGGCTGCCAGGGTGGGCTCGGGCAAGTCGGTCGCATCCTGAGGTGCGGCCCAGGCGCTGCAAACGAAACAAAGACTGAGGGACAGTACAAGGCGTTGGAGTTTCATTCGATTCTCCCGGCATCCAGAACGGGGGTGATCCAGTAGAAAAGATTGGCCCTGGGCAGGTGTTCCCGCAACAAGGCAATGACGGCATCTGCCGTAGCCCGGGCTGTCACCATGCGCACGGCAAGACGGCGGGCACTGCCCCGCACTTGTTCCCGCGGAGCCAACAGTTCAACCGCAGCACCGTGGCCTTCGCCCCGGGTGGTGGTGAACCCTTTGACCAGATCGGGATGAGCCAGCAGCAGATCAAGCACCGAGTCCTCCACGGCGTGGGGAACGATGAGGGTCAGCAGTACGCTGTCAACATTGACGGCGGTATTCATGATTGGTTTTCCTTGGGCAGGTCAGCCTTGTCCACGCCAAAGCGGCGGTAGAACACCGGCAGCAGCAACAGGGTCAGGGCGGTGGAGCTCACAAGACCGCCGATCACCACGATGGCCAGGGGCCGCTGAATTTCCGAGCCGGGGCCAGTGGCCAGTAACAAGGGCACCAGACCGAAGGCGGCAATGGAGGCGGTCATCATTACCGGCCGCAGCCGGCGCTTGGCCCCCTCTACCACCACCTGGGCCAAAGGCATGCCCTGGGCCAGCAGTTGATTAAAATAAGTCACCATCACTACACCGTTCAACACCGCGATACCGAGCAAGGCTATGAAGCCCACGGAGGCCGGTACCGACAGGTACTCCCGCGCAATCAGCAGGGCAAACACACCGCCCACCAAAGCGAAGGGAATGTTGGCCAGCACCAGGAAGGCCTGGCGTACGGAACGAAAGGTGGACATGAGCAGCAGGAAGATCAGCAGCAGCGCCACCGGCACCACCACCGCCAGCCGAGCCGCCGCCCGTTGCTGGTTCTCGAACTGGCCACCCCAGACGATGCTGTAGCCCTCGGGCAGCTTGACCTGTTGCAGCACCTTGGCCTTGGCTTCTTCAACAAAGCCCACCAGATCCCGGTCCCGCACATTGGTTTGCACCACCACGTACCGCTGGGCATTTTCGCGATTCACCTGTACCGGACCATCCACCCGCTCCAGCTTGGCGATGGCCGACAGGGGTACCGCACCTCCGCCGGGCAGTGCCAGGCGCAGATCGGCAAAGCGGGCATAGGAGGTGCGCAGATCATCGTCGCCCCGCAGCAACAAAGGCGTGCGCCGTGCCGGTTCGATGACGATGCCGGCGGGCCAGCCTTCCACCAGGGAACGCAGTTGATCTTCCACCGTGGTCATGGTCAGGCCGAGACGTCCGGCAGCAAGGGGATCAATCGCCACCTTGAGGTATTGCACGCCGCCGTTCTTGACGGTGAACACATCCTCGGCACCGGCGATGGTTTTCACCGTATCGGCAATATGCGCCGCCATACCGTTGAGGGTCTCCATGTCTACGCCATAGACCTTGATCGCCACATCGCCGCGAACGCCGGTGAGCATTTCCGACACCCGCATTTCGATGGGCTGGGTGAAGGTGTAGGCAAGACCAGGGAAGTCTTCCAGCACCTTGCGCAACTCATCCATCAGCCAGGTCTTGTCGGCCTTGCGCCACTCCTTGATGGGTTTGAGGATGAGGAAGCTGTCGGTCTGATTGAGGCCCATGGGATCGAGGCCCAATTCGTCGGCCCCACTGCGGGCCACAACGCCCTTCACCTCCGGCACCCGTTCCATGATGGCCTTCTGCACCCGGGCATCCAGCTCAAGGGTGGCGCTCAAACTGATGGAAGGCAGCTTCTCCAACTGGACGATGAGGTCACCTTCATCCATGGAGGGCATGAAGGTCTTGCCGATGAAGGTGTAGGCAACACCCGCCGCCAGCAGCAGCCCCAGGGCGGCGTAGCTGGCCTTACGGGCATTGGCCAGCACCTTGTCCAGCAGGGGTGCGTAGAGGGCGTTGAGCTTGCGTACCAGCCAGGGCTCGTGAGGCTGGCCCTGATGCAGCAACAAAGAGGACAGCACCGGCACCACGGTCAAGGCCAGGATCAGGGAGGCCGTGAGGGCGAAGACGATGGAGAGAGCCACCGGCACAAACAGCTTGCCTTCCAGGCCCTCCAAGGTCATCAGGGGCAGGAAGACGATGACAATGATGGCGATGCCGGACACCACCGGCGCGGTGACTTCCTTCACCGCCCGGAAGATCAGGTGCAGCTTGGGCAAACGGGCCAGGGCGTCCTGGCGAGTGAGTTGCGTCTCGACGTTTTCCACCACCACCACCGCCGCATCCACCAGCATGCCGATGGCGATGGCGAGACCGCCCAGGCTCATCAGGTTGGCAGAGAGGCCCGCCGTATTCATCAGGATGAACGTCCCCAGGGCGGAGAGGGGCAGAATCACTGCCACCACCAGCGCGGCCCGCAGGTTGCCGAGGAAGGCCAGAAGCAGGATCACCACCAGCACGATGGCTTCAATCAGGGCTTTGGAAACCGTGCTCACCGCCCGCTCCACCAGGGCACCACGATCGTAGAAGGGCACGATCTTCACGTCCTTGGGCAGGGTTTTCTCGATGTCCGCCAGCATGGTCTTGACGCCGTCCACCACTTGCTGGGCGTTGGCACCACGCAGGCCCAGCACCAGACCTTCCACGGCTTCGCCTTTACCATCCTTGGTCACGGCGCCGTAGCGGGTCAAGGCACCGATACGCACTTGGGCCACGTCGCCGATGCGAACGGGGATCCCTTGCACCGTGGCAATGACGCGCCCGCGCACATCGTCCAGATTCTTGATGCTGCCTTCCGCCCGCACCAGCAGGGTTTCTTCGCCTTCGTTGAGGCGTCCTGCTCCGTCGTTACGGTTGTTAGCCTCCAGGGCGGCGCGCAGTTGTTCCAGGCTGATGTTGCGGGCGTTCAGCGCCGCCACATCGGGCACCACTTCAAAGCTGCGGGCCAGACCGCCCAGGCTGTTCACATCGGCCACCCCGCGCAGGGTGCGCAGACGGGGACGAATGGTCCAGTCAAGCAAGGTGCGCTTTTCCTCCAGGGACAAAGGCCCTTCGATGGTGAACATGAACATCTCGCCCAGGGGCGTGGTCAAGGGCGCAAGACCACCGCTGACACCGGGCGGAAAATCCTTGGTGACATTGGCGAAACGTTCCGCCACCTGCTGCCGCGCCCAGTACACGTCGGTACCTTCTTCGAAGTCGATGGTGATGTCGGCCAGGGCATACTTGGCGGTAGCGCGCAGGATCTTTTCCTTGGGGATGCCCAGCAGTTCCTGCTCCAGAGGAACAGACACACGGGCTTCCACCTCCTCCGGCGTCATACCCGGGGCCTTGACGATGATCTTGACCTGGGGCGTGGAGACATCGGGAAAAGCGTCAATCGGCAAAGCGCGAAAAGCGGCGACGCCCGCGGCGATCAGCAGCAGCGTAGCCATCAGCACCAGCAGCCGCTGGGTCAGGGAAAACTCGACGATGCGGTTGAACACGGCTTACTCCTTGGCCGCAGGCAAGGCTGCCTTCAGGGCCGCAACACCCTTTACTGCGATCTTGTTGCCTTCCTTGAGGGCGGCCGATACCAGCAGACTGCCGCTGCCTTCGGCGACGATGCTCACCGGCATCAGCGTGAAACCCTTGTCTGTTTCCACAAAAACATTGGCCTCGGGCAAGCGCACCAGGGCGGTGGTCGGAATGCGCCAGAGGGAAGTTGCCGCCTTGGCGTCAGTGCTGCCCGTCGCCAGCGTTGCGACCTGGGCTTCCACCGACTGGCCGGGACGCAGGGTTTCTGTGCCCTTGTCGATGCGCGCGCGCAAGGTCAGGGTCTGGCTGTTACCCAATTGACGGCCGACGTTGACGATCACGCCTTTGGCGGGACTGTCTTTCACCGTCACGGCGAGGCCGGGTTTGAGACTGCTGGCCAGGGCTGCCGGCACTTGAATTTCCAGCCACAGCGTCGTGAGCTTGCCGATACGGAACAAAGGCGACGAAGCCTCAACCCGCTGGCCGGGCACGGCGTTCTGTTCCAGCACGGTGCCGGCAATGGGCGCCCGGATCACGCCATCGCCACCGGCCATTTGCAAAGCGCCGCCGCTTTGCCGCGCCAGAGCGGTTGCTTCCTGGGCTGAAGCCCGGGTTGAAGCAAGACGAGATTCGGCAATGATGCCTTCGGCAAACAAGGCTTCATCCCGTTTCAGGCTGCGCCCCGCCAGATCGGCCTGACTGCGGGCGACGATGTTGTTGCGTTGCAGTTCCAGCAACTGGGGACTGGCCAAGCGGGCCAGCACCTGGCCTGCCTTGACCGTATCCCCGGCGGCTACCGTCACCTGTTCCACCATGCCTGCCAGGGGCGCGGCGACAACCCGCAACTGCTCCAAAGGCACCACAACCTGGGCCGGCAAACTGGTAGCAGCCCCTTGAGCCGCGGACTGCACAACCTGAGTTTCCACGCCAAGACCTTGGCGCTGGTTAGCCGTTAAAACCACTTCGCTGCCAACGGCCATGGCGGTCGTTGCCAGGGAGAACGAAAGTACCGCAAGCGACTTGGTGATCGCCTTTGAATAGGGTGTCATGTTGGGGTCCATCCGAATAATGTCCGCCATATTGGAGATACAGGATTAAGTGCTGCTTAACACTGAGCATCCATTCAAGTCACAGCTTTGTCACAGAGCCTTGATAACCTGACAAAATGGCGGCAGACGGCGTCCCCAGGCTCATTTCCACTGCCCGCCAAACTCCCCGCCTGTCACCCTGTTGACCCAATTCAAGCTGCGTCAATGACCAGAATTCGGTCTGGTGCCCAAGTGCGCCAGACGAGGAGAATGCGTGCGTTACAAATTTGTTCACCGGAACCGCCCAACGGGCATTTTCAAAGCCCTAGCAGTGGTCGGCTTGTTGCTGCCCGGCTTCGGTTCAGCCCAGACACCAGAATTCGAAGACTGGAACGCAAAATTTCAGACCACCTATATTTGGCAGGGCAAGAGTTCTTTCAACTCACCCTACAGCAGCACCAACAGTTTGTCTGCGGCCAAGGAAACCAGTTATTCCTTCACGACGACGGCTGCCCTGGGATTTCGCCCCTGGACAGGAGGTGAGCTTTATTTCAACCCCGAGGCTGTTCAGGGCGTTCCCCTCTCCAATTTGACGGGGCTGGGTGGTTTCACCAATGGCGAAATGGCCCGCACCTCCGGCGCGACCCTGAAGGTCTACCGGGCACGGTTATTCCTGCGCCAGACCTGGGGCCTGGGCGGAGAACAGGATGCCATCGAATCCGATGCCAACCAGCTGGCCGGCGCCGTGGACAAGAATCGCCTGGTGCTGACGGCGGGTAATCTGTCAGTGCTGGATATCTTTGACAAGAACGCCTACAACCACGACCCCCGCACCCAGTTCCTCAACTGGTCCTTGATGACCCACGGTGCCTACGACTACGCCGCCGATGCCCGGGGTTACTCCTGGGGTGCGGCCCTGGAGTGGTATCAGGACGAATGGGCCCTCCGCGGCGGCCGCTTCATTCAACCGGAGCAACCGAATCAACTGCCTCTGGACACCAACATCTTCAAACACTTTGGCGACCAGATTGAAATTGAACATGCCCACAGCCTGGGTGGAGAACCCGGCAAGCTGCGCTTCCTCTACTTCCACAACCGAACCAAGATGTCCCGCTTTCAGGATGCCATTGACCTTGCTGCCCGCACCGGCGGTACGCCGGATCTCAATGCCGTGCGTGGTGGCGAACGAATCAAGCAGGGCATCGGCCTGAGCCTGGAACAGGCCCTGTCGACAGACATCGGTTTGTTTGGTCGCGCCAGTTGGGCCGATGGCAAGACCGAAACCTATGCCTTTACCGAAATTGATCGCTCTCTGTCCGGCGGCGTTCTGATCAAAGGCAGCGACTGGGGCCGGGGCGAAGACAATCTTGGCCTGGCCTTCGCCCGCAACGGACTGTCGAAGGAACGACGCAACTACCTGGCCGCCGGCGGTCAGAGTTTCTTCATCGGCGACGGCAAGCTCAACTACCGCCCCGAAACCATCGTCGAAGCCTTCTACAACGCCAACATCCTCAAGGGCCTCTGGGCCACGCTGGATTGGCAGCGCATCCAGAACCCGGCCTACAACGCTGATCGCGGGTCGGTGAATTTCTACGGCCTGCGGCTGCACGCCGAATACTGAGGCGAGGCCACTGGGAACCACGCGTTGTGGTGGCAAGATCACGCGACTAAAGCGGGACCTTGCAGCGTGGTGACATCGCCCGCCACCCTGCGCTCCGGCCGAAGTGAGAAAAATCTAACGCTCGACCTCATGCCGTCAGGAAAATTTGTCTGCAGTCTGTCCAAGATCAATTTTTCGCCAGCAGCAACGGGCTAGGCTGGGTTTCATCAACGGCAAGACCCGCATCAACGCCTTGCTTCCCATCGCTGGTTTTACTTGCTTGGAGGACGGTCATGAATCCCCCTGAACGTCTGTTACCTGATCCTGTCCCGAACCATCCCCTGTTCAAGGGCCGCCGCGAAATCGGCCGAGGCGAACACACCATCGTTCTGGAAGGCCCCACGGTGGACGGTGAAGAACGGGTATTCAAGGTTCTGTCCTCCCCCACCGACTACGCCTATTACACGGCGGCGGATCGGCCGGAGGGTCCCCACTTCCCCCGGGTCTTTGCCGACCACGGCGTCATCGGCAAAGCCGCCAGCGGTTATCCCCTGCATCTGGTGGAAGTGGAACGGCTCTACCCCCTGCCCGGCAACAGCGATGTGGGCCGCTTGGCAGCCAAGATTTCCTCCAGCTATTTCGATGCCTGCCGGGCTTGGCGCAATCTGGCCCACGACATGGGTTTGGTGGCCCTGCACCACTTGGTCGTCACGCCCATGGGCTGGGAGGACACCCTGCGGGATGCCCTGGCAACCCTGAGCAAGTTCAGCGAGGACTACGGCGCCCTGCCGGACTTGGTGAAGGCGGACAACCTGATGATGCGCAAGGACGGCACCTTGGTATTTTCCGACCCGGTATTCATGGGCTGAGATAATTAATCCCAGCTCCATAATCGGCTGGCTAAGAAGCTGTCTTGAAAAACGGGAGAAAGCGAAGCGCGCAACCCCTCCCGTCCTCCTCTTACCAGGGGAGAGGCCTGCTGCCTAAAAAATCTCCGCTGAAACTCCCCCTGACAAGGGGGCTGGGGGGGTTAAAAGTCTCGGCAAATCCAGCATTGACCGTTTTTAAGACAACCCCTAAGCCCCGGTACCAGCCTTCTCCCCAACGAGGCCCAGGGTGGACCATGAATTGCTGATGGCATAGACAATCCGTCTGTCCATGGGAGCTTTTCATGATCATCACCGGGAATTCCATCTCAGCCTTGGGGCTTTACGCCAAAAATCAGTCATCCCAAAGGCAAGTTTCTTCCACTGAAACGGCAACTACTGCCGATACGGCAACTTCCACCACGAAGTTCACCCTGTCGCCGGAAGGCAAGCGGATGGCCCTGAGCGACTTGATGCCCATCGACATGTCCTCCAAACAGATCACCATCCCAAACGCGGAAGAACTGCAGGCCACGATAGAAAGGGCTAAACAGGTCCAGCAAGGCATGAATTCGCTGTATTCCGAGAGCGGCATCAACAATTACGAACAGCAACTGATCAAGCAGGGGAATCAACAACAAACCGCCGTGATCAAACTAGATGGCCAAGTCGTCGGCAGCTTCAGCGATCAGGGCTCGTTTTTCTCCAGCAACGCCATGGGCGCCCTGGTCAGCAACAGCAATGGCGACCAGAACGCCATGGCGGCAACCCTGAAGGCGAAGTACGGCAGCCGGATTGAAATACAAACCTTTGCCCCCGGCCAGGGGCCGACCTTCGCCCAAGTAGAAAAGTCCATCTACGGCACCGACTACTTTTCCCGTATCCCCCAAGCCGTTGCCGATTTCCGCAAGGAAGCCACCAGCTGGCTCAGCAGCAACTCACAAAGCTGAGGTCTCGGTAGCCTGCAAAACATCGACCTGCCGCCGCCCCATACTGTGGTCTCCGTCTGCCTCGTCCCCACCAAAAACGAACTTCCCGATGGGGACTTCGACCAACTGAAACGCTCCATTGAGGAAAACGACCTGTGCCTGGAGCAGATCCAAAACTTCAAGTGACACCACCACCGATATATCCCAGCCAAGGAATCCCCATGCCCCTGAAACCCATACCCCTCCTGCTCCTGGCCCTCGCCGTCTGGACTAGCCCCGCCCAAGCCCACGACAACGACGTTTACACCGCCGCAGTGAAAGTGGACCAATTACTGCAAACCACGACCACTACCATCGGCCAGCCCATCCGCTACCCCCAGGACGGCCAGGCGCAACTGACCTTTCTCAAAGTCACTATTCCTCCCGGCGCGGAAACCGGCTGGCACCGCCACCCGGTACCTGGCGCCGGTTACATCCTCAGCGGCAAACTGACCCTGCTGGTAGACGGTGGTCGGGTCTTTGAATTGACGCCGGGCCAGGCCTTCACCGAAACGGTGGATACCCTGCATAACGGCAAGAATCTGGGCGCCGAGCCGGTGGTCCTACTGGTGACTTGGCTCGGGCAGGAAGGCAAGCCATACACGGTGAAGGGCACGCCCCCCTGAACGGAAAGCCGCAGTTACTGGCTGCAAAAAGCAGAAGGGGCGGAAATCCGCCCCTTCTGCTTTTCAAACGTCCGGCTTGCTCACATCACGATGGTCTGAGCCTGGCCTTCTTTACGGGCTTCGATGCGACCGACACGATAGACGGTTTCGCCTTCGGCCTTGAGCAGGGCTTCGGCCTTGTCGGCGTCAGCGGCAGTCACTACCACCACCATGCCGATGCCGCAGTTGAAGACGCGGTGCATTTCGGCGTCGGCCACATTGCCTTCCTTTTGCAGCCACTGGAACAGGGGCGGCAGGGGCCAGGCTTTTTGTTCGAGGACGGCAGTAACACTTTCGGGCAACACGCGGGGCACGTTTTCCACCAGGCCGCCACCGGTGATGTGGGCCATGCCCTTCACGGGCAGGGTGTCGATCAGCTTGAGCAAGGGCTTGACGTAGATGTGGGTGGGGGCCATCAGCACGTCCCGCAGGGGCTTACCGTGGAAGTCGGCATCCATGTCGGGATTGGCGCGTTCGATGATCTTGCGCACCAGGGAATAACCGTTGGAGTGGGCGCCGCTGGAAGCCAGGCCCAGCACCACGTCGCCGGGCTGGATGGTGGAGCCGTCGATGATCTTGGACTTTTCCACGGCACCCACCGCGAAGCCGGCCAGGTCGTATTCACCGTCGGGATACATGCTGGGCATTTCGGCGGTTTCGCCACCGATCAGGGCACAGCCGGCGAGTTCGCAGCCCTTGGCAATCCCCTTGATGACATCGGCAGCGGTGTCCACGTCCAGCTTGCCGCAGGCGAAGTAGTCGAGGAAGAACAGGGGCTCGGCGCCTTGCACCAGAATGTCGTTGACGCTCATGGCCACCAGATCCTGGCCCACGGTGTCGTGCTTGTTCAGGTGGAAGGCCAGCTTGAGCTTGGTGCCGACGCCGTCGGTGCCGGACACCAACACGGGTTCCTTGAATTTCTTGGACAGCTCGAACAGAGCGCCGAAACCGCCAATGCCGCCCATGACCTCGGGCCGCATGGTGCGCTTGGCGAAAGGCTTGATGCGATCCACCAGGGCATCGCCGGCATCAATATCGACACCGGCATCGCGGTAGGTCAGGGAAGTGTTCTGTGGGCTGGTCAAGATGGCATTCCTAAGAGTTCCGCAGCACGTTTTGCCGGTATGGCATCGCCAAAGTCGGCTAAAGTTGCAGGCTGCTGATTTGAAGAGCCGCGATTTTACATGACTGCCGACCGTCCTCAGGGTGTACCGAAATTCTCGCTGCAATCCGCCCTCTGGGTGGGTTTCGGTCTGGCCGTGCTGTTACTGCTGGCGCTGCTGGGGCCGGTATTGGCGCCCTTCCTGCTGGCCGGCATCCTGGCTTACATCCTCAACCCGCTGGTGACGCGGCTTTGCACCAAGGGCATGCCGCAACTGGCGGCAGTGCTGCTGGTGATGGTGGTCGGCATCACCCTGCTGGTACTGCTGATCCTGACCCTGGTCCCCTTGATTCGGGAAGAAACCCGCCAGCTCATCGCCCGTTTGCCCGACCTGCTGGGCCTCATCAATGACCAGATTGCGCCCTGGCTCAAGGAAAAGTTCGGCATTCGCCTCAAGGTGTATCTGACCCCCGCTGCCCTGCGGGAGCTGCTCAGCAGCAACTGGGATACGGTGCAGGGCATCCTCGGCAGCCTGCTGGGCTCTGCCGCCACCAGCGGCCAGGTCCTGTTGCAATTGGTTTCGACCCTGCTGCTGACGCCGGTGGCCCTGTTCTACCTGCTGCGGGACTGGAAAAGCCTGTTGGAACGCATTGAGCACCTGATTCCCCGCCGCTGGCACGCCCAGTCGGTTTCCCTTGCCCACGAGGTGGACGGGGTACTGGCCGAGTTTCTGCGGGGGCAATTGCTGGTGATGGCGCTACTGGCGGTTTATTACAGCGTCGCCCTGACCGTTGTCGGCAGCGACTTTGCCTTGCCCCTGGGGCTGGTCACCGGTCTGCTGGTGTTCATTCCCTACCTGGGTTTCACCACGGGTTTTGTGCTGGCCCTGCTGGTGGCCCTGCTCCAGTTTCAAGGCTGGGGCCCCATCATTGCCGTACTGGCGGTGTATGGCATCGGCCAACTGCTGGAAAGCTTCATCCTCACGCCCTATCTGGTGGGAGACCGTATCGGCCTCCACCCCTTGGCCGTGATCTTCGCCCTGCTGGCCTTTGGTCAGCTCTTCGGCTTCTTCGGCGTCCTGCTGGCGCTGCCTGCCTCCGCCGCCCTGCTGGTGGGCCTGCGCAGCCTGCGCGAGACGTACCTCGAAAGCCGCTTCTACACAGGAAATTGATGTCTTCTTCGTCCCACCGCCAGCTCTTGCTGGATATTCACCGCCCCCCCGTACCCACCCTGGACAACTTTGTCGCCGGCAGCAATCTTGAATTGATGCAGCATCTGCAGGGCCTGACCGAGGTCGCCAATACCGGCGCCCTCTACCTGTGGGGCCCCGCCGGCTGCGGCAAGACCCATCTGCTGCGGGCCGTTGCTACGGCCGCCGCCAGTACCAATCCGGCCCGGCCGGTGTACATCACCCAGGCCGCCACCGTGGGAGAACGCCTTGACGTGCCCCCGGGTACCCTGCTGATTGTGGATGACCTGGAGCAGCTTTCCGCCGAGGCCCAGGTAGCCCTGTTCCGCGCCTTCATTGCGGCCCATCCCGACCGGCTGGCGCTGCTGTTATCCGGCACGACGCCGCCCCTGGAACTGGCCCTGAGCAAAGAACGGGAAGACCTGCGCACCCGGGTCGGCCAATGCTTGATCTACGAGATCAAGCCCCTCACCGACGAAGAAAAAGCCGCGGCCCTGCTGCAACACGCCAGCGGCAAAGGCATGAAGCTGGAAGACGCCCTGGTGCAATACCTGCTGCGCCATGGTCGCCGCGACCTGCCTTCACTGTTGGCAACCGTGGATGCCCTGGACCAGGCCTCCCTCGAACTCAAGCGCCCCGCCACCCTGCCCCTGCTGCGGGAGATCATGCAACTCAACGTTGAAACCCAATGAAGCCTGCCACCATGAAACTAGCCCTGTTCGACCTCGACAACACTTTGCTCATCGGCGATTCCGACTTTGAATGGGCCCAGTTCCTCATCAGCAAAGGCGTGGTGGACAAGGAAGTGCAGGAAGCCAAGAACCAGGAGTTCTACGAGCACTACAGGGCCGGCACCCTGGACATCCACGCCTTCCTCGACTTCCAGCTCGCCCCCCTGGCCCGCCACAGCCGGGCGGAACTGGATGCCTGGCACAAGGAATACATGGAGCGCCACATCCTGCCCATCATCAAGGCGCCGGCCCGGGCTTTGGTGCAAAAGCACTTGGAGGAAGGCGCTCTGACTGCCATCGTCACTGCCACCAACAGCTTTGTCACCGGCCCCATTGCCCGGGAGTTCGGCATCGAACACCTGATCGGCACCATCCCCGCCTTCGAGAATGGTCGTTTCACCGGCAAACCCCGGGGCACCCCTTCCTTCAAGGAAGGCAAGATCGAACGGGTGGAAGCCTGGCTTGAATCCCTCGGCTTCTGGTGGGGCAGCTTTGAAACCAGCCATTTCTACAGCGACTCCCACAACGACTTACCCTTGTTAAAAAAGGTCAGTCATCCGATCGCCGTAGACCCGGATGACACCCTCCGGGCCCACGCCCAAACCCAGGGCTGGCCGGTACTCAGCGTGCGCTAAAGCAACACCGGCGCACACAGGCTTTTGCCATGGATTGATTCATGGCAAAAGCACGAGGGGAGTTATGTTGCTAAGCTGCCGGAAATGACATCTGGCTGCGAAGAACAGTGACGCTTTCGCGCGCGGGCAGACTTTCCACCCTTCAAGCAAGGTCGCCCTTCTCCAATGGATATAGCCCAAGCCAACCCCGTGGCTCCCGAGACAGAGAGCATCCACACTCCCGTAACGTTTCATACTTTCCTTGCCCGGGATAGCCGCTACCGGGGCAAAGGAGAAATCAGCGTCAATCCGGCCCAGGGCGTCATCACCCTCAAGGGCCGCAAGATGCTGCGGCTGTGGCGCAGCCAGGAAACCTTTCCCCTGGATTCGGTACACAACGCCAGAATCGACGGCAAAACCGTGTATTTCACGCTGCCCTTGGCCCGGGGGCAGTGGAGGGCCGTGCTCACCTGCGAAACGCCGGAAGCCGCGGCGCGGCTATGGAATGCCCTGCCCGAACACAGCAATCCTGCGCTCTATACCAGCCAGGATGCCCAGCGGGAAATGGAAGAAAAGCTCAAGGCCCTGTCCCCCGGCACCCCCATGACCTTCGGGCTAATCGCCCTCAATGTGCTGGTCTATCTGGTGCTGGGCAACCTGGGAGTGGGTTGGGACAACATCAAGCCGGAAGCCCTGATCCGCTGGGGCGGGAATTTTTCAGCCCTCACCACGGACGGCCAGTGGTGGCGCCTGATTTCAGCCATGTTCATGCACGGCGGCATTGCCCATCTGGCCTTCAACATGGTCGCCCTGTACCTCTTTGGCCGCACGGTCGAACGCATTCATGGCGCCCTGCCGTTTCTTGCGCTCTATCTCATGGCCGGCGTTGCCGGCTGTACCGCCACCTTGCTGACCAAGCCAGCGGCTGTCGGTGTCGGCGCCTCGGGAGCCATCTTTGGTTTGATGGGTTTGCTGGTGGCCTTCTACATGGCGGACCGGAGTTTTCTTTCACCCCAAAGCCGCAAGTCCCTGCTGATCAATGCCGGGATCTTCGCAACGTACTACCTGATGCAGGGCCTTGGCAAAGCCGGCATTGACAACGCCGCCCACCTGGGCGGCCTGCTCTGCGGCCTGGTGACCGGCTATATCGTCGGCACCCCGGAACGACTGAAAAATCCGGGGGAAAGAAGTTCATCCCGTCTTGGTCTGGCCTTGGGGCTGGCCGCCACGGGAACACTGATCGGCTTATGGGCGGCACCGGACATCAAGCCGGATTTCCAGCAGCACCAGGCCTTGGTGGAGATCGGCAATCAAATCGGTGAAAGCGACAAAGCCACCCAAGCCGATATGAAAAACATCGCTGCCCGGGCAAAAAGCGGCAGCATCAGTGACGCTGAAGCCGCGGGCATTCTGGAAAACCAGATTCAGCGTTACGGCCAACTGGAAAACCGCTTACGGGGCTTGACTCCCCGCACCCAGGGCTTGCGGCAGAGACATCAGGTTTTTCTCAGTTATGTGTCCCGGCGCAGGGAAGCCTTTGAAATACTGCGTCAGGCCGCCATTGCCAATGACGATAGCGGCACAGAGCGTTTCAAGGCCAAGATTGAAGAATCGAACGCCGCGCTGAAAACGCTCAGCGGCAATCAATCCTGGTATCCCTGATCCCCGCGCTACAAGGAGAAAAAGGGGAAAGCCGTCAGCCCTGCTCTTCAGTGCTGGGAGAAACATGCTCCGGCAGACTGTCCCGCAGCAACTGACATTGGTGCAGGCCATAGTCCTTGCAATCACAGGGATTGAGCAAAATCTGCCGACAAATGCCGCGAAACAGGCATTCCACCGTACCGAACACGTCGGTTCTGGGATTTTTGCTTTTCCCTATGTCGTCGACGATTTCATGAATCGCCCGAAAGACCGCCTGGCGCGGAGAGGAAATCCCGCCGTTTTCGGCAAAGGATTTGCTGACCTGACCGACATGTTGCAGCAATACGGACTGCTTCGACTCCATGCCAGCCACCTTTCCCCGGATAACCGGTAAACAAAACAAAAACCGAGGGGTGATGCTAAACAAACCATGAAAATTCATCAATTTGGCGAAAGCCATATATCTAAAGCATGGTTTCTCATGGCATAAACCTTGTGATACTGCCCCCTGACGGCGCACCAAGCTGCTGCAGCGCAGTAACCATTCACCGTACAAGGCTTATTCCCGCCAGGTCAAATAGTCCGATTAACCGTAGTCTGGCGCATTGCCCCCGGCTGTGGCATTGATTTCCGGTATCATTGCGCCCCCTTACCGGCATTTCTGCCGCCACTGAATGCACTCCTTAACTGCATGATTCGCAAGCTGTTGCGCCGCGTGTTCCACCGCGCCCCCTCCTCATCCCAACATTCCGCCATCCCGGTTTCCCGCCACGGTATCCGCCGCGAGCATGTGTCCTCGGCCGCTCGCCGCACCTGTGAAGGCTTGCAGCACGCCGGCTTCAAGGCCTATGTGGTCGGCGGTGCTGTGCGCGATCTGATCGCCGGCATCAAACCCAAGGATTACGACGTGGCCACCAATGCCACGCCGGATCAGGTGCGCAATGTGTTTCGCCGCTCCCGCATCATCGGCCGCCGCTTCCAGATCGTCCATGTCATGTTCGGCGCCGAAACCATCGAGGTTTCCACCTTCCGCGCCGCCCACAACGAGGACACCCTCAAGGACGAGCATGGCCGCGTGCTGCGGGACAATGACTGGGGCTCCATCGAGGAAGACGCCGCCCGCCGCGATTTCACGGTGAATGCGCTGTACTACGATCCCCATACCGAAGTGGTGTTCGACTATCACAACGGCGTTGCCGACCTGAAGCAGAAGACTCTGCGCATGATCGGCGAACCCCGCACCCGCTACCGTGAAGACCCGGTACGCATGCTGCGCGCCGTGCGGCTCTCGGCCAAACTGGGCCTGACCCTGGACCCCGCCGTGCGTGCCCCCATCCGCGAAATGGCGGACCTGATGGAAAACGTGCCAGCAGCCCGCCTGTTCGACGAAATGCTCAAGTTGCTGTTCTCCGGTCATGCCGTGGAATGCTTGAAGCGCCTGCGTAGTGATGGCCTGCACCACGGCCTGCTGCCCCTGCTGGATGTAATTCTGGAACAGCCCCTGGGCGAAAAATTCGTGCTGCTGGCCCTGGCCAGTACCGATGATCGGGTACGGGCCGGTAAGCCCACTTCCCCCGGTTTTCTTTTCGCCACCCTGCTCTGGCACGAAGTGCTGGGCAATTGGGAAGCCCGCAAAAAGGCCAAGCAACTGGCCATCCCCGCCCTTTACGACGCCATGGACGAAGTACTCCAGGTTCAGGCGGAAAAACTGGCCATCACCCGCCGCATTGCCGGCGACATCAAGGACATCTGGTCCCTGCAACCCCGCTTCGACAAGCGTTCCGGCAAGACGCCCCAGCGCCTGCTGGAACAGCCCCGCTTCCGCGCCGGCTACGACTTCCTGCTGTTGCGGGCGGCCAGCGGCGAAGTGGAACAGGAACTGGGCGATTGGTGGACCGAATTCCAGCATGCCAGCGACGAGCGTCGCGAGGAAATGCTGATGCCCGACAGCGGCCCGAAAAAACGTCGCCGTCGTGCCCCCCGCAAAAAGCCCGGAGGTGGTGACGGCGCAGGAGTTGCCTCTTGACCCTGGCCTATGTGGCGCTAGGCGCCAATTTGGGTGATCCGGTGGCAACAGTAAAACAGGCAGTGGAAGCACTGAAGATGCTTCCCCATAGCCGTTTGCTGGCCGCCTCGTCCCTTTACCGCACGGCACCCGTGGGCCTCAAGGACCAGCCGGACTTCATCAATGCGGTGATCGCCCTGGAAACAGAACTGACGCCCACCGCCCTGCTTGATGAATTGTTCGTCATTGAAGCCCGCTTCGGTCGCCAACGCTCGGTTCGCAATGCCCCGCGCACCCTGGATCTGGACCTGCTGCTCCACGGCGACGTACGCTCCGACAATCCCGCCATCACCCTGCCCCATCCGCGCATGCATGAGCGGGCTTTTGTTCTTGCCCCCCTGGCAGAGATTGCACCGACCCTGACCATTCCAGGCCACGGCGCCATCAGTGCCCTGCGGGAAAGCTGCGTCGACCAGAACATCAGCCGCATCGCGGACTAAGCGACGATGAACTTTTTTACCGGCCTGCCGATCATGTTGCAAACCGCCATTCTGCTGGCGGCGTCGAACATCTTCATGACTTTCGCCTGGTACGCCCACCTCAAGAACCTGAGCGAGCGCCCCTGGTGGATTGCCGCCCTGATTTCCTGGGGCATTGCCCTGTTCGAATACCTGATCCAGGTGCCCGCCAACCGTATTGGTAACACCGAGATGAACCTTGGTCAGCTCAAGGTGCTGCAGGAAGTCATCACCCTGGCGGTATTTGTCCCCTTTGCCGTGCTCTACATGCAGCAGCCCCTGAAACTGGACTATCTCTGGGCCGGACTTTGTCTGCTTGGGGCGGTATATTTCATCTTCCGCTGAACCTTTCCCTCCACCACCGAGGACTGCCGTGAGCTATCTGGAAAACAGCAAGCCCATTACCCTGCACGAACTGCGCCGCCTCTACGCTGCTGGCGAGAAAATCGCCACCCTCACCGGCTACGACGCCAGCTTTGCGGCCCTGCTGGAACGCAATGGGGTGGAAGTGATTTTGATCGGTGACTCTCTGGGCAATGTCCTGCAGGGACAAACTTCGACCCTGCCGGTGACCATGGACCACATGGTGTATCACACCGAATGTGTGGTCCGCGGTGCCAAGCGCGCCTTCGTCGCCGCCGACATGCCCTGGGGCAGCTATCAGGAAAGCCCCCAACAGGCCCTGCGCAACGCTTCCCGTTTGATGGCCGCCGGTGCCCAGATGGTCAAACTGGAAGGCGGCGCTGTCATGGCCGAAACCGTGCATTTTCTGGTCGAGCGCGGCATTCCGGTCTGGGCCCACATCGGCCTCACCCCCCAATCGGTACACGCTCTGGGCGGCTACCGGGTACAGGGCAAGGATGAGGCGGCTGCCCAACGCATGAAAGACGACGCCCTGGCCCTGCAACAGGCCGGCGCCGCCATGCTGTTGATCGAAATGATCCCCGCCGCCCTCGGCGCCGAATTGACCCAATTACTGTCCATCCCCACCATCGGCATTGGCGCCGGCCCCGCTTGTTCGGGGCAGGTACTGGTAATGCACGACCTGTTGGGGGTTTACCCGGGCAAGACTGCCCGCTTCGTCCGTAATTTCATGCAGGGAGCCGACAGCATAGACGCCGCCGTGGCCGCCTATGTTGCCGCCGTCAAGAACGGCAGTTTCCCCGCCCAGGAGCACTGTTACTGATGCAGATCCACAACACTATCGCCAGCCTGCGCAGCGCCCTTAAGGATGCAGGCCGGATCGCCTTTGCGCCCACCATGGGCAATCTTCACGAAGGCCATATTTCCCTGATGCAGCAGGCACGCAGCCACGGCGACAGCGTGGTGACCAGCATTTTCGTCAATCGCCTGCAATTCCGCCCCGGTGAAGACTTCGACAGCTATCCGCGCACCTTCAAGGCCGACTGCGACAAGCTGGAAGCGGCGGGCGTGGACCACCTGTTCGCCCCGACGGAAGCCGAGATGTATCCCCGCCCCCAGGGCTATCACGTGGTTCCCCCGGCGGCCCAGGACAATATCCTTGAAGGCGAGTTTCGCCCCGGCCACTTTCAGGGGGTTGCCACCGTGGTGATGAAGCTTTTTCAGATCATCCAGCCCAATACGGCCCTTTTCGGCAAAAAGGATTACCAGCAGTTGATGGTAATTCGCAACATGGTGGAAGACCTGAATTTGCCCATCAACATCGTTGGCGCCGACACGATTCGTGCTGCCGACGGCCTCGCCCTTTCCTCGCGGAACGGCTATTTGAGCGGCGATGAGCGAAAAGAAGCCCCAAGATTATTTGAAACCCTAACTAAAGTAGTAGCTGCACTGCGCCAAGGCTCAACTGACTTCCCAGCATTGGAGCGGGATGCAGCGGCAGAACTACGACGCAACAATTGGTCACCCGATTATGTTGCGATACGCAAAAAAAGTGATTTACAATTCCCCGCCGCTCACGATTCCGGCTTGGTTGTTCTCGCGGCTGCCCGACTAGGCAGCACACGCTTGATCGACAATCTGGAAGTTTAGGGCACCACGATGCGCTCAGGCCGGTGGTGACCCAGAAGCGTAACCACAGGGCCTAGCTGCACTTTGTTTCATGCCCAGAGAGAGAAATTCCTTTGCCTGAGAAGGAGCAGAAAATGCAACGCACCATGCTGAAGTCCAAGCTGCACCGAGTTACCGTGACGCAATCCGAGCTTCATTACGAAGGCTCCTGTGCGATTGATGAAGACCTGCTTGAGGCAGCCGACATCAAGGAATACCAACAGATCGATATCTGGAATGTGGACAATGGCGCACGTTTCACCACTTACGCCATCAAGGCCGAACGGGGCAGCGGCACCATCTCTGTCAATGGCGCTGCCGCCCGTCAGGCTGCCCCTGGTGACCTGCTGATCATCGCCACCTTCGCCAGCTACAACGAGATCGAGCTGCAAAAGTTCGAGCCCGAACTGGTTTATGTGGATGCCAAGAATCGCATCACCAATCAAAAGAAAAAGATTCCGTCCCAGGCCGCCGCCTGAGACCTGCCCGCTCCAAACAAAAAAGCCCGCTACTGCGGGCTTTTTTGTTGGTGCCTGACAAGGCCGCTTAAATCCGTTCGCATCGCGCCAGTCGAAACACCATTTTTATCAATCAAGGCGTACTTCGGCAGAGGACAAGCCGCTGATGCGGGTATTCATACGTTTTATGAATACAAAGAATGTTCGGATTTTCCCCATGAATTTCCCATATAGCGCATGGTTAAGCCATCTAGGGGATTATTTCAGCGTCAGCGCCAGAGTCGTTGTTATACGCTGGACGTATGACCAGCCTGCCCATCGACCATTCTCAGCGTAGGCGGAAGCTCCGGAGTTCATTCACATCCACGCCCCTCACCCTCGCCCAGCCAAGGCTCAGGGCTTCTTGTGCCCCTTTTCCAGGGCCGCCAGCATGCCGCGCAGGATCGCCACTTCTTCCTTTTCCAGCCCCGCCCGACCAAACAGGCGGCGCATGCGGTGCATCAGGCGCTTGGGTTGCTCCGGGTCGAGAAAGCCCGACACCACCGCAGCCCGTTCCAGATGGTTGAGAAACCCTTCCACTTCGTCGTGGGTGGAGGGCAGGCCGGCATCGGCGATGACCGGCAAAGCACCGGGGTCCAGGGCGGCCAGACGCAGTTCATAGCAGAGCACTTGCACCGCCTGGGCCAAGTTGAGGGAGCGGAAATCCGGATTGGTCGGAATCATGGTCCAGCGCTGGCACTGGGCGACTTCCTCGTTGGACAGGCCGGAGGTTTCATGGCCGAAGACCAGGGCCACATCGCCCAGATTTTGGGCGGCTTTTTCCACCAACTCCCGAGCGCCATCCCGGGCCCAGACGGGCTCTACGGCCAGTTCACGACGGCGCCCCGTCACCGCCGTGGCAAACACGGTGCCGGCCAGGGCTTCCGGCAGGGAAGCGCAGACCCGGGCATTTGCCAGTACGTCGGTGGCGGAAACGGCCATCACGTCGGCCTGGGGATCGGGAAAGCTTTTGGGATTGACCAGTACCAGCTGGGTGAGCCCCATGGTTTTCATGGCCCGGGCGACGGAACCGATGTTGCCGGGATGGCTGGTATGGGACAGAACGATGCGGATACGCCCAAGCAGGGCGGTATCGGGGGAAACAGAAGATTGGGATTCGGTCATCAAGGAACTGTCAGAAAGAGAATCAATGGGATAGATGGGGTCAGGGCGGGGCGGGCCTGCTAGAATCCGCCCTCATTTTTTGCATCACCCCGGATTCCATGCATCCCATACTCAACATCGCCATCAAGGCTGCCCGCCGTGCGGGTTCCATCATCAATCGCGCCAGCCTGGATATCGGCCAGCTCAAGGTCAGTGTCAAGCAGCAGAGCGACTACGTGACCGAAGTGGACAAAGCCGCTGAAGCCACCATTATCGACATCGTCCGCGAGGCCTATCCGGGGCACGGGATACTAGCAGAAGAGTCCGGCATCCTTGAGCCCGCCAGCGGTGAAGATTACCAATGGATCATCGATCCCCTGGACGGCACCACCAACTTCATCCACGGTTTCCCCCAGTACGCCATTTCCATCGGCATCGCGCAAAAGGGCATCGTTCAGCATGCCGTGATCTACGATCCGAGCCGCAATGAGCTGTTCACCGCCAGCAAGGGCGCCGGCGCTTTCCTCAACGAAAAGCGCATCCGCGTTTCAGCCCGGACCCGGCTCAACGAAGCCCTGATCGGCACCGGTTTCCCCTACCGCGTGTTCGACCACGTGGATGCCTACATGGGCATGTTCCGCGACATGATGCAAAAGACCTCCGGTCTGCGTCGTCCCGGTGCGGCTTCCCTTGATCTGGCCTACGTGGCCTGCGGCCGTCTCGACGGCTTCTTTGAACTGGGCCTCTCCCCCTGGGACATGGCAGCAGGTTCCCTGCTCATCACCGAGGCCGGCGGCCTTTGCGGCGACCTGAGCGGCGAACCCGATTACCTGAACACCGGCAACATCATCGGCGGCAATCCCAAGGTTTTCGGCCAGTTGCTACAAACCATCGCCCCTCACCTCAACGCCAATCTCAAGGCCTGATCGGTTCGATCAGCCTCGACGCACCATTAGCCGGTGGCGGGCACATCCCCGCCGCCGAGCCGCTCCACCAGAAAGTCCATCAAGACCCGCAAGCGGTGCGGTACATGCCGATTGCCGGGTAACACCGCGTAGATGCCCAACTCGGGCATGGGAAACCCCTTCAGGATTTCCACCAACTCCCCCTGCGCCAAAGCCTCCCCCGCACTGAAAACCGGCTCACAGGCAATGCCCAGCCCCGCGATCGCCGCCTTCAGCAGCACATCGCCGTTATTGGCCTGCAAGCGGGAGCGAATCGGAAACACTTCCAGCTTGCCCTCCACCATGAATCCCCAGCGGTGGCTATTGGCCGTCGCCGTGTAACCCAGACACTGGTGGTGAATCAGCTCCGACGGATGCTGCGGTTCGCCATGACGGGCTAAATAGTCCGGAGAAGCTACCGCCACGATGCGTCCGCAGCCCAAGCGACGGGCCACATCACCCGGCTCCAATTTGCTGGTAATCCGCACAGCGAGGTCGATGCCTTCCTGAATCAGGTTGGCCCGCCGGTCGGAAAACTCCATGTCCAGCTCCACTTCTTGATAGAGGTTGGAAAACTCCAGCAATAGCGGCGCCAAGTGTTTGAGGCTATAAACCAGCGGCAAGCTCAAGCGAATCAGGCCCCGAGGCGTTTGCCGCTCCTCCGCCAAACCGGTTTCAGCCACCTCCACCAGATTGAGAATGACCCGGCACTTTTCCAGATAGGCCGCCCCGCCGGATGTCAGGGACAAGCGCCGGGTACTGCGCGCCAGCAGCTTCACCCCCAAATGGGCCTCCAGGGCCGCCACTTGGCGCGTCACCACGGAACGGGCCACATCCATCTGCTGGGCCACAGCAGAGAAACTCCCTAGTTCCGCCACCCGGACAAAGAGCCGCATGGCATCCAGTCGATCCATCGAAAAACTCCTTTTGTTGCTTAATTGGTAACAATCATTTCCACATTGTCACCTATTTAACCTCAATCGAAATCCCTAAAGTGTAGCCATGACCTCAGGAGCTGTGATGAATACCCAAAGCAACCTACTACCTGCACTGTTTGTCCCCCACGGCGCCCCCACCTTCGCCCTGCGCCCCGGTGCTGCCGGCGCGGCCCTGGCGACCGTGGCCAGCACCCTGCCCCAGCCCCGCGCCATCATCGTCGTCAGCGCCCATTGGGAGACCCCACAGCCCACCGTCGGTTTTGCCGAACGGCCGGAAACAATCCACGACTTCTGGGGCTTCCCGGAAGTGCTCTACACCCTGCGCTACCCCGCCACCGGTTGCCGCGAAGCCAGCCAGGAAGTGCTTGATGCCCTGATCGCCGCCGGTTTCCCGGCCCAGGCCGATGCCAACCATGGCCTCGACCATGGCGCCTGGTTGCCCCTGCGCCTGATGTACCCGGAAGCCGACGTGCCGGTGCTGCCCCTGTCCATCCAGAGCCATCTCGGCCCGGAGCACCACTATCGCCTTGGTCAGGCCCTGGCCCCTCTGGCTCGCAAGGGTTTCCTCATCCTCGCCTCGGGCAATCTGACCCACAACCTGTCGGACTTCCAGCAGGCCTACCGCAACGGCGGTCAAACCCCGGCCTATGTCCGCGCCTTTTCCGACTGGTTTTGGCAAAAGCTCCAGGCCCACGACCTGCCCGCCCTGCTCGACTACCGCCGTCAGGCGCCCGATGCCGTCCGCGCTCACCCCCGGGACGAGCATCTACTGCCCCTCTACGTCGCCCTCGGTGCCGGTGGCGATAAGGCAACGCCCCAACGCCTTCACGCCGGCATCGACGAATACGTGATCGCCATGGACGCCTTCGCCTTTCAACCCAGCAACTGAACGCCCAACCTCACAGAGAGAGGATTGCCATGAACAACAAGAAATACACCAAGACCGCCATCGCCCTGCACTGGCTCATGGCCATCACCATCATCAGCCTGTTTGCCCTCGGCTTCTACATGCACGACCTGTCCCTGTCGCCGCAGAAATTGAAGCTCTACTCCTGGCACAAGTGGGCCGGTGTCACCATCTTCCTGCTGGCCTTGGTCCGCCTGGCTTGGCGCATTGCCCACCGTCCACCGGCTTTGCCCGAGCACATGAAAAAGCTTGAGCAATTCGTCGCCCATGCCGGCCATGGACTGCTCTACCTGCTGATGTTCTGTATTCCCCTTTCCGGCTGGCTGATGAGTTCCGCCAAGGGCTTCCAGACCGTGCTGTTCGGCGTACTACCCATCCCCGATCTGCTGGAAAAGAACAAGGAGCTGGGTGAGCTTCTAGCCACGGTGCACTGGGGTCTCAACCTGCTCTTGGCCGCCACGGTCCTGGGCCATGCAGCAGCAGCACTCAAGCATCACTTCTTCGATAAGGACGATGTCCTGACCCGAATGCTGCCCCACCACGGCAAGTCCTGATCCCCGTCATCACCAGCGCCCCCTTCCCCAAGGAGAACACCATGAAAACCAAAAAACTGCTCACCGCTCTTTCCCTGACCACCCTGCTGGCGCTGCCCGCCCTCAGCCACGCCGTCGAGTTCAACGCGGTGCAGGCCGACAAGAGCAGCATTGTCTTCGCCTACAAACAAATGGGCGTCGGCATGGATGGTCGCTTCAAGAAGTTTGCCGCCCAGCTCAATTTCGATCCAGCCAAGCCTGCCGCCGCCAAGGCCACCCTGGACGTGGATCTCGCCAGCATCGACACCGGCTCTAGCGAAGCCAACGACGAAGTGGCCGGCAAGCAGTGGTTCAACACCAAGGCCTTCCCCACCGCCCGTTTCGTTTCCAGCAGCGTCAAAGCTCTGGGCGGCAACCGCTATGAAGTTGCTGGCCAGCTCACCATCAAGGGCCGCAGTCAGGCCGTTACCGCACCGACTACGGTCACCGTGCAGGGCAACACTGCCACTTTTGACGGCGCCTTCACCCTGAAGCGAGCCGACTACGCCATCGGCGAAGGCCCCTGGGCCGACTTCGGTACTGTCGCCAACGAAATCCAGATCAAGTTTCACATTCTCGCCGGCGGAAAGTAATCGGCTGGCATTTGCACCGGCCTTAACGCTTGCTTTATCTCTTGCCTTAATTCTTTACTGACTTTTCAAACCGTATCACCCCCACCTCAACAAGGAGTTTCACCATGAAAAAACTGACCAGCCTCACCCTGATTGCCGCTGCCATCGCCACCCTGAGCAGCAGTGCTTTTGCCGCCCCGGTAACCTTTGTTCTCGACGGCAGCCACAGCTTTCCCCGCTTCTCCTATAGCCACTTCGGCTATTCCACCCAACTCTCCCGCTTCAACAAGACCACGGGCAAGATCGTGCTCGACAAGGAAGCCAAGACCGGCTCCGTCGACGTCACCATCGACACCAAGTCCGTGGATACCGGCTACGACGTATTCAACGGCCACATCCAGGGCGAAGACTTCTTCAACACCGAGAAGTACCCCACCGCCACCTTCAAGTCCACCAAGGTCAACTTTGATGGCGACAAGCCCAGCACTGTTGAAGGCAACCTGACCATCAAGGGCGTCACCAAGCCCGTCACCCTGACCGTCAGCTCCTTCCAGGCCATGCCCCACCCCATGATGAAAAAAGACGCCATCGGCGCCAACGCCAGCGTCAAGGTCAAGCGTAGCGATTTCAATATGGGCAAGTACGCCCCCTACGTTGGTGATGACGTGGCCATCGACATCGCCGTCGAAGCCATCAAGGAATAAAGGCCGCCAGCCGTCCCGGTCTCGGTCGGGACGGCGCCTTGCATCAACCCGGTACTTCCTCATGGATCGCGCACTTTCTTTGCCAGCCCTGACTCAAGATCTCAGCCTGCCCTATCGATTTCAGGAGGCAACCGCTCCGGCCAAAACGCTGCTGCTTTTACTCCATGGTGTCGGCAGTAATGAAACCTCCCTTGCTGGTCTGCTCCCCCTCCTGCCGGAAACAGTCAGCATTGCCCTGGTCCGCTCACCTTTTCCCATGGGACAAAACGCCTTCCGGGCATTCTCGGTGGACTTCACCGCCCAAGGTCCCGTCATCAATGCTGAAGAAGCCGAAGCCAGCCGACAGTTGCTGCTTCGTTTTGTCGGTGAGTTGCAAGCGCGCACGGGAATATCCGCGCAAAACACCTTGATTGCCGGCTTCAGCCAAGGCGGCATCATGTCCGCCGGTCTGGCCTTGACTCAACCAGATACTGTCGCTGTCTTCGGCATTATTTCAGGTCGCATCCTGCCCCAGATCGAACCTCTGATTGCAAGCCAGGACAAGCTGCAACACCTGCACGGGCTGATCCTCCACGGCGAACAGGACGGCACCCTCCCCGTGACTTGGGCCGACAACAGTGCAGCACTTCTGCAAGCTCACCACGTTCCGTTCACCCTGCATAAATTCCAGGCCAGGCACGAAATCACTGCTGCCATGGCCCAAACGTTTGCTGACTGGGTAAAGACTTTCACGGAAGCAGCGGCACAATCCTGATTCATTCCCGAAGCAAGAACGCCTGTCGATGCTTTGTCAGTTCATGTTGACCTGACGGAAAAGAAAACTCAGCGCTTGTTGCCGGACAAATCTGCAGATTTACAGGACAATGCCCCTTCTTCAACACCAAGAAAGGTTGCGGGGCAGTCCCTGCCCCCGCTATGGGTAGTAACGCGCTATTGCTTTTGGTCGCCCTCTTTCTGGTGGCCCTCAACGGATTCTTCGTCGCTGCCGAGTTTGGCCTGGTCAAACTCCGTCAAACCCGCGTCAAAGCCATTGCCAAAACCCAAGGCCTGCGGGGCCGGCTTTTGCTCAAGGTCCACGCAAAGCTGGATGCCTACCTCTCGGCCTGCCAACTGGGCATCACCCTGGCCTCCCTGGGCCTGGGCTGGATCGGTGAGCCAGCATTCGCCGAACTGCTGCTCCCCCTGTTGACAGCCCTCGGCATCGATTCCCCGGAACTGGTGCACGGCATCTCCTTCTTCTTTGCCTTCTTCACTATCTCTTTCCTGCATATCGTCGTCGGAGAACTGGCGCCGAAGTCCATGGCCATCCGCCAGCCGGAAGCCATCGGCCTGTGGACCGCAACGCCCCTCTATGCCTTCTACTGGCTCATGTATCCCGCCATCTGGATACTCAACACCAGCGCCAACAAGGTGCTGCATTTGGTGGGCCTCGATGCCACCTCCGGTCATGAGACCAACTACTCGGCTGACGAACTGAAGCTGATTCTTCGCAGCAGCCGGGCCTCCAATGCGCTCACCACGGATGAGTGGAATGTGCTGGCCCACACTCTGGATTTCGGCGAACTGGAAGTGGCAGATCTGATGCGGCCCTTCAACGAGGTGGCCGCCCTATCGGCCAACAATACTCTGGACGAAAACCTCGACATCGTAGTGAGACACCGTTTCAGCCGTTATCCCTACCTCGATGAAACTGGCGAAGTCGTCGGTGTCGTCCACCTGAAAAATCTTTTCCTGGCCCAAGCCCGGAATGGCGGCATCCTGGATTTTGCCTACATCGCCACACCGATCAAATTGATCGCACCGGAGCAAGCAGCTACAGAGCTTTTCCGCAGTTTCCGCCAAGGGGCTCCCCATTTCGCCGTGGTGGGCCGCAAAGGCATGCCGCCCTTGGGCTTCATCACATTGGATAACCTGCTGGGTGCCCTGGTGGGGGAAATTCGCGACGAATTCCGTCAGCCCCAGAACGACTGGACCTGGCTCGATGACGGCACCCTCATCGGCAAGGGAAGCCTGCCGATTTTTACCCTGGAGCGGGCGTTGGGACTGGAGCTCAATACCGACACTGCCGAATCGGTAGGCGGCCTCATCATGGAAAAACTCGGCGACCTACCCAAGGAAGGCGACAAGATTGCCTTCGAGCAATTCGATGTGGTGGTCAAGAAAATGAATGGCCCCCGCATCGTGCTGTTGCGGGTCCATCCCAAAGCGCGGGATGGCGAACCTGCTGCCGGATAAAAATACGAATCCCGGCATACCCCAAAACCAAGGGAATACCGGGGTGTCTGTCACAGACGAGCTTTACAAGCGGAACCGCGCCACACTGGATTTGAGGCTGTCTGACACAACCACCAAACGGTTGGCCGTATCCGCTACCGAAGCCACGGCAGCGGAATTTTCTTCCGACATCTGGGCGATCGTTTCCACGTTACGGGCCAATTCAGTTGAAGCACCTCGTTGCTCCTTGAGGGCTTCGGAAATCCCCGTAATCGCGTACTGCACTGTTTCCGTGGCCCCCTGAATGCCCTGCATGGAATCGCTGGCAGCCTTGGCCGATTCCACCACCGCACTCACCACCTGACGACTGGCCTGCATGCTGCTCACGGCCGCTTCTGCACCGTGCTGAATGGTGCCGATGACGGCACTGATTTCCTGTACGGAACTGGTGGTGCGCTCTGCCAGTTTGCGCACTTCGTCAGCTACCACGGCAAAGCCCCGCCCCTGCTCGCCGGCCCGGGCGGCTTCAATGGCTGCGTTAAGGGCCAACAGATTGGTCTGGTCCGCCACATCGCGAATCACCGTGGTGATATTGCCGATCAACTGCACTTGTTCTGCCAAGGCTTGGATCTGGGTAGACGTATCCTCAACGCTGGCCGCTACTTGGATGATCTGGTTAGTGGCATCACCAACGCCTTTGCCGCTGGCCTCAGCCATGGTGCCTGCATCCTGGGCCTGTAGGCGAGCATCGTCGGCACTGCTGCCGACGGTATCGATACTGACCGTCAGTTCTTCCACGGCTGCCGCAGCGGAAGAGGTGGAGCTGGACTGGCTTTCGGTACTGATGGAAACCTGTTGCGCCGCGGTGGAAAGTTGGCTGGCGGAGGAAGACAACTCCTGAGCATTACGGACCACACTGCCAACCGTGCTCGAAAGCTCGGACCGCATTTTCTCCATGGCGGTCATCAACTGACCGATTTCATCCGTCGAATGGGATTGTTGGCCGGAAGCAGTCAAATCGCCAGCGGCAATCCGATCAGCCAGCTGGTTTGCATCCTGCAAATGGGTAGTAATGCTGCTACGTATCGCCAAACCGATAAATGCAATCAATGCAGTTGCTGCCAAAGAAATACCAATGGACAACCATAAGGTCATTTTCTTTGTTGCCGCAGCCTCTGACGTTGTTGTATCCCCCAATTTTTTGTTATAGCTCATATGTTCTTCCAGAGCTTTATTCATTTTTTCAGCAATAGGGGCCGCATTTGATAGCGATTTCAGTGCTTCGTCGTGATTATTCTGTTTGGAAGCTTCGATGATTTTTTTGTCAGACTCTATATAGCCTTGGAAGGCTTGCTTTTCTTCCTCAAGAAGTTTTTTGTCTTCTTGGTCAACCGTGAATTTGTCATACTCACTCAATGCCTTTTGAACCTTGGCTTCTGCATCCTCAAGTGTTTTTTCAACTTCAGCCTTGATTTTCGGATCAGTGTTCACGACATGTCGATACGTACGAATCCGCATACGACCAAACTCGGTACCGGCTTTTTCTAATAGCAAAATGCTCGGCACTACATTGACGTTACCGAAATTGGCTTTTTCATAAACCCGGTCTGTCTGCACCATATTTAGCCCGGAGAGAAAAAGAAGAGAAATAACTGATGCCAGAATAAGCATCAGCAAACGCCTAGATATTGTCATTGCACCTACCC
The DNA here is from genome assembly GCA_036504515.1 of Rhodocyclaceae bacterium. Lineage (GTDB taxonomy): Bacteria > Pseudomonadota > Gammaproteobacteria > Burkholderiales > Rhodocyclaceae > AWTP1-18. The sequence goes on from DASXVA010000012.1 coordinate 257,968, forward strand.
CCGATGAGTAACCCGCCAAATCCATACACAATCAACGCGTAACGCATTTCAAATATTTCCAATGAAATACAATGCATTGCGACACAGAAAGCGAGTTGCAGGTTAGCCTTAAGTAATAGGCTAATCAATTAGGGGAAATGGGTAGCCGAACTACCTAAAAAAAGGTAGCTCGCATTATTCGCATCTCAATTCGAGATGGATTGGAGCCCTTCTCGGATGGCGTAACGGGTGAGTTCAGCTGGGCTGCTCAGCCCCAGTTTCTTTTTCAGATTGCGCTTGTGTACTTCGACCGTTGCCGTTGCAATGCCAAGATGGCTAGCGACCTCGTTGGCACGCAAACCCTTTGCCAACAGACTCAGTACTTCTTTTTCCCGCGGCCCCAGCACACTGGACGGCGGCAGGCTGTTTTCCCCGGTCTTGTCCTGACATCTCACGGAGACATTGACTACCTCGGGAGACAGATAAACCTGGCCCAAGGTGATGGCCTGAATTGCCTTATGCAGTTCTTCAGTACCAGCAGACTTGACGACGTAGGCATTGGCTCCAGCCTTTAAGGCCTCGTCTACAAAGACCTTCTCTGCATAACCGCTCAAAATCAGAATGCGCAGCTGCGGATGTCTGCGCTTTGCTTCCTGGATAAAACTGATTCCACTGCCATCCGGCAGCGCGATATCCAACACAAGAACATCCGGCTTATCGCGAGAAACACATTCGAGCGCTTCACCGCCCGTTCCAGCCTCCGCCACGACTTCCAACTCAGGATTAGTCGACAAGGAAAGGCGAAGAACCTCGCGAAACATGCGGTGATCATCAGCGAGTACAAGGCGTATTTTCATTGTGAGGTACCGACTAAAACAACATCCAGGGGCAAGGTCAACGTGACACGGAGTCCACCGTGCCTTGAGGTACAAAGCGAAATGCCCCCCCCGAGAAAATTCAATCGTTCGCGCAGGCTGGCCAGACCAAACCCGTTTTGATTGCCATTCTCCGCACTAAGGCAAGAAGCTCCTATACCGTTATCTTCGACCTCCAGCATCAAGCTGTTGCCGCCAGTCACCTCAAGGCGCACAAAGGCCGTCCGGGCCTGGGCATGCTTCACCACATTGAATAGCAACTCGCGGGCTGATCGAAAAAGGATGGAGGATTGGACTGCGGTCAGGGGAATCTTGATCGGGTTCGCTTGAACCTGTACGACAAGGCCGTACTGCCGTTCCATTTCCTCCGCCAACCACTCCAGGGCAGCCTGCAAACCCAAGGTTTTCAGCACGGGAGGACTCAACTGGGAGGTGAGGGATCGAACCAATCCGCTAGAGTTGGCCACCAGGGCAATCAACTCGTCCACCGTCGTTTTTTCAATGGATGGATTTTTCGTTGCCAGGGCATCGATTTTGAGACGCAGGATGTGCAGGTATTGACCGAGATCATCGTGCAAATCCTGAGCGATGGCTTGCCGCTCTTTTTCCTCCGCCATCGTTGCTTCCATCGCCAGCCGTTGTAAATCTGCTGTCCGCTCCTGAACGCGCTGCTCAAGCTCGTCACGGACTTTCGCCAAGGCCATTTCGGCATTGACCCGGTCGGTAATATCCCGCCCCACCGACTGAATCTCCAGCAAATTTCCCCGCTCGTCAAAGAAGCCCTGATTGACGAACTGCATCCAGCGCAATTCTCCATCGCCATTGGATATACGGTTTTCAATCACAACGATGGGGTTGTCGACGCTAATCGCACTCAATCTGTCGGAAATGTTTTTGAGATCGTCAGGATGTGCTAACGGATGCCATACCTTCCCAATCAACTGCTCTTGCGATCGTTTGAAAAACTGACAATAACGCTCATTGACGAAGATGAAGGTACCGTCATGCCTGATGCGAGAGATGATCTCGGTCTGCTCTTCCAGGATAGAGCGGTACAGGTTCTCGCTGTGGCGTAGCTTTTCTTCACTTTCTTGGAGCTTGATTTTGGTCTTTTTCAGGGTGGTGATATCCGACACCATCACATAGAAGCCCATGACCTCACCGTCGACGATATCCGGGATGTAATTGGCCAGGGAATACCTGACAGCGCTTCCATCAGGGGACGGTATCTCGCGCTCAAACTCCTGAGCTTCACCTGCCAAAGCCTTTTCGATATAGGGAAGATTGAGCCTGTAACGCTCCTCGCCGATGACTTCACTGATGTGTTTGCCCAACATCGTTTCGGGATCAATACCGAACCAGAATTTGTAGGCATGATTGCCGTAACGATTGCGCAGATTTCTATCCCAGTAACCGATCATTGCCGGCATGTGATCCAGAATCAAACGAAAGTTCAACGCACGGTCATCACCGGCATTTTTTTCGAGTTCATCGGGATGTAAGGTCAAGGCGCAACTCCGTGATCAGCTTCCGCATAAGGATAGCCTTATAGCAATCGAGCGTGCACTCCGTTGATGCTGCAAGCGCAGCTAGAAGGTACTTTCCGCAAAGTTGTTCTGCTCCAGCACTTCCCGCAGGGTATTGCCGCTGGACTTGTTGCCGATGGTGCAAGTGCCGTCGTAGTCCTCTTCCCCTCCCCGACCGTTGAGCAAGGGGCATTGGCCGAACAACTCCGCCACCCAATCGGTAAAGGCGCGAACTTTTGGCGACAGGTGTCGGTTCTGCGGATACAGCACCGAGATCGGCAGCGGCGATGGCTTCAACTGTTTCAATATTTCCACCAGGGAACCGTCTTCCAGATAGGGCAGCGCCATGAAGCGGGCCGCCTGGACCAGGCCAAAGCCTTGCAGGCCGCAAGCCATGTAGGCCTCGGCGTCGTTCACCGCGATGCTGCCCTCCATCTTGAATTCCTGGCTGACACCGTCCACGATGAATTCCCAGTCGATGTTGCGTCCGGTACGGCTGGAAAAATATTGCACGGCCTTGTGCTGGGCCAAGTCCTCAATGGTTTTCGGTTCGCCGCAACGCTCCAGATAAGCCGGCGCCGCGCAGGTCATGAAGCTGAAGCTGCCGATGCGGCGCGCCACCAGGGTCGAGTCCACCAGATCGCCGGCGCGGATCACGCAATCCACCGCCTCCTGCACCAGATTGACGGGCCGATCGCCAAGACCGATCACCAGGTCGATGTCCGGATAGCGGTTATGAAAATCGCAGAGTTTCGGAATCAGGATCAGGCGACCGATGGTGGACGGCACATCGATCCGCAATCGGCCCTGGGGACGCTTCGCCACGTCGCGAAAGGCGGCTTCGGTTTCTTCCAAATCCATCAGGATGCGGGCGCAGCGCTCGTAATAAGCCGCCCCGTCGGGGGTCAGGCTGACGCTGCGGGTGGTGCGATTGAGCAGCCGCACCTTGAGCATGTTTTCCAGCCCCTGCACCGTGGTGGTCACCGTGGCTCGGGGCAGGCTCAGGTTGTCTGCCGCCCGGGTAAAACTGTTGGCATCCACCACCGCCATGAACACTTGCATTGCCTGAAATCTGTCCATTTTTACCCACCCTTGCCCGATAAGATTGTTGGTGTTTGCTGAATAGTATTATCAATATATACACCTTTATTCATTGGCAAACAACGCCCAGAATTGCCCTGCTAGAACTTTCGGTCCAACCCAAATGGAGCACAACACCCATGAATTCACCGCAGCTTGACGCCCTGTTTCAACCCTTCCAGATCAAGTCCCTGGCATTGAAGAACCGCATTGTCATGGCGCCCATGACGCGCTCCTTCTCGCCGGACGGCGTACCGGGGAACGATGTGGCCGCCTACTACCAGCGCCGCGCCGAAAACGAAGTGGGACTGATCCTTTCCGAGGGCACGGCCATCGATCGCCCCGCCGCCAAGAACGATCCGAAGGTGCCTGATTTCCACGGCGAAGCCACCCTTGCGGGCTGGAAAAAAGTGATCGACGGCGTACACGCCGCCAAGGGCAAGATGGGGCCGCAGCTTTGGCATGTGGGTTCAGTGCCGGCCATGATGGAACCGGCCAGCAGCTGGGTGCCGCCGGGACCGGTGGAAAGCCCTTCCGGCCTCGTCGCCCCCGATACTCCCCGGGGCGAAGCTATGAGTGATGCGACCATTGCCGACACCATCGCTGCCTACGCGCGCGCCGCCGCGGACACCAAACGACTGGGCTTCGACACCTTCGAAATCCACGGTGCCCACGGCTATCTGATCGACCAGTTTTTCTGGAGCGGTACCAACAAACGCAGCGACAGCTACGGCGGCGCTACCCTGAAGGAACGCTCCCGCTTCGCTGTCGAAGTGGTGAAGAGCATGCGCGCCGCAGTGGGGCCCGACTTCCCCATCATTCTGCGCCTGAGCCAATGGAAGCAGCAGGACTACGCCGCCCGTCTCGCTGCATCGCCCGACGCCATGGCCGACTGGCTACTGCCCTTGGTGGAAGCTGGCGTGGATGTTCTGCACTGCTCCCAGCGCCGTTTCTGGGAGCCGGAATTCCCGGAAGTGGACGGCGCCGACGGGCTGAACTTCGCTGGTTGGGCCAAGAAGCTCACCGGCGCAGCCACCATCAGTGTCGGCTCAGTGGGCCTGTCGGGAGATTTCTTCGGCACATTCGGCGGCGAAAGCTCCCAGCCTGCCGCCCTGGACAAATTGGTCCACCGACTGGAACGCGGCGAGTTCGACCTGATCGCCATCGGCCGGGCGCTCCTCAACGACCCGTGCTGGGTAACCAAGGTGCGTACCGGCGACAGTGCGAACCTGAAGGACTTCAACGCAGCAGCCTTGGCAGAGCTGGTCTGAGAAATTGAGTTGAAAACGGGAGGAAGCAAACAGCGCAACCCCTCCCGTCCTCCCCTTATCAGGGGAGGGGCCTGCTGCCCAAAACATCTTTCCACGAACTCCCCCCTTACAAGGGGGGCGGGGGGGGGTTAAAGGTCTCGGCAATTCAATCCACAGCAATCACCGGCGGAAACCCGTCACGGCGGCCCTGAGACGCCCTCACCCACCTGCGAAAGACACACTTCCGGGGCACGATTCAAAGAAAAATCCTGCCACCCACAATATCCAGATGGGCAATCCGTCTACAAGAAGGTAAGCACCCCGCAAACCATTCAAGCCACCATGACCAATGAATATGTCGCACCGCGACCGCCAGCACCAACACTGACACCGATTGACCTGCGCAGACGGCTGCGCGGTTTTGTGTTGACCGTCCTGCCCATCCTGATCGCCCTTCACACCTATATCGGCTGGCGCTTGCTGCCGGCACTCCCTATCGGCATTGCGGGAACGATCATCGGCGTTACTTTGCTGGCCCTGTCCACGCTGTTGATTCCCCTCGGCATGCTGGCCCGTTTCATCGTCGCCACCCAAGCTCTGGCTGACCGACTTGTGTGGATCGGCTCCTTGATCATGGGCCTGTTCTCTTCGGTTCTGGTGCTGACCCTGCTGCGCGACCTGGTGCTGCTGGCGGTGGGAACACCGGCCCTGGCCGACATCTCGGCGCTGGCCGTGCTCCTGGCGGCGGTGGCGGTGACGGCCATTGGCTTCGTCAATGCGCGGCGGGTAGCCCAGGTGGTTCGCATCGACATCCCGTTGGCAGGGCTTCCGCCAGCCCTGACTGGCTTCACCATCGCCCAGATCAGCGACATCCATGTCGGGCCGACCATCAAGGGCGACTACGTCAGCGCCATCGTCAATCGCGTTAACGGCCTTGGCGCTGACCTCATCGCCATCACCGGCGACGTGGTGGACGGCAGTGTTTCGCAGCTGTCGGCCCATACCGCGCCCTTGGCGCAACTCCGGGCGCGACACGGCGCCTATTGGGTCACCGGCAATCACGAGTACTACTCGGGCGTTGATGAATGGATTGCAGAGTTCCGCCGCCTGGGACTGCGCGGCCTGATGAACGAACACGTCGTCATCGAACACGACGGCGAACGCCTGATACTTGCCGGCGTCACCGATTACAGCGCCGGGGCCTTCGACCCGGCGCAGCGCAGCGACCCTCTTGCGGCGTTGGCCGGCAGTCCGCCAGGCATCCCAAAAATATTGCTCGCCCACCAACCACGCACCGCAACAGCTGCCGCCGCAGCGGGCTTCGACCTGCAACTGTCCGGCCACACCCACGGCGGGCAGTTCTGGCCGTGGAATCTGTTCGTCGGCCTGCAGCAGCCCTACACCGCCGGACTGCATCGACAGGACCAGCTCCGGGTCTATACCAGCCGCGGCACTGGCTATTGGGGGCCGCCAAAACGCTTCGGCGCGCCTTCCGAAATCACCCTGTTGCGGCTCGTCCCTACTTCGGCAAATCACCCATAGCGCGCGGGAAACGCGAATCAAGTCCCTTCGTCCTGATCCTTCGCCCGAAAAAGCTGTCCCCCAAAACGGTCGTCACCCCGCAAAAACGCGAATCCACGACTCTGCGGGAGAAAAAGGGCTGGCTTCCCGCCCAGGGTAAAACCCGGTCTAACGGATACGGCTGGGCGGCGTATTCCAATGGAGTGAAAAAAATTCACCATTTCAGGTGTTTTTACGGGCCATGGCTTCGGCGCGAAAACAAATATGCCTAAACCATGCGTCTTTAGACCAATCAAGACCCGATTTTGATTGTGAAAATAATTCAACTCAAAACCCATCATCAGGGCCTGAAATCCATCCACGCCCATTCTTAACCCAGCCTTGTCGCACTCTGCCGAGCCCGAACCGGCGACTCATGCCCATCGCCATTGTTGGCAAATCCCGAACAGTGTTGTCTTGTTTTAAGTATTTATTTGGCTTTGTTTAACACCCAGAATGCATCCGTCAGCAATCACTTTTTCATTCCAAGAGAAAAAACACCGCGATGGATGCCGTTCAAACCTATCTCCAATCCGTGCAGGAAGCCGTGGGCCGCATCGCCGTGGAGAACTTTGTCATCCCCGGATTTCTTGATGCGTTGCCGGTACGCCTGTACCGCCCCGTCGGTATCGATCACGCCCCTGCCGTGCTGTATTTCCACGGCGGCGGCTTTGTTGCCGGCGACCTGGACGATGCGGATATCCCCGCCAGCTTTCTGGCAGAAAAAGCCGCAGCCGCCGTGTTCTCGGTGGCCTATTCCCTGGCCCCGGCCCGGCCCTTTCCCGCAGCGCCAGAAGACGCCTACGCCGCTGCCCAATGGCTGCGCAAGCAGGGCAAGCGTCTGGGCATCGACAGCAGCCGCCTGGCCGTGGCCGGGGACGATGCTGGCGGCAACATCGCCGCCACCCTGGCTCTGATCCTGCGGGACCGCAACGCCCCGCCCCTGCTGGCCCAGGTGCTGATCGGCCCCATGCTCGACCCAAGCATGACCCGCCAGGGCGATGCCAAAAAATTGCGGTCCGACCTGCAACCGGAAACCTGCAGCGACTGCTACGCCCAGTACCTGCCCAAGACTTTGCAAAAGCTGCATCCCTACGCCTCGCCCCTGGAGTCCACCCGCTTGCAGGGCCTACCGCCGGCCCTGATTGCCACTGCCGAATGCGACGTGCTGCACCGGGAGGCCGAGCAATACGCCAGCGCCCTGATTACCGCCGGCGTGCCCACCCAGATCACCCGCTACGCCGTCAAGCACGCCGAGTTGAACAGCCATCTGCCGCTGCTGGCAGAGGCCGCCGAATTCCTGCAGCGCCGTTTTGCCGCAGGCCCTGAAACAGCTTTAGAGCAATAGGCAAGAAACACCGATGAATAGGTATTCGCACTTGGCCCCGGCTTTCTTAGCATCCCAGCCCCTGCCAGCAGAGCGGACAGCCTGTCGTTCCCGATTCACCGCCTCCAGACACTGACCATCACCCCACCTTCGAGAGGAACAACCATGAACCGCCAAAATCAAAAACGCCTTGTCGTCGCCCTCACCAGCCTGTTCGTGGCCTGGGGCGGTATCGCCATGATCCAGGCCCGGGCCAGCAACGCTCCCGCTGCCGCGCAAAGCGCCGGCCCTGCCGTGGAGGTGGCCGAAGTCCTCCAGCGCAACATTACCGACTGGCAAAGTTTCTCAGGTCGGTTGGAAGCCATCGACAAGGTGGACATCCGGCCCCAGGTTTCCGGCGTGCTGACCGCCGTGCATTTCAAGGACGGCGCCTTGGTGAAGAAGGGAGACCCGCTGTTCACCATCGACCCGCGCCCCTATGCCGCCGAGGTTTCTGCCGCCGAAGCCCGGGCTGAATACGCCGCCTCCGAACTCGCCCGGGCCGAACGCCTGCTGGCCGAAAATGCCATTGCCAAGCGCGACTTCGAGGACAAGAAGAACACTGCGCAAGTCACCCAGGCCGCCCTGCGCGTTGCCAAGCTCAACCTCGAATACACCCAGATTCGCGCCCCCATTGACGGCCGCATGTCCCGGGCCGAAGTGACCATCGGCAATCTGGTCACCGCCAACGGTCCCACGCCCCTGACCACCCTGGTTTCCGCTGCCCGCATCTACGCCGCCTTTGACGTGGATGAGCAAACTTTCCTCAAGCTGGTGAATCCCACCCGCACGGCCAAGGGCTCACCCTTGCCGGTGCATCTGGGCCTGGCCAACGAAGAAGGCTTTCCCCGCCGCGGCACCATCAACTCGGTGGATAACCGTCTCGACGGCAGCTCGGGCACGATCCGCGTCCGCGCCATTTTCGACAATGCCGAAGGTCAACTGATCCCCGGTCTCTATGCCCGTCTGCGCCTGGGCGGCAGCAAGGACCGGGAAGCCGTGTTGATCGACGAAAAAGCCATCGGCACCGACCAGGACAAACGCTTCGTGCTGGTGGTGGATAGCGCCGGCAAGACTGCCTACCGGGAAATCCAGACCGGCGCCTTGCAGGAAGGTCTGCGAGTGGTGGAAACCGGCCTGAAAGCTGGCGAACGCATCGTGGTCAACGGCCTGCAACGGGTGCACCCCGGCGATGCTGTCACGCCTCAACTGGTTGCCATGGACAGCGGCAAGCCGGTGACACCCGCCGCCGCCTCGGCAACAGCCCCCGCAGTTACCCCGGATGCCACGCCCCCCGCTCCCGCCGCCAAGGCCGACAGCAAGGACGCCGCCCGCTAAGCCGGGCGCCCCGGTTCCGCTCAGGAAAAACACATCATGAACATTTCAAAATTCTTCATCGACCGCCCCATTTTTGCCGGGGTGTTATCGATCCTGCTCTTGCTGGGAGGCGTGCTCTCTCTGTTCAAGCTGCCCATTTCCGAATACCCGGAAGTGGTGCCGCCCTCGGTGGTGGTGCGGGCCCAGTACCCCGGCGCCAACCCCAAGGTCATCGCCGAAACCGTGGCCTCCCCCCTGGAGGAATCCATCAACGGCGTGGAGAACATGCTCTACATGCAGTCCCAGGCCAACAGCGACGGCAACCTGACGGTGACGGTGAACTTCAAGCTCGGCGTCGATCCCGACAAGGCCCAGCAACTGGTGCAGAACCGCGTCTCGCAAGCCCTGCCCCGGCTGCCATCGGATGTGCAACGCCTGGGCGTGACCACCCTCAAGAGCTCGCCAACCCTGACCATGGTGGTGCACCTGACCTCGCCAGACAACCGCTACGACATGACCTACCTGCGCAACTACGCAGTACTCAACGTCAAGGACCGCCTGGCGCGGATTCAGGGCGTGGGCGAAGTGGGCCTGTTCGGTTCCGGCAACTACGCCATGCGCATTTGGCTTGATCCGCAGAAAGTAGCCCAGCGCGATCTGACCGCCAGTGATGTAATCCGCGCCATTCGCGAACAGAACGTGCAGGTAGCCGCCGGCGTCATCGGCGCTTCGCCGGCCGGCCCCAACGTGCCCCTGCAACTCAATGTGAATGCCCAGGGCCGGCTCAAGACCGAGGCCGAATTCGGCGACATCATCCTCAAGACCGCAAAGGACGGCGCCGTCACCCGCTTGGCGGATGTGGCCCGTATCGAACTGGCCGCCTCGGAATACGGCCTGCGTTCCCTGCTGGACAACAAACCCGCCGTGGCCATTCCCATCTTCCAGGCCCCTGGTTCCAACGCCCTGGATGTATCGGCCCAGGTGCGGGAAGCCATGGCCGAACTGTCGAAGGATTTCCCTTCCTCGGTGAGCTACAGCATCGTCTACGACCCCACCCAGTTCGTCCGCGCCAGCATCAAGGCGGTGGTGCATACCCTGCTCGAAGCCATTGCCCTGGTGGTGCTGGTGGTGATCGTTTTCCTGCAAACCTGGCGCGCCTCGGTGATCCCCCTGCTGGCAGTGCCGGTGTCCATTGTCGGCACCTTCTCCCTGATGCTGGGCTTTGGTTACTCCATCAACGCCCTGTCTCTGTTCGGCATGGTGCTGGCCATCGGCATCGTGGTGGATGACGCCATCGTGGTGGTGGAAAACGTCGAGCGCAACATCGAGGCGGGACTCTCGCCGCGGGATGCCACCTACCGGGCCATGCGCGAAGTGTCCGGCCCCATCATCGCCATCGCCCTGACCCTGGTCGCCGTGTTCGTGCCCCTGGCTTTCATGACCGGCCTCACCGGCCAGTTCTACAAGCAGTTCGCCATGACCATCGCCATCTCCACGGTGATTTCGGCCTTCAATTCCCTGACCCTTTCCCCCGCCCTGTCCGCCCTGCTGCTGCGCGGCCACGATGCCAAGCCCGACTGGCTGACGGTGCAGATGAACCGTTATCTGGGCGGCTTCTTCGCCGGCTTCAACCGCTTTTTCAACCGCACTTCGGACAAGTACGGTAGCGGCGTCAGTCGCGTCATCGCCCGCAAGGCAAGCTCCATGGGGGTTTATGTGGTGCTGCTGGCCCTGACCCTGGGCGTTTCCTATCTGGTGCCCGGCGGCTTTGTGCCGGCCCAGGACAAGCAGTACCTGATCAGCTTCACCCAACTGCCCAACGGCGCCTCCCTCGATCGCACCGAAGCCGTGATCCGCCGCATGGGCGACATCGCCCTCAAGCAACCCGGCGTGGAAAGTGCCGTGGCCTTCCCCGGCCTGTCCATCAACGGCTTCACCAACAGTTCCAGCGCCGGCATCGTCTTCGTCACCCTGAAACCTTTCGCCGAACGCCATGGCAAAGAGCTTTCCGCTGGCGCCATTGCCGGTGCCCTCAATCAGCAATACGCCGCGATTCAGGATGCCTTCATCGCCGTCTTCCCGCCGCCACCGGTGATGGGCCTCGGTACCGTGGGCGGCTTCAAGATGCAGATCGAAGACCGGGGCGCTCTGGGTTACGCCGAGCTCAACAACGCCGCCAACGCCTTTGTCGCTGCCGCAAGCAAGGCGCCGGAACTGGGCCCCATGTTCTCCAGCTACCAGATCAACGTGCCGCAGCTGGACGTGGACCTGGACCGCACCAAGGCCAAGCAGCAAGGCGTGGCGGTGACCGACGTGTTCGACACCATGCAGATCTACCTGGGCTCCCTTTACGTGAACGACTTCAACCGTTTCGGTCGCGTCTATCAGGTGCGGGCTCAGGCCGATGCGCCTTTCCGCGCTCACCCGGAAGACATCGGTTTGTTGAAGACCCGCAACAGCAACGGCGAGATGGTGCCCCTGTCGTCCCTGGTCCAGGTCAAGCAGACCTTCGGCCCGGAAATGGTGGTGCGCTACAACGGTTACACCGCGGCGGACATCAACGGCGGCCCGGCTCCCGGCTTCTCTTCGGCCCAGGCCGAAGCGGCGGCGGAGCGGATCGCCGCGGAAACTCTGCCCCGGGGCGTGAAGTTTGAATGGACCGACCTCACCTATCAGAAGATCCTCGCGGGCAATGCCGGCATCTGGGTCTTTCCCATCAGCGTGCTGCTGGTGTTCCTGGTGCTGGCCGCCCAGTACGAAAGCCTGACCCTGCCCCTGGCGGTGATCCTGATCGTGCCCATGAGCATCCTTGCCGCCCTCACCGGGGTTTATCTCACCGGCGGCGACAACAACATCTTCACCCAGATCGGCCTCATGGTGCTGGTGGGGCTGGCCTGCAAAAACGCCATCCTCATCGTCGAGTTCGCCCGGGAACTGGAGATGCAGGGCGCCACGCCGGTGGAGGCTGCCATCAACGCCAGCCGGCTGCGACTGCGGCCCATCCTGATGACCTCTTTCGCCTTCATCATGGGCGTCATCCCCCTCGTCACCTCCACCGGCGCCGGTTCCGAAATGCGCCACGCCATGGGCATTGCCGTGTTCTTCGGCATGCTCGGCGTGACCCTGTTCGGCCTGTTCCTGACGCCGGTGTTCTACGTCCTGCTGCGCAAGCTGGCCCACGGTCGCCAACTGCACTCTGCCGCCCATCACGACGCCCCTCTGGTGGCCGGCCCCGGCGCTCATCATTCGGATATGGAGTAAGCCATGAAAACCAAAACAACCTCTCTCAGCACCCTGCTCGCCACCCTGCTGGTGCTGGCTGGCTGCTCGGTGGCCCCCACCTACCAGCGCCCCGACGTGGCAACGCCTACAGCCTTCAAGGAAGCTGCCGCAACGCAAGGCAACGAAGGCGACTGGAAGCCGGCCCAACCGGCGGAAGAAGCCCCCCGGGGCGAATGGTGGAAGGTCTTTGCCGACCCGCAACTGGACGAACTGGAAACCCAGGCCCTGGCCGCCAACCAGGACCTCAAGGCAGCAGCGGCTCGTCTTGGCCAAGCCCGGGCTTTGGAGCAAAGCGCCCGCTCAGCCCTGTTCCCCCAGGTGGGAGTGGGCTTCGGCCCCACCCGGCAACGGCCTTCGCCCGCCTCCCAGGGCCTGGCCCCGGAAGCGGATACCAAGGCCGTCACCCTCTGGCGCGCCCAGGCCAGTTTCTCCTATGAGGCCGACCTGTTCGGCCGGGTGAGCACGGCGGCAGATGCAGCCCGCTTCGACGCGGAACGCAACAGCGCCCTGTTCCGCTCCACCCTGCTGGCCCTCCAGGCCGACGTGGCCCAGGCTTATTTCCTGGTGCGGGAACTGGACGCCAGCCTGGCCCTCTACGAAGAAACCGTGAAGCTGCGCAGCGAAACCCTGAAGCTGTTCCAGCACCGCTATGACGCTGGCGACATCGGCGAGCTGGACCTGGCCCGGGCCAAAACGGAATACGCTGCGGCCCAGTCCGAATCCCTGGGCATCTCCCGGCAGCGGGCCGTGGCGGAACATGCCCTGGCCATACTGCTGGGCAAGGCCCCGGCGGACTTCAGTCTGGCGCGCCTGCCCCTGGACCGGATCAAGGTGAGCATTCCCGTCGGTCTGCCCTCGGCCCTGCTGGAGCGGCGCCCCGACATCGCCGCAGCGGAACGGGCCATGGCTGCCGCCAATGCCCGCATCGGCACAGCCAAGTCGGCCTGGTTCCCGCGGCTATCCCTGACCGGCGCCCTGGGTTATGAGTCCAACGAACTGGGCGACCTGTTCAAGAGCGCCAGCCGCACCGCCGTTTTCGGCCCCCTGGTGGGCACCTTGCTGACCCTGCCGGTGTTCGACGGCGGCGCCCGGGAGGCCGGCGTCAATCGCGCCACGGCAGCCTACGATGAAGACGTGGCCAACTATCGCCAGTCGGTGCTGCGAGCCTTCAAGGAAGTGGAAGATAACCTCGCCAACCTGCGCATCCTCGGCGACCAGAACCGCGAACAGGACAGCGCCGTCACCTCGGCCCGCCGCGCCGCCCAACTGGCCCAGGTGCAATACAGGGAAGGCGCCGTCGCCTACTTCAACGTGCTGGATGCGGAACGCAGCGCGCTACAGCAGCAGCGGGTTGCCGTACAACTGGACGGCGAACGGGCGCGGTCGGTGGTGAGTCTGGTGCGGGCTTTGGGAGGGGGCTGGGACAGCACTCAGCAGTAATGGAACGGAGCTATCTCAGGGGATAGCTCCGCGAATGCGCCCCTCAGACCACCTTGCTGAAGGGGAGCATTCGATCCTGGAATTCGGCAGCAGGAATGGGACGGCTGAGCAGATAGCCTTGCAGGTAGTCGCAGCCCAAGGCAGCCAAAGCATCGCGCTGCTCCACCGTTTCAACCCCCTCTGCCACGACTTTGAGACGAAGGCTGTGGGCCAAGGCAATGATGCCCGTGACGATGGAGCCAGCATCCTGATCATGAATCATGTCCTGCACGAAGGACTGGTCAATCTTCAGGGTGTCGGTGGGAAAGCGCTTGAGATAACCGAGGGAAGAATAACCCGTACCGAAATCATCGATGGCCAGCCGTACGCCGAGATTACGCAGTTGATGCAGGGTGACGATGGTGTCCCGGGCATGTTCCATCAACACGCTTTCGGTGATTTCAAGGATCAGGGATGAAGGTGGCAAACCGCTATCCAACAAGGCAGCCTTCACCATCACCACGACATCGGCGGCCTGCTCCAGTTGTCGGGCAGAAAGATTGACGGCTACGTGCAAGTCAGAGGTTCCCATCAGATCATGCCAAGCCTTGACCTGGCGGCAGGCGATGTTAAGCACCTGCGCCCCAAGGGGAACAATGAGTCCTGTTTCTTCTGCCATGGGAATGAATTCAACCGGCGATACCAGCCCCCGAGTGGGATGCTGCCAACGCACTAGCGCTTCCATGCCGACAACCAGACCATCGGCGGCTCGGCTGACGGGTTGAAAGTACACCAGTAACTCGTCCCGTTCCAAGGCATGGCGCAAATCGGCTTCGAGCTTCAGATGACCAGAAATGGCCTGTTCCATTTGAGGTTCGTAGAAGCAAACCCGGGTACTGCTGCGCTTGGCCCGATACATGGCGGTATCGGCGTGGCGCAGAAGGGAACTGACATCCTCGCCATCCGCGGGGAACAATGAAATGCCGATGCTGGCATTGACGAAAATTTCCTGGCCATTGATTTCAAAAGGCTGGGCCAGGGAAGCACAAATTTTCTGGGAAACAGCAGCCGCTGCTGCGGGTTCGGGCAAATCGTTCAGCAAAATGGTGAACTCATCGCCCCCCTGCCGGGCGACACAATCACCGGTTCGGACGCAGTTCTTGATGCGGGTCGCAACGGCTTGCAAAAGGAAGTCGCCAACATCGTGGCCGAGGGTATCGTTGATGACCTTGAAACGATCCAGATCCAGGAAAAGCACCCCGAACTGGGTCTTGTGGGCTGTTGCCCGATCCACAGCCAAGGCCATCTGGCTTGTAAACATCAGTCGATTGGGCAGGCCGGTAAGAATGTCGTTATAGGCCAGATGATGCACATGGCGTTCGGCACGACTAACCTCCACGACGCGCCGTACCCGCTGATTGACCACGGAAAAATGCAAGGGCTTGGGGAGATAGTCGCTGGCACCAGCCTCAAATGCTTTTTCGATGGAAGCCCGATCTTCAAGGGCGGTGATCATCAACACCGGAATCGCCTTCCAGAGAGGGGACTGTTTGATCGCCGCGCAGGCAGTGAAGCCATCCATGATGGGCATCATGGCGTCCATCAGGATCACATCGGGGGTACAACATTCGAGCAAAGCCAGAGCTTCGGCACCATGACTGGCTTCCTCCACGCGGAAGTCGGCATTCGTCAACGCCGCCCGCAAGGTGGCCCGGGTACTCCGGTCGTCGTCAACAATCATGACCAAGGCTGAATCCTCGGACGAAGCCACCGCCGCGAGATCTTCACCATCTTCAATTTCAACCCGGAGTAGCGGTTCCACCTGGGCATACTCGGCGTGAAGCCTGTCCACCAGACGGCCAGCTTCCAGTAACTCGCCCTGAGCGGATTTTTCTTCAAGAATCCGGGCCACCGCTGCCAACGGCAAGGCACCTACATTTCCAGCAGCGCCTTTGATGGCGTGGGAGACACGGCGAATTGCCTCGCAATTTCCATCCGCAAGAAATTGGGAAATTTCTTCGAGATAACGTGGCATGTCCTCAAGGAAGGGATTGATGGCCTTGTCCAGATCATCACCGAGAACGCTCTTGAGGTTACCCAGAGCTTGGCGATTAAGGGGGCCATCATCGGCATCATCACCATCGAGAGCGATGCGCTCTGACTGCCAGGACAGCCAGCGTTTGAGGGCTTCACTCAAAGCATCCAGAGTCAGCGGTTTGGCAAGGTGATCATCCATGCCAGCAGCCAGGCATTTGGATACGTGGGTAGGTTGGGTATCTGCCGTCATCGCCACGATAGGAATCCGCGTGTCGCCATCGGCCTCAATACTGCGAATGGATGCCGTCGCCTCGAAACCATCCATTTCGGGCATGTTGCAATCCATCAGAATCAGATCCCAAGGCTCCTTGCGATAGGCTGCCACGGCTTCAAGACCATTGGCGGCCATACCAACCTGAGCACCCAACATTTCAAGCATGCGCAAGGCAATGATCTGGTTGGTGCGATTGTCCTCAACCACAAGAATCCTGCAATTTGTTCTGGCGCTGAAGCCAGTTTCCTGGTCAGGCAATGCTTGAGGCGCTTGGGGAGTGACTTCAATCAGCGGTAAGTCAAACCAGAAAGTACTGCCCTTTCCCGGTTCGCTGATGACACCAATTTCGCCACCCAGCAGCTGAGTGAGTTTTTTGCAGATCGCCAGACCAAGGCCACTACCGCCAAATCTGCGGGTGGTTGATGCGTCCGCCTGGGTAAAGGAATCGAAAATTTGGTCCAGGCTTTCTGCCGCGATGCCGATGCCGGTGTCGCTTACCTGAATCCGCACCCGCCCATTTTCCGTACTGCGGGCGAAAATGCTGACGGACCCTTGGTCAGTAAACTTGATGGCGTTAGCCACCAGATTAATAAGAATCTGCCGAATACGGCCGGGGTCACCGGAATAGTTTTCTCCGAGAAGAGGCTGAATACTCCAGATCAAGGACAGATTCTTGTGGCGCGCCTCCGGAGAAACAATCTCGACGACACCCGAGAGCAGTTCTGGCAGATTGAAGTCGATATGTTCGGATTCGATCTTGCCCGCTTCAAGTCGGGAAAAATCGAGAATGTTGTTGATCAACTCCATCAGGAAACGGGAAGAGTCCCAGGCCAAGCGGACAAGCTGAGCCTGACGGGTCGGCAAAGAGCCATTTTTCAACATATCCAATGAGCCAATAACGCCGTTAAGGGGCGTCCGGATTTCATGGCTTATCGTGGCGGCGAACTCGGCCTTCAGGCGCGCATAACTCATTGCGTCGTCCCGGGATTGACGCAACTCCTGCTCCCGTTCCTGAAGCACCTGCATCATGCTATTGAACGCATGGGCCATCTCGGCGATATCCCGCGAACCGGAAAGCGATGCCGGTTCTACCCGTTCGCCCCGCTCGGCCCTGCCCATGGTTTGTGCCAGTGCCTCCAGGGGGCGAGTAAGATGCTGGGCAAGCTGACGGATGATCAGAATCAGAACAAAAGCGAAGGCCAGAGAGATCGTCAAATTAACGGCAAAAAACTCCCAACTCATCTGCTGCAAGGTTGCCTTGCTCTGAGCGACCCGGACATACCCGAGAACATGGGGAGCACGATCCTGCATCTCAAATGGTGAATCTATTGCCGAGTTGTCCTGGGTTACCGGGGCGATGAAATACCAGGCCGAGCCGTCCTCCCGCTCAAGAAAAGCGGCGGTCACTTTGCTCAAGTCGGTACTGGCAGCAATACTTGAAATGGCGAGACTGCCCTTGGCCATGAGCTGCGTATGGTTCCAGGTACGAATCTCCACCCCGGTGATATCCGGGAAAGCCAGTGCAGTATTGACGGCCTCAATGGCGTTATCAGGTGCCAGCAAAAGCAAGGACAAACGACTTTGTTGCCCCAAGCTGGTGGCGATCCGCGTCCCCTGTTGAAGAAAGTTATCCTGCAGTCGTTGCTTGGATTGCCAAGTCAATAAAGAAGAGGAAATCAGGGCCAGGGAAAAAATACCCAGCACAAGGACAACGGTCAGTTGCCGGCGAAATGAGCTTTTCTGAACAAAGGAAGACCAGAACGTCATGGAAAATTCAGGGCTCCGGAAAGGTCATGCTGAAACTCTGTTGCAGCCGATTGCTGAAATGCAAGCCCAAATGGCTGGCTGTTCTGAGATTCACGGCCAGTAACACATCCCGCAAAGGAAATTGGCCCTGATTGCTGGAGCCGGAAAGATTATCCAGTGCGGTTACGGCAAGATTTCGTCCTAACTGGGTCGTATCGGGGTAAAGGGAAAACAGGGCACCCCGTTTGACGTGAGAGAGATTGCTGGAAAAAACGGCAAGATTCCGATTCCAGGACTCACGAAGAATAAGCGGAAGAACAGTAGCTTCATCCACAGTCGTTACATCCTGCGGAAGCCAAAGAGCATCACGACGAGGATCGGCTGTGGCAAGAAAGTTCTGATAGCGCACAAGGGCCGTTGATAGGTCACTGGCCTCTTCCGCGATCAACTCCAAGCCCGCCGCACGAGCAGATTCCTTCGCAATCCGAATGAGCCATCCACTATTTTGTGGGTCGTACACAACATGCACCCGGCTTACTTCCGGCATCAGGGACTTGAGCCGATCAAATAGCAGGCTGGGGGCTGGCGCCAGACTCAGAAGGGTTAACTTTCGAACATCAGCCTCCGGCAGCGACAACAAGCCCCCTGCGACGATCTTCAAATCACTATTAAGCGCCATGGCCGTCTTGAGGCCATTCCGTCCAAGAGCAATGACAACCTTGACATCCTGGCGGCGCAACTCGTTCGCAATGTCTTGGGAGTTTGAATTACTGCTGACCACGTAACGCACTACCCGACTTTTTGCCTTGTCTTCGATGCCATCGATGATCTGGGAAAAAACACTGCGATAGGGCTCCGCAGACTCAGGATAAATGACAGCAATACTGCCGCCTCCGCTATTTGTTTCTGCGGCAAGACGAACCAGATTGCGGGCATTGATGTCGGCGGCGATCACCATAGCGCCAGACTTGCTGGCATCCGCCATGTAGATTTGATTGTTCAGGATGAACTGATGGGCAAAAACATCCGGATTCGATTCGATGCCCTTAAGAATCGAAGAAAGAGAAACCTCCTCAGCCCAGGCATCGTCCACCGCAAAGATGACAGCAACGTGCTCGAGTTTCTCACCATGGGCAAGGGGCAAGATGCCAAGCATCAGCAACGAGAGAATTCCCTGAATCAGTGAGTGAAGCGATCTCATTCCAAACTGGACCTTTGCATAGACCATCGACAAGCCTACTCCCCCGTACCGACCGACCTGCTCCAATAAGTCAACCAAACTGCAAAGACAGTGGAAACAGGCTCAAGGACTTGATGACTCATCGTATCTCGTTGCCATTCATACCAACGATGGCATGTTACCTCAAGGCCTCATTATTGAAGCATCTCAGCCAACCGTCGACGGCTACTAGCCACATCACAGCAAGCATCATTTGCTAGAAATTTTCGCCCTGACTTTCCAACACGATCAAAAATATATTGCAAAAACATATAACCTTTGTCATAGTCTAACGCCATATAAATATCAAGCACACGCCTTTCTTGACGGAGATCAAAATGTCCGAGAAAGCTCTGAATACGACGACTGTGGTGACTCACGCACCGGAAGTGGCTGACTTGATTGTTGCCTATTTGGAGCAACTCGGCATCGACTTTGTCTTCGGCGTACCCGGTGGAGCAATCGAGCCACTGTATAACGCATTAGCACGAAGTGCTCGCCGTGGCGGTCCCCGGCCAGTGGTGGCTCGCCATGAGGCCGGGGCTGCCTTTATGGCTGATGGCTACACCCGGGAAACAGGAAAAATTGGCGTCTGCTGTGCAACATCGGGGCCTGGTGCTACAAATTTAATCACCGGTGTGGCCTGCGCTCACGACAATGAAATCCCTATGCTGGTCATTACCGGACAGCCTGTATTACCGGCCTTCGGCAAACGTGCCCTGCAAGAATCAGCCTGCACCGGCATTAACACGCTGGGTATGTTTCGTCACTGCTCCCGCTACAACTCACTGATATCCCACCCCGACCAAATCGAACACAAACTGGTGGATGCTTTGCTACATGCGGCACGCCCACCCCGGGGGCCAGTACACCTCACCGTTCCCCTGGACATAATGCGCAGTCCTATTGCCAGCGCCGTACCCAGCTACGATCTGCGTGCCATGCTGGCGCCACGGACCATGTTTGATCTGGATGCGTTCACCCTTCTTTGCGAACGAATTGATCAAGCCAAAAATCCAGTCATGCTGATCGGCGGCTGGTGTGGTGAGGCAGCGCCAGCCATGCTCCAGTTAGCCAGTCGCCGCCAGATACCCTTTGTCACAACCCCTGACGGGAAGGGTCTAGTTCCTCTTAACCATCCTTGGCATCGCGGCGTTTTCGGCTTTGCCGGCCATGTATCAGCAGCGGCAGCACTTCGCACACCGGACATCGATTTGGTTTTAGCGGTGGGAACGACCTTGAACGAGTGGACCAGCAGTGGCTGGAGCGATGCTCTTCTCAATGACCGCCTAGTCCATATCGACGCCAATGACGAGCATCTGATGCAATCCCCCATGGCCGGCCTTCACGTCAGAGGCAATCTACGCACAATCTTTGACCGACTACTAGCTCATCTGGACGCCAATCCCGCTCCTTCACGAAACATTACTCAGCAGGAGGATGCCGCCGATCCCCTGCGGTTCCTTACCCTTCAAGACAAAACCGATCTACTCTCCGACACCAAGCTGATTACGCCCCAGCGGTTGATGTATGAGCTTGGCAACCGGCTCCCATCGACGACCCGTTACTTGGCGGATGCGGGCAATAGCGTCGCGTGGAGTATTCATTACCTGAGTCCAAACGATAGACGCCAGGAAGAAAGAAGGAAGAACAGCAAACTCAACCGCCGAATCCCTGGTCGTCGTCACTGCCATGCGGGCTGGCTCCGGGTCACTATGGACTTTGCCCCCATGGGCTGGGCCATTGGTGGTGCTGTTGGAACCGCACTGGGTAACCCGGAGGCCCCAGTCGTATGCATCACCGGCGATGGCAGCATGCTCATGAATGGCCAGGAGATTTCCGTCGCAGTAGCGGAAAAGCTGACGGTAATCTACGTTGTCCTCAACGATCATGCCTTGGGCATGGTCAAGCACGGCCAACGCTTGGCTGGTGCTGAGCCTATCGGTTTTGAACTTCCCCCCACCGATTTTGCTGCCATGGCAAAGGCCATGGGTGCAGAGGGCTTCACCCTGAGACAGCCCGAGGATTTTGACTCCCTGGATATTCCTTCACTGCTTGAACGTAAGGGCCCGACCTTGCTTGACGTTCATATTGATCCCGAACAAGTACCTCCCATGAGTCTGCGCATGCGCGTACTAGGAACAGCACCATGAGCCAGGAGTTGAACGCCGTTACCCTTCAAACCAGCATATGGGAGGAAGAACCCGAGGCTGAAAACCCCTACGACGCCGCCTATTGCTATTGCCATGGCTATGACGTTTTTGGTGATCTGCTGGGACAGGTTGGCTATAGCGACTATCTCTATCTCTTATTCAAAGGTGAGCCCCCCTCCCCGGAAACGTCAAAAGCCATGCAAATACTGGCGGTTGCCCTGGCCAACCCAGGCCCCCGAGATCCTTCCACCCACGCGGCAATGGCAGCAGGTGTTGGCGGATCCACGGCAGCATCCACCTTGATGGCGGCCTTGGCTGTTGGCGCAGGTTCGAGCGGTGGTTCCCGCGAAATTTACGACGCAATGATTGCCTGGCGTGCATGGACAGAGGCTGGCGATAACGAAGAGCAACGAATCGCGGCCCTGAGTATCCGTCGGACAAGCAGCAAACAAGAAATCTGGCCCATTGTTGAACGACCACCAGGTTTTTCCGCTTATGGCCAGCAATGCGCCTTACCTGTAAAGCAATTGCTGGAGCTTCTGGCGAAAACCCTTCCTGAGGGGCCTCTGGCCTGGTTACAACAGGAACGCCCAGCCTTGGAAAAGGTCGTGAGCCATCCCTTGGCCATAACCGGAGTTGTCGCAGCGGCATTTACGCAAATAGGATTTACTGCCGACGAGGCTGAAATGCTCTTTCTCCTGCTGCGCTTACCCGGTGCTGCCGCCCATGCCCTGGAACAAAAGAAGCTGGGCTATCGTCACTTCCCCTTCTTTTCACAGATAGTCGAAGATGACCCGGATCACCCAGGGGAGCGGCCATGACGACCAAAAACTCGCTCTCCGATTACGCAGGCCCTCTGCACTCCCGTGTTGGTGGTGCCTTTCCGGGTCAAAGGGCAATATTTCGAGGTCATGATCTTCATCGGGATTTGAAAGATATTCGCTGGCTTGGGCTCTATCTCTTTGGGATCACCGGCCGTCAATTCAGTGAGTCCCAATTACGAGTACTCGACGCCATATGGACTTACACCAGCTACCCTGATGCACGACTCTGGAACAACCGTGTTGCGGCCTTGGCTGGCAGCACCCGCAGTAGCGGCATCTTGGGCATATCCGCTGCGTTGGCTGTTTCTGAAGCCTCGATTTACGGTGGGCAGATCATCATTGCCATTGCAGGATTTCTTGAACAGGCAAAACAGAGAAATGAGGCCGGGGAAACACTAGAAACAATCGTGACCCAGTATTTGCAGGAACACCGAGGAATCCCCGGCTACGGGCGTCCGGTTCGGCGCATGGACATAGACGAACGGAACGGCCCCATCCTCACTCTGGCGCGACAAGAAGGTCTTGCCGATGGCCCCTATGTAAAGCTTGCTCTACAGATAGAAGAAATTCTGCTTTCCGGCCGTTGGCGCATGCGCATGAACTATGCAGCCATGTCCGCTGCGCTTTCCCTCGACATAGGCCTAGCACCCCAAGACCATTACTTGTACATGCTTCCGGTTTTCCTCGCAGGAATGCCTCCCTGCTACAAAGATGCACTGAATCGCCCCGAAGGAGCGACTTTTCCTCTGGCTTGCGCGCAAATTGAATACACCGGTCCTCGTCGTCGAAAGTGGAACAATGATGAGCAATCAAGAGATGATTAGGCAATAATGCTTTTAAAAATACAAAATCGACTAATCAAAAAGTCTTTAAGGGAAGCGAAAGGCATGGTCATGATTGCCAAATCGACAATCAGTCTCAGGGAATTGAAACTCAAACCAATAGCGATCTGCATTGCTCTTGGCTGCGCACAAGGGGCCTGGGCGCAGGATGATGAAGATGACTTCGGGCTTTCTTTTGGTGAGAAAGCCACCGTCAGCATTGCCACGGGGAGCCAGCAACTACTGTCCCGAGCACCCGCCGTTGCTAGCGTCATTACTGCAGAAGAAATCCGCAACATGGGTGCCAAGGATATTGACGAAGTCTTGGTCAAAGTACCGGGGCTGCATGTTTCAAAATCTGAATACATGTCTTCCTCCCAGTATCTGATCCGGGGCATGACCAGCACCTACAATCCTCAAGTGCTGATGCTGATGAACGGCGTCCCCATGACCAGCCTGTTCCTAAGCAATCGCACCGACTTCGGCACAAGTCTCCCGGTAGAAAACATTTCCCGGATTGAAGTTATTCGCGGCCCTGGTTCAGCCTTGTATGGTGCAGATGCTTTTTCCGGCGTCATTAACATCATCACCAAGACTGCGAAAGAAATCGGCGGAACCCGTTACGGTTTTGGCGTTGGTTCCTTCAATACCCAGAACGCCTGGGTACAGTACGGTGGAGACTTGGGCGCAGTCGAAGTTGCCACTTACCTTCGTGTTGGCAAAACGGATGGGCAGCATGGCTCCATCAAAGCAGATGCCCAGACAGCGATTGATAAGGCACTAAATACCCATGCCTCCCTTGCCCCGGGAAGCATCAACGAAGGTTATAGCGCCATCGACGGCCAGGTTGACATGAGTTACGCCAATTGGCGCTGGCGCCTGGGTTACCGCCTGCGGGACAATATCGAAACAGGTCCCGGTGTTGCGGATGCCCTTGACCCGACAGGCCGCGCAAAATCTGAACGCTATACCTCCGATCTCATTTGGCACGATGCCGATTTCCGACCGGATTGGGATGTAACCGCCCAGGTCAGTTTTATGGACCAGGCCAATACTGTTACCACACCGCTCCAACTTTACCCGGCAGGTGCCTTCAACAACAATTTCCCGAATGGCGTTCTTGCCGCACCCAGTAAATGGGAAAGAGCACTAAGAACTTCTGCGAATCTGTCCTACACCGGTTGGCAAGACCATAAGCTGCGTTTTGGTTTCGGCCACGATGTTCAACAGATTTATCGGATAACCGAATCGAAAAATTATTCGGTCGTTATCGGTGGCGGAGGCCCCCAGCTAAACCCTCTCGGCGCCTACGTGGACGTTTCCTCCACGTCACCCTTCATGAAGACAGGGATTCGCCGACTCAATTACGCCTACATTCAGGATGAGTGGAATTTCATCCGCGATTGGACGCTGACAGCCGGGCTCCGTCACGACAAATACTCCGACTTCGGCGGCACTACAAACCCCCGGCTCGCACTGGTCTGGGATACCACTCAGACGATCACCACGAAATTCATGCTCGGCCGGGCCTTCCGTGCCCCATCCTGGGTTGAGCAGTACAACATCAACAACCCTGTAGCCTTGGGAAACTCTGCCATCAAGCCTGAGACGATTACAACAGCCGAAGCGGCCATCTCTTGGCAGGCTGCTGCAGATGTTCAAGTCAATGCCAATATTTTCCATTATCAATGGAACGACATTATTCGCTTTGTGCCAAACGCGACGGCCAATACGGGCTCAACGGCACAAAATGCAGGAAAACAGCACGGCGACGGTATAGAGCTTGAAACCACTTGGGATGTCAGCCGGGAATTAAGACTGACAGGCAGCTTGTCGGCACAAAAATCCGTCGACGAAGCAACCGGCCTGGATGCGGGCCTCGCCCCCCACCGTCGTTATTTTGCCCAGGCCACATGGCGTATTGCCCCCCTATGGATTTTGGATACGACAGCCAATCTCGTTGCAGACCGGTCCCGTCAGCCTGGGGACACTCGCTCCAAGCTAGCGGACTACAGCACCCTTGACCTCGCCCTGCGCCGGGAGCGAATGTTCGGCAATTGGGAAGTTCGGGCCTCGGTATACAACCTGTTCAACGCAGATGTACGAGAACCAAGTCTTTGGGGAACATCCAGCGCCAACCTTCCCTTTGATTTACCAATGCCTGGCCGCACTTGGTACCTTCAGGTTGTGCACAGCCTGTAATTTTCAGCCACGTCACCTTTGTCCAACCTCCTGGATCGAAGGTGATGCCCCACCACGGCAAGCACTCAAGGCCTGAAACCACGGCCCCAGCGATCTTGATCTAAAACGACCGCTCACGGCATGGACGACTTAGGGCAAAATCCGCCCTCCACAGCGAGTACGTCCATGGTCAAAAAATCCAGCCCTGCCGACACTGCCAACGCAGACTTTCCCGGCCACACCCCGATGATGGTGCAGTACCTGCGCCTCAAAGCGCAGCACCCGGACATGCTTTTGTTCTACCGCATGGGGGACTTCTACGAGTTGTTCTTCGACGACGCGGAAAAAGCGGCGCGGCTGATGGACATCACCCTCACCACCCGGGGCAGTTCCAACGGTCAGCCCATCAAGATGGCGGGGATTCCCTTCCATGCGGTGGAGCAGTATCTGGCCAAGCTGGTGAAGCTGGGCGAGTCCGTGGTCATCTGCGAACAGATCGGCGATCCGGCCACCAGCAAGGGGCCGGTGGAGCGGGCCGTAGCGCGCATTGTCACGCCCGGCACCTTGACCGATGCCGCCCTGCTCAACGACAAGGTGGACAACCTGCTGCTGGCCCTCTGTGCCGAGCGCAATCGCATCGGCCTGGCCTGGCTCAATCTGGCCAACGGCGACTTCCGCTTATTGGCCACCGATGCCGCCGCCCTGCCGGGGCAATTCGAGCGTCTGCGCCCGGCGGAACTGCTGGTGCCGGACGGCTTGCGTACCGCGCTGCCGGAGCACCGGGCCAGCCTCAAGCGTTTGCCCGACTGGCACTTTGAAGCCGAGGCCGCCACGCGCCAGTTGTGCGAACACTTCGCCACCCGCGATCTGGCGGGCTTTGGCGTAGAGGAAGGCGAAGACCAGAACCTGGCCCTTGCCGCTGCCGGTGCCCTGTTCCAGTACGCCCGGGCCACCCAGATGCAGAGCCTGGCCCACATTACCGGCCTGACCCTGGAACACGAGAGCGAATACCTGCGCCTGGATGCCTCGACCCGGCGCAACCTGGAACTGACCGAAACCCTGCGCGGCGAAGCTGCCCCCACCCTGCTTTCCCTGCTGGACAGTTGCGCCACCAGCATGGGCTCCCGCTGGCTGCGCCATTGCCTGCACCATCCTCTAGCCGATAGCCGCCGGGCGACCCAGCGTCATGAGGCAGTGGCGGAACTGCTGGATCGCACCCCCGCTTTGCGCAGCGAATTGCGCGGCATTGCCGATGTGGAACGCATCACCGCCCGCATCGCCCTCAAGAGCGCCCGCCCCCGGGACCTTTCTTCCCTGCGGGATTCCATTGGCAAGCTGGGCGAATTGCGCCAGGCCCTCAATGGCACAGCCTCGGCCCTGCTGCAACAAAGCCTGGCCGACTTGGCCACGCCGGAAGACTGCCACGCACTGCTAAGTCGGGCAGTGATGGAAGAACCCTCCACCCTGTTGCGGGAAGGCGGCGTCATTGCCAGCGGCTACCACGCCGACCTGGATGAGCTGCGCGGTATCCAGGCCAATTGCGGCCAATTCCTGCTGGATTTGGAAGCACGGGAAAAGGAACGCACTGGCATTCCTTCCCTCAAGGTGGAATACAACCGGGTCCATGGTTTCTACATCGAAGTCACCCACGCCCACACCGACAAGATTCCCGACGACTACCGCCGCCGCCAGACCCTGAAGAATGCCGAGCGCTACATCACGCCGGAACTGAAGACCTTTGAGGACAAAGCACTGTCGGCCAACGACCGCGCCCTGGCCCTGGAGAAGCAGCTTTACGAAGCCCTGCTCGAATCTCTGGCGCAATGGATACCGCAACTGCAACGCATCGCCCGGGCCTTGGCGCAACTGGATGGCCTCACGGCCTTTGCCCAGGCCGCCCAGTTGCACGACTACTGCGCCCCGAATTTCCGCAGCGAACCCGGCGTGGATATCGAAGGGGGCCGCCATCCGGTGGTGGAGGCGCAAGTACAGCAGTCGGGGGAAAGCTTCATCGCCAACGACAGCAAACTGCAACCGGGGCGCCGCCTGCTCTTGATCACTGGCCCGAACATGGGCGGTAAATCCACCTACATGCGGCAGACGGCCCTGATCGCCCTCCTCGCCCATTGCGGCAGTTTCGTTCCCGCCCAGCGTTGCGTGCTGGGGCCGCTGGATGCCATCTATACCCGCATCGGCGCATCGGACGATCTGGCTTCGGGCCGTTCCACCTTCATGGTGGAAATGACGGAGGCCGCCGCCATCCTCAACGGCGCCACGGAAAACTCCCTGGTGCTGATGGACGAAATCGGCCGAGGCACGTCCACCTTCGATGGCCTCGCCCTGGCCTTTGCCATCGCCCGCCACCTGATCGAAAAGAACAAGGCCCTGACCCTGTTCGCCACCCATTACTTCGAGCTGACCCGGCTCTCCCTGGACTACGCCGACTGCGCCAATGTGCACCTGGATGCCGTGGAGCATGGCCAGCGCATTGTCTTCATGCATGCCGTGGAAGAAGGCCCTGCTTCCCAGAGTTACGGTATCCAGGTCGCCGCCCTGGCCGGCATTCCCGCCGCAGTGGTGCGGGACGCCAAACGCCGCCTGGTGCAACTGGAAAACGCCCAGGTCTCCACCACCCAGCAGCCAGACCTATTTGCTCCGCCGCCCCTGGAAATCAAAGTGGAGCCGGAACCCCATCCAGTGGTGGATGCCTTGGCCGACCTGGACCCGGATGCCCTGACACCAAGGGAAGCCCTGGATCGGCTGTACGCCCTCAAGGCACTGCTGTCATGAGACTAGGCAGGATTATCCAGACCGGTTTGTTGCTGCTCGCTTTAGTGGCAGCGTTGCTACCGGCGGCAAGCCAGGCCAAGACTGTCCTGCAATTCGGCCTGTTCGGTGATACGCCCTACTCCGATTTCGAGCGTCGCCAGCTGCCGGTGCAACTGACTGAAATGGGTCAGGAAAATCTGGCCTTCGTCGTCCACGACGGTGACATCAAGAACGGCCAGAGTCGTTGCGACGACGGCCTGTACCAGGATATTTACGGGGCCTTTCAGCAATCGCCCTTGCCCTTGATCTACGTTCCCGGCGACAACGAATGGACGGACTGTCCGCGCCCTGCGGCAGGCGGTTTTGATCAGCAGGAACGGCTGAATTATCTGCGCAGCGTGTTCTTCAAAGGCAATCAAAGCCTGGGCCAGCAAACCATTCCTCTGGAGCGCCAACCGGGCTTTCCTGAGAACGTGCGCTGGGTGGCCGGGCCTGTGCAATTTGTCGCCCTCAACATGCCCGGCTACGACAACAACATCCGCCAACTGAAGGAATACGCGCCCCGCAATCAGGCCAATCTTCAATGGCTGGCAGAAACCTTCCGGCAAGCCCGGGAAAAACAGTTGAAGGGACTAGTGCTGATCATCCAGGCCAACCCCTGGATCGAGGCGGACAACGAAGGTGTCACCAAACCCGGCTTCAAGGATTTTTTCGAGCAATTGCGACGGGAGACCGACAGCTTTCCCGGGCAGGTGGTGCTGGTCCATGGCGACACCCACAGCATGCAGATCAACAACCCCCTGCGGGATCGCAAGACGCGCAAGGTGATCGAAAACTTCACCCGGGTGGAAACCTATGGCGCCCCCTTCCTCGGCTGGATACGGGGCATCGTGGATGACGCCGATCCGAAGCTGTTCCGTTTCGAGCCCAGACCGTGGCCTATGCACACCTTGGGCCAGTAGCAGGCCTGTAGCATCCTCAGCCACCTCACCTCGCCCACCAAGACTGCCATGGATAGACGCCAGATCCTCCGCCTGATTGCCGCCGCCGGGCTTGCTCCCGCCATGATCCAGCAAGCCCTGGGCAAGGGAAAACTACCTCTGCTGGCAGGTTTTCAAAAAATAACGGGGCAGGTGCTTATCAACGATAAGGCCGCCGTTGAAGGCCAGTTGGTCAATCCCGGCGACCGGGTGGTCACCGGTGCCAACAGCGAAGCCACCTACGTCATCGGCCATGATGCCTTTTTGCAGCGGGCTTCCAGTGAAGTCCGCTTCCCCATGGATGCCGCCGGATTCTTCAGGGTGGTCAGCGGCAAGCTACTGTCGGTTTTCGGCAAGGGTGAAAAGCGGCTGATCCTGCCCACAGCCACCATCGGTATTCGCGGTACCGGCTGTTACATCGAGACCGATGCCATGAAGAGCTATTTCTGTCTGTGCTATGGAGAGGCTGAGGTGGTGCCCAGTGCAGCACCGAAGGAAAGGGAAGTGATCCGCACCCAGCACCACGATCACCCCATCTACATCCACGGTGACCCTGCCATGCCCACCAGCATGGTGCCGGCGACGGTCATCAACCATACCGATGCAGAACTGACCCTACTGGAAAACATGGTGGGCCGCTGGCCGCCCTTCTACGGGCAGGATTTCAAGCCTTATTGAAAAGACTAAACCTCTGGCCGCGTCGCTTACTGCGCCGGGGGAGCGTTCTTCAGCACTTCTTCTATCGTTGTCAGTCCGGCCGCCACTTTGCGTGCGCCGGAAACCCGTAGCGGTTTCATCCCTTCCCGCATGGCCTGCTCCCGCAGCTTGGCAATATCTGTGTCGGGACCGAGCAAGGCTTTGACCTCGGGACTCATGAGCAGGATTTCATAAAGGCCCAACCGGCCCTGATAGCCGGTGCGACGACACTCCAGACATCCCACAGGGCGATAAACCGATGTCGGTGTAGCAGATTTCCAGGGGGAAACCAGGGCATTCCAAGTGGCCTCTTCTTCACTCTTCAAGGGCTCGGATTTCTTGCAATGGGGGCACAGGGTGCGCACCAGACGCTGGGCCATGACCCCCAATAAGGTGGACTGAAGCAGGTAGGAAGGAATGCCGAGATCCAGCAGACGGGTGATGGCGGAAGGCGCGTCGTTGGTGTGCAAGGTCGACAACACCAGATGCCCCGTCAAGGCCGCCTGGACGGCCATTTCCGCCGTCTCAAGATCGCGGATTTCCCCCACCATGATGATGTCGGGATCCTGCCGCATCAGGGCACGAATCCCTTCGGCAAAACCGACACCGATCTCGCTTTGCACCTGCACTTGATTGAAGGAAGACTCCACCATTTCGATGGGGTCTTCCAGAGTGCAGACGTTCACATCTTCGGTGGCCAGCTGCTTGAGGGTGGTGTAAAGGGTCGTGGTCTTGCCGGAACCCGTCGGCCCCGTCACCAAGATAATGCCGTTGGGGCGCTTGACCATCTGCTCCCAGCGGGTGGCGTCCTCGTCGGAAAAACCCAGGTCGGCAAAGTTGCGTACCAGCACCTCGGGATCGAAAATCCGCATCACCAGTTTTTCGCCGAAGGCAGTGGGCAAAGTGGACAAACGAAGTTCGACTTCCTGCCCGTCCGGCGTCCGGGTCTTGATGCGGCCATCCTGGGGACGACGTTTTTCCACCACGTCCATGCGGCCCAGTATCTTGATGCGGCTGGTCATGGCATTCAGTACCGCCATGGGAATCTGATACACCTGATGCAACACGCCATCAATGCGGAAACGGACCACGCCGAATTCGCGCCGGGGTTCCACATGGATGTCCGAAGCCCGTTGCTCGAAAGCGTATTGCCACAGCCAGTCGACGATGCGCACCACGTGCTGGTCGTTGGCATCCAGTTGCTTGTTGCCCTTGCCCAGCTCCACCAGTTGCTCGAAATTGGACACACCGGCACTGGTATCGCCCTTGCCCAAAGCGCCCTTGATGGACTTGGCCAGGTTGTAGAACTCCACCTGATAGCGGGCAATGTCATCGGGGTTGGTGATGACGCGGCGGATTTCCTTGCGCAATATGGGCTTGAGCTCGGCCTCCCAGGCCCGCTCAAAAGGCTCCGCCGTGGCGATGATGACTTCATTGGCCCGCACTTCCACCGGCAGCACACGGAAGCGGCTGGCATAGGCGCTGCTCATGACATCGGTGATCAGGGAGAAATTGATCTTGAGGGGATCGATATGGAAGTAATCCATGCCCGACCACTCGGCCAGCCACAGAGTCAGGGTTTCCAGATCAAGGAGTGTCGTCGGTTGCTTGAGGGACTTCCAGCGCTGCTCGGCGATGACCACCAAGGGATGCGTCTCACCGCGGTAATAGCGGCGCTCCTGCTTGAACGGCTCACCGACCTCCGTTGCGATAAGGCCTGACTCGATCAGGGCATCAACAACTTCGAACAGGGTAAGGCGATGTTCTTGCTGAGGGGCTGGCGCATTCATGGCTAAGAGGCAGTCATTCCGAACGGATGCAATAGCGGGACTATAGCCCAGCCCCAAGGGGAATTGCCCCTCAAAAAATCACGGCATCCCGCCAGAGTTCGATTTTTTCCGCCAGGCTGCGACTGGCATGGGCCGGGCTGGTGGAAGGCAAGATACGGACGCGATAGCCGAAGCTGGCCAGATGCTTTTGCAGCTTGGCGGCAGTTTGACCGTTGAAACACACTCGTTGCAAATCTGGCGCCCATTGCTGAAGTTGGCTGAAGTCATTGAACTCAGGCTGGCGTATTGCCGAATCCAGACTGCCGGCCCGCTCACAGGAAGCGAACACATCCCAGACGGCAATGCCGGCATTCTTCAAAGCCTCTTGCCGGTTGGCGTAATCCATTTCCAGCAAGGGCTGCTTCAGCAAGGCAGCAAGAACCCGCCAGAACTGGTTTTGTGGATGAGCGTAGTACTGTTGTGCGGCCAGGGAAGCCGCCGATGGAAACGAGCCCAGGATCAATACCCGGGCTCGTTGGTCGATGATGGGCGGCATGGAGTACAGGCGGTTCATAAAGGATCACCAACCATGGAACCCTACCATCATCGATCCGCCCTCTGAAAAGAGTAAGGGCTCATCAACAGACGCTGCGCAACAAGTACCCAGCGTCGCGACAAGCCCCCTTCAACAACGATCAGCCTTGAGAGATGGCCAGCATCAAATCGTTGATGCGCTTGACGAAGGTGGCGGGGTCGTCAAGCTGACCGCCTTCCGCCAACAGGGCCTGGTCGAACAGCACGGCAGCCCAGTCGTCGAACTTCTTGTCTTCGTACTTCAAGCGCAGCACCACCGGATGCTTGGGATTGATTTCAAGGATGGGCTTGCCCACCGGCGCGTTCTGACCAGCGGCCTTGAGGATGCGGGCCAGATTGCCGCTCATGTCGTGCTCGTCCGCCACCAGGCAGGCAGGGCTGTCAGTCAGGCGATGGGTGACGCGCACTTCCTTGACGCGCTCGTTGAGGGCCGTCTTGATCTTTTCCACCAGCTCTTTGAACTCTCCGGCGGCGGATTCCTGTTCCTTCTTTTCGGCTTCGTCTTCCAGCTTGCCCAGGTCCAGGCCGCCCTTGGCGACGGAGACCAGTTGCTTGCCGTCGAACTCGGTCAGGTTGCTGACCACCCATTCATCGACGCGGTCGGAGAGCAGTAGGACTTCGATGCCCTTCTTGCGGAAGATTTCCAGGTGGGGACTGTTCTTGGCCGCATTGAAGGTGTCGGCGGTCACGTAGTAGATCTTGTCCTGACCGTCTTTCATGCGACCGATGTAGTCCGCCAGGGAAACCACTTCATCGGTGGTATCGGCCTTGGTGGTGGCAAAGCGCAGCAGTCCGGCGATCTTGTCCTTGTTGGCGAAGTCTTCGCCGATGCCTTCTTTCAGCAGCTTGCCGAATTCTTTCCAGAAGCTGGCGTACTTGTCCTTGCCATCCTGCTCTTCGCTATTGGCCAGATCAGCCAGCAGGGACAGAACCTTGCTGGTGCAGCCCTTGCGAATGGCTTCGATATCCTTGGATTCCTGCAGAATTTCGCGGGAGACATTGAGGGGCAGATCGCTGGAATCGACAACGCCGCGAACGAAACGCAGGTAGCTGGGCAGCAATTGTTCCGCATCGTCCATGATGAACACGCGACGCACGTAGAGCTTGATGCCGTGACGGGCATTGCGATCCCACAGATCAAAGGGAGCGTGGCTGGGGATGTAGAGCAGTTGGGTGTATTCCTGACGGCCTTCAACCCGGGCATGGCTCCAGGCTAGGGGATCGTCATAGTCATGGCCGACGTGCTTGTAGAACTCTTTGTATTCCTCTTCCGTAATGTCGCTCTTGCTGCGGGTCCACAGAGCCGAGGCCTTGTTCACGGTCTCATCTTCATCGGTGAGGACTTGTTCCTTCTTTTCCTCGTTCCACTCTTCCTTCTTCATCACGATGGGCTGGACGATGTGGTCGGAGTACTTGCGGATGATGGACTTCAGCTTCCAGGCCGACAGCAGATCGTCCTGATCGTCCCGCAGATGCAGGATGATTTCGGTACCACGGGTGGCCTTGTCCACCATTTCAATGCTGAACTCGCCGGCACCTTCGGATTCCCAGCGTACGCCCTGGCTGGCTTGTTCGCCGGCACGACGGGTGAGCACCGTGACCTTGTTTGCCACGATAAAGGATGAATAGAAACCGACGCCGAACTGACCGATCAGATGGGCATCCTTCTGCTGGTCGCCGCTGAGCTTGCCGAAGAATTCCTTGGTACCGGATTTGGCGATGGTACCCAGATTGGCGATCACTTCGTCGCGGCTCATGCCGATGCCGTTGTCGCTAATGGTCAGGGTGCGGGCGTCCTTGTCGAAGGCAATACTGATTTTCAGATCAGGATCGGATTCAAACAAAGCACCGTTGTGCAGGGCCTCGAAGCGCAGCTTGTCGCAAGCATCGGAAGCGTTGGAGACCAATTCCCGCAGGAAGATTTCGCGGTTGGAATAAAGGGAGTGAATCATCAGTTGAAGCAATTGCTTCACTTCGGTCTGAAAACCCAGGGTTTCCTTGTTGACGGTTTCTGCGCTAGTCATGAAAAGAGGCTCCTGAAATCAAAGGCAAAAAGACAGTAGCCAAATTTATGGGGGCAGCCGTGGGGATTTCAAGCCCTTAAAATAGGGTTTTTCCATGAACTTGCCATGCGCCGCTATCCCCTGAGTTTTATTGCCCTGACCAGCCTTGGCATCTTCGTTGCACTGCCGGGTATTGCCTCCCTGGCAGGGTTCGGCGCAGCCCTTCATCCGCTCCTGGCCGATACGGGTACCGGTCTGGCGCTACTGGTATCGGCCATTGCCCTGATTGGATCGGGACTTTTCCCTCTGGTGATTTCGCGGTTGATGCGGGCCGATGCAGCCAAAGATGGGCTACCCCAGAATCCGCCTCAGCAGTAACGGATCTCGACGATCTCGATTTCCCGCAGCCCTGCCGGGCTTTGAAAACGGACCTGATCCCCTTCCCGGGTCTTCATCAAGGCCTTGGCCAAGGGGGATATCCAACTGATGCGCCCCGCAGAAACGTCTGCTTCGTCAATGCCGACGATCTGGTAAGTGGCCTCGCTGCCATCGGACTCGAAGATGGTTACCGTGGCGCCGAAGAACACTTGCTCAACGTTCTCCTGTTCCGCCGGGTCCACCACCACGGCGTTTTCAAGGCGTTTGGTCAGAAAACGGATGCGCTTGTCCATTTCCCTCAGCTTCTTCTTGCCGTAGATATAGTCGCCGTTTTCCGAGCGATCACCGTTACCGGCGGCCCAGGACACGACCTTGACCAGCTCGGGCCGCTCCACCTTGATCAGCCGCTCGAACTCCTCCCGCATCTGCCGATGGCCCAGACGAGTCATGTAATTCCGGGTACCGGCAGGCAGGGGCGGCGCGCCGGTTTCCAGTTCCTCTTCTTCCTTGTCGGTTTCTTTGGTAAAAGCTTTGCTCATGGTGACAATAAATTTCCTGTCGGTACGGAACCGTTGAGCGGCGATGATAATCAAGCCGGAGGCGATCTGCGCAACTCGCCCTGGCAATTATGGGTAGATGGCACCGCCTTGCCCAATCCGGGGAAGATGAGCATCGGCCTTGTCCTCGTCACACCGGATGGTCAGATCCACCAAACCAGCCAGATACTCGGGGGCACCGGTTGCAATAACGAAGCGGAACTTCATGCCCTGATTGCCGGGCTCAAGCTGGCCCGGGATGCAAAAGCCCTTCATTTGCAGGTCAAAAGCGATAGCGACTTCGTTGTCCGCCACGTCAAGGGAGAAATGCTGACCCGGGTGGAGCGATTTCAGGCCCTGCTGATGGAGGCTCAACAGCGCCTGACCGACTTTGCCAGTGTGGAACTGCTGTGGATCCCCCGCCATCGAAATGGCGCTGCCGACGCCTTGGCGCGCCAGGCGCTAGGACTTAAATCTTCACCAAACAAGAAACAGCACTAATGATTCATGCCCTTCTGCCGATAAGGTGTATACACGGAGATTCCGATCCGGAAACCAGTAGAGGAGCTGTCATGACAAGCCATAACAACAATACCGACGCAACCACCTCAAGCCAAGCCGTGCCTGTCGCGGTGGAAGCTTGGAAATCAGGGTTTGACTATGCCTTTGGTTTCCAGATCAAGATGATGATGACCGCCTTCGGCATCAACACCGACAAGAAAGACTGACTTACTCTTCCTCGATTGCTGGCTGGGCGGGTGCTACGACTTTTGCCTGCGCCGCATCAGCCAGCATGACTGCCCGAGTTTCCGGCGTTTCCAGACTGATGCGCCCCAGAATGCCGCCTCGGTAGTCGGACAACAGGATGATGGAAGCCTTTTCCATATCCAGTTCTCCGGCATGCTTGCCCTTGAGAAAACAGCCCCGCTTGCGAGCCACGGCTTCCACTACGGCAACGCCGTCCATACCGTCTGTTGAAAAGCCGTAACGGGCGGTAATCATCGCCGGATATCGGGCCAGCAGGATTTCGGCCAGATGGCAGGCCACGGCATCTTCCATCACCGCATTGACCCCCACCGCATGGCTGGCGGCCAGCATGTAGCCGTCGCTGTCGTAGGCAATCTTGGGCCAGAGCATGCCCGGTGTGTCGGTAATGCTGCGGCTCGGACTCAGATCCAGGCTTTGCTGGGTCTTGGTCACCGCCGGCTCGTCGCCGACAGCCGCCACCTTACGCTTGACCAGCGCGTTCATGATGGTGGACTTGCCCACATTGGGGATGCCCATGATCATCATGCGCAGGGGCTTGATGTTGTCGTTGCGATGGGGCGCCAGGGTCTGGCACTGATTGGGAATCTTGGCTACGTCGCTGGCCTTCTTGCTGGAAATGGCGATGGCTTTCACGCCGGGCTGGTTGTTGTAATAGGCCAGCCAGGCCTTGGTGGCTTCGGGATCGGCCAGATCGGCCTTGTTCAAGACCTTGAGGCAAGCCCGCTGCCGATGCAGGCGCAGTTCCTTGATCATGGGGTTGCTGCTGGCCTCGGGCAGGCGTGCATCCACCACCTCGATCACGACATCGGTACGCGCCATGGTTTCGGCAGCTTTCTTGCGCGCCGAGGTCATGTGTCCGGGGAACCACTGGATTGCCATATTTATTCCTGTTCTGCGACAACCACAATTCGGGTGTCAAAGCATTCGACCACTTGGCCGGGGCGAATTTTCGCCGTTTTTCGACTTTCCAGCTTACCGTCCACCTTCACTTCACCGCAGGCCACCAAATGCTTGCCCTGCCCGCCGCTACCGGCCAAACCGGTGAGTTTGAGGAGATTATTCACCTCGATGAACTCAGCCTTGAGGGGAAACTCAATCTGTTCCATGGGCCTCGGTCCTTGACGTAAAAAATCGCGGAGCCAATTCTTCCAGACCGATGGCACTCAACAGGGCCTGGAGTCGCTCGGTAGGCTTGCGCCGGGGCAGATTCTTGTAACTCGCGATAATAAGTTCGTTTTTCATGGAATGTTCCCATCCCACCAGCTCGGTCACATTGAGCTGGTAACCGTGGGCTTCCAGTTGCAGGCAGCGCAGCACATTGGTGATATGGCTGCCGAACTCCCGGGTGTGGATGGGATGCCGCCAAATCTCTGCCAAGGGATTGGCCAAAGCCTTGCCCTTGTTCTTGCGCAGCACTGCGGCCACCTCGGCCTGGCAGCAGGGTACCAGCACAATATGCTTGGCCTTCTTTTCCAGGGCAAAAGCAATTGCATCGTCCGTAGCCGTATTACAGGCATGCAGGGCCGTCACGACATCAACCTGTTGCGGCAGCTTGTCGGAAACGATGGAGTCCGCCACGGATAGATTGAGAAACTCCATCCCGCCAAAGCCCAAACGCTGAGCCAGCTCAGTGGAGCGAGCCACCAGCTCGTCCCGAGTTTCAATACCGTAAATACGAAAATCCAGACCGGTCTCTTGCTTGAAGAACAGGTCGTAGAGAATGAACCCTAGATAAGACTTGCCGGCACCGTGGTCCACTAAAGTAACCCCATTGCCGGACTGCTGAACGTCCTTCAGCAAGGGCTCGATGAACTGGAACAGGTGATAGACCTGCTTGAGCTTGCGCCGGCTGTCCTGATTGAGCTTGCCGTCCCGGGTCAGGATGTGGAGCTCCTTGAGCAACTCCACCGACTGCTCGGGGCGAATATCGTATTTTTCAGTCATGGGGGCAAAACGGGGAGCCGGCGACGTTCAGGGGGCGGAAAGATAAGCCCTTACTGCGTTCTCGTCGAGAAAATAATGGCAAAGCTCCTGACCGTCAGCGGTCAATACCGGCACCAACTCGTCGTATTTGGCTTCCAGCGCGGGATCGGCATCCACATCCAGCACTTCTACTGTAAAGGCAAACTCGCTGCGCAGGGGTTCCAGCGCAGCGAGCAGATCGTCGCAAAGATGGCAGTAAGTGCGACTGTAGAGCGTCAGGTGCTTGCTACTTGTCACCAGACTTGTCTCCCAGACCCTTAATGATGACGAAGGTCTGGTTGTCGCCACGCCTTACCAGCAGCGTGACATTGGCAGCCTTGTCCAGCTTGGACAGCAAAGCGTTGAATTGCTCCACTGACTTGGCCTCCGTCTGCACGCCCTTGTCGATCAGGGCCAGGATGACGTCACCAGGACGCAGGTCAACCCTGCTGCTACGCACGTCCTCCACCAGCACGCCAACACTGCTGCCCAACTGCTTCTTTTGCTCCGCCGTCAGGTCCGAGAGGATGATGCCCAGACGATTTACCGCCGGCTCGGCTTTTTTTCCAGAGCGCTTGCTGGCTTTGCCGATGGCTTGATCATCGTCGGGGAGCTCCGCAACGGTAAGACTCAAGTCCTTGGCATTTCCTTTACGCCAGACTTGCAGGGTGGAGCGATTGCCGGGCTTGGTCATGGCAACGATACGGGGCAGGTCGATGGACTGGCTGATGGCTTTGCCGTCGAACTTGAGGATGATGTCACCCTCCTCTACCCCGGCCTTGTCAGCAGGACCGCCCTTTTCCACCTTCGCCACCAAAGCACCTGAGGCCTTGGCCAGACCGAAAGAGTCAGCCAACTCTTTGTTCACTTCCTGAATCACCACACCGATACGACCACGGCTAACCTTACCACTGGCCTGCAACTGGGCTTTGACTTCCATGGCAATGTCGATGGGAATGGCAAAGGACAAGCCCATGTAGCCACCGGAGCGGGAGTAAATCTGGGAATTGATGCCCACCACTTCACCCTTCATATTGAACAGGGGACCACCAGAGTTGCCGGGGTTCACCGCGGCATCGGTCTGAATGAAGGGAACGTAGTTCTCCTGGGGCAAAGACCGCCCCTTGGCGCTGACGATACCGGCAGTGACGGTGTTGTCGAGGCCGAAGGGAGAGCCGATCGCCAGCACCCACTCGCCCACTTTGAGCTTGTTCGGATCACCCTGCCTGACCGTGGGCAGACCGGCTGCCTCAATCTTGATCAAGGCCACATCGGTACGACGATCAGCCCCCAGAACCTTGGCCTTGAATTCGCGCTTGTCGGTCAGTTTGACCACCACTTCATCGGCCTCGGCCACCACATGAGCATTGGTCAGTATGTAGCCATCGGCACTGATGATGAAACCGGAACCCAAGCCTTTGTTCTCGTATTCCCTGGGCGCACCAGGCATGGCACGCTGCCCGAAACGTTTGAAGAATTCGTACATGGGATCATCTTCATCGAAGGGCAACTGGACATTGCCCTTCCCGGCCTTGATGACCTGGGTGGTACTGATATTCACCACAGCCGCCCCCTGCTTTTCCACCAATTCGGTGAAGTCGGGCAATCCCTGCCCGTGGGCGTGGGTCATGGCAGACAAGGCAAGCAGCAGCAAAGTACTGAACGACACAAAGAGTCGCTTCATCATGGGCGATTTTCCTTATGCAAAAGTAAGTTGAAGGTTACTGACAGGAATGCATGGAGAGAACTTCGCCCTCATCCTGCCGGGCTTGTCCTGCTCCTGTAAGGCGAAGCAAGAAATAACCTGCCGCCAGACCAACCAAAGCCCCGCCAAAGGCAGAGAGGTCGGAAGTAAAAAACATTGTTGCCAGGAGCGCTCCCAACAGCATCAAGCCCCCCGGCAAGCCATAGGCCCACAGGGCGGCCTTGAGTACCGAGCCTTCGGCAACAGCCAGCCACACCTTGTCGCCGGGTTTGGCACTGATCTGATTGGGCAGGGAATAGCTCCGAGGGCAAGCGGCGCCTGTTGCCAGGGTTTCACCACCACAACCACCCGGCTCATGACAGCGACCGCAACCACTGCTGCGTATTACCTCGACGATCGCCATGTCACCCTCAAGGCGACTGACGGTTCCTTGGACGCGACTCATGGTTGCTTGACCGGTCTGGGTTCAATGCCGTCCGCCAGACGCTTGAGGGTATTCAAAGGCGCATCGCCCATGGCCATCAACTGAAAATCACCGACGCTACGCCGGTAGACATTGACGGCACCCATGGAGAACGCTCCCACTTCGCTACGGGACTTACCTGCTGCTGCGGGTTCAATGAAAATCGAAACTGCCGCCAACCCATCGGTAAACACCATATGGGTAGTTTCCGGCCCATCAGGGCGATTCTGCCGTTTCATCCCGGAAATCTGGCGAAATCCAGGAACTGGAACCCGCTGCACCCAGGGGATGCTGTCCACACCGGGCTCCGTCGTTTTGACGTTATGAACGCGCCAGTCAGCCGTGGTCGCTTTCAAGTGGCCTTTGAGTGCCTCTTTGTCTACCGGGCCGCCGATCTTGAGTTCGGTAAAAGTAAAACTTTCCCGGGTTTCACCCTTGTCATTCAGCAGAACGGCTTTGAGTAGCAATCCGGTGTTGTTATCCACCCAGTATTGGCGGGCATAACGAAGCTCATCCCGCGGCTCGACCAAAATCAGTTGGGCATCGTAACCGGCGACACGGGCGGCGGTACCTTTGCGGAACTGGTAGTACTCCGTCAGACCACCAAGCCCCTCCGGTAACAGCGCAGGAAAGCTGCGGCGATTGCTGCGTTTTTCCACTACGACCAAACGACTCTCGGAGAGATAGCACTTGGTTTCATCGTTTTCCCGCACGACTTCCCGCGGGCTCCCATCCAATACTTCAATCCGTTCCAACTCTTTGGTGCCATCAGAGAAATGAGTAATACGGGAAGTCTCCGTATTGTTTCCGCTGCGATAGACAAAGACACCGCTGTAGTTGAGCTTGACGGCAGAACCACTGACTCGCTGCAACCACTGCAAGGCATCGGCTGCCGCCGAAACGCCGCTAACGGCCTGCGCTTGAGGAGGTGTTGGACTTGTACTGTCTGCCATAGCAGAAACAGATGCAATAGAGCAGAAAGATGTCAGCAGAGTACAACCCAGATGACGCGTTCCGCCTTTGAACCGAAACCAACGAATCATTTTGCGACGCTCTCATCCACCAGGGAAACAGTACGAATCTGCTGGGAGCCAGCGCCCAGCGTCGCGCCCATGCTGTGCGCTTGGTGGGCAATCAGGTATTCCTGTATATCGGCAGCAGCAAGTTGATGGTTGATGCCTCGATTTGCCGGATTGGTTGTTTCCCGATGCGCCAAGGCAGGGATGACTTCGCCAACCTTGCCGTCCTGAGGGGCCAGAACCACAGCCGTCACAATCAGAACACCGGCAACGGAAGCGGCAAGGGCCAAGACAGGGCGTTGCCAGCGCGAGGATCGGCGGGGAGCAAGAACCACCGGTTCTTTTGCCAGTGCAGCCATTACACCGGCGGTCAGATTGCGTCCGCTCACCATTTCGCCACGCAGGCTGGCACCGATCATGGAATAGACCCTGGCTTCCTCCGCCAGGTCGCGATTTCTATGGAGAGCGTTGCACAGGGTTTGCACTTCATCCTGTTCCAGCTCACCATCGAGCAATGCAGAAAGTCTTGAGTTCATGCTTGCCACCTTTGCTTAAACATCATCGTGTCCATTTCACTGACCTTGCTACCAGCGCTTGTCCGGTGCTGTATCCAGCAGAGGACGCAATTCCTTCGCCACGGCTTCCCGTGCGCGGAAAATCCGGGAGCGCACGGTGCCAATAGGACACTCCATCACGCCAGAAATTTCCTCGTAGGACATTCCCTCGATTTCCCGCAGGGTAATGGCTGTCCTGAGTTCCTCCGGCAACGCATCCATGGCTCGATTCACCGTTTCTGCAATCTGTTTAGTCATCAGCAAGCGTTCCGGCGTGTCCGAGTCCCGCAACAGATCAGCTTCTTCATAACCTTCCGCTTCCTCATTGTCAGCCGAAGCAAGAGCCGTAGCCCTGCGCCCCTGGGAAGACAGCCAGTTCTTGGCCGTATTCACCCCAATGCGATAAAGCCAAGTGTAGAAGGCACTGTCACCCCGAAAATTGGGCAAGGCACGATAGGCCTTGATGAACGCCTCCTGCACCACATCCTCAGCCTCCGCCGAGTCACGCACAAGACGTGACACTAGCCTCAGCAACTTGCGCTGATACTTTTCCACCAGCAAACCAAAGGCTTGCCGATCACCTGACTGCACACGCTCGACCAGCAACTGGTCTGCGTCGCGTTCTCCCATGGGTTGTTATCCCTGTTGTTGTAAAAAACTGCCTGCCCGACTGCCAAGCGACCAACGGCAAGTCTGGACCGAACAAGGCTGATCAGTATAACGGAAGCCGCTCTTCGCCCCTTTAGCGATCAAACCTAGAGCGACCTCTTCAATATCATCCTGTTCCTGAATTCATTGACCCACACTCACAGGATTAGTTCCGACCTCTGCAGGACTGCGCAAGGTGACCGGGTGGTATAGTCCTTCCCCATCATGAAGTCACGTCGCACACTCGAATCAGACGTTCTGATTCTCGGCAGTGGTCTTGCCGGTCAATCCTTGGCCCTGCGTCTCGCCGACAGCCATCGCGTCACCTTGGTCACAAAACGAGGCCTTGAGGTTTCCGCTTCAGCTTGGGCTCAAGGCGGCATTGCCGCCGTTCTCGACGAAAAGGATTCCGTCGAAACCCATATCGAAGACACCTACACCGCAGGAGCCGGGCTTTGCGAACCTGCCGCTACACGCTTTGTGGTGGAAAACAGCAGCCGTGCTGTGGGCTGGCTCATTGAACAAGGCGTGCCCTTCACCAAGGATGAAACCCCCTTTGGTTTTCACCTGACACGGGAAGGCGGCCATAGCCAACGCCGCATCATCCATGCCGCTGATGCCACCGGCGCAGCGGTTCAGCAGACGCTGACCGACAAGGTCCGCCGCCATCCGAACATTACCGTGCTTGAACAGCACATCACCGTAGACCTGATCACTGGCTCAAAGCTCGGTCTCCCCCAGAATCGTTGCTGGGGCGCCTACGTGCTGGACATCGAGAAGGATGAAGTCATGACCATCGGTGCCCGCCACACAGTGCTGGCGACCGGTGGTGCGGGCAAGGCTTACCTCTACACCACAAATCCCGATACATCGACCGGCGATGGCATTGCCATGGCCTGGCGCGCGGGCTGTCGGGTGGCGAACCTGGAATTCGTCCAGTTCCACCCCACCTGCCTTTACCACCCCAAGGCCAAGTCTTTCCTGATCTCCGAAGCCATCCGGGGTGAAGGCGCCCTGCTCCGCCTGCCTGACGGCACCCGCTTCA
This sequence comes from Rhodocyclaceae bacterium, assembly GCA_036504515.1. Lineage (GTDB taxonomy): Bacteria > Pseudomonadota > Gammaproteobacteria > Burkholderiales > Rhodocyclaceae > AWTP1-18. The sequence goes on from DASXVA010000012.1 coordinate 300,766, forward strand.
TGCCCGACCATGATTCCCGGGCCGAGCTAGCTACCCGGGACGTTGTGGCCCGTGCCATCGACTTTGAAATGAAGCGGCATGGGGTTGACTGCGTCTATCTGGACATTACCCACAAGCCCGAAAGCTTCCTCAAGGAACACTTTCCCAACATCCACGCCCACTGCCTTGAACTGGGCATAGACATCAGCAAGGACTGGATTCCCGTCGTCCCTGCGGCTCACTTTACTTGTGGTGGCGTTGTTACTGATTTGGCAGCCAAAACGGACCTCGACGGTCTATACGCTGTTGGAGAAACGGCCTGTACCGGCCTTCATGGCGCGAACCGGCTGGCAAGCAACTCCCTGCTCGAATGCCTGGTCTTCTCGGAAGCCGCAGCCAAGGATATTGCCGCCAGCACTGCTCCCGAATTACCGCCGCTGCCCACCTGGGATGAAAGCCGGGTGACGGATGCTGACGAAGAGGTCGTGATCTCCCATAACTGGGATGAACTACGCCGCTTTATGTGGGACTACGTTGGCATCGTCCGCACCAACAAACGACTGGAACGGGCCCTGCACCGCATTCATCTGCTGGAACGGGAAATCGACGAGTACTACGAAAACTTCCGTATCAGCAATGACTTGATCGAACTCCGCAATCTTGTCCTCAGCGCACACCTGATCATTCGCTGTGCTCAGCAGCGCAAGGAAAGTCGCGGCCTGCACTACAGCCGCGACTACCCCGACCTGCTCCCCAAGGCCAAAGACACCGTACTGCAGCCCTGACAGGACTGTTTTATGGCTTCTGGTTAGGGACGACTCTTTCCTGACTTTGCCACAACACCCAACGGCGCAACATGCGATGGGACTCCTTTCCCAGCGCATCAATCGGCAAAACAAAAACCTTGTCCCGCCGACATCGATCAATCCGTATGTGCAGCACTATCAACCAGGGCAGCACAACAGAGTGCGCAAGAACCAGCCCCTCAAGCCAAGAGCCATCGGCCATTCCCAACTGAAGCGTTCGTCCATCTATGCCGAGTAACGGCACAAGGGGATGCCATACTTTCCAGCATTGAACAGCCAGGGAAATCAATAGCAGCACAAGCAGAAGCCAGAGCATCGGGACCACAGCCATCAACGACCAAACGGCAACCATCGCCACACCATGCCCGACAAACAAAAAGGCCGTCAGGGACACTGACGGCCTTAATGCAAGCTGATGGGACGCGAAGCGGCCCATCTGGCTTAAACTTTCTTGAACACCAAGGTGCCGTTGGTACCACCGAAACCAAAGTTGTTCTTCACTGCCACATTGATTTCCATCTTGCGGGCCGTATTGGCGCAGTAATCCAGATCGCACTCGGGATCCTGCTCGAAGATGTTGATCGTAGGCGGAGAAATCTGGTTATGGATCGCCAATACCGTCAAGGCTGATTCCAGACCACCAGCGCCACCCAACAGATGGCCCGTCATTGACTTGGTGGAATTCACCACGAGTTTCTTCGCAGCATCACCAAAGGCCAGTTTGACAGCCTCAGTCTCGTTCTTGTCGCCTAGAGGCGTAGAAGTTCCGTGGGCATTAAGGTATTGCACCTCATCCGGATTGACGCCGGCATTGCGCAAAGCATTGACCATGCTGCGACGGGGACCATCGGTATCCGGCGCGGTCATGTGATAGGCATCACCGCTCATGCCGAAACCGCTAAGCTCAGCGTAAATCTTGGCGCCACGCTTTTTGGCATGTTCGTACTCTTCCAGCACCAATACACCAGCGCCTTCACCAAGTACAAAACCATCCCGATCCTTGTCCCAAGGACGACTTGCCGTTGCCGGATCATCGTTACGAGTAGACAAGGCTTTTGCCGAGGCAAAGCCACCGACTGCTAGGGGAGTAACTGTGGATTCGGCTCCACCGCAAACCATTACATCCGCATCGCCGTATTCGATCATGCGATAGCCGGTGCCGATGGCGTGAAGACCAGTAGTACAGGCCGTCACAACCGCCAGATTGGGGCCCTTCAAACCAAACATGATCGACAGATTGCCGGAGATCATGTTGATGATGGTGCCCGGAATAAAGAATGGGGAAATCTTGCGGGGACCGCCACCGAGGAAATCGTTATGGGTTTCCTCGATCATGGGCAAACCACCGATACCGGAGCCGATGTTGACACCAATACGGTCCGCATTGGCCTCCGTTACCTCGATCCCGGAATCCTTGAAAGCCTGAATCCCAGCAGCCATACCGTAGTGGATGAAAACATCCATACGGCGAGCTTCTTTAGGAGACAGATAGGCGGAAACGTCAAAGCCCTTCACTTCCCCGGCAATGCGGGCAGAAATGGCGGAAGCATCGAAGCGGGTGATGGGACCAATGCCGCTTTTACCCGCGACAATGTTTTCCCAAGCTTCGGGAACGGTATTACCAACCGGCGAAATAATGCCAAGGCCGGTCACGACGACTCTACGACGCGTCAAGGGCGGACTCCTGATGAATCGGGGTGTGATCGCAGTTTCGATCCGGGGCATTCCCCGGCGAAACTGCGGGCGGGAATTACTTTACGTTCTTGTTGACGTAGTCGATGGCTTGCTGAACGTTGGTGATCTTTTCAGCTTCTTCATCGGGGATTTCGCACTCGAATTCTTCTTCGAGGGCCATCACCAGTTCAACGGTATCCAGGGAATCAGCGCCCAGATCGTCCACAAAAGAGGACTCATTCTTGATGTCGGCTTCGTTCACGCCCAGCTGCTCGGCAACGATCTTCTTAACGCGCTGTTCTACGTTTTCCATTTCTCAATCTCCTTCCCTGATTATCGGGTGTGGGTGTTAAAAACTTTGCTAGTTTACCAAAATCCCCTTGACTGTCAGATGACAGTTAAGAGGGGTTAAATCATGTACATCCCACCGTTAACGTGCAATTCCGCACCGGTGATGTAGCCGGCCTTGGGGCTGGCCAAGAAGGCCACGGTCGCGGCCACCTCATCAGCCTGACCCAAACGGCCCAGGGGAATCTTGCCCAGCAGCGCATCCTTCTGTGCATCAGGTAGCGCCTTGGTCATATCAGTATCAATAAAACCGGGGGCCACGCAATTCACCGTGATATTGCGGCTACCCAACTCCTGGGCCAGTGCGCGGCTCATGCCGGCTACACCAGCCTTCGCTGCAGCGTAATTGGCCTGCCCGGGGTTACCGCCGGCACCAACCACGGATGTAATGTTGATGATGCGGCCATTGCGGGCCTTCATCATGCCGCGCATCACCAGCTTGCTCATGCGGAAAATGGACTTCAGATTGGTGTCGAGTACAGAATCCCATTCCTCATCTTTCATCCGCATGGCAAGGTTGTCTTTGGTTATCCCGGCATTGTTGACCAGAATTGCCACGGGACCGAATTTCTTTTCAACTTCAGCGATCAAGGCTTCACTGGAAGCCGAATCCGTCACATTGAGCACTGCCCCCCAGCCTTTTGCACCTGCTTCATCCAGATATTTCTGAATATCGCCAGCGCCAACCTCGGAAGTTGCTGTACCAACAACGATAGCGCCATCCGCTGCAAGAGCCAAAGCAATAGCGCGACCGATACCGCGGGAAGCACCTGTCACCAGGGCAATTTGTCCGTTCAGATTGTTGCTCATGTCGCTTCCTTATCCTTTGACAGCGGCAATGCCAGCTTCAAGACCAGCCAAATCGGCCATAGCAAAACCGACAATCCCGTCGGCACAACGCTTGGCGACACCAGACAGCACCTTGCCAGGACCACACTCCAATATTTGAGTGACACCGGCAGCCTGCATATGGCGCATGATTTCGACCCAGCGTACAGGGCCTGCAGCTTGGCGGGCCAAGGCATCTTTGATCTGGGCTGGATCATTGATCACCGCCACATCGACGTTATTGACTACGGCGATTTGTGGTGCGCTGAAAGTCAGTTCGGCCAGCCGAACCCTGAGCTTTTCTGCAGCAGGCTGCATCAGGGCGCAATGGAAAGGTGCAGACACCGGCAGCATCACTGCACGCTTGGCACCTTTGGCCTTGCAGCCGTCTGCAGCCCGCTGCACGGCAGCCACATTACCGGCAATCACTGTCTGCTCTGGTGCGTTGAAGTTAACAGCTTCCACCACTTGGCCTTGAGCGGACTCAGCGCAAACCGCCTTGATGGACTCAACGTCCAGACCAAGAATGGCAGCCATGGCGCCCTCGCCAGCCGGAACAGCCTCTTGCATGGCTTTGGCACGCAATTCCACAAGAGGAACTGCATCCGCCAGAGACAATACGCCCGCAGCAACCAAGGCTGAATACTCCCCCAGACTGTGACCGGCCACCATGGCAGGGACAGGACCGCCCTTTTCTTGCCAAAGCCGATAAACAGCAATCCCCGCCGTAAGCATCAAGGGTTGTGTATTGACGGTTTGATTCAGGGCTTCTGCTGGACCTTCCGCAACCAATTGCCACAAGTCGCGACCAAGAGCGGCTGAAGCCTCATCGAAAGTTTTACGCACCACGGCGCTGTCGCCGTAGGCATTCATCATACCCAGGGATTGGGAACCCTGGCCGGGAAATACGAGGGCAAATGTCATGGAGTGGCTATCGAATCAAAAATCAAAGTTTGAGCAGGGCTGCGCCCCAGGTGAACCCACCGCCGACACCTTCCAGCAACAGAGTTTCTCCAGCCTTGATCTTGCCAGCCCGAATGGACTCATCCAGTGCAAGAGGGATGGAGGCAGCGGAAGTATTGCCATGGCGATCAACGGTGACGATACACTTTTCCGGGGGCAGACCGAGCCGCTTGCTGGTGGCCTGCATGATGCGCACATTGGCTTGGTGAGGAATCAGATGATCTACCACGTCGATGGTCAAGCCAGCAGCAGCAAGCACCTCTTCGGCAACATCACTCAGGACTCTCACGGCGAATTTGAACACGGCCTGACCATCCATGCGCAGGAAGGGATCGCCCGTAACCTGACCACCACAAACCTGCCCAGGCACTGACAGAATGCCGTGATGAGAACCGTCGGCATGAATAGCAGAAGCCAGGATACCGGGTGTGTCGGAGGCTTCCAGCACCACAGCACCCGCACCATCGCCAAACAGGACACAGGTACCCCGGTCCTTCCAGTCAAGAATGCGGGAGAAAACTTCGGCACCAACGATCAGCGCACATTTGCTTGAGCCAGAGCGAATGAATTTGTCAGCAACAGTCAAAGCGTAGGCGAAGCCACTACACACCGCCTGCAGATCAAAAGCTGGCGAGCCATTTTTAATCTCCAGCTTGGCCTGCAGCAAGGCAGCCGTACTGGGGAAAATGTAATCGGGTGTGGAGGTAGCGACAATGATCAGATCAACATCGTCCTTGCTACGCCCTGCTGCTTCCAACGCCTTTTTACAGGCCTCGAAAGCCAGATCGCTGGAGGTGACGTTGGCAGGGGCAATATGGCGAGACCGGATACCGGTCCGCTCAATGATCCACTCATCATTGGACTCGATTTGATGACGGGCAATCAACTCGGCATTACTGACTGGGGCACCGGGCAGACAACTGCCGGTACCAGTAATCTTGGCGTAGGTCATGCGGCTTGGGGAGAAGTTGTTTCCGCGGAAACCATGGCTGCCATCCGGGCAGCAATTTTTTCCGGGAGTTGGTTGCGAGCAGCTTCAGCGGCTCGCTCCAAGGCATTGAGAAAGGCAAACGCGTCTGCGGCACCGTGGCTCTTGAACACAATACCCTTGAGCCCCAGCAGACTGGCACCGTTGTAGGCGCGATGATCGAAACGACGCTTGAAAGCCTTGAGCACAGGCAACGAGAGCAACGCACAAAGCTTTGTCAGCAGATTGCGAGAAAACTCCTCGCGCAATCCACCAGCAATCATGGTGGCCAAGCCTTCCGAGGCTTTCAGCACCACATTGCCAACAAAACCGTCACACACAACCAGGTCAGTCGTGCCTTTATAGATATCGTTGCCTTCCACGTTGCCGTAGAAATTAAGACCGGAGTCCCGCAACAACTCACCAGCGCGTTTGACGGTATCGTTTCCCTTGATGTCTTCCTCGCCGATATTCAGCAGGCCGACCGTGGGGCGTTCAATATGTTCCAGAGCAGAAACCAGCATGGAGCCCATGATACCAAACTGCAAAAGGTGCTCCGGCTGGCAATCCACGTTGGCACCAAGGTCCAGCACATAGGTATGGCCCTTGACTGTTGGCAGAATGGAAGCAATGGCTGGCCGGTCGATACCGGGCAGCGTCTTGAGCACGAAGCGAGAGACCGCCATCAGGGCGCCGGTATTTCCGGCAGAAACAGCAGCGTGGGCGACCCCATCCTTGACCAGATTGGCCATGACCCGCATGGACGAATCCTTCTTGTTGCGCAAGGCAACCGAGACAGGATCATCCATGGCCACCACTTCACTGGCGTGATGAATGGAGAGACGATCCCCGAACTCTGCCTGGGCATTGCCAAGCAAAGGACGCAACTCATCTTCCCGGCCAATCAGGATGGCAGCACAATCGGGATCCCGGCGCAGGAACTCGAAGGTAGCAGGCAGCGTGACCGACGGACCGTGGTCACCCCCCATGCAATCCACCGCGAGGGTGATCGCCATCAGATGCTTTGAATGCTCAAGAAAAAGGCCGGATGCGGCATCCGCACCCGGCCATGGATTCCAGACGAATTATTCGCCCTTGGCCTTGACAATCTTCTTGCCGCGATACACGCCGGAGGGAGAGATGTGATGACGCAAATGCACTTCACCCGTGGTGGCTTCCACGGCGATGGGCGGATTGGTCAGGAAGTCGTGGGAACGATGCATACCACGCTTGGAAGGGGATTTTTTGTTCTGCTGAACGGCCATGTTAAGACTCCTTGCTTCAAATTCTGTTTTTCAACTTCGCCAATACTGCAAAGGGCGAAGACTCCTGATCCTTCCCTGCTGCCACCGGTGTTTCGCAAGAATCGTGAATAGGTGCGATGGGCAGCACCAGCAACACTTCCTCCTCAATCAACGGCAACAGGGCAAATTCCTGTGTGGCCTCAATGGCGTCGGCACTGTCGTCCTCCAACTCATCTTCCGGCCATTCCGCACCGGGCGGAATCAAGCGCAGGCGGTTATCCACCCGCACTTGGTACTGCATTGGTTCCAAGCAACGCTGACAACGCAGTGCCAACACACCTGAAACCCGGAGATTCAAAAAGCTATCCCCTTGCCTGTCACGCTCACCGCGAACTTCACACTGCAATTCTCCTGCAGTATCAAGCACCACGTCAGACAGACGTCCCAGCGCCGCCACTGCGACCTTACCTACTTTAAGGCGGCCATCTCGGGCAAAATCCAGAGCGTCGAAAACAACTCCGGCTAAGTCTTGTTTGGGCTGGTCTGACATAAAGGGCGCGAATGCTATCATGCCGCCCCCGCTTCCGTCAAAGCGGATTTCACCGAAACTATCCAGTCAAAACAAAAACATGCCGACTGAACACCCTCACCAGCACTTGATTCTGGCTTCAACTTCGATTTTCCGGCGTGAACTGCTGAGCCGCCTACAAATCCCGTTTGAAACCAAAGCACCAGAGACAGATGAAACCCCCTTGCCGAACGAGGCCCCGGCCGACACAGCGGAAAGACTAGCTGTTGCCAAGGCCCAAGCCGTCGCCAAGAACTTCCCCGAGGCGCTCATTATTGGCTCTGATCAAGTGGCATACCTTGATCACCACGAACAACAACGCTTTGGCAAACCGGGAACCCGAGAGAATGCCATCAAACAGCTGCGCGCAATGAGTGGAAAAACGGTGATTTTCCATACAGGCTTATGCCTCTACAACGCAGCAACAGGCCGCAGCCATGTGCGAGGCGTACCCACTGAAGTACGTTTCCGCGAACTTTCTGACGCTGAAATCAATCGTTATCTGGACAAAGAAGACGCCTTGAACTGCGCCGGCAGCGCAAAATCAGAGGGGCTCGGCATCTCCTTGCTGGAATACATGCGAGGAGATGACCCGAACGCTCTGGTCGGTCTGCCGCTCATTGCCCTGTGCGACATGTTGCGCGCCGAAGGCCTGGAATTACCCTAAGTTATGAGCGGAACCCTGTATTTGATCCCCGTAGCCCTAGGCGATGTGCCCTGGGGCCAGTTTTTACCAGCCCCAACCCGGGACATTGCAACGAAACTACAGCATTTTGTCGTGGAAAATGCGAAAACGGCCCGGGCGGAACTCAAACGGCTGGAGCACCCCACGCCTTTGCGGGAATTGTCCATTGAACAATTACCGGAAAAGCTGAACTCGGCAGAAATCAACCGCCTGTTGAGTCCATTGCAAACCGGCCACGATTTAGGCGTTATGTCGGAAGCCGGCTGCCCCGGTGTAGCCGACCCCGGCGCGCTACTGGTACGCCGCGCCCACGAACTGGGCATTCGGGTCAAGCCCTTGGTCGGCCCGTCTTCGCTACTACTTTCCCTGATGGCCTCAGGCCTGGATGGGCAACAATTCGCCTTCCATGGCTACCTACCTGCCCGGGAACCGGAGCGCAGCCAGAAAATCAGCGCCCTGGAAAAGGATTCGCGCCGACTGGGCCAAACCCAGTTGTTTATCGAAACCCCTTATCGCAATGCGGCAATATTTCAAGCCCTGCTGGCAACGTGCCAAGGGGAAACCCGGCTGTGCATTGCCACCGACCTAACCTTACCCGACGAAACCATCGTCACCCGCACGGTGGCCCAATGGCGCAAGGCGCCCGCACCTTCTTTGGAAAAACGGCCAACCGTATTCCTGATGCTGGCCTGAGGCCAACATCAGGATATTCAGCCTAGTGCAGACTGAAGCGGGACAGGGACTCCATTAGCCCTTGAGTCATGCTGGTGCCCATATTGGCACCAAACTTCTGGGCGAATTTCTCGGCAAAATTAGGCTTCACCGTGTAGTCACGGACATCATCGGCCTTGACCACATCCCGGGCCACGGATTCCACCGTACCAAACCCGTCGGCAAGCCCCATCTCAACGCTTTGAGCGCCAGACCAGACCAAGCCGGTGAACAGATCAGGATTGTCCTTGAGACGCTTGCCCCGCCCCTGCTTCACCACCGCAATGAATTGCTGGTGAATTTCATTCAGCATGGATTGGGCAAACTTCTTGTGGGCGGGATTCAGGGGGGAGAAGGGATCCATGAAAGCCTTGTTCTCTCCCGCCGTCAGCACTCGCCGCTCAACACCCAGCTTGTCCATGGTCCCGGTAAAACCGAAGCCGTCCATCAGAACACCGACCGAGCCGACGATGCTGGCCTTGTCCACATAAATTTTGTCGGCAGCCACGGCAACGTAATAACCACCAGAAGCACAAATATCTTCCACCACTGCATACAGGGGAATATCGGGATACTTGGCTCGCAACCGACGAATTTCGTCATTAATGATGCCGGACTGAACCGGGCTCCCACCGGGGCTGTTAATGAGCAAAACCACGCCGGCTGTCCCTTTATCTTCAAAGGCAGACTGAAGGGCGCCATTGATGTTTTCGCCGCTGGCATCAGACTTGGGGGCAATCACCCCATCCAAGCGCACCAGAGCCGTGTGCTTTTGACCTTCGGCCAATTTGTCCTTGCCGCCGCCCCACTCGAAAGCAGCACCCAGCAACAAAGTCAGATAAGCAAAACCCAGCAGCTTGAAAAAAATACCCCAGCGACGGCGGCGGCGCTGCTCGGCAAGGCCATCCAGCGCGAGCTTTTCAAGCACCTTGCGCTCCCAGTTGGGATTTTCGTCGGCTATCGGGGTGGGGTCGGACATCATCAACTTTCTTTTTCGAGGAGATACACATGACCATTACGTTCGACTATCGACAGACTGGTCAAGCCTTTGCCGTTACAACGTCCGCCGAGACAAGCTCCCGATTCAGGCGCAAACAGGGCGCCATGGGTAGCGCAAACCAAGTATAAACCGCTGAAATCAAAGAACCGGCCTTCTTGCCAGTCGATCTCGACAGGAACGTGGCTACAACGATTCAAATAGCCAAAAACCCGCCCTCGAAAACGAACAACAAAGGCTGGTTCTTCTTTATTCCGATAATTGACCTTGAAACGCACCCCTTCGCCGCAATCCTTGAGGGCATCGCTGGCGCAAATCAAGTGCTCCATCAGGCGTTCTGCTTCAGCCATGCGGCCAGCTCCGGAACAGAATCAACGCACTGCAAGGGTGACAAGGCATCCAACCCAGAGCGAGGATGAGCGCCATAGCTCACCGCAACGGCCGGCACTCCGGCGTTATGGGCCATCTGCACATCGTGACTAGTATCGCCGATCATCAACGTCGCTTCAGGTGTGGTGCCGAACTCTGCCATCAGTTCTTCCAGCATTTGCGGATGAGGCTTGGAAAAGCATTCGTCGGCACAACGGGTGGCATGGAAGCGGGGCCCCAGTCCACTCACTTCCAGCGCCCGATTGAGGCCGAGACGGCTCTTGCCGGTAGCCACGGCCAATAGATGACCGGCCCCAAGCAGCTCTTCCAGCAGCGCTTCTACTCCAGCAAACAGGACCAATTCATGATCCCGAGACAGATAGTGATGGCGATAGCGGTCCGACAACTCGCCATAACGCTCCCCGGGCAAATTGGGCATTGCATGACGCAGGGCATCTTCCAGGCCCAATCCAATAATGTGCCGCGCCCTTTCGTCGCTAGGGGGTTCCAGCCCCAGATCCCGAGCGGCAGCCTGGACTGAACTGGCAATCGTTGCTGCCGAATCCATCAACGTGCCGTCCCAGTCAAAAACGATCAAATCAAATCGCTTGGCCATAGTCTTTTTTCTCCTGCTGATCCAACTTGGCCACAAAAGAAGCCAACTCAGGCGGCAAAGGTGCCTCAAGCCGAATGGACTCATTCGTCAAGGGATGCTTGAAAGCCAGCTTGGCCGCATGAAGAAACATGCGTTTCAACCCGGCCTTTTGCAAGTCCTTGTTCAAGGGAAAATCCCCATATTTATCATCACCGGCCAAAGGGAATCCCGAATGGGTCAGATGAACGCGAATCTGATGGGTACGCCCCGTCTTTAGCTCCACCTCAACCAGACTGAAGTTTTCCCAGCGAGCTACCAGACGCACAATGGAATGGGCTTCCTTGCCTTCCGGAGAGACGAAAACCCGCCGCTCTCCCTCCGGGGTCAGAAACTTGTGTAGAGGAAAGCGGATATGCTGGGTCGGGTTCATCCAACGCCCCTTCACCAGGGCGTAATAACGCTTGGAAATACCACCATCCCGAAACAGGTCATGGAGTTTGGTCAGGGCTGAGCGCTTTTTGGCAACAATCAACAGCCCCGAGGTTTCCCGGTCAAGACGATGGGCGAGTTCAAGAAACTTGGCCAAAGGCCGAGCCCGACGCATCTGCTCAATCACCCCAAAGCTGACTCCGCTACCGCCATGAACAGCCGTACCTGCAGGCTTGTCCAGCACAATCAGAGCGTCGTCTTCGTAGGCGATGGCGAATTCCCGAGCAGGCACGGCAGGACCAGCCGCCTTTTCGGCAATCCGGATAGGAGGAACACGAACGCTGTCTCCCATCTGCAAACGATAGTCAGCCCCTACCCTACCCTTATTTACGCGCACCTCACCGCTACGCAAAATGCGGTAAACGTGGCTTTTCGGAACCCCCTTCGCCACGCGCAACAGGAAATTGTCGATCCGCTGTCCTGCGGACTCTTCCCCTACCTCAAGCAGGGTCGCTGATTCTTTGCTTAAACCATTCATATTGAAATACAATGCACCTCGGTTTGCCGTCCCGCGACGGTGTGCCCGATGGCCCGAAGCGGCATCGGTGGCACTGCTCCCGGGGTGTTGCCTGCATCCCTGATTGACCGTTCAGTTATACGGATCAAAGGTTGAGGCAGACATGGGGGCCAAGGTTTCGTTGCGTGACATTGCTGTTGCAACACTCCCGGCACCTGCGACCACGGGGTATCTCGCTCACCCGAAGCAGCGAGTCTACTTTAATTTGCACGCTTAACAGGCACCGACGATTGCGAAGCTCCGGTTCTTCTGGTCATCACGATGATAAGAAAACCTGAGTCACACAAGAAAAACCGACCGTTTGCTCAACCAACCTTAATGATTCAAATCCAATCACTGCAAACTGAGTCGCCCATCTCCTGATTTTTTCAGGGGATGCGTCGTGCCCTGCCCGCGTGCGGGAGCACTACATGAAACGCATGCTTTTCAATGCGACGCAGGCTGAGGAACTCCGCGTCGCGATTGTGGATGGTCAAAAACTTATTGACCTCGACATCGAATCAGCCGCCAAGGAACAACGCAAGAGCAACATCTACAAGGCCGTCATCACCCGCATCGAGCCCAGTCTCGAAGCCGCCTTTGTCGATTACGGTGCTGAACGCCATGGCTTCCTGCCTTTCAAGGAAGTGGCCCGTTCCTATTTCCAACCCGATCTCGAACCTGGTCGCGCCAAGATCCAGGACGCCCTCAAGGTCGGCCAGGAACTGATCGTCCAGGTTGAAAAAGACGAGCGCGGCAACAAGGGCGCAGCCCTCACTACCTTCGTATCTTTGGCTGGCCGCTATCTGGTGCTGATGCCCAACAACCCCCGTGGCGGTGGCGTGTCCCGCCGCGTTGAGGGTGAAGAGCGTCAGGAACTGCGCGAAGTCATGGATCAGCTCGACGTGCCCAACGGCATGAGCCTGATTGCCCGCACTGCCGGCATCGGCCGCAACGCCGAAGAACTGCAGTGGGACTTGAACTACCTGCTGCAACTGTGGACCGCCATCTCCGGCGCAGCCACCGGCCAGACCGGCGCCTTCCTGATCTATCAGGAATCCAGCCTGGTTATCCGCGCCATCCGCGATTACTTCCAGCCCGATATCGGCGAAATCCTGATCGACACCGACGACATCTACGAACAGGCCCAGCAGTTCATGGCCCACGTGATGCCGGGCAATGTGAACCGGGTCAAGCGTTACCACGATGACGTGCCCCTGTTCTCCCGCTTCCAGATCGAACACCAGATCGAATCGGCCTATTCCCGCCAGGTGAACCTGCCCTCCGGCGGCGCCATCGTGATCGACCACACCGAAGCCCTGGTTTCCGTGGATGTGAACTCCGGCCGCGCTACCAAGGGTAGCGACATCGAAGAAACCGCCTTCCGCACCAACTGCGAAGCTGCCGACGAAATTGCCCGCCAACTGCGCCTGCGCGACTTGGGCGGCCTGATCGTGATCGACTTCATCGACATGGAAAGCAGCCGCAATCAGCGTGAAGTGGAAAACCGCCTGCGCGACGCTCTGCACCACGACCGCGCCCGCGTCCAAACGGGCAAGATCAGCCGCTTCGGCCTGCTCGAACTGTCCCGTCAGCGCCTGCGTCCCGCCCTGGCTGAAACCAGCTACATCACCTGCCCGCGTTGTACCGGCACCGGCCACATCCGTTCCACGGAATCCGCCGCCCTGCACATCCTGCGCATCCTCGAAGAAGAGTCCATGAAGGAAAACACTGGCGCCCTGCACGTGCAGGTTCCCGTCGATGTGGGCACCTTCCTCCTCAACGAAAAGCGTGTGGACATCGCCCGCATTGAAGTGCGCCACCGCGTCAATCTGGTGATCGTGCCCAACCGTCACCTGGAAACCCCGGCCCACGAAATCATCCGTCTGCGCCACGACCAGCTCAACGCCGAAGGTCTGGCCCTGGCCAGCTACCAGATGGCCGAAATGCCCGTCGAATCCAGCATCTATCAGCCGCCGTCAGCCCAGAACGAAGCCAAGCCAATCAAGGCAGAAGCTGCCGTCAAGGGTATTACCCCCGACCAGCCCGCCCCCGTGGTCGAGCCCAAGGCACCGGCATCAAGCAAGGCAGCCAAATCTGAACCCGGCTTCTTCGGCAAGATCGTTGCATGGCTGACTGGCGACAAGCCTGAAGCCAAGCCCGTGACTGAACCCAAGTCCGGCAAACCCGGTCGCCGCGATGGCCGTGATCGCAACGAACGTAATGACCGTGGCGAACGAGGCCGTGGCAACCGCAACCGCCGTGATGGCCGCGATGGAAATCGTGAGCCCCGCGAAGGTGGCGAACGCAATGAGCCCCGCCAACCCAAAGAAGCCCGCGAGCCCCGCCAGCCTCGTCCCGATGGACAGGCCGGTGAAGTTCGAGAAGGCCGCGAACGTCGCCCCCGCAATGAGCGTGGCGAACGCCAGCCCCGTGAAGGTGGAGAGCGTAGCAACGAAGCCCGTCAGCCTCGGGAACCCCGGGAGCCGAAAGAAGCCCGCGAACCCCGTGAGCCCCGGCAACCTCGGGAGCCCCGCCAGCCCCGTCCCGAAACGTCCAATACCGACGTAGATACGGACATTCAACTTGACCAGCTCGCCCAAGACGCCGCTACCAGTGCTGAAGGTGACAACCAAGAACGCCGCCGTGGCCGCCGTGGTGGTCGTGGTCGTGGAGAACGTGGTGAGCGTCGTGAACCCCAAGCAGCGGTTGAAGGTGAAACCACTGCCGAAGCGACGCCAGTCCAAACCTCTACTCCTGCCGTCGAAGCAACTCCCGTTGCAGTCGCCGTTGTTGCAGAAGTTGCTCAGCCCATCGTCACTCAGCCCGTTGCAGTTGAAGCCGCCCCTGTGGTTGCAGCACCTGCCGCTCCGGCTCCGGTGGAGTCTGCCCCGATAACCGTGGCTGAACCCGTTGCAGTCGCCCAGGCCCCAGCACCGGTTGTTACGCCCGTTGTCGTAACACCGGCTCCCGTCGTAGAAGCCGTCAAGGTTGATCTCAGCGCCAGCCTGGAACAGGTAGGTCTGGTAATGATCGAAACGGCAGCCGACAAGGCCAAAACCGTCGCCCCGATTGTTGTTCCTCCTCAGCCCTTGGGCCGCAAACCCAAGCCCCCTGTGGTAATCGCCGACGAGCCCCTGCAGATCGTGGAAACACGAGTCGAATAAGGGAATCTGTAGTCAACAAAAAGGGCGCCTTGCGGCGCCCTTTTTATTTTTGGCATCTGGATACGCTGGTTCTGTCCTCCAACGTAATCGAAACGTCTCCTACGTCATGGCGTGACTCAGTGAAGCACTACCTCGCCTCCGGTCTTCGGGGGAGGGGAACCATAAGCCCGGATCAATCCTCTTGCTCCGGCCTCGGCCATGTCCAGTACCTGCTCAAATCCATTAATCCCGCCGTAATAGGGGTCTGGCATTTCGGCCCCTTCATAACCATCAGCGTAATCGAGGAACAGGGCCAGCTTGCTACGGTGTTCCCGGGGACAACGCTCTTTCAGCAAGGCCAGATTACGCAAATCCATGGCAAGGATTCGATCAAAGTATTGAAAGTCATCGGCTCGCACCTGACGCGCCCGCTGCGCTGAAAGATCGTAACCCCGTCGCAAAGCTGCTTTCTGGGTTCGTTTATCAGGGGCATCACCCACATGGTAATCATGGGTGCCTGCTGAGTCGAGCTCAAAAAATCCAGCCAGACCGGCCTGTTCGATCAGCGCCCGGGTCACGCCCTCTGCCGTCGGTGAACGACAAATGTTGCCCATGCAGACGAATAAAATTCTGTGTTGAATGATATCCACGGTACAGCCTCCTCGTCGTGCCTGTTATGCCGATTTGCCCTCAAGAGGAACAAACCTGACCAAGCTTTTGAGTGACCTTAATACACTCCCGCCAGAACCACAAGCCCAGCAACCATAAGTCATAAGACTTACGATATAAGGCAATAAGAAGAAGTCAGAAGTCGGGCGTTGTGGTCTTTGCGAAGAACGACCAGAAAGGAAACAGACCTGCGAAGGATCAAGCTAGGTCTGGTGCCCAGGAAGGGACTCGAACCCCCACGTATTTCTACGCCAGAACCTAAATCTGGTGCGTCTACCAATTTCGCCACCTGGGCAGGTGAGGGCGCGGATTTTAACCGCTTCGGGGCGGCTGCGGTTATCCTTCGCGCCCCATGAGCGTCGATCATTACGAAAATTTTCCGGTTGCATCATTTCTGATGCCTCCGCCCCTGCGCAAACCCGTAGCAGCCATTTACTGGTTTGCGCGGACTGCGGACGATTTTTCCGACGAAGGCGATCTTGCGCCAGAGCAACGCATTGCCCTACTGCAAAACTATCAAACCGAGCTGGACCGTATCGAAGGCCACGAGCCCAGCGACAACCCCATCTTTCAGCGTCTGGCGCCGGTCATTGCCGAATACAAGCTGCCCCTGCAACTCTTCCGCGACCTGCTCGATGCTTTTATCCAGGACGTGAGCAAGGACCACTACGCCGATTACGGTGAATTGTTGGACTACTGCCGCCGCTCCGCCGACCCGGTGGGCCGTCTGATGCTGCATCTTTTCAATGCCGCGACGGAAGAAAATCTGCGCCAGTCCGACGCTGTCTGCTCCGCCCTGCAACTGATCAACCACTGGCAGGACGTGGCCGTGGATATGCAGAAAAATAAGGACGGCCGCATCTACCTGCCCCAGGATGACCTAGCCCGTTTCCAGGTCAGTGAAACCCAATTGCAACAAGGCCTCTGCGACGACAATTTCCGCGCCCTGATGAAGTTCCAGGTGGATCGCGCCCGGGCCCTGATGCTCTCAGGCGCTCCCTTGGGCCGTCGTCTGCCGGGACGGGTCGGCATTGAAATCCGTGCCATCATCGCCGGCGGACTGCGCATCCTCGCCAAGATCGAAGCTGTCGATTACGATGTGTTCCGCCAGCGCCCCAAACTCACCGCCTTCGACTGGCCCTTCATTCTTTTCAAAGCCCTATGACTGCCAACGCCACCGCGACTTCCGCCGACGACTATTGCCAGCAAAAGGCCGCTGCCAGCGGTTCCAGCTTCTATTACAGCTTTCTCTTCCTGCCCCCGGAACGGCGCCAGGCCATCATGGCCCTCTACGCTTTTTGTCGCGAGGTGGACGACGTGGTGGACGAGTGCAGCGACCCTACCCTGGCCCGGGCCAAACTGGCCTGGTGGCGCACGGAAATCGCCGCCCTGTTCGCCGGCAAGCCGGACCACCCCGTCACCCAAGCCCTCGCCACGGCCATCAAGCGCTTCGCCATCACCCAAGAACTGCTGCAGGAAATCATCGACGGCATGGAAATGGATCTGGACATGGCCCGCTATGCCAGCTTCAAGGATCTGAATCTGTATTGCTACCGGGTCGCCAGCGTGGTGGGCCTGTTGGCGGCGGAAATTTTCGGCTACCAGGACCGGCACACCCTCAAATACGCCCATGACCTGGGCCTGGCTTTCCAACTCACCAACATCATCCGCGACGTGGGCGAAGATGCCCGCCGCGGCCGCATCTACCTGCCCATCGACGAGCTACAGCAATTCAATGTTCCCGCCGCCGATCTGCTCGAAGCCCGCTACAGCGACAACTTCCGCGCCCTGATGGAATTCCAGGTGCAACGGGCCCAGTCCTACTACGACAAAGCCCTGGCGCAGCTGCCTGCCGTCGATCGCAAATCCCAGAAAGCTGGCCTGGTCATGGCAGCCATCTACCGCACCACTCTTAACGAAATCGTCCACGATGGCTATCAGGTACTGGATCAGCGCCTGTCCCTGACGCCGGTACGCAAGCTGTGGATCGCGACCAAGACGTGGCTCAAGTATTAAACAAAGACGCTGTCGCCATTATCGGCGGCGGTTATGCCGGGCTCGCTGCAGCGGTTGAACTCAGTAACGCGGGCATCCCGGTCGATGTCTATGAAGCCTCCCGCACCCTGGGTGGTCGCGCGCGCCGGGCCGACACAGGCAATGCCGAGAATGTTGCCCTCGACAACGGGCAACACATCCTGGTCGGCGCCTATCGGGAAACCCTGCGGCTGATGGCCTTGGTCGGCGCAAATCCCGATGCCCTGCTCCAGCGCCTCGACCTGCACCTCGAATATCCGGGCACCCTGCGCATCCACGCCCCCGACTGGCCGGCGCCGCTGCACATGGCCGCCGCCCTGCTGGGGGCCAAAGGATTGAACTGGCGCGAAAAGTGGGCCGCCATCCGCTTCATGCAGTACCTCAAGGCTCGCCACTTCAAGCTGGAGGTCGACGGTACCGTCACCGCCCTCCTCGATCAGTTGCTACAACCGGCCAAACTGCGTCGCTACCTGTGGGAGCCGCTCTGCGTTGCCACCCTCAATACACCGGCCAACACGGCCTCTGCCCAGGTTTTTGCCAATGTGTTGCGGGATACTCTGGGCGCCGACAAGGCGGCTTCGCAACTACTTCTGCCCAAGGTCGATTTATCCGAACTTTTCCCCGAACCGGCGGCCCGCTTTATTGAAGCCAAGGGCGGTCAGGTGCTGCGTAGCCGCCGCATCGGAACCATCGCCCAAAACGTGTATGGCGGCGAACAAGGCTGGCGGGTTGATGGGGTTGAAAAGCACTACCGCTATCTCATTCTGGCCACAGCACCTCATCACCTCAGCCCCCTGCTTGGCGGCTTTCCGCAGCTAGCCAGACTAGCGGACAAGGTCGGCGCCCTCCACTACGAGCCCATCGTCACCGTCTATCTGCAATACCCCGCCACGGTGCGGCTGCCCCAGCCCATGATCGGCGGTTTTGCGGAAGGCGACGGCCTGAGCCAATGGTTGTTCGACCGGGGCCAGTTATTGGACAATCCGGGCCTGCTGGCCGCCGTCATCAGCGCAACCGTCCCCCACGAAGCCCTGAAAGGTGACGAACTGGCCGCAGTTGTACACCAAGAAATCACCCGACTGCTTCCCGACTTGCCGATGCCCCTCTGGCAGCAGGTCATCACCGAAAAGCGCGCCACCTTTGCCTGCACGCCGGGCCTGGGCCGGCTTGCAACGACAACGCCTCTGCCCGGCCTGCTGCTGGCGGGGGACCACATCGCCAGCGACTATCCGGCAACCATTGAAAGTGCCGTTAGAAGCGGCATTGAAGCGGCGCGCCGCATTCTCCAAACACCATCGGACTAAACCTAGTGCCGCCTACCGAACCGACCAAGAACAAGAACAAGAATTAGAGTATTCTTATTTGGTTAATCACCCAGGCCAAGGGCCCCACGCCAGACAGGAGAATCCGAATGTTCAAATCAGCCCACGAATTAGTTCAGGAAGCCAAGAAGTCCATCAAGGAAGGTACGTCTGCAGAAATCAGTCAGCACATCGCCGTGGCAGGTAGCCTGTTGATTGACGTTCGAGAGCCCGAAGAATTCGTGCAGGGTCATATTCCCGGCGCCATCAATATTCCCCGGGGCATGCTTGAGTTCAAGATTTCCAACGAACCGACACTGCAGGACTTGCAGCGCCCCGTGGTGCTGTACTGCAAATCCAGCGGCCGTTCGGCCCTGGCCGCCGTTGCCCTTAAAACCATGGGTTTCCAGAATGTCATTTCCCTGACGGGGGGCTTTGATGCCTGGACCGCCGCAGGTCACGACATCGCCAAGCCCAAAGACATTTCCTTCGAATAAAACGGTGATGCAATTCCCCTTGGGATACTGACTCAAGGGGTAATAACGCTAGACCGAAGGCGCCAGTCGTCCAGCAGCCAAACGAATCACCCGGGTGCAGCGAGCGGCAAGTGCCTCGTCGTGGGTCACCAAAATCAGGGTCGTGCCCTCCTCCGCATTCATGCGGAACATCAAGTCGATGATGTCGGCCCCTGTCGTGGCGTCCAGATTGCCCGTGGGTTCGTCAGCCAGCAACAGACGGGGCTTGGGCGCAAAGGCCCGGGCCAGGGCGACGCGCTGCTGTTCGCCGCCGGAAAGATGCTTGGGGTAGTGATTCAGCCGATGGCCGAGGCCCACCCGCTCCAGCAGTGCCGTAGCAGCCTCCCGGGCCAGGGGATTGCCCACCAGTTCCAAAGGCAACATGGCGTTTTCCAAAGCGGTCAGGGCCGGCAGCAATTGGAAGGACTGGAAAACAAAACCCAGGGCCTTGCCCCGCAAGGCGGCG
The DNA here is from genome assembly GCA_036504515.1 of Rhodocyclaceae bacterium. Classification (GTDB taxonomy): domain Bacteria; phylum Pseudomonadota; class Gammaproteobacteria; order Burkholderiales; family Rhodocyclaceae; genus AWTP1-18. Next base: position 320,616 of record DASXVA010000012.1, read on the forward strand.
CGGGCATCTTCGTTCAAGGCAGAAAAGTCCTGATCGTCGATGCGAACCTCGCCACGACTGGGCACATCGAGCCCCGCCATGAGGCCCAGCAGGGTCGATTTGCCAGAACCCGAGGCACCGACAATGGCCACGGATTCCCCCGCCCCCACAGCAAAGGAAATGTCGTGCAGAATCGTCAGGGTGTCATCGCCGCTGGGCACATCCTTGCCCAAGCCTGTCACTTCCAACACTGTTTCCACTTCCGTTCTGCGATCCATGTTCAAAGCCCTGTTATGCATTTGTCTGTTGTTCATTGCCAGCCTGAGTCAGGCCGCAACTTTGCTGGTCTTCGGCGATAGTCTTTCCGCCGGTTACGGCATCCCCCGGGAACAAAGCTGGCCGGCGCTGCTGGCGGAGCGCCTGACGAAAGAAGGCAAGCCCTACACCGTGGTCAATGCCAGCATCAGCGGCGAAACCACCGCCGGTGGTCGCGCCCGGCTGGAAGCGGCCCTCAAGCAACACCACCCAAGCCTGGTGATCATTGAACTCGGTGCCAACGATGGCCTGCGGGGCTTACCCCAGGACCAGATGCGGGACAACCTTACCGCCATGACCCGCCTCAGCCAGAGCATGGGCGCCAAGGTACTGCTGGTGGGAATGCGGCTGCCGCCCAATTACGGGCTTGATTATGTCAGTCGTTTCGAGAGAACGTTCCCGGAGGTGGCGAAAAAGGAGAAGACCGCTCTGCTGCCTTTCCTGCTGGAACCCATCGCCCAGGAGAGCAGCGCCTTTCAACAGGATGGCCTGCATCCGGTCGCCGCCGCCCAAGGCCGCATCCTCAACCACGTCTGGACGGTGCTGAAGCCCCTGCTTTGATCAGGCGCCGGGCAGTATGCCGGGGCCTCCGCGCATGGCGCAGATGCGCTGCACCATGGCGGGCCGGGGCTGTTCAATCTGCCCCTGCTCGAAGGCCACCACGTTCAGCCGGCCTTTGACCAGATCGAGCAATTCCCCCTTGCGCAGCAGGAAGGCCGGATTTTCTGGCTTGCCCAGCCGCTCATTGCCCACCATGAAGGTTTCGTAGATCAGTACGGCGTTTTCGTCGAGCAGGGCCAGAATCAGGGGCAGCAAGGGGCGATAGAGGTAGTTGGTCACTACCACTCCGTCAAAGGCCCGTCCGAAATACGGCCAGCCGCCGTCCTCCAGATCCGCCTGCAAAGTCGTCACGCCCTGAATATCGCTGAGGGAGGCCAGGGACTCGGCATCCCGATCCACCGCATCGACCTGATAACCCAGACTCGCCAGATGCCGGGCATGGCGCCCGCGGCCGCAAGCCAGGTCAAGAACCCGGCCGCCCGCAGGGATAAGGGGCGCAAAACGGGTAATCCAGGGAGAGGGGGACAGGGCAAAGGGGGAACTCATGGTCAATCCGGTCGAAGGCGTCAATGAAGGTGATTATGGGGCTTGGGCTCGACTTCTGTTGACCTCTGTTGGCTTCTGCCGCAGCAATTATGGTGATTCTTGGCCTTGTTTTCCTCACCGGAGCCAGGGAAACCTGAGCAAAGCGCGGGTGATGACACCTCAGTAAACGCCCGGCCCGATCCAGCGCCGATGATGTGAATTATTTTCACCACAAAAACCGGGGATAAATTGACGAAGAAAGGCGTGGTTAAGCGGTATCCAACAATAGCAGTCAAGGCATTGCCCATGAAACCCGCTTATGAGTTGAATTAAATTCACATGATGAGATACCACCGCCCGCCCCCGCTGCCGGCCCTGAACTCAGCCGCAGAAGTGCTTGGGAAGGCACGGACTCAGTCTTTTCCTGACAAAAACCATGGCAGTAATGACAAGTAAAATTTTTTAACGGTTACGCTTAAGTCACATCACACTTGATATCTCTCAAGCTATAAATATGAAGTCGAAGCATAATGTGCGACAAAATATGTGCACTGCAACAAAGCGAGCCCACCATGCATAGCGAACAACATTACCTGACCCCTCTTTTCGAGCCGAAATCCGTGGCCATCATCGGCGCATCGGAAAAATCGGACTCCATTGGCGCCACCCTGGTGCGCAACATGCTGGACGGGGACTACAAGGGCAAGGTGTTCTGCATCAACCCGCGCCACGAGACCCTTTACGGCCAGCCCTGCTTTGCCAGCATCGACAAGGTGCCGCAAAAGGTTGATGTGGCCGCCATCTGTGTTCGCGCCGCCTTGGTTCCCGACGTGGTGGAAGCCTGCGGCAAGGCCGGAGTCAAGGCCGTGGTGGTGATTTCGGCTGGTTTTTCGGAAGTCGGCATGGAAGGCCGTCTGCTGGAAAAGCAGACCCTGGAAATCGCCCGGCGCTACAAGGTTCGCCTGCTGGGCCCCAACTGTCTGGGCATCATGCGGCCCTTCAACGGGCTGAACCTCACCTTTGCCAAGGGCAGCGCCATTCCTGGCAGCATCGGTCTGGTTTCCCAGTCCGGCGCCTTGTGTACCGCCATTCTCGACTGGGCCCTGCCCAACCACGTGGGCTTTTCTGCCGTCATGTCCCTCGGCACGGAAAGCGATGTGGACTTCGGAGAAGCCCTGGATTTTCTTGTGTCCGATCACCGCACCGAACACATCTTCCTGTACATCGAAGGCATCCGTAATTCGCGCCGTTTCATGAGCGCCCTGCGGGCTGCCGCCCGGGTCAAGCCAGTGTTTTTGATGAAAGTCGGCAAGAACCCCGCCGGCGGCAAGGCAGCCTTCTCCCACACCGGCGCCGTGGCCGGTTTTGACGATGTCTTCGATGCCGCCCTGCGCCGGTCCGGCGTGGTGCGTCTGCACACCGTCGCCCAGATGTTTGCCGCAGCATCGGCCCTGTTCCTGCACTTCCATCCCCACGGCAACCGCCTCGCCATCATCACCAACGGCGGCGGCCCTGGCGCCATGGCGGCGGATCGGGCGGACGAAATCGGCATTCCTCTGGCGGAACTCTCCGAGGAAACCTACGACAAACTGGACGATGTGCTGCCCCGGCATTGGTCCCAGGACAACCCGGTGGACATCATCGGCGATGCTGGCCCCGCCCGTTACAAGGCTGCCGTGGAAATCTGTCTGGCGGACACCGAAGTGGACGGCGCCCTGGTCATCCTCACGCCCCAGGCCATGTCCGACCCGACCCAAGTGGCGCGGGTACTGACGGAAGTGGTCCGCACCTCCAAGAAGCCCATCATTACCTGTTGGATGGGCGAACAACAGGTGCGGGAATCCCGCCTGCTGTTCCAGGGCGCCGGCATTCCCAACTTCCGCACGCCGGAACCGGCCGTGGAAATGTTCTCCCATATTTCCAGCTACTACCGCAACCAGCAACTGTTGATGCAGGTACCCGGCGCCACCACGGCGGATCACGTTGAACCGCAGCTCCCCAGCGCCAAACTGGTGATCGAAACCGCGCTGCAGGAAGGGCGCCACCACCTCAACGAGATGGAGTCCAAGGCCCTGCTGGCGGCCTTCCACATTCCCATCGCCCAGGCCGTGATCGCCCGCTCCTCCACCGAAGCCATGATGCTGGCGGAAGAACTGGGCTTGCCCGTGGCCATGAAAGTGGTCTCGCCGGAAATCGAAAACAAGTCCGATGTGGGCGGCGTGCGCCTCAACCTGCATTCCCTCAGCGCCGTGCGTCTGGCCTACGAACAGATCACCGAAGAAGTCCGGGATCACAGCCCCGATGCGGCGATCCATGGCATCAGCGTCGAACCCATGGTGCAAAAACCCCGGGGCCGGGAACTGCGGGTCGGCATCCTGCGCGACCCCATTTTCGGCCCGGCCATCACCTTGAGTCTGGGCGGCACCATCATCGAGCAGCGTAGCGAACGGGTGGTGGCCTTGCCGCCCCTCAACAGCTTCCTGGTGGCCGACATGCTCAAGTCGGAAAAGCTGCGGCGCCGTCTCAACGAGTTCCGCAACCTGCCCGCCATCAATGAAAAAGTGCTGGAAGGCGTACTGCTGCGCATCTCGGAAATGGTCTGCGAGCTGCCCTGGATTCAGGAACTGGACATCAATCCCCTGATCGTGGACGAACAGGGTGCCGTGGCCGTGGATGCCCGCATCCACATTGACGCCCTACCGCGCAAGGCCGGTCGTTACGACCACATGGCGATCCACCCCTACCCTGCCTATTTGCAGGAGGACTTCCTCGCCAAGGACGGCCGCCAGGTGCACATCCGCCCCATGCAGCCGGAAGACGCCCACCTGTCCCAGTATTTTGTTCAGCACCTGTCCCAGGAATCCCGCTATTTCCGTTTCATGAACACCATCCGCGAGTTGTCATCAACGCAGTTGGTGCGCCTGACCCAGATCGACTACGACCGGGAAATGGCCCTGATCGCCCTGAGCGAAGAAGAAGGGGAAATGCGCGAAGTAGGTGTGGTCCGTTATGCCAGCAACCCGGACGGCGAATCCTGCGAGTTCGCCATCGTGGTTTCCGATGGCTGGCAGGGCACCGGCCTAGCCAAGCGTTTGATGCTACGCCTCATCGATACCGCCCGGCACCAGGGCTTCCTCTACATGACTGGGGATTTCCTGACCGAAAACTCGCGGATGCTGCGCTTCGTGGCCGACCTGGGCTTCAAGCTGCAACCCCATCCGGACGATCCCGGCCTGCGCCACGGCATCCTCACTCTGAACGAAACCCCGGCCGCTAACTAGGACCGTTCAGGTCGTTCCCCGGCCTAGCGCCGGGGAACAGTCAACACCAGTACCTGCTGATAGCTGCGCCCGTCCCGCCACAGACTGAGGGTCACCTTCTCCCCGGCCTGTCGGGTGTCCAGCAGCTTGTCCATTTCCGCCGCTGTTTCCACGGCATGGCCGTCAATGGCCTGAATCACATCACCAGGCGTCACCGAACCATCCCGATTCATCCGAGCCGGTTTCAAGCCCGCATCCCCGGCGGAAGAACCCGCCGCCACATCCAAAACAGCCAGTCCCTTGATCCCCAGTTGCCGGGTAATAAAGCTACTGACCCGATCCACGATGGAAATGCCCAGGGAAGGCCGGATGTACTGGCCGAAGGCAATCAGCTCCGGCACCACCCGATTGACCGTATCCACCGGTACCGCAAAACCAATCCCGGCGCTGGCTCCAGAAGGACTGTAGATCGCCGTATTGACGCCGATCAGGCGCCCGGCGGAATCCAGCAGGGGGCCGCCGGAATTGCCGGGATTGATGGCGGCATCGGTCTGGATCAAGTGATGCACGGTGCGGCCATCCTCGCCGTCCAGGGAACGGTCCAGGGCCGACACCACGCCGGTGGTCAGGGTATGGTCGAGGCCGAAGGGATTGCCAATGGCCACCACCCGTTGCCCCACCAGCAGATCGCGGCTTGATCCCAAAGGCAAGGCCGCAGGTTTGCGCTCCGGCACCACAATCCGCAATACAGCCAGATCATTGTCGGGACTGACCCCTACCAGCTTGGCATCGAAAGTCCGCTGATCCGACAGCCGCACCTTGGCCACCCGCGCCCCGGCCACCACGTGATAGTTGGTGACGATATGGCCCTGATCGTCCCAAACGAATCCCGAGCCCGTGCCCCGGGGCACTTCCCGCACATTCATGGTGGCCAGATTGATCACCTGATCCAGGGTCGTGATGAAGACCACGGAGGGGCTGTTGCGGCGAAAAATATCGATGGTGGCGATCTCGTCCGCCGCAAGGGCGCCCCGGGGCACCACCGCCCGGGGCTGGGCCTGACGGGCATCCGCAGACGAACCCAACGTTGCAAGGATTGCCATCGCAAGCACCAGTGACACAGACTTGAAAACACGCCATCCCATAATTGACTTCCTTTTACGTAACTGCGTAATGACCCAACACCGACCCTCACCCAACAGCAGTTTCATCCATTTTGCGACGACAGGATGAAACTCAAGGGAAGCATCATTTTTGCCCGGATATTACTGGCCTGCACCGGCGCCATTGCCCCTATGATGCCCATGGATATATATGTATGACTTTGTATATATCCATCCCGTTATAATAATTTGGCCTAACAATTTCCCCATCCGACCGCATGTCACCGGCTGTGCTTCCTTCACTGTTTCTTGCCTACGCCCTCAGCGGTTGGTTGTCCATGCAATTGGCCATCCCCCCGGGCTATGCAAGTCCCATTTTCATTCCTGCCGGCATTGCCCTGGCGGCGATGATGAGTCACGGGAAACGAATCTGGCCGGCAGTCTTGCTCGGCTCCGTGGCAGTACAAATCGGCATCAATCTGCATAACCATTTCAGCGGCATCCTCTGGCTGAGTGCCATTGTCATTCCCGTCGGGGCAACCCTACAAGCCCTGGCCGGCACCTGGCTGGCCAAACGCCTGATCGGTCTGCCTTCGCCCCTCGACAGACAGGAAAGCATCGTCCGCTTTCTTTGCATCATTGCCCCGGTCGGCTGCCTGATCTCGGCAACCCTCGCCATTCCACTCCTGGTTGTTCTTGGTGGCATTCCTGTGGGAGACGCTTTATTCAACTGGTGGAACTGGTGGGTCGGCGACACCCTCGGCGTCCTGGTGGCAGCTCCGCTGTACATGGTTTTCTTTGGACAACCGGCAGAGGATTGGCGCCCCCGCCGCAAGGCCGTGGCGATCCCCTTGCTGCTGGCCTGCATCCTCATGGCCATCGCCTCCTTTCAGGTGGAAAACTGGGATGAGGCCCGCATCGAATCTCGCTTCCAGAACGAGGCAGAGCACCGGGTTACGCTGATCAATACTCGCCTTGATGCCCAGATCGACATGATGGAAGACTTGGGTCGCTGGCTCGACAACACGCCCCAGCCCAATGCAGAAGCTTTTCGCAACTACGTCCAACCCTGGCTCAATCGTTTTCCTGGCACGCTTAATTTCGGCTGGGCGCCGCTGGTCAGCCATGAACAGCGGGCGAGCTTTGAACAATCCATCCGCAAACATCTGCATCCTGATTTCCAGATCAAAGATAGAAATTTCGAAGGCAAGCTGTTCCCGGCAGCCCAGGCCAAGCAATATCTCCCCTTGACCTTTGTTGAACCCACTACGGCCCACAAGGTTCTTGGTCTCAATGCACTGGCCTACCCAGCAAAAGTCGAAACGGTTGATCAGGCCTGGCGTTCAGGACAAACCGAAGCCAGCGCCCCCATCCCCATCACCCGGGGCGATTCAACCGTTCCCGGAATGGTGGTCATGCGGGCTGTTTATGCAGACCGCCAGCAAACGGACGATACCGGCCGCCACCCTCTGCGCGGCATGCTCGTCAGTGCCATCCACATTGAAGTCATCATTGCCGACATCCTGAAAAGCAATCCAGGCAAAGGCCTCGGCCTCTGTTTGGTGGATCGCAATGCCGCCGAGAACTTTCAGCGCCTCTACGGCCCCGACAAGTGCGATCACGACGAATGGATGAACGCCCCCATTACCCGCAGCTCTCACATCGACTTCGCTGGTCGTGCCCTGGAAATCCGGCAACGGGCCACCAACGAATACATCACGCCCCAACGCAGCTGGGCCGCCTGGACCACCATTGCCATCGGCCTGGGCCCCGTCGGCCTGCTGGGGGCCTTCCTGCTGGTCACCAGCGGCAGTACCCGCCGCATTAACCAACTGGTGGCACAACGCACCACACAATTGGGTATGGCGACCCGTCAGCTTGAAGAACAACAGGCCGCCCTCAATGAAGCCCAGCGCATCGCGCGCCTCGGCAGTTGGGAATGGAAGCCAGAGGAAAGCCTGATTCGTTGCTCCGCCGAGATGCACCAACTCCTCGACGGTGCCCTGCCAAAATTGATGATGCAGGACTTCGCCGCTCTGTTTCATGCCAGCGACCGCGATGCCGTAGATGAAGCCATCAAGGCAGCCCTCGCTGCCCCCGAAAGCCGCACCCTGGATGCAAAGCCCAAACACCCAGCCCCTGGGGTGGAAGTTCTGCACATCCAGATTGAAAGCACCTGGGAAAACAACAAACTGGTCCGCCTGCGGGGCACGCTGCAGGATGTGACGGCTCTGCGCACTGCCGAAGCTCACGTGCACTACCTGGCCCACTACGACATTCTCACCGGCCTGCCCAACCGCAGCCACTGGTTGAGCCGCGCCCGGACAGCCCTTGCCGCCGCCCAGCGCCACGAAGAACAGCTCGCGGTTTTGTTCCTCGACCTGGACCGGTTCAAGAACGTCAACGACTCCCTGGGCCATCCCATTGGCGACCGGCTGTTGGCCACGGTAGCCCAGCGTCTTTCCACCTGTTTGCGTGACGATGACCTGCTGGCCCGCCTGGGCGGCGACGAATTCGTGGTGTTGCTGGAAGAACTCAACCACCCCGACGATGCCGGAGCCGTTGCCCGCAAGATGCTCAGCGTGCTATCCATGCCGATCCAGCTCGACGAGCACGAACTGACCCCCACCATCAGCATCGGCATCGCCCTCTTCCCCAGTGACGGTAAAGACATGGACAGCCTGTTGCAGCAAGCCGATGTGGCCATGTACAGCGCCAAGGCCCAAGGCCGCAACAACTACCAGTTCTTTGTGCCGGACATGACGGCCCGGGCTTCGGAAAAGCTCTCCATCGAAGCCGCCCTGCGCCGCGCTCTGGAACGTAACGAGTTTGTCCTCCACTACCAGCCTCAGATCGAACCCCACACTGGCCGCGTCAGCGGTGCCGAAGCTCTGATCCGCTGGCAACATCCGGAGCGGGGCCTGCTCGCCCCCGGCAGCTTCATCACCGTGGCGGAAGAAACCGGCATGATCGTGCCCATCGGCGAATGGGTGCTGCGAGAAACCTTCAAACAGCAGCAACGCTGGCTCAAGGCGGGTCTGCCGCCCTTGCGGCTTGCCGCCAATATTTCCGCGCTGCAATTTCTCAAGCCGGACTTTGTCTCCACCGTAGAGAAAGCCTTGAGCATCAGCGGTGCCGATCCCCGCATGCTGGAACTGGAGCTCACCGAAAGTACCCTGATGGAACCGGACGAAGCCCTCATCCAGCGCCTGAAGGATCTGCGCCACATGGGCTTCACCCTGGCCCTCGATGACTTCGGCACGGGCTACTCTTCCCTCAGCTATCTCAAGCGCCTGCCCATTTCCCGTCTCAAGGTGGACCGTTCCTTTGTCCGCGATCTGCCGGGGGATCCGGAAGACACTGCCATCGCCATCGCCACCCTGTCCCTGGCCCGGGATCTGGGTCTGGATGTGGTGGCCGAGGGCGTTGAAACCCTGGATCAGATGGAATTCCTGTTGGCACGGAACTGCCTCAACATGCAGGGCTTCTATTTCTCCAAGCCGCTACCGGTCAAGGAGTTCGAGCAGTACCTGCGCCAGCATGGCGGCCTTGAAACCTGGATCGGCGGGCACAACCTCGCCCATTTGCCGGACCTGTAAACCAAGCTCCTCGTCCCGCCTTCAGGGGAAAACTCTGGGCCGAAAAAGGACAACCCGCAGCAAACACCCGCCGGCAAACGCCGGCGTTTTTTCGAGACAGCCGCCACCGCCGCCGCTATCATCCAGAAAAAACACAAGACGCTTTTACCCCATGGAAATCCTCATCGACATCGTGCTTCGCGCCGGCCGTTCCGCCGTGGAGCTTTCCCTCTTTGTGCTGCTGCCCATCATGGTGGTCATGCTGTCCCTGATGCGCCTGCTGGAAGCCCGGGGCATCCTCGACTGGCTGGTGGCAAAGCTGGCACCGGTACTGCACCCCATCGGCCTCACCGGTCTGGGCGTGTTCGCCGCCCTGCAGATCAACTTCGTCAGCTTTGCCGCCCCCGTGGCGACCCTGACCATGATGGAACAACGCGGCACTTCCAACCGCCATCTCGCAGCAACCCTGGCCATGGTGATGGCCATGTCCCAAGCCAATGCCCTGTTCCCCATGGGGGCCATGGGGCTGCATGTGGGTCGGGTATTGTTGTTCTCCCTGATCGGCGGCCTGGCGGCGGCTGCCATCACCTACTACCTGCTGGGTCGCCACCTGTCCACGGAAGAACACATCAAGGACGAAACCCTCCATCACCCGGTGGCTGAAACCCCCAAGGGCGTACTGGATGTCATCAACCGGGCCGGAGCCGAAGCCTTCAAGATTGCGGTGGGGTCCATTCCCATGCTGGTGCTGTCCCTCGTGGCCGTCACTACGCTGCGCAACGCCGGCGCCATCGATCTGCTGACCCAATGGCTGACGCCGTTGCTGTCGCTGCTCTCCATTGATCCCGCCCTGGTGTTACCCGCCTTCACCAAATATCTGGCCGGGGGCACCGCCATGATGGGGGTCGTTGGCGAAATGCTGAAGGACCATCACTTCACCGTGGCAGCCCTGAATGCCAATGCCGGCTTTCTCGTCAATCCCCTGGATGTGCCCGGTATTGCAGTGTTGATTTCTGCCGGTAGCCGGGTTGCTGGCGTCTGGCGCCCCGCTGCCCTCGGTGCCGGTGTCGGCATCGCCGTGCGCGCGCTCTGCCACGGCCTGCTGGGCTAGGGCTTTACCGCAGCCTTACTTGTGCCAGAGGTAATGGCGGTCGTCGAAACTACCAACCCAGTGGGGGACGTAGAGCACCATCAGCGTCATCGCAGCACCATTGAGCCAGGCCTCGGCAAAGCCCAGTAGCAGGTAGTAGGGCAAATAGTCGTCCAGCAATTTTGCCAGGGGATAAATATCCGCCCCCCAGAACAGCAGCGTGGACAAAACACCCGTCGCCAACACCGTAATCGCCGCGCCGAAGAAGGTGGCGACAAAGATATAAACGAAGAAATTGGCGGGTAGATATTTCTCCACCGCCCGGCGCACGGCATCGGTCACCAGCACAGGAAACACGATGCTGACCAATCCGGTCAGGCCGATATGCTCCCAGCCGCCGCCAGTGTTGATCGACACTCCAAGCAGCACCAGAGTCAGGCCGATCAAAGCCAGACTACGGCCGAACATCAGGGTCAAGGCGGTAGCACCCAGCAGATGCAAATTGAGACCCGGCTGCACGCCGGCTTTCATGCTCCACACCAGACAGAGCGTCACCACGCTGCCAAGCCAGACATTCAACTGATCCGGGTCCTGCAAACGCTTCCAGGGCGCCTGCCAGCCGGCGACAACCAGGGCCGCGAAGAAAAGCCCGCTACCCAGCAGGGTCAAGACAAAGGAGAAAAGATGATCGGGAAAGTTCATGGCTAAAATGATTCCCCCGAATGGGAAATAATCGTCTGCTTATTTTGCTCCCGATTCCCCCAATAAAACTGACAAGGCTGCCCCTGATGAACGCCATTCTCACTTCCTACGGCAACGGCATTCACGCCATTGACGCTGACTACTACGCTCCCGTTCTCGCCGCCATCCACCTGATTGAAGAAGAGGGCCGCGTGGCCCTGGTGGATACCGCTCACAACGCCGCCGTGCCGCGGGTACTGGAGCAGATGGAGAAGCTGGGCCTCAAGGCTGAAAACGTGGATTACGTCATCCTCACCCACGTACATTTGGACCATGCTGGCGCGGCCGGCAGCTTCATGCAGAAATTCCCCAACGCCAAGCTGGTGGTCCATCCCCGCGGCGCCCGGCACATGGTCGATCCTTCCAAGCTGGAAGCCGCAGTCCATGAGGTCTATGGCAAGGAAGAAGCCGTACGCATGTACGGCAAGCTGGTACCGACCCCAGCGGAGCGGGTGATTGAAGCCCACCATGGACTCACGCTCAAGCTGGCCGGGCGGGAGTTGAGCTTTTACGATACGCCGGGCCATGCCAAGCACCACGTTGCCATCCGCGACAGCAAAACCGGCCACGTCTTCACCGGCGACACCTTCGGCCTGTCCTACCGCCATCTCGATAATCAGGGCAAGCAATTCATCATCCCCACCAGCTCGCCGTCCCAGTTCGATGCCGAAGCCCTGCACAACACGGTATCCATGATCGCCGACCTGAAGCCGGAAGCCCTCTACCTGACCCACTACTCCCAGGTGACCGACGTCCCCAAACAGGCCGCTGACATGCACAGGCTGACCGATGCCTATGTCGCCATTGCCCGCAAGGAACGCCATAGTGGCGAAGCACGCCACGCCAACATCAAGCGCGGATTACAGGATTTGTACTTGCAGGAAGCCGCCGAGCATGGCTGGGCATTGCAAGGGGAAGAACTATTGAAGCTGCTTGAACTAGATGCCGAACTCAACGCCCAAGGCTTGGCAATCTGGGTAGACAGTCAAGCAGACTGATATATCTAAAGTAATATAAAATTGACTAGAATCAATTCAGAAACGGATTGATTCGTCGATAATTCGCACCGTCATTGAAAAAGGCAAACCCGACCGAAAGGCGGGGGCGCAAAGTTACCTGTCTAAATGGCCGATCTCCGGATCAGCCACATGATCGAGGGATTGCCATGAATCGAGTCAGCACCAGCAACTTTATCGCCCGGACTCGGCCCATCGTCTATCTCCCTTTGATCGGGAGATTCGCATGTCAGCCACCTTGTACCGGGACGCAAACAGGCCACCACTAGGCCGCCCCCCCACGTCCAACCGATATCTGCATCCCGAAGTCCTTCGGGGCAGCAGTCATTGCGTCCGCCAGCGGCCCTTGCATGCCCTGACGCAAAGCGGTTGTCACGCAGTTATTAACGCTGGCCACAGCTCGACCATCACCAAAGCAGTCCCTCCCTCAGGCAGTCAGGACCTACGCAATCAGCAGGAAGGCTTCCGCCCTTTCATTGCCTTGCCACGCCCGCAGTGCTGAGCCGTTCCCTCTTCTTTTCTGTTCAAGAATCATCATGACTTTGCGCCAACGCATCATTGCCGTTCTCGGCATTCTCATCGTCGCCACCATCATCGCCAACGGCTTCGGCTTTCTGATGTATTCCTCCCTGGCCACAGCCGCCGGCCAAGCCGACCCTCGCCTGCTGGAAGTCGCCAACGAACACAAGTGGTGGATGATCCTGGTCACCGGCATTTCCTCCGTCGTCGGCTTGGCGGGGTTCATTGTCTTGGTGCGCATCCTCATGTCCCTGCTTGGGGGCGAACCCCAGTACGCGGCCGACGTGGTCAAGCGCATCTCCAGTGGCGACCTAGCCTTTTCCATCGCCGTCGATGAAAAGGACGACCACAGCCTGCTGGCGGCTATTGCCGGCATGCAGCGCAGTCTGCGCGACCTTGTCCGCCAAGTGCGCAGCGCTGCCGACCAGATCGACGGCGCCCTCAGCCACACCATCGCCACCGCAGAAGAAATCCGCCAGGTCAGCGCAACCCAGGTAGCGGCTGCAGCCAATGCCACCACGGTGGTTCAGGAAGGCAGCGAAGGTATCCGTACCGTTGCCGACAATGCCCAGGCCGTCGGTGACATGGCAAGCGCCGCCCTGGAAGGCAGCCAGCGCGGCAACCAGAGCATGGCCAGCATGGTGGCCGAACTGAAGCACGTAGAAGAGTCGGTGCGGGCCATTGCCGTCACCGCGCGAACCTTCATCGACAGCTCAGCCCAGATCACCACCATGACCAAGGAAGTGCGGGACATCGCCGACCAGACCAACCTGTTGGCCCTCAATGCCGCCATTGAGGCCGCCCGGGCAGGAGAACAGGGACGCGGATTTGCCGTCGTCGCCGATGAAGTACGCAAGCTGGCGGAGAAGTCCGCCACTACTGCAAGAGAGATCGATTCCGTCACCGTGACCTTGCGCACGACCTCGGGAGAAGTCGAAGACTCCCTGCGCCGAGGGCTGGATTCTTTGGTGGAATCCGAAGAGCACATCACTCAGGTTGCCAACGCGCTGGGCGAAGCCTGCAGCGCGGCAACCCGCACCAGCGAAGGCATGGCGGGGATTGCGGGCACCGTAAGTCAGCAAGTGGCCATCGGCGAAAACGTGGCCCGACAATTTATTTCCATCACCCAGATGGCCGAAGCCAACAATAGCCGGCTCGCCGGTCTTGCCGATGAGGCCCAAAGCTTGCGCCTGCTGTCCAAACAACTCACCGAGTTCACCGGACGCTTTCATATCTGATCGTCACAATCGCCCCCGAATAAAAGACAAACGCCTTGCGGAAAGAAAACCAGCAAGGCGTTGCAGTACTCATAAAGGTCGGTAGCAAACCTCAGGTCATGATGCCAATGCGCGTCATCCATTCGGCCAGAGATTGCTGATTGGTATCCCCAGCGGCCATGGCCGCCTGGACCCGTTGCCGATCAGCCGCTGACCTGTTCTGGCTCAGCTTGAACTTGCCCTCCAGCTTATCCACCGTCAGACGAAAACCGACAATACCCTTCCGCATGAGCTGCTGGTAGCCCTCGTCAAAGCCGCGCCAAGTCGCAGCGTAGTCCGGTTCGTGGCAGGCGATCAGGCCCTTGAGCAGGCGGTCTTTTTCTTCCGGCTCTTCCACCAGAGAAAAACTACCAGTGGCATGGACGGCGGTGTAATTCCAGGTGGGCACCGCCGGTTCTCCTTCGTAAAGACGGGGAGAAACATAAGAATGGGGGCCGCGGAACACCAACAAGGCACGTCCCTGGGTTTGCAACCAGTGCCCCTGAGGATTGGCCAAAGCCAGGTGACCTTCGATGATGCAGGCAGCACCTTCTTGCCGAACCACTACGGGCAGATGAGTGACGAAAGGAAAACCGTCCTCATCCAGCCCGATCAATTCCACAAAACTGTAGGCCTGCATGAATGCCAGCAGCAAGGCTTGATCCTCTACAGAAAAATGCTTGGGCAGATATACGCTCATGGTTGCTTATGCTCAGGCCCGGCACCGGGCAGCAAGATCCTTTTGCTCCCGGGCTACCGACCTCAACCAGGCATCAAGCCCCGTCGCCAATTGTTTTTCCTGCAACACAAAGGCAGCCACACCCTGGCGAGCATCACTGCCAGCAGCCTGCTCCAAGTTGAAGCTACGACGCTCGATCAGACTGTCGCTACGACCACTGCGTAAGGCCACTTGCAGGGCCAGTTGAATGCGGCTCTGACCAGCACCATCGAACACCTGTACCCATTCGTCCAGATCCACGCGCAGCGCGCAACCCACACCACCAGCGGCGCCCAATTGGCGACGCAGGGCGACGGCGAGCAATTCCGTTGGCGTGGCGGCCCAGCGGCTTTCGGTAAAGTTTTGGCGCCGCGAAGGTTCCGTTGCCAGACGATATTGCATGGCCCGGCTATCCAGCCAGGACGGTGCATGAACGTCGATGCTGGCGACGATATTGGGATTGCCGGCTAAAGGTTCGACACTGCCCAGATCGTAAATCGCCAGATTGGGACGCGGTGCCGGCCCAGAACCGCAGGCGGAAAGCAGCAAGCCGCTGATCGCCATCATTGCCAGCAAGACACTACGCTTCATTCTGTTTGTCCTCCGACCATTCATCATTTGACCGCCTCTCCTTCGCCGGGCCCCGGTACCGGCGCCGTTCGACCGAAGATCACCGACTGGGGTGACTCTTCGATTTCCTCCAGCACCTTGTTGAGCTGCCGGGAGTTCTGCTCCAGTTCCCCCAGCAACTTGTTCAACCGGGGCAAGGTATTGCTGCCTGCATCATTGCCGATCTGCTCGAAACGCTTGCTCAGGTGCTTGAGAGACACCACCAGCTCCCGGGCCTCCGCCGTCAGGGGTGCCGCTTCACCGGCGGTTTTTTCCAGATGACTGACCAGGCTCTGAATCCGCCGCACCGTATCCTCGTTGAGGATCTGTTTGACCGAAGCCAGGATGGCCGGCATCTCCTTCAAACCTTCGCTGGCATCAGCCACATTGCCCAGAGTGCGCTTGATGTTCTGCACGCCCTTTTCATCGAACACACTGGCGATGCGCTTGGCAGCTTCCAGCAGGGAATCCATGGGGGAGCCCTTGAGTTCGATCCGGGGCGGCTTGCCCTCGCTGCCGACCAAGGGCTCCGGCTGGCTGCCGTCGTCGTCGAGCATCACGTAGGCCAGCCCGGTCACGCCCTGGGAGTTGAGCTGGGCGGTGGTGCCACGGGTCATGGGAATATCGTCGTCGATGCGGATCAGGATCAGGATGTTGCGCGGGTCAAGGGGATCAAGACTAATGTCCTCCACCTTGCCGGCGCGAATGCCGCGAAAGCGGACCTGGGCCTGGGGATTGAGGCCGGTGATGGTGCCCTTGGTGACGATGAGGTAGTCCCGCGTCTCTTCACTGCGGCCACTGAACCACCAGCCGGTGAGGGCAACACAGAAGCCCAGAATCAGCACGAAGAATCCGGCGATCAGGGCATGGGAACGATTTTCCATGGGGCAAACCCGTCCAGGTCAATGAGCTTCCAGGGCTCGACGGCCCCGGTCGCTATGGAAGAAATTACGAATAAAGGGATGGTCCATGGCCATGATTTCCTCGATGCTACCCAGGGCCAGGATGCGCTGTTCCGCCAGCACGGCGACGCGGCTTTCCAGTGCCGCCAGGGTATCCAGATCATGAGTCACCAGCACCACGGTGAGACCAAGCTCCTTGTCCAACTGGCGCACCAGTCGCACAAAACTGTCGGAGCGGTCCGGGTCGAGGCCGGCTGTCGGCTCGTCCAGCAACAGTAGTTCCGGTTCCAGAGCCAGGGCTCGGGCCAGGGCAACGCGCTTGACCATACCGCCGGAAAGCTCCGCCGGCATCAAGCGCGAATGGCGCGGCAACAACTCCACCATGGACAGCTTGAGCATGACCAGATCGTGGATCATGGCCTCGTCAAAGCAGCGCAATTCCCGCAGAGGAAAGGCCACGTTGTCGAAAACATTGAAGGCGGAAAACAAGGCACCGTGTTGAAACAGCACGCCGAAACGCTGCCGCAGCGCCCTTTCCCGCCAGGCACTGCCACCGAACAAGGGCTCGCCAAAGAGTTTTATCTGCCCGGCATTGGGATGCAGCAGACCGATCATCTGCCGCAGCAGGGTGGTCTTGCCACTGCCGGAACCACCCACCAGGGCCAACACATCGCCCTGCTCCACCTTGAGATTGAGATGCCGATGTATCCACGCGTCGCCGAAGCGGGTGGACAAATCGCTGATCTCGATGACGGGGGAGTTCATGGGGAGGGGCTACCGTCTTTTTTAGGGGCTGTGCTAACCCCCCCCGCCCCCCTTATCAGGGGGGTGTTCGCGTCTGCCGTGATCGGCTCCCACCCTGATAAGGGGGGGCTGGGGGGGGTTACGGTTTTTCTCGTCACAGCTTCGGCACCCCGATGCCCCGGGTCGCAATGGCGATCACGGCATCAATCAGGATCACGGCGGTAATGGCAGTCACCACTGAGCCGGTGGTGTTGGCCGACAGGCTTTCGGTATTGGGCCGTACCCGCAGGCCGAAATAGCAGGCCACCAGGGCCACGGCAATGCCGAAGAGGACGCCCTTGCCCTGGGCGATCCAGAGGTTTTCCAGGGGCACCACCCGGGGCAGGATCTGGAAGAAAAAGTTGTGACTCATGTTGAGCTGGGACCAAGCCGACACCATGCCGCCGATAATGGCCATGGCGCTGGTCCACAACACCAGCAATGGCATGGCAATGGCAAGGGCGACCACTTTGGGAAAGATCAGGCGCAGGCTACGGGAAACGCCCATGGTGGCCAGGGCGTCGATTTCCTCCGTTACCCGCATCACCCCGAGCTGGGCTGTCATGGCGGAACCGGAGCGGCCTGCCACCAGCACGGCGGTCAGCACCGGGCCCAACTCGCGCACGATGCCCATGCCGAGGATATTGATGATGAACACGTCGGCGCCGAACTGACGCAATTGCAGGGCCGACAGATAGGACAGCACAACACCGATCAGGAAGCCCACCAAGGCCGTCACCGGCATTGCCCGCACACCGCTCTTGAACAGGTTGGCTGAGACTTCCTTCCAGGGCATTTCGCCCGGATGGCGCAGCACATGACCCACATCCAGGGCCAGTTGTCCCAGCAAGGCCACCACATCGGTGACGATGGTTCGCAGGGCAATCATCGGGCGGCCAAGGGTAATCAGCCACTCAAACGGGGAGTTCGGTGCCGTCGGTGGAGGCACTTCTTTTTCTACCCTGGCGATGCGGTCGAAGATGCGCCCGTGTTCGGGGCGAAGCAGCAATACCTCGGGCAGCCGCTGTCCCCAGATATGCCACAGCCGCAGGGCACCGGCGCTATCCAGAGCTTCGATTTCCGTGCCGTTCCAGGCAGTGACGAGGCTTGCATCCAGGGCGGCCAGGGTGTCGTCCAACCGGTCGCCACCGTTACGCAAGCCGGACAGTGTCCAGGCGCCCTTCAGGGTAATGCCCCCCACTCCACCCGACGGGCTATTGCTCGCTTCGAGTGAGGCCAGGGGAACCGCAGTCATGGGCTGCGTTTTTCCTGCACCCGCAGCGTCATGCCCAGGGACGCCCACTGCTCTTTTTCATCAGCCAGCGCAGCCGCAGTCAGGGGCGCTTCATCCAGCCAGGCGCTGTCAAACACCAGGCGGTAACCGTTACCGCTGACCCCAACCCGAACTTCGGGGAAGGCGCTGTCGCGGCGGGCGCGGTGCAATACCGCTGCCGTGCGCAGACAGAAAACCAGCATCCATTCCCGGGAATCTTCAATCACATCGAACAGGCGTTCCAGCTTGCCGCGCTGGGCCAGCACCAGATGGGACAGACGCTTCTGGTCCCGCTTGGAAAAGCCGGGCATATCGGCATTGGCCAGAATGTAGGCGCTGTGCTTGTGGTAACTGGCATGGGCCACGGAAATGCCGATCTCATGGAGCCGGGCAGCCCAGGCCAGATATTGGGCATCGGGATGATCGTCGCTACAAGCCGGGTCGAGCTGGCGCAGCAGATTGAGGGCCGTCTGGCCCACCCGCGCAGCCTGACGGCGATCCACTTCGTAGCGGTTCATGAACTGGCTGACGGTGGCTTCCCGCAGATCGTCATGGTGGTAACGACCGAGCAAATCGTAGAGCACCCCCAGGCGCAGGGCGCCGTCGGAGAAGGTCATGCGCTCCAGATTGAATTCTTCGAACACCGCCGACATGATGGCCACACCGCCGGGCATGACGGGAATGCGGTCGGCCCGCAGGCCTTCCAGATGGATGCGATCCACTGAACCGGCCTTGACCATGATGTCGCGCAGGGCCTGCAAACCTTCCCGGGTAATGCCCAGGGCTCCGTCGGGATTGAGGCCGTTCAGTTCCAGCAGATCGGTAATCGCCTTGGCGGTACCGGAGGAACCCACCGCCTCTTCCCAGCCCGTATCGCGATAGGTCTGACCGATGGCGGCCAGTTCGGTGCGAGCGGCCACCATGGCTTCTTTGAGGTGGGCCTTATCGATGCGACCTTCGGGGAAATAGCGCAGGCTGAAACTGACGCAGCCCATGTAAAGGGATTCGAGCTGCCGCGGCTGGATGTTGCGGCCGATGATGAATTCGGTGGAGCCACCACCGATATCCACCACCAACTGCTGGGTGCGGGGATTGGGCAGGGTGTGGGCTACGCCCAGATAGATCAGACGGGCTTCTTCACGACCGGCGATGACTTCAATGGGGAAGCCCAGGGCCGCTTCGGCCGCTTCAAGAAACTCCGGCGCGTTCTTCGCCACCCGCAGGGTATTGGTTGCCACAGCCCGCACCGCACCGGGATCGAAGCCCCGCAGGCGTTCGCCGAAACGGGACAAGGCGGCCAGGCCGCGCAACTGGGAAGCACCATCGAGGGTTTTGTCGGCCTTGAGACCGGCGGCCAGCCGTACTGATTCCTTGAGTCCATCCAGGGGGTAGATCTGGTTGCCCACCACCCGCCCCACTTGAAGACGGAAACTGTTGGACCCCAGGTCCACTGCGGCGATGAGTTCGTAGCTCATAGGAAGGCGTCATTAAGGAAGCGACGATTCTAACAGCCGACACCCCGGGGAAAGTAGCCTTGACATCGACGAGGTTAAGGGTTGAACTGAGGGTAGGCCCTATCGGTCATCAAATTGAAATGAAAATGAAAGAACATGGATAGCCTTCCCTCTTTCCGCCAGGCAAAGCGCAAGAACAAAATGAACCAGCCCGTCGTGCATTTATCCTGCGACCATTTCATCAACCGCGAACTCTCCCTGCTGGCCTTCAACCGTCGCGTGCTGGCCCAGGCCGCCGATGACAACCAGCCTTTGCTGGAACGGTTGAAATTCCTTTGCATCGTCTCCAGCAATCTGGACGAGTTTTTTGAAGTCCGGGTTGCCGGCATCAAGGAACAACTCAAGCTGGGCAGCACGGTTACTGGCCCGGATGGACTATTACCCATCGACCTCATGCGTCGCCTCAGCGCCCAGGCCCAAGCCTTGGTGGCCGAACAGTACAAACTGCTCAACGAAGAAATCCTGCCGGAGCTGCGCTCCGAAGGCATCATGTTCTTCCGCCGGGCGGAATGGACGGCCGAGCAGCGGGCCTGGATCAAGGACTACTTCCTGCGGGAAGTGATGCCCGTCCTGACCCCCATCGGCCTCGACCCGGCCCATCCCTTCCCCCGGGTGCTCAACAAGAGCCTCAACTTCGCCATTGAACTCCAAGGCGTTGACGACTTCGGCCGCAGCGGCGGCGCCGCCGTGGTGCAAGCCCCCCGCGCCCTGCCCCGGGTGATCTGGCTGCCCAAGGAACTGTCCGGCGTCGATTACGGTTTTGTTTTCCTTTCTTCCATCATGCACGAGCATGTGGACGAACTGTTCCCCGGCATGACGGTACTGGGCTGCCACCAGTTCCGCGTGACCCGAAACTCCGACCTGTTCGTGGATGACGAAGAGGTCAAGAATCTACGCACCGCCCTCCAGGGCGAACTGCCGCAGCGCCATCTGGGCGACGCCGTTCGTCTGGAAGTGGCCGCCGACTGCCCGCCGGTGATGACCGACTTCCTGCTCAACCAGAGCGGCCTCAAAGCCGGTGATCTCTACCGGGTGCCCGGCATCGTCAATCTGGTGCGGCTGATGTCCGTGCCGGACATGGTGGACCTGCCCCACCTCAAGTACCAACCGTTCCAGCCCGGCCTGCCGAAAGTCATGACCAAGCGGTATGACATCTTCGCCAGCATCCGCAAGCAGGACATCTTGATGCACCACCCCTTCCAGTCCTTCACTCCGGTGATCCAGTTGCTGCAACAGGCGGCGGACGACCCTGCCGTGGTGGCGATCAAGATGACCCTGTACCGCACCGGGACCGACTCCGTTGTGCTGGAGCAGTTGCTCCGCGCCGCCCGCAAGGGCAAGGAAGTCACCGTGGTGGTGGAACTCATGGCCCGCTTTGACGAAGAAGCCAATCTCAACATCGCCGGTCGCCTGGAAGAAGTAGGCGCCCACGTGGTTTATGGCGTCTTCGGTTACAAGACCCACGCCAAGATGATGATGGTGTTGCGCAAAGAAGAACAGGGCAAGAAGGCCGGCTACCGCCGCTATGTGCACCTGGGCACCGGCAACTACCACCCCCGCACCACCCGCTTCTATACCGACTTTGGCCTGATGACCTGCAATCAGGAAATCGGCGAGGACGTGAACGAACTATTCAAGCAACTCACCGGCATGGGCCGCGCCGCGCCCCTCAAGCATCTGTGGCAAGCGCCCCTGACCCTGCACGCCAACATCATCAAGGCCATCGAGCAGGAAACCGAAGTCGCCCGCAACGGCGGCAAGGCCCGCATCGTCGCCAAGATGAACTCCCTGCTTGAGCAGGAAATCATCGAAGCCCTGTACCAGGCCTCCCGGGCTGGCGTTGAAATCGACCTGATCATCCGCGGCGTTTGCGCCCTGCGTCCCGGCGTCAAGGATCTGTCCGAAAACATCCGGGTTCGTTCCGTGATCGGCCGCTTCCTCGAACACCACCGGATTTTCTATTTCTTCGCCGAAGGCAAGGAACACCTCTACCTTTCCAGCGCCGACTGGATGGAGCGCAACTGCTTCCGTCGCATTGAAACGGCTTTCCCGGTACTGGACCCCAAGCTCAAACGCCGGGTCTTCAAGGAAGGTATCCGCCCCTATCTGGCCGACAACTGCCAGGCCTGGGAAATGGACAGCAATGGCGAATATCACCTGAAAACCATCAAGCGCTCCCGCATCAGCGCCCAAGAATTCCTCCTGCGGGAACTGGCCGTCCCCACGGAATAAGCGCCCCACGGCTGGCGAGCCACTAAGCAAACCATGCGTAAAAACGGCCCCCGCAGTCACAAGTTGCGGGGGCTTTTTTTATTGGGATTTACTTCATTACCTTGTTCGCGGCTTCTGACTTGGCCCGTCCGTTGGTCATCATGTGAATTATTTTCACCATAAAAACAAGGCATGAATTTAGGAAGAAGTGCATGGTTGAGCGGTACTTGCTTGGGAAGAAGAAATCACTGCCCCTACAAACCGCTCAAATTGTGAATAAATTTCAACTCATAGAAATGCACCGCCCATGAAATGTTCACCGCCAGATCGGACAAAAAGGCGTCCACCTGCGCCCCATCTCATGCAGATGACGTTTGCCTTGAAAATGACGAACCGCTTAACCCAAAGAACATATTGATCTTCGGTTCGTATGCTGTAATGCTTCACCCTGATGCGCGCACGAAGCTGGTCGAGCAATTTTGGAGAAGAGGTGCTTTCAGTCCCTGCCTGAGGTGCCATATCTGAGGAATGAAATGCAGAATTATTTAGAATCATCAAGTTACATAAAATCCAAAATGATTACGCACACAATTTGCCAGAGATATACACCTCATCAGGTGTCTACTTAACGTTATGCGTCATGACTGACACGCTCCTTGAACTCCTAAAATTGGCAAGCGTCGGCGTAATTGCTGGCGTCTTTTCCTCTGCGCTGGCGAACCGCGATCACCGGCAACGCAAATGGTGGGAGTTGCGGGTTACTGCGTATCAAGGCGTGATAGAGGCTCTATCCGATCTCGTCTATTACTACGATAAGCACTACAACGCCGCGATTGAGTACCGAGACCTATCCGAAGAGTTTGAGAAGAAACTGTCGGCTTACTGGGAGCAATCGTTTCCGAGGGTTCGTAAAGCGGCTGACAGTGGTGCGTTCCTCTTCTCAGACAAAGCGAACGCCGCCCTCAAGGACTTCATGCAAGACGAAAAAACCGAGTGGTACATCGAGCATCTCGACATCACTTTGTCCAAAGCCAAGAAATGTCTCTCAACCCTGGTCGAGTGCTCGAAGGAAGACCTAAAACTGAAACCAAGTTGGCTGGAGCGTTTGCTGTGACACTGACGCATAACCTCTCGGTCAACACGGACCCGCGCAATCGGCGCTACGCGCCGCCTGCACGGGCCGGTTACCTCAAACGTTAGAGCCATGGACCAGTTGCTCTCCGCCCTCAAAGACTATGCAGCGATTATTGTCGCTTGTCTTGCTGCTGCTGTCTCAATAGTGAATCTCACGTTGAGCACTCGTTTGAGTGAAGGAAGAGAACGACGCAAAGTTCTTTGGGAACGAGAGCTAGATCGCTTTTCCGAACTTGAAGACACCGCAGGCCGGCTTGTTGAAGACCTGCTTTCCTACAATATCCGTTCAGACACAGAGCGTTCTGCTGCGTTGGAGAGGCTTCAACTCTTACGCGGTTCGACGGGGCGCTTCCTTCGTTACCCTACTATTGCTGCGGCTCTTCGAGATGTCACTCACTCTGCTGGTTGGTACATCTCTCAAGACATGAAGCATGAGACGAAAGCTGAATTCGAAGAGGCCAGAAACGACGTCACAACTAGCTTTTCAAAGCTCATCTCCGCCATCGATAAGACACTCAAGAGTGCCCCCAAAAGGCTCTAACATGGCGCTTAACCTCGCTCCCTTCGGTCGCTGGACGCTGCGCGATAAAGCCGCGCAAGGCCGGTTACCTTCACGTTAACGCCATATGCGACTGATCACTATGCTTAGCCGTGCAGATTTACTGCTTTCTCGTATCGGGCTGGTGGGTGCCTGTGCCTTAGGTGCCGCAGCTATCCTCGTGTTGTTCGGCGTAGAGCAACTATCCGGCACCTGTGAAGTGGCTGCAAATTGCGGCGTTGCACTCGCAATTGTCGTTGGTGCTCTACATAACGCCGTGCTGTGGCAGCGGTTTGGTTTCTTTCTCAAGGGGCTGTCGTTCAAAGAACTCTACGACCAATGTCCGCGCTTCCTCATTTTTCTTGCTATCGGCGGTCTAGCGTCGGTCATGGGGCTTCTTTCGCTGAGAACATCGGCCCGGGTATCCGGCGGCTACGCTGCTCTAGTGATTGCATCCTTTCTTGTCGCCTGGTTCTCGATGAGCCTCGGTCAGATCACCTCGCTACTCTATGGCGCAAACCCATCATTCCACCGGACCTGCGCGAAATACCGCGCAGGCCGCTGAATTCAGACGTTGAAACCGTAGAAAAATCCAATGTTCAGCTAATCGCTGAATCAATCAGCCCCGGCTCACCGCCAACACCCCCGCCACCTCACCCAATAGCGCAAAGATGCGCTGCAAGGCTGCCGTGCCCGGCACTTCCACGGTAAAGCACATGCGGGCGGTGCTGCCCCTCGACAGGGTATTTACGGCAGTGACGTTGAGTTTTTCCTTGGAAAAGACTTCGGAAATATCCCGCAGCAAGCCCTGCCTGTCGTTGGATTCCACGATCAGGTCGATGGGGTAAAGGGCATCCTGTTGGCCCTGGCCCCACTCGGCGGAGATCACCCGTTCCGGGTTGCGGTTGGACATGTTGCGGAAGTTGAGGCAGGTCAGGCGATGGATAGACACGCCCTTGCCCCGGGTGACGAAACCGGTAATGGCGTCCGGCGGTGCGGGTTTGCAGCAGCGGCCCAGTTGGGTGAGTAGTTTGTCCACGCCGACGATGAGCACCTTGGAGTCGCCAGCCTTGCTGCGGCGAGTGACGATTTCTGGTTCGGCTTCCACCGGCGCGCCGCGCAGGACGGTCTGGATGGCCCGTTGCCCCAGTTCGCCGTGACCGGCGACGAGAAACATGGCTTCGGCAGTCTTGAAGCCGAGCTTGTGGGCCAGGTCTTCCAAGTTGGCTTGGGACTGACCTTCCCGCTGTAGTTCTTTGGTGACGAAGGCGCGGCCCTGAATTAAAACCTCGGCCTCTTCCTGAGCGACGAACCACTGCTTGACCTTGCGCCGGGCGCCGGCGCTGGTGATGTAGCCCTGGGTGGGATTGAGCCAGTCGCGGGAAGGACCGCCGGTTTTGGCGGCCACCACTTCGACCCGCTGGCCGTTGAGCAGCGGGCGGTTAAGGGAAACCAACTGACCATCCACCTTGGCACCGCGGCAACGGTGGCCCAGGTCGGTGTGCAGGCGATAGGCGAAGTCCAGGGGCGTGGCGCCTCGGGGCAAGTCGATCACCCGGCCTTGAGGCGTTAACACATAGATGGTGTCGTCGAGGGAGGCGCGCTTGAAGCGTTCCACCCACTGGGAGGAATCGGTCACCTCGTCGCGCCACGACAAGAGGCTGCGCAACAGGGCGATCTTTTCGTCGTAGTCGGAGTCGGCGACGGTGGGGGCGCCGGCCTCTTTGTAGCGCCAGTGGGCGGCGACGCCCAACTCGGCGTGCTGGTGCATTTCCCGGGTGCGAATCTGCACTTCCAGGGAGCGACCGTCTTCCGCCAGTACGGCGGTGTGCAGGGAGCGGTAGTCGTTTCCCTTGGGCTGGGTGATGTAGTCGTCGAACTCGCCATGCACCGGCTGCCAGAGCTGATGCACAAGGCCCAGGGCGGTGTAGCAGTCTTTCACCTCATCGACGATGACGCGCAGGGCGCGAATGTCGTAGACCTGTTCAAAGTCCAGATGCTTGGCCCGCATCTTGTTCCAGATGCTGTAGATGTGTTTGGGCCGGCCATAGACTTCGGCCTTGACGCCCAGGTTGGCCAGCTCTTCACGAATGCGCTTGACGGCGTTGTTGATGAAGGCTTCCCGCTCCAGCCGCTTTTCGTCCAGCATCTTGGCGATGCGTTTGTAGGTGGCGGGTTCGAGAAAACGGAAGGACAGGTCTTCCAGTTCCCACTTGAAATTCCAGACGCCGAGGCGATTGGCCAGGGGGGCGTAGATGTCCAGGCTTTCCCGGGCGAACTCCCGGCGCGGTGTTTCGAACTGTTCGTCCTTCTGCTCCGACAACCAGCGCAAGGTCTGGGTGCGGGAGGCCAGGCGCAGCATGACGACACGGATGTCCTCCACCATGGCCAGTAGCATCTTGCGCAGGACTTCGGTTTGTTCCTTGACCGGATTGCTGTCGTCGCTGCGGGTCAGCAGCCGCAGGGGCGCCAACCGGTGCAGGCCCTTGACCAGTTGGGCGATGGGAGCACCAAACTTTTCGGCAAGAACTTCGTCGCCGTCGGGCTGATCGGTAAAGACGTCGAACAGGAGCGCCGCGATCCGGGTTTCCAGATCGTGGTTCTGCCCGGCCAGGATGACGGCCATGGCCATGGCGTGGAGCAACACCGGCTCGCCGGTGCCCAGGGTGCGCTCGCCGTAGGTTTCCCGGGCGAAGGAGAAGGCGGCTTGAAGCTGAGCCTTCTCAGCGTCGTTCAGCCCGACTTCGGCCAGATGCAGGGCATCGACCGCAAGCGCGTCTCCAGAGAAGGCATGAACGACGGAAACCATGGGCTCGCTGTCAGCCTCCTCAACCCACCCAGTGACGGGCGTTGTGGAACATGTTCATCCAGGGGCTGTCTTCGCCCATGCCCTCGGGATGCCAGGACATCTGCACGGTGCGGAAGACCCGCTCGGGGTGGGGCATCATGATGGTGAAACGGCCATCGGCGGTGGTAACGCCGGTAATGCCCTCGGGGGAACCGTTGGGGTTGTAGGGATAGCTGGTGGCGACGGAGCCTTTGTTGTCGATGTAGCGCAGGGCAGTGATCGCCTTTGCGGCATCACCGGCAAACACGGCACGGCCTTCGCCATGGGACACCACCACAGGCACCTTGCTGCCTGCCATGCCCTTGAGCAGGATGGAAGGAGACTCGGGGATTTCCACCATGACGAAGCGGGCCTCGAACTGCTCACTGCGGTTGCGGTGGAAGGTGGGCCAGGCTTCGGCGCCGGGGATGATGGAAGCCAGGTTGCTCATCATCTGACAGCCATTGCAAACGCCCAGGGCAAAGGTGTCGGCGCGCTGGAAGAAGGCGGCGAACTCGTCCTTGAGGCGGTTGTTGAAGAGGATGGATTTGGCCCAACCCTGACCGGCACCAAGTACGTCGCCGTAGGAGAAACCGCCGCAAGCGGCGAAGCCCTTGAAGTCGGACAGTTTGACGCGGCAGGATTGCAGGTCAGACATATGCACATCCACGGCAGCGAAGCCGGCGCGATCAAAGGCAGCGGCCATTTCCACCTGACCATTGACGCCCTGCTCCCGCAAAATAGCCATGCGGGGCTTGGCGCCGCTATTGATGAAAGGAGCGACAGGCGTGAAGCTGGTCTGCACGATAAGGCCGGGATTCACGTCAGCAATGGCGTCGAATTCTTCCTTGGCGCAAACGGGGTCATCTCGCAGGCTGGCGATCTGGAAGCTGACACCGCTCCAAATTTGTTGCAGCTCGGCCCGGGTAGCCTTGAAGGCTTGCTTGGCATTGCGCCAGACGCGCACTTCATCGGCGGTGTTGGTGTTGCCGATCAGGTGGCTGCACTTGCCCAGACCAGCATCGCGCAGGGCCTGCATGACCGCGCTGCGGTCGGCGTGACGAATCTGCACCACGGCACCCAGTTCTTCATTGAACAGGGCCGACATCAGCTTGTCGTTGAAGCGGCCTTCGATAACGCGGGGACCGCGCTCGATGCCGTCCACATCGTTCATCAAATCGTCGTAGCAGAGCGCGTCCAGATTCAGGGACACGCCGACACGGGAGGCGAAGGCCATTTCGCACACGGTGGCGAATAGGCCGCCGTCGGAACGGTCGTGATAGGCCAGCAGCTTGCCGTCACTGTTCAGTTGCTGAATGACGGTGAAGAAGGCTTTGAGGCTGGCCACTTCGGCATCAGGCACGGCAGCGGCGGACATCTTGGCACCTTCACCGAAGACTTGCGCCAGGGCGGAGCCGCCCAGACGGTTCTTGCCCTGGCCCAGGTCGATCAGCAGCAGTTCGGTTTCGCCCACCTCGGCATCGGCCCGCAGTTGTGGCGTCAGGGTCTTGCGCACGTCGGCGCAGGGGGCGAAGGAAGTGACGATGAGGGACAGGGGCGCGGCCACTTGCTTCGCCTCGCCCTTGTCTTCCCAGCGGGTGCGCATGGACAGGGAGTCCTTGCCTACGGGGATGCTGATGCCCAGTTGCGGGCAGAACTCCAGGCCTACGGCCTTGACGGTATCGTAAAGGGCGGCGTCTTCGTTACCGTGACCGGCCGCGGCCATCCAGTTGGCGGAGAGCTTGATGTCGCCCAGATCCTTGATGGCAGCAGCGGCGATGTTGGTGATGGCTTCGCCCACGGCCATGCGACCGGAAGCGGCGGCATCCACCAACGCGATGGGGGTGCGCTCGCCCATGGCGAAGCTCTCGCCCAGGTTGGTGTCGTAGCCCATGGCAGTGACGGCCACGTCGGCCACAGGCACCTGCCAGGGACCAACGAACTGGTCGCGGGCGGTAAAGCCGCCCACGGTGCGGTCGCCAATGGTGATGAGGAAATTCTTGGAGGCCACGGAGGGCAGGCGCAGCACGCGCTCGGCAGCTTCCTTCAGGTCGAAGTTGGTGGTGTCGAATTCGCTGACGGTCACGCTGCCATGGTTGGCATTGCGGTGAACTTTTGGGGGCTTACCCAGCAGCACTTCCATGGGCATATCCACTGGCTTGTTGCCGAAGACATCGTCCTTCACTTCGAGATGGTCGTCGTCGGTGGCAACGCCCAGCACGGAGAAGGGACAACGCTCCCGTTCGCACAGGGCGCGGAATTCTTCCAGCCGTTCCGGCGCGATGGCAAGGACGTAACGTTCTTGCGACTCATTGCTCCAGATTTCCCGGGGCGACATGCCGGGCTCTTCGGAAGGCAATGCGCGCAGATCGAACTTGGCGCCGCAACCGGCGTCGTGGGCCAGTTCGGGCATGGCATTGGAGATGCCGCCGGCGCCTACGTCGTGGATGGCGAGAATGGGATTGCCATCGCCGGGCGACAGCCCGTCGCCCTTGGCTTTTCCCATCTGCCAGCAACGGTCGATGACTTCCTGGGCGCGGCGCTGGATTTCCGGGTTACCCCGTTGCACGGAAGCGAAATCCAGATCAGCGGTATTGGTGCCGGTGGCCATGGAGGAAGCGGCTCCACCGCCGAGGCCGATGAGCATGCCAGGGCCGCCCAACTGGATTAGCAGGGAGCCGGCCTTGAAACGAATCTTGAAGGAATCCCGATCGGCGATATTGCCCACGCCGCCGGCGATCATGATGGGCTTGTGATAGCCCCGCACTTCGCCGTCGAACTCCTGCTCGAAGGTGCGGAAATAACCGGCCAAATTGGGGCGACCGAACTCGTTGTTGAAGGCAGCAGCGCCCAGGGGGCCATCGATCATGATGTCCAGAGCGGAGGCGATGCGCTCTGGCTTGCCATAGCTGGATTCCCAGGGCTGGCCGTAACCGGGGATGTTCAGGTCGGAAACAGAGAAACCGCAAAGACCAGCCTTGGGTTTGGAACCGCGACCCGTGGCGCCTTCGTCGCGAATCTCACCGCCGGAGCCGGTAGCGGCGCCAGCGAAAGGCGCAATAGCGGTGGGATGGTTGTGGGTCTCCACCTTGGCCAGGATGTGGGTCTTTTCTTCCGAGTAGGCATAGCTGCCGTCGGCACGGGGGAAGAAGCGCTGAATGGTGGCGCCTTCCACCACGGCGGCGTTATCCGAGTAAGCCACCACGGTGCCCTCGGGGTGGGCCTTGTGGGTTTCGCGGATCATGCCGAACAGGGAATGGGACTGGTCCTTCCCGTCCAGGGTCCAGCTGGCGTTGAAAATCTTGTGGCGGCAATGTTCGGAGTTGGCCTGGGCGAACATCATCAATTCCACGTCGGTGGGATTGCGCCCCAGCTTGGTGAAGTTGGTCACCAGATAATCCACTTCGTCTTCAGACAGAGCCAGACCCAGTTCGCCATTGGCCTTGACCAGGGCATCACGCCCGCCGGCCAGAATGTCCACCGTGGTCAAAGGCTGGGGGGCGAAGTGGCGGAACAGCTGCTCGCCTTCGTCGATGGTGCTCAACACGGACTCGGTCATGCGGTCGTGGAGCTTGGCGGCGATAAGCGCCTTATCCAGGCCCTTGCCGGAAAGGCGATAGGCGATGCCCCGCTCGATGCGATTGATGCCGGTGAAGCCGCAGTTGCGGGCAATGTCCGTGGCCTTGGAGGCCCAGGGAGAAATGGTGCCGATGCGGGGCGTCACCAGCAGCAGGTCGCCAGCGGTTTCCGCCGGCAGGCTGGCAGGGATGCCGAGCAAATCCTTGAGGCGGGCTTGTTCGCTCTCGGCTAAAGCGCTTTCCGTTTCGACGAAGTACCAGTGTTCAGCCTGAAGTCCGGCCAGGCCTGGAGCGACGGCACGAACCTGCTCGACAAGACGGGAAAGACGGGAAGCGGAAAAGGCGGCAGTGCCGCGCAGCTTGAGGATTTGGGGCATGGTAGGAACGCCGGAGCGAAGACGTGAACAAGGCGGGAAATAGCGGCAAACGCCGAGGCCGAATTATACCTGTCTGCACTCCCTGCTCCGTCTCGCAAACCATGGAAAATCCAGCGCCGGAAATGCAAAAGGCCCGTCGCAAAATCAAATTTGACGACGGGCCTTTTTTGTTTTGGTGGAGGTACGCGGGATCGAACCGCGGACCTCTTGCATGCCATGCAAGCGCTCTCCCAGCTGAGCTATACCCCCGAAACAGAGGCGCGGATTATAGACATATTTTTCCGGCTGGTTTGCTTGCGATGAAATTATTCTGCCGCCCCCCCCTTCTCCATCCACGCCGACATGTGGAGATAAAGCAGATAAAGCGGAAATCAGAAAAGCAAAAGGCCCGTCGCATTCACGACGGGCCTTTTTTGTTTTGGTGGAGGTACGCGGGATCGAACCGCGGACCTCTTGCATGCCATGCAAGCGCTCTCCCAGCTGAGCTATACCCCCAAACAGAGACGCGCATTATAGATATTTTTTTTTCGTTGTAAAGCCTGAGCCGATTATCAGGCGCTGCCGATCACCTTGCCCGGATTCATCAGGCCGCGAGGATCAAAGGCGGCTTTGACTGCCCGCATCATGTCCATTTCCACAGCGCTCTTGTAGCGCAGGATTTCTTCCCGCTTGAGCTGGCCAAGACCGTGCTCGGCAGAAATGGAGCCGCCCAGCTCATGAACCAGATCATGCACGAGCAGATTGACGGCATCCGACTGGGCAATGAAGGCAGCGTTGTCCTGGGCTGCCGGCTTGGATTGGTTGTAGTGCAGATTGCCGTCACCGATATGGCCAAAGCAGACGATGCGCAATCCCGGAAATTGCTGCTCCAGAAGGGCGTCGGCTCGGGCGATGAATTCGGCAATGCACGACAGCGGCACGGCAATGTCGTGCTTGATGGAAACCCCTTCGATGCGCTGGGCTTCGGAAACATTCTCCCGCAGGGACCACAGGGCTTGCACCTGGGCTTCGCTGCTGGCAATGGTTGCATCGAGCACGATGCCAAGTTCCAGAGCATCGACCAAGGACTGCTCCAAGGGCGTTGTCAGATCGCTCACCAGCGTATCGGAAAGCTCGACCAGTACCTGCCAGCCATACTTCTCGGCAAAGGGCTCCCGACTATTGGGGATGTGCTTGAGCACCAGATCCAGCGCTTCGCGCCCCACAATCTCGAAGGCGGTGACACGATCACCAACAACATTGCGCAAGCGCGTCAGCAAAGCCACGGCCGCCGCAGGATCGACAACGGCGACCCAGGCGGTGACTTTGACGCGCGGCTCGGGAAACAGCTTGAGTACGGCAGCGGTAATCAGGCCCAAAGTACCTTCGGCGCCGATGAACAGGTGCTTGAGGTCGTAGCCGGTGTTGTCCTTGCGCAGCCCGCGCAAACCATTCCAGAGGCGGCCATCGGGCAGCACGGCTTCTATGCCGAGCACCAGATCGCGGGTATTGCCGTAACGCAGCACCTGAACGCCGCCAGCGTTGGTGGACAGGTTGCCACCTATCGTGGCGCTGCCTTCGGAGGCCAGGGACAAAGGAAAGAAACGCCCCGCCTGGGCAGCGGCCTGCTGCACTTCATACAGGGTGCAACCCGCTTCCACGGTCAGGGTGTTGTTATCTTTATCAACGGCGCGGATTTTCTTGAGGCGGTTCAGACTAATGACCACCTCCGATCTTTTCCCGGTGGGGGTCGCTCCACCGCAAAGCCCGGTATTGCCGCCCTGGGGCACGATGGCGACACCGCCTTCACTGCAGAGCCGAACAACTGCGGCAACCTCCTCCGCCGTGGCAGGACGCACCACGCAAAGGGAAGCCCCTTGATAGCGGCCTCGCCAATCGGCGTTATAGGCGGCGGTGTCCTCCTCGTTGGTCAGTACATGGGATGCCCCGACCACTTCCCGCAGGGCTGCAAGCAGGGCATCCATGTTGCGTTATTCGGCCAGGGTCGCGTAGAGGTCGTGCACGTCGCAGTCGGTGACAGTGACTTCGGCGAATTCGCCGATCTCCAGATCATGACCGTCGGTGATCACTACCAGCCCATCGATTTCCGGTGCATCGCCTTCGGAACGGGCAATGGCGCCTTCCTCGTCGATGTCATCCACCAGCACCTTGATGCGGCGACCGATCTTGCGTTCCAGACGCTGGGTGCTGATGTCCTCCTGATGCTGCATCAGGCGCATACGGCGCTCTTCGCGCAGTTCAAAGGGCACGGGGTCCGGCAGTTCGTTGGCAACAGCACCATCCACGTCGGAATAAGCGAAGGCCCCTACCCGGTCGATCTGGGCTTCGTCGAGGAAGTCCAGCAGCTCATTGAATTCGCGTTCGGTCTCACCGGGGAAGCCGGTGATGAAGGTGCTGCGTATGGTCAGGTCGGGCACTTCCTGGCGCCAGCGCTGGATGCGTTCCAATACCTTTTCAGAGGACGCGGGACGTTTCATCAGTTTGAGAATGCGTTCCGAAGCGTGCTGGAAGGGAATATCCAAGTAGGGCAGTATTTTGCCTTCGGCCATCAGCGGAATCAGGTCGTCCACATTGGGATAGGGATAGACGTAATGCAGGCGCACCCACATGCCCAGATCGCCCAGCCCTTTGCACAGATCGTAGAGCTTGGTCTTGACCGGCTTGCCGCCCCAGAAACCGGTGCGGTATTTGACATCTACCCCATAGGCGCTGGTGTCCTGGGAGATCACCAGCAGCTCCTTGACGCCAGCATCAGCTAGGGCTTCAGCTTCCTTCATCACGTCGCCAATGGGTCGGCTCACCAGATCGCCTCGCAACGAAGGAATGATGCAGAAAGTGCAGCGATGGTTGCAGCCTTCCGAAATTTTCAGATAGGCATAGTGATTGGGCGTCAGACGAATGCCTTGCGGCGGCACAAGATCCACATAGGGGTCGTGCTGAGGCGGCAGATGGGCATGGACCACATCCATCACTTCCTGGGCCGCATGGGGACCGGTCACGGCCAGCACACTGGGATGGGTGGTTTTGACGATGTCGCCCTTGGCGCCGAGACAGCCGGTGACAATCACCTTGCCGTTTTCAGCCAAGGCTTCTCCGATGGCATCCAGGGATTCTTCCACGGCCGCATCAATGAAGCCGCAGGTATTCACCACCACCAGATCGGCCCCGTCGTAGCTGCCGGAAATTTCATAGCCCTCAGCCCGCAAGCGGGTAAGGATTTGCTCGGCATCGGAGGAGGCTTTGGGACAGCCCAAAGAAACGAAGCCCACAGTAGGGGCTGCGGCGTTCTTGCGAACAACAGTCATGGCGGGAAAAACCTGGAAGGGGGAAAGACCGGGAAGTTTACCCGAAGCTGCCCCCGCCCACTGCGCGAGTCGCGTGACTGCGCGTTTTACTTT
Source organism: Rhodocyclaceae bacterium (assembly GCA_036504515.1). Classification (GTDB taxonomy): domain Bacteria; phylum Pseudomonadota; class Gammaproteobacteria; order Burkholderiales; family Rhodocyclaceae; genus AWTP1-18. The sequence continues at coordinate 354,421 of DASXVA010000012.1, forward strand.
TTGTTGTTATCCGGGAAAGGAAAACCGGTGAACATCATTTTGCGGGACTGTTCCTGCATATTGTCCTGCACCTGCTGGAACATCTTGCGGGATTGCTCGACGTAGGTGCCCATCATGTTCTGCATGGCCGGCCCCTGGAAGCTGAGGAACTGGGTCCACAACTCCTTATTGGCTGCAGGGTTATCGCCGTAGAGAGACGTTGCCTGCTCCTGTAGTTTGGTCTGCATCTCGGTAAAAGCACTGACGTTGGTTTCCAGATACTTGCCCATCATGCCCTGCATGGCATTGCCGTAGAAACGGATCATCTGGGCCAGGATGTCAGAACTGAACATCGGGGTACCACAGGCTTCTTCTTCCAGAATGATCTGGAGCAGGATGCTACGGGTCAGGTCCTCACCGGATTTGGCATCCACCACCTGAAACTCTTCCTGCTTCAGGACCAGCTCCTTGATATCCACCAGAGTGATGTAGCTGCTGGTGCGAGTATCGTAGAGACGACGATTGGGATACTTTTTAATCAGGCGTAGATCTGACACTGCATTACTCCTCGGTCCTGAACGCCAACAGTTGCTGACGTTGCTTATTTTTGTTCATGGCGCAAAAGGGAAAAACGCTCCGCACTGTGGCTGAGCGTTTTTCCACTCATGACGCTTTACTGATAGTACAGACCACCATTGATATTCAGCGTCGCGCCAGTCACGAAGCCGGCGAGATCAGAGGCAAGGTAAACCACTGCGCCACCGATTTCTTCAGGCTTGGCCAAACGCTTCATGGGCACAGAATCCACAATGGTTTGCAGGATTTCAGGCTTGATGGCCATGACCATCTTGGTGGCCACGTAGCCGGGAGCAATGGCGTTAACCGTTACGCCCTTGGCAGCCAGTTCCTGGGCCAGCGCCTTGGTGAAGCCGATAACACCGGCCTTGGCGGCGGAGTAGTTGGTTTGACCGGCCTGACCCTTGACGCCGTTGACGGAAGAAATATTCACGATACGACCCCAGCCCTTCTCGGCCATCTTGGCGGAAACTTGCTTGGTCATGTTGAACAGGCTGGACAGGTTGGTGTCGATCACGGCATCCCACTGACCGCGATCCATCTTGGCAAACATCTTGTCGCGGGTAATCCCGGCGTTGTTAACAAGGATGTCAATAGTGCCACCGGCCTTGGCTTCAGCATCAGCCACCAGCTTTTCGCAGGAAGCCAGATCGGATACGTCACCTGCTACCAGGATGAAATCCTTGAAACCGGCTGCTTCCTGTTCGGCCTTCCATTCGTCGGGCTTGTCGAACTCGGGATGATAGGCAGCGACAACCTTGCAGCCTTCCTTCGCCAGAGCTTGGCTGATTGCTGTTCCCAGACCACCCAGAGCACCTGTAACCAGTGCGACTTTTTGACTCATTGCTAACTCCCTTTAATTGTGGTGAAAACTACGCGGGCCGCCCCCACAAGAAAAGCGGCCCGCAAGCGGTCAAGACATGTGCTGACCGCCGTTGATGGAAATATTGGCGCCGGTAACGAAAGCTGCTTCATCAGAAGACAGATAAGCCACCAGACCAGCGATTTCTTCCGGCTTGCCCAAACGACTCATGGGAATCTGCGGCAGGATTTTTGAATCCAGCACTTCCTTGGGAATTGCCGTCACCATCTTGGTCCCGATATAGCCGGGGGAAATGGTGTTCACGGTCACGCCCTTCTTCGCCACTTCCAGGGCCAAGGCCTTGGTAAAGCCATGCATACCGGCTTTGGCAGCGGAGTAGTTGGTTTGACCGAAGGCACCCTTCTGACCATTGACAGAAGAAATGTTGATGACCCGGCCCCAACCACGTTCGCTCATGCCGTCCACTACTTGCTTGGCCATATTGAACACGGAATCAAGATTGGTGCTGATCACCGCATCCCAATCCGACTTGGTCATTTTCTTGAAGGTCATATCGCGGGTGATGCCGGCATTGTTCACCAGCACATCCACCGGGCCGAGATCCTGTTCAATCTGCTTTACGCAAGCCTCGCAGGAGGCGTAATCCGCCACATCACAGGGATAGGCCTTGAAACCGTAACCCATGTCATTCATGGAACGCAGCCAATCCTGCGCTTTGGTATTGCCGGGGCTGTGAGTGGTCACGACCTTGTAACCCAGGGCTGCCAGCTTGATACAAATTGCTTCGCCGAGACCGCCCATACCGCCAGTGACCAGTGCAACTCTTTGCATAATTTTTCTCCTCAGTTTTTGTAAGCCGATACGATGCATCCAAAGCACCTGATACAGCATCAGTACATTTGAATGCACCTATTGTCATTATGCTCTTTCCTTGACAAATCGGCCCGGAGCGGACTCCAGAGGGGGAAAATCATCACTGCCCAAGCGACCGCGAGCGGCAATCTTGCGACCACCGAATCCGGCCAGCCAAGTGGTCCATTCCGGCCACCAGCTACCCTTCACTTCTGTTGCAGAATCAAGCCATTGATTGGCATCGTTATCTTGCTTGCCCTCAACCCAGTGACTGCGTTTACCGGAGGCAGCGGGGTTGATGACGCCGGCAATATGACCGGAGGCGCCAAGAACAAATTTGGTTTCACCACCTAACAGGCGGCTGGAATCGTAGGCAGAGCGCCAGGGAACAATGTGATCTTCGCGGGCGGCCAGAATAAAAGCCGGCATATCCACCTTGCCCAGGTCGGCCTTGACGCCGCAGATTTCCAGCTTGCCCGGCACCTTGAGATTGTTCTCAAGGTACATATTGCGCAGATACCAGGCGAAGAAGGGACCGGGCAAATTGGTCGGATCGCAGTTCCAGTAGAGCAGGTCGAACGCCATGGGCTTGCTGCCCTTGAGGTAGTTGCCCACCACGTACTGCCAGATCAGGTCATTGGGACGCAGGCTGGAGAAAACCGAGGACAGTTCCTTGCCGGAATAGACGCCACCCTTACCCAGGGCCGCTTCCCTGGCCTTGACGGTGGTCTCGTCCACGAACATGCCGATTTCACCGGGATCGGAAAAATCGAGGAAGGTTGTCAGCAACGTCAAGGACTTGACCGGATCAGCACCCCGGCCCCGCGCCACAGCCAGGGCGGAGGTCAGCAAGGTACCGCCGACGCAGAAGCCCAGCACATTGATCTGTTTGATCTTGCAGATGGCCTGAGCCACGGCAATCGCCTTGAGTACGCCGCTATCGACGTAGTCGTCCCACGTGAGTTGTCCTTGCTCGGCCTTGGCGTTGCGCCAGGAAATCAGGAATACCGTGTTGCCCTGCTCCACGGCGTAACGCACAAACGAGTTTTTCGCCTGCAGGTCGAGGATGTAGTACTTGTTGATACAGGGCGGCACAATCAGCAAAGGGCGCTGGGCCACCTTGTCGGAAAGCGGCGAGTACTGCAGCAACTGGAAAATCTCGTTTTCAAACACCACCGCACCGGGAGTGGTCGCCAGGTTACGGCCCACTTCGAAGGCGGCATCATCCGTCATGGAAATGCGGCCTTTGTCCAGATCGTCCAGCAAATTCTGGATGCCTTGGCGAATACTTTCACCGTTGGTTTCCAGGGCCGTCTGCACGACTTCGGGGTTGGTGGCTGCGTAATTGGAAGGCGCCAGGGCATCGACACACTGCCCCACCATGTAGCGCAGGCGCTGACGGCCCTTTTCGTCCTCGACGGGAAGGTTTTCCGCCATCTGGCGCAGGTAGTCTGCGTTGATCAAATAGGCGCGACGCATGTAATCGTAGATCGGGCTGCTTTCCCAGGACGCATGGGCAAAGCGCTTGTCGGCTACCGGCTCAATTGGCGGTGCAGCAGGGGCCTCTTTGCCCGCTTGCTTGGCCGCATCGGCCCGGGACCGTTCCACAAAGGTTTGCCACAAACTGGCATGGTGCCCCATCCATTCTTTCTGTAGTCCAGAAAGCTCCGGCGGTACCGGGGGAAAAGGCATGGCTGGCGCAGCACCGGCAGTGTTGCCAGGTTGCCAGGCGGAGGCGCCTTTCATTGCGGATTGCATGTTCTGCAGGAACTGCTGCATGGCAGCAGCAAAATCCGCAGCAGGGGGGAACGGTGCAGAAGAATCCGGCATGGTGTGTCCTGTGATGCCTCGAAAACCGCCCTGTGCGGCTCCAAGTCCAAAGGATTTTGCATTGCACAAAAACTGCTGTCAAGGAAATTGGTTTAAGTCAAAAATGTCACAATCTTCAAATCCTCTGAAACCCAGCGGAAAAGCCCTTGCCGACAAGTGGGAAACCGTTGCCAAGGGAGGATTTCCCGGCATAACATGCGGCCATGGACCTTCATGACACCCCGGAAACCCTCCGCACCCGACTCCACGAACTGCGCGTGGAACATCGGGATCTCGACGATGCCATCTCCCGGCTGGTGGAATCCCCGGCCCAGGATGAATTGATGCTTCGGCGGTTAAAGAAGCGAAAACTCCAGCTAAAGGACCGCATCGGCCTCGTTGAACGGCTGCTTGAGCCCAACGAGCTCGCCTGAACGGCGCCATTATGCGAACCCTGCTGTTAAAGCGGCTGCTGCCGGCGCTGCTGATCGTTGTTGCTCTGGTCCTGGCCTTTAAGTGGCTAACCCGTCCCAAGCCCATCGAAGTCCTGGTCGCCACTGTGGAAGCCGGTGCTGTGGAAACGACCGTCGCCAACACCCGGGCCGGTTCGGTCACGGCCTGCCGCCGGGCCAAGGTTGCGCCTCCTGCCGCCGGCCGCATTGCCAGCCTTCCTGTCAAAAAGGGACAGCGGGTCAAAATGGGGGAATTGCTGCTGGAACTGTGGAATGACGATCTTCTAGCTCGGGAAAAAGTCTCCCGGGAACAACTGGAAACCGCAAAGTCCCACATTATCGAAGCCTGCCAACTGACCCTTGCCGCGCAATCTGAAGCCAATCAGGCCAGGTCCCTGCGCGACAAGGGTTTTGTTTCTGAAGAGCGCGTTGTCCGGGCGGAAGCCCAAGCCAGATCAAGCCAAGCCACTTGCGACTCGGCCAAGGCTGGCGTCAAGGAAGCGGAAGCCCGGGTCAGTTCCTCCCGTGCCGACACCTCCCGTACTGTCTTGCGGGCGCCCTTCGCCGGCATCGTGGCCGAGATCAACGGCGAAGTGGGCGAGTATCTGACCCCCTCTCCGCCCGGCATTCCCACCCTTCCGGCAGTGGACCTGATTGACGATACCTGCATCTACGTCAGCGCCCCCATCGACGAAGTGGACGCCGCCAAGCTCAAGGTCGGCATGAAAGGCCGCATCACCCTGGATGCCTGGCGCGGCAAACATTTTGACGGCTGGGTCCGGCGCATTGCCCCCTATGTGCTGGCCCTGGAAAAGCAGGCCCGCACGGTGGAAGTGGAAGTGGAGTTTGAAGATCCAGCGGCAGTGCAGAAGGAAGGCAACCTACTGGTGGGCTACTCAGCCGACATTGAAGTAGTGACCGAGACTCGCGAGCAAACCCTGCGCATTCCCACCGCCGCTCTGATGCCCGGCAGCAAGGTACTGGTCTTGAACGGTGAAGGCATCCTCGAAGAACGCAAGATCGAACCGGGCCTGACCAACTGGGAATACACCGAGATCAAGACTGGCCTCAAACAGGGCGATCAGGTGGTGACCTCCCTTGACAGGGAAGGGGTGAAAGCCGGTGTCCGCGCCCGCATTGAAAGCAAGAAACCTTGACGTCGGCCCTTGCTGAAACGGCCGCCCGCCTCCAGCCATGATTGATCTCAGCAACATCCAGCGCAGCTACCGGGTCGGTGACGAAACCGTGCATGCCCTGCGCGGTGTCAGCCTCAACATCCAGGCCGGGGAATACGTTTCCATCATGGGCCCCTCGGGCTCAGGCAAGTCATCTCTGCTCAACATTCTGGGCCTGCTGGACCGTCCCAACGCGGGCCACTATCAACTGGATAACCGCGACGTTACCGGTCTCAGCGATGATGAACTGGCCAAAGTTCGGCGAGAAAAAATTGGCTTCGTCTTCCAGTTTTTCCATCTGGTGCCCCGCCTGACTGCCGCCGAAAACATCGCCTTGCCCATGGTACTGGCGGGCATCGAGCCGGCAGAACGGCAAAAACGGCTAAGCACCCTCCTCGCCCAATACGGTTTGGAAAACCGAGCCGGACACCGGCCTGACCAGCTTTCCGGCGGCCAGTGCCAGCGGGTTGCCATTGCCCGGGCCATGTCCATGCAACCGCCGGTGATCCTGGCCGACGAACCCACGGGGAACCTTGACCGCCATACTGGGCAAGACGTTATCGCCCTGCTGGAAGGCTTGCATGCCGCCGGTGGCACCTTGGTCATGGTCACCCATGATGTGGAATTGGGCGGACGAGCCAAGCGCCGACTACGGATGGTGGACGGCCAACTAGTCTCCGACGACCGCTCGTGAGGGCGGCTGACTGCCATGCGTTTTACTGACCTGCTCGATTTCGCCTGGCAGGTGGTGCGCGGCAACCGCAGCCGTACACTGCTGATTCTGTTGGCCATGGGCATCGGCGTTGCCGCCGTGGTGGTGGTCACCTCCATCGGTGAAGGGGCGCGGCGCTATGTGCTCAACCAGTTTGCCGGCCTCGGCGCCAACCTGATCATCGTCCTGCCCGGCCGGGCGGAAACCTCCGGTGGCATCCCCGGTTTTCTCATCGGCAAGACACCGCGCCTGCTCACTACAGATGACGCCCTGGCCCTCACCCGCAGCCCCAGTGTGCGCCGCATCGCCCCCCTGATCGTGGGCGCCGGTGACGTGCACTGGAACGCCCGCACCCGGGAAACCCCCATCCTTGGTACCACGGCGGAGTTCATCTCCGTGCGGCAGATGGACATGGGCCAAGGCAGCTTCCTGCCGGAAGGCGACCCCCATCACAGTCAGCCGGTCTGTGTAATCGGTGCCAAGATGAAACAGGAACTGTTCGCCGGCAACGCCGCCGTGGGTGAATGGCTGCGCATCGGTGACCGCCGTTTCCGGGTTATTGGCGTGCTTGCCGCCCAGGGCCAGTCCCTCGGCTTCAACACCGACGACCTGGTCATCGTGCCCCTGGCGGCGGCCCAGGCCCTGTTCAACAGCGAATCCCTGTTTCGCATCATGATCGAGGCCAAGTCCCGCAGCGCCGTGATTCCTGCACAAAAAGACGTGGAAGAAATCCTGCGCCAGCGCCACGAAGGCGAACGGGACGTGACCGTCATCACCCAGGATGCCGTGTTGTCCACCTTCGACCGCATCCTTGGCGCCCTCACCCTGGCCGTGGGCGGTATCGCCGCCATCAGCCTGTCCGTGGCCGGCATCCTGATCATGAATGTGATGCTGATTTCGGTCACCCAACGCAAACGGGAAATCGGCCTGCTCAAGGCCCTGGGCGCCACCGGCAAACAGATACGCCTGCTGTTCTTCACCGAAGCCGTGGTACTGGCCCTGGCGGGTGCTATGGCCGGCCTGCTGCTGGGTAAGCTGGGGCAATGGCTGGTGGCCCTGGCCGTACCCAGCATTCCCATTACCGCACCCTGGTGGGCCATCATCGCCGCCCCCGTCACCGCCATCGTGACAGCAGTGCTTTTCTCCGTAGCACCGGCCCGCCAAGCCGCCCTCCTCGACCCGGTATTGGCCCTTTCCGCCAGAAAGTGACTCCTGCGGTCACGGAACTGCAATCAGAAAGAACTAGATTCACCCCTCTTTTCTGATTCGTGCTTCCCCACCCATGAGCATTCGCCGTCACCTCCTCGTTCTGATCATCATCGCTGCAGCCGCCTTGCTACTGCTAGGTGGCACAGCCCTTCTCCAATTCCAGCGCAACAACGTCATGATGCGCAACCTGACAGACGGCGCCATTCCCGGCTTTCTGGCTGCCTCAGAACTCGGCTCCAAGCTCAAGACCCTGCAAATTTCCACCATGAATCTGGTGAATGCACCGGACAACACCATCGCCGAGCAATTCAAGGAAAAGGTCGTCGCCGACAAGGCGATACTGCAGCAGGAACTCACGGCCCAACTCAAAATGGCCGATACCCAGGCTCAGCAAGGCCTCGTCAAACAGGCCCAGGAAAGCCTGCAAAATTACTACGAAGCCCTGGATCAGGTCATCGGTCTGCGCCTGGGAGGACAAAAACTGTTTGCCGAAGCAGCCATGTCCGGCACGGCAGGCCCCTATCTGCAGGAGCTTGAACAAATCCTCGAAACCCTGCGGGTGGAAAAGCGCCGGACCAAAGAGGGTTCCATTGAAGCCATCGAAAAAGGTCTCAAGGATTCCGTCCTCATCCTCTCCGTTTCAACAGTGCTTACCTTGCTGATCTTGGGCTTCCTTGGTCATCGCCTGTATCGCCAGATTTCCCGCCCCCTCAAGGAAATGGAAAGCACCATGGCGGAAATTGCGACGACCCTGGACTTCACCCGGCGCGTCCCCGTGGTCCGTCAGGATGAAATAGGCCAGTCCATCAAGGCCTTCAACTCCCTGATCGATACCCTGCAAAAAAGCCTTTCCGAAATGGTGCAGGTGATCCGCAACAATGAAATCGCTGCCATGGAAATGCACCAGTCCGCCGTTACCCTGGCCCACATTGCCTCCAGCGGCAACGCCTCCTCCAAGGACATCCAGACGGCCGTGAAGGAAATCCAGTCCCAGATTGATCGCATCACCCAGGACACCCGCCATGCCGGCAGCCTGACCGAAATATCAGGCCAGCAAGCCACCGAAAACGGACAGGTCATCCGTGAAGCCATCGACCGTATCCACGCCCTCTCCAACAGTGTCGAATCCGCTGCCGACCGGGTTTATGCCCTCGCCACCGCAGGTGGCAACATCGCCAGCCAAGTGCAGGAAATTCGGGAAATTGCCGATCAGACAAATCTGCTAGCCCTCAATGCGGCCATCGAAGCGGCCAGAGCCGGCGAAACGGGGCGAGGATTTGCCGTGGTGGCAGACGAGGTGCGAAAACTGGCAGAGCGGGTTTCCTGCGCGACCCAATCCATCTCGGAACAGGTCAAGGACATCGCCCTGACCTCGGGCCAATCCACCGACCTGATGCGTCAAGTCGTGACAGACATGAAGCTCAATATCGAACTGACCAGTTCCGCCGGCAATGCCATGACAAACATTGAGACATCCGCTCGGGAAGTCATTTCCGTGGTGGATCAAATCGGTCAACAAGTCACCGTCGGCCACGCTTCCAGCAAAGAAATCGTGGTCCAGGTCGACACCATTGAAAGCCTCATGGGTAAGGCCAATCTTGCGGCGAATCACACCAAGGATTTTGCCGACACCATCCGCAATATCTCCGGTCAGATGGCCGGTATCGTCAATCGCTTCCAGATCGGCGAAACCAAGATATCAACCTCCGCCGCAGGTCAAGGAAGTATCAGTCTCTACTGAGATCAGCGCACAGCGCGAAAGCGGAGATTCAACTCATCCACCACTTCGGCCCAATCGGCATCCTCCAGAATTTCTACTTGGAGGAAAGCCGCCTGGGCGGGAGACCAAAAAACTCCATCGGCCAAGGCAATATCTTCAGCCAGTGGGCCGTGAGCGGCGATAAACATATCAATAGACGTATCGTCCGCCGGCAATCCTAACTGCGCAAACAACTGATTCATCGAGTGTTGTGGGTATTCCATGGCACATCTCCTTTGCCTTGCTTTATCGTTCTTCTGATATCAGCCTAGCCCAGTCGCACCCTGCTGTCCATGACAAAAGAATTCCACCTAGTGAGTGTGGCATTTCCTGTGCATTTTTTGAGGCCAGGAGCCTAGAACATTCAAAAAATCTGATGAACTTATCAATACGTATATAAGGTATAGCTAACCGGTATTAGTTTTAGGATCATGGTTTCCCTCATGACAGACAACATCCAGAGGCACGTCAACCCGACAAAAACAGTGGGAAACACCGAATAAAGTAGTCTCGACCTCAATAATTTGACTAAGATGCGTCGAATCTGAAATGTGGTTTGCCATTACATGAAGCAAGACTCACTGTTTGAACGACTTTGGACCCAAACTTGGTCCTTGATCCTGGTTGAAATGAGCCGCCAGGAAATCGCTTGGCTAATGGCTCCCCGTGGTCATATCACTTTGCTCGATACCCGCCGTACCAGCATGATCGTTTCACGGGTGCGCATGGTGGCAGGGTTGTTCACCATCCTGACGCCACTCTGGCTAATACTGGATATTTTGGCCCTACCACCGGAGGTCTGGCACGGCCTCATGTACTGTCGCCTCGCGACGACCATCGCCTTTGCCGCCCTTTTTCTGTCCCCCGCACCCCGCAACGGTATCTTGGGCGCCTATCGGACATTGGCCATGTTGCTTGCCATCCCCACGGCCTTCTTCATCTATACCTACCTGCACATGTCCCAGTTCAAGCTGGAAGGTTTGCAGCAGGCTTTTGCCGTTGGCTATGCCTACCTGCCCTTTGTCATGCTGGCCGGTTTGTCGATCTTTCCCCTTACGCTGCTGGAAAGCATGGCCTTCGCCACCCCCATGCTCTTGAGCCAGATGGCTGCCGCCTACCTGAACCTGCCGGTATTGTCCTGGCCTACTTTTGCCGCTTCTTTCTGGCTCCTGCTGCTGATCACTGCCGTCTCCACTTTGGCTGGGATTTCACAACTGGCGTTCATGATCGTCCTGATCCGGGAAGCCATCCGCGACAACCTCACCGGCTGTTACTCCCGGGGCAGCGGCGAAGAACTGCTCAAGCTGCAATTCAGCATGGCAGATCGCAACGCCCAGCCCTTGACGGTTGCCTTTCTCGACATCGACCATTTCAAACAGGTCAATGACAAATTCGGCCACGAAGCTGGCGACCGCCTGCTGGCCGGCGTATCCCTCGCCCTGCGCCAACCATTGCGGACGGTGGACATGCTGGTGCGCTGGGGCGGTGAAGAATTTCTGCTGATCATGCCCAACACCGATATCGTCCAGGCCGAAACCGCCCTGCAACGCATCACGGGTCTTGGCCTGGGTTTCCGTCCCGACGGCACGCCCATTACGGCCAGCGTTGGTATCGCCGAGCTGATTGCTGATGGCACAACAGACTGGAAGACTCTGGTTGAAATCGCCGATGCCCGCATGTACGAAGCCAAACGTACGGGCCGCAACCGCATCGTCAGCAGTGGAGCCCTGCCGGCTTAAGCAAGTACGGGCGGTGCTGCGGTAATAAGAAACAGCACCGTTCCATGGCGACAGACACGATGACCGTATCTATCGAACCCCCACCCCCAGTTCAACTCAAAACAAAATTCTTATCCGGCAGTGGCAAGGCTGGTACTGGCTCGCCCAGCATTTCTTTCAGGCTGGACTCGATGCCGATCACCAGCGCATCCAGAGGCAAGTCGTTACCCTGCATGCCGAAGGGCTCTTCGATTTCATGACTGAACTCCTCCAGGGTAAAGAAGGTGTAGGAGACGAAGGCCACCACCAGGGGCATCATGATGCCCACCGTTTCTTCCAAGCCGAAGGGCAGCAGGATGCAATAAAGATAGGCACTGCGATGGAGAATCACGGTGTAAGTGAAGGGCAAGGGCGTATTGGCGATGCGTTCACACCCCCCCCAGGAGCGGGACAGGTTGTCCAGATTTTCTTCCATGCGCTGGGCGAGGACAGGATCCAGGCCATCCACTTCCCGCATTTTCCGGGTGCCTTCCGCCTGCCACAACAGTAGCGCCACCGGGACATTGCTCTTTTGGCAGACCTGATCCAGCACATCTTTCGGTAGCAGGGACTCCAGGCCGTTGCGGCTGTCCAGCCCCCGCAGTTGATTGCGCATGGATGCCGCAAACGCTGCCAAGCCAAGGATGAAGGTACGAATTTCCGTTGTCTGCACAGGAAACGTCAGGGCTTGCCGGGCCAGATTGCGCGTATCGATCAGCACACCGCCCCAAAGTTTGCGGGCCTCCCAATAGCGGTCATAGCTGGCGTTGATGCGAAAGCCGAGAAAGATCGCCAGGGCCACGCCCATAAGGGAGAACGGCGCGGAGGTCAGGTTGATGTGATAACCGAGAAAATCGCTCTTGAAGAAAACGACCCCGCAGGACAGCAGAAAAATGAAAGTCTGCTGGGTAAGGATTTTGGTAACGATGGAGCCGCGACGAACAAACAGCATGCGCAGCCAGTGAGGACGGGGACGAACGATCATGAAAGAAACACCGAATCAGAAACAGGACGAAGGGGTGGCATGTTACTGATGAAGCGAGTGGTAGATATTTCAATTTCGGGCCAATTCACCCGGCGACACTGATTACGACAGGAATTTTGAGGCGGCCAGACACGTTCCCGTCCCCAAAAAAGCGGGGGCCGAAGCCCCCGCAAACTGGTAACACCACTACAAACTTTTCAATCAGAGGTGATAGGCAGACTCACCATGGGAGGCAGTGTCCAGGCCTTCGCGCTCGTCTTCTTCGCTGACGCGCAGACCCACGGTCTTGTCAGCAATGAAGTAGGCGATCACGGAAACCACACCGGACCAGACGACGGAAGTGCCGACACCCCAGACTTGCGCAATCACTTGGGTCGTCATGTCGAAGTCGCCCACCTTGTTGGCCACGTAGTCATAAACGCCGGTACCACCCAGGTCGGGAGAGACGAAGACGCCGGTGAGGATGGCACCCATGATGCCGCCCACGCCGTGCACACCGAAGACGTCGAGGCTGTCATCAGCGCCGAGCATTTTCTTCAGGCCATTCACACCCCACAGGCAGACCACGCCAGCCAGAAGGCCGATCACCAGCGCACCCATCACACCGACATAACCGCAAGCAGGCGTAATGGCCACCAAGCCGGCGATAGCACCAGAGGCGGCACCCAGCATGGAGGGCTTACCCTTGATTACCCATTCACCGAAGGTCCAGGCCACCGTTGCAGCGCAGGTAGCGAGGAAGGTGTTGATGAAGGCCAGGGTGGCGGTGCCGGAGGCTTCCAGATTGGAACCCACGTTGAAACCGAACCAGCCCACCCACAGCAGGGAAGCGCCGATCATGGTCATGGTCAGGCTGTGAGGCGCCATGGATTCTTTGCCGAAGCCGACACGCTTGCCGATCATGAAGGCACCGACGATACCGGCCATGGCGGCGTTGATATGCACCACAGTACCGCCCGCGAAGTCGATTGCGCCCTTTTGGAACAGGAAGCCTGCCGTTGCATTGGCAGCGTCAGCGGCAGCCGCATCGGTATACGCATCGGGACCAGCCCAATACCAGACCATGTGCGCGATAGGCAGATAGCTGAAGGTGAACCAGATCACCATGAACACCAGAACACCGGCAAACTTGGCGCGTTCAGCAAAGGAGCCGATGATCAGCGTGGGCGTAATGGCCGCAAAGGTCATCTGGAAAGCGATGTAGATGAACTCGGGGATATACACGCCCTTACTGAAGGTGGCTGCGCCGCTATCCGGCGTGACACCCTTGAGGAACAGCTTGCTGAAGCCGCCGAAGAAAGCGTTGCCTTCAGTGAAAGCCAGGCTGTAGCCGTAGATACACCAGAGCACGCCCAACAGCGAGAAGGTGACGAACACCTGCATCATGATGGAGAGCATGTTCTTGGAGCGCACCATGCCGCCGTAGAACAGGGGCAGACCGGGCACGGCCATCATGATCACCAGCAAGGTGGCCACGATCATCCAGGAAGTATCGCCTTTGTTGGGGGCGGGGGTCGCCGGCGCAGCTTCGGCAGCCGCCGGTGCAGGAGCAGCAGCCGGTGCCACAGCGGGAGCAGGTGCCTTGGCATCCGCCGCCGCGGCGACAGGTGCCTCAGCAGGCTTGTCGTCCGCCATGGCAGGGGTTGCCAGCGTGAAGGCCCCGAACAGGGCCAGCAATGCAATCAAGCGTTTCATGTTGGGTATCCTTTTCTTAGAGGGCGTCGTTGCCGGCTTCGCCGGTACGGATGCGGATGGCCTGTTCCAGGTTGAAGACGAAAATCTTGCCGTCGCCGATCTTGCCGGTGCTGGCGGATTTTTCGATGGCTTCGATGGTCTGGCTCAGCAGTTCTTCGCTGACCGCCGCTTCCACTTTGACCTTGGGCAGAAAATCGACAACGTATTCCGCCCCCCGGTACAGCTCGGTATGGCCTTTCTGACGACCGAATCCCTTGACCTCCGTCACGGTGATGCCCTGCACGCCCACGGCGGCAAGGGCCTCCCGCACTTCGTCAAGCTTGAAAGGCTTGATGATTGCAGTAACAAGCTTCATGTTGGCTCCTAGGTTGGTAAGACAAAATCATCCACGGCAGAAAGGTGGCAAGCATCTTTCCCGGCAATAAGGAGACCAGACAGATAGAGACAAAAAGAGCGTCCGGAGGACAGCTCGAATGACACAAACCATCTTGACCATCGTTTGCCGACGATTCCGGGCTTGTGTTCACCGAAAGATTCACAAAAAGAATCTTTGTTTAATATTGTGCATATCTTATTCCCTAAGGTCAATAAAAATTCCCTTCATTAGCTAATTTTTTAGTAACCCCAATAGCCCCATGAAAGCAGGCAGAAGGCAATGAATCGCCAAGAAGCCGCACCATTGAAGGTTTTCCCGCGATAAGTACACCGCAGGGCAACCCCGGATTTTCCATTGACAACTGAACGAACGATCACTATTCTTTAATGAACGATAGTTCACTTTGGTTACCATTATGTCCGGACACCACGGCCACCCTCTTCCCGGCCCCATCTTCTCCTTCCCCCGCGACGAAAGCTGTATCCCCCTGCCCGGCTATCCGCTCCTGCAGGGCGTTCCCGCCGGATTCCCCTCCCCCGCCGCCAACTTTGCCGAAACCCGCCTCGACCTGGAGGAGCACCTGATCCGGCAGAAGGACGCCACCTTTTTCGTCCGCGTCCAGGGTCATTCCATGATCGGCTTCGGCATCCATGACGGAGACCTGCTGGTGGTGGACCGGGCCCTGACGGCGGAGGACCAGTCCGTGGTCATTGCCCTGGTGGATGGCGAATTCACCGTCAAACAACTGCGCCGCCTACCCGATGGCGTCCTGCTCCGCTCCGGCAACCCCGGCCATGGCGACATCCTCGTTAGCGGCGACCAGACCCTGAGCATCTGGGGCGTGGTGATCTGGTCCATCCATTCCACCCGCCCCACCCAGAAAAAAATGGCATGAGCTTCGCCCTGGTGGATGGCAATAACTTTTATGTGTCCTGCGAACGGGTTTTCAATCCGGCCCTGAACGACAAGCCGGTAGTGGTGCTGTCCAACAACGACGGCTGCGTGGTATCCCGCAGCGCCGAAGCCAAAGCCCTGGGCATCAAGATGGCGGCCCCCTGGTTCAAGATTCGGGACGAAGCCGAAAAGCTGGGCGTGATGGCCTTCTCCTCCAACTACGCCCTCTACGCCGACATGTCGAACCGCATGATGTCCATCCTGGCGGGCTTTTCTCCCCACCAGGAGGTCTATTCCATTGACGAATGTTTTCTCGGCCTGCAAGGCCTCAAAGAGCCGGACCGAGAAGCCTGGGGGCAAACCATCCGCCAGCGGGTGCGGCAATGGACGGGCCTGTCCGTCGGCGTCGGTATCGGCCCCACCCGCACCCTGTCCAAACTGGCCAACCACTGCGCCAAGATGCACCTGGCCGGCAACGACTGGGTTTGCGACCTCGCCACCCTGAGCAAGAATGAACAGGATGCCCTGCTGGCCACCTTGCCGGTGGGCACCGTATGGGGCGTGGGCTGGCGCCTGGGCCGCACCCTGCGGGACTTGGGCATTGCCACCATACTCGATCTGAAACGGGCCGATCCCAAGACCCTGCGCCGCCGCTTTTCCGTGACCATGGAAAAAACCGTGGCCGAACTCAACGGCAGCTCCTGCATCGACATCCACGACCTGGCCGAAGCCAAACGACAAGTGATTTGTTCCCGCTCCTTCGGCCAACTGGTCAGCAACGAAGCCTCCCTGCGGGAAGCCGTAGCCCACTTCACCGCCCTGGCGGCGGAAAAACTGCGGGCCCAGTCCTCCCGCACCGAATCTGTCCACATCTACATCCGCACCCCGGCCCACCGGGACGATCTGCCCCAGCACCACGGTAGCCTGACCATCCCGCTGCCCGAGCCCACGGATGACACCCTGATCCTGACCCGGCTCGCCCTTTGGGCCCTGAAGAAAATCTACCGGGAGGGCTATCGCTATCTGAAGGCGGGCATCGTCCTTACCGAACTGAGTGCCGCCCACCAGGGCCAGATGAGCCTGATCGGCCTCTCCGGCAGCCACCCGGCCCTGATGCGAACCCTGGATCAGATCAATGCCCGCTGGGGCCGCGGCACCCTGATTTCCGGTGCGGAAGGAAAACGCCTGGACTGGCCCATGCGCCGCAACCGGATGTCACCCAGCTATACCACCCGGTGGCAGGAATTGATGACAGCCACAGCGGGTTAAAGCCAACCATCAGGAACCAGTTCCGCCTGCAGAACACCTGCAAACAATCGCCTTTGCCATGAGATAAGAGCCCGCACTCCATACCTTTTCCCAAAGACTCGTCGCTGTTTTTTTCAGCGGGTACTATGGATCGAATGACTAAAAGCTATTGGATCCATGGCTGCTGAGCCCCTAGACTGAACCGGGTAACGAATCACAAATTGACGGAGGGAATGACCATGTCAAACGAATCGAAGTGCCCGTTATCAAGCGACGTTCGCAAACACACGATAGCGGGGGCCCCGTCCAATGCGGACTGGTGGCCAAAGCAGTTGAAGCTGGGCATCCTGCATCAGCACTCATCCAAATCCGACCCCATGGGCGAGGCGTTCAACTACGCCGAGGAATTCAAGAGCCTCAATCTGGATGCTGTCATCAAGGATCTCCAGGCCCTGATGACCGATTCGCAAGACTGGTGGCCCGCTGACTTCGGTCACTACGGGCCATTTTTCATTCGCATGGCCTGGCACAGTGCCGGCACCTACCGTACCAGTGACGGCCGCGGTGGCGCCGGCACCGGCAACCAGCGCTTTGCTCCCCTCAACAGTTGGCCGGATAACGTCAACCTCGACAAGGCGCGGCGACTGCTTTGGCCGATCAAGCAGAAGTACGGTCGAAAAATCTCCTGGGCTGACCTGATCATTCTTACCGGCAACGTCGCAATGGAATCCATGGGCTTCAAGACTTTTGGTTTCGCTGGTGGACGTAAAGACATCTGGGAACCGGAAGAAGACATCTACTGGGGCGCCGAAAATAAATGGCTGGATGACAAGCGCTACTCGGGTGACCGCAACCTTGAAAATCCCCTAGCCGCCGTACAGATGGGCCTGATTTACGTCAATCCGGAAGGCCCGAATGGCAACCCAGATCCCCTCGCCGCGGCACGGGATATCCGTGAGACCTTCGCCCGCATGGCCATGGACGATGAAGAAACGGTTGCCCTCATCGCCGGTGGTCACACCTTCGGCAAAACCCATGGCGCAGGCGATGCCGCCCATGTGGGGCCAGAGCCGGAAGCCGCCGGCATCGAAGATCAAGGCTTCGGCTGGAAAAGCAGCTTTGGTTCAGGCAAAGGGGGGGACACGATCAGCAGTGGCCTGGAAGTCACCTGGACCACCACGCCCACAAAGTGGAGCAACAATTTCTTCTGGAATCTGTTCGGCTACGAATGGGAACTGACCAAAAGCCCGGCCGGTGCCCATCAGTGGAAACCGAAGCATGATATGGGCGCCGGTACCGTGCCCGATGCCCACGATCCCGCAAAGCGTCATGCCCCTGCCATGCTGACTACCGACCTCGCCCTGCGCTTCGATCCCGCCTACGAAAAAATATCACGGCGCTTTCTTGAAAATCCGGACCAGTTCGCTGATGCCTTTTCCCGGGCCTGGTTCAAACTAACCCACCGGGACATGGGCCCCATCGCCCGCTACCTGGGCCCCCTGGTGCCAAAGGAAGTGCTGATCTGGCAGGACCCGATCCCCGCCGTGGATCATCCCTTGATTGATGAACAGGACACCGCCGCCCTCAAGGCCAAGATCCTTGCGTCTGGCCTCTCCATACCCCAACTGGTCAGTACTGCCTGGGCATCAGCAGCCACCTTCCGTGGTAGCGACAAGCGGGGTGGGGCCAACGGTGCACGCCTTTGTCTGGCACCGCAAAAGGATTGGGAAGTTAACCAACCGACGGAACTGGCAACAGCCCTGCAGAAGCTGGAAGCAATCCAGAAGGACTTCAACAGCACACAGTCTGATGGCAAGAAAGTTTCCCTTGCCGACCTGATTGTTCTGGGCGGCTGCGCAGCCATCGAGGCCGCCGCGAAGAAAGCCGGCCACGACGTAAAGGTTCCTTTCACTCCCGGACGCATGGATGCTTCCCAGGAGCAAACCGATGTCGAGTCCTTTGCCGTACTGGAGCCTGCCGCCGACGGATTCCGTAACTACGTGCGCAAGGGATTGGAAGAATCAGCAGCAGAACTGTTGATCGACAAGGCACAGTTGCTCACCCTGACTGCCCCCGAAATGACGGTACTGATCGGTGGTCTGCGCGCCCTGAATGCAAACTTCGATCACTCCGCCCACGGCATCTTCACCAAGCGGCCGGAAATCCTCACCAATGACTTCTTTGTGAACCTTCTCGACATGGGCACGAAATGGCAGAAGTCCGCCACGACCCAAGGCCTGCTGGAAGGACATGACCGAGCCACAGGCGAACTCAAGTGGACGGGCACCATTGTTGATCTTGTCTTCGGCTCGAATGCCCAACTCCGCGCCCTGGCTGAAGTCTATGCCTGCAGCGACGCTCAGGAGGTGTTTGTCCGTGACTTCGTGGCCGCCTGGAACAAAGTGATGAACCTTGATCGCTTTGACCTTGCTTGACCGGAAGGGATTAGCTTAAAAATCCCCCTGTAGCGCAGTCTCGACTGAACATCGGCTTATTCCGAATCTGGTAGAGACTGCGCAAATTTCTTCCCGCGCTGAAATGATGGTGACGACTCCACATTCACTAATCATTAAATACTTATACGGATAATTTGGTTTGGTTCCCTGTTGCAGGGAAATACATTGTGTAGCCCCTATAACTATTCGGAGCTACTCCAATGAAATTTCCCCTGCAGCGCTTAACCACACTCATTGCTCTCGCACTTTCCCCAGGACTCGCACTGGCCACCAACGGCTATTTCCAACATGGGTATGGCGTCAAGGCACAAGGTATTGGTGGCGTAGGTATTGCACTGCCTCAAGATGGTTTGGCGGCGGCATCCAATCCAGCAGGAACCGCATTTGTTGGCGATCGGCTGGATGCTGGGGTGACTTGGTTTGCACCAAAGCGAGGAGCCACCATCACAGGTAACGGAGGCGGTGGTAACGGTACATTTGACGGTGATGGCAAGACAGCGTTCTTCCTCCCCGAATTTGGTTACACGAAACAGATTTCTTCCACGACTGCGGTTGGTGTCGCGGTCTACGGTAACGGTGGCATGAACACCACCTACAAAACACCCATTCCTCTTTTTGGCACGAGCAATGCCGGTATCAATCTTGAGCAACTTTTCATATCTCCCTCCGTCGCATGGAAACCAAACGAACAGAATGCCATTGGTGCTGCCCTCAATTTTGCTTACCAACGCTTTGAAGCCAAAGGATTGCAAAACTTTGACGGGGCAGCCTCGACAAGCCCGGGCAATGTCACCAATCGCGGTGTTGATACATCCACGGGGCTTGGCCTGCGTCTTGGCTGGACAGGAAAGGTCACACCGGATCTGACCCTTGGTGCTACGTGGTCCTCCAAGATCAACGCCAGCAAACTCAGCAAGTACAAAGGGCTTTTTGCAGACTCCGGCAACTTTGACATCCCTGAAAATTACGGAGTAGGCCTTGCCTACAAAGCCACTCCGGCACTTACGCTTGCCGCCGACATCGAAGAAATCAAATACGGCAGCATCAAGTCCGTAGGCAATCCTTTGGTCCTGCCTACCAGCTTGGGGGCAGCTAATGGCGCCGGCTTTGGCTGGAAAGACATCACCGTTTACAAACTGGGGGTCAGCTACGACTACAGCAAGGATCTGACTTTACGGGCCGGTTACAACCACTCGGACCAGCCGATTCCTGCCAGCCAGACCTTCTTCAATATTTTGGCACCGGGCGTAGTCCAGGATCACGTCACCTTTGGTGCCACATGGCAGGTAGCCAGTGGCGGCGAAGTCAGTGTTTCCTATGCCCATGCCTTCAAAAAGACTGTGAATGGTTCCGGCTCGATTCCGGCTGCTTATGGCAGCGGTGAAGCCAATATCCATCTGGAAGAAAACATCCTTGGCGCCGCCTATGGGTGGAAGTTCTAACAAGAGACCGCAATGCTTCTCGCTGAATACGCCCAGCCCTTGGCTGGTGGCCTATTGATCGGCTTGGCATCGGCAATCCTGCTGTTTTTTAACGGCAGGATTGCCGGGGTAAGCGGAATCGCCCGGGGACTATTCACGAACAACAAGCAAGACTTTTTTGCACGCTTGTTATTCCTCGCCGGTTTGGTTGTTGGTGCCTGGTTGTATGAGGGCGTATCGGGGCAGACGCCGATACCCAGAGAACACTTTCCACCACTGCTGCTAGCCCTGGCGGGAGTTCTGGTCGCCACAGGGACATCTTTGGCTCGCGGTTGCACAAGCGGGCACGGTGTCTGTGGCTTGGCAAGATTTTCACAGCGATCCTTGATTGCCGTCATCACATTCCTGATTACGGCAATCGTTACCGCCTACACGGTGCGGCACATCTGGGGAATTTACTGATGCGATACGCCATCCAGCTTCTGTCAGGATTGATTTTTGGTCTCGGCCTAGCCTTGGCCGGGATGACCTCACCCCAAAAAGTACTCGCGTTTCTTGATATTGCCGGAGACTGGAATCCTGCCTTGCTGTTTGTACTGGGCGGAGCCGTCATCACGGCAGCTATTGCATTCCGGTGGATTCTTAAACGCGATCACCCTTTACTCGACACCCGGTTTCACCTTAGCAAGGTGACTGAACCCGACGTTGGTCTTGTACTTGGCTCAGTAATATTTGGCATTGGATGGGGGATTAGCGGTTATTGTCCCGGGCCGGGAATCGCATTGCTTGCCGTACCAAAAAATCCTGAAGCATTGCTATTCCTGACCGGGCTATTGGTCGGTTTTGCCGCTGACTACCTTTGCTTATCGGATCCCGCGTAATGACTGCGCTGACGATCATCCCATCGTTTACTTGGGATTGAATGCACAGCTCAGGTAGAACTCATACCTTTCAGGCCGAATGTAGAACACCGAGCGGTCACAGCAAACGCCATCATCGAAATACGATGTTCGCTGCAGGACCAGCAAGGCATGATTGAGCGGCACTTTCAGTATCTCAGCCAGCGCTTCATCTGCCCCTTGGGCTCGAATAGCCATATCGGCTCGTGCCGGTGGTTTTCCAAGGATGTTGGACAACTGGTTATAGGCCGGTTGTTTTTCCAGGTCATCCCATTCCGTCTTGTTGAGTGCATCGGGCAAATAGCTGATGCCAAGGGCGACGGCCCCCCCGTCAACAAGATGAAGCCGCTTGACCAGCAAGCAGTATGAGCTTTTCTTGAAATACGACTTTATCTCGTCAGGGACTTTTACTCGCTGCTTGTCCAGCAACTTCATCGTTGCCTTCAGCCCTTGATAGAGCAGTGACTCGTGGAAGCTGCGCAGGTTATCCAGACCATGCCTGACCTGCTTGCCTGCTGCGTAGCTGCCTTTTCCCTGCCGCCTCACGATCAGGCCTTCTGTTTCCAGTTGATCCAGTGCCAAACGCACGGTCACGCGGCTCACACTAAATCGCTCGCCCAACTGTGCCTCCGAAGGGAGGCGCCCACTAGGCTCGTACAGACCCGCTTCGATGCCCTCTTGAAGATAGGCAGCTATCTGACGGTACATGGAGGTCGGGTTCTCCCGGGACACGCCAATTTGTGGCTTCTTTTTGTTAGCAGTTGTTTTCATAAGCAAAGCTGAAGATTCTATTTTTGACAACTTGTATTATAACGTATTATTTCATGGAGGTCAGGCAAATTGCCAATGCCTATTGAGTAGAGGTTAGTCGATATCCATGTTACGGACACGAGATGAAGCGGCACAAAAATCCGCTTGGGAATTTATGGACAGCAAAAATCCGGCAAGTTTGGCACTGACCCATGTGGATTTCCGTTACCCGGATGGACAGCTTGTATTTGACGACCTGAGTTTCAGTGTCGAGCCTGGAGAATTTGTTGCGGTTCTCGGGCCGTCTGGATGCGGCAAGTCGACATTGCTGAACCTGCTTTCAGGTTTTTTAAGGCCGTCTCGCGGAGAGATCACGATCAACGGCGAGTTGGTCCGCCCAGAACATCCTTCCCTGGGTTACATCTTTCAGTCCCCGCAGCTTTTTCCATGGCTATCGGTTATCGACAACATCCAGTTCGGCTTGAAAATGGCAGGAGTATTAAGCCAGAAAGAACAAGTGGAGAAGGCCCGCTACTACTTGCAGGTTGTGGGCTTGTCCGCCGTAGCCGAGCGTTTCCCACACCAATTGTCCGGCGGAATGAGGCAGCGTGTTTCCTTGGCCAGAGCCCTGGCGACAGAGCCTCAGCTACTGCTTGCCGATGAGCCCTTCAGTGCCCTCGATGCCATGACCCGTCGACACATGAATGAAGAACTGCTGCGACTTCGCGCAAGGTTCGGGCAAACCGTCTTGTTCATCACCCACGATATTGATGAGGCGGTTTTTCTCGCCGACCGGGTCGTTGTGCTTGGCCGGGCACCCCAGGGCGTGGACAGCGAACACATCATTGATTTGCCTTATCCCCGCAGCTTCCCTGAAACACCGAGAACTCCCCGGTTTTTTGAATACCGGGAACACCTGCTGGATCGAATTACCCACGTAATGGAGACCGTGCAATGAAACATTCCAGAGCATTTATCAGCAAATTGCTGCTGGCCATTACCGCTGTAGTTTCAGTAACAAGCACGGCAGCAGTACAGGCTCAAACCAAGCCTTTGCGCGTAGGCTGGGTCTACGCCATGGCGAATGCCCCTGCGCTGATTGCGGAACAAAAGCAATTCTTCGCCGAGGAAGGACTCAAGGTAGAGATCAAGTCTTTCACCGACGGCCCTGTTTTGGAACAAGCCCTCGCCTCAGGAGAACTGGACGTGGCCTATATCGGCACACCTCCCGTCTATCAGTGGTTTGCCCGGGGATTTGATGCACGCATTCTCGCCAAAGTGAATTATGGTCAGGCCGCAGTCATTGCCAGTAATAGCAGTGGCATCAAGACCATTGCAGACCTCAAGGGCAAGAAGCTGGCCTCCGTTGCAAAGGGCAGCGGGATGGATGTTTTGTTGCGTGGATTCGTCCTTCGCCAACATGGAAAAATTGATCCGGACAAAGACCTGACAATCCAACCCATGCCCCCGGGTAACATGAATGCTGCGCTGGATAGGAATGTGGTGGACGCCGCCTTCCTCTGGGAGCCCTTTGTCAGCCAAGCGCTACTCCGAGGAAACACCCATCTGGTTCTGGATGTAAATCAACTGGTTCCTCAATATCCCTGGTACGTCATTGCAGCCCCCGTAAAAACGCTTAAGGAGCGTTCAGGGGATATCGTCAAACTACTGCGCGCTCACCGCAAAGCCATTGCCTTCCTTCAGGACAAGCAAGCAGAGGCAGACCAGATCATTGCCCAGTCCTTCAAACTGGATACCGTTCAAAAACCTGATGGCAAGACCGTATCCGCCGAAGCCATCGTTCATGAAGCGAGAAATCGTCTTGGATGGTCTGACAAGCTTGAGAACCGGGACCTGCAATTTATCCAAAACCTGATGGACTACTCCCTGGACCTCGGCTTTATTCCTAATCCGCTGAAGGTCGATCAGGTAGTGGATTTGAGCTACTGGCAAAAATCCCGATCTGCTCAGGATAAGTAAATGACCGAGTCCGTGAACACCAATCCCGAGCCGAACACCGGCGGACAAGAAAAGCCCGTCCGTTCCTGGCTGGCCTGGGCATCATTGCCGGTAATTGCGGCAATCTGGATTGCTACGGCCAGTCGGGTTCCGGTCTATGTATTGCCTCAGCCCTGGGATGTCTTCAAGGAAGGACTGAGGTGGTTGCAAGACGGGAGTATCGCAACCCATCTGGCCAGTAGCCTGTTGCGGGAATTGCTCGGGTTTGTGACGGCCTCTATTGCAGCCCTGGCCCTGGGCGCCGCGCTTGGATTATCAAAGGGAGTCCGTGATTTCATGGGGCCGGTGAATAGCCTGTTCATGGCGATTCCCCCCATTGCCTGGACGCCTCTTGCCATCATTTTCCTGGGTCTGGGAAACAGCTCAATCATTGCCGTGATCATCCTGGCGGCACTGTTTCCCATGGCCCTGACCATTCAAGAAGGTGTCCAGTCCATTCAGACAGGCCTGGTGCGGGCGGCCAGAACCCTTGGCGCGAATCGCTACCAACTCTTTGCCAACGTGTACTTGCCAGCCTGCTTGCCCTTCGTCACAACGGCGCTGCGCATTGGGTTCAGTCAGGCATGGCGAGCATTGATTGCAGCCGAGATGATCGGAGCATCGCAAGGAATCGGCTGGATGGTGGCGACGGGTGGCCAGATCGGCAATAGCAGCCAGGTGCTGCTGGGGATTAGTTTGATCGGACTCATTGCATGGCTGACGGAAAGCCTCGTTTTCCGCCGCCTCGAAACTCATTACCAACACTGGCAAGGCCAGTAAGCACAAGGAAATCATCATGAGCAAAGGTTTTGATCCTGCGACAGAAGCGGGAGACTACATTGCCCCCGTCGGTTTGTATGAAAAGAACAAAGCCCTTCCTTTTCTTGGCCGCTTTACCTGCGACCGGACAGAACTGGTCGCCGGCGAATGGACAGAACTCAACCTCGTCTATGAAGTGGGGGCCTCAGGCTTGGCCGATGGTGCTTGGCTGAAACTGGCATTCAAGTTCTATTCCGACTGGGCGCTGTTTCAGACCAGCGACCCCAAGGCCCCCAATTTTGTTTCCGCTGAATACCAGGCTGGTGCTTTGGTACCGGGACAGAGTCCGGCAACGGTTCAGCACCTCAAGGTGCGCTTCGATCAGAAAGGCCATGAACGCCCCTTCCAGAAAGCCGTATTGATCGACATCGTCGATGGCTACCTGAATCCCGGTGATCGAATCACCATCCGCCTGGGAGATCGCCGTTATGGCGGCCCGGGAACCCGTGTGCAGAGTTTCGTTGAAAAGGGATTTTGCTTCCGCATGTTCATCGACCCTCTTGGCAGTTCGAAGTTTGCAGAGGTGCCAGGCGACTGCCTTCTCGATATCGTCCCCGGCGTTCCCCATCGCCTAAGCCTGATTGCGCCCCGCCTCTTGGGAACCGAAGAGAAGTTCGATGTGATCGCCCGGCTGGATGACGCCTGGGGCAATACATGTCGTGATTTACCTCTCAAGGGAGCGTTGACCTTAACCGGACCATCGGGGGAAAAGCAGACCATCGGATACAAGCTGGCCGAACAAGGCTGGGCTGTCGCCAGAATTACTGATCTGGTTCTTGGCGCAGAGGGCGAGTGGCGTTTTGAGTCTGTATTGGAAGACACCCACACACCGTTCAACGCCCTTACCTATGTCAATGCGACGGCATCCGAGGGATTGCGTCCCCTTTATGCAGACCTGCACGTTCATTCCGATGACACGATCGGAACCAACGACACTTTGTACAACCTCAGCTATGGCCGAGACGTGGCAGGCCTGGATGTACTGGGTTACACCGCCAACGATTTCAACATCACGGAAAAACGCTGGGATGATGCCGTCGCGCTGATTCATTCGCTCAACGAGTCCGGCAAGTTCGTCTGCTACCCGGGGACAGAGTGGTGCGGCAACTCGGCTGCCGGAGGAGATCGGAACATTGTTTTCCTCCGCAATGGAAAGCCGAGATTTCCCTTTGACGAACAAGGGCGGCTGGTTCGCAGCTTTGAATGGAATGAATTTACGGCAGGCACCATCAAGCCGGGCACCTGGCCGGTGGACGAACTTTATGCCGCTTATGCCGATGATCCAGAAGGGCACCTCATGATCCCCCATGTGGGTGGTCGGCGTTGTAATCTGGACTGGCATCACCCCAAACTCGAACGACTGGTTGAGGTGGGTTCGTCGTGGGGGCAGTTCCATTGGGTTTATGCCGAAGCATTGCAGCGAGGCTACCGGGTTGGCGCCTCGGCCAATAGCGATGAACACCAGGGGCGTTGCGGTGGCGGCGTTCCAGCAACGGCCGTCTTTGGTTCCCGCGGCGGACTGACCGGCGTGCTGGCGCAAAGCTTCGACCGCGAAGGTGTAGGCCAGGCATTACGCTCCCGCCGTACCTTTGCCACGACAGGAGAGCGTAGCTACGCGGCCATCAATATTGGAGACCACTGGATGGGAGAAGTGGTCACTACCAATCTGGCCAAACCTCTCAGCTATCGTCTATTGGGCGAACAGGGATGGGAAGAAGTGCGCCTGTATCGTGGCGACCAATGCCTCTGGCAGCGAAACTTGCACCAGGAATTGGGGTTCTCTGACACTCGCATCCGGATTCGCATCGGTGGTGCCCGTATCAAGGACCGTTACCGGGGAGCCTATTGGACTGGCTCGGTAAAAGTCACCGGTACGCCGATCAATCGCTTCGATACTTTGGGATTTGATCATCCGGAACAGACATGCTGGCGCGAAAACGCCACCACCCTCGGATTCAGAACGGCAACCCACGGGGATACGGACAGCATTGAATTGACCCTGGGAGCACTGCGTACGGCAAACTTTGTGATCAAGGCGCGGATCGACAACTACATCAAGGTTGGTGATCCGCTAAAGCCACAACCTTATGTGCATTCACCCGAGGTGGAACTGCTTGTCAGTGGTGAGCAGTTGTTGTCCCAGGGCGGCATTGAACAGCTATTGCCTGGTGCTGAATTGAAGCTCTCCATCGAACGGATAAGCGATGCTGAATTACCCCGTGACCTGGCTGGCGACATTGACCTGGGCTCCCTTGCTCTGCCACAAAATGTGGAACATCCTCTGTTTGTGAGTGCAAGGCAGCGAGACCAGTCTCGCGTCTGGACATCGGCAGTATTTCTGACGATCGGCGGATAAGCCAGTTGCATCGCCACAGGGAGAGTGCTCCCTGTGGCGAGCTTCCACTACCTGCCTTGCATCTCACTTTGCAAAGCCATCCACGCCACCATCAGCTCGGCCTCGCCTCTTAGCTTGCCCGGTTCATCCCGGTAATTTCCGCTGCCCTGCACTGGCTCGAACTGCCAGCGCTTTTCAATCTCCTGTCGTTCCCGACCGGTCTTGAAGGTGGCAAGGAAGCGATTGACCTCTGCCAGCAGGTTTGCCGATGAGGGCGTATCGGCCACTCCTACGGCGTAGTACCAGGGACTGGCGGCTAGGTTGTCCGGCAACATTTCAATTCGCCCACGCCAGGGGCTGTCGCTGCCGTAGCAGGCCCAGGCGAAGATGGGTTGGTCCACGGCAAAGGCATCCACCACGCCATCGGCCAGGGCATCGTGAATCACGCTTTGATCGGAATAGCAGATCAGGTTGGAAAGCCGCACCGTACCGGGTTCCGTCTTGTGTTTCCCCCAGCGCAGGCCCGCTGCCTCCAGGGTCGCCAAGGCCGCCGGATCGTTGATGCAACCGAGCACCTTGTCCTCCAGACTCTTGATGCCATCAATACGGCTATCTCCTTGGCGCCGGGCCAGCACATAGCGCAGCCAAGTGTAGGTCTCGGAAAAGGCGACGCCGCGCCAAGCCTCATTGGGTGGCAGTGCGCTCCAGACCAGATCGGCTTCGGCATTACCTCGCCGCTGCCCGGCATGGAGCAGTTCCGTGCATTGATCCCAGGGATATTCGACAAACTCCACCTTGACGCCAAGGTGACGGGCAAAGGCGGTGGCGTAATCCACATCTAGACCACGCAGGGGTTCGTTGGCTTTCATGCGGAAAGAAAGCCCCTTGAAGGCTGGCTCAATGGCAACCCGCAACACACCCCGGGCACGGATGTCGGAAAGACGGTCGTAACGAGGATCGACCTGAAGCCGCTCGGCCTGAGCCAACCGATTGAGGCTGCTGTCGACACCCTCATCATCCTGCTCGACAACGGAGGCCAATTGTTTGCTGGCTTCGGCCACCCATTCAATCTTGAGCCGCTGGCGATCGAAGATGGCTTGATTGGCCTGATGCATGGCCCCCACGACCCGGCCGTGCTCATCCAGGCTATCGAGGGCGGTACGAATGTCGGCAAAGGCATTGCCGATGGTGCCAAAGGCAGAGACAGTGACCTGATTGGCATCCTCAACCCGTTGCAAACTGGCGGCGCGAAAGTGCCCCAACTGGCCCGAGAGTTCGCGAAAATCCAGCAGCCGGGAGGCACGCTTTGAATTGGCTACGGTTTCCTGGGCCAGCTTGCGGATGTGGTCGGAAACGACGATGAAGGAGCGCCCCACCTCCCCGGCCCCAGCCGCCTGAATCGCCGCATTGAGCGCCAGCAACTCCAACTCTTTGCCGATACGTTCCAGTACCGACACCACTTCGCCAATGCTGCTGACCTTGCCATCCAGACTCAGTTGCAGGCCATCAAGCCCCTGCCCCAGTTC
Organism: Rhodocyclaceae bacterium; assembly: GCA_036504515.1. Taxonomy (GTDB): domain Bacteria; phylum Pseudomonadota; class Gammaproteobacteria; order Burkholderiales; family Rhodocyclaceae; genus AWTP1-18. The sequence continues at coordinate 382,926 of DASXVA010000012.1, forward strand.
TTCGCTGGCGGCGGCCATATCGCCGATGGATTGTTCCCGCAGGGACTCCGCCCCCGCAATCGCATCGCTCATATGGGCTTTGGTCCGAGCAATCTCGGCGGACATGGCGGCTGTGCGCGCTTCCACTTCCACCTGACTGGCGGAAAAGGCTTTCTCTGCATTCAAGGCATGGCCGGCCAGGTGCACAAGGCGCTGGCCCAGGGTGCCTAAACGCCAACCAAAACGACGGGGCGCGGGCGGCGGCGGTGCAAACTCACCCTCCGTGCTGACCTCCTGAAACTGGTACTGCGGCTTTCTGAACCATTCGAGCATGGCATCCTCTCTCTACAGTGATGACGGATGCACGGCTGGTGGAACTTCTCAAGCGATCATCAGATGAAACGGAGGGGTTCATTGCCCCCTCTCTGTTTTCGGTAATGCAGATACGTCAAAAATTACGCCACGACAGCAGCGTCCCAACCTTCATGACCAATACCCTGGCCTTTGCCCAGGCGCAGTTCCGCCGAACGTAGAGTGTTCTCGATAAGCATGGTCACCGTCATGGGGCCGACGCCACCGGGCACTGGAGTGATCCAGCTGGCCTTGTGCTTCACGCCTTCGAAATCCACATCGCCGACGATCTTGCCCGCATTGGGTCCTTCGGTTAAACGGTTGATGCCCACGTCAATGACGATGGCCCCCTGCTTCACCATCTGCGGCACGATCAACCCCGGCTTGCCGGCGGCCACGATCAGGATGTCGGCGAGGATGGTGTGTTGGGCCAGGTCCCGGGTCTTGGCGTGGCATACCGTGACCGTGGCTTCCTTCTGCAACAGCATCAGGGCCATGGGCTTGCCGACGATGTTGGAGGCCCCCACGATCACCGCGTTCTTGCCCGCCACATCAATGCCAGTGGTTTCCAGTAGCAGTTGCACGCCGTAGGGCGTACAGGGAGGGAAGATGGTGTTGCCGACGACAAGACCGCCGACGTTGTAGAGATGGAAGCCGTCCACATCCTTGTTCACCGAAATGGCTTCCAGCACCCGGCGCACATCGATATGGGGCGGCAGGGGAAGCTGGATCAGGATGCCGTGCACCGAATCGTCCGCATTGAGGCGGGAGATCAGGGCCAGCACCTCGGCTTCGGAAGTGTCTTCCGGCACGGCATGGTGGAAGGAGGTGACGCCGCATTCTTCGCAGGCCTTGACCTTGTTGCCCACATAGACCCGGGAGGCGGGGTTGTCGCCCACCAGGATTACGGCCAGTCCGGGGGTAACTCCTTTGGACTTGAGTACCTCCACCCGTTCCCGAAACTTGATACGCAGGGATTTGGCGAGGGCCTTGCCATCAATAATCTGAGCCGTCTTTGGCGCTGTCATTTGTCTCTTACGACCGTCAATACAAACAGGAGCTTCAAAAGAAAATGCCGTTCCCGAGCAACGGGAACGGCACGCTGCAACAACTCAATAACCTTGACCGGGAACCCAGTTGGTACCGGCCAGGGGCAGACCGGCCATGGCAGCGGCTTCCACTGTCAAAGCGACCAGATCTTCCCGCTCCAGGTGATGCACGTTCTGCTTGCCGCAGGCCCGGGCGATGGTGGTCAGTTCCATGTTCAGCGTCTTCAGATAGTTCTTCAGATGCTTGGCCCCGACTTCCGGCTGCAAACGCTGTTCCAGAATGGCGTCCTGAGTGGTGATCCCCACCGGGCATTTGCCGGTATGGCAGTGGTGGCAGAAACCGGGAGCGGTGCCTAATGCTGCATAGTCAGCCGTGGCGTCGTGATGAGCACCATCCTTGAAGTAGGTGTCGCCGTTGCAGCCCAGACCGATCAATACGCCCTGACCGATAGCTACAGCATCAGCGCCCATGGCCAGGGCCTTGGCGACATCGGGACCGGTGCGGATACCGCCGGAAACGATGAGCTGAACCTTGCCCTTCATGTCCAGATCTTCCAGCGCGTTCACCGCCTGGCGAACTGCCGCCAGCGTGGGGATACCAATGTGTTCAATGAAGCAGGTTTGCGTGGCAGCCGTACCGCCCTGCATGCCATCCACCACCACCACGTCGGCCCCGGCATGGACTGCCAGCTTGACGTCGTTGAAGGTACGGGTGGCGCCCACTTTGACGTAGATGGGTTTTTCCCAATCGGTCATTTCCCGCAGTTCCTGAATCTTGATGGCCAGATCGTCCGGGCCAGTCCAGTCCGGGTGACGGCAGGCAGAACGCTGGTCGATGCCTTCCGGCAGGGTGCGCATTTTGGCCACCCGGGGAGACACCTTCTGCCCCAGCAGCATGCCGCCGCCGCCGGGTTTTGCGCCCTGCCCGATCACCACTTCAATGGCGTCGGCCTTGCGCACGTCGTCGGGATTGAAACCGTAACGGGAAGGCAGGCACTGATAGACCAGAGTCTTGGAGGACTGGCGTTCTTCCTGGGTCATGCCACCGTCGCCGGTGGTGGTGGAAGTACCGATTTCGGTAGCAGCGCGACCGAGGGCTTCCTTCACGTTGGCGGACAGGGAACCGAAGCTCATGCCGGCGATGGTGATGGGGGTTTCCAGTTCGATGGGCTTCTTGGCAAAGCGGGTGCCGAGAATGGTCTTGGTTACGCATTTCTCGCGGTAGCCTTCCAGGGCGTAGCGGGACAGGGACGCACCCAGGAAAACCAGGTCGTCAAAATTGGGCAGCTTGCGCTTGGCGCCCATGCCGCGAATTTCGTAGAGGCCGTGGGCAGCAGCGTTGCGGATGTAGTCCAGGGTCTTGCGGTCGTAGCCGAAGGACTCTTCGCGGGTGATGATTTTTTTCGGTTCCATGATGAAGTCCTCGATCAGTATTCTTGGTTGGCGTCAGCGTTCCAGTGGTACAGGCTGCGGGCCGAGGCCACGCGCTTGAACGACTTGGGGTCATGGGCAGCAAAGGCAGGACCGGCCGCTGTCAGCAACTCGGTCAGCACCTTGATGTCGGCATCGGTCAGGGGCTCGATCTGGGCATCGGCGCCGAGGGACTTGATGCTGCCCTTGACGTAGAGCACCGCTTCGTAAAGGGAGTCGCCGAGGGCATCGCCAGCATCGCCGCAGATGACCATGCGACCAGCCTGGGCCATGAAGGCGGAGAAGCTGCCGACGGAACCGCCGACCACGATGTCACCGCCCTTGAGGGAGATGCCGCAGCGCAGACCGGCGTCGCCGTCGATCACCAGCAGGCCGCCGTGGGCGGAGGCCCCGGCGCCGTTGGAGGCGAAGCCCTTGACGTGCACCTTGCCGGACATGATGTTCTCGGCCACACCGGTACCGGCGCTACCGTTGATGGTGACGGTGGCGGTCTTGTTCATGCCGCCGGCGTAGTAGCCGGCATGGCCGATGACTTCGACTTCCACCGGGCAGTCGAGGCCGACGGCGATGTTGTGGGTGCCGTCAGGATTGGTCACCACCACTTTTTTCACGCTGGCCGTCTTGGCTTCGTTGTGCAGGTACTGGTTGAGATCGCGCAGGGATTGCTGCGCCAGATCGAAAGTTAGGCTTTCCATACGTACATCTCCTCAGGTGCGGGCTCGAACACATAAGCGTTGTTGATGCCGGGCAAATGGGCCAGGGAACGGAACTCGGAGGCGATCGCCACATAGTCGTCCGTCTCGGCCACCACAGCAGGCTTGCAGGCAAAGGGGTCGCGGATCAGGGCGAGCCGGTCGGGGGTGCCCATGAGGAAGGTGTAGAAACCATCCAGTTCCTCGAAGCCTTTTTGCAGGGCAACTTCCAGCTCATCCCCTTCTCGCAGGCGCCATTCCAGGAAACGGCAGGCGGCTTCGGTGTCGTTGTCGGTCTCGAAGGTGATGCCGCGGGGTTCCAGCATGCGACGAATACCGTTAGGGTTGGACAGGGAGCCGTTGTGCACCAGGCAAAAATCTTCGCCAGCGGTGAAGGGGTGGGCCCGGTCGGGAGTCACGGCAGACTCGGTGGCCATGCGGGTATGGCCCACCAGATGGCTGCCCGTCAGGTTCTTGAAGTTGTAGCGGTCGGCCACTTCGGCGGGAGTGCCGATGTCCTTGTACAGGTCGATGCTGCGGCCGGTGGACAACAGGTGCAGCTTGGGATGCTGTTCCTTGATCCAGTGCTTGACCGGTTCAGCAGCACCCTTGACGGTGATGACCGCATGGTTGCCCTTGGCTTCGACACTGGCCTCAACACCCAGATGGGTCTTGATGCCGTGGCCCAAAGCCTGCCAGTTGAAATCGGCGCCGTCGGCGGTGAGGCCGGAATAGACGCTGATCTTGCGACTGGACTCGGCCAGGCTGTCAGTGAACACGGCCAGACCGGCAGAGTCGGGACCGCGCTCGGTCATGCCGATCAGCATCGGCACCATCAGTTCGCCCAGCTGGCTGCGCAGCGCGGGCTTCTTCACCAGTAATCCAACAATTCCACACATGGTGCTTACCTCACTAAATAGCTTTAAAAGAATTCGAGATAGGAGTTGATTTCCCAGTCCGACACATGGCGCATGTACTCCACCCATTCCATGTGCTTGAGCTTGAGGAATTCATCGGCGACGGGGCCCAGGGCCTTGGTCAGAACCTCATCCTTATCCAGGGCCAGCAGGGCTTCGTGCAAGTTCTGGGGCAGGATTTCGATGCCCTCTTCCTTCAGTTGCGCCGGTGTCAGTTCGTAGAGATTCATGTTCTTCGGTGCGCCCGGATCGAGATCGTTTTCGATACCGTCCAGACCGGCGGCGATCACGGCCGCTGTGGCCAGATAGGGATTGCAGGCACCGTCGGGCAAACGCAGTTCCAAACGACCACCGGGAATGCGGACCATGGTGGAGCGGTTGTTGTCGCCGTAGCTGATGTAGGCCGGGGCCCAGGTGGCGCCGGTGAGGGAACGACCCACCACCAGACGCTTGTAGGAATTCACCGTGGGCGCGCAGATGGCCGCCAGGGCCGGAGCATGCTTGAGCACACCGGCGAGGAACTGGTAGGCCAGCTTGGACAGCTTGAGACCGTTGGGGTCGGACTTGTCCTCGAACAGATTGCCCTTGCCTTCGGCGGGACCGAGGGACATATGCATGTGCATGCCGTTGCCGGGTCGGTTGGCGAAGGGCTTGGGCATGAAGGAGCAGATCAGGCCGTGGTCATTGGCGATCTCGGAAGCCGCCATCTTGAAGAAGATGTAATGGTCGGCGGAGGTCAGGCACTCGTCGAAGGTGTAGTTGATTTCGAACTGGCCGTTGGCGTCTTCATGGTCCACCTGATAGACATCGACACCCACCGCCTTCATGCTGGCAACCAGTTCTTCCATGTAGCCGCGCACGCGGGACAGGGCTTTGTAGTCGTAGCAGGGCTTGGTCAGGGTGTCGGAGGGATCGCAGGGAACGATCTTGCCGTTGGCGTCCTTCTTCAGCAGGGAGAACTCGGGTTCCAGACCGGTGTAGAGCTTGTAGCCCTTTTCCTTGAGACGGGCGATCTGCTTCTTCAGCACGACGCGGGTGTCGTACTCCCAGGGCTTGCCGTGCACATGGCCGTCACAGGCGATGCGGGCGTAGCCGGGCTGCCAGGGCACCAGGGAGACGCAGTTGAGATCACCCACGGCCATGTAGTCAGGACCATGGGGCTCGATGCCCAGGCCCCACACGGCGAAACCAGCAAAACCGGCACCGGCTGTGAGCACATCGTCCAGATGGTCGGCGGGAACGGCCTTCGTCTTGGCCGTGCCGTGGATGTCCACGAACTGGGCGAGGACGAATTTCACGTCGTTGTCTTTGAGCAGCTTTTTAGCTTCATCAGCAGTCATGGAAACCTCCAGGGGTTAGGTTTGAATTGCGTTGTTTTTGATTTAGAAAATCGTGTCGTCGGCCATCACTGCACCGCCGCCCAGGTCTTCGGCAATGGTGCGCAGGGTTTGCCACAGGTAATCGCCATAGGTACCGTCACACCAGACGCGGTAAGCGAGAGCACCGTTGATTTTTTCCGGCATGACCGTGACGCCCACCCCCACCATGGAGGTCAGCACTACCGGCGCTGCAGCCAGGTCCAGGGCATCGAAATTCACGTTGCAGCTTTGCAGCAGCAGGGAGCGCAACTGACGACCTTGCAACAGCAGGCAGGCATCCTGGCGCAGGACCGGATAGACACCACTGGCCCGGGGAGCGGTGCTCAGGCTGTCCACCAGGGCAGCATCGCCTTCAATGAGGAACTCGGTCATGCCGAGGCGCAGCACGCGGCCCTGGCCGTTGCCCAGAGCGCAGACAGTGTTGGGTTGGGCGGGTACAGGAACGCCCTGGGCCGTCAGCCATTTGATCGCACCAGGACCTTTGCAGCCGAAACGTGATTGCCGGGAAATGTCCGCCAAGGACAGAACGGCTGCCTTGTCGCCACTGACGAAGGCCGTGGCAGCCAGGGCATCGGCTACGGGCGACACAGGGGTCGGGGAAAGTTGAGCGGGCATCATGCGCCCTCCTTCTGCTTGAGGTTTTGCGGGTCGTAGAAGGGTGTGGGTACCACCTTGGCCGCAACAAAATCGCCGCCGCTGAGCCGGAAGTTGAGGGAAGTACCCACCGCCGACAATTCAGGAGAAACGAAAGCCAGACCGATGTGCCGTTGCAGGCTGGGGCTCCAGGAAATGCTGGTGATGCGGCCCACGATCTTGTCGTCCTTGATGGCCAGATGACATTCCTTGGGCGCTGCACCGGTGAAACCTTCGTTCAACATGAAGCCCACCAGGGTTTGACGCAGAGGCTTCTTGGCGATGATTTGCAGGCTGCGCTTGCCGACGAAGAAAGGCTTGTCCAGCTTCACCGCCCAATCCAGGCCGGCTTCACTCGGCGTGGTCAAACCGTCGGTGTCCTGGCTGATGATAATGTGGCCCTTCTCCAGCCGCAGCAGACGCTGGGCTTCGACGCCGAAGGGACGGATGCCATCGGTTTTGCCGGCTGCCATCAGGGTGTCCCACAGGGCGCCACCGAGGTTGGCCGGAACATGGATTTCATAGCCCCACTCACCGACGAAACCGACCCGCATCAGACGGGCAGGAATACCGGCCACGGTGCCGACCCGCAGGCCCAGATAAGGAAAGGCCGTTGCGGACAGATCGATGTCGGTCAGGCTAGCCAACAGAGCGCGTGCCTTGGGACCGGCCACATTCACGGCGGCGAAGGAACCGGTGTGATTGACGATGCCGCAGTTGAGCTTCCACATCGTATTGAGGCGGGACAGCTCGCGGTAGATGGTGGCGGCACCGGAGGTGGTTGTCGTGAAGTAGAAGTGGTCGTCGGCCAGCCGTGCCACCACACCGTCGTCGATCACCACGCCGGATTCGTCGCACATGACGGCGTAACGGGTCATGCCTACCTTGAGGCCGGCGTACTTGGAGATGTAAACCCGCTCCAGGAATTCGGCGGCATCGGGACCGATGACTTCCAGCTTGCCCAGGGTGCCCACGTCGATAATGCCGACACCCTTGCGCACTGCCATAGCTTCGCCACGGATGCTGTCGATACGGTCAACACCGGGCTGGACGTAGTACTCGGGCCGCTGCCAGACACCGGCGGACATCCACACCGCCCCCAGCTTTTCATGGCGGCTGTGGAGGGGCGTGATGCGTTCTGCGCTGAAGCCGCGACCGGCCAGGTGGGACATGGGTACGGGATGGTAGAAGGGCCGCGCCGTAGTGGTGCCCACCTGCTGCGGTTCCTTGCCGGTGAGGCGGGCCAGGATGCGCAGACCGTTCATATTGGAATGCTTGCCCTGACTGGGGCCCATGCCGTTGGTGGAATAACGCTTGAGCAACTCGATGTTGTCGAAGCCCTCCTGCACGGCATTGCGGAAATCCTTGAACTGCAGGTCTTCGTCGAAATCGACAAAGTTCTTGCCGTCGGGATGTTCAACAATGGGCCAGCTATGGCTGGGGGATTCGGCTTCTGTCGGCACCAGAACATCGGGGCCAGCACCAAAACCCGCATGGGCGGCGGCGGTAGCACCAGCCCGCTGACCATCAAGCAAACGGTTGGCGAAGGTATGCACGCCGTTGACACGACCACAGGCAAAGACGCCGTAGGGCAGCACTTCGGGGACGAACTGTTGCAGGACCTTGTCGAAGCGCATGCGGGTGCCGGCCTGATACAGCAGATTGGCGGCGGGCGCGTAACCCACACTCATGACCACACCGTCGCAGCTCAGTTCGTGAGCAATCGCACCGGCAACGCCGTCATTGAAAGGAGCGATGCGCACCTTGGCGACACGCTGACCATCGGCGGCGGGCAAGGCTTCGTAGATGCAGGCACTGCTCAGCACCTGAATACCCTTGGCCTTGACGGCCACTTCCAGATCGCCGGCCAGATGGCTCTTGCGCAGATCAACCACGGCAGCCACACCGATGCCTTGCTCAGCCAAATCCAGGGCGGCACGATAGCCATCGGCATTGGCCGTCAGCACGACAGCACGCTCCATGGGCTTGATGCTGTAGCGATGCAGCAACCTTTGCGCAGCGCTCGCCAGCATGATGCCGGGCAGGTCGTTGTTGCGGAAGACGGCAGGTTGCTCGAAAGCACCGGAGGCGAACACCACGGACTTGGCCCGCATCTTGGTCATCTTGTCGCCGTCCACCAGGGGCACCCAGTGGTCGGTGTAATAACCAGCGGCATAAGTGCCGGTGAGCAGGCGAATCTTGGCGTGGGACACCACCTTGGCCAGGATGGAATCTTCCGTCCCGGGTTGATAGGTGAGACTACCGCCGACCTTGGCGTTTTCATCCACCACCACCACATCTGCGCCCTGCTCGGCAGCAGCCAGAGCAGCGGAAAGACCGGAGGCACCGGCGCCGATTACCAGTACGTCGCAGAAATCGTATTGCTTGGGCGTGCGGATGTGGGGCGTGGCGAAATCCACCTTACCCAGGCCGGTGAGCTTACGGAACATGCGCTCCCACAGGGGGAACAGGCGCTTACTGTGGAAGGCTTTGTAATAGAAGCCCACGGGCAGGAAACGGGAGAACAGGCCCAGTACGCTGGCCTTGTCATGCACCAATCCGCCGAAGGTATTGACGGCGTTGAGCGTCATGCCTTCCGCCAGCAAGGTGACATCGGCGCGGACATTGGGCGTACCAAAAGCACCGGCGGAGTTTTGCATGATCACGTTGGCATCGTGATTGGCAAAGGACATCACGGAACGGGGCCGGTGATATTTGAAGCTGCGGGCCAACACGGTTTGCCCGGAGGCATAAAGGGCGCTGGAAATGGTGTCGCCTTCAAAGCCCATGAAGGTATTGCCTTCAAAGCTGAAGCTGACGGTCTTGTTGCGGTCGATCCACTCGCCGCCTTTGGGAGCCAGGCGTGTCATTGCTCTCCCTCCCCGTAGAGATAGGTGCGCAATACCAGATCCTTTTCGGTGTCCCGTTCAGCAATGAACCAGGTGTTGCTGGCGGTGTGGCACCACCATTCTTTTTTCACGCCGGGGGCGCCGCTCTTGTTGAAGACGTAGGCAGCCCATTCGTCGTCGCTGCAGGTGTCGGGGTTGGGCATGTCGCGCAGGGCACCCCAATAAACGAATTCGGAAACAGGCCGGGGGCCGTTGATGGGACAGGTCATGATTTTCATGGTGTTCTCCTCAGTGGCCCACGGAGGCGGCACCCTTCTCACCCGTCAGCGCATAGTTGCGGAAACGGTCGAGGGTGAAGCCGGTGATGAGGGGATGGTTGGTGTCGTTGGCCAGGGTGTAGGACATGGTCTTGCCGCAGACAGGCGTGGCCTTGAAGCCCCAGGTGCCCCAGCCGGAATCGAGGTAGAAACCTTCCACCGGGGTCTTGCCCATGATGGGAGCGAAGTCCGGGGTCATGTCGGCCATGCCGGCCCACTGGCGCATCACCTTCACATTGGAGAGGAAGGGGAACATGTCCAGCATGTGGGCGCTGAGCCCTTCGGGGAAATCCAGAGTGGAGCGGGTGGACTGCACTTCGTAGGGATCGAGAGAGGCCCCCATCACCAGCTCGCCGCGAGCGGACTGGCTGATGTAGATGTGCAGGCTGCCGGACACCAGGATGGGATCGAGCCAGGGCTTGACCGGCTCGCTGACCATGGCTTGCAGGGGATGGATGTAGAGGGGGGAATCGATGTCCACCATCTTCAGGATGCGGGGCGTGGAACCGGCCACGGCGCAGAGCACCTTGTTGGTGGCGATGTAGCCGCGGCTGGTATTAACGCCGCGCACCTTGCCGCCCTGTACGTCGATGCTGAGCACTTCTGTCTGCTGATGGATTTCCACACCGCGCATGTCGGCACCGCGGCCGTAACCCCAGGCCACGGCATCGTGGCGGGCAACGGAACCTGGCGCGTGGTAAAGGGCGCCCATGATGGGGGCGTGGCCGCCGCAGGTGATGTCGATCTGGGGCACGGCCTTCTTGACGAAATCGGGGCCCACTACTTCGGAAGCGACACCGTAGTGCTTGTTCACCTCGGCACGCCAGCGGGAGGTGCGCATGGCGGAGTCGGTGTGAGCCAGAGTGAAGTGGCCGCGGTTGGCGTAGAACAGGTTGAGGTCGAAATCCTGGGACAGGTCCTGCCACAGGCGCAGGGACTCATCGTAGAACTGCACGCCTTCCGGCGTCAGGTAGTTGGAACGGATGATGGTGGTATTGCGGCCGGTGTTGCCGCCGCCGATGTAACCCTTTTCCAGCACCGCCACATTCTTGATGCCGTGGTCCCGGGCCAGATAGTAGGCGGAAGCCAGACCGTGGCCGCCGGCGCCGATGATCACGGCGTCGTAGGTGGGCTTGAGCTTGTCGTGGGCGGTAAACATCCGGGGTTCCGGGTGCTCCTTGGACAAGGCGAACTTGAGAAGTCTCCAGGGCATTGCTTGCTCCTAATCTGGTTCAGACGCTCGATCAGCGGAAAACGACGGTCTTGTTGCCGTGGGTCAGCACCCGGTCTTCCAGGTGGTAACGCAGGCCCCGGGCGAGGACGGTTTTTTCGATGTCCTTGCCGTAACGAACCATGTCTTCGGGGGCATCGGAGTGGTCGATACGGATCACGTCCTGCTCGATGATGGGCCCCTGATCCAGCTCTGAAGTGACGTAATGACAGGTGGCGCCGATCAGCTTGACGCCGCGCTGATAGGCCTGGTGATAGGGTTTTGCGCCAACAAAGCTGGGCAGAAAACTGTGGTGGATGTTGATGATCTGGCCGGGATACTTCTCGCACATATCGGGCGAAAGAATCTGCATGTAGCGGGCCAGCACCATCACGTCGCCCTTGGCCTCCTCAAACAGTTCCATCACCTTGGCATAGCTCTGGGCCTTGTTTTCCGGCGTGACGGGCACATGGTGAAAAGGGATGCCGTGCCATTCGACGAAACCCTTGAAAGTGTCGTGATTGGAAATCACGCAGGGAATTTCGATATCCAGTTCCTTGCTCTGCCAGCGGGCCAACAGGTCATACAGACAGTGCTCCTGCTTGCTGACCATGACCACCACCCGCTTCTTGGTGGCGCTGTCGCTGATACGCCAGTCCATCTGGAACTCGGCGGCGATGGGCGCGAATTTCTGCTTCAGGGTTTCCAGATCGACGGACAGGGAATCAGCCAGCAACTCCTGACGCATGAAAAACCGTTGGGCCAGTTCGTCGGCATGGTGGCTGGCCTCGGTGATCCAGCCCTTGTGTTCCGCCATGAAGGTACTGACGGCGGCCACAATGCCGACGCGATCCGGACAGGAAAGGGACAGGGTGTAACGACGGGCAGATGACATGGTTTGGCAAGGCTCTCTAGTGGGATTTTTGTTTATTTCGCGGATTCCCCTTTCCGTGCCAAGGAGATTCACATAACGAAACATTTGTGAGCATTGTGCATCACCAAGTTTCTTTGTGTCAATGTTTTTTTCACCAAAGGAAACTTGCGGATATGAGATAATCCGCAAGTCATTGAAATCAGGGGAATCCCATGGCAGGACAGGACGAACCGGGCAGCCTGGAGCGCTACCTGGGCAATACCATCAAGGAGTTACGGCAGCAGCACGGCCTCACCATCGCGGAAGTGGCGGACCGGGCCGACATCAGTCGCGGCATGCTGTCGAAGATCGAAAACGCCCAGACGGCCACCAGTCTGGAAACCCTGTCCCGACTGGCCCATGCCCTGGGCGTGTCCATGGCCACCCTGTTCCGTCGCTACGACGTCCCCGGCGGTGGTGCCCAACTGGTGAAGGATGGCGAAGGCATGGAAGTGGTCCGCCGCGGTACCAAACGCGGGCACACCTATCATTTGCTTTCCTACGATCAGGGCCCGACCAAGCAGTTCGAGCCCTTCCTGATCACCATCGACCACGAGTCCGAAGTGTTTCCCACCTTCGAACATCCGGGCACCGAGTTCATCTACATGCTGGAAGGCAAAATGGAATACCGCCATGGGCAAAGCACCTATGTGCTGGAACCGGGGGATTCCCTGACTTTCCGCGGTGAAGTGCCCCACGGCCCGGAAAAGCTGATTGGTTGCCCGATCAAATTCCTTTCCGTACTGATGTACCCGACACCGACCCAGCAGGTCGGATAAGGCAAAGGCTATGCGGCTGTCAGCATGACTGACAGACCGCAGTTAGCGCCGGTTCATGATCTTTTGCCAAGGAGCCACGTCCGCCGCACCGTCACCGGACCATGGCGAAGGGCGAGCGAATTTTCGTTGATCCGGCCTCCCCGCCCCTTTGATCGGTTATACGTTTTACGTATGACCGACGTCTTCGGCGTCTTTGCCAATAATTGATGAATTAAGGCATAGTTGAGCCATAAATGCCCAATCAGACACCTCATCCACTGGAACCCTGATCATACGCAGCGCGTATAGCCAACACGGCCGCGCCCTCTCCCGCCCTCCCCTTGTCAGGTGAGAGGCCTGCTGCTCAAAGCAGCTTCTTTGAAGTACTACAGAGGAGTTCAGCGCATTACCACCAGGGCGGTGGCTAATCCAATGGCCCATATTGCATGGGCCCGTGAGAGGCTAGGGCCTAGATTTCCTTACCGATGTTCTCAGCCCACTGCATCGCTTCGACTTCAACGACCGTGAGTTGCTCCAGGGTCATGGACAGTTCGACCAGCAGCCCGTCGATGGCCTTGACGTCGTAGCGTTCCACGGCCTCATTCAAAGCCAGCAGGCGCCCCAGGTACCCTTCCCTTTCGAGAATCGCCGCCCGGATTTCGTCGGACAGGTTCAATTCTTCCGCCACCTTGGCCAGGGGAATATCCAGCAGCACTTCCATCAGGGACATCATGCCGGCCATGTAGGCCTGATCCTGAATATCCCGGGACTGACCACCTTCCCGGGCAAGGAACTCCATGGACTTGCCACGACAGGCGGCCAGTACAACCAGAGGGCTGGGAAACTTGCCTTCGGCCTTGTGGGCAAAAGCCAGCAAGGTCAGCCAGCTTTGCAACTGGCGCCGGCCCAACATAATGATGGCCTGCCCCACGGAAGAAATGGGGGAACGCAGCCCCATGGCCACCGAGTTCACCACACGAACCAGGTTGTAGGTGAGCTTGGGATCCTGCTTGAACACGTCTTCCAACTCGGGTATTTCACTGTCGGAAAACAGGAGCTTGAGCAAGTGCATCAGATGCACGTTGGCATGCTGGAAGGACTTGCCCAGCAAGACCTGGGGATGGGCAAAGTAATAGCCCTGGAACAGGTCGAAACCGACTTTGGCACAGAAGTCGGCTTGCTGCCGGGTTTCCACTTTCTCGGCCAGGAGTTTGAGCTTGAAAGACTTGAGCTGCTGGGTCAGGGCCTCGATGGCTGCTTCTTCCATCCCCAGCACATCCACCTTGACGTAGCTGATGAAAGGCAGGATTTCATGGTGCTCGGGCTTCAGGACCGTGATGTCGTCCAGGGCAAAACGAAAACCCTTGCCGTGCAGGCGGCGACAATTTTCAACAACGGACGGAGTGATCTCCACATGCTCAAGCAGTTCCAGCACCACCCGCCCCACCGGCAGCATGTCCACAATATCGCTGGCCAGCAGGGTCGCATCGAAATTGATAAAGCCGAGGGCATCGCCCAGGGTATTGGCAACGCCAAACTCACTGAAAGCTCGGGCCAGTACATGGACGGTGGCCTGTTCATGGCAATCCACTACCGCAGCATTGGTCTCTCCTGAGCGAAACAGCAGCTCATAGGCGACGGTATTCCCATGACGGTCGAGGATAGGCTGACGACCGAGAAAGAACGGGATGGGTGAGATATCCATGCAGGATAGGTAGCAACGCTAAAGACGCCTATTCTTTCACAAGAATGGCGATTTGCCGGAACCAACTGTTATTTCCGCAGTGGTGGGGTTATTCAGCACGATGAAGAGCCTGGCCGGTCAGCCTCGGCAGGTATAATTGCTTCTTTGCAAATCGCCCGAAAAACTGGCCTTAGGCCCACCGGCGGCAGCGCAACCCGTTTTCTTATTGACCCCCTGATCAAACTCCATGGAACTCGCCAAGAGCTTCGAGCCCGCCGATATCGAGCGGCGCTGGTACCCCGTTTGGGAATCCCGCAATTACTTTGCTGCCGGTCTCGACACCAGCAAGCAGGACAACTTCTGCATTCTGCTGCCGCCCCCCAATGTGACGGGAACGCTGCACATGGGCCACGGTTTCAACCAGGCCATCATGGATGCCCTGACCCGTTACCACCGTATGCGCGGCGACAACACCCTGTGGCAGCCGGGCACCGACCACGCCGGCATCGCAACGCAAATCGTCGTCGAACGCCAGCTTGATGCCCAGGGCATCAGCCGCCACGATCTGGGCCGCGAGAAGTTTCTGGAAAAAGTCTGGGAGTGGAAGGAATACTCCGGCGGTTCCATCACCAAGCAGATGCGTCGCCTTGGCACCAGCCCCGACTGGAGCCGGGAGCGCTTCACCATGGATGCGGGCCTGAACAAGATCGTTACCGAGACCTTCGTCCGCCTGCACAAGGAAGGCCTGATCTACCGTGGCAAACGCCTGGTGAACTGGGACCCGAAGCTCCTCACCGCCGTGTCCGACCTGGAAGTAGTCAGCGAAGAGGAAGATGGTTCCCTCTGGCACATCCGCTATCCCTTGGCCGACGGCAGCGGCGAACTCGTCGTTGCCACCACTCGTCCCGAAACCCTGTTGGGCGACGTTGCCGTGGCGGTCAATCCCGAAGATGAGCGCTACATCGCCCTCATCGGCAAGTCCGTCAAGCTGCCCCTGTGCGACCGGGAAATCCCCATCATCGCCGACAGCTATGTGGACAAAGAGTTCGGTACCGGCTGCGTCAAGATCACCCCGGCTCACGACTTCAACGACTGGCAGGTAGGCCACCGCCATCACCTGACCCCCATCAGCATCTTCACCCTGGACGCCCGCATCAACGAGCACGGCCCCGAGAAGTATCGCGGTCTGGAACGCTACGAAGCCCGCAAGGCTATCGTCGCCGACCTCGAAGCTGCCGGCCTGCTGGAAAGCGTCAAGCCCCACAAACTGATGGTGCCCCGCGGCGACCGTACCAATGCGGTCATCGAGCCCATGCTCACCGACCAGTGGTTTGTCGCCATGAGCAAACCCGGCGATGGCGGCAAGAGCATCACCGAGCAAGCCCTGGAATGCGTGTCCTCCGGCGAGATCAAGTTCCATCCGGAAAACTGGGTCAATACCTACAACCAGTGGCTGAACAATATCCAGGACTGGTGTATTTCCCGCCAGCTCTGGTGGGGCCACCAAATTCCCGCCTGGTACGCCGACGACGGTCGCACCTACGTGGCCCACAACGAGGAAGAGGCCTACGCCCAAGCCAAGGCCGACGGCTACACCGGCGGCCTGACCCGGGATCCGGACGTACTCGACACCTGGTACTCCTCCGCCCTGTGGCCCTTCTCCACCCTGGACTGGACGCCGGAATGGCCGGCCAAGAGCAACCCGGCCCTGGACCTCTACCTGCCCTCTACTGTGCTGGTCACCGGCTTCGACATCATCTTCTTCTGGGTTGCCCGGATGGTGATGATGACCAAGCACATCACCGGCAAGATTCCCTTCAAGGACGTTTATGTGCACGGCCTGATCCGCGACGCCGAAGGCCAGAAGATGTCCAAGTCCAAGGGCAATGTGCTGGACCCCATCGACCTGATCGACGGGATCGGCATCGACGAACTGGTGGCCAAGCGCACTACCGGCCTGATGAACCCGAGGGACGCCCAGAAGATCGAAAAGCGCACCCGCAAGGAATTCCCCGAAGGCATCTCCGGCGTCGGCACCGACGCCCTGCGCTTCACCTTCCTTTCCCTCGCCTCCCCTGGCCGCGACATCAAGTTCGACATGCAGCGCTGCGAGGGTTATCGCAACTTCTGCAACAAGCTGTGGAACGCCACCCGCTTCGTGCTGATGAACTGCGAAGGCCAGGACTGCGGCACTCCGACCGCCGGCGCCTGCGGCGGCAGCGGTGCCCTGGAACTAAGCCAAGCTGACCGCTGGATCATCAGCCGCCTGCAAAAAGTGGAAGCCGAAGCGGCCCAGCACTTTGCCGATTACCGTTTCGACCTGCTGGCCAAAGCCATCTATGAGTTCGTCTGGGACGAATACTGCGACTGGTATCTGGAACTGGCCAAGGTGCAGATCCAGAACGGCAACGAAGCCCAACAGCGCGGCACCCGCCGCAACCTGTTGCGGGTACTGGAGACCATCCTGCGCCTGGCCCATCCCCTGATCCCCTTCATCACCGAAGAGTTGTGGCAGACCGTGGCTCCCCTCGCCGGCAAGGCCAAGGGTGACGGCTCCGAGTCCATCATGACCCAGCCCTACCCCAAGGCCGACCCTGCTGCCAGCAATGCAGAAGCCGAAGCCTGGGTAGATACGCTGAAGACCATGGTCACCGCCTGCCGCAGCCTGCGGGGAGAAATGAACCTGTCCCCTGCTCTGCGCGTGCCCTTGATCGCCGCCGGCGACAAAACCACGATGGAAGCCTACGGCTCCTATCTGGCCGCCCTGGCCAAACTGTCCGAAGTCACCGCTGTCGGCGAAGCCTTGCCCGACTCCGACGCCCCTGTACAGATCGTCGGCGAGTACCGCCTAATGCTCAAGGTGGAAATCGACGTAGCCGCCGAGAAGGAACGCCTGGGCAAGGAAGTCGCCCGGGTGGAAGGCGAAATTGCCAAGGCCGAGAAGAAGCTCTCCACCGAAAGCTTCGTCGCCCGGGCTCCCGCCGCCGTGGTGGAACAGGAGAAGGCCCGACTGGCCGACTTCACCGCCCTGGTAAGTAAGCTCAAGGCTCAGTTGGCAAGACTCGGATAACTACCAAGTCAACCGCCTCTAACAAAAGCCCGGCATTGCCGGGCTTTTTTTTGCAAAGTTGAAGCAAGGAATGACATTGATTGTGCTGATTTTAAAAATCACTCACCTAATCAATCCAAGCAGCGACCACAACACCAGTTGAACCTCCCCACCCGGCCTTAAATGTCATTGCCATTCAACGCCAGCAACACCATTTTTAAAGTATGCTCTTGGTTTATCTTAAATAGATATACAAAAAACATACTCCATCCATTTGCAATAGATTCCAACCATAAAAGTCCAATTACTACATTAACTACACAAGGGAGTTGTAATGAAAGTCCGAATTTTTAGCGTCATGCTTATCGCAACGATTACCAGTGTCGGCTGTTCCACTATCACGCAAAGTGAAAATCAATCCTTGGCACTTACTGCCACGTACGAAGGAAAACCAGTTGAACCGCAATGCCAAATAAAGAATGACAAAGGCAGCTGGGACTCAAAAGCCCCTGCAAATGTCAACGTCAGAAAGTCTGGAGAAGACCTTGAAGTCACGTGCAAAAAAGAAGGCATGCCTGATGGCTTACTAAAAGCGATCTCCCGTGCTGCTGGTTCAATGTGGGGAAATATTATCTTCGGTGGCGGAGTCGGGGCAATCATTGACCACAACAAGGGCACCGGCTACGACTATCCAGATCAACTACAAGTGAAAATGGGAGAGTCGGTTGTCGTTGACAAGAAACCAAGCAATCCACCCACACAAACTGCACAGAAAAATTGATCGATATGATCGTCACAAGAGGGGGAGGCCAGTAGGCTTTTTACTTCTGCCCAAGCCTTCCAAACAAAAAGGCCGGATAACACCGGCCTTTTTGTTTTCAAGCTCAACGGGCTGAAATCAGAATTTCTCGCTTTTGAGTACTAGAACGACCTCTAAGCTTGGGGCAGCTTAAGGAAGTTATCCCGATAGAACTTCATTTCCTCGATGGACTCGTAGATGTCCGCCAGGGCTTCGTGCTTGCCGTGTTTCTTGACGCCCTTGGCCATGTCGGGGGCCCAGCGCTTGGCCAGTTCCTTGAGGGTGGACACGTCCAGGTTGCGGTAGTGGAAATAGTCTTCCAGCTTGGGCATGTAGCGGGCCATGAAGCGGCGGTCCTGGCAGATGGAGTTGCCGCACATGGGGGACTTGCCCTGGGGTACGTGCAGTCTGAGGAATTCGATGGCCTGCAGTTCCACTTCGGCTTCGGACAAAGTGGAGTTTTTGACCTTGTCGATCAGGCCGGACTTGCCGTGGGTCTTCTGGTTCCACTCATCCATGCCGTCCAGAATCGCCTGGGGTTGATGCACCGCCCAGACCACGCTTTCGGCAATGGTTTCCAGATTGCTGTTGGTCACCACCATCGCCAATTCAAGGATATGGTCGCTGTCGGGGAAGAGGCCGGTCATTTCCATATCCAGCCAGACGAGGGCGTTTTGATCTTGTGCCATAATTTTCCCGGCGCTGCTGCGCCTTCATGCTTTATAAAGTCAGGGATTTTGGCATAGTTCCCCCTGCTTCCCCTTCAGACATTTTCATCACCCCGATACCGCCCGTGACCCCAGCCCAATTGTTCAGCCTGATCTTTTTTGCAGCCTTGGTCCTTTCCCTTTCCCTGCGGCTATGGCTGGGATTGCGGCAGATGAGCCATGTCAGTTCCCGCCGCAGTGCCGTGCCGACCGAGTTTTCGGAGCGGGTTACCCTGGCAGACCACCAGAAGGCTGCCGACTACACCTGCGCCAAGACCCGCCTCGGTCTGCTGGAAACCGTCATCGGCAGTGGCGTACTGATGGCTTTCACCTTCGGCGGTGTATTTCAGGCCTGCGCCGATGTTGCCGAACGCTTCTTTGACCAGGACAGCTACAGCTTCGGCCTTGCCCTGTTTGCCCTGGTCGGGGTGATCGGCTTCGTCATCGACCTGCCCTTCAGCCTCTACCGCACCTTCAAGCTGGAAGCCCGTTTCGGTTTCAACAAGATGACGCCGGCCCTGTTCATTGCCGACCTGTTCAAGCAACTGCTGCTGACCATCCTGATTGGCGGCCCGGTGCTGCTGGCGGTGCTCTGGCTCATGGCCGGCATGGGGGAGCGCTGGTGGTTCTATGTCTGGCTGTTCTTCATGGGCTTTAATCTGCTGGTGCTACTGCTCTACCCCACGGTTATCGCCCCGCTGTTCAATAAGTTCTCGCCCTTGCAGGACGATAGTCTCAAAGCCCGTATCGAGGCCTTGCTGGCCCGCTGCGGCTTTGCCGCCAAGGGCCTGTTTGTCATGGATGGCTCCAAGCGCTCGGCCCATGGCAATGCCTATTTCACCGGTATCGGCCGCAACAAGCGCATTGTGTTTTTCGACACCCTGCTCGACAAGCTCAGCCCGGAAGAGGTGGAAGCCGTGCTGGCCCATGAGCTGGGGCATTTCAAGCACAAGCATGTGGTCAAGCGCATTGCCATGATGGCCGGCCTGAGCCTGGCTTTTCTCTGGCTGCTGGCCCAGTTGATGGAAACCACCTGGTTTTATCAAGGCCTCGGTGTTACCGTGACAGGTACCGCCATGGCGTTGCTGCTGTTCTCCCAGGTGATGGGTGTATTTACTTTCCCCTTCTCGCCTCTGTTTTCGGCTTTGTCGCGCAAGCATGAGTACGAGGCTGACTCTTACGCGGCCAAACAATCCGACGCCGATGCCCTGGTGACGGCCTTGGTGAAGCTCTATAAAGACAATGCCGCCACCCTGACGCCGGACCCGCTGCATTCCATGTTCTATGACTCCCATCCACCGGCGTCCCTGCGCATTGCCCATTTGAAGGAGATTGCGCCATGAGCGACATTGCGGGTAACAACGCGGACAACAAGGTTTGCGAACTGCGCCAGGGCAAGTGCAAGCCCTGTGAGGGCGGCATCCCAGCCCTGTCGGCAGCAGATGCCGACAAGTTGCTGCAGCAGCTTCCCCAATGGCAGCGAGATGGCGGCGTTATTTCCCGCACCTTCAGCTTCCGCAACTATTACGAAACCCTGGCCTTCGTGAATGCCAGCGCCTGGATTTCCCATCGGGAAGATCACCACCCGGATCTGGAAGTGGGCTACAACCGCTGCGTGGTGCGTTACAGCACCCATGCCATCAAGGGTCTCTCCCATAACGACTTCATCTGCGCAGCGAAGATCGACGCGCTGTTCGAGCTTTGAGCGGCCCGCTCCTGCAGGGCCGTATCGTGGCGGCCTTCGGTCGCCAGTACGAAGTGGATCTGGACGATGGCCGCACCATCTCCGGCATTCCCTTGGGCAAGAAAAGTCCCTTTGCCTGCGGCGACCGGGTGGAGATTGAGCTTTCTTCGCCCAACCAGGGCCAGATCCTGCGCAACCTTGAGCGCACGTCCCTGCTCTACCGCAGCGACGAATGGAAGCAAAAACTGATTGCCGCCAACGCCACCCAGTTGGTGCTGGTCTGCGCCACAGAACCTGGCTTTACCGATGAATTGTTAACCCGGGCCCTGGTAGCGGCGGAACACGAAGGCATCAAATCAGTGATCGTGCTCAACAAATGCGACTTGACCGACGGACTGGTGGCCGCCAGGCAACAACTGGCCCCCTATGCAGCCCTGGGCTGCCCTGTGATCGAACTCTCCGCCAAGGTGGATGCCACGGCTCTGCTGACCGTGCTCAAGGGCCACATCAGCGTTCTGGTCGGGCAATCGGGCATGGGCAAATCCACCCTGATCAATGCCCTGGTACCCGGCGCCGCAGCAGCGACCCGGGAAATCTCGGAAGCACTGGATTCGGGCAAGCACACCACAACCCACGCCCGGCTCTATCGGCTGGACGAAGAGACTGCCATCATCGACAGTCCCGGTTTGCAGGAATTTGGCTTGGCCCATCTGACCGTGGGTGACATCGAAAACGCCTTCCCCGAATTCCGCGCCCATGTGGGCCAATGCCGCTTCCGCGATTGCCACCACGAGGCAGAACCGGATTGCGCGATCAAGAAGGCCGTGGCTTCCGGCGCGATTCACCCGCGTCGGCTAGAGCATTTCCGCAAATTGATCGGCGGACGTTAAAGCCCGGATACGCAGGGGGACTCTGGCATGGAACAACGAAAACTCGGCCCGTCAGACCTGTCCGTTTCCCTGGTCGGACTGGGCTGCAACAACTTTGGCGCCAAGCTGGATCTTGAGGCTTC
Source organism: Rhodocyclaceae bacterium (assembly GCA_036504515.1). Classification (GTDB taxonomy): domain Bacteria; phylum Pseudomonadota; class Gammaproteobacteria; order Burkholderiales; family Rhodocyclaceae; genus AWTP1-18. The sequence goes on from DASXVA010000012.1 coordinate 404,339, forward strand.
GCGCCCCGTGATCCACGGGGCCCTGGATGCAGGCATCACCCTGTTCGACACGGCGGATACCTACGGCAACAAGGGCGGTTCGGAGACCATCCTGGGCCAGGTGCTGGGTCATCGTCGCAAGGACATTGTGCTGGCCACCAAATTTGGCAAACCCATGGACCTGGAAGGCAAGCTCAAGGGAGCGTCTGCTGCCTATATTGCTGACGCAGTTCACGCCAGCCTACGCCGATTGAAGACCGATTGGATTGATCTTTACCAACTCCATGCCCCTGATCCCGAAACGCCTATCGAGGAAACATTGCGCGCGGTGGAGAATCTGGTTCGTAGCGGCAAGGTGCGCTATTTCGGCGTATCCAACATGCCGGCCAAAGCGCTGGCCATTACCTGCGACACGGCAAAGACATTGGGCATCGTTGCCCCAGTCAGTTGCCAGGACGAATACAGCTTGCTACGACGAGGAATAGAAGCGGAACTGCGCCCGGCCATGGAAACGCTCAAGCTTGGGCTGCTGCCCTACTTCCCTTTGGCCAATGGTCTGCTCAGCGGAAAATACCAAGCGGGTGTTCAAGCGCCAGCAAATACGCGACTCGGCATCGCACCCCCTTACGTGCAAAGCTACCTGGGCGATGAAGACAGATTGTTGGCCGAGAAGTTAAAACGCTTTGCCCAAAGCCAGGGCCATAGCCTGCTGGAACTAGCCTTCAGTTGGCTGGCGGCACAGCCCCTGGTCACCAGCGTGATTGCCGGTGCCACCACGGCAGAACAGGTACGAGCCAATGCAATAGCGGCAGCCTGGAAGCTGAGCAATGAGGAACTAACAGAGGTTGATGCGATCAGCCCCGGTGCTTCAGCCCGGGACGGGAAGTAGGTACAGGAGAACTACAGATCCAGTTCCATGCCTTCCCGTGACAACAGAATCTCGGGGTCGCCGGGTAACGGTTTGCAGCGGAGACAAGCTTCGGCAAAAACCTGCTCAAGCTCATCATCGGAACGCGTGGGCTCGTGGTGGGTACACACCAGCTTTTTTACTCCAGCACGTCTAGCCAGCGCTATAGCGTAATCAAAGGTTGAATGCCCCCAGCCTTTCTTGGCGGGATATTCTGCTGCGGTGTAGGAACAGTCCATGATCAGCACATCCACACCGCGAACGACTTCGTCCATCTGCTGCTGCTTTTCATCCACCATGGTTTGGTACTCGGCGTAGCCCTCGTCACCCTCATCGTAGATATTGAACCAGGGCTCGTGATCGCCGGTAAAGAACATGGACTTACCCTTGCAATCCACCCGGTAGCCGAAGTCGATAACGGGATGGTTGAGCAAGGTATTGGTAACGGTCGCATCACCGATGGTGACGACCTCACCGATTTCCAGGGTCTGGTATTCGATGCGGGCCTTCAACTCTGCTTCCCGAATGGGAAAGTAGCTGTACTGCATCTGCACATCCATGATCTGCTCGATGCCCTGGCTGCTGATTACATCGTAGGCGCCGTGAATGCGGACGCTGTTGCCCGGGATGAAGAAGGGGATGAAGAAAGGCAGACCGTGGATGTGGTCCCAATGGGTATGGGTGATGAACACATTGGCCTTGACAGGCAACTCTTTCAGCAAGGTCTGAGCCAGAGGAAAAATACCGCTTCCTGCATCGAGGATGATCAACTCGCCGTCATCGCTTCTGACTTCGATACAGGTGGTGTTGCCACCGTAGCGTACGGTTTTGGGTCCGGGCGAGGGAATCGAGCCCCTCACGCCCCAGAAGCGGATCTTCATGCGTTGCTTTCCACTTGGACAAAGACTACAGCCTCGGCAACGATCTTGTCGAAGTCACCCAGGCTGGCCACGATCGCCTCGAGGTTGTCGCCAAAGCGAGCCACAATCGGTTTCTGGGCCTTCCAGTCGCGCTGGCGTTCTTCACTGGAAAGGTAGACCTTGCGGCAGATCTGATCAGCCAAGCGTACGCAGTCCATCATCAAGGTGGATTCGACATCACTGCGATGATGATCACGAATACATTGCACCAAGGTTTCGGGAAATTGCCAGCGCTTGGCCAGCATGGCACCGGCCACGCCATGGTCAACGCCGATGATCTGACGCTCGGCTTCGTGCAAGGGCATCTTGTCCCTTAATTCAAGCGCCTCGCGAAACTCCGGCGCCATGAACTGGGCAAAAACCACCTTGCCAAAATCGTGTAACAAGCCAGCAACATAGCAATCGCCAGCATCTATTTCATCGCTGCCAGACTTCGTGCACAGATGACGGGCAACTGTTGCCGTGGCCAGGGAATGAACCAGATAGCGCTGAATGTCAAAACCCGCCGTATTCACCTTGGGCAAAATCCCCACAGCGGCGAATGACAGGGCCAGATTCTTGACCGTGTTAATCCCAAGATAAACGACGGACTGATTCACCGAGGTGATCTTGTTGGGCATGCTGTAGTAAGCCGAGTTAATGACCTTGAGAATTTTCATGGTCATTACCGGATCTTTTTCCAGCACCCCCACCAACTCCTTGGGCAGGCAATTGATGTTCCGGGTTAGCTCCAGAACTTTCTGCACACTACGGGGGAACGCAGGCATGCGATCCACCGCTGTCGTCAGTTTTTTCTCAAGTTCAGGGGTCAGTTGGGTCACTCAACACTCACTCGCTGGAAATCGCCCAGGTACCAAGATCACTCGGCATCCAGGCGCAATTATCTGATTATAAATGGCCGACTCCTCATTGACCGTGAAATACGGCTGGCTATCGTAATCAACGAGCATTCCCCTGCCCACAGTGCGGCCTTGTTTCTGTTCACTTGATGGGTTGAAACGGCGATACTCTTTCAACCTTAATGACTGCTGTAGTCCTTTTTATGACGCATCGTAATGCTCAAGCTGGAACTGTCTATCTGGTCGGTGCCGGTCCCGGCGACCCGGACTTGCTGACCTTGAGAGCTGCCCATCTGATTCAGCAGGCCGATGTGATCGTTTATGACAATCTCGTCTCCACAGCAGTATTGCAATTGGCACCAGAAACCACTCAACGCATCTACGCAGGAAAACGCAGAGGCAACCATACGCTACCCCAGGATGAATTGAATCTCCTGCTGGTAACTCTCGCCCATCAAAATCTGAAAGTAGTTAGGCTAAAAGGTGGTGATCCCTATACCTTTGGCCGTGGGGGTGAAGAAGCCGAAGTGCTAGCAATCAATCGTGTGCCTTTTGAAGTTGTTCCAGGTATCACGGCCGCAGCCGGGGTTTCGGCCTATACGGGCATTCCCCTGACCCACCGCAATCACGCCCAGTCTTGTGTTTTTGTTACCGGTCATCTGAAAGATGGATCCATGGATCTTGACTGGGTCGGCCTAGCCCGCCCAAAACAGACCGTAATCATTTACATGGGACTTACCGGTCTGCCTTTCCTCTGCGAACAACTGATTGCCCATGGTTTGCCGAAGGACTGGCCAGCAGCCATCGTGCAGCAGGGAACAACCCCATTGCAAAGAACTATTGTCGGAACACTGAGCACCCTACCCCACCTTGCCGAAGATGCTGGGCTAAAAGCACCAACCCTCATACTGGTAGGACAAGTAGTAACGTTAAGGCAAAAGCTGGGGTGGAAAGAGGAAACCTACTGAATCAAAGGCTTGGTAAAACCTTTGGCTCTCAGACCGGTAGCGGCCATTCTCCAGAGAAGGTCTTCTCGGCCCAGAGCAGGGCAGTGATGGTTTTAGCGTCGGTAATTTCACCATCCCGAACAGCCAGCAATGCATCAGCCAGGGATAGTTCAAGTACCTCAAGATGTTCGCCTTCGTCCAGCGAGGCGCCGACATAGCTAAGACCGTGGGCCAGGAAAATCTCGATGCGCTCGTTCGAGTAACCGATGCAAGGATGCATGGTTCCTAGATGACACCAAGTTTTGGCCTTATAGCCGGTTTCTTCCTTGAGCTCCCGCTTGGCTGTATCCAGCGCATGCTCGCTAGGGTCGATTTTCCCAGCAGGAAGCTCGAGAAAAATCCGGTGCAAGGGATAGCGGAACTGCCGCTCAAACAGCATTTTTCCGTTATCGAGCACGCCGACAACGACGACAGCACCAGGGTGATCAATCCATTCCCGTAGGGTTTCCTTCCCACCGGGAAGTCTGACTTTGTCCTGCTTAACGTTCAGAAAGAAACCCGAATAAACCGCATCACTGGAAATCTCGGTTTCGATCAGGTCTTCGTCTTTCATGGCTCAGGAACGACGTTCGCGCCAGAGATACCGGGCGGTAAAGCCAGGAAAGGCGAAAACGAAAAAGAGGAACAGAGTGACGGCGTAAAACTCCCAGCGTTGGGGATACACCGTACCGTGGGCCTTGGACTCCATCAGGGCAGCAACAAGTCCGACGAGAAAATATCCGGTCAGGAGTTCAAGCAGATGCCAGCCAAGATGCTTGCCGCCAGACAGTGTCTTAACCCAGAAAACCCGCTGAGTAATAAACGGCTGGTTAGCTGCGCAAAGGGCCAGGATAACGACGATGAATTGAGCAGCCGTCATCCTAGAAGACCCAAGCGTTTAGAGGGAGCGAGCGAGTGCAAACTGGCACAGGCCGATTACAGACTGGGGGAAGAGCCCCAGCAAGGCTACGGCAAGGCTATTGGCAGACAGCAGGAACTTCATGTCCACACCAGCATGCAAAGGATTCGTATCTTCAGGCGCATCGAAGTACATCACCTTCACGACACGCAGGTAGTAGAAGGCGCCCACCAGTGACAACATCACTGCGAATACTGCTGTTGCAGTATGGCCTGTTGCGACGACGATAGCCAACACGGAGAACTTGGCGAAGAAGCCGATGAAGAATGGGATACCAGCCATGGAGAACATCAGGATCAGCATCATGGCAGCAAACCAAGGGCTGCGTTTGTTGAGACCCTTGAAGTCATTGATCTCTTCGGCTTCAAAGCCGGCGCGGGAAAGCAGCAGAATCATGCCGAAGGTTGCCATGGACATCATCACATAGGCCACGGTGTAATACATGGCAGTGGTGTAGGCAGCAAAGGCAGGACCACGGTTATCACCGATCACACCACTCATCATGGCCAACAACATAAAGCCCATATGGGAGATAGCTGAATAGGCCAACATCCGCTTGAGATTGGTTTGCGCAATCGCCGCCAAATTGCCCAACGCAATGGACAGCACAGCTAGGATCAGCAACATGGATTGCCACTGCAAGGCCAGCTCAAAAAGGCCGTACACCAGCAGACGCATCACCATGGCGAAGGCAGCGAGCTTGGGGGCAGAACCGAGGAACAAGGTAATAGCCGTTGGTGCGCCGTGATAAACGTCGGGAATCCACATGTGGAAAGGTACGACGCCCAGCTTGAAGGCAATACCGGAAACGATGAAGACCAGACCGAAAACCAGCACAGTCTTGTTGGCAGCACCATGGTAAAGAACCTGAGCAACACCACCGACTTCCAGCGTGCCGGTTGCGCCATAAACCATGGACATGCCGTAGAGCAACAGACCTGAGGCCAAAGCTCCCAGCACGAAATACTTCATGGCAGCTTCCGTCGAGCGCACAGAGTCGCGATCAATGGCAACCAGTGCATACATCGACAGCGAGAGCAGTTCGACACCAAGATACATGGTGAGGAAGTGAGCCGCAGAAATCATCACCATCATGCCCAAGGTAGCGAACAGTACCAGCAAGTAGTACTCGCCCTTGTCCAGACCTCGTGCCTGCAGATAACCGCGGCTATAGACCAGAACGAAGATCACGGCCACATAGGTGAACAGCTTGAGCATGTCGGCCAAAGCATCATCAACAAACATATTGCTGAAAGTCAGCACGGTTTGTTCGCTGAAGGTACCAACCGTAATGGCGGCGGCACCAATCAAGCTGGCGATGGTCAAGAAGGGAAGCAACCAACGGTTCTTCGCTCCAGCCAGAATATCGACCAATAGGATTACGCCCGTCATTACGAGCAGGAAGATCTCCGGCGCGGCCGGGTAGAGATCGGGGGCTACGAAGTTGTTCAGCATCTCGTTCTCGCGCCGTTTCTTACATCAGCTTGCCAGTGGCAACGTGCTTGAGCAGGTTGTCCACAGAGGCATGCATCACGTCAGTGAAGGGGAAGGGATAGAGACCCATGGCTAGCACGCAAACAGCAAGCACGCCAAGGATCAGGAATTCGCGGTTGTCGATATCGGTCAATTCAGCCACATGGTGATTGGCAACCGGACCAAAGACGACGCGCTTGTACATCCAGAGGGTATAGGCAGCACCAACAATCAAAGTGGTTGCAGCAGCAAAACCCGTCCAGAAATTGAAATGTACGGCGCCCAAGGCAATCATGAACTCGCCGACGAAGCCTGATGTTGCTGGCAGACCTGAGTTCGCCATTGAAAACAGCAGGAACAGTGCAGCAAATTTTGGCATGGTGTTCACCACACCGCCGTAATCTGCGATCTGGCGGCTATGGACACGGTCATACATGACACCGATACAAAGGAACATGGCGCCGGACACGAAACCGTGGGACAACATCTGCACCAACGCACCTTCAACACCGAGTTGATTGAAGATGAAGAAACCTAGGGTTACAAAGCCCATGTGCGAAATGGAAGAGTAAGCCACCAGCTTTTTCATATCAGACTGCACCAGAGCCACAAAACCGATATAAATGACGGCGATCAGAGACAAACCAATCATCATGGGCTGGAAGTACTGGCTGGCATCGGGAACGATGGGCAAAGAGAACCGCAAGAAACCGTAAGCACCAAGCTTCAAAGCAATTGCTGCCAGAATCACGGAGCCTCCTGTAGGCGCTTCGACGTGAGCGTCGGGCAACCAGGTATGAACCGGCCACATCGGAACTTTGACGGCGAAGGACAGCAGGAAGGCAATGAAAATCAGCTTTTGCGTGCCCAGGTCAATGGGGAGCTGGTGCCAATCAAGAATATTGAAGCTGCCGGAACTGGCGAAGAGGTAGACAAAGGCCACCAGCATCAACAGCGAACCCAACAGGGTGTAAAGGAAAAACTTGAACGCGGCGTACACCCGGTTCGGGCCACCCCAGATACCGATGATCAGATACATCGGGATCAGACTGGCTTCGAAGAAGGTGTAGAACAGTACTGCATCAAGTGCTGAAAAAATACCATTCATGAGGCCGGACATGATGAGGAATGCACCCATGTACTGGGCCTGCTTTTCCTTGATCACTTCCCAACCGGCCAAAACGACCATGATGGTGATGAAGCTGTTAAGCAGCACGAAAGGCATGGAAATCCCATCGACACCCAGCAGATACTGGATACGGAATGGAACAACCCAAGGTGCTTGTTCAACCAGTTGCATACCGGCTTGCTTGGTATCAAAACCGGCATAGATGGGCAGAGTCACAAGGAATCCGGCCAGTGCCACGGCGAGGGCAATCCAGCGTGCCGCATTGCGTCGCTCGGAGCCAACAGCGAAGACCAGCAGGGCACCGAGGATGGGCACCCAGATGGACAGACTGAGCAGATGGGAACTCATCAAATTCTTTCTATTGTCAGGCGCGGTTGAACCACAGCGTCAGCAAAACGAAGACACCGATAATCATAGTGAAGGCGTATTGGTAGATATGCCCGGACTGGAACAGACGCACCAGACCGGAAATCCAACCCACTACCCGGGCAGAGCCGTTGACTACCAGACCATCGATAAGCGTCTGGTCGCCTACTTTCCACAATCCCCTGCCTAGCAAGCGCGATCCGCCGGCAAAGAAAACCTCATTGAACTTGTCAAAGTAGTACTTGTTCTCGAACAGCACGTAAATGGGGCGGAAAACCCGGGCAATGGCAGCAGGGATTTCTGGTTTGACCATATAGAAGAACCAGGCCAGAACCACCCCTGCCATAGCAAGGAAGAAAGGCAGTGAGGTGAATCCGTGCAATGCCATAGCGACAGCACCATGGAACTCATGCCCTAACTCTTCCAGAGCGGGATGCTTCTCCAGATTGATCTGGACAGCATCGCCGAACCAGTCGCCGAACAACATGGGTTCGATGGCGAAGAAACCAATAACCACCGAAGGAATCGCCAGCATGACCAAAGGCAGGGTCACCACAAAAGGAGACTCGTGGGGTTTTTGACCGGGAGCAAGACCATGGTGATGATCAGCAGAAGCCTCTTCATCATCGTGATCACCCTCGTGATCGTGATGATCATGGCCGAAATTCTCTTTGCCGTGAAACACGCGGAAGTACATGCGGAAAGAGTAGAAAGCCGTAACAAAGACACCAACAATCACACAGAAGTAAGCATAGCTCGCACCGGGCAGGTGGGAAGCCTGTACTGCTTCAATAATGGAATCTTTGGAATAGAAGCCTGACAGGAAGGGGAACCCAATCAATGCCAGCGAACCCAACAGCGAGGTAATCCAGGTGACGGGCATGTACTTCCATAGTCCGCCCATATTGCGCATGTCCTGATCGTGGTGCATGCCCATGATGACGGAACCTGCACCAAGGAACAGCAAAGCCTTGAAGAAAGCGTGAGTCATCAAGTGGAACACGGCCACTGAGTAGGCTGATACGCCCAAAGCGACAGTCATGTACCCCAGTTGCGACAAGGTAGAGTAAGCCACGACACGCTTGATATCGTTCTGGATCAAGCCGAGGAAGCCCATGAACAACGCGGTCGTTGCACCGATGATCAGAACAAAGGACAGGGCTGTTTCAGACAATTCGAACAGCGGTGACATCCGGGTAACCATGAAGATACCTGCTGTTACCATGGTTGCCGCATGAATCAGGGCAGAGATTGGTGTCGGACCTTCCATGGAGTCAGGCAGCCATACGTGCAAGGGAACCTGAGCCGATTTACCCATGGCGCCGATAAACAGGCAGATACAGATAACGGTAATCAGCGACCAATCAGTACCTTGGAACAACTGAGCAGCCAGTTGATCCTTGACCGCAAAGACATCAGCGTAATTCAGGCTACCGGCGTAGGAGGCCACGAGACCGATACCGAGCAGGAAGCCAAAATCGCCAACGCGGTTAACCAAAAAGGCCTTGAGATTGGCGTAGATGGCTGTAGGACGGGTATACCAGAAGCCAATCAGCAAGTAAGACACCAAACCCACAGCTTCCCAGCCGAAGAACAACTGAACGAAGTTGTTGCTCATGACCAGCATCAGCATGGAGAAGGTGAACAAGGAGATATAGCTGAAAAAGCGCTGATAGCCGGGGTCTTCTGCCATGTAACCAATGGTGTAGATATGCACCATCAGGGAAACACTGGTCACCACCAGCATCATCATCACGGTCAACTTGTCGATGAGGAAACCAACCTGAAGGCTAAGACCACCGGTCTCCATCCAGGTATAGACAGTGCCGTTGTAGGTATGTCCGGCTTGAACGTCCTGGAAAACAATGAAGGAAAGCACCAAGGCCGCAGCAACGCCGAGGATGGTGACGGTATGAGCGCCGGCACGACCAATGGTCTTGCCAAACAGGCCGGCCACAATGGCCCCGAACAGGGGAGCCAGGGGTACCAGCAGGTAGATAGTCTGCATGTCCATTCTTGGTTCTCTACCTTAGCCTTTGAGGCTATCCAGGTCTTCCACGTTGATGGTCGAAAGGTTACGGAACAGCACCACCAGAATCGCCAAGCCGATGGCAGATTCCGCAGCCGCAACAGTCAGGATGAAAAAGACGAAAAGCTGACCGGCGGTGTCGTGCAGATAATGGGAAAAAGCAACGAAATTCAGATTTACCGCCAGCAACATCAATTCAATGGCCATCAACAACACGATCAGATTTTTCCGGTTGAGGAAAATACCGACTACGCTAATGGCAAACAGGATTGCGCCGAGGATCAGATAGTGAGAAAGGGAAAGTGATTGACTCAACACGATTACTCTCCCTTAGCGGCGTCAGCCGCAGTTTCAGCAGGAATGTCCTTAACTGCATCCATTTTCACAATACGCAGACGATCATTGCGCTTGACCGACAATTGATCCCGTGGATGCATGGCCTTGGAGTCCTTGCGCTTGCGATTTGTCAGCAGTACAGCGGCGACAATACCAACCAGCAGGATGATTGAAGCAAGTTCAAAGGGATAGACATAATCAGTGAAAAGAGCGCGACCCAATTCCTTGGTATTGCTCACTCCTTCAACAGCAACAGGCTCGGGCATAGCATCGAGGCCGAAATAACGCCCACCAAGCACCATGGACATTTCGGCCACCATCAACAAACCAATCGTGGCGCCAAAAGGAAGATAGCTCCAGAATCCTTTTCGCAAGCTCTCGACATTGATATCCAACATCATCACGACGAACAGGAAAAGCACCATTACCGCGCCAACATAAACAACCAGTAATGCAATGGCGAGGAATTCTGCCTGAAGCAGGAACCAGATGCCTGATGCATTGAAAAAGGCGAGCACAAGATAGAGGACTGCATGCACAGGATTGCGAGCCGTAATGACACGCAGGCTGGCAAAAAGCATCAGTGCAGAAAATACGTAAAAAAGCAGTGTCTTGAATTCCATGGCGGATTACCGGAACTTTGCGTCAGCTTCACGATCTGCGGCGATCTGGGGTTCATAACGATCCCCGTTGGCCAGCAGCATCTGCTTGGTGTAATACAGGTCGCCCCGCTCTTCGCCGTGATATTCAAAAACACGGGTTTCAACAATGGCGTCCACCGGGCAGGCTTCCTCACAGAAGCCGCAAAAGATGCACTTGGTCAGATCAATGTCGTAACGGGTCGTACGCCGGCTACCATCGTCTCTTTGTGCTGACTCGATAGTAATAGCCATGGCGGGACAAACTGCCTCGCACAATTTACAAGCGATACAACGCTCTTCACCATTGGGATAGCGGCGCAAGGCATGTAAACCACGGAAACGATTGGACAGCGGCGTCTTCTCTTCCGGGTAACGAACAGTAATTTTTCGGGCAAACAGATAGCGGCCGGTAATGGCCATGCCCTTGAGCAGTTCCTTGAGGAACAGGCTGCCGATGAAATCTCTGGCTCCCATAATTCCTATCTCACTTCCAGATATTAAGCGGCGACATCATCCACACACCAATGACTGGGATCCACACCAGACAAAGGGGGACGAACACTTTCCAGCCCAGACGCATGATCTGGTCGTAACGATAACGGGGGAATGTGGCCCGAATCCAGAGGAAGAAGAAGAACACGGCCCCCATCTTCAATGCCAGCCACAGGAAACTATCTGGCAGGAAACCAACAGGAGACGACCAGCCACCAAGGAAGAAGATCGAAGTCATCGCCCCCACCAGCATCATGTTGGCGTATTCGGCAAGGAAGAACAGAGCGAAAGACATCCCTGAATATTCGACCATGTGTCCGGCGACAATTTCAGACTCACCTTCAACCACGTCAAAAGGTGCCCGATTGGTTTCAGCCACCCCGGAAATCAAGTAGACCAAAAACATTGGGAACAGAGGCAGCCAGTTCCAGGACAGGAAGTTGATCCCCATATCGGCGAACATGCCCTTTTCCTGACCGCGAACGATGTCTGTCAGATTCAAACTATTGGACACCATCAATACCACGATGATCGCCAGCCCCATGGAAACCTCGTAGGAAACCATCTGCGCAGCAGCACGCATGGCACCGAGGAAAGGATATTTGGAGTTGGATGCCCAACCGGCAATGATCACACCATAGACACCAAAAGATGTCATGGCCAAGGCCATCAGCACGCCGGCATCAATATTGGACAGTACCCAACCATCAGAAAACGGAACAATTGCCCACACAGCCAGTGCTGGCGCCATTGCGAGGATGGGGCCCAACAGAAACAGCTTTGCATCTGCACGGACAGGGATAATAATTTCTTTGAAGATCAGCTTGACCCCGTCAGCCAAGGGTTGCAGCAGACCGAAGGGGCCGACACGGTTTGGCCCCATACGGACATGCATCCATGCCAGAACTTTCCGCTCAGCCAGCGTCATGTAGGCAACGGCGCCCAAAAGCGGGGCAAGAATGCCAACAATTTTGGCCAGGGTCCAGACCAGAGGCCAAATAGGTCCGAACAGGGCCTGCCCGGTTTGAATGATTTCGTTCATCAAGCCTTCTCCACGGTCAGGGTAGAGAACTGCTTACCCAAAGCAACGGTGCTTACATGGGCAGCAGCGATACGCAGAGCATTGTCAGGAACAGAAGCATCCAGTTTTGCAGTCAGACTGACGTTCCCCTCCCCTTGTTTGACCACAATGTTGTCGCCATCAGCAACACCGACCGACATCAGAGTCGCAGCACTCATTCGAGCGACCGGAGTGGATGCATCAAGAGTTGCTTGCAGACTGGGGGCACGGCGAACCAATGCATCACTGAAATACAGAGGAATGTCAGCAACGCGTTCAAGCTGATTTCCACTTGCAGACAGACTCACAGCCACACCAATGACATCATTATTCAGCCCGCTGACAAACTCCGGCTTACCGCCCAAAACTTCATCGCGAACTTCTTCACTGCTGTTGTAATCAAAGCCGGGCAACTCAAGCAAATTACCCAACACGCGCAGCACCTTCCACGCCGGACGAGTCTCAGCTAGGGGCTTAGTCACTGCATAAAAGCTCTGCACACGGCCTTCAGTATTGATGAAAGTTCCAGACGTTTCAGCGAAAGGTGAAACGGGCAACAATACATCGGCGTATTCAAGTGCTGCGGCAGACTTGAAGGAAGACAGCACAACAACCGTCTTCGCCTGTTTCAGTGCTGCCAATGCTGCCCGTCCATCGGCCGTATCAAACTCAGGCTCAATACCCAAAAGGACATAAGCTTGACGTGGTTCATTCAGGAGGCGAGCAGCATTGAGGCCAGATTTTTGCGGCAGTGCTTTAGCCACATAGCCACCAACACTGTTGGCAGCCTCGGCAAGCAGACCGACCTTGATACCGGTAATTGTCGCGAGTTGCTGTGCTAGGGCTTGCAACACGGAAGCTTGGGGGTGCTGCTGAGCAAAGTTACCCAACAACACAGCACCAGCACGGGCCGAGCTAAGACTTTCTGCAATTTTCTTGGCTTCAGCACTAACGGTAACGGCAGCAACGACGCCATCAACTGCAGTACCCTTGATCTCAGCAGCAGCCTTAACCACTTGAGCCAGCAAATCAGGCAACAGAGAAGGCTTAACGATTGCTTTGGCGAACAGCTTGCTCAGCAAATCATCATCACTGGAATGGATGACGCTGACCTGGGTCAAGCGCTTGGCGACCTGACGTAACCGCTGGGCCAGCAAAGGTTGCTCCTTACGCAGGAAGGAACCCACCACCAGTACGCGATCCAGCTTGGAGATATCTGAAACCTTCATGCCAAGCCAAGGCGTTCCCATGTGCTTACCATCGGCACTAAAGTCGGTCTGACGCAGACGGAAATCAATATTGTCAGATCCGATACCACGTAACAACTTGCCGGCAAGCGACATTTCTTCCAAGGTGGCGTTGGGACTCACTAGTGCGCCAACCGAGTCGCCACCATGGGTCTTGACCACATCACGCAAGGCGTGGGAAACATAGTCGAGAGCGACGTTCCACTCGGCTTCTTTCCACTCGCCACCCTGCTTGACCATTGGCTTGGTTAAACGATCAGGTGCATTGAGGCCTTCATAGGAAAAACGATCCCGGTCAGACAACCAGCATTCGTTAATCTCTTCGTTTTCCAGGGGCAGAACGCGCATCACTTTGTCGTGCTTGGTCTGCACGATCAAGTTGCTACCGAGGCCATCGTGGGGGCTGACGGACTTGCGACGAGATAACTCCCAAGTACGGGCGGAGAAACGGAATGGCTTGGAAGTCAGCGCACCAACGGGGCACAGATCGATGATATTGCCCGACAGCTCGGTAGTCACTGTACTTTCAACAAAGGGCATGATCTCGGCGCGATCACCACGGAAAGCCTGTCCCATTTCCATGAACCCGGCAATTTCCTGTGTGAACCGAACGCAGCGAGTGCAATTGATGCAACGAGTCATGTCGGTGGACACCAGAGGACCTAGGTCCTTATTGGTAACGACTCGCTTTTCTTCTTCGTAGCGAGATTGGCCTGCACCATAGCCTACAGCCAAGTCCTGCAACTGACATTCGCCGCCCTGATCGCAGATCGGGCAATCCAGCGGATGGTTGATCAGCAGAAACTCCATTACCCCCTCCTGCGCCTTGAGCGCCAGATCGGAATGGGTAAATACCTTCATGCCATTGGTCACTGGAGTGGCGCAGGCGGGCATCGGCTTGGGAGCTTTTTCTACTTGAACAAGACACATCCGGCAGTTGGCCGCGATGGATAGTTTCTTGTGATAACAGAAATGGGGAATATAGGTGCCTGCCTGGTGAGCGGCATCCATGATGGTGCTGCCGTCTTCAACTTGCAGCTGTTTACCGTCGATTTCGATTTCTAGCATGACGGGCCGTATCAGGACTGAGAACTGCGGTGGAAGGTACTACCAGCCCATTGCACATCTTTGGACACCAAGCATTGCTTGTGTTCAATGTGATGTTCAAATTCGGACCGGAAGTGCTTGACGAAGCTGTTGACCGGGAAAGAGGCCGCGTCGCCAAGGGCGCAGATCGTGCGCCCCATAATTTTGGGTGTAATGCTGAGCAACAGATCCAAGTCATCGGGACGACCCAAACCGTTTTCGATACGATGAACGACCTTGTACAACCAGCCAGTGCCTTCACGGCAAGGCGTACATTGACCACAGGACTCTTCCCAGTAGAAATAGGAGAGACGCTCCAGAGCCTTGACCATACAAACGGTTTCGTCCATCACAATCACAGCGCCAGAACCCAGCATAGAGCCAGCCTTGGAGATGGAGTCGTAATCCATGGTGCATTCCATCATCACATCACCGGGCAAAACCGGAGCAGAAGAACCACCAGGAATTACTGCCTTCAATTTGCGACCACTGCGCATGCCGCCTGCCATTTCCAACAACTTGGAAAAGGGTGTGCCAAGGGGAATTTCGTAGTTGCCAGGCTTATTGACATGACCGGATACCGAGAACAACTTGGTACCACCATTGTTGGGCTTACCCAAATTGAGAAACTGCTCACCACCCATGCGCAGAATGAAAGGCACGGAGGCGAAGGTTTCGGTATTGTTGATAGTCGTGGGACGACCATAGAGGCCGAAACTAGCCGGGAATGGAGGCTTGAATCGGGGCTGCCCCTTCTTGCCTTCAATCGATTCCAGCAAACCGGTTTCTTCGCCACAAATATAAGCGCCGTAACCGTGATGACCGAAAAGATCGAAGCTGAAGCCGGAGCCCTTCAGATTTTCACCAAGGAAACCTGCCGTACGCGCTTCGTCAAGGGCAGCCTCAAAACGCTGGTAAATCTCGAAAATTTCGCCGTGAATATAGTTATAGCCACGAGCAGCACCCATTGCATAACCGGCAATGATCATGCCCTCAATCACAGCATGAGGGTCGTAACGCATCAAATCGCGGTCTTTGAAAGTACCAGGCTCGCCTTCGTCGGTATTACAAACAACGTATTTGTCGCCAGGAATGCCCTTGGGCATGAAGCTCCATTTGAGGCCGGTAGGAAAACCGGCGCCGCCACGACCACGCAGCACTGAAGCCTTGATGGTGGCAATAATGTCGTCAGGGGAAGTTTTTTCCGCAAGGATTTTGCTCAGGGCTTCGTAACCGCCCCGTGCCATGTATTCCTTGATGCCCCAACCAGCATCGCCCTTGCCCCAGCCAGCGGAAAGTACGGGATTGATGGTATCGATCAGCGCCATCTCACTTGCACTCCGCCAAAAGTTTGTCGATTTCCTCGGGATGCATGAACGAACACATCCTGTGGTTGTTAACAATCATCACCGGCGCATCGCCGCAAGCCCCCATGCACTCGCTTTCTTTCAGCGTAATGGTGCCATCGGGAGTGGTTTCGTTGAAATCAATTCCCAGCTTCTGCTTGATGTACTCCGCAGCATGAACGCCGCCAGAAAGCGCACAGGGAAGGTTGGTACAGACAGACAACTTGAATTTGCCCACCGGCTCCAAGTTATACATGTTGTAAAAGCTCGCGACCTCGTAAGCAGCCATCGGGGCCATGCCCAGATATTTGGCAACAAACTCGATGGTCTCCGCAGCCAACCAACCCTTTTCTTCCTGGGCAATGGCAAGGGAGGCCATCACGGCTGATTGCTTCTGGTCTGCCGGATATTTGGCGACCTCGCGATCAATCTTTTTAAGTGATTCCTGGCTCAACATGGTTATCTGTCAATCTCGCCGAACACGACGTCCATGGTGCCGATAATGGTTACGGCATCCGCAATCATGTGCCCCTTGCCCATTTCATCCAGCGCAGCCAGATGGGCGAAACCAGGAGCCCGCAGCTTCATACGATAGGGCTTGTTCGCCCCATCGGAAATCAGGTACACACCGAACTCACCCTTGGGATGTTCCACTGCAGCATAGGCCTCACCAGCGGGAACATGGATGCCTTCGGAAAAGAGTTTGAAGTGATGGATCAACTCTTCCATGTTGGACTTCATCTTTTCCCGCGCCGGAGGCGCAACCTTATGGTTATCAGCGATAACGGGACCAGGATTCTTGCGCAGCCACTCAATACACTGCTTCATGATCCGAGTTGATTGACGCATTTCCTCAACACGCACCAAATACCGGTCATAGGAATCGCCATTCACGCCGACAGGAATATCAAAATCCAGACGATCATAAACCTCGTAGGGCTGCTTCTTTCGCAGATCCCATTCCACGCCTGATCCACGCAGCATGGCACCGGTAAAGCCCAACTGCAGGGCACGCTCGGGAGAGACAACACCCACACCAACGGTACGCTGCTTCCAGATACGGTTATCTGTCAGCAACCCTTCGTATTCGTCGATATACGCAGGGAATCGATTGCAGAAGTCATCAAGAAAGTCCAACAGGGAGCCTTGACGCGCCTCGTTGAGATTCCGCACAGTTTCCGCGTTTTTGAACCGGGAAATCTCATACTTAGGCATGCGATCCGGTAAGTCACGATACACGCCACCGGGACGGTAATACGCCGCGTGCAAACGCGCCCCCGAGACTGCCTCATAGGCATCCATCAGATCTTCACGATCACGGAAGGCATAGAGCATGACAGCCATGGCCCCGATATCGAGCGCGTGAGTGCCAATATTCAAAAGGTGATTCAGGACACGCGTCACCTCATCGAACAACACCCGGATGTACTGGCCGCGCTCAGGCACTTCAATGCCCAGCATCTTTTCCAGCGACAGGCAGTAAGCGTGCTCATTACACATCATGGACACGTAATCAAGCCGATCCATGTAAGGAACAGACTGAATCCAGGTGCGAGTTTCCGCCAGCTTTTCTGTTGCCCGATGCAACAGACCGATGTGCGGATCGGAGCGAACAATAACTTCGCCATCCAGCTCCAGCACCAAGCGCAGCACACCATGCGCAGCAGGGTGCTGCGGACCGAAGTTCAGTGTGTAGTTACGAATTTCAGCCACGGCCGCCTACTCCACCATAGTTGTCTTCGCGCACAATGCGCGGCGTCACTTCACGAGGCTCAATGGTCACAGGCTGATAGACAACGCGCTTTTGCTCGTCGTCGTAACGCATTTCCACATAACCTGAAATAGGGAAATCCTTGCGGAACGGATGCCCAACAAAACCATAATCAGTCAGAATCCGGCGCAAATCATTGTGCCCATCAAAATGAATTCCATACAGATCGAATGCCTCACGCTCATACCAGTTAGCGCTATTCCAGACATCATTGATTGAGGGCAACACAGGGAAAGCATCATCTTCGGCAAACACCCGCAACCGGAGGCGGACATTATTAACGACAGAAGTGAGGTGACTCACTGCAGCAAAGCGCTTTCCTTCCCAGCACGCATAACCGGAATAATCGACTCCGCACAAATCAATCAACTGCTCGAAACCCAGCTTATCGCGCAACAGCAACGCAACATCCAGATAATCGACAGCGGAGACATCAATAGACACCTCACCCAGAGCAACGACAGTTTTGCGAACACGATCCGCAAGAACCGCATTCAAACTCTCGCACAACTTCTCAAGCCGGATACTCATGCGCGTATTCCCTGTCAGCGAGCGATGGTATTGGTACGACGAATCTTGTTCTGGAGCTGAATCACCCCATAGATCAAGGCTTCTGCTGTGGGAGGACAACCCGGCACATAAATATCGACAGGAACCACGCGATCGCAACCGCGAACCACAGAATAGGAATAGTGATAGTAGCCGCCGCCATTAGCACAGGAGCCCATGGAAATTACCCAGCGAGGCTCAGGCATCTGGTCATAAACTTTACGCAGAGCAGGGGCCATCTTGTTGGTCAGAGTGCCCGCAACGATCATCACATCGGATTGACGAGGACTTGGCCGAAAGAAAGAACCGAAACGATCAAGGTCATAGCGGGAACAACCCACATGAATCATTTCGACCGCACAACAAGCAAGACCGAACGTCATGGGCCAAAGAGAGCCGGTTCGAGTCCAATTGATCAGCTTGTCGAGTGACGTAGTGACAAAGCCTTCCTGGAATACACCTTCAATACTCATGATCTTATTCCCAGTCCAGCGCGCCCTTGGCCCAGGCGTACACATAGCCCAAAACCAGAACACCAAGGAAAACCAGCATTTCAACGAAGCCGAACATCTTCACCGCCTCAGTACCTGCTATCTCTTTAAAGATAGTAGCCCAGGGGAGAAGGAAGGCAATTTCCAGATCGAACAGAATGAAGATGATGGCGATCAAGTAGTAGCGCACATCGAATTGCATACGCGCATCTTCGAAGGGCTCGAAGCCGCACTCATACGCGGATATTTTTTCGCTGTCAGGGCGATGGGGCGCAAGAATGCGACCGAGAAGAAGGGGGACGCAGCCGAACAAAAGTCCGACCACTGCAAAAACCAAAACGGGAAAGTAGTTTTCCAACATAACGAGAGCGGGGCTAACCGCGTATCAATTCCCAACCAAATTGAAAGGAACAACTCGAATACTACTTGGTGCCGACGGCGAGACTCGAACTCGCACAGCTTTCGCCACTACCCCCTCAAGATAGCGTGTCTACCAATTTCACCACGTCGGCACAGGCACCCTTAAGGGCGGCGCGAATCATACCACTGTAGCGCCACAAACGGAACCTTTTCTTGCATCAAAAACCGCGAACTACGATCATCACTTCGGCACGTCACCAGCCTTGGAACCCGCACCAGCTGCAGCAGGAGCCGCATCGCCCGATGGAGCCGTAGCAGGCACAACGTTTGCAGAATCAAGAACGCTGCCTGCTGCCGATGATGGACGACCATTGGCCATGTAAGCCAAACCGAGACTTGTCGCAAAAAAGATGGCCGCCAGAACACCCGTTGCACGGGAAAGAAAATTAGCCGAACCAGTAGCCCCGAAAAGGCTACCTGATGCACCGCTACCAAAGGCTGCACCCATGTCGGCACCTTTACCGTGCTGCAAGAGAACCAACACAATCACGCCGACACCGACGAGAAGATGAACAGCCAATATCAGAGAATGAACAAGACTCATAGCAATAAACCCTTAAATCAAGCAGTACAAATTGCAAGGAAATCGGAAGCATTCAAGGAGGCTCCACCGATCAACCCGCCATCAATATCCGGACAAGAAAATAGAGAGGCAGCACTTTCCGGCTTGACGCTACCCCCATACAAAATCTGCAGCCGTTCCGCCACCGACAGATCCAGTGATGCAACCCGACGCCGGAGCAAGCCATGAACGTCCTGAGCCTGATCTGGCGTTGCCGTACGCCCAGTGCCGATTGCCCACACGGGTTCATAGGCCAAGACGCAAGAGGATAGAACATTAACGCCACATGCGCTAATTACCGTATCTAGTTGCCTCAATACAACTTCAGCAGTACGACCGGACTCCCGCTCAGCCAGCGACTCACCCAAGCAAATCACTGGACGGAGTCCTTCTGCCACAGACGCAGAGACCTTAGCCGCCACAACCGCATCGACATCACCGAATAGCGCCCGCCGCTCTGAGTGGCCCACCAGAACATAACGGCAAGAAAAGTCGGCGAGCATTCGAGCACTCACCTCCCCCGTATAGGCCCCTTCAGCATAGGAAGAAACATCCTGTGCGCCCCAACTTACATTTGAGCCCCCCAGAACCGATTTGGCCTGAGACACGTAAACATAAGGTACACAAACAGCTACATCAGCTTGTTTAAGCTCTGCCCGAGCAATCGCATGAAGCAAGCCCAGATTGGAAGCAAGACTGCCATGCATTTTCCAGTTTCCAATAACAAGACGCTTTCTCATGAGAAAAACCCGGGGATACAGTAATCGCAAAGGGCGGCAATTCTATCTGCCCCAGGATTGACGGGTCAATGAAAAAGCACAGTCAACACGCTGAAACAGGCACCAACAGGGCTTTTAAGAGCACCATATCGCGCTAATCCTGTCTGGGTGCGGAATTTCACATATGACACTTGCCACACCCCCGTATTACGTGGTTAAAATCATATTCAGGTCATGTGACCTTCACCAACTGGAAAGGAAGTGATTATGAATAAAGCGGAACTGATCGAAATTGCCGCCAAAGAAGCTGAAATCAGCAAGGCTGCCGCCGGCAAAGCGCTGGATGGCATCATCGGAGCGGTCGTCAAGGCTGTTTCCAAAGGCGACACCGTGACTTTGGTTGGCTTCGGCACCTTCAAGTCTGCCAAGCGTGCTGCCCGTACCGGCAAAAACCCCCAGACTGGCGCATCGATCAAGATTCCCGCCACCACCGTTCCCAAGTTCTCTGCTGGTGCAGGGTTCAAAACGGCGGTTGCAGGCAAGAAGAAGAAGTAAGCAAGAACTTACGCTTCCAAGAAAAAGCCCGTCCAGAGACGGGCTTTTTCTTGCCAAAGTAAAACGAAAAACCATCGTTACGCTTCAGCTTCACCACCAAGGGCGGCCATCAAGGCCGGCAGAAACCGGGCAAGCTCACCAGCCATAATGGCAAGGTCCGCCTCAAAGAGCGCTGCCATATCCCCGTCTCCCGCCTGCTGCTCCGACTGTTCTTTCAGCACATCCAGAAAAGCCAGGCGCTTGATGTGCATATCCTCCGTCAAAACAAAGGACATCCGGTCATCCCAAGTCATGGCCAGGCGTGTAGCTTTTTTACCGGCTTCAAGGTGTGGGCGAACTTCGTCCACCTCCAAGGAGTGTCGAACATAGCGAACCGTTGCCTTTTCTTCTACCTGAGAACGCAACTCACAGTCCCGGTCGATAGAGAATCCGGCGGGGGCTGCTCCTTCCGCCAGCCATTGGGTCATGGCAACGGAAGGTGACAAGGCTGTCCGCAAGGGCAAAAGTGGTAGCGCATCCAGCGCCACTTTTAGCTGCTCAACGACCTCATCCGCTTTGGCAGCACTAGCCACATCAACCCCCAACCAGCGCCCAACCGGGTCGATCCATACATAAGTCAGGCGTCGCCGAACAAATGCCCGCGGCAGCAATTCTGCCGTTACCAGCTCCCGAATCTCCCGTAATTGACCTCGCCCGGGCTTGTACCCCTGCTGGGCCTCAAGGGCCTCTACCCGTTCAGCCACGTACTGGCGAACAACGGAACCGGGCAGCAGTTTTTGCTCCGTTCCGAGGGCAATCAACTGCTGGCGCCCCACAGACACCACCATCTCCCCCTCAATCCCACGGGGCGGCACCCAGCCATGACTTTGCTGGTCCGTAGCGCCACAAGGCTGAAACCGAGCCTGCTCAAGCAATACGCCCAAGCTGGACGCATCGTAGGTCCAACCATCATCCAACCGAAAAGCACGGAGATTACGAAACCACATAAGTTATTGAACCAAATAATGAGAAACGCACCAGAACCGCCGATGCAAAGGAGAAGTATACGCGAAGCTTTTTTCTCGCAGCAATTGATGAGCAATCAACAATAACGTCGAAAAATGGACATAATTATGCAAAATGGATTCTTGAGGGCTAGCTTGTCTGCCAGTACACAGACAATGACACCAAGGCTTCCATCGCATTTTCAATCGTTAACCATCTGGAGACAAAGATGCGTCGCAAACATTCAGGTTTCACCTTGGTCGAAATCGCCATCGTGCTGATCATTATCGGGTTACTGCTGGGCGGCGTATTGAAGGGACAAGAACTCATCCATAGCGCCAAAGTTAAAAACCTCATTACCGACTTCAGAAGCGTCACCACATTCGTCTATGCCTACCAAGATCGCTTTCGTGCCTTGCCCGGTGATGATCGCGATGCAGTAGGCCACGTCGGCGCTTTAGCTAACGGAACGGTTACGGCCCTTGGCAATGGCCGGATTAATGGCAACTGGAACTCAGCGGCGGCAAACAATGCCCCGGGCAATACCGACGAAAGTGCTCGATTCTGGGAACAGATTCGCCGCGCCGGACTGGCTTCCGGCGACCCAGTGATTGGAAACCCCGGTTACATCTACACCAATGCGGATGGCGGCAATGTTGGCATTACAAGCGATCAGGTCTTTACAGGCGCAGGCAGTTGGCCGGCAACATTTTATGTTTGTTCCGCTGGCGTCCAGGGGCGTTATGCCCGACAAATTGATACAGCAATGGATGACGGCAACACCAGCACCGGCTCAGTTCGCGTACTGGGCACAGCAGCAGGCGGCGAATTAGCCACATCGGCCACCGTTTATCAGGCGCTACCGGCTGATGATGCAACCCTCTTTACCGTATGTGTTGCTTATTAGCATTCTCGGCACCTTAAAAAACCCGCTTCGGCGGGCTTTTATTTACCTTGAAGCAATCGCTCTTCTCCGGCGCTCAAAGCAGCGGGCGCGCCCAACAACACCACAACATCCCCTAGAGAAAGCGGTGCATCGTTACTGCCCCGCGTCCCACGGCGCCTCACGGCTGAGACCTTGCAACCCAAGGAACTCAAGTCCAACTCAGCTACCGAGCGACCCAAAGCGTAGGCTCCTTCAATAAGAGTAATGGCGTGCAATCTCGGCTGCTCGGCATCATCGAGGTTATCCACGTCGGTGGCGCCGTGGAAAAAGCCTCGCAGCAACACATAGTGCTGCTCCCGTAACTCACGCAGGCGTCGAATCACCCGGGACATGGGCACCCCCAACAAAGCCAGGGCATGGGTTGCCAGCATCACACTGGACTCAAGAGCTTCCGGGACCACTTCTGTTGCCCCGGCAGCAGCAAACCTTTCGACATCGCTGTCTTCAAGCGCCCGCACCACCACCGGTAAATCAGGCCGTAACTCCCTGACGTGATGCAGCACTCGATGGGCGGCATGGCGATCCGAAAAGGTGATCACCAGAATATTTGCGCGGCTTATCCCGGCGGCGACCAGGGTTTCCTTCCGGGCACAGTCGCCATAGGTGACGGACTCCCCTGCCGTTGCCGCCTCCCGAACCCGGTCGGGGTCGAGATCCAGGGCGACGCAAGAAATGTGTTCCTGTTCGAGAAACCTTGCCAGATGCTGGCCGGTACGACCGTAACCGCAAAGAATGGCATGCTTTTCCGTTCCCATGGACCGGGCGGCAATCTGGGTCAATTGCATAGAACGCAGCAACCATTCCGAAGCAACAAAGCGCAGCACGATCTTGTCGGAAGCCTGGACGATCAGGGGTGCCAAGAGCAGGGATAGCACCAAGGACGCCAGCACCACCTGCAAGACATGGGACTCCGCCAGGTGCTCCTGACGTATCTGTGCGAGCAAGACAAAGCCGAATTCGCCCCCGGCGCACAACCACAACCCACTACGCAAAGCGGTTGCAGTACTGGAACCGAACAGACGCGAAGCCGCCCAGGTAATCCCCAGTTTGGCCGACAGCAGCAAACCCAGCACTAACAACACCCAAGGCAATTCGTGCCAAACCACCCGTACGTCAAGGAACATGCCGATGGTGACGAAAAACAAACCCAGCAAGACATCGCGGAAGGGCTTGATGTCCTCTTCCACCTCATAGCGATACTCGGTTTCCGAAATCAGCATTCCCGCCAGAAAGGCCCCCAGAGCCAAGGACAACCCGGCTTGCTCCGTCATCCAGGCCAACCCCAAAGTGATCAGCAGCACATTGAGAATGAACAGTTCGGCCGATTTCCCCCGGGCGACAACAAAGAACCAGCCTCGCATCAGCCGCTGCCCAAGAAAGACCACAACAACAAGCGCCACTGCCGCCTTGGCCATGGCAATGGCCAACGTGCCCGCCATCTCCCCTGCCGTTTGGGACAAGGCCGGTACAAGGATGAGCAAGGGCACCACGGCAATGTCCTGGAACAGCAGAACACCCATGACTTCCTGACCATGCCTGGAATCCAGCTCCTGTCGATCAGTCAACAACCGGGAAAGCACCGCCGTCGATGACATGGACAAGGCGCCGCCCAAGGCGAACCCCGTCCCCCAGGAAAGCCCAAAGCCCTGGCTCAAAAGCATCGCCAACAGCAAGGTAGCCACAACCTGCAGGGCGCCAAGGCCAAAGACGATGCGCTTCATAGCGAACAGTCTCGGCAACGAGAACTCGAGACCAATGGTGAACATGAGGAACACCACGCCAAATTCGGCAAGGTGCCGTGCCACCTCTGAATCTGGTACCCAATTCAGGGCCTGGGGGCCAATCACCGCACCGACCAGCAAGTAGCCCAGCACCGGTGGCAGATTAAGGCTGCGAAAAGCCACCACCACAAGCACTGCGGAGGCCAACAGAATCAGAACAAGGCTAAGGGCAGAATCCATCGGGAACAGTCGGGGGACAAGGTTAGGGCTTGGTTATAATCTGCCTTCATCATAACCGCTCTTCCTCATGATTCCTGCGCCCTCCCCCGAACAGATTCTGGCCATGGCCCGGCGCGTTTTGCGTATTGAGGCGGAAGCATTGCAGGCCCTTGAACAACGTCTTGATACCAGTTTCATCCGCGCGGTTGAAATCGTTCTGGCCTGCAAGGGACGGGTCATTGTCAGTGGCATCGGCAAGTCGGGACACATCGCCCGCAAGATTGCCGCAACCCTGGCCAGCACGGGGACTCCGGCTTTCTTTGTCCATGCTGCAGAAGCCATTCATGGCGACCTGGGCATGGTGACCCGGGATGACGTATTTATTGCCATCTCGAATTCAGGGGAAAACGACGAACTGCTCACCATCGTTCCCCATATCCGTCGCCTCGGTGGTGCCTTGATTGCCATGACCGGCAATCCCGTCTCGTCCTTGGCAAAGGAGGCAGACGCCCATCTCGATGCCACCGTTGCCCAGGAGGCCTGCTCACTCAATCTCGCCCCCACCGCCAGTACAACGGCCGCCTTGGCGCTGGGCGATGCACTGGCTGTGACCTTGCTCGACCTGCGTGGTTTTGGTGCCGACGACTTTGCCCGCTCCCATCCCGGTGGTGCCCTGGGCCGAAAACTACTGACCCACGTCCGCGACGTCATGCGTCCTGCGGAACAGGTGCCCACAGTCAACCAGGCCGAGACCATTCCAACAGCACTGCTAGCCATGACCCATGGCGGCTTGGGCATGACCGTCGTGGAAGACGATCAACAGGCCATCAAAGGCATATTCACGGATGGCGATCTGCGCCGGGCCCTGGAAAAACATGGCGACCTGCGCCAACTCACTGTCGGGCAACTCATGACCCCCGCCCCCCGCAGCATCGGGCCCGACCGCCTGGCAGTTGAAGCCGTCGCCTTGATGGAAGAACGCAAGATCAATCAGCTATTGGTCCTTGAGGACGGCAAGCTACAAGGCGCCCTGAACATGCACGATCTTTTCCGCGCCAAGGTCATCTGACCATGAAAATCTCCGGCGCCACCCTGCTCCCCATTGCCCTGCTCGCCCTGGTGGCGGGCCTGAGTTACTGGCTCGAAAAAACCACGGAAGCCCAAGAAGCTCATAACAATGCCAATAGCCGCCACGATCCGGATTACATGGTGGACAACTTTACCGTTCGCCGTTTTGGCGAGACGGGGCAACTCACCCAGTCACTGATCGCAAAACACATGGTGCACTTCCCCGATGACGACAGTACGGAACTCACGGCTCCCTTTCTGACCATCCATCGCAGCGACCGACCGACCCAAGTGGTTTCCAAGGAAGCCTGGTTGAGCAGGGATGGCAAAGAGATTCGCCTGAAAGGGAACGTCAAAGTCACCCGTCCCGCCGTCGGTAGCCAGCCTCAAACACTGATCGAAACCGAAGCGCTGACCGTCTACCCTGATGACGAACGTTCAGTAGGTACGGTCCCGGTCACCATTACCCGGGGAACTAACGTCATGCATGGCACCGGTATCGAGTATCTGGGTAAAGAAAAAACATCCCAACTCCAGGGACGCGTGCACGGCACTTTCAAGAAGGAAACAAAATGACCTCGACTTTTCCCCTGCGTCTGACTGCCCTCGCCTGCGCCCTCGCCAGCCTTGCCTTACCGGCCCAGGCCGAACGGGCCGACAGGGAAAAGCCGGTCAATCTCGAATCCGACCGGGTCTTTGTCGATGAGGCAAAAAAAACTCATACCTTTGAAGGTAACGTGATCCTTACCCAGGGCACCCTCATCATCAAATCCGACAAACTGGTCGTGGCGGAAGATGCCGGCGGATTCCAGAAAGGCATTGCCACCGGCGGCCCCAACGGGCTGGCTTGGTTTAAGCAGAAGCGAGAAGGCAAAAACGAATACGTCGAAGGCGAAGCGGAACGTATAGAGCACGACAGCAAGACCGAAAAAAGCGAGTTCTTCAACAAAGCCCATGTCAAAAGCGGACAGGATGACGTTCGCGGCCAGTACATCATCTACGATGCAAAGTCCGAGAACTACACCGTGACCAACGGTCCCAACGGTTCCGTTGCCCAGGGCAAACAGGAGCGTGTCCGGGCCGTTATCCAGCCCCGGGGCCAAGACAAATAAGCCTGAAACTCGGCTTGTCGCAGGGCAACATCCCCTTCAGATGAAAGCCTGATTAGCTATTTCAACCTATTGAATTAGCTAATGAAAAATGATTCAAACTTTTTCTTGTGCGCCGCAACAAAAAGAACTTGACATCGGAAATTCCCCACCTATAATTCGAATCATGATGCAGCGCAACAAATCGACTGCCAGGTAGCAAAAAGTTTCGCTATCACCAACAGAACTTGCAGTAACGATTCACGATTCGGAAGCCCCCATTCAATTTTATTCAGGAGTGTCACCATGACCTACGCAATCCCCGAACAAGTTTCCGCCGCTCACAAAGCCAACGTGGAAACCCTGCTGACTATCGCCAACACCGCTTTTGCTAGCGCTGAACGTCTGGCAGCTCTGAACCTGAACACCGCCCGTTCCGTGCTGGAAGACGTCGTCTCCAATGCCAAGACCGTGCTGTCCGCCAAGGACGTGCAAGAACTGGTTGCTCTGCAAACCACCATTGCCCAGCCCGCCCTGGAAAAGGCCGTTTCCTACTCCCGTAGCGTTTATGAAATCGCCACCCAAACCCAAGAAGAACTGGGCAAGGTGTTCGAATCCCAATACGCTGAAGTGAACAAGAACGTCGGCTCCGCTCTCGACAAGGCTGCCAAGAACGCCCCCGCCGGCTCCGACGTGGCTGTTGCCGCCGTCAAGTCTGCCCTGGCCGCTGCCAACTCCGCTTACGACAGCATCAACAAGGCTGCCAAGCAAGTTGCTGAAATCGCCGAAGCCAATGTA
This sequence comes from Rhodocyclaceae bacterium, assembly GCA_036504515.1. Classification (GTDB taxonomy): domain Bacteria; phylum Pseudomonadota; class Gammaproteobacteria; order Burkholderiales; family Rhodocyclaceae; genus AWTP1-18. Next base: position 431,985 of record DASXVA010000012.1, read on the forward strand.
GCCGCCGCTACCAGCGCCACTGTCAAGGCTGTTGGTTCCGCTGCTCCCAAGGCCAAGAAGGCTGCCTAAGCAATACGTACCAGTTTGTCTCCTCCTCCAGCCCCGCAAAGGGGTTGGTTTCAAGCCCCGATCCAAGGATCGGGGTTTTTTTTGGTGAAACCGAAACGGGTACCGCGCTGAAGGGTGCTGTGCTGAAACGGCGAAGAAGGTTTGTTTTATCGCTGACGGCAGTCGCTGCCAACTAGGCGACGCTCTTGGGCCGTCAGTAGTGAGCAAAGGCTGGCATCGCCAGACCGACTGGCACGACGAGTAGTACGGGGGGCTGGCGACACATTGCCATCCATGCCGACACTGGCTTCAAGAGGTTCCGCTTCGCTCCATTGCCGTAGCCAGTTGTCCTGATAGGCCTTGGCAAGTTTCGGGTTATCCCGCAGTACCAACAGGTTTTCAGCATTGCGGGCCTGGGCGGACCAACTGAAGTTGTAACTGCCGGTCACCACCACGGGATGGGCATTGTCCGCATCCAGCACTAGTACCTTGTTGTGGGCCGCGCTGTAGCGGGTTTCCAGGCGAATGGGAATGCCTGCTCCAGCCAACTGGGGAATCAGGGAGCTTTCGTTGCGCTCCATCTGCTCCTTGTCAGCAAGAATCCGTACATCGACACCGCGCGCCTTGGCCTCTTGCAGGGCATTGGCGATGTTGCGACTGGTCAGCACGTAAGCTTGAACCAGAATGGAATGCCGAGCGGAGGCCAATGTCCGCAAGACCAAACCCTCCGCATCATCCCAAGGGGAAAAAGCTACCTCCATGGTGCCACTGGCCGGCATCACTGTGCCTGCCCAGGAAGGGCTTCCCAGTGTCAGGCACAGGGCCAGACAAAGAGAAATCCGTCCCCGGGGCAACGGGGGAATCATGCAATCCGTTCCAGTACAGCGGCGTAAAAACCATCGGTGCCATGCTGGTGGGGCGTCAGGTGTAGGTCTTCGCCGGTATCCAGCTTGATCTCCTGTTTGGCCAATACCTCGGCGCAGGAAATCCGCTTGAACTCAGGGTGGGCCGCCAGGAAGGCATCAACAATGGCTTGATTTTCTTCCGCCAACAAACTGCAAGTGGCATAGACCAAACGTCCGCCATTCTTCACCAGCCGGGCTGCGGCGGCGAGAATATCGCCTTGCTTGACGGTCAGTTCGGCAACGCTCTGGGGGCTTTGACGCCACTTCAAGTCAGGATTGCGCCGCAGGGTGCCAAGACCGGAACAGGGAGCATCTACCAGCACCCGATCCAACTTGCCGGCCAGGCGTTTGATGCGCTGATCCTGCTCGTTGGCGATGACTGCGGGATGAATATTGGACAGACCGGAGCGCGCAGCCCGAGGCTTGAACTTGGCCAGGCGTTTGTCAGACACATCAAAGGCGTAGAGCCGTCCGGTAGACCGCATCAAGGCCCCCAGTAGCAGCGTCTTGCCACCAGCACCGGCGCAGAAATCGGCCACCATCTCGCCGCGCTTGGGTGCCAGCAAATGGCCTAGCAATTGGCTACCTTCATCCTGTACCTCAAAACTGCCATCCAGAAACAAAGGATGCTTTGCCAGGAAAGGCTTGCCTTTGAGGCGAATACCGAAGGGCGCGTAGGGCGTGGGTTCTGCATCAAGACCTTCGCTGCGCAACTGGGCCAGCACCTCATCGCGATTCGCCTTCAGGCTGTTCACCCGCAGGTCCAGCGGTGCTGAGTGATTCAAGCCCCGGGCCAATTCCAGCAGGGCTTCGGGGGTCATCTGGGTCAGCAGGCGCTCCGCCAGCCAGTCAGGCAAGTCCGCCTGTTCTGCCAGGGTCAAGTCGCCTTCGGTACGGCCTTTGAGTTCGGCCACCCAATCCAGCTCCTTGCTCTTGAGCACCTCGGACAATTGCCGCTGGCTCATGCCCAGGTGGCGCACCAGTACGGCCAGAAAGAGCTTGCGCGGGGTGGCCTTGTCACCGTCAAGACTGCAAATGCGTTCGAGGCTGCGCTTGTGACGTAACACGTTGTACACCGTCTCGGCCACGAAGGTCCGTTCCCGCGGGCCCAGGGCCTTGTGTTCGCGGAAGAAGCGCGACAGCACAGCATCAGCAGGATAGGTGAAGTCCAGCAGACTGGTCAGGGCCGAAAGGGCTTCATCAATCAGGCCAATGGTCACCCGTTGTTGGGGGTTGCTGGTCTTGGCGTGGGAAACATTGCTCACAGTGGATTCTCTTTTCATTTGTCGTATTCAATTTCATCGGCGATCTGGTCGCCCACTTCACCCTTGCGGTCGGTATAGCGGATGCGTATCGGCAATCCCGCGACTTCCTTACCCAACCAGACTTCGGTCATATCGCTGCCCCGACCATCCGTCGCATTTCCTGTTGCCGAGCGGATGCGCACATGCCAGGCATGGAAGTGTCCGGCCTTGATGTCGAGGACCTCTTCCCCCTGCCACTCGAAACCATAACGTTCCACCTTGCGTCCGTTGGCCACCGCCATCACGAAGCCTTCACCCCGCTGGGCCGCCTGCATCAACTGGTAGAACATGGAGAGCATGTCTTCCGCCCCCTCGCCGATGCTGGCCGATTGCCCATTTTGCAGGCTCACGGTACGGGCATTCCAGTCAAAGGTCGATTCCGCCACATCGCCCTCGCCACGGTCATGGCGAAAACTGGTGGGCTTGAGTTCGCCCTTGAGGAAACCGCCCTCACTACTTTGCAAAATCTTCACACTCTTGAACAGTGCGGCAATCCCGATGGTCTCGGTGGTGGCCGACAATCGATAGCGCTTGCCGTCATGCTGCCATTCATGGAGCGAGCGCCCGACCAGCATGCTGCGCTCACCGCTGCCGCCCTTATACACGCCAAAGCGCACATGGCCTTTGCGCGGCAAGGGAATCGGTGCCTCCGGCGCCTCTTCCGCCACCGCAACAGGGGCCGGCACTGCGGGAGCCGCCTTGGTCGGTGCCACAGGCTGAGGGGCCGAAGGAGTAGCAGCGCTGTCCGGGACTGGCGTTGCAGATTCAGCGGGCTTCAACACTTCCGGTGCCAGGGCTTTCGGCTTTTCCTTGGCGGGCAAAGGCGGTGTGACAGGAGCAGGTTTTGCCAGATGGGCTTCCAGCAATTCCGGCGTTTCCGGTGCCAGCACGCTGCTGAGGGACCACCCGGGGGCAGTCACGATACTCAGGTGCAGGGCTACGGAAAGCAGCAGGGCAAAAACAATCCCCCGCCGACGCCAGGCATTCATGGTCCGGGAAAGCGCAGAGCCACGCCGTCGCCGGCAAGGTCAGAAGGGGGCACATCCAGCCGGACCTTGTTCCCTTCCAGGGCCACCCGCCCTTCGAGGAACCAGCGCACCGCCCTGGGGTAAATCACATGCTCTTGCTGCAGCACCCGTGCTGCCAACAACTGCGGCGTATCGTCCGGCAACACTGGCACCGCTGCCTGAATCAGGGCAGGGCCCACATCCAGCTCCGGGGTGACGAAATGGACCGTCGCCCCGTGCAGGCGAACCCCGGCGCGCAAAGCAGCCCCATGGGTATCCAGTCCCGGGAAGGCAGGCAGCAGAGAGGGATGAATATTGAGCAGACGCCCGGCGTAGTGCTGAACGAAACCTGGCGTCAGAATCCGCATGAATCCGGCCAGCAACACCAGATCCGGTGCGTAATGATCAATCTCCCGCATCAGGGCCTGATCGAAGGCCTCCCGTCCCGGATACAGTTTGTGATCCACCACGAGCGCAGGAACGCCCTGGGCGCAGGCGAATTCAAGCCCTGGTGCATCGGGCCGGTTGCTGAAAACTGCCGCACACTGACCGGGCAGACGCGCTTCCAGCAAAGAGCGCATATTGCTGCCCCGGCCGGAAATAAGAATGACGTACTTCTTCATGGAACCTTATTTCAATACGGCCACCGGCAGGAATACCGCCGACGCCATGCTCTGCACCACTTTCACCACGGCGCGATTGGTCTTGTCTGAAACGATGCGGGACAAGGTATCCAGATTGCCGATCACCTTGCCAAATTCCCGCTCATAACTCAGATTCGGTGCGCCTCCCAGCTCATTGGAAAGCAGCAGTAAATTGCCCTCGGCATCCCGATCATGGCCCATCTTCCAGACGGTGATTTCCACATTGCGGGCCGCGTTGTAAAGCCCTTGGGCGTTCAATTCGTTCAGCAGATAAAACTCGTAACGCTCGCCAAAAGCAGCCAGCGTCATGCCGCCCAGCCCTGCCATCAGGGCAAACACTCGATCACCGGTGTAATCGGGCTTGAAGGCCAGTTGCATGGCCTCCGTGCCGAACTTGCCTTCCAACTCGGGGAAACGCCAGTTGTGCTGCTTGCCGAACAGGCGCTCAACGGCATCTTCCGCCCGGCTCAAGCCACCCTTTTTCAGTTCCCGGGGATTGCGCTTGTAAAGCTTTTCCGTGAGGGTTTTCAGGGATGCCAAAGCATCCTGTAAATGGGCTTCGGCCACCCGGTCCATGTCCGACTTCATCAACTGGGACGGCTCAACACCAGAACTCCGCGTCGATGACTTTCCCGGTTGGGGGTTGGTACTGCAGCCCGCCAGCAACGCCAGCAGCAACAGTCCCGATAGCGGCCTTGTCCGCAGCCTCAAGCGCGAGCCTCCTGGCGATTCATCCACCAGCCTACGACAGCAGGAATCAGGCTCACCACCACGATGGCAACCACCATCAAGGAAAGGTTGTTGCGGATCACAGGAATGTTGCCGAACAACACGCCGGCGATGGTCAAAGATCCCACCCACAATACGCCGCCAACAATATTGAACAAGCTGAAGCGCCCAAACCCCATGGCCCCGACCCCGGCCACAAAGGGCGCAAAGGTGCGAAACAGGGGCAGAAAGCGGGAGGCAATGATGGTCTTGCCACCGTGACGCTCATAAAAGGCGTGGGTCTTCTCCAAGGCTGAGCGCTTGAAGAAGCGGGAATCCGGCCACTGATAGACCTTGTTGCCCAGGGCACGGCCAATGGCGTAGTTGAGGGAATTGCCCGTAATCGCTGCCAAGGACAGCACCAGGATCAACAAGGGCACATCCATTCCCGCTTGCACCCAGACCAGGCCCGCCACGAAGAGCAGCGAATCGCCTGGCAGGAAGGGCAACACCACGAAACCGGTCTCGGAAAAGATCACCGCAAACAGAATGGCGTAAATCCAGATGCCGTACTCCTGGATCAGGGGCGGCAGGTATTTGTCCAGGTGGAGGACGATATCAACGAATTGGGCGAGAAATTCCACGGGGACGGGCCAAGGATGAAAGGGCAGGAGTTTACCCGATGGCTGCACCCCATCCGAATAATGTCCGCACAGGCATCGCTATACTTGCCCGTTCCCCCTCACCACAGAAAGGCTCGCCATGAACTTCCCCAAGAGTTTTGCCCGACTTTCCCTCGCTGCCGCCTTGGCACTGGGGCTGGCCGGCACGGCCCTGCACCCCCAACCGGCCCAGGCCGAAGCGCCCCAGATCAAGACCCAAGTTCCCGGCTACTACCGCCTGATGGTCGGCAAAGCCGAAGTCACAGCCCTCTTTGACGGGTCCATCCAACTGGACAGCAGCCTGCTGAAAAATGCCACGCCCAAGGAGGTTCAATCCCTCCTGGCCCGCATGTTCGCCAGCTATCCCAAGATGCAAACGGGCGTGAATGCCTTCCTGATCAACACCGGCAGCAAGCTGGTGCTGGTGGATACTGGCGCCGCCAAACTGTTCGGGCCGACCCTGGGTCAGGTGATCGACAACATCAAAGCCTCCGGCTATAGCCCCGAGCAAGTTGATGTGGTGTTGATCACCCACCTGCATGCCGACCACTTTGGTGGCCTGATCGGCGCCGATGGCAAGCCGACCTTCCCCAAGGCAGAGGTTCTTGTGCCCAAGACCGATGCCGACTTCTGGCTGTCCCCCGAAGTGGCCGCCAAGGCTCCCGAGGGCAAACAGGGCTTCTTCAAACTGGCCCGGGACGTGGCCGCCCCCCTGCTGGCCTCCGGCAAATGGAAGACTTTCAACACGGGTGATGCCCTTGTCCCCGGCTTCACCGCTGTGCCGGCCCCCGGCCATACCCCGGGCCATACGGCCTATCGGCTGGATTCCGACGGTCAGCAGCTGTTACTTTGGGGTGATCTGGTCCATAGCGCCTCGGCCCAGTTTGCCAAGCCGGATATCACCATCGAGTTCGACACGGACCAGAAAAAAGCTGCGGAAAGCCGCCGCAAGCTGTTCAAGCAAGCATCAGCCGACAAAACCCTGGTGGCCGGTGCCCACCTGCCCTTCCCCGGCCTGGGCCATGTCCGGGCTGAAGGCAAAGGCAGCTATGCCTGGGTGCCGGTGGAGTTTGGGCCCATCGCCCAGTAAACACTGCGCCGCAATAAAAAAGGGCCGCCAGAATTCTGGCGGCCCTTTTTATTGGAACAAAGTCAATCAGGCCGGCATCACCACAATGCCGTCTTCGTCGGCATAGAGCATGTCGCCCGGGCGAATCCAGACGCCTTCGATCTGCACGGCCACATCCTTCTGGCCTTCGTTGCGTTTCTCGGTAGGCAGGGGCATGGCGGCCATGGCGCGGATGCCGGTATCGCATTCGGCCAGCTCGGCGCTGTCGCGCACGGCACCGTACACCACGACACCGGCCCAACCGTTCTTGGCGGCGGCCTTGCCCAGATTGCCACCGACCAAGGCACGCCGCAGGGAAGCGCCGCCATCTACCACCAGTACCCGACCTTCACCGGGGGAATCCACCGCCGCCTTGACCAGGGTGTTGTCCTCGAAGCACTTGACGGTACTCACCGGGCCGGAAAATTTGATGCGCTTGCCAAAGTCGCGAAAGATCGGCGGCAGCACGCGGAAGGCGCCGTCCGTATCGTTCTTGTGCTCGTCGCAAAGGTCGCAGGTGGCGAAGCTGGCTTGAGTCATGGTGTCTCCAGATTGCTTTTGATTTGAAAGATCGGGATTTTGCCTCAACAACGGCCTTTGAGATTATTTCAGCAAGCCCGCCAGCAGGGCGGCGCAGCCTGCCACAACCAGGGCCGCCGGGATCAGCACCTTGGTCAAGCGGGCCAAGGTTTCCTTGCGCAAAGCCGGGCCATTGCGGGCGGTGATGAATTGATCCACCCCCAGGGGCTCCCGCCCGAGCAGCTGGGTCATGGTGGTCACGGCATGTTCGCCACCGACGCTGCCCTGCTGCAACATGCGCCAGGTATCGCTGTTAAGCACGACACCGGGAACGAAATCGAGCAGTTTTACGGTCAGGTCAATGACGAAGCCGGGGACTGGAATACCAATGGCGGATGACCAGCCCATGCCCCGGCGGTAAGCGGCCAACATGTCCCGGTACAAGACTTTCTGGGCACCAACCGCTTCCACCACCTGCTCGGCGGGCACCTCGGGGTTCAGCAACTGCAAAACCAAATCAGCCAGATCGTCCACGTGCACCGGCTGCATGGCCTGCCGGCCACCGGCGGGCAGGCTGATCACCGGCAAGGCTGCCAGCAGATGAAACAGGCGAGCCGCATGACCGTCAGGACCATAGACCACGGAGGGCCGCACGATCTGCCAGGCGAGGGGGAGTTGCTGCAGATGATCTTCGGCGGCTTTCTTGGTCGCAAAGTATGGGGTGCTGGCCGTTTCGGCCCCCAGCGCCGAAACCTGGACGACCCGTTTCACCCCGGCCAGAACGCAGGCATCAAACAACGCGGCAGGCCCCTGATGATGAAGGGGGCCATAGGTCGCATCAGAAGACTCAATCAGAATGCCCACCGCGTTCACCACGGCGTCGATACCCTGCAAGCGAGGCAACCAAACCTCCGGGGTGGTATCGGTCATGTAATTCATGGCCACACCACCGGGCAATGGCTGGCGACTGGCCGGTACGACTTCATGGCCTGCTTGACGCAGACGGGCAGCAAGATGGCGGCCGATAAAGCCGGTAGCACCACAAAGGAGGATACGCATGGCTTTGTCCTTTTTTGCTCCGCCCGAAGGCGGAATGAGGAAGTACAGCTTACCAAGCCTGGGGCGCAAAGATTCAAGGACTGAAACTCAAGGACTGGGGAGTCTGGGATAATCCGGCCCCCATGGCGAACTCCACCCAATTCCCCCGTATCCATCCCCTGCCCGACCTGCTCATCAGCCAGATTGCTGCTGGCGAGGTGGTGGAGCGACCTGCCTCCGTGCTCAAGGAACTGGTGGAAAACAGCCTCGACGCCGGAGCCACCCGCATTGATGTGGCCCTGGAAGAAGGTGGTGTGCGCCTGCTGCGCATCACCGATGACGGCTGCGGCATGGCGCCGGAAGACTTGCCCCTGGCCCTGGCCCGCCACGCCACCAGCAAGATCACCAGTCTGGAAGACCTGGAGCGGGTCGGCAGCTACGGCTTCCGCGGCGAAGCCCTGGCCTCCATCGCCTCGGTCGCCCGGGTCAGCATCACCAGTCGCACGGTGGATGCCCAACGGGGCAGCCGCATCCGCAGTGAAACCATGACCATCGAGCCCGCCGCCCTCGGTGCCGGTACCGTCATCGAAGTGGCGGACTTGTATTTCAACACCCCGGCCCGGCGCAAGTTCCTCAAGACGGAAGCCACCGAATTCGCCCACTGTGACGAAGCCCTGCGCCGCATGGCCCTGGCCAATCCCGGCGTAGCCTTCAGCCTCAGCCACAACGGCACGCCGCGCCGCCGCTACAACCAGGGCGACCTGCAACGCCGCACGCAAGAACTGCTGGGGGACGATTTTTTTGGCCATGTCCGCGCCATTGATGTCACCGCCGGCCCCCTGCGCCTCACCGGCTATGCCGCGCTGCCGGCCTATTCCAAGGCTTCCCGGGACGATCAGTTTTTCTACGTGAATGGCCGCTTCGTCCGTGACAAGCTGCTGACCCATGCGGTGCGCGAGGCCTACACCGATGTATTGCACGGTGCCCGCCATCCGGCCTACGCCCTGTTCCTTGACATGGACCCGGCGGGCGTGGATGTGAACGTGCATCCAGCCAAGACCGAAGTGCGCTTCCGCGATGGCCGCGGCATTCACCAGTTCGTTTTCCATGCCGTACAGCGGGCCCTGGCTGTTCCTTTGAGTGCAGTCCCGCTTGAAGAACACGCCCAACACAATGGCTTCAGTGAAGGAGCCTCTGCGCTCAATCCGGCAGCAAACTCCGCCTACAGCCCACAATTCGGCTATCAAAGGCCTTATCAGCAAGGCGAACTGGCCGTGCGGGAACAATCCCCCACCGCCTATCTCGATTTTGCCCGTAGCGCCTTCGCGGCCAGCGCCCCGGGGGATCGTCCAAGCCAAGCGCTGCCTGAATCATCGCCGGAAGGCCCGCCACCCCTGGGCTACGCCATCGCCCAGTTGCACGGCATCTACGTCCTGGCCCAGAACAGCGCCGGGCTGGTGGTGGTGGACATGCACGCCGCCCACGAGCGCATTCTTTACGAGCGCATCAAGAATCAACTGGATGCCGGCCCACCGCCCACCCAGCCGCTACTGGTGCCACTGCTGATGAACGCCAGCAGCGCAGAGATGGCGACAGCCACCGATCACAGCGACACCCTGCCACTGCTGGGCTTCGAGATCGCCGCCGCCGGTCCCCAGGAACTGGCGGTACGCACCGTCCCCGCCCTGCTGGCCGCTGGCGACCTGCCCACCCTGATCCGCGCCCTGCTGGCCGACCTGCGGGAATTCCCGGCCAGTCGCGTGATCGAAGCCCGACGCAACGAACTGCTCGCCACCATGGCCTGCCATGGTGCCGTGCGCGCCCATCGACTGCTGTCCCTGCCGGAAATGAATGCCTTGCTGCGGGACATGGAAGCCACCGAGCGGGCCGATCAATGCAACCATGGCCGCCCCACCTGGGTACAACTGTCCATGAGTGACTTGGATAAGTTATTCATGCGGGGGCAGTAGGTCGTGGCCATTGCAGAGAAACTCCCCCCCGCCATTTTTCTTATGGGGCCGACAGCCTCAGGAAAAACAGCCTTGGCCTTCGAAATGGCCGACCGCCTGCCGGTGGAGCTGATCAGCGTGGACTCGGCCCAGGTGTTCAAGGACATGAACCTGGGCACAGCCAAGCCCGATGCCGAAACCCTGGATCGTTACCCCCATCATTTGATTGACCTGATCACCCCAGAGGAAAGCTATTCCGCCGCCCGCTTCTGCCAAGATGCCCAGGCCCTCATGGCCGACATCACCACCCGGGGCAAGATCCCCCTGCTGGTGGGCGGTACCATGCTTTACTTCAAGGCCCTGATGGACGGTTTGGCCGACCTGCCCCAGGCAGACCCGGCCCTGCGGGCCGAAATCGAAGCTCAGGCCACGCAGCAGGGTTGGCCAGCCCTCCATGCCGAACTCGCCAAGCTCGACCCGGAAACAGCTGCCCGCCTGGCCCCCAATGACAGCCAGCGCATCCAGCGGGCTCTGGAAGTCGTGCGCCTCAGCGGCCAGCCCATGAGCGTGCTGTACGCTGCCCAGAAGCGCAATCCTCTGCCCTACCGGGTTCTGTCCATGGGACTCGCGCCTTCCGATCGAAGCTGGCTTCATGCCCGCATCGCCGAACGCTTCGACTTCATGCTGAAAGCGGGTCTGGTTGACGAAGTGGTCGAACTACGACGAAAGTATGAACTCCACGCCGACCTCCCTTCCATGCGAAGCGTGGGATACAGGCAGGTTTGGGACCATTTGGAGGGTAGAATAGTGACTCAAGAGTTGCGTGATCGTGGTGTCTTCGCGACCCGTCAATTTGCCAAGCGGCAATTGACCTGGTTCAACACCCTGTCTGACGTCACTCTTTTTGATTGCATTGATCCTGCAATCCAAACAAGCATTTTTGATAAATCAGAACGTTTCGTCGCAGCCGCTGTTGCAACCCCGTCATGAGCCCTCCGAACAACAATCAGCAGGATGACTTCACTATCACCTCTCGCCGGGAGATCATTTTCTACCTGCGTCAGTTGATCAATGATGGCACCCAGGTCAGCATCATGTTCAATGAAGGCAAAGATAGTGTGCTGACGGTGCTGCTGGATGTGGACGAAGAAGACGGCAACCTGGTTTTTGACTGGGGCGGCAGCGAAGAATTGAACGCCCGCCTGCTGCAAAGTAACAAGAACTACTTTGTTGCCCTTCCCATGGGCATTCGCAATCAGTTCGTGACCGGCGTCATCAAGGCAACCACGTACAACAAACGTCGCGCCTTCATTGTGCCTTTGCCAGACCGCTACGTCCGCCTGCAGCGCCGGGAGTTTTTCCGGCTCTCCCTGCCAATCACCCAGCGCCCAGTCTGTACCATCACACTGGACGACAAGCAGGAAATCAAGCTGAACGCGGTAGACATCGGTCTTGGCGGCGTTGGTCTGGAAATCCCGTCACTCCCGGCATCCTTTGTCATGGGCAAGGTCTTTCCCAACACCCGGATCGACATCAAAACCCAGGGAGTGATGCAGGTCTCCATCAAGATCTGCTTTATTGGTGAAATCGCCCGGGGAACCCATGAGGCGATCCGCTTGGGCTGCAATTTTCAGAACCTGACCCCCGCCCAGGAAAACGAACTGCAAAAGTTCATTACCTTCGTTCAAAGAGAAGAACGCGCCCGCATGGGACGCCTGGATAGTTAACACCAGCGAAGCACCTATGCCTTTCGCCAGACAGGCATTCAATACCCGACTCAAAAAATCAAACACTTGCACGAAAATCCATTTTTCGTGCCTGAAGTAACTTATCAAATAGCGTGATCAAAGCCCTGAATCCGGGGCTTTTTTTATTTGTCTTTTCCGCAAGGCCACCTACTATATGTAGTGTCGCTTCTTCAAAGCCTCCACAACATGTAGTGCAAGCCCTTGTTTTATCGAGGCACAAAATATTTCACTTTGCTTCAAAAAAAGACACAGTTATCCTTCCGCCCCGGCTAGCGAAACAGCTCCTCAGCCGGTCGATTTTTTTACAGAAATTTCTTTATCTTCGGGACTTATAAATGACCACTGAACTGAATACCACCGAGGAATCCCAAGACCAATACGTAGGCCAGCTCGGTCTGCCCCTGCCCCAGGAAATCTCCGGTGAAGTCCTGCTGGAAAAGTACGCCAAGGGCAATGAGCGCGACGTCCATGAGGTTCGCGCCCGCGTTGCCCGTGCTTTGGCTGCCAACGAAGCCGAAGACAAGCGCACCTATTGGGAAACCCGCTTTCTTGAAGCCCAGGAACAAGGTTTTGTCCCCGCCGGTCGTATCAACTCCGCTGCCGGCACCGATCTGACCGCCACCCTGATCAACTGCTTCGTCCAGCCCGTCGGCGACTCCATCTCTGAAGTGGTTGATGGCCGTCCCGGCATCTACACCGCCCTCCAGCAGGCTGCAGAAACCATGCGCCGCGGCGGCGGTGTCGGCTACGACTTCTCCTCCATTCGCCCCATCGGTGCCCACGTTAAAGGCACCCAGTCCCGCGCCTCCGGCCCCGTCTCCTACATGCGTGTGTTCGACCGCTCCTGCGAGACCGTGGAATCTGCCGGCTCCCGCCGCGGTGCTCAAATGGGCGTGTTGCGTTGCGACCATCCCGATATCGAGGAATTCATCCACGCCAAGGACAGCGGCGACCTGACCAACTTCAACATCTCCGTCGGTGTGACCGATGCCTTCATGAAGGCCGTTGAAGTCGCTGGCGATGTAGAACTCACCCACCGCGCCGTACCCGCCGCCGATGTCATGGCCGCCGGTGCCTACCAGCGCGAAGACGGCCTCTGGGTCTATCGCAAAGTACCTGCCCGCGACTTGTGGGAACAGGTCATGCGCTCCACCTACGACCACGCAGAACCCGGCATCCTGTTCCTGGACCGCATGAACAGGGACAACAACCTGTACTACTGCGAAACCATCGAAGCCACCAACCCCTGCGCCGAACAGCCCCTGCCGCCCTACGGCTGCTGCTGCCTGGGTTCCATCAACCTGACCCTGTTCGTGGAAGCCGCCTTCACCGAACAGGCCAGCTTCGATTTCGCCGGCTTTGCCAAGGTGATCGACACCTCCGTGCGCATGCTGGACAACGTACTGGACGCCACCCACTGGCCCCTGGAACAGCAACACGACGAAGCCATGAACAAGCGCCGCGTCGGCCTCGGCTTCACCGGCCTAGGCGATGCCCTGATCATGCTGCGGCTCAAGTACGACAATCCCGAAGCCCGCGCCATGGCCACCAAGATTTCCGAGTTCATGCGCGACCGTTCCTACCTGGCCTCCGTTGAACTGGCCAAGGAGCGTGGTCCCTTCCCCCTGTTCAATGCCGACCTCTACCTGTCCGGCGGCAACTTTGCTTCCCGCCTGCCCCAGGACGTCAAGGACCAGATCCGCAAGCACGGCCTGCGCAATTCACACCTGCTGTCCATCGCCCCCACCGGCACTATCAGCCTGGCCTTTGCCGACAATGCCTCCAACGGCATCGAGCCCCCCTTCTCCTGGACCTACACCCGCAAAAAACGCATGGCCGACGGCACCCACAAGGAATACGCCGTTGAGGACTACGCGTGGCGCTTGTACAAGCACATGGGTGGCGACACCAGCAAGCTGCCCGAATACTTCATCACCGCCCTGGAAATCTCCGCCCAGGCCCATGAAGAAATGGTGGCTGCCGTTGCCCCTTACGTGGATACCTCCATCTCCAAGACGGTGAACGTCCCCGCCGACTATCCCTACGCCGACTTTGAAGATCTCTACATGGCCGCCTGGAAGTCCGGCCTCAAGGGTCTGGCCACCTATCGTCCCAACAGCGTGCTCGGTTCCGTCCTTTCCGTGGACAGCAACACCACTGCCACCACGCAAAAGCAGCCCCAGGACGTCACCATCGACAGCGCCAACCGCCGCATGTCCATCGGTGCCCTGCCCGCCCCCGTGCTGGCCTCCCTGCGCTGGCCCGGCCGGCCCCGCATGACCGACGGCAACAGCGCTTGGTCCTACATGATCGAAACGCCCCAGGGTGAATTCGCCCTTTTCGTCGGCGAAGTCTCAAATGAAATGGGCCGTGCCCTGCCCTTCGAAGTCTGGGTGAACGGTACCGAGCAGCCCCGTGGTCTGGGCGCCGTCGCAAAAACCCTGTCCATGGACATGCGCACCAACGACAAGGCCTTCCTCAAGCTTAAGCTGGATGCCCTGGCCAAGACCGTGGGCGAAGAGCCCTTCGAAATGCCCTTCCCCCCCAACGGCGAACACAAGCTGATGCCCGGCGTCGTCTCCGCCTTTGCTCAAGCCGTGCGCTACCGCTGCGAAAAGCTCGGCGCCCTGGAAGGTGAAGAAGCCACCCCCGTGCTGGATGCCATGTTCAGCCGCGACGAGCCCAAGACCGGCACCGACGGCACCCTGTCCTGGACGGTGGACATCACCAATCCGGCTTCCGGCGAAGAGTTCGTCCTGGGCCTGAAGGAAATCACCCTGCCCGACGGCGTCACCCGCCCCTACTCCCTGTGGCTGTCCGGCCACTACCCCCGTGCCCTGGACGGCCTGACCAAGCTGCTGTCCCTCGACATGCGCGTGGTGGACCCGGCCTGGATCGGCATGAAGCTGCGCAAGCTGACCAACTACGCCGAACCTCTGGGTGACTTCATGGCCCGGGTTCCCGGTAGCCAGAAGCAACAGAACTGGCCCTCCACCGTAGCCTACATCGCCCGCCTGGTCATGCATCGTTACTCCATGCTCGGCATCCTCGACGAGAACGGCTACCCCACCCGGGAAATGGGCATCCTCGAAGTGCCCGGCTCCACCCCTGAAAAGGGTGGCGTCAAGATCATGCAGGGTTCTCTCTGTGGCGAATGCGGCAACATGACCGTGATCCGCAAGGACGGCTGCGACTTCTGCTCCGCCTGCGGCGCTGTCGGGGCTTGCGGTTGATGGATAGCTTGCAGCGATAGTTGTTGTGGGCGTACGCTTAACTTGCAATCGCGCCCCCTAAACTTGCAATTTATGGCCCCATAACTTGCAACGTTAAAAGTAGCAAAAAATAGATACGGCGGAGAAATCCGCCGTATCTATTTTTTCGTCAACAGAACTGTCGGAGGCTCAGATATTTCTAACTACCTTGTTAAGGGACACATAATTTAGCGGTGGCAGCATAGGGAAAAGTCAGGAGTTCCTATGAAAAAATTGCACACGCTTAACCGGCCATTCGTGCGCTTGGTCATGAAATCCCTTGCAGCAAAACTTGCTTTGTTGGCCTTGTTAGCGCTGAGTCCTTACATTGCACAAGCAAAGGGAGCGCCGATAGTGCTCCATGTCAAAGACCAAACATATAGAAAAATGGCACTGCAAGCCGAGCACCCGGAAGTGATGGCTTGTATCAAGTCGGTGAATGAGAAAGTACTTGAGCCGACGTCTTATCGCACCATAAGTTGGACCGTTGATGCGCTAATAGCAGCACAAACATCCAAAGAAGAACAGCTTGGGCAAATACTTGAGTTCGTGGAAATCTGTGCAATAGGAAAATCGCGTGATGCAAATCAGTCTCCTGCTTTGCAAAAAGTAGTTGTCGTTTGCACGGTAGTCGATGGGCAACCCCAACAAGTTTCAGTGGTGCCACGCTAACCGGCCATCCTAGCCTTTATTGGAATGTGGCGCTTTGTCGATTGGATCAACATGCGTCATCATATTCAGCACAGGATGGTGCTCCATCACGCGGTTTCTGGCCTCAAGGGCAATGTTGTGCCCATCGATCACGGTCAGTTTTCCATCGACCTCAAGATGGGCATCCACTAACAACAAATCGCCTGTTTTCCTCGTCCTCAGACCATGGAGTCCAAGAACACCAGGCGTTGACAGAATTTCCTTACGGATATCCTGTGTCTCCTCTTCGGAAGCAGCTCTATCGGTTAAATCGTGAAGCGCATCCCAAAGGAAACTCCAGCCCATCTTGGCAACGATAAATCCAACGATTAACGCTGCAATCGGATCAAGCAATCCGAACCCGAGCAAATTTCCCCCAATGCCAATAGAGACAACGAGTGAAGAGGCCGCATCAGACCGAGCATGCCAAGCATTAGCGACTAACAGACTCGACCGGACCCGCTCTGCGACTGCCAGCATATAGCGAAACAAGGCCTCTTTTAAAACCAGAGCACCCAGCGCTACCCACAGAGCCGCCATTTGTACGGTAGGGATGGTTGTAGGTACCTGAAGTTTGCGTACAGCGGCCCAGACCATGCCGATACCTACCGCGAGAAGTAGGCAGCCGAGTACCAGTGATGCAGCGTTTTCATAACGATGATGACCATAGTGATGGTCATCATCAGCCTCTTTCTTGCTGTGATGAACAGCCAGCAATACAACAAAGTCCGCCACTAAATCCGATAGTGAATGGATACCGTCTGCAACTAAACCTTGTGACCCCGAGATAACCCCGACAACAACTTGTATGGTTGTCAGGAATAAATTAACGCCAACACTGACCCAAGTACTCTTCTTGGTTGCAGCTTCTTTCTCTGGTGTTTTTATCTCTTCTGAAAATTGATCTATTTTTTCCATGGTCATTTTTTTCACTCGGTAGTACTCGGACTCCAGAAGACTTGGCTGACACAACTCAACGCCGATAGGTGACGAATGACAGATTCCATCTGCTCACCGTCGACGGAAGTTGCAGCAAGGACCGCCTCGATTTCAACGGCATCGTCGCCAAATGCATGGACAACCAAATCGCGGGTCGGATAATCAGCTGCTTCTAAGGCTGCCTCAAGCTTCTGCATTGCCTCCTTTTGGCTAATGGATGGAGCAATAACGTAGACGGTATTGGTTACCTCAACAGACTGGGTATCCATTGGCTGGCGGTTGATGCGATCAACTACTGGCCGAAGCAGCGTATTGGCAGCAAGAACAAAAACGGTCGCTATGACAGCCTCTAAAATCAGGTCGGCTCCGGCACAGGCCCCCACTGCCGCAGACCCCCATAGTGTGGCAGCGGTGTTTAATCCACGGACATTACCTTCTTCTCGCATGATGACCCCTGCGCCCAGAAAGCCAATACCAGAAACTACATAGGCCACCACATGATTAGCTCCATCGTGGCCGGCAAGTCGGTTCGCCATGTCCACAAAAATCGCTGCCCCCAAGGCCACCAGGACATTTGTCCGTAAGCCCGCTGTCCGCTGGCGATATTGCCGCTCTAATCCAATAAGGCCACCGAGAATAAAGGCAGCGGTTAGGCTGACTGTCGTATCAGCCAAAGAAATCAAATTGATGTTCTCGATAACTTGCACGTAAGCTCCTATTGCCAACCAAAGTGCTGGGTGTAATAACACTTCATCGCTTGGATGAATGTTCGTAAGCAATCCGCCATCAACTCGGATAGAAAAATCACCACCTGATCGCATTTCCTCCCTAGATGAGGGCTTGCTAGGAATTAGTGAAGAACCCAGAGCTTGGCCAAATACATCACTCGCCGTTCTCAATCTTCAAAGAAAGTTGAAGAATTAAGTCTGGGTCGCCTCTTCATCACGCGGTAGATGAATGACTCCGGTGGTGTAGATATATTCAAACAAGTTTCCGTAACGGCCCCACTCGATAGCTATGCGCAGGGCTGAAGCTGCATCCTCGGCATCCAAAGTAAAGCGCAGCAGGCGGAGGAACAAATCTTGGTGCAGATCCCCCGAGGGGTCTTGCTCCAGGCCGTGGCGGATATAAGCCACCAAAGGTACGTTCTCCAGCACCTGCTGACCGAACAAATCATGCTGCTGAACTTGCTCGGTATGGACGTATTGGCTACCCAGCGGGGTCAACATGATGTCGCCGCCATCGAGGATGGCGAAGCCGAGTAAGGTGAGTGCCTTGGCAGCATCCAGCAGTTCTTCGTCGGTAAGTCCGGTTTCCTCGGCCAGCTTCGGCAGGTCGGCGCGACCAAGGAAGGGCGCTTCTGCCAGCACTTCGAGTATTCCCTCCATTCGGGCAATGTCAGCATCGGGGAGGCGATCACCCAACTGTAGTTTGACCTCTTTGGCGCTGATTTGCCCTTGGCGCAGAGAGCCGCCAGTCATCAGACCGTAGACATCGTCGATCAGCTTGCGTACTTCGGTACCAGCCACTTGTCGGGGACGCGGCAGGGTTACCGCGAGTTCGTCGCGAACCCGCCCCGGATCGCTTGCAAAAACCAGGACGCGGTCGGCCATCATCACCGCCTCTTCAATGTTGTGGGAAACCACCAGAATGGCCTTGGTTGAAATCTGCCCGGATTGCCACAGATCAAGAATGTCTTCCCGCAGGCGCTCACCTGTCAGCACATCGAGAGCCGAGAAAGCTTCGTCCATAAGCAGGACTTCCGGCTCCAATACCAGGGCACGTGCGATACCGACCCGCTGGCGCATCCCTCCCGATAACTCCCGTGGAAGGGCGCCCTCGAAACCAGAGAGTCCAATCAGTTCGATGGCGGTTTCGGCGCGCTCTTCTCGTTCTTTGGGCGGGACTCCCTTTGCCTCAAGGCCGAGTTCAACATTCTTCTGCACGGTCAGCCAAGGGAACAGGGCAAAAGACTGGAACACCATGCTGATCCCGTCCGCCGGACCGTACAAAGGCAAGCCGTGATACAGCACTTGGCCGTCATCGGCCGCAATCAATCCAGCCATCAGCCGCAGCATGGTGGACTTGCCGGAACCCGACTGACCGAGCAAAGCGACGATCTCGCCTTCGTTGAGTACAAAATCAACGCCTTCCAGGACGGAGCGAGCCTTGCCATCTGCGGAGCGAAAGGACTTACCGACGGACTTGAGTTCAATAATTGGAGTAGTCATTGCATCGCTCCTAGAAGTGCAACCGGTTTTCGGCCATGCGATACAGCCTCCGCCAAACAAAGTGATTAAAGCTCATGACGAATACGCACATCACGCCGATCCCCAGGGCAATCCGGGGGAAATCACCGACCGCCGTCATTTCGGCGATGTAGCTACCGAGGCCGTGAGCCTTCAGAGTGGTATCACCCCATGTGACGTATTCGGCAACGATGCTGGCGTTCCAAGAACCGCCCGAGGCAGTAATAGCTCCCGTGACAAAGCTGGGAAAAATCGCCGGCAGGAGATAACGACGCCATTTGAGCCAGCCTCGTAGGCCGAAGTTTTGTGCGGCATAGCGTAGCTCGGTCGGGATGGTCGAGGCACCGGCAATCACGTTGAACAGGAGGTACCACTGGGTTCCCAAGATCATCAGTGGCGACAACCAGATATCGGGGTTCAGATGGAACTTGACGAGGACGACGACGGCCACGGGAAACATCAGGTTGGCCGGGAATGCTGCCAAGAATTGGATCGCAGCCTGCGCCCGCTCGGAAAGCTTCGGATTCATACCAATCCAGACGCCGACCGGTATCCAGACCAGGGCGGCAAGGAAAATCAGCACAACAACACGCAGCATGGTGTAACAGCCAAGCATGAAGACCCGGCCAACTTCGCTCCAGCCGACCTCGGTATGGACGAAATGGATCAAGGTCCACAAGGCATAAAACACCACTGCCGCGATTACCGCATCCCAGATACGTTCCGGTGTCGTGGAAGCAGTCTGCGGGCGGGCGCGAATCGAGGTTCCGTCGTAGCGAAGACGAAACACGCCAAAAGAGCGCTCAAACAATATCCCGAACCAAGCGACCAACCCTTGCAAGCGATCCGTCCGCCGCAACCAGGCCAGCAGCCATGATCCTTGTGCTGTTTCACCACCAGATTCCTCGAAACGAAACTTGTCCGCCCAGGCCAGCAGAGGCCGGAAGAAAAACTGGTCATAGAGGATTACGCCGATCAACATAGCACCGATGGCCCAGCCGATAGCCTGCAGGTTGCTCTGCTCAATGGCCAGGGCGATGTACGAACCTATGCCTGGCAGCTTGATATTCTGGTTGGAAACGGAGATCGCTTCCGAAGCGACCACGAAGAACCAGCCGCCGGACATCGACATCATCATGTTCCAGAGCAGCCCGGGCATGGCGAAGGGCAACTCAAGCCGCCAAAAGGTTTGCCAGCCGGAAAGCTTGAATACCCGAGCCGCTTCCTTCAATTCGGCAGGGACGGTACGAAATCCCTGATAGGCGCTGAAGGCCATATTCCACGCTTGCGAGGTAAAGATCGCAAAAATGGCGGCACATTCGACGCCAAGGAGGTTGCCCGGAAACAGTGCAATGAACGCGGTGACCGTGATCGACAGGAAACCGAGCACGGGGATCGACTGGAGGATGTCCAGTATCGGCACGAGGACTTTTTCTGCCGCGCGATATTTAGTGGTTAAGGCCGCGAAGATGCAGCTAAAGACCATCGAGGCACCGAGGGCGATGAACATGCGCAAGGTAGTGCGCAGTAGGTAATAGGGAAGATTGTCTGGCTCAAGGGAGAGTGGAATCGTTTCACCCACTTGGTAGGGTGTGGCCATCTGCTGGCCGCCATAGGCCAGCAGGACCAGTAGCCCCAACACCATGGGCAACAAAACCCAGTCCCAGCGGTTCCCACCGGCATCGACCACTTGCCGGGGGAAAAATTGCTTGATTTGGCTCATGATTCAACTTCCCTATTTAAGCGTAAAGGCTATCCAGCTAAGCCACGCGCTGGAAGGACAATCTACGGTGTTGGTCAGAACTCCGTGTGCAGCCGCAGCGCGTACACATCAACAGGGCCCCGGTCTACGTTGTAGGCCGGGTTTTTGATGCGCTGGTAGTCGGCAGTGATATGAGCACCGTGACCAACATCCAGGTTGTAATAGGTCTCCAGAATGGTTTCTGGGCCGTAATGCAGAGCGCCATCGCCAATAAAGAAGGAGATGCCCCCCGCTGCAAGGAAACGACGACGATCATCCGAGAGGGTGTTCCGGGCGAAGGCCAAGCCTACCGTATCTTGAGAACGTCCCAGGGCGGTGGCCTTGAGGGTCATGCCCAGGGACAGGGAGCCATCCACCTCAGTGAAGGCTTGGGTTTCAGTCTTTCCATCGGCTTTCATGGCACGGAAGAACAAGCCGACATCGTCATTGACGGCCTGTTCCAGATTGATGCCGATACCGTACTTGTTTCGCTCACCACCCCGAACCTTGAAGAAGGTCTGGGGATCGGTACCCGGATGGGCGACCAGATAGGCCAATGCATCGCTGTAGCTGGCCAGGACGGCCCGGTTGCGCCAGACAAGGACGCGCACCTTGCCAGGTTGATCGAACAAGGTATGGGCGTGCTCCACTTCGGCCTGATCACCAAAGTGCTTTCCTAAGGCTAAATCCACAGGCAGTCCGTTAGGTACCTCAGGCCCAGACATGCGACCAATACGCCATACCCAGTCGTTTCCATACCATTCAAGAGCAAAGCCCCAGCCAAACCCGCGGGCATCAGCGGCATAGTCGTAGGCAGCGTAAGTCCAGTTACTCCAATTCATGAACTGAGTACGGGGATCTTTGGCGTAGGCATTTCCATCAAACACGTCCAGTGACGAAAAGTTGCCAATAGTCAGGACAGTCCGATTTTTATCTACGCTACCGGCAAGCTGATTTTGTCCAGACGCTAACTGCTCGCTGCCACCACCTTGATTCCAGGTTTGACGCAGAAACAAGCGCTGCCGATAAACCTTAATCTCATTTCCTGCGGCTCGAGTAATTTCGCCATTGGTAAAACCACCAAGTCCCACTAGGTTGCCTGTAAAGGGCACCCCCTGCACAGCCTCGGCATTCAGGAATACTTCGCCACCGGTCCAAGGGCGGACACCAACCATGGCTGTTGCAGAAAAGGTGTACATGGTCTCGGCACGAGCATCGATACTGTTGGTACCGCTGTAGGCCGAGCGAAAGCCCGGGTGCCGTTGCCAGTTGTAGGTGCTCTGGAACTTGGCGTTCCAGTCTTCGTAGTCCGGTTCCTGATCGGCAAAGACCGCCGGTGAGTGCAAGCAACCTAGTACAGCCGTACCAAAGATGACAAGTACCGAACGACGCAAATTTGTTGAGATGAAACGCATGACTTCCCCATTGGCAGGAGCAGCAGCACCCAGCCTTTGTTTGGGCGCAGGGGCCCAGGATTTTTCTTATAGGAAGTAGACGGAATGACCTGAACCGGTCATTTAGGCGCCACTACCCGCCATTTTGGCAAGGTAGCAGCTAAATGTGACGCTGCGATTACCCTGCCAGTGCGATGCAAGATCGACAACTGGGACTATCCACGAGGGAATCTCCAAAAATAAGATGGCGCGACTTTACATCGCCAGAACATGATTTGCAACATCCCCCTGGGGGGGATAGTATGGCTTCACTATGACGATACATACCGCACCCCACACTGACGTATTGAAACGGCTCAAACGTGCACAAGGCCACCTCAAGAGCATCGTGACCATGCTGGAGGAAGGCAGAGGCTGTTTGGATATTGCTCAGCAACTTCAAGCGGTGGAGAAGGCCATTGTTAATGCAAAGAAGACCTTGGTGCATGACCACATCGACCACTGTCTTGAACACTCAGTCCGCAAAGGGGCTGACGGTGCGGATGAGGCGATTCGTGAATTCAAGGAAATCACGAAATATCTCTAGGGAAGATCGAAGGTTTTCAGCGCAATTGATGTGCAGAGGTTCCCATGATTTGGATTATCACGAAATACTTTCTGACTGCGGGTGTTGTTGTCCTTGTGTCGGAGTTAGCAAAACGTAGCGATAAGTTCGGTGGCTTCGTCGCGGCTTTACCGCTCGTCACAATATTGGCGCTCATCTGGCTCTATATTGAAAAACAACCAACAGAGAAGATCGCCAACCACGCGTGGTTCACGTTCTGGTATGTCGTTCCTACATTACCGATGTTCCTTTTTTTTCCGATGTTGTTACCACGCATCGGCTTCTGGTTGACGCTTCTGGCGTCTGTGATTATCACCATTGCCTGTTTTTGGCTATTTGCGTCTTTCGTCAGCCGTTTCGGCATCGAATTGCTGCCGTCATCCTGGCTTTGAGGCAGCAGCAATCATGGGCTGGGAATGCCTCTTCGGGGCCATGATCAGCCTCATTTGTTTATAATCGTCGCACTCATTGGGGAGTAGCCGCTCTTCTTACGAAGAGGCTTACGTCAACATACTTGGTCGTTTGATCATGGCGTAAGCGGTTTCGACTTGGCAAGACCTTTGACTACGCGCTTCCATTTTGGCTGGGGGAAGGTGTGGTCATTCGTCTTACCCGGCCCTGGAAACCACCATGGAAGCTCTACTTGTATCGATTGGTGTGGTCGCACTCGCCGAAATTGGTGACAAGACCCAACTGCTGGCATTCATTCTCGCCGCACGCTTCAAGAAACCCCTCCCCATTATTCTTGGCATTTTCTGCGCCACCATTGTCAATCATGGTTTGGCTGGTGCGGTCGGCGCATGGATCACCACCACGGTAAGTCCTGAGATTCTCCGCTGGGTGCTTGGAGTGTCCTTTATTGCGATGGCGATCTGGACCATGATTCCAGACAAGATTGAAGACGAGGAAACGCAAGTCGCCCATAAGTTTGGAGTTTTTGGTGCAACTCTGGTTACCTTTTTCCTGGCTGAGATGGGTGACAAGACTCAGATTGCCACGGTGGCCATGGCGGCTCATTACGCGACGCCTTTGCTGGTCGTTGCCGGAACCACTATTGGAATGCTTTTAGCAGATGTCCCTGCCGTATTCATCGGAGACAAACTGTCTGCAAAAATACCAATGAACCTAGTTCACTCGATTGCAGCAGCCGTGTTTGCCGTACTTGGAATGGCTACGTTGCTTGGAGCAGGAGCTAAGTTCGGTATTTAAGGTTCAATCCATGCCCGCGACTCTTATAAAAACTCAATGCCCCGCTCGCACCGTCCTGGCGGTGTTTTCTGCCCAATACCCAATCTTCAACAAGCATTTGCCGCTGGCAATCGGGATCAATAAACAACTGTCCCAACTCCATCCTGAAATCAGCGGCAAAAAATTTATTGCGGCCCTACGCCATCACACTGCATCAACGTCGTATCTCAAAGCCATGGAAAAAGCGATTCATCGCCTTGACTTTGAGGGGAAGCAGGCAGGTGAGGTGACAGAAGAGCAGGTTGAACTGGCTGAAAAGCAAAAAGCCGAGAAACTGGGCCTATTTTTAGAAAAGTTTAGTAGCCAGTACAGTTAAAACCGCAAATCCTAGTTACCTAGGTAGTACGACAAGGAGAATTGCTTTGGCTAAAAAATTCCCTTTACATCCCAAGAATCCCGAACGAATCTGCTGGGGATGCGATAAATACTGCTCAGTGAAGAATCTAGGTTGTGGCAATGGATCTGGACGCACTCAGCACCCCATGGAGTTACTTGGGGATGATTGGTACAAATATGGTGACTGGGGAATCGAATTCGACGAAGTACCAAGTGAAACTACCCCAGGTGAAGCCTCGGGCAATTCTAAAAAGGCCTGATTGGCGTTGCAAACTTAGGGGCTATTTGTTGCAATCCATTTGGACACAGACAATATTAACTAATTGAATTTATTAAAAACACTATTGCAAGTTCAACGTATGCCCACAGTGATTGTGGGCGTACGCTTAACCTGCAATTTATGGTCCCATAACTTGCAACGGTACAAGTAGCAAAAAACTCAAGACTCATCGATAAACAACCCTGACCGACAAAACATTAACGTTTGATTCGGGTGATCTTGGTGCCTTCGATACTCAAACTAGCCATCAGACCTTGCTGGTCGAAAATAAATGCATAGGCATCGTCCTTGAGGGTAGATGAAGAAAGGTTTTTAGCTACACCTTCATTCATCACAACAACATTGGGACCAACGCCAATTTCCCAACCTTGAGACTTGCCCAAATATTTCGTTGCCTTGTCATTCATCAGGAAGACTACGTAACCGTAGGACTCAGCGCCAGCCTGCCAACCCCATGAGGCTGAAACAGAGTTGAAATAGCCGGAAAAGAGTCCCTCTTTCATCAACACACCTTCTCCATAGCTGCCGCCGAAGACTAGTCCAGCCTTGATAATCTTGGGAAATACCAGCACGGCCTTGGCTTTCTTGGCAATACTTTCCGCTACAGGATTAGTGCGGTAGAGAATTTGCAGAGCTTGGGCTGCATCCTTGTTGAGATCTTCTGCTGAGGCTGCAACAGTAAGACTGCTAAATCCGCACAGGGATATGGCAGTGGCGGAGAGCAGAAGGAATTTATTCAAAGCCGATTGAGTAGTAGTCATATTTTTCCTTGAAGTAGGTCTGGGTTGCGTCCCAATGAAGGGAGTGCATCGAGCGGTGGTGTCATCAGGACATCGGAACTGGACATACACAAGATTTTGTCTCCGATGACACCGCTGAGCCGAATAGTGCGCTGTCAGAACAACCTTCTCTGTTCGCTGTAGCACATAGAGAAAATGATCTTCATGGCTATGTACGACAGCGTACAGAACACATGCCCATGCCATGCCAATCTCCACATCAGGCCATCCAGCCTGTTGCCCCCTAAGGACGTCATCCCCGGCCGCACTTTCGTGCATGAAGGGTGCCGTCACAACACCGCTTCGTCATCCATTCCGGATGGCATTGCCGTGCCCTTGATTACTGAGAGGAAATGATGATGAGTTTAGGAACCCTGTTACTAATTGTTCTTGTATTGATGCTGGTCGGCGCCTTCCCGTCTTGGCCCCACAGCAGGTCTTGGGGTTACGGTCCTTCCGGCGGCCTAGGCTTGGTAGTAATTATCCTTCTCGTCCTGCTATTGATGGGACGCATATAAGTTTTGATCAAGCGTAATGGACATTGCCAGAACAAGTTGGGCATTAGATAGCCAATATGTTGATGTTGGCAGCCCTCATCATTGCACCTGATGCCTTCACCGGACAATCCGAATGATCGCTCCGACCCCACCCGGCTATGCCAAGGCCTGCGCGCCTTGGCTTATGCCTACCTGAAGTCCGCTGGATGAATGAAAAAAACAATCCTGTACTTGTTTGCCTTGGCCGCTACTCCCGTCGCGGGTCAGGAAGTCCATTCCGCCTGTGGTTTGGAAACCAATGATACCCAGCGCCTTGCTTGCTACGACAGGCAGTACAGAGCCCCTGCGTCGGGAGTTGAGGGCAATCATGCCTCTGTAGGTCCATTACCAATAGAGGGAGCGACGACTTATTCACCCATGTCTGCCGAATGGGAACTGGATGAACAGGATCGGCGCACGCCCTTCACACTACGCACCTACTTGCCCAACCTTCTCTTGCCCTTCCATTACACATCTCGAATCAATCGCTCTCCCACCAGCCCCACCCATGCCAATGGGGAATACAAAGGAGACTACCGAAAGAGCGAGGCCAAGATTCAAATATCCCTGCGTACCAAGGTTGTTGATGATCTTGTATTGCCCGGGGCGGCTCTCTGGGTGGCTTACACCCAACAATCCGTGATGCAGATTTGGGACAAGGCAGACTCTTCGCCTTTTCGCAATTCTGATTACCAACCCGAGGCAATTTACGTCGTACCTATCAGCGCAAAGATGGGAGCATTGCCCATGGACTGGTCGCTGCGTATGGCACAACTGGGTGTCGCCCATCAGTCCAACGGTCAGAGCGATCCTTTGTCACGCAGTTGGAACCGGATTTACCTAGGACTAGGCCTGGAACATAACAGTACCCGTCTGCAAATACGCATCAACCAACGCATCAACATACGCGGCAGTGATGACAACCCTGACCTGACAGACTACCTAGGCCGAGTCGAAATAAAAGCTGGGTGGATGGTGCAGTCCTCCTCTTTAGGTCTGCACTGGCGTACCAATCTGACATCGACACAACGAGGATCGCTGCGAGCGGATTGGAGCCATCCTGTATTCAAGGACAAACCCGCTGGACTCCAATGGTACGCGCAACTATTCAGCGGCTACGGTGAAACCTTGCTCGACTACAACCACCGCCAGACCAGCCTTGGGTTTGGGCTGGCTTTGTTTCAGTTCTGACACAGCTATCATTTTCCGGTTTCGGCGGGTGTTATTCCACAGGGAATGCGGACGAACTTCTCCACTCCATAATGAGAAGGAGAACGTTGCAATTGCTTTTGAAATACACCCTAGGCATGGAACGCGCCATTGCTGGAATCCGGTGCCCCAGCTTGTGATGACGAATTACTTCATGATTGCTGTGTATGCTTTTTTGTCGAGCTGATAACAACTACAGGAAACCTTTTCCAGTCCGGCTCGATTGACAATCGTTACGTTCCCTCTGCTGTAACTGATTAACCCTTGTTTCTGTAATGAGGTCGCAGCCTTGGTAATCCCGACACGTCTTACTCCAAGCATAAAAGCCAGGAAAACGTGGGTTACATGAAACCGTTCTCCATGAGCCCGATCTTCCGTCATTAACAGCCACCGGGCCAGTCGCGCTTCCAGCAGATGAAAGCGGGTACAGGCTGCAGTCTGAGCGAGCTGTCCCATTACCACATAGAGATACCGCTTCAGGGATCGTTCCAATCCGGCGCTACGAGCCAACTCTTTGCGGAAAGTGGCGGCCTTCATTCGCAGTGCAGGACCAGCCCCCTGCACCAATGCGTGAAACGGGGAAACATCAATACCCAAAATCAGAGAACTACCCAGCATGCCTTCGTCACCCACCATGCCGACCTCGATTCTGGTTTCGTTATCACTGGCCTCCACCAGGGATATAAAACTGCCCACGGGGAAATACACATAACGGATTTTCTCACCACGTTCAGCCAGGACTTCTGAAAACTCCAAATCCACCGAAATACTCGCTTCCAGCATATGAAGTCGGTCAATCATGGGCAGGGCTGCCAGCAACTGATTGGACAGGGGCACGGAGGAAATGGATAACACGATGATTCTCCTGGTAAGGGATGTTTGGGTATTCGTATTGGTAAGAATCCCGAGCGCCACAGTGAACGAAAACTCAGAAGATGTCTGGGCGCTAGCGTACATGGCCGCCAGATGGTGGTAATAAATTCAATGTTCGTCAGCGTACAGAACCAGGGTCGGGACCGGCTTATAACGATCTCTGTCAAGGACATTGCAATGCGCGATGTCTCGATCACCGGAGAATACTGATGACCCTTAATTCACGGAATTTCTTAGTTGTACTGGGTGCCGCCGTCCTGGTTTTGAACTCGGCTTGCAGTAGTTTGAAAACACCGGCCACGGCAGATGTGGCCGTTTCCAAGGCGGCGGTGGATAACGCCACCAGTGCCGGTGCTGCTGAATTTGCTCCAGCAGAACTGAAAACCGCTCGGGAAAAACTGGCCTTGGCCAATCAGGCCATGCTGGACAAAAACTACAAGCAGGCTGGCGAGCTGGCCAACCAGGCAGAAGTCGATGCCAAGCTGGCACAAGGCATGGCCAATTCAGCCAAGGCAAAAATGGCCTCAGATGCACTACAGGATGACATTCGGGTGTTACGAGAAGAACTCAACCGCAATACAAAATGAACCGGCAATGGCCGATTAATAAAAACACCATTTACAGGAATCCAATCATGACCTCACTACCGTACAAACCTGTTTTGCTCACCTTGGCAATTCTCCTTGGTGCCTGCAGTTCAATGCCCAAGACCACCCCTTTGCTGGATCAGACACGAAACGACTACCGGACAGCCGAGGACAATCCCAAAGTGTCCAGCTACGCCCAGCCAGAAATGAAACAAGCCAGAGAAGCGCTGGAACTGGCGAGTGCTGCCGCAAAACGCAATGACAGTGATGAAAGCATCGACAAACTAGCCTATCTAGCCAAACAAAAAATCGCCGTCACTCAGGAAGCCGCCACGCAAAAATCCGCGGAGGCTGCTATCGCTGATGCTGGCAGGATTCGGGACCAGATGCGTCTGGACCAACGCACAAATGAAGCCGATCAAGCAAAGCGTAATGCCGACCAGGCCCGATTGGATACAAGGATTGCCCAGAACGAAACTCGCCAGGCTCAGGAACGTACATCCCAACTTGAAGCCCAGTTGGCCGATTTGTCTGCCAAGCACACAGAACGCGGCATGGTCATCACCTTGGGGGATGTATTGTTCGGCTCCGATCTCAGTCGATTGAGCGCTGATGGTGCGAGGACTTTGCAAAAACTTGCTGAAGTGTTGCGCCAGAATCCCACTCGCAATGTACTGATTGAAGGCTTCACTGATAGTACGGGCTCTGCCGCTCATAACCAGGAGCTTTCTGAAAAACGTAGCAACGTAGTACGCAATACCTTGGCCGACATGGGTGTCGCCAACGACCGCATGGTGGTTCGAGCTTATGGCGAAGCCTACCCGGTGGCGGTCAATGACAACAAGGAAAGTCGTCAACTGAATCGCCGGGTAGAAATCGTGGTATCCAACGACAGTGGCGTGATTCCCCCACGTTAAGCTCGGCTGAAAACCACCTGAAATACCTCATGGGTGGATAAAAAAGCCATCACCGGTATGCATGATCCTGTTGCCATAGGGTCAGAGCATATCCGTGGTGGCGCGCTACCCCCACTTATCGCGGGGTATCGCACGATATTCAGAAAGTAGACAGAGGAAATTCCCAATCTGTCGATCTAAAGCCTGAATGTCCCGGGAACGCGGATATCCGCCAACAGCCTGTCGCATTCTGTTTTGACCACCGCATAGCATTCGCAGCTACGCGCCTCAAGACCAGCTCGGTCAAGCACAGTGATATGGCCCCGTTGGTACTTGATCAGACCGGATCGCTGGAGATTACCTGCGGCTTCGGTGATGCCTTCGCGGCGGACTCCCAGCATATTGGCAATCAGCTCCTGAGTCATGACCAGATCACTGGAGGGGAGCCTGTCCAGGCTCAACAATAGCCAACGGCAAAGTTGCTGATCCAGGGTGTGGTGGCGATTACAGGAAGCGGTTTGAGCCATCTGCGTCAATAAGGATTGGGTATATCGCAGCAACAAGCGTTGCATGGGACCTGCCCGAAAAAACTCATCCTTCACCAACTGTCCCTTGAGCCTGTACGCATGACCGGCACTTTTCACCATGGCCCGGCTGGAAGTACTTTCTCCGCCCATGAACAGCGAAACACCTACGACGCCTTCATTACCCACCACAGCGATTTCTGCCGAGGTTCCATCTTCCATCGCACACAGCAAGGAAACAATGGAGTTGGTTGGAAAGTAAACGTGGCGCATTTGTACTCCTGATTCATATAAGGAGTGGCCAAGAGGCATCGGAACATATTCCAGACTAGGAAGTAGACGGTCATATTCGACGTCTGGCAAATGAGCAAGAAGATGGTTCTGTCGAGGACTATCGTGGGCAATCATTAAAGCTCCTGTGTAGTGGCATATCCGCAATCGAATCCATTCGGCTCCAATCTTGCGCATCTCTTTTGCATTATGTTCTTTAGAGGACATAAGTGTTGTTCATTAATAAATATGCAATAGCCGTTTCAGTGCATTTATTTGCATCTGTCGAAGTAACTATGGAATTCACAGCCTTTGTTCGGTAACAGACAGAGGCAATAGGCAAGGGAAGCGACAATCCTTATTGAATCCCCTGACTGCGGATTCGGCGCTGCCCGCAGTCTTTATGGACTGAAAACAAATGTGACGGAAGGAAATATCACCGGTTACAGCAGCAGACGTCGATATGAAGCAAACGACTCACAGGAGTTCTCATGAAAAACAAATCAAACAAACGGTACTGTCGCAACATCTTCACGGCCCTGTCCCTGGCGGGGGCACTATCTACCGTCGCTTACGGACAGACCAAACCTCTTGAAACCGGTTATCTGGTTGATCAACGTGGCATTGCCGTCAGGAGCGGTTCTGGTCTGTGCTGGCATACCGGCACAGGTCCAGCATCGGCGACGCCTAACGAATGTGATTCAGGCCCAGCCACGGCACCCATTACCAAAGCTACAGAACCGGTCGCCAAAGTTCCCATGGTGCTGGCCCCAAAGCCCGCTGCGGCAAGGGTCACCCTGGACGCCGATGCCTTGTTTGATTTCAACAAATCAAACCTTTTGCCAGCCGGGCGTGATGCTCTCGATACCTTTGTCGCCAGCATTCACGACATCAGTCCCGAAGCTATCCTGGCGGTGGGCCACGCCGACCGCTTCGGCAGTGACAGTTATAACCAACACCTTTCTGAACAACGGGCAGAGTCGGTCAAGACCTATCTCATGAGTAAAGGAATCGATCCCAACCGGATCAAGATTGAAGGTCGAGGCGAAACCCAACCCACGACGCAAACTAGCGAATGCCAGGGTGCAAAAAGTAGCAAGACGATTGCTTGCTTGCAGCCGGACCGGCGAGTTGACGTTCAAATTGTGGGCACTCGCATTTCCCAATAAATCTTTATTGAGCTTTCTCTCAGCCCCGTTATCCGGGGCTTCTATTCTGCGCAGAGAATTCTCCAAGCCCTATGTACGTCAGCAGACTGATACCGGGATGGTTATCCAATAGCCTGACCTACCTGCTCAGTAAAGTTCGAACGGCATATTTGAGACGGGCCAAGGACCGTTACTTTGATCAAGCCTAGGCTTATCACGGGAAACAAGTTGGCCTACCGCTGATCCTTCAAGGCAATTTCAAGCTGGAAGGTCAGCGGATGTACCTCTGTAGTGATTAAGGAGACACACCATGAAAACGACCAAGAACTTGCTATTTTTCAGTATCGCTATCAGCACGATTTTCGCCTTGGCAAGCTGCTCGGGCATGTCCACTCGGGACCAGAACACGGCCGTGGGTGCCGGTGTCGGCGCCGTAGGTGGTGCGATCCTGACCGGAGGCAGCACGACAGGTACGATCGGCGGAGCTGCCGTAGGCGGCATTATTGGTCACGAAATACACAAGTAGATCAATACCCACCAGGATTGAAACGTGGTTATTCAGTGTCAGCACACTGACTTGTTTCACCTCGTTGTCGTTGCCAATACTTCCAATGAAATACAAGGAAAAATATCGATGAATAACTTCTCAATCTCGTATTCCGCCATCGCACTGGTGGCCAGCGCCATGATTTTCTCAGCCTGTCAGCCTCAGGAAGGCCCTGCTGAACGGGCGGGTAAGCAAGTAGACAATGCAGCGGAGTCTGTTGGTCAGCACGTTGAAAAAGCTGGGCAGGACCTTCAGGATGCCGCCAAAAGCAGCAAGAAATAGTCAGATTCATCGCTAGATGACTTGCATGACCGGAAAGTTTGATCGGCAATTCTGTTTGTCGCTTTCCACTAAGGAGTTGGACATGAACTGGGATATCGTCGAAGGTAATTGGAAACAATTCAAAGGAATGATCAAAGATCATTGGGGAAACCTTACCGATGACCACTTGGCCGCAATTGATGGCAAGCGGGTGGCTTTGATCGGTCGCTTGCAGGAAACCTACGGCGTCACCCTTGATGAAGCCGAATTGCAAATTAAGTCCTTTGAAGAGCGTTACAAAGACTTCCTCCCAGGTAAAAAACAATAGCGATCAAGCTTGTAACGGACATGGTGATTCAAGCACTCAGCACTAATGTCGAAAAAGTACGAAGAAAAACACAAGCTAATATCCAAGCGCACCGACTGATGCAGTTAAGTCCCGGGTTGCTATAAGTTCACCGGGCTCAACAAGCGACTTAAATATCCTCATGCTTGCTAACCACGGGGGATCGTCACGACACGTCGACCGTGGTTTCCTTTTGCCAAGATATACGGCAGAGTGACTCCCCTTCAGTCACCACAAGCACTGGTCTGCACCCATCCATGAAAAAACCAGAAGACATCCAGTTGTCCATGCTCGACCTCGTCGCCGTGCGCGAGGGAAGCACCGTCGCGGATGCACTGGCCATTGCTCTGCGCACGGCTCAGCATGTGGAATCGTTAGGCTTCGCCCGCTATTGGGTTGCCGAACATCACAACATGCCCGGCATTGCGAGTTCTGCCACGGCGGTACTGATCGGCTATGTCGCTGGTGGCACCAGAACGATTCGCGTCGGATCGGGGGGCATCATGTTGCCCAACCATGCGCCCTTGGTCGTTGCCGAGGCCTTCGGCACCCTGGCCGAACTCTACCCGGGGCGGATTGATCTCGGCCTGGGCCGCGCGCCTGGCACTGATCAAATCGCCATGCGGGCACTGCGTCGTGACCGCATCGAGCAGGAAAGCGATTTCCCCCGGGATGTAGAAGAACTCCAGCGCCTGCTGGCTCCGGCCCAGCCTGACCAACGCTTGATCGCCACTCCGGGTGCTGGCACCAATGTGCCGATATGGCTGCTGGGCTCCAGCTTGTTTTCCGCCAGACTGGCCGCAGAAATGGGCTTGCCCTACGCCTTCGCCTCGCACTTTGCACCGCGCTTGTTGCTCCAGGCCATCGACTTGTATCGCAGCCTGTTCCGCCCCTCCGCAGTATTGGCCCAGCCCTACGTGATGGTCGGGGTCCCGGTGATTGCGGCCCCCACCGATCAGGAAGCGGAATACCTGGCCAGCAGCACCTATCTGCGGGTGCTGGGCATGCTGCGCGGCGAGCGTAAACCCCTGCAAGCACCGGTAGAAGGGCTTCAGCAAAGTTTGCGGGCCGACGAACGGGCGAGCATCAACGACTTTCTCGCCGCCGCCGTTATCGGCGGACCGGATACTGTACGCAGCGGTTTTAACTCCCTGCTCCAGGCCACCGATGCCGACGAGTTCATTCTGGTGAGCGACGTTTTCGACCCTGAATTGCGCTTGCGCTCCTTGAGCATTGCGGCGGCAGCGAGGAATGCTCAAGCAGCGCCTTGAGGGAGGAAGCCTGGGGAAATCCGGCCCGGTTGATCCGGGTAAACGGGGGCAGTTCTTCATGTGAAATAAATTCACCATTTCAGCGGATTTTACGGGCCACGGCTTCGGCGGAAAAATCAATTCCCTTTAACCATGCGCTTCTTGGTCATTCATGACCCGGTTTTTATGGTGAAAATAATTCACATCAAACAACAAGACAGGCCGCTATTCTTCTGCCGAAAGACAAAGGCAAGCCGTGGTCAGTCCTTTCTTGCCCCCAAAGCCACAGCCGCCATCCCCCAACCATGGCCCCAGACCCGGCATCGAAGCGCCCCGACGGTCAGTTATCATGACCCCGTTAATCCACCCGCCCCACCCCACCGTGCTTGCCACCCTACACAAAACCCTCCGCGCCGCCTGCCTGCTACCCTTCCTTGCCGCCACGGCCTTCGCAGCGCCTCCGCCAGACGCACCGGTAGACA
This sequence comes from Rhodocyclaceae bacterium, assembly GCA_036504515.1. Lineage (GTDB taxonomy): Bacteria > Pseudomonadota > Gammaproteobacteria > Burkholderiales > Rhodocyclaceae > AWTP1-18. The sequence continues at coordinate 466,065 of DASXVA010000012.1, forward strand.
TCATCTCCACCCAGTTCGGCATCTTCGACGCCAGCACACCGGGGGAGCTTTCCTTCGAGGCGACCAATATCATCCCCCGCGTCACCGGCCAGCGTTACGGCTGGATCATTGAGCTGAAAACCACGAAGCGCAATGTGTCGGTGCGGGAGGAATATGTTTTTGCCCTGCCGGCCAAAGCCGGCAGCAAAACCGAAGCAAGCACGGCTGAACCCAAGGATGAGTTCCTCGAAGGTTTCAAACAGGCGCCCCAGCGGCGCAATCAGGTAAGCCAGCGTCAACTGGCACCGATCGACGGCCAGATTTACGGCGAATGGTCCGTGGGCGAGAACGAACCGGCAGGACACCGTCGCCTGCAAGTCTTTGTCGAAGGCAAGCTGGCGGCTACCTTTGAATACGACATGAAGTAAGCCCTGGCCGGAATCATGCGCACCGCCGATTTCCTCCGCTTTGCCTTTCAGTCCTTGGCTTCGCACCGGCTGCGCACCTTCCTGTCCGCCCTAGGCATCGCCATCGGCATCACCGCGGTGATTCTGCTCACCAGCATCGGCCAGGGCCTGCACCGTTTCATCGTCGAGGAATTCACCCAGTTCGGCACCAACATCATCGGCGTCACCCCGGGTCATACCGACACCCGGGGCGGACCGGTGGGCGCCATCAATACCGTGCGTCCGCTATCCATTGACGACGCGCTGGCCCTGCGCCACGCGCCGCATATTCGTGCCGCCGACCCGACCGTCCAGGGCAACGGCGAAATCGCCGTGGAAGGCGAAACGGGCAGACGCTCCCGGCGTGTCATGATCTACGGCACCAGCCGGGCCATGATCGACGTGGTGCAAATGAAAGTGGCCCTGGGCGACTTTCTGCCGGACGACGATCCCCGCTCGGCCCGGGCCTTCGTCGTGCTGGGATCAAAAGCGGCAGAAGAACTTTTCCCCGACCAGAGTCCCCTGGGCCAGCGCATGCGGGTTGGCGGTGAACGCTACCGCATCGTCGGCGTCATGGCCCCCAAGGGGCAGATACTGGGCATGGACCTGGATGACATGGTGTACATCCCCGTCGGCCGCGCCCTGGAAATGTTCAACAGGGAAAGCCTGGGCGAAATCCGCATCAGCTACGATCCCACCACGCCCCTGCCCGAGGTGGAGGCCAGCCTGCGCCATAGCCTGATGGCCCGTCATGGCCGGGAGGATTTCACCATCACGCCGCAAGCCAAGATGTTGGAAACCTTCGACACCATCCTCGGCGCCATTACCTTCGCGGTGGCTGCCATTGGCGGCATCTCGTTGCTGGTAGGCGGCATCGGCATCCTCACCATCCTCACCATTGCCGTCTCTGAACGAACGGCGGAGATCGGCTTGCTGCGGGCCTTGGGGGCCACTCAGAAACGCATCCTCATGCTCTTCCTCGGCGAAGCCGCCGCCCTGGCTGCCCTGGGCGGTGTCACCGGTTTGCTGCTGGGCTGGGGCATCGGCTTCCTGCTCTCCACCTTCATCCCCTCCCTGCCCGTGCAACTGCCCTGGTCCTATGCGGTCGCTGCGGAAGTGACTGCAGTAGTCATTGGTCTCATCGCCGGCGTGTTACCAGCCCGGCGGGCAGCCCAGCTCGACCCCATCGAAGCGCTACGTTCCGAATAAAGCTGTGGAACCCTGCGCCTTCAATTGACCGCCGGTTTGTCGAACTCATAACGCATACCAATCCAGATAGTTCGGGAGGCCCCCGGGGAGTAGAAGGTGGCACGCACCAAGGGATACTCGCCCCCCACCGCTGCAAAGGGCTGGGCCACAAAACCACCATTGGCACCGAAACCCGTTGTCCCCAATTGGGCTGCTGTTGCGTACTTGCGATCGAACAGGTTATTGACCATACCGAAGAAACTCAGCTGGCTTGAGGCGCGATAGCGGCTGCTCAGATCGAAGACAGAATAGCCCGCACTCTTGCCCGAGCCCAGGTAGTTGGTTCCATCCGGCTGATGCTGGTTGTTCTCGTTACCCCGGGCATAGGCACTGGAAACGGCAGTCATGCCCAAGCCCAGGGACCAGGCCCAGTTGACTTGGTAGTCAGCCCGCAGTTTGAGGGTGTGCTGGGGAATCAAGGGAATCCTGTTACCGGGATTGATTACGATGTTGCCGTCCAGCCCGGGGCTCGAAGCATCGCTGCTGCTATTGCCAGCCGCCCCAACCGTTTCCCGACTCTGATAAGTGGCATCCAGATAGGTGTAGTTGGCGCCGACATCCAGCTTGCCGATGCGGCTTTCCAGGCCCAGTTCAAGCCCCTGACGGCGGGTCTTGCCGAAGTTTTTGAAGTACCCGGAACCACTCTGGCTGCTGGCAACAAAAAGAATGTCGTCGAAATTTTCAGAGCGAAACAGCGAAGCATTCCAAGTTGTATTGGCCGACAAGGCACCCCGCAGCCCCGCTTCCCAAGTTTTGGTCACCACCTGCTTGAGGGGTGGATCGCCCGCCATGGCATTGGGCAGTTTGCAGGGATTGGCGGGATCGGCACAACCCAGCTCAATGGCAGAAGGCGTGCGGCTACCTTCGTTGTAGCCGACATAGGTGCTGAATGTCTGGGTCGGGGCAAAGGCCATGCCGATGGCGGGATTGAAGCGGCTATAGACGTAGTCGCCATCCAGGGAGCCACTACCGCCACCAGGATTGAGATGGTCCTGATTCTTGACCGAGGTCCGGTTATAGCGACCGGACACAGTCAGATGCAAAACATCGTGAATGGAGACGGTGTCGGTGGCGAAGATGCTCCAGGTGCGGGTACGACCGGTGAGGTCCACCCGGCTATCAATGGGATTCCCGTTGTCATCCAGCTCCGTGCCATCAGCAAAAAAATTTACCGCAGTAATGCTGCGATCCGGGTTGATATATCCGAATTGAGAGGTCTGCTTGAAGTCGGCCTTGCTCGCATCAAAACCAGCACCGCTGGTGAATTGATTAGGCAGTCCCGCCAAAGTACCCAGCAGGGTAAGTTGACCGGAAAAACCAAAATTCTCCTGCTCGGTCTTGGTGCGATTGATTAAGCCATTACAGTATTTTGCTGGGTCAGTGTTCAGCAACACATTGGCAATACAACGCCAATATAGGAAAGGGGTATTCGAGGCATCGGCCCCCGCCGCTGGAAAACCTGTATAACCCGCAGTGGTCAAAGCCGTCTGCTCGGCGGCAGTTGGCTGATACACCGATTGATCCAAAGAGCGGTCGTTCATATCCCCATTGAATGTACTGGTCCTGATCTTTCGGTAATAAACATTGCCAGCCAGCAGAGTCTCGTCATCCAGATTGAACTTGCCGGTAAGGTTGAGGAACAGGGCATCATTTTTTGTTTCGTCAGGCTTGGTATACACACTGCTGTAGCTCTGCGCCAAAAAACGCTGCTCCTGCAAGCCGTTACCGGTCAGCTTGTTACCCGCATAGGATGCCGTTAATGCCAACTCTGTCCTTTGATCGGACCAGCCCAGTTTGCCGAAGAGCTGATTCACGCGCGAAGGCGAACTTTCGCGCCAGCCGTCTTCGCGAAACACATTGCCGGTCATGTACCAATTGAGGCCCTTGTCGTTGTAGCCGCCGTGCTCGAACTCGGTGGAGTAACGACCATTGGAACCGGCAATGGCCTGAATCGACGACCCGGGATTACTCAAACCGTCCTTGGTCTTGAGCGACAGCGCACCACCCAGAGTATTAAGACCGAACAAGGGGTTCGATCCCGACATCAGGGTGACTGAAGAAATCGCGGCCCGGGGAATCAGATCCCAACTCACCACATCGCCAAAGGGCTGATTGAGTCGCACGCCATCCATATACACGGACAGGCCCTGGGGCGTTCCGAGCAGGGGCGATGCGGTGTAGCCACGATAGTTAACGTCGGGCTGAAAGGGGTTGCCTTGGGTTTCGTTGATGTTGACGCTGCCAAGATTCCGGTTCATGAAGGCACTCAGATCGAGGGCCATGCTGCGGTCGATATCGGCATCTGTCGCCGTTTGCACCGAAGCGGGAATCTGGCTTTTCGACAGACCAATACCGGGCAGCGGCGTGGTGCCGATAATGGTCACAGCAGGCAATTCAATCTGGGCGGATTCGTCCGCATGAACAAGGGCTGTGCTGAACAAAGACACTAACGCAACAGTCAGCACCGCCCCCTTGAGGCTGGCTGCCGTGACTCCCCTGCCTTTCCGTGAACTTCCCTTGACCAACACGCTTGCTCCTCAGATTTGTTATTTCGGTGCGGAGTGGGTTAGCAGTTTGCTGACTGCCCCACATACACTTGAAACATGAAGCAAGTATGCGATACCGGCTCCTGACCAACTAGGGAATGATTCCCGAGCTGAAAGCCGGGAACTCCTAGGTCAAGCCTGACAATTTCATTGCCGCGGCTCACCGGCTTACAAACGGTTACAGCGCCTGTGTCATCAACCTAGGAGCTGAGTCGTTATTGGAAGCATGCGCATGTGCGCTACTTTCAAAAAAGGAAACAAAAATGTCCAAGATTCTCTCTGCTCTGATTGCTGGCCTGTTTGTTGTTTCTGCTTTTGCTGCCGACGCCCCCAAGCCCGCAACCCCCGACACAAAGCCCGCGGTTGAAGCCAAGGCTCCCGCCAAGACCGAGGCCAAGACTGAAGTGAAGGCCGAAGCCAAGGCCGACAAGAAGGAAGAAAAGAAAGAAGAGAAAAAGGAACACAAAGAACACAAGAAGGAAAAGGCTGCTGAAAAGGCTGACGCCAAGACCCCAGCCCCCGAAGCTGCCAAGCCTGCAGCCAAGTAATCAGGCCCACCGAAGTCAGTAGGCCTTCCACAAGAAAGCTTGCTGTTGGCTCCAGTAACTCTGGCGCCATACAATGAAAAAGGCCCGGTCATCCCGGGCCTTTTTCATTGCATCGACTGAAACAAAAAACTACACGTGCAGTAACGCCAACACGGCGATGACACAACCGGCAGCCGCAACGCCAAGCGATGTCCATTGCAACCAGCGGCGACGGGTCAGCAAAGTGATTGCTGCCAGGGAAATGGAAACCTGCAGGGCCGTCATGGCCTGGGCCCAACGATGGTGTTCGTGGATGGCGTGTTCGCTTTCCTGCTCCGCTTCCTTGGACAACAGTTCAAGCTTCTCGGCCTTTTCCTTGATCTCCAGCTTTTCACGACCGTAGCGTTCAATTTCGCTCTTGTAGTGTTCTTTGACCTCGCCACTGGTCAGGGCCTGGGCCAGTTCGGCCAAGTTCTGCTTGGCGCTTTTCGATTGATAAAAACTCCACTGGTTAGCCGCCTCGGTTTTCTGGATCGCCGCTTCGTTCTTGTGCATCAGGGCGTCGTTCTGGGTACGACCGCCTTCATAGCTGAACAGTGCGCCAAGAGTGGCGAGGATGGCCGTCATGGCGGCGATGCGGGAAGAAAAACGGTCACTACCGTGTTGACCGGCGTGTTCGACTGCGTGGTCATGGGGACCGTGGACGTGGAAGTGATCACCTGACATGGAAACCTCGTTCTGAAATATTGGAAATGAGCCCTGGGGTCAGTTCAGGGCGGGGGACGATTTTAAATCGTAGGCAGGGTAATCACTGCCATTGCTAAAGCACGATAACAGACAACTATTTTCTGTAAATGACAGTGCCAGAGGTCTTTAGTCGGCAGCGTTGCGGGGCATGGCCCGGAACCCCATCAGCCCCAGGGCCAGAATGCAAAAAACTGCCCCTGCGTAAAAAGTCATGGAAGGGCTGTAAGCCTCCCACAGCCAGCCGGCCAGTCCGCTGGCCAACAACAGGGCTACGCCACTCATCAGGTTGAACAAGCCAAAGGCCGTGCCGCGCAAATCCGCGGGAGCCGTGTCCGCCACCATGGTAGCGAGCAAGCCCTGGGTCATGGCCATGTGCAGGCCCCAGAACGTTACCCCGGCCCAGATGATGGCCCAGTGATTGTCGTAGGCCAGGAAAAGGTCGGCAACGATCAGCAACAGTAGCCCCCAGACCAACAACTTGCGATGACTCATGGCATCGGCCAGCTTGCCGCAGGGATAGGCAGCGACGGCGTAAATGACATTCATGGCAATCATGACCAAGGGCGCAAAGGCCAAGGGCAAGCCGGACTGCTGGGCCCGCAAGACCAGGAAGGCTTCGGAAAATCTGGCCAGGGTGAACACGGCACCAATCAGCACCACCCACCAGTAGGAGGAAGAAAGGCGACGCAGATTTTCCCTCTTGAGCGGATTGACGCTGCGCTTGCCCTCATGGTGAGCCGGCTCCTGCACGCCGAACAACAGCAGCGCCACGGCCAACACGCCGGGGATGATGGCAACCCAGAACACGGCACGGAAATCATCGGCCCACAGCAGCATCAAACCCATGCCGAGCAAGGGCCCGAGAAAGGCCCCCACGGTATCGAGGGATTGGCGCAGGCCGAAGGCGGCGCCACGGATTTCGGGAGGCGCGAGGTCCGCCACCAGGGCATCCCGTGGCGCTCCGCGTATGCCTTTACCCACTCGGTCAATCAGGCGCGCGCTCAGCACCCAGCCGGCGCTGGTGGCAATAGCAAAAAGAGGTTTGGATGCGGCGCCAAGACCATAGCCGAGGACGGCGAGAAATTTTCGTTTGCCCAGCCAGTCACTCACCACGCCGCTGAACACTTTGACGATCAGGGCCGTCGCCTCTGCGGCCCCTTCGATCAAGCCCACGGCAAAGGCGCTCATGCCGAGGGCGGTGACCATGAATACCGGCAGCAGGCTGTGGATCAGTTCCGACGATACATCCATCAACAGACTGACGAAACCCAGGGCCCAGATGCTGCGGGGAATGGCAACGGAAACAGAAGAAGATTGGGCCATGGCGTTGCCGCGGAAGGAGGAATAACCGGGATTGTGCCATCCACGGATTGTTTTCCCCTTGCGGAGGACGCTCAGGCGGTCTGCCGTAACCTGGCCATGTCCTTCAAAGGAGGCGCGCCGAACAGGCGTCGGTACTCACGACTGAACTGGGACGGGCTTTCATAACCGACACGATGGCCCGCCGATGCCGCATCGTGCTTGTCCATCAACATCAATCGCCGCGCCTCCTGCAGCCGCAAATGCTTCTGGTACTGCAAGGGGCTCATGGCCGTCAAGGATTTGAAGTGTTGATGCAGAGAAGACTTGCTCATGTTGGCCGCATTGGCCAAGGTGTCGATGGAGAGCGGCTTGTCGAAGTTTCCCTTGAGCCAGTCGATGGCCTGGGCGATTCGATGGCTATGGCTGTCGGCCAAAGCCATGTTGCGCAGATGCTGCCCGCGCTCGCCAGTCAGCAGGCGGTAGAGCAACTCCCGCTCAAGCATCGGGGCGAGGATGGCGATGTCCTCGGGGGAGGACAACAGCCGAGCCAAACGCAGGGCCGGATCCAGCACTTCCATAGACAGATCGCTCACCGCCAGACCCCGGGCCATGGCGGCAGAAGAGGATGGCAGTGCCATGTCCGCCATCAAGCTGCGGATTTTTCCAGGATCAAGATCAAAAACAAAACCGAGGATGGGTTTTTCCAGGGAGGCCTGGGTCACCTGGGCCACCACTGGCAACTCCACGGACGTCACCAGATAGCGGTTGCGACCGTATTCGTAGGTCTCGTCCGCCAGCATCACCCGTTTGGCTCCCTGGGGAATCAAAGCCAGAGCCGAGCGGTACACCCCGCAGGAAGGAATGCTGGTGGTGGACGAACGATAGAAGAACAGGCCCGGAATCGGCGTATCAAACAATCCGTCGGCGCTGCAATATTGTTCAATAATTGCCGCCAGCTCCTGTTGCCGCATCTCCAGCACGGCCACATCCGCCTCGGGGAAATCACCTTCTAGCACCATGGTCTTCTCCAAATCCGCACATCTGCCAGATTATCTCGTTCCCTTTTCGTTTTCGTGAACTACGATAATGACTTGGAGGATCAGGCAATAATTTTGCAGTATCCAGTTATCCGCCCTCCTTGCCCTTCAGATAGATTCAATCGCAGCCTGTCCCCGGCTTTTACTGTCCGGGCTCATCAACCTTTTCGATGGAGCTGCCCATGATCAAACTGACAGTCAACGGCAAACCCCGCCAGCTCGACGTCGCCGCCGACACCCCTCTGCTCTGGGCCCTGCGCGACACCCTGCAACTGACCGGCACCAAATACGGCTGCGGCCAGGCCCTGTGTGGCGCCTGTACCGTCCATGTGGACGGTACACCGGTACGCTCCTGCACCACCCCAGTCTCCGCCGTTGCGGGGCGCAAGATCACCACCATTGAAGCCGTCGATAGCGACCATGTCGGCAAGGTCGTGCAGGACGTCTGGCGCAAGCTGGATGTGGTGCAGTGCGGCTACTGCCAGTCCGGCCAGATCATGAGCGCCGTGGCACTGCTGAGCAAAAACCGCAAACCCAGCGATGCCGACATCGACAACGCCATGGGCGGAAACATCTGTCGCTGCGCCACCTACGTGCGCATCCGTGCCGCCATCCATGAAGCCGCCAAGGCCCTGGCCTGAGGAGAATCACCATGACCATCATTGAAAACCTCAGCCGCCGCCAATTCATTCAAAGCAGTGCCGGCCTCACTCTGGGCTTCATGCTGCCTGTTGCCGTGAGCAAGGCGACTGCCGCCGGCAATGCAGGCGCCGCATCCTTTGAGCCCAACGCCTTTTTGCGCATTGGCGCCGACAACACCGTGACAGTATTGTCCAAGCACCTGGAAATGGGCCAGGGCACCTATACGGGCTTGGCCACCATCCTCGCCGACGAGCTGGATGCCGACTGGACCACCGTCCACGTCGAAGGCGCCCCCGCCGATGCCAAGCGTTACAACAACCTGAACTTCGGCCCCATGCAGGGCACTGGCGGCTCCACCGCCATGGCCAATTCCTGGGACCAGTTGCGCAAGGCCGGCGCCACGGGCCGCGCCATGCTGGTCAGCGCCGCCGCCAAGCAATGGCAGGTACCCGCCAGCGAGATCAGCGTGCGGGACGGCCAGGTGAGCCACACCCCCTCCAAGCGCTCCGCCAGCTTCGGCCAATTGGCGCAAGCCGCAGCCAAGGAAGACGTGCCCGACACCGTCAAGCTGAAGGCCCCCAAGGATTTCCGCCTCATCGGCAAGCAGGCCAAACGCAAGGACAGCAGCGCCAAGACCAACGGCAAAGCCCAATTCACCCAGGACGTGCACCTGCCCGGCATGTTGGTGGCCCTGGTGGCCCACCCGCCCTGCTTCGGCGGCAAGGTGAAATCCTTCGACGCCAGCGCCGCCAAGGCGGTGAAGGGCGTGGTGAACGTGGTGCCGATTCCCCAAGGCGTGGCCGTACTGGCCACCGACACCTGGAGCGCCAAGAAGGGCCGCGATGCCCTGACCGTCAGCTGGGACGACAGCGAGGCCTTCACCTTGGGCAGCGACGACATCCTCGCCCGCTACAAAGAACTCGCCAAACAGCCCGGCCTTCCGGCCCGGCGCGACGGCGATACCGATGCCGCCTTCGCCCTGGCCGCCAAGGTGGTGAAGGCCAGCTACGACTTCCCCTACCTGGCCCACGCCGCCTTGGAGCCCATGAACTGCGTCCTGTGCCTCAACGACGACGGCCTGGAAGCCTGGAATGGCGAGCAGTTCCAGACCGTGGACCAGAACCATCTGGCCGCTGTCTTTGGCCTCAAGCCCGAGCAGGTCAAGCTCAACATGCTCTACGCTGGGGGCAGCTTCGGCCGTCGCGCGGTGCCTTCCTCGGACTACCTGATGGAAACCGCCGCCATCGTCAAGGCTCTGGCCGACCGGGGGCAGCGCAACGTACCGATCAAGCTGGTCTGGCTGCGGGAAGACGACATGCGTGGCGGCTACTACCGCCCCCTCTTTCACCACACCCTGGAGGCGGCCCTGGATGCCGGCGGCAAGATCACCGGCTGGCGTCATCGGCTGGTGGGCCAGTCCATCCTCAAGGGCACGGCCTTCGAGGCCTTCATGGTCAAGGACGGCATCGACCACGTATCGGTGGAAGGTGCCTCCAACCTGCCCTATGCCATTCCCAATCTGACGGTGGATCTGCACACCCCCAGCGACATCAAGGTGCCGGTGCTGTGGTGGCGGTCCGTAGGCTCTTCCCACACGGCTTACTCCACCGAGAACTTCTTCGATCAAGTGGCCGCCGCCGCAGGCAAAGACCCGGTGGCCCTGCGCCTGGAACTACTCAAGGATCACCCCCGTCATGCCGGCGTACTCAAGCTGGCCGCAGACAAGGCCAACTGGAGCATCCCCCTCAAACCCGGCAAAGCAGGCGAACGCCGCGGCCGGGGCGTGGCGGTGCATGAGTCCTTCAGTTCCTACGTCGCCCAGGTGGCGGAAGTCACCGTCGCCAAGGATGGCAGCGTCAAGGTGGACCGCGTCGTCTGTGCGGTGGATTGCGGCACCCCCATCAACCCGGACAACATCCGCTCCCAGGTGGAAGGTGCTGTCGGCTTCGCCCTCTCGGCGGCGCTGCATGGCGAGATCACTCTCAAGGAAGGCCGCGTCGAGCAAGGCAATTTCGACAGCTACCCGCCCCTGCGCATCAACGAAATGCCCAAGGTGGAAGTGCACATCATCGCCTCCACCGCCGCCCCCACGGGCATCGGCGAACCCGGTGTGCCGCCTCTGGCCCCTGCCGTGGCCAATGCCATCGCTGCCGCCACAGGCAAACACCTGACCCGCCTGCCTTTCCGCCCTGCCGATCTGGCCGCCTGACGAGGAGAGCCCCATGGATAGCGTCGATAGTCAGGTACTGGATGCAGCCCGGCGCTGGGCAGCGGCTGGCCATGGCTTTGCCCTGGTCACCGTCGCCCGCACCTGGGGTTCCGCCCCCCGCCCAGCCGGGGCCTGGATGGCCCTGCGGGATGACGGTTTGGTGCAGGGCTCCGTTTCCGGCGGTTGCATCGAGGACGATTTGATTGCTCGCATGGCCGCCGGCGAGTTTTCCGGCACCGAACCCAAGGTGCTGCGCTACGGCATCACCCGGGACGAAGCCCAGCGTTTCGGCCTGCCCTGCGGCGGCACCCTGGAATTGGTGATCGAGCCCCGGCCAGACAGTATCCTGTTGGCAAGCTTGGCAGACCGCATCAACGCCGGACAACTGGCCCTGCGCAGCATCGACCTGGACAGCGGCGAAGTCACAGTGCGGGACGGCAGCAGCCGCGATAGTCTGCTCTGGGACGGCCGGCGTCTGGTCACGCCCCACGGCCCGGCATGGCGTTTACTGATCATCGGTGCCGGCCAGATTTCGCGCTTCCTCGCCCCCATGGCGCAAGCGCTCGGTTATCAGGTTTTGATCTGCGACCCCCGGGTGGAATACAGCGCCGAGTGGGATATTCCCGGCGCCCGACTGGTGCCCGGCATGCCCGACGATGTGGTGCTGGAACTCAACCTCGATCCCCACTGCGCCGTGGTGGCCCTGACCCACGACCCCAAGCTGGACGACATGGCCCTGCTGGAAGCCCTCAAGTCTCCGGCGTTCTACGTCGGCGCCCTGGGTTCCCGCGCCAACAACGACAAGCGGCGGCAACGGCTGCTGGAACATTTCGATTTGTCCGCCGATGAAGTGGCCCGCCTCCACGGCCCCGTGGGGTTGCCCATCGGCAGCCACACCCCGCCGGAAATCGCCGTCGCCGTGCTGGCCGAAATGACCGCCGTGAAAAATGGCGTCGCACTCCCCCTGCGCACCCGGGAAAAACCGGCCGGTACCGTAGCGGAAACCGCCGGCTGCCGGATTGACTGACATGGTTCAGCCCACGCCCATCGTCGGCATTCTTCTGGCCGGTGGCAGCAGCAGCCGCTTCGGCAGCGACAAGCTGCTCCATCCGCTGAAAGACGGCACGCCCCTGGCCCTGGCTTCGGCCCGGCGCTTACAGGAGGCCTGCGAACGGGTGCTCATCGTGCTGCGGCCGGGCAAGGATGCCCTGGCGCAACAACTTATTGCCGAAGGCTTTGAAGTCATCACCACAGCGGCCTCCCTCCACGGCATGGGCCACAGCCTCGCCGCCGGAGTCAGCGCCAGCGCCGAAGCGCCCGGCTGGATCATCGCCCTTGCCGACATGCCTTTCATCGCAGCCTCCACCCATCGTCGCATCGCGGCCGCCCTGGAAACCGGCGGTTCGATTGCCGCACCAACCTTTGAGGGCCATCGTGGCCACCCCGTGGGGTTTGCCCGGCACTGGTACGAAAAGCTCAGCGCCCTCACCGGTGACGAAGGCGCCCGCTCCCTGCTGGCTGCCGCGCCCCACGCCATCGTCCATTGTGAAGTGGAGGACCGGGGCATCCTGCGCGACGTGGACACGCCGGAGGATCTGCACAAGCATCCCTCCAAGAAAAAGAAGCACCACTAGACCAACCTTCCCGGGCGCGCCCCGGCCAAGTCCCGCGGCAGAACGCCTTCCGCCTGCGATAATGGCGATGCCTTTCCGGCTCCCGACCCTTATTCCGGCCCCTGTTGCCCGCCCTTGTCATGAACCCATCTGCCACCATCGCCCCCGCCCTCCTTTCCGAAGTGGAGCTTGCGGAACTCGACCGTTTCCTCAGTTCCGACGTCACCGCCGATCAAGTCATGATGGTGGATACCCTGGATGGCTACCTGACCGCCATCGCCCTCGGTCCGACGACCCTGCCCGCCAGCCGCTGGCTGCCCGGGGTCTGGGGACCGAAGGAAACGGATACGCCCAAGTTCGCTTCCGCTGCCCAGGCCGAGCACATCACCGACCTGATCCAGCGCCACATGAACGGCATCATCGACCGCCTTCATGAAGATGCCGACCGCTTTGAGCCTTTGCTCGACACCGTGTCCTACCAGGACAAGGAAACGGAATACCTGGATGGCGCCATGTGGAGCTACGGCTTCCTCGCCGGTCTGGCTCTGGCCCGCAAGGATTGGCAGCCCCTGTTCGAAAACGAAGGCGCCATGGAAGCCCTGCTACCCATCTACCTGCTCGGGGCCGACGACATCACACCGCAACAACGGGCCCTGACCAAGACCCCGGACCAGCGCGAGCAACTGGCCAAGCAGATCGCCGCCAGCGTCGCCACCCTTTACCGTTTCTGGTTCCCCTACCGGGAAGCCATTCTTGAACGGCAGGTAGCAAAGGCTGTCCAGACCGCTGCCATCAAGGTCGGCCGTAACGATCCCTGCCCCTGCGGGAGCGGCAAGAAATTCAAGAAATGCTGCGGTGCTGCGGCGGAACTGCATTGAACCAAGGGGGCAAAGCCGTGGTCAATGACGGATCTCCCCGCAGGGCTTCCGTCTTGCCACTTATTGTCTTTTGCTCCCAGGAGTGCTGATGTCCCGTTCCGTCACCGCCATGATGGGCATTTCCGTCGTCATGGTGCTCATCGCCCTGGACCAGACCGTGGTGGGCACCGCGCTACCGCAAATGGTGGGGGAACTGCAGGGCTTCGGCCTCTATCCCTGGGTCGCGGCAGCCTACCTGCTCACCAACGCAATCCTGATTCCCGTTACCGGACGACTGGGTGATCTGCACGGACGCAAACCCTATCTGCTGGTCGCCATCACACTCTTCACCGTGGCCTCGGCCCTATGCGGCCTGGCCGGCAGCATGTTGCAACTGGTCCTCGCCCGGGGCCTGCAAGGTATCGGCGGCGGCATGCTGGTGGGCTCTGCCTTCGCTTCCGTCAGCGACCTGTTTCCGGAAACCATGGAGCGGGTGCGCTGGCAAGTCATGCTCTCTGCCGCCTTCGGTATCGCCTCTGCCCTAGGCCCGGCCCTGGGCGGCTGGATGACGGAACATCTCGGCTGGCGCAGCGTGTTCTACGTGAACCTGCCGGTGGGTCTGATCGCCCTGCCTATTGTCTGGCGCTTTTTGCCTTGGGTGATGCACAGCACCCAAGCCGAGAAAACCCTGGACTGGATCGGCGTTCTGCTGCTGACCCTGGCTATCGGCACCCTGCTGATGACCACGGAACTGGGCGAGCGGCTGGGCTTTGCCAGCGTGCTGTTTTGGGGATTGGTCGCTCTCTCCATCCTGTTCTGCTGGCTGTTCCTGCGCCATCAGCACCGCACCTCGGCCCCCATCATTCCGCCCCATCTTTTCGCCGATGCCACGGTGCGCCGCCTCGGCGGCCTGGCCGCCCTCACCGGTCTGATCATGTTCGTCCTGCTGTTCTACGCGCCGCTGCTGTTGCAGGGTGGCTTCTCCCTCTCGCCCAAGGAAGCCGGTCTGGCAGTGACGCCACTGCTGGTCAGCATCACCGTGGGCAGCGTGATCAACGGCCGTTTGATCCCCCGGGTAGAGAAACCGGAACGCTTGTTTTCCTACGGCGTGCTCGCATTGATGGTCAGCATCGGCCTGCTGTGCAGTATTTCCATCGTCACCCCGCGCTATTTGCTGATGACGATTTTTGCCCTGTGCGGCCTGAGCTTCGGCTTTCAGTTGCCCAACCTCACCTTGCAGATGCAATCCGCCGTGGGCAAGGAAGACCAAGGGGCCGCTTCCGCCCTGATCCAGACGCTGCGCACCCTGGGCAGCATGTTCGGCGCCAGCCTGGCTGGGCTGGTGGTCAGCCTCGCTTTCAGCCGTGAAGCCGACCGCACCCTGAATCTGGAAGGCATCAAGGACAGCCAGGTGTGGCATCTGTTCGAGAGCCCCCAACTGCTGGTACGAAGTGCAGACCAAACCTTGCTGACACAGCTGGCCCAGCAACAGGGCTTCGATGCCGTCACCCTGTTGGCACAAGCCCGGCTGGGCCTCAGCAGCGGCATCCGTGAGGCCTTCATCGCCTGCTTGGCGCTGGCTCTGCTGAGTTATTTCATCAGCCGGCGCCTGCCTCCCTTTGCCCGCAGCAAACAGAATGCACCAGTGGTCGACTAAGTGGTCGGCCCTCTATCCATAAGAAACGAATCCATGACTGTCGAACTGAGCCAACAATCAAGGAAAGAGGCCATTGCCTCCATCGAACGCTATTTCCGGGAGAACATGGAGGAAGCCATCGGCAATGTCACCGCCGGGGCTCTGCTGAATTTCTTTCTTGAAGAAGTCGGCCCCAGCATCTACAACAAGGCCATCATCGACGCTCAGCAACGCCTGCAGGCACAGGTCATGGACCTCGACATCGAAGTCCATGAAGAAGAATTTCAGTATTGGCGAAAGTACGACCGCCTCGGTAAGGCTCGCAAGTAAGAACCCAGCCTGTTGGACCAGGCTGAAAACCTTCGGGATCGGCAACCGGACCGGCGTACCATCTCCACATCAGTGTGCAATGCTTATCGCTTATTGTTTGTCCCTTGCCAAGAGAAGCTGTACTCTATAACTTAAGTACAAAGACCCGAGACTAGGGTCAACAAAACAAAAAGGAGTCAGCGATGGATACACCGGTAGAGGTGCTACCGCCTCGCAACTATTGCTGGATACCGACCATGGAACTGGAACCGGGGATGGTGCTTGCGCGGCCAGTCCTCGCCGGTTCCGGGATCAACTCGGTCATCCACTTGCCCGTGGGCAGCGAAATCACCGGCAATACCATCGCCCAACTCGTCAACAAAGGCGTTGAGTGCGTGGCCGTACAGAAGGCTCCACCCGAGGGCGAAGATTATGGCGTCGTGGTAGCGAAGTACGAAACGCGACTGCACGAGATATTCGGGCCGGACCCGGACGAGAGTTGCCGTCCCCTGCTTGATGCCCTGATTGCCTACGGACCCAACTGATGCTGACGCCCGAAAACCTGCCGGCCGAGGTTGCCAAATTGGCCGAAGTGCTGCCCCCCTTCCCCACGGTGGTGATGCAGTTGCTCGACCTGATCCGCAAGGACGACGTTTCCATCGACACCCTGACCCGACTGGCACGCAACGACCCGGTCATTTCCTCCGGGATTCTGGCCACGGCTAACCGGCTGCGCCGCATCAATGCCCAATCCGACATTCACGATCCCTTCATTGCGGCCTCCCTGATTGGTGTCAATCAGGTCCGGCGCATCGTGATCACAGCCGCGATGAACAAATTTTCGGCGGAGGAAAAAGGCGCAGAGTTTTTACTGCGCCACTCCCGCGCCGTTGCCATCATTGCCCAGGAGTTGGCGATGATGTGCGGGGTATCCGGGGAGATGGCCTATGTCGTGGCGATCATGCACGACATGGGGCAGCTATGTTTCCACATCATGGACAGCCAGAAATTCCAGAACGTGTATCACCAGGCCATCCTCGATGGCAGGCTGACCGAGCGGGAAGCTGAAGCCTTTGGCGTGGATCACACCGAGATTGGCGGCGCCTTGGCTACCCACTGGGAATTGCCGGAAGAGTTTGTCCTGTCGATCCGCAGCCACCATTCGGAAGAGGCCGTGACGAGCAAGCTTCAGGCCGTCATCATTCTGGCCGAAAGCCTGTCCCGGGCCCTGGACATTCCTTCCTCACCGAAAAACCGGCTGACCAAACTGAATCTGTCGGCAATCGAGACCTTGGGAATCCAATGGGACAGCCCGGCCATGATGGACTGCTTCGGTCGCTGCCGATCCCGGTTTGCCCAGGCGATGAACTAAGTAGCAGCCATCCTGCACCCGGGATGGCAATCCAAAAATTTGTCTGAGGATTGCCCGCTGTCGCCGCTCATCGTCAGGCCAGCCCGCTGATGCGCAGTACCAATCCCGTTACCGCACAAGCAAAAATAACCTGCATCACACTGACCTTGAAACGGAACAGGGCCAGGGTCGCCGCCAAGGCAATCAAGGCAGCCACGACATCGAAGTGCCCAGCGAACCCGTCGGCCCACAGTACGTGGTAGCCGAAGAACAAGGCAAGATTCAGGATTACCCCCACCACGGCAGCCGTAATGGCCGTCAGGGGCGCGGTAAAGCTGAGATTCTTGTGGGTGCTCTCGACCAGAGGCCCGCCTGCCAGGATGAAGACGAAGGACGGCAGGAAGGTGAACCAGGTCACCAGGCTGGCTGACACCGCCCCCGCAAGAAAGAGCAAATCCGGGCCGAACAGGGTACGCAGCTCGTTGCTCAAGTAACCGCCCACAAAACCGACAAAGGCCACCACCATGATCAGCGGTCCTGGCGTCGTTTCGCCCAAGGCCAGACCATCGATCATCTGCGTCGGCGTCAGCCAGCCGTAGTGGCCGACAGCCCCCTGATAGACGTAGGGTAGGACGGCATAGGCACCACCAAAGGTAAGCAGCGCCGCCTTGGTGAAGAACCAGCCCAACTGGGTCAAAGTATGATTCCAGCCATAAAGCACCATTAGCAGGCCCATAGGCAACAACCAGAGCAAGGCACCCACTGTCACCACCCGCAACAGGCCACGCCAGGAAAAGCGGGCGTGATCCGGTGTCGGCGTATCGTCATCGATCAAGGCCCGGCCATAGGATTTATCCACCTTGCCATGACCACCGCCAGCGGAAAACTTGTCGGGAGCGATGCGTCCGCCGACGGCACCGATCAGGGCTGCCGCCGCAACGATCAGCGGAAACGGTAGATTGAAGATGAAGATGGCGACAAAGGACAATGCCGCTACGGCCCACAACACTGAGTTTTTCAGGGCGCGGCCACCGATGCGATGCACAGCCTGAAAGACGATAGCGGTCACGGCAGGCTTGATGCCATAGAACAATCCTGCCACCAAGGGCATATCGCCGAAGGCCACGTAAAACCAGGAAAGGGCGATCAGGATCAACAAGGAGGGCAGAACGAACAAGGTGCCAGCGACAATCCCACCCCAGCTGCGATGCATCAGCCAGCCGATATAGGTCGCCAGCTGCTGGGCCTCCGGCCCGGGCAACACCATGCAATAGTTGAGGGCATGGAGAAAACGCCCTTCGGAAAGCCAGCGCCGTCTTTCCACCAATTCCTGATGCAGGATGGCAATCTGCCCAGCAGGGCCGCCGAAGCTAACGAAGCCGAGCTTGAGCCAGAACCAGAAGGCTTCCCGAAAACTGACGGAGCGAGGAGCAGTGTTGTCCGAAGTACTCATGGGGCATCCTTGCGAGAAGCTGCAACACTAACTTTGAAGAACTGCCGCCACCGGTATGTGGATGGTGGTCTTTTCGATAAGAAGGACAATAACAAGAGACCACCCGCTTAAATATTATGATATTGATATACGACAACAAGTATTACTATAGACATAGCTACCGTGCATTAATCACGCACTCCGACAGTGGGCAGTAGTGTATTCTTTGCCTCAGGTAGATAAAAATTAAAACTGAAATAACAAGGCATAGCAAATAGCTCATGCCCACGCAGCCAAGGGAAAGAAACATGACAAGTTACCGTCACATGCCAATCAGCAGGCAAATCATTATTGTTGCCTGCTCCGCCCTCATTATTCTGTTTACTGCTGTCACGCTGATCGTCACCAAGCTGAGTATGCAACATGCGCTGACGACGACCGAACAAAACCTCACGCAACAGGTCGCCACTATCCGTGGCATGCTCGACGCCTACTTTGAAAATGTGCAGGCCCGGGGCAATCGGCAGTCTGATTTTTTTGTGAAGTACCTGCAGGGCGATGTTTCCAGGGGAAGTGGAACCGTCCGCACCGGTGCGGTAGATTTGCCTGAGCTTCATGCCGCAGGCCGGGTACTCAATGCCAATCACAGTCTGCTGGAAAACTTCAAGGAACTCAGTGCCACGGACGCGGCCGTTCTGGCTGTGCAGGATGGTCAGGTCTATCGAGCGGCTACCTTGTTGAAAAAAGACGGCCAGTACATGGATGGCACTGCCATTCCCGAAACAGACCCCGTTGCAAAAGCCATCCTCAAGGGTGAGAACTACACCGGCCTGACGGTTCGTAATGGTCAGTACTTCTTCAGCGTAGTGCGAGCCCTGAAGGATAGGGATGGCAAGGTTTTCGGCGGCCTCTCAGTTCGGGTTTCACTGGAAGCGGAACTCAAGCAAATCCGTACGACACTGGGGGCCATTGTCTCGGGCCAAACTGGCTACGTATATATCCTGCGCCCCACGGGCGATGAAAAGAGCTTGGCTGAATTTGTGCTGCATCCGACCTTGCAAGGTAAGACTGTGGCGGATGCCAACAGCCCGACCCTGTACAAAGCCATCGCCAGCATCGTGGCAAAGAAGGATGGCATTCTTCATTACCAGTTCGCCGACAAGGAAGGTCGTGAGCGGGAAAAGCTGGTGGTACTGGCGCCCTTGAATGGCTGGAACTGGGTCGTCGGCCTCGGCAGTTGGCAGGATGAATATCTAGCCGACAGCTACAGCCTGCGCACTGTCATGATTCTTGTGGGCCTGCTGGCCGCAGCTCTTTCCGGCGTCATGATCTATGTACTGGTCAATTCCCGTCTGCGCCCCCTGCAGGGCGTCATTGAAGTCATCGACCGCATGGGTGCCGGAGACTTCCGCCAAACGCGACTTGAGGGTCAAGCCAATAGCGGCAATGAAGTCATGCACCTGGCCGCGGCGCTGGACAAGACTGCCGGTCAGATACGTCAACTGCTCGACAGCACCCGCCAGACATCGCTCCAGGTCGGCCAATCCGCCAATACCGTCGAGGGCGCCATGCGAGAAATGCTACTCAGTTCGGAAAGCGAAAGTCAGGAAGCCAGCGCCATGGCAGCCACCATGGAACAAATCTCCTCCAGCATCACCCTGGTGGCACAAAACGCCCGCTCGGTGGTGGACCTTACTCAAGGTTCCCGGGATACAGCCCGTTCCGGTGGTGATCTAATGGCAAGCACCGTCACCGAAATGGAACGGATCGCGGCTGAAATCCAGGAGTCGGCCAAGCTGGTTCAGGTCCTGGGCGAACGCTCGCAACAGATTTCAAGCATCGTCAATGTGATTCGCGAGATTGCCGATCAGACCAACCTGCTGGCCCTCAACGCCGCCATCGAAGCAGCCCGGGCCGGTGAGTCTGGCCGCGGCTTTGCCGTGGTGGCCGATGAGGTTCGCAAACTGGCCGAACGCACCGCCGTTTCCACCCACGAGATTTCGAGCACCATCCAGGCCATCATGAGCGATACCGCTACGGCGGTGGATCACATGGAACGGGTTCATTCGCAGATGGGCAACGGTGTCGACCTCGCCAAGAAAACCAACGAAACCCTGCTGGCGATCAATACCCAAGCCGAATCGACACTGCACGACGTCAATGAAATTGCCGATGCAACCCAGGAGCAGAGTCAGGCCGTACAAGCCATTGCCAATAGCGTCGAACGGGTGGCCAACCTTTCAAAAGAAAACCACTCCGTTGCCAACAACAACCTGACCCAGACCGTGGAACTGCGCAAGGTCGCCGATGCCATGCAAAAGTCCCTGGGCCGTTTCGAACTGTAGGCACTACAAACAAGCCTGTCCCTGGCAACTCCGGGGACAGACTTGATGTCCCACTTCCTTAGCTGGGCATTTCCGCTGGCATCACCATGGCCTCGGGGCGAACCCAGGCATCAAACTCCGCCTCCGTCACATAGCCCAGCGCCACCGCAGCAACCTTGAGGGTCGTACCCTGATGGTGGGCCTGCTTGGCAATCTCCGCCGCCTTGTCGTAACCGATGTGGGGACTCAGGGCAGTCACCAGCATCAAGGACCGTTCCAGTAACTCGGCGATACGGCTCTCCTCCGCCACAATTCCCCGCACACAATGGGTCTCGAAGCTGACCATGGAATCCGCCAGCAGACGAACACTCTGCAGTACGTTGTGGATGATCAGGGGCTTGAATACATTGAGCTCGAAATTGCCCGAGGCGCCACCGAAAGAAACCGCCACATCGTTGCCGAACACCTGACAACAGGCCATGGTCATGGCTTCGCATTGGGTCGGATTCACCTTGCCCGGCATGATGGAACTGCCCGGCTCATTTTCAGGAATGCGCAATTCGCCCAACCCGGAACGGGGACCGGAGGCCAGCCAGCGGATGTCATTGGCAATCTTCATCAGGGCCGTGGCCAGAGTCTTGAGAGCACCATGAACAAAGACCAGAGGATCGTGGCAGGCCAGAGCCGCAAACTTGTTGCTGGCACTGAAGAAGGACAAGCCGGTACGGCGGGTTAACTCTGCGGCGACATGATCGCCGAAGCCCGGCGGGGCATTGAGGCCGGTACCCACAGCAGTACCACCCACGGCCAGTTCCAGAATCGCCGGCAGGGCTGATTGAATGGTCCCCTCGGCAAAAGTCAGTTGGGCCACGTAACCAGAAAACTCCTGGCCCAGGGTCAAGGGTGTTGCGTCTTGCAAATGAGTCCGGCCAATCTTGACGATGCCGGCAAAAGCCAGGGACTTCTTTTCCAGACTCAGGATCAGGCTGCCCAGGGCCGGCAGCAAATGGCCCTGAATGGCCGTGGCGACAGCCACATGCATGGCCGTGGGGAAAATATCATTGGAGGATTGCCCGAGATTGACGTGATCGTTCGGGTGCACCAAGCGGCCACTGCCGCGACCGCCGCCAAGCAGTTCAGAAGCCCGATTGGCCAGCACCTCGTTCATGTTCATATTGCTCTGGGTACCGGACCCCGTCTGCCAAACCGACAGAGGAAAGGCGTCGGCATGGCGTCCCGCCAATACCTCTTCTGCCGCCGTGGCAATGGCATCAGCCTTGCCCACATCAAGCAGACCGAGCTCCCGATTGACATCGGCACAGGCACGCTTGACCTCGGCCAGGGCCAGTATCAATTCCCGGGGCATGCGCTCGGTGGAGATATGGAAATGCTCAAGAGAACGTTGGGTCTGGGCGCCCCACAGGGCCTGTTCGGCGACGTCCACCGCCCCCATGGAATCCCGTTCGATTCTTGTTGTTGTCATAGCTGGCTCCTCATCATGCACAACCGGTTTCCATCCTAGTCCTTGCGAACGGATTACACCACTGGCGCCCTTGCACAAGGCGCATCGCCAAACCCCGTCACTGCGCCGCGCTTTCCCCTACTCAAGATGTGTCTATCCCTGAGGCACAGGTGGTCTATTCTGAAGTGTGTCATTGCGCCCCGCCTCACCAAGGAAACCGTCATGGAAGATATTCGACTGTCCACCCGCAAGGAGTTTTCACCGGGGTCTGGCCTGAAGGCATTTTTCCATTCCCTGCCAGCGCTGGAAGCTGCCGGGTTTGGCACGGTATCCCGACTGCCGGTATCGCTACGCATCGTGCTCGAATCCTTGCTGCGCCATTGCGATGGCAAGAAGGTGACGCTGGACCATGTACGACAACTGGCCCGCTGGCAGCCGGTGGGTGAGCGCAGCGACGAAATCCCCTTCGTCGTTGCCCGCATCGTGCTGCAGGACTTCACCGGTGTTCCCCTGCTCTGCGATCTCGCCGCCATGCGTGGTGTGGCCGCATCCTTCGGCAAGAACCCAAAGATCATTGAGCCTTTGGTGCCGGTGGATTTGGTGGTGGATCACTCGGTGCAGGTGGATCACTTCCGCGAAGCGGATGCCCTCGACCTCAACATGAAGCTGGAATTCCATCGCAACGCTGAACGCTATCGCTTCATCAAGTGGGGCATGCAGGCCTTCGACACTTTCCGTGTGGTGCCGCCGGGCATCGGCATCGTGCATCAGGTGAATCTGGAATACCTAGCCCGGGGCGTGTACCAGAAGGACGGCGTGTACTACCCGGATAGCCTGGTGGGCACCGACTCCCACACCACCATGATCAATGCCCTGGGCGTGGTGGGCTGGGGCGTCGGCGGCATCGAAGCCGAAGCCGGCATGCTCGGCCAACCCATCTACTTCCTCACCCCGGACGTAGTGGGAGTACATCTTGCCGGCCAGTTGCAGGAAGGCGTCACCGCTACCGATCTGGTGTTGGTGGTGACCGAAATGTTGCGCAAGGCCAAGGTGGTGGGCAAATTCGTCGAGTTCTTCGGCGCGGGTGCTGCGTCCCTGACCTTGCCGGACCGGGCCACCATCGCCAACATGGCGCCGGAATACGGCGCGACCATGGGCTTCTTTCCGCCCGACGAGGAAACCGCCGCCTACCTCACCGCCACAGGTCGCAGCGAGGCGGAGGTGGAGGCCTTCCGCGCCTACTTCCAGGCCCAACAGATGTTCGGCATGCCCGAATCGGGGCAGATTGACTACAGCACGGTGCTGACTCTGGACCTGACCACGGTAGTGCCCAGCGTAGCCGGACCGAAGCGTCCCCAGGACAGGATTGCCCTGCCCGAACTGAAAGCCCGCTTTGCCGATCTGTTCAGCAAGCCTGCCGCCGAAAACGGCTACGGCAAGGCCGCAGCAACCTTGGGCGAACGTCATGCCCTGCCCTACTCGCTGCCGACAAGCTGTCTACCGGCAGAGGAAAACACGGGTAAGGGAAAAACCATGGCCCGCAACGAGGTGGAGATGGTGGACACCCCTCCCGGCGACGGTCCCAGTTGTCCCTCGCCGGAAAACTTCGCCCGCCCCGGAGGTGACATCGGCCATGGCGATGTAGTGATTGCCGCCATTACTTCCTGCACCAATACCTCCAATCCCGGCGTGATGCTGGCTGCCGGTCTGCTGGCGCAGAAGGCCGTGGCCCTAGGCTTGACGGTGCACCCGCGAATCAAGACCTCCCTCGCGCCCGGCTCCCGGGTAGTAAGTGAATACTTGAGCAAGGCGGGGCTGCTGGAGCCGCTGTCCCAACTGGGTTTCCGCGTGGTGGCCTACGGCTGCACCACCTGTATCGGCAACTCTGGTCCCCTCGAACCCCGGCTGGAAGAAGTGCTCAACGAACAGGATCTGGTCTGCGCCGCCGTGCTTTCCGGCAACCGCAATTTCGAAGCCCGCATCCACGGCAGCATCAAGGCCAACTTCCTCATGAGCCCGCCACTGGTGGTGGCCTTCGCCATTGCCGGCAAGATCGGTATCGACCTTGCCCACGAGCCCCTCGGCAACGACCGGGAAGGCCACCCGGGCTACCTGCGGGATATCTGGCCGAGCCAAGCTGAAATCGGCGATGTACTGCGCCATGCCACAGACCCGGCCACCTACCGGCGGCTCTATGCCGACTTCAGCCGGGGCAACCCGCTATGGAACGACATCACCACCGTCAGCGGTCAGGTCTATGCTTGGGAGCCTTCCACCTATATCGCCGAGCCGCCCTTCTTCGCCGGCTTTGCCCTGACACCCCTCGCCCCGGGGGCCATCCACGAAGCGAGAGCCCTGGCGATCTTCGGCGACTCGGTAACCACCGACCACATCAGCCCCGCCGGTTCCATCAAGGCCAGTTCCCCCGCCGGCCTCTACCTGCGGGACCACGGCGTCAGCGCCGATGAGTTCAACAGCTACGGCTCCCGCCGGGGCAACCATGAGGTGATGATGCGGGGCACCTTTGCCAACATTCGCATTCGCAACCGCATGATGCCGCCCAAGGAAGACGGCAGCCCGGTGGAAGGCGGCTTCACCCTGCACCAACCCGATGGCAGGGCCATGCCTATTTACGATGCCGCCATGGCCTACCAGCAGGCCGACATTCCCACCATCATCTTTGCCGGCGAGGAATACGGCACCGGCTCCAGCCGCGACTGGGCCGCAAAGGGCACTCGACTACTCGGCGTCAAGGCCGTGGTGGCCCGGAGCTTCGAGCGCATCCACCGTTCCAACCTGGTGGGCATGGGCGTGCTGCCCTTGCAATTCCTCGACGATGACAGTGCCGAAACGCTGCAACTCAAAGGCGATGAAGTGTTCGATGTACGCGGTCTGGAAAACGGCATTGCGCCGCGACGGGAACTGACCCTGTCCATCCAGCGCAGCAACGGTCACCGGCAGGAAATCCCCGTGCTGCTGCGCATCGACACCGACATTGAGGTGGACTACTACGAGCACGGCGGCATCCTGCCCTACGTGCTGCGGGAACTGCTGGCGGTGTAATTGCCCTCAGGGTAAACGCAGGAATTCCGCAGCGTGATCTGCCCGGGGTGGCGATTGGTAGGGAATCGTTCCCAGACGGGGAGCAACGATCAATTCGTCCAGAGTGGCGATATTTTTCTGGGCGCGCTGCATCAGGGGGTCGACACAATTCGCCACCCAGCCCACCAGGGGCAGGCCTCGCGCAGCAATGGCTTCCACCGTCAGCAGGGCATGGCTGATACAGCCCAGACGCAGGCCCACCACCAGAATCACCGGTAACCCCAAGGTTTGGGCCAGATCGGCACTATCGCCTTCGGGGCCCAGGGGCACGCGAAAACCGCCGACGCCTTCCACCAGCACCACATCGGCCTGCTGCTGCAATTGGCTCAGGGCTTGGTGAATGGGAGCAAAGCGGATGTCACGGCCTTCTTCCGCTGCCGCCAGATGGGGAGCGATGGCACTCTTGAAGGCGAAGGGATTGACCAGGGCGCGATCTGCCTTGACCGTAGAAGCGGCGATTAGTTGTTCCACATCCTCATTCAGCCTTTTGCCGTCCAGCCCCGCAGCCACCGGCTTCATGCCGACCACACGCTGCCCCGACTGGCTGAAACGATGCAGCAAAGCACTGCTGACAAAGGTCTTGCCGATTTCGGTATCGGTGCCGGTGATGAAATAGGCGGTCATGGGGGAAAGAAAAGGAAACGGGGACGAAAGTTTAGCAGCCCCATCCCCTACCGCTTCGTGACAAAAACAAGGGCCGCCAGCACTCACGCACTGGCGGCCCTTGCAAGCCTTGCTACGGCAGATTTCCTACAGCATGCCCATGGCTCTGGGCAGTGCCAGACTCAGGGTCGGCCAGTAGGTCACCAGCAAGAGGAAGACGATCATGGACAGCAACCACGGCCAGACGGCCACGGTCAGATCGGTGATACCCATTTTGGTGATACCGGAAGCCACGTAGAGGTTGAGGCCCACCGGAGGATGGCACATGCCCACTTCCATATTCACCACCACCAGAATGCCGAAGTGCACCGGATCGATGCCCAGCTTCATGGCCACGGGGAAGAGGATGGGGGCCATGATCAACACGATAGAAGACGGCTCCATCACATTGCCCGCCAATAGCAGCAGCACATTCACCGCCAGCAGGAAGGTGATGGGACCGAGGCCCATATCCATCAGCCACTGGGCCAGTTGCTGGGGAATGTTCTCGTTGGCCATGATGAAGGAGAACAGGACGGCGTTGGTGATGATGTAGAGCAACATCGCCGACATATTGGCCGAGTCCAGCAACACCTTGGGCACCTTGGACAAAGGCATGTCCTTGTACACGAAGATAGCGACGATGAAGGCATACACCGCTGCCATGGCCGCGGCCTCTGTCGGCGTGAACACACCGGTGTAGATACCGCCCATCACCACCACGATCAGGAACAAGCCCCAGAAGGATTCCTTCAGCGTCTTCAAACGCACGGCCCAGCTAGCTTTGGGCTGGCGGGGGTAGTCGAACTTCCGCGCCCGGTACCAGGTAACGGCCCCCAGAATGAAGGCCAGCATCAGCCCCGGCACCACACCGGCCATGAACAGAGCGCCCACGGAGGTGTTGGTGGCCACGGCATACATCACCATGACGATGGAAGGCGGAATCAGGATGCCCAAGGCACCGGAGGTGGTGATGATGCCGGCACCAAAACGGTTGGGGAATCCGGCCTTGACCATGGCCGGCAGCAGGATGGAGCCGATGGCTACCACTGTCGCCGGACTGGAGCCCGAGATGGCGGCGAACAGGGCACAAGCCAACACCCCGGCCAGACCAAGACCACCGTGCCAGTGACCGACCATGGCCGTGGCAAAGTTGATCATGCGTCGCGCCACACCACCGTGGGTCAAAAAGTTGCCCGCCAGAATGAAGAACGGGATCGCCATGATCTCGAACTTTTCAATCCCGGTGAACAACTTCAGGGCCACGGATTCGATGGGCACCTGGGTCATGGTGAACAGGAATGTCAGTACCGTCAGGCCCAGGGAAATAGAAATGGGCATGCCGGTAAGCATCAGTCCGAACAGCAGGACGAAGATGATGACGGTATTCATTGACGGCCTCCCTTCTCATCGTTCTGCATCTTCACTTCACCGCGGCCGGCATCGACGTGCTCCATATCCTCGGCACGCACAATGGCTTCGCCGACGGACAGGGGAGCCTCGTCTTCCAGGCCTTCCACATGACCGTGGTCGTGATGGGGAAGCTCACCGGTCCGAAGGAAGCTCACCGCCACTTGCAGGAAGCGGAAACACATGAGGGAAGAACCAAAGGGAATTGCGCAATAAACCATCCAGGTCGGCCATTCCAGATCAGGCGTGGTGGGCCCTTCCGGAATATCGCCGGGATTCAGTCCAAGGGCGGTGAAGATGGCGTAGTGGGCACCGTTATCCCAGACGAAACTGGCGCCGAGGGTAGCGACGATGCCGGTAAACGTGGCACCGGCCAGCAGGCCGAAGAGGACGAACTTGTTACGCCAGCGGGGCGACAGGTTGTTGATCAGCACGTCCACGCCAACGTGAATGCCGGTACGCACCCCGTAGGCGGCACCGAACTTGGCCATCCAGACGAACATGATGATGCACAGTTCCTGGGCCCAGGAAAGATTGATTTCCAGCAGGAAGTCCTGCATCGCAGGCCAGGGTACGCCGGACAGGTAGCGGTGCACCACCGCCACAAAAATCAGTGTGGTCGCCACGGCCATCAGGGACGCGATGATCCACTCCTCGAGTCGATCGAGTATTTTCAGCATGAGGTATTGCCTCCCTCAAAAGGTCAGGAAAGGCGGCGCCTCCCGGCTGCCGCCCCAGGATCGGATTTCTTTTACTTGTTCGGGTCGAAGCCCGTTTCCTTGTAGATCGACTGGATCAGATCCTTGCCGATACGACTTTCCTGTTCCTTGTGCACCTTGACCAAAGCCTTGGCCCAGACGGCCTTTTCAGCATCGGTCAGGGGGACGACCTGGGTCTTGCCCGACTTCTTCACCTTGTCCAGGGCATCCAGATTTTCTGTGGCGGCGATGGCGTTGGCGTAGCGGGTGGATTCCTTCATGGCGCCTTCAAGCTGGGTGCGAATGTCTGCCGGCAGACCGTCCCAGAACTTCTTGTTGACGATGACGGCATAGCCCAGATAACCGTGATCGGAGATCATCAGGTACTTCTGCACTTCGTGCATTTTCTGGGTGTAGAAGTTGGACACAGGATTTTCCGTACCATCCACCACCCCGGTTTGCAGGGCCTGATAAACCTCGGAGAAAGCCATCACCTGGGGTGTGGCACCCAGGGCGCGCATTTCGGAATCCAGCACCTTGGAAGACTGGATACGCATCTTCAAGCCGCGGAAGTCGGCGGGTACCTTGAGTACCTTGTTGGCGCTCATTTCCTTGAAGCCGTTATCCCAGTAAGCCAGACCGACGATGCCCTTGGGTTCCAGTTTTTTCAGCAGGCTTTGGCCGATGGGGCCTTCGGTCACGCGGTGGAGAGAGGAATAGCCGTTGAAAATGTAGGGCAGGTCAAAAACCTCGAATTCCTTCACGCCCAGGGGGCCGAACTTGGCCAGAGAGGGCGCCAGCAT
This sequence comes from Rhodocyclaceae bacterium, assembly GCA_036504515.1. Taxonomy (GTDB): domain Bacteria; phylum Pseudomonadota; class Gammaproteobacteria; order Burkholderiales; family Rhodocyclaceae; genus AWTP1-18. The sequence continues at coordinate 494,387 of DASXVA010000012.1, forward strand.
CTGCACGGAACCCAATTGCAGGGCTTCCATTTCTTCCTTGTCTTTATAGAGCTGGCTGTTGGGATAGACCTCAACCTTGACCTTGCCGTGGGTGCGCTCTTCCGCCAGTTTCTTGAACTGCTCGGCAGCCTTGCCCTTGGGCGTATCCACCGCCACAACGTGGCTGAACTTGATGATGATGGGCTGGTCGGCAGCAATAGCTCCCAGACTCAGGGATGCCAGGGCAGCCCCCAGCAGTGCGGTACGGAATTTCATGATGTCTCCTTTTTGTTTGGCGAAGGGCATGCCATTTAGACATTCCCAGTCTCATTGTCAAAAATTTCCGCCTAAAGCAACATTGTGGTTTTCCACAACAGGCGAAATGCAGGCGAAAAAAAACCGGGCCGAAGCCCGGTTTTCAGGAGGCGCCTCAGTTTCAGGCTTTACCGCCCAGCTCTGCATTCAGCTTTGATACATCCAGTTCCTTTTCCCACTTGGAAACCACCACGGTGGCCACGCCGTTGCCAATAAAGTTGGTCAGGGCGCGGGCTTCGGACATGAAACGGTCGATACCGAGGATCAGGGCCAGACCGGCCACTGGCACGGAAGGCACCACGGCCAGGGTGGCGGCGAGGGTAATGAAGCCGGCACCGGTGACGCCGGAAGCACCCTTGGAGGTCAGCATCGCCACGCCGAGAATGGTCAGCTCCTGGGTCAGGGTCAGATCGATGTTCAGGGCCTGGGCCACAAACAAGGCCGCCATGGTCAGGTAGATATTGGTGCCGTCCAGGTTGAAGGAATAACCGGAGGGAACCACCAGACCGACTACCGACTTGGAGCAACCCAGCTTTTCCAGCTTGTGCATCAGGGGTACTAGGGCAGACTCTGAAGAGGAAGTACCCAGCACGGTCAGCAGTTCATCCTTGATGTAGGAGATAAAACGCAGGATGCTGAAGCCAGTCAAGCGGGCAATGATGCCCAGCACAACCACCACAAACAGCACGCAGGTCAGGTAGAAACTACCCATCAGGGCGGCCAGGGGCTTGAGGGAAGCAACGCCGTATTTGCCGATGGTGAAGGCCATGGCACCGCCAGCGCCGAGGGGAGCCAGCTTCATGATGACGTTCATCATGCCAAAGAAGATGTGGGAGATTTCTTCGATGAAGCGGTGCACCATTTGCCCGGCCTTGCCCATGTGCATCACGGAGTAGCCGAACAGGATGGCCAACAACAACACCTGGAGCAGATCGCCGCTGCTGGTGAAGGCATCGGTAAAGGTCTTGGGAATGATGTGCAGCAGGAAGTCCACGGTGCTTTGCTCGGAAGCCAACTTGGCGTAGTTGCTCACGGCCTTGGCATCCAGGGTGGCGGGATCAACATTGAAACCGTCACCGGGACGCAGCACGTTCATCACCACCAGGCCGATCACCAGGGCGATGGAGGAAACCACTTCAAAGTAGAGCAGCGCCTTGCCGCCGACGCGGCCGACTTTCTTCATGTCCTCGGCACCACAGATGCCCAGCACCACCGTACAGAAGATGATGGGGCTGATCAGCATTTTCACTAGGCCGATGAAGCCGTCACCGAGCGGTTTGAGGGTGACCGCCGTCTTGGCATCAAAGTGACCCAGCAAGCCACCGGCCAGAATGGCCAGCAACACCCAGAAATACATGTGACTGGTAATACGTTTCATGATGGTCTCCTCGGCAATGGCTATGGACGGGATATTTCTTCTTGCCATTCCTCGGGGGTGCAATGTAAAGACATTCGTCTCATTGCAACATTGTGGTTTTCCTCAATGAAGAAGAAAGCCCTTGGCGCTAACATCTGCCCATGAAGAATGTTCGCCCCCATCTGCCCGAAATTCCCCACATCCGCTGGCTGTGGTGGCTGCCCCGTCTGGCCTTCGTCCTGTTCATTGCCGTAGTCGTGGCCCTGCTCTGGCTTTCAAACCGTTCCGGCAATGAAGAGCAACGCACCACCCTTATCGGCGACATGCTCTGGCTGGAACAGGTTTTCCAGTTCCAGCTTTCCCGCAATGAAGAACTGTTGGGGGAAATCGGCCCCGAACAGGCGGCGGATGCCAAGACCTTCACCGATCACGCCCGGCCCCTGCTCGGCAACCAAACAGGTCTGAAACAGATTGTCTGGCTGGACGCTTCAGGGAAACCCCATCACGCTCTGCCCAGCGCAGAATCACCGCCCCTGGAAGACCGCCACCAGCAACTGGCCCGCACCCTGGGCAAGCCTGTCTACAGTGCCCCCTACACCCAGGAAAAAGACGACTGGCGCATCGACGTTTTTGTCCCTCTGTTCCGCAACGACCACTTTGTCGGCACCGTGGTCGGCAGCTACTCCATCCAACGCATGCTGGAAGAAGCGGTGCCCTGGTGGCTGGTTGAACGCTACCAGATCGACATCAGCGACACACCGGGTCGCATCCTGGCGCGGCGCACCACCAGCAACAACACGGATGATGACCGTAGTTACCAGATCAGCTTCGACCCGCCGGGCCAGGGCCTGTATCTGCAAGCAACGCCCTACCGTCAGGTGCTCCCCCTGGCAGCGCCGCTGCTCTCCGTTTCATTGGTATTGCTGGCAGCGACAGTGCTGTGGAGTTTCTGGGCACTACGCCGCCACGTGCAACGCCGTCTGCAAGCGGAAGAAGCACTGCGGGAAGAACATGCCTTCCGCTTGGCCATGGAAGACTCCCTCGACACCGGCCTGCGTGCCCGCGACCTGGATGGCCGCATCACCTACGTCAACCCGGCCTTCTGCCGCATGGTGGGCTGGAGCCGGGAGGAGCTGATCGGTCGTCTGCCGCCCATGCCCTATTGGGCCGAGGAGGAAAAGGAAACCGCCCAGGCCATGAGCGACCGCATCCTGGCAGGCCAGGGCCCCCGGGCTGGTTATGAAATCCTCTACCGCCGCCGCAATGGCGAAACCTTTCCTGCCCTGGTGCACACCACGCCCCTGATCGACACCCGAGGTGTACAAACCGGCTGGATGAGTTCGGTCGTAGATATTGGCGACCAGCGCCAGGCCGAAGAACAGGCCCGGCAACAGCAGGAACGGCTGCAAACCACGGTGCGGCTGGTCACTATGGGAGAAATGGCCTCCAGTCTGGCCCACGAACTGAACCAGCCTCTGGCGGCTATCGCCAGTTACACCACAGGCTGTATCAACCTGCTCGAAGCCAACAAGCAGAACAAAGATCAGATCAATCTCGACGACATTGAATACGCCTTGGCCAAGTGCGCCGAACAGGCCCAGCGGGCAGGTCGCATCATTCGCCGCATCTATGAATTCGTCCGTCGCTCCGAACCCAAGTCGGAACCCTTCGAACCGGCGGAACTGATCGAGGAAGTCACCGGTTTCGTCGAAGCCGACGCCCGGCGCAAGCATGTTCGCATCGACATCCAGACCTCATCGTACCTGCCCCGGCTCACCGGCGACCGGGTGCTACTGGCCCAGGCCCTGCTCAACCTGATTCGCAACGGGGTGGACGCCGCCAGTAACGGCGGGCGTTCAGTCCTCATCAACGCCAGAACCGAAGGCGACTACCTTCAGATCGACGTCGCCGACACCGGCCCCGGCATCGCGGCTGACGTAGTGCCGCGCCTGTTCGAGCCCTTCCACACCACCAAGCCCGAAGGCATGGGCATGGGCCTGAAAATCTGCCGTACCGTCATTGAAGCCCATAAGGGCCGTCTCTGGTACGAAGCCAATCTGACCGGCGGCAGCATCTTCCACATTCTTCTTCCTCTGGACGCGCCATGAACACTCCGACCCAGCTCCCCGGTACGGCCTACATCGTGGACGACGACGAAGCCATCCGCGATGCTCTCACTTGGCTGTTCAAATCCCGCGGCATAGCTTCCCAGGCCTGGTCCTCCGCCGAAACCTATCTGACGGACTACCATCCCCAGATGCGGGGCTGCCTGGTGCTGGATATCCGTATGGAGGAAATGAGCGGTCTGGAATTGTTCGACCATCTGCGCAGCATGGGTTGCCGCATGCCGGTAATCTTCCTCACCGGCCACGGTGACGTGCCCCAGGCGGTACATTCCCTCAAAAAAGGTGCCTTTGATTTCATCGAGAAACCAAGCAACGACAACCAGCTGGCCGACCGGGTCGCCGAAGCCCTGATCCTCGATGCCGAAGTCAATCAGCGCATCAGCCTCAAAGCCTCCGTGACCGAAAGACTGGCCACCCTGACCCAGCGGGAACGGGAGGTCATGGATGCCGTGCTGGCAGGAAAACTCAACAAAGTCATTGCCAGCGAACTCAACATCGCCATGCGCACCGTGGAGGTTCATCGGGCAAGGGTGTTCGAGAAAATGGGTGTCAAGTCGGCGGTGGAACTAGCCCAGATTCTGGCCGGATAAAACAGGGAGCAAAGGCGCAACGAGGTCACAACACCCCGGTGTTATCCGGCGCTTCCGGTGCGCCTAGGCCGCTACGTTGCCGGCCCCTTTCAGGGCAAGAAACTCATCCAAAAGCCGGTCCAGTACCTCGTCCTCATCGTCGAAACTGAGGCCGAGAATATCCGCCACTAGTTTCACCTTGCTGGAGTTAACCCGGCGAGAGCTTGGGGTTGGAGCAGCAGGGGCAGCTTCCCAAGACGGCAAGCTCGCAGCGATTTCCGTTGCGCCCATGGCAACAGGTGCCACCACCTCAACATTTGTTACCGGCAGCGCTGCCACAGTAGTTTCCTCGGCCGGCAGTTCTTCCTTTTTCTTGCGTCGGCTGCTCTCTGTGGAAAGCACGCTGTCCACGACCTGCTTGGATACCTTCTCGCCTTCGGGCAACTGCTCGATCCGGTCAATCAGGGACTCGGCCTTGGCCTCGTTTTTCTGGGCCAATTTTTCCAGTTGAATCGCCGTGCTGGTACTTGAAATTTTGCCTGAGTCCAGCAAGGCATTTACTTTGGCGGAAAGGTTGGCAGCAGCCGTAGCCTGGGTCAGCCACGTAGCGCTGCGACCGAAGTGTTCCGCCGCCGCATCCTGGGTATCGAATTGTTCGGCAATGGCCTGGATCGCATTGGCCATCTCGCGGGGCTCCAGGGCAGCACGCACACCCAGGCCGAGATTTTCAAAGACCTGCACTTCCAGCGCCTCGGTCGCATCACAGGCGCGAATCAGCGCCGGCACAACCGTTTCACCGGCGAGGATGGCGGCCCGCAAGCGACGTTGCCCAACGATGAGGGTGTGCTTGCCGGCCCCATTGGCGGGCTGCACCACCAGCGGATGAATCAGGCCCTTTTTCTGGATGGAATTGACCAGTCCCTTGAGGCTGGCCTCATCCACCGACCGGCGCGGGTGACGAGCATCAGGCTCGATCAGCGTCACGTCGATCATCTGGAATTGGGATGGGTTTTGTTTGAAGGCCATGGCCGCTCCGCCGAAAATGGGTAGTGACTCGCTGCCGTTTCAGGTCGAAAAACTCCTGTTGCGGGCGATCAAAAGGGGCCGCATGTTCCATGGTTTCCGACAGTTTTTCAAGCAGAAAGAATTGCTTTTTCAGCCTCGGCTTCTGCCATGTGCCAATCTCTTTCTCGACAGAGCTTGAACCGCATCAGACCGGCAAGAAGTTCAGCTACCGTCCTGCCTGGGCACGACTTCCAAAAAAGCCTTCAACAGTCGCGGCTGATCGGCCCGGAATTCTTCTTCCAGGATTTCGATGGTGTCCATGCGGTCGGGACGGAAGCTGCGAAAGTCGCCACGTAACTCGCAAAAAGCACCCAGGGTCCATACCTGCCCCCAGAAGAACAGGGAGAGGGGAAGCACCGTGCGGGAAGAGTCGCTGCCATCGGCGCGGCGATAGGCGAAGCGCACCTTGCGCCCTTCGACGATGGCCCGCCGCAGGACTTCCAGGGGTTCCACCATGGCGGAGGAAACATGGAAATCCGGCACCTGGAAGCCCGCCCGGCCCGTGTCCTCTTTAAGGCTCGCGGGCAATACTGCTTCGATTTTTGCCAGGGCCCGTTCCGCCGACTTGCCCAGGGCCGGATCGGTCCAGCCCTGCACCATACGGATACCCAGCACCAGGGCCTGGATTTCCTCCTCGTCGAACATCAGAGGCGGCAGACGGTAGCCGCTGCGCATCAGATAGCCGACCCCGGCCTCACCATCTACCGGCACGCCGGAACTCATCAGATCGGCAATGTCCCGATAAATGGTCCGTTCCGACACCTCTAGGTTGTCCGCCAGTTCCCGCGCTGTGACCACCCGCCCTCGACCAAGCAGCAGGGCAATACGAAAAAGTCTGTCGGCACGACGCATGAAGGGATTCCTGAAGAGAGGGGCTACTGACACTACGCTGTCAGCATAGCACCGTCCCCAAGCCCATTTGGCAAGCCTCCTGACACCAGGGTGTCAGGAGCGAGCCATGAGAATGGTGCCTCCCTCGCAACAAGGAATGACCTTCATGAAAACCCTGATCAACTGGTTTGAAATTCCCGTGGCCGACCTGGACCGGGCCGCACACTTTTACGAAACCGTGTTCGCCGTAAAGCTGAACCGGGAGACCAATGACGACGTCCAGAGGGCTGTCTTTCCCTACACCCTGCCGGCCACCGGCGGCGCCCTTCGCCAATCCGACTTTCACAAACCAGGTGCCTGCGGCTGCATTCCCTATCTGGATGGCGGCACGGACCTATCGGCTCCGTTGGCTCGGGCCGTATCCCATGGCGCAAAAGTCCTCCTCGGCAAAACCCTGATCAGCCCCGCGATCGGCTTCATGGCTCTGTTTGAAGACAGCGAAGGCAACACCATCGGCCTCCACTCCCTGGCTTGATGCCCATGACAAGCACGCCCCGTTACTGGATAGGCGTTGCCTCCCGCGAACACGTCCAGTGGGGCGTGGCGGGGGGCTTTTGCCAGCTTTGCCACGGCAAGGCCCACCCCCTGCGCCGGATGAAACCCGGTGACTGGCTTGTGTACTACTCTCCAAAGCTGTTCATGGGAAAAGCAGAACCCTGCCAAGCCTTCACGGCCCTGGGACAGGTACCCGGGGAAACGGTGTATCCCTTTGCCATGGCGGAAGACTTCGTTCCCTTCCGCCGCGACATACAGTTTCTGCCCGTGCAAGAGGCCCCCATCCAGCCCCTGATTCCAACCCTGGATTTCATTCAGGACAAAAAGCACTGGGGCTATGCCTTCCGCTTTGGCAACCTGCAAATTGATACTGCCGACTTCACCCGTATCGCCCGAGCCCTGGGCCACCCGGAGTTGCCATGAACGCCCCCCGCATCTCTGTGACTTATTACGTCGCCGCCAGCCTAGACGGCTTTATCGCCACCACCGATGGCGGGCTTGATTGGCTTCGCGTCTACGAGAACGAGCAGGAAGATTATGGCTACCGGGATTTGCTGAGTCGAACTGACTGCCTCATCATGGGCCACCGCACCTACCGTCACTGCTTGTCCATGAGTCCGGCCTCGTGGCCCTATGGCGGATACCCGTGCCGGGTCTTGACCTCCTGGCTACCGAATGAAAATCCCAACCTCCCCGATGGGGTGACCTTCACCGACCAATCCCCTGACGATCTAATGGCAGCGCTGACAAGCCAATGTCACCACCATTGCTGGCTGGTGGGTGGTGGCGAAACCGCGGGAGCATTTCTGCGGGCGGGATTGATTGACGAGATCCTGTTGACGTTAGTACCCGTGGCATTGGGCCGAGGTATCCCGCTCTTCGGCAATATGCCGGAATTGCCGACAACCGGCTTCAATCTTAAAAACACCAAGTCCTATCCGGCAGGACTGGTGCAGATTCATTACGAAAAAATTGGGGGTTAGCGAGCTGCAACGGAAATGGAGCACATCGCGGCCAGAGGCCGCTCAGTACAGTGAGCGCTACAATGGGCCATGGCATAGCACGTTCACCCCTTATGAGCAGCGAAACCACACTCTCCCTAACCTCCAGCAGTCACAGCATCCGGCTTCGTCGTATGAACCAATTCGACGTAAAGACCGAGATTGATTTCGACCGGAGGCTCTCTTTCCACTCCCGCTATTTTCGCTTCGGTAGCGATGATGCGCGCCTTTACGAGGAGCAATTACAGCGGCTGTGCGTGGATGACAATTGCGCCTGCCGTTGTTTCATTGCCGAGGTGGAAGATCAAGGCACAACCAGTCCGGTGGCCTTTGGCCGCTTCGAGATGGATGCCGATAAGGACTGCGAGATGTCCATCATCGTTGCCGATGAATGGCAGGGGAAGGGACTGGGACGACAGATCACGGAGGCACTCATTGCTGGTGCTAAAGCCTGTGGTATGCGCCGGATGTACGTCGATGTGCTGGCAAGCAACACGGCGATGCTGAAGCTGGCGCATCGATGTGGCTTCGTGGAGTCGAAGGAGTCTGTACCTGGGTTGGTGAAGTCCCTCTGTTTAGTCTTGGATGACTATCCCGTCAGCGAGGATCGATTCGACACGGACTCAAGCTGCCCTGATTCATCTCCTAGCTAAGTCCACCGATTAAATGGAAAAGGGTGGAAGACTCCGCAGGTGTTCTTGAACTGGGTGGTTCAGGACAGGATGTCGAGGCGAGTAATGTTAACGCCTGTTACCTTGCCATCGAGAGCAGCCCCCAGTGTGACAAAGTGAGGGGTCTCCATATGCCGATCAAGGGTGGCATCGTCTTGCCAGCGTTCGATCATCACCAGCTGATCAGCATTGACTCGGGAAACATGAAGGTCGTATTGAATGCATCCCTCTTCAGCGCGGCTCGGCGCTACGACAGTCTCTAGTGCCTGAAGCACTTCGGCACGGGATTCGGGTTTGGCAGTAATGGTGGCGATGACGCTGAGTGGCATGGGGGGACTCCAATCGGTAAGTGATGCCCCATCATGACTGAATTCGGCCTATAAAAAACAGCCGTTCAAACAAAGCACCTTCAATAATTATTTGAAAGTCACTGGCGTATTTAACGATTGAGCTCCAAGCGAAGGAGGCCCCTGAACCGAGATAGACACATCTTGGCTCAGGGGCTGAACTATTGCCTTACAGACTTACAGCCGGAAACGGGACACACTGGACTTGAGGCTGTCAGACACCGCCACCAAACGATGGGCGGTGTCCGCAACGGAAGCCACCGCTGCCGAGTTTTCTTCCGACATCTGGGCAATGGACTCCACGTTACGAGCCAATTCCGTGGAAGCGCCTCGTTGTTCCTTGAGGGCATCGGAGATACCGGAAATAGCGTGCTGCACCGTTTCCGTAGCCCCGCGAATCCCATGCATGGAATCGCTGGCGATCCTGGCTGAAATCACCACCTCGCTCACCACCTGACGACTGGATTCCATACTGCTCACCGCCGCTTCTGCTCCGCTTTGAATGGTGCCGATGACGGCGCTGATTTCCTGCACGGAACTGGTGGTACGTTCCGCCAGCTTGCGCACTTCGTCCGCCACCACAGCAAAGCCCCGGCCCTGCTCACCAGCCCGGGCCGCTTCAATGGCGGCATTGAGGGCCAGCAGATTGGTCTGGTCTGCCACTTCGCGAATGACGGTGGTGATGTTGCCGATCTTTTGCACTTGCTCTGACAGGGCCTGAATCTGGGTCGAAGTATCTTCTACCCGCTCGGCAACCTGGGTGATCTGATTGGTGGCATCGCCCACACCTTTGCCGCTCGCCTCTGCCATGGCACCAGCTTCCCGGGCACGATCGCTGGCATCGTCGGCACTGCTGCCGACGGTGTCAATGCTGACAGTCAACTCTTCGACGGCAGCAGCCGCAGCAGACGTGGAGTTTGACTGGCTTTCTGTGCTGATGGAAACTTGCTGGGCTGCTGTAGAAAGTTGATTGGCCGAAGATGACAACTCATGGGCATTGCTGACAATGCTGCCCACCGTTGTCGACAGGTCAGAACGCATCCGCTCCATGGCGCCCATCAACTGACCGATTTCATCCTTGCCGTGAGTCGGATGGCCAAAAGCAGTCAGATCTCCGGCGGAAATTCGATCAGCCAACTGGTTAGCTTCCTGCAAATGGGTAGCGATACTGCTTCGTGTCGTTAGTCCGAGGAATGCAACCAGTGCGATGGCGGCCAAAGAAATACCAATGGATAACCATAAGGTCATCTGCTTTGTTGCTGCCGCTTCTCTTGTGGTCGTATCGCCCAAGTTCTTGTTGTAGCGCATGTGATCATCCAGCGCCTTGTTCATTTTTTCTGCACCGGGTGCCGCAGCGATAACCAGCCTCACGGCCTCTTCATGGTTGCTTTGCTTGGACGCTTCGATCACTTTTTTATCGGCTTCCAGATAATTGAGAAAAGCTTGCCTATCTTCTTCCAACAACCGTTTGTCATCCGCATCAGCAATCAGGGCTTCGTAACCCTGTAAAGCTTTTTGAACCTCAGCCTCAGCCTCCTCGAGCTTCTTCTCAATCTCCTGCTTCACCTTAGGGTCAGTCACCAAAATATGGCGGTAGGTACGAATCCGCATACGACCGAACTCAACGCTTGCCTGATCCAGCATCAAAATACTGGGCACCACATTCACATTGCCGAAGTTGGCTTTCTCATAGACTCGATCTGTCTGCACCATGTTCAAACCGGTAACGAACAAAAGAGCGATGAGCGATGCCAACATCAATATCAACAAGCGCTTGGATATAGTCATTTTTTCTACTCGGTAAGGTTGTACCTCAGTACCTGCCGCTAGTAGCCACCAGCGACAGAACGTTGATATTTAATCTTTATATTTATAACTATAGTTATACGCCAGCAATTGAACTAACTGCAACTAAAAACGAATTAAATATGCATTTAGATTAACCATGAAGAAAACAAGGATGATCAGGAGTTAATACTCCATTTCGTTGTACTTGTCTGTCCCAGAGGGTGCCCCTCACGTTCAGGGCATCAGATGGCTAGGGGATCTTTGTTCTGATAAGAGAGTGTTCGCCCCTGCTAAGGATGGCAAGCCAGTTTCGGTCGATTACGCCCAGCTGAATGGTACCGAGCACTATCTCAACCTTGCCAGCACCTGGCCGCGCAGCCCATTGATGAACCAAACCCTCGTCGCCCGATCCAGATCGGACCGGTGAATAACCGCTTCTGCGATGACACCTTTCTCCAGCAGTTCTGCCCGCAAGGTTCCGGGGAGCAGTCCGCAGGACAGGGCGGGGGTCAGGAGGCGCCCCTCCAACTCCACCACGACATTGCCCCTGGTGAACTCAGTGACTTCGTTTCGTTCGTTGTAAAGCAGGGTGTCGAACAGGCCGCTGTCCGGGGCCGGGGTATGGCTGTCGTACACAGCCCGATAGGTGGTTTTATGGCGCAGGAATTCGTTGTCACTGGCAACGGAACACGAGGCCCACGCGACGGAATAGAAGGCAGGGGTCGGTTCCAGTGGAAAGGCTTCGGTCGTGATGATGCCCTTGCGATCCAGCAGCAAGCGGACGCGCCAGATTCCCTTGGGCTGCTTTTCGGCAAGGGTAACAAGAGCGGCGCGGACGTCCTGTTCGGACCAGACGAAACCAAAGTGATTTGCACTCGCCCCCAACCGGCTTAGATGACGGGGCAGCAAGGGGTATTCGCCCCCCTCCAGACGCAGGGTTTCGATCAGACTGAAGCCGGCACTGGCCCGCCAGAGAAAGCGCTGCTTGGCCTGCCATTCGGCAAACTCACCGGCAGCGGTGGCGTCCAGGGTGATGCCGCTGCCGATACCGCACTGGGCATTACGCTCCCCTTCGCCCTTGAGCAATACGGTACGAATGCCGACGCTGAAGGTGGCGTGACCGCCAGGGCGAATGAGGCCAAGGGCGCCGCAATAGGGGCCCCGGGGCGAAATTTCCCGTTCGACGATGGATTTCATGGCCGTGACCTTGGGCGCGCCGGTGACGGAACCGCAGGGGAACAGGGCCGCGAACACCTCGGGCAGCCCCAAGCCGGGCCGGGTTTGGCATTGCACGGTGGAGGTCATTTGCCACAGACTGGGCAGTGCTTCCAGGGTAAACAGTTCAGGCACCGCGACGCTGCCGGTGCGGGCAAGACGGGAAAGATCGTTGCGCAGCAGGTCCACGATCATCAAATTTTCCGCCCGCTCCTTTTCCGAGGCACGCAGGGCATCGGCGGAACGGGCGTCCTCAACCTCGTCAGCAAAACGGGGCGCAGTCCCTTTCATGGGGCGGGTGGTCAGGGTGCCATCCTCTTTCCAATCGAAGAAAAGCTCCGGTGAGACCGAGAGTACCTGCCAGTCCCCGCTATCCAGATAAAAGCCATAACCGCCGGGCTGGGACTGACGCAATGCCTTGTACAGGCTGAGGGGGGAACCCTTGAATCCGCTCCGCAACCGGGTGGTGTGATTACTTTGGTAAAAACGGCCGGCGCGAATGTCGGCGTGGAGCTTGGCAATATCGGCATCAAACCGCTGGGGAGAGACCTCCTGTTGCCAGGGGGAGCATTCAAATCCGCCCGCCTCCCCATCACCGGCCCCCGGTCCTTCGTAGAGAGCGAAGATCGCCAGGGGAAAATCGTCTAGCGGCTCCCCCACGGCCAAGGCTTGATCAAAAGCCGGAGCAGCCTCATAGGCCACCATCCCCACAGCCCATAGGCCATCCCTGGCAGCCTGCTCGGCGTCGCGGAGGACGGGCAGCACTTCCTCGGGACGCCGGGCGACCAGAATTCGACAGGGTTTGGCAAAGGCAAGAGAGAGGGAGGCCTCTCCTGCAGGAAATTCGATACGGGCTTGCATGGGCAACAAAAGGAGCCGGCAATAGAGTTGCCAAAGCCGTTATTGTGCCGGATGCTGATCTATAAGCAGCAGAAAGATGGGGATAGGCACCCATCCCCCCGTTTCTCCCTGCCTGTATGCCGCTGATATCAGCTACCATGGCTTATCTCTGACCCAAGACCCACGCATCATGCCCCTCCCCGCTGACCTGACGTCCCTGACCGACCCACACATTACCGACCGGGAAGCCCTTGGAGAATTCCTGGAATCCCTGTCGGACAAGATGCCCAATATCGAACGGGACATCTCGCGTCTGCGGCGCAGCCCCAAGGACAGGGATCTGGTTGCCGACCTGTTCCGCTCCTTGCACAACATCAAGGGTGATGCGGCCATCTGCAAGGTAGAGATGGGGGTATTGATCGCCCACCCCATCGAAACAGTGCTGGCCCGGGTGCGTAATGGCGAACTGGATTTTTCCGACATGCTGGCGGAGTTGATTCTGCTGGCCCTGGACCGCCTGGAAATGGCCACGGAAGCAGTGGCCATGAACCACAGCATCGCCCACCTCAAGCTTCCCGATCTGGTGAAGGGGCTCGAAGGCCTGTGCAACCTGTCGCTCCCAGAACTCGGCGATCAGGCCAATGAACTGATCGAAACCGTCACCGGTTTCCGTCCCAACCTTGCCGGTGCCCAGGTCAAACCCAAGGCCCCCACCCTGCGCAAGGACAGTGCTGAGGATTTGGCTTATTTCCGCCAACTGGCCCTGCATCTGGAAGCCCGCTCGCCCCACTTCAAGGGCCGCACCGGACGCTTGGTCCGCCTCGCCCTGGAAACCAACAGCGCCGCCGGCAACCCGGTGGATCCGGTACAACTGGAAGCCGCGGTGTACCTCCACGACGTAGGCATGATGTTCCTGCCGGAAGATATCTGGCTCAAGGTTGGCAAGATCAGCGATGCCGACCGGGAGACCCTGAAGGAGCACCCGAACCTGACCACTGGTTTGCTGGAACGGATTCCCGGTTGGGAAGACGCCGCCCGCATGGTGCAGGAGCACCACGAAACCCCTGATGGCGGCGGCTACCCCCTGGGTTTGAAAGGCCCGCAAATCTGTGCCGGGGCAAAGATACTGGCCATCATTGATGCCTTTGAGGCCGTTACCCTCAAACACAGCCACCGGGGCGAGAGCCGTTCCCTGTTGCGGGCCATTGCTGAAATCAACGCCTGTGACAACCAGTTTGCCCCCGAGTGGATCGGCCACTTCAATGAAGTGATCCGCAAGCTGGGCTAACTAGTCATCACCGCAGCAAGGAAGCCTAGTCTTCCTTGCCGAAGTTCACCTGTACCGCCAACCCGCCCAATCCCCTTACGGCATCACCCTCCTCCAGGCTCAAGCTCGCGCCGTGTAACTGGACGATGCGAGCCACAATGGAAAGACCCAGGCCGGCCCCTTCACTGATCAGCGCTTCGCTGTTGTGTCGGTAGAAACGATCCAGCACCCGCGCCCGATACTCAGCAGGAATACCGGGACCACTGTCCCGCACCCATAGGCTGGTCCCTTCAACACTGACTTCGATGCGCCCACCATCAGGCGTGTAGCGGATGGCGTTTTCCAGCAGATTACGCAGCAGAACTTGCAGCAGCCCTGGATTGCCCTGGATCGCACGGGGCGCCATTTCTCCACTGCCGCAAACCACCTCAAGTTCCAATTGTTTGGACAGGGCCTGGGGCATGGCCAGGGCCGCGGCTTCGACGGCTAACGCAGCCAGGTCCACCGTTTCACGCTGGGGACAGGATTGCGCCAAACTTAAGGGATCAAGCCGGGCCAGGGTGAGTAGCTGTTCCACCAAATGCGTCATGCGCGCGACACCAACAACCACTTGAGCCAAAGCTTGCTGCCGCACTGCTACATCGTCGGCGCGCTGGGCAACCTGGGCCTGCACCTTGAGGGCCGCCAAGGGCGTGCGCAGTTCGTGGGCGGCATCGGCAGTGAAATTGCGCTCGCTGGCAATCGTCGCCTCAACCCGGGAGAAAAGGTCGTTGATGGCCGCCACCAAAGGGGCGACCTCTTCGGGCATGACCTGCTTGGTCTCCAGGGGGTCAAGGCGATCGGGGTGACGCCCCCGTACCTGATTCGCCATACTGGACAGGGGCCTCATCGCTGCCCCCACCGCAAACCAGATTGCCATCGCCAGCAAGGGCAAGCCCAACAGCAATGGCGCCATCAAGCGGACGACGATATCCCCAGCCAGCTCGTCCCGTACCGTATGGCTCTGGGCCACATACACCCGGTGATGACTGGTGACGCGATCATCGTCATTGTCCTCCTGGCTGTAAAAGCGCCAGGTTTCGCCATTCCATTCCCGCTCGGAAAATCCAAGATCGTGGGCTATCGGTTCCTGCGGTGAGTTTTCTGACCGCACCAACATTTCCTGCTTGCCATTGCGGGTGGCCCAAATCTGAAACAGGATTTTTTGCTGATACCGATGCGTCGGCAGCGGCATGGCCAGCAACTGTCCCGGCGTGGCGGTGTCGGCAATCACCAGCAGGGCCTGGGCCACTTCGGCCAATTGCGCATCGAAGATTTCATCGGCTTCGTGGTGTGCCCGCAGATAGCTGCTGATCGCCATACCCAGCCAGAGCAGACCCGACACCAGGGTCAGCAACAGCAACAGGCGACGGCGCAGGGAATAGGTGGCGCGGGGTGCCTGGGTCAATCCGCTCACGATGGGTCCTTGTCGACCATATAACCGACGCCGCGCAGCGTGCGGATCAGGTCGCTGCCGCATTTCTTGCGCAGATGATGGATGTGCACTTCGATGGCATTGGACTCGATACTTTTGTCCAAAGCATAGAGTTGGGCCTCCAGTTGCTGGCGGGTCAGCACCCGGCCCTGGTTGTTGAGCAGCAGTTCCAGCAGGGCGTATTCGCGGGAGGAAAGCTCCACGGCCTGGCCGGCCACCGTGACCTGATGGGAGGCGGGATCAATAACCAGATTGCCATGCTCGATCATGGGGGTTGCCCGCCCCGAGGCGCGGCGAATCAGGGCGCGCAGACGGGCTGCCAACTCGTCCAGATCGAAAGGTTTGACCAGATAGTCGTCGGCTCCCGCATCAAGACCGCTGATCCGATCCTGGACTGTATCCCGCGCCGTCAGCACCAACACGGGGGTCGTGTTGCCCTTGCTACGCATGGCACTCAGCACCGACAGCCCATCCCGGCGGGGCAGCCCCAAGTCCAGTACCACGGCAGCAAAGGGTTCCTTCGCCGGCATGGCCAGCAGGCTCAAAGCCTCGTCGCCATCGCGAACCCACTCCACCACATAGCCCGACTGAGTGAGCCCGGCTCGCAAGCCGTCACCCAAAAGGGGATCGTCCTCCACCAGCAATAAACGCATGAATTTCCCTCGCACCTGACCGGACTGATCTTACCGCTGTCCTTTTCTACAAGGCGCTCATGATGACCCCAGGGGCTTAAGCCGCACTTAACAGGGCAGGATCAAGGCCCCAGCTCAGCGCTTCCTGCGCAGTACCACCAGGGCAATGCCGCCGAGAATGGCGACGGATGTCAGGATCAGACGCAGAGTCAGGGTTTCTCCCAGCAAAAGGACGCCACCGAGGGCCGCAATGACCGGCACGCTGAGCTGCACTGTGGCGGCGTTACTGGCCTTGAGGAAAGGCAGCACCGAGTACCAAAGGGCGTAGCCCAGACCGGAAGCAATGGCCCCGGAAACCAGGGCATAGGCGATGCCGGCGGAGGTCAAATGGGCTTCGTGGCTGAGAGCAAAACTCAGCAACAGGGCAAAGGGAACTGCCCGCAGAAAATTGCCCGCCGTCACGCAGGTAGGATCGCCCGCTCCCCGCCCCCGCAGGGAATACACGCCCCAGGCCACACCGGCGGCCAGCATCAGCAGTGACCCCGTCAGTGGTGGTGCCGACAGGCCGGGTAGCATAAGCCCCACCAAACCAGCACAGGCCAACAACAGGCCCGACCATTGGCGGAAAGAAAACCGTTCGCCGGACCAAAGACCGTAACCGATCATCAGGGTCTGCACAGCACCAAACAGCAAGAGCGCACCGGTCCCGGCGGTGAGGGACAGGTAGGCAAAAGAAAAGGCCGCCGCATAGGCAAACAGCGCCAGGGCAGAGGTCCAGCTACCGGCTAAATGACGGGGATGACTGCGCCAGAGAACGATCAGGCAGAGCACGATGGCCCCGGCCCCCAGTCGCAGGGCCGTGAAACTGGCTCCGTCGATTTGCCCCTGCTTCAGGGCAACACGGCACAGTAAAGAGTTGCCGGCAAAGGCAATCATCGCCACCAAGGTGAACAGGGCAATACGCAAAGCTGGCATGGGCGGAGTTCGATGAAAACTTCAGGATTGAATTTATATTCAATCTTAAAGCATTAAGCCAAATTCCGACTCACTCCAAAGGCAATTCACCTTGCTGTGCCATGGGTGCGACTTCGCCTTGCCGGGCTGAGATCAGCGTACCTACCCTAACACCCAGCAGCCGCAGGCGCTTGTCCAGGGGAACCCGCCGCAGGCACTCCCCGGCCGCTTTGCGGATCGTGGCGGCATCAGCCGTTGATTCTGGCAGCGTCACGTCCCGGGTAACGGTACGGAAATCGTCATAGCGCAGCTTGATGCCGATAGTCCGACCCCGGTATCCCTTGCGCACCAGATCAGCAGCCACCCGGGTGCACAGGGCAGTGAAGATTTCGCCCAGAACGACGCGATCCTGCTTGGGGTGCAAGTCCTTCTCGAAGGTCGTTTCGCGACTGATGGATTTGGGTTCCGAGCGGGTGACCACGCCCCGCTCATCGATGCCGTTGGCCGCCCTCAGCAACCAGCTGGCGTAGCTGAGGCCGAAGTATTCCTGCAGCAGACTGGGTCGGGCCTTGGCCAGATCTGCGATGGTGTGTATTCCCAGGGCCGTCAACTTTTCCGAAGCCTTGGGGCCGATACCGTTGATCTTGCGTGCTGGCAAGGGCCAGATGCGGCTGGGCAAATCTTCAAGACCGATGATGGTGATGCCGTCGGGCTTGTCCAGGTCGGAACAGATTTTGGACAACAGCTTGTTGGGACTGATGCCGATGGAGCAACTCAGACCGGTAGCGTCCCTCACGGCCTGCTTGATATGACGGGCAAGGGAAAGGCTGTCCTCAGGCAAGTCGCTCAGATCAATATAGATTTCGTCGATGCCGCGATCTTCGATCTGGGGGGCAATGGCAGCCACGGCTGCCTTGAACAATCGCGAGTAATGCCGGTAGGCATCGAAATCCACCGGCAACAGAATGGCCTCCGGCGCCAATAGGGCTGCCTTCATCATGCCCATGGCGGAAAACACGCCCAAGGCCCGGGCCTCGTAGGTGGAGGTGGTGACCACTCCACGGCCCGCATAATCCTTGAGCCGGGCAACCTTGAGACTGCCGTCGGCCTGCCTCACCGGCTGCCGGTCGCGACCACCGCCGATCACCACCGGCTGCCCCTTGAGCTCGGGGTAGCGCAGCAGTTCTACCGAGGCATAGAAGGCATCCATGTCCAGGTGTGCGATACGACGGGTTGGGGAATTCATGAAAACGGGCAAGGTTGGGAAGCAACAATCGGGGCCATTATCCGCCGGAGCCAGGGGAAAAACCTCTCCCCCGCCGTTTGTCCGAACGGTTTCACAAACTTTGTAACACTTTTAGCCTGTCCACCCCTGCCACCCTCGGTACACTCCTGACCATGAGCCGAAAATCCATGGTCTGGATCGTCGATGACGACCCGGAATTGCGTAGCCTGCTGGACACCTTTCTCTCGGAACAGGAGTTCGATGTACGCACATTTCCTGATACCCGGGACGTTGAACGACGCCTGAGCCGGGAGCGGCCGGACATCCTCGTCCTTGATCGCATGCTTGAAGGGGAAGATGGCCTTGACCTGTGCCGCCGCATTCGCGCCAACGGAGACGATGTGCCCATCATCATGCTCACCGCCAAGAGCGAAGCGGTAGATCGCATCGTGGGCATCGAAAGTGGTGCCGACGACTACCTGGGCAAGCCCTTCGTACCCCGGGAACTGACGGCCCGTATCCAGGCCGTATTGCGCCGCCGTACGCCGCTGCCCGCCGGCGCCCCGGTTCTCGATCAGGACTGCCTCAGCTTCGGCGCCTGCCGGCTGGACTTTGCCAGCCGAACCCTGTGGCGCAACGAGGAAAAGCTGTCCCTCACCTCCGGCGAGTTTTCCCTACTGACAGCCCTGGTCCGTCATCCCCACCGCCCCCTGACTCGGGAACGTTTGGTGGAGCTTGCCCGGGGCCCCGGCTCGGCAACCTTTGAGCGCAGCATCGATGTGCAGGTATCCCGCCTGCGCAAGATGATCGAAGTCAATCCGGCCAAGCCCCAGTACATCCAGACCGTCTGGGGCTACGGCTACGTCTTCGTCCCGGACACGCCCTCTACGCAAACGGCCCCTGAATTAGCCACCGAATTATCGTGAAGCTGGGTTTCAATTCCCTTTACCTGCGGCTGGTATTGGTCCTGGCCACGGCCCTGGTCGCCGGCTTTGTCACCATGGGTTTTCTGTTTCACCGCCATATCGAACAGGACCGAGCCAAAGGCGTACGCCACGGCATGGCCGGTCAGATTCGGCTAATTGAAAACCTGCTGACGCAATATCCCCAGGCCTCCATCCCCGACGATATGGGACTCCTGATCTACCGGGGTGATACCCCCCGTGGCACGGAGGTAGATACGTCCTTCTTCTCATCAGACATCGCTCGCCGCATCAGCGAAGACCTGGGGCATCCAGTAGAGATGAGGCATAGCAAGCAGCCCGATGGCGGCCTATGGATACGTTTGGCCGTCCCTGACCCCACTTGGTTGCGCATTCCACTACCGGGCCGCCCCGGAGGACCGGGCCCCGATGCTCCTGGCGGCCCGGGCGGTCCTCCGGGGCCTCCCGGTCCGGGAGGACCGGGGGGGCCGGGACTCGAACCCTGGACCTGGGGCTTGCTGGTCAGCTTCTTTATCGTCTTCGTCGGCGGCATGGCCCTGCTGTGGCGGGTACAGGTTCCCCTGCGCAAACTTGAGCAAGCCCTGGATGCAACGCGACCCACCATGGCGCCCCAGCCCCTTGAGCTGAAGGGGCCCGGGGAGGTTCAGCGTCTGGCTGAACGCTTCAACCGCATGACGGCACGGCTCTATCAATACGAACAGGATCGGGAAGTCATGCTGGCGGGAGTTGCCCATGATCTGCGGGCCCCGGTTACAAGGTTGCGGCTGCAATTGGAGCTGGAGAACAGCGCCCGACGCAACGCCATGCTGTGCAACCTGGACAGCATTGAAGCCATCGTCGACCAGTTCCTTCTCTACGCCCGTGGCGGCGAGAGCGAAGCGGCAACGGAATGGGACATGAATGCATTCCTTGCCGAAGTCACCGCCCCCTATGAAGAACAGGGTGTGAACTATTCGCTGCAGGAAGACCGCGACATCATTGCCCCCATCCAACCCAGCAGCCTGCGCCGAGCCCTGTGCAACCTGATTGAAAATTCCCTCGAATACGGCAGCAAACCGGTCGAGGTTTCCTTGCAGCAACAGGATCACCAGATCATTTTCACCGTGCGTGATCACGGCCCCGGTATCGCCGAGAAGGATTGGGCCCGAGCCCTGCGCCCCTTTACCCGACTAGACGATGCCCGGGCTCGCCAAGGCCATTGTGGCTTGGGTCTTGCCATTGCCTGCCGCATTGCCGAATCCCACGGCGGCACCCTCACCCTGGAAAACGCCACTGATGGCGGCCTGCTGGCTCGGCTGTCCTTGCCGATCAAGCCCTGAATTTCGAAAAAAACGGCAATATTGGCCGCTTGCCGGCAATAAACACACAACTCCAGGCGGCAAGCTTTGCCCATCAAAGACACCGTCACCTGCGTCTCAAAGATGACAGATGTGAACAGGTTATTAATGAAATATTAATAACATTTTTCATCTTTCACACATCACCACAAACCCAGTAACCATGCGGGTTTACGTCAATCAAAAATCGTAATTTCTGTTAACACTTTACCCCTGCAAACGGGCTCATATTTCGCTGAGTAAAACCGTTACCGGATACATGAGCCTGCAGGAGTAACACTTACGCTGTTCTACCCCGTCAAGCTCGACTACCGGTATTTCCAGACCTGAATCCCGGGTTTTTAAAATCCCTCACTTCAAGGAGTACATCATGGTGAGCAGTGTGAGTAGTAGCAGCCTTGCTTCCAGCTGGGCCAGCCAGATATTCTCGAAACTCGATACCAAGAATCAAGGCTACATCGACAAGAGCACGCTTCAGGATGCGTTCAGCAGTATCGATTCATCCTCAAGCAGCAGCAGTTCCAGTTCCAGTTCCACCAATGTGGATCAGTTGTTCTCCAGCATCGACAGCGACAACGATGGCAAGATCACTCAGAGCGAACTGACCACCACCCTGCAAAAGGTTGCCGACCAGCTCAACAGCCAGTTCGACCAGTCTCGCATGGGCATGGGTGGCGGAGGTCCTGGCGGCCCTGGCGGAGCCGGTGGTCCTCCTCCTGGCCCTCCTCCCAGCGGTGATAGTGACGGCGACAGCGATGACTCCGGCTTCACCAAGGATCAACTGACCCAGCAACTACAGGACAGCAGCTCCTCTTCTGATACCAAGCGCACCGACCTGATCTCCAGCATCGTCAGCAACTTCGACAAAGCGGACAGTGATGGCGATGGCAAGGTGACGCGCAAGGAAGCCATGGCCTATGACCAGTCAGTCAATGGCACATCCTCCGCATCCTCGTCCACAGGCACTGTTGCCAGCACCAGCAGCTCAAGCAGCTCCAGTAGCGGCACCAGTACCAGCAGCAACAGCGACTCCGCCGTCTTGTCGCAAATACTGAAACTGATGCAGGCCTATGGTTCTAACAGTAACGATTCAGCCTACAGCCTGCTCGCCAACAGCATCTCCGTCTCGGCCTGACTCCCGGCCAGACCGCAGCCCCAGGGACCTTCGGGTCCCTTTTTCTTTGGTAATTCCCGTCATCACGGGAGTGGAAAAACAGTGCGCGCGGAAACATATCGTTACCAAGCGTTGCCTGCCGTACATGATGCAGCAACATCCTCTGCGTAAAGTGCATCTCCATCGAAGGAGACATTTCCTTCGCGATTAAGGAGAGCACAATGATAAATACCCCATCAATCAACAACAATGGCTACATTAACCGCCTCCAACTTGGCGTTATCAAAGCCACCGCATTGCTTGTCGGTCTCGGCATCGGACTATCTGCTCAGGCAGCACCTGACGAGAGCACCTCCCGTAGCGCCCCCAGTGTCGAAAAGTCAGCACCACAGCACTATCACGGGAACACTCGTGGCCACGGCATGGATACAGAGTGCGGCCCACAGGATCGCCTGGAAAAGCTGCACAAGCAATTGTCTCTGGACAGCAAGCAGGAGGTACTTTGGAACAATGCAAAAACCCACACAGATCAGCTTCGTGACGAATTCATGAAGGACCGGGATCAGCGTCGCGAGAACATGAAGAAGCCCCTGGAAGGCAAGGCTCCTGATCTGCGAGCCATCGCTGCCGACCAAGACAAGCAGCAGGAAGTCCGGCAACAAAAACTCAAGGCTGCCCGGGAAGAGTGGCTGAAGCTTTACGATGTACTGAACAGCGAACAGAAACAGCAAGCAAGCGAGTTTCTCCTTGGACAAATTGGCATGTTTCCTCCTCCTGGCCCCCGAGGCGGTGACCGTGCCCCGGGCAGCCCTGCCCGTTAAAACTGCTTTTGATTAATTTCCCTCCCTGGGATATGGCTTGGGGGTGCTTCGGCACCTCCTTTTTTATTTCCGGAGCTTTCATGAAAAAATTTCCCGTCAGCCCCCAGCGCGCCGGTCAAGTCGGCTTGTTCTCCCTTGCCCTGTTGGCGGGTTGCGCCAGTCCGCCAACACCGCCGAGAAATAACGACATCCAGGTTCAGCAGCAAATCGGTAAAGGCTATCTCAGCGAAGAACAGTTTTCGCTACGGACCACGCCGGTCTCCTGGCTTGCGGAAGGACACAGTTTCGATTTCATTTTCAGCACCCCCGTTCGCCCCGGGAAATATCCCTTGGTGATCTACCTGCCGGGCCTGGGTGAATCTCGCATGGCAGGTGAACTCTGGCGTACGGCCTGGGCCCAGGCGGGCTATGCCGTGCTCTCCATCCAATTGCTGGTCGAAGACGGACAAGCCTGGCAATCCCCGGCGGCGCGTAACGGAGACTTTCGCGCCCTGGCCCGGGAAAGGTTTTCCGGTCCGGTAATGGCAAGCCGCCAAAAAGCGTTGCGCGCCTTGATCGACAGTCTGCACAAGCACAGCACCGATGCCATTCTGGAAAACACCGACTTGTCACGCATTGTCCTGGCTGGCTATGACCTGGGTGCTTACACCGCCATGGTGGCTGCAGGAGAAAAAACAAAGGGCAACCTGACGACGAGTCAGCGCCTGCCGGTTGCCGGCGTCATTGCCCTGAGCCCCTATGCCGACTTTTCCGGCCCCAGCTTTGAAACTCGCTACAGCGACCTTACCCTACCCGTCATGTCCGTAACGGGAGCTGGCGATATTGATAGCTATGGCGCCGTATCGTCTGCCGCCCTTCGCACGGCGCCCTTTCAGCAGATGCCAGCCGGTGGGAAATATCTGCTGTCCATTGACGATGCGTCCCATGAACTGCTGGCGGGCAATGTCATGAGTACCACTCCCGAAAGTGGCAAGAACAGGCCCGTAGAAAGAGGCGACAACAAAGAAGGCCGAGGCAGGGAAGGAGGACGGGGTGGAAGCTCCCGAGGAGGCCCCGGCAGCAGCGAAGGCATGGGCAGCATGCCCAGTGGTGGCGGAAATCGGTTAGCCGGTGGCCTGGGACAGAATGGCGATGTCTATGTGCAACCCGCGATCCGTTCAGTGACGACCGCTTTTCTCGACAGCCTGATCAAACAGGACGAGATTGCTCAGGAGTGGCTACGGCGGGATGCACGTCGCTGGCTGCGCGAAACCGGCAGCCTGGCCGTCCGTTGAGTTGATGCATACCGACCGGCTTGGCCGGATGCGGATGATCGGGAGGCTTGGCCTCCCGATCTACTTCTCAATGCTTGACTAGCTCGAACCGCGAGACCAAGTCACTCATCTGTCCTGCAGTGACTGACAATTGCTCGACAGACTTCCAGGCCTCCAGAGCTGAGGAAGTATTTTGATCGATCAGTGAAGAGACTTTTTCAATCGTGGAGGCGACATCCTCACTGGCGATACTTTGTTGCCGTGCCGCTTCTGCAATGTGCTGAGCCATGGTGGCAACCTCTTCGCTGGAGCCACGGACCTGATCAAGACCGTCGACGCTGGTGCGCATCATGCCGATACCGTCCTTCACCTCAGTAACGGCCTGTTCCATAGATCGCACGGCGATTGCTGTGACACTCTGGAACTCCGTCACCATGGAGGAAATGTCGGTGGTACTGGCAGTGGTACGTTCGGCCAGCTTGCGTACTTCATCCGCAACCACGGCAAAGCCACGACCCTGCTCTCCGGCCCGGGCAGCTTCAATCGCGGCATTTAGCGCCAGCAGGTTGGTTTGATCGGCAATCTCCTTGATGGCGTTGGTAATTTCACCGATACGCTGAATGGACTGGTTAAGTTTGTCGATAGAGGCGCTAGATGTCTGCACCGATTCAACAACCCGATTGGTCGCATTCATACTTTCCGACAAACTTGTCGTCGTATCGCTCACCAGGCGCCGTGAAGTCGAAGCCGCATCTGCCGTAGTCCCAGCGCTATCTGCCACTTCAACCACTGACTGAGAAAACTCTTCCGTGGTGGCGGCGACACTCTGAACACGATCCCGTTGTTCCCGGGATTGATCAACGACACGGCTCATTTCCCCTTCGAGATGCTTGCAGCCGCCACCAATCCGGGATGACGCCGTACGGATTTCATCCAGCATGACCTTAAGGTTGACCTGCATACAAGCCAGTTCATTGATCAGCTGTCCGGTTTCATCAAGACGATCCGTCTTGATTTCATCGGTCAGGACCCCTTGGGAAATCCGCATGAAATAACGGATTGCCTGCTGGATGGGATGGACGATGGCTTGAGTCAGCAGCACACCCGAAATAACAGTAAGCAAAAGCCCCAGAACAGTGGCGCCAATACTGAGATTGCGGATCAGTGTGTAACGGGATTCGGCATCCGCATAGGCTTGCTCACCGGTCTTGATGATGTATTGCTGCAACTGCGCCCCCTTGGCCACGACGTCCTTGTAGAGGGGATTCATCTTGGTCAGCAGCAGAATGTTTGCCTGCTGGAAATCACCGGCTTTGATGGCATCCCGCGCGGGGCTAGTACCTTCCTTGGAGAAAGCATCCCTTGCTTCGAAGAACTCCTTGGCGAAGGCCGCTTCTTCTGCGGACGCCTGGTGCTTGCCATACTCGGCGCGCAAGCCTTCAATCACTTCACGGTTCTTCAGCGTGGCCTCGATATGCATGCTCACGGGGTGATCGTGGAGCTTGAGAAAAGGATTATCAGGTGCGTGCTGCAACGCGAGCATGACCTGGGAACGGTTGTCGCCCATGACCTGAATCATCTGGGCAATGGCCATGGCTGGCTTCAACTGTTCCTCATGGGCGTTGTGCAAAGCACTGTTGCTCGCCGCCATACCGAACAGGCCAAGGCCGGCCAAAGCAATCAGCAATACGCCGAAAAAGCCCATGGTCGCAGCCAACCGGGTGCGCAGACTAATGCGCTTCATCAAGCTCGGAGTGGAGTCAAGCTTGGTGGACTTGTTTTCCCTCAGCGTGGCGTACAACGCCTCGGCCGCTTGAATTTTGGCGCGACTCGGTTCCGAACGAACCGACATATAGCCGTCGATCTTGTCATTTTTCAGAATGGGCACGACAAAAGCATCCACCCAGTAATGGTCGCCATCCTTGCTGCGATTCTTGACCAGGCCTTGCCAGGGGCGACCCGCTTTGACCGTGTGCCACAAGTCCTCAAAAGCTTGGGGCGGCATGTCGGGGTGGCGCACCACATTGTGGTTCTTGCCGATCAACTCATCCCGGGAGAATCCTGAAATATCCAGGAAGGCATCATTGACGTAGGTCAGGGCGCCCTTCAAATCGGTTTTGGAAACAAGATAATGCCCCCGGGGAAAGGGCTTCTCTTTTTGTGTGACCGGCAAGTTGATCTTCATAGGCTACTCATTGTTATGAAATTGGAATTCGTGATCCAAAATCACAACCGGCACCCCCATGACCATAGAACCTGCATCGGGTGCCGGTAGCCTTAGGTTGGGGATTTGCACCCCGGGGTTTCCCACCGGGTCGCCTTTTGACGGTCGTGTCTTATATGATACTTATACCCTAAGTGATAGATCAACAACTTTAACTATCAACCACTAATACCCGTCAAATCTGAATTTCAGCTTTTTTTAGTCGATTTTTCCTCAACCGCGACCGAAGGCAGCCCCTCAACCCAGGCTTCCGGCGCACGGCGCAGGTCCAGGGTAAAGGGATAGTCGGGATTACGCCCCTCCCGACGAATATGCATTTCTCCCGGGGTATGGCCGTGATTCCAGAAGCGCGCCAGACGGCGAGCCTCGGCTTCATTGGCATTGACCGGAAAGGTGTCGTAGTTGCGGCCGCCGGGATGGGAGACGTGATAGGTGCAACCACCGATGGAGCGGCTGCTCCAGCTATCTACCAGATCGAACACCAGGGGCGCATGAACGCCGATACTCGGATGCAGTGCAGAGGGAGGATTCCAGGCCCGGTAACGAACCCCGGCCACGTATTCGCCGCGAACGCCGGTAGGCGTCAGGGGCAAGGGACGACCGTTGCAAGTGACGATATGGCGGGTGTCGTTCATGTGCCGCACCCGAACCTGCATGCGCTCCACGGAGGAGTCCACATAGCGGGCAGTACCGGAACCGCTGACCTCTTCGCCGAGAACATGCCAGGGTTCGATGGCCTGCCGCAGTTCGATCTCGATGCCGTTGTAGACCACGGTGCCGTAGCGGGGGAAGCGGAACTCGACGAAGGGCGCGAACCATTCGTGCTCGAAGGCGTAACCGGCCCGTTGCAGATCGGTGATCACATCCTGCATGTCCTGAGCGACGAAGTGAGGCAGCATGAATCGATCGTGAAGGCCGGTGCCCCAGCGGGTCAAACGACCCTCATAGGGCCGCTTCCAGAATCGGGCCAGCAAGGCCCGCAGCAGCAGCATTTGCAGCAGGCTCATCTGGGCGTGGGGCGGCATTTCAAAAGCGCGGAACTCCAGCAAGCCAAGGCGACCAGTGGGACTATCCGGCGAATAGAGCTTGTCGATACAGAACTCGGAGCGATGAGTGTTACCCGACAAATCCACCAGCAGATTGCGCAGCAGGCGATCCACCAACCAGGGTTGCAGGGTTTCTTCGCCTGGCTTGAGCCGCTCGCCCATTTGCTGGAAAGCGATTTCCAGTTCGTAGAGACTTTCATGCCGGGCCTCATCCACCCGCGGTGCCTGGCTGGTAGGGCCAATAAACATGCCGGAGAACAGGTAGGACAGGCTGGGGTGATTCTGCCAATAGGTGATCAGACTCATCAGCACATCGGGGCGCCGCAGCAGGGGCGAGTCGGCCGGAGCCAGGCCGCCCAGAGTGACGTGATTGCCGCCGCCGGTGCCGGTGTGGCGACCGTCGAGCTGGAACTTGTCCGTGCCCAGACGGGAAACCCGGGCATCTTCATAAAGGGTAGTGATGTTTTCCACCAGTTCGGGCCAGGACTGGGCGGGCTGGATGTTGACCTCGATGACACCGGGGTCCGGCGTAACCTTGAAATCCTTGACCCGGGGGTCATGGGGAGGCGTATAGCCTTCGATGCGCACCGCCACCTTGAGCTCTGCCGCAGTTTCTTCCACGGCATGGAGCAGGTCCACATAGTCTTCCAGGGTCACCATGGGCGGCATGAAGATGTGCAGCACGCCTTCCCGCACTTCTGCAGCCAAGGCGGTATGGATGATCTCCTGCGGGGTATGGGTTTGTTTCTGGGCAGCTTTGCTCGTAGGCTTCTTGCGTGCTCCCGCGACGGGCAATTCATCCCGCTCTTCGAAGGGGTCCCGCTCGAATTCAAGCTCCATGTCTTCCGGCGCCACCCAGGGCAAGGCCGCCAAAGGCAGACGCAGACCGGCAGGTGAATCGCCGGGAATCAGGAACAGGTGCTTACGCTTGAAGGGCCAAGGACTGGATTTCCAGGCCACCGGTTCCGGTGCCTTTTTGCTGCGGGATTTGGCAGCACGATCCAGAGGTTTGAGGGGCAAAACATAGCCGACGGGCTTGCCCAGATCCCGGGAGATCAATTCGGCCAGTCTGCGCCGGGCGTCGCCATCCTTAAGGTCGGCATTCAAGGGATCGAGGTTGTCCGGCCACTGGCCTTCCTTGTCGATGGCTTGAAGGATGTCTTCGTAGGCAGGAATGACGTAATGATCGGCAACGCCCAAATGGGCGGTCAGGGCCTTGAGAAAGTCGCCCGCAGTTTCGGCAGGACGGTCATCCTTGAGTTCGCCACAGTCCAGCCATTGATGGTCGCGCCACAGGGGCTGACCGTCCGCCCGCCAATAACAGCCCAGGGCCCAGCGAGGCAAGGGCTCGCCGGGATACCACTTGCCCTGGCCGAAATGCAGCAAGGCGCCCTTGGCATAACGGGACTGCATGCGTGCCAGTAACTGCCCCGCCAGCTCCCGCTTTTTCGGTGACAGGGCGGTGAAGTTCCACTCGGGGCCTTCCATGTCGTCGATGGAAACGAAGGTGGGCTCTCCGCCCTGGGTCAACCGTACGTCACCCTTCGTCAGCTCCTTGTCCACCGCGTAGCCGAGATTGAGGATGGATTGCCACTGGGCTTCGGTGTAGGGCTTGGTCACCCGTGGGTCTTCGTGGAGTCGGCTGACCGTCATGGAAAAATCCATGTGGCACTCGCAAACCCCGGTCGCACCGATCACCGGGGCGGCAGAAGAAGGCTGGGCAGTACAGGCGAGAGGAATATGGCCTTCACCGGCCAGCAGGCCAGAGGTGGGGTCAAGGCCGATCCAGCCAGCGCCGGGGATGTACACCTCGGTCCAGGCATGGAGGTCGGTAAAATCCTTGTCGGTGCCAGAGGGGCCGTCCAGGGCCTTCACGTCCGCCACCAACTGGATCAGATAACCCGAAGCGAAACGGGCGGCCAGGCCCAGGTGACGCAGAGCCTGCACCAGCAACCAGCCGGTGTCGCGACAGGAGCCTAGCTTAAGCTCAAGGGTCTGCTCCGGCGCTTGCACCCCGGGCTCCATGCGCACGATGTAGTTGATGTCCTGCTGGGCCCGGGCGTTGATGGCAACCAAGAAGTCAACAATGCGCTGTCCCGGTTTGACCACATCCTTGCGGATGCTGGCCAGCCACTCGGTCATCAGGGGGCCGGCAGGATCTGCTTCCAGGTAGGGCGCCAGTTCCTTGCTCAGCAGCGGGGGATAGTCGAAGGGGAAGGTTTCGGCATATTCCTCAACGAAGAAATCGAAGGGATTGATGACCGTCATGTCGGCCAACAGGTCCACCTCGATATCGAGATGGTCTGCCGGTTCAGGAAACACCAGTCGCGCCAGCCAGTTGCCAAAGGCATCCTGCTGCCAGTTGATGAAGTGTTTTTCCGGGGAAACCTTGAGGGAGTAGCCGCTGATAGGCGTGCGGCTATGGGCGGCAGGCCGCAGGCGGATTTCGTGGGGCCAGAGTTTGACGGGCCGGTCGAAACGGTAGTGGGTCTGGTGATTAAGGGCGACGCGGATCGTCATGGGGTTCTCTCTGCAAATGCCGCGCTGCCCTCCTTCACCGGGAGGATGCTGCGCGGTCTAGTTCCACTCGAAATTGGGCAAGCCGGCAAAGGCCTTGCGTAGGCCTTCGCTCCACTGGGAGCGCAAGCCGCGCATGTATTCATCTTTTTCGTCGAAGCGGCGAACCTTGGTCACCGCCAGACTGTTTTTCTCGTAGCACATCAGATCGATGGGCAAACCCACCGACAGATTGGAACGCATGGTGGAATCGAAGGAAACCAAGACACACTTGACCGCTTCTTCCAGGGAAGTACCCGCAGTGATGACCCGGTCCAGAATGGGCTTACCGTACTTGACTTCGCCGATCTGAAAATAGGGCGTCTCCGCCGTGGCTTCGATGAAGTTACCTTCCGCGTAGACCATGAATAGGCGCTGCTCTTCGCCGGCAATCTGGCCGCCGACAATGAAGCTGGCACCGCTGTCAACGCCACTCTGTTGCAGGAAGGGACCATCCCGATGACGAACTTCCCGCAGGGCATTGCCAATCAATTCCGCCACTTCGTACATAGTGGCGACGTTGCACAGATGGGGTTCGCCATCGTTCTTGCGGATCAAGTGCTCCAGATGATTCAGGGTCGCCTGGGTAATGGCCAAATTGCCGGAACAGAGGGTTACCAACACACGATCGCCAGGGCGCTCGAAGACCTTCATTTTTTTGAAGGTCGAGATGTTGTCTACGCCGGCATTAGTACGGGAATCGGAGGCGAACACGATTCCGGCATCGAGCATGGTGGCAGCGCAATAGGTCATAAAAACAACTCCGTTGATGCAGGCAAAGGAAAGCCGCGCACCTTAACGGAAGCCTTGAAGATGGGCAAGTCCATAACGCATTGAATTTTCAGTCGTCAGAAGGCCAAAAGTAGGTGGAGTTGATTTCGTCACCAATGGCGTAAATACGGGCCACGAAGCGCGTCAGGTATTCATGGAGGCCCTGACTGATGATGTCGTCGATACGACCATAGCGCAATTCTGCTCTTAAAAGACCAGAAAGTCGCAGTAACTCACCGGAACGGGGGCCATCAATCGCCTTGAGTTGCTCATCCAGTTCTTCCATACAAGCATGGAGCGAACGAGGCATATCGGCCCGCAAAATCATCAATTCGGCCACCTTGCGGGGAGTAATCATGTCCCGATAGGCTTTGCGGTACGTTTCAAAGGCCGATACCGAACGCAGCAGGGCGCCCCACTGATAGTAATCGGCAGCGCCACCGACCTCCTGCAGACTGGGCAAAAGGATGTGGTACTTCACATCCAGGATACGGGCGGTGTTATCGGCCCGCTCCAGGAATGTCCCGAGGCGGATGAAGCGGAAAGCATCGTCCCGCAGCATGGTGCCGTAGGTAATGCCGCGGAACAGATGAGAGCGCTCCTTGACCCAGTCGAAATAGTCGGCAACACCGTCAGTGGCGATACCCTTTGCGCGAATCTTTTTGACTTCGATCCAGGTGGAATTGAGGGCTTCCCACATTTCCGAAGTAATCGTACCGCGCACAGTGCGGGCATTATCCCGAGCAGACTGCAGGGTGTTGTAGATGCTGGTGGGATTCTCTTCGTCCAACACCATATAGTGCATCACGTTCTCGGCATTGATTTCGTCATAACGCTCGGTAAAGTCGCTATGGAGACCGCTGATGTTGAGCATGGCGCTCCACTCCTGAGCAGGCTCCAGGGTGCCATGCTTGAGCAGGGACATGCGATAGGTCACGTCCAGCATGCGGGCGATGTTCTCGGCCCGCTCCATGCTGCGGGCCATCCAGTAGAGGTGGTCGGCGGTGGATGAAAGCATTTCAGTTCTCCAAAACCCAGGTGTCCTTGGTGCCGCCCCCTTGGGACGAATTCACCACCAGCGATCCTTCTTTCAGTGCCACCCGGGTCAAACCACCGGGAACCAGAGTGACATCCTTACCCGATAAGACAAAGGGACGCAGGTCGATGTGGCGCGGCGCAACGCCGCTGTCGACAAAGGTCGGGCAGGTAGAAAGGGCCAGTGTTGGCTGGGCAATGTAATTGGATGGATTGGCGAGAATCACATCGCGGAAGAGACGAATTTCTTCTTTGCTGGAGGTTGGCCCCACCAACATGCCATAGCCGCCAGACCCGTGGACTTCTTTCACCACCAGTTCCGACAGATGCTCCAGCACGTACTTGAGATCATCGGGCTTGGACAACTCCCAGGTAGGCACATTGGAAAGAATGGGCTCTTCGCCACAATAGAAACGGATCATTTCCGGCACATGGATGTACATGGCCTTATCGTCGGCAATGCCGGTGCCCACGGCATTGGCCAGGGTTACCTGTCCCTTGCGATAGGCACTGAACAAACCAGGCACGCCAAGGACGGAGTCCTTGCGGAAAGAAAGCGGATCGAGGAAGTCGTCATCGATGCGGCGATAGATCACATCCACCCGCTTGCGGCCTTGGGTGGTGCGCATGAAGACACCGTCTTCCGCCACAAAAAGGTCGCTACCTTCCACCAATTCCACCCCCATCTGCTGGGCGAGGAAGGCATGCTCGAAATAGGCGCTGTTGAACTGGCCCGGCGTCAGCACGACGACGGTAGGCTCGGAAGAATGATCCGGGGCAACGGCCCGCAGGTTTTCCAGCAGCATGTCCGGATAGTGCTCCACCGGCGCAATGGCCTGGCGGGAAAAAAGCTCGGGGAAAAGCCGCATCATCATCTTGCGATCTTCCAGCATGTAGGACACGCCGGAAGGAGTACGCAGATTGTCTTCGAGCACATAGTACTCACCCTTGCCTGCCCGCACCAGGTCGATACCAGCAATGTGGGCATAAACCTGACAGGGAAGGTCGATCCCGACCATTTCCTTGCGGAACAACTCGTTGCCCAGCACCTGTTCCTTGGGAATGCGCCCAGCCTTGAGGATTTCCTGGTCGTGATAGATATCGTGCAGGAAAGCATTAAGCGCCTTGGCTCGCTGCTTGAGGCCCGCCTCCATGACACGCCATTCATCCGCGGGAATGATGCGGGGAATGATGTCAAAGGGAATCAGGCGCTCCTTGCCGGCTTCTTCGCCATAAACAGCGAAGGTAATACCGACTCGGTGAAAAGCGAGATCCGCTTCTTCTCGCTTGCGGGCAATGATCTCCGGCGGGGTGGACTCAAGCCATTGGTTGTAGCTCAAGTAATGGGAACGCAGGGTGTCTGCGTCAAGGTGCATTTCGTCGTACGCTTTGCTCATAGAAGTGCCTCCGAACCGTACTAGGGCAATCGCATGAAGCATGCCACCCATATTTCAAGGGGAATACCCCCTCCACCGCACCGCTGAATGGCATGACTTGCACCACCGGAACATCCTACGCCCCAGTTCGGTGCAAAAATAAAATCCAGAAAATAAAGCGACAAGGCCCGGCACCCTTTCGGGGACCGGGCCTTGCAAGGAACAGCGAGACTATTTACAGACGTTCGAAGATCGTCGCAATACCTTGACCACCGCCGATACACATAGTCACCAGGGCGTACTTGCCGCCAACGCGCTGCAGTTCGTGCAAAGCCTTGGTAGCAATGAAGGCGCCGGAACAGCCCACAGGGTGGCCAAGAGCGATGGCACCACCATTGACGTTGGTCTTGGCAGGGTCGAGACCCAGCACTTTGGACACGGTCAGGGCTTGGGCAGCAAAAGCCTCGTTGGATTCAATGACATCCATCTGATCCAGAGTCAGGCCAGCCTTCTTCAAGGCCAGCTTGGTGGCGGGGATCGGGCCTTCACCCATGATGTCATTGGGCACACCGGCCACAGCATAGGACACCAGACGGGCAAGGGGCTTGTGACCGGCCTTGGCAGCCACATCAGCAGCAGCAAGCACAAAGAAAGCTGCACCGTCATTGATGCCGGAAGCGTTACCGGCAGTCACGGTACCGCCATCCTTCTTGAAGGCCGGCTTCATCTTGGCCAGGGATTCCAGCGTGGTGTTGGACTTTACGTGTTCGTCAGTGTCGAACACGACCTCGCCCTTGCGGGTTTGCTTGACGATGGGAACGATCTGGGACTTGAAACGACCTTCGGCAATGGCAACCGTGGCACGACGCTGGGATTCCAGCGCAAAAGCATCCTGATCTTCACGGCTGATGCCATGCTTCGTAGCCAGATTTTCTGCCGTGATACCCATGTGACCAACACCGAAGGGATCGGTCAGAATCGCGACCATGCTATCGATAGCCTTGGTATCACCCATGCGGGCACCGTTACGCAGTGCAGGCAGCAGGTAGGCAGCTTTGGACATCACTTCAACACCACCACCGATACCGTAATCGGCATCGTTCAACATGATGTTCTGGGCAGTAGTCACGATGGCCTGCAGACCGGAGGAGCACAGACGGCTGACCTGCATGGCCACGGACTCCATGGGCAGGCCGGCTTGAATGGAGGCAACGCGGGAAACATAGGCGTAGCGGGAATCCGTCGGCATGGTGTTGCCCACGGTCACGTAATTGATCAACTGAGGATCGACGCCGGAACGGGCCACCGATTCCTTCATGACGATACCGGCCAGTTCACTGGCTTCAAAATCGGCCAAAGCCCCGCCGAAAGTACCGATAGCGGAACGTACTGCACTGAGGACAACGACTTCCCTGTTCGACATTTCTTGTTTCTCCATTCCTCTGTAATTGTGAATCACCCGACCCAGCTGGCCACCCAGAACAGCGCAAGAACCAGCAGTCCCAGCACTAGGGTGCGCCACACCAAGCCTATGGTGCTCTGCATGTGATCAACGTCCGCCGGGTCACCCACCCCCAACTCAGGACGATCCTCCACATCCAGATCATCATGGAGCGGCAACCCGAGACTTATGCCCATGGCACCCGCTCCACTGGATAACAATACACCTGAAGTAATGTCAGGCCAATGACTCGCCTGGCTTCGCCAGCAATAAATTGCATCCTCAAAGTCGCCCACGACGGCAAAACCGGTGGCTGTCAAACGAATTGGCAGCCAGTCAATGGCATCGAAAGCACGCTGGGCGAACTCGCCAAAGCGGCTTGGCTCCTGGCCCGGCACAGGAATGACCGCCCCTCCCCATGCCTGGGCAAAGGATGCCGACAAGCGATAAAGCAAGGCACCAGCAGGCCCCAACAAGGCAAAACAATAAAGAGGGGCAAAAACATGGCGATGGGATGCAACGAGGGCTTGTTCGATCGCCACCCGGGCCATTTCCGAGGAATTCAGGCGGTCGGCATTGCGCCCGGTCCATTGGGCCAACAGGCTGCGGGCGTTCTCCACGTTGTCCGCTTGCAAGGCTGCCCGCAGATCAGTAAAAAAGTGGCTGAACTGCCGAAAACCCATGGTCAGGTACAAAACAAACAGCCCCAATACTGCCGCCAACACCGGGTGCGCCCAGAGCAGGAAGAAGTACAGCCCCTGGACCAAAGCAGCCGGAACCGCCACCCCAAGACACCAGGCAACGAGACCGTGCTTGTACTGGCCATCGTCAAACTTGTCCCCCAGCCAGTGGGTAAAGCGACCCAAGGGTTGCCCCACCCAGCGCTCGGCAGGCAAGGGAAGAAACTGTTCGATAAACAAGGCCAGGATGGCGGAAAAAAGTGTCATGGGAAAGTTCAGTAATTGATTCAACAGGTTTCCAGGAGAGTCATGAGGTTCACCAGCATGCCGGCGGTCGCCCCCCAGATATAGAAGCCATTCCAGTCCGTAGCCCAGAACTGTCTTATCTGCCCGCGCCGCTCCAGGCTGTCCTGGCGCCAGTTGCTGCGGTTCATAAGGTAGTCGAAGGGCACTTCAAACACCTCGGCCACCTCGAAATCGTCAAGTTTGATGTTGAGGGGCGGCGTAATGCGCGCAACAACAGGGGTCACGCGAAATCCGGTTCCGGTGAAATACTCAGGCAAAGTGCCGAGCACTTCCGCTGATGATGGCTCCAGCCCAACCTCTTCCTGGGCTTCGCGCAGGGCAGTAAAAATCAGATCCGGGTCGGTAGCGTCCCGTCGCCCGCCGGGGAAACTGACCTGACCGGCATGGTCGTTGAGATGGGCTGTTCGCTGGGTCAGCAAAACAGTGATGCCGCTGTCCCGAACAACCAAGGGTACCAACACTGCAGCAGGAATCAGCTCTGGCGCCGACGCTCCCAAACCATCGGAGTACCCCGGAGGCAGATCACCCTTGGCTATACACGCCCGCAAATGCTCAATCACAACAGGATTGACGAGGGAAGAAGCCGTCGGGATGAGGCTAGAATGACGCTCCGCCATTATTTTTTTCGTGTCGATTGAAATGCACCCGAAGAACGTTCTGATCTTCCGGCACACTGCCGGAGAAGGCCCAGGCTATTTTGCCACATTCCTCGAAGCCCACTCCGTACCCTACACCCTGATCAAGATTGACGAAGGCGCAACTGTGCCTGCCTCCGCCGAAGGGGCCGCGGGCCTCTGCTTCATGGGAGGCCCCATGAGCGTCAATGACGACCTGCCCTGGATTCCACCGGTACTGGCGTTGATCCGCGATGCTGTCGCCCGCAAGATTCCCGTCATTGGCCACTGCCTCGGTGGGCAGTTGATGTCCAAAGCCCTGGGCGGCACCATCGGTCGCAACCCGATCAAGGAAATCGGCTGGGGCCAGGTCAAGACGGTCGATCCCGCGGCAAAGGCCTGGCTGGGCGACATCGAAACTTTCGAAGCATTTCACTGGCACGGCGAAACCTTCTCCATCCCGGAGGGCGCGACCCGAATTCTGGCCAGCGACTACTGCGATAACCAGGCGTTTGTTCTAGGCCCCAATCTGGGCATGCAGTGCCATGTGGAAATGACGGAAGCCATGATCCGTCTCTGGTGCCGGCAATGGGCCGAAGAGAACGCTGCACCCGGACCTTCTGTCCTGACACCGGAACAGATGATGACGGACATGGAGTCCCGCATTCAACGCATGCGTCAGTTCTCGGATCGCCTCTATACCCACTGGATCAGCGGACTAGCTCGCTAAAACAAAGCGGCCCAGTCCTTTCAAACAGGACCGGGCCGTCATCGATACAAGCTGATGAGTTAAGCGCGACGCCAGGTTGTACCGGCCGCCGAGTCTTCCAGCAGAATGCCGGCAGCCTTCAGTTCATCGCGAATACGGTCGGATTCGGCAAAGTTCTTTGCTTTCTTGGCCGCCACGCGGGCAGCAATCAAGCCATCAATCGTCTCGGCACTCAACCCGTCCTCTACTGGCGCCCCTTGCAAGAAGGCCGTGGCATCCCGCTGCAACAAGCCGAGAACGGCCCCCAAACCCTTGAGTTGAGCAGCCATCGCGGCATCACTACCGCGATTCACTTCCTGAGCCAGATCAAACAGCACGGCAACCGCTTCGGAAGTACCGAAGTCGTCATCCATCGCCGCCTTGAAACGCAGGGCGTGGGCCTCATTCCAATCCACATGACCTTCGCCGCTATAACCCTTGAGGGCGGTGTACAAGCGGGTCAGGGACTGCTTTGCATCATCAAGATGGGCGTCGGAATAATTCAAGGGGCTGCGATAGTGGGCGCGAAGAATGAAGAAGCGCACCACTTCAGCGTCGTACTGCTTGAGCACATCGCGAATGGTGAAGAAGTTGCCCAGGGACTTGGACATCTTTTCGTTGTCCACCCGGATGAAGCCGTTGTGCATCCAGTAATTGACGAAACGATGCTGATGAGCCCCTTCCGACTGGGCAATCTCGTTCTCATGGTGCGGGAACTGCAAATCCTGGCCGCCGCCGTGAATGTCGAAATGTTCGCCAAGTAGATCAGAACTCATGGCTGAACACTCGATATGCCAGCCCGGACGGCCCTTGCCCCAAGGAGACTCCCACTTGGCTTCTTCCGGCTCGCTGTCCTTGGCATGCTTCCAAAGCACGAAATCCAGAGGATCGCGTTTGCCTTCCGCCACATCCACGCGCTCCCCCGCCCGCAAGTCGTCGAGGGACTTGCCGGACAGCTTGCCGTAGCCGGGAAAGCTATGCACTGAATAACAGACATCCTTGTTGGGGGCCTGATAAGCCAGACCATTTTTCTCAAGTTTGTCGATCAGCTCCAGCATCTGCGGTACGAAATCCATGGCACGGGGCTCATGGTCCGGACGCAGCACACCCAAGGCATCGGCATCCTCATGCATGGCCGTGATGAAACGGTCAGTCAGGGTGCGAATCGGCTCCCCGTTCTCGCCCGCACGCTTGATGATCTTGTCGTCAATATCGGTGATATTGCGGACATAAGTGACCTGATAACCGCTAGTCCGCAGCCAACGGGCCACCATATCGAAGACCACCATCACCCGCGCATGGCCCAGGTGACAGTAGTCGTATACGGTCATACCGCAGACGTACATGCGGACTTTGCCGGGCTCGAGGGGAACGAAGGACTGCTTCTCGCGGTCTAGAGTGTTGTAGAGCTTGAGCATGGGAATTTAGGTGTAACGCCCCGGAGCCTTCAAAGAACCGCAGGAAGCTGCCGGTTTTCAGTGCTTAAGACAGGGAACGATCTGGTGAAATAGAAAGTAGCTTTCTTGATAAAATCTCAGATTGTGTCCTGGCCGTCTTCAGCGGATTTACGGATGACGGGAGCCAGTCCGGTGTTGTTGCCAGGGGTGGATCCGCAGTTGTTTGTCCTTCCCAAACCCGCATCAGGAGCCGATCTACGACTTTTGAACGCATCAACCGCAACGCAGAGAAGTATAGCATGCCCCCTACCTCCCTCTTAGTACGCCACGGACTCCTGACCCTTGCCGTTGCTGCCTTCATCGGCTTTTCGGGTGCTGCCAGCAGCGCTCCCCTTCAGGATGCCCAGCAACTGCTCAAGCAGGGACAATATTCCCAGGCCCTTGATCAGGTGGACAAACATCTGTCTGACAAGCCCAAGGATCCCCAAGGTCGCTTCCTCAAGGGCGTGATTTTGACCGAGATGGGCAAGACCAGCGACGCCATCTCCGTCTTCACCAAGCTCACGGAAGACTTCCCCGAACTGCCCGAGCCCTACAACAACCTGGCCGTGATCTACGCCCAGCAAAAGCAGTTCGACAAAGCCAAATTGGCCCTGGAAAAAGCGATCCGCACCCATCCCTCCTACGCTACGGCCCACGAGAACCTGGGTGACATCTACGCCCGTCTCGCCAGCCAGGCCTACGACAAGGCCCTGCAACTGGATTCGTCCAATGCTGCCGCCCAGACCAAGCTCTCGGTCATTCGCGAACTGATCAGCGTATCGCCCCGGGTTGCCAACATCAGCGCCAAACCCGCTCTGCCGTCCGGCCCCATCGTGGTCGCTGCCGCTCCAGCGCCGGCCCCGGTTGCTCCTCCACCGGCCCCAGTCAAGGTTGCCGAAGCGCCCAAGGCTGCCCCGGCGGCTCCGGCCAAGGTTGAACCCGCACCGCCCGCGCCGGTCATTCCTCGCGGAACACCGGCCAAACCGGCTGAAGCATCTGGCAATAGCGATATCAACAAGTCCGTTGAGGCTTGGGCTGCTGACTGGTCCCGCAAGGACGTGAAGGCCTATCTGTCCCACTACGCGAAGGACTTCAAGGTACCTGGCGGCCAGTCCCGCAGCGCCTGGGAAACCGAACGTAGTCAGCGCGTCAAGAAGCCTGGCAATATCAAGGTATCGGTCGAGGCCCTCAAGGTTTCCATGGACGGCAGCGACAAGGCTGAAGTCCGTTTCCGCCAGCAATATACTTCCGCCAATCTCAAGTCCGGCAGCGCCAAGACTCTGGTCCTGGTGAAGCAGGGTGGCAAGTGGCTCATTCAACAGGAACGGATCGGTAACTGATGAAGACTCAGCAGCGGAAACCAGCACTGGCCCGCATCCTGGCACTGGCCCTCGCCCTTGGCCTTGGGTCAGCCGCCACCGAAAGCCTCCAGGCCCAGCCCCACTACACCGACTCGGGACCCGAGCCGCTGCTGTCGAACATCTTCAATGCCATCGAGCAAAGCCATTTTGATCTGGCTTTGCAGCAGGCCGACGCCCTGATCAAGAACTACCCCAACTATCGCCTCGCGTATCTGATTCGCGGCGACCTGTTGCTGGCCCGGACCAAGCCCCTGACCCGCTTCGGCGAAGGTGGTGCCCAAGCCAGTAGTGACAAGGTGGCTGATTTACGGGACGAAGCCATTGCCCGCCTCAAGGCTTACAAGACCAAGCCCCAGGCCAACTTCGTGCCTCGCTATCTGCTGCAGATGCAGACCGACCAGAAGTTTGCGGTGGTGGTGGATACCCAGAAATCTCGTCTTTACCTGTACCAGAACGACAAGGGCACCCCCCGGTTTGTGGCTGATTACTACATCACCCAGGGCAAGCTCGGCGCTGAAAAGACCAAGGAAGGTGACAAGAAGACCCCCATCGGCGTCTATCACGTCACGTCCAGCCTACCCCGTGAGAAGGTGGGCGATTTCTACGGCAGCGGTGCCTTCCCCCTCAACTATCCCAACGAATGGGACAAGCGTATGGGACGCAACGGCCACGGCATCTGGCTGCACGGCACGCCGTCCGACACCTATTCCCGCCCGCCCAAGGCCTCCGATGGTTGCGTAGTACTGACCAATCAGGATTTGAACGCCATCTCCAAGAACCTGCAGATTGGCCTGACCCCGGTCATCATCAGCAACAGCATCGAGTGGCTGTCCATGGACGACTGGCAGAAGGAACGCCAATCCCTCATGGGCATGATCGAGGAATGGCGCAAGGACTGGGAGTCCCGCAATACCGAAAAGTATTCCAACCACTACGCACGCACCTTTGCCTCCGACGGTCAGAACAAGGACCAATGGGTTGAGCAGAAGCGCAAGGTCAATGCCGCCAAGGACTGGATCAAAGTCGAAACCCGCAATATCAGCATGTTCCGTAACCCCGGCAAGGAAGACTACGTTGTTGTCACCTTCGACCAGGAATACAAGAGCAACAACCTCGACAACATCATGAAGAAGCGCCAGTACTGGATCAAGGAAGACGGTCGCTGGAAGATTCTTTACGAAGGCGCGGTCTGATTCCGGCTTGGCTGGAACTCCCGCCTTTTCCGTTCACTTTTCACCGCAAATACCCATGAAAAAATCCCTGCTGGCCCTTGGCGCCTCGTTGCTGTTTTCTACCCTGGCCTTTGCTGCCAATCCCCAAGTGGAAGTAAAGACCAGTCAAGGCACCATCGTCCTTGAACTCAATGCCGACAAGGCACCGGTCACCGTGGAAAACTTCGTCCAGTACGCCAAGGACGGTTTCTACAACGGCACCATCTTCCATCGCGTGATCGACGGTTTCATGATCCAGGGCGGCGGCTTTGAACCGGGCATGAAGGAAAAATCCACCCGCAAGCCCATCCAGAACGAAGCCAAGAACGGCCTGAAGAACGCCACCGGCACCATTGCCATGGCTCGCACCAACGACCCAAACTCTGCCACCGCCCAGTTCTTCATCAATCTGGTGGACAACCGCATGCTGGACTATCCCAATCCTGATGGCGCCGGTTACGCCGTTTTCGGCAAAGTGACCCAGGGCCTCGACGTGGTGCAGAAAATCGCCAAGGTGCGTACCGGTAACGCCGGCTTCCACCAGAACGTGCCCACGACGCCCATCGTGATCGAATCCGTCAAGCTGCTTCCCGAACAGAAATAAACCCAAGGAAAAACCATGATCAAGCTGCACACCAACCACGGCGTCATCTCCATTGAACTGGATGCCGAAAAAGCCCCCAAGAGCGCCCAGAACTTCATCGACTACGTTGAAGCCGGCCACTACAACAACACCATCTTCCATCGAGTGATCAAGGACTTCATGATCCAGGGCGGCGGTTTCGAGCCCGGCATGAAGCAAAAGCCCACCCGTGAAGAAATCGAAAACGAAGCCAACAACGGCCTCAAAAACCTGCGCGGCACCATCGCCATGGCCCGCACTTCCGATCCCCATTCCGCCACCGCCCAGTTCTTCATCAACACGGTGGACAACGAATTCCTCAACTTCAAGGCAGAAAACGCCAACGGCTGGGGCTACTGCGTGTTCGGCAAGGTGGTGGACGGCCTCGACGTGGTGGATGCCATCCGTGCCGTCAAGACCGGCCGTTCCGGCTTTCACCAGGATGTGCCAGAGGAAGACGTGATCATCGAACGGGCCGAAGTGGTCTGAACGACGGCGTCTGTTTCAACGTGATCCGAGAGTGCTTTCAACCGCCCTCTTCATTTCTGATCTGCATCTGCATCCGTCACGCCCCGGCGTGACGGCATTGTTCCAGCAGTTCCTCACCGGCCCGGCCACCGACATCGGTGCCCGGGCCGGTGCTGTTTTCATCCTCGGCGATCTGTTCGATGCCTGGGCCGGGGATGACGATCTCAAGGCCCCCCTCAATGTCGAGGTCTGTGCCGGCCTGCGCCGCTGCGTCGACCAAGGCACCAAGCTCTACTTCATTCCCGGCAACCGGGATTTCCTGGTCGGCCCGGCCTTTGCTGAAGCCAGCGGCATCACGCTGCTGACGGAACCCATCGTCATGACCATTGCCGGCACACCCACCCTGCTGCTCCACGGCGATTTGCTGTGCACCGACGATGCCGAGTACCAGCAATTCCGCAACACCGTTCGCAACACGGATTGGCAGCAGGAATTCCTCGGCAAACCTTTGGCCGAGCGCAAGGAAATCATCGAAGGACTGCGGGCCCGCAGCGAGTCGGAGAAACAGGTGAAATCCATGGCAATCATGGACACCAACGCCGATGCCGTCGCCGCAGCCTTCCAGCAACATCAGGTACAACGCATGATCCACGGCCATACCCACCGTCAGGCCGAACACCGCCTGTCCATTGACGGCCGTGACTGCACCCGCTGGGTATTGGGCGACTGGCATGACAGCAGCGCCCAGCAAGCGCTGCCTACCGGTAGCGCCCTGCTCTGCGATGCCGACGGCTGCCGCTTCATTCCCCTACTCCAACCATGAGCGACGCCCGCCACATTCTTCATAGCGTCTTCGGCTATACCCAGTTTCGCGGCGAACAGGCGGCCATCGTGGACCACGTCGCCAACGGTGGCGATGCCCTGGTATTGATGCCCACCGGTGGCGGAAAATCCCTCTGCTACCAGATCCCCGCCCTGCTCCGCCCCGGCTGCGCCATTGTTGTTTCCCCCTTGATCGCCCTGATGCAGGATCAGGTGGACGCCCTGCTGCAGTCCGGCGTCAAGGCGGCCTATCTGAACTCCAGCCAGGATTTCGAAGCGGCGGTTTCCACCGAACGGGCCATGATGACCGGCGGCCTCGACCTGCTCTACGTGGCCCCGGAACGCCTGCTGACGGAGCGTTTCCGCGGTCTGATGGATCAGCTCTACGAAGAAGGCCGTCTGGCCCTGTTCGCCATTGACGAAGCCCACTGCGTGTCCCAATGGGGTCACGACTTCCGTCCCGAATATATCCAGCTTTCCGTACTTCACGAACGCTACCCCGCCGTCCCCCGCATTGCCCTCACCGCCACGGCGGACGAACTGACCCGCCACGAAATCGCTCATCGCCTGGGGCTGGATGACGCGCGAAAATTCGTCTCCAGCTTCGACCGGCCCAATATCCGTTACACCGTTGTCGAACGGGACAATCCCAAAAAGCAATTGCAGGGTTTCCTCGCCAGCCATCGCGGCGAAGCTGGCATCGTCTATTGCCTGTCCCGCAAGAAAGTGGATGAAACCGCCGTCTGGCTCCAGGAGCAGGGGTTCAACGCCCTGCCCTACCACGCCGGCCTCGGCGCCGATCTGCGCCGGGAACACCAGCAGCGTTTCGTCCGCGAAGAGGGCATCGTCATGGTGGCCACCATCGCCTTCGGCATGGGCATCGACAAACCCGACGTGCGCTACGTCGCCCACCTGGACCTGCCCAAAACCCTGGAAGCCTACTATCAGGAAACTGGCCGGGCTGGCCGCGATGGCGACCCGGCGGAAGCCTGGATGACCTACGGCCTCAACGATGTGGTGATCCACCGCCAGCGCATCGACGAATCCCCCTCCCCCGACGAACAGAAACGCATCGAACGGCAGAAACTCGATGCCATGCTGGCCTACTGCGAAGCGGGCACCTGCCGTCGCAGCATCCTGCTGCAATACTTCGGCGAGAACACCGGTGCCTGCAACAACTGCGACACCTGCACGGCCCCGCCGGAAATGTGGGATGGCACCGTCGCCTCGCAAAAAATGCTGTCTGCCGCCCTGCGCACGGGACAAAAATTCGGCAGCGGTCATTTGATCGATTTGCTGCGGGGCAAGCTCAATCCCAAGATCACCGAATACCAGCACGACCAGCTGCCCACCTTCGGCGTCGGCAAGGATCTAGACGAATCCACCTGGCGCGCCGTGGCCCGGCAGTTGCTGGTGGGCGGCATCCTCCATGCGGATGCCCAGCGCTTTGGCGCCATCACCCTCACCGCTGCCGCCCGGCCTGTGCTCAAGGGCGAAACCACCCTCATGCTGCGCCGCCCGCGCAAGCTGCCCAATGGCGGCAAAACGCCCCGTTACAGCCGCAACGACGAGAAGATCGTCCTCGACATCGGCGACATGGCCCTGTTCGAAGCCCTGCGCGAATGGCGCACCGAAGAAGCCAAGGAACAGGGCGTTCCGGCCTACGTCATCATGCATGACCGCACCCTGCGCGAACTGGCCCAACTGAAACCGGCCACCCGCAGCGAACTGCTCAACGTCCCCGGTATCGGCGAAGCCAAGGCCGAACGCTACGGCAGCGCCCTGATGCGGGTCATGGACGAAGCTGCTGTAGCCTGACTCGGCAACCAGCACACGAACCATGCTCCACCGCATCGAACATATCCGCCAACGCCTGCGCGACCTGGGGGCCAAGCCTGACCATGAGGAACGCATCCTGCGGGCCTGGATGCTGGCTCGCCCACTGGATAGCGGGCGCAAGACCCAGCCTTCGGTGGGCTTTCTACCCAAGGCCATCCTTGATGCCCTGCCCTCCCTGACTGAAGAACTGGCCGGGCTAGCCCGCATCCACTCCGAACATCCCGGTGAAGACGGCTCCGCCCGGCTGCTGGTGCAACTGGAAGATGGACAGACCGTGGAAAGCGTGTTGTTGCCCCGGGATGGTCTCTGCGTTTCCAGCCAAGTGGGTTGCGCCGTGGGTTGCACCTTCTGCATGACCGGCAAGAGCGGTCTGCTGCGCCAGGTGGGCAGTGCCGAAATCGTTGCCCAGGTGGTCCTCGCCCGGCGCCAGCGAGAGGTGAAAAAAGTCGTGTTCATGGGCATGGGAGAACCCTCCCACAATCTGGACAATGTGCTGGAAGCCATCGACCTGCTGGGTACTGCCGGCGGCATCGGCCACAAGAATCTGGTGTTTTCCACCGTGGGCGATAGCCGTGTCTTTGAGCGGCTGCCCCAAGGTCGGGTCAAGCCGGCCCTGGCCGTCTCCCTGCACACGACCCA
Source organism: Rhodocyclaceae bacterium (assembly GCA_036504515.1). GTDB lineage: Bacteria > Pseudomonadota > Gammaproteobacteria > Burkholderiales > Rhodocyclaceae > AWTP1-18. The sequence goes on from DASXVA010000012.1 coordinate 539,265, forward strand.
CGCCGACCTGCGCGCCACGCTGCTGCCCAAGGCCCAGCGCATTGATCCCGACGAACTAGTGGAAATGGCGGAGCACTACGCCCGCAGCACGGGCTATCCAATCCAGTATCAATGGACACTGATCGAAGGCGTCAACGACAGCCTGGAAGAAATGGACGGCATCCTCCGCTTGCTCAAGGGCAAGTACGCCATGATGAACCTGATCCCCTTCAACGCCGTGCCGGAGCTGGACTACCAGCGCCCCGGCTGGGACAAGGCGGCCGAGTTGGCCCGTTATCTGCACCAACGCGGTGTCCTCGCCAAGTTGCGCAACTCGGCAGGTCAGGATGTGGACGGCGGCTGCGGTCAGTTGCGGGCGCGGGTGATCGGTTCGGAATCGGTATTGAAACGTCACTAGGACTTCAAACGAAATCGCCTCGTCTTCCCGCTCAAGCTAAGATCACCCCATGGAAGACAACAACGCCCCCCGCTACAAACTGCTGCGCCTGATCCGGTCGCGACCCCGGCTTTTCATCAGCATGGCGCTGGGCTTTGTGACGACACTGCTCTTGCCGGAGTCCCTGGCCTTGCATGAGGTGACCCGGATCATCATCGGCTGGAATGTGGGTGCAGTTCTGTACTTGCTGTTCTCGATACGGATCATGTTCCGCTCATCCCACGAACGCATACGGCAGCGCGCCCTGGAACAGGACGAGGGGCGGATTCTGGTGCTGGTAATGGTCATTGTTGTCGCCATCATGTGTCTTGCCACCATCGTGGCCGAACTGGCGGTGGCCAAAGACATGCACGGCCCCTTGCGTTACTACCATATCGCCCTGGCCGTGCTAACCATCCTGACCTCCTGGGCCTTCACCCAGGTGATGTTCGCCCTGCACTACGCCCACGATTACTACGCGGCGGAGTTACGGGGCAAAGTGGGTGGCCTGACCTTCCCCAACGAAACGGTGCCGGATTACGGAGACTTCCTCTACTTTTCCTGCGTCATCGGCACCTCGGCCCAGACTGCCGATGTCAGCTTAACCAGCCGTTCCATGCGCAGGACAGGGCTGGTGCATTGCGTCCTCGCCTTTTTCTTCAACACCACCCTGCTCGCCCTCACCATCAACATCGCCTCCGGGATGTTCTAGGCAGGGGATCGACCAAGGGATCAAACCCCGATCGGGGCATCCGTTGAAAGCCCTTCGATGCAATGGAAGGGCACAAAGAAATTATTGGCCGGATCACCCGTTGCCACAATTTTAAGCAGGGGTACTTCGGAACGGATGTTGCCGAAAATAGTGGCGAAGGATACGTCCGCCGCGTCCCTCCCCGTACCGATGCGGACAAAACCCATGGGTGTCGCCGTGCCGGAAGGATCGAACAGATACCACCGACCGCCTAGATAAGCCTCCACATAGGCATGAAAATCCGTCGGCCCCAGAATCGGGTCCGCGCCGTAGTCGATGCCGGAAGAAAACCGGGCCGGAATGTTCAAGGCCCGGCAGAGGGCAATCATCAGGTGGGCGAAGTCCCGGCACACCCCCGCTTGCTGATGCAAGGTATCCACGGCAGACGTATTGAAGCAACTGCTGCCGGATTCGAAACGGGTTCTTCCGTTCACCCAGCGCCGAATCGCCTCCACCCGGTTATAGCCCTGGGGCAGATAACCGAACTGCTGATTGGCCAGTTGCTGCAACTTGTCCGATTCGCAATAACGGCTTGGGTAAAGGTAAGGCAGCACTTCCCGGGGCATGTCGGCAATGGCAACTTCGGGAATGTTCTCCGGCTGCTCGACGTAGTGGGAAATATCGACCACCGCCTGATAGCTGACCGTCAGCAGGCCAGGATCAGTCCGGAGACGCAACAAGCGGTTGCGCAGAATGGCATCGGACTGGATCGTCGTCGGGACCGCCTGGCTGATGTAGAGAGACTCCGACTGTATGGACTGACAGGCCGTCGGCGCCGCATGGATGTTGAAGATGAAATCGGCGGGACCATCAAAAATTTCGTAGCCCAGTTGAATCGAGAAATTAAGGCGAACCATGGAGTCCTCTCCGGCTTAGGTGATGACGAATCAAAGGGAGCAGACGGTGCGCCTTTAATGCTGGGAAAAGTGCCGATAGAAAAGGCGTTTCATGAACTCCACCGCAAGCAGGTAGCAAATCACCATGATCGGTAAGATCAGGAAAAAGAGAGGCGGCGGCGGGACAAAGCCGAGGATACCGGCCAGGGGCGTAAACGGGAGTACGGCCGCGCACAGAACAACGGCCAGAGAGGTGAACGTCAGCAAGCGCCCGGGGCGACTCTTGAACGGATTGCCCCGGGTACGGATAACAAAAATCACCAACACTTGGGTGGCAATGGACTCGATGAACCAGCCGGTATGGAACAGCGCCTCGCCGGCATTGAAGACCTTGAGCAGCAGGAAGAACATGAGGAAGTCGAAGACAGAACTGACCGGACCGACCACCCACATGAAATCGCGAATGAAAGTGGTGTCCCAATGGCGGGGATGGCTCAGGTATTCGGCATCCACGTTGTCCATGGGGATCGGCAATTCCGACACATCGTAGAGCAGATTGTTGAGCAGAATCTGCGCGGGCAGCATGGGCAGAAAGGACAAGAACAATGTGGCACCGGCCATGCTGAACATGTTGCCGAAGTTGGAACTGGTACCCATCATGATGTACTTCATGATGTTGACGAAAGTCCTGCGGCCTTCCTGCACGCCGTCGTAGAGCACATTCAAATCCTGCCGCAACAGAATCATGTCTGCCGCCGCCTTGGCCACGTCCACAGCACTATCCACCGAAATGCCAACGTCGGCGGAATGCAATGAAGGCGCATCGTTGATGCCGTCCCCCAGGTAACCCACCGTATGGCCCTGGGCCTTAAGCGAAAGAATAATGCGGTTCTTCTGTGTCGGATTGACGCGGCAAAAGAGATTGGCGCCCTTGACCTGCACGGCCAAGGCCTGATCGTCCATGCGTTGAATATCACTGCCATTCAACACGCCCAAGACCGTGACCCCCAGTTGCTCACAGACATGGCGGGTCACCAACTCGCTATCGCCGGTAATGATCTTGACGCTGATGCCGCTGGCCTCCAGGGCCTTCAGGGCCGGACCGGCGCTAGCCTTGGGCGGATCAAGAAAAGCGGCGAAACCGGCAAAGACCAACTCCGTTTCATCGTCGACCACCGCATGGGGATGGTCAGAGGGAACAGTCCGCCAGGCAATGCCCAACACCTTGAAACCCTCCCGGCCGAGGCTGTCATGTAACGCCTGAATTTTGGCCAGAGCCGCCCCATCCAGAGGCTGAGCTTCCAGACTCTCGCCCAGGGCGTATTGGGTGGACAAGCGAAGGATGTCTTCCGGGGAACCCTTTACCACCAGCTGCCGCTTGCCATCCTTATCGAGCAGGACGGAGACGCGGCGGCGCTCGAAATCAAAGGGGACTTCATCCACCTTGACCCAGCCGCTTACCTCAATTTCCTTGTGCTCCAGAATGGCATCGTCGAGGGGGCTCTTGAGTCCTGTCTCGAAAAAACTGTTGAGATAAGCCAGCTTCAACACCTGGGGACTGTCATTACCCTCGGCATCCAGGTGGCGTTCCAGATGAATGCGTGCTTCCGTGAGAGTGCCGGTCTTGTCGGTACACAGCACATCCATGCTGCCCAGATTGTGGATGGCCGCCAGTTGTTTGACGATGACGAACTTCTTCGCCATGCGTAGCGCCCCCCGGGACAAAGTCACGGTCATCACCATGGGCAACAGTTCCGGCGTCAGACCGACGGCGAGTGCGATGGCAAAGAGGAAGGAGTCCAGGAAGGGGCGATGGAACAGGGCGTTGATCAGGAACACGAACAGCACCAGCAACACGGTGAGGCGCATGATCAACATGCCGAAACTGTGGGTGCCCTGCTCAAAGGCGGTGGGTGGCGGTTTGACCATGAGGGAATCGGCTATCGCACCAACTGCCGTAGCAGCACCGGTACGGCAGACCATGGCTTTGGCCATGCCGCTGATGACCGAAGTCCCCATGAACACCGAGTTCTCGGCCTGATTCAAATCGTCAACGGCTTTGGCTGGATCGCCGACTCGCTTTTCAACCGGATAGGGTTCACCGGTGAGCAGGGCCTGATTGACGAAGAAATCCTTGGCCTCCAGCAATCGACAATCCGCCGGCATCAAATCCCCGGCGGCCAGGAGCACGACATCGCCGGGCACCAGTTCACTCATGGGAACTTCCCGGGCCTGACCGTCCCGCAGCACCGAGGCTCGAACGGCGACTTCCTGTTTCAGTTTTTCTGCAGCTTCTCCGGCCCGGTGCTCTTGAACAAAATCGAGGGTCACACTGAACAGCACAATGGTCCAGATGATCACCGCCCCGGTCACTTCACCGGTCACCGCCGACAAGGCACTGGCAACGAGCAAGATCATCACCAGAGGATTTTTAAAATGGCTCAGGTATTGGCGCACCAGAGAATGGCTGCCCTGGCTCTGCAAAACATTGGGGCCGAACTTCGCAGTTCGATAGACAACTTCATCCTGTGACAATCCCGTCGGACTGGAGGCAAGCCGGGATTGCAGGGACGCACAAGGCTCGTTCCAGAACAGCGGGTCGGGTTGCTCCATGGCTAAGTTTCCGGGCAGAGAGCGAGAGGGCTAAAGTCGATGGACTGTTTAGCCAGAGCAAAATTCCTTGATGAGAACGTTGTCGCCGTGACGGCAACACCCATGAGTTTTATCTCGATTACGACGCCCATCTTAGCCTTGGTCGTCATGGAAGGGGCCCTTGAATCTTAGGGCTGAACGTACTACTCGCAATCCGGAAATACATGAACCGCGCTTGAAATTTTGAGTGAGGAAAACCCCACTCAAGTTTCAACGCCATCAACTGCCCAAGCGACAGTCATGGCTCCAACAGAAACCTCAACGACTCAACAGGGGAACAATATCCGAGGCATGCTTCTTGGTCTGCTTCACGACCTTTTTTTCCTTGGGAGACAAAAGAGGCTGCTTTTTTACTTCTTTGTTGCTTTGTCGTGCTTTGCCCATGACCGTACTCCTTGAAAGCACCAGCGAATGCGAAGTGCTGATTCAGTATAGGCCGTTGAAATGACTTTACCGGGAGATTCAAGTATTTGAACTTCGCGGGCTAATACATCAAGCGGAAGTGACTGCTGGATTACATGACAAAGAAAAATCCACTACCCGATTACGCCCGCCGTGCTTGGCTTGATACAGGGCATGGTCGGCGCACTTGATCAGTTCGTCAGCAGAAGTTCCATGGCCGGGATAAACCGAAATGCCGATGGAAATCGTGGTCTGCAACCGGAAATCACCAAAAGGTAATGTCATCTCGCCAAACATGGCACGCAGATCCTCGGCCCGTTCCTTGGCAGCCTCCAACGACATGGTGGGCATCAATAGCAGAAACTCTTCGCCACCATAGCGACAGGCCACATCACCGGAGCGGGCCATGCCGCCAAGGATGGCGCTGAGTTGTATCAGTACGGCGTCCCCGGCCTGATGACCGTAGGTGTCGTTGATTTTCTTGAAGTGGTCGATATCCACCAAGATCAGCGAGAGGGACTGCCCTTCCCGTCGGCAACGGGCCAACTCCCGTTCCAGGGTGCTGTCGAGATAGCGGCGGTTGTAAAGACTGGTCAGGGGATCGAGGTTGGCCTGTATCCGCAACTGCTCTTGCAGGACATCAATTTCTTCAATATTTTTGCGCAGGCATTCATTGGCCGACAGCAGTTCCTTCTCCCGGGCCTGCAGGGTTTCTCTCGTCTGGCGCAAATAGCAATTACGGGTAAAACCAATGGTGCCCATTGCCATGAGATACCAAGTCAGTCCGGCAATGCAGAACAAAGTCGTGGGCCAATCCGTTTCCGGCGAGAACTGAAAGCCCATGAAGGTAGTCCACAACAGCGCGCCTCCCAATAAGGCCAGCACCGTTTCCCCGACACCACGCCAGCCCTTGTTGGCGGCATTGTTCGACAGAGTGCCCTGTAGGGCTGAAAAGGTCAGCCAGAGGGGGAACTGCAATGCCGCGACAAAGCCCCCCAACAGAACGGAGTCCACCAGCAGGCTGGTCATTTCGACCTGGACGGAATTCTTGGCCCGACACGCGCGGAAATACTGGATATGGGGATAGACCAGCAGCACAAGTACCAGTCCTAGCCAGAAGGAAAGGCTGTAGCCTTTTCCGGCGATATGCAGGCTGGCCGCCACAAACAACAGGGCAAAAGAAATCGCCCGCATCCGATGATGCATTTGCACTAACCAGGGTTTCTTGTTTGTGGTTTCTGTCATGGGCCTCAAAGACCAGTGAGTCAAACTGTGCTCGGTATCAGCACAGGCGAGCAAACAGCTAACCGGTTAATGCAAGAACAGTGCTTGATCTAGTGACGACTTACTGCAGCCCGCAGCCGATGCAGCGTTTCCTCAAGGGGTGCATTACGAGCGACTTCCAGGCCCAGGTCCCGGGCGATCTGATTGATCCGTGCCGGATTCAGGGGCACGCCACCGGCATCCACGGCCGCGATGACATCCTTTGCCCGCTGCACTTCCGGCGGCACCTTGACGCGGGGACCGATGATCCGCCGCAACCAACGCACTAAAGTCGAGTTACCCATGGATGCCATTCTGACAACTTATACGGCATAAGTGTGCCGAATTTATTAGCCATAGTATTTGCATGGTTACTCCGTAAAGGATGCCGTCCAACGCTCAGGCGTAGCCTAGGGCCCGCTCGATGAAATTTCTTGGCACCCGGGTTTTTGGTACCTTGCCCTGGAACCAGGCACGAACGTCCTCATCCAGACCAATGCCGTGCATGTAGTTGTACAGGGCCTTGTTCAAGGCTTTTCCAAGCACATCGTGATCGACGCCGGTGGGATCGTTGAACCCGACGTCGTTGCGAGCGAAGGTGACCGGCGGCAGAGGCCGCAGCGTGACGCCGTATTCTTCCGGGTGCATGCCCACGGGGGAATGAACGGTGCAGACAAAACGATGAAAGTAGCCGGACTGGATGCAGCCCGCAGCAAACAGTTGCCGTACGTACTCCAGGGCATCCACCGTATCTTGCAGCGTCTGGGTAGGAAAGCCGTACATCAGATAGGCATGGACAAGAATGCCCGCCTCAGTGAAAGCCTGGGTGACCCGTGCCACCTGCTCCACCGAGACCCCCTTCTTCATCAACTTGAGCAAGCGGTCCGAGGCCACTTCCAGCCCGCCGGATACGGCAATGCAGCCGCTATCGGCCAGCAGATTGCACAACTCCGGCGTGAAGGTTTTTTCAAAGCGGATATTGCCCCACCAGGAAATAGCACGATTGCGCTTGAGCAGTTCCTCGGCCATGGCCCGCAGGTCTTTGGGCGGAGCCGCTTCGTCCACAAAATGGAAACCGGTCTGCCCCGTCTCAGCGATCACGGCTTCGATACGATCCACCAAGGTCGTGGCGGCCACGCCGTCGAAGCGGCCGATGTAATCCAGGCTCACATCGCAGAAGCTGCACTTCTTCCAGTAGCAACCATGGGCCACCGTCAGCTTGTTCCAGCAGCCGTCAGACCAGAGCCGATGCATGGGATTGAGCATGTCGAGTACGGAAAGATAGCCATCCTTCGGCAGCCCGTCCCAGGTGGGTGTTCCCACCTCGGCAAAGGGAATATCGGCCTCGGCAAAGTGGATGTACTTCACCGCACCGCCATCACGAACATAGGTGCGTACCAACCGATCTTGCGAACGCTGTCCACGCAAATGTTCCAGCAGGGCCAGGATGGGCCGCTCACCGTCGTCGAGGGTGACATAGTCGAAGTAATCGAAGACCCGGCTTTCCTTCAACTCCCGCAGTTCTGTATTGACGAAGCCGCCACCGAGTACGGTCACCACTTCCGGGTACTTGGCCTTGATGGTCTGGGCAATGCGGAAGGCGCCATAAACAGAACCGGGAAAAGGCACCGAGAGCAGCACCACTTGCGGTGCATGACGCGCCATGGCTTCAAGACTCAAGTCCTGCAGAACCGTGTCCACCAAATTGTGGGGCGCAGCCAGGGCCTTGGCTAGGGGATCGAAGGAAGGCTGGCTCTGGGCCAGGGATTCAGCGTAGCGAACGAATTCAAAACGGGGATCGACAGCTTGCCTTAAGACATCGGCCAGATCGTTGAGATAAAGCGTCGCCAGATGCCGCGCCCGATCATGAACACCCAAAGCACCGAAGGCCCAGGCCAGGGGATCGCCCCCCTCGGGATCGCTGGGGTCCACATAGACTTCCAGGGAATCGAAGCGGGGCCCTTCCGGCAAAAAATTACGGCCGGCAATGCGGTGGGCAATGGTGGGATCACGCCCTTGAAGAAAGGCGATGACGGGCCCAATCGTGGAGAGATAGCGGTCGAACTGGGCAACTAAGGACTTGAGGCTATTGGATTGCTTGCCCTCGGCAATGGCATTCACGCAGGGGCGAATACTCGTCAGGCCCTCTTGGGAAAACAGTCGCAGCACCAGCGCCAGGGCCAAGTCCTCCTGCACCGCATCCTCCTGGCGGGAACGCAGAAACCCGGTCAGATAGGCCGTAGACGGGTACGGCGTATTGAGCTGAGTCATGGGCGGAATCAGCGACAGGATGCGCAGGGGCTTGAGTGGAACTTGCATCGTAAGAAGGGCAGTGAGTAGCAGGGCTGCATGATAGCGACAATGCCCATTCCCCATTTTGTCGAATAGCCACGATCGAATAGCCGCAACAATAGCCACAATGAAGGAACGGTTGACGCGCCCGCCCCTCTTCCCCTACAGTCTGGCCTACAGCGTTTCTGCAGCAAGATCGCAGATTCACAAAGGGGAGTAGCTCCGCCACGGCGTCGTCAAGACGGATTCGCAAGAATCCCGGTTCCGTGGGCAACTCAGCAAATGGGTTGCAGCAAGACCTTTGCCGCCCGGCAAAGGTCTTTTTTGTTTGTGCAGACCCGTCGGTGTTGAGGCTGGACCGGCGCAAACAAAATTGAACGGAGCCTTCCATGAAAACCGCTGACTTCTCCCGCAAATCCTCCCCTGCCCCGGCTTCATTGCTGACGGCAGCAGTGCGTAAATCCTTCCTGTTCCTGGTGGCGCGCATGCATCGCAGTCGTGCCGCGGCTTTTGCTGCAGCCTTCATGGCTTTGATCTTCGCCCGCCGCCTGATGACGCCGGCTACCCGCCCCCAAGCGCAAGACACAGCGCCCACGGGCCGTGTCTTTGATGGCGAATATCGCCGCATCCACGAACCGCGCTGAGGGGAATCGCCATGATCGAAACCATTGCCACCCCCGGCCTGTGGCTGGGCTTTGGGGTTTTCGTCGTCCTTGCCATTGCGGTGGATTTGTTTGCTCTGGACAAGCAGGGCGCCCACACCGTCACCATGCGCGAAGCCCTGGGCTGGAGCTTGTTGTGGATTAGCCTCGCCATGGTCTTCAACCTCTTGCTGTGGTGGTGGCTGGACCAGAGCCTCGGTCGCGACATCGCCAACCAGAAGGCAACGGAGTTTCTCACCGGCTACGTGATCGAGAAATCCCTGTCGGTGGACAACATCTTTGTCTTCCTGCTTCTCTTCACCGGCTTTGCCGTACCCGCCCCCTTGCAGAAGCGGGCCCTAGTGGTGGGCGTGATCGGTGCAGTGCTGCTACGGGTGGTCATGATCCTGATCGGCGCCTGGCTCATTGCCCGCTTCCACTGGCTGCTTTACGTCTTCGGTGCCTTCCTGTTGCTGACGGGAATGCGCATGCTGGTTTCCACTGAAAAGGAACCGGACCTGGAGAAGAATCCCCTCCTGCGCTGGATGCGAAATCATCTGGCCATCACCCCCGGCTACGAAGGCAATCAGCTATGGCTGATGAAGGATGGCAAGCGCTGGTTCACGCCGCTGTTTCTGGTGGTGACCCTGATCGGCATTACCGATGCCATCTTTGCGGTGGACAGCATTCCTGCCATCTTCGCCGTGACCACGGACCCTTTCATCGTCATGACCTCCAACATCTTTGCCGTGCTGGGTTTGCGGGCCCTGTACTTTCTGCTGGCAGACATGGCCAGCCGCTTCCATCTGCTCAAGGTGGGGCTGGCTTTTGTGTTGGCCTTCATCGGCACCAAGATGCTGATCGTGCCCTGGGTCAAGATTCCTGTCGGTGCTTCCCTGGCCCTGGTGGGCGTGCTACTGGGCGGTTCCATCCTGGCCAGCCTGATGATCAAACCGAAAGAAAGCGTGTCCTGACCCGCAAAAAAATGGCCGCAGGGTTAAGCCCTGCGGCCATGAATCCGACCCGTTGGGCCGGAGGAGGAGACGCTACAGCTGCTTCCGCAAAACCAGCAAGGACTGCGGAACATCTGACGCACAACGCACTTGTGCCTGAAGCTAATAGAGCATCGTCCATGCCACAAACCACCAGCAGCGCTCCTTCTTGTTCTTTTCGTCAGAGAAAAATTGCAGACAAAACGATGACAGGGTGACTGGCACTGGCCTGCAGCAGGAAAGCTGCACCGATACCCTCACGCTTTTCCCTGTGTCATCAACACAAAGAAAACACCAAGCGGCATCCTGCCAACCGTTTTGGTCCCATCAGCGGCATACAAGCTACCGGCAAGCACCAGGTCGGTGCTTTCGTCGCAAAAAACGCTGAAACAAATTCCATCCGTCTACTTGGTACGGAACCTGCAAATGCTTTAGATAAAAACTATCTCGCACTTTGCACGAATGAACCCACCCGTCGAACTTCGCCATTTGCTGTTGCACCGCATTGCCTGGATCGCCCTGGGCACGCTACTACTGGCCCTGCCCTGGCTGTGGTTCCAGGCCCGGAGCGACATTCACAGCGAATCCCAAGGGGCCGAAGTTACCGCCGCCACCTTTTCCCGGCTGCTGGCCCTGCAGAACAGTCGTGGCGCCGAGCTTGAAGCCCAATTGCTCGACCTCGCCAAGCCCGATGGACTGGATGGGCTGCGCCATTTGCAACTCTCGGTGGAAGACGAACAGGGGCGCCTGCTGACGCCACCACCACCGGCAGAGCATCCTTTCGCCGAACGCTTGTTCGCCACGCCCGAGGCCGATGCCGGCCACCGCTACTCGGGCTGGATACACAGTGCCGATGGCCGCCGCTTCCACGTGACGGTGATGCCCAGTCCCGCCAGCGAAGCCAAGGAGGCAATGGAAACTCTGGTGGATCTGCTGATCTGGTGCGCCGTTTATACGGTGTTGCTGGTGGCGGGCATCACCCTCGCCATGCACCGGGCCTTTGCGCCATTGCGGAGCATTGTTGAAAAAATATCCGACTGCATGTCCCAAAATTACGCAACTCGCCTACCTGCCTTACAGGTGAAAGAGTTGGACATCATCGGCCAATCCCTCAACCATCTGGCCGACACCTTGGACAAAACCGAAGCCTCCCGCCGCACTCTGAGCCTGAAAATGGTGTCGGTGCAGGAAGAGGAAAGAACCCGGCTGGTGCAGGAACTCCACGACGAATTCGGTCAGAGCCTCACCGCCATGCGCGCTGAGGCTTCCTACCTGATCCGGGCTACCGGCACCCAGCCCGAAGTGCAGAACGTCGCCAGGGAACTGGCCGACCAATGCCAGCAGGTCCACGGCGGCATCCGCGAACTGCTGCGGCGACTGCGCCCCCTGGGCGACGGCGACCGGCAGGGCCCCGTTCCCCTTGGCCAGTTGCTGGAAAAGTTGCTGGCCAGTTGGCGCAACCTGCCCGGCCAAAGCGTCCACTTCACCCTGCACTACAGCCTGGACGACCAGTCCCTGCCCGCCCCCTTGGCCTTGGCCCTGTACCGTATGACCCAGGAAGCCCTGACCAACAGCGCCCGCCACGCCAACGCCCATCACGTTGAAATCCATCTGGGCCAGGAAGACGACAAGCTGATCTGGTCCGTGCGGGACGATGGTAAAGGCATCGCCAACATGGAAGAAGCCCTGCAACGGGGCAACGGCCTGGCCGGCCTGCGGGAACGGGTTTGGGCCCATGGCGGCAGCCTGCAACTGGCCGCACCGAGCAGCGGCACTGGCCTGACCCTTTCCGCCCAATTCCGTCTTGCACAAAACAATGTCTTCGCCGAGGAGCAATCATGAGCGCCGTTTACAGCTTCGATCTGCAGCCCATCCGTATCGCCATTGCCGACGATCATGCCGTGGTACGCACCGGCTATCGCCGCCTGCTGGAGTTGGAGCCGGGGCTACAGGTCACAGCCGAATTCAGCGACGGCGAATCGGCTTATCAGTGGCTGCAACACAACAGCCTCGACGTGCTGATTCTGGATATGTCCATGCCCGGCCGGGGCGGACTGGAAACCCTGACGCGCCTGAAAACCCGGGGCATCGATACCGCCGTGCTGATCTTTTCCATGCACGATGCCCCCGACGTGGTCAGCCAGGCCCTGCGGGCCGGAGCCGCCGGTTACGTGACCAAGAGCAGCCCGCCGGAAGTGTTGGTGGAAGCCGTGCGCCAGGCCGCCCGGGGCCAGTGCTATTTGTCCGAGGATGTGGCCCAAGCCGTGCAACACAGCCAGCAACAAACCGCACCGGACCAGAATCTGTCTCCCCGGGAGTTCGAGGTTTTCCGCCTGCTGGCTCAGGGCGAAGAAGTGGCCCACATTGCCCGCCGCCTTTGCCTGAGCGAAAAGACCGTCTTCAACTACCAGACCTCCATCCGCCAGAAGACCGGCCTCAACACCATTCTCGACATGCACCGCTACGCCAGCAGCCGACGCCTGATTGCGGCCTGACCTCAACGGCCAGGAGCGCCGTCATGCCCGACGGGCTGTCCGGGTATCTGGCAGCCAGGCCGTGATCAGGCCGATCAAGGGCAGGAAGGAACACAGGTGGTACACGTGCTCGATGCTGGTGGCGTCGGCGATACGTCCCAGCACCGCCGCGCCGAGACCGCCCATGCCGAAGGCGAAACCAAAGAACAGGCCCGAGATCGCGCCCACCTTGCCCGGCACCAACTCCTGGGCATAAACCAGGATGGCCGAAAAAGCCGAGGCCAGTACCAGGCCGATGACCACCGATAGAGCTCCGGTCCAGAACAGATTGGCGTAGGGCAGCATGAGGGTAAAAGGTGCCACCCCCAGGATGGATACCCAGATCACCCGCTTGCGACCAATCCGGTCCCCCACCGGCCCGCCAGCCACGGTGCCCGCCGCCACAGCGAACAAGAAGACGAAGAGATAGAGCTGGGCCGTGTCCGTTGCCAGATGGAACTTGTCCATCAGGTAGAAGGTGTAATAGCTACTCAGGCTGGCCATGTAGAAATACTTGGAAAACACCAGCACCCCCAGGATTGCCAAAGCCGCCATCACCCGCGCCCGGGGCAGAGTGTGGCCGCCGACATCGGTCCGGGGCTTGCGGCTCACCGCATGGGTCCGGTACCAGCGGCCTACCCGCAGCAGCACGAAAAAGCCTAATAATGCCGCCGCAGAGAACCATGCCACCCGGCCCTGGCCGTAGGGAGCGATGAGCAGAGCTGCCAGCAAGGGACCGATGGCGCTTCCGGCATTGCCCCCCACCTGAAACAGGGACTGGGCCAACCCTGGCCGCATCCCGGCGGCAAGCCGGGCGACCCGGGAGGACTCGGGATGGAACACCGAGGAACCAATGCCCACCACCGCTGCCGCCAGCAGGACTAAAGGAAAGGAATCTGCCACGGCCAGCAACAGGAGACCGGTAAAAGTAAAAGCCATGCCGACCGGCAGCGAATAGGGCTGGGGCCGCTTGTCGGTGTAGAGGCCGATCAGGGGCTGAAGCAGCGAGGCGGTGATCTGGTAGGTCAGGGTAATCAGGCCGATCTGGGTGAAAGACAAGCTCAGTTCCTGTTTCAGCGTCGGATAGATGGCAATCAGCAGCGACTGCATCATGTCGTTGAGCAGGTGGGCGAAGCTGATGGCGGCGATCACCGGATAGGCTGTCTCCGGCACTACGGATGACCGGGTTGCCGACGGCGCAGGGGACGGCGGATCGGCGGGGAGAGCGGTGATGGGGCTTCTAGTCATCGCTGAGCACCTTGGCTATTGGGGGAACGCCATTTAATATGTCCTTTCAGCGCATGTCCGGACAACAATCATCGTGAAACTGACAAATTTCTGCCCAGGGCTAGCCCACGACGCCTTGGAACAGACATTGCCCCATCCCGTCACCGCCAAGGCCCGGGACTACCAGGGCGGCATGACGCCCCTGCACCAGCACCCCCGCGCCCAGCTTATCTACGCCGGCACCGGCGTCATGCGGGTGGAGACGGCGGCAGGCAGTTGGGTGGTACCGCCCCTGCGCGGTGTCTGGATTCCGGCCCATACCGACCATCAGGTGGTCATGCTTGGCATGGTGCAGATGCGCACCGTCTACATCCGCTCCGATGCAGCCCCCGATCTGCAGCAAAGCTGCTGTCTCATGGAAGTGCGTCCTCTGCTGCGGGAACTGATCCTGGCCCTGCTGGAGGAACCCGTGGACTATGACCGCGAGGGCCGCGGCGGCCGCATCGCCGAGTTGATTCTGGGGGAATTACGGGCGCTACCCCAGGCGGCGCTGCACCTGCCGGTGCCCGCCGAACCGCGCCTGCGCAAGCTGTGCCGTTACCTGATGGAGCATCCCGAATCCCAAGAGACCCTGGAATCCTGGGCCGATCGCTGCGCCGCCAGCAGCCGCACCCTGGCCCGGCTGTTCCAGCGCGAGACCGGCATGAGCTTTGGTCATTGGCGCCAACAGGCGCGGCTCATGGAGGCCCTCGCCCGTCTTGGCGAAGGTGAAGCTGTGGCACGGGTGGCCGGTCGTCTGGGCTACCGCAGCACCAGTGCCTTCACGGCCATGTTCAAGCGGGCACTGGGGGTCGAACCGAGTCGTTATTTTGCCCGGAACGCGGGTGATGCTCTGGCGCCCACCACTACCCTCTGAAACCCGTCCGTGCCAAACGGCTAGCGGGATCAAGCCAATCCGATGAAGTCGAAATGGTCGACACCAGTGCTTGCTTCTTCAAGCCCAGTAGTCCGGCGCCCCATACACTGCCTTCAGGTGCTCGATGAACAGCCGTAGCCGCAAGGGCATCTGCCTTTGCGGAAAAACCGCGCGGATGCCCAGGGACGGCGCGGCGTAGTCTTCCAGTACGGCCACCAAGCGGCCTGCCCGCAGATCGTCTCCCACTTCCCACAGGGACCGCCAGGCGAGGCCGCGGCCTTGAAGGGCCCATTCGTGCAGGACCGAACCGTCGTTGCATTGCAGGCGGCCCTCCACTTTTACCAAACGGGTTTCGTTTTTCTTGCCCGGATCGGCAAAGAGCCAGCCGGCTTGCTGTACCAGGGATAGACATTCGTGGTTCGCCAAATCCTCGGGGACCAGCGGCGTACCGCGCCGGGCAAAATAATCGGGGCTGCCAACAAGCGCCCGTTTCACCTCACCAAGCCGTACCGAGATCAGATTGGAATCTGCCAGGCCACCAATGCGCACGGCGCAGTCGATACCTTCATTGACGATATCCACCGTCCGGTCGGAAAGGTCGAGGCTCATGGTCACTTCCGGGTGGGCATCGAGAAAACCCGCCACCAGGGGCGCCACATGGCGCCGACCAAAACCCGCCGGGGCGGAAATGCGCAGGTGACCGCTGGCCCGGATCGCCCCCAGGCTGACGGAGGCCTCGGCATTGCCCAGCTCGTTGAGCAAGCGCTGGCAATCCTCGAGAAAGGCTTCCCCTTCCTGGGTCAGACTCAGTTTGCGGGTGGTGCGCACCATCAGCTTCACCCCCAGGCGCTGCTCCAGGGCGTCGATACGGCGGCCCATGATGGCCGGTGTTACGCCCTCTTGCCGGGCGGCGGCACTGAGGCTACCTTTAATAGCGGTGGTCACGAAGGCTTCAATCTGGGTCAGACGGTCCATTTATTACTCCAGATATAAGATGAATTGATTCTAGCGGGACTTATCATTCAGGTTAACCAGCAATACACTCCATCCATCAAATCACCCTTATGTCTTATAGAGGAGTCACCATGACCACTGCAACTACGCTCACCCTGCCCGCCGGCATGCAAATCAATGCCCCGATCAAGCCCGGCTACGAAACCATTCTGACTCCCGAAGCCCTGGAACTGGTAGCAAAGCTGCACCGCGCCTTCGAACCCCGCCGTCAGGAACTGCTGAAGGCCCGTGTTGCCCGTCAAGCCCGCATCGACGCCGGCGAAATGCCCGACTTCCTGCCCGAAACCAAGGCCATCCGCGAAGGCGACTGGAAAATCGCCCCCCTGCCCAAGGCCCTGGAAAACCGCCGCGTGGAAATCACCGGCCCGGTGGAAGCCAAAATGATCATCAACGCCTACAACTCCGGCGCTGACAGCTACATGACCGACTTCGAAGATTCCAACAGCCCGAAGTGGGACAACCAGTTGCAAGGCCAGGTGAACCTGTACAAGGCCATCCGCCGCGAACTGAGCTTCAAGAACGAAAACGGCAAGGAATACAAGCTCAACGACAAGATCGCCACCCTGCAAATCCGTCCCCGCGGCTGGCATCTGGACGAAAAGCACGTGACCGTTGACGGGCAGCGCGTCGGCGGCGGCATCTTCGACTTCGCCCTGGTTTTCTTCCACAACGCCAAAGAACAAATTGCCCGCGGCGCCGGCCCCTTCTACTACCTGCCCAAGATGGAAAGCCATCTGGAAGCCCGGCTGTGGAACGACATCTTCGTCATGGCGCAAGACCACATCGGCCTGCCCCAAGGCACCATCAAGGCCACCGTGCTAGTGGAAACCATCCTCGCCACCTTCGAGATGGAGGAAATCCTTTACGAACTGCGCAACCACAGTGCTGGCCTGAATGCTGGCCGCTGGGACTACATCTTCAGCTGCATCAAGAAGTTCAAGAAGAACAAGGATTTCTGTCTGGCCCAGCGCGGCGCCATCACCATGGAAGTGCCCTTCATGCGCAGCTACGCCCTGGCCTTGGTGCAGGCTTGCCACAAGCGCGGCGCCCCCGCCATGGGCGGCATGTCCGCTCTGATTCCCATCAAGGGCGACCCCGTTGCCAATGAAAAAGCCCTGGGCGGCATCCGTCACGACAAGACCCGGGACGCCAACGACGGCTTCGACGGCGGCTGGGTGGCTCACCCCGGTCTGGTCTCCATCGCCCAGGAAGAATTCCAAAAAGTTCTCGGCGACAAACCCAACCAGTGGGGCAAACAAGTCACCGGCTCCTTCGGCCCCAAGGACTGGCTCAACTTCGTGCCCGAGCAGCCCATCACCGAAGCCGGCCTGCGCAACAACATCAACGTCGGCATCCACTACCTGGGCTCCTGGCTCGGCGGCAACGGCTGCGTACCCATCCACAACCTGATGGAAGATGCCGCCACCGCCGAAATCAGCCGCTCCCAAGTGTGGCAATGGGTTGTGAGTCCCAAGGGCGTGCTCGATGATGGCCGCAAGGTCACCGTGGACATGGTGCGCGGCATGATCGCCGAAGAACTGACCAAGGTGAAAGCCAGCGTCACCGCCCAGGGCGAAGCCACGGGCACCTACGACGAAGCCGCCGTGATCTTCGACAAGATGAGCCTGACGCCCGAGTACCCCGAGTTCCTGACGCTGCCGCTGTACGAAGCGATGGAATAAGGCTGACGGTCAGGCCTGCGCAAGTGGGTTAGAAAAAAACGGCGCCGAGGGAAACCCGGCGCCGTTTTGTTTTTTAGCTGGTAACTAATGACTACTGGTTAAGAATCCCATTCCCCAGAGTCTCAACAAGTTCAGGGCGAATGGGCTTCAAGCATTGCCTAGACAGCGCAGAGCCAATCAGTTGGCCGCTACCCCGCACAGCACCAATTCCTTGGTCGCACGGGTCATGGCGACGTAAAGCAGTTTGGCCTCTTGGGCATCCATGTCCTCACCGCTACCAATCCTTTCGGTTCCCGGAATCACCACGAAAGGAAATTCCAGGCCCTTGCAGGAGTGCATGGTGATGAGGGTGACTTTGTCTGGATTATTGCTGTAGTCGGCGTCGCGAAAATTGATGGTGGGGATACCCAACTTTTCCAGCACACTTCCTCGTGTGTCCAAATCATTCTTGTAATGGCTGACCAAAGCCATTTCGCGCCAAGCCAGCCCCTGACGATGAGCCTCTTTCAAACGCTTGGCGATGAACCCGTTTTCCTCATAACGACTGGGGAGTTTGACGATCTCCGGCTCTTTCCCTAACCGGCCAGCTGACTGAGGGGCAAGCAAGGGCACGCCGTCTTCATCGGCATCACTGGGCTTGAGGATGCTTTGCGCTACATCCCGGGCGAAGCGCAGGATGGCGTCGGTATTGCGGTAGTTGATCTTGAGGATGGTGGTGCGACCAGCGGCCTGGATACCCACGCTCTTGAAACTGAACTTCTTGCGCTTTTCGTCGCCGTAAATGGACTGTGCATCGTCATAGAGCACCAGCAAACTGTTGGTTTTCGGGTCCACCATCTGCACCACGAGCTTGAGCCACTCGGGGCGGAAGTCATGGCCTTCGTCGATGAGGATGGCGTCGTATTGGGCAGCGGGAATTTGCCCGCGCTCCACACCCCGGATCACCCGATCCACCATGTCGGCGAAAAAGGCTTTCTTGTCATCATTGGCAGGGGGCAGGCCGACATTGAAGGCGCTCAATTGCGCCCGGCACCATTGGTGAAAATTATGGGTAAGCACTTTGCCCTGCAAGCCCTTGGCGTGCATGGTGCTGTCGATGCGCCGAGCCAGTGATTCGTTGTAGCAAAGGATCAGAATCGGCTTGACCGCGCCCAGGGCAAGGTGCTCGGCCCGATAGCCGAGAATCAGGGTTTTTCCCGAGCCCGCTACGCCGTGGATGACCCGATGGCCTTCTCCCAGGCTGCGCGCCAATTGTTCCTGCTGCACATCCATGACTCGCATCAGATCGAGAGGCATCGCGTCGCCATCGAACAATTGCCCCTGGCTGGGCTGGATGCGGATTTCGGGGAAGAGATGCCAACGGATGCGGTCGATCTGGGGCAGGCTCAAGGCCCCGTGGAAGGGTAGTTTGAACATACCCCATAGCCGTGCCTGAAAGGCTTCCGCATCCACGGTTTCGGTCATTTCATCTTTACAAATGACGAGATGCCCCGGGATGATTTCATCCAACTGACCAGCATCAAACTGGCGTCGGGTCAGGTTGGGAAAGACCACACCATAGGCCCACGGGAATACCAGTTTTCCCTGCTCACGCCCACCGGAAAACACCAGTTGCGGGTCTTTGGCGAGCACATCAGTGGCCGCGTAGGCGTAGCGGCGGGCTTGCTCCAAAGGGCTTTGCACCCAAATCGAACCCTGTTCGGCGTGAATGTGGAACTCGTTCCGGTCGGCTTCGATGATGGTGTCTTCCTTCCAGTCCTTGACCTCTAGGATCAACAGACCACGGCGCGGATGGAAGACGATGAAATCCGGATGCAGACAAGCACTGCCGACCGCCACGTTGTACCAACAGAGGTAATCGTCCTCAAGCTTTTCCTCCAGCCGCTCGGCCAGACGACGCTCGCCGCCACTATCAAAAGTGCAACTGCCTATGGATGGAATAAGTACCGCCACGATCACCTGCCCCTTTTATGGCCACTCCCGTCGGAAGAACGGAAATCACGTTTGCATTTCCGCATCGTACCCAAGGTGCATAGCAAATGGGCATTTTCTATACATGTCCGCCACGACATGCATAGAAACTCCGAGAAACATAACCGTCCCCTAGCCCCCAAACGCCTCCAGCACCGCCGCTCGCATTACCTCCACAAACCGTCGCAACCTTGCCGGATAAAACTTGGCGTAGGGGTACACCAAACTCACGGGTAAGGGCGCGGCTTGCCATTCGGGGGCGATGTGCACCAGCTTGCCTTGAGCCAGATCGTCTTGCAGTACCCAGGCGGAGCTGATGCAGGCGCCGAGGCCTTGCAGGGCGGCGCTGCGCAGGGCGTAGAGGTTGTCGGTGCTCATGCACGGGGTAATAGCGAAGCGTTCCACCTGGCCGGTTTCGCGGTGGGTAAGGACGACTTCGTTGCGGTAGTAGGTGCGCAGGGCGAGCCAGGGCAGGTCGGCCAGATCGGCGGCTTGGGTTGGCAGGGGACGGCCTTGCAGCACTTCCGGCGCGGCAGCGACGATGCGGGGCACTTCGGAGAGGCGGATCACCACCAGACTGGGATCGGTGATTTCGCCCACCTGGATGGCGCAGTCGATGCCGGCGGCAATGTAGTCGTCGATGGCGCGGTCGTCGTGGAGCAGCCATTCGACACGCATGTGCGGGTAGCGGCGCAGGTAGTCGGCCAGGGGCTTGATCAGTCGGTCCTGGCCGAAGGCGTGGGGTACGACGACGCGCAGGATGCCGTCGGGCTCTTCGTTGGCGCCGCGCAGGTCGGACTCGAAGGCGGCCCAGTTGGTGAGCAGTTCCTTGGCCCGTTCGTAGCAGCGTTCGCCGTCCACCGTGAGGCGCATGGCGTGGGAGCTCCGCTGCAGCAGGCTCAGGCCGAGGGAGTGTTCCAGCATTTTCAGGCGGCGGCTGATGGTGGGCTGGGTGGTGTCCATCTGGGCGGCGGCGGCGGAAAGACTGCCGGCTTCGACGATGCGGACGAAGGTTTGCATCAGTTCGATGCGATCCCCCGTGGCCAGGGCTGGCGACGGGGTGGCTGGGGGCTGGGCGGATTTGATCATACGTTTACTGTATAGCAACTGTTCAAGCCGCGATACTACCGATTATGCATAGATGGCGTCACTATGCGCTCCGTGACCAACTTCCGGCGAAAGAACGAAAATGTCTTCTATACATAAAACGTATGAAAGCGGCAAAACGGCAGACACCAGTGCCCAATCGGCCCAACCAAACCAGCCCAGCCAATCTGCCCCCTCCGTCCCCACCAACGACGCCAGCCAGGCCGCGCCCCTGCACAAGCCCCTGATCCTGCTGCTGGCTGCTGGCGCCGGGCTGTCGGTGGCGTCCCTCTATTACAGCCAGCCCATGCTCGGCGTGCTCGGGGCCGACATCGGCGCCTCGGACCAGGCCGTGGGCCTGGTGCCCACCTTGACCCAACTGGGCTACGCCCTGGGCATTCTGCTGCTGGCGCCCCTGGGGGACCGCCACGACCGGCGCAACATCATCCTGATCAAGGCTGCCTTGCTGGTGGCGGCGCTGTTGCTGGGGGGCTTTGCGCCGTCCATCAACCAGCTGCTGGTGGCCAGCCTCGCCATCGGCCTCACCGCCACTCTGGCGCAAGACATCGTGCCCGCCGCTGCCACCCTGGCCCCCGAGGCCCAGCGCGGCAAGGTGGTGGGCACGGTCATGACCGGGCTGCTCATGGGCATTCTGCTATCGCGAGTGGTGAGCGGCTTTGTGGCGGAACACTTCGGCTGGCGCGCCATGTTCATCGGCGCCGCGGCCAGCATTGCCGCCATCGGCATCGCCGCCTGGCGCGGGATTCCCAAGTTCAAGCCCACCACGCAGCTTTCCTACGGCGCCCTGCTCGGCTCTTTGCTGACCCTGATCAAGCGCCACGGCGCCCTGCGCCACGCGGCCCTGGCCCAGGGGCTGCTGTCCATGGGCTTTAGCGCCTTCTGGTCCACCCTGGCGGTAATGCTCCACGCCGAACCCTTCCATCTGGGCAGCGCAGTGGCCGGGGCCTTTGGTCTGGCCGGTGCCGCTGGTGCCCTGGCCGCCCCCATGGCCGGCCATCTGGCCGACCGCCGCGGGCCGGAGCTGGTAACGCGTCTGGGCACCGGCCTCACCGCCCTTTCCTTCGGCATGCTGTGCCTGGCGCCCTTCCTTTCGCCCAGTGCGCAACTGTGGCTGCTGGGCATCGGTGCCGTGGGCTTCGATCTGGGCGTGCAAGCCAGCCTGATTGCCCACCAGACCATCGTCTATAGCATCGAACCCGGCGCCCGCAGCCGCCTTAACGCCGTGCTATTTGTCGGCATGTTCATCGGCATGGCCTCCGGCGCAGCCCTCGGCAGCCTGCTGCTGGCGCAATGGGGATGGGTGGCGGTGACGGGCATGGCAGCCGTCGTATCGCTGGCAGCCCTGGCAGTGCGCTTCTGGAAGGTGGCGCCCCAGGACGCCTGAGCTACGGGCGAGCGCAAACGAACCCAGGCCGTGAGTTCAGGCCTGGGTCGAAGGATCGCCGGAAATGAAGCCTGAGATTGATCGCGCCGGGGAGGAGGTCATCCCCCGGCGCGTTTTATTTCAAGCCTTGGCCGTGGTGGCTGTCTTGGCGGTGGCGTCCGCAGCACTGGCGGCGGGCGTGGTGGGCGTTGTATTGGCTGCCTCGAAATCGGCATAGCCTTGCTGCACCAGGGCGTAGGTCTTCTGGATGTTGGTAGCAATGTCGCCGTTAAGGACGCCCAGGCCCTGCAAGATATTGCTGGCTTCCTGGAAGCCCTTTTCAAAACCGCCCCGAATTGTTTTCATGAATTGCGAGATGGCTTCGTTGTTGCTGAGATTCGGATAGCGCGCCTTGTAGGCCTCAAAAAAACCGGTGGACATGGACACAATGCGGCCCGCCGTACCTTCCGGCGTGTTGTCCTGACTGGCGGCATTCTGGATCGCGTTGTCGCCCAGAGTCGGCGCCAGTTCTTTATTCAGCGCATCCACCGCCGACTTGAGCAGCAGGGACATGGGTTCGTTCTTGGAACTGATCGACACATCCAGGGAAGCCTGGACGATGGAAACATTCAGTGTGGCCCGGGTCTGCTCCCGGATTGATGTGCTTCCCGTCGAACCGGTGGCGGATTTTGCAGAATCCACCTGGGCGACATCGGTCGCCGGATTTGTAGCGCTGATCGTTAAAGGCGTAGCCATTGCTCTCTCCTCAATAAAACTGACTCAGAACCTGTCAGCAGGCTCTAGTTACCGAAAACCGTCACTCCCGGATGGGCACTGTGGCTTTGTATGAGAAGGCAATCGGTGCGCTATCGCGCAGAGGAAATACGCATCCTCCACCCTGCATAACGGTCAATCGTTGGGAAAGTTGAGCTAAGAGGTGAAATTGGGCGGGGTTGGGCACCGAATCACAGCGGCGATCCACTTGATCGGTACAAGGTGAAGGGCAGTTTGATGCCCATTGCCAAAGTAGATGATTTGGAAAATCAGGGACTCAGGAACATGAATTTGAGGTACCTACGCGATTTTTTGCGCAGGTCCAGTGGAATTAAGGGTTATGCATAATTTGTGTTGAGGAATTGTGCGATCACATCGGTGGACTTTTGCAAACTTCTTCTCGCACGCTGTTAACTCGGATATCTGGGAGCGGGTATGGCACTCCGTCAATCTCCACAACCGGAAAGCGAATGATGTAAGGATTTACGCCGGGCTTTCTATCGACAAAGATACGCATTTCATATTTACGGCTTCCAGAATGACTCAGCCACGATCGCACCAGCGAGCCTTTTATCTCACTGACGCCAACGAACTCAAGCCGCGAATCGAACCATTTGAAAAAGAGTTGGGAGCTCCAGTCGTTGTGCTCTGACTTTGGATAAATTTTGACTTCAACTGGTTGCGAAGTGGGAGAAAGCTCAGAAGAACTACAAATTCGCGGCACTTTTCTATCTTCTTCGCAAATAACAGAGAAAAAGATATACGGAACCTTATGAGTGTCCATCACGCGAACACCTTCTGCGTCCAATTCCAGAAACTCGTTAGACACAAATTTCATACGCCGCCCCGCAGGAAGGCTAATTTCTGCGCAAAGCCCAGTTTCGTAGCAGCTGCTTACATCGAGACTTACGTCGAGGGGCAACCTGAATATCGTATGCCTTGGTCCATCCGTATAGCTCTTGACTCCTTTTACTTGAGTACCTGGAGTGATCTTGTTAAAGCTTTCAACCCCACAATACGAGGCGCAGCCTGTTACCAACATAGATGTGAACAAAGCAACAATAGTCCGATTCATCACGATGACCAATCTCGTACAGCTGTTATGCATAACGTTGGAGATCAGCGTCCGCCAAAGGCGGTCCGCTGCAACGACATGTTAGGCGGAACAAATTGCTTGATCGACGCGGCAATTTCCTCGATGCTGCCAAATCCTTGCAGCGCAATGTACGAGCCGTCCTTCAACGTTAGGGTGAGGACAGGCCATGCCTGCGCGGCCAGATCGGTACTCTTGATCGAGTCAAGGTAAATCTGAGTTTCGCCGGTTTCATAACCGTAGACAAGGGTTGTCTCGGTCAGCTCAAGCCAGACATTCCTCGCTCTCTTGGCAATTCGACACTGCAGGATCCAGAGCCGAACTGATACGCCAGCAGCAGCCACCATGGCGGCTACGCCAACGGCGGATGCGTAAGGTAAAGACTGCTGCTGTGCCACCACCGCTACGACTAGTGCAGCGACGCCAACAAAGAAGCACTTCCAGCGAGTGATTGCTCCTTGGCGAGCGATGAAGCTATCGGAAAGCGTGTATCTCATGTCTTAGATTGAGAATAGTTGGGGCTGCATCGCCTAACGTTTGAAATCACCGGCGCTGCGCGGACTTATCGCGCAGTGTCCGGTGGAATGATGGGTTGGGCACCAAGTCATTCGAGCAAGCCTTCCCGTTCGAGCACCTGACGTACATCTTCAAAGATGGCTCGTATGTTCCCTTTCGGAAATCTAATCTGCCCGAGACCCTGAATATTTGAGAATTCCTCACATCCTTCTTCGAGCAAGACGATCGCTCTTTCAAAACCAAGTCTCCCTTGGAATAGGCCCGCTTCGTGAATTACATTCATTCGTGCATGAAGTTTTCCGTCAGATTGCTCGTCCTCGGCGGTCATGACAAGCAAGGCAATAGCCGACTCGTCCAGCATCTGCGATAGCCGCGCAATATTTGTAACCCCGGCAATTGGCACGCGGTTGAATTCATCCCACGGCAGGTGGAGGCGGTCTTGAATGAAGTCTTTGAGATCACGCCAAGCAGTTGAGCGACCGTGCCCAATAAATACGTTTGTACCGATGCGGGCATCTCGGACCTCGCGCTTCTCTTGGTTCTTGAGGTGGCCAGCAATGCGTGACGCAATCTTGGATAAATCCCGGCACGCACGAAATGGGTCACGAAGCGCGGCAACCTTCGACATGACGGATATATGTGGCGGCGTGATCAGCCCTTTTTCTAGCGCAGACATGTCTCGCGTCATAAGTTGGCCCTTGGGGCTCAACGCTCTGACCATTGTCGCGGCGTCAAAGACTTTTAGCTTTTCCGTTTGCGTCTGGAGATCCGTTAAGAACTTGTCGTCTGAGCGGTCACTAATTGCCGTGGACAGAAGTGAAAGTACTTGTGACTTGGCATCATCAAATAGCTCGGCAGCTTTCACAGCTTCTGTTTGTTGCAACGAGGTATCGGGTTTGCCTGCCGCCATCCCGATTGCCTCAACGACATCGGTTGCCCTGTATTCCCGCCAGTCTCCCGTTGTTCCTTCAATCGGCCAGCATTCTTGAAAGCCCCACTCTTGGCTAAATCGAGCACCTGGCGGTGGCAAGGAAAAGTCGATGTAGTAGACGTTTGCATGGTAGCCAAGCCATGAGCCACTCCACGCCTTACCAAATTCATTGGCCGATTGTTCAAGCGCATCGAGAGGCTTGGTGAACTCGCTGTCATCAAGTCTCTCCGCTACTTCAGAAAGAGTGCGCGCAATGTTATTGAGGTCTTGTGAGGTGCTCATGATGTAGGCGAAGTGCGTATAGGGGCCCAACAGTATTTATACGGACCGTAGGGCCCGTATAACAATTGATATTGATGACCTTGGATGTTCTGTCTTTTATCCATAAATTTCAGTCAATTGGCATTCTGACGGCCAGTATAACAACTTCAATATGCCGGACAGTTGTGCATTGCCTTAGGAGGCTGGATGGTGGGCACGAATGGTCGCAAGACGAACAGCCGCTCCTGGCCGACAAGGGCCTGCGGATAATTGCGTGGTACCGCAGTGAAGCAGTCATCTTCCTGCAATTCGCTGATCAACACTGGTGTGGCACTCGGGTGAAATTCCCCACCAATCAGCCGCACCCTTCCAACCTCAATCCACCCGATTGAACACCAGCAAGCGCCCCTTGAAGTCCTCGCCGCTTTCCAGCTCGGTATCGGTCTTGCGCGGGCTGTAGCTGTAACCCTGGCGGGCCATGGCTTTGCAGAAGGCGACGCGGTTGCCCCGGTCCGGGTCCACGATGAGGATTTCCACGGTTGGTGCGCTGTGGCCGTGGATGAAGGCGGCCAGTTGTTCGGGTTGCTGGCGTTCATAAAGGATGTCGCTGCCGATGATGAGGTCGAACTGACCCAGGTCGGGATTGGCGCCGGCCCAGTCGCCGGTTTGGTATTTCAGGGGCCCGAGTTGGTTGAGCTGCAGGTTTTCCCGGAGGAATTCGGGGCCCAGGGGATGCCAGTCGCTGACGGTGACATCGCCGCCGTGGTGATGGGCGACGATGCTGGCGAGGGCAAGGCCGGCGCCGATTTCGAGCACGCGCTTGCCGACCAGATCGAAGCTGTCCATGATCTTGGCCAAGACCCGGGCCGAGGGCCAGACTTGGCCGAACATGCCCCAACTGGCGGGGGAAATGCCGGACTGTTCGGCATCGCCGTAGGGGTCGAAAAACTGCTGGTTGTCGAGGAGGGAACGGATGAGGTAATCCGTTCCGCAGACAGTGACAGTCTCGTACTTGACTTGATAGCCGGACATGAAGGAAGTCTTCTCATGGCGAAACAATGTTGTGCATCAGAAAATGTTCTGATCGAACGGGCACAACGCTTCTTGAGAAGGGACATGCAGGCCGAAGAGGCACTCGCGGTGGTTCCATTTCGCCGCGTGGGGGAAATGAAACCGAGGTGAGGGTAACACTGCGGGCAACTTGAGGCGGGAGAAAGCACCATCGCCAAGGCATCACCGGGCCATTGCCAAGTGACGGCAAGGCCCTGAGCACTAGGTCAGCAGGGACTTGCAGCGGGCCACGAGAAAATTGCGCAGGGCTTGGACCACGGGGGAAAGCTGGCGGCGGTCGGCGCAGATCAGATACAGCGGCGCCGGCTCCCCCAGCCATTCTGGGCAGAGCGCGATCAGGCGACCTGCGGCCAGATCCTGCGCCGCATCCAGTTGCGATTTGTAGGCGATGCCCTGCCCGGCCAAGGCCCAACGCCGCACCACATCGCCATCGTCGGCAACGCGGACAGGATTGACCCGCACGGTAAGGGCTTCGCCGTCGCGGCTGAAACGCCACTGGTCGTGCACGTAGTCGGACAACATGAAACAGAGGCAGTCGTGGCCGGCCAGAGCCTGGGGCGTGGCGGGCTTACCGTGCCGGGCCAGATAGTCGGGGGAGGCGCACAGCACGCGGCGGCAATCGGCGGACAGGGGCAGCGCCACCAGATTGGAATCGGGCAGTTCGCCATAGCGGACGGCCACGTCCACCGGCTCCCGGTAAATGTCGCTGCGCCGGTCGGACAGTTGCAGACGCAGGCGGACCAGGGGATAGAGCGCCAAAAATTCGTCCAGCCAGGGCAGCAGCACATTGCGGCCCAGGTCAGAAGGCAGGGACAAATGCAGGTCGCCACGGATCGCTTCGTCGCCGCTGACCATTTCCTCCCGGCCCAGGCGCAGGGTTTCCACCGCCTGACGGCAGCGGGCGAGAAAACCTTCCCCGGCCCGGGTCAGGCGCAGACTGCGGGTGGAGCGCACAAACAGCGCCGCCCCCAGTTCTGTTTCCAACCGCTTCAAGGCGGCACTGGCCACCGCCGGGCTGATGTCCAGTTGCCGGGCAGCGGCGGAAAGGCTGCCGGAATCGGCGGTGCGGATGAAGATTTCCAGGTCCTGGAGGGCTTTCATTGGGCGCTATTCCCCATTCGTTTTCAAAAAAATATTGAAAGAGATAGCCTTTATGCCCGGTTTTTCCCCGGCTTTCAATAGAAGATGATGAAGCCCTGTCCAACCCGTGGAACCCCCAGAGGAAAACATCATGAAAGCCATCGGCTACCGCCAACCCCTGCCCATAGCCCACCCCGACGCCCTGCTCGACCTGGACCTGCCCGAGCCCCAGGCCAGCGGCCGCGACCTGCTGGTGGAGGTGAAGGCCGTCTCCGTCAATCCGGTGGATACCAAGGTGCGGCAGCGGGCAGCGCCAGCAAACGGCGACCACAAAGTGCTGGGCTGGGATGCCGCGGGGGTGGTCCGTGCCGCAGGGCCCGATGTCACCCTGTTCAAGCCCGGCGACGAGGTCTGGTACGCCGGCGCCCTGGCCCGTTCGGGCAGCAATGCGCAATTGCAATTGGTGGACGAACGCATCGTCGGCCACAAACCCCGCAGCCTCGATTTTTCCCAGGCCGCCGCCCTGCCCCTGACCGCCATCACCGCCTGGGAACTGCTCTTCGACCGGCTGGAAATCCCGCGCTTGGCCCCCGCCCTGCGCACCCCGGCAGAGAACGCGGATGCGCTGCTGATCATCGGTGCCGGCGGCGGCGTGGGTTCCATCCTGACCCAACTCGCCCACGAACTGACCGACCTGAAAATCATCGCCACCGCCTCCCGCCCCGAAACCCGCCAGTGGCTTGAGGACATGGGCGCCCATGTCGTGATCGACCACAGCCAGCCTTTGGCGGCCCAGATCAAGGCCCTCGGCCTGCCGCCGGTGCGCTACGTGGTGTGTCTGAACCAGACCGACCAGCACCTGCCCCAGATCGTCGAAACCATCGCGCCCCAGGGCCGCTTCGGCCTGATCGACGATCCGGCCCATTTCGACGCCACGGCCTTCAAGCAGAAGTCCGTGTCCATCCACTGGGAATTCATGTTTACCCGGGCCGCCTTTGAAACGCCGGACATGATTACCCAGCACGAACTGCTGAACGCCGTGGCCGATCTGGTGGATGCCGGCCATCTGCGCAGCACCGTGGCGGGCCACTTCGGCACCATCAACGCCGCCAACCTGAAACGGGCCCATGCCCTGATCGAAAGCGGCAAGGCCAAAGGCAAGATCGTGCTGGAAGGTTTCGACGATGGCCCCGTCGGCGATGCCACTTTCGGTCAGACTTTGCCTTGAGGGAAAGGCAAGACGCCCTGAGAAACTGTCTGGAAAAAAGGAGGAAACAAACAGTGCAACCCCTCCCGTCCTCCCCTTGTCAGGGGAGAGGCCTGCTGCCCAAAGCATCTCTAAGCGAACTCCCCCCTGACAAGGGGGGGCTGGGGGGGGTTAACAGTCTCGGCAAATCCATCATTGACAGTTTTCAAGACAGCTTCTCAGGAAAGGAATATCGGAATAACTCCATTCGCATTGAGCCCTTCGTCAAGCCCAGGACGGGCTTGACAAAACCCATGCTGCGTCAACGCGAGGCCCGTCGCCAAGGTGGATGCGGCCCTGACGCAAACACACCAGTGAATAGTTGCGTAGCGTTTACACTCGCGGCATAACGCTGTCGCACACAACCCCCAGAAGCGACCACCTCCAATATCCGTGTCCCCACGCCATGAATAGCGAAACCCCGAACCACCGCGCCGGCTGGATTGCCGCCGCCGCGACGATCTGCATCTGGACCGGCTTCATCCTGGTCACCCGCGCTGGTGGCAAAGGGGTGCTCACCGGCTGGGATGTGACCGCCCTGCGTTTCGGCGTCGGTGCCGTGATTGCGCTGTTCTTCCTGCACCGGGTGCAATTGCCGCCCCTGAAAGTGATTGGTCTGTTCTCGGTTTTTGGCGGCATCGGTTATGCCATTGCCGTGTATTCCGCCTTCCGCTTCGCCCCAGCCGCTCACGCGTCGGTGCTGCTGCCGGGTTCACTACCGTTCCAGACGGCCATCTTCGCCTGGCTGCTGTTGCGCCAACGGCCCACACCGCCGCAACGCATCGCCCTGGCCTTCGTCTTTGCCGGCATCGTGCTGACCGCTGCCGATACCCTCTCCCACGGCCCGGCGCTCACTGGAAACCAACTGCTGGGCGACCTGCTCTTTCTTTGCGGCTCCGCCACCTGGGCGGTATTTACCGTGCTGCTGCGCCGCCATCCCATGCAGCCTCTGGCGGCCACGGTGTCCACCACCCTGGGCAGCGCCATCCTTTATCTGCCGGTGTGGTGGCTATTCCTGCCCAGCACGCTGACCCAGGCACCACTACAAGAAATCGCCATGCAGGCGGTCTACCAGGGTGTGCTGGTGGTGTTCGTCGCCATGCTGCTCTACACCAAAGCCGTGCGCCTACTGGGGCCCCACAGCGTATCCCTGCTGATGGCCATCGTCCCCGGCCTGTCAGCCCTGGCAGCGGTGCCGGTACTGGGCGAAACCCTGTCGGCGTGGACGCTCGCTGGTCTCGCCGCTGTCACTACCGGCGCGATTCTCGGCGCACGCAGGGTCTGACCCGTCGGAAACCGTCTGGACCTTGTCTGCGTCCATGAGCAATACGTCCTCCCTAGCCTGCCAGCAGGGCTAAAAGCGTTTGTCGACATGCTGTGCAATGGCCTTCCGGCAACACAAACCGCCACAACAATGAGAGACAAAAACGACTGATAAAAACCCATTATGCTTAAATGGTCTTGGCAATAAAAATTAGCCACTCGACCAAACCCCGGCAAGAGGATTATCCTCAGCAAAACCGGATTGAATTAACACTTTGGTCATAGCACTTTCTCAACATCACAAGCTGCGTTTCTGCGCACAAGTGAGGGACCGTAAAGATGGGCAGTTCCAAAGTACCCGACGCTGTACCGATTACGTGGCACACCGGTCCCGTGAGCTACGACATTACCGCCGACCTGATTCAAGACCGGCCGGCTAATCCAGTTTCAGAAACGCCCCTGGCAGCACTGATTGATATTGATGCCCTGCGCACCATTCTGGATGATCTGTCTGCCCTGCTCGGCATCACGACAGCGTTGCTGGACCTGGAAGGCAACATCATTCAAAACGCCGGTTGGCAAAAAGCCTGTACGGCTTTTCACCGGGCAGTTCCCACCTCCTGCGCCAACTGCACTGAAAGCGACCTTTTCCTCGCCAGCCATCTGCAGGAAGGGGAGTTCATCGATTACAAATGCAAGAACGGCTTGTGGGATGTGGTGACGCCGGTCTTTGTCGGCGAACAGCATCTGGGCAACCTCTATTGCGGCCAGTTCTTCTACGATGACGACGTGGTGGACGATGACTTTTTCATCGCCCAGGCAAAGCTCTTTGGCTACGACAAGGCAAGTTATCTGGCCGCCATCCATGAAATGCCCCGCTTCAGCCGTGAACGCGTGCGAGGCATCATGGCAATGATTGTCGGTCTCGCCTCTTATCTTTCGAATCTCTCACTCACTAATCTGCGCTTGCGGGAGAGTCGCAGCCAGATGGAAACCCTGATCAATACGCTGCCAGACCCAGTCTGGCTGAAGGATAAGAACGGAACGTTTCTGGCCTGTAACCGGGCCTTTGCCAACATGCTCGGTGCCACTTCCGGCGAGATCATCGGCAAGACCGATTACGACTACTGTCCGGCCGAAGTAGCGAATTTTTTCCGACAAAAGGACAGTGAAGCCATCGCCGCCAACGGCCCCAGAATCAACGAAGAATGGTTGACCAACGCCGAAAGTGGATTACCTGTCCTCCTGGAAACCATCAAGACAGCCTTACCCGACATTAACGGCAATCCCGTCGGGGTACTTGGTATCGCCCGTAACATCACCGAACGAAAGCAGGCCGAAGAAAACCTGCACTTGATGTCCCGGGTTTTTTTCAACAGCGGTGAGGCCATTCTGATCACCGATGCCAATAACAAGATTCTTGCTGTGAACCGGGAGTTCACAAAATTGACCGGTTACGAACAAAGTGAAGCTCTGGGCAAAAATCCCAGCTTCCTTTCCAGTGGCGATACCCCCCGGGAGGTTTATCGGGAAATGTGGGCGGCCCTGGCGGCAACCGATCACTGGCAAGGTGAGCTCTGGGACCGGCGTAAATCGGGGGAGCCCTATCCAAAACGGCTTTCCATTTCCGTGGTGAGGGATGCCGACGACAACATCGTCAACTACATTGGCAGCTTTGAAGACATCACGGACCGCAAGGCCGCAGAAGACCAGATTCGTTACCTCGCCCACCACGATGCACTGACCGGTCTGCCCAATCGTTTCAGCCTATACGAGCGTATCGACCAGGGCATGAGCTTTGCCCGGCGCTTCAACAAGTCCATGGCAGTCATGCTGATCGACCTGGACCATTTCAAGACCATCAACGATACCCTCGGCCACAATGCCGGCGACCAGTTGCTGATTCAGGTGGCAAAACGCTTGGAGCGAACCCTGCGGGAGAGCGACATCGTTGCCCGTCTGGGTGGTGACGAATTTGTCGTGGTGCTGTCGGGCGTCGACATGAATGCCGATGTTGCGGAGATTGCCCGCAAGATCGTCGATTGCATCGCGGCCCCCTATTCCATCGCCGGCCATGAGTTGCGGACAACGCCCAGCGTCGGCATCTGCTTCTATCCGGGGGATGCCACCGAAACCAGTGAACTGATCAAGAACGCCGACATCGCCATGTATCACGCCAAGGCGGTGGGGCGGAGCAACTACCAGTTCTATACCGAGCAAATGCGGGAAGAGGTTACCCAACGGGTCACTGTCGAAAATGAACTGGAACTGGCCGTCAAGGAAAAACAGTTCGTGCTGCATTACCAGCCGCAAATCGACCTGGAAAACAATCGGGTGGTGGGCGTTGAAGCGCTGATCCGCTGGCAGCATCCGACCCGGGGCATGATTTACCCCGGTGATTTCATCGCCCTTGCCGAAGAAACCCGGCTGATCATCCCCCTGGGGAAGTGGGTTCTGGAGGAAGCCTGCCAGCAACTCAAACGCTGGCATGAGAGCGGGCTGTGCGACCTGCATATGTCCGTCAACTTGAGTGCGGTTCAGTTCCAGGACTGCACACTACCGTCCCTGGTCAAACAGGCCGTGGAACAATCCGGCTTACCCGCCTCGTGCCTCCATCTCGAAATCACCGAGTCGATGGCCATGCGTAACCCGGAAGAAAACATCATCATGATGAAAGCCCTGGCCGACATTGGCGTCAAAATCGCCATGGATGACTTCGGCACGGGTTATTCCTCCCTCGCCTATCTCAAGCTGTTTCCCATCGACATCATCAAGATCGACCGTTCCTTCGTGAAGGACATCGAAACCGATGAAAACGATGCGGCGATTTGCGAAATGACCATGCTGCTGGCCCAGAAGCTAGGTATGCACGTGGTGGCGGAAGGTGTTGAAACCAATGTCCAGCTTGAGTTTCTTTCCCACATTGGCTGCCAGTGGATTCAGGGTTACCTCTATAGCAAGCCTCTTGCCGCCGACCATGCCTTGGAATTCATTGAGGCCTTTCAACAAGAATCACCCGAGGCAGCCTAACCCTAAGGGCGGGCCCAGCAACGCATCGCCTTGGTTTGACAAGCTCGCCATACTCGCCTGTTAAAGCGCAAATGCTGGCATCGACCTTGCCTCCAATCCTGAGGATTGTTGCAAGCACGACAGACACCTTTGGCGAAGGGATAAAACATGACGGAAGTTAAGGCCGCACTGCGGGTGGCGGTGGCCACCAAGGGCAATGAACAGATCAACGAACACTTCGGTCATGCCGACGAGTTCAAGGTTTACTCGGTGGGGCCGGAAGGCGTCAGCTTTGAAGAAGTGCGCATCGTGGAGCATTACTGCCAGGGCGGCTATGGCGACGAGGACAAGCGCGAAGTCATCCTGCGGGCCCTGGCCGACTGCAAAGCCCTGTTCGTCGCCCGGGTCGGTGACGGCCCGGCCAACAAGCTACGGGAAGCCGGTATCGAACCGGTAGACGACTATCCCTTTGGCGCCATCAACGCATCCCTGACGGACTGGTACGGGAAACAAACCGGATAACGGTTCTGCTGGAAGAACTTGAATCTGGCCCCTGGAGCAACGCCTCAGGATTACCTGCGTTACAGCCCATTGACCCTAGCCAATATCACCAGACAAGTTGGTGCACCAACGCACGGAGTCAAACAAAGGAATGCCGATAATCAAGGCACGGTCAGTTCTGCCACGATAAGGAATTGGTGGCGAGTTGAGCCGCACTTCCCTGATGAGTATTCAGGGCACCTTCCTCACATTCCCGCCCGAGAAAATCATGAGCCAACCTGTCAATGAACACATCAAGAGCCAACTGATCGACGACTTCAACGCCATCATCAGCGGCACGGAACAACTGCTGCAATTCGTCTCGGATGAAAGCGGTGAAAAAGCAACGGCATTACGGGACAGCCTGGAGAAAACTTTGTCCATCGCCAAAAACCGTGTGCAGAACTTTCAGCAGACAACAACTAACCGATTGCGGGAAGCGGCCATCAGCACCGACGAATGCATGCACAAGCATCCCTGGCAAGCCATTGGTATCGTTGCCGGACTTGGCGTTATTGCCGGAGTTGTCACGGCTCAGCTGTTGCATGACCGCCAATAATTAGCCCTTTGGCCTGACCAGCAGGATCATCTTTTTCATGGAAGCCTCGAACGTGCCATCATCTTGATTTGCATTGCAGTACCCACGGCAAATAAAGCAAATCATGACTGACTCCACTGGCTGGTTACGCTCTACCCAGGCGATTTTGGGTAATACCTTAAACGCCTGGATCGATCAACGGGCAGGCAGCAAAGGTGCCGCCCTGGCTTTTTATACCCTGTTCTCCATCACTCCCATCCTGCTGCTTGCTATTGCCGGAGCAGGCTATTTTTTTGGAGCGGAAGCGGCCGAGGGCAAAATCATTTCGCAAGTGGAAGACTTGGTCGGCCACAACGGCGCCCTGACCATTCAGTCCTTGTTGTCGGGAGCCAGAAATACTTCCCGCGGAATGGTGGCGACCATGGTGGCGAGCCTCTTGTTACTGGTGGGCGCCACCAGTGTCTTTGTCGAAGTTAAGGGTAGCCTCGACGAACTTTGGGGTGTTGAGCCGCCCAAGGGGCTGGCCATCATTGGCTTCCTGCGGACGCAGTTGCATTCCTTCGGCCTGGTGCTGGTCCTCGCGTTTCTACTGCTGGTATCCCTTGCCCTCAGCACCGCCCTGGCAATCTTTGAAAACCTTGGAGGCGATGTAATTCCCTACGCCTATCTGGTGCTCGCCCCCCTCTCGTCGGGAATTACCTTCGGCGTGATTGCCTGCCTGTTTGCGGTGATCTACAAGGCACTTCCCGCTGCTCCCCTTTCCTGGCGCGATGTCTGGATCGGGGCACTATTCACTGCAGGGCTGTTCAGTTTGGGGAAATACGCGATTGGTGTTTATCTGGCTGCCAGCTCGGTTGCTTCCAGCTTTGGCGCGGCGGGATCCCTGATTGCGCTGCTGCTCTGGATCTACTACTCAGCCCAGATATTTTTCCTGGGTGCCGTCTTCACCAAGCAATACGCCTTGAGCTACGGCAGCCTTCGATCGCTTCAGTGTCCTCCGCTGGCCGTGGCTGCCGGGAAGGAAAAACAGTAGTGCATCCCGTCGTCGGCGTTTTGCTATCCGAAGCAATCAAGCCGAAACAAGCTGCTGGATTTCCTGGCAAACAAGGTCAACGACCTCTGGCCAATTTCCTTGCTGATGCTGGCGGAAGATGCGCATTGAGGGATACCAGGGCGAGTCGGCTCTTTCCAATTGCCAGCGCCATTCACTGGACTGACGAAGCAAGAGCCAGCAAGGCTTACCCAGAGCGCCCGCCAGGTGGGCAACGGCGGTATCGACGCTGATGACGATATCCAGATTTTCTATCAGGGCCGCCGTTTCGCTGAAATCCGACAAGCTGGTTTCTGAACGATAGCGTCGCGGAAACTGCTTGAATACATCGACATCTGCCGCCGGGATTTCTTTTTGCAGACAGACGATGTCCACATCAAGTTCGGCCAGGGGCAGCAGCGCCGACAAGGACATGTCCCGCGTGACATTGATGCGTTCGCCCTGCTTACCGGCCCAGACCAAGCCGATGCGCAAACGCTGGCGGGGACCGAGGGTGTCGCTCCAATGCTGGATGCGCACAGCATCAGCCTGCAGATAAGGAACAGCGTCCGGCGGCCCGGCAATTCCCAGGGCCAGGGGCAAGGACATTAGGGGGCAGTGGCAATCGTAGGCAGGCAGCGCTTCCTGCTCGTCGATCAAGGTGATGCGAGTATCCAAACTCTGCAACAAGGTTCGCAATACGCGGGGAACCCGCAGGATGACCTTGCCGCCTAAATCCGCTACACGGGGAACAAAGCGGGCGAATTGAATGACATCGCCCAGCCCCTGCTCAGCCCAGAGCAGAATTGTCTTGTTCTCCAACCCGGCGTCTCCCAGCCACAGGGGCTGCATCGTCGGCAAATACTGGGGCGCCAGTTGCATGGTTTTCCAGCGCCATTCGTACAGTTGCCAACCGGCCTCAAAATCTCCGGCGGCCAGTCGGCAATGGCCCAGTTCCAGATAGGCCTCCGCCAACTCCGGATCCCGCAGGGTGGCTTGACGATAGGCTTCCCCCGCTTCTTCAAGACAATTGAGGTTCTGCAAAACGTTGCCGAAATTGACCCAGTGCCGGGCTTCGCCGAAGGGCAAAAGCAGCAGTTGCCGATAGGCCTGCAAAGCCTCTTCGCGGCGATTGAGGGACAGCAGGGCATGGCCCCGATGATCAATGGCGCCCTGGTGATCCGGGTTGTCCTTGAGCAGGGCCGCGTAGGCTTCTTCGGCAGCGGTGTATTGCTGCATGATCATGTAGATGTTGCCACGCCGGAACAGCACATCGCTGTCATCGGGCGTTTCCTGCAAGGCCTGCTCAAAGGCTGCCAGGGCCTGGTCGCGGATTTCGTCCCGCAGGGCCAGGTTTTCCGGCAAGGGACCGGAGACGGCCAGCAGTTTGCTGCATTCGATCAGACTGTCTTCATAACGCCCAAGCTCCGCCAGGATCAGCACCCGGTTCAGGTAGCAGGGCGCGAAGTCGGGAACCCGTTCGAGGATTTCATCGATGACGGCGAGAGCCTCGGGCAGTTGCTGCTCGTTGCGCAAGGCGATGCTCTTTGCCAGCAGACTGACGATCTGCTCAAGCTTTGTGGCGGATTGCGTAGCAGGACTCAAGCGGCGAAACCCCTGAAAAGAAAACAGCGGACATTCTGTGCCTTGGCAGGAGCAAATCGAACCCTTGCACTGAATGAATTTTGTTAAAGCCTGTGACTAGGCCGACGGCCCCTTGCGAACCGCATAGCGATTGGCAAGGATGGAACAAACCACCAACTGAATCTGGTGATAGAACATGATGGGCAGCACGATCACCCCCAGGGCCGGATGGGCGCCGAAGATCAGCTTGGCCATGGGTACACCAGAGGCCAGGGTCTTTTTCGAGCCGCAGAAAACGGTGGTGATTTCGTCCTCCACCGTGAAACCTTGCAGGCGGGCGATCCAGCGGGTGAGGTAAAGCACGATGGCCAGGATCAAGCCCGAGCCCAGCGCTGCGGCCAGCAACAGGCCAACGCCGTGGTCGCGCCAGAGACCGGAAGCCACGGAATCGGCGAAGGCGCCAAAAACCATGAGCAGGATTGCACCGCGATCGACGGCAGTGGTCAGTTTCTTGTGGCGGTGATGCCAGGCATGCAGCAGGGGCCGCAGCAATTGCCCGGCGACCAAGGGCAGCAACAGCATCTTGGCGATACCCAGGACCGCATCGACAAAGGACAAACCTTGATTGGACACCCCGGCCAGCAAAGCCACCAAAGCCGGCGTTAAACCGATACCCAGCAAACCCGACAGAGTGGCGTTGAAAATCGCCGCCGGCACATTGCCCCGGGCAACGCCGGTCAGAGCAACGGAAGAAGAAACGGTGGAGGGCAGCACACACAAATAGAGAAAACCGAGGCCTAGGCCGGCAGGCAGCCAACGACTGAAAAGAGCATCGAAGCCCAACCAAAGCAAAGGAAAGGCGACAAAGGTAAACAACTGCACCGACAGATGCACCCGCCAACGGGACAGGCCGTCCTTCAGGGCGGTCATGGAGATTCCCAGACCGTGAAGGAAAAAGACGATGGCGATGCCAATATCGATCAGCGCATCCACATGGAAGGGTCCGCCACTGCGGCCGACTTCTGGAAAGATGCTGGCCAGGATAACGGCGACAAACATGCCCACCAGGAACCATTCCTTTTTCAGGGTATGGGTCAGGGATTGCAGGGCAGACCGGGGCGCTTGAGGGGCATGGTGGGACACGGAAAATCCTAGACTGAAAGCAGGCGGGCACTGTAGCGTAAGCCGTCTGTTTTGGGCAGATTTGGAAGGCCGGGGAAGCGGGGAAAATCGTGATTTCGCCCCTTTTAGCCCTTCCCAAGGTAGCCCTTAAGAAGCAAGAAGGGGCTTATTGCCTCAAAACAGCAGTGCTGCCCCCATTGTCAGACTTGCGACAAACCCTCAAAACTACCGCTTCCGGCCCAGATGACACAGCGCAACCATGCGGCTTTAGCCGATGGCACCGACCTTGCTGAACAAGAACAAACCCCCAGCACAAGGATAAAACCATGCCCAAGCCCCAAAAACACGTACTCGTCTGCACCCAAGGCCGCCCCGCCGGTCACCCCCGCGGCTCCTGCCAGGAAAAAGGCTGCGTCGACGTGTTCAATGCCTTCATGGCCGAATTCCAGAAACGCAACCTGTTTCAGGAATACCTGCTGACCAGTACCGGCTGCCTGGGCCCCTGTAATCTTGGCCCCAGCGTGCTGGTTTATCCCGAAGGCGTCATGTACGGCGGCGTCAAGACGGAAGATGTCGCCACCATCATCGACGAACACCTTCTCTTCGACCAACCGGTGGAACGGCTCAAAGTTCCGCCCCAAGTCTGGTAATCCATCATGCAACAGTTCGATATTGGTGACATGGTGTTCGCAATGGAACCTATGTACAACGACGGGTTCATTCCTGAACTTCCAGAAGATGCCCTGCTGGCGCCCCCCGGTACTGTCGGCGTGGTGGTGATGTTCGGCTATGCCGAAGCTGATCCGGGCCAGGAAATCTACTTGGTCCGCTTTGAAGGGGACGACGGCATCCTCGGCCCCCCGGTAGGCTGCCTCACCGATGAGATATTCCAGGACGAAACCAAGGCAAAAGCCCTGTTGGCGGCCTGGAAAGCGGCTGGTGGTGCGGCGGGAAGCGGTCGAGTAGTAGCTGGCTAAAGGGAAAAGGGGTGCCTGGGATGGCGGCCCCTTTCCGGAATTGACGGCCCGGCCAAACGCTCCTTACAAAAGCAGTGAGGCCAGCCTTGAGCCTTAAGGAGGCAGACGCACCCACAACCTCGGTCAAGCTGTCCGATTCAGCTCAATTCATAAAAACTTTTTCAAGTTAACTTCGTAACAACTTGAAAAACAACAAAATTAAAAATTAAAGTTTTCCCGGAATCTGCCGTTTATTTACTTACTGTGACGCAAATGCATAGGAGGTAATGAAAATGCAATTCAAGGTTTCCTTCAAGGGTATGAGCCAATTCATTGGCAGCCTGACTTTTGCGACCAACTATATCGAGAAGCATTGGGGTTCCCTCACCCAGGCCTACGAGATCGGCGTCAAGATGGAGCCTGTTGCTCTGCGTTCTCGCTAAGCCCAAGCATTGCTGCCATCGATGAAGAGCCCCACCGGGGCTCTTCTGCTTTTCAGGCCCCCGTTTCTCTTGCAACGAGCTTGTTCCCTTCGTCGCAATGTCGTGATTACCACAATCACAAAAGCCAATATTTTCAATTAAATTCATAAGGTTATACATCCACCGCAAATCCGGCACGGCAGTTGCTCAAAGGTCCACGTCACCCAACCCCAAGGGAGAAAGTCATGGATCTGCCGATTTACCAAGAAGAGGCCGCCCCTAAAGGCGGCTGCAGCGCCGGGAGCTGTGGCTCCACCGACGATCAACTCGGTCACCTCTCCGACGACATTCGGAAGAAGGTTCAAGACCATCCCTGTTATTCCGAAGAGGCGCACCACTACTTCGCCCGTATGCACGTAGCTGTAGCTCCGGCCTGCAACATCCAGTGCCACTACTGCAACCGCAAGTACGACTGTGCCAACGAATCCCGTCCCGGGGTTGTTTCCGAATTGATGACCCCCGACCAGGCGGTGAAAAAGACCCTGGCCGTGGCCGCCACCATTCCCCAGATGACCGTGCTGGGCATCGCCGGACCTGGGGACCCCTTGGCCAACCCCGAGCGGACCTTTGAAACGTTCCGCCAACTGGCCGAGAAAGCACCGGACATCAAGCTCTGTGTATCCACCAATGGCCTGGCCCTGCCCGACCACGTGGAAGAGCTGTCCAAGCACAACATCGACCACGTCACCATCACCATCAATTGTCTCGACCCAGACGTTGGCGCCCAGATCTATCCCTGGATTTTCTGGAAGAACAAGCGCATCTACGGTCGCGAAGGCGCTGCCATCCTGATCGAGCAGCAACAGAAGGGCCTGGAAATGCTGACGGCCAAGGGCATCCTGGTGAAGGTCAATTCCGTGCTGATTCCCGGCGTGAATGACCAGCATCTGAAGGAAGTCTCCAAGGTGGTCAAGGCCAAGGGCGCTTTCCTGCACAACGTGATGCCCCTTATTGCCGAAGCCGAACACGGCACTTTCTACGGCGTCATGGGCCAGCGTTCGCCCAACCCGGCAGAACTGAAGGATCTTCAGGATGCCTGTGAAGGCGACATGAACATGATGCGCCACTGCCGTCAGTGCCGTGCCGATGCGGTGGGCCTGCTGGGCGAGGATCGCGGTTCCGAGTTCACCCTCGACAAGATCGAGGAAATGGACATCGACTACGACAAGGCCATGGAATTCCGTGCCGAAGTGCGCAAGGGCATCCAGGCCGAACTCGACGCCAAGCGCGCTGAGGCCCACGGCAAGGTGGTGCCCCTGGAAAAGGACGCACCGCAAGGTCGTCCCGTGCTGATGGCCGTAGCCGCCAAGGGCCCCGTGATCAATATCCACTTCGGTCACGCCAAGGAATTTCTGGTGTACGAGGCCAGCTACAAGGGCGTCAAGTTCATCGGCCATCGCAAGGCAGAAGCCTATTGCGCCGGCGACGAGACCTGCGGCGATGGCGAATCCATCCTCGGCAAGACCATCAAGGCCCTGGAAGGCTGCGAGACGGTGCTTTGTTCCAAGATCGGTTACGAACCTTGGGGCGAGCTGGAAGCCGCTGGCATCCAGCCCAATGGCGAACATGCCATGGAGCCCATCGAAGAAGCCGTCATGGCCGTGTGGAACGAGATGTTGGCTGCGGGCAAGCTGGACCAGCCCGCCGAAGCCAAGAAGCGCGCCTGAGCCAGTAGGTTCGCGACCACATCAGCCTTTAACCATCGTTGCAAGATCATCCCCGCTGCGGCGGGGATGACAAAAAAGCGGAGAGAACGATCATGGCCCTGGA
Source organism: Rhodocyclaceae bacterium (assembly GCA_036504515.1). Lineage (GTDB taxonomy): Bacteria > Pseudomonadota > Gammaproteobacteria > Burkholderiales > Rhodocyclaceae > AWTP1-18. The sequence continues at coordinate 580,568 of DASXVA010000012.1, forward strand.
AATTATCGAAAGCTGCGTCAATTGCTTTGCTTGCCAGCCGGTGTGCCCCAATGACGCCATCTACGAAGCCAAGCCCCACTTCCTCATCAATGAAGACAAGTGCACCGAATGCGTTGGCGAATTTGCCGATGCCCAGTGCGCCAGCATCTGCCCCATTGAAGGGGCGATTCTTGATGAGCTGGGCGTGGCCCTGAATCCCCCCGGCTCTCTCACCGGCATTCCGCCCGAGCGCTGGGCTGCGGCCCAACTGGAAATCCAGGCCCGGGGCGGTACACCTCTTTAAGGAATATTCATGGCAGTCATTCAGTTCTACGAAAAATCCGGCTGTTCCGGCAATCGCAAACAAAAGGCGATGCTGGAAACGGCCGGCCATGAAGTCCAGGCCAAGGATCTGCGTGACGTTTGCTGGACCCGGGAACGCTTGCTGAGCTTTCTGGCCGGCATGCCCGTTGCCGACTGGTTCAACAAGGCTGCGACCGCCGTGAAGGAAGGCACCATCGTGCCGGAAGAACTGGATGAAGACACCGCCCTTGGCTTGCTGCAGGAAAACCCGCTGCTAATCCGCCGCCCCCTGATGGAAGCGGCCGGCAGCCGCATGGTGGGCTTTGATACCCAGGCAGTGAATGACTGGGTTGGCCTTGGCAATCAGGTTTTGCCAACTCGCAACATGGAATCCTGCGCCAACCACGATCACGACCATGGTGATGATGGCAAAGGCCACCACTGCCACGATCCCCACGCGGCGGCGAAGTCCCACTGAATTTGAACCGTAGCAACAGAACAACTTAACGACGGAGAAGCATCATGCCCCACGCGGGCTCCAGCAATAACGCGGTCACCGTCCTACCCGGCCTCCACTGGGTGGGTGCGCTCGACCCGGATTTGCGCAGCTTCGACATCATCCTTCGCACCGCCAACGGCACCAGCTACAACGCCTATGTGGTGCGCGGTTCCCAAGGCGTCGCCGTGATCGACACGGTGAAGGAAAACTACTCGGGCACCTTTTTCCGCCGCCTCGAATCCGTTGCCCGCTACGACGAAATCACCACCATCGTCCTCAATCACCTGGAACCGGACCACTCCGGCGCCTTGCCGGAATTGATGGAACGGGCGCCCAAGGCCAAGGTGTACGTCTCGCCCCAGGCCCGGGGCATGATGAAGGGCCTGTTCGACATCGGCCCCGTGGAACACCGCATCATCCCGGTGAACACCGGCGACCGCATCAGCCTTGGCGACCGAACCCTGCGCTTCATCAACACGCCTTATCTGCACTGGCCCGATACCCAATGCACCTTCCTCGAGCAGGAAGGCGTGCTGTTCTCCGGAGATTTTCTCGGCTGCCATTTCTGCGACGCCCGGCTCTTCAATGATGCCGTCGGCGACTTCCGCTTCTCCTTCGATTACTACTACAGCCACATCATGCGGCCCTTCCGGGACCATGTGCGCCATGCCCTGGACCTGATCGAGCCCCTACCCCTGAAGCTGGTGGCGCCGGCCCACGGCCCCATCCTGCGGGAATCCCCCACCGACTACCTGCACCGCTACCGCACCCTGTCGGCGAGCAATCTGCACAGCACCGACTCCAAGACCCTGCTGGTGTTCTACATCTCCTCCTACGGTTCCACCCGACGCATGGCTGAGTTTGTCGCCGCCGGCGCGGAAGGTGTGGAAGGTGTGCGCGTCTCCCTTTACGACATCGAAGGTTCGGAAACCGCCCCCTTCGTGGACCTGATCGAAGAAGCCGATGGTTTGGTCTTCGGCAGCCCCACCATCAATGGTGATGCGGTTAAACCGGTGTGGGACATGCTCTCCTCTCTGACCCTGGTGAATGTCAAAGGCAAGCTCGGCGCCGCCTTCGGCTCCTACGGCTGGAGTGGCGAAGCGGTGCCCATGGTGGAAGACCGCCTGCGCCGACTCAAGCTGCGGGTGCCCGTCCCCGGCGTCCGTGCCCGCTTGATTCCTACCACAGAAGAACTGGCTGAATGCCGCGAACTGGGCCGCCAGGCGGCCTTGCATCTGGTAGGCAAGGCCGAAGCCCGGGTCATCGACATGGCGGCCCTGGGCTGATCAACCGAACACGAAAAAACAAGCACATTCACCCTTTCCACTTAGGAGTTTTCCATGGCAAAAGCCCAAGTCACCTTTCAGGACATCGGCGTCACCGTCACCGTTCCTGCCGGTACCCGTCTCATTGAAGTATCGGAAAAAGTCGGTGCCGGCATCACCTACGGTTGCCGTGAAGGCGAGTGCTGCACCTGCCTGACCAAGGTTGTTTCCGGCGACGAAAATCTGGCAGCGCCCTCCTCTCTGGAAGCCCGCGTCCTCAGCGACAACCTCGCCCCGAGCAAGCATCGCCTGGCCTGTCAGGCCCAGGTCCTTGGCGGCAATGTCGTGGTCAAGCCAGCCTGATTTTTTAGTTTTTCAGCGATACGTACCCCCAACCCTGGCACGTTTCCGTAGCACCACCCTAGCCACCAAAAGGAGCCACCATGGCCAACATCACCTTCACCAGCCCGATGCACAAGGACAAGACCGTCTACGCCACTGCCGGCAGCCACACGCAGACCATTCTGCAACTGGCCAAGGAAAATCACATTCCCATCGATTTCAACTGCGAAAACGGCGAATGCGGTACCTGTGTCGTCAAGGTCACCAAGATCGACCGCAAGGACCCCATGAGCGGCCCCCTCAACGCCCGCGAAGTCACCGTACTCAAGGGCATGGGCCTCATCACCCAGGCTGAAATCGACCAGATGTATGTGGACGACATCGCCCCCACCGCTTCCCGTCTGGCCTGCCAGATGGTGGTCCGTGACGAAGACATCCTGGTGGAATACCCCAGCGTCTGAGTCCCGCCCAAGCCAAGTCCCCGACCGCAGGTCTGATCCGATGAACGCCGCCGTCCTTGCCCGTGCCGAAGCCGCTTATCTTGGCCTGGCCATTGGCGATGCTCTGGGCGCTACCGTGGAGTTCATGACGCCCCGGGAGATTGCCCGGCAGCACGGCATTCATCAGACCATTTGCGGCGGCGGCTGGCTCAAGCTCAAATCCGGCCAGGTTACCGACGACACCACCATGGCCTGGGCCTTGGGGGATGCCATTCTCGGTAACGATGGTCGGGTTGAAGCGCAATCCTGCGCCGAAGCCTTTGACCAATGGATGCGGGCCAAGCCTGTAGACATCGGCAACACCGTGCGACGCAACCTGATTCAGTTCCGCCGCAATGGCACGACAGAAGCCACCTTTTCCGAGCACGACGCTGGCAACGGCGCCGCCATGCGCATCCTGCCCATTGCCTTGGCAGGACTGGAAGACGATGACGACGCCATCCGCGCCGCTTGCCGTATTCAGGCCCATGTCACCCACCACAATAACGTCTCCGATGGCGCCTGCGAGTTTCTCGCTTTGGCACTGCGGGATGCGATTCATGGGGCCAACCTGCGGGATATTTACCGCAAACGGGTCAAGCCTTTCGTCGAAGCCTTCCCTGTTTTTTCCTATCGAAAACGCCGGGTGGAAAATCCCAGTGGCTACGTGGTGGACACGCTGCAGTGCGTTCTGCAGGGGCTGATGGATACAGGTAGTTTCAACGACTGCCTGATCGAAGTGGTGAACCGTGGCGGCGATGCCGATACCACCGGCGCCATCGCCGGCATGCTGGCCGGGGCGCTCTACGGCCCGACGGCCCTGCCCGACGACTGGGTGCACGGCCTGTTACCGGAAGTCCGCGAACGCTGCCTGACCCAGGCCCGGGAACTTGTGGCCTGCGCTGAAAAAAAACACGCGAACCCGTTGCCGCCTTTGCAACGGGCCGTGGCATGAAATCCTTTTAACCCTTTTGTTCAACTTAACTCGAGAGCCTAGAAAATGTCCGTCAAAGATATCAAAGCCTTTTCCGACAAAGCCCGCACTGATGAAGCCCTCAAGGCCAAGCTCAAGGAATGCCAGAAGATCAAGGAGCTGAAGGCCCTGGCTGCCGACAACGGCATCACCATCATTGAAGACGAACTGTATCCCCCCAATGAAGCCCAATTCACCGAAGACCAGCTTTCCGAACGCCTGATCAAGGCACTGCTGCGGGCCTGATCGACTAAGGCAACCTGACTGCCGGACGGCGATCCCGATCTGGTAGCCAGCAAGACACCTCAGCCCAGGGGCCGAGGACGGAAACCCCGTCCCGGCCCCTGGTGCTTTTGTAAAAGGACTTTCCCGCTTTGTGCAGGGCAACACCAAACCAGCTGCTTTCTTCCCACATAATGGCTCTGTTGCCAACGCCAGCAGAGCACCATGAATCCCTCCACGCCACCCACCGGATTAAGCCGCGACGAAGCGGCTGCCAGATTGCGCCGCGACGGCTATAACGAGCTAGCCGCCGACCAGGGAAAATCCTTCCTGAAGATCGTGCTGACCGTGATGGCAGAACCCATGTTTCTGCTGCTACTGGGCGCGGGGCTGATCTACCTGCTGATGGGAGATGTACACGAAGCCCTCATCCTGCTCGGCTTCGTGGTGGTGATCATGACCCTCACCTCCCTGCAGGAACGCCGTACCGAAAAAACCCTGGCTGCCCTGCGCGACCTGTCCAGCCCCCGGGCTCTGGTACTGCGGGACGGCAAGGTCGAGCGCATTCCCGGCCGGGAAGTGGTGCGGGGCGATTTGCTGCTGCTCAGCGAAGGGGATCGGGTTCCCGCCGATGGCGTAGTCCTTGAAGCCCATGAACTGGCCCTGGACGAATCCCTGCTCACGGGGGAATCCGTCACCGTCACGAAAACCGTAGCCACCACAACAGAAGGCGACGATGCCAGTCGGGTGTCCGCCGGCACCCTTATCGTCAGCGGGCAGGGCCGCATTCAAGTGATGAGCACAGGCTTGGCAACAACCCTGGGCAGCATCAGCCAATCCTTGCAGGACATCGACGATACGGCTTCTCCCCTTCATCGCGAGATGGCCTCCCTTGCCCAGCGGCTGGCCATTATCGGTATCGGCCTCTGCCTGATCTTGACCCTGGTCTTTGTCTGGCTGCGGGGCACCTGGCTTGATGGATTGCTGGCCGGCATCACCCTGGCCATGAGCATCCTGCCCCAGGAATTCCCCGTCATCCTGATCGTCTTCCTCGCCCTCGGCGCTCGCCGTATTGCCAGTCACAAAGTCCTGACCCGTCATCTGGCCGCCATTGAAACCCTGGGCGAAACCACTGTGCTCTGCGTGGACAAGACCGGCACCCTGACCCAGAACCGTATGGCGGTGGCGGCCCTTTACGTGAACGGCCAGTCTCTCGCCATTGAAGACCAGATGGCCCCCTTGCCGGAACACTTTCACGAACTGGTGGAATTCGGCGTACTGGCCAGCGAAATGGCGCCCCACGATCCCATGGAACAAGCCTTCCACCGGCTGGCCGGGGAATATCTGGCCCAGACGGAACACTTGCATCCCGACTGGGCCCTGGTCCATGAGTACGAGCTTTCTCAAGGGCTACTGGCCATGTCCCACCTGTGGCAGCCTCCTCACCGCAATCAACAGGTGGTAGCGGCCAAAGGCGCACCGGAGGCCATTGCCGACCTGTGCCACCTGGACCCGGCGCAGCAAGAGACCTTGAACCGGGAAGCCGAACGCATGGCCGACCAGGGCTTGAGAGTGCTGGGCTTCGCCAAAGCGGTGCATTCCGGCAAGGAGCTGCCGGACATACAGCACGACTTTGCCTTTGAATTCCTGGGGCTGGTGGGGCTGGCCGATCCGATCCGGCCCGAAGTGCCGGCCGCCATCGCCGAATGTCATGCCGCAGGGATTCGGGTGGTGATGATCACCGGCGATCATCCCCGCACCGCCCAGGCCATCGCAGCCCAGGCCGGCCTTCGCCAGCAAAAGGTGATCACCGGAGCCGAACTGGCCGCCCTTTCCGAGCAGGACTTGTTGGCGCAATGTCACGACATCGGAATTTTTGCCCGGGTCAATCCGGGCCAAAAGCTGGCCATTGTCCAGGCTCTCAAGACCCGCAAGGAAATCGTTGCCATGACCGGCGACGGCGTCAACGATGCCCCGGCCCTGAAGGCGGCCCACATCGGCATCGCCATGGGTCGCCGGGGCACCGACGTGGCGCGGGAGGCGGCTTCACTGGTGCTGTTGGAGGATGATTTTTCGGCCATCGTCGCGGCTGTGCGGCAAGGCCGCCGCATCTTCGCCAATCTGCGTCAGGCCATGGTCTATACCTTGGGCGTGCATATTCCCATTGTCGGCCTCTCTATTCTGCCGCTATTGCTGGGGCTGCCGCCCCTGCTGGCGCCGGTGCACATTGCCTTTCTGGAACTGGTGATCGACCCGACCTGCTCCATCGTTTTCGAGGCGGAACCGGCCCCGGCAGACCTGATGAAAAATCCCCCTCGCCCCCGGGGCGACGCCCTGCTCACCACCGCCAATATCTGGCTCAGTCTTGCCCTGGGCGGCTTGGCGACGGCGGCTAGCCTCATCACCTATCACTACGGTTTGGATAGCGACATAGCACCGCCCCAAGCAAAAGCCCTGGCCTTCATTACCCTGATCACAGCAAGTACCGCCCTGATTTTCAGCAGCCGCAAGGCAGCAGCAGGACTGGTGGATGGCCTGAAAGGAATACCGAAGGAAGGCCTGATCGTCGTGACAGCGGTCAGCGCAGCCCTGTTGCTGATCACCCGGGTGGACAGCATCGCCCGGATTTTTACCTTTGCGCCCCCCGCCTGGCCGGCAGCCTGGGCAGCCTTCGCCCTGGGCCTGCTGTGCTATCCCCTTTTCGAGGGAATCAAGGCAGTTTTCAACGCCAGAAAATCCTGATCATCCTGACCAAAGGGCTGGCGATGACGGCTTGGGCAAACGCGCAACTTGGCCTACCCTCCATGATGTGAATTATTTTCACCATAAAACCCGGGCATCAATTGACGAAAAACCGCATGGTTGAGCGGTAGTTGAAAGAGGGGCCAAAGGCATTCCTCCCAAAACCCGCTTATATGTTGAATTAAATTCACCTGATGAAATAGCCCTGACCGCCCTGTCAAGCCGGAAAACACCCAGCAAGAATCCGGGGGAACGCTGATCAAGCCATCCCCCCCCGCGTCGACGCCGGTCCTGAGCGCAAACGAAGGGGGATGGATCAACAGATTTGTTCAGGAAAATCCCTGAAGGTGACGCCACCTGACCGTCAAGGCTTGGTCATCAGGGCAGCGTCGTGCTTTTCCACATAAGCGGCCACGTCGGGGCCGGGAATCGGGCGGCTATAGAAATAGCCTTGGACTTCATCGCAGCGGTGCAGGCGCAGGAAGTCCAGTTGTTCCTGGGTTTCCACACCTTCGGCAATGACCTTGCGTTCCAGTTCGCCAGCCATACTGATCACCATCCGTACGATGGCGGCATCGTTGGGGTCCTGGTGAATATCGTTCACGAAGGAACGATCGATCTTGATCTTGTCGATGGGGAAACGTTTGAGATAGGCCAAGCTGGAATAGCCGGTACCGAAGTCGTCGATGGACAGCATGACGCCCAGGGCCTTGAGTTCTTCCAGCACGCCCACCACTTTTTCCGGGTCCTCCATCAGGACGCTTTCCGTGATTTCCAGCTCCAGCCAGCGGGGATCAAGGCCGGTTTTTGCCAGGGCCGCGGCCACGGTACCGACCAGTTTTCCGTCATGGAACTGGATGGCGGAAAGATTGACGGCCATGACCCAGGGGGCCTTGCCTTCGTCCTGCCAGGCCTTGCTGAACTGACAAGCCTGCTCCAGCACCCAGGCGCCGATGGGCAGAATCAGGCCGCTTTCTTCCGCAATGGGAATGAAACTGAGGGGCGAGACCAACCCCAGTTCAGGATGCTGCCAACGCAGCAGACACTCGAAGCCGATGATGCGCCCCGCAGCGATGTCCACCTGGGGCTGAAAATAGAGTTTCAACTCGTCCCGCTGTATGGCGCCGCGCAGGTCACTTTCCAGTCGCATGCGTTCCGCCATGTGGCGATTCATGTCCAGGGAGAAGAAGCGGAACTGGCTCAAGCCTGAGTTTTTGGACTGGTGCATGGCGGCATCCGCATTGCGCAGCAGGGTGATGGCATCGTTGCCATCCGCGGGGAACAGACAAATCCCGACACTGGCCGTTGCCACCACGTCGCCCTGGTCGATGACAACCGGTTCCGCTACGGCTTCCAGCAGTTGACGAGCCAAACTTTCTATCTCGATCGGATCAGTGCAACTGGCTACCAGCAAGCCGAACTGGTCGCCGCCCAGGCGGCCCAGCAAATCCCCCTCTTGCAGGAACTTGCCTAGTCGCTGGCTGACCTGCAACAGCAACAGATCACCCACGTCATGGCCAAAGGCGTCATTCACCCGCGCCAGTTGATCCATGTCCAGCATCAGCAATGTGCCGCTGCGGCCCTGGGCCAACCATTCGGAAAACACTTTGGCGAACCCGTAACGGTTCGACAGACCGGTCATTTGATCAACGGTGGCCAGGGATTCGATCCGTGCCTCGGTGGCCTTCCGTTCCGACAGGTCCGACATGAGAATGACAATGTTGGCAATTTGCTTCTGGTCATCCATGACCAAACCAATATTGCACCAGACGGGGCAATCAATTCCCTGCTTCTGACGAATCCAGGTCTCCCCGGACCAATTGCCGTACTTGAGCACATCGCTGCGAATTTGATCCCACATGCCTTCGTCGTAGTTTTCCGAAGCAAGGAACCAGGGTTCTTTGCCCGTAATGTCATCCAGGCGATAGTTTGTCAGCTGCGTAAAGGTTTCATTGCAGGCAATGATGCGGCGACCCGGGTCAAGAATCAGCAATGCCTCGGCACTGTGATCAAAGACATGGGCCACCAATCGCTGCCGCTCTTGAGCCCGGAATTGTTCTGAAATATCCCAGGCAACCCCGGCCAGCCCGGTTGCATTGCCCTGCTCATCAAAGACCGAGACCCGGACCAATTGATAGAGCTGTGGCCCTGAGCCGATATCGAACCACCGCTCTTCCCGCAGGGAACCACCGGCCTCATAGGTACGCAACTGGCCTTCGCGCAGGGCCTGGGCAATGGCCGCAGGAAAAACATCGTCAGCGGTCTTGCCCAGCAAGGCATCTTCCGTCTGCCCCACCAACTGGCAGAAGTTCTGGTTGACCGCCAAATAGCGGCCTTCAGTGTCAATCAGCCAGGCAAAAGCAGGAATGGAATTGAGCAAGGCCCGGCTCTGCCTTTCCTTTTCCTGATAGGCCGCACTCATAAATTCCGCTAGGGCCTTGGTCTGCGTGTAGTTTCGCGCCAGGGCTCTTCTCAGGGCAAGCAAAGCCAGCGTCAGAATTACGCCGAGCCCGCTGTACACCAAAGCCCGGTGTCTCCAGTCGGCCAGTACATCCTGCTCGGAAAAACCGACGCTCAGGATGAAGGGCATGTCACTGACCTTTCGATAAACGAAAAGGCGCCACTCATGATCCAGAGAGGAGTTTCGATAAAAACTGCCCGTCAGCTTTCCCTCGGCAATCAGGCCGGGAATGGGGCTGTCGTCAATGGTCTTGCCGCGCATCAGGTCCATGGGCGGCTGCCGGGCGATCAACTGCATCTTGTCCGTATGCAGGGCAATCAGCCCATGAGGGCCGACGTTCAGGGTCGAAAAGAGATGTTCAAAGAAGGAAATCTTGACGGCAGCCAGCACAATGCCAATGAAATTACCCTTTCCATCCTCCAGGCGCCGAGCCAGAACGACTATACCTGCATTGGTAATGCGCGAGATCAAGGGTTCCGAAACAATTAAACCGGCGTTCGGATCGGCCTGCAGCTGTTTGAAGTAAAGCCGATCCGAAATATTCACCGGTGGCAGAACCCGGGAAGCGTCGTAGACATATTTCCCTTCGGCATCCGCAACACGGAAGCTTTGCGCTTCGGGAAACAGGGAAAGGTAGCGGGCCAACTCGGCTTCAATCTCTTGCCGGGGCCGGTGGTGGGCTACGGCATCTTGATAATGGAGAGTGAAACCAGACAGATGCAGATCAATCTTCTGCACCGTAGCAGTCATGTGACTTTCGAGGACTTTGGATACGGTATCCCCGACCAGCCGGGCTGACTCAAGCTCCCGCTGGCGAGCCTGGAACAGATCGACACCGACCCAGACCATGAGGCAAAACCAAAGTAAGGCGACAAACCCGCCGCCCACTTTCAACATCCGTCCCACAAGCTCTCCCTCGCTTTAGTCTTATACCCAGTCTTATTTAATGGATATTAGACTAAAGTAAGAGAACTTACTTGGTACTACCGCACAAGGTACTCAGGCGGCGACGGGCTCTGCCAGAAGATCGCTGAGTTCGGCTTCAACGATTTCAAGGCCCAGTTTCTTGCAGAAACGGCGCTCTTTGTCGTTGGGCTCGGCAATCAGCGCCCAGCCAGTATGGGCATCGGCACCGTAGATAATGTCGGAAAGCACCATACGTTCGGAATCCCGGTTCAGGCGCAGACCGGCCAGCAGGTATTTCTTGCCCTGGCGATACTTCTTCAGGGGGCCGGGAATGGCAAAACCGCCCATCAACTCGGTGATGTAGTCCACGTAGTCCGCATCGGAAGCGATGTAGGTGGGGTGGGGCCGAGGCGTTCCCATGGGTTTGAACAGCACCGGCAGGTTAAGAGCGGCCTGTTCCGGCTGAATGGCAGAGTAGCTCTGACCATCCCACGCATAGAGCTTGAAGCGGAAGGCGCTGCCGCCAAGACGGGCACAGCCCACGATCAGGGTGTGGGGCTGGTCGGAATAGCTATCTTGCAATTGGGTGTCGCGATTAATGTCGATCACGTAGGGAGGACGAAGCTCCTTGATCCAGTCGTGAAAGGCACTACGGGTCCATTGGGTCTGGCCGTAGGTAGTGTCGAGAAAACGATTCACTGTGCTACGACCCTTTTTCAGCTCGATATTCATCGCAGCTCGGGGAAACTCGTACATCAGCTTGGGCGCCATGGGCTGGCCATTATTCATGGCGATGATCAACTGGTCGCTTGTTGCCGGCATGGGCCGACCATCAAGTTTGGAAGTAACATCGGCCAAAACACCGGCACCTAGGTAGGGGACGATACTGCCGTCCTTAAGGCCGGCAATCCATTGGTCGCGCAGTTCTGATGTAATCATTTTTTTATCTCCGGGCAGGGGTTCCTTCCTTGAGTGCAAGAAACAGGCCGGAGGGTCTATCCAGAGCCCATGCGGCTTGACGCTGAAATGGCATTGTCGACCTTGTCATTCCATCACCAAGCTTGTGATGTTCGTGACAACCTTCCTGTCCCATGGCATTCTTGCGTCATAGAATATTTCTTTTCGTATCAATCTATTGGAGAGGAGCGCCCCATGGACAAGCTGCTACTCCTGCCAGCCCTTCGCATTTCCCTGATTTACCTGTCGCTGTCCCTGATCTGGATTGTCGTCTCGGACAGGGTAGCTGAGGCGTTGTTCCATGACGCTGAAACACTGACCGCAGTGCAAACTTGGAAGGGCTGGGTCTTCGTCACCGTCACCTCCCTATTGCTTGGCTGGCTGGTACAGCGGGAAATGGATCGTTATGCCAAGGCACGCAACGAACTGGACCATGCCCGGGCCGCCCAGATCGCCAGCGAAAATCGTTACCACCGCATGTTTGCTGAAAGCCCCTTGTCGGCGTGGGTATACGATAAGGAAACGGAAGCGATTCTGGCCGTCAACGAAGCGGCAATTCGCCATTACGGTTACAGCCGCGAAGAGTGGCAGCAACTCGCCCTGTACAACCTGCGACCGGTGGACCTGGCTCCACAACCTGAAGACGACCTATTACGCCCTGCACGCACCATCAATCAAAACGGTACGTGGCGCCACATGCGCAAGGACGGCACCCTGATGGACATGGAAATAGCCACCCATGATCTCGATTTCGAAGGGCACGCAGCGCGCATGGTGATCGCCAACGACGTCACCGAGCGTCGCCAGGCAGAAGAGCGGATTTATCGTCTGGCCTATTTTGATGCCCTGACCGGTCTGCCCAACCGGGTGCTACTGCTGGAACGCTTAAAAAAGGAAATCCAGACGGCCCAGCAAAACCGCCATAGTGTGATCCTGGTGTTCTTTGATCTGGATCGCTTCAAGGACATCAACGATTCCCTGGGGCACCAGGCCGGTGATTCGCTGCTGAAAGAAGTTGCCCTACGCCTGAATCGTGCGATTCCACCCGGCGGTACCGTTGCCCGCATGAGTGCAGACCTTTACGCCCTGCTGATTTCTGGCAGCGTGAATACCGACGATGCCCGGCGCCTTGCGGCCAGCGCCATGAACAGTCTTTCCGGACAAATGGATCTCGGCTCCATCTGTATGGTGGAAACAACAGCCTGTGTCGGTATTGCGCTCTTTCCCGACAATGCCGAAGACGATGCCACCCTGATGCGCAATGCCGAAGCCGCCCTGCACCATGCAACCGGACTGGGGCGCAACCAGTGCGTGTTCTATCAAGCCGACATGAACACCCGCAGCCTGGAACGGCTGGCCATGGAAAACGATCTGCGCCAGGGTCTGGAACAAGGTCACTTCGTGGTTCATTACCAGCCACAACTCTCCATGACAGGCCAGGTCAACGGCGTGGAAGCCCTGGTACGCTGGAATCACCCGCGCCATGGCCTGATTGCCCCGGGACGCTTCATTCCCCTGGCGGAAGAAAGCGGTCTGATCATTCCTCTTGGCGCTTGGGTACTGCGGGAAGCCTGTCGCCAGGCCAGCCTCTGGTTGCGCGCCGGTAGCCCGGTCACAGTGGCGGTCAATCTTTCCGCCATCCAGTTCCACCAACCCCGACTGGTAGAGCATGTCGCCGCACTGCTGAAGGAAATGAATCTCCCGCCCCAGTACCTGGAACTGGAAGTGACGGAAAGCATCATCATGGGCGACACCGAAGAAGTCACCCTCACCCTGCAAGCCCTGCGGGATATCGGTTTGCAGATTTCCATCGACGACTTCGGCACCGGTTACTCATCCCTCGCCTATCTGGGACGCATGGCAGTCACCAAACTAAAAATTGACCAATCCTTCATTCGCGGCATTCCCGACAAAGAAGACGCCAAGGCAATTACCAATACCATCATCACCTTGGCCAGGAATCTGCACCTGACCGTCATTGCCGAAGGTGTGGAAACCGAATCCCAGGCCGATTTCCTCCGACTGCAAGGTTGCGACGAGATGCAGGGCTTCCTATACAGCCATCCCCTTCCGGCCCTGGAAGCTGGCGCCTTTATTCGCAACAGCGTGCCGTTCTGACTCTCGTGCCCACCTCTCCAGAGGGCTCGGGGCATAAGACACCGCTGTCAAAAAATCTACGCTGCAGTGCAGCTTGCATTTACTTGCCACGACCACAACAATGGTCCGAGTCATGGTGATCGACACACTGACCTACACACATAAATAACCGCGTCGCAATCTCCAGACTGCAGCTCCAGACGTTCATGCCCCAACCATGACAGGAGGACACACAAATGAAGTGGATATATATTTTCTGGCCGTCATTCGTTACAGCCGTATTTGGCGAAATGGCCTTCTTCGCGTTTATTGATCCCCAAGAGTTGTATCTGTTTGGCGAACCCGTGCAATGGAGTTCCATGGCGGTCTATTCCACGGGCTTCCTGATGTTTTGGTCACTTACCGCCCTGACGGCTGCGTTTTGCTACTTCTTTCAGCATCTCCCGGTAGAAGCTGACCCGAAAGAAAAGCAAAACGCCCAACCATTGGCTCACTTTCACCCCTGAATCAGGACGGGCGCATCCCATGCGCCTTTCTTTATTGCTTGGGGCCAGATGTCCCGTCAGCGCTCTGTCGTAAACCAGACATTGCCAAACACGATTTTTAAATGATTAAAAATCAAGTACCTGAACGCGATAGACGCCACCAATAACCAAGTATTCGCCTTCACCACGCAGGACATCTTGCAAGAGTTCGCAGTGGAAGAACACTTTGGGCAGGGGCACCCTCACCTCGAGGATGGCATCGCCGAACTCGCCTGCCCTTTCTCGGGAAAGGCTGAAGGAGGTCAGGTTGTTGAACAACACCAGCTCGCTACTTCCCTCCCTTCCCAGTACTTCATGCTCGGCCAAACGATTGACGCCACGGTACAGCGTAAGTGCGTCCGCAGCCCCGTCTGCTGCCGCATTGGCCCGGGAAAACTCGTACTGGCACCAGGCGTAGAGCATATCCAACTGGGCCTCCAGGGCATTGGTGCCATAGAGCGCACGGGAGCGCATTTCCTCATAACGCCGCCAGGGCTCACCAGCGTAATCCCGCAGGGGCTGCCCGTGAAATCGGGGCGGCAGGCCGAAGCGAGATTCCACCCAGGCTTTGAGCGCAGCACCTTCCAGCCCATCGGAATCGAAGCCCCAGCCCCGCAACAAACGTAACCAGTTCGCTTTGCCCCGGCCACTGCCCGAGGGATCGAAGCCTGCCTCTTCCAACTGGTCCAGACAGAAGTGCACTGCCATGTAGTCGCGGAAAAGCCGGTCCCTGTCCGCCAGATCCTCCAATAAGTCCAGATGCCGGAATAGCTCGCGGTGCAACTCCTCCACGCCATCAAGAACCAGCGGAACGGGATGCTGCTGATAGGTAAGCCCACCCAGGATGACCGCCGGCAGATTGCAGCGGTTAATCGGCAGGCGGGCTGGTGCCGGAAGCGACGGACCCTTGTCGGAGGCCCTACAACTACCCGGGGAATTGTCGGATGAAAAGCCCGAGTTTGGCAGTGGGAGATTACTTAGTTTCAATTATTTTTCAACAAGTTAAGTAATCAAAAAAGTACTGGCACACCTCTTGCGGAAATGTACCCGGGAGCACGGGATTCCCCCAACGCCCGAAGAGACTCAACACAAGGAGATTGCATCATGGCAAAACTTCGTCAAGCCGCTATTTACGGCAAAGGTGGTATCGGAAAGTCTACCACCACGCAAAACCTCGTCGCCGCCCTGGCTGAAATGGGCAAGAAGGTGATGATCGTCGGTTGCGACCCCAAAGCTGACTCCACCCGTCTGATCCTGCATAGCAAGGCACAGAACTCTGTGATGGAACTGGCTGCTGAAGCCGGCTCCGTGGAAGATCTGGAACTGGAAGACGTGCTCTCCGTCGGTTTCGGCGGCATCAAGTGCGTTGAATCCGGTGGTCCTGAGCCTGGTGTTGGCTGCGCTGGCCGCGGCGTTATCACCGCCATCAACTTCCTCGAAGAAGAAGGCGCTTACGACGAAGACCTCGACTTCGTGTTCTACGATGTGCTGGGTGACGTGGTGTGTGGCGGTTTCGCTATGCCCATTCGCGAAAACAAGGCTCAAGAAATCTACATCGTTTGCTCCGGCGAAATGATGGCCATGTACGCTGCCAACAACATCGCCAAGGGCATCGTGAAGTACGCCAACTCCGGTGGCGTGCGTCTGGCCGGCCTGATCTGCAACAGCCGTAACACTGACCGCGAAGATGAATTGATCATGGCTCTGGCTGCCAAGCTCGGCACCCAAATGATCCATTTCGTTCCCCGCGACAACGCAGTGCAACACGCTGAAATCCGTCGTATGACCGTGATCGAATACGATCCCACTCACAAGCAAGCTGACCAATATCGTCAACTGGCCAAGAAGATCTTCGAAAACACCAAGTTCGTTATTCCCACTCCCATCACCATGGACGAGCTGGAAGAACTGCTGATGGAATTCGGCATCATGGAAGTGGAAGACACATCCATCATCGGCAAGACTGCCGCTGAATTGGCTGCTGACGCTGCTGCTGCTGCCTAAGTAATTGTTGTACCGAATCCCCGGCCTTGGCCGGGGGTGCCCAAGTCTTTTGAGTCATCGTGCGCAGATTGGCGCCGATTTTGACAAGGAGATGCAAGATGTCCACGCTAACCCGTGAAGAAACCGAAGCCCTCATCCAAGAGGTGCTGGCGGTATACCCCGAAAAAGCCCAGAAGGATCGTGCCAAGCATTTGGCCGCCAATGACGTAACTCTGGAACAATCCAAGAAGTGCATCACTTCCAACCGTAAGTCCCTGCCTGGCGTGATGACCATCCGCGGCTGTGCCTACGCCGGTTCCAAAGGCGTGGTGTGGGGTCCCGTCAAGGACATGATCCACATCTCCCACGGTCCCGTCGGTTGCGGTCAGTATTCCCGTGCCGGTCGTCGTAACTACTACGTCGGCATCACCGGTATCAACACCTTCGGCACGATGAACTTCACTTCCGACTTCCAGGAAAAAGACATCGTGTTCGGCGGCGACAAGAAGCTCGCCAAGCTGATCACCGAAGTGGAACAACTGTTCCCCCTGCACAAGGGTATTTCCGTGCAATCCGAATGCCCCATCGGTCTGATCGGTGACGATATCGAAGCCGTGTCCAAGAAGGGTGCCAAGGAAATCAACAAGCCCGTCGTTCCCGTCCGTTGCGAAGGCTTCCGTGGCGTGTCCCAGTCCCTGGGTCACCACATCGCCAACGACGCAGTCCGTGACTGGGTTCTGGGCAACCGCGATGGCTCTACCGACTTCGTATCCACACCCTACGACGTCACCATCATCGGCGACTACAACATCGGTGGCGATGCTTGGGCCTCCCGTATCCTCCTCGAGGAAATGGGCCTGCGCGTGATCGCTCAATGGTCCGGCGACGGCACCCTGGCTGAAATGGAAAACACTCCCAAAGCCAAGCTGAACCTGCTCCACTGCTACCGTTCCATGAACTACATCAGCCGTCACATGGAAGAAAAGTACGGTATTCCCTACATGGAATACAACTTCTTCGGCCCCACCAAGATTGCTGAAGCCCTGCGTAACATCGCCTCATTCTTTGACGACAAGATCAAAGAAGGTGCCGAAAAGGTTATCGCCAAGTACCAGCCCATGATGCAAGCCGTCATCGACAAGTACAAGCCCCGCCTCGAAGGCAAGAAGGTCATGTTGTACGTGGGCGGTCTGCGTCCCCGTCACGTGATCGGCGCCTACGAAGATCTGGGCATGGAAGTCGTTGGTACCGGTTACGAATTCGCCCACGGCGATGACTATGACCGCACCATCAAAGAAATGGGCGATGCCACTCTGCTGTACGACGACGTCACCGGTTTCGAACTGGAAGAATTCGTCAAGCGCATCAACCCTGATCTGGTCGGTTCCGGCATCAAGGAAAAGTACGTGTTCCAAAAAATGGGTATCCCCCTGCGTCAGATGCACTCCTGGGATTACTCCGGCCCCTATCACGGCTATGACGGCTTCGCCATCTTCGCTCGCGATATGGACATCGCCATCTCCAGCCCAACCTTCAAGAATCTTGTTCCCCCCTGGAAGAAGAAGCCTGAAGCAGCAGCTGAACAGAAAGCAGCGTAATACCGGATCGGCGGTTCCGATTCGGAATCGCCACCCTGATTTTCAACTTGTGCCCGCGTCCACACATGAGATGGCCGGGCTAAGGAGATAAAGATGCAAGCCGTAGACGATATCAAGCCGTGCTATCCCCTGTTCCGGGACGACGACTACAAAGCCTCCATCAAGAACAAGCAAGACCTGTTCGAAGAGCGCCATGACGAAGCCAAGATCCAAGAAGCTTTCCTGTGGTCCACGACCCAGGAATATCAGGACCTGAACTTCAAGCGTGAAGCCCTGACGGTTGACCCCGCCAAGGCCTGCCAACCTCTGGGTGCCGTTCTTTGCGCCCTGGGCTTCGAAAAGACCATGCCCTATGTGCACGGTTCCCAAGGTTGTGTTGCTTACTTCCGTTCTTACTTCAACCGTCATTTCAAAGAGCCGATCTCCTGCGTGTCCGACTCCATGACGGAAGATGCCGCCGTGTTCGGTGGTCAGAAGAACATGTTTGATGGTCTGGAAAACTGCAAGGCAATCTACAAGCCTGAAATGATCGCCGTTTCCACCACCTGCATGGCGGAAGTTATCGGTGATGACTTGAATGCCTTCATCACCAACACCAAGAAGGCCGGTCACATTCCTCAGGACTACCCGGTTCCCTTCGCTCATACCCCTTCCTTCGTGGGCTCCCACGTGACTGGTTGGGACAACATGTTCGAAGGCATTGCCCGTTACTTCACGCTGAACCACATGGAAGGCAAGAAGGTCGGTAGCAATGGCAAGCTGAACCTGGTTCCCGGTTTTGAAACCTACCTGGGCAACTTCCGCGTCATCAAGCGCATGCTGGCCGAAATGGGCGTCGACAATGTTCTGTTGTCCGATCCCACTGAAGTGCTGGATACGCCCGCTGACGGTGAGTTCCGCATGTATGCCGGTGGCACAACGCAAGATGAAGTGAAGGATGCTCCTAACGCCTTCAACACCATCCTGCTGCAACCCTGGCAACTGGAAAAGACCAAGAAGTTCGTGGAAGGCACCTGGAATCACGACGTGCCCAAGCTCAACGTCCCCATGGGTGTTGAATGGACCGACGAATTCCTGATGAAGGTTTCTGAAATCACTGGCAAGCCAATTCCCGCTTCCCTGGAACTGGAACGTGGCCGTTGCTGTGACTTGGTTTCTGACTCCCACGCCTGGCTGCATGGCAAGAAGTTCGCCCTTTACGGCGATCCTGACTTCGTCATGGGCCTGACCAAGATCCTGTTGGAAGTTGGTGCTGAGCCTACTCATATCCTCTGCCACAACGCCAACAAGCGTTGGACCAAGGCAATGGAAAAGATGCTGGCCGACAGCCCCTTCGGCGTCAATGGCAAAGTCTATGCTGGTCGCGATCTGTGGCATCTGCGCAGCCTGTGCTTCACCGACAAGCCCGATTTCCTGATCGGTAACAGCTACGGTAAGTACATCCAGCGCGACACCATGTTCAAGGGTAAGGAATTCGAAGTACCCCTGATCCGTCTGGGCTTCCCCCTGTTCGACCGTCACCATCTGCATCGTCAGACTACCCTCGGGTACGAAGGCACCATGCAAGTTGTGACTACCCTGGTGAATGCAGTACTTGAGCGTCTTGATCAAGAAACCATGGGCATGGGTACCACCGACTACAACTTCGACTTGGTTCGCTAATCAAGTCACCGCAGCTTCTACCCGGCCCCTTCACAAAAGGGAACCGGGTGGTGGCTGCGGTTTTTAAGTTTCAGAAGTTATAAACCGGAGGCCCATCATGGCCAACATCATGATCCGCAAGGATGCAGCAGGTAGCTACACTTTCTATCTCCCCAAGCGGGATTTGGAAGACACTATCGTTTCAATGGAATTCGACACCCCGGAAAAATGGGGTGGTGAAATCAAGTTGAACAATGGTGGTTGCTACTATATTGAACCCCAGGCTGCTCCTGCCCGTCTGCCCATCTCCCTGCGCGCCAAGCGTTTGGATGCAGCGGAATAAGACACGCAGAATCGAACTGAAAGGAAAACATCATGGCACTGAAAATCGTCCAAGCTGAATGCACCTCCTGTGGCGACTGCAAGCCCGTTTGCCCCACCAAGTCCATTACCGACAAGGGTGGCATTTTCAAGATCAACGCCGAAACATGTACTGAATGTGAAGGCGAGTTCGACGAACCCCAGTGTCTTGCCGCCTGTCCGGCTGGCGAGTCCTGCATCGTCTTCATCTGATCTGAGCCCCTGCACCGCACTCGTTGCGGTGTGGCGGATTAATAGCAGCAACCCTGCCATTCTTGTGAATGGCGGGATTGCTCCCACGCTTGCGGTCACAGGAGAACGCCATGTCGTCCCCCATTACCCGTGAAGTCGCGTTGCGCATCGGCCTTGCGGCTCATGCGCTACCCGGCATTGAACCTCGTGCACTGGCTGCAGCCCTCGCCGACAAGCTCGGCTTGCCCTTGGCTGAATCTGCCCTTGCCAAATTGACCGTGGCCGACCTCAAAGCCATGATTCAAGGCGATGACGTTATCGAGCCCGACTACAGCACCGAACAGATCAAGGAAGCCGTCCGCCTGCTCTGGGGCGAAGGCGTGGAAGACGAGACCAAGCTACCGCTGGAAGCCTTCACTGAAGGCGACATGCCCGGCTCCATCCGGGTTGCCGTTGCCTCCAATACTGAAGAAAACCTCGATGGCCATTTCGGCTCCTGCGAGCGCTTCCTCGTTTATCAGGTTTCCCCGACGGAAACCCGACTGATCGCCGTGCGCTCCACCGCCGAGGCGGATACGGCAGAAGACCGCAACGTTGCCCGCTCCAATCTCATCAATGATTGCCAAGTGGTCTATGTGCAATCCATTGGTGGCCCTGCCGCGGCCAAGGTTGTCCGGGTCGGTGTGCATCCGGTGAAGATTCCCAAATCGGCTCCGGCCCGGGAAACCCTTACCCAGTTGCAAACCACCCTGCAGGCACCGCCCCCTTGGCTGGCCAAAATCATGGGCGTCGAAGCCAGTTCCTTGAGCCGCTTTGCCGACATGGCTGAAGAGGAAGAGGCATGATCGAAGCCGCCCTGGTCCAGCAAGTGGCCGATGCAGTAGCGGCCCTGCCCTCGCTGAATGACGAGAACGGCGTGACCCAAACCCTGCGCGGGAAATTTCCCGGGCTCAGGATCGTGGTCTGTAATGACGACCACATCCCGGTCAACGTCAAGCCGGTCTCCGAAAATACCGTATGCCATTTGTACTTCATGGATACCGGCGCACATTGCGTCAAATTCACCACCGAAGCCGAAGTGGCCAGCGGTATTGTCGTGGGCATTATCGGTGACGACGACTGATACCGTGCTAGGGCTGGGACAGCATGGCCTCTGCGCCAACTGCCCCCACACCGACCGGCTGGAAGCTTCCCGCTGCCAGCCGGGAGATGCCTGCGTGCGCGCCCACAGCGGCCGACAGATCGACCGCTTCCTTCGCGCCAACCCGGATGTCGCCGACCGCTATCTGAAGGATGGCTTCTGGGAGCGCCGGGCCATTGCGGTTCGTTACGCCCCCGTAGAAAGCATCCTGGCCCTGCAGAACGACAGCGATGAAGTCGTGCGCCGGGCAGTGGTCATGCGTCTCCCCCCCGATGAATTAAAAGTCATGAGCAAGGATCCGGACCGGGAGGTTCGCATCACCGTTGCCCAGCGCATGTCTCCCGACCTGCTGCTGCCCATGGCTTCCGATTCCGATTACATGGTGAGGGTCGTTGTTGCCCGACGCCTGTCCCATGGAAAGCTGCCCAAGATGGCCAATGACCCCGAGCGGGAAGTGCGCAAGACGGTTGCTCAGCGCCTGCCTGCTTTCGCCCTGGCAAGAATGCTGGGTGATCCGGAACCCGAAGTTCGCCGTATCGTCGCCGAGCGCGGTTTGCCCGATGACGTCGTAGTTTTACTGGAAGACCCGGATTGGCTGGTGCGTCTTGCCGCCGTGCAAAATGCCCCTCGCGAATCCGTTCGTATCGCCCTGGATGACCCTGAACCCGACGTCCGCCATATGGCCTGGCAACGTCTTGCCGAAGCGGAGACTTCATGAGTACCCCCCGTAGCCTCACTGTTGAAAAACTCAACGACCTGACCCGTGCGCTGGCCGAGCTATGCGTTAAATCTCCTGTTTCTGCGGGCTGTGGTGCCCTGGCCAAGGATGCCAGCAACCTGATTTCCGGCCTCAGCTTTCGCGACGTCCTTGCCCGCGGCGGCTGGTATCGCCTGGGCGGTATCGTCAATCCTCAAGGGGATCGCATTGCCGAAGACCTGGAAGCCTGGGCCGAAGCCGAACTGTCCAATTGCAACGACGATTTCGGCGCCCTCCACGACCGCTACGCCGATGCAGGCCTGCGCAGCACTCACCTGACAGGCAAGACCCACTATCTGGTCGCCAGCACCGGTGACGACGCCACCGACTTCATCCAAGTTGAAGTGGAAGAACTGCAGGAAGTTATTTCCCACCCCCTGTTCACCGACGACAATCCCCCTTCCAGCCTGGACGAACTGGTGGATCCCCGTGCCGATGACAACAGCCCCTGCACGCCCCTGGGCATCCCCTTCTACGCCCTGCGCCGCGTTACTGACGTTGCCGACTTTGTCGGCCGCATGGCGGAACAGAAACCCGATCCCCAGCCCGTCCATCGCTTTATCGATGCCTGGGAAAAGAGTAGCGCCGGCCATGCCGCCGTCTTCTCCAACCACTGGGTCCTCGCCGTACGGGAACATCTGGACCGGTTCCACCAGCCCATTCTTCACGCCTCCCCCGCCGCCGCCCTCAACGGTTCGCCCCCCCGCTTCGATCTGTCCTTCGGCGCCCAGGGACTGGCCCTCAACGAAGCCCTGCAACGCTTTGACAAGCAAGTGGGCTACCCCATGGCCTGGTTCTTCCACATGCTCACCACCAAGGCGGTTCCCCACGCCGTGGCAACGGCCGTCATCAACGACCTGCAGGCCGGCTTCTCCTACCTGCCCGAGCGTGACTCTGCTGTCATCAAGGAATGGCTGTACTCCCCCTTCGGCTTCTGAACGAATTGTTGCCAGCAGCGGACTTGCCTCTTCAGGCAAGTCCCAAGCGCCGGTGTGCCGCAAGGCCATCGGCGTTTTTGTTTGATGCCACGACTGCTGTCAAACCAATCATGGCTTCGACACCATGGTGATGGTGAGACAAACCCTGCTTAGTGCCCCCTTCAGGCCAATACCGACGTAAGCTGCTGGCGACCCTGGCCCATTACCTTCTGGAGGAAGTTTTGCCCGACGCATCGAATACCGGTCTCTGTTTTGCGCGAAGTGCATTGCCATGAGCACGGAGACAAGTCGCGACCCCGTCTGCGGCAAGGATGTTGTCTTGGCCGAATCCGCCCATAGCCTGCAGCACCGGGGCCTCACGTTTCACTTCTGTTCCCGGCAATGCCAGCAGCGCTTTGAAGAAACCCCCGAGCTTTATACCGGCGCCCGGCGCAGTGCAGACATTCACCCCATACCCAAGCGACGCAAGCTGATCGCCGCCCAGGGTGCAGAAGGTGCCTTGACCGAGGCCAGCCAGCGCCTCGCGGCGATGACGGGCGTCTCTTCAGTACGGTTTGATGGCTGCAGCCTGCGCATCGACTAC
The DNA here is from genome assembly GCA_036504515.1 of Rhodocyclaceae bacterium. Classification (GTDB taxonomy): domain Bacteria; phylum Pseudomonadota; class Gammaproteobacteria; order Burkholderiales; family Rhodocyclaceae; genus AWTP1-18. The sequence goes on from DASXVA010000012.1 coordinate 603,510, forward strand.
GACCTGTTGCTGGTTTCCCTCACCATGATCGAAGCTGTGGCAAATGAAGCCGGTCTCTCTTTCAAGGAAGGCCTCCATGGCCTGCGCCGCAGTCTGTGGAAATTCACCGAACGCAATGAACTGGAAAACGCCGTACGAGCCGGTACCGGCGCCTGCTGCAGCCGTCCCCCGACCCGACTGCGCTAGGGGGCACAGCCCTTACAATGGCGGCCTTTCCGCTGCACCTTCGCCCCTTGCCCCATGGCTTCTGCTCCCAACGCTCCTTCCCTTGACCCCACTGACCTTTCCGACCGCCCGGCCAGCCCCTGTGTGCTGGTGGTGGATGACGAAGAAGGCATGCGCAGTTTTCTTTCCCGCACACTGATCCTGCGGGGCTGGGATGTGGAAACGGCCGGCAGTGCCGAAGAGGGCGAATGCAAGCTGGCGGAACGCCACTTCGACCTGATCATCCTCGACGTTGCCCTCCCTGGCCGCTCCGGCCTGGAATGGCTGACAGACTTGAAGAGCAACAACTATGTCGGCGACGTGATCCTGATCACTGCCTTTGCCGACATGGATACCGCCATTGGTGCCCTGCGGGCCGGCGCGGCGGACTTTGTGTTGAAACCTTTCCGCGTGGACCAGATCGTCAATTCCATTACCCGCTGCATCGAACGCAGCCGCCTGTCCCGGGAAAACTTTGTTCTGCGGCGCCAACTGGCGGAACGCAGTGCTGGCAGCGATGAAATCATCGGTAAGTCCGACGCCATCAACCGCCTGCGGCAACTGTTGCGCCGCATCGCACCGACGCCGTCCACCGTGCTCATCCAGGGCGAATCCGGCGTCGGCAAGGAACTGGTGGCCCGGGCCCTGCACCAGCTTTCGCCCCGCACCACGCGGCCCTTTGTCGCCGTCAATTGCGCCGCCATCGCCGCCGACCTGATCGAGTCCGAACTCTTCGGCCACGTCAAAGGCGCCTTCACCGGCGCCACCGAAGCCCGCAACGGCCTGTTCTACTACGCCCACGGCGGCACCCTGTTCCTCGACGAAATCGGCGAGTTGCCCCTGGCCCTGCAATCGCGCCTGCTGCGGGTGCTGGAAGAACGCCGCATCCGCCCCGTCGGTACCGAACAGGAAGTGCCGGTGGACGTCCGCGTCGTGGTGGCCACCAATCGCAATCTCAAAACCGAAGTGGCCGAAGGCCGCTTCCGCCAGGACCTGTTCTACCGGCTGGAGGTGATGACCCTCACCGTGCCGCCCCTGCGCAGCCGCGCCGAGGATGTGCCCGAACTGGCCGCCCGCTTCATCGAATATCTGTCCCTGCAATTGGGCCTCACACCCCTGACCATTACCCCCTCCATGGCCCAGGCCTTGATGGCCTACCCTTGGCCGGGCAATGTGCGGGAACTGCGCAACTTCGTCGAACGCTCCCTGCTCTTCGGCGAGTTTCCTCTGGACGATCTGGTCAGCGACGACGAACTGCCCGCCAGCGGGGATGCCCCCGCCAGTTCCCACTCCCTGGCCGACGTAGAAAAGCGCCACATCCTCACAGTGCTTGCCCAAACCCAGGGCAATAAATCGAAGGCCGCCGACCTGCTCGGCATCTCCCGCAAGACCCTGGATCGCAAGTGTCACGAATGGGGCCTGTAAGCGGCTTACAGGGCCGTTTGCGGCGCAGCCTTGAGGGCTTCCGCCGTTCTGTTCGGATCAAGCTGCTGGCCCTGGTGCTGGCGCCCTTGCTGCTGGGGGTGCCGGTGCTGCTGCTGATCGTCTGGATCTGGGGCACCCAGGGCTACAACCAGCTCATGATCAATAAGGTCAGCGCCGACCTGGGTACCGCCCGCCAGTATTTCGACCGGGTTCAGAACGGCGTCAGCGCCGGGCTGGACGGCTTCGCTTCCTCCCATCGTTTGTACACGGCCCTCCAGACCCACTCCCCGGCCACCCTCGACGCCCTGCTCGACAGCGAAGCCCGCAATCAGGGCCTCGACTATCTGGTGCTGGTGGATAGCCAGGGCAAGGTCATCGCCGGCGATGCGCCGCGAGGCACAGACCGCCGCAACTGGCGCCCCGTGGACGAAGCACTGCAAGGCCACAGTCTGCGCGGCCTCAGTGTTTTTTCTGCGGACCAGCTCAAGGCCATTGATCCCCACCTGGCCCGTCAAGCCCGTCTGGAATTGATGCCCACCCGCAATGCCATCCCCGACCAACGCAAGGCCGAAGAACGGGGCTTGATGATCCAGGCCGCCGTGCCCGTCCTCGGCGGTGACCGCCAGCAGATCGGCGCCCTGGAAGGGGGCGTGCTGCTTAATGCCAACCTCGGCATCGTGGATCGCATCAACACCATCGTTTATCAGGAAGCCTCCCTGCCCCTGGGCAGCCAGGGCACGGCCACGCTATTTCTGGGCGACACCCGCATCGCCACCAACGTTCACCTCTTTGAAAACCAGCGCGCCCTCGGCACCCGGGTATCCCAGGCGGTCTATGAAAAAGTGTTGCGCCAAGGCCAGGTCTGGCTGGGCTCGGCCTTCGTCGTGAACGACAACTACATGTCCGGCTACGAACCCCTCACCGACACCAATGGCGAGCGGGTTGGCATGCTCTACGTCGGCTTTCTCGAAGCCCCCCTGCAGCACGCCCTCAACATGGCCCTCGCCGCCCTGTTCCTGTTCTTCCTGCTGGTTTCCGGCCTCGGCACTCTCGCCGCCCTGCGTTCCGCCCAGGCCATCTTCCGCCCCATTGAACGCATGAGCCAGGTGATGGAAAAAGTCGCCGCCGGGGACGAGTCCGCCCGGGTCGGCCCCAACCCCAGCCGGGACGAACTGGGCCGCCTGTCCCACACCTTTGATAGCCTGCTTGATGCCCTGGCCGCCCGCCGCTTTGAATTGCAACGACTGGCCACCGATCTGGATCGCAAGGTGGCGGAGCGCACCACCGCCCTCAAGGAAGCCAACGCCACCCTGACCCGGGCCCAGGAACAACTGGTGATGAATGAAAAGCTCACCGCCATCGGCGAGCTCACCGCCGGCGTCGCCCACGAAATCAACAATCCGGTGGCCGTCATTCAGGGCAATCTGGATTTGCTCCACGAAGTGCTGGGCGATGCCGCCGCTCCGGTGGAAGGTGAAATCCGCCTGATCGACGAGCAGATCAGCCGCATCCGTCTGATCATCACCAAGCTGCTGCAATTCGCCCGTCCCGGCGACTTTGCCGGCTACGCCGAAGACACCGACCTCAACAGCGTAGTGGCCGACTGCCTGGTGCTCACCCGGCACAACCTTAGCCGTTCCCAAGTCGCCGTCGAAACCCGCCTGGGAGCCAGCCATTGGGTGGAAATCAACCGGGCCGAGTTACAGCAGGTATTGATCAACCTGATCGTCAACGCCCTCCAGGCCATGCCCCAGGGCGGCAGCCTGCTGCTGGAAACGGCGGACATCGAACTGGAAGGCGAACCCGGCGCCCGCATCCGCGTTCGCGACTCGGGCCACGGCATTGCCGCCGGCGATCTTGGCCGCATCTTCGACCCCTTCTTCACCACTAAAAAGCAGGAAGGCACCGGTCTCGGCCTTTCCATCAGCTACGCCATCCTCAAGCGTTATGGCGGCCACATCACCGTGGATAGCCAACCCGGAGTCGGCACCACCTTCACCATCGACCTCCATTGCCGCGCCCGCTACAGCGAAGAACCGGCTGCCCCGGGATTCACCGCCCGCCTTTTTCAGAAAAATGCACCGTAAGAGTCACAATCATCAGTAACAGTCCGTCTTTCCGGGTCTTGGCAAGGCTGATGACAGCTATGTACCGGTAATATGCGGCCTCTATCGCCTGACCGGAGTTTTGCCCCATGCCCGCCTGGTTTCTGAAAATGAGCATTCGCTGGAAGCTGCAACTCGGCTTCTTCGTCGTCACCATGGTAACGACCATCTTCAATCGTCTATTGGCCACCCACGAGCTGACCAAGATGATCGAAATTGCCCAGGCCGGACAAGTCCCCGCCGCCGTCCTGCAACAAATGCTGGATAACCGGACCACCTACATTTTCAATTCCTTCTGGGAATCGGGCATCGAGTTCGCCGCCCAGTTCATGCTGATCGGTTTTGTCGCCACCTTGTTCGTGCGCCCCATTCAGGCCCTGCGCGATGCCATGCAAGCCATGGCCAAGGGCGATCTGGTCCATGCCCTGAAGCAAACAGCGGAAGACGAAGTCGGCCAACTCCAGCGCGCCTTCAACAGCATGCGCGACCGCTTTGCCGGCATCCTCAAGGACATCGAAGACAGCGGCAAGCAAATGCACCAGTCCGCCTTCCAGATCACCACCATCGCCCGCGAAATCGCCGATGTCAGCCGTAAGGAAGAAAGCCGTTCCGCCGAAGTCAGCGCCGCCACCCGGGCCCTCAACGACACCGCCCAGCAAGTGCAACAGCACGCCGACAGTGCCATTGCGCAATCTGCCGAACTGGAAAGCCGCGGCCGGGCCGGCATCGCCAGCGTTCGCCACAATATTGCAGTGATGGAAGAAACCAGCACCGGCGTCGCCCAGGCCTCCAACAGCATTAGCGAACTGGAAAGCGAAGCCGACCGCATCGGCGCCATCATCGGCACCATCAAGGAAATCGCCGGCCAGACCAATCTGCTTGCCCTCAACGCCGCCATCGAAGCCGCCCGGGCCGGCGAATCGGGCCGCGGCTTTGCCGTGGTGGCCGACGAAGTTCGCAAGTTGGCAGAACGCTCAAGCTCCTCCGCTGAAGAAATCACCGTCATCATCGGCGACCTCAACAATCGGGTGAACCAGGTCACCGGCTCCATGCAAACCGTGGTGGATCGCGTCGCTGACAGCCGCAAGGTGGCCGACGAAACCGTGGCCGTCATTGAAGAAATGGTGGGTGAAATCACCATTGCCGCCGGCAGCAGCCGTGAAATCGGCGAGGCCAGCGGCACCCAGCTCAATGAACTCGCCCGCCTCGAAGTCACCCTGGAAGCCCTCTTCGCCACCCTGCACGAAAGCGGCTCCAAGGTGGACGCTACTGCCGCCATCGGCGACACCATTTTCGACGTCAGCGAAAATCTCAACCACACCATGGCCGGCTTCCAGTTCGCCCGGGACACCGTCCTGCACAAAGCCCCCGGCGAAAAACGCGATTTCCCCCGTGCCCCCAACAGCCTGCGGGTGAACGTCACCAGCAATGGCCGCGTGATTGAAGGCGTATCCCAGGACATCAGCCTTTCCGGCCTGCGCGTCATTCTGAAAGAAGAACTGGTGGAACACAGCATGGTCACCATGGAGGTGTTCCTGCCCACCGAAAACCTGGAAGACTTCCGCAAGCAATCGCCCCTGCATCTGCAAGGCCGCGTCATGCGCCAGATTGAAGCCGACAACCGTCGTTTCTACGGCATCCACTTCGAAGGTCTGGACAACAGCGCCAAACTGGCCCTCAAGCGCGCCGTCGAATACTTCAACCATCCGGCTGAGTTCAACTGATCTGCAGAGTCTTGGCCAATATTCATTGGCCCATGGGTAAAGCAAATTCTTTATCCTAATTCGCTGAGTGGCAGCAAGCGGCCAAAACCAGTCAGCGGATATTTTCCATTAGCAGCCATCTGCGACTGGCTGTCTATGCCTTACGTCATATTTACTTCCTCGGCACTAGTCTGCAAGAATCTGAAACAGCGTTATCAGACATGATGGATGTGTCGTTCAATTTTTACGTCGAGGTCGCGAAAATGAGAATTAAGAAATTTGGACTTGCTGTATCTTTCTGTGGTTTTGCCATTGCAGGCGTAGCCGCCGATCAGCCACCTTCAAAGGTTCAGTCGGTAACAACAGCGGAACTTGTCGAGGCAAACAATGCTGAACTATCTCCGCTGATGCTGGCGTCTCGCCAAGGAAATGTCGACACGGTAAAGGCACTTATCGCCGCTGGTGATGACGTTAACGCCCGCGACAAGAATGGAGTTAGCGCACTTATGATTGCGGCCAGGAACGGCCAGAAGGACGTCGTTAAGTTTCTCCTAGACCACAAAGCTGATATCAACAATCGGAACAACGGTGGCGGCGATGCACTCTACTGGGCATCAGAGAATGGCCGAACCGCCGTGGTGAAAATCCTTCTCGAACGCGGCGCCAAAATAAACGCAAAGTCGAATTTCGGTCACACTGCGCTCATGATTGCTTCACGAGTTGGCAAGACCGATACGGCTAAGTTATTGCTGGAGAATGGTGCTGACGTCGCTGCACGAGATGAAAACGGAGAAACAGCCCTTAGCCAAGCAGCGGGCGGTGGATGGTTGGATATTGTGAAGGCACTGGTCGAGCATGGTGCCGACATTACCGTCAAAAACACCCTTGGCTCGACGCCATTGCTTATAGCTTCAGCCAAGGGTAAGACAGAGGTAGTCAATTACTTGTCTGGGTTCAAGACACAGCCGAACAAGTAGATATCGTTTAGAGGCAGAAATCGGCCAGAAGCAGCTGTTCGCGTTTTCTCCCCACAGCGACCATTCGTGCCCGCCACCCAGATCCCGAAAACGATCCACAGCTTTCCGGCATATTGAAGTTGTTATACTGACGGCCAGAATGCCAAATGACTGAAAGTCATGAATAAAAGACAGAAAATTCAAGATCATCAATATCAATTGTTATACGGACCTTGCGGTCCGTATAAACACTGTTGGGCATCCTTATTCTGAGCAGCTGAACATGTCACAGAACAATTACATTCCACCAACTCTTCAAGCGCATGCTTTCAACTGCCCCCGTTGTCACGTTTTTGCCCAGCAGAAATGGTTCTTTCTGTATGGCGCAAACCAACGAAATGGCAATGGCACTCAGTACCAAAACCAAGAATTCTTGGTTTCTAAATGTGAAAGCTGCGGAGAACCGACAATTTGGCATGGCACTGCAATGATCTATCCAATACATACTGTTGCCGAAGCGCCAAATGCCGACCTACCTGACGATATTGCTGCCGATTTTGAAGAAGCAAGGCTCATCGCCAATTTTTCTCCGCGCGGAGCAGCCGCGCTCCTTCGCCTTGCGATACAGAAGCTATGCGCCCACTTAGGGCAGTCGGGGAAAAATATCAATGCTGATATTGCTGCTCTCGTGGCAAATGGTCTTCCACAGAAAGTTCAGCAAGCGCTGGATAGCGTGCGCGTAATTGGTAACGACGCAGTGCACCCTGGAACGATAGATCTTCGGGATGACACTGAAACGGTAAACAAGCTATTCCGTCTAGTGAATTTCATCGCCCACAAAACCATCACCGAGCCACGCGAGGTTGAAGAAATATATATGGGACTTCCCCCTGACAAACTGGCCGGGATCGAACAGCGTGACAAGAAGTAGTGTATGCCCAACCCATCATTCCACTGGACCTTGCGCATAAATCCGCGCAAGGTCGGTGAATTCTGACGTTAGGGTTTTTCATCGTGGCGATCTTCAACCTATCCCAGAAAACAAAGACTCACCAGCTGCGTTCGACAGTTGCGTTTTGCGTAACCGTACTTCTCTTGGCAGCTTTAATGCAGGGACAAAGCTTCGGTCTTTTTTCAAGGGAGGGTTTCGACTATCTATTCCTTCTATGCTTTGTGTCGTTCTTGGTCAGCTTCGTCTTATCTCTACGTGAGGGCATATCGACAGTTAAAGATATGAAAACATCTCACTCTGACCCAAATGTACAGGCATTGCTTCGAGGAGAAATTGACCTTGAGGAATATGGTCGACGTAGGGGGTTGTATGAGTGAACTTCAAATCCCTAACACTGCGGTCAAGGCGTGGCCTTCGGCCACTAGGACGCACCACCTGCCGGCGACGCGCACCTTCCTCCCACGCTAGCCCGAGCAAATGCCCAAAGACTTGCGCTCACTAGTCAACACGATTTTGTTTCTGAACACGCTAATTTGTTTGATAGCCGCATTTTTCATTTTCCCCAGTGGCCCCCTACATGATGTCTCTTTGTATGCCGCAGGCGCAGGCGCGGCGATCCACTGGGTTTATGGGAAATTTACGAATCCCTAAAAATTGGAAACAACCGTGACAGTGAAGGTACTGGAAAATAGCTCCCCACCGTTCTGGCTAACCCGATGCTCAACCTAGTTCTCTTTGATCGCTGGACGCTGCGCGATAAAACCGCGCTGCGCCGAGTAGCTCTACGCTCCTGAATGTCTGCTTTCGCTAGCGAGCTACTTCCGCTTTGGGTCGAAAGTGTGAGTTAGCTGAATCAAGAAACTGACATTCATCGCCGAGCTAGCCTGAAGGTCTGTCCCGCCGGTTCTTGGCGCAGGCTCTATGGCCAGGCAGATACCAGCCAAGCAAGCGAATCATCAGACTGCTGATAAGCGCGGTTTTCCGCCGAGGAAGCCCGATAATAGCGACCGCTTCGTTTTGAACGCTATTTTGGAATTCCCGCATGGAAATTAAGGTCAACTTTCTCGACAAGCTTCGTCTTGAGGCCAAGTTCGATGACTTCACGGTAATCGCCGATCAGCCGATCCGCTACAAGGGCGATGGCTCGGCACCGGGTCCCTTCGATTACTTTCTGGCTTCATCGGCTTTGTGTGCGGCTTACTTCGTGAAGTTGTACTGCGAAACCCGCAACATCCCCACCGACAACATTCGCCTGTCCCAGAACAATATTGTTGATCCGGAAAACCGCTACCAGCAGACGCTTCAGATTCAAGTCGAACTGCCGGCGGATATTTCCGCCAAAGACCGTCAGGGAATTTTGCGATCCATCGACCGTTGCACGGTAAAGAAGGTGGTGCAGACTGGGCCCGAGTTTGTGATTGAGGAAGTCGAAAATTTAGATGCCAATGCCCAGGCCTTGCTGACGCTGAATCCGGATTCAAAGGCGAGCACCTATATCGCTGGCAAGGATCTGCCCCTTGAGCAAACCATCGCCAATATGTCGGGCATTCTGGCGGGCTTGGGTATCAAGATTGAAATCGCGTCCTGGCGCAACATCGTTCCCAATGTGTGGTCGCTGCACATCCGCGATGCCCACTCGCCCATGTGTTTTACCAATGGCAAGGGTTCCACCAAGGAAAGCGCCTTGGCTTCGGCCCTGGGCGAATTCATCGAGCGGGCGAATTGCAACCACTTCTACAACGACCAGTTCTGGGGAGAGGACATCGCGAATGCGGCTTTTGTGCACTACCCGGACGAGCGCTGGTTCAAGCCGGGCCGCAAGGATGCTCTACCGCCTGAAATTCTCGACGAGTACTGCCTGCAGATTTACAACCCCGATGGCGAGTTGCGGGGTTCCCATCTGGTGGACACCAACTCCGGCAATGGGGCGCGCGGCATCTGTTCCCTGCCCTATGTGCGCCAGTCCGATGGCGAGGTGGTGTACTTCCCCTCCAACCTGATCGACAACCTGTTTCTTAGCAATGGCATGAGTGCCGGCAACACCCTGGCCGAAGCCCAGGTGCAATGTCTGTCGGAAATTTTCGAACGGGCGGTAAAGCGCGAAATTCTGGAAGGTGAAATCGCACTGCCGGACGTGCCCGCCGAAGTGCTGGCGAAATACCCCGGCATTCTGGCCGGGATTCAGGGGCTGGAAGAGCAAGGCTTTCCGGTGCTGGTGAAAGATGCGTCCCTGGGTGGGGAGTATCCGGTGATGTGCGTCACCCTGATGAACCCGCGTACCGGCGGCGTGTTTGCCTCCTTCGGCGCCCACCCCAGCTTTGAGGTGGCGCTGGAACGCAGTCTGACCGAGTTGCTGCAGGGGCGCAGTTTTGAAGGCCTGAACGATTTACCTCGGCCCACCTTTGAAAGCAACGCTGTGACCGAGCCGAACAATTTCGTCGAACATTTCATCGATTCCAGCGGCGTCGTGTCCTGGCGCTTTTTCAGCGCCAAGGCCGATTACGATTTTGTCGAGTGGGACTTTTCCGGCCAGGGTGAAAACTCCAATGCCGACGAAGCTGCAACCCTGTTCGGCATTCTCGAAGGACTGGGTAAAGAAGTGTACATGGCGGTGTATGACCAACTTGGCGCAACAGCCTGCCGCATCCTGGTGCCGGATTATTCGGAAGTCTATCCAGTGGAGGACTTGGTCTGGGACAACACCAACAAGGCCCTGTTGTTCCGCGCTGACATTCTGAACCTGCATCGCCTCGACGATGCCAGCCTGCAAGCCCTGCTGGAACGGCTGGAAGACAGTGAGCTGGATGACTACACCGACATCATCACCTTGATCGGCATCGAGTTTGACGAAAACACGGCCTGGGGCCAGCTAACAATTCTGGAACTGAAGCTGCTGATCAATCTCGCCTTGAAGCAATTCGAAGCTGCCCACGAACTGGTGGGCACCTTCCTCCAATACAACGAAAACACGGCCGAGCGCGGCTTGTTCTATCAAGCCCTGAATGTGGTGCTGGAAGTACTGCTGGACGACGACCTGGAATTGGCCGATTACGAGGCCAACTTCCGCCGGATGTTCGGCGACCCACGGATGAATGCAGTGATGGGGTCGGTGGACGGCTCTGTGCGCTTCTTTGGCTTAACGCCCACGAGCATGAAACTGGAAGGGCTTGACCGGCATCAGCGCCTGATCGACAGCTACCAAAAACTGCACCGGGCCCGAGCCAAGGTGGCGAACTTAACCAAGTAAAGCAACTAGGACAAAGGGGCCCAGAAACCCGCCAGCGTGGCTATCGGCACGACGCGCTTGCCACTATAGCCCCGGAATCCCTTCGGGCTAATGCGTGGGGTGCTGCATTTGAAGGACGGCCCGCGCTGTGGTACAAAGTGGGTCGATTCGGCTGCCTTCGCCGCCTCAGTCAGCGCGGGGCACACCGGACTTTTCGGAACACTCACGCACGCCTCGTATCACCATGCCCAAGATTTCCATCGACCGCCTGCGCCCCGGCGTTTTCATTTCGCTCGAAGGCATCGGGTGGATGGAGCACCCTTTTGTGCTCAACCGTTTTCGCATCTCGTCCCCCGACCAGATCGGTGCCCTGCGGCGCATGGGACTGACCGAGATCACCTGGGACCCGGCCAAGAGCACGGTGCAGCCCCTGGCGGATACGGTGCCGGCCGAGCCGGAGATCGACTTCGGCGCAGGCGCCCTCGAAGCCTTACTCAACGGCAAGAAAGATCGCGCCGCCAGGGTGCGTACCCAGCGCGACATGCTGGCGCGTTGTGCCCGCCTGTTCGACCAGGAAACCGCGACCATCCGCCAACTCATCACTGACCTGGGGCCACGGCCTAACGAAGCCCACGCAAAGGCGAGCGCCATGGTCGACGGTGTGGTTGGTGGTCTGCTGCGCGCCCCCAGCGTGGCAGTGCATCTGGTCAATAGCAAATCCCACGAAAGCGGCCTGCCGAATCACGCCATGAACGTGATGGTGCTCTCGCTCCTGATCGGCAAGACGCTCGGCCTGAGCGAAGAGGAAATGAAGCCCCTCGGCCTGGGTGCGATGTTCCATGATGTGGGGCTGTCCGACGTGCCCTCCCGGGTGCGCATGAATCCCAACCGCAATGCCAGCGAGGAACAGTTCTATCGCGGCCACACCGGCTTTGGCATCAAGAACGTGGCAGGCATCCGCGACATCGACACCGCCGTGCGCAACATCATCGCCTGCCATCACGAGCGTTGGGACGGCAAGGGCTACCCGAATGCACTGGCGGGCGCGAAGATTCCCAAACTGGCCCGGGTGGTGGCCATTGCCAACCGCTACGACAACCTGTGCAACCCCCTCGACACCAAGCCCGCCAGGGCCCCCGTCGAAGCCGTGGCGAGCATGTTCAAGGACGAAGGCGGATTCGACCCCGAATTTCTACGGGCATTTGTGAAGGCGCTGGGCGTATATCCACCGGGCACTTTCGTCAATCTGTCGGATGGCAGCGTCGGTCTGGTGGTCGAGACCAACACCCGCGAACTGCTGCGCCCGCTGCTGATGATCTACGACGCCAGCGTGCCCCGCGAAGAAGCCCTGCTGCTGGACCTGAACGAGGCCGACGCCAAGATTGAAAGCGCCGCCAATCCAGCAGATTTGCCGCGGGAGGTGATTGAGTACCTGGCACCGCAAGGACGGGTTGATTTTTATTTGAGTCCTTCCTGATGACAAAACTCTGCCCTGGCCGCATCGGAGATTTATAGGTCTGCGTAGATCGTCAAAAAATAAAAAGCCCGGTTACCGCCGGGCTTTTTATTTCGCAACACCAGATAGTCACCGCACGGCGCTCATTGATCAATGTAGCTCACTCACCCTGAAGCAAAAACGGGTTGATGCCTATCCGCTGATAGCCTTCTTCGCCCACCAGCAGATCAAGCCCGAGGGAGGCGAGATCGTCGGCCACCGCATCGACACCCGGCGCCTTGTCGGCCAGTAGCAGCTTGAGATAACTGTGGCAGTGGTCGCAGGTTTCTGCCCGGGCGGGGCCGTCCTGACTCTCGATGAAACGGTAGCTCACATTGCTGCCATCACCGCAGGCCACACAGGCAGCGCGGACGTGATGCCAGGCGGTGTTGCATTGACCACAGTGGAGATAGCGCAGACCGCTGGCCTTGCCGACATGGTGGATGCCGGCGACAGGGGCGCTGCCGCAGACCGGACAGGTATGGGCAGTGGCCGGGGCATGAATGTCTTCAGCATTGAGACTTGCCGCGTGGCGGGTCCAGGCGACTTGTTGCGCGGCGACGATGAAAGGAGCCAGTTGCAGATCGCCTGCTTCCGCTTGTCCCGCTTCCAACCGTTCGGCCAGGGGCAGCAGCACATCATCCCCCGCCGTACTCAGGATGTTGACGGCGGTCAGGATGGGCAGGGGCAGATGGTTTGCCAGTAGCGCATCAAGAATCGCCCTCAGGTCCTGACGCCATTGTTCTTCCGGCGTGGCGGCAGCTTCAAGATTTTGCTCGGCGACTTTTTGCTGGGCATCGCTCAGGCTGGCGATAAAGGCAATCCATTCGTTCAGGCTGCTGCCGGGTACCAACTGGTGCAGACGTTCGGCCCGCAAACCGAAAATCCTGGCGAAGTCCGGCAGGCGCAGGGGGGAAGGAGATTGGCCGGGTACCAAGCCGGCTTCGGCCATGGCGATCTCGTTATCGGAATTGATTGCATGCATGGTGGGGCGTGTCCAGCGGAGAAAGTTCTTCTTCAAACAGAAGCCCGGCAGCCAAGGGCTGCGTTGGGCGAAAGGCAATGTATCGCAAGAAGCGTGCGGCCTGCAGCGCCTTGGAGGCAATCGGCAAAAAGCAGGGCCGGTGCGGCATTGCAGCGCAACGACAAGACTTATCCCTTTAAGGAAATGGGTCATTCTGTCCTTTCTGCCGGGACAGAATGACCCACATATTTCTATGCCTTTAGGCAAAGCCACGGAATTGACAGGGTTTTCCTCCGTGGCATGAAACCTGCCCGTGAAACGCCATACGAAGCGGCCCGGCACTGCCCCATTTGCAGATGCCCCGGCCAAAGACGTCACCGCTTCCCTAGGAGGATTCATGCAAGTTACACGGCGGCAGTTTTTCAAGATCACGACCGCAAGCGTTTCCGCTTCCGGCCTGACCCTGCTGGGCCTTTCCCCGGCAACAGCCCTGGCCGAGGTGCGCCAGTACAAGCTGGCCCGGGCCAAGGAAATCCGCAACACCTGTCCTTACTGTTCCGTCGGCTGCGGCGTACTGATGTACAGCCTGGGCGACGGCGCCAAGAACGCCAAGGCCGAGATCATCCACATCGAGGGCGACCCGGACCACCCCGTCAGCCGCGGCTCCCTGTGCCCCAAGGGCGCAGGCCTGCTGGACTTCATCCACAGCCCCAACCGGCTCAAGTATCCCGAAGTGCGGGAAGCGGGCAGCAGCGAATGGAAGCGCATCTCCTGGCATGAGGCCGTGGAGCGTATTGCCAAGCACATGAAGGCCGACCGGGACGCCAACATCATCGCCAAGAACGCTGACGGTGTGCCTGTGAACCGCTGGCTGTCCACCGCCATGCTGACTGCTTCGGCTTCGTCCAACGAAACCGGCATCCTCACCCAGAAATTCATGCGCTCCCTCGGCATCGTCGGCACCGACGCCCAGGCCCGGGTCTGCCACGGCCCCACAGTGTCGGCCCTGGCCTCGACCTTTGGTCGCGGCGCCATGACCAACACATGGGTAGACATCAAGAACGCCGACTTCATCCTGATCATGGGTGGCAACCCCGCCGAAGCCCACCCGGTGGGTTTCAAGTGGGCCATCGAAGCCAAGAAAAAGGGCGCCCACATCGTGGTGGTGGACCCGCGCTTCAACCGCTCGGCAGCAGTGGCCGACGAATACGTGCCGATCCGCGCCGGCTCCGACATTGTTTTCCTGGGCGGCATCATCAACTGGCTGATCGCCAACGACAAGATTCAGTGGGACTACGTCAAGGCTTTCACCAACGCCAGCTACATCGTCAATGAAGGTTTCCATTTCGACGAAGGCCTGTTCTCCGGCTTTGACGAAAGCAAGGGCAAGTACGACCGCGCCACCTGGAGCTACGAGCTTGATGCCAAGGGCAACGCCAAGACCGATCCGAGCCTGAAGCACCCCTGCTGCGTGTGGAACCTGATGAAGGACCACTACGCCCGCTACACCCCCGAGGTGGTGACGGACATCACCGGCAGCCCGAAGGAAGGCTTCCTCTCGGTGTGCAAGTACCTGGGCGAAACCAGTACCGCCACCAAGGTCGGTACCATCCTCTACGCCCTGGGCTGGACGCAACACACGGTGGGTGCCCAGAACATTCGCACCATGGCCATGATCCAGCTTCTGCTGGGCAACATCGGTATGGCCGGCGGCGGCGTCAATGCCCTGCGCGGCCACTCCAACATTCAAGGTCTGTCCGATCTGGGCCTGCTGTCCACCAGCCTGCCCGGCTACCTGACCCTGCCCAACGAAAAAGCCCACGGCACCTTCGCCGACTATCTGGAGAAGAACACGCCCAAGGCGCTGCAACCGGGCCAACTCAACTACTGGAGCAACACGCCCAAGTTCTTCGTCAGCCTGCTCAAGTGGTTCTGGGGCGACAAGGCCACCAAGGAAAACAACTGGGGCTACGACTGGCTGCCCAAGTGGGACAAGATGTACGACGTGCTGCAGGTGATGGACCTGATGCACCAGGGCAAGGTGAACGGTTTCATCGTGCAGGGCTTCAACCCCCTGACCTCCCTGCCCGATGCGAAGAAGACCACCGCCAGTTTTTCCAAGCTCAAGTACATGGTGGTGATCGACCCCATCACCACAGAGACTTCCAGCTTCTGGCGTAACCACGGCGAAAGCAACGACGTGGATACCGCCAGCATCAAGACCGAAGTGTTCCGCCTACCCTCCACCTGCTTTGCCGAGGAAGACGGCGCCATCGTCAACTCCTCCCGTTGGTTGCAGTGGCACTTCAAGGGAGCCGATGCTCCCGGCGAAGCCAAGAGCGATCAGGAAATCATCGCCGAGCTGTTCACAGCCCTGCGCAAGCTCTATCAGGACGAAGGCGGAGCCGTGGCCGAGCCCATCCTCAACCTGTCCTGGCCCTACAAAAACCCCATGGAGCCGACGCCGGAAGAACTGGCGAAGGAACTCAATGGTCGCGCTTTGGCGGACATTCCCGACCCCAAGAATCCCGGCCAGTTCCTGGTCAAGAAGGGCGAGCAGATTCCCGGTTTCGCCGTGCTGCAGGACGATGGTTCCACCATGAGTGCCTGCTGGATCTTTGCCGGTAGCTGGACCCAGGCCGGCAACCAGATGGCCCGCCGCGATAACAGCGATACAGGGCTGGGCAACACTCCGGGCTGGGCCTGGGCCTGGCCGGCCAACCGCCGCATCATCTACAACCGCGCCTCCTGCGACGCCGCCGGCAAGCCCTGGGATCCGAAGCGCAAGCTGATCGCTTGGAACGGCGAAAAGTGGGCCGGGGCCGATGTGCCCGACTTCAAGGTGGACTCCGCCCCCGCCGATGGCATGAACCCCTTCATCATGAATCCCGAAGGGGTCGGTCGTCTGTTCTGTGTGGACAAGCTGGTGGACGGTCCTTTCCCCGAACACTACGAGCCCATGGAAAGCCCCATCGGCACCAACCCGCTGCACCCCAAGGTGATTACCAGCCCGGCGGTGCGCATCTTCAAGGCGGACAAGGATCGCCTCGGTAGCCACAAGGATTTCCCCTACGTGGGCACCACCTACCGCCTGACGGAACACTTCCAGTTCTGGACCAAGAATGTGCGCCTCAACGCCATTGCCCAGCCAGAGCAGTTCATCGAAGTGGGCGAAACCCTGGCGGCGGAAAAAGGCATCAAGGCCGGCGACTGGGTCAAGGTCAGTTCCAACCGGGGCTACATCAAGGCCAAGGCCGTGGTGACCAAGCGCATCCGCGCCCTCACCGTCAATAAACAGACCGTACACCAGATCGGCATTCCCCTGCATTGGGGCTGGGAGACCGTAGCCAAGAAGGGCTTCCTCTCCAACAACCTGCCGCCGGCCGTGGGCGACTGCAATACGCAGACGCCGGAATACAAGGCCTTCCTGGTGAACATTGAAAAGATCTGAGGCACGACATGGCTCTGCATTCCCTCGACATCCTGCGCCGCTCCGCCACCACCACGCCCGCCCCCCAGGCGCGCAACCCCATGGAAGTGGCCAAGCTCATCGACGTTTCCATCTGCATCGGCTGCAAGGCCTGTCAGGTGGCCTGCTCTGAATGGAACGAACTGCGGGAGGAAGTCGGTTCCTGCGTCGGCGTTTACGACAACCCCACCGACCTTTCCGCCCAGGCCTGGACGGTGATGCGCTTCAATGAAGTGGAAGAAAACGGCAAGCTGGAATGGCTGATCCGCAAGGACGGCTGCATGCACTGCGCCGACCCCGGCTGCCTCAAGGCCTGCCCTTCCCCCGGCGCCATCATCCAGTACAAGAACGGCATCGTGGACTTCCACGAAGAGAACTGCATCGGCTGCGGCTACTGCGTCACCGGCTGCCCTTTCAACGTGCCCCGCATCTCCAAGGACGACGGCAAGGCCTACAAGTGCTCCCTCTGTTCCGACCGGGTTGCGGTCGGCCAGGAGCCGGCCTGCGTGAAGACCTGCCCCACCGGCGCCATCCAGTTCGGTTCCAAGGAAGACATGATCGACGTGGCCAACACCCGCGTGGCCGACCTGAAGAAGCGCGGCTACGACCAGGCCGGCCTCTACAACCCGGAAGGGGTTGGCGGCACCCATGTCATGTACGTGCTGCACCACGCCGACCGGCCCGAGCTGTACAACGGCCTGCCGGTGAATCCCACCATCAGCGCCCTGGTGGGTTTGTGGAAGGGCTTCGCCAAGCCCCTGGCCATGCTCTCTTTGGGCGCCCTGGCCCTGGGCAGCCTGTTCCATTACGTGACCAAGGGCCCCAACGAGGTGTCCAAGGAAACCGAGAACGAAATCGAGAAGGAGGATGCATAAATGATCCGCGATCCCAAGGACATCAAGCGCTACAACGCCTCGGAACGGGCCAACCACTGGGTGGTGGGCATCAGCTTCATTTTGCTCGCCCTCTCCGGTCTGGCCTTTTTCCACCCGGCCTTCTTTCCCCTGACCCAGTTCTTCGGCGGCCCGGTCTGGTCCCGCATCCTGCATCCCTACATCGGTGTGCTGATGGCGACGGCCTTTATCGTAATCTTCTTTCGCTTCCGCCATCTGAACAAGGTGACGCCCATCGACATCGAATGGCTGAAGAAGGCCAAGAACATGGTGGACGGCAACGACCACGACATGCCGGAACAGGGCAAGTACAACGGCGGTCAGAAGGTCATGTTTTGGGCCCTGGCGGGCTGCATGCTGGCCATGACCCTGTCGGGCCTGCTGATCTGGCGCGCCTGGTTCCATTTCGACATCACCCTGGTTCGCCTCGGCGCCGTGGTACACGCGGCAGCCGGCGTCACCATGATCGGTTTCATCATGGTCCACGTCTATGCCGCCATCTGGGTCAAGGGCACCATCCGCGCCATGTGGTACGGCACGGTGACCCGAGCCTGGGCCAAGCAGCATCACCGCGGCTGGTATCGGCAGATCACGGGCAAATAAGCCAGCGCTTGCTCACAACCACGCCATGAACTTGTCGCCCTTTTCCACCGCCATCCCCTGCGACGAGACTGGCCCCGACAACTTCGGCGGCCACGCCACCACGGCCACCTGTCAGGTACTGCGCCTGGAGCGGGGCAGCCTGACTGCAGCGGAAGATCAGGTCATCGAGGAAGTCCCCGTGGCCTTAGTGTTCAACGGTATCTCCCACGCGGTGATGCTGGCGACGCCGGAGTATCTGGAAGACATGGCCCTGGGCTTTTCCCTGTCGGAAGGCATCCTCCAGCAGCGCAGCGAGTTGTACGACGTGGAAATACAGAGTGGTTGCCAGGGCATCGAAGTCCATCTCGATATCGCCACCAGCCGCTTTGCCGCCCTCAAGGAACGCCGCCGCACCCTGGCAGGCCGCACCGGCTGCGGCCTGTGCGGTGTGGAAAGTCTGGATGCCGTGGCCCGGGTGCAGCAGCCGGTGGAACGGGGCGAGCCCATAGCCGCCGCCTGCATCGCCCGGGCCCTGGACCAGTTGCCCGAATGGCAGCAATTGCACAGCATTACCGGCGCGGTACACGGCGTGGCCTGGGTGGATCGTCACGGCAACATCCTTGCCCTGCGGGAAGACGTGGGCCGCCACAACGCCCTGGACAAGCTCCTCGGCTGGCTGGCGCGGGAAGCCCTGGATGTACGGGAAGGGTTTCTGCTCACCTCCAGCCGGGCCAGTTACGAAATGGTGCAAAAAGCCGCCATCCTCGGCATCGGCTGTCTGGTGGCCATTTCAGCCCCCACCGCTTTGGCAGTGCGCCTCGCCGAAGCCAGCCAACTCACCCTGGCCGGTTTCGCCCGGGGCAACCGCTTGGTGATCTACAGCCACGGCACCTATCTGACCGGCGACGGCGCGGCGGACGTTGCCCGCAACACGGCAGCCCCGGCCCTGAACTGAAACCGTGACCACGCCAGCGGTTTCACCATCGCCCTTGCTCAAGGACCGCCAGGGCAGGCGCATCAGCTATCTGCGCCTGTCCATCACCGACCGCTGCGATTTCCGCTGCACTTACTGCATGGCCGAGGACACCCGCTTCCTGCCCCACAGCGAAGTCATGTCCCTGGAAGAATCCCTGCGCCTAACGAAAATTTTCGTCGGTCTCGGCGTGACCAAGGTGCGCGTCACCGGCGGCGAGCCTCTAGTGCGGCGCAACGCCCTCTGGCTGCTGGAAGGCATTGCCGCTCTGCCCGGCCTCAAGGAACTGGTGCTCACCACTAACGGCTCGCAACTGGCTCGCTACGCTGCCGACCTGAAGCGGGTTGGCGTCAGCCGCATCAATGTGAGCCTGGACAGCCTCAATCCGGAACGCTTTCGCGCCATCACCCGCAACGGCGATTTGAACAAGGTGCTGGCCGGTATCGACGCTGCCCTGGCCGTCGGCTTCAAACGCCTGCGCCTCAACGCGGTGATGCAGCAGGGCGTGAACGACGACGAGCTGGAAGACCTGCTGGCCTTTGCGGTGGAAAGAAAAATCGACTTGGCTCTGATCGAGGAAATGCCCCTGGGCATGACCGGCCAGGACCGGCGCATCACCTTCCTGCCCAGTGACGTGGCCAAGGCCCGACTGGCAAAAAGTTTTGATTTGATTCCCAGCCTGGAAAGCACCGATGGCCCCGCCCGCTACTGGCAGGTGGCGGGCAGTAACACCCGACTGGGCATCATCTCGCCCCTGTCCCAACATTTTTGCGATACCTGCAATCGGGTGCGGATCTCGGCCAACGGCGACCTCAATCCCTGCCTGGGCGATGATTACGCGGTGCCTCTGCTATCCCTGCTGCGTCAGCATCCCAAGGACGATGAGCCCCTCCGGGTTGCGATCAACAACAGCCTTGATCACAAAGCTGCCGGCCATGATTTTGCTGCGGCCCTGGAACAACCGAAGATTATGCGATTCATGTCGAGGACTGGCGGCTAAGGAAAAGCTGCCTGACGGCTGCTGTCAGGCCCCGCACCAAGGCGCTCAGGCAGCCAGTCGTTGTATCGTCCAGATACCCAGCATGGTCATGATGAGAGAGCCGCCCAGATGCACAGAGGCAGCCGCCACGGCCCAGACATATTCAGCCCGCTGAATCAGGGCGACGACTTCTGCAGAAAAAGTGGAAAAGGTGGTCAATCCGCCGAGGAAGCCGGTAATGAGGAAAAGCCGCAGCTCCGGCGACAGTTCGACATTGACGTGGAACACCGTGACCGCCACGCCGACCAGATAACCGCCGAGCAGGTTGGCGGCCAGGGTGCCGAGGGGAATGGCCGGGAACAGTTGATTGAGCATCAGCCCCAGGCCCCAGCGCAGCCAGGCCCCCAGGGCAGCACCAATACCGATGACAATAAAGGCGACGGGATTCACGGGGCAGATTCCAAAATTGAATGACCGCCGAATTCTAGGCGATTCCCGAGTTGTTGCACTACCCCCCCGGGACTGCTGATCTACTGAACAGGAACCAGTCGGGACAGGGGAAAGACGGCACGGAAGGTACTGCCTTCACCTTGTATGGAACGGATATCCAGGGTTGCCTGATGGTGTTGCAGTACGTGTTTGACAATGGCCAGACCGAGGCCGGTGCCGCCAGTGCTGGTGGAGCGTCCTTTGTCGACACGGTAGAAGCGTTCCGTCAAACGGGGAATGTGTTCCGGGCCAATACCGATACCGCTGTCACTGACAGAAAAAACCGGAATGCCCTCTTCCATGGTCCAGCGCAGGATGACCCGGCCCCCTTCGGGGGTGTAGCGCACGGCATTGCCCACCAGATTACCGAAGGCACTGCGCAGTTCGGAGAGGTTTCCCTTGAGACCGGCAGTACAGCACTCCACCAGAATTTCGTGACGACCTTTGCTCAGGGCACGAGCTTCGTCGAGCACTTGCTGCAGCAAACCGGGCACGTCCACAATCTCTTCCCCTTGCAACTGGGGACTGTTCTCCAGCCGCGACAGGGTGAGCAGATCATCCACCAGGCGGTTCATGCGGGTGACCTGATCCTGCACCATGGTGAGGAATTGTTCGCGGGTTTCCTCGGGCATGACGTGACCCGGCTCCTGACCGATCAGGTGTTCGAGGAAGCCCATGACCACTGTCAGCGGTGTACGCAGTTCGTGGGAAACATTCGCGACGAAATCGCGGCGCATGGTGTCCACCCGCTCGATCTGGGTGACATCGCGGGAAAGCAGCAGACGACCGTCGTCGGCAAAAGGAATCAGGGAAACGGAATAGCGTTCAGCACCCTTGCTCCCGCCCTTGAGCACCACCGGTTCGCGGGTGAGGGCTTGCCGGTTGGCAATGGAGAGGAAGGAAGCAAATTCGGGCTGACGTATCAAGTGGCTGACCGGCGTGCCGACATCCCGCGTGGGATCAAGGCCGTAATGGCGAGAAGCCACATTGTTGAACCACTCGATGCGGCCTTCTTTGTCGAGGATGATGACGCCATCGGGCAACACACTGGCGGCCAGATGGAAGCGATCCAGGGAAGCCGATAATTCTGCCCGGTCACGACCGGAAGCTTTTTGCTGGTGATAAAGGGCTGCGAAGACATCACCCCAGAGGCCGGAACCTTCGGGCACCGCATCCACTTGCCCGGACTGAATCCAGAGCATCAACTTGGACAGTTGCCACCAATGGAAGGCCAGCATCAACAACAAAAGCACGGAGGCTGCACCGAATGCCACCTCGAATCCGTACAGGTAGCCGGAACCGAACGTCACAATTCCTACTATCAGCAGGCGAAGCCAGATACCCCACCAAAAATTCATCGAGTCTTTTGTTGCATCAGTGAGATTCAGCTGCGACGGATTCGGTTGCCACTGCAGGAGCCGGGGCAGTCAGCAATTTATAGCCAACACCACGGATGGTTTCAATCAGGCGTTCGGCCTCATTGCCAAGACCTGCCCGCAGGCGGCGGACATAGACATCCACGGTACGTTCTTCGATGAAGCGGTGATCGCCCCAAACCGCATTGAGCAACTGCTGGCGACTGAAGACCCGACCCGGATGGGAGAGGAGATATTGCAGCAGCTTGAACTCGGTGGGCCCCAGGTCCAGGGCCTGCCCTTGCCAGGTAACACTGTGAGCAATGGGATCGAGACGCAGACCGGCCACATCGAAAACATCACCGCTATGTTGGGGAGCACGGCGCCGCAGCACGGCACGGATACGGGCCACCAACTCGCGAGGACTGAAGGGTTTCGTGACGTAATCGTCGGCACCGATCTCCAGTCCCTGGACCCGGTCACCTTCGTCGGCTCGGGCGGTAACCATGATCAAGGGCACGTCCTTGGTCCGGGCATCAAGACGAATCTGCTTGGCGAAGGTGGTGCCGGACATGCCGGGCAACATCAGATCCACCAGCAGTACATCGGGTAGTACCTGACGCACGGCAATCAGACCTTCTTCCGCCGAAGAGCAGATGCGCACCTGAAAGCCGGCCTGAACCAGCGTGTAGCGCAATACTTCCTGAATGGAAGCGTCGTCTTCGACAACGACAATATTGGCATCCATGGCTATTTCCTCTGGCGACTCAGTGGTCGACGGCGTTTACCGTCCGCTCCAACTGGTCAATGGCAATGTGACGAACATCCTGGCCCTTGACGATGTAAATAACGCTTTCGGCAATGTTCTTGGCGTGATCGCCGATGCGCTCAATGGACTTGGCAATGAAGACGATGTCCAGCGCTGTGGTGATGGTACGTGGATCTTCCATCATGTAGGTGACCAACTGGCGCATGATGCCGCGGAAATGATCGTCCACGGTGGCATCTTCGCGCACGATGCGGGCAGCTTCGTTGGCATCAAGACGGACAAATGCGTCTAGCACGTCCCGCAGCATGGCAACGCCGATACTGCCGATCTTGCGTACATCAGTCAGACGGGGAATCTGCAAGCGGTCGCGCTGGTAAATTTCCCGGGCCATGCGGGCGATTTTCGAGGCTTCGTCGCCGATACGTTCCAGGTCAGTCACGATCTTGCTGACGGCCATCACCATACGCAGGTCGCCGGCGGTGGGTTGGCGGCGGGCAACGATGTGGGCGCAGTCATCATCGATGCTGACTTCGAAACCATTTACCTGATGGTCATCAGCGATCACCTGCTCCATGCGGTCAAGATCCCCCGACATGAAGGAGTCGATCGCTGTCGTGATCTGGGTTTCCACCAGCCCGCCCATTTGCATGACGCGGGAACGCAGGCTCTCCAGCTCGGCGTCAAATTTTTTGGATACGTGTTCGTTCAGGGCAACCATGGGGTTCTCCTCAATCAGCCGAAGCGGCCTGTTATGTAGTCTTCTGTCCGTTTATCCTTGGGCTTGATGAAGATGTCGTCGGTCTTGCCGACTTCGATCAACTCGCCCAGGTACATGTAGGCGGTGAAGTCGGAAACCCGGGCCGCCTGCTGCATGTTGTGGGTCACGATGACGATGGTGAACTCGTCTTTCAGTTCGCTCACCAGTTCTTCGATACGCATGGTGGAGATCGGGTCCAACGCCGAAGTGGGCTCGTCCAGCAGCAGCACTTCAGGCTTGACGGCAATACCGCGGGCGATACAGAGACGCTGTTGCTGACCACCGGACAGACTCATGCCGCTTTGATTCAGCTTGTCAGAAACCTCACCCCAAAGGGCAGCCTTGCGCAGAGACCATTCAACCCGCTCGTCCATTTCCACCCGGGAAAGCCGCTCATGGAGCTTCACACCGAAGGCGATGTTGTCGTAAATGGACATGGGGAAAGGTGTCGGCTTCTGGAACACCATGCCAACCTTCGCACGCAGGGCATTGAGGTCGACACCCTTGTCGAGCAGGTTGTTGCCGTCGAGCAGCAATTCGCCTTCGGCCCGTTGTTCGGGATAGAGGTCGTACATCCGATTGAGAGTACGCAACAGGGTGGACTTGCCACAGCCGGAGGGGCCGATAAAGGCAGTAACCCGACGCTTGTAGATATCCAGGTTGATGTTCCGCAGCGCGTGATACTTGCCGTAGTAGAAGTTGAAATTGCGCAGGGCAATCTGGGTTTCCAGTTCGGATTCGGTGGCAATGCCTTGCATGATGAGGTCCTTGTCGATCTTCATGACGGGTCGTTATAGCTTGTGTTTGGCGCGGAAAATAAACCGGGCCATGATGTTGAGGAAGAGTACGCCCAAGGTGATCAAAAACACACCAGCCCAGGCCAGTTGCTGCCAGTCGGAATAGGGGCTCATGGCGAACTTGAAGATGGTTACCGGCAAACTGGCCATGGGTTCGTTGAGCTTGGCGCTCCAGAACTGATTGGACAGGGCGGTGAAGAGCAGCGGTGCTGTTTCGCCGGAGATTCGGGCAATGGCCAGCATCACCCCGGTCATCACCCCGGCCAAAGAGGCTCGCAGCGTGACACGGCCAATCACGGCCCACTTGGGCGAGCCCAGCGCAAAAGCAGCTTCCCGCATGGAGTTGGGCACCAGTTGCAGCATGTTCTCGGTAGTACGAATCACCACCGGGATCACGATCAGCGCCAGGGACAGAGCACCGGCCAGACCGGAGAAATTACCCATGCGCGCCACCACCAGTTCGTAGATAAACAAGCCGACGATGATGGACGGTGCCGACAGCAGCAGATCATTGACGAAGCGGGTAGTACTGCCCAGCCAGGAATGGCGACCGAACTCGGCCAAGTAGATACCGGCAAAGATACCAATCGGCGTACCCACCGCCACGGCGATGGAGACCATGACGATACTGCCGAAAATGGCATTAGCCAAGCCGCCATCAGGACTGCCGGGAGGCGGTGTCATCTGGGTGAAGAGATGCAGGTTGATACCGGCAATCCCCAGTTCGATGGTGGTCGCCAGAATCCAGACCAGCCAGACCAGACCGAAGGCCATGGCCAGCATGGACACGGTAAGAGCCAGCTTGTTCTTGAAGCGGCGATAGCTGTGAAGAGCGGAATCACTCATGATTTCTTCCCTTCCTGCTTGGACAAGCGCAGCAGCAGCATTTTGGAAATGGTCAGCACCACAAGGGTGATCAGGAACAGGATCAGGCCCAGTTCGATCAGGGAGGCGGTGTAGACCTCGGATTCAGCTTCGGCAAACTCGTTGGCCAGGGCAGACGCAATACTGTTGCCGGGCAGGAAGAGTGAAACGCCGTTAAAGAAGTTCATGTTACCGATGAGGAAGGTCACCGCCATGGTTTCGCCCAGGGCACGGCCCAGGCCAAGCATGACGCCGCCGACAACACCGACCTTGGTGTAGGGCAGCACAACATTCCACACCACTTCCCAGGTCGTGCAACCCAAGCCGTAGGCAGACTCTTTCAGCATGGCCGGTGTGACTTCGAACACGTCCCGCATGACCGAGGCAATGAAGGGAATGGTCATCACGGCGAGGATGATGCCGGCACTGAGAATGCCGATACCCAGGCCGGGACCGCTGAAGAGTTCACCCAGCAAAGGCACATTGCCCAGGGTGGCGGCCAGCAGGGGCTGAACGTATTTGGCAAAGAGGGGAGCAAACACCAGCAGGCCCCACATCCCGTAAACAATACTGGGAATGCCGGCCAGCAATTCCACGGCAATGCCGAGGGGACGGCGCAACCAGGGAGGGGAAAGCTCTGTCAGGAAAAGGGCGATGCCGAAACTGACGGGAACCGCAATCACCAGAGCAACGATAGAAGTCGCCAGGGTGCCGTAGATAGGAATCAACGCACCAAACTTTTCAGCAGGGGGATTCCAGTCACCGGTCCAGAGAAAGGAGAAACCGAATTTATGGATGGCGGGCATGGCCCCATGAATCAGGGACACGATGATGCCCAGCAACAGCAGCAGCGTCGTCAGGGCGAAGAAGCGGGTGAGATTGAAGAAAATCCAATCTCCCACCTGATGCCGGGTAAGGCCGGAAAAACTGCTCACGTTGGGAATTCCTTAAAGTCAGACCGGCACACCGACCAATGTCAGCGTGCCGGACAAGTTTAGCGAACCAGAAAGGCCAATTACTTTACAGCCTTGCCGGAAGCGTCTTTCACATTGGCCCAGGCAGCGTGCACCAGCTTGACCACGGCGTCAGGCATAGGCACATAGTCCATTTCTTCAGCCATCTTGCCGCCGTTCTTGTAGGCCCATTCGAAGAACTTGAGGGTTTCGGTGCCTTGAGCGGGCTTGTCCTGAACCTTTTGCAGCAGGATGAAAGTGGCACCAGAGATGGGCCAGGCATCCTTGCCCTTCTGGTTGGTCAGGATTTCATAGAAACCATTCTTCCATTCGGCGTTGGCAGCAGCAGCCTTGAAGGTCAGATCATCAGGGGCGACGAAGTTACCGGAGGCATTTTGCAGATTGGCGTAGTTCATCTTGTTTTGCTTGGCGTAGGCATATTCAACATAGCCAATGGAACCGGGCAGACGCTGAACAAAAGCGGCAACGCCTTCGTTACCCTTGCCGCCGAGGCCGACGGGCCACTGCACGGCAGTACCTTCACCGACCTTGGACTTCCACTCTTCGCTGACCTTGGACAGGTAGTTGGTGAAGATGAAGGAAGTGCCGGAACCATCAGCGCGACGTACCACGCCGATGGGGGCGTCGGGCAGATGCACTTTGGGGTTCAGTTCAGCGATGGCCTTGTCGTTCCACTTGACGATCTTGCCCAGGAAGATGTCGGCCAGCAGGGTGCCGGTCAGCTTGAGTTCGCCGGGCTTGATGCCTTCAACGTTGAAGACGGGCACAACACCACCGATCACGGTGGGGAATTGCAGCAGGCCGTCCTTGTCAAGCTGTTCAGGCTTGAGGGGCATGTCGGAAGCACCGAAATCCACGGTCTTGGCAGTGATCTGCTTGATGCCGCCGCCGGAACCGATGGATTGGTAGTTGATCTTGTTGCCGGTAGCCTTTTGGTAGGCATCAGCCCACTTGGCGTAGATCGGTGCGGGGAAAGTGGCACCGGCGCCAGTAACTTCAGCGGCTTGTACAGAAGCGGAAAGAGCGAAAGCAGAGGCCAGGGCCACCCACTTGAGTTTGCGCATCAGGATCATGGTGATTACTCCGTTATTGGCGATGGGGAAAAACAGAACCCAGTCTAGGGACGCTCTGTGACAGGACTGTTACACACCGTCTTTTTTCGCGGCTTCCCGAGCTAACACCCAGTCTTAACGACACAAATCTGCAACAAAAAGGACATACGGCTGAAACTCCGGCACGCCAACATTCGCAGTATCAAAAACCAGCGAAAGCGTACAAAAGGAGCCCGCGATGTTGAACGAACGCCGCAACGACCTAAGTCTCGACAGTGAAGAAGGCCTGCAACACCCCCAGTACCACGTCGGTCTGGCCCGCAGCCCCAGCGAAATCCGTGAAGCCCAGAAATTGCGTTACCGTGTTTTTGCCGGTGAAATGGGCGCCACCCTGCATTGCAAGGAAGAAGGCGTCGATAGCGACTTCTTCGACCCCTACTGCCAGCATCTGATCGTCCGTGACGAAGCCCAGGGCCGCATCGTCGGCACCTACCGCATCCTCACCCCGGAAGCTGCCCGGCAAGTCGGCGGTTACTACTCCGAAAGCGAGTTTGACCTGACCCGCTTCAACCACCTGCGTTCCCGTCTGGTGGAACTGGGCCGTTCCTGCATTGACCCGGAGTACCGCAACGGCACCGTGATCGCCCTGCTGTGGATGAAACTGGCCGAATTCATGGTCAAGAACGGCTACGAGTACCTGATGGGCTGCGCCTCCATCAGCATGGCCGATGGCGGCCATAACGCCTCCAACCTGTTTGTCAGCCTGATCGACAAGAATTTGTCGCCGGTGGAATACCGCGGCTTCCCCCGCTCCCGCCTGCCCTTCGAGCGCCTGACCAACGGCCAGCACGCCGAAGTACCCCCCCTGCTCAAGGGTTATCTGCGCGCCGGTGCCTGGATCTGCGGCGAACCCGCCTGGGATCCAGATTTCAACACCGCCGACCTGTTGGTGCTGCTGCCCATGTCCCGCATCAATCCCCGTTACGTCCGTCACTTCGTCAAGGGTTGAGCGGGGAAGCGGGATCATGAACGACCGGCTGCGCTACGACGCCCTTGATGGCGAGTTTCAGGAACTGGACCGGAAGATGTCGCGGTCCGCAGCACCGGCCCTGCACATTGCGCTGGTGGCCGGCAATGGGCCGACGGCTTTTCCCCTGGCGCCGGAACTGGCGGAGGATTTGCGTCACCTTGGGCAACGGGTGCAACTGATCCGCCCCCGTAAGCACAAGTGGGAACACCCGGGCAGTGCGGACCGGTTTCAGGAAGTGCTGCTGCCCCGTCATCCGTCCCCGGCTCGTCTGGTCTACCACTGGGGGCAAAACCGCCCCGATATTGTTCATGTTCTCGACGGCGGCTACCTGGGTTGGGCGGCCACCCATACCGCCCGGCAAATGGGCTTGCCCGTCAGCGTCGGCTATTCCGGCCAACTCGGCCGCAGCACGCCAACAACGCCCCAGCGCATCAGTGATCGCTGGCAGCAAAAGCTGGCGCAGGGCTGGCAGCGGCATATCTGTAACTCGGCCCATGCCCTGCTGGCCAATACCTTTACCGATGCCCAATTGCTGCGCAGCCAGGGGTTGCACAACATCAAGATTTCCCCTCGGGGCATCGATTTGCATCACTGGAATCCCCGGCAGCGCTCCCTTTCCCTTCGTCATCAGTGGGGCATTCGGGCAGAAACCCCGGTGCTGGCTCATTTGGGGCCAGTGGATGACGCGCAGACCATCAACTGCCTGCGCACGACCATGGCGGCCTTGCTGGCGCAGCACCCCCAGGCTCGACTGCTGCTGATTGAAGCGGGACGGATTCCCACTCGTTTGCAAGCTTTGCGCCCCCTTCGCAGTGAAGACTGGCGCGACCAGCCTCTGGGTCGTCGCAGTGGTGAGCGCAAACCCACCCTTGCCGCCTTGCTGGCCTCGGCCGATATTTTGCTGATCCCCCATCCGGAAGCCCGGCCGGAACTGATTCCCCACGCCCTGGCCTGCGGCCTGACCGTGATTGCCCGTCGCAACGAACTCAGTCAGACCTTTATTGAAGACGGCCACAACGGCTTTCTGGTCGATGTGAAAGACACCGCCCCCGGCGCCAGTGCAGCGGGCTACGCCGAAGCCATCACACAATTGAACAACCATCCCACCACGGAACCCCGCCTGCGCCTGCGGGCACCGGCCTCAGTAGCCCATCTGGAACGCAGCCATGCCGCTGACCAGTTGATCCGGGTTTTTCGGGAAGTTGCCCAAGGCCATGCCCGTTGCCAGCGGGCCGCCCAGGGCTTGGTGGTAATGCTGGATTAAAGACTCCCCTCTGATTTCACAAAGGGGAGTTACGACCGAGCGTCAGCTCAATGCGGGACGCTTGGCTAGCGTAATGAGATCGGCATCTTCATTACGAATGTGGCTCACCAACCACTGACGCAGATAGGTCAGCACATCGAAGCGTGCCGTCAGGGGCGTTTCGTGCAGTTCTTGATAGAACTCATCCACCTTCTGCTCGAACTGATGGTGCTGACTGCGCTGGATATCAATGCGCGAATAAGCGAAGTGCTCCATCATCCGTTCTTCCGCCCGGAAATGGACCTGGGCGTATTTATCCAGGGACTTCAGCACCTTGGCCACTTCCCGGGAACTGCGCTTCTGCACCACCACATCGAACAGATTGTTGGTCAGCTCAAACAGGTAGCGGTGATGCTCGTCGATGATGTCGATGCCGACCCGGAGGGATTCATCCCACTTCACCCAGCGTCCTTCCTGATTGTCCGCCTCGGGTAAATCGAGAATCTGGCCCGGGTCGATGATGTCGTCCCGATAAAGGGCGCGAATCCGCATGATTTCGGGCATGGCGCGATCAAAGGCGGCGACGACGGAAGGATCGAACTTGCGACCAGACTCCTGCCGAATCCAGGCCACGGCCTGCTCTACCGGCCAGGGCTCCTTGTAAGGACGGGCCGAGGTCAGCGCGTCGAACACATCGGCAATGGCGCAGATACGGGCCAGCACCGGAATGGCCTCGCCGCTCAAGCCCTGGGGATAGCCGCTGCCATCCCAGTGCTCATGGTGGGCGCCAGCAATTTCCCGGGCAGCCGCAATCATGGTGTCGTTACCACGCAGGATGCGCTCGCCGATCTGGGTATGGGTTTTCATGACCTCATATTCGTCATCCGTCAGCCGGCCCGGCTTGAGCAGGATCGCGTCGGAAATACCGATCTTGCCCACATCGTGCATCGGTGCGGTGATGTAGAGCATTTCCCGCTGATCATCGTTCAGGCCCAGGGCCTTACCGATGACCATGGCGAAATTGGTCATGCGCATCACGTGCATGCCTGTCTCGTTGTCCCGGTATTCAGAGGCAGTGCCCAGACGTCGAATGGCTTCGGTTCGCGCTTGTTCCAGCTCGATTTCGCGCACCTTGAGGGTTTCATTGACGACACAACGGGAAACCATGCCCGACACTGCCATGGACAGATTGACCATGAAATCGAGCTTGTTCTCTGTCGGCTGCCAGTCGGGAGCCAGGAACAGGACCACGGCCCCAAAAACATCCTTCCCGGTTTTCATGGGCAACACCAGGCAGCGTTGTTGTTCGCCCAGCATGTCGCCGACTGGTGGCACAAAGGGCACCACGCAAGGTTGATCGCAATGGGCGGGAACGCTGGCAATCAGGGCCCGGGCAACTTCCTCATCTTCCCAGAAGTCCGGCAAGCCGTAGAAGGAAACCGGCACCAGGGCGCCCCGGGGATTCAATAAAAGAATCGCCCCCTGGGAGCGAAAACGGAATGCAGGAATCTGCAGCAATAGCCGCAGCAGGCTTTCCAGCAAGTCATCCAGATCGGCGCCCGAACTACCTGCCAGGGTCAACTCCAGCACCAGTTTGCTGGCTTCAAGAAAATCTTCGTCGCGACTCATCTATCTATGTCTCGCTACCTTTTAAAAACGTCGCTCATGAGCGCGCGAGCGTAGCATGGTCATGAATGGGAAAACTTCGACATAGGTCAAGAAACTGTAAGGTTCATCACAGCCTCCCGTCGTGGCAAACGGCTTACGTTTGCTTACCGAGTTACGGCACCAGCTACGTAACCAAACCTTAAACTTCAGCTCAGTCTTTTTTCATTCAATCCTAGCCATGACTGCTCGCCGCTTTTACGTCAGCATTGCCCTGCTACTGCTCTCGCCCACCCTGTTAGCAGGCCCACTGCGGGACAGAATTAAGGAACGGATAGCCGAACGACAGCAGTCCCGGCAAGAAGCTGATGAGGCTCAAGGCAATGTAACGGCATCAAGCCCAGTCGGCCGCCCGGCAACAAACTCGTCTGTACAACGTAATGTGGCCTACGGCTCCGACCCGAAACAAACGTTTGACGTTTACCTCCCGGACCGCCATGAAGCCAATGCACCGGTGATTTTCATGGTCCACGGTGGTGCCTGGAAAATCGGCGACAAGGATCACAGCAAGGTCGTACAAAACAAGCTGGCCCGCTGGCTACCCAAAGGCTTCATTTTCATCTCGGTGAATTACCCGATGCTGCCTCAGGCCGATCCCCTCAAGCAGGCGGACTACGTTGCCCAGGCCTTGGCCTATGCCCAGTCCCACGTCAGCCAGTGGGGCGGAGATTCGAACCGTTTCATCCTCATGGGCCATTCCGCCGGCGCCCATCTGGTTTCCCTGCTCAGCGCCGACCCGACCATTGCCTTTAGCCAGGGGGCACGGCCCTGGCTGGGAACCGTTTCCCTCGATAGCGCGGCCATGGATGTCGTCCAGATCATGTCGGCAAAACATTACGGGTTTTACGATGAGGCTTTTGGCAAGGACAGCGACTACTGGCGGCGCAGTTCGCCCCTTTATCGCATCACCAGCAAAGCACCGCCCCTGCTGATGGTTTGTTCCAGTCGCCGCAGCGAATCCTGCGGCCAAGCCGACGGCTTTGCCCACAAAGCAAAAAGCCTGGGCGTTCCCGCCTCAGTGTTAACGCAAAACCTGACCCACAGCGAAATCAACGACAAGCTGGGCCTAGCCGGCCCCTACACAGATCAAGTTGAGACCTTCATGGCCTCCCTCGACCCCAGCATCAGCGCGCAACTCTCCCAACAGCCGTAAGCAGCACGCAGTCCCAGTGACTGCCGCCCTGAGTCACCTTGGTCAGACCTTCTGGCCAGCCCTCCCCTGCCCGTAAATACACCGCAATGACTTCCCGTCACGGAACCGTCATTGATCTGAAACTATATTTCGACAATAATGGAAATATGGAAACACTAAACGCCGCCGAACTCCTTGCCGCCCTGGGCCACGAATCCCGTCTTGCCGTTTTCCGCATGTTGGTGGAAGCGGGACCGGAGGGTATGAACGCCAGTGCCATCGGGGAAAAACTGGGCCTCGCCCCCGCCACCCTCTCCTTTCATCTGGCTCACCTGAGCCGGGTCGGTTTAATCAAAGGGAAACAGGAAAGTCGTTTCATCTACTACTCCGCCGACTACGGCGCGATGGATGATCTGCTCGCTTTTCTCACCCATAACTGCTGTCAGGGCAATGCCTGCCTGCCCAAGACTGCAGCGACAGATACCACCGCGAAACGGCGCAGCCAATCCCCGAAAACCTGATCCTGAAAGGAAACGCCATGACCGACCGCATCTTCAATGTGCTCTTTCTGTGTACCGGCAACTCCGCCCGCAGCATCTTGGCCGAAGCCATCCTCAATCATGTAGGTAAGGGGCGTTTTCGCGCCTTTAGCGCCGGCAGTCACCCCGCCGGCAAGGTGAATCCCTTTGTGCTTGAACTGCTCGCCAGTCAACAACACCCCGTTGAAGACCTCAACAGTAAAAGTTGGGACATCTTTGCCTTGCCGGACGCACCCCATCTGGATTTTGTCATTACGGTCTGCGACAACGCCGCCGGCGAAGTTTGTCCCGTCTGGCCCGATCAGCCCATGACGGCCCATTGGGGGATTGAAGATCCTGCGGCGGTTGAAGGTGATAACGAAGCCAAGCGCCAAGCGGTTTCTACCGCCTTCCGTCTCTTGACCCGTCGCATCTCCCTGTTCACCAGCCTGCCCATTGCCAAGCTCGACGCCATGTCTTTGAAGAAGGAACTCGATGGCATTGGAGACCTGCGCACTAAAGGCGAGTAATGCCACTCACTACCTTATTGAACCTGTGATCTGATCATGACTGCTGAAAAAACCGTCCTGGTGCTCTGCACTGGAAACTCCTGCCGCTCCCAGATGGCCGAAGCCATCATCAACCATGACTTGGCGGGTCTGGTCCGGGGCCTTTCTGCTGGTACCAAACCCCAGCCCCAAGTAGCCGATGGTGCCCTTGAGGCCTTGAAACTGATCGGCCTGCCGACCGATGGACTGCATCCCAAGGACCTGGATGCAGTCCTGAATGAAGCCATCGATCTGGTGATCACCGTTTGCGACAACGCCAAGGAAAGCTGCCCGATCTTCCCCCGCCCCGTGCCCCGCATTCACTTGCCGTTCCATGACCCCCATGGCGAGCCCCTGGAAAGTTTCATCGCCGTACGTGAAGATATCCGGGCCCGTTTGATTCCTGCGATCCGCGAGGCCCTTGCCCTATGAGCGCCCAGTGTGAAGTTGCCGTAAAGGCGGGGATGGATGCGCCCATGAGCCTGTTCGAGCGGTTCCTGACCCTATGGGTCCTCCTTTGCATCTTGGCCGGGATTCTTCTCGGCCAGGTCGCCCCGGGCGTTTTCAAGGCCATCGGTTCCATGGAAGTTGCCCAGGTCAATTTGCCAGTGGGTCTGCTGATCTGGGTGATGGTGATCCCGATGCTGATCAAGGTGGATTTCCACGCCCTCCATGAGGTGCGTCAGCACGTCAAAGGGATTGGTGTCACCCTGTTTGTGAACTGGCTGGTCAAGCCCTTCTCCATGGCCTTGTTGGCCTGGTTTTTCATCCGCCACCTGTTTGCCCCATTGCTGCCAGCGGACCAGATCGACAGCTATATCGCCGGCCTTATCCTGCTGGCCGCTGCACCTTGTACCGCCATGGTCTTCGTCTGGAGTCGTCTGACCAATGGCGACCCGCTATTCACCCTGTCCCAGGTTGCCCTCAACGACAGCATCATGGTGGTGGCCTTTGCCCCCATCGTCGCCCTGTTGCTGGGCATTTCCGCCATCACGGTGCCCTGGGATACGTTGTTCACCTCGGTGGTGCTCTACATTGTGATTCCGGTGATTCTGGCCCAGTTACTGCGCAAGGTTTTGCTCAGCAAGGGGCAGGAAAGCTTTGACGCCGCCATGGCGAAAATCGGCCCCTGGTCCATCAGTGCCTTGTTGGCCACCCTGGTTCTGCTGTTTGCCTTTCAGGGCGAAGCCATCATCAAGCAGCCTCTGGTCATCGGTCTGCTGGCGGTACCGATCCTGATCCAGGTATTTTTCAACTCCGCCTTAGCTTATGGACTGAACCGGGCAGTTGGCGAAAAACACAACATCGCCTGCCCCTCAGCCCTGATCGGCGCCTCCAACTTTTTTGAACTGGCCGTCGCTGCCGCCATCAGCCTCTTCGGCTTTGAGTCCGGTGCTGCCCTGGCGACCGTGGTCGGCGTCCTGATCGAGGTACCGGTGATGCTGCTGGTGGTCAAGGTGGTCAATCAGTCCAAAGGCTGGTACGAAGCAAAATAATCATTCACGAGGAGATAAAAATGAAAAAGCTCGAAGTCTTTGATCCCGCCATGTGCTGTTCCACCGGCGTTTGCGGCGTGGAAGTCGATCCCGTTCTGGCCCAGTTCTCCGCCGACCTGAAATGGGTTGAAGAACACGGTATCAGTGTGACCCGCCATAACCTCGGCCAGGAACCCCAGGCCTTTGCCAGCAATCCTGACGTGGTGAAGGAAATGGAAGCCGGCATTGACCGACTGCCCATCCTGGCGATAGACGGCCACATCGTTTCCACCGGCATTTATCCCTCCCGCCAGCAGTTGGCGCAAAAGCTCGGCATCACCCTGACCACGGCAGAAAAGCCCCACATCAAGGTAGGCAGTGCCTGCAAGCCCAATTCCGGCTGCTGCTGAAAGCACAGGGACACCATGACACTCCCCCAGACAAAAACCCGTTATTTGTTCTTCACCGGCAAGGGCGGCGTTGGCAAGACATCCCTATCCTGTGCCTGCGGTTTGGCCCTGGCCGAAGCGGGTAAACAAGTCCTGATTGTCAGCACCGATCCGGCATCGAATCTGGACGAAGTACTGGGGGTAGCGCTGAGTCAGGTGCCCACCGCCATACCGGATGCCTCCGGGCTGTTTGCCCTGAACATTGATCCGGAAGCCTCGGCCCATGCCTACCGCGAACGGATGGTGGCGCCCTACCGCGGCGTCCTGCCTGCGGCGGCAATCCAGAGCATGGAAGAACAGTTTTCCGGCGCCTGTACCGTGGAGATCGCCGCCTTCGACGAGTTTTCAAAATTGCTCGGCGACCCTGCGGCCACCGTCCAGTTCGACCATGTCATTTTCGACACGGCCCCCACCGGCCACACCCTGCGCCTGCTGACCTTGCCCACGGCCTGGAATGAATTCATTTCCACCTCCACCGGCGGCGCTTCCTGTCTCGGCCCTCTGGCCGGTCTGGAAAAACAAAAAGCACTCTACGCGGCCACGGTGGAGCGCCTCGCCAATCCGGCAGAAACCACGATCATCCTGGTCAGCCGCCCTGAGGTTGCCTCCCTGCGGGAAGCCAATCGCACCCGGGGCGAACTGGCAGAGCTCGGCGTCAGCAACCAGCACCTTGCCCTGAACGGCCTGTTTACCGCCGCCACGGACGATGACGCCATTGCCACCGCCATGAGCGAACGAGCAAAGAAAGCGCTGGCGCAGTTGCCCGCAGGCTTGGCCGATTTACCCGTGACCACCGTGCCCTTCTTGCCCCGGGGTACGGTCGGTCTGGACGCCTTGCGCCTGATGTCGCATCCCGAGGCAGCGTTACCCGCCACTAGCCACACGATGGCACAAACAGCCCTTCCGCCGGGCCTGCATCCCCTGATTGAAGACATGGCCCAACCGGGGCACGGCGTCATCATGACCATGGGCAAGGGCGGTGTCGGCAAGACCACCGTCGCAGCAGTCATTGCACTGGCCTTGGCCAAGAAGGGCCACAAGGTCGTGCTATCCACCACCGATCCAGCGGCCCACGTGGCAGCAGCGATAGATGGCACGGTGGATGGATTGACGGTAGCCCGCATTGATCCTGAAGCAGAAGTTGCCCAATACACCCAGGAAGTCCTGGCCAAGGCCGGCAAGAATCTTGACGCTGGCGGTCTGGCCCTGCTGGAAGAAGACATGCGTTCCCCCTGCACCGAAGAAATCGCCGTGTTCCGCGCCTTCGCCCGTACCGTGGATGAAGGCAAGGATGGCTTCGTGGTGCTGGACACCGCTCCCACCGGCCACACCATCCTGCTGCTGGATGCCGCCGAGGCTTACCACCGGGAAGTGATGCGGACCCAGGGCAACATGCCGGAATCCGTTCGCGAACTGCTGCCCCGACTGCGGGACAAAACTTTCACCCACGTCTTGATCGTCACCTTGCCCGAAGCAACGCCGGTGCACGAAGCCGAACGACTTCAGGCCGATCTCAGTCGGGCCGGCATTGAGGCCTACGCCTGGGTCATCAACCAATCCCTGCTGGCCAGTGGTACCCACGATCCCATGCTGTGCCAGCGCGGCGACTATGAAGTGCCCTTCATTCGCCGTGTCGTGGACGGATTGGCAAAACGCAGCGCACTGATTCCCTGGCTGGCTGAAACACCGGTAGGGCAGGAAGGTCTATCCCGGGTAGTCCGTTAAGAAGAAAACTCACTGCCGTGGGCCCTTGGCACCTGGCAGTGCAACGGTGGCCCCAGGCTAGCTCCGCAACAGTTGCACGGGTGTGAAGTGCCCGCCCAACACGGGGGCACTATCCAGCCCCCACCAGCGTTCCAGCACCGTGGCGTAGAGACTACGAAAATCCATGGAGGATGACAGATTGCCATTGCCGTCCAACTGGTTCAGGTCAGGTCCGTCACCGAATAAACCGCCCCTGACTTTTCCGCCCAAGGCAAAGTGCACATTGGCGGTGCCATGGTCGGTGCCGTTGCTCTGATTTTCTTTCGGCCGTCGGCCGAATTCGGCATAGGTCAGCACCAGCGCTTTATCCCACAGGCCCAGTTCCAGCAGACCGGCCTTGAGGGCGGCGAGGCCATCCCCCAATTGGCGCAGCAGATTGGCCTGGGTGCCGGGCTGGTTCTGGTGGGTATCGAAACCACTCAAGGTCAGGCGCAATGCCGCCACACCCTTGCCCTGGGCCAACACCTGACAGGCGCTGCGTACCGTATTGCCAAAACCGTCCTTGGGAAATTCCGTCTTCAGGGGTTTGCCCTTGCCCTCGGCCAACTGCCGTGCGGCCTGGGTGACATCGCTTTCCACCTTGAGCACATGGGCCAGGGCACTGTTGCGGGTAGTACCCCCCATACCGGCCAGTTTGGCTTGGCGCAGGAATTGGTCGGGGTTGTTGAGAACGATGGCCCGATCACCACTGCCCAGCAGGGGGCCCAACTCCTGACTACCGAACACAATGCCGTCCGCCACGTAATCGCTGGGAGCAGGCTGCCGGGCAAAACTGCGGGCCAACCAGCCTTCCTGCAAATACTGATCGCTGCGGGAAGCTGTATCCCAGATTTCAATGGAGCGGAAATGGGAAAGATTGGCCTGGGGATAACCGACCCCCTGGATCACCGCCAGTTCGCCCTGTTGCCATAGCGGCATCAAGGCTTGCAAGGAAGGATGCAAGCCGGCCTTGTCGGAGAGTTGCAATACCTCGTCGCGTTTGATGGCGATGCGGGGACGCAGATTGAAGTACGCCGGATCGGTGTAGGGCACCACGGTATTGAGGCCGTCATTGCCGCCCTTCAACTCCACCAGAATCAGTAAACGCTCGTAGGGATTGCGGCCAGCGGCGATAGAAAGGCCGGGGCTCAGGGCCAGTAATCCGGTACTGCCCAGCAGGGAAAGAAAATCGCGACGGTCCATGGAAAAATCTCCCGTTCCCTTGATTTACTTGAGCTGACTCACCGGATCCATCAGCAGGGCCTTGACCTGCTCCGGCACGGTGAGATTGTCTGCCAGTGGCTGGCTCGGGGCCGCCGGTAACAGCACGCTTTCGGGGCTGAGGTGAAACTGTTGCAGGGCCTGCTGCCAACGCCCGGTATCGAAACGCAGATCATCCACAGCGTTTTCCATACGCCGGTTGATGTCCTGCATGTTGTTGCCGTCCAAAGCCCGCAGGCGCGGAGGCAAGCGTACCGGCTCCGCCCGCAGCATGCGGTCGGCAAATTGTTTGCGGGCCAACAGGCTGTTGCTGTTGATCCAGCTATCGCCACCGGGCCAGCCCTTGACGTTGGGGGGAGCAAACAAATCCTGACCCAACTGGCGCAGAACTACGCTCAAGGGCAAGGCAGGCATGTCGGTCAAATCCAGGGTCCGACATGTGCCGATCACCCAGTCCACCGGCGACTTGATCAGACCGGCACGGTTCTCTTTGGCCCAGAAGGCGGGACTGAGGAAGATGTCGTGCAGAGCGGTCTTAATGTCGTAGCCGGAATTCCGAAAATGTTCGGCAATGCGCCGCAGCTGCTTTCGATCCGGCTCGGCAGAAATGAATTCCTTCCACAACTTTCCGGCAATGAACTCTGCCGTCTCGGGACGTTCCAGGAGGATATCGAGCACGGCATCACCATCGAAGTCACCCGTGCGGCCCAATACCGTTTTGATACCACCATCGTGGGCAGCGGGCCGCCACTTGAAGTCACCAGTGTCCGGCTCAACGCTCCAGCCGGTATAGGCCCGGGCCGCTTCCTTGATGTCGTCCTCGCTGTAATGCCCCTCTCCCAGGGTGAACAACTCCATCACCTCCCGGGCGAAGTTTTCGTTGGGCTGACCTTTACGGGACGTGGCGGTGTCGAGGTACACCAGCATGGCCGGATCTTTGGCCACGGCATGGAGCATGTCAGCAAAGTTGCCCAGGGCATTACGCCGCAGCAGCAGGTTCTGCTCCAGCATGGCCTTGGGACTCTTGACCTTTTCGATACTGGAGACAAAGTGGTTGTGCCAGAACAAAGTCATGTGTTCCGTCAGGGGCGATGGCGTCGTCAGCATCTGCTCCACCCACCAGCCCCGCAACAACAGCCCGTTCTGCCTCTGCTCCTGCTGGAGCGCTTTTTTCTCTTCTTCCGAGGCATCCTTGAACCGACGCGGCGCCTGGTACTCAAGCGTGGCTGCCGGGGGTGGCGTTACGGGTTCCTGCCGTGCACCATCAAGCAACTGCGCCACGGCATCGTTGCGACTCAGGCGAGCAACGCGGGCGATCTCTTCAGGACTGGCGCCAAACCCGCTGCGGGAGAGCAAATGACGGGCGTCTTCAACGCCCATGGCGGCCCGACTCTTGGGAGCGCCCTGGGCCAGGACAACACACAACCCCAGAATGCCCGCCAGACTGAAACGAAGTAGTGAGCGCAACATGGTGATCAGAACCGGTGGGGTTGACCAGACGGCGGCGGAGGACGGTCCCGGTCATTGCCAGGAGGTGGACGGCCCTCCCAATCCTTGTGGTGTTCGCGGAACTCCTGGCGCTGTTCGGGGGTAGATTGCTGCCACCGTTCCCGGGCCTGCTCACGGAATTGCTGGCGTTGCTCCGGGGTCATGGCTTCGCGCCGTTCGCGGTATTCATCCTTCAAACGCTGGCGCTCTTCCGGTGTCTTGCTCTGCCATTGCTGGCGAATCTGGTCCCGCATCTGTTCCCGTTCTTCCGGAGTCAAGGCGGCTAAAGGACCGAAGGGCCAAGCGGATTCCTGGGCATGGAGCGACCCGGCCGCAACCAGGCAAAGCCCGGCCAACACCAGTGTTTTCTTCCATCCCGCTACGCTCATGGCCTCATCCTTCCGGCTTCCTTTTTCCATGACGCCATTCTGCCCTGCTCCTGTAAGCGCAGGATGCAGGAAAAGGCCGGGTTTGTTACGGCTTGTTAACCGGGTATCCAGCCTTGGCTGCTTCTGGGATATTCTTGCCCCATGAACGAACGCGCCTCCAAAATTCTCATCGTCGATGACGACCTCCGCCTGCGCCAGTTGCTGGAACGCTATCTGCGCGATCAGGGTTTCACTTCCCGCTCGGTAGAAGACGCCGTCGCCATGGACAAAGCCCTGGCCCGGGAACACTACGACCTGGTGGTCCTTGACCTGATGATGCCCGGCGAAGACGGCCTCTCCGTCTGTCGCCGACTACGGGCCAGCGATGACGTGGTGGCCATCATCATGCTCACCGCCAAGGGCGAAGAAGTGGACCGTATCGTCGGCCTGGAAATGGGGGCCGACGACTATCTGCCCAAACCCTTCAACCCGCGGGAACTGGTGGCACGCATCAATGCCGTGCTGCGCCGTCGAGTGGTTGCCGTTCCCGGCGCCCCGGCAGAAATCCCCGAGATTGTCAGCTTCGGCGAATGCGCCCTGGATCTGGGCCGCCGCATCCTGACCCGTAATGGTGAGGAACAGCCCCTGACCACCGGCGAATTCGGCTTACTCAAAGTGCTGGCGACCCATCCCCGTCAACCCCTATCCCGGGACCGCCTCTCAGAACTGGCCCGGGGCAAGGAATACGGCGCCTTCGATCGGGCCATCGACGTGCAGATTTCCCGCCTGCGCAAGCTGGTGGAACCGGATGCCGCCAGCCCCCGCCACATCCAGACCGTGCGCGGCTTCGGCTATGTTTTCGTACCGGAATAAGCCTTCCGGCTGGTGATGCCCCGCACCCTGCTCGCCCGGCTGTTCCTGCTGCTGGCTGTGGCCATGACCTTGTCCGCCCTGGCCTGGGCGGGCATTTTTGTTTTTGCCGACCGTCAGCCCCGGGCCCAGCAACTGGCCCAACTCCTGACCAGCGTCACCAACCTGACCCGGGCCGCGATTGTTTCAGCCCACCCGGCTTACCGCTTGAACCTGCTGGACGACCTCTCCCAAGCTGAAGGTCTGCGCATCGACATCGCCGATGAAGACGAAGCACCACCGCCCCCACCCGACGATCACTTTCTGCAGGACGTGCAAACCATCCTGCAAAAGAATCTCGGCCCCCGCACTTACCTGACCCTGCACCGCAAGGGCGAACAGGCCATTTTCCTGCGAACCCAGATTGAGGGCGACGACTACTGGATTGCCCTGCCCCTGGAACGCCTGGACCATTCCCGTTCCTTACAGTGGATGGGCTGGAGCGCCCTTGCCGCAGCGGTGGCGCTGCTGGCGGCGGCTGCCTTCGTCTCGCGCCTGACCCGCCCCCTACGCAAGCTGGCCCAGGCCGCTCGCCTGATCGGTGCCGGCCAGCACCCGCCGCCTCTGCCGGAGGACGGTCCGGAAGAGCTGGCCACGGTAGCCCAAGCCTTCAACCAAATGGATGCCGACCTGAGCCAGCTCGATCAAGACAGAGCCCTGATTCTGGCCGGCGTCTCCCACGATCTGCGTACGCCCCTGACCCGGCTGCGGATGGGCATCGAAATGAGCGTGGAAGATGAGGAGTCCCGCAACGCCATGAGTGCCGATGTGGAAGAAATGGATCGCACCATCGGCCAGTTTCTCGACTTTGCCCGCAGCGATGGCGGCGAGGAAAAACAGGGGGTTCGCTTCGACCAGACCCTGGCCGACCTCACCACCCAATACCAGCGTCGCCAGTTGCCGGTAACGGCCAACCTGACGGAAGCCCCGGCCATCCAAGGCCAACCCCAAGCCCTGCGGCGCCTGGCCGCCAACCTGATCGACAACGCCCTGCGCTACGCCCCGGGCCAGACCGTGGAAGTCGCCTTGCGGCTTGAGAACAACTGCCTCGTCCTGTCCATTGCCGACCGGGGCCCGGGGATTCCCGTGGAGGAAGCCGAGCGTCTGAAGCGGCCCTTTACCCGCCTGGAATCCGCCCGCAGCAATACCGGCGGCGCCGGCCTGGGGCTGGCCATCGTCGAACGTATCGCCCGTCACCATGGCGGCCATTTGCAGTTGTTGCCAAGGGAGGGAGGCGGCCTATTGGCCCGTGTTACGATTCCGGCACCATGAATACACCTGAACAGAAAACCGACCCCAAGCCCAGCGTCTATGAACGCATTGGCGGCGAGGCGGCGATTCGCCAACTGGTGAAGCGCTTTTATGAACTGATGGATACGCTGCCGGAAGCCTACGCCGTGCGCAAAATCCACCCTCAGGACCTGTCCGGCGCCGAACAAAAACTCTTCATGTACCTGTCGGGCTACCTTGGCGGCCCCAATCTGTACGTCGAACAATTCGGCCATCCCCGCCTGCGAGCCCGCCACATGCCCTTCCCCATAGGCGGCGACGAACGAGACCAATGGCTGCTGTGTTTCACCATGGCCATCAGTGAGGTCGTCAGCGACGAACCCTTGCGCAAGGCTATCCTGAAGCCCATTACCGACTTGGCCGATTTCATGCGCAACAAAGCCGAAAGCGGTGAAACGCCCCCAGGCACCCTGCCCGTCATTCCTTCCCACGACCACAATCACTGACCATGGCCGAACTCCTGTTCTACGAAAAAATTACCGCGATTGACAAAGACAAGCATCGGCACCTGCGCATCGGTGAAATTCGGGATTACGCTTTCACGGCCAAAACCAATTCGGTCCCCCTCACCACGGTAGAGTTTTTCGAAGCAGCCCGGGAATATCCCATCGTCTTTGCCGGCCCGGAAGGCCAAGCCCCGGTCCCAGTCAGTCTGCTAGGACTGCGCAATGAAGAAAATCTCTTCGTTACGGCAGAAGGAAAATGGCAGGCCCACTACATTCCAGCCTTTGTCCGTCGCTTCCCCTTTGTTCTGGCACCGGCCCAGGAGCAGCTTCTGGTCTGCATCGACAGCGGCCACCCGGCTGTAGGTGATGCCAATGGCCAGGCCCTGTTCACCCAGGACGGGGAACCAACGCCTTTCCTGCAGAACGCCATCAGT
Source organism: Rhodocyclaceae bacterium (assembly GCA_036504515.1). Lineage (GTDB taxonomy): Bacteria > Pseudomonadota > Gammaproteobacteria > Burkholderiales > Rhodocyclaceae > AWTP1-18. Next base: position 646,452 of record DASXVA010000012.1, read on the forward strand.
TTTCTCCGGCAGTTCCAGACCGAAGCAGAGCAGACCAAGCAATTCGTCCAGCGTCTGAAAGACCTTGACCTGCTGCAAAGCGTCAGCGCAAAAGCCGAACTCAAGTCCGGTAGCAGCTACCAGCTCAACGGTTTTTACGTCGTCAATGAAGCCCGGTTTCGCGCCCTGGACAAGGACACCATTGACGACCTGTTCCGCAAGGGCTGGTTGTCCCTGATTGATGCCCACTTGCTCTCTTTGGGCAATATGGGTCGCCTGATCGAACGCATGCCCGCCTGACCGGCAAGCACTCTTTCCGCTAATCCAATCTCCCAAAAAGAAAGCCCGCAATTGCGGGCTTTCTTTTGTCTGCCAATGGCAGCTCATCAGCAATGGCGGGCGACGAAGTCCTTGATTGCTGTGGCATCGGCGTCCATCACCTCAACCCGCTGCGGCAATTTTTCAATGCCGTCCAAAGCCGCAGGGCGGGTGGGTTCCTGACCCAGAGCTTCGCGGATGGTTTCGGCAAACTTCACCGCTTGGGCGGTTTCCAGCACTACCATGGGCAGACCGGCTTCCCGGTGTTCCAGAGCCACCTTGACGCCATCGGCGGTGTGGGTGTCGATCATCTGGCCGTACTTTTCCCAAACGCTGCGGATGGTGGCCAGCCGGTCGGCGTGGGTGCTGCGACCGGAAACGAAATGGAACTCCGGCAGCTTGGCCCAGTGGGCCGTGCCGCGCAGATCGAAGGTACCGCCGCCATCCACTTGCTTCCACAAGTCGCGAATCACCGCGGCATCGCGGCCCACCAGATCGAAGACGAAGCGCTCGAAGTTGGAAGCCTTGGAAATGTCCATGGAGGGGCTGGAGGTGACGCTGGTTTCCGCCGTCTTGCGGGGGCGATAGACGCCGGTCTTGAAGAACTCGTCCAGCACGTCGTTTTCGTTGGTGGCCAGCACCAGACGGCCAATGGGCAAGCCCATCTGGCGGGCGATGTGGCCGGCGCAGATGTTGCCGAAATTGCCGGAGGGTACGCAGAAAGCCACCTGCTCGTCGTTGCTCTTGGTGGCTTCGAAATAGCCCTTGAAGTAATAGACGATCTGGGCGGCGACCCGGGCCCAGTTAATGGAATTCACGGCGCCGATCTTGTACTTGGCCTTGTAGGCGGCGTCGTTGGAAGCAGCCTTCACGATGTCCTGGGCGTCGTCGAACATGCCGCGCACGGCGATGTTGTAGATGTTGCTGTCCTGCAGGGAATACATCTGGGCCCGCTGGAAGGCGCTCATCTTGCCGTCGGGGGAAAGCATGAAGACCTTGACGTTGTGCTTGCCGCGCATGGCGTACTCTGCGGCGGAGCCAGTGTCACCAGAAGTGGCGCCGAGGATGTTGATGGTCTGGCCGCGCTTGTCCAGCACGTACTCGAACAGGTTGCCGAGCAACTGCATGGCCATGTCCTTGAAGGCCAGGGTCGGGCCGTTGGACAGTTCCAGCAGGGACAGCCCCGGCTCCAACTCGGTCAAGGGCACGATGTCCTTGGCGGTCTCGGGCTTGCGGGCATAGGCGTAAACCTCGGCCGTGTAGGTCTTGGTCACCAGGGCCTTGAGGTCGGCGGCGGGAATGTCTGTGATGTAGAGGGACAGCACCTCAAAGGCCAGGTCGGCGTAGGACAGGCCGCGCCAACGGGCCAAGGTTTCCTTGCTGACCTGGGGATAGGATTCCGGCAGGTAAAGACCGCCATCGGGGGCCAGGCCGCCGAGGAGGATGTCACAGAAGGATTCGGCGGGGGACTGCCCGCGGGTGCTGATGTAGCGCATGGGAAGGAGCTTCGGTAAGCAGAAGGAAGGGCAGCATTATAGCGGCCTCCCCTGCTCAGCTCCTGGCTTAGGGCGCGAGGGGCTTTTCGGCGTAGATGAAGAAAGTGTCGTAGCTAAGGGGCAGACCTTGCGGGATCCGCAAGGCCTCGTAGGCGGCCTGCAATTTCAGCCAGGCAGCCTTACCCATCAGGCCGCTACGGCGATTGCCGCCGGTAACCCGGTTGGCCCCCAGGTCGCGCACCCCGGCCAGCAGGCTGCGCAGATCGGGACGGTAACGGGTGATGGTCTTGCGCTCCCAGCGCACCGCGTTCAAGCCTGCCTCAGACAGCGCGACCTTGAGCGAGGACTCCGGCAAGAAGTCGATGGTGTGTCGATACTCATCCACACCGGCGAAGGCCTGCCGCAGCTCGGCAAAGGTTTCCGGGCCGAGGGTACTCAGGGCCAGGCGACCACCGGGCTTGAGAATGCGGGCAATTTCAGCAAAGACCTGGACCGGATCGCACCACTGCATGGTCAGACTGGACCAGCAGAAATCGAAACTGTCCGGCCTGAAAGGCAGGGCCTGGGCATCGGCACAAAGTCTTGTCGGTCGCGGCGACAAGACCGTGGCGAGATGGGACACCATGGGCAAGGCAAAATCCAGCGCCGTCAGATTCAAGGCTGGAAAACCGTGTTGCAACAGGGCCGTGCCGTGGCCCGTGCCACAGCCCAGATCAAGGGCTCGACCACTCAGTTCCAGCCAGGGCCGGCCAGCCAGCAGGCGCTTGCCCACCTCTTGCTGATAGTCGGCCACCGCGTCGTAACGATGGGCTGCCCGGCCAAAAGCATGGCGAACCTCCTGGGCTGCGTTCATCCGCCCACTCCGGCAAAACGGCAGACTTCCGCCACAAACCGCAAAGGGTCCGAGGCAAAGGGAGCGTGGGCACTGGAGGTGAAAACTTCCAGTTGGGCCGAGGGCAAAGTTTTTTGCAGCCGTTCCGCGGCGGCCAGGGGCATCAAGGGATCGGCGCTGCCATGGAACAGCAGGACCGGCTGATCCACCTCCCGCAGCAGGGGGCGCAAATCGCTGCTGCCCAGCAGTTCCAGGCCGGCCCGCAGGGACTCCGCATCGGCAGGTAAACCGCCCGGGGCGTTGGCCAGGCAGCCGCGCAGGGCTCGAATGGCTTCCCGCATATTGGTGTCGCCCTGATGAATGAGGCTGCTGAACTGTTTGAGCAGGGCCACCGGATCGGCGGCAAGGCCCGCCATGAATTGTTCCAGTTGCGCCGGTGGCAAAGCTTCCGGCCAGCCCTCGCGCTGAACGAAGGAAGCGGTCGCCCCCACCAGCACCAGTCGGGCGACTTTGCGCGGGTGGCGCTGGGCGGCTTTGAGGCAAATCATGGCGCCAAGAGACCAGCCGCAGACCATGGCCCGGGGCGGCAAGGTATCTGCCAGGGCATCGGCCAAATCGTCGAGGCTGGCTTCCGGTGCGGCCACGCTTGTGCCATAGCCCGGCAGATCCACGGTGTGCACAGCGAAGTGCTTGGCCAGCAGATGGGAAACCAGAGCCCAGGCCCCACTGCCCAGGCCCCAGCCGGGAACCAGCGTCAATTGTGGCCCCAGCCCTTGACTGGTAACGGCAAGGCGCAGACTCATGGGCAGCCTTTCAGGGCATCCACCAAGGCCGCTACATCCGCATCACTATGGGCGGCGGAAAGGGAAACCCGCAGCCGCGCTGAGCCGTTGGGAACCGTTGGGGGGCGAATCGCCGGCACCCAGAGTCCTTTTGCAGCCAGGGCTTGGGAAAGGTCCAGTACGGTCTTGTTCTGGCCGACGATGATGGGCTGGATTGCGGTGGTATCGGTCTGGGGCGCCAGTTGCCAGCCCCGTTCGACGCAAAGGTCCGCGACACCACTCCGCAATTGGGCGATACGGGCTTGCAAATGGCTGCGCAGGGCGTCGCCGGCCTCGATGATTTCCAGGCTCTTGAGCAGGGCACAGCAAAGGGCGGGGGGCGCTGCAGTAGTAAAGATATAGGTGCGAGCCGTGTTGATCAGCCATTCGATCACCCGGGTATCCCCCGCCACAAAAGCCCCGGCCACTCCGGCAGCCTTGCCGAAAGTGCCCATCAACACGATGCGGGGCGATGCGGGCAAGCCAAAGTGGGCGAGGCTTCCGCGCCCCTGGGGGCCCAGTACGCCGAAGCCGTGGGCATCGTCGATCACCAGCCAGGCATCGTAACGTTCGGCCAGTTCAAAAATTTGTGCGAGGGGAGCCACGTCGCCATCCATGCTGAACACGGCATCGGTGAGGATCAGCTTGCGCTTGGCAGTGCTGGCGGCCAGCAGTTTTTCCAGGGCCGCCACATCGTTATGGGCATAACGCTTGTGCTCCGCCCGGGAGGCCAGGGCGGCGTCAATCAGGGAAGCATGATTGAGCCGGTCGGCGAAGACGGCATCGCCCCGTCCAACCAAGGCGGGCGTTACCGCCAGATTGGCCATATAGCCGGTGGAAAAAGTAATGGCTCGGGGCAGGCCGACGAATTCAGCGAGTTTTTCTTCCAGTTCCTCATGGGGACGGAAATGCCCTCCCACCAGATGGGATGCGCCACTACCGGCGCCCCACTGCCTTGCCCCTTTGCAAAGGGCGTCCACGATCAGCGGATGGGCAGCCAGCCCCAGGTAGTCATTACTGCAAAAGGACAGCAGGGGTTTGCCATCGGCCACAGTCTGAGGCCCTACAGGTGCATCCACCACCCGGCGATGCCGCCGCAGATGCTGGTGGTCGAGGGCAGCCAGTTGCTGCTCCAGATCCTCAAAGATCATGAGGTAAGCACCGTATTCAGGGCAGCCAGAGTCTGCTGGGCGAGGAAGGCGCTATCGGCCTCTTCCAGCACGTAGGGCGGCATGAAATACACCACGTTGCCGATGGGGCGCAGCAGCACTTCCCGCTTCAGGCATTCGGTAAAGAAACGACGGGAGAAATCAGCGGGAGCATCCACCACATCGAAGGCCCAGATCATGCCCCGCTGGCGGAAGTGGCCCACCCGGGGATGGGCGGCCAAAGGCGCCAGTTGCGCGGAGAAGAGCTCAGCACGACGACGATTGGCGGCAATTACGTCGTCCTGCGCAAAAATATCCAAAGTCGCCAGGGCAGCACGGCAGGCCAGGGGATTGCCGGTGTAGGAGTGGGAATGGAGAAAGCCCCGTGCCGTGGCATCGTCGTAGAAGGCGCTGTAAATCTGATCGGTGGTCAGCACCACCGATAGAGGCAGATAACCGCCGGTGATGCCCTTGGACAGACAGAGGAAGTCAGGACGAATACCCGCCTGCTCATGGGCAAAGAAGGTACCGGTACGGCCAAAACCTACGGCGATTTCGTCGCAGATCAGATGCACTTCGTAGCGGTTGCACAACTCCCGGGCCAGACGCAGGTATTCCGGGTCATGCATGGCAAAGCCGGTAGCGCACTGGATCAGGGGTTCGACGATCAGGGCAGCAATTTCGCCGTGATGCTCGGCCAGAATCCGTTCCAATCCCGCTGCGGCACGGCGAGCCACAGCAACTGCACTCTCGCCGGGCGCGGCCAGACGGACATCGGGGCTGGGTACGGTACGCACGTCCCGGGATAGCGCAGCGTAGGCATCGCGAAAGATGGCCACGTCAGTCACCGAGAGGGCGCCCAAGGTTTCACCGTGATAACTGCCTTCCAGGCAAAGAAAACCCGCTTTTTCCTCACGCCCTTTGTTTCGCCAGTAGTGATGGCTCATCTTCAGTGCGATTTCCGTGGCGCTGGCGCCGTCAGAGGCATAGAAGCAATGACCCAGGGCATGGTCCGTCAAGGCCGACAGACGCTCGGAAAGCTGCACGGCGGGCTCATGGGTGAACCCGGCCAGCATCACATGCTCCAGCTTTTCCAGTTGGTCCCGTAGCGCTGCATTGATACGGGGATTGCAATGGCCGAACAGATTGACCCACCAGCTGCTGACAGCGTCCAGATAGCGATTGCCCTCGGGATCGAACAACCAAAGCCCCTCACCCCGGGCAATGGGGACAAGAGGAAGCTGCTCGTGATGTTTCATCTGGGTGCAGGGATGCCAGACGGCGGCAAGACTGCGGGCAAGAAGGAGGTCGCCAGGGGGCACGGATGTGAATTCTTTGAGTGCTGCGGAAAAGCGATTTTACACGCCCCCTTAAGGCCATTAATCTCGCTTTACCGATAAGAATCAGCCATACTAAGCTTCAAACATAATCATTTGAGTCACAACCCATTATCACCCTATGGTTGATATGGCTAAGTCTTTTTGGCATAGTCGGGCCTCGCAAGGAAAAAGTGCACATTAAAAGTGCATATTTTTTTGCCCGAGAACATCTAATAAGGAAGACTGGGCTTTATGAAAACAATCATGTTGGTGGACGATTCAGCCACTATCCTGCTATCCATTTCCAATATCCTGGGCAAAGCAGGTTATGCTGTCGAAAAGGCGCCTAATGCCCAAGAAGGCTTGGCCAAATTTAAAAGCGGGGTCAAAGTTGACCTGCTGATCACTGATCTCAATATGCCCGGCATGAACGGCATTGAGTTCATCAAAGAAGTTCGTACGTTGCCTGGCTACAAGTTCATGCCCATCCTGTTTTTGACCACGGAATCCCAGCAAAGCAAGCGCGCAGAAGCCAAAGCTGCCGGCGCTTCCGGCTGGCTGGTAAAACCGGCGACGGCTGACGAATTGCTCAATACCATCAAGCTGGTCATTCGATAGGGAGTTCCATCCGGATGGATGTCAAGAAATTTAAACAGCGAACCTTTTCGCTCCTGATCGCTGTCAATGTTCTTGTAGCAACCACGATTTATTTTCTCAACGAGTGGTTTCATCAGACATTCCTCCCGATCCTTGGCCTGACCAACCCCATGGGCGACGCAGTGGGCTCCCTGATTATCGTCACGGGCTCCTTCGTCGCCATGCGGATCATTTCCTTGATGATGTTTGCGGACCCGTTCTACGGAGCCCAAGGCAACCGGGAACAACAAGACATCAGGATCGTCGCGATTACCTCTGCCGCAGAACAGGTCACCGCAGAACTAAAACAGATCAGCACCTTCAATGACGTGGTTCGGGGACAACTCAACACCGTCACCCAGGAAACTGAAGCAGCAGCCTACGACATTACCTCCCAGTTGCAGACCATTGACGAAGTGGTTAGTCATCTGTCCAATTTCGTCAACAGCACCCAGAGCGAATCCAATCGATTACTGTCCGAGTCGGAAGCCCGAATCGAAGGCAAGCGCAAGATGATCGAAACCCTGGATGTTTTCATCCAAGAACGCATCACAGCCGCACAGGAAGACCAGAATCGGGTTGCCCGTGTCGTCGAAGAAGCACGATCACTTTCATCCTTGGTGGACCTGATCAAGAATATTTCCAGCCAGACCAATCTGCTTGCCCTCAATGCTGCTATTGAGGCAGCCCGGGCCGGCGAGGCTGGCCGAGGGTTTGCTGTTGTGGCTGACGAAGTACGCAAGCTGTCGGCCGATTCTGAAAAGGCGGTGAACCAGATCAATCAGGGCATCCAGAACGTAGCCCAGACCATCGAAAGCCAATTCCGGGAAAAACTATCCAGCGACCACATCGAAGCCGAACGTAAAGCTCTGGAAAACTTCGGTGTACAGCTGGACGATTTGGGCAAGAGCTATCAGGAAGTCATGGCCCATGAAACTCAGGTCTTGATGAAGGTTCAGGAAACCAGCCATCAACTGGCCGACATGTTCATGAATGCCATGGCCAGCGTCCAGTTCCAGGATGTAACCCGTCAGCAAATTGAACAGGTGATCGACGCCCTCAATCGGCTGGATGAACATGCTGCCCTGCTGTCTGACCGCCTGGATCGCTGCGATGACCCCGGCTTCCAGCTACAGCCGCTATCGGTTCACCTGGATCAGATGTACAGCAGCTATGTCATGAACTCACAACGCAGCAGTCACAGTTCGGCCCTGAAACAAACAAGCTCATCCCCGGCTGCCTCTAGCGGCCCCAAGGTGGAACTGTTCTGACCCTTCCCGCAACCCTTAGTCCAAGGGGGAGATAAAAATGACGGAATTTGCGACCCAGACTCTGACTGACGGGGCCTGCCGATTGATGGTGGATGGCGATATGACCATCTACAACGCCCTGGAGGTCAAGCAGCACCTGCTTGCCGCAGTGAGAGGCGCACCGATTCTGGAGCTGGACCTTTCCCACGTTGCAGAAATGGACACCGCCGGTTTTCAATTGTTGGTGCTGTCCAAACAGGAAAGCCAGCGCCTGGATCGCACCCTGCGCATCACAGCCCACAGCGATGCCGTCAGGGAAATCATTCAGTTCTACAACATGGGTGCCTTTTTCGGCGACCCGGTCGTAATACCCGCCGGAGAGCGGCAATAGGAGGCACCATGGACGAGATTTACAGCGTTTACGCCCAAGAAGCCCGGGAACAGCTCACTGAGCTTGAGTCCGGCCTGCTGCGCATGGAAGCCGGCGACCACGACCCGGAAACCATCAACACCATTTTCCGCTCGGCCCACACCATCAAGGGGGCCTCCGGCGTCGTTGAACTTCCCCATATCGAGAAGTTCACCCACGTTCTGGAAAACCTGCTGGACAAGCTGCGCAATAATGAAATCGGCGTCAGCAGTGACCTGATTACCGCCCTGCTCAAGGGCTGCGACCACCTCAACGCCCTCATCATCCGGGTCGAGGACGGCCATCTGGAAGCGGACCCGGCCTTGCAAGCGGCCGGGGAAATCGTAGCCGATGGCCTGCGCCCCTTTACCGGCGAAGCCCCCTCAGCAGAAAAACCTGAGTTACCCGAAGCCCAGACGGCCGATGTTGAACGGGGCGACAGCGGCACCGCCATGACTGATTGCTGGCACATCTCCGTTCGTTTTGGTCAGAATGTCCTGCGCAATGGCATGGATCCCATAGCCTTCCTGCGCTATCTGCTGTCCTTGGGTGAAATCGTGCACATGACCACCCTGCCCGATGCTTTGCCCGAAGAAGCCGATGAAATGGACCCGGAAGCCTGCTACCTGGGCTTTGAAATCAATTTCCGCAGCCACGCCGACAAAGCCGCCATCGAACGGGTTTTCGACTTTGTTCGTGACGACTGCGACCTGCACATCCTGCCGCCCAACAGCAAACTGAGCGACTTCCTCAGCCTGATCGAAACACTGCCAGAAGAAAGCCTGCGTCTGGGTGAAATTCTGGTTCGCAGCGGCGCCTTGACCCAGGAAGAACTGGATCAGGGACTGCGCCGCCAAAAGGTCAGCGAAACGATTGCCACCCGAGTTGCCGAAGAAGAAGGCTTGCCGGTCCCTCCGCCGCAACCCCTGGGTGAAATCCTGATCAAGCAGCATGTGGTGCAACCCGAAATTGTCGAAGCCGCGGCTGCCAAGCAAAAGCAGGTCGCCGACAAAAAAGCCACGGAAGCCCGGCTGATCCGGGTTCAGGCCGACAAACTGGACCACCTGATCGACTTGGTGGGCGAACTGGTAATTGCCGGAGCCTCAGCCAATCTACTGGCCCTGAAGAGTCGGCAATCCACGCTGGTGGAAGCCACCTCCATCGTCTCCGGCCTAGTGGAAAATATCCGTGACTCGGCCCTGCAACTGCGCATGGTGCAGATCGGTGAAACCTTCAATCGCTTCCACCGCGTAGTTCGGGACACCTCCAAGGAAATCAACAAGGATATCGACCTCATCATCACCGGGGCCGAAACCGAACTTGACAAGACCGTGGTGGAAAAAATCGGCGATCCCTTGATGCATCTGGTTCGTAATGCCATGGACCACGGCATCGAGCCTCCCGATGTGCGCGCTGCAAAAGGCAAGCCGGCCAAAGGCCATGTGGAACTGAATGCTTTCCACGACTCCGGCAGCATCATCATTGAAGTCATCGACGACGGCGGTGGCCTCAACAAGGACCGCATCCTCAACAAAGCCATTGAAAAAGGCATTGTCCAGCCCGGACAGAATTTGACGGACCACGAAATCAACAATCTGATTTTCGAAGCCGGATTCTCCACGGCAGAAAAGGTTACCAACCTGTCCGGCCGCGGTGTTGGTATGGATGTGGTGAAAAAGAACATTCAGGCCCTGCGTGGCACGGTGGAAGTCACCACAGAAGAGGGTAAGGGTTCCCGCTTCATCATTCGCCTGCCCCTGACCCTGGCCATCATTGATGGCTTCCTGGTGGGCGTGGATAAGTCGTCCTACGTCATTCCCCTGGACATGGTGGTGGAGTGTCTGGAACTGCAAGACATCAGCGAAGACCGCAACTATCTCAACCTGCGGGGCGAGGTTTTGCCATTTGTCCGGCTGCGGGAGTTATTTGAAATCGAAGGTGAACGCCCGTCTCGCGAAAACGTGGTGGTGGTCAAGAGTGCCGGTCGCAAGGCAGGCATCGTCGTCGATGTCCTTCAGGGCGAATTCCAGACGGTGATCAAACCACTGGCCTCCATCTTCCGCAATTTGCGGGGGATTGGCGGCTCCACCATTCTGGGCACCGGGGATGTCGCATTGATCCTTGATGTTCAAGCATTGACACAACTAACCATCGCTGGTGAAGAGCGCCTCACCAGCAACAGTATCCGCGCTTGAATAGGCACCTAAATAAATATAACGGGGGAGTACACATGTTCAAGGATCTTCGTATCGGCGTCCGCTTGGGGCTTGGTTTTGGCTTGGTTGTATTGCTGTTGCTGACGGTATCGACCATTTCCCTTGTACGGCTAAGCGAACTAAGTACCAATGTCGATCTCTTGGTCAAAGACAAATTCCCTAAAACAGTTCAAGTCAATGCGGTCATTGACCAAATTAACCAGATTGCCCGGATTATCCGCAACACGCTCTTGGTAAAGGGTGATGAAGTCCAGAAGGAACTGGACCGAATTCCTGGCGCCCGGAAGATCATCTCTGAAAATCTGGAAAAGCTTTCGGCCACTGTCAAATCAGAAGATGGCAAAAAGCTTCTGGATAAAGTAGTGGACGCACGCAAGGTCTATGTCGCAGATCAAGATAGATTTATAGAAATCCTCAAAACAGGAAAACATGAAGATGCCGTGCAATTCATGGTGGACCAGATTCGCAAGAGTCAAGGTGCCTACATCAAGGCCCTTGATGACCTGAACGAACATCAACGACTGGCTATGGTCAAATCCGGTGATGAAACGATCGCCGCTGCATCAAGCGCGAAGATGATCATTCTTTCTATTGCCATAACCGCATTGCTTATTGCGGTGATCTTTGCCCTTTGGATTACACGTTCTATTACCCGGCCAATCAACGAAGCTGTTCATGTTGCGAGCGAACTTGCTGAGGGAAATCTGACCGTTCATATTCAAGTTGATAGTAAAGATGAAACCGGGCAACTCAAAGCTGCCATGCAGGGCATGATCAGTAAGCTTTCCCAAATCATTGGCGAAGTACGCGGTTCTGCCGATGCTCTTTCTTCTGCCTCTCAAGAAGTCTCGGCCACAGCCCAGTCCCTGTCCCAGTCATCTTCCGAACAGGCGGCTTCCGTTGAAGAAACCACAGCCTCCGTGGAAGAAATG
>DASXVA010000013.1:0-170692 GCA_036504515.1 Rhodocyclaceae bacterium
GCCAAGACTAATCTGGTCAGTGGTCAGGGTACTGATCTGACTGGTTTTGAGGGCGATGAGGTCATCGGTCTCAATGGCAGCGACTTGGTCTGTGGTCAACGCGCTCAGTTGCCGACTGGTGAGGGCTTGAACCTGATTGGAGGCAAGGGCCACCACTTGATCAGTATTGAACGCCTGAATTTGGTAAGAACTGAATGCTGCAATTTGCACAGTGCTGAGTGCGTGAATCAGATCGGTCGTCAGACTTTGGGCAATTTGATCGGTCGTTAGGCCAGCAATCTGTTTAGTCGTCAGAGAATAGACGTAATTAGTCCCCAGTGCCGCGATTTGGTCGCTAGTAAGCGCTGCGACTTGCCGACTACTTAAAGACCGAAGTTGCGATGACGTCAGTACCTGAATTTGATTCGTAGTGATACCCAAGCTTATTTGATCTGTCGTAAGCGCTGGGATCTGGTTGGTTTTTAGGGCGATAAGGTCATCGGTCTCAATGGCCGCAACCTGAGTTGTTGTTAGTGCCCCCAGTTGTTTACTGGTGAGGGCTTGTACCTGTTTGGAGGTGAGGGCAATGACCTGATCTGTTGTCAGGGATTGAACTTGAAAGGAACTTAGCGCTGAAACCTGTGAGGTGCCAAGCGCTTGAATCTGGTCAGTCAGGACGGCGAGTGAGAGTTGATCAGTGGTGAGGGCAGCAATCTGTCCTGTCTTGAGTGCTGCGAAATCGGAAGTTGGGAACGCATGAATCTGATCTGTGGTCAGTGCGCTGATCTGCCGGATGTTCAAACCCTTGACCTGCTCTGACGTGATCGCTGTGATCTGATCCGTCGTGAGGCCCAGACTCAATTGATCTGTAGAAAATGCAGCGATCTGGCTGCTCTTGAGGGCGATGATGTCATTGGTTTCGACAGCGGCAATCTGGGTTGTCGTCAGGGCTCCCAATTGCCTGCTAGTCAGCGCGCGAATCTGGCCAGAAGTCAGGGCAACGATCTGGTCGGTAGTGAATGCCTGGATCTGAGCGGAGGTGAAAGCAGCAACTTGTGTAGTACTGAGCGCTTGAATGAGATCAGTGTTAAAGCTTGATGCGAGCTGGTCAGTCGTCAGGCTGGCGATCTGTTTCGTCGTCAGAGAGAAAACGTAATTGGTCCCGAGGGCTGCAACTTGGTCGCTAGTCAGGGCTGCAACTTGACGGCTACTGAATGATTGGAGTTGCGATGACGTCAGCACAACTACTTGATCGGTGGTGACACCAAGGTTTATTTGATCGGTGGTTAGCGCAGGAATCTGATTGGTTTTAAGCGCGATGATGTCATCAGTTTCTATCGCTGTGACTTGGTCTGTTGTCAGTGCCCCGATCTGTTTGCTGGTGAGCGCCTGGATCTGCTTTGAGGTGAGTGCAACGATTTGATCCGTCGTCAGGGACTGAACCTGCGCCGAGTTCAGCACGGCAATCTGCGAGGTGCCAATGGCTTGAAGCTGATCAGTCAGGACTGCCAGCGAGAGCTGATCCGTGGTGAGGGCAGCAATTTGATTGGTCTTTAGCGCAGAAAAATCTGATGTTGTCAGGGCGACAATCTGATCGGTTGTCAGCGCACGGACCTGCTTGGTACTAAAGGACTGAACTTGCGACGTATTGAGGACGGCAATCTGATCAGTGGTGAGGCCCAAACTGATCTGATCAGTGGTGAGGACGGGTATCTGATTTGTTTTGAGCGCCCCAATATCCGCAGTTTCAATCGCAGCGATTTGATCGGTGGTCAGGGCGCTCAATTGTTTGGTGGTGAGTGCCTGAATTTGTTTGGAGGTGAGGGCAACAACCTGATCCGTCGTCAGGGACTGCAATTGAGCCGAGTTGAGCGTGGCTACCTGAGACGTGCCGAAGGCTTGAATCTGATCAGTGCTAACGGCCAGTAAGATCTGGTCGGTAGTGAGGGCAGCAATCTGGGCTGTTTTGAATGCAGCGAATGAGGTAGTAGATAGGGCGGCCACCTGTTCATTGGTCAGGGCCTTAATTTGCCTGACGGTGAGGCTCTGGAGTTGCGCGGTAGACAGCGCAGCTACCTGATCGACAACAAGTTGTTGCAACTGATCTGTTGTGAGCGCTGCAATCTGACCGGTCGTCAGAATGTAAATATTTCTGGTCTCGAGGGCCGTGAGTTGTTCGCTGCTGAGCGCGGTAACTTGACGGGTAGTCATGGCCTGCAATTGGGCCGGAGTGAGTGCTTGAATCTGGTCTGTGGTGAGACCCAGGTTTACCTGATTGGTGTTAAAGACCTGAATCTGGGTGGTCTTCAGCGCAGCGATATCATCGGTTTCAATGGCCGCAAGTTGGGCCGTGGCGAGCGAAGCCAGTTGGGTATTGGTCAGCGCCCGGATCTGTGCGGTGGTAAATGCCACCAGTTGAGCAGTGGAGAGACCAAGATTGAGTTGAGCCGAGGTAAATGCAGTGATCTGGCTAGTCTTGAGCGCGGCGATGTCATCGGTCTCAATGGCCGCAAGCTGGGCCGTGGCGAGCGCAGCCAGTTGGGTATTGCTTAGCGCCCGTATTTGAGCGGTGGTGAGCGCCACCAGCTGTGCGGTGGTGAGGCCCAGATTGAGTTGTGCCGAGGTAAGGGCAGTTATCTGACTGGTCTTGAGCGCGGCGATGTCATCGGTTTCGATAGCCGCCAGCTGGGTCGTGGCAAGGGAGGCTAACTGACCATTGGTTAGCGCTTGTACCTGTGTTGTTGTGAGTGCTACCAGTTGATCGGTAGTAAGGCCCCGATTGAGTTGCGACGAGGTAAGTACGGCAATCTGACTAGCCTTGAGCGCAGCAATGTCTGTTGTTTCAACAGCCGCCAACTGGGTGGTGGTGATGGCCGCCAATTGGGTGTTGGTCAGGGCTTGTACCTGAGACGTAGTCAGGGCCGCCACTTGATCGGTAGATAGACCCCGACTAATTTGGGTCACGCTGAGCGCTGCGATCTGACTGGTCTTGAGGGCAGCGATGTCATCGGTTTCCATGGACGCAAGCTGCGCCGTGGTGATGGCTGCCAATTGGGTGTTGGTAAATGCCCGGACTTGGGCCGTGGTCAGAGCAATCAATTGCGCCGAGGATAGCCCGCTAGTGATTTGGGTCGCACTGAGGGCTGCGACCTGGTTGGTCATTAATGCAGCAATATCGACCGTTTCTAAGGCTGCGATCTGGCTGGTTTTCAGCGTCGATACTTGCAGCGTCGTCAGGGCTTGTACTTGTGCCGTCCCTAAAGCAACGACTTGATCGGTAGTAAGAACTTGTATCTGAGCAGCACTTAACGCTGAGACTACGCTGGGCGTCAGGCCCGAGTTGATCTGATCGGTGGTGAGGGCGGCAACGTTGGTATTGCCCAGATAAGGAACTTGGGAGGGAAGAAGGGCCGAAAGTTGTGCAGGGGATAGGGCTTGTATCTGGGCTGTGTTGAAGGCAGCAATATCCTGACTCGTCAACGCGGCCAATGATGTGGTCATCGTTGCGATTTGAGCGGTGGTCATGCTCAATATGTTTGAGGACACTCTGACTCCTTTTGAAACCCTTGCATCAGGCAAAGCGCTGAACTTGCGATATCCGACCCTTGGTACGGCCCGGACAAGGTCAGGTTATGCGACTTTGCCCTGCGAAATAGCCCCAAACCTGATCCGACAGTAGGGATTGTGCCGGAAAGGCACAATCCAATGGGTAATGCACTTTACGGCAGAAAGTCGATTTTCTTTAGGCCTGGAACCGCTTCCAGGCCGGAATTTCTACTTTTAGCGTATTAATGCTCAAACAATTGGGTCGAAACGGGTATCTAGGCCCGCTTCAGCCAGTTCGGCGGCCCTCAAGGCAGCCAGGCCCTTGTTGCGGGTTTCTTCCCATTCGGCGTCGGGATTTGAGTCGGCAACGATGCCGGCGCCGGCTTGAACGTGGATCATGCCGTCCTTGAGCACAGCGGTGCGGATGGCAATAGCCAGGTCCATGTCGCCGTGGAAACCTAGGTAGCCCACGGCCCCGGCGTAGATGCCGCGTTTGCTGGGCTCCAGTTCATCAATGATTTCCATGGCCCGCACCTTGGGGGCACCGGACACCGTGCCAGCGGGGAAGGTGGCCTTCAGTACGGAAAGGGCGTTTTCCCCTTTGCGCAGCTTGCCTTCCACATTGGAAACGATGTGCATCACATGGGAGTAGCGCTCGATGACGTAACGCTCGGTGACCTTGATGGAGCCGATTTCAGACACGCGACCGGCGTCATTGCGGCCCAGGTCGAGCAATTGCAGGTGCTCGGCGCATTCTTTCTGGTCGGACAGCAGGTCCTCGGCCAGGGCGGCATCCTCTTCAGCCGTCTTGCCGCGCTTGCGGGTGCCGGCGATGGGCCGCACCGTGACCTTGTCGTCTTCCAGTCGCACCAGGATTTCCGGGGAAGCTCCCACCACATGGAAATCGCCGAAGTTGAAGAAGAACATGTAGGGCGAGGGATTGAGGTTGCGCAGGGTGCGATAAAGGGCCAGAGGCGTGGCCTTGAAAGGCCGGCTCATGCGCTGGGACAGCACCACCTGCATCACGTCGCCGTCAAGGATGTACTCCTTGGCACGGCGAACGGCGGCCTTGAAGGGTTCCTCACCAAATTCGGAAACAGGCTCGGCGGACTTCGCCACGATGTCCTGGGGCACAGCCACCGGTTGGCGCAGCTTTTCCACCAGGGCCTTGAGCCGGGTTTGGGCCTTGGCATAGGCGTCTGGCTGAGCCGGATCGGCATAGACCACCAGGGTCAGCTTGCCCGACAGATTGTCCACCACGGCAATCTCTTCCGAGAGTAGCAGCAGGATGTCGGGGCAGCCGATGGGGTCGGGTTTCTTGACCTTGGCCAGGCGCTTTTCCAGATAACGGATGGTTTCGTAACCGAAGGCCCCCACCAGCCCGCCGTTCATGCGGGGCAGGCCGGACAGTTCGGCCACCTTGAAGCGGGCCTGGTATTCACCGAGGAAGGCAATCGGATCGGTGTCGTCATGCTGTTCCACCACCACGTTGTCGGTGATGATGCGCACGGTGCGCTCCCGCACTTCGATGCGGGTCGCTGCAGCGAGACCGATGGAAGAAAAGCGGCCAAAACGTTCCCCACCCTGCACGGATTCCAGCAGGTAGGTAAAGGGGGCGTCAGCCAGCTTCAGGTAAAGGGAAAGAGGGGTGTCCAGATCAGCGAAGGTCTGCAGGGTCACCGGAATGCGGTTATAGCCCTCGGCAGCCAGCCGGTTGAATTCGGTTTGGTTCATGGTGTAACTCCACAACAGGTTGTTCAGCGTTCGACAGTCAGCGGGGTGCGCGCAATTCGTTCAAAACGAGGCCGCGCGCGGGCACGGGAGGTCAGAGTGAGCGCCAGCGGCGCCAGTGCCAAGCCTCCACCCCGGGGGTGAGTATCTGCGTCGATTGCAGTTTGTTGAGGAACACGATGATGGTCTTGAGTGTGTTTGCGTGGTGACTGCGGTTTCAGCGGGAAGCAGAAACAAGATCAGCCAGTTCCACAAGAGAGCTAACTATAACATCGCAATCCAGGTTTTGGACACTCAGGCCTGGGCTGTAGCCGTAGGGGACCAGGGCGATCGGGCAGCCCGCAGCCCTTGCCGCTTCGGCATCGTGGCGGGAATCGCCCACATGCAGATTGCTTTCGGGAAGACTGCCTAAACGCTCTGCAGCGTGGAGCAAAGGCAGGGGGTGGGGCTTCTTTTCGGACAGGCTGTCGCCACCTAGCGCGAAGGCGAAGTAGGAGGTGAGTCCGGTGCTCGCCAGCAGGGGCGTGGTGAATTCCATGGCTTTGTTGGTGACCACGGCCAGGGGCAGTCCCAGAGACTTGAACCGGTCCAGGCCTTCCATTACGCCGGGGTAGGGCTTGGCCAGCAGGCCGTTGGTGTGGGCGTAGTGGCGACGGAAGATTTTCAAGGCCAGGTCCAGGTCGATGCTGCAATCCCGGCCTTCCGTCAGGCAACGGCGCACCAGATCGGCAATGCCCTTGCCGACGAAACTGCAGACTTCGTCCAGGCTGCGCTCGGGCTGGCCCAGTTCCACCAGCATGGCATTGGCGCCTGCCGCCAGGTCCGGCAGGGAGTCGAGCAGGGTGCCGTCCAGGTCCAGGGTGATGGACCGGATGTTCTTGAAGATCAAACCCATCAAACCTTGGCCAGTTCTGCCCGCAGACTCTTGATGATGGAATCGTAGCGATGGGGATCACTGTCCTTGCCCGCGCCGAATACGGCAGAGCCAGCGACGAAAGCATCGGCCCCGGCCCGGGCGATTTCGGCGATGTTGTCCACCTTGACGCCGCCATCCACTTCCAGACGAATAGTGCGTCCGGTCTTGGCCTTGTATTCGTCGATGCGAGCCCGGGCCTGGCGCAGTTTATTAAGGGTTTCCGGAATGAACTTCTGTCCGCCGAAACCGGGGTTCACACTCATTAGCAACACCACGTCCAGCTTGTCCATGACGTGGTCCAGGTAGTTCAGGGGCGTCGCAGGATTGAATACCAGGCCTGCCTTGCAACCGCTTTCCCGGATCAGGCCCAGAGTCCGGTCAATGTGTTCCGAGGCTTCCGGGTGGAAGGTGATGATGTCGGCGCCCGCCTTGGCAAAGTCAGGGGCAATGCGGTCCACCGGTTTCACCATCAGGTGCACATCGATCACCGCCTCAGTCACCGGCCGCAGGGCCTCGCACACCAGAGGGCCAATGGTGAGATTGGGCACGTAGTGGTTGTCCATGACATCGAAGTGCACCCAGTCCGCGCCGGAGGCGATGACGTTGTTCACCTCTTCGCCGAGCTTGGCGAAGTTGGCGGAAAGAATGCTGGGGGCGATGATGAAGGACATGGCGACGGTACCGGGGGAGCAGGATTTCAAAGCGGGAATTTTAGCCCTGAACGCCCGCCCTTCCGGCATCAGGCGTTGACGTTCACCACCAAGCGGCCTTTGACTGTGCCCGCCATCAGTCCGGCTGCCGCTTCCAATGCCTGGGACAGGGGAATTTCTGTCGTCATGGCATCCAACTTCGTTTGGTCCAGGTCCTGGGCCAGGCGCCGCCAGGCTTCCAGACGAAGCGCTTTGGGCGCCATCACCGAGTCGATGCCGTAGAGCGTGATACCACGCAGGATGAAGGGCGCGACGGAGGTGGGGAAATCCATGCCCTGGGCCAGCCCGCAGGCCGTGACCGCGCCGCCGTATTTGACCTGGGCGCAGGCGTTGGCCAGGGTATAACTACCCACCGCATCCACCACCCCAGCGTAACGTTCTTTCTGCAAGGGTTTGCCCGGTGCGCCTAGTTCGCTACGATCGATGACCGTGGTGGCGCCAAGGTGCTTCAAATAGTCCGCTTCCTCCGTTTTGCCGGTGGAGGCGACCACGGTGTAACCCAGCTTTGCCAGCAGGGCGACAGCAACACTGCCGACACCACCGGAAGCGCCGGTCACGAGGATTTCGCCATCGGCAGGCTTTACGCCGTGTTTTTCCAGGTCCATGACGGAAAGCATGGCGGTGTAGCCCGCCGTGCCGATGGACATGGCTTGGCGTGGGCTGATGCCCGTCGGCAGAGGAATCAGCCAATCCCCCTTGAGCTTGGCCCTCTGGGCTAGGCAGCCGCAATGGACTTCGCCTACTCCCCAGCCGTTGAGCACGACACTGTCGCCGACCTTGAAGTCAGCGTGGTTGCTGGATTCGACCACGCCTGCACCGTCGATGCCTGGCACCATGGGCCACTTGCGCACCACGGGAGACTTGTTGGTGATCGCCAGGCCGTCCTTGTAATTCAGGGTCGAGTAGGCCACGTTGATGACGACATCTCCTTCGGCAGGGAGCTGAGACTCTTCCAGGTTGGTAATACAGGCCTTGAACTGGTCATTGTCTTTGGACAGCAAAATGGCTTTGAACATGGTGTTCTCCTTAAACGGATTGCGCGTGAATGTCGGCCTGAAGCTGCGACATCACCATCAAACGGAAGTCTTTAATCGGTAAAGCGGATTTAGCCAATTTGGCGCGCAAAACCGCACCTTCCCAACTCAGCCAGAAGAAGCGGGACGCCGTGGCGGCATCCAGCGCGGGATCGAACTCCCCAGTGTTCTGTCCAGCGCGGAGGCAAGCTTCCACGACGGCCTCCCACTCAGCCATGATCGCCTCCAGACGCAGGCGGAAGGTTTCGTTGAGACTGGCCATTTCCTGGCCGAGATTGCCCACCAGGCAACCCCGCTGGAAGTTGTACTTTTCCAGACCGGCGATGCCACTGTCGATAAAGGTTTCCAACTGTGCCCGAGGGGTAAGGCCGGAGTCGCCGAAAATGCAGGCCAGCCGCTTGGCAAAGTAGGCCGCGTAGTTGTCGATGATCGCCAGGCCGAAGTCTTCCTTGCTGGCGAAGTAATAGTAGAAGGAGCCCTTGGGAACCTGGGCACGCTTGAGTACCGTGTCGATGCCCGTGGTGTCGAAGCCCCGCTCTGACAGGATTTCTGTACCGATCTGAATCAGCAGCGTCCGGGTGTCGGCTTGAGTGGGACCGCTGCGGGGCGGTCGTCCTCGGCGGGGTGGGGTTGGTGAGGCAGGGATAGCATCCATTTGCGGATTATTAGACCGATCGTCTATAAAGTCAAACAAGACTGTTTTCGATGGGCTTGAATGGTGAAAACTCCTTGTTATGAAATGGTTAAGTCAACAGGATTAAGGGCTATCCACGGCTTGCCATTGCGGCAAGGGTGAAATTGGTGTGCAATGCCGTCACTATGGCTGAAGCGACCAACTACCAAATTACTGTCGAGGTACGCAGCGAGTACCTGCCCGACCAATCCAATCCCGAGGCGGAGAGCTACACCTTTGCCTATCACATCACTATCCGCAATAGCGGCAGCGTGGCGGCTCAACTGATTTCGCGGCACTGGATCATCACCGATGCCGAGGGGCAGGTGCAGGAGGTGCGGGGTCTGGGCGTGGTTGGTGATCAACCCTTGTTGCAGCCGGGGCAAACCTACGAATACAGCAGCGGCAGCACCATGGCGACTCCGGTGGGCACCATGAAGGGCAGTTACCAGATGACGGCGGAAGACGGCACGCGGTTTGATGCCGATATCCCCGAGTTCGTCCTCTCCATGCCGCGGGTGTTGCACTGATGAAGACTTGGCTTGCGGCCACCTTGGCGATGAGCGTTTCTGCCCTGGTCTGGGCGGATGGCGAAAGCATTGGCCGGACTCAAGCGTCGGCTGCTGGCAACGATGCGGTGAGGGAAGCTGGCAAGCCCACCGTCAGTGGTACCGAAGTCGTGCAGGGCTTGCAGTCCCTGACGCCGGCGCAACTGGATCGGGTGTTGGCCGATTACGACAAGTTCGACGACAACACCAAGCGCCAGTTCAAGGACGTATTGGCCAAGCCCAATCCCTTCATGATTTCCTTGCTGACGTCTGCCGCCAATCGTATTGCGCCGGAAAGTCGTCAGCAATTGGCGGACTCCATCGCAAGGGTCAAGGCCGGCAAATAGGTCGACCGATCGGCCGAGAAACAAGCGGGCCGAAAAAACTCCAAAGCAATTCATCGGCAGGTGTAACGCCTGCCTGGGCGATCAACTCTGGCGGCGGGATTCGGACGGCAGTTCGCCAAACATCTCGCGGTAGTCCCGGGCGAACTGGCTCATGTGGGTGAAACCCCAGGCGTAGGCGATGCTGGAGACGGGCTTGTGGTCCCGGCCGTACTTCAACTGGCGCCGTACCTCATTCAGCCGTAGCGAACGCATATAGGCCAGGGGCGGCATCCCGGTTACATCCTCAAAACAATTTTGTAGCGCCCGTCGGCTGAGGTGAAAGCGTGTGCAGAGCTCGGGAATGCTGGGCGGGTATTCCGGGTTTTGCAGCAGGTAGTCCCGCACCCGATCGACGGTTTGCTGGCGTTGCAGCCGTGTCCGGTTGAGGGCGTCGTGGTGATCGTCGCCCGTCCCCAATAATCCAGCCAGGGCAGCGAAGATGCGGTCTTGCAGTTCGGCGGTGGTGGCGCAGACGGAGGAGGGCGTTTCCGCATCGGCCAGGATGCCGGCCAGGGTTTGGCACAGGGCTTCTTTCCGGCTCAGATGCAGGTTCAGCACATCCCCCTGCTGCAACAGACGATCCAGGTCTTGCCGGGTGGTGGTTTCCAGGTAGTCGGCAAAGGCGCTGCGATCCACCACGATGCCGAACAGATTGAAGTCCGGCGCGGTCATCAGGTCGAACTCGGCACCGCCGTCGCGAATGCAGACGGCACTGGCGGAGAGGGGCTTGCCCCCCATGGACATCATTCCGTCCCGGGCGGCGGGGATGCCGAACCAGACGGAACGGGGCCAGGCGGCACAGGTCTGGCGCAATTGCCGATTGGCGGTTTCGACAAAGACCTGGGTTTTCGGTAGCCACAACTCGGTGACCGAGCCTTCGAAAACGCCGGGGGACAACTGGTCGTAACGCTGGTCCCAGCGGGAAAGATTCTGGGCATGCTCGTCCGCATCCCTGGCTCGGGTTCGATGCAGCAGGGGCTGGGCCAGGGCCGGCGAAGGATCGGCAGTAATAGCGTCGGGTAAAGGGGAGCTGGCCATGGCGGTGTCCTGCTAAAGAGTCATTGCTTAATTCGATAGCAATTCACATACCTGTAATCTTCCCTTTCTCTACTTGCCTGCCAGGGGACTTTGCAGACGTTCCCCTGATTTCAGACTGGAATTTTCGCCCTCCGCTGGCGCATGGCCCGTTAATCCGGCACTGCGCTGGTGCAGCGGGACTGCTCCCGATTTTCCGGTGCCGAAAATTGCTATCGTCGTGCCAAAACTTGATAGATGGGCGCCGGCCTTTTGACCATGATGGGGCCATCAATCTACCGGGAGTCAATCATGAGCACAGAAACGCACGGCCACCATGTGGGCACCGTGACCCATCACGAACTGTCCGCCAGTCTGGGCACCTGGCAACTCTGGGGCATCGCCGTCGGTCTGGTGATCTCCGGCGAGTATTTCGGCTGGAGCTTCGGCTGGGCCACCGCCGGTACCCTGGGTTTCCTGGTGACCTCCATCGCCATCGCCATCATGTATGGCACCTTCATCTTCAGCTTTACCGAACTCACCACCAGCATTCCCCACGCCGGCGGGCCCTTTGCCTACAGTTATCACGCCTTCGGCCCCACCGGCGGCTACCTGGCGGGTATGGCGACCCTGATCGAATTCGTCTTCGCCCCGCCAGCCATTGCCCTGGCCATCGGTGCCTACCTCAACGTGCAGTTCCCGGCCCTGGACCCGAAGGTGGCCGCTGTCGGCGCCTACGTGGTGTTCATGGCCCTCAATATCGTCGGCGTGCAGATCGCCGCGACCTTTGAACTGTTTGTCACCATCCTCGCTATCTTCGAATTGCTGGTGTTCATGGGCGTCGTTGCCCCCGGCTTTTCTGTGGCGAATTTCGTCAAGGGCGGCTGGGGCGGTCAGGACAGTTTCTCCCTGGGTTCCATTTCCGGCATCTTCGCCGCGATTCCTTTTGCCATCTGGTTCTTCCTCGCTATCGAGGGCGTGGCCATGGCGGCGGAGGAAGCCAAGAATCCCAAGCGCTCCATTCCTATCGCCTATACCACGGGCATCCTGACCCTGGTGGTGCTGGCCATCGGTGTCATGGTGTTTGCCGGCGGCGCCGGTGACTGGACGCAACTGGCCAACATCAACGACCCCTTGCCCCAGGCCATGAAAATGATCGTGGGCGAATCCAGCGGCTGGCTGCACATGCTGGTCTGGCTCGGCCTGTTCGGTCTGGTGGCCTCCTTCCACGGCATCATCCTCGGCTACTCCCGCCAGATCTTCGCCCAGGCCCGCTCCGGCTATCTGCCGGCCTGGTTCGCCAAGGTCCATCCCCGTTTCAAGACGCCCTACCGCGCCATCATCGCCGGCGGCGTGGTGGGTATCGCTGCCATCTTCAGCGACGAACTGCTGCAATTCGGTGGTCAGACCCTGACCGCCAACATCGTCACCATGTCCGTCTTCGGCGCGCTGCTGATGTACGTGCTGAGCATGGCCGCTCTGTTCAAGCTGCGGGCTTCCGAGCCCCGTCTGGCGCGGCCCTACAAGGCACCTTTCTATCCCGTCTTCCCCGCCATCGCCCTGATCGGCGCGGTGATTTCCCTGGTGACGGTGGTCTGGTTCAACCTGATGCTGGCGGGCCTGTTCCTGGTAATTTTGGTGCTGGGTTACGGCTACTTCCAACTGACCCACAAGCAACGGGAAGAAGCGCCCTTCGATGACCTGCTGGAAGCGGAATAAACCGAGGCCAAGGAACGTTTCATCATGACTTATCACTGTTCCATCGGCTCCCGTCGCCACGTCTTCGCCGACCTGAAAACCCTGCTGGCCAAAGCAAGCCCCCTGCGTTCGGGGGATTTGCTGGCCGGGGTGGGGGCGGCTTCGGAAGAGGAGCGCATGGCCGCCAAAATGGCTCTGGCGGAGGTGCCCCTCAGCCGCTTCCTGCAGGAAATGGTGGTGCCCTACGAAGAAGACGAGGTGACCCGCATCATCATCGACAGCCACGATGCCGGGGCCTTCGACGTGGTGGCCGGGCTCAGTGTCGGCGAGTTCCGCGACTGGCTGCTGTCCGATGCTGCCGATAGCGCCAGCCTGAGCGCCCTGGCCCCGGGCCTGACGCCGGAAATGGTGGCTGCGGTAAGCAAGCTGATGCGCAATCAGGACCTGATTCTGGTGGCGGCCAAATGTAGCGTCATCACCCGCTTCCGCAATACCCTCGGCCTGCCGGGGCGGCTGGCGGTGCGGCTGCAACCCAACCATCCCACCGACGATGCCAAGGGCATCGCCGCTTCCATGCTGGACGGCCTGCTCTACGGCGTGGGGGATGCGGTCATCGGCATCAATCCTGCCACGGACAGCCTGCCTGCCATCACCAAACTGCTGAACCTGATCGACGATTTCTGCCAGCAGTACGACGTGCCGACCCAGAGCTGCGTGCTGACCCACGTGACCAACACGGTGCGGGCCATTGAAAAGGGTGCGGCGGTGGACCTGGTGTTCCAGTCCATCGGCGGCACCGAAGCAGTGAACACCAGCTTCGGCGTCAACGCCGCCCTGCTGGCGGAGGCTGAAGCCGCCGCCTTGAGCCTCAACCGGGGCACCGTGGGCAACAACGTCATGTACTTTGAAACCGGGCAGGGCAGCGCCCTTTCCGCCAACGGCCACCACGGCGCCGACCAGCAAACCCTCGAAGCCCGGGCCTACGGTCTGGCCCGCCGCTACCGGCCCCTGCTGGTGAATACCGTGGTGGGCTTCATCGGCCCCGAATACCTCTACGACGGCAAGCAGATCATCCGCGCCGGACTGGAGGACCACTTCTGCGGCAAACTGCTGGGCCTGCCCATGGGCTGCGACATTTGCTACACCAACCACGCCGAGGCGGACCAGGACGATATGGACACCCTGCTCACGCTGCTCGGGGTGGCCGGCATCAACTTCATCATCGGCGTGCCCGGCGCCGACGACATCATGCTCAACTACCAGAGCACCTCCTTCCACGACGCCCTTTATCTGCGCCGGGTGCTCAAGCAGCGCCGCGCGCCGGAATTCGAGGACTGGCTGGAACGCATGGGCATCGCCGATCATCAGGGCCAATTACTGCCTCAGGGTGAACAGCAATCTCTGCTCAAACTGGCCGCCAATCTCTAGGGCGAAGAACCATGAACAAACCCGTCATCATCACCCGGGACCCTTGGCAACGGCTCAAGACCCTGACCAACGCCCGGGTCGCCCTGGGCCGCAGCGGCGTCAGCCTGCCCACGGAAGAAGTGCTGCGTTTCGGCCTGGCCCATGCCCAGGCGCGGGATGCGGTTCATCAGCCCCTGAACGTGGCTGCCCTGCAAACCGGCTTGCAGGCGGCGGGGTTTTCTGCCCTGGCCGTGAGCAGCCAGGCGGCAGATCGCAGCGTTTATCTGCGCCGCCCCGACTGGGGCCGGCGGCTTTCTGCCGAGAGTGCCGAACTGCTCAAAACCCAAGGGGCCGCGCTGTGGGGCGCGGCGCCCAAGCTCGTTTTCGTCGTGGCCGACGGCCTGTCGTCCCTGGCGGCCCAAAGCCACAGCCTCGCCCTGTTACAGGCCCTGGCGCCTTACATCCCAGACATCCGCTCCCTGCCCGTGGTCATGGCCACCCAGGCCCGGGTCGCCCTGGGCGATGAAATCGGCGCCCTGCTGGGGGCGGAACAAGTGGTGGTTTTGATCGGCGAACGCCCTGGCCTTTCCTCGCCGGACAGCCTCGGGCTGTACTTGACCGCGAGCCCTCGTCCGAGCCTGACCGATGCCGACCGCAACTGCATTTCCAACGTGCGCCCGCAAGGCCTGGACTATCCTCAAGCGGCCCGCAAGCTGGCCTACCTGATCGCCGGTGCCCGCCGTCTGGGCCGCTCCGGTGTAGACCTCAAGGACGATAGCGACAGCTTGCCGCCGGGGGAAAGTTTTCTTGCCCTGACCTGAAATGCGGGCTTGAAAACAAGCTTCTTGAATTAGTCTTCGCCGTCCCAGTAGCCCCGCGCATCCTTCCGGTAGCCGAAAAACTCGAAATCCCGGTTGCCGGTTTTCGAGCCCGGGGCGGTACCCACCAGCACGCCGAATTTGTCTGTGTCTGGATAGAGGCAAACCTCCGGCTGTTCCATGGTGGAAAGGGCCAAATAGCGCAGGTCCGCGCGGCTGTCGTTGATGATCTGATGGGCGCTGTCCGCGCTTCCTGCCACCAGGGCAATCACGTCCCCGGCCTTGATGGGGTGCCGTTCGGCCCCCAGTCGCAGGCTGCCTGCGCCTTCCAGAATCACCACCATTTCCTCATTGACCAGATGGGCGTGAAAGGGCCAAGCCGCTTTGCCCGGCGGCAATACGCAGAGCCGCGCACCCAGTTTCCTGGCCCCGATCAAGGGGGCCAGGGAGGCGAAGCGGGCTTGGTAGCGGTCGCCCTGGTGGTGATCAGTAAGGACGACATCGGCGAGATTGACGATGGGGCGGGTCATGGGCTTCCCTTGCCGCGTCAGCGTCCGTAGCGGACTGTGAAGCCGGCCTTGCCGATGCGGTTGGCGCCGATCATGTAGCCGATCAGGGCCGGGCTGGCTTCTGTGGGCACTTCCAGTTTTTCGGTCTTGAGAGCGTGCACGGTGAAGATGTAGCGATGGGGCTTGTCGCCCGGGGGCGGGCAGGCGCCGCCGAAATCGTGGCTACCGCCGTCATTGCGGCCCTGGCGGCTACCGTCGGCAAGTTGTGGAGTGTTGCCGATGGCGGCTGGCAAGCCCTGGGCCGAGGCGGGAATGTCGAACACCAGCCAATGCCACCAGCCGCTGCCGGTGGGGGCGTCCGGGTCGTAGACCGTGACGGCAAAACTCTTGGTGCCCACGGGCGGGTTCTGCCAGACCAGGGCGGGGGAGCGATTGCCGCCGTCGCAGCCGAAGCTGTTTGCCACTTGGGCTTGGGGCAGCGGCTGCGCGGGATCGATGTCCGGGCTGGTGAGGCGAAAGTCGGCGGCAAGGCTTTGCAGGCTGATGCCCAGAAAAACTGCGGCAATAGCGGGACGAAGGGACTGGGGCAGGGTAAGCATTGCGCTTCCTTTGTTTGAAAAGAGGAAGGTCCAGTCTAGGCAGGCGTCGAACCGCGGTGCGCTCAGGATGGCGCGTCAAACGCTCATGCTGCGGAACAGGTTTATGCCTTATCCGTACCGGCCACGGCGGCGGGCGATAGGCCGAAACGGTCGCTGAAATTCTGGCGAAAGCTCGACTGGGAGCGGTAGCCGGAAGCGAGGGCGATGCTTTTCAGGGGCAGCTTGCTGGTCTGCAACAGGGCCAGGGCATGATGCAGGCGCGCCTCCCGCAGGACATCCCGCAGGGAAGTTGTTTCCGCCACCAAGCGGCGGCGCAGGGTGGCGGCGCTGATGTTGAAAGCGGTTTCGAAATGGGCCGATGTCCATTCCCGGGCGGGGTCGGTGGCGACCATCAGACGGATGCGGTGGGCAAGCCCCGGCGCCAGGGCTCGCAGAAAATCGCCGTGGCCGCTACGGGCCAGGGCCAGCAAAAGGCCCAGTCGGGCGTAGTCCTGCTGGATCGGGTCGGCGTTCTGCTGGTCGAGCCAGGCGAACAGGCTGGGCAGCAGCGGTTCCAGATCACCGCAACTGGCGTTTCTTTCGCCGGGTGAAGGAAACGCCACCAGGGCTTGCTGTTGCAGGAACTGCCGCGCCAGTTCCACCACTGGCCAGGGGAAGGGCAGGCACCAGGCCCGGTAAGGAAGTGTTATCGCCTCGGTCATCTCTGGCCGGTTTTCGATATCCACGGTCTGGGGGCGGTGCAGCACCACGAACTGGCCGGGGGTGATGGAGAGCGGGGCGGGCACGTCGTGCACCGTTTTTTCTCCCGCCAGGGGAATGATCAGCACTGGTTGGTCACAGACGACGGCCCGGAGCCGGTAATGCTGGCGCGCCACCACCTGGGCGCCGCCGCTAACGCCGCTTTCCAGCCGGACTGAAAAGCGGGCGAGGGCATTGAGTTCAAGGCTGGTATCGTCAGCATTCATAGTCTGAAAGGCCTAGGGGAGACGGGTTGCGATTTTCCAATATTCGGCCATAACTGGGCCAGTAGTGTCGTCTTCCACTGAGCCAGTAAAAAAGCAGCGCTGAAAGGGGCACACCACGTTACCATCGGGCCATGAACATGACACCAAAACGCCATCCTGTGACTTGTGAGCTCGATGGCAAGACCTATCAAGGCACCTACTGGGTGGCCGGAAAGATTATGACCGTTTCCACCGGGCGGGGCGGTAAGAGCCATCAGATCGGCGCCCTGCCGAATGAACTGCTGGCCAAGCAATTGCTCGGCGCCATGGCGAAGGCCGGTAAGGCCTAGCCGTACCATGGTTCGTTTGCCTGACATCGCCGTGCTTGAGCTACAGGTCTATCAACTGGCGACAGTGCTGATGCTGGCCATGATGGATGACCCGGCGATGTTGGCGATGTGGTTTTCCTGAGCGGTCTGGGCCATCCGACCGTTGCCCTGAAAATCTGTCGAAGATTCCCTCTGCCATGACCCCAACCAAACTCTGTCTTGCCCTGTTTCTGGGTGGCCTTGTGACAACTTCCTGCTTTGCCCAGGAGGATGGAAAACAGGGATGTACCACCATCCTCGACGAGGCGAAATTCGGCAAGCCGAAAGCCCAGGCCAACAAGTACAACGTCACCGTACTGTGGCGAGTGGATGGCAACACCATCCAGGTCAAGGCCAAGTCCACCGCCAATGGCGTCGGCACTTCCTCAACGGAAACCAAGTGGTACCCCGTGGGCTTCGGCTGGGCACCCTTGCAATATCAAAACGACCTTTACTTCCGGGTGAACTACCTGGGAGCGAACAGCTACACCCTGGATGCGGCCATTTCGGAACTGGGGTCGGCTTCCTGTTCCTGGTGACCTTGATAGTTATTGCTGAGAATCGGAAACAGGTTTGATTTGTTCGTATAAAGAAAGGCTTGCTTGGTGGATTGCTTTGATTACACAGTCAAAGCAACTTATAGCATCATCCACTAAGGCTTGATTTGCATGAATTGGATGTTCTGGGGGGACATTCTCGCCATTCAGGGTTGTAATCATAGGGGATACATGAACTATCCGATGGCGATACTCAACAAAGGTACGAAGTTTCTGAATGATTAAGTTGTTAATTCCAATTTCACCAAGGCGAATTCCATAAGACGTCTTGTATGCCAGCTTGATCTTTTCAATACTCTGAAAGTTAATATTTAGTTCGTCTAGGACAGCTTGAAAAATCGGAACTCCAAGTTTTTCTGCTTCTTGCGAGATTTCACTTAGCCGTCCTGATTCTCTAACTTTTTTGGGGGTGAAGGCATTAAAAACTGCATTCCAGTCGCCGGGTATTCCTTCGGTATTAATTTCGTTTAATCTTGTTTTGGAGTAAATCTCTAAGCCAGTTACTAGCATTGAGAGAATTGCATTTCCCTGGATTATTTCGTATAGATATCCTATGGTTGACTTTCCACTTCTAAGGATTTCAATTGCTTTTAATGTGTTGGACCAAGACTCAATAGCTGTCGGGCTTAGAACTCTTTTTCCATCGATAGTGAATTGAGTATCCATGACTTCGATATTTTGATCGCCAAATTGAAAAACAAGCCCATTATCAGCTACGCGAAAATTGGTAGGTGATGGTGTTCCGGAGGCGAATAATGCAGGCTGGTCAATGCCGATTGGCTGGCATTTGAGGGATAGATCGCTTGGTGACCAAGCGATTTCTAGCCATGCTGTGTCGAAGTCACTTATCGATTGCAGGCAAATAGATGCCTGACGGGTGCCAGTTCCATTTGACGAATGAAAAAGCAAAAGCGTTCGGTTTGTTGTTCGTTCTAAGCGGAAGAAGTGTCCCTTTCCTGGGACATCTAAGATGATTCCTGTGTGTTCTCCATGGGTAAATGCCATGTTATTGGTATAGCGGAATCTAACTGTTCCGATAGGAACCTGCATTTTCGCTTCAAGGTCACGAGGAAGTCTTCCTTGTTGAATGGGTATGGAAGACTTCTTGAGAAGAGCATCTGCAATTCGCTGACTTTGACTTCCTCGACTTTTGGCCTCCCCCACACGTTAACTCCGGTAATCAGCGTTGATCTTGACGTAGTCGTAGGACAGGTCGCAGGTCCACACGGTGGCGGATGCTGAGCCCCGGCCCAGATCCACGCGCACGGTGATTTCTGCTTCCTTCATGATGCGGGAACCGGTTTCCTCGGTGTAGCCAGCGGCGCGACCGCCGTGCTCGGAAACCAGGGCTTCCTCACCATTGCTGGCAAGCCAGATGCGGGTCTTGCTCACGTCCAGATCGTCGATGCCGGCATAGCCCACGGCGGCCTGGATGCGGCCCAGATTGGGGTCCGAGGCGAAGAAGGCGGTCTTCACCAGGGGCGAATGGCCGATGGCGTAGGCCACCTTGCGGCACTCTTCCCGATCCTTGCCGCCTTCGATGGCGACGGTAATGAACTTGGTGGCGCCTTCGCCGTCGCGGATGATGGCCTGGGCCAGTTCCTGGGCCACGGCAATCACGGCAGCCTTGAGGGCGGGCCATTCGGCGGCAGCGGCATCGTTCACCTGCAAACCGGATTTGCCGGTGGCGATGAGGATGAAGGAGTCGTTGGTGGAGGTGTCGCCGTCCACCGTGATGCAGTTGAAAGAGTTGTCCGCGGCTTCTTTCACCAGGGCATTCAGCAATGCCGGGGCGATGCCAGCGTCGGTGGCGACGAAACCGAGCATGGTGGCCATGTTGGGCTTGATCATGCCGGCGCCCTTGGAAATGCCGGTGATGGTGACGGTCTTGCCGCCGATCTCCACCTTGCGCGAAGCGGCTTTGGCGATGGTGTCCGTGGTCATGATGGCGTGGGCCGCTGCGTGCCAGCCGTCAGCCTTGAGGTCGGCCTTGCAGCCGGCCAGTCCGTTGATCACCCGCTCGGCGGGCAGCAGTTCGAGAATGACGCCAGTGGAAAAGGGCAGTACTTGTTCCTGCTGGATACCCAGCACGTCTGCCACGGCAGTACAGGTGGCGACGGCCGCCGCCATGCCCGGTTCGCCGGTGCCGGCGTTGGCTATGCCGGTGTTGATCACCAGAGCGCGGACGGCATTACTCTGGGCCAGATGTTCGCGACAGAGGGTCACCGGAGCGGCGCAAAAGCGGTTCTTGGTGAACACACCGGCGGCATTGCTGCCCTCGTCGAGAGCGATCAGGGTCAGGTCCTTGCGGTCTTTTTTGCGGATGCCGGCTTCGGTGACACCGAGACGGACGCCCGCGACGGGGAAGAGTTGATCGGCGGCAGGGGTGGCGTAATTAACGGGCATGGTGATGAATTCGTTGTGGAAGACGTTGCAAGCAGGGGTGGAAAATTAGTCGCCGAATACTACACGCCAGAGACGGCGCACAGTGTCGATCTGGGGCTCGACGGTATCCCGGGGAACCACGCTCTTGCGGTTGTTGAGGCGCAGGGCGTGTTGCAGGCGGCGGTACTCCCGGTAGGCATCCCGCACCGATTCCGCCAAGTCCGCAGGAATCAGCCCCAGGCTGGCCGCAATGCGCAGCAGGGCGATATTGCCCAGGTTGCCGCAAAGCTCCGGGTGGTCGTGGGCATGGCCCAGCACCAGATACTGGATGATGAATTCCACGTCGATCAGGCCGCCGGGGTCCTGCTTGAGGTCAAACAGGGTTTCCCGGTCGTCGCCCTTGGTGCCGTGGTTGTCCACCATGCGCTGACGCATGGACAGGACTTCTTCCTTCAGCTTTGCCAAGTCCCGCGGCTGGCGCAGGATTTCGACGCGGATTTGCTCGAACTTGTCGCCAATCGCCTTGTCTCCGGCACTGAAGCGGGCCCGGGTCAGGGCTTGGTGTTCCCACACCCAGGCGGATTCCAGCTGGTATTTGCGGAAGCCTTCGAGGCTGACCACCACCAATCCGCTTTCGCCGTTGGGCCGCAGCCGCAAATCGGTTTCAAACAATTGGCCGGCGGAGGTCTGGGCCGAAAGCCAGGTGTTGAGGCGGGTGGACAGGCGGGAGTACACCTGCTCGGCATTGGGGTCTTCGTCTTCGTAGAGGAAAACCATGTCCAGGTCCGAGGAGTAGCCCAACTCTTTGCCGCCCAATTTGCCGTAACTGATCACGGCAAATTTCGGTTCTTCCCGGTGGCGGGTCAGCACTTTTTTCCAGGCGAACTTCAGGGCCAGATCCACCATGATGTCGGCCAGCTCCGACAAATGGTCGGAGAGTTTTTCCAGGGGCAGCAGGCCGGAAATGTCCTGGGTCAGCAGGCGGAAAATCTGGGCATGGTGAGCTTCCCGCAGCAGGTCCATCTGCCGCTCGGCATCGGGCTCCACTTCGGTCAGTCGTTGCTGCAGGGCATTGCGGAATGCAGCCCAGTCATGGCTGGCTTCCAGGATGCGGGCATCGAGCAGTTCATCGAGCAGGATGGGGTGCTGCTGCAGATACTGGGCCGCCCGTTCCGAGCTGGCGACCAGTTCCGCCACTTTTTGCAGGGCCTGAGGGTACTGCTGCAACAAGGCCAGGTAAGCACCCCGGCGCGAGATGGTGTCCAGCAAATCAAGCAGGCGGGTCAGGGTGTCGTCGGGACGAGGAGTCGCGGCCGCAGCCTCAATGGCCCGGGGAATCAGGGCGTCAAACCGTTCGCGGATGCCGGCCGGCATCTGCTGATAACGACCGGAACTGCGCAGGGCGGAAAGCCGCTGGGCCGCTTCGGGCACCTGACGGAAACCCAGGTTCTCCAAGGTGGCGGAACACTGGTCCGGGCTGTCGGCGTGTTTCCACAAACTGTCGAGACTGTGGCCGTCCCGGTTGGGGTCGGAGAACACTTCATCGAAGTGACGGGAGACCAATTGGCGGTGGGCGTCCAGCGCCGTCAGCAGGGCTTCGTAACTGGCGAAGCCCATGGCCTGGGCAATCAGCAATTGGTCTTCGGGGTTGCCGGGCAGGGTGTGGGTCTGGGCATCGTCCAGGTATTGCAGCCGGTGTTCCACCCGGCGCAGGAAGTCATAGGCCGCGGCCAGGCTTTCCCGGGTGGCTGTGCTGATGATGTTGCGTTCCGCCAGCAAGCCCAGCACCTGGAGAGTGGGTTTGATTTGCAGGGCCTGCTCCCGGCCACCCCGGATCAACTGAAATACCTGGGCCAAAAATTCGATCTCGCGAATGCCGCCGGGGCCCAGCTTGACGTTGCCGGCCATGTCCTTTTTGGCCACTTCGCGCCGGATCTGGGCGTGGAGGTCGCGCATGGCATTGATGGCGCCGAAGTCCAGATACTTGCGGAATACGAAGGGGCGGCGGATTTGTTCCAGGCCGTCCCAGTGATCACCCGTCAGGGGGCGGGCCTTGATCCAGGCGTAACGCTCCCACTCACGGCCCTGGGTGATGAAGTAGTTTTCCAGCATGTCGAAACTGCACACCAGGGGGCCGGAATCGCCGTTGGGCCGCAGCCGCATGTCCACCCGGAAGACCTGGCCGTTTTCGGTCACTTCGCCGATAGCGTTGATCAGTTGTTTGCCGATGCGGGTAAAAAATTCAAAATTTGAGATGGACTTGAGTCCGGACTTGTCGCCATCCGTCTCACCGTCCTCGGGGTAGACGAAGATCAGGTCGATGTCGGAGGAAACGTTGAGTTCCCGACCTCCCAGCTTGCCCATGCCGATCACGACCAGTTGCTGGGCTTCGCCCGCGGCACTACGAGGCGTGCCGTAGCGGGCTACAAAGCTCTGCATCAGCACTTCCTGGGATTTTTTGACCGCCAGTTCGGCAATCAGGGTCAGGATTTCGGTCACTTCCCCCAGGTCTGCGGCACCCTTCAGATCCCGCAGGGCGATCCAGCCATAGGCCCATTGTTTGAACTGACGCAGGATGGGCTTCAGGTTTTCTTCATGGATTTCCTGCCCGGCTAGCCAGTTCCGTAGGGCTTTTTCGTCAGGCTTCTGCTCCCAGAGCCCTTCCAGCGATTCCCGTAAGGACGGGCGAGCGGAAAAAAGACGATTTAGATAGCGGGAATAGCGTAACAGGGTGTCGATCTGGGTCATGTAAAATTCCGACTCTACCAATTAGCCGGTTATTTTAGCTGCCGGCAGCATGCCTCCCCTTAATGTCCGTCAAGCCCCAAAGTTTTTCCCGTTTTTTTACCCTGCTGTGGCAACAGCGCTGGGCACGCTGGCTGATCTGGATGGCGGCGGCGGGTTATTTCATTTTTGCGCTGCTGGTACTGGTGCTGCGTTACGGCATCCTGCCCCAGATCGAAAACTACCGGGGTGATCTGGAAACCATCCTGAGTCAAAGCATTCACTTGCCCGTCAAGGTCGCCAAGCTGGAAGCGGACTGGCAGGGGCTGCGTCCCCGGCTGACATTAACGGGCCTGGAAGTCCGGGACAAGGAAGGTCGCCCCGCCCTGACTTTTGACGAAGTGCAGGCGGTGCTGGGCTGGACTTCCCTGCTGGCCCTGGAGCCCAAGCTGCATCGGCTGGAAATCCAGGCCCCCAATTTGTCCATCCGCCGTGACGAAAGCGGGCATCTGTTTGTGGCCGGCCTCGAAATCAATACCCAGAGCAATGAACCCGGCGCTGCTGACTGGCTGTTGCGCCAGCATCAGGTGGTGGTACGCAATGCCGCTATCACCTGGACCGATGAGCAGCGCAAGGCGCCTCCTTTGGCTCTGACCCAGCTTAATTTCAATCTGGTCAACAGCGGTAGTCACCACCGTTTCGGCCTGACCGCCCTGCCGCCCAAGGGCATGGCGGACCGCTTCGACCTGCGGGGCGACTTCCGCGGTCGTGATCTGGCCCAGCCGGCGGATTGGGCTGGTCAGGTTTATGTGGAGCTGGACTACGCGGACCTGGCCATCTGGCGCACTTGGGTGGATTACCCGGTGGAGTTGCCCAGGGGTAGCGGTGGCGTTCGACTCTGGCTGGATGTGGCGAATGCCAAGCCCGTGGCAGCGACGGCGGACCTTTCCCTCAAGGATGTGGCGGTACGATTGGCCAGCAATCTGCCCATGCTGGAACTCAACAAGCTCCAAGGACGGCTGCAAGCCAAGCAACTGGACGACGGTTTTGATGTCGGCAGCAGCAATCTGACCCTCACCACGGCGGACGATATTCGCATTGAGGACCTGGATCTGCATTTGCGCTGGCAGCCCCTGGAGGGGGAGTTCTCCGCCAATCACCTGGACCTGGAACGTCTGGCCCGTTTGGCCGGTCACTTGCCCTTACCCAATGTCGTACGGGAGCGCTTGCTGCAACACGACCCCAAGGGCCGGTTTCAGGACCTGCGATTGAGCTGGAATGGTCGCGAAAAACCTTTTGAGCATTACCGTGCAGTAGGCAAGTTTGCCGACCTGTCCTGGATTGGTGAAGGTGACGTTCCCGGCGCCAGCGGCATCAGCGGCAGCATCGACGGTAACGAGAAGGGTGGGCGCTTCGACATTGCTGCCAAAAACGCCGCTCTGGACCTCCCTGCAGTTTTTGCCGAATCCAGAATCCCCCTCGACAAACTGGATGTGCAGGCGCGCTGGAAGCGTTCCGGTAGTGATTACGACGTGTACCTCGATCGCACTGCTTTCCGCAATGCCGATGCCGAAGGTACCGCCAGTGGCAGCTTCCGCAGCAAGGCAGGCCAAGGGCCGGTGATCGATCTGGAGGCGATGCTCAGTCGCGGCGAAGGCAGTGCCGTGTGGAAGTACATGCCCAAGGTGGTGAATGCCGATGTGTCGACCTGGCTCAAAAACGGCATTCTTTCCGGCCATGCCGAGAATGTCAGCCTCAAGCTCAAGGGCGATCTGTCCCGCTTCCCCTTTACCGACGGCTCCGGCATCTTCCGTATCCAGGGCAGGATCTTTGATGGCGTCCTCAACTACGCCCCAAGCTGGCCCAAGATCGATGGCATCCAGGGGGAGTTGTTGTTCGACAAGGTGCGCATGCTGATCACGGCCAAGAGCGGCAACCTGATGGGGGCGGCGCTTGGGCCAGTGACGGCGGAATTGCCGGACCTGATGGTGACCGACGAAATCATGTTGATTCATGGCAAGGCCAAGGGCGATACCGGGAGTTTCCTCAAGTTTCTTGAGGCGAGCCCGGTGGGGAACCATATCGACCACGCAACCCAGGACATGACAGCAACGGGGAACGGCGAACTGGATTTGAAGCTGACCATTCCCCTCAAACATGTGGACGACACCAAAGTGGCCGGGACCTACCGGTTTGATGGCAATCACTTGCTGGTGGAACCCGGCGTGCCTGCCTTCGACGATGTTCGTGGCAAGCTTGATTTCACTGAAAACGGCCTGACGGCCAAGGACATCAAGGCCCGCAGCCTTGGCGGTGCCATGAGCTTAGAAGTGAAAACCCAGGGCGAAGGTTTGGTGGCGGTGGACGCCCGCGGCGACGCGACAGGAGCGGCTTTGCGCCAGTACATCCCGACCTCGCCCATTGCTTCTTTGGCGCCGTTGTTTGACCACGTTTCCGGTACCACCCACTGGGAGGGTACGGTTCGAGTCAAGAAGCGCAATCCTGAAATCCGCATCAGCAGTGATCTGCGGGGCATTTCGGTCAGTTTGCCGGAACCCTTCAACAAGGCCGCCACGGAATCCCGCCCCTTCGTTTTTGAACGCAAGCTGCCCGATGCCCGGCTGGTCCCGACCCGAGGCAAGGCCGTCACGGCCAACAATCGGGATCTGCTCGAAGTTACCCTGGGCCGCGTTCTGCGGGTGCAGCTGTTGCGCAATAGCGAAAACGGCAACAGCGTGGTGGAGCGGGGCTTCATAGGCATTAATGCCGCACCGCGCCTGCCTGACCGGGGCACGATCCTGGTGGCGAACGGGGCCAAGGTGGATGCTGATTTCTGGCGACACCTCTTCTCAAGCAAGGCCAACGGCACCAGCAAAAACGCCGACAACGATTCGGGGATCGGCCTTAACCAACTGGACATCAAGGCTGACGAAGTCCTGGTCGCCGGACGTAGTGTCCATGACTTGCGAGTGCAGGGCAATCTGCGCAACGACCACTGGCTGGCGGAGGTGAGAAGCCGGGAAGTGAGTGGCCGTTTTGACTGGCTGGGGACGGGCAAGGGCAAGCTGTCCGGCCGCATCAGTCAATTCACCTTGCCGGAAACGGTCACAAGCGCATCGACTGCAACGAGTACTTCCTCGGCCAACGATAACGCTGTCGATGAATTGCCCGCTCTGGACCTGACCTTTGACCGCTTCGTCTGGGGCAGTAAGGATTTCGGCCAACTCAAGCTGGCGGCAGACAATCATGGGGGCTACTGGAATGCCAATTTCAACGTACAGAATGATGACGCCACCCTGACCGGCGAAGGTCGCTGGAAGCCCAGCGCCGAGGCTGCGGACACTTTTATCGATTTCAAACTCACGGCAAAAAGCATCGAAAAGCTGCTGGGTCGTGTCGGCTACGTCAATGCGGTGAAGCGGGGCAATGGCAGCCTGGAGGGCAAGCTTTCCTGGAATGGGCCACCCCATGTGGTGGATTACCCCAGTCTTTCGGGCAGCGTGAAGTTCGTTGCCAAGGACGGCCAGTTCAACAAGCTGGAGCCTGGGGTGGGACGTCTGCTGGGCATCGTCAGCCTGCAATCCCTGCCGCGCCGTATCACCCTGGATTTCCGCGACATTTTCAGCGAAGGTTTTGCCTTCGATAACATCGAGGGCACTGCCGAGGTGAAAAAGGGCATCCTCGATACCCAGGATCTGGAAATCAAGGGCCCGGCAGCGCTGGTGGCGATGAAGGGCACGGTCGATTTGTCCAAGGAAACGCAAAATCTTCGGGTACGGGTACAACCGACCCTGGGCGAGACGGTGACGACAGGATTGGTGTTGGCCCATCCTGCCGTGGGCGCTGCTTACTGGGTGGCCAACAAGCTGTTTGGCCGTCCTCTGGATCAGATGTTTGCCTTTGAATACGCCGTGACCGGCGCCTGGGCCGACCCCAAAGTGGAAAAGGTCGGCAGCGGTGTGTCGAAGAAGGACGTGGTCAAGGAGGCTGCGCCATGAGGGTTGCCGTCATCCAGATGATTTCAACACCCGAGGTGGCCCCCAACCTGGCTACGGCGGGGCGCTTGCTGGCAGAGGCGGCGCAAGCCGGGGCCAAGTTGGCGGTACTGCCGGAATACTTTCCCCTGATCGGCGCCAGCGATGGTGATCGCCTTGCCGCCCGGGAAACGGAAGGGCAGGGACCGATTCAGGACTTTCTTGCCGATGCTGCCCGTCGTCTGGGGCTTTGGCTGGTGGCAGGTTCCATTCCGCTGACGGCGAATGATCCGGCCAAGCTGCGCAACAGCATGTTGATCTTCGACGACCAGGGCCAACGTGTGGCCCGCTACGACAAGATCCACCTGTTCGGCTTTCGCAAAGGTGAGGAGTTTTACGACGAGTCCGCCACCATCGAGGCAGGGGACATGCCCCTGGCGATCGATACGCCTTTTGGCAGGCTAGGCGTCGGCATCTGCTACGACCTGCGCTTTCCCGAGCTTTTCCGCAATATGGGCGCCATCGACCTGTTGGCCCTGCCCGCCGCCTTTACCGACACGACCGGCAAGGCCCACTGGGAACTGCTACTGCGGGCACGGGCGGTGG
Source organism: Rhodocyclaceae bacterium (assembly GCA_036504515.1). Taxonomy (GTDB): domain Bacteria; phylum Pseudomonadota; class Gammaproteobacteria; order Burkholderiales; family Rhodocyclaceae; genus AWTP1-18. Next base: position 27,127 of record DASXVA010000013.1, read on the forward strand.
AAAACCAGTGCTATGTGCTGGCTTCGGCCCAGGGCGGACGACATCCTACGGGGCGCATGACCCACGGCAACAGCATGATCGTCGACCCCTGGGGCGAGATCCTGACCCGCATGGACAAGGGCGAAGGCGTGCTGACCGCAGAAATAGATCAGGAACGGATTGCAGAAGTACGCCGTTCTCTGCCAGCATTGCAGCATCGAAAAATAATGTGAACCGCGGTGACCCCGACATGAACGCACCTGCTCAAAAAAATCTCAACCACTACCTGACGGCGGAACGCTGTCTGCTGGCCCCCTACAACCTGACCCCGGCGCGCCTGGAGCGGGTCTTCGGCCAGATGTTCGGGCACAAGGTGGACTACGCCGACCTCTATTTTCAGTACGCCCGCTCCGAGGCCTGGAGCTTGGAGGAAGGCATCGTCAAGTCCGGCAGCTTCAACATCGAACAAGGGGTGGGTGTTCGCGCCATTTCCGGCGAGAAAACTGCCTTCGCCTATTCCGACGAAATCAGCCTGCCGGCCCTGGAGTCTGCTGCCCAGGCGACTCGCGCCATTGCTGCTGCGGGCAGCCACAAGCTGGCCCCAATCCTGAAGCGCAGTTCCCCCGTTGCCCTCTATGGTGCGGAAGATCCCATTGCCTCCCTGTCTGATGTGGAGAAGGTCAAGCTGCTGGAGCGTCTGGAAGGTTTCGCCCGGGCCGCCGACCCCCGGGTCAAGGAAGTCATGGCCCATATCGCCGGCACCTGGGAAGTGGTACTGGTGGCTCGCTCCGATGGTCAGATGGCGGCAGATGTGCGGCCCCTGGTGCGGGTTTCCATCACGGTACTGATGGAAGACAAGGGCAAGCGCGAACAGGGTTCTTCCGGTGGTGGCGGTCGCTACGACTATCGCTATTTCACCGATGCCCTGCTCAAGGACTATGCGGACAAAGCGGTGCACCAGGCCAGTATCAATCTGGCGGCCAAGCCCGCTCCGGCTGGCACCATGACTGTGGTGCTGGGTAACGGTTGGCCCGGCATCCTGTTGCATGAAGCCATTGGCCATGGTCTGGAAGGCGACTTCAACCGCAAGGGAAGTTCCATCTTTGCAGGCCGTATTGGCGAACGGGTGGCTGCTCCCGGCGTGACCGTGGTGGATGACGGCACCTTGGCCGACCGCCGTGGTTCCCTCAATGTGGATGACGAAGGCAACCCGACCCGCCGTACGGTCTTGATCGAAGACGGCATCCTGCAAGGTTATCTGCAGGACAGTCTCAATGCTCGCCTGATGGGCGTCGAACCCACCGGCAATGGTCGTCGCGAATCTTTTGCACACTTGCCTTTGCCGCGCATGACCAACACCATCATGCTGGCTGGCGACAAGAGTCCGGAAGAAATCATCAAGTCGGTGAAGAAGGGGCTCTATGCCGCCAACTTTGGCGGTGGCCAGGTGGACATCACCAGTGGCAAGTTTGTTTTCTCCGCCGCCGAGGCCTACCTGATCGAAAACGGCAAGATCACCACCCCGGTCAAGGGCGCGACCCTGATCGGCAACGGCCCCGACGTGCTGACCCGGGTGTCCATGATCGGTAACGATCTGGCCCTGGACCCCGGTGTCGGTACCTGCGGCAAGGAAGGCCAAAGTGTGCCGGTCGGCGTCGGTCAGCCCACTTTGCGTATTGATGGACTGACGGTTGGCGGGACTGCGTGATTTCTGTTGAAGAACGCCAGCGCGGCATGCGCTGGCGACCCTTGCATGGCCTGGTATTGCTGCTCCCGCTTTACCTGATTTTCCATGGCTTGACGGCCTTCGGTCTGCTCAACAATGTGGAAGGCATGTATGCCGAAATCGCCCGGGAAATGCTGGCCAGTAATGACTGGCACGGGTGGATCATCCCCCATCTGAACGGCCTGCCCTACATCGAAAAACCCCCCTTGCTCTTCTGGACCGAAGCCCTGTCCATGGCCCTGTTTGGGGTCAATGATTTTGCTGTGCGCCTGGTACCGACCTTGTCTGCGGTTGCCTCTATCGGCACGTTGCTGTGGTATGGCCAACGGTTACACGGCCCCCGTTTCGGTGCTCTGGCGGCCTTTGTGCTGGGGACCAGTGTCGGATTCATCTTTCTGAACAAGGTGGCCATGACCGACCCCTTGATGTCGGCTTGCTTCAATGCCGCGTTGTTGGTCAGCCATGTGGCTTGGGTGGAAAAGCGTCCCGCCCTTTTGCGCTGGGCCTATGGCTGGCTGGCCTTGGCCGTGCTGACCAAGGGCTTTGTGGCCTTGGTCCTTTTTGTTGGCGTTTGGGGCTGCTACGGTCTGATTTTTGCCCGGCAGGAAATTCCTCAACTATTGCGGTTTCTGCTGGCACCCTGGGCCTGGGCTGTGTTTTTGCTGGTGGCCGGACCCTGGCATCTGGCAGCAGCCCTGAGCCTGCCTGAGTTCAGTTGGTTCTACTTTATCAACGAGCATGTCCTGCGGTTTCTCGGACGACGGGAGCCCAAGGACTATTACTCCGGCTCCCCTCTTTACTACCTGCCGCGACTCGTCTTGCTGTTTTTTCCCTGGTTTTTGGTGCTGCTGATGGCCTTGGTTCAGCGCCGCCCCTTGTCCGGTGGGCCGGTTTCGGTGCGGGGATTTCTCTGGATTTGTGTCCTGGTGCCTTTGGCCTTTTTCAGCGCCTCGGCAGCCAAGGCCAACTATTACGTCATTGTTTGCCTGCCGGCCCTTGCCCTGCTGGCAGCACTCAAACTTGAACATCAACTGATCAAGCAGGACACGCCCTGGCTGATGACGGTGGTGACCCTGACCGGGATGGTGGCTTGGATGCTGCTATTGGCCCGGATCTGGGCCGAACGACAGGGTGTCGAACTGTCCTGGCTGCCCCTGAGTCGGGATGACCGGTTCTGGCTGTCCGCATCTTTTGTTTTGCTGACTACGATGGGAACTCTCTCGGCCCTGAACCGGCGCCATGTGTGGACTTTGCTGCTGCTGGGGGCGGTCCTGGTGCCCGTCAGTGTTTATGTCAGTCTGGGGGCCGGGCGGGTTGAAGAGCGTATTTCAGCCCGGGTCATGGCCGAACGCATTCTTGCCAGCTACTACCCAGGGCTTCCCCTTTTCCTCTATCAGGATTACGAGGATTACTCGGCGCTGCCTTTCTACCTGCAACGGGCCGATATCGGCATTGCCGAGCCGCAAAGTGCCGATCTCGCTTTTGGCCTGGGTCTTTTCTGGGATAAAGAGCGGTTTCCGTCTCTGGAGACCTTCGTTACCCGAAAGACACCCGCCTTGCTCCTGATTCTCGACTCAAGGGTAAGAGCCGGGCTGCCACAGCTCCTGGAACACCGCCTGGAGCGCTTGGACCGGGTGGGTAATGCCACCCTGTACCGTTTCAATCCACACTAGAAGAAGCTTCTAATAAATACCCTCTTCATAGGCGAGGTTTTGTCGCGTATGCTTGCGGGAAAATTACAAATCAAAAGCGGTGCAGAGAAGAGCCTTCCAAGGAGGAATGCCCGTGGCCCGCTACAAGACAATCGAACTGGATGATGCCCTGGCTGGGGTTATCCGGCACATGAACGCCGTTGAGGAATATCGCGAGGTTTTGCAGAGTCTGCAAGCCGTGTGGGACAACCTGACCCTATTGGGCCAGCTTTCCGGGGCAGGAACTGACATGAGTTCCACCCGCCAAGCCTTCAACCAGCTTACCAGCAGTCTGCTCAATCAGCTGGGCAGCGAAAACCTGAAAAAAGCCGTCCTCGAAATGAAGGCCAAGGCGCAGGTTGCTATCGACATCCTGGTCCGCAACCTGTTTGAACGGACAGCCGACATCGGGTTTCTTGCTACGGACAATGACATTCGTCGTTTCGTCACCGCCGTGGCGGAAAAGTCCGGGAACATCCACTACGGCAAGGAGTTGGAGGATGGTCGGGAGGCTCTGAAACAGCGTTTCGCCGAGTACGTTGCCAAGTACTCCGTGTATTCCGACATCGTGTTGCTCGACACCACCGGCAAAGTGTTGGCCCGGCTTGATGACAGTGTGACGGTCGAGCGTAGCAGTGACGCCCTGGTCAAGGAAGCCCTGGAAACATCAGACGCCTACGTTGAAACCTGCCGCGTGCACGACCTGTTGCCGGGCAAGACGACCTTGGTTTATTCCTATCGCGTTTGTGACGCCGCAGGTCAGGCCATCGGCGTGTTGTGTCTGTGCTTCCGTTTCGAGAATGAAATGGAAGGCATCTTTGCCAATCTGGCGGCGGACGAAGACTGGGCCGTTATCACCCTGATTGATGGGGACGGCAAAGTCATTGCCAGTTCCGACAGTTTTCACATCCCCATCGGTGCGCCGCTTGAACCGGTACTGGATGCCGATTACCGCATCGTGCGTTTTGCTGGCCGCGAATATCTGGCGACGACTCGCCCTTCCCAAGGCTATCAAGGCTACCAGGGCCCTGGTTGGTTCGGCCATGTGATGATGCCGGTACAGCACGCCTTCAACAAGGATGCCTCTGCGATGTTGCGTGGCGTGGCACCGGAAGTTTTGGGGGCGGTGATGACCAGCCCCTCATTGTTTGGCGATGATCTGCGGGGCATTCCCGCTCAGGCCGAGCGCATTCAGGCCGATTTGAATCGTTCCGTGTGGAACGGCAATGTGCGGCTTGGCAGTGCCCGTCAGTCCATGAATCCCACCTTTTCCAAAATCCTGCTTTGGGAAATCAGCAACACCGGTGCCAAGACCAAGGACGTATTCGAGCGGTCCATTGCCAATCTGCATGAAACCGTGGTTTCCGCCATTCTGCAGGACAGTCGTTTCCTGGCTTCCCTTGCCATCGACATCATGGACCGCAATCTTTACGAGCGGGCCAATGACTGCCGCTGGTGGGCATTGACCTCAGTCTTTCGCTCCCGACTCAGCCGGCCTGAACTCAGCGATCAGGATCGTCAGGAGCTGGCTGGCATCCTCAGTTACATCAACGGGCTTTACACGGTTTACAGCAACTTGATTCTGTTCGATTTGCAGGGACGGGTGGTCGCCGTATCGCGGCCTGAGGAAGGGGTGGCCGTCGGCAGCAGTTTGGGCGAAGAGTGGGTGCGTCGCGCCCTGTCCCAACCGGATTCCCAAGGCTATGCCGTGTCTTCCTTCGCGGCAACACCGCTCTACGGCAATCGTTACACCTATATTTATGGGGCACCGGTCCATGGCCCCGCCTGCAACAATGCCGTCGGTGGCGTGGCAATTGTGTTTGATGGCGCCCCCCAGTTTGCTGCCATGCTGAAGGACTCCCTGCCACGCAATGAAGCCGGGGAAACGCTGCCGGGCGCTTTTGCTCTGTTCGCCGAGCGGGATGGTTCCATCGTTGCCTGCTCCGGCGATCAATTCCAGCCGGGGCAACGACTGCCCCTAGAAGACAGCTTCGGCCGCCTCAAATCGGGCGAATCCCACGCGGGGGTCGTGCGCCATGGTGACAGTTACTACGCAGTTGGTGGCCGCATGAGCAGCGGTTACCGGGAATACAAGGGCAAGAGTGATCCCTATCGTAACGATGTGCTGGCCTTGGTGTTCCTGCCCTTGTGCGACGCGGTCAGCAAGCGGCAGGCACCCCAGATACAAAAACTGCTGGTTCATTCGGACCGAAACCAGGATGGAGGCTCCGTGGAAGTCGCCACATTCCATATCGGCACCACCTGGTTTGGTTTGCGTTCCGAAAACGTGGTGGAGGCGGTAGATCCCGTGGGGATTACGGGCGTCCCAGGCGCCGGTGATTACTTTGGCGGCTACCTGATGTACAACGGCATGCCGATTCCTGTCTATGATATTGCCGAACCGGCCAATGCAGGCCCTCATATGGAAAGTAGCAGCCGGCAGGTGATCGTCTTGCGCAAGGGCGATGGTCCTCAATTCGGCATCCTGGTCGATGGCTTGGGAGAAATCCCCGAAATCGCCGCCACGCGCCTGCAACCGTTGCCCCCCATGCTCGCAGGCGGGAATGTACTGGGCGAGGCCATCATCACCCCCGACAATGTGGACAAGGACCATCTGCTACTGGTGTTGGGCGTGGACCGGATTGCCGCCCGCCTGGGCGTCAGTGTGCAGGAAGCACCGGGGGCCACCATTTCTTTTACTGCTCGTCGGGACAACCCCTCCGGCGCAAGTTCCGCAGCCATTACGGGCTAAGGATGCGGCATTAACGCAAGCGTCCGGTGCTGGCCCGGCGCTTGCGTCATGATCGTGAACGGGCTTGTGCCTGTCGTGTTCACGCCAAAGGGAGTTTTCCATGCCAGTAATCCCCGTTACCCAGGATGCCAAGGGCGTCTCCGTTCAAGCCGGAGACCGGGTTCGCATTCTCTCCATCACACCTCCCCGGGAGATGGAAGATGACGATGTGGACATGATCGAATTCATGATCGGTTCCATTTGTGAAATCGACCGAGTGGATGCTGCCGGCCATGCCTGGGTCACCATGTGGTGGAGCTGCGCCGATGGTGTGGCCACCAGTACCGTGGCCTTGGCACCAGCTGAAATGGAGCGAGTCGAAGGCATGTTAGCCAGCAAGACGGCCTAAATTCCCCTGCTGCCGTAGGGGATTGCGGCTTCTGGCTTGGCAATACTGGCCGCTTGGATTGCAGCGGCGGGGCTGTCCAGAGGGCATGCTACATTCGGCAGAGCTATCTTCTGGCCCGTCACTATGACTGTCGAAATCATCACCATTGCCACCGCCCATGGCGAACCCTTGCAAACCTTGGCGCAAGCCGAGCTGGTGGCCGGGTTCGGTATTGTCGGCGACCGTCACTTTGGTCTGGGAGAAGAAGGACCTGGACAGAATCTAAGCCTCATCGAGGCGGAGGAAATTGAGGCCTTCAATCAGCGTTTCGGCATGAACATCAGCCTGACCAGTACTCGGCGCAATCTGGTAACACGAGGCGTCCGGCTGAACGATCTAGTGGGCAAGACCTTTGTCATTGGCTCAACGCGGTTGAAAGGTATCGAGTTTTGCGAACCCTGCGAACAACTGGGGCTTCGCTTGGCAACCACCACGTTGACCATGCCCGAAATAGTTGCGGCCTTTGTTCACCGGGGCGGTTTGAGGGCAGCGGTTCTCAGCAGTGGCATCATTCGTGTCGGCGATGCCATCGTGGTGCAGGACTAGGGCACGGTGATGGGTGGCACCTGGCACTTTCGCGCTTTACTGCTCTGGTTGGCCCTGATGGGTGCTGCTTACTGGGCCTTCGATCGTTATCTCTCGCCCAAGGTCGCCACTGTGAGTGCGACTACTTCTGGGCAGGTGGAGATTCCCCGTTCCCGGGATGGTCACTATTACCTCAAGGGGGCGATCAATGGTCAGCCCCTGATCTTCATGGTGGATACGGGGGCCAGCTCAGTGGCTGTCTCCACCGAGTTTGCGCGGCAGGCCAAGCTACCCCAAGGCTACCCTCTGAACTTCAGTACCGCCAATGGCACGACAAGGGGAGAACTGGTTAGCGGCCAGGCGGTGGAGGCCGGCGGTTTGACCGTGAGTAATATCGATGTGGGCGTCGGCATCCGCATGGAAAAGCCGGACATGGCCTTGCTGGGCCAGAGTTTTTTGCGTCACGTGGACGTCTTGCAGTCGGACGACCGCTTGATCCTGCGGCGCCGTACTCCCTGAGCCGATACCGGTCAGCAAGGTTGGTCTAGTCGGGCTTTCCCGTACAGACCGGGCACGCCAGGTCTTTCGGCACACGGATTTCCCGCCATTCCATGGATAGCCCATCCAACAGTAACAAGCGTCCGGCCAAAGACTTGCCGCAGCCGATCAGCAGCTTGAGGGCTTCCGCTGCCTGCATGGCGCCGATAATGCCGGTCAACGGCGCAAAGACGCCTGTGACCGCACAGCGCAGTTCTTCCACATCTTCCGCCTCGGGGAACAGGCAGTGATAGCAGGGGGCATTACCCTGGCGGGGATCGAAAACACTGATTTGGCCATCGAACTTGATGGCCGCACCGGAAACCAGGGGCTTGCCGAACTTGACGCAGGCCCGGTTGACGGCGTGACGGGTGGCAAAGTTGTCGCAGCAATCCAGTACCACATCGGCTTCAGCAACCCTGGCTTCAAGGGCCTCACCAGACAGTCGTTCTGCCAAAGGGATGACCCGGCAAGCAGGATTGATTTCGGCCAGGGCCTGAACGGCAGAAGCTACCTTGGATAAGCCCACGGTGCTTTCCCGGTGCAGGATTTGGCGTTGCAGATTGGTGGCGTCCACGGTGTCGCCATCGGCAATCATCAGGGTGCCGACCCCGGCTGAGGCGAGATAAAGCGCAGCGGGGGAGCCAAGACCACCGGCCCCGATCACCAGTACTTTGGCCGCCAGCAGTTTTTCCTGACCTTCGATGTCGATTTCGGGCAGCAGGATGTGGCGGCTGTACCGCAGGAGTTGGTCGTCGTTCACTGGTGCGTTATGGGCCGAAAGGGCCGGCGGGTGGCCCGGTTACTTTTCTTCGCGTAGATCCTGCGGCGTGTCGTCGTGATCGCCATGGAGGTGTTTGTCCCAGGCGTTGGAATAGACCTCGTGGGATTTCTTGATCAGCCGTTCCGGTTGCTGCATGTTGCGCAACTGGGTTTCTTCACAGAAGTAGATGACCGCCCGGGACAGTTGATGCACCACCGAGTTGTCCAGATGGAAGCCCTGACGGATGAGGGCCGTCTCCAGCCCCTGCAGGGTGTAGTCCTGAATGCTGTAGCGCACACTGAGACCATCGCTGTGATGGCCGGGCTCTACTTCCAGCCGGTCCAACCCGGACAGGAGCAGGCGGGCCTGCTCAAGCTGTTCGGGACGGGCATGGTCGAAGCGGATTTCCCGCTGCTTGGTATCCCCAGGATGGGGGTCGAACATGGGGGGCGTTGAGGCCTTCCCTCGTTCCTGGTCCCGCAGCTTGCGGGCTTGTTCAAGCGTCATCTTGGGCATGGCAAGGCCTCCCGCGATTACTTCTTCTGTACGATTTGCAGGGCTTTGAGCAGGTTGGTGGCCTGGCTCAACTGATAGTCATCCTTGGAAGCGAACTCAAGCGGCTTGGTGGGTTCGCTGTCCTCATCTTTGGTTTTGCCGTTTTTGGCTTTGCTTACCTTGTCAGCTTCCTTGGGCACGATGGCAGCTGCTGCCTTGTCCTTGTCGTTTTCCAGATGGTGATCCAGGTCAGCTTCCCGCAGACGATCACGGGTACCACCGTTGGGAGTTTCTTCCACAATCACGTCAGGGGTGATGCCCTTGGCCTGGATGGAACGACCACTGGGGGTGTAGTAACGGGCCGTCGTGAGCTTGATGGCGGTATTGGCCGAAAGGGGCAATACGGTCTGTACGGAACCCTTGCCGAAGGTCTGGGTGCCCATGATGATGGCCCGCTTGTGATCCTGCAGGGCACCTGCCACGATTTCAGAAGCGGAGGCGGATCCACCGTTCACCAGAACAACCAGAGGGACATCACGGGTGCCGGCAGGCAGGTCCTTGAGGGAATCGCCCCGGCCGCGTTGATAGTCATCGGTTACTGCCAGATACTTGCGCTTGGCGTCATCCACGCGACCATCAGTGGAAACCACCAGAGCCTTGGTCGGCAGGAAGGCGGCAGAAACGCCCACGGCACTGTTGAGCAGGCCGCCCGGATCGTTACGTAGATCCAGCACTACACCCTTGAGAGCAGATTTATTGTCCTTGGTCAGCTTGTCCAGAGCCTTGGCCAGTTCGGCGGTGGTTTCTTCCTGGAACTGGGTCACGCGGACATAGCCGTAGCCGTCATCCAGCAGTTTGGATTTGACGCTCTGAACCTTGATCTTGTCGCGAATGATGGTGATCTCGATGGGCTTGGGTTCGCCCTTGCGCACAATGGTGAGGCGAATCGGTGTCTTGGGCTTGCCGCGCATGCGCTTGACGGCATCGGACAGGGTCAGGCCCCGTACCGGCGTGTCGTCCAGCTTGATGATGTAGTCGCCGGACTTGATGCCGGCTTTGAAGGCGGGGGTGTCTTCAATGGGGGAAACCACCTTGACCAGCCCGTCTTCCATGCCCACCTCAATGCCCAAGCCGCCGAACTCGCCCTGGGTGCTGACCTGCAAGTCCTTGAAGGCATCCACATCCAGATAGGTGGAGTGGGGGTCGAGGTTGGAGAGCATGCCGCTGATGGCGTAGGTCAGCAGTTTCTTGTCGTCCACCGGTTCCACGTAACCCTGCTTGATGGCATTGAACACATCGGCAAAGCTGCGCAGTTCCTCAATAGGCAGGCCGCCTACGGTCTTGGCTTCGTCCTTGCCGATGGCAGCAATATTGAGGCTTGCCAGTACACCGACGATCACGCCGATGCCGATAAGGCCGAAGTTGCGCAACTTGTTGCTCATGGAATATTTCCTTGGGGTTCGGACGAGTGGTGAAATAAGCGAATCAGCGCAGGGACGCCCATTTTAGTGGGTCGAAGGGTTGGCCCTGATGCCTGAGTTCAAAGTATAAACCCGATTCTCCCTGGCCCCCGCTGTTGCCGGCGGCCGCAATTGTTTCACCAGATTTCACGATCTGGCCGGCCTCCCGGAACAATGACTGGTTGTTACCGTAGATGGACAGGTAGCCATCGCCGTGGTCGAGGATCAGCAGATTGCCGAAGCCCCGCAGCCAGTCAGAGAAAACCACCTTGCCCGGAGCCACGGCATGGACCTCAGCCCCTTCGGCAGCCTTGATGAACAGTCCCTTCCAGGTGGTGCCACCTTCAGCCCGGGGGGCGCCGAAACGACTGGCGACATCGCCCTTGAGGGGCAAGCGCAACTTGCCCTTGAGGCTGGCAAAGACACCACTGAAGCCGGAGTCGGGGGTGGATTCGTTACGCAGGGCGGGGGTGGGCTTGGCGCTGGTGTCTTTACCGGTGTCTTTGGAGGGCTTTTCCGCCGGCGCCGGCTTGGCCTGGTTGCGGGCCTGGGCGGCGGCGAGCTTTGCCAAGCCCTCAATCAGCTTGCCCAGGCGCTGTTCGTTGGCCTTGAGGGTGTCGATTTCCTTGCGCTGGGACTTGATCTTGTCTGCAATGCGGGACAGCACGACCTGCCGTTCCTTCTGTTTGGCCAACAGGGCCGCACGGCTTTCCTGCTGTTGCTTTTCAATGGCAGCCAGTTGCTCTGCCTTGTCCCGGCGGGCATCGGCCAGGCGCTGCTTTTCCGTCAGGGCATCCCGTAGTTTCCCCAGCATCTGGGCCTTGGCCTTGGATAACTGGGTCAGAAAGTATTGGTCTTGGGCAATCCGGTTGGGGTCTTCGCCGGAAAGGACAAGCTGGAGGGTATCTGTGTCGCCATGGAGAAAGTGGCGGTAGAGCAGGCCGGAGAGGTGTTTCTGCTGGGCTTCGATCTGCTGGCCCATGGTGCTGGACTGCTGTTCCAGTTGGCCGATTTCCGACTGAATGTTGCTGCGGTGTTCGCTCAATTCCCGCAGTTTGCGGTTGGCCGTGGAAATGGCGGATTCTGCATCCTTCAGTTGGTCGGCTACGCTGGCCTTGGATTCTTCACTTTTGGCCAGGTCTTTGCGCAAGGACTCAATGCGGCCCTGAATATCCTGCAGTTCGGCTTTTTTATTGTCGGCGGGCGCAGCTTGAGCCGCCAGGGTGAAAAGGCAAAGGCAGCCGGCGAAGGCTGCCGCAGCTAGTTTTTTCACCCTGGGGTTCCGTTCCTTTGAGACAGACTCAGGCCTTGGCCTTGCCTTGGGCGGCAACGGCAGCCTGGGCAGCGGCGATGGCAGCCGGATCGGCCAGGTAGTAATTGCGGATCGGCTTGCAGTTCTCGTCCAACTCATAAACCAGCGGTTGGGCCGTGGGGATGTTGAGGCCAACGATATCGTCGTCGGAAACATTGTCCAGATACTTGATCATGGCGCGGATGCTGTTGCCGTGGGCAGCAATCAGGATCTGCTTGCCAGCCAGGATTTGCGGCACGATCACGGTTTCCCAATAGGGCACGGCCCGGGCCACGGTGTCCTGCAGGCACTCGGTACGGGGGAACTTGCCCTTGGGCAGGCCAGCGTAGCGGGGGTCATCCAGGGTCAGGCGCTCATCGCCTTCTTCCAGGGCAGGAGGGGCGATGGCGTAGGCGCGACGCCAGATCAGCACTTGCTCGTCGCCAAATTTGGCGGCGGTCTCGGATTTGTTGAGACCTTGCAGGGCGCCGTAGTGACGCTCGTTGAGGCGCCAGCTGTGCTCCACGGGAATCCACAGTTGGCCCAGTTGCTCCAGCACCATGTTGAGGGTCTTGTTGGCCCGTTTCAGCACAGAGGTGAAGGCCAGGTCGAAACTGAAACCTTTTTCTTTGAGCAGCTTGCCGGCAGCGATGGCTTCTTCTACGCCCAGAGGGGTGAGGTCCACATCAGTCCAGCCAGTGAAGCGGTTTTCCTTGTTCCAGGTGGATTCGCCGTGGCGCAGAAAAACAATCTTGTACATGGATGCAATTCCCGAGATCAATGGAAGAATGGCCGGAACTTCTCCCGTGGCAAGCGGCACCGGAAGCGGATTTGGCCCTAAAACCCGGTATTCTATAATATTCGACGAACAGCCCTTACCCGGATTGCCGACCCCATGGCCATGAAACACCCTATTGAAGACCTGAAGGACAAGCAGGAGCAGATCGAAATGGCTGCCCGTTCCCTGAAGGCGATTGCCCATCCTTTGCGCCTCAAGATCATGTGCGTGATCGGGGACGAGGAGGTCTGTGTGCAGGACATTGTTGATGCGGTGGGGACTTCCCAGAGCAATATCTCCCAACACTTGGCCATCCTGCGCGAAAAGGGCGTGTTGCAGACACGCAAGGACGCTAACCGGGTTTATTACCGGGTAGTTGATCAACGCACACTGCAGTTGATCGGCATGATGCGGGAAGTCTTCTGCGGCGTACCTGCCGAAAAATAATCCGAATCTGTAATCCCACAACCCAACAGCAAGGTAAGCAAGCTATGACGGAGTTTTTGCAGCAAAACGTATTTCTCGTGGTTCTGGTTATCAGTAGTGGCGGCATGTTGGCGTGGGAACTGCTCAAGGGTGGCGGTAGCGGCCTTAGTGCTGCCCAGGCCACCCTCAAGATCAATCGTGAAGATGCGCTGGTAATTGATGTACGCGAATCCAATGAATGGGCCACAGGCCACATTCCGGATGCTCGCCACATTGCCCTCGGCCAACTGGAAAAGCGTCTGCACGAGATCGAGAAATTCAAGGAACGCCCCATCATCGTTTGCTGTGCCAGTGGCAACCGTTCTGCCGGCGCCTGCAAGCAACTGCAAAAAGCCGGCTTCACCCAGGTGTTCAACCTGAACGGCGGCATCAGTTCCTGGGCAGATGCCAACCTGCCCATCACCACCAAATAAGGTACCGTTGTGGCCAAAGTCTTGATGTATTCCACGGCAGTCTGCCCCTACTGTGTGCGTGCCGAGCAGTTGCTGCGGGCCAAGGGCGTGACTGATCTGGAAAAGGTCCGCGTTGATCTCGACCCTGTTCGTCGCGATGAAATGATGGAGAAAACCGGGCGGCGTACAGTGCCCCAGATCTACATCGGCGAGACCCATGTCGGCGGCTGTGACGACCTGTATGAACTTGAGCATGAAGGCAAGCTGGATTCCCTGCTTGCCTCCTGACCCCTTTTAACCTGAACTGACAAGCACCCATCATGAGCGAACAACAACCCGTCTTCAGTATCGAAAAGCTGTACGTCAAAGACCTGTCCCTGGAAGTGCCCAATGCGCCTTTCGTCTTCATGGAACAGGAAGCCCCCAACATCGAAGTGCAAATCCAGAACAACGGCAGCGCCATTGGCGACGGCATGTACGAAGTTTCCCTGACGGTCACAGTGACCGCCAAGAACGGCGACAAGGCTTACTTCCTGGTGGAAGTTTCCCAGGCTGGCATCTTCCGCATTGAAGGCGTGCCCGAAGAAAGCATTGAGCCCATCATGGCCATTGCTTGCCCCAACATTCTTTTCCCCTACGCTCGCGAAACCGTGTCCGATGCAGTGAATCGTGCCGGCTTCCCCCCCGTGATTCTGGCCCCGGTGAATTTTGAAGCCATCTATCAGCAACGTCAGGCCGAGCAGGCCGGCGCTGGCGACATTCCGATCCAGTAAATATTCAGCCATGGCCCGCCTGTCTGCTCTTGCCTTTACCTTGCTGCTGGCGGTGCCGTCAGCCTTTGCCCTTGACTATCGTTCAGCGGCGGAGGTTGCCGTCCTGTGGGATGCTCCCTCAGCCAAGGCGCGCAAGCTCTACATCGTTGCCAAAGGCAGCCCTGTGGAGTTGGTGTCCGCCCAGGAGGCCTGGAGCAAGGTGCGGGACGACAAGGGCAACATGGCCTGGATAGAAAACAAATCCCTGTCCTCCGTGCGGACCGTCCTGGTTCGCGCCGACAAGGCCCAGGTGCGGGATCGTGCCGACGAGAAAGCGCCCCTGGTATTTGAAGCAGAAAAGGACGTTGTGCTTGATTGGCTCGAACCCGGCCCCGCGGGCTGGGTAAAGGTCAAACACAAAGACGGCCAATCTGGATTTGTCCGTATCGGCCAAGTCTGGGGACTGTAATCCCATCATGAATATTCTTGTTCTCGGCGCCGGTGCCTGGGGTACCGCTTTGGCGATCGCCTTTGCTGGCCGCCATCAGGTTACTTTGGTTGTGCGGGATGAAGCCCAGGCCAACGCCTTGTCGACGGCAAGGGAGAACAGCCGTTACCTGCCCGGCCATACCTTCCCCGAGTCTCTTGCGGTGAGTTCCGTTCCTGTTTTTGCCGAAGCAGATCTGGTCCTGGTCGCAACGCCCGTGGCCGGCTTGCGCAAGAGTGTCGAAATGCTCAATATCCAAGCCCCAGCGCTGCCGTTTCTATGGGCGTGCAAGGGCTTGGAAGCGGGGACTGGTTTGCTGCCCCATCAAGTCGCGGCGGCGCTTGAGGTTTCTGCTGTTTACGGCGCCATCACTGGCCCCAGCTTCGCCGAAGAAGTCGCCCGGGGATTACCGACAGCCGTGACCCTGGCTTCTGCCGATGCTGCCTTTGCCACGACCATGGTGCAGGAACTCAACGGCAGTCGTCTGCGGCTTTACGCCAACGACGACCTGGTCGGTGCTGAAGTCGGTGGTGCTGTGAAGAACGTCCTCGCCATTGCCTGTGGCGTTTGCGACGGTCTCGGTCTTGGTTTCAACGCCCGCGCCGCCTTGATGACCCGGGGCTTGGCGGAAATCACCCGTTTTGGCATGGCGCTGGGCGCCAAACGGGAAACCTTCATGGGTTTGGCGGGCATGGGGGATTTGATCCTGACTTGTACCGGCGACCTGTCCCGTAATCGTCGGGTCGGTCTGGCTCTGGCGGAAGGCAAGCCCCTGGCCGACATTACCCGGGACCTGGGACATGTGGCAGAGGGTGTGTCGACGGCCCGGGAGGTCGCTCGACGGGCTGGCAGCCTTGGTGTGGATATGCCCATCACCCAGGCGGTTTGTGCTGTTCTGGATGGTCAGGTGTCCCCGCGACAGGTGGTGGAGCAGTTGATGGGGCGCGACCCCAAGGCGGAAGCCTGAGGACTTATTCAGCCTGATCGGCGCCGTCGAATCCTGTTTGTCGCCAAGCCTCAAAAATAGTTACGGCGACGGCATTGGACAAGTTAAGGCTGCGGTTGCCCGGCACCATGGGCAAGCGGATGCGCCGATCCGCCGTAAAGGTTTCCAGTATTTCGCTGGGCAAGCCCCGAGTCTCCGGCCCGAAAACAAAGACGTCTTCATCCGCGTAGGCAATCCTGTCATGGCGGGTGCTGCCCTTGGTCGTCATGGCGAACAAACGCCGGTCCGCAAGCACGGACAGACAGGAAGCCCAATCCTCGTGTACTTGTACCTGCGCGAATTCGGCGTAGTCCATTCCTGCCCGGCGTACGGATTTTTCCGAAATATCAAAGCCCAAAGGCTTCACCAGATGAAGCCGACTTCCGGTGTTCGCCGCCAAGCGAACGATGTTCCCGGTATTGGGGGGGATTTCAGGCTGAAATAGGACGATGTGACGCATAGGTGGACTGGTAGGCTGGCCCCTGTTTCGGGGTGGTGAGTGATCTGCGGGCTGCATTATGGCTCTGCAGCAGCGAAAGGTAGATGGTAGATGGCGCGTCCAGAAAAAATTCGTCTTGGTGATTTGCTGATTCAGCAAGACTTGCTCACGGATGAACAACTCAAGTTGTCCCTTGATGAGCAAAAGCGTAGCGGGCGAAAACTGGGCCGTATCTTTGTGGAAAGCGGCTATGTCACCGAGGAGGGCATCTCCAAAGCTCTGGCCCGCCAGCTTCAGGCGCCCTACATTGACCTGCGTACTTACCAGCTCAACAACGAACTGATCCAGCGCTTGCCCGAGTCCCAGGCTCGTCGTTTCCGTGCGGTCATTCTTGAGGATCGCGGCGAAACCCTGCTCGTCGGGTTGTCAGACCCAACGGACCTGACGGCCTACGACGAGTTGGCACGGGTACTCAAACGCGACATTGACCTGGCCGTCGTCACCGAGTCCCAGGTGCTGGCCACGATTGATCGGACCTACCGCAAGACCGAGGAAATCGCAGCTCTGTCCAAGGAGCTGACCTCTGACCTGGGTGATGTGCCCGTCGAGTTTGGCGAGTTGCTAGGCCTGAGTACGGGCCAGGATGAGGCGCCGGTCGTCAAACTGTTGCAAACAGTGTTTGAAGAAGCGCTGCGTTTGCGCGCATCGGACATCCACGTTGAGCCCCAGCAGAAAAAACTGCGTATCCGTTTCCGTATCGACGGCGTGCTCCACGTTCAGACCGAGGCCGATCAGAAAATCGCCGGTGCCGTTTCTCTGCGGCTCAAGCTGATGTCCGGTCTGGATATTTCGGAAAAGCGATTGCCGCAGGATGGCCGCTTTGTGATTTATTTGAAAAACACCCCGGTGGACGTGCGGATATCCACCATGCCGACCCAGTACGGCGAATCCATCGTGATGCGTCTGCTGAACCAGAACACCGGGTTACTGCGCCTGGAAAACATGAACATGCCGAAGCGGATTCTTGACCGCTTGCGGGAAGCCATTCATCACCCGAGTGGCATGGTGCTGGTCACAGGTCCAACCGGTTCCGGCAAGACCACGACGTTGTATGCCGCTCTGAACGAACTGAACGGGACAGACAAGAAAATCATCACCGTGGAGGACCCGGTGGAATACCGTCTGCCTGGGCTGAATCAGGTGCAGGTTCATGAAAAAATCGACCTCACTTTCAGCCGCGTGTTGCGGACTGCTTTGCGGCAGGATCCGGACATCGTTCTCGTCGGTGAAATGCGGGATCAGGAAACCGCGGAAATCGGCATGAGGGCCGCCATGACGGGCCACATGGTGCTGTCTACCCTGCATACCAACGATGCCCTATCCACACCGATTCGACTGCTGGATATGGGCATTCCTCAATACATGGTGGCCCTGTCGTTGCAATTGGTCCTTGCCCAGCGACTGGTGCGGGTGATTTGCGAAAGCTGTGCCCAGCCCTACACGCCGAACCCCAATGAACGGGAGTGGCTACGCCTGGAACTCCATGATCGAGTCGATGCGCAGAAGTACATGAAAGGTATCGGCTGCACCCATTGCAACGGCACCGGTTATCAAGGCCGTACCGGTGTTTATGAAATGCTGGAAATGACCAATGAGGTGGTGGCAGCAACCAATCAGGGTGACACCAACGCCTTTGTTCAGATAGCTCGTAAACAGATGGGCGGTAACACCCTGCGGCGTGATGCTGTGCGTCTTGTTGTTGCAGGACGTACAACAGTGGAAGACGCCATGCGGATCAGTAGCCAATATGAGGAGTAATTTTTTCTGGGGCCTGCGAGCCCATGCCTAATTTTGCCTATAAAGGTCGTGATGCCGGCGGTAAGGCAGTGGACGGAATCCTTGAAGGGGGAGATGCCTCAGCGGTGGCGACGGCCCTCATGGCCCAGGGAATTCGGCCCCTTGAGATCAAGCAGACGGCAGCAAAGTCCTCGGAGGGCAGCGGATTTGATCTGGGCAAGTTCTTTGAGGAAAAGATTGCTCACATCGACATCACCCTGTTTACCCGCCAGCTTTACACCTTGATGAAGGCCGGCGTTCCCATCATGCGCGCCTTGATGGGGCTGCAGGAATCGTCCCAGAAACCGGCCATGAGAAACATGATCCAGGATGTGCGCAACAGCCTGGACTCTGGGCGAGAGCTATCTGTTTGCTTTGCCCGTCATACCAAAGTGTTTTCACCGTTCTACATCTCCATGGTGCGGGTGGGCGAGCTTTCCGGCATGTTAGAAGAGATTTTCATTCGCCTCTACGATCACCTCGAATTCGAGAATTTCATGGGGCAGCAGGTCAAGTCCGCTTTGCGTTACCCGACCTTCGTCGTGATCGCCATGGCCGCCGCCATTGTTGTGGTGAATATCTTTGTGATTCCTGCCTTTGCCAAAGTGTTTCAGGGCTTTGGCGCTGAGTTGCCCCTGATGACGCGACTTTTGCTGGGGTTTTCAAACTTTATGGTGGCGTGGTGGTGGGCGCTGCTGGGTGGCGTAGCGGCAGCGGCCTTTTCTTTCAAGTCCTGGACGGCCACGGTTGCCGGACGATTGCGTTGGGATGAGTTCAAACTGAAAATTCCCGTGGCCGGAAAAATCGTGCAGAAGGCAACCCTGGCGCGCTTTGCCGGAAGTTTTTCCTTGGCCTTGCGTAGCGGTGTTCCCGTCGTACAGGCCATGACCGTGGTTTCTCAAACCGTGGACAACGACTTCATCGCGCGCAAGGTTGAAGGCATGCGGGACAACATTGAGCGGGGCGAAAGTGTCCTGAGAGTCGCCATTACTTCCGCGGTATTTACACCGGTAGTTTTGCAGATGATCGCCGTGGGCGAAGAGTCGGGTGCCCTGGACGAGATGATGCAGGAAGTCTCTGACATGTATCAGCGAGAGGTGGAGTACGAACTCAAGACCCTCTCTGCCCAGATCGAACCGATCCTGATCGTTTTCCTCGGCGTTCTTGTCCTGATTCTGGCCCTCGGTATCTTTCTGCCGATCTGGGATTTGGGCCGGGTGGCGACGGGTAAGCACTAGGTGCCATGAGTCAAAAAATGAGCAGCCATTCAATCATGGCACCAAGGCGTACCGGGCAGGGATTTTCTCTGCTTGAACTTTTGGCGGCCGGGTTGGTCATCTTGCTGTTGTTCGGATTTCTCAATACGCTCCTCGCCCGCTATCAGGGGCAAGCAGAGCAGGAGATGGTGGATCTGACCTTGCGCAACCTGCGCATAAGTTTGCGCCTTCAGGTAGCGACCTTCATGGTGGCGGGACGGATGAACGAGGTTGCCAAGTTGGGCAATAGCAATCCCATCGTTTTGCTTGACCAACCGCCAGCCAATTACCAAGGCGAAGTGGACTCAATGATGACTCCCGTCCAGTCTGGGTGGTTTTTCGACAGGGCAAGGAGCCAATTGGTCTATCGTCCCCAGTCTCAAGGGTTTCCTGGGGGCAATCAACAGGAGTTGCGTTGGCGGATACTGTTCCTCCCTGGGCAGGATGCTGGAGCCAGGCTAGTTGATGAACATCAATTAACAAAGATAAACCGTTAACTAGAGTTTCATTCGACGACAATCGTACTAAAGTTATGTTTGAATGAGACGATAAAGTCACTGGTAGTGGAGAAAGAAATGGATTCATTTTTGTACGAAAAGAACAAGGGTTTCACCCTGATCGAACTCATCATTGTTATCACCATCGTGTCTATTTTGGCGGCTGTGGCGTTACCCCGATTTATCAATGCCCAGCAAGATGCCAGGGCAGCGAAGGCAAGTGCGATCTTTGGTTCCATCCGGTCCGCTGCATCGTTAGCGAAGTCCCGTTGCGAGTTGGATGCCGGTGCGTCAACCTCCGCAACTGCCTCCTTCCCCTGTCGCCCCACCAATGCAACCAGTACAACGCTGATGGATGGTCTCTCCGTTGATATGGTCTATGGCTATCCGGCAGCGACGGCAGCGGGGATTGGTGCCGCGGCTCAAATCAACCCGACCTCGGATGGTTTGACTTTGGTGACATCCGGGACGGGAATCTATTACGACGTGACCGGTGGCACGGCGACCCAGTGTTCAATTTTCTATTCGCCTGCTACGCTGTCCGGTACTACATCAGTAGCCCCGGTCATTAGCATTGATAAGACGAGTTGCTGATTATTTTTGGAGATAGTGATGAAAAATTCGAAAGGCTTTACCCTGATTGAACTGGTTGTTGTGATTGTGATCCTCGGTATTTTGGCTGCGACTGCGCTGCCAAAGTTTGTGGACTTCAAGAGTGATGCTGCATCGGCTGCTGCTTCAGGCGTTGCAGGGGCACTAACTTCAGCAACAGCTTTGAACTATGCTAAGTACCAAATAAGTTCAGGGGCCAGCGGAATTGTTAACTTGAGCTCAACGGGTGCATGCGCGGCGGCGGCGGCGCTTTTAACTGGTGGAGCTCTTCCAACTGGGACAAGCATTTCGGGAACTGATGCGGATTGCACGGCACCTGCAGCAGGCGCAACAGCGACTTGTACTCTTACAAATAATGGGCAAGTTGCAACGGCAACTGTTATCTGTACCCAATGACAAAGATTATCGGGATGGTGTGACTATTCCGATTGAAATGTAAAAGAGCGACTAAGGTCGCTCTTTTACATTTAATTTAATACGGTGATGATTATGAGTTCACGACAGTTCGGTTTTACCCTCGTGGAACTTGTTGTTGTCATCATCATCATCGGTATCCTGGCGGTGACAGTGTTTCCCCGGATGAGTTTGCTACAGGGATATGATGAAGTTGGCTTTCGGGACAAGGTCAAGTCAACTTTGGCCTTTGCACGAAAGTCAGCCGTTGCGCAACGGCGCAATGTTCGTGTGGTCTTGGCGGGAAATAATCTCACCTTAACCATCGATAACGATATTCCCGAAGGGGCAAGTGCTGGTACATATCCTCGGTTGTTGAGCCTTCCCTCGACTGATTCAAGATGTGCCGGTAGCTCCAATATGATTTGTGCGCCGAGTGGGGTTACGCTGACCGGCACCAATACCTTGACGTTTAGCCCCTTGGGGCAGCCTTCTGCTGGAGGGGCTTACACCGTGACAGGACAAGCGGCCTACACCGTGACGGTGGAGGCGGCGACGGGCTATGTGCACTGATCATCTTCGGCATCGACAGACCGGTTTGACCATCATTGAGTTGATTGTCTTTATCGTGATCGTCGGTACGGCTTTGGCGGGTGTGCTTACTGTGCTGAATATTGCTATGAAGGGTAGTTCCGACCCGGTTGTTCGCAAACAGGGGTTGGCAATTGCCGAAGCCTTGCTTGAAGAGGTGATGTTGCAGCCCTTCACTTGGTGTGACCCCGACGATAGCAATGCGGCAACAGCAACGGGATACGCTTCTTGTACCACCGCCGAGAATAATTCGAGCCCTGAGGCGGGTGAAAGCCGGACTTCCAACATAACGCCCTTTGACAATGTGAATGACTACAACGGTCAACAGGTCACTACCAACATTGCCGGTGGAGGGGCTGCCCCTTATAGCGCCAACGTTACCGTGGCGCCGGCGGTCTTGAACGGCATTGGCGATGCTACGACATCATCTTCAGCACTGCTGATTACTGTGACAGTCAACACCGGCAGTGAAACTCTACGGTTGCAGGGATATCGCACCCGATATTCACCCAATACCCTGCCATGAAAACTGATCGACAACGCCAGTCTGGTTTTACCTTGATCGAAGCGGTAATCGTGATTGTGATTACCGGCATCCTTGCCGGTGTTGTGGCGGTATTTATCGGTAATCCGGTACGAGGTTATGGTGAGGCCGTGCATCGCGCCGAACTGACAGATGCTGCCGATGTTGCTTTGCGTCGCATCAGCCGGGACATCCGATTGGCTTTGCCCAATAGTTTGCGGGTGACGAGTGACGCGACGAACTTTTACATCGAGTTCATCATGACATCGGCAGGCAGTCGTTATCGTGATGCAGCGGATGGCGGTAACTTTCTTGGCTTTACCAACGGTTCCAGCAATACCTTTGATGTGCTTGGTGCCATGCCGACTATCGCCGTGGGTGATTACATCGTGGTCTACAACCTGGGCTCCGGTTATGAACCTGCCAACGCCTACCGCCGCGATCAAACTGAATGTGATGCCACGCCTGTCAGCCCCGGTTGCAATATTGCCAAGGTGACGGCTGTTGTCGGAAATACGGTGACGCTCGATGCCAATCCCTTCGCCGTTCAGTCCCCGCCGTTGCCTTCGCCGAACAACCGTTTCCAAGTGGTGCCCGGTGGTATCCGGACCGTGAGCTATGTGTGTCCAAAAAGTATTTCAGGAAACGTCACCCGGGTCTGGAATTACGGCTTTCAACCCACGCAGCCAACGGGGTTGAATAGTGCCCCCCTGAGTGGCGGCAGCACCGGAATTCTGGCCGGCAATGCCACCTGCACTGTCGACTACACCTCTGCAGCAACTGGGAGAAACGGACTGCTTTTCATCCAGCTCACCCTGAGCAGCAGCGGCGAGTCCGCAACGCTGTTCCAGCAGGTTCATGTGGACAATTCGCCATGAACAGGACTATTGCTTATCGCGCCCGAGGTTTTGCCATCGTTTCTGCCATTTTTATTCTGGTGGTGCTGACGGCGCTGGGGGCCTTTATTCTCAATGTGTTTACCAACCAGCAGATCGGCTCCGCCCTTGATGTACAGGGGATTCGGGCCTACCAGGCAGCTCGTGCTGGCGTTGAGTGGGGATTGTTTGCGGTGATGCAAGACGCGGGGTTCGCAAGCAATACCGCGACTCAGACTGTTAATCAGCTTTCGGCGGCCTCGGGTTGTGTTTCGACAAGTGCCGCTGCGCCAACCACAACATCCTTTACGCCCGCCGCCGATACCATGAGCGCCTTCAAAGTGACCGTTCAATGTTTTGCAAGTCCAAGCACCTCGGGGCCCTGGGTCTATAGCATTACATCCACTGCCTGCAATCAGCCGGATGCCGGAGGTTCTTGCCCCAATACGACGAATCCGGCGAACCTCTACGTTGAACGTCGGCTGACCGTAACCTTCTGACCGAGCACTGCGCCATGACCTCTGTCCACGTCACATTGCATCGATTCCTTTTTTCAGTACTTTTTGTTCTTGTCGGCTTTGGTCTGCCGCTGACCGCATTGGCGACGACCTACACCATGGCACCGGGAAGCCAGCCTGTTTGTAGCAGTGGTTCTTGGACTATTAGCGGGAGTACCTACACCTGTGACGGTTCATTTTCGCTCGCAAGTGGAGACAGCATTCTCCCGGGGACAGGTATCACCATCCTTGCCAAAGCCGGGATTACCTTGAATGACAGTGTTGTCGTTGGCAGCGCATCGTCCCCAGTGAATCTACAGACCATATGGGGAGATATTTCAGGGACGAGCAGTGGCACCAAGAGTATTACTGGCACTCTTACCGCAGACAGTGGGGCGATCAATTTGAGAAATGCCACGGTAACGGGGGCCATCACCACCAACTCGACAGTTACCCTGAATGGAGGCTCTGTGACGGGCAACGTAAGTGGTGCCAATGGGGTGAGCATGACCAATGGCACTACCATTACAGGCAATGTCACCACAAGCAACGGTTCTCTCAGTTTGAGCGGTGGTTCAGTGACTGGGAATGTCAGCGGCGCTAACGGGGTAAGTACCACCAACGGGACGACCATCAGCGGCAACGTTACCGCGAGCAACGGCACCGTCAGCCTGAGCGGCGGGAGTGTTGGCGGGTCGGTTTACTCCAACTGCTGCGTTGTCACCACAAACAACACCAATGTTGCCAATGGCGTGGGGAGCGGTAGTGTCAGCAGTGGCGGGAGCAGCACTGTCTCCATCACCGGCGGTACGATCTCCGGTGCGATTTATTCCAAAGGCGGTAGCGGGATACAGATTTCAAACGCCACGGTTACCAGTGGCAGCATCACCACCAGCAATGTTCCCATTGCCATAACAAACAGCACCATCGGATCTTCAGGCAGCCAGGTCAATGTCACTTCCA
Organism: Rhodocyclaceae bacterium; assembly: GCA_036504515.1. GTDB lineage: Bacteria > Pseudomonadota > Gammaproteobacteria > Burkholderiales > Rhodocyclaceae > AWTP1-18. The sequence goes on from DASXVA010000013.1 coordinate 51,135, forward strand.
ACAACACCGTCACGGTTTCCAATTCGACTGTCTATGGCAGTGTGACGGCGGGGAGTTGGTCCGGCGCTCTGACCGTTGATCAGACATCCACCGTTCATGGGGTTTGTACTTCCGATACCAACTCGAATACTTCCCCGGGAAACTATAGCTATCGTTGCGATGGTGGCGTGTCTGCCACCTGCAACCCTCCATCCAACGCGCCCGGAATTGCACTGACTTGCGTCTGCGATACGTTTACGCGTTCAGCGTTGAATCCATCAACAATCTTCGGCTCCAATTGGGAAGTGTCTACCAGCGACACGACGGGTGTTATTCCCAGCATTGTCAATCAGGGTTACTTGCGCCTGACCAACAATACGTCAGCCAACGCCAAGGCTGCGACCGTACCCGGTGTTTTCCCCGCATCAGGCAACTACATTTCCGTTGAATTCAAGCACTACGCCTATAACGGGACCAACCCCGGCGCAGATGGGATGGCCGTAACCCTTTCCGACTATTCGCAAATTGTTGTGCCCGGTGCGTTTGGGGGTTCTCTTGGCTATGCGCAAAAGAGCAATCCAGGGTCGGATTGCACAATTACCGGAGGCTGCCCCGGGTTTTCTGGGGGGTGGGTTGGCGTGGCTCTGGATGAGTATGGCAATTACTCTGCTGCAACCGAAGGGCGCATCGGTGGTCCCAGTTCAACTGCTCAGTCAATTGGGGTTCGGGGGCCGGGAGCCGGTGCCAATGGTTATCGCTGGATGGGGGGGAACCTAGGCATCGGCAATATTGATAACCGAAGTTCCACTACGCCGGCCCCAGGCTATATGTATCAGGTGATCGTGGATGCACGCAATGTGGCCAGCGGACAAGCCTTGATTTACGTTAACCGTGACACCACGACCAAGGACGGCTCCAACTACACGAATCTGTTTGGTGGAACCAGCGGGTTTAATGCGTATACCGAGGCGAACTACGCCCTGTCGCAAGGCTGGATTTCCAGCGTGGTACCGGATTACTGGAAAATATCCTTTACCGGTTCTACCGGGGCCAACAACAATATTCATGAAATCGGCCAGCTACGGGTCTGCGCCCAGACCGTTTACCCACCACCGGACAATGCGGGCGTAACCGCTAGCGTATTCAGTGCCATTGACGAGACCTATGTCTTCCCTGCCCAGTCGTCCCAGTGGCAGCAGTATCAAACGGGGCACATCTACACCAAGCTTGCAGGGGTTCCCTTCAAGCTCAATGTGGCGGCGATATCCAGTGCTGGCGTCAGAACCAACTACGTGACTTCCGGTTCTAAAACTGTGACGGTCAGATTGGTGGACAACAGTGATGGCGCCTGTACTCTGGGAAGCAGTTCGCCTTCTAATGCCTGCCTGAACAAAACAACAATTGCTACTCAGAATTTGACTTTTACTTCCAGCGATAGCGGCCAGAAACAAACCTCGACATTTACAGTGGCTGCTGCCTACCGTCAGTTGGCTGTGATCGTTGGTGACAGCTCTACCAAAGCGGTTGCGATTGATGTTTTCGCGGTACGTCCTACGAGCATGACCTTGACGACTACGGCAAGCCAGACAAGTCCGGCGAGTGGTCCACCAACATTCAAGGCAGGGACAGACAGTTTTAATCTCAGCGCCGTCATCAATGCTTCGGGTTATACCGGGACACCCAAGGTAAACAATGGCACGCTTTCGACGTCCGTGACAGCAACCGATACAGTCAATGCTTCTGGATTTGTCGGTAGCTTTTCGATCACGACGCTCTCGGCAGCGACTTCCGGTGCTTCCACTTCCACGACACCGGCGACCGCCAGTACCTACAGTGAAGCCGGGGCTGTCACTTTGAAAGGCTATTGCCCGACGGGCAGCAATACTGCGCCTTTGAGCGTGTGCTCACCGACCCCATCTTCCGATACCCTGCCCCGGGGTGTCTATGATGGCGTTGATTCAACGAGCGAATGCGCCACTCTATCCGCCACCCAGTGCGACACCCTGCGGACGGCTTCCTGGACTGGTGTGGACTCAGCCCTGCTTCAAGGGGATTGCATTGCAAATAGTTACAGCAATGCAAAGTCCAGTAATGGCAAGTACGGGTGCAACTTTGGCATTACCACTTCTTATACCCTGGGCCGTTTTACTCCGGATCACTTCACACTGATCACAACTTCCCTCTGCGGTGGCCTCTCGGGTTCGACCCATACTACTGGCGCCATCGCCTTGGGCAGTAGCAGTGTGACGGTCAATGATGCAAGCTGCCTGAGTGCAGGGCAGACCATAACCATTTCCGGTGCCGGTACTAGCGGTAATCCGCTTGCCACGACCATTTCCGCCGTTAACGGAAATGTCGTTAGTCTGGTAAATGCGACCGGAACCGCGGTTACTAGTGCTGTACTGAGTGCAAGTTCCAGCGGTAGCCTGAGCTATATGGATCAGCCTTTTCGATTGGGGCTTGCCATTGAGGCTCGGAATGGACTGGACGTGCTGACACGCAATTACACCCGTAGTCTTTCGTCTACGTATGTTGCTGAGAACCAAGCCGGGCCGGGAGTATCCCTATCTGCCCGGTTGTCCGGGATGCCATCTGTCGCGTGCACTAACGGAAATTGTTCGGGGCAGGCCGCTACTGCCAAATTCTCTCGGCCAACGAGTCCGGCGAGTCAGGATGGTCCCTACGACATGCTCGATTTCGGGATCCAAGCCAGTGACATCGACAGTATTGCCATGGCAGGTCTGGACCTGAATTCAGCCTCTGCAGGTACCACGACGGTTAGTGGCGAACTTGTTGACTCATGTATTAGCGGGAGTACCTGTACAGCCAAACGCATCGGTCGTGTTAAAGAAAGATTCGGCCGCTTGGCGCTGGAAAATGTCTATGGATCCGAACTGCTCGACATCCGCATGAAAGTGCGGGCTACTTACTGGGATGGTAGTCGTTGGACAACGCACATTGACGACAGCGTTACAACCTTGCCCGCGAATAGCTTTGCCCTGGGGAGTTACCTCCCCACTGGAACAGCGCTCAGCAGCAGTATGGGGACCACCCACTTGCCCGCTAGTAGTCTCGTGCTTAACCAAGGCGTTGCAACCTTGATTCTGACCAAGCCCAGTCCGACAGCCACAGGCAGCTTCGATGTCGTGGCTAATCTCAATGGCGCTGTCGCCAACCCTTCCAGCTGCGAACCTGTCGGTGCGACGTTCACCACATCATCATCCGCGGCCCTGCCCTGGTTGCTCGGCAACTGGTGCGGCAGCAATTTCGACAGGGCGCCCTCGGCCCGGGTTAAGGTCGGTAGTTCCAAGGCACCTTTCATCTATCTGCGAGAACGGTATTGATTGAGGTGCGAAGAAAATCCAGAAGATAAAATCCCAGTGTTCCCTGCCTTATGGGTGGATGGCCCTTGCCGTCAAGGAGTCACATCAATTAACTGGGTTTCCTTTGCCTGACCGTATCATTGAGTATTTGACCTTATCGCTATCCTCCCAGTGGGAAATTAAATAGAACCAACAATGCTGTCATTCGCCAAACGCAAACCATCAGGATGGACTGCAGTCTGTCTTTACCCGGGCCGGGTGGATGTGGCTCGGGTGCGTTTTGGCGCGGATAAGCCTGTTCTTGAAAAGTTCGAGTCCTTCGAGCGCGGCGGGGATGATGGGGCGACCTTGAAGCGCTTAAGTCGCATCCTTGGACTGGATCACCAGTTCTGTACCACTTTGCTGCCTGCGGGCGCCTATCAGTTCCTGCAGACGGAAGCCCCGGATGTGCCAAAAGACGAAATGCGCGAAGTCCTGCGCTGGCAAATCAAGGATATGGTGGACTTCCCTGTTGATCAGGCCACTCTGGATATGCTGGAAATCCCGATGCCGCCAAGTAGTGCGGCACGGCATATGGTCTATGTAGCCGTTAGCCGCAATGATGTTCTTACTCCGCTGATCCGCGACTTCTATGACTCCGGTGCCCGACTGGCAGCGATTGATGTGCCGGAAATGGCGCAACGTAATTTGGCGGCGTTGTGGGAAACCGGGGATAGAGGCTTGGCCTTGCTTTCTTTTGATGAAAATGGCGGCCTGCTGACGTTTACTGCCAAGGGCGAACTTTACATGGCGCGTCGGGTGGAGGTTGGCCTGCGGCAGTTGGAAGAGGCGGACGACATTCGTCGTGAACAATTGCTGGAACGGGTCGGCCTTGAATTGCAGCGGTCCCTTGATAACTTTGATCGCCAGTTCAGCTTTATTCCAGTGAACCGGCTAGCGTTGACGGCAGGACCGGTTTCCACTGTTCTCAAACAATTTCTGGGTGACTACTTGGGCATGCCTGTGGAAGTGGTCAGCCTGGATAGCGTTCTGGATATTTCGGCGGTGCCAGGATTGGAGGATCCCCATCGTCAGGCGCAATGTTTAGCAACACTTGGTGCAGCATTACGTCAGGGAGATGCTGCGTGAGTCAGCAGATCAACCTTTACAATCCAGCGCTTGGGCCCCAACGGACACTGGTCTCCGCGCGGAATATTGCCATGGCGACAGCTGCTTCCCTGGCAATCGTGTTGGCGAGCGGCAGCATTGCCGATTACCGATTGAAAGCGCGCAAGACAGAAGCCCAACAGGCCAGCGTGCAATTGAAGGCAACTCAGGAACGTGTTCAGCAGCTTGTTCAGCAAGTGGCGAATAGCAAACCGGATGCTGCCGTACAGGCAGAGCTGGATAAGTTGAATACGCAGGTGGAGTCCCGGGCAATGGTGCTATCCGTTTTGGACAAAGGTTTGAATGTCCCGGGCAATGGCTATGCCGAAATGTTGCGCAGTCTGGCCCGGCAAACCCTGTCTGGGCTGTGGTTGACAGATATCGGAATCGCCTCTGGCAACGGTGAGATGGAATTGAAGGGGAGAACGTTGGACCGTTCTTTGGTCGCTGAGTATTTGACGCGACTGAACAGTGAAAAGGTTTTTGCCGGGAGAAGTTTCGCCGGCTTGCGCATTGATCAACCTGCGCAGGAAGAGGCCACACCAGGAACCGTTTCGCGGCCAGTGGGTTATTTGGAGTTTTTCTTGACTGGCAGTCAGGACAAATCGAACAATGCGGGCGCCATCGCACCACCCGCCAGCGATGAAAAGGCAGAAAAGCCGACAGCTCAGGATGTTAAGGAGAAAAAATCCTGAACGCTCTCTGGACTCGCTACTGCCTCTGGTTCGACGCCCGCTTGCAACGGGAAAAATTCATCCTTGCTGCTGCGATGGTGGGTGGAGTCTTGATGCTTGGGTTGGGGCAATGGGTATTTCCTGCGATCACGGAGTCCGGGAAGCTTGCCGCCCAGGCGGAACGAGATAAAGCAGAGGCTGCAGGATTGAGTGCTCAAATGGCTGCACTGGAAGCCCAGGCACTGTCCCCCAATGCGGTGGCCCAGGTGACCATTGCCGGGCTGCGCCGTCGTTTCAATGAGCAGGAACCCCAGATACAGGCCATTCAGCAGTCCTTGGTCACTGCCCGGAATATGCCTGCGTTCCTGGAAAATCTGCTGGCGGGCAATAAAGGGTTGCAGCTCATCAGTTTGGAAACTTTGCCGCCGGAACCCTTGGTGAGCGCGGGAACTACTGCTGCCGATGGAGTGACAAAGCCGGTTGCCAGTAGCAGTGTCCAGCTATACAAGCATGGTGTTCGTTTGAAATTATCCGGGGGTTACCGGGAGTTGACGGCTTATCTGGCGGAGCTTGAACAAGCCCCGCAGAAGGTGCTCTGGGGCGGGATGAAGCTCACTGTCAGCACCCACCCAAGGATCGTACTTACCCTGACGGTTTACACCCTGAGCCTTGATAAGGCATGGATGACGCTTTAATGAACAGAAAGACGGTGTTTTTTTCGCTGGTGATGTTGTTGCCTGTGGTATCCCTGGCGGCTAGTGATGCCTCATTGCCGGACCCAACACGGCCGGCCATAGCCGAGCCCAAGGTTGTTACTGGTAGTGATGGTGAGGCGCCCGCTGCGCTTGTGCTGCAATCGATCATTCTGCGCAAGGGCAAGAAATCCGGCGCAGTGATCAACGGTCAAATGGTTGAAGTGGGCCAGGAAATCTTGGGTGCCCGCCTGACCCGGGTGACGGAGACTGAAGTAACGTTAGCCAGTGAGTCTGGTAAGGAAATCCTGAGATTGACCCCGGCTGTAGAGAAGAAGCCGGTTGTTGAAAAGAACAATGCAAAACCCATGGTAAGTACAAGAAAACAGTCTGCCAATAAGGCCCTGCAATGAGCATGGCTTTTTATTGGCATCAATGCAGCAGTCTCCCTGTGCGGCTCGTAAGTGCAGGGTGCTACATTGTATTGTTGGCTGGGTGTGCAGGACAGTCGTCGGTGCAACAAGGGTTTGTTAAGGACTCGATCCAGAGTGAAATGAAACAGGCGATGGGGTCACGCCCTGCGCCGGTGGTTGCCCCTGCTAATCTTGATCTCTCATTGCTGCCGCCGCTGCAGGTTGAAGGCCCCCGGCCTTCCGCCGTTGCGGATGGCCGATTTGACTTGTCAGTACAGAACGCACCTGTGGTTCAGGTCTTCCAGGGCATCGTCAGCGGTACACAGTACAGCATGTTGTTGGGACCGGAAGTCACTGGCAACATCACGATTACCTTGCGCAATGTCACGGTGAAAGAAGCCTTGAATGCCATCCGGGAAATGTACGGATACGAGTACCGGGTACAGGGCAACCGCATCAGCATTCAACCCAATACCCTTCAGACGCGTATCTTTCAGGTGAATTATCTGGCGGGTCGTCGCCTGGGCAGCACTGACATGCGCGTGAGTTCGAGTTCTCAAGCGGGCACGACAACGGGCACAGGCACTACAGGAACCACTGGCACAACGACAGGCACTACAGGAACAACCACTGGAACCGGAACTACGAATACTACGGGCACAGGAACGAACGCTGGAGGAAACTCCGGCAGTGCCAGCGTCAGTACCCGGACAGATAGTGATTTCTGGAAAGAGATACGGGAAGCCTTGACAGCTATCGTTGGCAATGCCGATGGACGCAATATTGTGTTGAGTCCTGCTTCCGGCGTGATCGTGGTGCGCGGTTTCCCCGCCGATATTCGCAATGTGGAAACCTATTTGCGTGCAACACAGGGGGTTATCGAGCGGCAGGTGATGCTTGAGGCCAAGATCATCGAAGTTAACCTGAGTGACTCCTACCAGGCAGGTGTTAACTGGGGAGCGTTCCACTCAGGAAGCAACGGTAGTGGAAACTTTGCCATTGGCAATATCGACAGTACGACCAATCTGACCGCATTGGGTAACGCAACGAGTGCAATCAGTAATGGCAATGCCAGCATCACCACAGGGTTGGGAGGCGCCATCGCTGCCGCAAGTGGAGCAAGTGCCGGGTTCGTTGGCCTGGCTTTCCAGACATCGAATTTTGCTGCCCTACTCAACTTCCTGGAAACCCAGGGCACGGTCAATGTACTGTCCAGTCCCAGAATTGCCACTTTGAACAACCAGAAGGCTGTGCTCAAGGTTGGTAGCGATGATTACTATGTGACGGCTGTGTCAGCGGGTTCATCAACTGTCGCTAATGGAGTGCAGTCCAACACATCCCCTAGCTACACCACCCAAGTGTTTTTCTCGGGCATCGCCCTAGATGTGACACCGCAAATTGACGATGGGGAAAATATCGTGCTCCACGTACATCCGGCGATCAGTACCGTTTCCCAAGGCAAAACCTCGTTGCCGACGGGAGACACTACGGTGAAGCAGGTCTATCTGCCCACCAACGAGATTCGCGAAGCCGACAGTATTGTTCGGGTACAGGATGGCCGTATCGTTGCCATTGGCGGTCTGATGAAGCAGGCCCAGAGCAGCACTTCGAATCAATTGCCGGGAACGGGTAACACGCCGGTGGTGAGTGAGGTTTTCGGCAACAAGAATCAGAAACTGGTGAAGCAGGAGCTGGTTATCCTGATCAAGCCGACGATCATTCACAATCCTACAGACTGGCAATCCGACCTGACGGCAACGCAGGAACGGCTTGAAGGTTTGGGGCGGTGACCATGTACTTGGCCTTCTTCGGCTTGCAGGAATTCCCCTTTGGCATTACGCCGGATACGGGCTACCTGTTCAACAATGCAAGCCACCAAGAGGCCCTCAACACCTTGCTCCTGGCAGTGAACAGTGGCGAAGGATTCGTCAAGGTCACAGGGGAAGTGGGTACCGGGAAAACCTTGCTCTGCCGGCGCTTCCTTTCGTCCCTGGATGAAAATACTGTCACGGCCTATCTACCGAATCCGCTGTTGGAGCCGCGCACTTTGTTGCTGGCCATTGCGGAAGAGTTGGCGATTCCCCTGGAAAAATACGATTACCAGTTTCACTTGCTGAAGTATTTCAACGACGCGTTGTTGAAGTGGAATGGCGAAGGCAAGCGGGTTCTCGTTTGTATTGACGAAGCCCAGGCCATGCCCCTGGAAACCCTGGAAAGTCTGCGGCTGCTGTCGAACCTGGAAACTGAAAAGCGCAAGTTGATGCAGGTGGTGATGTTCGGTCAGCCGGAACTGGACGAGAAATTGCTGGACCCTTCCGTTCGGCAATTGAGGCAACGGATTACTTTTGATTATCGGCTTCGGGGCCTGGACCGCAGCGAAGTTGAGCACTACTTGGCCCATCGCATGCGGGTTGCCGGGCACCGTGGCACTGCACCGGTATTCACTGCCTTGGCGGTGCGAGCACTCCATGCCGCAAGTCTCGGCACGCCCCGGGTAGTCAACATCCTGGCCCACAAAGCTTTGCTTTCCGCCTTCGGCGAGGGCAAGGAGCAGGTGGGCTGGCGTCATGTCATGCAGGCCGCAAAAGACAGCACCGGCATCGTGCGCAAGTTCCGCTGGTGGAGCTGACATGAGTCTGTTGAACAAGATGTTGCAGGACCTGGATTCCCGGCGCGCGGGGGAAAGCACAAGACAAAGCCTGCCGAGTGATGTGCGCCCATTGCCAACGGCCGTCCGTAGCAACCCCATGCCCTTGGTCGTTGGTGGCCTGGTTTTGGCCGCGATGGTGGGCGGTTTGGTTTGGTGGGCACCCTGGAAACCGGTTTCACCCTTGCCCGCGGCAATGCCGGCGCCCCCGACGCCGATTCAGACAACGCCGGTAGCGCTTGAGCCGCAAAGCGTTGCGCCGCCACCTCCTGTCGTTGTTCAAGAGAACACTAAGCCTCAGCCGAGTGCTGCCGTACCTAATGCCGTGGCAGCAGCGCCTCAAAAGGCTAAACCTGAGGGGCATGGTAAGCCTGCCACCGTACCGGCAACGATGGCCCCGGAGAAACCCGCAGCCCATAAGCCCGATGTCGCGCCTACCGGAATGGGCCGCGTCGATAAAACCCCATCCCTTCAGTCCCCCATGGCCCGGGCGGAAGCCGAGTATCGGCGCGCCCAGAGCTTGTTGACGCAAGGTAATTTGGCCGATGCCGAGGGGGCGCTGCAGCAGGCATTGCGCTTGACGCCGGAACATGCCGCCGCCAGACAGGCGCTCTTTGGCTTGCTGCTGGAACAGCAGCGCAAAGACGAGGCCCAGTCATTGCTGGAAGCTGGCCTAACCATCCTGCCAGGCCATAGCAACTGGGCCATGAATATCGCCCGTTTGCAGATGGAAAAGAAGGATGCCGCTGGGGCGTGGGATACCTTGCAACGGTCGCTGCCGAGTGCGCAGCGGAATGGGGAATACCGCGCTTTCTGCGGCACCGTTCTGCAACGACTGGGCCGTCCGAAAGACGCCATCGAGCATTTCCATGCCGCCTTGGGCATCAACCCGAGTGAAGGGCGCTGGTGGCTGGGTTTGGCGCTGGTGCTGGAGTCCGCCGGTCATCCTGCGGAAGCCCGGGAGGCCTATGCCCGGGCAAAGGCGACAGGCAATCTGCCGACCGATCTTGCGGCTTTCGCCGACCAGAAAAGCCGCCAGTAACACTCAAGACGCTGATTCAGTCATCGCCGCTTTTCGGTCCGACTTGCCGAAAGGGCATGCCCTGCGTTTGATGAAGGGCTCTCCACGAAGGTTTTGTTGATCCAGCCAGGACTGGAGTGGTGGTTTGCGCCGTTTCCTGGATTTTGCTGGCTGAGTCGGGTATTCCGTGAGTTGAAAATAATTCACCATCCAAGTGGCCTTTGGGGGCGATGTCCTTGGTGCTTGTTTTAAGTAGCCATTAACCATGCGGTTCTTCGTTAATTGGTGCTCTGTTTTTATCGTGAAAATAATTCACATCAAAGCCAGGTAAGCCCCGGATTTTCGGCGCGAAGGATGAGGTCTGCCCTTGGGAGTCCAGGGCGCCGGCCATTACGAACCAATACCTAGCGGGGCAGCGCTTCCAGCAGGCGTCTCGTCTCCGGCAACACTTTCACCTGACTGAGGAGTTCTTGCCGCAAGCGCGGCGCCGCCTCAGGGAAGGCGGCCAGGGCTTGGTGCAGGCGGGCTTCCGTCACCGGGTCCTGGGCCATGGCATCCAGCACGACACATTTGAAGACGATTCGCTCCGTGGGGGCGAAGGCCATGGCGCTATGACAAAGGGCGCGACGGTCGTCCAGGTGATCCCGCACCGGTTCCATCATCAGGGCAAAACTCACCGTGGCCTGGGGGGAGAGCAGGGAGTTGGCTTGCAGCGTGAGCAAGCGCTGGACGGAGGCTGGCAGGTTCATTTCGCCCTGGCCGAGGAAACGCCAGTTGAGGATGCGTTCCATATCGAGAAAGTCCTGGCGCAGGATGCCCAGAATGCTGCCGGCCAGGGCCAGAATGACGATGAAGCTTGCCAGGCCGCGGCGGCCATTGGCGAGCACGCGCTGCCCAGTATCGCCGGCACCCAGGAGCAAGGCAAAAGGGCCGAGGAAGAAGGTGTACCAGAGCGGATATTCCAGCAAGCTGTGCAGGCCCATGATTGCCAACAGCGCCAGCAGCCACCAGCGCGCCAGGGTCAGGGGTTTGCGCAGGAAGTCCCGCAACCACCAACAGGCAAGGCCGAGGACCAGGATGGTCAGCGGGATGCCGAATTCCGCCATCAATTGCAGGGGCAGGTTGTGTACATGTTCGGCGACAGGGGCCGCTTCACCTGACGGCCAATTGATCGCGTGACTGAAATACTGCCAGGGCACGCTGCCCATGCCGTGGCCCAGCCAGGGGGCTTCTCCTATGCTCTGCAAGGCGGTGCGCCAGAGTTTGAGGCGGATGCTGCTGTTCTGGGCTTCTGCATAAAAACGTTCCAGTGTGCCGCCCCCCGAGAGATTTTCCGAAGACAGCAGAGGAATGAATTCGCGGGAAATGAACAGAAACAGAATCGCGACCGGCAACAAGAAAAAAGCATTGCGACGCAGGGACGACAAATCCGGCTTGTTACGAGCAGCCAGCCAGCCCAAAAAGCCAAGGGCAGCGCCATAAAGCAGGATGCTGCGGGAGGTGGACAGGGCGGAGGCTAACAACAGAATGGCCAGCAGGGCCGTCAGCCAACCTAAAGAAATGCGGCCCCGTCCCCGGAGATACAAGGCTGAAGCGATGGCAAGCCAGAGGTAGTCATTGAGATGATTCGCTTGCCCCAGATTGCCGTAAAGGGAACCTCGCCGGGGAAAAATCAGGTGAGTGCTGTAAGCGCTATGACTGGCCTGCAACATCATCACCAGCACTTCGAGCAAGGCCCCCGCAATCAGCGCCGCAGAGAGTCCATCCGCCAGCCATTCAAGGCCTCGACGGCGAACCAGGCCTTGCCCAAGGCTCGCCATTAGACAGGCCCAGAGCAGAATGGCTGCCATGATCAGAGCCTGCTCGACAAAGGCTATTTTGCCCAACCCAAACTGCAGCAACAGGGCGAGGATCAAGATCAGGGGACTCAGCAAAATGCGTGGCAAGGGAAAGGCTTGCCAGGCGGAGGGGCGCAAAAATACAAACCCGCAGGCGACCAAGCCGAACAAGGCAGCCCACCATTCCGCCAGAAAACTGGGGATGGGGTTGAAGTGGTGGGCGTTCTGAAACGGGATGATGGCCATGGCGGCCAGACTAATCAGGGCCAGATGGTCGAGATGGCCGACCAGAAAATTCTTGAGGCGGGTGAGTTGCGTCATCGTGTCAGTGTTTAAGGGCCCGGGCGCAGACCAGATTGGTGACGGAGGCGGCGCCATGTTTTTTCAGGGTACGGGCCAGTTCATTGAGGGTGGCGCCGGTGGTCATTACGTCATCCACCACCAAAATGTGGAGCCCGCTCAAATCCCGCTGGCAGGCAAAGGCGCCGCGGATGTTTTTTTGCCGGGCTTTCCAGGGCAAGCTGGCTTGGGGTGCCGTTTCCCGCACCCGAAGGCAAGCATCAAGGGACAAAGGAATGTCCAACTGGCGTGCCAGGGGCCGGGCGATTTCCACCGCCTGGTTGAAGCCCCGCTGTTTCAAGTGGCCCGCAGAAAGGGGCATGGGCAACAGCAAGTCGGTGGCCGGAAGTCTGGGGGATGCGGCGCACAAAGAGTCGCCGAGAAAAGCCCCCGCTGCCAACTGGTGACTGTACTTGAAGGTTTGCACCAGGCTATCCACCGGGAAGTCGTAAATCCACAGGGCGAGAGTCCGGTCAAAGTGGGGCGGGTGGGCCAGGCACTGGCCGCAAAATTGTCCATCGGGTAGAGGCAGCGCACATACCGGGCAGACCGGGCCTTGCAAGGATGGTAGATCATCGCTGCAGTCCGGGCAGAGAAGCCCGTCAATACTGGGGGCGTGGCACAGCAGGCAATGGGCATCCGGGAGTAAAAATCGGCGCAAAGCGGCCCAAATTGACTTGGCGATACCCGTTCCTTCCATCCGGTTATTGGACAACCCCGGTCCCTTTCCCCATAATTACGGCGAATTTTGCGCGTTTCGGCCTTTGTTCTTCCTTGGGGAGCCCTTTGACGGGAAGCCCCAAGCGGCACCACCGGCGCGCCTTCCCTTGATTGTACCCAGCAGGAATCCCCCATGACCGCATCTGCCGTCCAAGTAAAGAAGGACATCCCCGTTCAAGTTTCCGCCAAGCGCTGGACCACCGCTGAAGTGGAGGCCCTGTTTGCCCTGCCCTTCATGGATCTGATTTTCCGCGCCCAGCAAGTGCACCGCGAACACCAGCAAGCCAATACCGTTCAACTGTCCACCCTGTTGTCCATCAAGACCGGCGGCTGTTCTGAAGACTGCGGCTACTGTTCCCAGTCGGCCCGCCATGAACAAGTCGAACGGGAAGCCCTGCTCGACGTGAGCGAAGTGGTGGCCGCTGCCCAAGCCGCCAAGGATAAGGGCGCCAGCCGCTTCTGTATGGGCGCTGCCTGGCGCGGCCCCAAGGACAAGGATCTGGACGGCGTGATCGAGATGGTCAAGGCCGTCAAGGATCTGGGCCTGGAAACCTGCGTCACCCTGGGCATGCTCAAGGAAGGCCAGGCCGACAAGCTGGCCGATGCCGGCCTCGACTATTACAACCACAATCTGGATACCGCTCCCGAGTTCTACGGTCAGATCATCAGCAGCCACAGCCAGGCGGATCGTTTCGACACCTTGGACAAGGTGCGCGACGCCGGCATCAAGGTCTGCTGCGGCGGCATCGTCGGCATGGGCGAGTCCCAGAAGAGCCGCGCTTCCCTGATCGCCGAACTGGCCAATATGGACCCGGCCCCCGAGTCCGTGCCCATCAACAATCTGGTGCCGATTCCCGGTACGCCCCTGGCCGATGCCGAACCCATTGATCCCTTCGATTTCGTTCGCACCATTGCCGCAGCCCGCATCACCATGCCCGACAGCATGGTGCGCCTGTCCGCCGGTCGCCATGAAATGAATGACGAGTTGCAGGCCCTGTGTTTCCTGGCCGGCGCCAATTCCATTTTCTACGGCGACAAGCTCCTCACCGCCGGCAATGCAGAAGCGGCCCGGGACGAAGCCCTGTTCCAGCGCCTGCAGATTTCCACTGCCCTTTAATCGGCGTGGCTGGTTCCGCCCAGGCGGCCTTTTTCCGGGCGGCGGCTACCTATGACGCCGCCGCTGTACTCGCCCAGGAAGTGGGGCGGCGCATGGCGGAGCGCCTCGCCTACGTCCGCATCGAGCCGAAGCGCATGGCCGATGTGGGCTGTGCCACCGGTGATGGCATCCTCGACCTGATTCAGCACTACCCCAAGGCCCAAGCCTTGGCGGTGGATGTTGCTTTGCCCATGCTGCAGGTCGTCAAAGGCCGCAGCGGCTTTTTCGACCGGCTGCGGGGACGGGCGCCGCGCCTGCTCAATGCCGATGCGGGGCAACTTCCCCTGGCGGCCAATAGCCTCGATCTGGTCTGGTCCAACCTCATGCTGCACTGGCTGGCCGATCCGCTCCCAGCTTTTCGAGAATTGCACCGGACCATGAATGTGGGCGGCTTGCTCACCTTCAGCATGCTCGGCCCCGATACCCTCAAGGAAATCCGTCGCGCCTTTGCGGCATGCGGCATTACACCCAGCCTGCGGACTTTCCACGACATGCACGATATCGGCGACATGCTGGTGGCGGCCGGTTTTGCTGACCCGGTGATGGACATGGAAACCATCACCCTGACCTACCGCAGTCCCCGCGGCTTATTGCAGGACCAGCGGCACCTCGGCGTGCGCAACGGTTTGCTCGGGGATTTGCCCTGGCGGCAATGGCGCCAGGTGCTGGCAGCTTGGCAGCACGTCGAAGGGGCGTTGCCTGCTACCTTTGAAATTGTTTATGGCCATGCCTGGAAACCCGAACCCAAGGTTATTGCCGATGGTCGGGCGGTGATGACCTTCCACAAAACCATGCCCAAGTGAAATGGCGCTGCCTGATTCCTCAGTCAGCTAAGGCCTTGGAGGCTGCGCAACTTTACTTGCTGCCCAGTTCTCGCTCGACAGCGCGAAACAGACTGTCGTAGAAACCCCGGTCATTGACCGTCTCACCGCTACGCTTGATCTGTCCATCGGAAGTGGTGCTGCTGGAGATGGATACCGGCGCCACCAAAGGCAGGCCCACGGAGGTTTTTTCCTTGGTTTGGGCCACGTCATAGTGGCTTTCCATCGCCGTTACGAACAGGAGGCCTTTCTCGCCCCGTTCGCTGCAGACGATTTGTACCTGCAAAGTCGCATGGCGATTCTCCTGCTCCCGGAACTCCTTCTGCCCCACCAGCACGATCTCGCGGCCTTCATCCTGGCGGCTGACCAGATAGCCCTGGTCCAGCAAGACATGGCGACCCGCGTCGCACAGGATCGCTTTACCCGCATTGAACTCGTGTCGATGGGCACTATTGGCATCGAAGCGTTCATCGTGGTGATACACCCTCTCGCCACCGCAGGCGGCAAGCAAAGAGGCACTGGCAGCAAGGATCAGGACAAGGCGGTTCATGACTAACGCTCAAGGTTTGGAGACAATGGGAATGATACGACCCTTGGGTTTATGCAGGTATTCCCCCGCCAGTTGCCGTTGTCGTTCCTGATGGCGCCACCACAATCGAAACCCCAGCAGTAGCGCCAGCACCAGCCCGTAGATCAGCGGCTTGGTCACATCCAGCTTCACCAGCCAGAAGTAGTGCAGCACGGCCAATATGGCAATGACGTATACCGAGCGATGGAGACTGTTCCAGCGCTTGCCGCCGATGCGTCGGATGGCGTAGTTGTTGGAGGTGGCCGCCAAAGGGATCAGCAGTACAAAGGTGGCCATGCCCACGGTGATGAAGGGGCGTTTGAGGATGTCCTTGGCGATGTCTTGCCAGACAAAGAATTGATCCAGCCAAAGGTAGCTGCTGAGATGGAGCAGGGCGTAGAAAAAAGCATAAAGGCCAAGCATGCGCCGCAAGCGGATCAGCCAATGCCAGCCGGCCAGTTTGCGCAGGGGCGTTACCGTTAGCGTGATCAGCAGGAAGTTCAAGGCCCAGGTGCCCAGGCTGCGGGTCAGGGCTTCAATCGGATTGGCGCCCAGCTCGTCCTGCCGGAAGGCCCAGCCCAGATGGGCCAGGGGAATCAGGCAGAGCAGGAACAGTAGCGGTTTGAGCAGGGGGATGAAGCGGGTCATGAAGGATTTTCCTCAGAAGTATTTTTTCAGGTCCATGCCGGCGTAGAGGGGCGCCACATCGCCATAGCCGTTGAACAGCAAGGTCTCCCGTTTGCTGAATTCCCCGAGCCGCCGCTCCCGGGCTTGGCTCCAGCGGGGATGATCCACGCCGGGATTCACGTTGGAATAGAAACCGTACTCCCGAGGATTGGCCTTCTCCCAGGAAATCAATGGCTGCTTTTCGACGAAACGGATTTTGACGATGGACTTGGCACTCTTGAAACCGTATTTCCAGGGCACCGTGAGCCGTACCGGGGCGCCGTTCTGCTTGGGCAGCACCTCGCCGTAGAGGCCCAGGGTGAGCAGGGTCAGGGGGTGCATGGCTTCGTCCAGCCGCAGGCCTTCCACATAGGGCCAGTCCAGCACATGGCGTTGCACGCCGACCATGTTCTCCGGCTGCACTGCTGAAATGAGTTCGATGAACTTGGCGTTGCCCGTGGGCTCCACCTGCTTGAGCAGGGCCGAGAGGGAATAGCCAACCCAGGGCACCACCATGCTCCAGCCTTCCACACAGCGCAGGCGATAGATGCGTTCTTCCAGCGGGGCGACTTTGAGCAACTGGTCCAGGTCGAAGGTCTTCGGCTTTTTCACCAGACCTTCTACGGTAACTTTCCAATCCCGGGTGTCGAGCTTGAAGGCGTTAGCTGCCGGGTCTTCCTTGTCGGTGCCGAATTCGTAGAAGTTGTTGTAGCCGGTGACGTGCTTGTAGGGGGTAGGTGTTTCCAGGGAGGATAGCGGACTGGCCTTGCTCGATAACTTTTCGGCTCCTTGGGCAGTGGGTAGCAGGGTACCCAAGGCACCCGAGGCCAGGGCAGCAACTCCCATCTGCATGAATTCCCGACGCCGGGCATAAATTTCAGGAGGAGTGATTTCCGAGGATAAAACTTCGTGGGGAGCAAAGCGTTTGATTAACATGGTGGTCTCCGTGGGGTGCCGTGTTTTTGTTTGTCGTGGCCCGGCTGCAAAACTTACAGTATTTGGATGACGCAAGATGGCGAAAGTTCTTTTCGAGGCCTTGGCCGAAGCCCTGGCCATGGGTCGGGTGGAGCGCAAGCTGGCTCTGGTGCGGGATCTGGCGGCCGATTGGCAGGCCGGGGAATTGTCCCTTGACGGCGGCGACAGGTCAGTGCCTTCGGTCACCGAGCGAGGCTATCCCAACAAGCCGGCCCTGGTGCCACCCAACGACGTACCCCTGCGCAAACCCACCTCGCCGGAAGGGCTGGCTGCCCTGTTCCACGCCATCGTCCATATCGAATGGACGGCCATCGACCTGGCCTTGGACCACGCCTACCGTTTTCGGGATTTACCCCGGGAGTACTACGCCGACTGGATTGCGGTAGCCGCAGAAGAGGCCGAGCACTTCAAACTGCTGCGGGATCACTTGCAAGGCTATGGCCACGACTACGGCGACTTTCCCGCCCATGACAGCCTGTGGCAACTCAACGTCCGCACCGGCCACGACGCCCTGGCCCGCATGGCACTGGTGCCCCGTTTTGCCGAAGCCCGGGGCCTGGACGCGACGCCGCCAATCCAGCAGAAGCTGGCAAAGATCGGCGACGAAGCCGGCGTGGCCGTGCTCGACGTTATTCTCAAGGATGAAATCGGCCACGTCGCCCTGGGCGACAAATGGTTCCGCTATTTGTGCGCCCAGCGGGGCGTCGATGTGGAAGCCACCTACCGGGAGCTGATGGTGGAATATCAGGCGCCGCGGCTGATTCCCCCGGTGAACGATGCCGCTCGCTTGGCGGCCGGTTTCAGTGAAGGGGAACTGGAAATTCTGAAAAGGCATCCCGATGCAAGAAAGGATGCGCCAGCACCATGACCATGGTTTTCGATTCCAAGTTGCCCCGGGTGGGCACCACCATTTTCACCGTCATGTCGCGTTTGGCTGCCGAAAACGGCGCCATCAATTTGTCCCAGGGTTTCCCTGATTTTTCTCCACCGGAAGCGCTACTGGAACGGGTCAGCCATCACATGGCGGCGGGTCACAATCAATACGCGCCTATGGCCGGTGTTCAGCCCCTGCGGGAAGCCATTGCCGCCAAGGCGGAACGGCTCTACGGCCGAACCTATCACCCGGAAACCGAAATCACCGTCACGGCAGGAGCCACCCAGGCCTTGGCTACTGCCATCACCGCCTGCGTCCGTCCCGGCGACGAAGTGATTGTCTTCGCTCCCGTGTATGACTCCTACGGCCCCGCCATCGAACTCAATGGCGGCAAGGTGGTGACATCCTCCCTGCGCTTTCCCGACTATCGGCCCGACTGGGACGAGGTGCGATCCCTGATTTCACCCCGGACCCGGATGATCATTCTCAACACGCCCCACAACCCCACGGGCAGCCTGTGGACGGCGCAGGATATGGCGCAGCTGGAAGCCCTGGTGCGGGAGACAAACATCATCTTGCTAGCGGACGAGGTGTACGAACACATGAGCTTTGACGGTCTGCGCCACGAAAGCATTGCCCGTTACCCGGCCTTGGCGGAGCGCAGTTTTGTGGTGTCCAGCTTCGGCAAGACGTACCACATCACCGGCTGGAAAATCGCCTACTGCCTGGCGCCAGCCGCCCTGATGGCGGAGTTCCGCAAGGCTCACCAGTTTGTGGTGTTCTGCGTGAATCACCCCGCCCAACTGGCTCTGGCGGATTTCATGAACGCTGCACCGGAATTCGCCGACCAGTTGGCAGCCTTCTATCAGGACAAGCGGGATTTCTTTCGACAAGCCCTGGCAGGTTCGCGGTTTGAACTGTTGCCCTGCGCCGGCACCTATTTTCAGCTGGCCCGTTACGGTGCCATCAGTGACGAAACGGACACCGACTTTGCCCGCCGCCTTACGGTAGAGCGCGGCGTAGCGGCGATTCCGGTCTCGGTGTTTTATCCCGACGACGCTCAAGCCAAGGACCACCGGGTAGTACGGTTCTGCTTTGCCAAAACCGAGCAGACCCTTGCTGCGGCAGCGGAGCGCCTGCGGCGAATTTGACGGAGCAAGCGTTGTGAGGGGCGAGCGGTTGCTGCTGCCCCGTAAGGGCGAGAACTAGGCCAGAGGCAACATGCCGATGGCCGGCTTTGCGTAGAGATACCCTTGCTGGTAGCGGACGCCCAACTCCAACAGCATGTCGCGCTCCCCTTCCCGCTCGATGCCTTCGCCAACCAGGGTGATATTCAGCTTTTCGGCCACCAAGGCAATACCGGCAACGATGGCCTGTTTGACCGGGGCAATGTCGATGTCCCGGGTCAGTTCCATGTCCAGCTTGAGCACATGGGGCTGAAAGGTCGCCAGCAGGTTCAGGCCGGAGTAACCCGCGCCAAAGTCATCAATGGCAGTGGTGAAGCCTTGCCGCCGATACTCATTGAAAATGCCGACCAAATGGGCGGTGTCATGAACCCGTTCGCCTTCGGTGACTTCGAACATCAGCCGGTCAGTTGGGAACTCAAACTCCTTGCTGGCTTCCAAAGTGGCGCGAATGCAGGTCTCCGGGCGATAAACCGCATTGGGCAGGAAGTTGATGCTGAGCAGGCAGTCCGGCAGTTTGTCCAGGCCCAAGCCTGAGGCCTGCTGAATGGCTTTCACCCGGCAGGCTTGGTCGAAGCGATAGCGGTTGCTGTCGTTCACCTTGGACAGAATGACGCCAGCCCCTTCGCCATTCAGCCCCCGAACCAGCGCCTCATAGGCAAAGGGTTGCTGGGTCTGTAAGTCCATGATGGGTTGGAAGGCCATCGTGAACTGGAAATCCAGACTGTCGAGGTTCCTGCACTCATTGCAGCCAAGCGCATGGAACGGCTGGTCAAAAACCGTTTCAGACATGATCACTTCCTTCCCCTAACGGGCATGACGCTACAGCGTACCGTAGCTATGCAGACCCGAGAGGAACATGTTCACGCCGAGGAAGGCAAAGGTCACCACCACCAGACCCACCACCGCCCACCAGGCCAGGGCGGCGCCACGAAGGCCCTTGGTCAGGCGCATGTGCAGCCAGGCGGCGTAGTTGAGCCAGACGATCAGGGCCCAGGTTTCCTTGGGGTCCCACTGCCAGTAGGTGCCCCAGGCTTCTGCGGCCCACAGGGCGCCGAGGATGGTGGCGACGGTGAAGAAGGCGAAGCCGACGGCAATGGCCTTGTACATCAGGTCTTCCAGCACGGCGGGGGCGGGCATGCGCTCTGCCAGGATGCCTCGCTGCACCAGCAGCCAGACCACGCCGATCATGGCGGAGAGGGCAAAGGCGCCGTAGCCGACGAAGTTGGCGGGAACGTGAATCTTCATCCAGTAGCTTTGCAGGGCGGGCACCAGGGGCTGGATTTCCTGGGCGTCGCGGGTGAAGGTGTACCAAAGCAGGAAGCCCACCGCGGCGGAAATCACCAGCAGGACGAAGGCCCCCAGGCGGCGGGTGGCGTAGTGCTTTTCGTAGTGCAGGTAGAGCAGGGCGGTGATCAGGGAGAAGAGAACAAAGACTTCGTAGAGGTTGCTGACGGGGATATGGCCCACGTCGGCCCCCACCAGATAGGACTCGTACCAGCGCACCAGCAGACCGGTGAAGCCCGCCACGACAGCGGCCCAGGTCAGTACGCTGCCGGTTTTTTCAGCGAAGTCGGAACGGGCCAGGAGTCCCAGCCAGAAGCTGCCGGTGGCCATGAAGAAGAGGGCGCACATCCAGCCGATGGCGGTCTGGCTGGAGAGGAAGAACTTGAGGAAAAAGGCCTGCTCGGCCCGGGCCAGATCGCCGTGGTAGAGGCTGATGCCGGTCAGGGCGAGGAAGGTCACGCCGCCCATCAAATTGCGCAGTCCTGCCCATTTCCAGGCCAGGACGGAGCAAAGGGGAACCGTTGCCAGCAGGATGCCTTTTTCGTAGCCATCCATGAACTGACCATAGCTATTGAGGGCGTAGGCCGCTCCCAGCACAAGCAGCAGGGTCGCCAGCCAGTCCAGAGGCTTGAGGCGGCGTAGCAGGGGAAGATCGGTGTTGGCTTGGACCAGTTCCATGGGGGGCTCCTTGGCGTTTCTTTTTAAGTAGCGGTTTGATCCGGTGCTTCGAGGGCGGCTTTCAGGGCTTGGGTGTGACGGGTGAAGGCCTCATCCAGGTCCAGGGTTTTGCGATTGGCACTCATGGCCAGCAGGGCTTCGCCATTCTGCTTGAGCAGGACGAAGATGCGGCGTTCCCGTACGTAGAGCATGAAGCATACGCCGGCCACCAGCAGCGCGCAGCCCAGATAAACGATGTTGCGGCCGGGGGAGCGGGTGGCCTGAATCACGCTGGCCTGAATCTGCTGGAAGTCGGTGAGTTCAAGCAGGAAGGGGGCATCGTAGTGAAAGGTGTCGGCAATGGCGTTGAGGGCATCCGTCACGAAGGTAGAACGCTCCTGGGTCATGGTCAGGGTCGGCAGCTTCTGCTTTTCCCGGGACAGTTGCCAGGCTTCCCAGGTGACGCCCTGCAGCACCTTGATGAATACTTCGGCAGCCTTTTGCTGTTCCGCCTGGGGAATCTGGCTGCGGATGAACTGGTCCATGGTGTCGTAGCCACCCTTGGCAAAAAGCGCCAGGGTGTTTTCCGCCGTGTCCGTCAGCTTGCTGCGCATGGTTTCCGAAATGGCATCGCCGCGTAGCGCCATGGCGGTGAAACGACGGGCGATGATGCTGCGTTGGGATGGATCGGTGAGGGTGGCGCGCAGGGCCAGCCAGTCATCCATCTTGCCGTCCACGGCCGGGATGCGCAGATAGCGGAAGTTGTCAGCCGTGGCTTCGCGAACCCCGGCCACAAAGAAGGGGCGACCTTCCTGAATCACCGGCTGCATGTAGTTGTGGAATTCCTTGGCCTGACCCTGGGCATCCCGCAGCTTGTAAGTCATGCTGGGGCCAACGTTCTGCAGGTCTTTCTTGCCAGCTGCTTTGGCGGCGCTACCCAAGTGGCTGGCGATGGTGTTGGTAGCAGCGGCCTTGTCGGCATCGTTGCTGGTGTTTTCCACATTGATGGGGCGGAAGCTGGTGACCTCAAGGGTCAGGGGCTCACTGCGACGGGTGAGTTTGATGGATTCGCCCACCACACCATCCAAGGTCAGGGTTTCCGTGGAGCCGGGGCTCAGGCTGTGGGCCTTGAGCTTGAGTTTGGAACCGCCGTCGTCGAAGCTGGCTTGATACAGGGTGATGCCCTTGTACTCGAAGGGCTTGTTCACTTCGATGGTGCGCTCGAACTGCTTGCCGGTTTCCCGATCCGTCACCACCACGTCGCTGGCAAAACGCTTGGGCATGCCGGTGGAGTAGAAGTCCACGTAGAACTTTTTCAGTTCCAGATCAAAGGGCAGGGCTTGCAGCAGGATGCCGTCGTCCACATTGATGACTGCGACGCCGGAGTGCTGGCCTTCGGGCAGGAAGACATTGCCGCGATAGCTCCAATGGTCGGCGGGCAGGCGGTTCTCGGGTTTGATGTCCGCCATCAGGGCATTGGCGGGGGCCAGTTTGATGGCGCCCTGCATCAGTTGCAGCTTGAGGGGCATGTCGCCATCCAATAGACCGCCAATGCAGATCAGCACAATGGCGCCATGGGCCAGCAGGTAACCCATGCGATTCCAACTGCCGGCCTTGGCCGCGATCAGGACGCCGTCATCTCGCTGGATGGTGCGGAAGGCAAACTTCTGTTGCTTCAGGTAGGCCCCGGCCCGTTGCTGCGCAAGGTCAAGGCTGGTGCCGATCGTCAGGCTGGCCCGGTGGGCAAACTGGCTCAGGGAGGCTTCCTTTGCATGCTCGCGGAAACTCTTCATTTCCCTCAGCATCTGCGGTCCTTGGCGGGAGAGGCACAGGCTGGTGGATAGCACCAGGAAGGTAAGAACCGTCAGGAACCAGCCGGCGTGATAGACACCGTAGAGGCCGAGTTTCTCAAAGATGGGAAACCAGAACGGGCCGAACTGGTTGAGGTAGGCATTGAAGGGCTCATTCTGCTTGAGCACGGTACCCACAACGGAGGCAATCGCCAGCAGCGTCAGCAGGCTGATGGCAAAGCGCATGGAGCTGAGGAGTTCGTAAAGATTGCGGGCGAGTTTTCGTGTCATGACGGAACGGTTTGCGGGCAATGCCCATGAACATAAAACGGTGTTCGCTACGCTACAAAGAAAAAGGGTGGCAAGGCCACCCTTTCGGACTTCAGACTACCTGATGCTGAATTGGTTCAGCGCAGGCCAGCCACGTAGTCGGCAACGGCCTTGATTTCGTAGTCGGACAGCTTGGCAGCAACACCACGCATCATCTTGTTGGGGTCGTTGGCACGGCCATTCACAGGATTGGGGTTGTTCGCGGCTTCACGGAAGGCCTTCAACTGGACTTCAATGTAGTCAGCAAACTGACCACCGATACGGGGATATTGGGCAGGAATGCCGGCACCGGCAGGACCGTGGCAGCCGGAACAGGCGGGGATGCCCTTGGCAGCAACGCCGCCGCGGAACAGCTTCTGACCGAATTCAACGGTTTCACGATTCTTGGCCTGGTCACCCTTCTGGGTTTGGGATTCGAACCAGGCGCCGACATTGCGCATGTCGTCGTCGGACAGGGCGCTGGCCATGCCGAGCATGATGGGGTTGCTACGGGCACCACTCTTGAATTCACGCAGTTGCTTGGCAATGTAGTCAGCATGCTGACCGGCCAGCTTGGGATTGGCGGGAATCACGCTGTTGCCGTCGGCGCCGTGACAGGCGATACAGACAGTAGCGGCAGTAGCCTTGCCTTTGGCGATGTCAGCCTGGGGGGCAGCGGAATGGGCAGCCTCGTTTGCCTGGGCGGCAGTCGCGGCAAGGAAAATCAGCGGCAGCAGGAAGCGCTTCATGCGAACAACTCCTCGGAGCGGGGGTAGCGGAAAGCCTGTTATTCTATACCAGCAATGCTCTTGCGACTATTGCGACGCCGCATTGCACCTCCATTCGTCTTTCTGACTGCCTCCATGTCCCTGTTTCGTCACGCTGTTTTTGAAATTTCCTGTGCCAGTCCGGACGGCTTGCCCTTCTCCCTGGCGCCGGAAGTCGCTTTTGCCGGCCGTTCCAACGCCGGTAAGTCCTCGGCCATCAACACTCTGGCGGGACATACGCGCCTGGCCTATGTGTCGAAGACCCCCGGGCGTACCCAGTTGATCAATGTGTTCCGACTCAAAAACGGCGCCGCCATGATCGACTTGCCTGGCTACGGCTATGCCGAAGTGCCGCTGGCAGTTCGCAAGCAGTGGCAAGGCTTGCTGGAGCATTACCTGACGGAACGGGAGAATCTGGCCGGCCTGGTATTGATCATGGATGCCCGCCGCCCCTTTACCGACCTCGACTTGCAGATGATCACCTGGTTCGGCGCCTCAGGCCGGCCCATCCATTGCCTGCTGACCAAGGCCGACAAATTGACCAATCAGGAACAGATCAAGCTAGTCCGTTCGGCCAAAGCCGACATGGCGAAACTGTTTCCCAACAATACCAACCTCACCCTGCAACTGTTCTCCAGTCTTAAAAAGACCGGCATCCAGGAAGTGGAAAAAACGGTAGGTGGCTGGCTGGAACCTTTACTCAATCCAGTGATCCCCGAGTAGGCGCGCAAGCGCTGACTAGAAGCCCCTTCCCGGGAAGGGGATGGGGGAAGGGAGCTGAGCTTCCCCTTTGGACCGGGGGGTCTTTCCGGCGCAGCCAAAAAGAAACCCCCGGTCCAAAGGGGAGGAACCGGGGGTGGTAAGGCCTTGAAGGGATTCAAGGCTCCCGCTCAGGGAGGTGAAGCGGGGAAGGGTCGGGGACATGCAATCTCCACACCCTTCACTTCCTAGGATAGGAAAGCGAAGGTAAAGTTCCGGTTCTGCAGCAGATCTTTTTGAAGGCTCGATCATGAATACCCAAGGCAAATTCCCCTCCCTGCGTATGCGCCGTATGCGCCGCGATGACTTTTCCCGTCGACTGATGCGGGAAAACCGGCTGACCACGGACGACCTCATCTATCCGGTGTTCGTGCTGGAAGGGAATAACCGTACTGAAGCCGTGGCCTCCATGCCCGGTGTGGAACGGGTCAGCCTGGACCGTCTGCTGCCCGTGGCCGAAAGGGCCCTGAAGCTGGGAGTGCCGGCTCTGGCCCTGTTCCCCGTGGTGGGTGCCGACAAGAAAAGTCTGGACGCCAAGGAAGCTTGGAACCCCGATGGTCTGGCCCCAACCGTAGTCGCCCGACTGAAGAAGGAATTTCCTGAACTGGGCATCATTACCGACGTGGCCTTGGACCCTTATACCAGCCACGGCCAGGATGGCCTGATCGATGAAAACGGCTATGTCCTCAACGACGAAACCCTGGAGGCCCTTACCAACCAGGCCCTCTGCCATGCCCGGGCCGGAGTCGATGTGGTGGCGCCTTCGGACATGATGGATGGTCGCATCGGTTGCATCCGCGCCGCCCTGGATGCCGAAAAACTGATCAACACCCGCATCCTGGCCTATTCCGCCAAGTACGCCTCGGCCTTCTACGGCCCCTTCCGTGATGCTGTGGGCTCCGCCGGCAACCTGGGTAAGGGCAACAAGTACACTTACCAGATGGACCCGGCTAACGGCGACGAATCCCTGCGGGAAGTGGCCCTGGACCTGGAAGAAGGTGCCGATATGGTGATGGTCAAGCCCGGCATGCCCTATCTGGACATCGTGCGCCGGGTCAAGGAAGAGTTCGGCGTGCCCACCTACGCCTACCAAGTCAGCGGCGAATACGCCATGCTCAAGGCGGCTTTCGCCAATGGCTGGCTGGACGAAAAGGCCTGTGTGCTGGAAAGCTTGCTGGGCTTCAAGCGGGCCGGGGCCGACGGCATCCTCACCTATTTCGCCCTGGACGTGGCCGAATGGCTTAAGGCAGGTTCCTGAAACCGCCTGCGGTAATCCCCTCTTATTCAACGGTAAACCCCGGGATGACGGCAGTAAAATCCCGGCTTTCCTCATTTCTTCGAGAGTGCAGCTCATGACCCGAATCGTCGTCGTGACTTCCGGCAAAGGCGGTGTCGGCAAGACCACCACCAGCGCCAGCTTTTCCTCCGGACTCGCCCTGCGCGGTTTCAAGACCGCAGTCATCGACTTTGACGTAGGTCTGCGCAATCTGGACCTGATCATGGGCTGCGAACGCCGCGTGGTGTACGACCTGATCAATGTCATCAATGGTGAGGCCAGCCTCAACCAGGCCCTGATCAAGGACAAGCATTGCGAGAACCTGTTCGTGCTGCCTGCCTCCCAGACCCGGGACAAGGATGCCCTGACTGAAGCCGGCGTGGAAAAGGTGCTCAAGGACCTGGAACACATGGGCTTCGATTACATCGTTTGCGACAGCCCTGCCGGTATCGAAAGCGGCGCCTTGATGGCCCTGCGCTTTGCCGATGAAGCCATCGTCGTGACCAATCCCGAAGTGTCTTCCGTGCGCGACTCCGACCGCATCCTGGGTATTCTCCAGGCCAAGTCCAAGCGCGGCGAGTCTGATGCCGAGCCAGTCAAGGAACATCTGCTGGTGACCCGTTATTCGCCCAAGCGCGTGGAAGACGGCGAAATGCTGTCCTACAAGGACGTGCAGGAAATCCTGCGGATACCGATCATCGGCGTGATTCCCGAATCCGAGACCGTGCTCCACGCTTCCAACCAGGGCACCCCGGCCATCCATCTGCCCGAGTCCGATGTGGCGGAAGCCTACAAGGACGTGATTGCCCGCTTCCTTGGCGAGACTCATCCCCTGCGTTTTGTGGACTACGAAAAACCCGGTCTGCTCAAGCGCCTGTTTGGAGGCAAGTAAGATGTCCCTGCTCGACCTGCTCTTCGGCAGCAAGCCGAAATCTGCCAGCGTGGCTAAGGAGCGCCTGCAGCTCATCATCGCCCGGGAACGTACCGACAACAGTGCTGCCGCCGACTATCTGCCAGCCCTGCAAAAAGACTTGGTGGCGGTGATTTCCAAATACGTGAAAATCAATCCCGACGACATCAAGGTGTCCCTGGAAAAACAGGACAACTACGAAGTGCTCGAAGTGAACATCGTATTACCGGACGCTCGCGCAGTCTGAGCTTCGCCGCCTGCCCCTTTTAATTTATTGCTGTCTGCTGCCATGAAACCCGAAATCGACGACGTACGCATCAAGGAAATCAAGGAACTCACTCCCCCGGCCCATGTGCTGCGGGAGTTTCCTGCCTCGGACAAGGCCGCGACCATCAGCTATGACAGCCGCAAAGCCATCCACAACATCCTGCACGGTTCCGACGACCGGCTGGTGGTGGTGATCGGTCCTTGTTCCATTCACGATCCTGCGGCTGCCCTCGACTACGCCCGTCGTCTGCGGGCCGAACGCGATCGGCTCAAGGCCGACCTGGAAGTGGTGATGCGCGTCTATTTCGAAAAGCCCCGGACCACTGTGGGCTGGAAGGGCCTGATCAATGACCCCGGCCTCGATAACAGCTACCGCATCAACGACGGTATCCGCTTGGGCCGCAAGCTGCTGTGGGAGATCAACGAGATGGGCGTGCCTTGCGGGACCGAATTCCTCGACATGATCACGCCCCAGTATCTGGCGGACCTGATCTCCTGGGGTGCCATTGGTGCCCGTACCACGGAGTCCCAGGTCCATCGCGAACTAGCTTCCGGCCTGTCCTGCCCCGTGGGCTTCAAGAACGGCACCGACGGCAACATCCGCATCGCCGTGGATGCCATCAAGTCCGCCTCCAGTCCCCACCATTTCCTGTCCGTTACCAAGGCCGGTCATTCCGCCATTGTGTCCACCAAGGGCAATGAAGACTGCCACGTCATTCTGCGCGGCGGCAAAGAGCCCAACTACGATGCCGCTTCCGTGGAAGCCGCCTGTATCGAACTGGGCAAGTCCGGCCTCGCCGCCAAACTGATGGTGGATTTCTCCCACGCCAACAGCCGCAAACAGTACAAGCTGCAGGTGGATGTGGCCAAGGACATCTCTGCCCAGATGGCCGCTGGCGATGACCGCATCTTTGGCGTGATGGTGGAATCCCACATCAAGGAAGGCCGTCAAGACCTGACTCCGGGCGCCACCCTGGAATACGGCCAGAGCGTGACCGATGCCTGCATCGGCTGGGAAGACAGCGTTGCCGTGCTCGACATGCTGGCTGAGGGTGTGCGCAAGCGTCGTCTGACGCTGGAAGACAAGTAAGAGTCTGCCTGTGCTGCAAGCCTTGTCAGGCATGATCGGAAAAGACGGCGTGTCCCCACGCCGTCTTTTCTTTTGGTTACTGCCGCCGCTCCTGATTTTCCGCCTCTGGCTGGCCGCGGTCCTGCCCATGACTGGGGACGAGGCCTACTTCATCTGGTGGGGCAAGATTCCCGACTGGGGCTTCTACGATCACCCGCCCATGATCGGTTGGTGGCTGGCTGCCCAGTTGCTGCTGGGGGATGCCGAATGGTGGCTGCGGCTGACCTCCGTGCTACAGCCCTTTGTGCTGGCCGGCGCTGTCGCCTGGTTCGTGCCCCGACTCTGGCCGAATGCCCCTGAAGCACGGCGCTGGTGGGCCGCCCTGTTCACCTTGCTGTCCCCCGCCTTTGTCTGGAACGTGCTGGTCACCACCGACACGCCCCTGATCTATTTTTCCGTGTTGTCCGGTCTGTGCTGGCTCAAGGCCCGGCGGGACGATCAGCTCAACTGGTATCTGGCCGCCGGGGTGTTGCTGGCCGGGGCCGTGCTGTCCAAGTATTTCGTGGTCTTCCTCGGCTTCGCCTATTTGCTGGACGTGTTGTTCCGCTCCACCCGCAAGGCCTGGCTGGGGCTGCTGATCACCTACGCCTGCTGCGTTCCCGGGTTGGCCCTGATGGCCTGGTGGAATGCCGGCCACTGCTGGCCCAACTACATGTTCAACTTCGTCAATCGCCACGGCGATGCGGCCCTGGGTTGGAAAAATACGGTCACCTACGGGCTGATGATGGTGTATCTGCTGACGCCGGCAGCCGTGTGGGGGCTGATCCGAATCCAGCGCGGTATGTTCTCCGCAGAGCGCCGCAGCTTGGCCCTGCTGGCCTTTGTACCCCTCATCATGTTCGCCCTGCTGTCCCTGGAAAAAACCGTGGGCCTGCATTGGGTGCTGTCCTTCCTGCCCTTCTGCGGCCTGTTGCTGGCCCTGTATCTGCCCGATCTGAGTGTGCGCCGGACGGGCTGGTTCTTCCTCGGTTTTGCCTGCCTCCATGTCGCCCTGTTGGTGAGCATGGGGTTCACCCGCCTGGAGGACTGGAAAAAGACCAACTGGTACGACAGCGCAGTTCTGGCCTTTGAAGCCAGGGAAATCGCAAACCGGCTGAAGCCCTATGAAGGGGACTACACCTTTGCCAGCAACGGCTACGCCGATGCCGTCACCCTGGGTTACAACGCCCGTCGTTATTTCCTGGTTTTCGGCGAAGCCAGCAGCCATGCCCGACACGATGACATCCTCACCGACTTCCGCGCCCTGGATGGCAAGAACATCCTGATCCTGCGCAAGAGCGAATTCTCCGCCGACGAGTACGCCCCTTATTTCCGCGAACTTCGCCACGAAACCTTTGTCCTCCACGGTGTGACTTTCCATCAAATCTTCGGGCGCGGTTTCGACTATGCCCGGTACCGGGATACCGTTTTGACCACCGTGCGCGACAAGTACTACCGCATCCCCGGCAAGCTGCCGCAAACAGCCTGCTACTTCCACGACCGCTACTGGCCCGAGCTGCCATGGCCGAGGTGATAGCCCTGCTGCGCTCAACCATCGGCCCCTATTTGCGGCTGCTGCGGCCCCATCAGTGGGTGAAGAACACCTTTGTCCTGGTGGGGCTGCTGTTCGGCCATGCCTGGCGCGACCCGGAACTGCTGCAACAGGGGCTCTGGGCCTTCGCCGCCTTCTGCCTGCTGTCCTCGGCGGTCTATGTTTTCAACGATCTGCTGGACCGGGAGCAGGATCGCCAGCATCCGAAAAAGCGTCATCGCCCCTTGGCCAGCGGCCGCATCGGCCTGCCGGGGGCCTTGGTTTTGCTGGCCCTGTGCCTGATCGGCGGGCTGACCTTGGCCTTCACCCGGGCCGGTTCTGCGCCCTGGGTCTTTGTGGCCTATCTGGTGATCAACGGTTTCTACAGCCTGGGCGCCAAACATGTCGTCGTGTTGGACGTGTTCCTGATCTCTGCCGGTTTCATGCTGCGCCTGCTGGCGGGTACCTTGGGGCTGGGCATCGCCCCGTCCCATTGGTTACTGCTGTGCGGTTTGATGCTGACCCTGTTCCTCGGCTTCGCCAAGCGTCGCGCCGAACTCAACGCTGTGGCTGGTGACCCCTCAGCCCACCGACGGGTGCTGGAGGATTATTCCGAGACCCTGCTCGACCAGTTCATCACTGTCACCCTGGCCTGCACCGTGGTGTCCTACAGCCTTTACACCCTGAGCGCCGAAACCGTTGCCCTGCACGGCAGCAACCACCTGATCCTGACGGTGCCTTTCGTCCTCTATGGCATGTTCCGCTACCTGTTCCTGCTCCATCACCGGGGCGGCGGTGGCGATACGGCCACGGACATGTTCACCGATCCTCACCTGATCCTGGCTGGAGCTGGCTGGCTGGCCACCGTGCTGGCGGTGCTCACCGGGCGGTTGTAATGCTGGCCGCAATGGCAAGGGCCAGCGCGAACCAAACAGGCTTTCCCCAGACTTAAGATTCTTCTACGGTCCTGGTTGGACCAAGAGCCACAGCACTCAGCGCAGCCGGAATACCACCGGCAAAATCATTTCCTTCTTGTCCGCCCCCTCGATACTGCCCATGGCCCAGGCTGCTCTCAGGGCAGCCTGATCGAGAATGGCGTGGCCGCTGCTGGCGGCGATGTCGGCATCGGTGATGCGGCCTGTTGGATCAAGACTGAGTAAAAGACGAACCTCGCCTTCCAGCCCTGCGGCGATGGCCTGGGGTGGGTAGTAAAGGTGCTTGGCGAGCTTGCGCTGGGCGGCTTCCACACTGAGCTTGGTTGGTGGGCTACGCTTGGCGGACGGTGCGGGGGGGCCTTTGTTTGCCTTGGTTGGGGGCGTCGTTGTCGGTTTTTCTTTGATGGGCTCGGGTGTTTCCAGGGTGTTCTTCAGCAGGGGTTCGGGGGCTGGCATCTCGGCAGGGCGAAGCTCTACCTGCATCACCGGGGGCGGTGGCGAGGGCAGGCGCAGCCTGCCTTCTAGCAACAATAGGCCGTGGCCGAGCAGGGAAATGAGCAGGGCGCTGAAGAGATGGGGCCGCAAGGCGCGGTTGCCCGGGGTTTTGAGCAAGGACATTTGCCCCTATTATCCCTGCCGGATTCTTCTGGATGGATGCAGTGATGGCTAGCTTATATCAGGCTTTTTTACGGACATTTCTGGTGGTTTTTGCCCTGGGATGCGGCACGGCGCAGGCGGTATTACCTGACCCAGTGGCCTTTGGCGTCGCCATGGAAGTGGGGGATGTGGAGAAAGCCCGGCAGTGGCTGGATGAGGGCTTGCCTCCCAATTTTCTGGCGGACCGGATCGGCACCGGCCTGATGATCGCCGCCTGGGAAGGCAATATTCCCCTGATGGAACTGTTCATCCAGCGGGGCGCCAATATCAATTTCATCAACCGCAGTGGTGAGCAGGCCCTGCAACTGGCGGCCTGGAAAGGCCAGGCCGAGGCCATGAAGTGGTTGCTGGCCCGGGGGGCAGCGGTCAATCGCAAAGGCAAAGAGTGGAGCGCGCTGCACTATGCCGTTTTTGCCGGGCACGAAGACCTGACCAAGGTGCTGCTGGAGAAGGGTGCCAACGTCAACGGCCAAGCGCCCAACGGCTCTACTGTGCTGATGATGGCCGCACGGGAAGGCCATGAAAAAATCGCACAAACCCTGATCGAAGCCGGTGCCGACACCAATATTCGTAATGAGTCGGGTGAGAGCGCCCTGACCTGGGCGATGCGCAACAACAATTTGAAAATCGCCAAGATGGTGGCAAGCCCCGAAGCCTTTGCTCTGGCGGTAAAGGCGCCGCCTCAGAGCTTTGGGGTCGCGATTCGCTCGGTGCCGCCACCGAACCGGATTTCTGAAATCCTGCGCCAGATCAACCGGGCTGAAGCCCTGGGGCAGCCCACGGCGGAGCTGCGACAAGCGCTATTCGATGCGGTGGCCGAATTCAAGAAAGACAATAATCCGACCCGCAGCACCATGCCGCGCCCCAACGTGATTTATCCGCGGATGCCCAAGGCGCCCCAGGCCTTGGTGATCACGGCGGATCGGCAAAGTCCGGGCTCGGAACGGGCGCAGATGGTGTACGCCGGCAGCAAGGACCCGGCGGAACTGTTGAAGCAACTCAAGGCCGCCGAAGCGGCGGGCAAGCCGACTACCGAGTTGCGCCGCGCTTTCTTTGAGGCAGTGAAGAGCTACCGGGGCGGCGAGTAGGTCCCCCCTGAGTTTTTGCCGGGGCAGGGCGACCTGCTCCTGGTTTGCGCGGGGCGTGGATGTGGTCGGCTGAATGGCCCTGCTCCGAGCGACGCCCGGTTCCGGCCGGTTGCCAGGTGGGAATCAGGTGTTTCTTGCCGTTGCCGATCAGGTCGCTGCGACCCATTTCCTTCAGGGCTTCCCGCAGCAAGGGCCAATTTTCCGGATCGTGGTAGCGCAGGAAAGCCTTGTGCAGGCGGCGTTGACGGCCACCGCGAACTACCGCCAGGGTTTCCGATTCCCGAGTGACTTTTTTCAGGGGATTCTTTTCCGTGTGCCACATGGCCGTGGCCAGTGCCAGGGGCGTGGGCAGGAAGGTTTGCACCTGGTCTAGGCGGAAGTCGTTGCGCTTGAGCCAGAGGGCCAGTTCCAGCATGTCCTCATCAGTGGTGCCCGGGTGGGCGGCGATGAAGTAGGGAATCAGGTACTGCTCCTTGCCCGCTTCCTTCGATGCTTTCTCGAACATCTGCTTGAAGCGGTCGTAGGTGCCCATGCCCGGCTTCATCATCTTGGACAGTGGGCCTTCTTCGGTGTGCTCCGGGGCGATCTTCAGGTAGCCGCCGACGTGGTGGGTCACCAGTTCCTTGATGTACTCCGGTGACTTCACGGCTAGGTCGTAGCGCAGGCCGGAGCCGATCAATATCTTCTTGATGCCGGGCAGGGTACGGGCGCGGCGATAGAGCTGAATCAGGGGGCCGTGGTCGGTGTTGAGGTTTTCGCAGACATCGGGATAAACGCAGGACAGGCGGCGACAAGAGGTTTCGATTTTCTTGTCCTTGCAGGCCAACCGATACATGTTGGCGGTGGGGCCGCCCAGATCCGAAATGACACCGGTGAAGCCCGGGGTCTTGTCGCGGATTTCCTCGATCTCGCGAATGATGGAATCTTCGGAACGGCTCTGGATGATGCGGCCTTCGTGCTCGGTGATGGAGCAGAAGGTGCAACCACCGAAGCAGCCCCGCATGATGTTCACCGAGAAACGGATCATCTCCCAAGCCGGGATTTTGGCGTCGCCGTAGCTCGGGTGGGGCTTGCGGGCGTAGGCCAGGCCGAAGACATGATCCATCTCCGCTGTGGTCAGGGGAATGGGGGGCGGGTTGAGCCACACGTCCCGGTCACCGTGGCCCTGGACCAGGGCCCGGGCGTTACCTGGGTTGGATTCCAGATGGAAGGTGCGGCTGGCATGGGCGTAGCGCACCTTGTCTTCATTGACCCGGTCGTAGGAGGGCAGGCGCACCACCTGCTGGGCGCGAGCCGCCTTGCGCAGGGCAACCCGCTCGGCGGCGGGCACGATGCGGATGGGTTGGGCACCATCATTGGCCGTTGCCGCTTGCTGCCCAGCATCGGACTTGGCCGGCTCCATGGAATAAGGGTCGGGATGAACATCGACCCGGCCCGGCATATCCACTGTGGTGGAGTCCACTTCCATCCATTCTTCCGAGGGCTTCCAACCCTTGGGCACCATGAAGGAAGTACCCCGCAGGTCGCGGATGTGGGCAATGGGTTCGCCCTTGGCGAGGCGATGGGTCAGCTCCACCAGGGCCCGCTCGGCATTACCGAACAGCAGGATGTCGGCCTTGCTGTCGGGCAGAATGGAACGACGCACCTTGTCCGACCAGTAGTCGTAATGGGCAATGCGGCGCAGGCTGGCTTCAATGCCGCCGATGACAATGTTGGCATCGGGATAGGCTTCTCGGGCCCGCTGGGAATAAACGATCACCGCCCGGTCGGGGCGCTTGTTGGGCGCGGCGTTGGGGGTGTAGGCGTCGTCGCTACGGATCTTGCGGTCGGCGGTGTAGCGGTTGACCATGGAATCCATATTGCCCGCCGTGATGCCGAAATACAGGTTGGGCTGGCCCAGCTTCTTGAAGTCCTCGGCACTCTGCCAGTCCGGCTGGCTGATGATGCCGACGCGAAAGCCCTGAGCCTCCAGCAGCCGGCCCAGCAGGGCCATGGCGAAGCTGGGGTGGTCGATGTAGGCGTCACCGGTGACCAGAATGATGTCGCAGGAATCCCAGCCGAGTTGTTCCATCTCCGCCCGGGACATGGGCAGAAACGGCGCAACGCCGAAGCGCTTGGCCCAGTAAGGGCGGTAGGAGGTGAGGGCTTTGGTTTCCATGGCACGGGTGGGCGGGGAGGGCAGCATCAGCACAAGGCTCCCATTTACCCGGGATTCGTAAGGGGCGCGATTTTAAGGCTAGTCGGGCTACAAGTCGCCCATGATCTGGGCAGGGGCATTCTTTTCGCCGATCAGGCCGGCAGGCGCAGGCGGCTATGGGCCGACACCTGGCGGGCAAGAAAGTCCATCTGGTCCGCCAGGATGCTGCGGTTGGACAGAATCAGGTACTCGGCCTTGTTGGGCACATAGGGGGCGAACAGCAACTCCATGCGGGCCTGTTCCGGCGTGCGGCCACTCTTGCGCTGATTGCAGGAGCGGCAGGCGGTCACGACATTCATCCAGATGTCCTTGCCGCCCTGGGAAACCGGGTGCACATGATCCCGGGTCAGACGACTGCCGGAAAAGCCATCGCCGCAATAGGCGCAGATGTGGCGGTCCCGCTGGAACAGTTCGCGATTGGTGAGGGGTGGTACTTGGTGCAGGGAGCGGCCACCCAGGGCTTGGCCGCGGATGGCGATGATGCTGTTGGTGCTGATGGCGGAGCGCTCGCCGGTGATGCGGTTGATGCCGCCGTGGAAGGTGAAACTGTGGTCGCCGATGCTCCAGGCTACCATGTCCCGAGCATAATAGAAGCACGCATGCTGCCAGTTCACCCAGCGATGGGGGGCGCCGTGTTGGTCCAACGTAAGAATGAGGGGCGTTGCGCGCATGGGAACACCTACTATCTGGACATGAGCTAGCGTAACAAAGAGTGATGACTTTGCCCATTGGTGAATACAGGTTGATTTTCCGCTCATCTTTGCTGCGGGCGCTGTTGATTTCTCTGGGGCTTCATCTTTTGTTGCTGGGGCCGACGCCAATGCCTTTGTCCCGCCTTTGGCAGCTATCGGGTTCTGGCGCCTTACGGGCAACTTTGGTGAGTAATCGGAGGGTGGAGGTTTCACCAGTCCTTGCGCCTGTTGCAAAGGCATCCAAACCATCGACACCAGTGCCTGTGCCGCTGCCCGAAACGAAAGCTGCCTCCGTGGCTGCTGATGGTAATGCCGCACCGGTTGAGGCTCAGTCCGATAGCGAAGGTGTGGATGCGGAGGGTTTGCGCGGTTATCGCATGGCCCTTGCCGTGCAGTCCCGCCGATTCTGGCGTTACCCCGATGCCGCAAGCCGAAGTGGTGCGCAGGGAACGGTGGTGCTACGGGTATCGGTTCTTCCTGCAGGGGCTATCGGGATCAATCTGGAGCGGTCCAGCGGGTTTGATGCTCTGGATAATGCCGCATTGACCATGATGCGGGAGGCCTCCTTGGCCGCCCCATTGCCTGAAACCCTGCGTGGCCGGCGTTTCTCGCTCTTGCTGCCGGTGGTCTTCAGTCTGCCGTGACGGGGGAGAGGGCGGTGCTGTGCAGTTGTTGCACACCGGCTTTCCTGTCCGAAAAAAACTGCTGCAGGGCAAAACTGACGGAGCGAAAGGCCAAGTCCTGCCAAGGCAGGTCGTTTTCACTGAAAAGGCCGATTTCCAGGGTTTCCTCGCCCGGAGCAAAGTCCAGGTTCAAGAGTTGCGCCCGGTAGAAGAAATGCACTTGATGGATATGGGGAATGCTCACGATGGCAAATAGCTTGCCAAGGTCAATGCTGCATCCGGCCTCTTCTAAGGTTTCCCGGCTGGCGGCCTGCTCCAGACTTTCGCCGTTTTCCATGAAGCCTGCCGGCAAGGTCCAGTAGCCGTGGCGTGGTTCGATTGCCCGGCGGCAAAGCAGGATCTTGTCTTCCCATACCGGCAAAGTGCCCACCACCATGCGGGGGTTCTGGTAATGAACCGTGTGGCAGTTCGGGCAGACGTGCCGCAACGCGTTATCCCCCGGAGGGATCAATTGTTGGACGGGGGTACCGCAGACAGAGCAGTAGTGGATGGCAGGATGCATGGCGTTTGAATTCTACTCTCTGTCTTTTCAGAGGCTTGGGTGCCACTGCCGACAAAAGGGTTGAAAGGGTATGATGCCGAGGTAAACGCAGGATATTGAGGGTGTTCAGTGATTTGGCTAGGGTTTCGCCGCTTCAAGCATCCCTTTAATTGACCTTAAGTGCATGACACCTATAGACATTTCAAAATTTGAGCAGCTTCGTGCTACCGGTGAGCTGCCATCTCCCAAAGGGGCCGCACTGGCGATTGTTCGCCTGACCCAAAAGGAAGACGTGCCCCTCAATGAGCTGGCCAAAGCCATCGGCGCCGATCCGGCCTTTGCTGGGCGCCTGATTAAGGCCGCCAACTCTGCTCAGGCTGGCGGTCGCCGGCCCGTGGCCTCTATTCCCGACGCGCTCTCCGTCCTGGGTATTTCCACGGTACGGACCTTGGCTTTGGGTTTTTCCCTGCTCTCCAATTACAGCAAGGGGAAATGCCAGGCTTTTGATTACGAAAAATTCTGGTCCCATTCTCTGGTTTGCGGTCTGGCCTTTCAGGTCTTGATGCAGCGAACCCGGGCTGCCGTTGCGGATGAAGCGTTCTGCGTCGGGCTGCTGGCGCGGGTCGGTACGTTGGCCTTGGCTACCATTTTTCCCGAGGATTACTCTCGTCTTCTGAGTGAGTGCGCCGGCAAGGAAGAAGACGCGCTGGTTACAGCAGAAGAGAAAGCCTTCGCCCTGACCCATAGCCAACTGACGGCAGCGATGCTGGACGATTGGGGCATTCCAAAAGTATTCACAGATCCTGTGATGTTCCACGATACGCCGGAACACAGCCGCTTTGAAGAAGGAACCCGGCCCCATCACCTGACGATGGCCCTGGCTCTTTCGGAACATGTCGCTGATATCTGCTTGGCGCCAGAGTCGGAATGGCGCAGCATGATGCCCAAGCTCTTCATGCTGGGCAGTCGCCTGTCTGTGGATGCGGAAGCGATGATGGCAATTTGTGACAAAGTGGCCAAGGAATGGCATGACTGGGGCGCATTGCTGCGTATCACCACTAAGGAAATGCCTCCCTTTGCCGACATGTCGAAACCGCCGGCACCACCTCAGTTGAGTGAAGGATTTTTGCTCAAGGGCGGTGAAGACGGTTACAGAATGCGGGTCTTGGTGGTCGAAGACGATCGCAGTATGCGTAGCTTGCTGTCGAGCATGCTCAGGGAAGCTGGGCACGATGTTTTTGAGGCGGAAAATGGCAGGGAAGGCTTTGAGCTAGCCTTGGAGGTTCGGCCGGAAATGATGATCGTGGACTGGATGATGCCGGAAATGAACGGCGTTGAACTGACCCGGTCTCTGCGCGCAACCCCGGCTGGGCGAGGCGTTTACATCCTCATATTGACCGCATTGGAAGACGACGAAGCCTTGGTCGAGGCGTTTGAGTGCGGTGTGGATGACTTCATGGTCAAGCCCCTCAAGCCCCGTGTCCTGGCTGCTCGTTTGAGGGCCGGTCAGCGAGTGGTCAAGTTGCAGCAGGAGGTGGAGCGGGACCGGGAAGATATCCGGCGCTTTGCAGCAGAACTGGCGGTGACTAACCGCAAGTTGCAGCAAGTCGCTTTGACCGACTTTTTGACCGGATTTCCCAATCGACGCTATGCCATGGCCCGCCTGCAGCAGGATTGGGCGGCCACAACCCGGAATCAGCGGGCCTTGTCTTGTATGGTGATCGATGTGGATCTGTTCAAGCAAATCAACGACAGTTATGGTCATGACGTGGGTGATGCTGTGCTCAAGCAGACGGCCCAAGCCATCAAGACGGCCCTGAGAACAGAGGATGTGATTTGCCGCATGGGCGGGGATGAGTTCCTTGCCATCTGCCCTGATGCCGATCTGGATGCGGCCATGCTGTGTGCCGAGCGGGTTCGGCAAGCTGTCGCCGCGCTCAGGGTAAATGCCGCTGGTACTACGATAACGGGCAGTGTCAGCGTTGGGGTGGCCCAGCGCCTGCCCAACATGGCAAACCTCGATGCCTTGATCAAACGTGCTGATGAAGGTGTTTACCTAGCTAAATCCGGCGGCCGCAATTGCGTGGTTTCTGTCCAGCTTCATTCAGTTTCCGGCTCTTGAGCTTCTGTTATGGAATGGCGGAAAAGCCCGTGGTTAGCGGATTAAAGGCCTTCTGAACGTTAGATTTCCCGGGGGCTTTGCTGCCTGATCGGTTGATTGATTGATTGATGGGCTAGGTAGCATGCATGCCTCTCCCTAATGGGGTGAGTCAAGGCGAAAGACGTGAAATTCTTGTCAATTGGCCTGGGCCGTTTCCTTGCTGAAATAGGCTAAAAAGTACACTCATTCATGAGCTTGAGTACTCTGTGTAAGAATTTTCTTACATCGGAGTGCTTGTCTATTCCTACGTTATTTACCGCAGTCCACCGCTAGTGCACTTTGTCGCGTACACCGAGAATGCGCCCGTTGCCTCAATTACTTAGGGGCTTATTCTCAAGGAGTGCACGATGAACGCGATGGACACCTACAGCGATATAAAGGAAGTCAATCTCGCCTATCTGATGCTGGCGCAAAGTATGGTGAGGGCTGATCGTGAAGCTGCCATTTTCCGCCTGGGTATCAGTGAAGAAGTTGCCGACATTCTGGATCGGCTGACTCCGGGGCAAGTGTTGAAGATGGCTGGTTCCGACATGCTGCTTTGCAGCTTCCGGTTTAACGATAGCCTGTTGTTGAATTTGCTTTCCAATCACGAACGTGACCGTGGCGTCGGGCACATCCATGCAGCCATTCTTGCCGCCGGTAAGCCGGTGGAAGCTGTCGCCTGAGGCCCCTATGCGTAATAAATCCGTAATCCTTGAGGCTCGTGATATCCGCCTGGCGATTGAGTTGATTGAGTTGGGTGCCCGTCTTCAGTTGTTGGAAGCTGAGACAAAGTTGTCCCGGGAGCGTTTGCTGAAGCTCTATAAAGAAGTCAAGGGGGAGTCTCCTCCCAAGGGCATGTTGCCTTTCTCGACCGACTGGTTTATGACTTGGCAGCCTAATATCCATGCTTCCTTGTTCATGGCGTATTTCAAGTTTTTCGAGAAAAACACCAAGCTAAAAGGGCTGGAGTTGATCATCAAGGCTTACCGGATGTATCTGGAACAAATCAAGCGTGGCGGTATGGATACCGTTCTGTCCTTGACTCGGGCTTGGACCATGGTTCGGTTTTTTGAAGCCAACATGCTGCAAATGGCAACTTGCAAAGAATGCGGCGGTGAATTTGTTACCCATGCTTTCGATCCGACAAAGGGCTATGTTTGTGGTCTGTGTCATATGCCTGCTCGCGCTGGCAAGACCAGGAAAGCAGCGGCAATAGCGGTTTAACTCGCTAATTTTAAAAGAATAACGTTTTATCGGGGTATCGTTTGTCATAACGATACCCCGTTTCTCTTTCAGGTTTTCCCTTCGTGACGGTAGTGTCAAACTCCGGTTTGAGGCTATTATTCGGCCTTAATCGTAATTAACTCAGACGGCAGCCCGGTTTACAGGTTGCAGGGACAGGCGCTAGCGGAGGTTTAGATGTTTTTGTTGATCGGCTATGTGGTCATTCTGGCCGCATCGGTGGGCACCTATTCTGTCCACGGAAGTCTGGCAGCGCTTTTTGTTCCACTGGAATATCTGGCCATCGTCGGTTTGATGACGGGCGGCTTTATCGCCAGTAACGGCAGCAAGGCCATCAAGGCCACTCTGGCTGCGCTTCCCTCTGTGCTTAAAGGGTCACACTTCAGCAAAGCCCTCTATATGGACTTGCTGGCAATGCTTTACGAAATTCTTTCCAAAGTACGGAAAGAAGGGTTGATGTCCATTGAATCGGACATTGAGAACCCTGAAGGCAGTGCGATTTTTGCGAAATATCCCACGATTGCCCACGATCACCATGTGATGGAGTTCATTACCGACTATCTGCGCATGATGGTGGGGGGGAATCTCAATGCCTTCGAAATCGAGAATCTAATGGATCTTGAAATCGAGACGCATCACCAAGAAGCCCATATGCCGGTTCACATCATGTCCAAGGTTGCGGACGGTGTGCCTGCCTTCGGTATTGTTGTGGCGGTGATGGGTGTGGTTAACGTGATGGGCTCTGTGGGCGAGCCTCCAGCTGTACTAGGCAAGATGATTGGTGGTGCCTTGGTTGGTACGTTCTTGGGTATCTTGGCTTCTTATGGTTTTGTTGCGCCTATTGCGAGCCAGTTGGAGCAGAAGATGGAAGAGGGCAGCAAAATCTTCTCCTGCATCAAGGTTGTTCTTCTGGCTAGCATGAACGGCTACGCCCCCCAGGTGGCCGTGGAGTTCGGCCGGAAAGTGCTCTTCTCCAGCGACCGTCCCAGCTTCCGCGAGCTGGAAGAAGATCTCAAGAGCCGTAAAGGCAAGTAAGGTTGGCAAGGTCGAGTAATCGACCTGCTCCCGAAATAGCGTTGAGCAAAATTGGCGTGATCCATGAGTGACGATACCCAGCAACCAATCGTAGTTAAGAAGATTAAAAAGGGTGGGGGCGGTGCTCACGGCGGCGCTTGGAAGATCGCCTATGCCGACTTCGTGACCGCCATGATGGCGTTTTTCCTTTTGATGTGGCTCCTAGGGTCGACGACCCAAGGGGATCTCAAGGGGATTGCCGATTATTTCAACACTCCCCTCAAGGTTGCCATGGCAGGCGGTTCTGGCAGCGGCGACTCGTCTTCCATTTTGCAAGGCGGTGGCGAAGACTTGACGCGAACCCATGGTCAGGTAAAGCGGGGCGACATTGAGGCACCAAAACGCAATATCAACCTTCAGGCACTGAAGGCCGATTTGGAAAAAGTTGAGAAGCAGAAACTGGAGTCGCTCAAGGGTGATCTGGAAAAGCTGATTGACTCCAGCCCTGCCCTTAAGCAATTTAAGAGTCAGTTGCTGCTCGACTTGACGTCAGAAGGATTGCGGATTCAGATTGTGGATGAAAAGAATCGCCCCATGTTTGATTCGGCCAGTTCCGAACTCAAGCCCTATGCTCGGCAGATTCTGCGCGAAATGGGTAAGGCCTTGAATAAGGTTGAAAACAAGATTTCGCTGTCTGGTCACACGGATGCCACGCCCTATGCTGGAGGCGACAAAGGCTTTGGTAATTGGGAGCTGTCGACCAATCGGGCGAATGCTTCTCGACGGGAATTGCTTGTCGGCGGCATGGATGAGGTCAAGGTGATGCGAGTAGTTGGTCTTGCCTCGACTGTTCTCTACGATAAGGCTGATCCCTACAATCCGATCAATCGCCGGATCAGTATCATTGTCATGAATAAGCGAACTGAAGAAGCCATCATGCGGGATGGTAAAGTGGCGGAAGTTGGCGGTGATGATGCTGCCCAGCAAGCCGCCGATGCGATGCAGTCGGCCCCCCCTGTTTCTCGCTGAGTCTTCGCTTGCAGTTCGCTGGGCTCGCTATGGGCCAGCAGTTTTGGGATCTACATGAACAAAAACCTTAGGCAAGCCATGCTGGTCTTGTTGCTTGCACCGGTACTTGGCTGGGGTGTCTTTTTCAGTCTGGAAGATGTGCTGGCACCGATGTGGTCACATCTTGTGACAGCATTATTTGTTGCCGGGATGGCTTACGCTCTGTCCGCAAAGGGAGCATCTGAAGTTGGTGCTGGGTGCGCCGCTAGCCAGAGCAATGAGCATCAATCCCTGTTGCTCGAAATCGAAAATCTTCTTTCCGAGAGTTCTGGCCAATTTCGCCAGCAGTACGGGCACATCGGGACCGAAATCATTCGAGTGCAGACGCTACTTGGCGATGCAGTATCTACCTTGACCAATAGCTTCAGCGGTATGCATCAGCAAATGGAGGCGCAGCGCCAGTTGATGCTTTCCATAACAGTAGGTGAGGGCAGCAGCGAAAACTCAACAACAAAGTTCGATGTTTTTGTTGAGAACACCTCTGGCGTCATGCAGAAGGTTGTGGACAACATCGTCTCCAATTCCAAGTTGGGCATGGAGTTGGTCGAACTGACCGAAAGCATTGCCAAACGTACTCAGGATGTTCAGTCCATCCTTTCCGAAATTGGCGGGATTGCCAAACAAACTAATTTATTGGCACTGAATGCTGCCATTGAAGCAGCCAGAGCAGGAGAAGCGGGACGAGGGTTTGCCGTCGTGGCGGATGAAGTGAGAGATCTGTCAGCTCGGACCACCCAATTCAGTCAGCAGATCAGTACGCTGATGCAGGGCATGGCGGTGTCTGTGGGACAGACTGAGTCAGCCATTCAGCGTATGTCCGGACAGGATATGAGTTTTGCACTGGAGTCCAAAACTCAGGTGGAAACTATCATCAGGACGATGGAAGACCAGAGTCAGCAACGCATGG
Organism: Rhodocyclaceae bacterium; assembly: GCA_036504515.1. GTDB lineage: Bacteria > Pseudomonadota > Gammaproteobacteria > Burkholderiales > Rhodocyclaceae > AWTP1-18. Next base: position 93,939 of record DASXVA010000013.1, read on the forward strand.
GTGCCATTAGTGAGGTGGCTAAAGTCGCAGAATCCGTAGGAGGGGAGGTTGCGCGAGCAGTAACCGCCCTTCAGTTTCAGGATATGGTTTCCCAGTTGGTCGGACATATCAAGAACCGTGTCGACGCATTGGATGGCGTTGCCCAGCAATTTATCGGGCTGGCTGGCGTGATCCATCAAGATGCCCTTCAAGGGAACGCAGTAGAGGCAGTTACATCGCTGCGTGACGAGATCGGTAGAATGAAACAGAGTCTGGCAGGGCTGGGCCCCAGTACCCAGCACAATCCGGTTGTACAGCAGGCCATGTCCCAAGGGGACATTGAGCTTTTCTGATTTCCAAGGAGTTTAAACAGATGGCAAAAACGATACTGGCAGTGGACGACTCTGCCTCTCTGCGGCAAATGGTTTCCTTCACCCTCAAGAGTTCCGGCTATGAGGTGATTGAGGCTGTAGATGGGCAGGATGGTCTGGACAAAGCGAAAGCCCGTACCGTGAATCTGATTTTGACGGATCAGAACATGCCGCGCATGGATGGTTTGACCTTGATTCGCAATCTTCGCGCCTTGCCCCAATACAAAACGACGCCGATTCTCATGCTAACGACAGAGTCATCTGATGCCATGAAACAACAAGGTCGTGCAGCCGGCGCTACAGGATGGTTGGTAAAGCCCTTTGATCCCCAAAAGCTGATTGAAGTAGTCAAAAAGGTTATCGGGTAGTTTTTAGACAAACAACGATAACAACAATAGACAAGGGGCGGTCATGGCGATCGACATGAGCCAGTTCTACCAGGTCTTCTTTGAAGAGGCTGCGGAACATCTGGCCAGTATGGAGTCCCTGCTGCTGGAGCTTGATGTCGAAGCGCCGGACTCCGAACAGCTGAATGCAGTATTTCGAGCAGCCCACTCGATCAAGGGCTCTGCCGGCACTTTCGGTTTTACCGATATGGCCGAAGTCACCCATGTGCTCGAAAATCTGCTGGATCGGATACGCAAGGGCGAGATGGTCCTGCGTAACGACATGATTGATGCCTTTCTCGATGCTGGGGACGTGCTGAAAACACTTCTTGCTGCGCATCGTGGAGAGGGTGTTGCAGATGCGGAGAGTGTTGGCGCCATCTGTCAGCGATTAAGTGCTCTGACTTCTGGTGCTGACATTGCCTCGTCTGCTGGTGTCCCTCCGCCTCCTGTCATCGCAACCGATCTGGTTGAGGCAAGCGAGGCATTGCCTGCTCAGGGGTTCAGTCTGCGGTTTTCCCTGGATGAGGCCGGTAGTGGAAACTCTCTGGAGGATACGGCTAAGAACTTACTGGAGGCGTTGTCTTCATTAGGAACGGTGACGGTAGTCCAGCAACCGTCAGCTGACGATAGCCACGGTCTGTGGCAAATCAATCTTGGAGGTTTTGCGGCAGAAGCCGAAATTCGGGACATTCTAGAATTCGTTGCTCGCAGCGACAGTCTGCGTATCTCGCCTCTTGGTAGCAGCGACACCTCCAGCGATGCCGATGGCGCTTATGGTTTCTTTGATGATGCTCCTGACGGTACGGTAGCAACGGCATCAACCCTCGACGATGTCGATGGTGCCTTTGGTTTTTTCATTGACCCTACGGTCATGGCAGATAGTCAGGTTGATGCGACCGGGCCAAGAGATGACGATCCGGATGGTACTTTCGGGTTTTTCCTGCCGATCATGCCTTCTGGCGCAGATGCCGCGCTGGCAACTGAGGCCGTTTCTGCAGACCGCCATGATGACCCGGCGGGTGCCTTTGGTTTCTTCGTTGAGCCGACACCTGTTGCCACGCATGAACCTCTTCCTGCTGCTTTCAGTACTGAAACTCCGGTCAAGACTGTGGAAGAGCGTAAAACGGCGCCGAGTAAAGCTCCTGTCGTTGCTGCCCCCGAAGCCACAATTCGGGTGGGGGTGGAAAAGGTTGATCAACTCATCAACCTGATTGGTGAATTGGTCATTACGCAGGCTATGCTGGCTCAGTCTGCTTCGTCCCTTGATCCGGTCGAGTTTGAACGGTTGCACAACGGCCTGGCCCAACTCGAACGCAATACCCGGGACATGCAGGAGTCAGTCATGTCCATCCGCATGATGCCGATCTCCGTGGTCTTCTCCCGCTTCCCCCGAGTGGTTCGCGATCTCTCCCAAAAACTGGGAAAGAAGGTCGAACTCAAAATGATCGGAGAAGGTACCGAGCTGGATCGTAGCCTGATTGAACGGATTACTGATCCACTGACCCACCTAGTCCGCAACAGTCTCGATCATGGTGTTGAAATGCCTGAGGAACGGGCTGCCAAGGGTAAACAGGCAGTTGGAACCATTACTCTGAAGGCTTATCACCAGAGTGGAAATATTGTCATTGAAGTCAGTGATGACGGTGCTGGTTTGAACCGGCAAAAGATTTTGTCCAAGGCCAAAGAGCGTGGCCTCGCAGCAGCCCATGATGGTATGAGTGATCATGAGGTTTGGCAGCTGATTTTCGAGCCAGGTTTTTCCACGGCAGACCAGATCACCGAGGTTTCCGGTCGTGGTGTCGGCATGGACGTGGTCAAGCGGAATATCGCCTCCATGGGGGGGCGTGTTGAGATCGATTCCATGACGGGTATCGGGACTCGCATGACGGTACGTTTGCCGCTGACCCTGGCGATTCTTGATGGTATGTCGGTTGCCGTTGGAAAGGAAACCTACATCATCCCTCTAGGCTACGTGATGGAGTCCCTCCAAGCCAGTAAGAACATGATCAAGAGCGTGTCTGGTGTCGAGCGCCTGATCCAGGTACGGGACGAATACTTGCCCGTGGTTGCGCTTTACGAGGTATTCGGCGTAGGTTCAGCCAGAACGCGGCTGGACGAGGGCATCATGGTGATACTGGAAGCGGACGGCACCAAAGCTGCCATGTTTGTGGATGCCCTGGTCGGCCAGCATCAGGTTGTTATCAAAAGCTTGGAGACTAATTACCGCAAGGTGCCAGGCGTTTCCGGTGCGACCATCATGGGTGACGGCCATGTTGCCCTTATTCTGGATGTAGGGGCTTTAGTCACCATGGCGCGGTCCACCCTGCCAGCAGCAGCCTGACCCAATAAGGAAATACGATGTCACAGGAAAATACCAACGCTGCCGGGGATGAAGGGCTTCTTTCCCAGGAGTACCTCACGTTCACCCTGGGCCCGGAAGAGTACGCCATTGATATTCTAAAGGTTCAGGAAATCCGTGGTTACGAGCAGCCGACAACCATTGCCAACTCGCCATCCTTTATCAAGGGGGTGATCAATCTGCGTGGCACCATCGTGCCCATTGTAGATTTGCGTATCAAGTTTAATGTCGGACTCGTCGAGTACACCCCCTTTACGGTTGTCATCATTCTCAACATCGGCCATCGCATCGTTGGCATCGTCGTGGACAGCGTTTCTGATGTAACGATGCTCAGCAATGAACAAATCCGGCCTGCGCCAGAGTTTGCCGCTACCGTGGATACCAAATACATCCTGGGCCTAGGCACCCTGGGGGAGCGCATGCTGATCGTTGTCGATATTGCTCGCCTGATGCTTTCCTCGGAAATGGCGTTGCTCGACGAAGCGACAGATGCCCTTTCCTGAATCCAGATTGATCCCTCAAACCGCTACAAGCCAATAACCCGAACAGGGAAAAGAGAGGAACCCATGCGCATCAACATGCCGGTGACAGATAAGGAAGTCTTGCTCACGGAGCGCACCCTGATCGTCTCGAAGACAGATCTCAAGGGACGCATCACTTATATCAACAAGGATTTCCTTGAAATCAGCGGTTTCACTGAGGCTGAGTTGATTGGCGAGCCCCACAATCTTGTTCGTCATCCTGATATGCCGGCAGAAGCTTTCGAGGATATGTGGCGCACTCTCAAGGAAGGTCGTCCTTGGACCGGGATGGTCAAGAATCGTTGCAAGAACGGCGACTACTATTGGGTATTGGCGAATGCCACGCCCATTTGGGATGGTGGGCAGGTCAGCGGCTATATGTCTGTTCGGCGCCAGCCATCCCGCAGTTCAGTGGAAGAAACTGAGCACATTTACCGTCAATTCCGTGACAAGAAGGCAGCAGGGTTGGCCATTAGTTATGGTCAGGTAGTCAAGACTGGCGGTTTGGGTCTGGGTGGAAAAATTGCGGCCATGAAGGTCAAGTCTCGCTTGGCTGCAACCCTGGGGCTACTCGGTATTTTGTTGTTGATTGTTGGTGGGGTCAGTATCTGGAGCCTTCAGGGCAGCAACGAAAACCTGCGCACCATGTATGAGGAACGGACGGCGGCATCCATTAAGGTAGCCCATGCCGATATGTTGCTGCTACGGAACAGAACGTTGCTGCTGGAGATGATCTCCCATCCCACAACGGAGTCTATTGCTGAAGGTAATAAGGCGGTTGAAGGCGGCATGGGGGAAATCAGTCGCTTGCTGGATGAAACCAAAGCACTGATGCACAGCCCAGAGGAAGTGCAGCAGTTCGATTTGCTCATTGCGACCCGGGCCAGGTTTGTCCTGGAGGGTTTGATGCCAGCACTGGCCGCCCTGAATAGTGGCAAGCTGGATGAAGCGCGGACTCTGGCGATTGAAAAAGTAAAACCGCTTAGCAAGGCCGTGAGGGAGCAAGCAGCGAAAATTGACCAGCAGCAACTGGAACTGGCAAAACAGGAATACACAGCGGGTCTTGAGCGGTTCCAGTTACTGAGGAATCTGATCATCGCCTTGCTTGTGGGAGGTCTGCTGATCGTGGCCTTTGCTGCCAAAGCACTGATTCGTTCTATCACCAAGCCTCTTGGTGACATGCAGGACACGCTGCGTAATGTGGCACAAGGCAATTACTCCGACGCTGTTGATATCACCCGTAACGACGAAATCGGTAAGGTGATGCAGGGCCTGCAATCCATGCAAACTCGTCTTGGTTTCGATGTGGCTGAGTCCAAACGTGTTGCGGACGAGATGACCCGAATCAAGATTGCATTGGACAATGTGTCGACAGGGGTCATGATTGCTGACAGCGCTCGTACCGTCATTTATGCCAACCATTCTGTCCGACGCATTCTTAAGGGGGCTGAGTCCGCTATCCGTAAGCACTTGCCCAACTTCGATGCGGAACACATGGTCGGTGTGAACATCGATACTTTCCACAAGAACCCCCAGCATCAAGCCCAGCTATTGGCGACTCTCACAACTACCCATGTGGCCAATCTGACGATTGCAGACCGTCATCTGCGGGTTACGGCAAGCCCCGTGATCAACGAACAGGGCGAGCGTCTTGGTTCTGTGGCGGAATGGCTGGATCGCACGGCTGAAGTTCAGGTGGAACTTGAGGTTGCGAATGTAGTGAAGGGTGCCCAGCAAGGTGATTTCAACCAGCGCCTCAGTGTTGAAGGCAAGGAAGGTTTCTTCCTGCAACTGGCAGAAGGTCTGAACAAGCTTTCGGAGGTCACTTCTTCCGGCCTGCAGGATGTGGCGGGCGTTCTGCAGCACATGGCAAAGGGCGATCTGACGCGCAAGATTGAAGCGGATTACGAAGGGGTGTTCGGGCAACTCAAGGACGATACCAACACTACCGTAGAACGATTGAAGGAAGTGGTGGGACGCATCAAGGATGCTACCCAAGCCATCAATATCGCTTCCCAGGAAATTGCTGCCGGCAATCAGGATTTGTCTTCCCGCACCGAAGAACAGGCTAGCAGTCTGGAAGAAACGGCCAGTTCCATGGAAGAGTTGAATGCGACTGTGCGCCAGAATGCTGACAATGCTCGCCAGGCCAACGAACTCGCCAAGACATCCAATGATGGGGTGGTCCGTGGCGGCGCCGTGGTCAAGCAGGTTGTGGTGACCATGGGGGAAATCCAGGACAGCTCAAGGAAGATTGCCGACATCATCGGTGTCATCGATTCCATCGCATTCCAGACCAACATCCTGGCACTTAATGCCGCTGTGGAAGCAGCTCGTGCTGGTGAGCAAGGTCGTGGCTTTGCTGTTGTGGCGACAGAGGTTCGTAACCTTGCCCAGCGCTCAGCCACTGCCGCCAAAGAGATCAAGACATTGATCGCCGAGTCGGTCGATAAGGTGGAAGGTGGCGCCCGTTTGGCTGGTCAGGCTGGCATCACTATGGATGAGGTGGTGAATTCCTTCCAGGTTGTCGCCAATCTGGTGACTGAAATTACCAATGCTAGCCGCGAACAAGCCAGCGGTATTGAGCAAGTGACACAAGCGGTTAGCCAGATGGATGAAGTGACCCAGCAGAATGCCGCTCTGGTTGAAGAGGCAGCCGCTGCGGCTGAGTCTCTTGAGGAGCAGGCGCGTGGTTTGGTCCAGTCTGTCAGCATGTTCAAGCTAGCAGATGGTGATGTCACTCCTGCAGCAATGGCACCTAGACTTTCCACTCCAGGCGCTAAGCCAGCCGGTGTAAGTCGCCGTGTTGCTGCTCCGGCTAAGAAGATACCTGTTCAATTGGCAGACACCGATGAAGAGTGGGAAGAGTTCTGATCGGACGACACTCTCTTGAGGATTGCCGTAATACTGTCGCGTACTGAAAGGTTGCCGTGAGCATCGTACAAAAAGGGGAACGAGAGTTCGAGTTTACGGACGCAGACTTTGAGCGTGTGCGTAAGCTCATCTACGCTCATGCTGGTATCGCCCTGGCGCCAATAAAGCGGGACATGGTCTACAGCCGTCTCGTGCGTCGTCTCCGTGCGCTGAACCTGCCTTCATTTGTCCAGTACCTAAACATGCTGGAAAAAGGGGACGAGAAGGAATGGGAGTTGTTCGTCAATTCACTGACGACCAATTTGACCTATTTCTTCCGGGAGGCCCATCACTTTGATGTTCTGGCACAGCATATGAAAGCCAGCAAGCATCGACCCTATCGAATCTGGTGCTCGGCTGCCTCGACCGGAGAAGAGCCTTATTCCCTCGCCATGACTGCCTGCGAAGCGTTCAATACGCTATCGCCACCGGTATCCATCATCGCGAGCGATATTGATACCAATGTTTTGAATACCGCCCGGCAGGGTGTGTATGGAATTGATAGGACCGAGAAACTGTCACCATCCCGGCTGCAACAGTTTTTCCTCAAGGGCACAGGCAATCGTGAAGGTTTCGCCCGCATTCGACCAGAGCTGCAGGCGCTGATCAGTTATCAGCGCGTTAATTTGTTGGATGCGCGCTATCCAGGTGTTGATGGTCCCTTTGATGCCCTGTTTTGTCGGAATGTGATGATTTATTTTGACAAGCCGACGCAGTACGCCATCCTGAAAAAATTTAAACCCCTGCTGAAGTCCGATGGACTTCTGTTTGCCGGCCATTCGGAAAGCTTCCTGCATGCAGCCGATTTGTTCCATTCATTGGGGAAGACGGTTTACCAGCATGCCGACAAAAAAGGCGTGATGGGGAGGCCTTCGGATGCCTGAACCCGGGTTTGTTGAACATCTTGCGCGTAATCGATATTTTGATCGTAGCTTCGATATTGAAGCGGTGAAGGTGTTGCCCGGAGAATACTTTGTCACCACAACAGATATGGTGCTGGTCACAGTGCTGGGTTCCTGTGTAACCGCCTGTATCCGCGACAAGGAAAAGGCGATTGGTGGCATGAATCATTTCATGCTGGCCAGCGGCGGTGATGACCAAATGGCCTCAGCCCGTTACGGTGGCTACGCCATGGAGGTGTTAATAAACCATCTGCTCAAGCTCGGTGCCAGGCGCAGCCATATGGAAGCCAAGGTATTCGGTGGTGGAAAAGTGATGGCGAGTCTTTCCAATGCCATGGTTGGTGAACGCAACTCAAGCTTTGTGCTTGATTACCTGAAAACGGAACAGATTCCTGTCGCAGCACAGGATCTTCTCGATATCTATCCCCGCAAGGTTTATTTTTTTCCTGGCACGGGTCGAGTTATGGTCAAAAAATTGGTTCGGATGCATAACGACACCGTAGCCAAGCGCGAGCATGAATATGCAAATCGCTTGGTCGAAGCCCCGGTTGCAGGCGATATCGAACTCTTTACTTAGGATGTCGTTGTGCCGATCAAAGTATTAATAATTGACGATTCTGTGCTGATGCGGACGTTGCTCACTGAGGTGATCAACGTCGCCCCGGACATTGAGGTTGTGGGTGCAGCTCCCGATCCCATTGCCGCCAGGGAAATGATCAAGGCCCTCAATCCAGACGTGCTGACGCTGGATGTGGAAATGCCGAAGATGGATGGGATCGAGTTTCTCTCGCGGTTGATGAAGCTTCGTCCAATGCCCGTCATCATGATTTCCTCCATGACGGCTCGCGGCTCTGAGGTGACGCTGCAGGCTCTGGAGTTGGGTGCTGTGGACTTTGTTGCCAAGCCGCAGGCAGAGAACATTTCGCAGTTACAGGGCTATGGTGATGAAATCCGGGACAAAATTCGAGCTGCATTCATTGCGCCCCGCCGCCGTACGCAACATAGCCTCGCCATGACCACATCACATGAAACCGCCGGTCAATTGCCGTCCCGGTGCCTTACCGAAAAGGTGATTGCACTTGGGGCGTCCACTGGAGGGACGGAGGCAATCAAGTCGTTTTTGACCGCACTGCCCGCAGAGATGCCACCGATTGTCATGGTGCAGCATATGCCGGAGACGTTTACCCCTTCTTTTGCTCAGCGACTGGACACCTTGTCCCGCTTGACCGTGGTTGAGGTCAAGGGTGGGGAAAAGCTTTCACCTGGCTATGCGTATTTGGCGCCAGGGCATTCACATTTGTTAGTTCGCCGGCAAGGCTCCGGTTATGTGACTGAGCTTTCTCGGGCTGATCCCGTAAATCGCCACCGTCCTGCTGCAGATGTTTTGTTTCGATCTGTTGCGGCGGAGGTTGGCAAAAATGCTCTCGGTGTCATCCTGACCGGGATGGGGCGTGATGGCGCTCAAGGGTTGCTTGAAATGCACAATGCGGGATCCTGGAATATTGGCCAGGATCGTGAGAGCTGTGTGGTTTACGGCATGCCTCGTGCTGCAGCCGAACTGGGGGCGCTGGATGATGTCGCCTCATTGTCTGAGATACCTGCTCATCTATTGGCCCGCCTGCGCAAGGGTTGAGCTGCGGGTATACTTGAACCACTAAACAAAATAATCACGGGAGTCGGCAATGCAAACGAGCGTTACAACAACGGATGGTCGCGCAGTTGTCCGGTTACAGGGGCGGTTCGATTTCAATAGTCACCGTGAGTTCAGGGAGGCCGTTGATGGCGTACTTCAACAATCAGCGGTGCATGAGATCGTTGTGGATCTAGGCAATGTCGAGTATCTCGACAGTTCGGCCCTCGGCATGTTGCTCATGGTGAGAGACAAAGCTCGGAGTACAAGTAAGGAAGTCGCTTTGGCTAACTGCAAGGGGGCTGTTAAGCAAGTGCTTGAAATCGCCAATTTCAGTAAGCTTTTCACTATCTCCTGATTGAGCTCGAGGGGGTTATGAATATCCTCCTCTTAGAGGGCCGCGCAGTTCAGCATCTAAATAGCGCACTGACTGCTTGGGGACACACAGTATTGCCGGGCGACCGACCTCTTAAGCCGCAATTGGTCGCCGCTGTCGACGTTGTTATTGCCGAGCGCATTGAAACTGATGGCGTTGATATCGAGCTCATCAATCTTCTCCAATGGTGCCAAGACCATTGTGTCTATTGCCTCCTGGTAGGCGAGACATCGGATGAGGAACCAAGTAAGCCATTCATCCTGCCGCTTAGCAAGCCGGTTTCCATTGTCGACTTGAAGTCGGTTCTTTCCCTTTTGCCGTCAGGGCGGACTGGGATGTGTGATGAGGTTGAAATTCGCCACCAGTTACAAGCCACACAGGATGTCATCGCTAGTGAGCGCCGTTTGGTTCGACGGGCGTTGGAACAATTCATCAATATCGAGCAGTTAGCCGATCCAGCAGTCAAGGCGTGGACCCGTTCCACCAATGTCTTGAGTGGCGACATTGTGCTTTCTGCCCGGACCCCTGCAAACGTTCTTCATCTCATGATGGTGGACGATATGTGTTGTGGCGCACTGTCGGTAGTGAGTACGATCCCCGTTATTTCCCCGTTCTATCGGATGACGGAAAAGGGGTTCGGTATCGATGCGATTACCAAAGAGATTAACTCCCGCCTTTTTCGGTTTTATCCCGAGGGGCAGCGAGTATCAGCAATCGTGGTTTCAATCGATTTCAGCGATGGAGTGATCAATGTCTGGAAAGGGGGAGAAAGCTCCCCAATCCTGTTGGGATCTGCCCACAGTGACCAAGCAACCTTGCGGCCCGCATTGGGAACAGTAAGCCCTGAGGTATTTGATGCGCGGACTGATGTCTGGACATTTCAGGGGGATGTTTTGTTTGCGCTGGGGTCGACAGGGTTGCTGCGCCATTTTGCTGCGAAAAACCCGGATACATCGGCTCTTGAGAACTTTGATTGTTGGCTGCAAAGGCATGGCATTCCCCAATTCTCGGTGCTGAAAGAGTTGGACCTTCTGAACGATCTGGACGCTAGTGACGCTAGTGACGCTAGTGACGCTATGTCGCTTGCCCTTGTCAGTTGTCACCGGGATCCCAAAAACCTGCAGGAATATGGTGTTCTTCATTCCCAGCAAGCATCAGGCGGGGAATGGCGGCTTTCGCTGGTCATCAGCCCTGATGAAATGCGGACGGTCGATGTTGTGCCGCTCTTGCTTGGAGTTATTGGTCAATTTGAAACGACCCGTGCCATGGGGGGCGTTTTGTTTGTTGTGCTGTCCGAACTCTATAACAATGCGCTGGACCATGGTCTGCTCGGCCTTGATTCAGCATTGAAACTTAGCGTAGACGGTATGAGTGCTTTCCTTGATGAGCGATCAGTTCGCCTTGCTGCGTTGCACCAAGGAGAAATTGAATTGTCGCTGGTGCAGGAAAGTGGCCCTGATGGCCCTATTCTTTCGGTTCTGTGCCGGGATAGTGGTCCGGGCTTTGAACACAATGCCCAGTTAAAGGATTCTCCAGCATCTGACGCGCAGAATTTGCCCTATGGGAGAGGCTTGGCATTGATCTCATCCTTTGCCTCAAAGGTAGAGTTCAACTCCGCCGGCAATCAGCTTCGAGTTCAGCTCAAAGTGACTCCCGATAATGTTCCGGAAAGCGCGATATCCTAGCTTCGTAGGTTCTGGATTTCCTCCCCTTGTTTTGTAGCGAGGTACAGGCCTGGCGCAACAATGAAAACAAGTAAAAATCGCGTAAGATTGCCACCCAGTGCGAGAAGCTGCCTATTGTCGGCTTTCGTTGAAAGGCTGAGAAATGTCTGAACTTCTAAAAAATATTGATGCCCGGACCCGCTTGGCGGGGACAAATAAGCTCGAAATTCTGCTGTTTTCCTTGGGTATGGATCAGCGGACCGGGCGTAGGGAAACTTTCGGCATTAACGTGTTCAAGGTTCGCGAAGTCATGCGTACCCCTCAGGTGACTGCTGCTCCTGATATGCCCAGTTCTGTCAAAGGGATGGTCAGTCTGCGCGGTGCTCTGGTGCCGGTAGTTGATCTCGCCCAGTATGTGGGGATGGACTCCAGCACCCCCCGGGACATCATGATTGTCACCGAGTATGCAGGGCATACCCAGGGCTTTCTGGTGGAAGGCGTAGACACCATATTGCGTCTGGATTGGGCGCAAATGCGAGTCCCTCCTGAAATGCTGACGACGAATCTAGGTGGTTTGGTGACTGCCGTGACGGAATTGCCTGATAACCGCTTAGTCATGATGTTGGATGTGGAGCGAGTGCTCGCAGAAACCACCAATTACGACGATCAATTTCTGTTCAATGCCATCAAGCCCTTGGAACACAACGACTTTACCGTTGTGTTTGCTGATGACTCGTCCGTTGCCCGCAACCAGATCGAACGTACGCTGAATGCCTTGGGCGTCAAATTCATTGGCGCCATCAATGGCCGCGCTGCCTGGGATGAGCTGCAGAAAATTGCAGCCCATGCGGAAGGTGCGGGTCGGCGCGTAAGGGATATGGTCCATTTGATCCTAACGGATGTGGAAATGCCCGAAATGGACGGCTACATCCTGACAAAACACATCAAGTCGGACCCGCGCTTTGCCGGGATTCCCGTGCTGATGCACTCATCCCTGTCCTCAATGTCCAATCAGCAATTGGGCATTTCCGTCGGGGTTGATGAGTATGTGTCCAAGTTCGAGCCACAACGATTGGCCGATACCTTGGCCCGCATTCTTCGGCAAAGTGCTGCTGCCAGTGCGGCAACAGCCTGACGGGAGACTTAGATCATGAACGCACCCACCAATAATTCCCTGCTAGATACGGTTGATGCCCGTACCAAACTGGCTGGTTCCAACCGGATGGAAATTCTCCTGTTCGAACTGGGCACTCATGAAACTTTCGGCATCAATGTGTTCAAGGTTCGTGAGGTGAGCAAAACGCCTGCGATCACTAAAACACCCAATATGCCTGCCGGCGTAGAAGGACTTATCAGCCTTCGCGGTAACGTGATTCCCGTTGTTTCATTGTCCCGCGCCATGGGACTGGGCGATGCTCCGTCCGGATTGGGGCAGTCGATGATGGTCACCGAATACAGCAAACGTACTCTTGGTTTCTTGGTGCATGGCGTAGACCGAATCATTCGGGTGGAGTGGGACAAAGTTCGGGCGCCGGAGGCGGTGACGAGTGGCGCTCATGCTTACATCACTGCCATTACCGAACTTCCTGATGGCAAGCTGGTGTCGATCGTTGATGTAGAGCAAATCATGGCAAACACCTTTGGTGAAGCTATGGTGGGCCAGATTGAACCCATTCATGATGCCCACGAGTTGAACGTATTTTTTGTTGATGACTCGTCCGTGGCACGCAAGAAGATTGCTGAAGTTCTGGACAAGCTGGGCGTCAAGCACAAGCATGCACAAAATGGCATGGAAGCGTGGACTCGCCTCGCAGGCATGGCAGCCGCTGCCCAACAGACCAACCGCGACGTACATGACGAATTGGATCTGATTCTGGTGGATGCCGAAATGCCGGAAATGGATGGTTATGTGCTGACCAAGAACATCAAGTCAGATGCCCGTTTTAATGGCATTCCTGTGGTGATGCACTCATCACTTTCGTCTGAGGCCAACCGCGCCATGGGTAAGAGCGTCGGAGTGGATCAGTACGTTGCAAAGTTTGATGCGGACGCCTTGGCTGATACCTTGCGTCCCTTGTTGTTGAAATCCCAAAGAGACTGAACCTGGAGAGTGTAATGCCTGCGGATCCAAGCAAAATCAAGTTCCTGGTAGTGGATGACTTTTCCACAATGCGCCGCATTGTCCGTAACCTTCTCAAGGAACTCGGCTTTACGAATGTGGAAGAAGCGGAAGACGGTGCCATTGCTTTGCAAAAGCTCAAGGCCGGAAGTTTCGACTTCGTTGTGTCCGACTGGAATATGCCCAATATGGATGGCCTGACTCTGTTGCAAACAGTTCGGGCCGACCCGGCGCTCAAGCACTTGCCCGTGCTCATGATTACAGCCGAGGCCAAGAAAGAAAACATCATTGCTGCTGCCCAGGCGGGAGCTTCTGGTTACATCGTCAAGCCCTTCACTGCGGCTACGCTGAACGAGAAGATGATCAAGATTTTTGAAAAAATGGGCCTCTGAGGTACAAACCATGGTCAAGCCCATCAAGTTCGATGAGTCCGGCGACTCAGATGATCTGCAAACGTTGTTCGACACAATCGCCAATACGACAGCAGCTCCCGAGCCTGTTGCCGTACCGGATACTTCTGGCGATTCCGACGACTTGCAGGCGCTATTTGATAGCGTCGTTGCCGATGTTGAAACGCCTGATGTCTCGAGCAGTGCTGCTGATTCTTCTAGCAGCGAGCCCGATAGCCAGGATGAAGTTGTGTTCAACCGACTCGGTCACATTGCGCGACAACTCCACGATAGCCTGCGGGAACTGGGCTATGACAAGGTTATTGAAGACACCGCTCGGCAAATGGTGCCTGATGCCCAGCAGCGGCTGAACTACATTGCCCAGATGACGGAACAGGCGGCAAGTCGCGTGCTCAATGCTGCCGACATTGCTAAGCCGATTCAAGATTCATTGCTGGCCGATACGGAAACACTCAATGCTCGCTGGGATCGGATGTTTGCCAACCAGTTGTCCGTGGACGAATTCAAGTCCCTGGCTACAGATACACGGGCTTTCTTCCAGAACGGCGCCCCGAAGATAAAGTCGGTCAACAGCCAGTTGATGGAAATCGTGATGGCCCAGGACTTCCAGGATTTGACTGGACAAGTCATCAAGAAAATCGTCGAGCTTACGCAGAACCTTGAAGGTCAGCTTCTTTCCGTATTGATTGAAGCCATGCCTCCAGAAAAGAAAGCTGAGGCTCCGGAAGGGCTGTTGAATGGACCGGTAGTTAATGCTGATGGCCGTACCGACGTGGTAACGACGCAATCCCAGGTGGATGATTTGCTGGAGAGCCTGGGCTTCTAAGCCTGGTGATTCCAGACAGGAGGAACGCAAGATGAGCGACTTTCAAGGAATGGAAGACCTACTCCAGGATTTTCTGGTTGAGGCGGCGGACCTGCTTTCCGGGGTCGATAACAAGCTCGTGGATCTGGAGCAGAACCCTCAGGATAAAGGGTTGCTCAATGACATTTTCCGGGGGTTCCACACCATCAAGGGTGGCGCCGGATTTCTTAATGCGAGCGAGTTGGTAACGCTTTGCCATCTCACGGAAAACCTGTTCGACCTTCTGCGGAATGGTCAAATGGAAATTACGCCGGAAATGATGGATCCAATTCTGGAAGCCACTGGAGCCGTGCGGGACATGTTCGGTGCTCTTGAAGGTGGTGTCCAGCCAGGACCAGCTGACCCAGCTCTGATTGCTCGTCTCAAGGCTGCCATTGCTGGCGAATTGGTTGCAGCACCAGCCACAACACCTGCGGCGCCTGCACCGGTAGTTGCTCCTGCTGCCGCTGCTCCAGCGGGGGGTAGCGCGCCTAATTGGGATCAAATGCACTCGGCTGTAACAGGAATGCCAGCTGCCCCGGCTGCTGCTGACCCAACTGCTGTTGTCCTGCACCATGATGTCAAGGGTGAAACTCCTGATCAGATCATTCAGGCGGCAGTAGGGCGTCGTACCGTGGATAAGCCCGGTGCTCAGCCTCCTGTCGGACGCCGTGATTCTGAAAAAAGTCGTGACAACTCCATTCGCGTGGATACCACGCGTTTGGATCAGGTGCTCAATCTTTCTGGCGAAATTGGCCTGACCAAGAACCGCCTGAATTCCCTGCGATCAGACATTCTGAATGGTCGCAGTGATACCGATACTCTGCATGCACTGGATCAGGCAGTAAGCCAGTTGGACTTGTTGGTTTCCGACCTGCAAAACGCGGTGATGAAAACCCGTATGCAGCCGATTGGTCGCTTGTTCCAAAAGTATCCTCGAATCGCTCGCGATCTCGCCCGTTCATTGGGTAAAGACGTCGAGTTGCTGCTGATCGGCGAAGAAACTGAAATTGACAAAACGATGATTGAGGATCTTTCCGATCCCATCATCCACCTTATCCGCAACGCCGTTGACCATGGGATCGAGCCGACTGAAGACCGTCTGGCAATCGGCAAATCGCCGAAATCACAGGTGCGCCTGGAAGCCCGTCAGGAAGGTGATCACATCGTTCTGATCGTGGCCGATGACGGCCGCGGCATGAACGCTGAACGGTTGCGTGCTAAAGCTTTGGAGAGAGGTCTCATCACTGATGAAGAGTCCAATACCATGGACGAACGTCAGAGCTATAACCTGATTTTCCTCCCGGGCTTCTCCACCAAGGATGTCGCCTCCGACGTTTCCGGCCGTGGCGTGGGTATGGATGTGGTCAAGACCAATATCCAGAAGCTCAATGGCTCCATTGAGATCAAATCGCAGCAAGGCAAGGGCACCACGTTCGTCATTTCCCTGCCCCTGACCCTGGCCATTTTGCCCGTGCTGTTAGTGCAGCTGGAAGAACAACCCTTCGCCGTGCCGCTGTCCATGGTTCGCGAAATTCTGCCGATTGAAGTTGATGCTATCCAGGAAGTCGGCGGCAGGGCTACGATGGTGGTTCGTGGTGAGGTTATGCCCATCTATCCTTTGTCCTATCTGGTGGGGTGGACGGCCAATCGTGTTCCGGGGTACGGGGTTCTCATGCAGACCGCCGAGCACACCTTCATCCTGGCCATTGACGGTTTCATGGGCCGTGAAGATGCGGTGATCAAGTCTCTGGATGACTTCCGTCCCAAGGGGGTTGCTGGGGTGACAACGTTGTCCAATGGGCAGATTGTTTTGATTCTTGATATGAAAGAACTATTGATTGCTCTGGGCGAAGGCCGTGGCATTCCCCGCTCTGCACTGATACCTGAAGCCGTTATCGCTGCTTAAAGGGGCCGGTAGCTCAGCTGGGAGAGCGTCGCGTTCGCAATGCGAAGGTCGTGAGTTCGATCCTCATCCGGTCCACCAGTCAAACAAAAAACGCCAGATTCGATCTGGCGTTTTTTGTTCTCCAAGTTTTGGAACTAATTAGTCCTGGGTTCGCTTTCTATTCCACAGTACGTCACCGCAGCCCGCGTTCAGATTGAACCAGCGGGCCAGGACAAAGAGCAGATCAGACAAGCGATTGATGTACTCCCGGGCCGTCTCCGAGACAGGTTCGGAATGGCCAAGATGCACCATGCTGCGTTCGGCGCGGCGGCATGTAGTGCGGGCAAGGTGAGTTAGCGCTGAAGGGCGGCTACCGCCTGGAAGAATAAATTCTTTGAGGGGTTGTAGTGCTTCGTTGTAGTGGTCAATGGCTGTTTCAATGGCCGCCGGGCGATGGGGAGCAAGCAAATTACTGCCCGGGATGGACAGTTCACCGCCAAGATCAAACAGATCGTGCTGAATGTCTGTGAGGATTGAGGTTATGCCTTCGGGTAGTGACTCACAAAGGAGAAGTCCGATAACGGAATTCACTTCGTCTACATCACCCATGGCATTGACTCTGAGCGCGTCCTTGACCGTTCTGCTGCCGTCACCAAGGCCAGTGCTGCCGGCATCTCCGGTGCGGGTGTATATCTTTGATAATCGATGTCCCATGAGCTAATTATACGGGGCAAGTGGAAGGCATCAATTGGTGCTTTCAGGTGGTTGGTTTAGCTTCAGAGTGTTAATCTTGTGACTTAAATGAATCGGCAGGAAAGCTGATTTTCTACATTTTGGAAAAACATGAAAACGGCAATTAACGAAGAAGAAGCGTTGAAGGATATCGTTACGCGAGGTTTGAAAATTCCGCCTTGGCCGAAGGTGTTGAGTGAGCTCAAGCAAGCCTTGGCGGGTGGGAACAATGATGTTCGCCATCTGGCAAAGATAATCAGTAAGGACCCAGGTATTGCGGCCATGGTGTTTAAGGTCGCACAGTCGCCCGTTGTGGCCAAAGGTAAAAAGAATCTTGACCGGTTGGATCAGATTCTGATGATTATTGGCATCAAGCAGGTACTTACACTCGTACAGGCAGTGGCGCTGACGACTGCGATGTCCGATGCCAATCGGAAAGCGTTTGATGTGTTCTGGACCAGATCGTCCGAGATTGCAGAGATCGCAGCGTTGATTGCCGAAGAACGGGTTTCTGTCTGCAATATTTTCGCTGAGCAAGCCTATATGGCAGGCATCTTCCGCGAATGTGGAATTCCTGTCCTGATGCAGAAATATAAGGACTACTGTGAAGCAGTATCCTTCGATAAAACGCCCTGCAGCCCTTCCATCAGGGAAGAGGACAAGCGGTTTGGGGTGGATCACTGCGTTATTGGTTACCTTGTTGCCCGGCACTGGAAGCTGCCGGATTTCATCGCATCAGCAATCATTTATCACGACGAAATGCCCCATGAAGAGTTAGGTGCGGTTCGGTCGATGGTTGCGATACTGCATCTGGCTAATCACTATTACAACCGGATGAAAGGAATGCAAACTCCTAATTGGGACGTCTTAGAAAAAGACGTCCTGGCCGAATTGGGCCTGCATCCGGATGAAGAGGAAGAGTTTCGGGCTGACATTGAAGAGCGCTTCAATGCAACCAGTTAGCGTTGGTTAAATTTGCGTGAGTGAATCCATAATGCAAGAAGATCGCCGTAAGGACATCCAGATCCGGGAAGTTTTTGTCGAGGCCTATGACCTGCTTGAGCCATTCTTCGACCCCGCAAATAACTGGGCCGGGCAGACCCATGAACACTTTGCGTTTCGCGCTTTACACGAACGCTTTCCTGATCTCCCCGCCAATCAGGTACTGGTGCTGGTCACCGCGGCTAAACGAGTTTTTGCTGCCGGTATAAGGCCGATTCCCCACGCTGAAGGGCTTGGTTAATGGCATTAGGCGTGGAAAGCTGTTCGGCCCAGCATATTGGTGATCGGGAAGAGCAGCAGGACCGCGTGGCAGTTGTTCCCCATGAAAAGTATCCGGGCGCTGTCATGGTTGTGCTTGCCGACGGGATGGGCGGCTTAAGCGGCGGCTCCTTGGCGGCAGAACAAGTTATCCAGGCCGCGAAACAGAATTTTGAAAGTTTTGGCCCGGCCGCAAGCGTTGAGGAAATGCTGAACGCCTGCATCAATGACGGCCATGAATGGATCAAGTTGGCGGCAATGACCTCGGGGTTGGAGCCCCACAGCACGGCCTGCGTCCTGGCGATGCAGCCGGGTCGGGTGGACTGGGTTCATTGTGGCGATTCCCGCATTTACCATTTTCGCGATGGTGCATTGATATCGCGTACCGTGGATCATTCGCTGGTCATGCGAAAAATGGTGATTCCCGGGTACATCACCGAAGAACAGGCGGAGCAGCATCCGAACAAGAACCTGTTGGTCTCCTGTTTGGGAGATACCGCCCGGCCTGAGATTGATATGGGTTCAATCAGCGGACTGCAGGGCGGTGATTGCTTCATGATCTGCTCCGATGGTATCTGGGCGTATTTCAAGAACGAAGAGTTGGGTGAGATTCTGGCAACCATGCCACCGCGTCAAGCGGCTGAAGTCTTGATCGAACGTGCCCGGGAGCGAGCCAAAGGGCACGGTGATAACTGCTCGGTAGCTATCCTGAAGGTGTTCGAAGTTGAGCCACCTGCTAAAAAGTCCGGAATTTCCCGCCCAAAATCTGCGGCGGAAAACACAGCAAAACCTTAACCCAGCCAGCGTCGGCGCCAGAACACCAAGCCCAGGCTGATGGCGATGGTCGCCATGAATCCCAAAGCGAGATAAAACCCCCCAGGATTTTCCAGGAGCGGCATGCTGTGGAAGTTCATGCCGAAAACACCTGAGATCAGTGTTGATGGCATAAAGATGATCGCAACCACCGTCAAGGCCCGAACCTCCTGATTGAGTCGATTGCTGACGCTGGAAAGATAGATGTCCAACATGCCGGCAATCAGGTCGCGAATGGCTTCAAGGGACTCGATGACGTGCACGGTGTGATCGTAAACATCGCGCAGGTAAGGCAGAGTTGCCGGTTGAAAAAAGTGGGTATCGCTCCGGGCCAGTTGGCTAACTACTTCCCTCAAGGGCCATACTGCACGGCGCAGGGTCAGGGTTTCTCGCTTGAGCTGGTGCAGGGTTTGCAAGACAGCCGGAGTGGCTTTCTGCATCAGGTCGTCTTCCAGCTGCTCGGTGCGTTCTCCGATCTGTTCCAGGATGGTGAAGTAACGGTCCACAACAACATCCAGCAGGGCATAGGCCAGATAGTCCGCCTGCTGCCGACGGATCTGGCCCCGGTTCAGTCGGATGCGTTCCCTGATCGGGTTGAAGTTACCCGTCGGGCGTTCCTGAAAGGTCAACACAAAGCCGTGGCCGAGAACTAGGCTGAGCTGTTCTGAACTAACGCAAAGAGTCTCTGGATCGTATTCAAAAAAGCGCGTGACGATATAGAGGTAGTCACCGTAGTCGTCTACCTTTGGCCTCTGGTCGGTGTTGAGAATGTCCTCCAGCACCAGGGGGTGAAGCTTGAAGCGCTGACCGATTTCACTCAGAATTTCTGGCTGATGCAGGCCGTGTACGTTAAGCCAGAGAACAGGATGGTCGGCACTGTCATGGCTGTAATTACGGGACTCGGCAATGTTTTCAAATACTGATTCTTCAAGTAAATCGGGACCGTAAGCCATGAGTCCGAGGCGGGCGGTATCTGTTTTACGTTCTCCGACAAGAACAAGGCTTCCTGGTGGTAAACCCGACTTGCTGGCCCGGCTTGGGTGACGGTTTTGACGATGTCTGCGAAAGGGTTTTTCCTGTTTTCTCAGGGACATGGGCATTAGTTGAGTTTTTTCTAAGGGCTTGAGTATGATTGTTGCTGGAGCGTAAGACTTCAGTCGGAAACGACAACTATTTTCCGTCAGTAGTGGCAGACCGCAAGGCTGACCATTGAGCCGTAAAAAAGCTTAGCTGGCAATACCAAGTTTGGGAGAACACATGGCTGTAATCATAGGTATATCCAAGGAAGCCGTCGCCGGGGAAACCCGGGTCGCCACGGTTCCAGAGGTGGTAAAGAAGTTCAAGGCCCTCGGGGCCGAATTCAGTATTGAACAAGGCGCTGGTCTGACCAGCCATTTCCGTGACGAAGACTTTGGTGGAAACATAGTTTCCAGCGCAGCAGAAGTTGCTGCCCAGTCTCAAGTGGTGTTCCGTGTCACACCACCCAGTGTTGCGGAAATAGACAGCCTCAAGCCCGGTACGGTGCTGGTGGGTTACCTTGCGCCCTATGGCAGCAAGGAGCGCATTGCCGCTCTCAAAGCCAAGAACATCACCAGCTTTGCGGTGGAACTGATTCCCCGTATCTCCCGTGCCCAGAGCATGGATGCGCTGAGTTCCCAGGCTGCGGTGGCCGGCTATAAGACAGTGTTGATCGCTGCCGATGCCTGCCCCAAGTTTTTCCCCATGCTGACCTACGCTGCTGGCACGATCCGTCCCGCTCGCGTACTTGTGATCGGTGCTGGCGTTGCCGGTCTGCAAGCCATTGCTACCGCCAAGCGTCTCGGTGCCATCGTTGAAGGCTACGACGTGCGTCCTGAAACCAAGGAGCAGATCGAGTCCCTGGGTGCCAAGTTTGTGGACACCGGTGTGTCTGCTGCCGGTACCGGCGGTTATGCCCGGGAACTGACGGATGAAGAAAAAGCCCAGCAAGCCGACAAGCTCGGCAAGGCCGTGGCCAACTGCGACATCCTGATCACCACGGCGGCCATTCCCGGTAAAAAGAGTCCGGTCATCATTAGCGCCGCAATGATCGCCGGCATGAAGCAGGGCGCCATCGTGGTGGACATGGCGGCGGAAGGCGGCGGTAATTGCGCCGGTACTGTTGCGGGTGAAACCGTAGTGGTTGGCCCCGCAACCATTATCGGTCCGGTGAACCTGCCGGCCTCCATGCCCGTACACGCTTCCGAGATGTACGCCAAGAACCTCTATAACTTCCTCTCCCCCTTTATCAAGGATGGTGTGCTGACCCTGGACTGGGAAGACGACATCATCAAGGGCGCCTGTTTGACCAAGGACGGCCAGTTCGTCCATGAAGGCGTGAAAAAGATTCTGGGCGACATCTGAGTGAGCTGATCATGGAAAACTTCATCTACGTTTATATCTTCATGCTGGCCGCGTTTACCGGCTACGAGGTCATCTCCCGGGTGCCGGTGATTCTGCACACGCCCTTGATGTCCGGTTCCAACTTCGTCCACGGTGTGGTGCTGGTGGGTTCCATGGTGGCTCTCGGCTATGCCGACCCCAATGACCCCCTGCAACTGGCCATCGGCTTTTTTGCCGTGTTCCTCGGTGCTGCCAACGCAGCCGGGGGCTATGTGGTCACCGAGCGCATGCTCGCCATGTTCAAAAAGAAGTGAGGACTGAACCGTGAATATCGAATTTCTGATC
Organism: Rhodocyclaceae bacterium; assembly: GCA_036504515.1. GTDB lineage: Bacteria > Pseudomonadota > Gammaproteobacteria > Burkholderiales > Rhodocyclaceae > AWTP1-18. Next base: position 115,815 of record DASXVA010000013.1, read on the forward strand.
CAGGCCTCCTACCTTGTTGTAGCGGCGCTTTTCATTCTCGGCCTGAAGGCCATGTCTTCCCCGGTAACGGCCAAGAAGGGCATTGTCTGGGCCGGTATCGGCATGGTCCTGGCTACCTTGGTTACCTTCGCCAAACCCGGTATGGGTAACTTCGGACTGATGATCGTTGCCATCATCACCGGTGGCGGTCTGGCCTGGTACCTGGGTAAGGTCGTCAAGATGACCGACATGCCGCAGATGGTGGCGGTCTATAACGGCATGGGTGGCGGTGCGGCTGCGGCGATTGCAGCCCTGGAGTTTGCCAAGGGCGAAGTCCATGACCCTATTACCACGACCCTGGCAGTACTTGGTGCCTTGATCGGTTCCGTTGCCTTCTCTGGTTCCTGTATCGCTTTCGCCAAGCTGCAAGGCATCATGAAGAAAGCCTTCCGCTTGCCGGCCCAGAACGCGGTGAACGTGATTCTGGCTTTGGTGACGCTGGCTTTGGGTATTGCCATCATCGTGGCCGGCCATAGCAGTACCTTGTTGATTGCCTTCTTCCTCCTCGCCTTGGTGCTCGGTGCCATTCTGACCAGTCCCATTGGTGGTGCCGACATGCCGGTGGTGATCTCGCTGCTCAACGCCTTCACTGGCTTGGCCGTGGGTCTTGAAGGCTATGTGCTACATAACCCCAGCCTGATCATCGCCGGTATCGTGGTTGGTGCTTCCGGTACTTTGCTGACCCAGTTGATGGCCAAGGCCATGAACCGTCCCATCAGCAACGTGCTGTTCACTCCCATCACCGGCGAAGCCCAAGGCGGCGAAGGCATTGTTGGCACCATGAAGGAAGCCAGTGGCAACGATGCTGCATCCATGATGCGTTTTGCGCAGAAGGTCATCATCGTTCCCGGCTACGGCATGGCTGTGGCCGGTGCCCAGCATAAGGTTTGGGAAATGACCAAGCTGCTGCAAGAAGCCGGCGTTGAAGTGAAGTTCGCCATCCATCCAGTGGCGGGTCGTATGCCTGGCCACATGAACGTGTTGTTGGCGGAAGCTGGCGTGCCCTACGACATCATTTTCGATCTGGAAGAAATCAACGAGGAATTCGCTACTGCTGACGTGGCTCTCGTGATTGGCGCCAACGATGTGGTGAATCCCGTGGCCCGGACCGACAAGTCCAGCCCCATTTACGGCATGCCCATCCTCAATGCAGATAAGGCCATGAACGTGATCGTCAACAAGCGGGGCAAGGGCGCCGGTTACTCTGGCGTCGAGAACGCCCTGTTCTACGGCGAAAACACCCGCATGCTGTATGGTTCCGCCCAGCAGGCGATTTCCGAAGTGATTTCCAACATCAAGGCTATGGGTGGCTGATCGACCACTGCTCCGTAGCTCAAGCCCCCTTTTGCTGATGCAGAAGGGGGCTTTTCCTTTTTTGATCCCCTTGATCTTTCACGTTAACCCCTCGAATTGAGCGGAGTAAGCGCGGCTATTCCCCACCTCTGAATTTGCATCCGGCGGCAATAATTGCCGCCATGGAAGAGTGCGGCTATGGCTGAGGAAAGCGACCTCGAAAAAACAGAACCAGCGTCATCAAGGCGCCTGGAGCAGGCTCGTGAGGAGGGGCAAGTACCCCAGTCCCGCGAGCTTGTGGCGTTTATGGTTCTGTTGGCAACGGTCAGCGGCATGTGGGGCATGTCTGGTTGGATCAGCAATCACGCCGAAGGCATCATGCGCCACGGTCTGACCTTCAGTCGTGATGCGGCATTCAGTGATCGCGCCATGCAGGTCAGCATGGTGGATCTTAGCCAGGAGGCCTTGATTCTGGCGGCCCCGATTTTCTTCCTGTCCGTGATTGCAGCGATTCTTGCCCCGGCCATGATCGGCGGTCTGGTGTTTTCGCCTAAGGCGCTTGCCCTAAATTTCAGTCGTATCGATCCTGTCTCCGGCATGAAGCGGGTTGTCTCCATGCATGGCCTTGGTGAGTTAGTGAAGGCCATTTTCAAGTCCCTGTTGATTGGTGGCGTGGTCTGGTGGATGGTCAAGCACGACGGCGAAACCCTGTTTTCCTTGCTCGGCCAATCCATCGAAGTCGGCATTGGTTCTTTCTTCCATATTCTGTTCAAGGCAGGCATGGTGCTACTAGCCGGTGTTGCCTTGATCGTGGTGATGGATGTGCCTTTCCAGTTGTGGCAGTACTACTCCAAGTTGCGCATGACCAAGGAAGAGCTCAAGCAAGAACACAAAGAGCAGGAAGGTGATCCTCACCTCAAGGCAAAAATTCGCGCTCAGCAACGGGAAATGGCGCGCAAGCGGATGATGAGCGAAGTGCCCAAGGCCGATGTCGTGGTCACCAACCCTACCCACTTCTCTGTCGCCCTTAAATACGATAGTGGCGCCATGGGCGCGCCTATCGTTGTTGCCAAGGGCTTGAATGCCATCGCCTTCAAGATTCGCGAATTGGCGGCGGAGAACAACGTACCGATTCTGGAAGCGCCCCCACTGGCGCGGGCGCTTTATCGCCACGCGGAAATCGGCGACCAGATTCCTTCAAAGCTCTATACGGCGGTGGCCGAAGTCATGGCCTACGTCTATCAGCTCAACCAATTCTTGGCCGACGGTGGCCGCTCATTGCTGCCGCCCGTCATGCCAGAAAAAATTTCGGTTCCCGACGAACTTGACCCGGGGGTACCTGACGCATGAACCCGACCCTACTCCTGGCGTTCAATCAGGTATTCGGTAAAGCCAACCTGAAGGCTCTGGCAGCACCAGTCCTCATCATCATGATCCTGTCGATGATGGTACTGCCGCTACCAACCTTTGCGCTGGATCTGTTCTTTACCTTCAATATCGCGCTGTCGGTGATGGTTCTTCTGGTGGCGATGTACACCGTGAAGCCACTGGATTTCTCGGTGTTCCCCACCGTGCTGTTGGTGACGACCCTGTTACGGCTGTCCCTCAATGTGGCGTCCACCCGTGTTGTCTTGTTGCAAGGTCATACCGGCCCCGACGCGGCAGGAAAGGTGATTGAAGCCTTCGGTCACTTCCTGGTAGGTGGTAACTACACCGTCGGTATCGTGGTGTTCATCATTCTCACCGTGATCAACTTCGTGGTGATTACCAAGGGTGCCGGGCGGATTGCCGAAGTGGGCGCCCGCTTCACGTTGGACGCCATGCCCGGTAAGCAGATGGCCATCGACGCAGATCTGAATGCTGGCTTGATCGGTGAGGATGACGCCCGTCGCCGCCGTAGCGAAGTGGCTGCCGAAGCCGACTTCTACGGTTCCATGGACGGTGCGTCGAAGTTCGTTCGCGGCGATGCCGTGGCGGGCATTCTGATCCTGTTCATCAATGTGATCGGTGGCTTGATCGTCGGCATCCTCCAGCACGATATGGATGCGGGCACCGCAGCCAAGACCTATACCCTGCTGACCATTGGCGATGGCCTGGTCGCTCAGTTGCCAGCGTTGATCATTTCTACTGCCGCCGGTCTGGTCGTGACCCGAGTGGGGGATGACGATACTGATATTGGCCAGCAGTTCATCGGCCAGATTTTTGGCAACCCTGCGGTACTAGTTCTGACCGCAGGCATTCTCGGCATTCTCGGCATGATTCCCGGCATGCCCCATTTGGTGTTTCTGCTGCTTGCTGTAGTTGTGGGCACACTGGCCTATTGGAAGCTACAGGAACAATCAGAAGTGACCGAAAAGGCCGAGGCCGAGGCCGAACGTAAAGAGGCCCCCAAGGTTGAGTCCATTGAAGCCAGTTGGGCAGATGTGGCACCGGTGGATGTACTCGGACTGGAAGTGGGCTATCGCCTCATTCCGCTGGTGGACCAAGGGCAGGATGGTGACTTGCTCAAACGTATTCGCGGTCTGCGAAAGAAGTTTGCCCAAGAGGTCGGTTTCCTCGCGGCACCAGTACACATTCGCGACAACCTTGAGCTCAAGCCGAATGCCTACCGGATCACCATGAAGGGTGTAGAGATCGGTGCTGGCGAGGCTCACAGCAACATGTTCCTCGCCATCAATCCTGGTCGGGTGAACGGACCGCTGACGGGCATTGAAACTCAAGACCCCGCCTTTGGTCTGCCGGCGTTCTGGATCGAGTCCCACATGAAGGATCAGGCCAGCATGTTGGGCTACACCGTGGTGGATACCAGTACCGTGGTGGCTACTCATTTGAATCACGTCATTCTTTCCCATGCTGCCGAACTGCTGGGGCGGCAGGAAACGCAAGCCTTGCTGGACCACGTTGCCAAAGAATCACCCAAGCTGGTCGAAGACCTGGTACCCAAGCAAGTGTCCCTGTCGGTGGTGCAGCGTGTGCTGCAAAACCTGCTGGAAGAAGGCGTTTCCATTCGCGACATGCGAACCATCATCGAAACGCTGGCCGAGTACACGGTTCGCACCCAGGATCCGCTGGAATTGACCACCCAGATTCGTATTGCCATGGGCAGAGCCATTGTTCAGCAGATTTTCCCTGGCAACACCGAATTGCAAGTCATGGCCCTGGAGCCGAGTTTGGAACGGATTCTGACTCAGGCCCTGGGTACCGGCGGAGATGCTGGTGCCATCGAGCCAGGACTGGCCGACACCCTATTGCGGGAAACCGCCAGCGCTGCGCAGAAACAAGAAGATCTTGGTTCTCCTGCCGTGTTGCTTGTTCCCGGTTCTTTGCGCTGGTTGCTTTCCCGCTTCCTGCGCCGTGCCGTACCCCAACTAAAGGTGATCGCCAATGGCGAAGTACCTGATTCCCGCACCATCAAGGTGACGACGATTATTGGAGCCAACAAATGACAGTCAAACGCTTCTACGCCGATACCGCCAGGGAATGCCTGCGGCGAGTGAAAGATGAACTTGGCCCCGACGCCATCGTGGTGTCCAACCGTGCTGTCGACGGGGGCGTGGAAATTACGGCAATGTCTGCGGATAGCTTGGACGCTATTTCCCGCCAGGCAAGTGTAGAAACGGTCGTTACCTCTGCTGTCGCCAATGGCGCACCGCGGGTGGCAAGTACGCCCCGCCCCCCCGAGCGCAGTCCGTTTCCACCTCGGGCAGAAGCGAGCAGCGACGATTACACGGTGAATCTCACAGCAAAAGCTCGCAAGCAACCTGCTGTCAAAAACTGGCAGCCACCTGTGCATCAGCCGGACGTGATTGATGACAAGCCCCGTCTGCGCCCTTTGCCGCCGAAGGCAAAAGTCAGTCGCGAGAGTGTGCCCAGCAGCGCCCAAGTGGCAGCAACGCTGAAGACGGCACTGGAAGAAGGGGAGCGCATAGCCGCTCAACCCAGTAATGACGGTCGTGTTAATGAGCTGCTGCTGGAAATGCAGTCGATCAAGGGCATGCTGGAGCAGCAGTTGGCTGGATTCGCTTGGGGCGAAATGTCAAAGAATGCCCCCATGCGCGCTTTGCTGCTTTCTGAAATGCTGGAAGCGGGGTTTTCCGGTCAATTGGCGCGGCGTCTGACCTCTGAGTTGCCTTCTGAAATGGGTTTAGAAGAAGGACGGAAGTGGTTGATGTCCTCCCTCAATCGTCGCCTGCGCACCTTGGGTAATGAAGGGGATTTGATTGATCGCGGTGGCGTCTATGCCCTCGTTGGCCCCACCGGAGTCGGCAAGACGACGACGACGGCCAAATTGGCAGCACGCTGTGTCGTCCGCTATGGTGCCGAGAAGGTGGCCCTGCTGACGACCGATAGCTACCGGATCGGTGCCCATGAACAGCTGCGCATCTACGGCCGCATTCTTGGTGTACCCGTCCATGTAGTGCGGGATGGCGAAGACTTGCGCCATACCCTGGCTGACCTCAAAGACAAACACATGGTGCTGATCGACACGGTCGGCATGAGTCAGCGGGACCGCATGGTGGCGGAACAAGCCGCGATGTTGATGCGTGCCGGTGAGGTCAATCGCCTTTTGCTGCTCAATGCCACCAGCCGTGGTGACACTCTGGACGATGTGATCCGGGCCTATGCCGGTGAAGACCTGACCGGTTGCATCATCACCAAAACCGACGAAACCTCTGCGTTGGCTCCTGCTGTTGATGCCTTAGTGCGCCATGGCCTGTTGTTGGCGTATATGGCCAATGGACAGCGGGTGCCGGAAGACCTGCACTTGCCCAACCGCAGCTATCTGCTCCATCGCTCCTTCAAGCAGCCGATTGCTGGTTCGCCCCATCGTTTGCGTGAAAACGAGGTCGGCATGGTCATGGCTCGCCAAGGCGGTCCCGGTGCTGCCATGAGTAAGCGCAATGAGGGAACTCACCTTGGCTGAACAGAGTGCGGTGGATCAGGCAGCAGGCTTGCGCCGTCTGTTTGGTAACCGCAGCGCCCGTAGCGTTTCCTTCGTCCATACCCGACGTAGGCCGGGTAGTGCCATGAATGTGGCGCGGACGGCGAATGTTCTTGCGTCCCATGGTCATCAGGTCATCATCGTGGATGAGTATGCGGGGCCTGACAGCGTCACTGCCATTACCGGGCAGACTGCGGATTTTGATTTGTTTGACGCATTTATCGGCGATTGCAGCCTGGAAGACACCTTCATCAAGGCTACTGCAAAAATCACGGTGGTTCCTGCGGTACGGGCTGCCCGTGAGTTTGGCGTGGGAGAGGTAGATATCGAACAGCGGATGGCAGCCTGCCTGTCAGAGTTGGGGGTCAAAGCCGGTTTCGTCCTGTTGGATAGTGGTGTGAGGCAGGGTGATGTTTCGCAGCTTGCCAGGGCAGCAGACCATCTTGCCTTTGTCACCAGGCCAGTGGGTTCTTCTATAACGGATACCTATGCGCTGATCAAGACTCAGCGGGAAAGAGCTGGACGACAGTTGATTCAATTGGTGCTGGAAGGGGCTGGCGCTGAGTCGGGTGCCAGGGATTACCGCACAATTTTCCAGAATATTCAGGCCACAGCACATAAGCACTTGGACGTAAATCTGAACCTATTGGGTACCCTGGATAGTGACGGAGTGAATGACCTTGCTGATGGATTGCTCACGCGCTTGTCACCAGCTTCACCAAAACATGCGCGTGGCGGCAATGTCGTGCGTTTGCGAGGAATGTTCGGCCCCTCGGGGCTGTTTGAATCGGTGGTATAGTCCGACGGAATTTCAACCCGATTTCCGAGCGTAATCGCCGTCCCAGATTGATGTATACCGCCCAAGGCTCGCTGGACCGTAGTCAGCTAGTCACCCAATATGCTCCGTTGGTAAAACGCATCGCCTTTCATTTGATGGCGAAGCTGCCGGCTAGCGTCCAGGTTGACGACTTGATTCAGAATGGCATGCTTGGGCTGCTTGACGCTCTCGGGCGCTATGAAGAAGGTCTTGGGGCCCAATTCGAAACCTACGCCGTGCAGCGCATCCGTGGTTCGATGCTTGATGGCCTCCGGGAAAACGACTGGTTGCCACGGGGCGTGCGCAGAGAAATGCGACGTGTGGAAACCGCCATCCAGAAGCTGGAGCATGAACACGGTCGCCATCCTTCGGAAACGGAACTGGCCGGTTCCCTTGGCATGAGTCTGGATGAGTATCAGAAACTGCTTCTTGAGGCGCGAGGCCACCAGTTGGTTTATCTGGAGGACTTGACCGATGCCGGTGATGATGACTATCTCGACCGACATCTGGCCAGCCCGGTTCTCGACCCTTTGGCTGCCCTGGAAGATGCCAGCATGCGAGCAGCCTTGGCAAAGGCTATTGCCGCACTGCCGGAACGAGAAAAACTGATGATGGCTTTGTACTATGAGCAGGACTTGAACCTACGGGAAATCGGTGAAGTCATGGGCGTTACCGAGTCTCGGGTCTGTCAACTGCATAGTCAGGCTGTTGCCCGATTGCGGGCAACCATTGTTGGTGATGGTGGTGAAGGCTCAAAAGAAAAACCTCTGGCCAAAGCTCGCCGGGGTCGTAAACCCAAGGCTGCGTAAAGGAAACTGAACTCATGGATCTGATCAGCGTTCTTGGTCTTCTGCTTGGCATCAGCGCCATCATCGGCGGTCAGATATTAGAGGGCGGGCATGTTGGCTCATTGATTCAGCCCACCGCTTTCCTAATTGTTATTGGCGGGACTGTTGGCGCTGTTCTCGTGCAACACCCGCTACGGGTAATGATGAAAGGTCTTGGGTTGATGCGTTGGGCTTTTTTCCCTCCGGTTATTGATGCAAAGGGCTTGATTGATCAATTAGCCCATTGGAGTCATCTTGCCCGCAAAGAGGGGCTGCTGTCCCTGGAGAACCAGATGCAGAGCATGAGTGACCCCTTTTTGAAAAAAGGACTGCAATTACTGGTGGATGGGGCGGAACCGGAACGGTTGCGGGAGGTAATGGAAGTGGAAATTACCTCCTATGAAGATGATGTGAAGATGGCGGCCAAGGTCTGGGAAGCTGCCGCAGGCTACTCGCCCACGATGGGGATTATCGGTGCTGTTATGGGGCTGATTCATGTGATGGAAAACCTGTCGGATCCATCAAAGCTGGGGGCTGGTATTGCTGTTGCGTTCGTCGCCACCATTTATGGATTGGTGACGGCAAATTTGATTTGCCTGCCCGTTGCGAAGAAGCTGATGACTAATTTGGCCCGGATAGTCAATCAGAAGGAAATGTTTGTTGATGGCCTTGTTGGGATTGCCAATGGTGATAACCCGCGCATCATTGAAAGCCGCTTGCAGGGCTACCTCATTGACTGAATAAGAACATGGCCCGCCGCCGCAAACAGGAAGAAGAACACGAAAACCACGAGCGGTGGCTGATTTCCTATGCGGACTTTATTACATTGTTGTTCGCATTTTTTGTGGTCATGTATGCCATTTCGTCTATCAACGAAGGCAAGTATCGGGTGCTTTCGGATGCGTTGAACTCGGCATTCCGAACGGTTCCTGGGGATACCAGTGGGGCTCAGGCTGTTGTGAATCCCAATGTACCGACACCCGTTGCAATTCCTATGCGGCGACCCCAACCCTCACTTAAAACGGATGAAGCATCCCGCATCAACCGGGAAAAAGTGCGCAATATGGCGAAGGAAATCAACGCCATTCTTGCGCCATTGGTGCAGGAAGGTAAGGTTAGGGTAACGGAGGGTGCTCGCGGTATTACGGTGGAAATTAACGCCAGCGTGCTGTTTGCTCCTGGGGATGCACGCCTTGATCTGGTTGCAATCAAAGCATTGACTGCCGTTGCTCGAGTAATCGCACCGTCGACTTTTCCGGTCATCGTAGAAGGCCACACCGATAACATTCCCATCAGCAACGTTTTGTTCCCTTCTAATTGGGAACTGTCAGGAGTCAGGGCATCCAGCGTGGTGCGGTTATTTATCGACAATGGTGTTGATCCTCGTCGCCTTACAGCCACAGGCTACGCAGATCAGCGGCCGATAGCAGACAACTCGACTCCGGATGGCCGTCAGCGGAATCGACGGGTGGCAATCACCATTGAGTCGCAAAATCCTGATACGCCAGTCGAAGTGAATGTATCCCCTTGACGCATCGGGCGTCGAGAGAATGTTATCGGGTTTTATGGAAGAGTGATCTGCTGCAATAGCAGATCAGGCGCTGCCTAGCGTGCGACCGTGTCCTAAGGTTTTGGTCTGACCATCACGGCCATAGGTAGCAGGTTGATTGGCTTCAGCCATCAGCGTTTGAATGGCAGCCTGATTATTGCTGAGTCGTTCAGCAATTAAGCGGCCATTGGTGTTGTTCAGACTTTTGGCCTGCTTGGCCAAGTCAAGGCAAGTAGCCCAGAGTGCGCGGCATTTTTCGTTTTGCTGAGCTATCCAAGCCGTCAATTCCTGGGGAATCAGGCTGATTCCTGACTCGGCCATCAATTCAGTCCTTTTGTCGCTGAGTTGGGCCAACTCTTCAACAAGCTTTGTTTTTGCAGCATTTACTGGCGCAAGTTCATCCCTGCCGCCTTTGACGAGAGTTAGTTGTTCTTCTTTGAGCAAGCTGATGAATTTTTCAATCAGAAGCTTCTCTGCTTCCAGTTGAGTAAAAAAAACAGCAGTTTGCATTGGAGTAGCCATGGTTAATCAATCAGGCTTCTGGGCGATTGCGAAGCATCTGCTTGACGTTATCAAGGAGACCATCAGCAATTTTTTCAGGGTTGATCTTAAAGCGGCCTTCAGAAATTGCCTGCTTGATTTCCTTGACGCGATCAGAGTTGACTACAGGCGTATTGGCGACAACATTCTGTACGGCTTGCAAATGCTCGGTCGATGTAACTTGGGTCTCTGCAACGGCAGCGCTGGGCACTTGTTGCTGTGCTGGCGCTTGCTGTGCCGATGCACGGGAAGACGACGCGGCAGCTCCGCCGGGAAGCCCGGGGGTCGTTGGTGTCGAGTTATTGATTTTCACAGGAAATTCCTTTCCACTCAGGGAGTTCTTGTCTGATTAACGGCATCCCGAGTGGAAACTTTAGGAAGTCGATCAGGCAATATGAAAGTCACATTCTACGTTAAATCAGTTAGTTATTTCTACGATTCCACCGGGCTTGGCGATGCCGCTGACGATTTGTCCGTTGGGCAGTCGTGCTCTGACCACTTGCTCTTCACTGGCACCTGACAACGCTTGGCCTTCGCTGGAAACGCTAAAGCCATTACCCCTGCTGATGACCGTAATCCTTTGACCCTGCTGAATGATCAAGGGGAGGCGCAATGCATCGGTTCGCAGGGGCTGGCCGGCTATCAGTGAAACATTCAGGGTCTTTCCCAGCGCCTGCTGGGGGTTGTCCAGCAAGTTTCCCGGAAACTCGGTGAGATCGCCCTGTCGGACTTCAATATCGGCTTCCGTCAAAGTTTGCCCCGCACCCAAATTGCGGCGAATTACAAGATAACTACCTTGTATCTTGACTTGAACAGGCACGTAAATTGACCAACTTGCCCCGGACTGGCATTGGACTGTCAGATTGGTCCTTCCCCAGAGGCGGCCATTGTCATGCTTCACCAAAAAGGATGAGCAAGGTTGTAGCTGGTTTGATGGGTCGATGCCTCCTACCGTAAAGGTAGCCGTGCCAGGCAACCCCCTGGTCTGAATCCGCAAAAAATCCTCGGCCGCTTTTTTAACAGGCATTGGATCCTGGTAAGCGTAGCCGATGGTCGAAACTAACGACAGTAGGCAGATGAGTCCGAATCGGTTCATGCGGCCATTCAAGCATGGCGAAACAATGGTTGATAGGTTCAAAACCGAGCAATTAGTCTGGCACTTCACCGCGGTGGCAAGCGGCAAGTTTTGCCGAAAGCCGCGTTAATCGCGGCAATGGCAAAGAAAGCGGCAAATTTAAATCTTATAAATGGTCTAGAAATGGCTTAACCACGCGGTTCTTCGTAATGGCATAAATTGTGCATTACGACAGTTGTCTGAATTTCTTTAGCCAACACATCATGATCGATCGACTGGACCTAGAACTGCGTACTGAGCAAACAGCGCTGAATCTTCGTGCCTATCGGCAGGAGCTGTTGGCGTCAAACATTGCGAATGCCGATACGCCCTATTTCAAGGCTAAGGATATTGATTTCAAAAGTGCTTTTGAAAATATCTTGGCTGGTCGTGGCGCGGGCGGTATCGGAAATGTTGATCTGGCAAGGACTTCGCCCGCTCACATTGCTGGTCAGGGTACAGGGCTTTATGAGCCCCAGGCAAAGTATCGGACTGAATATCAAGGTGCAGTGGACGGCAATACAGTCAATATTGATGTGGAACGCAGTGCTTTTGCCGAGAACTCAATTCACATGGAAGCAATGCTGACCTTTATTAAGGGCAGCCTGAAAGACATGCAAACCGCCATTCAAGGGCAATGAGGTAAGTCATGTTTAATGTTTTCAATATTTCTGGATCAGCGCTGACAGCACAGTCAGCCCGACTTAATGCGGTGGCCAGCAACTTGGCCAATGCAGACAGCGTGGTCGGTGCAGATGGCAAGCCCTACCGTGCCAAGCAGGTGGTGTTTCAAGCAACACCCATGGGCAATGATGGCGGAAATGGCGTTCGTGTCACTCAGGTAGTTGAAAGTGCAGCACCCTTGCGCATGACCTACGACCCGGCAAGCCCTGCCGCGAATTCGGATGGTTACGTGGCAATGCCCAATGTGAATGTGGTGGAAGAAATGGTGAACATGATCTCCGCCTCCCGTGCATATCAAACCAATGCCGAAGTGATGAGTGCGACCAAGTCGCTCATGCTCAAGACTTTGGCCATTGGTCAGTAAGACTAATAAGGGGAAGCTAAATGGCAACGTCCAGCACAATCTCAAGCGATGTCTTGTCTGCTCTAAATGGATCGAGCAGTTCAAGTTCCTCATCAAGTACTTCATCCACTGCCGATACAAAGAATCAGTTCCTGACACTGCTGACAACGCAGTTGCAGAACCAGGATCCGCTGAATCCCATGGATAACGCGCAGATGACTTCACAGCTGGCACAAATCAGTACCGTGGATGGCATTACCAAGCTGAACTCGACATTGCAGACTTTGCTCGATAACACCAGTGCCACCCAGGCCGTACAGTCAGCCGGGTTGATTGGTAAAGGTGTACTGGTTCCTGGCAGCGGCCTGAGCTTGAGTAGCAGCCAAGCCGCCGGTGGCTTTGAGTTGGCGGGCAATGCGGACGTGGTCAAGCTGACGATCAAGGACAGTAATGGCGCCGTAGTGAGGACCGTGGATTTGGGCTCCAAACAACAAGGTATGCAGACCTTTACCTGGGATGGCAAGAATGACGCAGGAGCGGTGGCTGCCGATGGCAATTACACCTTCAGCATTGATGCGACTCAAGGAACTAGCTCGATTAAGGCAACCAATCTGCAGTTGGGCGCAGTTGGCAGTATTTCAGGCAAGGGAAGCAGCATGACGATCAATGTGACCGGCGTTGGCAGCTTTGCGATGTCAGACATTCGCGAAATTATTTGACCGTTAGCAAGTCAGGAGAAGCATCATGGGATTTCAGCAAGGATTAAGTGGCCTGAACGCAAGTTCCCAAGCCCTTGGCGCCATTGGTAACAACGTTGCAAACTCGGGAACTGTCGGTTTTAAATCGGCAACTGCTCAATTTTCCGATGTCTACGCCGCATCCTTGCAAGGTGCTGGGGCAAGCCAGATTGGTATTGGTACTGCTGTTGCGAACATCGCGCAAGAGTTCTCCCAGGGAAATATTACTTCCACCAACAATCCCCTCGATATCGCCATCAACGGCTCCGGGTTTTACCGGATGCAGAATACGGAAGGTGTTGTTACCTATACCCGTAATGGCCAGTTCCAGGTAGACAAGAACGGTTTCATCATCAATTCGGCTGGAAGCCAACTGACTGGTTATATGGCAAATGCCAATGGCGTGATCAGCACTTCCAATGCAACACCAATTCACGTTGATACTTCTTCATTAAGTCCCCAAGCAACAGGAACTGGTACGCCGGCAACCGGCTTGGTTCTGGGGCTGAATCTCGACTCTCGTAAAACGCCTCCCTCAGGCTCTATTGCAGCGAGCGTGACAGGCTCCGCCCTGGGAGCCTCCATCGACCTGACGGCGGGCCCCGCAGCATTTGACGTCACCATCAATGGTTACAGTACGACTGCATTAAACATGCAGCCCGACCCTGCTGATCCGACTACAAAGATTCCAACCGATTTGACAGTTCCAGCCGGCACCTACACGCCGACATCATTGGCGGCCATTGTGCAAACAAGGATCAATTCGGTATTGCCATCTGGTACATCAGTCACCGTAGCTCCCGATGCGACGGGGAGCTTAGTCATTACCGCTGTTCCTGGTGGGACAGGGTCATCGGTGAGCGTGAATGATATTGGCGGTGCCCTCATGGGGGCGGGTGTTACATCGACAGTAGTTGGTGCCGATGCTTTTAATCCCAGCAACCCTTTGACATACACAAGCACAACGTCCGGCACTGTCTATGACTCATTGGGTAATCCCCATACGCTTGGCCTGTACTTCGTCAAAGCGGCAACGCCCAATCAGTACAACGTATATACCAACCTGGATGGTGGTACTCCGACTGCGGCTTCGACCATTAACTTTTCAAGTACCGGCGCCCCGACACCACTAACGGCCTTCACGATTCCTCAGTCTTTTACTGTGACCACAGGTGGCTCGACTCCGCTGACGTTCAATCTTGACCTGACATCAAGTACCCAATACGGAAGTGTTTTTGGTGTCAACTCGATTGCGCAGGATGGCTATGCTTCTGGAACCTTGACCGGTTTGAATGTTTCATCAGATGGCACCCTGCAAGGAAAGTACAGCAACGGTAAAACTCGTGATTTAGCCCAGATCGTTTTGTCCACCTTCAAAAATGCTAACGGTTTGCAGTCTGTTGGGGGCAATCAGTGGCAAGAAACAGCAGCCTCCGGTCAGCCACTTACCGGAACACCAGGAAGCGGCATCAATGGTGTTCTGCAATCCAAATCGGTTGAAGAATCCAACACGGATTTGACAGCAGAGTTGGTCAACATGATTACTGCCCAACGTGCCTACCAAGCCAATGCGCAAACGATCAAGACGGAAGACCAGATTATGCAGACCCTGGTTAACCTTCGTTAATTATTGAGGCCCTGAGTCATGGATCGCCTGGTTTACACCGCCATGTCTGGAGCTTCCCAGACCTTGAACCGACAAGCGGCGGTGTCCCACAATCTGGCAAATGTGTCGACGACAGGCTATCGCTCGGAAGAGCACCGCATGCGCGCAGTTCAGGTGCTGACGACAACGATTCCCGGTACCGGAGCCGCGCTGCCGACTCGCGCCTTTACTGTTGATGCCAGTACCCATACCGACTTCACGCAAGGCCCTATGCTGGAAACCGGACGCGCTCTTGATGTTGCGGTACAAAGCAAAGGTTGGATTACTCTTTCCATGCCTGATGGCACTGAGGCTTATACCCGTAACGGCAGCCTTGAACTGAGCGTCAATGGCGTGCTGCAAACGCGCAATGGAACACCTGTATTGGGTGGCGATGGTCCGATCACCGTTCCTCCTGACTCAAAAATTTCCATCGGCAAGGATGGAACGGTTTCGGTGATTCCCCAAACGGGATCCCAGAATTCAGTAAATGCAATCGGGCGAATCAAATTGGTTAACCCGCCGGAAGAAAATTTGCGTCGGGGCGATGATGGTTTGTTCCGGACTGCCGATGGAAGTGTGCCGCCCATCGACGATAAAGTTGCTCTCGCCGGTGGTTTCATCGAAAACAGCAATGTGAATCCCGTTGAGCAGATGGTCAGCATGATTTCCCTGTCTCGCCAGTTTGAAATGCAGATGAAGATGATTACAACGGCAGACCAGAATGACAAGTCAGCAACCCAGGTGATTTCGGCCCGTTAGGCCGAAGAATAATTAGGAAAAAACAATGATCAGATCACTCTGGATTGCCAAAACAGGTCTTGATGCCCAGCAAACGCAGCTGGACGTTATCTCCAATAACTTGGCGAATACCAGTACCAACGGGTTCAAGCGGAACCGTGCGGTATTTGAAGACTTGCTTTATCAAACCATGCGTCAGCCGGGGGCTTTGTCATCCCAGCAAACTACTATTCCTTCTGGCTTGATGGTGGGTACTGGTGTTCGACCCATCTCGACAGAACACATCTTCACTCAAGGCAGTCTGCAAAAGACGGATAACCCTCTGGATATGGCCATCAATGGCAACGGATTTTTTCAGATACAAATGCCAGATGGAACCTTGTCCTATACCCGCGACGGGGCCTTCCAGAAAGACAGCACGGGGCAAATCGTTACATCGAGTGGTTATCCCCTCTCGCCCCCTATTACTATTCCGTCCAACGCGCTGACAATCAGCGTAAGCCGGGACGGTATTGTTTCCATCACTCAGCCCGGGACAACGGCCACGACCCAGGTGGGCACCATTCAGGTTGCCACCTTCGTTAATAACGGTGGTTTGCAAAGCGTGGGTGAAAACTTGTTCGTTGAAACAGCTTCTTCAGGAACGCCGACGCCCAATACCCCGGGCAACAATGGCGCTGGCTTGATCAACCAGACTTACGTCGAGACATCCAACGTCAATGTGGCGGAGGAACTCGTCAGCATGATCCAGACCCAGCGTGCCTACGAAATGAATTCAAAAGCGATTTCCACATCGGATCAGATGCTGGCTCGCTTGACGCAACTCTGATAAAGGGAAAGGACGCATCATGAACCGTACCCTATCGATGATGTCATTGCTCTGCCTCGGACTTGCCGGCTGTGTTAATACCGTACCGCCCACCGCAGTTCATCAGCCGATGACTATCCGTCCTGAGCCCCGGGAGTCGTTGGCAACCTTCAATGGTTCCATCTACAACACAGCCAGTGCCCGTCCATTGTTCGAGGATCGTCGCGCTCGCTTTGTGGGTGACATCATCACCATCAACATTTCAGAAAAAGTTCAGGCCTCCAAGCAGTCGGAAAATATTGCCAATCGCACAAGTACCGTCGATGCTGGCATACCGACGCTTAATGGTGTTCCGTTCAAGGGGGTCTCGAACTTGAGTATCGCCGCAAACGATACAAGCAAGTTTGACGGTAAGGGATCGAATACCTCAACGGCAGACTTTACTTCGACGATCACTGTGACCGTTATTGAAGTTCTTCCCAATGGCAATTTGCTGGTCTCCGGTGAAAAGCAAATTGGCCTGAAGGAAGGCGAAGAGTTTGTGCGCTTCTCCGGTGTTGTTAATCCGAACACGATCACGACGGCCAATACCGTTCAATCGACCCAGGTGGCGGATGCCCGGATCGAATACAAGGCCAACGGCTTTATCAACGATGTCCAGGTCATGGGTTGGCTGGGTCGTTTCTTCCTGAGCTTCCTGCCCTTCTGACAAGTTTGAGGAGTTGATGTCATGAGCCTTACCCACAAAATACTGATCGGCATCATGTGGCTTTTCGCCGGACTAATGGTGGCTGATGCTGCGCGGGCAGAACGGATCAAGGATCTCGCTTCCATTGCTGGTGTGCGTAATAACCAATTGGTGGGCTATGGCCTGGTTGTCGGCCTGGATGGTAGTGGTGACCAGACGACCCAGACGCCGTTTACCGTTCAAAGTATCGTGAACATGCTGTCGAACCTTGGCGTCACCATGCCCCCAGGGACCAGTCTTCAGTTGAAGAATGTGGCCGCCGTTATGGTGACATCAACCCTGCCTCCCTTCGCCCGCAGCGGGCAGCAGATCGACATTACCGTCTCATCCATCGGCAATGCTAAAAGCCTCAAGGGTGGCACCCTTGTACTAACACCGTTGAAAGGTGCTGATGGCCAGATTTACGCCATGGCGCAAGGGAACGTAGTGGTTAACGGTGCCGGAGCTTCCGGTGGTGGCTCTAAGGTAACGATCAATCACCTGTCGGTGGGCCGTGTTTCTGGCGGCGCCACTGTCGAGCGGGAAGTTCCGACGCCTCTGGGCCAGGGTGAATTTGTTTATCTGGACCTGAATACGACGGACTTCGGCACAACACAGCGAATGGTTGAGGCCATCAACCGTGTGATTCCTGGGGTTGCAACCGCGGCAGATGGACGTCAGATAAGAGTCAAAGCTCCTATTAATCCCGATGACCGTGTGAGTTTCATCGGCCGCATTGAAAACATTCAATTGCAGGCAGCCCAAGGGGTGGCAAAGGTAATTGTTAATTCACGTTCTGGATCTATCGTCATGAACCAGGCGGTGACGCTGGATCGTTGTGCCGTGGCCCATGGAAATCTTTCGGTTTCGGTGAGTGCGGATAACAGCGTCAGTCAGCCTGGTGCCCTCTCCGGTGGTCAAACAGCGGGGGTAACAAATACAGATATCAGCATCAAGCAGGACAGTGGTTCGCTGATGAACGTGAAGGCAGGGGTCAATCTGGCTGATGTGGTGCGTGCATTGAATGCCATCGGTGCCAACCCGCAAGATCTCATTGCGATTTTGCAGGCCATGAAGGCCGCCGGCGCGCTGCATGCCGAGCTTGAAATCATCTGACGGGCAGTTTTTGCCGCTTTTTCCTCTGATCATTTTCAGCGCTTAAGTGCCACCCTAGGGCCATGACTGTGCCCGTCGATACCAATATCTTTGATCAGCGAGGGCTGGCGGATATCAAACGTCTTTCCAAGACGAATGATCCCCAGGCCCTGAAAGCTGCTGCCAAGCAGTTTGAGTCCATGTTCCTGAGCATGGTGCTCAAGTCCATGCGTGATGCAACCCCGAAAGAAGGGATCATGGACAGCGAGCAGACGCGCATGTATGAATCGCTTCTGGATCAACAGCTTGCGCAGGTAATGGCAACCAAGGGTGCCGGCACCGGGCTTGCTGCAATGATCGAAAAACAACTCTCGCGGAGCACAACCCTTAACCCCCTGCTTCCCGAGACGGCTCCCCTGTTAAACCCGGCGCCGAAAGCAGTTCCACTGAAAAGTGAGGGCGGTGCCATACCTTTAAATCCAGCCGCAACTGTCCCTGCGGGTATCTCATTGAATGAGAATGGAAGTGCCGGTACTGCTTCTAGTGTCGAAGCACCTTCAGCCGCCAAAGATTTTGTTGCAAGGGTCTGGCCCCATGCTCAGGAAGCCAGCCGTACTACCGGTATTCCTACCCAGTTCCTGGTAGCCCATGCGGCCTTGGAAACGGGCTGGGGGCGTTCTGAGCCTCGCTATAGCGATGGCCGGCCCAGCTATAACCTGTTCGGGATCAAGGCTGGAAAGTCCTGGAATGGGCAAGCCATCGAGTCCCATACCACTGAATACGTGGATGGCGTTCCTCAACGCCAGGTTGAGCGGTTCCGTGCCTATGGTTCCTATGCGGAGGCCTTCCGGGACTACGGCAACTTACTGGCGTCAAACCCCAGATACGCCAAGGTTGTTGGCAGTACAGATGGAACTGTTTTTGCCAAGGGCTTGCAGCAAGCCGGCTATGCGACCGATCCGCTCTACGCCAACAAGCTGGAGCGAATTATTAGCAGCCCAACCTTGAGAGCCTTGACAGGCTAAACAGCCCGCGAAGCAGATCAAGGGCCCGCAGACGTAGCGCCATTTGTCAGTAGAGAGTCCTCTGATGCTGATCCGGCACGGGGGTTGCTCTATCTGGAATAAGCATTCAACTCTCGGCAAGTTTTGCCGTTAGCTGGACTATTCCAAGGAGCAGGCATGGCGACCGGTATTTTAAATGTGGGCATCAGTGGGCTTAGTGCAGCCCAGATGGGGTTTCAGACCACAAGCCACAACATTGCAAATGCATCGACCGAGGGCTATAGCCGGCAGTCGATTGTGCAAACAACCAACACGCCCTTGTCGTTTGGTTCCGGTTTTCTTGGGCAGGGTACTAATGTCCAGACCGTTCAGCGTGTTTATAGCCAGTTTTTGAGTAATCAGGTTTTGTCTGCCCAGACAACAGCCTCGGAGATGAGTAGCTATCTGGAACAGATCAGCCAAATCGACAACATGGTCGGTGATAGCAGTGCGGGTCTAACTCCGGCACTGGCAAGCTTCTTTAAGGGCGTCCAAGAAGCGGCGGCGAATCCTTCGTCAATTTCATCCCGGCAGTCCATGCTGTCGAGTGCGCAAAGTTTGGTTTCACAGTTCAATGCCCTGGACGAACGCTTGACCTCGATCCGTAGCGGACTCAATACGCAAATCAGTAGTGAGGTAACGACGATTAATGCCTATGCAGCCAAGATCGCCGATATCAACAATAATATTATCGCTGCCAATGCCACTGGCAGTGGTCAGCCGCCGAACGATCTCCTCGACCAACGCGACCAGATCGTTGCCGAATTAAACAAAGTGATCCGGGTGCAGACGGTAACGCAGTCCGATGGCTCCTATAGTGTTTTTATCGGGAACGGACAGCCGCTGGTTGTTGGCACACAGTCTTCGAAACTGCTGGCAACGCCTTCCACTGACAATCCCGAGCAAATGACGATCGCCATGCAGTCGTCCTCTAACGGCGGCTCAATTATTTTGCCCGACTCGTTGATTTCTGGCGGAACCTTGGGTGGCTTGGTTTCGTTTCGGAGTCAGACCCTTGATGCCGTGCAAAACGGAATTGGCCGCATTGCGCTGACCCTGGCCAAGAATGTTAATGACCAGCATGCCCTAGGCATGGACTTGGATGGCAAGCTCGGTGGCAAGGTGTTTAACCTCACCAATACTGTCGGGGCTCCCCTTGCTAACACCAACAATCTTGGTAATGGAGCACCCAGCTTTCAGATCAGCAATTATGCTCAACTGAGCACCAGTGACTATCGCCTTAGCTACACCGGCTCAAGTTACACATTGACGCGCTTGTCTGATAACACGGTGACCGATGTGGGTAACGGCCCGACACTGACAACCGTCGACGGTTTAACAATCAATACCTCCGTTGGAACACCGACTGCCAACGATAGCTGGTTGATTCAGCCGACCCGTAATGCGGCGAAGAATATTTCCATGGCATTGACAGATGCTCGTTCAGTAGCCTTGGCTGCACCTATCAAAACCAGCAAGGCCCTGACTAATACAGGGTCTGGCAGTGTCGATGCCGGAGTTATGGTGTCAACGACAACCCCTGCCACGGCGGCCAGTGCCTTTGCCACCCAGGGTGTCTTGACTCCTCCTGTGCTGATCAAGTTTGATAATCCAGCGACAACCTATACGGTCTACGACAACAGCAATCCATCATCACCGACCGCATTGGAAGGCCCTATCACCTTCACAGCGGGTAGTGATGTTTTCCCAACACCTAGCGGACTGGATTATGGATATCGCATCAAAATCAGTGGTACTCCTGCCAGTGGTGACCAGTTCACTGTGGACTACAACTCCAACGGCATCTCTGATAACCGTAATGCAGTACTGCTAGGGGCATTGCAGACAAGCAATACCATGGAAAGTACTGCTTCAGCCCCGAATACGGGGACGGCCAGTTATCAGGGAGCCTATTCACAATTGGTGAGCTTTGTTGGCAGCAAGACCAATGAGGTAACTGTGATCGGCGATGCCCAGACAAAATTAGTGGAGCAGGCAACGGCGACTGTCCAGTCTTTATCCGGTGTGAATATGGACGAAGAGGCTGCCAATCTTTTGCGATACCAACAGGCGTATCAGGCCTCTTCAAAAATTATTTCGATTGCAGGCAAGTTGTTTGACGACATCTTGGCTCTTCACAATTAAGAAAAATCAGGAGATTGATGATGCGTATTAGTACCTCCATGATTTACAACTCTGGGGTCTCGACGATCAACGACAAGACCTCCGCAATGCTGCATACCCAGCAGCAGGTATCGTCAGGCCGCAGGGTCGTAACCCCTTCAGATGACCCTGTGGCTGCCGCTCGTGCCCTTGATGTCAGTCAGGCTCAAAGCGTTAACGCCCAGCAGGGGACAAACTTGGACAACACCAAGTCCTCACTGGGATTGGAAGAAAGCCAGTTGTCCGGCGTTAATGATGTCCTTACCCGGGTACGAGAGCTTATTGTGCAGGCAGGCAACTCCAATTTGTCTGCCAATGATCGGCGGTCCATTGCCACTGAACTACGTTCCAATTACGATCAGTTGCAGGGCCTCGCTAACTCATCGGATGGGAATGGGAATTACCTGTTTTCAGGCTACATGGGGAGCACGATTCCTTTCGGTGGAACGGTAGATACCCTCAACCAAGCTCCAGGCAATGAAGTAAGTTATTTCGGAGATAGCGGGCAACGGACGTTGCAAGTGTCAGCAACACGGCAGATCGCAATCAGCGATCCTGGGAACAGTGTTTTTCAACAAATTCCTAACGGGAATGGACACTTTGTTACCAGCTATGCTTCTTACAACTCTGGGGGCGGCGTGGTCAATGCTGGTAGCGTTGCTGACCCCGCAGCTTGGAATTCCTCAGTACCGCAGAGTGTCAGTGCTGTGTTTTCAGTGGATACCAGCGTTATTCCAAGTAAAACTTACTACGATCTGGTGGATACACAGAGCGGATCTCCTACGCAGGGGACCTCTTTACTGACAGGTCAGGTCTACACGCTTCCATTGGACGCAACCTCTGCACCTGCTCCAGCGACTTATCCAGGGCAACTCAGACTCTATTCAGATGGGCAGCCGATCTCACTGAAAAGTGTTGCGGGTGACACCAGTACTTTCAATATGGGGTCGAATATAACGATCACTGGTGCTCCTGCTCAAGGGGACAGTTTTTCAACGGCACCCAGTACTTCTCAAAGCGTTTTCAAAACTATTGCAACGGTAATTAATGTTCTTGAAAAGGGTAATACGGGAACTTCAGCTGGTGTAGCCGCCTTATCGAACGATATCGGGTTTGCGCTAACCAACATTGATCAGGCGACGGACAACATCCTGACAGTTCGTGCAGCCGTGGGCTCACGATTGAATGAAGTCGATGCCCTGAGTAATATCAATCAGGATTTGAGTCTTCAGTATTCATCGACGCTGTCAACGTTGCAGGATTTGGATTACGCGAAAACCATTACCGACTTGACGCGCGAGCAAACTGACCTGCAAGCGGCACAGAAGTCCTTTGTGTCCACTTCTCAGTTGTCACTGTTTACCTACATACAGTAATGAGACAACTTGCGCTTATCGGATGTGTTTTACTCGCAGGGTGCGGTAGCGTAGCCAATTTTGTTAACACGACTAACGCCCCGAGTAACTTTCCCAAAGAGGGGAGCGTTATTCCTGCGACAGATATCGCACTGAGTCCGACGACAACGATTACCCTTGAGAAATTGATTTATTGGGGTGGGGTCGGAGCCATTGCCTATTATGTGATGGACCCGTTTTCGCCGAACTGGGATATTCAGGAAGCCCAGTTCCCCAATGACCACTACCATTTATCGCTCAAGATGAAGCGCTACTATTCCGGCGGCGCAGGTGAGGCGCGCATGGTGTTTAACCATAGAGCCAAAGAGCTAGCAAACGCAGGTGGATTCGCTGGCTACAAAATCCTTGAGTACAGCGAAGGTCTTGAATCAAGTATCGCTGGATCCCAGCGGGTATCGCAAGGGGTGATCGTACTAACCGGGCCAGTACAACAATAAGCTCTGGCAATACTGTTATTGTTGAAACTAGGGCTGGGTGCCGATAATTGCTGTTGGGGGCTTTGCAGCCAGAATAACGGTTTCCAGGGAGTTAAATCCCTGCTCATAGAGCCGCACCAAGGCCGACTCCATATAGGGCAGGGAAAGCATCAGCACAATAAAGCCTGCGCTGAGTGTTACTGGAAAGCCGATGGCAAACAGATTCAAGGTGGGTGCCATCCGAGTAAGGACACCCAAGGCCAGATTTGCAATCAGCAACGCGGCGATAAGAGGCAGCGCAAGCAGAACCCCCGAAGAAAATAGCGTTCCTGCCCAAGACAGAAAACTGGCAAGGCCTTTGATGGCAAAGGGCTGGGCCGTAATGGGCAACATCTGAAAACTCTTGGCCAGTGCGGCAATGGCTACCAGATGGCCATCCATCGCCAAAAAAATCAACGAAGCAAACAGTGAAAGAAACTCGGTAATGACCGGAGTTTGACCGCTGCTTTGCGGGTCATAGAAAACGGCGAAAGACAGACCCATTTGCAAACCGATCAGTTCGCCAGCAAGGTCGATGGCAGCAAAAACAATGCGCAGAGTCATGCCCATCAATAGGCCGATCAGTAATTGTTCGGCGAGGATGGCCAGCCCGATCCATGATCCTGTAACGATGACCGGCATTGGCGGTAGGGCTGGCGAGAGGGCGATGCTTAATACCAAACCAAGAATGACGCGATTGCGGCGGGGCAGGGTGGCATTGCTGAAAATGGGTGCCGTTGCAATGAGCCCCATGATGCGCGCCAAGGGGAACATAAATAGCGCAAGCCAAGCGTCAAGTTGTGCAGAGGTGACGCTCAACATGACAGATCAGCCGATCAGGGTCGGGATGGCTTCGTAAAGGCGGCGGATGTAATCGGTCATCACGGTGATCATCCAGGGGCCGGCGACCAGCAGGGTGACAAACACCACGATCAACTTGGGTACGAAGGACAGCGTTGACTCATTGATCTGGGTGGCCGCCTGAAAAATACTGATGATCAAGCCCGTCGCCAAGGCGGCAATGAATAGCGGGGCAGAAATCAACAGGGTGATTTCAACCGCGTGGCGACCGATTTCAATGACGGTGGTTGGGGTCATGGCGTTATCCGAAACTCTGGACGAGAGAGGCGATTAACAGGTTCCAGCCATCGACCAGTACGAACAGCATCAACTTGAAGGGCAGGGCAACAATAACCGGGGACATCATCATCATGCCCATGGACATCAGGACTGAGGCTACCACCATGTCGATGATCAGGAAGGGGATAAAGACGATGAAGCCGATCTGAAAGGCGGTTTTCAGTTCCGAGGTAACAAAGGCAGGAATCAAAACCCGCATGGGTACTTGATCCATGGATGTCGGTCGGGTTTGTTTTGCAATTTTGGTGAAAAGGGTCAGGTCAGCTTGTCGCGTCTGCTTGAGCATGAAGGCTCGAAGTGGCACTGAGCCTTTTTCCAGCGCATCGGGAAAACTGATCTTGTTTTCCGTCAGGGGCACATAGGCATCGGTGTAAATCTTGTCGGCAACGGGGGCCATGACGAAGAAAGTCAGGAACAGGGACAGACCGATGATGATCTGGTTGGATGGTGCTGTCTGGGTGCCCAGGGCGTGGCGCAGCAGGGACAGCACAATGACGATGCGGGTAAAGCTGGTCATCATCAGGAGGATCGCCGGCAAGAATGAAAGCGCCGTCAGCATTAGCAAGGTCTGGATGGAGAGGGACCATTGGGTACCTCCTCCGGGGCCAGGGCTGCTGGTGACGGCGGGCAATGCCTGAGCGGTGGCCAAGGTCGGGCTTAGCAGCAGAAGAACAGGTAGCAGCGAGGCAAACAGCCCCAGGGTGCGATTCGTTTTCATGACCCTTGACCCGGGCGACGTTCAATAGCCTTTTTCAGCCAGATAGAAAAGTCGGAAGTTGATGGGCCATTAGGTGTTGCTGGCAAAGCTTGCTTGGGCATTTCCCCTAGTTTGGTAATGTGCCCTGGACCGACACCGACCAGAAGCCATTGGTCGCCGACTTCCATCAAAATGACGCGTTCCCGTGGGCCGACGGTCAGGGAAGACACGATTTTCATCAGCCCGCCGGCCTGTCCGCCCGGAGAGGTCAGCCGTTTGAGCAGCCATAGACTGGCAAACAGCAGAGCCAGCACGATAACGAAGCCGAAACCCAGCTGTACAAAACTGCCGCTAAGGTCTGTGCTGGAGGTAGTCGTTGCCTGATCAGTCTGTTGGCCGAAGGCCAAGACCGGTACCAGTCCGGCAAGCAGACTGCTACGGCGAAGCGAGGAGGAAATGCGATCAAGGCCCATGGGTCGTTGCTATGCCGGAATAAACCGGGCAAAGCATAGGACAACCGTGCCGGGACAATCCCCCGAGCAAGGGTAAAAAAGCAGGTTTCCTGAAAAACTGGCCGCGGGATAAAGGGCGCAGCGCTTGCGCCTTTACCGGTTCAGCTTTTTCATCCGTTCCGATGGTGTGATGATGTCAGTGAGGCGGATACCGAATTTATCGTTCACCACGACTACCTCCCCCTGGGCAATCAAGGTGCCGTTAACCAGCACATTGAGAGGTTCACCAGCCAAACCATCGAGTTCGACAATAGAGCCGTGGGCCAGTTGAAGCAGGTTACGGATGGCAATGCGGGTGCGTCCCAGCTCCACCGTCAGTTGGACGGGGATGTCTAGGATCATGTCGAAATCCTGGGGGATGGCATTTTTCTCGGAGCCACTTCCCAGGTCTTCAAAGACTGCAGGGCTGACTTCAGGCGTTTCTTCAGAAGCAGCCTGTTCGCCCATGGCGGCAGCCCAGTCGTCCTCGGATATTTGTTCTGATTCGTCCTGGCCGGGTTCGCTCATTGATGACTCC
This sequence comes from Rhodocyclaceae bacterium, assembly GCA_036504515.1. GTDB lineage: Bacteria > Pseudomonadota > Gammaproteobacteria > Burkholderiales > Rhodocyclaceae > AWTP1-18. The sequence continues at coordinate 141,658 of DASXVA010000013.1, forward strand.
AATTATTCGGCATCCGCCGCAGCGGTGAATTGATCAATACGCAAGGCGTACATGCCATTGCGCACACCGTAGGAGCACTCCATGACAGGAATGCCGTCCACGGCGGCCTTGATTTTTTCGGCAAGGGTAAGAGGGATGATGTCCCCAACCTTCATGTTCACAATGTCACGCAAGGTGATGTCAGTACCGCCCAAGGTGGCGACTAGCTCGACTTCTGCCTGTTGCAGCTGCTGGGTCAGCAGCCCGGTCCAGCGCTTGTCTGAGGCCGCCTGTTCGCTATGCATAGTGCTGTAAAGCACATCGCGAATGGGCTCAACCATCGAGTAGGGCAGGCACAAGTGCATTTCTGCCGAGTTGCCTGAAAGCTCGATGGTAAAGGTGATGGCCACCACGATTTCAGACGGGGTGGCTATGTTGGCGAACTGGGTGTTCATTTCCGAGCGGACATACTCGAACTTGACCTCGAAGACCGGCTTCCAGGCCCGCTCATACTCGGTAAATACCACGTCCAGAATGCCCTGAATAATGCGTTGTTCCGTCGGCGTGAAGTCCCGTCCTTCCACGCGTGTATGGAAACGGCCATCACCACCAAACATGTTGTCCACCACTAGGAAAACAAGGCTGGGGTCAAAGACCATCAGACCGGTTCCCCGCAGGGGCTTCATCTGAATCAGATTCAGATTGGTGGGCACCACCAGATTGCGAACGAACTCGCTGTACTTTTGAACCCGGATTGGCCCGACGGAAATTTCCGTACTGCGGTGCATGTAATTAAACAGACCGATGCGCAAATAACGAGCAAAACGCTCGTTGATAAGCTCCATGGTGGGCATGCGCCCACGGACAATCCGTTCCTGGCGGCCAAGCTCATAGGATTTGACCCCCTCCGTACTTTCTTCTTCGGCGGGGGAGTCTTCTTCTCCGGTGACACCCTTCAGCAGGGCGTCAACTTCGTCTTGGGAGAGAAAGTCCTGGCTCATGGTCCGGTATCAGTCTTACTGAATGATGAAGCTGCTGAAGAGAACGGCTTGTACGGGTTCTTCCGGTACGGGGCCATTTTTTCTCGGCGGATTGATAATTGAATTCACTGCACCGCGGATGTCTTCAGCCAAGGCATCCTTACCATCCACCGAGGTGAGTTGGGCGGCTTTGCGGCTAGACAACAGGCGCAGGATGGCGTTGCGAATTTCCGGGGTGTAGGGCTTCAGTGCATCACCTTCGTGAGCACTTTCAACCTTCAGTTCCACGACTACCTGAATGTACTGGGCACCCTGAGGGTCTGCGCCATCACTGGCCAGATTGCTGGTGAAGGTATCCAGCTTGACATAAGCAGGGGGCGCAGCCGGATGGTCGCTGGCTTTCTTCTTTTCCACTTTTGCGACGGGTGCAGCCTCGCCGTCTTCACCTTCTTCTGCCGGATGTTTTTTCAGCAGCAGAATGGCAGCAACGGCTGCGATGGCGACAACCACAACGCCGATGATGATAAATAAGAGCAGCTTGCCCTTTTTCTTGGGTGCTTCTTCTGTTTTGGCTTCAGCCATTCCCTTTTTCCTCCGCAGCCTGATTGATAAGTGTCATCAGGCGAATGTATCGACCATGCCGTTGCCCTTACTTATCCAGCTATTGGTCGTGGATGTCAGTGGGGCAAGACCAGGAACAAATTCGCCGGTCACAACCTTGCTATTGTGGCCTGAATTATCGCGTCTTTCTTGGTTTTGCGCCGAATCCCCTCGTGCGTCAGTACCGACCTGGGCTTGGTCGAGGCGAACGCCAGCATCGGCGAGAATTTCCTTGAGCCGGGGCAGGGCACTTTCCAGCGCTTCTCGCACGGCTGGGTTCGCAGAGGTGAAAGAGGCGTTGGCCTGGTCGCCATTGAGCGTGATCGACACTTCAATACGTCCCATCTGGGGCGGATTCAGAACCAGTTCAGCCTTGCTTTCCTGTTTGCCCACCATCCAGGTCAGCTTGTCGCCCACTTCCTGACTCCAATTTTGGTGGCCGACAGGGGTCTCGATCCGGTTTTCCTGGCGTGCGATCTGGCTGGCGATGGGTACTGCTTGTGTCTGGTTCTGATTTTGCAGCTGAATTCCGTGGGTACCTTCCAGAAGCGACTGGAAGCTTTCCTCGCCATCTTTTCCTGACTTGCTTACGGCAGCTGTGGCAGCTTCATCCGTGGCAAGAATTGCCGTTTTATCGGCAAGAGACAGGCCCTGCTTGCCGCCGCTGGGGAGGCTATCCTGATCGGACTTTGCCTTTTCATCCGTTGCGACGACGGGCTGATTCAAGGCCAAAGCAGCCAGCGCATTGTCGCTGGGGCCGGTCTGTGCTTCATCACCCTTCGTGGTTTTGTCCTGGGATTTGCTGCTATCAAGAGCGCTACTGTCATCCTTGCCCTTGAGATTTTGTTGTCCCTGCAGCATCGCCATCATGCTGGCCATGATGTCCTGCTCAGCACCAGTACTGGAGGTGTTTTCCAGTAATAGCGCCTGTTTAGCGTCACCAGAGGAGGAGGCTGCTTCATTGCCTTCAGGGGCTTTGCTTTTTACAAAGCGCTGCAGGACGGATGAGAAAGGATTGGCAGTCGCCGTGTCGGCCGCGTTCTGTGTATCGGTGGCGGAGCTATTGCCAGTGCTGCTTTTGGGGCTAGGGACTACAGGACTGGGTGCAGCGGCGATTCCCGGCATGGCGGCGATCCTTGTTCAAGGTATTTTGTGAATACCCTGAGCAAGCCCTGTGCCATCGAGGTTTTTCAGGAGTTGCGGTTTTGGTGAAACTGCCGGGAAGTGTGCTCATCCAGGGCTTTCTGTTCCCGCCTTTGCTCGGCATAGGACAGCTTTTCCTGAAAACGCTCGGCCAAGGTGTCGTAGGCTTTTACTTCCCCACGTTTGTTCAGCCAGTGTTGCTGGCCATTAACCGTACGTTGTTTTGATTGACGAACTGCTTCTTGCGCTTGATTGACCGCTGCATCCAGCCGCCCGAGAAACCCCTGGAAGTTGCGCCACTGATCCTGATTGACGCCATTTTTGGCTGCTTCAAGGAATCTGGTGTGGTACTCGGTCCGATACTGGATCAGCAACTCAAGCCGTTCTGACGCCTCCTTCTCACTGGCCATCAACTGGCCCAGCAGGCGAGCCGCATCATCCAGACGAGTTTGGGACAAATCCAAAAGGGTTTGCAGGGGAAATTTCTGGCTCATGGGTGAAGTCTAGTCCCATGCCGGGGCAAGGGAAAGCCCGTTGCTACTGGTTGAACAATTCGCCCAGGCCAGCAATGCAGCTTTGGTAGTCGGCCCGTTCGGTAATACGTTGTTGGAGGAAGCCTTCAAGCCGTGGATAAAGCTGAATCGCTCTGTCCAGCAGTGGGTCTGAGCCCGGCACATAAGCACCAACGGCCAGCAGGTCCCGGGCCCGTTGGTAACGGGAATAGAGTTGCTTGAAGTGGCGTACCAGTTCCAGATGTTCGGGGGTGATGATGTTGGTCATGACCCGGGAAATGGATTGTTCGATGTCGATGGCCGGGTAGTGGCCTGCATCGGCCAAACTGCGGTTGAGCACGAAGTGACCATCCAGAATAGCCCGTGCCGAGTCGGCAATGGGGTCTTGCTGGTCATCACCTTCCGACAGCACCGTGTAGAACGCCGTGATGGAGCCGCCGCCCTCAGGCCCATTCCCAGCTCGTTCTACCAGGGCGGGCAGCCTAGCGAACACGGATGGTGGATAACCGCGAGTCACAGGCGGTTCGCCGATGGCCAGGGCGATTTCCCGCTGGGCCATGGCATAACGCGTCAGGGAGTCCATGATCAACAAGACATGTTTGCCCTGATCTCGGAAATGCTCGGCGATGGAGGTGGCATAGGCAGCGCCTTGCAGTCGCATCAGGGGGCTGACGTCGGCGGGGGCAGCCACTACGACAGAACGGGCCAGACCTTCCGGCCCCAGATTGTGTTCGATGAATTCCTTGACTTCGCGGCCCCGTTCGCCAATTAGGCCGACGACAATGATTTCTGCTTCGGTGTAACGGGCCATCATGCCCAGCAGCACCGATTTACCCACACCAGAGCCGGCAAACAAACCGAGCCGTTGGCCGCGGCCGACGGTTAGCAGGGAGTTGATGGCCCGGATACCCACGTCCATGGTGTCGCGGATGGGTTCCCGTTGCAGCGGATTCATGGGTCGGCTGGCCAGGGAGCGGGACTCTGTTGTGCCGAGGGGGCCGAGAGAGTCAAGAGGCCGGCCGTTGCCGTCCACCACGCGACCCAGCAGCTTTTCACCAACCGGCAGATGCTTTGCCCGATCCTGACCTCGCCGCTGAGGGTGTGTGCGGTGACCTACCCGAGGCGGTTCAATGGGCGGTTCTTGAGGGACGACCAGGGCGCCGGGGGCGAGACCGAAGACGTCTTCGGTAGGCATCATGAACAGCCGTTCGCCGTTAAAACCGACGACTTCGGCTTCCACTCGACCAATACCTGGCGCCTGTAGCTGGCAACCGGAGCCGAGGGACAAGCGCAGTCCCGAGGCTTCCATGACCAAGCCGTTGATGCGCGTCAGGCGCCCTGCCAACTGGACGGGAACGGCCAAGGCAACGTACTCGCGGCACTCTGCCAAGTAGTCACGCAACGCGGTCAGGTTCACGGCTCGTCTTTTTCCGTAGGAACTTCGGCTGCAGAAGCCGGCTGGTCAGATGGGGTGTCACCTGTAATGCTGGAAATGAGGTCGTGGGTCGAAGGGATGTTTTCTTCCTGATTATCGGCCACCTCTGCCGTTGCCTCCGGCACGTCTTCTACCTGGGGCGACTCTTCTGCTATGGGTTCTTCTACCGGAAGATCCTCTAGCGTTTCGATGTTTTCTGCCGCCGGAGGCAGCTCGGGAACCGGCTCAGGAATGGGTTCGGGCACTGGCTCCGAAGCGGGCTCTGGAACAGGCTCAAGCGGAGGCAAAGTGTGTCCATCCCAGACGGTTTCTTGTCCCAAAGTTTCCACCACCCGGCGCCAGCGGGTAGCCATGGTGGCATCCACATGGGCGCCGCTGGCTTCGATGCTGACATCGTTGCGTTGCAAGCGCGGGTCTTCATGGATGCGGTGGCCGGCGTGGCTGAGCTGGTCGCCGGCATAGCTGCGTACCAAGGCCGCATCGTCAGGGTGAAGGTAAATGTTGGCGTGCTGATGGGGCAGTTGCAGCAAGGCATCCCGGACCACACCGACCACGGTTTCCGGTTGTAGTGCCAAGGTCTGGCGCAGTACTTCCCGAGCCACTTCCATGGCGAGGGCCGTGAGTTCTTCTGCCACGGCGCCATCCATACCTGCCAAAGCTGTGTCCAGCTTTTCTGCAATGGTCATCAAGTGACGAGCCGCTTCTTCGCCCTTGGCCTTGCCTTCCTCGTGACCGGTTTTATAGCCTTCTTCATGGCCTTCGGCATGCCCTGCCAAACGACCTGCCGCAAGGCCTTCCTGATAGCCGTCATCATGAGCCTGCTGGTGAATCTGTTCGACCTCTTCGGCCGTGGGCATGTGCACTTCGGGGAGGGGCGGAGGTGCCTCCACCACGACGGGCACTTCGGCCTCAACCTTCTTTGCCGCTTTGCTATGAAGCGGAGGACCCTTGGCCGGATGGGCGTCGTCTTCCAGGGTCGCTAGTTCCCAGCGTTCCCAAGCGGTCAGATTATTTTTCTTCGTCATGGCTGGATCAGACCATCTGATCGTCGCCACCACCGCTGCCTAACTGGATCTGGCCTTCTTCGGCCAGACGGCGAGCGATCTTGAGGATTTCCTTCTGTTCGGCTTCCACTTCGGACAGTCGGACAGGTCCCTTGGACTCCAAGTCCTCCCGCAGCATTTCGGCGGCCCGTTGCGACATGTTCTTGAAAATCTTCTCCCGCAGTTCTGGCGGTGCACCCTTGAGGGCGAGAATAAGGGAGTCGGACTGGATTTCCCGCAGCAACAACTGAATGCCGCGATCGTCCACATCCATGAGGTTTTCGAAGACGAACATTTCGTCCAGGATCTTCTGGGCCAGGTCCGGGTCGTATTCCCGCACATTGTCCATGATGCCGGTTTCTGCCTGCTGGCCCACGTAGTTGAGGATTTCCGCGGCGTGGCGAATGCCGCCCATGGACGCTTTCTTGATGTTGCTGGAAGCGCCAGCCATCAGGCGGGTCAAGGCCTCATTCAGCTCGCGCAGGGCGACGGGTTGCACACCATCCAGGGTGGCAATACGCAGCAGCACGTCGTTACGCAAACGTTCGGAAAAATGCTTGAGAATTTCGCCGGCCTGGTCGAACTCCAGATGGACAAGAATGGTGGCAATGATCTGGGGGTGCTCATTCTTGATCAGGTCGGAGGCCGTGGGCGCATCCATCCACTTCAGGCTTTCAATACCGGCGGTATCGCCCCCTTGCAGGATGCGGGAAATCAGGTTGGCTGCTTTGTCGTCGCCCAAGGCCTTGGTCAACATGGCCTTGATATGTTCTTGGTCCACAGAAACTGACGCGTTATCGCCCATGTACGTGTGGAATTCGGCCAGGACTGCTTCCACCCTTTCCCGGGGCACTTGCTTCATGGCGGCCATGGCGTGGCCCAGCTTCTGAACCTCTTTCGGGCTTAGATGCTTGAGTACCTCAGATGCGTCATCAGGGCCCAGGGTGAGCAACATGATGGCGCTTTTTTCCAGCCCTTCGTCAGGATTCGCCACCCATCCACTCCTTGATCATGTTGGCCACAGCCTTGGGGTCTTTCCTCGACAACTCTCGAGCATCCTGAACCCTCGATTCGTAGGTCGGTACAGGATGGAGTTCGCCATCCGCACCTTCTATCATTTCCTCTTCCTCTGTCAGTTCGGGCTCTGGTTCGGGCTCTGGCTTGGGGAAGATCTGGTCGTAAATAGGTTGTAGTACTTTCTTCCAGATAAGGAATACCACCAAGGCCAGGATCAGGTAACGGAACAGTTCCTTACCCAGGGTAACCATGGCCGGATCTTTCCATATCGGGGTTTCCGGCAGGGCGTTCTTTTCTTCCGGCACGAACAGCGAGTTCACCACATTCAGAGTGTCGCCCCGTTCTTTGCTGTAGCCCACGGCTTGCTGAGACAGGGCTTCGATCTGCTTCATCTGGTCCGGGGTCAGGGGGACGGCCTTCATCTTGCCACCCTTCACTTCTTCCTGCTTCTGATTCACGACCACCGCAACCGACAGTCGCCGCACTACGCCGGGAACACCCTTGGTGTGGCGTATGGTTTTGTCTACCTCGTAGTTGGTGGTAGCGGCTTTGGTGAAGTTGACCTGATTTTGCGAACTGCTTGAGGAACCGGGTGAGTTGGGCGCTGGAGGCGTCGAGATTGGGGCCGTGGCCGGCGCTGGCGGCTGATTGGTCAGCGCACCGGGAACCCCCGCCGCAGGAGGATTGGTGGTGCCGGACTCATTGGTCTGCTGGCTACGAATCGCCGTATCGGGGCTCGGGTTGGGGCGGTAGGTTTCGGCGACTTGGTCAATCTGGGAGAAGTCGACGTCGGCGGTCACCTGGGCTTTGACATTGCTGGTGCCGACGATGGGGGCCAGAATCGATTCGACCCGTTTGACGTATTCCTGCTCCAGATCGCGGATGTACTTGGTTTGCGTTGGATCGAGGCCCGCAGTTTGGAGGGGGTCGTTCTTGGGGGCGATCAGATTGCCTTCCTGATCCACCAGATTGACGTTCAGCGGATTCAGGTCCGGGACGCTGGAAGAAATCAGGTGAACGATACCGGCCACCTGTACCCGTTCCAGGGAGCGACCCGGTTGCAGGTTGAGCAGCACCGAGGCCGTGGGTTTCATTTCGTCCCGCAGGAAGGAGGTCTGCTTGGGAATGGCCAGATGAACCCGGGCGCCGCGCACGGAGTTGATGGTGGAGATGGTCCTGGCCAACTCCCCCTCCAGGGCCCGCTGGTAATTGATCTGTTCGAGAAACTGGCTGGCGCCCAGCTTCTGGTTTTCCATGACTTCGAAACCCACCAGGCCGCCCTTGGGCAGCCCCTGGGAGGCTAGCTTCAGCCGAACGTCGTGTACCTGGGCGGAAGGCACCAGAATGGCATTGCCGCTTTCGGAGAAGCTATAGGGAATGTTTTGTTGCTGGAGGACGGCAACGATCTCGCCGCCATCCTTGTCCGACAGATTGGAGAACAGCACGGTGTACTCCGGCTGCTTGGCCCAGAGCCAGGTACCGATCACGACGGCCACGGCCACGGCAATAGCAACCGCAGCCGCCATCTTGACGCGAGCAGGTAGCTGCTTGATCTTGTCCGCGAACAAGGGCAAGCCGACGAGGTCGGGTGCTACTTCAGTGGCTTGGGCTACGTCTGACATTAAGTTCCAGTGCGAAGAATTCGTTCCAGGGCCGTGAATTCAAAACCAATTTTGGGCCATGGGGATTGTCAGTCCCACAAGCAAGGCCGGTTCCTGTAAACAGCGGCAAAAATTGCCGCCATTTCGCTGCCCGTTTCGGTTGTTCCGACAGAATGAATCTGCCATCATCACCCGTTATGAATCCCCTCATCCCCGATACCCCGGGCCCTTCTGGTGCCCCGCCTGTCAATGCCGAGGAAGCGGCCCGCCTGGCCGAAGCCTTTCGTCTCTTCAATCAGGTTTCTGACGAGCTGTCTCAGGCCTACACCCAATTACAGGGGCAGGTTGCTGCGTTGACTGAGCGCATGACCCTGCTGCAGGATGCCTTGCCCGCCGGCGTGGTGGTTCTCGATGGAGGGGGGCGAATCGTACAGGTAAACCCCGCGGCGGAACGTCTGCTAGGCGACCAGCTCACCGATGCCCAGTGGGCGACTGTCGAACGGGAGCGCCTGATGCCGGCAGATTTGCCCGGTGAATACACTGCCGGCCATTGCCATGAGCGCCGACTGGCCCTGACGGATAGTGCCCTGGACTCGGCGGGCGGTCGCATTGTGCTGGTCCATGACATTACCGAGGCCCATCGCCTCAAAAATCAGGCAGAGCGCCATGAGCGGCTAGCGGCCATGGGTGAAATGGCCGCCCAGGTGGCCCACCAGTTGCGAACCCCCTTGGCTGCAGCGCTGCTTTACGCGGGCAATCTGGAAAACCCCGATCTGCCTGCTGCGACACGAACCAGTATTGCCCAGAAGACCGTCGCTCGACTCAAAGCCCTGGAACGCTTGATTCAGGACATGCTGTTATTTGCCCGGGGCGAGGCTCTGGGACGGGATGCCATGGTGGTGGCCGATGTGGTGCAAGAGGTAGTTCACACCATTGAACCCCTGGCCCGGGCCCGCCAGGTCAATTTTGTCGTCGCTGACGAAGCCGGAATTGCAGCCTTGACCTGTAACCGAAAGGAAGTCGCCGGGGCTTTGCAAAATCTGCTGGAAAACGCCCTTCATGCGGTGGGGGTTGATGGCACGGTTCGCCTGGAAACCCGTCTCACTCCGGAACGGATTGCCTTTCACATCCGGGATAACGGCAAAGGCATGGAGGCTTCCGTGGTTGCTCGCCTGTTCGAGCCGTTCTTTACCACCCGAGCCGAAGGCACCGGCCTGGGGCTGGCCATTGCCCGGGGTGTGGCCCGAGCCCATGGTGGCAATATCGAGGTGAACTCTGTTCCCGGGGATGGCACGGAGTTCGTTTTCAGTGTCGCCCGGCAGCCCCAGGATGTGACGGCGGCATGATGGGGGTATTTCCTGCCGGTTATTTACGACCAAGGTCCATGAAGGGCGTGTTTCAATAAGGCTATGAAGAAAAAAACCTTGCACATTCTGGTGGTGGAGGATGACGAAGCCCTGCGCGACGCCCTCTGCATCACTCTGGAAGCCGCTGGCCACCAAGTGGCTGCCGCTGAAAGCGGCCCGCGGGCTCTGGTCCTGATCGGCGAAGGACAGGAATTCAGCATGGTCGTTTCCGACCTGCGCATGGATCCCATGGATGGCTTGCAGTTACTGGCCGAAATCCGCGGCCGCAAGCCGGGCCTGCCGGTGCTGCTGATGACCGCTTTCGGCGATGTGGACAAGGCCGTGGCTGCCATGCGCGGCGGTGCCTGCGACTTCATGCTCAAGCCCTTCGAGCCGAAGGATTTGCTCGCCCAGATCGAACGTTATGCCACACCACCGGTCGCCGAGGGCGTGGTAGCCGAGGATGCCGCAACCCGTCAGGTACTGCTGCTGGCTGCCCGGGTTGCCCGCAGCGAAGCTACCGTGTTGCTGACCGGGGAGTCCGGGGTTGGTAAAGAAGTCTTTGCCCGCTACATCCACGAGCAGTCGGGCCGGGCCAGTGGCCCCTTCGTTGCCATCAACTGTGCCGCGATTCCCGACAACCTGCTGGAAGCCACCCTGTTCGGCCATGAGAAGGGTTCCTTTACCGGGGCGCAGACAGCCCAGTCCGGCAAGTTTGAACAAGCGGATGGCGGCACCCTGTTGCTGGATGAAATTTCCGAAATGCCCCTTGCGCTCCAGGCCAAGCTGTTGCGGGTCTTGCAGGAGCGGGAAGTGGAGCGGGTTGGTGGTCGCAAACCGATCCCGGTGGATATCCGGGTGCTGGCTACCTCCAACCGGAATATGGCGGAAGAAGTGAAGCAAGGCCGCTTCCGGGAAGATCTCTTTTATCGCCTCAACGTGTTCCCCCTGCAGATCCCGTCTTTGCGCGAACGCCCGGGTGACCTGCTGCCCTTGGCCAATCACTTTCTCGCTGCTCAAGGTGCCCGGGAAGGGCGTCGGGTGCGGATCAGCCCTTCGGCCGCGGCAATGATTGCCGCCCATCCTTGGCCCGGCAATGTGCGGGAACTGGAAAACACCATGCAGCGGGCACTCATTTTGGCCCCCGGCGATATGGTGGAGCCCGAGCATTTGCTGCTGGCTCCCGCATCCTTGGGTAATGGTGCCCAAGCGCCTGCGGCGCCGCTCCCCGCCAGTTTTTTCAACGCACCCACGATGGTTCCCGGCAGCATACCTTTTGATGCTACTTCCGCATCAGCAGCGGCTTCCACCAACATGAAGGACCTTGAGCGTCAGCATATTCTGGATACCCTCGCGAAGGTCGGCGGGTCCCGCAAGAAGGCGGTGGAAATGCTTGGCATCTCTGAACGGACCCTGCGCTACAAGCTTGCGCAATACCGTGATGAGGGGCATATTGTCGGAGACGAATGATTGGTCCTGTAAAAGACGCTTCCCAGGCACAGGCTTTGCTCTTAGAATCACATTGAACACTTTTTGCCGCCGGATAACACTACATGTCCATCGACACCCGAAACATTGAGTCCATGCTTGCCGAGCTGAAGGCCACCAGTGCCTTGGCTCAGGGTAAGTCGTCGGCTCAAACCGCCGATGCTGGTGGTGTCGATTTTTCCAAGGTGCTGCAATCCACCTTGGAGCAAGTAAATCAGGCTCAGCAAAGTGCCCAGAAGATGACCGAGGATTTTGCCTCCGGCCAGAACAACGTCAATCTGCAGGATGTGATGGTCAATTTGCAGAAGGCCAACCTTTCCTTCCAGCAAATGGTGCAGGTGCGCAACAAGCTGGTGACGGCCTACAACGACATCATGAACATGCAGGTGTGAGCTTAGGCGCAGCCAGCCTGCTTCAGCATCTCCCCAAGCCCCGGTCCGCCGGGGCTTTGCGTTTATACTGATAGTTATATGAGCGCAGATATCCGGCCTTTGTCCCCGTCGTCAAAAACCGAGACCGAAGTGGCCTATGACCGCTTTGTGCCCCATCAGTTTCTTGAGTTGTTGGGCAAGCCGAGCATTGTTGAAGTGGGTTTGGGCGACCACGTGGAAAAGGAGCTGACCCTGCTCTTTTCCGACATTCGGGACTTTACGACCTTGTCCGAATCCATTCTGCCCGCCGAGAACTTCCGTTTTATCAACTCCTATCTATCCACCATGGAACCCGTGGTGGCCGGCAATGCCGGCATCGTGGACAAGTTCATCGGCGATGGCATCATGGCATTGTTCCCCGGTAGTGCCGATGATGGGGTGCGGGCCGGGGTCGATATGCTGCGCCAACTGGTGGACTACAACATGGGCCGCGCCCGGGCCGGCTATGTGCCAATTCGCATTGGTATCGGCGTCAATACTGGTTTGGTGATGATGGGGACCATCGGCGGACACAACCGCATGGACAGTACCGTGATCGGCGATGCGGTGAACCTGGCTTCCCGGCTGGAGGGGCTGACCAAAAATTACGGCGTGCCCCTCATCATCAGCGAACACACCTTTCATTCCTTGGTGGACCGGAGCAAATACTCGATTCGTTTCCTGGATCGACTGCGGGTCAAGGGGCGATACCAGGCTCAGTCGGTGTATGAGGTTTTTGATGCCGATCCCGAGCCGCTTTGGGTTGCGAAAAACCAGACGAAGAAGCATTTCGAAGAAGCCCTTGCCTACTTCCACATGGGGCATCCGGAGATGGCGCGTCCGCTTCTGGAGGAGTGTGCCAAGGTCGCTCCGGATGACAAGGCTGCCCGTAGTTATCTTGATCGCTGCATTGAGGCCGAGCGTAGCGGCTTGCTTGAACATGCCGGCGAGTCGGTACGGGAAATCGGCTGGCGGGATGAGTATTCGGTGTCCATCGAAGAGGTCGATTCCCAGCATAAGGAAATGCTGGCCCGTATTGCTGAATTGTCTGATCAGATTGGGCGAGGGAATGATCAGGCCATGGTTACGCTGGATGCCCTGACGGATTTCATCCGGGAGCATTTTGCGACGGAAGAGAACCTCATGGGCCGCTACAGCTATCCCTTCCAGATGGAGCATGTGCGGCAGCACCAGACCTTCCTGCGGTGCCTTGATGATTTCCGCGCAGAAGTGAGCCGGGCAGACATCAACCGCCTGTACCTGCTGTTCCGTATTCAGCTTTTGCTGGTGGATTGGCAGATCAATCACACCACCAAAAGCGATCTGCATCTGGGGCACTTCTTGTTGCGTGCTGGGCTGAACTAAAACAATTGAACGTCACGAATGAAAACGGCCCGGAAAATTTCTCCGGGCCGTTTTGTTTGTTTCTGTCAGATCACATTTCAGGACAGGCCTGATGGCTTGACCTTGATCGGGGCCAAGTGGCCCTTGCGCGCGCGTTGGCCGCGGAAGACTTCCAATTCTTTGCCTTCGATGATCGCCGTCCCCGGCTTGCCGCCGCGGCCAAGGCCTTCAATGGTCAGGCTGTTGCCGTAGTTCACGCAGGTTGCGATCAGTTCATCACCCGCTTCCAGATCAATGATCTTGTTGCCGCGGCCTTTGCTCATTTCCGGCATGTCGGCCAGGGGGAACAGCAGCAGACGGCCTGCCGCTGAAACGGCGCAGAGGGTGGCGCCTTCGGTCTTTGCCGGGACTATGGGTTTCTCGCCCTTGTCCAGGGTGATGAAGGCCTTGCCGGCCTTGTTGCGGCCGACCAGATCGGCCAGCTTGGCGACAAAGCCGTAGCCGCCACTGCCAGCGAAGAGGAATTTCTTTTCCGGGTCTGCACTGAGGGCCTGGGTGATCTTGCCCCCTTCCTGCAGGTCGATCAAGGTCGCCAGGGGCACACCATCGCCACGCCCGCCGGGCAGGTCGGAGACCTTGACGCTGTAGGCGCGGCCGTTGCTGTCGATCAGCACCAGGGGCCAGATGGTGCGGGATTCCGCCACGATCCAACCGAAGTCGCCGGCCTTGTAGGTGATGGTGTCGGGCACGATGTTGTGGCCCTGACGGACCCGTACCCAGCCGTTCTTGGAGACGATCACGGTGACCGGTTCGTCCGGCACTGACATTTCGGCCACGGCCACCGGGGCCACGGCTTCAAGCAGGGTGCGGCGGTCGTCGCCGTATTGCTTGGCGTCGTCGGCAATTTCCTTTAGCACCAGCTTGGTCAATTCTTTGCGGTCGTCGAGCAGGGTGTTCAGGTTGCCCTGTTCTTCCCGCAGATTGCCCAGTTCCTGTTCGATCTTGATGCCTTCCAGCCGGGCCAATTGGCGCAGGCGGATTTCCAGGATGTCCTCGGCCTGGATGTCGGTCAGGTGGAACTTCCAGATCAGGTCGAGCTTGGGTTCCTCGGAATTACGGATGACCTTGATTACTTCCTCGATCTTGAGGAAGGCGGTCATGCGGCCTTCGAGGATGTGGATGCGCCTTTCCACTTCCGCCAAACGGTGGCGGGTACGGCGTTCCACGGTGCCGATACGGAACTCGCCCCACTCGCTTAGCACCTGGACCAGGGGCTTTTGCTGGGGACGGCCGTTGCGGCCGATCATGGTGAAGTTGAGGGAAACGCTGGCTTCCAGGCTGGTGTGGGCCAGCAGTACGGCCATGAATTCTTCCTGGGACAGGCGCGAGGAACGGGGCTCCAGCACGATACGCACCGGGGCCTTTTCGTTGGATTCATCCCGCACTGATTCGAGGACGTTGAGCACCACCTGCTTGAGGTTCTTCTGCTCCTGAGAAACGTCCTTCTTGCCGGCCTTGGGCTGGGGATTGGTCAGGGACTCGATTTCCGACAGCACGTTGGCGGTGGATACGCCGTGGGGTAGTTCTTCGACGATGACTCGCCACTGACCCCGAGCCAGATCCTCGATACGCCAGCGGGCGCGCATGCGCAGGCTGCCACGGCCGGAGGCGTAGGCGTCGCGGATATCGGAAGGGTTGGAGATCAATTGGCCGCCGCCGGGGAAGTCCGGGCCGGGCAGCAGTTGCATCACTTCTTCAAGAGAAGCTTCGGGCTTCTTGATCAGCAATCGAGCCGCTTCAGCCACTTCGCGCAGATTGTGGGGCGGGATTTCCGTGGCCATGCCGACGGCAATACCGGATGCGCCGTTGAGCAGGACGAAGGGCAGTCGCGCTGGCAGTAACACCGGTTCGTTGAAAGCGCCATCGTAGTTGGGAGCGAAGTCCACGGTGCCGCGATCGAGTTCGGACAGCAGCAGCTCGGCAATGGGCGTCAGGCGGCATTCGGTGTAACGCATGGCCGCCGCGCCGTCGCCGTCCCGGGAGCCGAAGTTGCCCTGGCCATCCACCAGTGGGTAGCGCAGGCTGAAATCCTGGGCGACGCGAACCATGGCGTCATAGACGCTGGAGTCGCCGTGGGGGTGGTATTTACCGATCACATCACCCACCACCCGGGCGGATTTGACGTGCTTGGAGGTGGAGGACAGGCGCATCTCGTTCATGGCGAACAGGATGCGGCGCTGCACCGGCTTCATGCCGTCTTCCACTTGGGGCAGGGCGCGGGAGCGCACCACGCTCATGGCGTAGGCCAGGTAGGCCCGCTCGGCGTAGTTGTCCAGGGGCAGGGAGGTGCCGTCGCCCATGCTGCCGTCAAAGCCGCCCGAAGTTGGCGGTGCGGGGGGAGGCGGTGGTGCGTCGCCGAGGGCGAACAGGTCGGAAGTATCAGTGCTCATGGTTGTCAGTCGAGGCGTCACCGGGGCGATAGCTCCAGCGGGGAATCATGAGAAGGGCGATCAGTGAAATCACGGCAACACTGGCTGTGAGCCAGACCACCGCTTGATTTTCACCGATGCGTTCGGGATAGATTTTCCATACGGCACCAAGGCCGATGGCATTGCCGCCAGCCACCAGCACGGCGGAGGCGTAGTCGTGGAAGCGCCGAGCCTTGTTGGCGTCCAGGGCCCACTGGGGGTCGGTGTTGTAGCTGGGCAGCTCCTGGTGGGCATTGTTGAGCTGTTCCAGGGTAGCGAGAAAGGCCCGCAGATTGGTGATGGCCCGCTCTGCCTTGTAGTTGAGAAAAGCCAGACAAGTGGATGCGACTGGGAAGCCCAGCACCAGCCATTCGATGGGTAGCTTGCCGCTGCCTTCCCCCGGCTTGAGCGCCACCAGGGCCGCCAACAGGCTCACCACCAACGTCACGTAGAGGGCCAGTGCCTGCTGCCGGTGGGCAATGCGGGCGTTCACCTCGTTGTAGGCGGCGATGAAGCGGTAGTTGGCATCGACGAAGGATTTGCTCATGGCGCGGGCAAGGGCCTAGATATCGGCTTCCACGAGATGGCCTTTTTCTTCCATCCAGGCCCGGCGGCCCGAGGCTTCGCCCTTGCCCATCAGCAGGTTGAACAGCTTCAGGGTTGCGGTTTGGCTTTCGGGGTCCTGGGCAATGGGCAGTACGCGGCGGGTGGCCGGGTCCATGGCGGTTTCCCGGAGTTGCTCGGGGTTCATTTCGCCTAGGCCTTTGAAGCGGCCAATTTCCAGCTTGTCTTCACTGATGCCTTCCTTGGTCAGGCGATCTTTCATGGCGTTGAGTTCGCCTTCGTCCAAGGCATAGAGCCGCCGCGCCGGACGCTTCTTGCCACTGGCAGGAACGTCGATGCGATACAGGGGCGGCTGGGCGATGTAGATGTGTCCCCGGGCAATCAGGGCCGGGAAGTGGCGGTAGAACAGGGTCAGCAACAGGGTCTGGATATGAGCACCGTCCACGTCCGCATCGGACATGATGACTACCTTGCCGTAGCGCAGGTTGTCCAAATTGGGCGAGTCCTCGGGGCTGTGGGGATCAACACCGAGGGCCACGGCGATGTCGTGGATTTCGTTGTTGGCGAACAGCCGCCCGGCTTCCACTTCCCAGGAATTCAGCACCTTGCCGCGCAGGGGCAGGATGGCCTGGGTTTCCTTGTTGCGCGCCATCTTGGCCGAACCGCCGGCGGAGTCACCCTCCACCAGGAACAGCTCGTTCTCGGCGATGTCGGTTGATTCGCAGTCGGTGAGTTTGCCCGGCAGCACGGCGACGCCGGACTGCTTTTTCTTCTCTACTTTTTGCGCATTCTTTTGCCGCGCCAGGGCCTGCTTGATGGCTAGTTCGGCAATGGCCTTGCCGGCCTCGACGTGCTGGTTGAGCCAGATTTCAAAGGGGTCTTTGATCTGGCTGGAGACCAGCTTTACCGCTTCCCGGGAGTTGAGCTTCTCCTTGACCTGGCCCTGGAACTGGGGGTCCAGCAAGCGGGCGGAAAGGACGAAGCCCATCTTGCCGCAGACATCCTCCTGTTGCAGCTTGACGCCACGAGGAAGTAGGGCATGGTGCTCGACGAAGGTCTTCATGGCATCGAACACGCCGCCGCGGAGGCCCGATTCGTGGGTGCCGCCGTTGATGGTGGGAATCAGGTTGACGTAGGACTCGGAGGCCACGCCCCCATCGGGGAACCAGCCCAGGGCCCAGGCGGCACCTTCGCCATCGGCAAAGTCGCTGTCCTGGGAGGAGGCGTATTTCTCGCTGGCGAAAAGGGGGATGGGCATTTCCTGATCGCCGGCCATTTCCCGCAGATAGCCGGCCAGGCCTTCGGGGTAGCTCCAGGTCTTGCTGAGGACGCCGCCGGGCGCCTGCTCGATGTCCAGGGTGACCTTGACCCCGGGCAGCAGCACGGCTTTGGAACGGAGCAGGCGCTCCAGTTCGTTCAAAGGAACCTTGGGTGAGTCGAAATACTTGGGATCGGGCCAGACATGGACTCGGGTGCCGCTCTGCTTGCCGCAGGAACCCAGCTCCGCCAGTTCGCTGATTTTTTCGCCGCCCTCGGCAAAGCCGATGCCCCAGATCTTGCCGTCACGCCGAACTTCGACGTCGATGCGCAGGGACAGGGCGTTGGTCACAGCCACACCGACCCCGTGCAGACCGCCGGAGAAGGCGTAGGCCGAGTTGCCGGATTTTTTGTCGAATTTGCCGCCGGCATGGAGCCGGGTGTAGGCCAGCACCACCACCGGAATTTTTTCTTCCGGGTGAAGGCCCACCGGGATGCCCCGGCCATCGTCGGTGACACAGACCGAGCCGTCGGTCTTGAGCAGGACGTGGATATTCTTGGCAAAGCCGCCGAGGGCTTCGTCGGCGGCGTTGTCGATGACTTCCTGAATGATGTGGGCGGGGGAGTCAGTCCGGGTATACATGCCGGGCCGCTCGCGCACGGGCTCAAGGCCCTTCAGGACGCGGAAGGATGATTCGTCGTAGCGTTGGGTGCTCATGGGGTCGCTAGGGTGGTACCGCCGGGGCGGTTGAGGAGACAAGAAAAAAGGGGGAAACCCCCTTCATTCCCGTTATTTTAGGCGAATTGCGGGAAAAACCCTTCGCCCTGCCCCAAGTAAGCTTAGGCGAGGCCTGATTCCCGAGCTTTACGTTCCCGCTCCACCTTGATGATGTAGCGCTGAATCAGGGTAATCATGGGGCTGGGAATTTTGATGAACTCGCAGCCGGAGCGTTTCAGCACCGTGCCACTGCGCAGGGTAACTTCGAAGACACTTTTCACCTTGAGGGTGGCAACGACGGTACCAATCTCAGGCAAGTCTATGCGGCAGTTGGGGAATTCTGTATTGGGCGCAAAGGGAACGTGCTCCGGAGGAGCAACCAGAGCCAAGCCGCCGCCACTGATGTCTACGACATTGACGCTGAAGGAGTCCGCCTGCCCATCTTTGTCCGGCAGCGGAATCATGCAGGTCAGGGGGCGGGTGACCGGCATAGTGAGCCGGTAGTACTCGCGCCGTTGGAGGCGTAGCAGGGTTTCGGGATAAGCCGCGCGAAATGACGGGCGCCCTTCATGTTCAATGGTCCGCAAGCCTTTGAGGATGAACTGGATTTTTACTTTTTCCAGGGTGGCAATGCAAAACAGTTTTTCAACTTCCTGCGCCTTACGGTTCATTTCCGAACTGGCACCGTAGTCGAAAATCAAGCCTTCGTCGTCGTAGGCAGCCAGCGTGGTCAGGAGCAAGTCCTTACCTTCGTTGAAAAAGATGGTGATCTGGGAAACGTTTTCAACCAGCGATCTGAGTACGTACCGGATCTCTGTGCGGGTATGCAGCAAAAACTGGTTGTAGTCAGCGGGCTCAAGCAGCGGGTTGGGCTTGCTTGATGGTTCTTCTGCCTCAGGGGTCGTGATTTCAGTCATGCCATCAATCTCATTGGACATAAGAGTTTAGCCCAAGTCTTCCGGTACAGTCAGTTGGGGAGGCATCAGTGCTACGCCCTGTTCCACTTGATAGAGCCAGGCAAGTAGTTCAGCAATGGCAACGTAAAGCTTGGGCGGGATTCTTTCGTCCAGGTCCACCTGCTGCAGCAAGGTGACCAGCTCAGGGGACTCATGAACGTAAATGCCATGCTCTTTTGCCCGGTTGATGATTTCTTCCGCAATCAATCCGCGGCCCTTGGCAACCACCTTGGGCGCTGCATCGCCCGGAGCGTAGGCCAAGGCGACAGCCAGGGAACGTTCGTCCTTGAACGGTTTGTTACTCATCGCCAGCAGGCTTTACCCAGACCCGTAGTGAGAGCGGCAGAATTCCAGCTGCCTCAAGAGAGTCGCTGAGCTGAGTCAGGCTTTTTTGCAGGTCTTCGGCACCGGTTGCATTGGCTGAGTTGACGCTGACGTGGATACCCTTGGGTCGAAGCTCCAGGGTTGCCTCAACCCGGCCCAGTTTGGGCATGGTCAAGGCCAGGCGGGTCGTCCAATTATCCGGCGAGGCATCTTGGTTATTTTGCTGATCAGGGGCATCACGACGGATTTCCCAGTCCATGGCCTGATTGGGCCAAACTTCGCCATGCCAGATCATGCGCTGGGTTGCCGCTGCATCTAATTGCTGCTGGACGAGTTGTTTCAGGTCTTCCGGAATGGTTTGGGCTGGAAGCGCCTGGGCGGGAGCAGCCGAAGCCTCTTTGGCATTAGCAGCGGTCTCGCTGCGATCGGGGCCGAATATCTGGGCCATCAAGGACAGAGCATTGCTGCTTTTTTCCGGAAGGCTGCTATTAGCTGTTGTGGCCTCTGTATGTGGCTTCTGGTTTTGTGGCTCTTGCAGCAAGGACTCGGTCGTGACTTCCCCTGCAATCCATTTCGCTTGGTGAGCTTCGTAAAACATTCCGCTTTGGGTAATGGCTTTTTCTAGCTGGGGTGCGATCTGTTTTGCCGCGTCATTTGTGCCGGGAGGTGTTGGTAGCAGGGGCTCGCCCCGATTGAGGAGTGCTGGTGTTGAGTCCTCACCCTGGGCCGGCAACAGGTTGCCGATCATCTGGCCGGCAGGGCTGAAGGTGGAGTGAGGATAAGACTGCTCACCATCGGCGCTGAGGCTGCCGGGATCGGCCAGCCGCGCCGTGACCATGCGCGGTGTCTTGTCTACGACGACCAGTTCCAGTGTATCTCCGGCTTTGGCCCCCGCCGGAAGAGAGAGCGTAATGCTCTTGCCCGCTACCAGTGCTTTATAAGTGTTCTCGGGAAGAACATCCTGAATTCGGGCGGAAAATACCTGACCCTGTTTTAGTTCGGGAAGGTCGGAGGGAATTTCGGCAATCGCAGTTGCCGGTCGAAGCGGGGTGTCAAGCTGCGTGCGAAGATTGACACCGACATCGGTTGGGATCAGGGCCATGACTCAGCGCCTGTCAGTAAAGCAGACAATGCACCGAGGCGGCAAAAGCCACCCCGACACATTTAGAAACCTGCGCCGTACGCGCGTGCGACCTGCTTGCGGACGTTGTTTTGACCGAGAAACTGGCGCAGGTGCTCCATCCAGGGTTCGGTATGGCGGCGAACTTCGGCGTCGTCCTGCAGAATCTTTTGGATCAGGGTCCGCTTGCGAAGTATTTCGTTTGCTGAAAACTGGCTGTTGTCGTCATTGGATTCCAATGCAACCTTCAACTCGGTGACCGAGCCTTCCAGGCTGACAAGACGATCCCAGTCATGGGCACGGGCTGCTTCCACCATCAAGGTGGAAAGGGTGCTCATGTCTTCGTAGAGGGAAATCTGATTAGGCATCGCAGTGATCATAGTGTTTACGCCGCCGAGCTGGTCTTTGAAAGTACTGCTGGATCATTTGCTATTTCTGCCCAAGCAGTCCTGATTTCATTAAGGAGGCTGGCCACTTCATCAAGAATGGCCGGATCATTCTTTAGATTGGCAAGCACCAAGCGATCACTCATATAGCCATAAAGCGCATCAAGGCGCTCTGCCAGTTCGCCACCGGCCACGGGGTCAAGGCTGGCCCGCAGACCGCTATCGATAATGGTCAGTGCCTGAGTGATGTGTTTGCATTTCTCCGGTACCCGGTTCTCTTGCAATGCCCGTTGGGCATCTTGCAGGGATACGGCGGCTCCATCAAAAAGCATCATGATCAGTTTGTGGGGGCCCGCTTCGACAACACCTGTTTCGATACCGATTTGACTGTAGGTGTTAGCTGACTTCCCGAAGTTGGCGAACATAGACACGTTTCTTTCTGCCTTAGCTCGGGCTTACTTGGAAGAACTTGAACTCAAGCTGGCCAACTGTTGGGTCAGGTACGAAGACGTTGACTGCATTTGGGCAACAGCGGTATCCAGTGCCGTAAATTGGGCTCGATAGTTGGCTTCGATCTGTGTCAGTCGCCGATTCAACTCAGTCCGCCGATTATCAATGGACTTGATGGAAGCATTGATGCCATCTGTCTTGGCCGTAAAAAGCCCACCTGATCCCAGCATTGATTTGAATGTGGACGACATCTGTACGGCAACACCTTGCACGCTGCTGTTAGCAGAAGTGGTCGCTGAAAACAGGGTCTTTACTGCCGAGCTAGATGTCTGTAGGGCTGTATTGAGTTTGGATGCATCGAATGCCAGCGAGCCATCTTTCTGCATGGTGACGCCGATATCGGACAGGCTGCTGATGCTGCTGGTACCTGTATTGATATGGCTACTGATAAGGTTCCTCAGTGTGCTTTGCAGTGTTCTAGCTCCAGCATCGCCCGTTAAGGTTGCCGCTTTCTTAGTGGTGGCGTCGTAGGCGGTAAGCGTTTTGATCTGGGTGTTCAGATCGTTATAGGCTTTGACGAAATTCGTGAGCGCCGTCGAAATACCAGTGGTGTCCTGGGCTATGGCCAGGTTTGTCGTTCCGGTAGCCCCCAGTGTCAGGGTGACACCAGTAATGACGTCAGAAAGAGAGTTGGATGAACGATAGAGATCAATCCCGTTCAATTGGATATGGGCATCCTGGGCTGCTGTACCGACAGTAAATTCTTTACCGCTACCCGTTGCAGCCGTTGGGTCGAAAGATAGCTGGGCCAAACCAGTGTTGTTAGTTGTGGCAACACTATTGGCATCCATGGTGGTCAACTTGATGCTGTTGTTAGCACCAGTTGCATCCGACGACAACGATAGCTTGTACCCCGCTGAGCCAACAGAAATTATGCTGGCAGTGACTCCGGCATTGGCATTGTTGATGGCGTCTCGAATGTCTGACAGGGAAGCGTTGGCGGCAATATCTACCGTAACGGGGTTTTTTGCAGTGTTGGTAGTGAAAGAATTGCCGGTACTGTCGTAGGTGCCAAGTTCAATCTTGAGTTTGCCGGCACTGGTGCCATTCACAGCGGCCGTCATGCTGGCAAAAGTCGACGAGGCTAATGTTTGAGCTTGAGCCTTGGCGATGACATTTAGGGTGTAGCTTCCGGCCTTGGCAGCTGTGCTTGCCGTAGCTGTGGCGGTACTTGTGTTTGATGATGTGACCGTGTTGCCATCAAATAGTTTGGTGGCAGCAAGAGCGTCAGTGGTTGTTTGAAGTGCTGAAACCCCGGCGCTTAGCGTCCCGTAGGCTGACAGCGTAGCCTGAAAGCTTGCTTCTTTTGTGTCTAGTAGTGTTACCGGCTGTTGCTCAACAGCCATCAGCTTGGTAAGCATGCCGCTGAGGTCGAGGCCTGAGCCTGATCCTAATGATGAGATAGTGGCCATCGATAAACTCCTGTGCCGTTGCCTTGTTCAATTATCGACCAAGTTGGGCAAATCTGGAGGTCAGAATTAATACCCAGTGATGCTTGGACTAAGCAGTATTTGTGCCTAGCTTGGCATCCGGGTAGTTTCAGGCCTTCTTTTCGAACAACAAGCCTTGCATTTTCCCGATGTTGCGGGAGATGGCCATTACTTCTTCATTTGGAATCTGGCGGATCACTTCTCCGCTTTCTTCGTGTACAACCTTGACGACGGTTTTGCCGGTCGAGTTGTCCACCGAGAATTGGAGTCCCGTATCGGCTGTAGTGAGCGCTTGCTGGACTTGCTTGGCAATCGCTTCCAGTGCAGCTTTACCCGGTTGGACTGCCGTGGCGGTGTTCGACGGTTGCGGCGAGCCAGTGCTTTCCGTCGCACTTGCTTTTCCGCTGCCGAGGATTTTGACACCTGCGCTAGCGCTGACTTCCGTTATTCCACTTTGTACTTGGCCAATGGCATCAGTAGGCATTTTTATCTCCTAGCCATCAGTTAAAGGAATAACGCGGCAAGATCTGACACATTGGTCTTTTCTTGCCGCGATTTCATTTCACTCTATCCCGATTACTTCAGCAGGGACAGCACGTTCTGGCTCAGTGCATTCGCTTGGGCGAGCATGGCCGTACCGGCTTGCTGGAGAATCTGGTTCTTGCTCAGTGAAGATGTTTCCGTTGCGAAGTCGGCATCTTGAATACGGCTGCGGGAGGCAGACATATTTTCGGAGCTGGCTTGCAGGTTGGAAATGGTGTTTTCAAACCGAGATTGCAGAGCGCCGTAACGAGCACGTTGGTTATTCACTGCAGCCAAGGCGGAATCCACGATTGCCAGGGTACGTTGAGATGACTCGTAGGTGGATACGTCCATCTTGTCAGCAGATTGCAGCTGGCTAGCCTTGGTGCCGGTAGCAGTCAGGACTTCAGTGTTAGTGCCAGTGACAGCGAAAGACTTGTCAGAGTCAAGCGTAACTTGTCCGGTGACCCAAGTTGCATTAGCAGCAGTCCAAGTACCAGCCGATGAGGTGACAGCCATGGAAGTTGCGGTGGCAGTGGCTGTTGAAGTGGAGCCATCAATGACATGCTGGTCTTCCAGGGCCAAGGCATTGGTAGTGGAGTTGTTTTGAATCCGCAGGTCTGCACCGGAGGTATTGGTCAGTTGCAGACCATATTTACCATTATCAGTCTTGACGATCTGGGCAGTGAAACCAGTTTTGCCAGAAACATCATTAAAGGCTTGTGCGGCAGCATTCAGCTGATCTGCAGAAGAAATGGATGCACCGGAGACAGAGCCGCCAACAGTGAAGGAGACGGTTGTGAAGGAGGAGGGGGCGGCAGACGGATTGCTAGTGTCTGTGGCCATCAGCAGGGAGTAGCTGGTCCCTTGCATGAATTCAGCGCCGGTCGCTGCAGTGGTATTAGCTGCAGTCGCATCATCTGCACCCAAAATGAAGGTGGTCGTGGCGCTGGCTTTGACACCGGTATTGGCTTGGTTGATAGTGGCCGCAATGGTGGCAGCTGAGCTATTGGCAGAATACTTAACGTTATAGCTACCAGAGCCGCTTGCAACGGTTAGTGTGTCGCCGGCCGAAATTTTGGATGTATCAGAAGAACCGAACTGTGTCAGTTGGACGCCGGCAGTTGAACCAACGGCCAGATCGCCAAGAGTCGTGTCTTTCTGTGCAGCCAGGCCACCAATACGGTAGTTGCCGTAAGCGCTGGTCTGGAAGTTGCCAGAGGTAGCGACAATGTTCTGATTGGCGTTGGCGCCAATTTGGAAAGTGGAGGAGCTGAAAGAACCATCCAACAGATTTTGACCGTTGAACTGAGTGGATGTGGAAATCCGTTGCAGTTCTTGTGTCAGCTGTTGAACTTCAGAGTTCAGGGCCGAACGGTCGCTGGAAGAATTTGTTGCATTGGAAGACTGCACGGCCAGTTCGCGAATCCGTTGCAGAATGTCGCCAGAAGTAGACAGTGAGCTTTCAGCTGTTTGCGACAGAGAGATACCGTCGTTAGCGTTGCGCTGAGCTTGATCAAGGCCGCGAATCTGGGAAGTAAAACGCTGAGAAATAGCAAGACCGGCAGCATCATCTTTGGCGCTGTTGATCCGCATGCCGGAGGACAGGCGTTGCAGGGACTGGGACAAGGCGCCTTGAGACTTGCTCAAATTCCGTTGTGCGTTCAGTGATGCGAGGTTGGTGTTGATGGTCATTGCCATTTTCGATCTCCTTGTGGATCAATTAATACCCGAATGCCTTCGTATTTCAGTGAAGGGCGAGCAATCTCGTGCTCTTGTTTGGGTTATCGGGCAAGGAGAAGAAAACTTTAGGTACTTTTTGAGTGTGTATCTCCTGAAAATTAAAAAAGCCTGCAGAACCAAAGGTCTGCAGGCTTTTATTTGAAAAGTTAATTAACTTATTGCAGCAGCTTCAGGACACTTTGTTGGCTCGAGTTGGCTTGGGCCAGCATGGCTGTACCCGCTTGCTGCAAAATTTGAGCGCGGGAAAGTGCTGCGGTTTCCTTTGCGAAATCAGCATCCTGGATGCGGGAACGGGAAGCAGAAAGATTTTCCGACGTAGTCTGCAGATTGCTGATGGTCGTTTCAAACCGTGATTGAAGGGCACCGTACCGAGCGCGCTGACCATTTACTGCCGCCAGTGCGGAGTCGACAATAGCCAGGGTGCGCTGCGCCGAGTCGTAGGAAGAAACATCCATCTTGTCGCAAGTTTGTAGCTGTGCGGCTTGTGTTGTGGTTACGCTATTCAGCAGGTAGCCATTGGTATTTGTGTCGGTAACTGAGAAGGACCGTTCAGAGTCAAACGTAACTTGACCATTGATCCAGGCATCGGAACCCGTTGTCCAGGTGGTTTGGTTCCCTGCGGCAGTGAGCGTGGCAGCGGTTGGTGCTGTGGCTGTCGAACCGTCGAGAACCGTCTGGTCTTCCAGGGAAACATCCAGACCTGATGCTGAGTTATTAACCAGGCGGAGGTCCTTGCCTGCGTTGTTTGTCAGCTCCAAACCGTACTTGCCGCCATCGGTTTTTACAATTTGTGCTGTAAACCCAGTTTTTCCAGAGACATCATTAAAGGCTTGAGCGGCAGCGTTTAGTTGGTCAGCTGAGGAAATGGAGGCGCCAGTACTGATTGAACCACCTACGGTGAATGAGATGGTTGTGAAGGAGGAAGGAGGGGCTCCAGGAGTGCTTGTATCGGTTGCCACCATGAACGAATAACTTTTCGTTTGTTGGAACTCATTGGTAGCCGGGCCTGTTGGGGTGGGTGCTGTGGCATCCACGGCGCCCAGAATGAATGACGTCGTTGCTGATGCCCTGACCCCGGTTTGTGCGGCATTGACTGTAGCCGCCAATTGTTCAGCGCTGGTGTTGTCGTTGTATTTGACGACATAGTTACCTGCACCACTTGAAATGCTCATGGCGCCAGCTTTAATTGCAGACTGATTGCTTGCGCCGGTGAGCACCGACGTGAGTTTGGTGCCCAGCGTTGATCCAACCGTCAGATCCCCGGGGCCGTTGTCCGACTGGGCTGCGGAGCCACCGATTCGGTAATTACCATAGGCATTGGTTTGGAAATTGCCTGATGTGGCCACAATCGTCTGGTTGGCATTGGCGCCTACTTGGAAGGCGGCGGACATGAAAGATCCGTCCAGCAGGTTTTGGCCGTTAAATTGAGTTGCTGTGGATACACGCTGCAATTCCTGCGTCAGCTGCTGAACTTCAGCATTCAAGGCTTGCCGGTCGCTGGTCGAGTTAGTGGCATTTGATGCTTGAACCGCAAGTTCTCGAATCCGCTGGAGAATGTCACCAGAAGACTGGAGCGCGCTTTCAGCTGTTTGCGAAAGAGAGATGCCGTCGTTAGCGTTGCGCTGGGCTTGATCCAGACCTCGAATTTGCGAGGTGAAGCGCTGGGAAATGGCTAGGCCGGCAGCATCATCCTTGGCGCTATTAATCCGCATGCCTGAAGAGAGCCGCTGCAATGCTGTGCTCAGATCCGACTGGGACTTGTTCAGGTTTCTCTGGGCATTGAGTGATGCCATATTGGTGTTAATCACTTGAGGCATGGCTGGCTCCTTCAAAAACGGTGGGTTAAACAGTCTGGGCGTCCCAGATGCTGTTTAGGACACCCTCATTCAGCAACCCCCGTGCCAGCCCCTAAAGAAACCTAAATGTTTGCCGATAAGGAGCAGATAGGCTGTTTTTCCGTCAAGTTTTGCCGGTTGTTGCCGGAGGCGAAGGATTCGCTACGGCAATTTTTGCCATCAATCTCGATTAAATATGATCGGTGTAAGAGATTGTTAAGGAATTGTTTGTTGGTATTGGTCTTGCTTTACGGCTCAGCGAGACCTTTTCTTTTAGGGATGGTTTCTGGACGACTGTGACTTTTTTCGCACCATTGAGTAATGGAGGGGCTTGCTATGGGGAATAGCAGGGGTTTTGCTGTTTATTTCTCAATTAGCCCTAAAGTTTTCCCTACAATGGTCGTAATGGACTACAGAGTCTGTCTTTGGGTATGGGGTAGGTCCGCTCGAAGTCATTGAATTGTTTGTAAAAGGTTAGTTAGTCCTGATTGCCTGATTTGGTGATCAATAACGTAATAATTCCTGAAGGGATTGCATCATGGCTTCTTATGTACTCGGTTTTACAACGGCTCAGATTGCCGCCATGGCAACATCTCAGGTTGCGTCATTGACGACCACGGATATCGCGTCGTTCAATACCTACCAATTACAAGCATTTAGCTCGGACAGCATCGTTGCGCTGACTACGGCGCAAGTGCAGTCCTTCAGTAGCTCCCAATTGAAGGCGCTGACGACTTATCAGCTCTCCAATATGGAGACGGCAGATATTGCAGCCCTTAAAACATCGCAAATCTCAGCGCTCTCAACGTACCAGTTGAGTGGTGGTGGTTTGACAACAGATCAGGTTGTCGCGCTAAGTACTGCCCAGGTGGGTGCGCTGACTACCACGCAACTTAATGCAGGCCTGTCATCCGACCAAATCGTAGCCTTGAATTCTGCGCAGATTCGCGCGCTTACAACTGCTCAGGTACGCTCGTTGGGCACCTACCAGTTGTCGAACATGGAAACAGCGGATATCGCTGCCCTGACAACGGCCCAGATCCAGGCCATCTCTACCAGCCAGCTGAATGCAGGCGGTCTGACCACAGACCAAATCGTTGCCCTGGGTTCCGACCAGATTCGTGCCCTGACCACCGGCCAGTTGCGTGCTCTGACGACTTACCAGTTGTCGAACATGGAAACGGCGGACGTTGCCAAGCTGACTACCGCCCAGATCCAAGGTCTGAGTACCACGCAAATCAACGCAGGTGCCCTGAGCACCGATCAGATCGTTGCCTTGGGCACCGACCAGATCCAAGCGCTGACGACCGGCCAGTTGCGTGCTCTGACGACTTACCAGTTGTCGAACATGGAAACGGCGGACGTTGCCAAGCTGACCACCGCGCAAGTGGCTTCGCTCTCCACCACCCAGATCAGTGGTTCTTTGACCACCGACCAATTGGTGGCTTTGGGTACTGACCAAATCCGTGCCCTGACGACGGCCCAGATCAACCAAGGTTTGAGCAGTGATCAAGTCGTGGCTCTGAGCTCGACCCAGATCGCCTCTCTGGCTACCGGCCAAATCCGTGCGCTCTCGACCTACCAGTTGTCGAACATGGAAACGGCTGACCTGGCCAAGCTGACGACTACGCAGATCCAGGCACTCTCCACCACTCAAATCAATGCAGGCGGTCTGACCACGGATGAAATCGTTGCTCTTGGCACCGACCAGATCCAAGCGCTGACCACCGGCCAGTTGCGTGCGATGACGACCTACCAGTTGTCGAACATGGAAACGGCAGACGTTGCCAAGCTGACCACTGCCCAAATCCAGGGCCTGAGCACCACTCAGATTAATGCAGGTGCCTTGAGCACTGATCAAATCGTTGCCCTGGGCACTGATCAGGTCCAAGCCCTGACGACCGGCCAACTGCGTGCTCTGACGACCTACCAGTTGTCGAACATGGAAACGGCTGACGTGGCTTCTCTCAAGACAGCCCAAGTTGCTGCCCTGAGTACCGCCCAAATTAACAGTTCTCTGACAACTGATCAGTTGGTGGCTCTGACTACCACTCAAGTCGCTGCTTTGACGACAGCTCAGATCAACCCTGGCATGAGCAGTGATCAAATTGTGGCCCTGAGCTCGACCCAGATCGCCGCCCTGACCACGGGTCAGATCCGTGCGCTCTCGACCTACCAGTTGTCGAACATGGAAACGGCTGACCTGGCCAAGCTGACGACTACGCAGATCCAGGCCCTGAGCACCACACAACTCAATGCAGGCGGTCTGACCACGGATGAAATCGTTGCCCTTGGCACCGATCA